>CAWDVE010000001.1:0-42552 GCA_963805625.1 uncultured Candidatus Rokubacteria bacterium
GGCGGCGAAGACGCTGACCCTATAGGGAAAGATCGTCCGCCTCGACCTAACGGGGCCGGTACCTCATCGGTGAGTCGCCGAGCCGCCAAGCCATGAAAGACTCCATGGGGGCCGCGGTCGAGCCAGCTACGTGAACACGCGGCGTCGGAATCGATCAATTCGCCGATTTGATCGTGCCCGACCACGGACCGCCAGGGACCGTCGGCCGAATGTTTGGACAGTTCAGCCTGGCGGAGGGCACCGCGCCGCCTCATGGCGACGGCGTCAGGGGAGGATGTTCTGCTTGCGGTAGCCCCCGCTGACGGAGGCGGAGGCCTGCGCTTGGAGCCAGCCGGCATCGGCGCTCCTGTCGCCAAAGCGGCCAGGCGCACAGGAACGGGGATCGACGGTGGTCTCGCCGCCTTCGATCAGGTCTGCGATGAGGGTGCCGGCCATCGCCGACCAGGTGACGCCCGCGGAGTTCATGGCGCTGGCGACCAGCAAGTCCTGGATCCCCTCGATCCGACCGATCAGTGGGAGACCGTCAGGCGTGAAGGACTCAGGACCATTGATGAAGCGCTGGACCGGCGCCTTTGCGAGGGCCGGGAACAGCGCGGTCGCCTGCTCGAAGTAGGGTGCGATCTTGTCGACGCGCGGCGCCAGCAAGGTGAACGAGAACGGCTCCGGCAGCGCTTCGGGCGCGATGGGGATAGCGTCCTCGTCGAAGAAGCCGATCAGCAAGCTACCTACCTCCTCGCGACCGTAGGCGAGGCAATCCGGCACGACGAAGGAGGGAGTCTGGCGGTCGAGTTGCGGGCTCACGTCCGCGATGAGGTACATGTGCTCGCAGGGCCACTGCGCCAAGTGGCAGCCGAGCGGTGCCAACAGGCTACGCGACCACAGGCCGGCGGCGACCACGACCACGTCGGCCACGATCGGGCCCCGGCTGGTCTCGAGGCCGCTGATGCGGTCGCCTCTGGTAATCAGCCGCTCGACGACCGTCCCCTCCTCGATGCGCGCGCCCTTCATTCGAGCGCCCTTCGCGAACGCGGCGGTGAGGTCCGCGGGATTGAGCCGGCCAGAGAACGGATTGAACCAGATGCCGGCGGTCACGGACGGCTCGATCAGCGGGTTGAGGCGCCGCGCCTCCACGGGCTCGAGCCAGCGGGCTGCGTAGCCGCGCCTGGCCGCCTCCTCAGCATGATGCGTGAAACCCTCGCGCGAGGCCGGGGTGAGCGCCACGAACAGTCGGCCCGTCCAGAGCCAGCCTGTGTCCTGCCCGGTCTCGACGGTCAGGCGCTCGATAGAGCGAAACATGCCGTGGACTGGCGCATCGTGCCCAGGTGAGAATCGCCAAGTGATGTTGCCGGCCGAGTGCCAGGTGGTGCCCGAGCCGAGGCGGTCGCGCTCAAGCAACACGATGTCGCCGAGGCCGCGGTCAGCGAGGTGCCAAGCCACGCTGGCGCCGATCACCCCGCCGCCGACGATTACGATGCGCCGTGCCATGTGCGCCCCTCCCGGGGCAGATTCTACCGCCTCGGGGTCCGCGGCGGCCGGCCTCGAGTCACGATGCCCTCATTCAGAGTGCCGAGAGAATGCATCGTCGGGTACCAATGACAGGGCACCGACGGCGCACTATAATGCCATCTTCCCCTCTGCGCCCCGGGTGACGTGAGTCAACTCCGAACGCTCACCTTCTCAACGATGGAGCGCGGAGAAACGGTCGAGCGGGCTATCACGGTCGAGGCCACTGTTGTTGAAGAGGGAGGTGAGCATGGAAATCTTCGCACAGAGAAGATCTTGACGTATTGACCCGGGCCGGCTGCCCGGTAGCCCGCGTGAAGTCGCGGATCTGCTGAGGATTGACTACGGCATCCGGCCACCGCGCGCTGAGCAGCGCGGCTCCGGACAAGTAGATAGAGTTCGTGACCGGCACAGGTGACGTGCACCGCCGCCGCAGATTCTTGTATCCTCTGGCCGAGGGCCGTCGCCCGTTCCTTTCCCTCGTGCTGTCCTTGACCGGGAACGGGCACGCAACCTGGCGGCGCGAGCCCCGCCTTGATTTCGGAGGTGCGCATTGTCATTCCGTGACCGATATCGGCGGCTCGAGGTGACCGCCCTGGTCGCGGGGCTCCTCGTGTGCACGGCCGCCTGCGCGGCTGTTACGACGAGCGTCTCAGTCGAGACGCTGCTGAAGGCCGGAGCGTCCTGGGACGGCACGCCCTACGAGCGTTACCCGGACGCGGCGCCCGAGCTGACGGTGCTCAAGATCACCATCCCACCGCGGACCGCGCTTCCCTGGCACCGCCACCCCATGCCGAACGCAGCTTATGTCGTGTCCGGCGAACTGCTAGTGGAGAAGCGCGACGGCGGTCAGACCATTCGGCTCGTGGCCGGCGACGTGCTGCCCGAGATGGTGAATGGAGTGCATCGCGGCGTCACCGGCGACGTGCCGGTAGTGCTTATCGTGTTCTACGCGGGAGCCCGGGGGCTACCCGTTTCTGAGACGCTCGGCAAGTAGGCGGTACCGGCCTACGCCGGTCTGGCCGCGCCAGAAGGCCAGCAGCACGGAACCCCGACAGTGCGGTTGCGCGCGCAGCACGACGAACGCGTTACCGCCTTGGCGCAGCACGCGTCGGGTAGGCCAACGGCGGCTGCTTCACGTGTCGTGCGCCCCCAGGATGCTTTCAATCTCGAGGGAGGAGAGCCCTGTCCGTGCCCCTGCTCTGCTGATACAGCTTGGCGTGGAGAGCTCATCGGGTGCGACGGCCGGACAGACTGCATAGCGCAGGTGGACGAAGAGCTGAGAACGATGCGAGTGAGCACCCTCGATTTCATCCGATTCGGAAGGTTTGGGCCCCGGTGGCTAAGTACGCACAGGATCGGAGGTCGCCAGCCTGAGGTTTGAGCCCCGTCACCTTTCTCGGAACTAAACAGCGTCCAACTTCGTGAGCTCACTAGCGAAAGCGTGGTCGCGGGTTAGGCACGAGTTCGAATCCCGTCGGAGCCACCACTCGGTCTCTTTTCCTTTTGGTTTTCCGGTTAAGAGACTATCTCCCACGACCCAAACGCGAACGGCTGGTCCAGGGCAGATGTGACGGTGCGCCGCGCTTGTTGCGGACGCCGGGGTTGGGAGGAACCCGCAACGGGGCGCGCGCGAAATTAAAGCCGCCTACGAGGATGGCGGGCTGAGCCGGCGTGGTAACGCGATGCCCGTGACCTCCTGGTACGCCACGAGATACCGGGCGATGTCGGGGCGCCAGAAGGTGGTCCAGGTGGCGGCCGCGGGAGGCGCGGACTGGGTCCAGTCGCCGAAGCGGATGGAGAGGAGCAGGGCTTCGGACGTCGCGGCGAGATCGTCGTAGAAGAGGGCGAGCGAGTCGAAGGCGCCCGTGAGCTGGCGGAGGCGGTCGAGCGTGGGCATCCACGGCTCGGGGTAGGGGACGAGGACCGGGCCGCGGAGCGCGGCGGTGAACTCGGGACGCGCGAGGAGCCACTCGGCGGTGAGGAGGTCGGCGCGGCCGAGGGAGAGGCTCTCGCCGAGGCGCGCGAAGATGTCGGGGGGCGGGACACCCTCGACGATCAGCGATGCGCGCTGGGCGAGATGAACGTGGAGGCGCCGCAGCCGGAAGAGCAGGTGGCTCGCGTCGGCGGGCGGGACGAGGCGGAGGGCCTCGACGAGGGCCGCATGGAACGCGCGGAGAAAGCGCGACGACTTCACGCGGGGGCTGGCGTCGGGAGTGCTGGGGGCGGGAAGGCGGAGGCCGTAGTGGGCGAGGTAGTTGGCCGCCCGCGCGGCAGCCCGGGCGCCGCTCTGGTGATCGTTGAGCCAGGTCGTCAGGAGCGCGACGAGGGACGGCGGAAGGTCGAGCTTCGGGATGCCCGAGGAGCCGGGCATGGGCGCGTCGATCTGACGGGCCGCGAGGAGTGTGGTCAGGCGTGCGAGGTGGGCGGCATCCAGCCAGAAACTCCAGATCGGCTCGACGAGGGGAAGGGGGGAGTCAGCGGCCGGCGCGATCCGGTCCCTGACGGCGGCGGCGAGACGCGCCGGCTGATCGCCCGCGGCTTGAGTGGGGGCGAGGCGCAGCGGTCGAGCGCGCGCGGTGAGCGCGGCGCGGAGGGCGCGGTCGCTGACTGAGCGGGAGACCTGCCGCTTCGCCATGGTTGTCCGGGTGGCAGGCCATTATCGCCGGAAACGTGCGACCGGACACGACCCCAGCGTGACCACTCCGTTCCGGCCCGCACCATGACGCTGCCCCGCCCGCCGGAGTAGGATGGCCGCGTGATTCGTCGGCTCGTCGGTGGGGGCGGCGCGACGGCGATCCTGGTCCCGGCGCGCGCTCGCGAGGACGCGCCGGGCGCGACCCAGCCCGGATCGTGAGCCGGATCGTCGAGCGCCAATCGCGAAAGGACTGCCCATGGTGAGCAAGCGTCCCGCGTCCCGCCCCGCCCCCGTCGCCCGGATCGTGGCGGCGGCCCGCGCCGCCCGCGTGCGGCTCGTGCGCTTCCTCTACACGGACAACGGCGGGGTCACCCGGGGCAAGGCGACGCACGTCGAGAGCCTCGCCCAGCGGATAGCGGACGGCATCGGCCTCACCGTCGCCATGCAGGCCATGAACATGCTGGACCATCTCACGCCGGTGGAGGGGATGGGGCCCGTCGGCGAGATCCGCCTCGTGCCCGACCCCGCGACGTTCACGGTCCTGCCCTACGCGCCCCACTCGGCGGCGATGACGACGGACATGCTCGCCCTCGACGGGACGCCGTGGGGCGCGTGCCCGCGGGCGTTCCTCAAGCGCCAGATCGCCGCCTGCGCGGCGGAGGGATTCGGCGTCCAGGCGGCGTTCGAGTGCGAGTTCAGCCTGGCGACGCGGGAGGCCGACGGAAGCTACCGGCCTCTCGATGAGAGCCTCTGCTTCTCGACGGTGGGGATGACGAGCGCGGCCCACGTGATCGACGACATCGTCGCGGCTCTGGAGGCCCAGGGGATCCAGGTGGAGCAGTACTACCCGGAGCTGGGGCACGGCCAGCAGGAGCTCTCGATCCGGCACGCCGACGCCCTCGCGGCGGCCGATCGCCAGGTCTACTACCGCGAGACCGTGCGGAACGTCGCCTGGCGGCACGGCCTTCACGCCTCGCTCGCGCCGAAGCCGTTCCCGGAGGGCGCGGGGAACGGCGGCCACATCCACTTCAGCCTGTGGGATCGGAGCGGCCGCCGGGCCCTCATGCACGATCCGCGGGACCGGTACGGTGTGAGCCCGCTCGGCTATCACTTCATCGCGGGCGTTCTCCATCATCTGCCGGCGCTGCTCGCCCTCACGTGCGCCACCTACAACTCGTACCGGCGGCTCCAGCCCCACTTCTGGGCCTCGGCCTACACGGCGTGGGGCCCCGACAACCGCGAGGCGGCGGTGCGGATTCCGTCCGCGTTCCGGTCGGACCGCGCGGGATCGACCAACGCGGAGCTCAAGGCGTGTGACCCGGCGGCGAATCCGTACCTCGCCCTCGGCGGCCTGCTGGCCACGGGGCTGGACGGCGTCAAGCGTCGGCTCGCCCCCGGAGAGGCGACGCTCGAGGACCCCGGCAATTACTCCGCGAAGGAGCGGGCGGCGCGAGGCATCCGGCGATATCCCGAGACGTTGAAGGACGCCCTCGACCAGCTTGAGCGGGACCCGGTGCTGGTGGATGCGCTGGGGCCGCTGCTCGCGCGGTCGTTCCTGGCCGTCAAGCGCGCCGAGTGGGCGGCGTTCAGCAAGGAGTCCGTGGACTTCGAGGTGCGGCATCACTTCGGGAAGTTCTGAGGCGGGCCGCGCGATGCCGCTCGACCTCGGGACCATACCGATCCTTGACCACCACTGTCACACGCTGCTCCGTCCGGGCGCGCTCACCCCGGCGATCTTCCAGCAGTTCTTCACCGAGAGCCTCGACCCGACCGTGCGGGCGCGGGACGTCCCGGCGACCGTCTTTTTCCGCTGGGCGCTCCGGGAACTGGCCGGGTACCTTGGCTGCGCGCCGACGGTGGACGCCGTCCTGGCGGCGCGCATCGCCGCCGGCGACGGCCTGGCCGGCCGGATGCTGCGCGATGCGAACGTTCCGGTCCTCCTGGTCGACCTCGGCTACCAGGTCGGCGAGATGTCGACGCTCGAGGAGCTGCGGGCGCGCCTGCCCTGCCGGATCCACGCGATCCTGCGGCTCGAGACGCTCGCCCAGGAGCTCATCCTCCGCCACGAGCGCTTCGACGCCGTCGTGGACGCCTTCGTCGGCACCGTGGAGGGCGCGCGGGCAGCCGGCCACGTCGGGCTCAAGAGCATCATCGCCTACCGCACCGGCCTCGCCGTTGGGACCCCGCGCCGCGCGGACGCCGCCCGCGCGTTCCGGCCGCTCCGCGCCGAGGCGCGACGCGCGGGCCGCATCCGCCTCGCTGCCAAGCCGCTCACCGACTACCTCCTGCGGCTGGCGCTCGACGCGGCCGCGCGGCAGGCGCTGCCCCTGCAGCTCCACACCGGCTTCGGGGACTCCGACGTCGATCTCCTCCAGGCGAACCCGCTCCTTCTGCGCCCGCTCCTCGAGGACCGGCGCTTCGCCTCCGTGCCGTTCGTCCTGCTCCACGGCGCCTATCCCTACGTCCGGGAGCTGAGCTACCTGGCCTCCCTCTACCCGAACGTCCACGTGGATCTCGGCCTGGCGATCCCGCACGTGGCGAGCGACCTCCCCGGCATCGTCCGGCAAGCCCTCAGCCTGGCTCCGACGAGCCGAGTCCTGTTCTCCAGCGACGCCTCGGGCGTGCCGGACCTCTACTGGCTCGCCGCGCGCTGGGGCCGCCGCGCGCTCGGCACGGTCCTGGAGGATCTCGTCCGCGAGGGCGCGCTCGGGTCCGACGAAGCCCTCTCGGTAGCGGAGGACATCCTCGGGCGGAACGCGGCCCGCCTCTACGGCGTGCCATTTGGGTCGTCCTGAGTCTCGCGTCATTGCCACGGCGCTGACCACCACACCACACGCCTCGAAGGTCGGCTTCGACACCGATCCGGACGAGGCCGCGGCGAGCCGCTGGCGCGTGCTCGACTAGGTCGCGACCGACCGGTCGCGCCGGAGACCTTCACCTTCCTCGATCGCCTGTTCGGGAAGATGGCGACGTTGTTCCCGGACCGGCACTTCCATGTGGGCGGCGACGAGATCTCCGGCGCGGACTGAAAGGCCAATTCGCGAGTCCAGGAGTTCATGAAGACCAACGGGTTGATGACGCTGGGGGAGCTCGAGTCCTACTTCTTCGACCGCGTGCGGAAGGGCGTGGTGGCTCACGGCAAGACCGCCGCGACATCACTCAAAGAGAGACGAACCAGGTCCGTTGTCGAGCTTACCCCTCTGGGTGGGGCCGCCATTCCGCCGGATCCGGACGGCCCGACCGTCCGAGGTCCCGGCTGAGCTCGCGCGAAAAATGGTCGAGATGTCGCGGGGTTCACCCCCTGGAAGACAGAGACAGAGAACAGAGAAAGACAGAGAACAGAGAAAGACAGAGACGAAGACGGCGCGCGTGTCCTGCGCGCGCGTCGTGCGCACAACGCGCGCGCAGGACATCCTCCCCCGCGCGGCGAGGAGACCGCCACCGCCGCGGCCATTCGAGAGCTCCTCGCGACCCAGCCCTGGTGGCGACCGCCGGCGGATGGCCGACCGAGTCCGACCGGGGCGGAAGCCGGCACCGGCGCACCGGGCGAGGCCTCGACGCCATGAGCCCGAATAGGAAGGCCCGGAACGTGGGTAGGGCACCGACCAACCCGCCGTGGCACGACTGGCGGTTCGAACTGGTTCCGCGAGGCGTCGAGACTGGATCGACGGAGCCGCCGCCCAGGGGACGCGTATCGACAGGCGATGGCCGCACCGAACGCGGGAGCCACGCCCTCCCCGTGGTGCGCGCCCACACCCCGCGACATGACTCCTCACCAGGAGGCCAGTCCATGACAACGACGATCCGCTCCCGCAAGGTGCGCCGAATTCTCCGGCTCGAGGCCCAGGCAGACCGCCAGGCGACGCGCGAGGCGCGGGCGGCCTCGCGCGCGACGCTGCTCCAGCGCCGCGTGGACGCCCTCCGCACCGAGGCGCGCACCCTCGAGGCGAGCCTCAATGACGCCCAGCGGGCGGAGCTCGGGCGCGCCCGAACCTGCCCGGCAACGACGAGTCCAACGCCATCGATCCCCCCACGCGCGGCGTCGCACGGGCGATGCGACGGCAGCTTTGGCCGCGCCTGCAGGACCTTGATACGCCCCTCCGGCTCGAGGCGTGCCCATCGTCGTCGAAGCCTGGCTCCAGCTCTCGATCTACAGCTACGCGACCTCGATGAACGGCCTCGCCAACCAGGAGGACCTCCGGCTCCGCTTCGACGTGCTCACGAAGACGAAGCAGCCCGAGCTCCACCGCTACTGGACGACCCGCGACCGCGCCGCCAACGTGCGGCTCTACCGTCTGGCGGCCAAAGTCCTCGCCGCCGTCGACGCCGGCGTCTTCCCGCCGCGCGTCGGCTGGCACTGCCAGGACTGCCCGGTGCGGAGCCGGTGCTGGGCGTGGGGGTAGCGGAGTCACGAGCTTGGGTCGGACCGGCGAGATTTGCCCCATTTCCGGGGACTTCCTGGCCGGCGAACGCTCGGTGCCGAGCCATAAGCCTTCGGATTCATTCACCTGCGTTCTGGCCGTTCCCTTGCCTCTTTCGTCGGCGCAAGCAATCGAGCAGCGACCCGACGAAACGAGGGAGGACGCGATGCGATACCGAGTGAAGCGACGCATCATGGCCTGGACGGCGGTGCCCCTGCTCGTGGCCCAGTTCGGCTGCGCGGCCCGGACCGTCGCGCCCTCACCCGCTGCGCCAGCGGTCCCGATCGCCGAGGTGGACCGACAGGCGTGTGAGGCCTATGCGGACAAGCATCCATCCAAGTCGGTACTGGCTCGCACGCTGGTCGGAGGCTTGCTGCTCCTGCCTCTGGGCGCGGGGGTGGCAGTCCTTGGCATGGCCGTGGGGCGACCCGATGGCCTGATCCTCCCGTTCATGGCTTTCAATCCCGCGATCGAGGCCGCCAAGGAGAATCGCACCACGCGGGAGGCTGCCATGGCCGCATGCCTCGACCCCGCTATCCAGGCGCAGACGCTCGGCCCGCGGCACCCGAGCGTGGCGCGGAGCCTCACCCGCCTGGCCGACGGCTACGCCGTCATCGGCGACCTCACCCAGGCCGAAGGGCTCTACCAGCGCGCTCTGGCCATTCAGGAGGAACGTCTCGGAACCGACCATGACGACGTGGCCCTGACTCTGGCGGGCTACACGGCACTGTTGCGGAAGCAAGGCCGCGCCGCCGAGGCCGCCGAACTCGACGGCCGCATCGAGGCGATCCGCACCAGGGCCGCTGCCGAGGAGAACCACGCGGCGGGCAGCGAACGCGGGCCGTCTGAGGGCGCGGCGGTCACCGAAGGTGGTGCTCCCTCTCCCGCGTTGTCCCCGCTGCGCGAGTAAGATCCGTGTCCCTCCGAGCCGCTGGCCCCTCTGGGATCTTGTCGTGCCGACCCGCCGTGCGCGACCCTCTGGCCACGCTGGCGCACGGCGCGCACGAAGCGGACGCCAGGTCAGGAAGGCAGGCGACGTCCGTTGCACCGGCGTCCGCTTCGACGTGCTCACGAAGACCCAACAGCCCGAGCTCCACCGCTATTGGACGACCGGGGACCGGGCGGCGAACGTCCGCCTCTACCGCCTGGCCGCCGATGTGCTCGCCGCAGTCGACGTGGGCGTCTTCCCATCGCGCGTGGGTTGGCACTGCCCGGACTGCCCGGTCCGGAGCCGCTGCTGGGCGTGGGGGTGAGCATCGTGCGATCCTGCTGTGGCGTCCGCAACGGCGCACACGCGGTGCGGGACGCACTTCGCGCTGACCCTCAGCGACACGGGCAGTGCCGCTGCCGATCCCGGCGCGACCCCTACGGGTACGTGGTGCTGCCCCGCAGGCCCGCTGGCGCGGACGATCGCGCCGCCGCGTCGGGATATCGAAGACTCAGACCGGTCGTGATGGCAGAGAGAGGACGGAGGTGCGATTGTGTCGGACCGCACGCAAGTGCGAGGAGACGTCCCGGCCATTCAGCGTCACGGTGGCGGCGCCGGGCGGCTGGCTGAAGAATATCGGTCCGTGTGCATGGGAGGCCAGGATGTCCACACGGGCATCGTGCTGAGGATAGTGGGCGATGCGACCCAGACCGAACGCCGTGGTTTCCAGAGTTCCGTGTGGAGACACTACTGTAAGCGCAGCGGCCCAACATTATCTGAGGTCGTCATGGCTACGTAGCAGCCCAAGGCCTTGTCCACGAGCAGCCAGGCCGGGCGGTGGTCCGTCGTCAAGACGGCGCCTTTCAACTCGATGCGGCCGGTCTTCCCGGCCCTGACGGTGTCGGCATCCACGGACGGCGGGTCATAGCGCTGGCCGTTGACCTGGCATTCGATGAGGTCGTCGGTCTTGAGGTCGACCTTGATGGAGATGGTGTCGGCGCTGCTGCGGTAGATCGGCCCGTCCCTAGCGCGGCTCGTCAGTCGCAGCGCTTCAACAGGATGTCGACCATCTTCACCGGCCGGCTCGTCGTGTTCCGGGTGTCGTGCGGCGTCAGACCCGGGAGCCAGTAGGCAGTCCCGGGCCGCAGCACCGTGCGCCCCGATGGGCTTTCGAGGACGATCTCGCCGTCGACGATGATGCCGACCTCTGCCTCGATGCCTTGATGCAGCCCGGTGCCCGTGCCCGGCGGATATGTGACGATCGTGATCCGCACCGAGGGGTTCTCGAGGATCACCTCCGGCATGGGCGGCTGGGCGGTGGCCGAGACCGGCGCCAGGGCGCCCGCAAGGATGAGGATCCTGAGGATCATCGACATGTCCATGTCCCCCTTCTCGCATGATGCCTCCGCGACCACGTCACGGCCGGCGCGATCCTTACGGCCATCATCGGATTGATCAAGAACAGGATGAGCTAGCCGAACTCGGGTTCGTATCTCGAGGCCGGTTCAGCCGGCTACCATCTCCTCAGCGCGGCCGCCGTCCTGAACACTGTGCCGATGCTGATCGCCCTCATCATCCTGCGGCGCCGCATCATGGAGTCGGTCGCCCTCGGGAATTCCCCATGCCGGGTCGGCCCGACAAGCTGTCAGCCCCCCGGTGCGAGCCAGAGAAGCGCGAAATAGAAAACGAAGCTGGCGTAAAGGAGTCCCAGGATGGCATGGGTCGCTTGGCGGACGCGCTGTGGGAGTGCTTCGAGGCCGAGAGCCAGCAGAGCAAGGAGGCCGGCAGTGGCGGGAAAGAGGTTCCGCCCCTGGAATACGGACCAAACCTCGGAGCGGTAGCCGGTGAAGACGACAAGCGCCAGGCTGGCGAGGAGCAAGGCGGCACTCACACCCTGTAGCGACCGACGCTCGCGCTCGACGGTGGACAGGGGAGGGCCGGCCACGGCGAACCGGCGGCGAGACACGAGCCGGATCAGGCCGATCCCCATCGTGAGCGTCGGCCCGAGAGCCAGGACGTAGATGACGGGAGCGACGAGCCGATCAGCCGTCGCGGACCGGAGGTTCGTCTCCGGAATGTGGGGGTACCAGAAGGTCGCGTACGTGAGGAGTGGGTATGACGAGGTCGTGGCCGGGCCCACCAGCGGGTTCCGGACCAGGGTGGCGATGCTCGGGAACTGACGCGGCTCGCCGGGCTTCCGCTTCTGAGCGAGGATGCCCGGTGGCGCCAGCTCGAGGGCGGTGACGGCTGGCCGGCCGTAACGGACGATGTCGTTCACGAACTTGTAGGAGCCAACGACGCCCGCGATCAGGACAAACGCGAGCCCGGCTGCCAGCACTCGTCGCCACCCTCGCCGGCGCTCTGTGACCAGGACCAGCCCGAGGAGACACGGCGCAAAGGCCACGAACGTCAGCTTCGTCAAGAGCCCTAGTCCGAGAAGCAGGGCCAGGTCCCTCCGGGAGCTGCCGGATGGGCGGCGAATGTAGGCGCGGGCTTGAAGGACGAGGAGGGAGCCGAGTGCGAACGCGAGCGCGTCGTTCGACACATAGTTTCCGAACAGCACGAGCTGCGGGAGGAACGCCGCCAGCGAGAGACACAGAGCCCGACAGGTCTCCCCGAGTGATCCGTCTCGGAGAAGGACGTAGAGAACGTAGAGGTTCACGATCGAGAGCAGCAGCGAAAAGGCCTGGGCAGCTTTCCAGCCGCCCGCGACGACCCAGGGCAGGGCAAGGAGATAGTAAAGTGGCGGGTGGTAGGCTTGCGGGACCGCGCGGATGTCGGGGAACCGTCCGGTAGCCAGGAACGCCGTGATGACGCCGGCGTGGTCATCGTTGTTGAAGGGGCTCTGATAGAGGTAGACGAAGATCCTCAGGGCGATGCCGGTGGCCAGAATGATCTGGAGATGATGCTCCCGGTGCCCGCCTTCCCCGTCCGCGCCTGACGCGCGCCACTGCGCTCGCACCGGGGGACGCCAGCCGATCATCGACCAGTCCTCATGCGGCTGAGACCGCCGCGCGGCCCGCGGCGTCGGACGCGGCCTTCCATGTCAGCGGCGGACCTTGGCCTCGATGCGCGCAAGGAACCGGGCCTGGTCGATCTGGAACCGCTCGTGCGTGCCCTCGACGATCCGTTCAGTCTTGTCGTGACCCTCGATCTCGAAGATCAGCCGCCGGCCGTCGACCTCGCGCAGGGTGGTCCCACGCATGCCGACCGGTGTGGCCGCCAGGTGGCGGACATCGATCCGCGTCCCCACGGTGCCGGTGCCCGGTGGGAGATGACCAGCGACGGCGCGAATGGCGGCTTGCTCGAGGAGCGCCACCAGGCGGGGCGTGGCGAGGACGTGGACCCCTGTGTTCCCGAGCGCGTCTGCCGTGTCGTCGGGCCGCACGACGATCTCGACCTCTCCAACGAGTCCGGGGGCGATTGCCATCGGAGCCCTCCTTCAGCGCGGGGGATGGACCAGGAAGAGCAGGCCGAGGCCGGCGACCAGGACCTCGAGCGCCACGACGAACGAGCGATCGGTCATCCGGTCAAGTGTGCGACGTCCGAAGAACGCGCCCACGAACATGACCGCGCCCATCGCGAGGCCGAGGGCGCCGGTTTCCAGCGTCACACGAGGGCGTAGCGGCGGTATACCAGCGTTTTGGTGATATGGACGGCGGCGGCGCACGCGGCCTCGGTTCCAACGAACGCGCCGCGGCGGAGCCCGTAGCCCAGGAAGAACGGCATGTTTACGGGTCCGGTCGCGGCCACGAGCGCCGACAGGAGACCGGTCGCGGCGCTGAGCAGGGGAAAATGCCTGAGCCGCATCCGCCGTGGGGCCCGTTCGAGCCAGCGATGGAGGGGGAGCGCCGAGAGCAGCACGAGGCCCATGAGGCGCGACAGCCACTCGGGCGCGGCCGCCGTGTACACGATGGAGCCCATCGCGGCGAGCGGCAATGCCCCGCGAGATAGGCCCCGATCACGCGCCAGTCGAGCTCGTTCCGGCTCCACCAGGCGCGAGAGACGTTGCCGACGATCAGCGCCACCGTCAGGTTCCCGGAAATTGATCGGCGAGCAGCCCGAAGCCCGGGATGTTGGCGGTCCAGCCCCAGCCCGACGGAGTGAAGGCCAGCAAAGTCACCCTGAGCGCGTCCCCCGGCTCGGTGCCGGTGACAAAAACCGGGCCGGTCACCGGGTTAACCCGCGAGAAATCGAGCCGGGCCAGATCTTCCAGCGTGGCGTTCCGGCCGAGCTGGCCGCCCAGCGAATCCACGGTCTCGAGCTCGACGGTATCGCCGGGCGCGACCGTCAGCACCGGGGCAAACTGGTTGTTCCACCCGATGTGGTTCTGTTGGCGATGGATGGTGTGGCATTGCGGCGCGCCCATGCCGAATCCCGATCAGCTGACGGGAGCGGCCGCCCTACCGCGCGCCCAATGGCGCGGGGTGTCAGCACGTGCGCGGCTCTGGCGGTGATGGCGCGACGAGTCCGGGCGAAGTGGGGACCAGAAGGGTGTCGTCGGCCTTGGAGATGCGTGATCATTG
This sequence comes from uncultured Candidatus Rokubacteria bacterium, assembly GCA_963805625.1. Lineage (GTDB taxonomy): Bacteria > Methylomirabilota > Methylomirabilia > Rokubacteriales > DASRDR01 > DASRDR01. The sequence goes on from CAWDVE010000001.1 coordinate 14,017, forward strand.
TGGCCCGCGTCCCTGTAGGCTATTGCTCGTTGACGGAATATATCACGCAACGGTCGATGCGCGGGGTAATACCTGAAGGGCGCGCCACCCCGCATTCATGCCGTGGCCTGGTAGTGTCGTGGACGATCATTGGCGGCGCGCCGGCAGGACGAACACTGGGTCCGGTCAATCGTGGAGTCGGGCTTCACGGACGACAATGGGATCGAGCCAATCGTGCTTCATTCCGGGAAGCAGCTCGATGCCTCGAGCGCGCCCTTGGCCCCCCCAAGTCCGGGCGATCTCATGGTTTGGCATCCTCATGTCGTGAGGGTAGCCGTTCGAGCCTTCGGTAGGCCGAATGATGGTCACCGGCGAGAGCCGGACGCCATGGTAGGTGCGGTATCAGCATTCACGCCTTGGTTCCGTTCCAGGTGATAGCCGTTCTCGCTCACCACGGCCAAGAACAGACTTCGAACCCCACGTTGACGCCCTGGCCGCGAAGCCGCCGCCGGGCGGCCCGTCCCCGCCGCCTGACCCGCGCGCGATCGCGCCCACCCCGTGGCGCGGCTGTCCCCGTCTGTTCGCCGGCACGGGGGGAGGGTTCCGGGCCCCTCCCGCGCCGACCTCCCGCTGCCGTTGCCTGGCTGACTGGCCGCGCGCTACCCTCTGGGCTCGGGGGCTGACGGGCGAGCGGGGAGGACGGGGGGCGGGGGAAGGAGACCGGGAAACGTGGCTAGCACCTCCTACGTTCCAAGTCGCACGACGAGTACACGTTCGTCCACTCGGTCAACGTCTCGCTCCTGGTCCTGGCCCAGGCGCGCGGCTTCGGCTTCGACGGCCCCCTGCTCCACGCCATCGGCGTGGGGGCGCTGCTCCACGACGTGGGCAAGCTCCGCGTCCCCCTGGACGTCCTCAACAAGGCCGGGAAGCTCTCCGGCGACGAGTGGACGACGATGGCGAGCCATGCCGAGCTCGGCGCCCGGGAGCTGGCCGCGCTCTCGACGAGCGCCCCGCTCTCGATCCGGGTCGCCTACGAGCACCACCTGCGCTACGACGGCGAGCCGAACTATCCGGCCGTCCGGGGCCCGCGCAGCCCGACGCTCGCGAGCCAGCTCACGGCGATCGCGGAAGTGTACGACGCGATCTGCACGGTCCGGCCCTACCGGCGCGCCCTCACCCAGGCCGCCGCGCTCGACGTCCTGCGCTCGCGCGCCGGCACGTTCCAGGAACCCGTACCTGGTCGGCCAGTTCTGCCAGCTGGTGACGGCCGAGTGACCGCACCGGCCCGCGCTGCCGGCGAGGCCGAGCGCCGCGCCTGTTGACCGCGACCGGAGCGGTGCGCCGGATCCAGGACCACCTGCGCACGCACACCGCCCTGTGGCTGTGGGTGGTGATCGGCCTCGGCGCCGTGATCCGCCTGCGGACGTTCGCGCACGGCCGCTCTCTCTGGCTCGACGAGGCGTTCCTGGCGCTCTCGCTCATCGAGCGGTCGCCGCTCGAGCTCCTGCGACCCCTCGACTACGCCCAGGTCGTGCCGGTGGGCTATCTCCTCCTCCTGAAGACCGTGGCCGCGCCGCTCGACTACAGCGAGTGGGGCCTCCGGCTCGTGTCGCTCGCGGCCGGGCTCGTCACGCCGGTGCTGGGCTACGCGCTCGCGCGGCGGTGTCTCCCGCCGAGGGCGGTGGCGATGGCGGTCACCCTCCTCGCGCTCTCGCCGAACCTGATCCTCCTGGCGGGCGACGCCAAGCCCTATGCGAGCGACGTCGCGCTGAGCCTCGCCCTCACGCTCCTCGCGCTGGAGACGTTCCGGCGCGACTTCGCCTGGGACGCCGTCGCCCGCCTGGCGCTCGCGGGCGCCGTCGCGATCTGGCTCTCGACGCCGGCCCCGCTGGTCCTGGCCGGGATCGGGCTCCTCGGCCTGGTCAAGGCCGGGCGGCGCGGGTCGTGGCGGATGTTCGGCCGGCTGGCCGCCGTCGGGCTGGCCGTGGGCGCGAGCCTGACCGTCGTCTGGGCCGTCGTCCTCCGCCACTACCTCGCGCAGAACCAGCTCATCCAGGAAGAGTACCGGGGTGGTTTCGTCCCCCTGCCGCCCCGCTCCCTCGCCGACGTCCTCTGGTTCCAGACGACGTTCGTCGGGTGGTTCGACGACGCCGGCTTCGGTCTCGCGGCTCTCGCCGGCTTCGTCGGGCTCGTGGGCGCGGCGGTCCTGCTTCGCGAGGCGCGGGTGCCGGCTCTCCTCCTGCTCGCCCCCATCCCGGTCGCCGTGGCAGCCTCGGCGCTCCGCGCCTATCCCCTCTATGGGCGCCCGATGGCCTTCCTGATCCCGGCCCTCCTGCTGCTGGTCGCGGCAGGCGCCGACGGGCTCCGGCGCGCCACGGCCCCGAGTGTGCCCGCGGTTGGGCCGCTCCTCGTGGCCCTGCTCCTCTTTCACCCGCTCGTCCTGGCGGGCCATCAGCTCCTGGCGCCGCCCGAGCGGGAGGAGCTCCGGCCGGTGGCCCAGTACCTCCAGGATCACCGGCAGGCGGGCGACCTCGTCTACGTGTACTACGGGGCACAGTTCGCGCTCCGGTACTACGCGCCGCGCGTGGGCCTGCGGGCCCGGGACGTGGTGACCGGCGTGGCGGCCCGCACGGCGTGGGCGCGCTACGTGGAGGATCTCCAGCAGCTCCGGGGCCAGCCGCGGGTCTGGGTCCTCTTCTCGCACGTCTACGCGCGGAGCGGCGTCGACGAGGAGCGGCTCTTCCTGCACCACCTCGACGCGATGGGCGCGCGGCTCGACCAGTTCCTGCGGACCGGCGCGGCCGTGTATCTCTACGACCTGCGCCAGGCGCCCGCCGGGCCCGCCGCGGCGCCCCTGCCCGCGCCGGGGGCGGCCGTCGAGCCGCCCGAGCTCCGCGGATGGCGCCGGCGCTGACCCGCGGGCGCCGGCCCGGAGGCCTCGCCAGCGTGTCGCGGCGCGGCGCCGCGGGATCTGTCGCCGGGCTTGCCTCCCGGACCTCGACGGCGTGTACACGCGCGCGAGCCCGACCGCACGGCCGGTGTTCCACCGCCTCCCGCTGCCCACCGACGCCGACATCACGGCGCTCCTCACGCGGCTGCACCGGCGTGTGCGGCGGCTCCTCGCCCGCCGTGGGCGGCTGCCGGACGACGAGGGCCGCGACGCGTTCGCGGTGCAGGCGCCGCTGTTCGCGAGCGCCGTGGCCGCGTCGCTACAGGGCCGGGTCGCGCTCGGCCCGCGCGCCGGCAGCCGGTGCGACGCCTGCGCTCAGCGGTCGATGCGATCGCGACGGGGCGGCGCTCCGCCCGGCTGGAAGGCTTCAGCCTGCACGCGGACGTCGTGGTGCCGGGGCGCCGACCAGCTGGAAAAGGTGTGCCGTTACATCTTGCGCCCGCCGCTGGCCGTGGCGCGGTTGACGGAGAGCACCGGCGGGCCGCTACTCTACCACTTCCGACGGCCCTGGCGCGACGGCTCCACGGCGCTCGTGTTGGAGCTGCTGGAGCGGTTGGGGCGGCTCGTCGCCCTCGTGCCGCCGCCGCGCCGGCCGTTGCTCGCGTATCACGGGCTCCTCGCCCCGCGGGCCCGCTGGCGCTCGACGATCGTCCCGCCGCCCGCGCCTGACGACGGGCGCGCGGACGCCGGCGCGCGCTCGCCGAGACGGTGGCCGCGGGCGCGGCTCCTCCACCGGGTGTTCGCGAACGAGGTCCTGGTGTGCGACCGCTGCGGGGGCCCGCGCCGGATCCTGGGCGCGGTGACCGAGCCTCACGCGGTGCGGCGGCTCCTCACCGCCCTCGGCCTCGCGAACGCGGCGAAGGCGGCGCAGCTGGCAACCAACCGAATTCCGATCGTCTTCGCCGCCGTCGTGGGCGATCCGGTCGCACTGGGGCTGGTGCAGAGCTTCGCCCGGCCCGGGGGCAACATCACCGGCGTCACCGATACGGACCTCGACTTGAGCGCGAAGCGCCTGGAAGCGACTCATTGTGACGCGAGGTCTCGCCAGCAGCAGAGCTCGATGCGCGTCACCGGATGGACCTCCCAGAAGGTGATGCGCGTGTGGTGCGGATTGTCCCACATGAGCCAACCGGATACACGGATGCGCGTGTCGGCACCGCACAGCGGGAGCAGTCGCTCCCAGGTGTAGGCCGGCTTCCGAGCTCGGATGCCGGGGGTCAGTTCCGTGAAGAACTGGTCTGGAGTGTCGCCGCCGAGACAGTGCCCCGGCCAGGCTTCGGCGAGCTGAATGTGGTAGTCCCCGTCTTGCATTTGCCGAAGGCGCGCGACGAAGCCCTCCACCATGACCCCTCGCTCTTCCAGAGCCGAAATCTCCGTGAATTGCTGCCGCGTGTACGCCCTCGGAAATTGGGGGAGGGCCGCAATCTCCAGGATGGTCATGCCCACCACTTGCCGCGGATCATCCAGTCGATTCTTCATGTCCTGCAGATGGGCTTCGCGTTCGGCCGCCGGCACCTCGTCCGGCCCGGCGGGACCCGAACCACCACCCCCGCACTCGGCGACCAGAAGACTGAGCACGACCAGCGTGACGACGCGCTTGACCAAGCCGCCCCAGACCCCCGGGGCGAGAACCCGATCGTTAGACACTCTCCTCATGGACACCCCTCATCTGCGCGCTCCGCGCGCGCGATCTTACGGGGCCGCCGTGGAGGCCGGGCACGTTTCCGGCGGGCTGGACCGCCCGGCGCTCACGCATACCACCGTGGCGAGCCAGAGCGTACCGAGCGCGAGGCTGGCGAGGACGTCCGTGAGCCAGTGCGCGTCCACCACGATGCGGGCCGCGCCCACCACGCTTGCGATGAGGAGCGCGCCGGCGTATGGGGATGATGCCGACGGCCTCCCGGTGAGACGACCAATCGTCCAGATGATCAGCCCAGCGACCACGAGCGTCATGACGACGTGACCGCTGGGGAAGGCGTAGCTCGAGATCGCCACGGGGTGGTGGGCCAGGGCATTTGGCCGCGGGACGCGGAGCAGGCTCTTCAACCCCGTGAACAGCGCCCACGCGCCGAGCGTGCCGGCCAGTAGGACGGAGGCCTCGCGCCAGCGGCGACGCCACACCAGGCCGATGCCGACCGTGAGCACCGCCCCCGTCAACCCGGCCCAGGTCAGGTCGCTGACAACCTCGGCGGCGCGCCTCACCCATGACCCCACGGTGGCGGCCAGTGCTGCGTCTCGAACGAGGACGTCCATGTCGACCAAGAGCTCGTCCTCCTGGTGGTCGAGTACCGCCTCGGCCGACGCAAAGAGAACGATGAGCGAGATCGCGGCGAAGAGCATCGCGGGGACGCGGGGCTGTCGCCCCAACGTCCGCACGAGGATCGCGAGAGGCGTGCGGCGATCCACATAGATCCAAAAGGCGACGAGCGGGGCGACGACGAGCACGCCCAAGCATGCCGCGTCGGTCAGGTCATACCACGGCGACAGATGTGGGACGGTCACGGGTGCCTCGCTGCTCCGGTACCCCAGCATAGCGCGCGGGGAGGGGCGAGGGCCCCAGGGGTTTACCTGGATGGCCCCGGGGCTTCCCTGGACTGTCACCCTGCTGGCGGCGTCGCTCCAGGGCCGGGTGCCGCTGGGCCCACGGGCCGGGCACCCAGTGCGTCGGCTCCGCTCGGCGGCCGCCGTGACGGCGACCGGGCGGCGCTCGGCCCGATTGGAGGGGTTCAGCCTGCACGCCGACGTGGCGGTCCCGGCCCGCCGGCGGGACCAGATGGAGAAAGCTCTGCCGGTACATCGTGCGCCCGCCGCTGGCGCTTAAGCGGCTGACGGAGAGCACGGGGGGACCGCTGCTGTCTATGCTGCCGCTGACGTGTTGAAGGCCCATCCGACGCGGGTGAACGCCTTCGCCGCGCCACAGACAGGTCCCCTGGCCGCCCTCGTGGAGGACCGCGTTGTGCCGCTCGGTCTGCCGGTGCGTGATGCCATTGTCGCCGCTCGTGCACGGTTGGCTGGCGCATCGACCGGCAAAGACTCGCCGGTGATAGCATCGGAGCATGAAGCGTCTCTATCGCAGCACGGACAACAAGATCGCAGGGGGAGTGATCGGAGGGATCGGCGAGTACTTCGACGTCGACCCGGTGCTCCTTCGACTTCTCTATGCGGCCGTCACCGTATTCACGGGCGTGATTCCCGGGCTCATCCTCTATGTCGCCTCGCTCTTCATCGTTCCGAAAAAGCCGGCGCAGTAGCCCGGTGCTCCGGTAGGTGTTCGCGGTCGGGGTGCTCGTGTGTCCCCGCTGTGCCGGCCCGCGCCGGATCCTGGGCGCGGTGACCGAGCCTCCCGCGGTGCGGCGGCTCCTCACCGCCCTCGGCCTCGGCGCGGAACCGCCGCCGGGGCGGCCCGTCCCCGCGGCCTGACCCGCCCCCTGATCGCTCGCCGACGCCGTCTCCCCGTCTGCTCGCCGCCGGTTCGCCGCGGGTCGGCTGGCACTGCCAGGACTGCCCGGTCCGGAGCCGGTGCTGGGCGTGGGGGGTGAGCGGTCGAGTGGCTACTCGGCGCCCGCCAAGGGACCGTTGGCGGATGCCGAGGCGTCCCCCAGGCAGGATCCGGTCTGGTTGCTCCCCGAGTTCCGCTGGGCTAGTCTGGCGGCACTCTGCGCGGAGACGTTGGGGCATGCACTGTCCCCGGTGCCAGCACGAGAACCCGCCATCGGCGAAGTTCTGCCTGGAATGCGGAGGCCGGCTTGCGCCCACATGCACCCAGTGCGGCACCGCGCTGCCGGCGGGCGCAAAGTTCTGTCTGGAGTGCGGTCAGCCCGTCAGCGCGCCACCCGGGCGATCTCCGTCGCCCCAGGGGTATACCCCCAAGCACCTCGCCGAGAAGATTCTCACGTCGAGGAGCGCTCTGGAAGGAGAACGCAAGCAAGTCACGGTGCTCTTTGCCGACCTGAAGGGCTCGATGGAGTTGCTGGCGGATCGCGACCCCGAAGACGCGCGCAAGCTCCTGGACCCCGTCCTGGAGCGGATGATGGAGGCCGTCCACCGATACGAAGGCACGGTCAACCAGGTGATGGGTGACGGGATCATGGCGCTCTTCGGGGCGCCCCTCGCCCACGAGGACCACGCGGTGCGCGCCTGCTATGCGGCCCATGACATGCAGGCCACCATGCGCCGGTATGCCGTGGAGGCGCGTCGCGCCCACGGCGTCTCGCTCGAGATTCGCGTCGGACTGAACTCGGGCGCAGTCGTGGTCCGGGCCATCGGGAGCGATCTCCACATGGACTACACCGCCGTCGGTCAGACCACGCACCTGGCGGCCCGCATGGAGCAGCTCGCGACGGGCGGCAAAACCCTGGTCACGGCCGACACGCTGCGGCTGGCGGAGGGGTACGTCGAGGTCACGCCGCTGGGGCCGGTGCCCGTGAAAGGCCTGGACACCCCGGTCGAGGTCTACGAGCTGGTCGGGACCGGGGCCCGCCGCTCCAGGCTGTCCGCGGCCGCCACACGTGGATTGACGCGCTTCGTGGGGCGGGACGCCGAGCTAGACCAGCTGCGCCAGGCGCTCGGGCGCGCCGCCGCCGGGCATGGCCAGGTGGTGGCGATCGTCGGCGAGCCCGGCGTCGGGAAATCGCGGCTCGTGTGGGAGGTGACGCACTCCCACCGCGTCCACGGCTGGCTCGTCCTCCAGGCCGGCTCGGTTTCGTACGGGAAGGCGACATCCTATCTACCGGTTGTCGACCTCCTCAAGGGCTACTTCGCGATCGAGGACCGCGACGGTCCGCGCGCGATGCGCGAGAAGATGACGGGGAAGCTCCTGACGCTGGACCGCGCGCAGGAAGACAGCCTGCCGGCGCTCCTGGCCCTGCTCGACGTCCCGAGTGGCGACGCGTCCTGGGACGCGCTGGATCCCCGACAGCGTCGCCAGCGGACGCTCCACGCGCTCAAGCAGCTCCTGATCCGCGAGAGCCAGGTCCAGCCGCTGCTGGTGGTCTTCGAGGACCTCCACTGGATCGACTCCGAGACCCAGGCGCTGCTCGACGGGCTCGTGGAGAGCCTGCCGGCGACGCGGCTCCTGCTCCTCGTAAACTACCGCCCGGAGTATCAGCACCCCTGGGGGAGCCGGACCTACTACACGCAGCTCCGACTGGACCCCCTCCCGCCGGAGACCGCCGAAGAGCTCCTCCGCACGCTGCTCGGGCCCGACGCCCTCGAGCCGCTCAAGGGCATGCTGATCGCGCGGACGGAGGGCAACCCGTTCTTCCTGGAGGAGAGTGTCCGGGCGCTCGTCGAGACCCAGGCGCTCTCGGGCGAGCGCGGGGCGTACCGGCTGGCACGGTCGCTCCCGGCCATCGAGGTCCCCGCCACGGTGCAGGCGGTGCTGGCCGCGCGCATCGACCGGCTCGACCCCGGCGACAAGGCGCTCCTGCAGACGGCGTCGGTGATCGGAAAGGACGTGCCGTTCGCGCTGCTCCAGGCGACGGCCGCGCTGGCCGAGGACGAGCTGCGCAGCGCGATCGGTCGCCTCCAGGCCGGCGAGTTCCTGTACGAGACAAGCCTCTTCCCGGATCTCGAATACACCTTCAAGCATGCCCTCACCCACGAAGTGGCCTACGGGAGCCTGCTCCAGGACCGACGCCGCCGCCTCCACGGCGAGATCGTGGCGGCCATCGAGCGCCTCTACCCCGATCGGCTCGGCGAGCACATCGACCGTTTGGGCCATCATGCCTTCCGGGCGGAGCGCTGGGAGACCGCCGCCGCGTACCTCCGGCAGGGCGGGCACAAGGCGCTCTCGCGCTCGGCGTTCCGGGAGGCCGTGGTCGCTTATGAAGACGCGCTGGTGGCGATCCAGCGCCTCCCCGAGACGCGCGAGAGGCAGGAGCAGGGCATCGACCTTCGGCTCGATCTGCGCGGACCCCTGCAGGCGCTCGTACGCATGAGCCGCATTCTCGAGCACGACCGGGCCGCCGAAACCAGTGCCCGGGTACTCGGCGACGAGCAACGGCTGGGGCGGGTCTCGTCGGGGCTAGCCAACACTCTGTGGGTCACCGGCGACCACGCGGCCGCGATCGTGGCGGCCATGCGCGCCCTGGACATCGGTCAGCGGCTCGGCGATGTTGCCACTCACGCGACCGCGGTCCTGCGCCTCGGGGCCATCCACTTCACCATCGGGGAATACGAGAAGTCCGTGGCCTACCTGCGGCAGGCACTGGAGCTGACCGCGGGTGACCGGCAGCGAGAGCGGTTCGGGATGACGGCGAGCGCGTCGGTGCTCGCGCGCTACTGGCTCGCGCGTGCGCTCGGCGAGCTGGGGGAGTTCTCCGAGGGGCTGGCGGTCGCCCAGGAGGGCCTGGATACTGCCCTGTCTACGGACAACGTGGCCAGCCTCCCACCGGCCCACTCCGCGGTCGGGTCCGTCCACCTCCACCGCGGGGAGTGGGCGGAGGCGCTCGCGCCGCTCAGGCGAGCCGCCGAGGTCGCTCAGGTGACAGAAGTCCTCAACTTTGAGAGCACCTCCGTCGGCTTGCTGGGACTGCGAGACGTTCGCGCCGAGGGTCGGGCAGTTGGTGTCGCGCTGCTGGAACGCGCAGTCAGTTTGGCCGAGGAACGCGGTGAGCGGTTCAACCTGGCGCTCTTCAAAGGCTGGCTCGGCGAAGCGCAGCTCGCCGCCGGAGACCTGGAGCGGGCGAGGCGCTCCGGCCAGGCGAGCCTTGAGATGGCGCGCGCCCAGAGCCAACGCGGGACCGAGGCGTGGGCATGGCGGCTTCTCGGCGAAGTCGCCGCGGGGACCACCCCGCCAGGCGTCCAGGAAGCCGAGATCGCCTATCGAGAAGCGCTAACGCGGGCGACGGGGCTCCGCATGCGCCCGCTCATCGCACACTCCCACCTCGGCCTCGGCACGCTCTACCGCCACGCGGGCGACCCTGTACGCGCTCAGGAGCACCTGACCACCGCGGCGACCCAGTACCGCGAAATGGGCATGGGTTTCTGGCTTGGCCGGGCCGAAGGCGCGGTCCAGGGTGACAGATAGTGCGCTGTCCTCGCTGTCAGACGGACAACCGCCCCGAGCGTCGCTTCTGCGCTGACTGTGCGGCGCCCCTCGCGGTCGCCTGCCCATCCTGTGGGTTCTCCAATGAGCCCGGCGAGAAGTTCTGCGGTGGCTGTGCGACGGCCCTCACGGTGGTCGATCGGCCACACACGCCTCGCTTGATGGCCCCCGATGCCTACACTCCCAAGCATCTTGCCGACAAGATCCTCACGTCGAAGAGCGCCCTGGAGGGCGAGAGGAAGCAGGTCACGGTCCTCTTCGCTGACCTCAAGGGCTCGATGGAGCTCCTCGCCGATCGCGACCCTGAGGAGGCGCGCAAGCTCCTCGACCCGGTGCTCGAGCGGATGATGGAGGCGGTCCACCGCTACGAGGGCACCGTCAACCAGGTGATGGGCGACGGGATCATGGCGCTCTTCGGTGCGCCCCTCGCGCACGAGGACCACGCGGTGCGGGCCTGCTACGCGGCGCTCCGGATGCAGGAGCGCGTGAAAAGGTACGCAGACGACATCCGGCGCTCACACGCGGCCGTCGTCAAGATCCGGGTCGGGCTCAACTCCGGGGAGGTCGTGGTGCGCGCCATCGGCAGCGATCTGCGCATGGACTACACCGCCGTCGGGCAGACAACGCACCTGGCCGCACGCATGGAGCAGCTGGCCGATCCCGGCTCGATCGTCATCGCGCCGGAGACGTTGGCGTTGGCCGAGGGCTACGTCGAGGTGAGGTCGCTCGGCCCGGTGCCGGTGAAGGGGCTGGCAGATCCGGTGGAGACCTACGAGCTCATGGGTGCGGGGCCCCGGCGCTCGCGGCTCTCCGCGGCGGCCGCGCGCGGGCTCAGCCGCTTCGTGGGCCGGGACGCGGAGCTGGAGCAGCTTCGCGAGGCGCTCGCTCGCGCAGCCAGCGGGCACGGCCAGGTGGTGGCGATCGTTGGCGAGCCGAGCGTCGGGAAGTCGCGGCTCGTCTTGGAGGTCACCCACTCCCATCGCACCCACGGCTGGCTCGTCCTGCAGGCCGGCTCGGTCTCGTACGGCAGGGCGACGCCCTACCTCCCGGTGATCGACCTCCTCAAGGGCTACCTCCAGATCGCCGACCGCGACGAGCCCCGCGCCATCCAGGAGAAGGTCACCGGCAAGCTCCTCACCCTCGCCCGCGCCCTGGAGCCGGCGCTGCCGGCCTTCCTGGCACTCCTCGACGTGCCGGTGGAGGACCGGCGGTGGGAAGTCCTGGACCCGCCGCAGCGACGGCAGCGCACCCTCGAAGCCCTGAAGCGGCTCCTCCTTCGAGAGAGCCAGGTCCAGCCGCTCCTGGTCGTGTTCGAGGACCTCCACTGGATCGACGCGGAGACACAGGCCGTGCTCGACCGCCTGGTCGAGAGCGTGCCGACGGCTCGGATCCTGCTGCTCGTCAACTACCGCCCGGAGTACCGGCACGACTGGGGCGGGAAGACTTACTACCGCCAGCTCCGGTTGGACCCGCTCGCGCCGGAGAATGCGACCGCGCTACTGGAGACCCTGCTCGGGAGCGACGCCGGCCTCGAACCCCTCAAACGGCTTCTGCTCGGGCGGACCGAGGGCAACCCCCTCTTCCTCGAGGAGAGCGTGCGGAGCCTCGCGGACGACGGCGTGCTCGCGGGCGAGCGCGGCGCGTACCGACTGGTGAAGGCCCCGGAGACCGTCCACGTGCCGGCGACGGTGCAAGCGATCCTGGCGGCGCGGATCGACCGGCTCCCGGTGGAGGGCAAGGATCTCCTCCAGACCGCGTCGGTCGTCAGCACCGATGTCCCCGTCGCGGTGCTCGAGGCGGTCGCCGGGCGAACCCCAGACGTGCTCGCGCGAAGCTTACGGACCAGGAACGGGCCGAGTTGTTCAAGACGATGGTGGCCTACGCCGGAACATTCACCGTCGAAGGCGACCGGGTTGTGCACCACGTGGACATCTCGTGGAACGAGAACTGGACCGGCACCGCCCAGGCGCGCCACCTTCGGATTGAGGGGCGGCGGTTGATCATCCGTGGCGAACAGATTGGGGTCGACGGAAGACAGATCATCGCCGTCTTGACGTGGGAGAGGTTAGGTTGAGAGACGCAGCCCCTTCCGAACGAGGGAAGCGGTCGAGACAGGCCTTCATGTCGACCCCCTCGAAGAGGCGCGGTGCCCGCGTGCGCCACCTCCTCGCCGACGGGCGGATCGAAGACCGCGTGAAGACCGAACGCCACCTCCTCGACGTCACCGGAAAGGCTGGGTCACCTCTTCTCGCCTCCACGGAGGACGGGGCAGCGACGCTCGATCGAGTCCACGCCACGCGCGAGCGCATGATGGCCGCACTCGCGCCGGAAGGGGGCTAGCCGATGGCACAAGACGACACCGTGCGGATCGTCTGCCGCCTCAGCGTCGGCTACCCGGAGATAAGTCACGCTTGCCAAGGCCTCGAGGCCGTCACGCTCGTGGCGGCCCGCGACGCCGAGACCTTCGCCCGTGCCATTCCGGACGCCCGGGTGGTGGTCACCCACAACGGCCTCTACACAGCCGAGATGGCGGGGCTCCTGAAGACGCGTGGCCAGCGCCTCGAATGGCTCCATCTCGTGACCGCCGGGTGGGATGCGCTCCTCAAGCACGGCGCGCCCTCCGCCATTCCCATCTCCAACTCGTCCGGCATCTGGACTCCCGTCGTCGTCGAGCATGCGTTCGCCATGCTGCTCGGGCTCCTCCGGAGTCTCCCGCAGATAGAGCGGGGGCGCGCCCAAGGTCGCTGGGTGCAGGACGAGATTCGCGATTCGCTCTCGTGTCTCCGGACGCGCACTCTCGTCGTGCTCGGCATGGGCAGCATCGGTCGCGCAGCCGCCCGGATCGCCAAGACGTTCGACATGCGAGTGATCGGCGTCTCGCGAACGCCACGGACGGACGCGCGCGTGGATCGCGCGGTGGGTGTCGAGCAGCTTTCGGACGTGCTGCCGGAGGCGGACGCGCTGCTGATCTCGGTTCCCTTGACGCCGGCGACCCGCCACCTCATGGGCGCTGCTGAGCTCGCCCGCCTAAAGCCGTCAGCCGTTCTGATCAACGTCGCCCGGGGCGAGGTGGTCGAGGAGGCAGCGCTCGTCCGGGCGCTCGCCGACGGAACGCTCGCGGGGGCCGGACTCGACGTGTTCGCCGAAGAGCCCCTGCCGCCGGACCACCCACTTTGGCGCCTCCACAACGTGATCCTTTCACCGCACGTTGGCGGCTACGGCGACCCGGACTTGCTCGAAGGCCTTGCCCGCCACTTCCGCGCCAATCTTGAGCGCTTTCTCGCGGGCGAGCCGTTGCAGGATCGTGTCTCTCTGGCCTGACCGCCGGGGGTCGCTTTCTTGCTTACGCGACCCGATTGCAAAATTCGGGGCCGGCGTCGCGGGGGGCCGGCCCGGGCCGGCCGCTCCGACGGAGGTGGCGTTCGTCGTTCCTCCCGTGCCCTCACGGGTAACCGATACTGCAAAGCTCCTCCCCACAACCGTACAATGATGCGACCATGACCCTTGACCCCCGTGTCATCCCTACCCAGGACACGATCTACGGCTGGATCGAGGCGATCTTCTTGCGAGGCACCCGCCGCCCGGCGTATCCGGCGGACCAATGGACCGAGGAGTACTGCGTGCACCTGTTTGACACGTGGGGCCTGGAGAACGTGCGGCTGGAGCCAGTGGAGCTCCCATACTGGGAGCCCAGACGGTGGTCGCTCACGGTGCGCGGCGCGGCCGGCCATGAGACCGAGGTTCCATGTTTTCCCCTGCCGCATTCGAGCGCCGGGGCGCTGGAGGACGTGGAGGTCGCCCGGTTCGACGAGCATCAGCGAGACCTGGCCCGTGGCCGCATCGCCGTCCGCGAAATCCGCATGATGCGGGCGAGCCGTTGGTACCGCCCACCCTGGGTGGACCCGCATGCGGGGAGTCGAGTGGTGGTGGCGCCATCTATGCGACGGCTCTCGGACCGCGGCCGGGAACGATTGCGCGCTCACCCACCCGTCGACCATCCGCTGCCGGACTCGGTGAAGATCGGTGGCCGCATCAAGGCCCTGCGCGAGAAGCTGCACTGACAGGAGGAACGTTATGTCCCTGACTAAGAGCCTCAGCCAGTTCGTTGCCGACCTGTCGGCCAACCGGCTTCCCGAGGAAGCCGCGCGCGTCGCGCGCCTGGGCTTCATCGACTGCATCGGCACGATGATCGCCGGCCGCCGCGAGGACTGCGTGCGCATCTTGAAGGAGGTGCTGGCGCCCACCGATGGCCCCGCGACGCTGACCTTCGGCAAGGAGAAGAGCACCGCACCGGAAGCCGCATGGATCAATGGCACTGCGGCGCACGCGCTCGACTACGACGATGTGGGGCTGCGCGGGCATCCGAGCACGGTGCTGGTGCCGGCGATTCTCGCCGAGGCGGAAGCGCTGGGCTCGACCGGCGCCGACATGATCGTGGCGTATGTCGCGGGGTACGAGACCTGGGCCGAGCTGTTCCGGCGCGACTCGGGACTGCTGCACAAGAAGGGCTGGCATCCGACGGGCCTTTATGGGGCGGTCGGCGCGGCCGCGGCGTGCGCATCACTGCGTCGCCTGGACGCCGACAAGGCCGCTCAGGCCATCGCGCTGGGCGCCTCGCAGAGTGCCGGCCTCATGGCCAATTTCGGCACGATGACGAAACCGTTCCATGCCGGCAAGGCGGCGCATGCCGGCATCATGGCGGCACGCCTGACCGAGGCGGGCTTCACCGCCAGCACCGATGCGCTCGAGCATCCGCAGGGTTTTCTTCATGCAATCTCGCCCAGCGGCACCGAGGATCGCACCAGCGAAGCTAAGCCTGGCGAGGCCTGGGCCATCCTGACGCAAGGTCTCGGCATCAAGAAATACCCCACTTGCTACTGCACGCATCGCGCCATCGACTGCATGCTGGATCTGGTGCGCGAGACGCCGATCAAGGCAGACGAGGTGAAGAGCATCACCGCCAACATCAGCGACTACTTCGCCACCGTGCTGCGCAACCACCAGCCGGACACCGGCCTCGCCGCCAAGTTCAGCATGGAGTTCGCCATGGCGAGCGGCGTCATTGCCAGGCGCGTCGGCCTGCAGGAGCTGACCGACGAGTTCGTGCGGCGGCCCGACATCCAGGCGCTGATGCGCAAGGTCGAGATCGTCACCACCAACGAATACGATGCGGACCTGCCCGGTGCCGCGCCGCAGGACCAGGTGACGGTTGAGCTCGCCGACGGCAGCACCATCGTCGGCGAGCCGGTGAAGCGCGCCACCGGCCACGCGTCCCGCCCACTGACCGAGGCGCAGATCTACGAAAAATTCGCCGACTGCCTAGACGCCGGCGCCTCGGACATTCCGGCCGACGTGCTGTTCACACGCCTTTCGGCGATCCGGTCGATGTCGGCGCGGGAGATCACGGCGCTGCAAACTTCGGGCACATGATCACGCCCAAGAACAACCATCACGGTCAGATCGAGTTCATCCGGGGGGCGGCGATACCCGGAGTGGGAGCTCACGCCCGGCACGGGAATCGTGCAGCGCTGTTGATCGTCTGCTCCGCCCCAGCTCCGTCCCCATCGCCACGAGGACCCGGGCGGGTCGGAGCGACGGGGACGGCGATCACCCTGAAGCGGGCCTGACGGGAGGCCCGGTCATTGACTGGGCCCCAGGAGCGGACGGATCATTGGCGCCATCACGGACAGTCGGGCGCGACGCGCGCCCTTGCCACGGGTCCGGTGGTCCGAGATGTGCTGACTCAGGGGAGGTTCCCGTATGGCCCAAATCGAGGTGCTGAACCCCGTCGCGGAGGTTGTTCGTCATTCCATCACGCCCGCCCCGCGCCGTCCCGACCTGCGCGGCGCGTCGATCGGCCTCTACTGGAACATGAAGGCGGGGGGCAGCGATGCCCTCGACCGCGCGGAGGCGCTGCTGCGCGAGCGGTTTGCGGGCGTGACGTTCAAGCGCTACCACGGCTCGGTGGGCTTCCTGATGCGCCACTGCACCGCGGAGGATTCCGATCGCATCGCCCGCGAGGTCCAGGCGGTCGTCGGTACCACCGCCGACTGAGGGTCGTGCACGTCGTGGGGTATCCACGACATGGTCGAGCTGGAGCGGCGGGGTGTCCCGACCGTCTTCTTCACCGCGAAGAGCTTCGTCCACGATGCGCAGCGCAGCGCCGCGAGCTTCGGGGTACCGGGCCTGCCCATCGCCGTGGTGTCGATGCCTCTCACGAACCAGCGGGCGCCGGACATCCATGCCATGGTCGACGGCGCCATCGACGAGGTGGTGACCGGCCTCACACGTTCCGTCGAGACGGTCTCCGCGGAGCACGACCTGCCCGTGGCCGATGAGCGGCTGACCTACGGCGGCGACGATCTCCTTGCCGCCTGGGACGCCCTGCAAGCCGATTTCCTCAAGCGCGGCTGGGGGGACGGCTTCCCGCTCGTGGCCCCGACGCGCCGGCCCGTGGACGCGATGCTCGGCGGCACGAAGCGCGCGCCGGGGGACGTCATCGCCACGCTCGAGCCCGGCTTCGGCCTGGCCACGGTGGAGAAGCTGGCCATCAATGCGGTGATGGCGGGGTGCCGCCCCGAGCACCTCCCGTTCCTGATCGCGGCCGTCCGGTGCCTGGCCGAGCCGAAGATGTACCTCAGGAACAAGGCGATGTCGACCGGCCCCCACGCCCCGGTCGTCATCGTGAACGGGCCAAGGGGCCGGGCCGCGCGCTTCAACGGGGGAATGTGCGCGCTCGGTCCGGGCGCACCCTCGGCATCGAATACCGCCCTCGGCCGGGCGCTGCGGCTCACCATGATGAACGTCGGCCACACCTACGTCGGGGTGTCGGATATGGACACCATCGGCTCCCCGCTCAAGTACGCGTGCTGCTGCGCGGAGAATGAGTCGGATAGCCCCTGGGACCCATATCACGTCGTGCGCGGCTTCGGTCGCGAGGACAGCACGGTCACGGTTCACTTCGCCTACGGACTGTGCGAGCTCCACGACTTCACGAGCACGAGGCCCGAGGATCTGATCAGCGTCTTCGCCACCGCGGCCGCCAATGTCGCCCAGGTGGGTACGGGGCTCTGGCTGCTCGGCCGGCGCGCCGACCCGCGCTACAAGACCTCCGAGAAGGAGCACAACACCCTCCTCATCTGCCCCGAGCACGCGCAGATCTTCGCGCGTGAGGGGTGGGGGCGCGAGCGGATCCAGGAGGCGATGTATCGCGCGGCGCGCATGCCGTTCCGGACGCTCATGCTGAACAAGGAGCGGCCCGCCATGGCTGCCTCGCACCCGGAGCTTGGCTGGATGTGGGACCACCCGGATCTCCCGGTACCCATCGTGGAGGACCCGGGCTGCTTCGAGATCGTCGTGGTGGGGGGCGCGGCGGGGCGCGGGGCGTACTTCTACGGCGCCGGCGAGCCCGTCACGATGCCCGTCGAGGACTAGCCGACCGGGAGCCGGCACGTTCCGGGGTCTCCCAGGCTCACGCGCCTGGCTTGACGCCGGGCACGACGTCCGGGCCGTGCCCCAGCGCTCGGGCGCCCGGACGCGAGCGCGGCGATCGTCTCCACGCGCGCATTGCATGGGCGAGCGCATTGCCGGAAGGGGGATGAGATAGCGGCCGACGTCGTCCTGCTCAACGGCCGCGTCGTCACGCTCGATCCCAGCCGTCCACGCGCGGCGGCCGTCGCGATCGCGGGCGATCGCATCATCGCCGTGGCCGGCGACGCCGAGATCCGCCGTCGGCGTGATCGCCGCACGCGGGTGATCGATCTGCGCGGCGCCACGGTCGTGCCGGGGCTCGTCGACGCGCACGCGCACCTGGACCGAGAGGGGCTCAAGTACCTCTATCCCTCGCTCGCGCGATGCCGGTCGATCGCCGACATCCAGGCCGTGATCCGGCGTCTTGCCGCCACCCGGGCTCCGGGCGAGTGGATCGTGACCATGCCGGTCGGGACACCGCCCTTCTATCTGGATGCGCCCGCCGGCCTGCGGGACGGGCGCTGGCCGACCGGGGCCGACCTCGACACGGCGGCGCCCCGCAATCCCGTGTACATCCGCGGCATCTGGGGCCACTGGAAGGGTAAGCCGCCGGTGGTGTCGATCGCCAACAGCGCGGCGCTCCGGCGCGCGGGCGTCACCCGCGACACGGTGCCGCCGAAGGGCGTCGAGATCCTCAAGGACGCCGCCGGAGAGCCCACCGGTGTCTTCGTCGAGCACAATCTCGTCCAGGTCCTGGAGTTCACGTTGATGCGGGAGGTGCCGCGCTTCACCCCCGCGGACCGCCTCCGGGCGCTCGTCGATTCTCAGCGCCGCTATGCGGCTCGCGGCGTCACCGCCGTCTACGAGGGCCACGGCGTCGCGCCGGAAGTGTTGAGTGTCTATCGCGAGGCGCGCGAGCGGGGGGAGCTCTTCGTGCGGGCCTATCTGGCCCTGAGCCCGACGTGGGACGCGCCGGACGCTGCGCGGGCGATGCCCGACGTCGCGGCGTGGGCAGGAGGTCGCGGGCTGGGTGACGAGCTGCTGCGCGTCGGCGGCATCTGCCTCCATTACAAGGGCGATCCGGACGTCGCGCGCATCCTCCACGCGGCCCAGCCCTACACGGGCTGGGCGGGCTTCGTCGAGAGCGCGAACTCGCCGGAGTCGTATCGGGAGCAGGCCGAACTGGCGGCCCGGCACGGACTCCGTGTCGGCACGCTGGTCACGCGCACCCTGCCTCCGGTCCTCGACGCATGGGAGAAGATCGCGCGGAGCACGCCCATCGCCCACCTCCGGTGGGTGGCGGTGCACCTCAACGCGGCGCCCGCCGATCAGCTCGCACGCCTGAAGCGTCTCGGCGTGGTGGTGAACACGAATCCGATCTCCTACCTCTGGCGATCAGGCGCGCACGAGGCGCAGATGCTGGGTGGCGCGGCCGAGACGCTGTCGCCCCATCGCAGCCTGGAGCGGATGCGCCTGCCCTTCGGCCTGGCCACCGACAACAAGCCCGCCGATCCCTGGTTGGCGTTCCGGACCGCCGTCGAGCGCCGCGACATGACGTCGGGCGCGGTCGTAGGACCGCGCGAGCGGTTGACGCGCCTGGGCGCGCTGCGAGCGCTCACGGTCGGCGGAGCGTGGCTCACGTTCGCCGAGCGGCAGCGCGGCGTGCTCGCGCCGGGACGACAGGCCGATCTCGCCGTTCTCGAGGAGGATCCGCTGACCATGCCGCTCCGCGAAATCGAGTCCCTCGGGTGCCGGCTCACGATGGTCGGCGGGCGAGTCGTGCACGGCGAGGGCTAGCGCACGGCGGGCGCGACTACGGCCATTCTACCGTGGCCGCGCTCGAGGTACCGGCGCGGCCAGGCACGACATCATGCGGTCCCTCGGGAGCGAGCGCGTGGGCGCCCCCACCCTACCACCGGCGAGAGCATTGGCTGCTGAGCGATCCAAAGAAGGATGTGAGACGGGATGGGGCCAGCAGCGCGGCCCGTGAGGTGGCCTTTGCGCTGGCTCTGGAACTCGATGCCGGGTACAGGTAGGCGGCCTTCTAACTAACCCCGGCATGCAGGCGATGGCGTACAGCGTCCGGTGCGCTCTCGCTTCCCGCCGCGCCTGATGCCCGGCGTTAGAGACCAAGCAGCCCGAGCTCCACCGCTACTGGACCACCCGCGATCGCGCGGCCAACGTCCGGCTCTACCGGCTGGCGGCGGAGATTCTGGCTGCCATTGAGGCAGGCGTGTTCCCGCCGCGGGTGGGCTGGCACTGCTCGGACTGCCCGGTCCGGAGCCGGTGCTGGGCGTGGGGGTAGCTGGAGGCCAGCGGCGAGAGGGTGTGCCGGCCCGATTCACGATGTCTCAATCCGAGAGAACGGTCTGCGGGTCTGAGCGCGCCTGGCCGCTGCAAATTCCCCACGCGACGACGCGGGGGAAGACCGACGAGGCGGGCATGACGTGTGCTCACGGGGGCGGCATGACCCGCCCATGTCTGGCGGCCCGGACCTACCAACGCCGCCAGCCCGAACAGACACTGCTGTACCGAACCATTGCGACGCACCTGCCGACGTTCCTCGCGCGGACGGGGGGCGAGGACGGGAGCGGTGGGTGGCCGGCGTTTGTCCGGCGCGAGTTCGCTACGCGACACCGTCGCAGTATAGTTGTGAGGAGTTGACTAAGAACGAGGAGGATTTCCCATGGCGAGGTTTCTGCTCGAGGTTCCGCATGAATCGGGGGTGGTGGCCTGCGCGCGGGCCAACAAGATTCTGCTCGAGACCGGCTCACACTTTCTGACCCACGCGGACTTTGGCTGCAACGATGGCGTCCACAAAGCCTGGATTGTCGTGGACGTGAGCAGCAAGGAGGAGGCTCGCAATATGCTGCCTCCCACGTATCGTCGTCAGGCCACGGTCGTGGGCCTGTCCAAGTTTGGAATCAAGGAGCTGGACGAGCTCATTCGGCATCACCAACGCTGAACGCCGTTGGGGACACTAACCCCACCCCGGTTAGCCGAGCCGCGCGTGGTTGAGGAGCGTCCATCGGGTCATCGGCACCGGCTTTCAGCAGCGCCCGCATGACGAAGCAGCCGCGCTCCGCGTAGACTCGGCAGCCCGAGCTCCACCGCTACTGGACCACCCGCGACCCCGCGGCCAACGTGCGGCTCTATCGCCTCGTGGCCGAGATTGTCGCCGCCATCGACGCGGGCGCGTTCCCGCCGCGCGTGGGCTGGCACTGCCAGGACTGCCCGGTCCGGAGCCGCCGCTGGGCGTGGGGGTGAACGCACGCGACTCCGATCTGAGCTATGCTGTTGCATCACACTTGGACCGGAAGCTGGGCCCGATCATTTGGCGTCGTGAACGGTCACGGTTCCGTTACCGATAGCCGACCTCATTGTCCTGACAAAAGGGGGACACAGCCATGCAGCTCACGCGTAGAGAGATCCTGGCCCTCGGGGGCGCCGCCAGCGCCACCGTTCTTCTCGGCACCCCGGCCCGCGCTCAGAAGAAGGGCGGCGACGTGATCGTCGGCACCGTCTCCGCGCCGCCGCTGACCGACGCCCAGGCCTCTACTGCCGAGGTCTCGCGCAACATCAGCCTCCACTGGATCGAGACGCTCTGGGCGCGCGACGAGAACGGCAACCCGGTGCCCGACCTGGCCGCGAAGACCGAGACCTCGCCCGACGGCAAGGTCTACACCTTCACGCTGCGGCAGGGCGTGATGTTCCACAATGGCTAGGAGATGACGGCACCGGACGTCAAGGCCTCACTCGAGCGCTACGGCCAGGTCGGCGGCAGCCTCGCCATGATGAAACCCGTCGAGTCGATCCAGGCCGTCAGCAAGTACGTGGTGCGCGTCTCGCTCAAGCAGCCGGTGCCGGGCTTCATCGATCAGCTCAGCTCGCCCCGGGCGCCGGTCGGCATCATGCCGGCCAGCGAGGGGGACAAGGAGCGCGGCAAGATCAACCACATCGGGACCGGGCCCTACCAGTTCGTGGAGTTCCGGCCGGACAGCCATGTTCGGCTGAAGCGGTTCGACGGCTACACGGCGAATCCCAGCTACCAGAAGCGCGATGGCTTCGGCGGCCGCAAGACCGCTTACTTCGAGACGGTCACCTTCCGGCATATCCCCGAAGGTGGCGCCCGGACGGCGGCGCTGGAGACCGGCGAGGTGCACGCCGTGGACATGCTGCCGCCCGCCGCGGCCGACCGACTGAAGGGCAACAAGAGCATCAAGATCTACGCGGCCATGCCGTGGGCGTTCCAGACCATCATCATGAACGCCTCGCAGGGGGTGACGGGGA
The DNA here is from genome assembly GCA_963805625.1 of uncultured Candidatus Rokubacteria bacterium. Taxonomy (GTDB): domain Bacteria; phylum Methylomirabilota; class Methylomirabilia; order Rokubacteriales; family DASRDR01; genus DASRDR01. The sequence goes on from CAWDVE010000001.1 coordinate 35,754, forward strand.
ACATGAAGGTCCGCCAGGCGATCCAAGCGACCCTCGACTGCGAGGAGATCATGGCCATCGCCGGCGAGGGCCTGTACCGGCTGACCCACGGCTGGCAGCATCCCGGCAGCACCTACTTTGCGGGCGACGTGGGCAAGGAGTTCTACAATCAGAAGAACCCGGCCCGGGCCAGGCAGCTTCTCCAGGAGGCAGGCTACAAGGGCGAGGAGATCGTCTTCCTGACCGACTCCACGTACAAGAACCATCAGGACACCGCGGTGGTGGCCAGCGAGCAGATGAAGAAAGCCGGCTTCAACGTCCGGCTGAACGTGGTCGACTGGCCCACCGCCTTCGAGATCCGGCGGAAGCCCGAGGGGTGGAACCTCTGGTCCCTCGGCTTTGGCATCGAGCCGTACGAGGGGCCCTACAACGTGGCCGGCTTCTTCGTCGGCGAGAACGGTGGCAAAGGCGCACAGTGGGCCCCGGATGCGGAGCTGACCCGGGCGGATGCCGCCCTCAACTCGTCGCTGAAGGTCGAGGATCGCAAGAAGGCCTTTGCCGACTTCCAGCGTCGCTTCTTCGAGTACGTCCCGGGCTTCAAGGTGGGAGACCTTGGTCGCTATCAGGCGACTCGCGCCAACGTGGTCGGGTACGCCACCGCCCGGATCCCGCGCATGTGGGACGTGTCGTTCGACTAGAGCCACGCTAGAATCCCTCCAGCCGAAGGGGGGCGTGACCGCCCCCCTTCGGGCTTCCGCTCGATCGACATGACCCGCTACCTCGTCTACCGGCTGCTCAGCGCCATCCCGGTTCTGGCCGTCGTCTCGCTCACGTCGTTTCTCCTCATCTTCCTGGTGCCTGGCGATCCGGCCGCGGAGATCGCCGGCCCCGGCGCAACCTCCGAGGAGGTGGCGCGGATCCGCAGTCAGCTCGGCCTCGACGCGCCGGTTCACGTTCAGATGCTCAACTACTACGGGCGGCTTGTCCGGGGGGATCTCGGCCACTCCATCATGCTCAACGGGAGCGTCACCACCGCGATCATCGAGCGGGCGCCGGTCACCCTCTCATTGACCGCCTTGGCGCTCGGCATCTCCCTGACGGTGGCGGTCCTCCTCGGCGTGGCGGCGGCGGTGAAACGCAACACCTGGATCGATCAGTCGGCCATGACCGTCGCCCTGCTCGGCCTGTCGGTACCCGACTTCTGGGTCGGCCTCGTGATGATCTACACCTTCGCGGTGATGCTTGGCTGGTTTCCGACGGGCGGCTACGTCGACATCGGGCAGGGCGTGGGACCCTGGCTGCGCAGCCTGGCGATGCCGGCTCTCGCGCTCGGCATCACCCAGCTCGGTCTCCTCGCCCGAATCACCCGCGCGGCGATGCTCGAGGTCCTCAACCAGGACTACGTGCGCACGGCGCGGGCCAAGGGTCTGCCCGAGCGGCTGGTGGTTGACAAGCACGCCCTGGCCAACGCCATGATCCCGGTGGTCACCGTAATCGGGCTGATCGTCGGCATCCTCCTGGGGGGAGCCGTGGTGGTCGAGCAGGTCTTCTCGTTGCCCGGGGCCGGCCGCCTGATCATCGGAGCAATCCTCCGGCGCGACTATCCAGTCATTCAGGGCGGCCTTCTGCTGACCGCCGTGATCTTCGTCTTCGTGAATCTCGCGGTGGACATCCTGTACGCGACGCTCGACCCACGAGTTCGCTATGACTGAAGCCGCGCTCGCCGAGCCCGGTAGGGTCAGGCTCGCCGCCGACCGGTTCCGCCGGTCCAAGGTGATCCGGCGGCTCGTTCACCACCGGCTCTTCATGACCGGCCTCGTGCTGTTCGCGCTGATCGTCGCGATGGCGGCGTCGGCCGGCGTCTTTGCCCCTCACCCTCCGAACCAGAACAACTTCCGCTACCGGCTCGGCGCCCCGACCCGGGTGTTCCTGCTCGGCACTGACGGCTACGGGCGTGATGTTCTGAGCCGCGTGATCTACGGGGCTCGGGTGTCGCTCCGCATCGGCCTGATGGTCGTGGTGATGAACGCGATCCTCGGTACCATGATCGGCGCCAGCGCCGGCTCGGTCCGCTCGCTCGACAACGTGGTGATGCGTGTCATGGACGGTCTCATGGCCTTTCCGGCCATCCTGCTCGCCATCGCTCTGGCCGCCACGCTGGGCGCCTCCGAACTGAACGTGGTCCTCGCCCTGACCATCGCCTACGCGCCCCGCACCGCCCGTATCGTGCGGGCCTCGGTGCTGGTGGTGCGCGAGCAGGAGTACGTGCAAGCGGCGCTGGCGGCCGGAGCCGGCTCCTTACGCATCCTGTTCCGCCACATCCTGGCGAACAGCATGTCGCCCCTGATCGTGCAACTCACGTTCATCTTCGCCGTGTCCGTGCTAGCCGAGGCCGTGCTGAGCTTCATTGGCGTGGGTCCGCCGCCGCCCACCCCGACCTGGGGCAACGTCATCGCCGAGGGCCGCAACTACATTCGGGAGGCGCCCTGGATCTCGCTGCTTCCTGGGATCGCCATCGGGATCACCGTGCTCGGACTCAACCTCCTCGGCGACGGCCTCCGCGACGTGCTCGATCCGCGGATCAAGGTGGAGCCCTGAGCAGGGGTCGGTGAATCCCCTCGAAACGCCGGCAGGCCATTCTGACCCATCTCGCCCTCGTTAGTCCTGTGGGTCGCGGAACCCTTGAATGTGGCCTGTGCCGGTCAGAAACCTCATCGGCCAACCGTGGAGATCGCCTGACACTCGGCGCGAACGTCCGGAACCACGTCGTATTGAGTGTGATCAGGATTGTCGCGTGGATGGCAGCCGCGGACTGGAGTGCGGTTTGCCCATTCCAGTCAGCGTAGATCGTACGAGCGGGCGACGGCTGGCCCGTCGGCTGACCACGATCAGGCGATGCGAGTGTAGCGGTGATGAAGTCCGCCGACCTGAGGGATGGCGATGATCCGGCCAGGTGGGGAGGGTTCGACGACTCGTGGCTGGGGACTGTTGTTTTCAAGCGATTGGTGTGGCCGCGCGGTGTTGTAGTAGGCGAGATACGCGCGCAAGACGCGGCAGAGATGGGCCCCGCTCAGAATGATGACGTGGTCCAGGCACTCCCGACGGATGGAGCCGATGAGCCGCTCGACGAAGGGGTTCTGCCAGGGCGTTCTGGGGGCCGTGGTCACCTGGCGGATCCCAGGTGGTCGACGCGCCGAGTGAAGGCCTCGCCGTAGATCGAGTCTCGATCCCGAAGTACGTATTTCGGGCCGGTCTCCTCCGGGAACGCCTCGATCACCTGCCGGGCCGTCCAGACTGCGGACGGGTGATCCGTCACGTTGACGTGGAGGAGTTCGCGGCGGTGATGCCGCAGGACGATGAAGACGAACAGCAGGTGGAAGGTGATCGTGGGGACCACGAAGAAGTCGATGGCGACGATGTCTCGGGCATGCGCGGTGAGAAAGGCGCGCCACGTGGGCGACGGCCGAGGAGACGTCCGGTGCATGTACTTGGCGACGGTCAGCTCAGCGACTTCGTAGCCGAGCAGTGCCAGCTCCGCTCGAATGCGTCGGCGGCCCCACGTCGGATTTTCCCGCGCCATGCGTCGGATCAGGTCGCGCAGCTCGGCGTCGAGTCTCGGGCGGCCGACCGGGTTGGGCCTGGACTTCCAGCGCCAGTAGGTCGCGGCCGGGCCCCGGTTCCGCATCGCCCCGGGAGGCGTAGCGGTGGCCGCGGACCGTCTGCGCCAGCCGCCGCTGCCGGGATTCCAGGGCCTCGTCGGCGAGAGCGTTGCCATGCAGGCGCTCTTCCGGGACCTCGAGCATATCGCGGCCGTCGACGTGTCCGTTCTGATCGTCGGCGAGACGGGCACGGGCAAGGAGCTGGTGGCGGCGGCCCTGCGCCGGGTGAGCCCGCGGCGGGCCGCGCGCTTCGAGCCCGTCAATTGTGGCGGGCTAAGCCGGGAGCTCCTCCGGAGTGAGCTCTTCGGTCACGAGCGCGGGGCGTTCACCGGGGCCGTTGAGCGACACGCCGGGCTTCTCCGCGAGGCGGACGGCGGGACGGTGTTCCTCGACGAGGTCGGCGAGCTGCCGCTTGAGGCCCAGGCCGTGCTCCTGCGATTCCTCGACGAGGGCGAGATCCGTCCCGTCGGCCTGACCCGCACCCTCCACGTCGACGTCCGGGTGATCGCGGCGACGCACCGGGACCTGCCTGGGGCGATCCACCGCGGCACCTTCCGGGAGGATCTCTACTACCGCCTCCGAGAGGTCGTCCTCCGGGTCCCGCCGCTCCGCGAGCGGCTGGAGGATCTCCCGCTCCTGCTGGAGCACTGCCGTCGGCGGTTCAACGAGCGCTACGGGCTCGCGCTCGACGGGGTGAGGCGCAGGGTGGCGCGGGCGCTGGAGGCGCACACCTGGCCGGGCAACGTGCGGGAGCTCGAGGCCGTGCTCCGCGAAGCCATGGTCCTCAAGGGGCGAGGGTGGCTCGAAGCCGAGGATGTCGCGCTCCCGGCGCCTATTGGCGACCCGGGGGCGCTGAACGCCCCGCTGGCATCGATCCCCGCGGCCGACGCGCGCCGGCAACGCGTGCTCGCGCTCGCGGCGAACCCGGCGGGCGTCTCCACGAGCCAGCTCGCCCGGGCCACGGGCGTCGGCCTCACGCTCGCGCGGGAGGAGCTGGGCGCGCTGACCGCGGGGGGCGTGCTCCGCCGGATCGGCACCGGGCGCGCCGTGCGGTACGTGCGGCCATGAGGGCGCATGTCCAGGTCGGACTTCGTTGCTCAGTAGGTTGCGGCCGTCAGGACGGGACAACCTGACGCTCGCGATCAGGCCATCGCATCCGGGTCGGACGTGGTTATCCCTGGCGGAGCGTTTATCATTGAGGTAGGTCATGACGACAGAGACTGACGGCATCGTCTGGCGTCCCACCCCTGAGGTCGCCCAGCGCTCGCGGATCGGCCGCTTCATGCGCACCCATGGGATCGCCACGCTGGCCGAGCTCCAGCGCCGCTCTGTCGCGGACCTCGCGTGGTACTGGGATGCGGTGGCGCGCGATCTGCAGGTGCGGTGGACAACGCCGTACACGCGCGTGCTGGATGAGTCGCGCGGCGTTCCATGGCCGATCTGGTTCCCCGGCGGCCGGCTGAACTTCACCGACAACTGCCTGGATCGTCACGTGGATGCGGGCCGTGGGGCCAAGCCGGCGGTCGTCTGGGAGGGGGACGATGGCCAGACACGCACGCTGACCTACGCGGAGCTGGCGGCCGAGGTGAACCGTCTGGCGAACGCCCTGCAGGGGCTCGGCGTCGGGGAGGGCGACCGCGTCGGGATCTTCCTGCCGATGTCGCCCGAGGCCGCGATCGCCACGCTCGCGGTGGTGAAGATCGGCGCCATTTACACGCCGTGCTTCTCCGGATTCGGCGCGGGGGCCGTGGCGTCCCGCCTGGCCGACTGCGAAGCCACGCTCGTGATCACGGCGGACGGATTCTACCGTCGCGGCCAGGTCGTCACGCTGAAGGAGACGGCCGACGAGGCCGTGGCCCAGTGCCCCACGGTCAAGACGCTGCTCGTCCATCGTCGCCTCGGCCGCGAGGTCGCCTGGACGAGGGGGCGCGACCACTGGTGGCACGAGGCCCTCGCCGGTCACAGTGACCGTGCGGCGGCGCGGCCGGTCGAGGCCGATCGGCCCTGCCTCATCATCTATACGTCCGGGACGACGGGCCGGCCGAAGGGGGCCGTGCTCACGCATGGCGGCTTCCTCATCAAGGCCGCGCATGATTTCGCCTACTGCATGGACGTCGGTGAGGAGGATCGGCTGTTCTGGCTGACCGACCTCGGCTGGCTCATGGGTCCGATGGCGCTCACCGCCGCGCTGTTCCACGGCGGCACCGCGGTCGTGTTCGAGGGGGTGCCGGACCATCCGAAGCCCGATCGCCTGTGGAGCCTGGTCGAGCGACACCGCATCAGCGTGATGGGGATTTCGCCCACGGCGGTGCGCGCGCTCATGCAGCACGGACCCGAGCCGGTGCACGCCCACGACCTGTCGTCGCTCCGCATTCTGGGATCGACGGGTGAGCCGTGGAATCCGGAGCCGTACCGCTGGCTCTTCGAGCACGTGGGCAAGGCGCGGATCCCGATCATCAACTACACGGGCGGCACCGAGATCTCCGGCGGGATCCTCGGCTGCTTTCCGATCGCGCCGATCAAGCCCTGCGCGTTCGCGGGCCCGATCCCCGGCATGGCCGCCGAGTGCTTCGGCGAGAACGGCGAGCCGGTGCGCGGGCAGGTCGGCGAGCTGGTGATCACGAAGCCGTGGCCGGGCATGACGGCGGGGTTCTGGCGCGACCCGGCGCGCTACGAGGAGACGTACTGGTCGCGCTGGCCCGACGTCTGGGTCCACGGCGACTGGGCGTACGTGGACGCCGACGGGTTCTGGTTCATTCAGGGCCGCTCGGACGACACGCTCAAGATCGCCGGCAAGCGGCTCGGGCCGGCCGAGGTCGAGTCGGTACTGGTCGGCCATCCCGCCGTCGCCGAGGCTGGCGTCATCGGCGTGCCCCACGCGATCAAGGGCGAGGCCGTCGTCTGCTTCGTCGTGCTTCGCCCGGGCCAACGCGCCGTCCGAGCCACTCCGTGGCGAGCTGTCGGACCGCGTCGCCAAGGCGATGGGCAAGGCGCTCAAGCCCGAGAAGGTGCTGTTCACGCGCGACCTCCCGAAGACCCGGAGCGCCAAGATCATGCGCCGCGTGATTCGCGCCACGCACCTGGGGAAGCCGGCCGGCGACGTGTCGTCGCTCGAGAACCCGGACTCGATTACGGCGATCGCCGAGGCGAGGTGACGTCGG
>CAWDVE010000002.1:0-24918 GCA_963805625.1 uncultured Candidatus Rokubacteria bacterium
AAGCCTTCAACCTACTGATTAAGAGACCGATGGCGGGCGAGACCCACGCCAATCCAGTTCGACGCAGACCAAGTGTTTTCTCGGGTTTCGCCCACCCTCTTCTGGGCCTGGTTGGGCAGATACGGTGCAGGTTCTCGGGCAATTCTCGGACACAGGCTCAATTGCCGGTTACGAAAGCAGATCCACTTCGCGCTACCGGGCATCTGTCTTACTCCTGTCTGTCCAAGTCCCGCGGTCACGGGCGGCGCGGCACGCCGTCCGCAGCTTCCTCAAACCATCCGACCTCGTGCCTTGCTTCGATCACACCTAGCATCTTGCCGCAATAGAAGCGCGCCCATCCGCTAAGAGGGCGGTGACCCGCTTGGCGCCTGTGAGGTCTTGACGATCCGTCTGAGGCGCCCCTGACCGGGGCGTCCGCACTGCCCTCCGCCTGGGTCGCGATCGTCACGCGCGGCCCAGGGCGGCAAGGATCTGCTGGAGGTCTCCCTGGTTAAGGTACTGGTGGAACGGATCTCGGGCGGGGTCGGACTGCCAGGCGTACTCCGCGAGCGCGGCGATCTGCTCCGCCCGCGCCCGGCCATAGAGCCGCGCGATCACTGCCAGGGCCATGTCGGTGCCCGCAGAGATCCCCGACGAGGTGACGTACGGCCCGTCCTCGACCCACCGCGCCTCGGGCACCCAGCGGACCCGGTCGCTCTGCACGGTGGCGTGCTTGAATAGCTGCTTGTTCGAGGTGGCCCGGCGCCCGTCGAGCAACCCCGCCCGGGCCAGGATCGCCGATCCGGTGCACACCGACATCGTGATCTCCGCCGACGGGGCCCGCGCCCGCAGGAAGTCGAGCAGAGCGCCGTTGTCGACCTGGCGCGCCGAGCCGATCCCCCCGGGGACCAGGACGAGGTCTAGCGGCGGGCAACCGGCGAACCCGTGCTCGGCGAGCGTCTTGACCCCGGGCAGCGAGGCGACCGGGCCAGGCGTCTCGGCCACGGTCACGATGCGCACCTCGGGGGCCAGGAACCCGAACATCTCCAGCGGTCCGTATAGGTCCAGCAGCTCGAAGTCCTCGTACAGGACGGCTGCCAGCGTGCGCACGCGCATCGATTGGTTCATGACCTCTCCCACCGGGCAAGTCCGGACCCGGGAACCCCGACCGGGTCGGGATGACACCGGCCGGCTGTGGAGGCGGACGCTAGGGTGTCGACAATCCGATCACGTGCGGGGAAATGGCTTGCCCGTCCGACCTTACCCGGCCAGCCCGACCACCACGCCCGCTGCCACGCCGGCCGCGATCAGCACGACGCCGAGGGGCGTGCTCAGCCTTCGGCCCCACGACACGTTTTTCTCCACCGCCATCACGACGCCGAGGATGAGCATCCAGGCGAGGTAGTGCACGCCCACCAGGAACATCAGCAGCATGAGGGCCCAGCAACAGCCGACGCAGAACGCCCCGTGGTCCAGCCCCAGGCGGAACGCCTGCCACCGCTCGCGCCGCCCCTGCCAGTAGCCGAGCACGAAGGCGAGTGGCGAGCGGCACTTGTCGAGGCACCGGTACTTCAGCGAGCTGAACTGGAAGGCTCCCGCCAGCACCAAGAGCGCCGGCGCGCCCAGGGCGCCGGCCCGCGTCCAACCGCTTGCTGTCAACAGTTGCTGGAACACCAGGTGTTGTCCGTACACAAGGAGGCCGAAACCCACCCATGTCGTAAGGTACCCAGCGATCACCAGCGCCACCAGCGCGCGCCCATCAGGGCGCCTCCCGGCGAGGGCGTGAAACGCCGCCAGAACCGGCAGGCTCGTCGGTAACATCATCGCCACGCACATGAGCGTCCACCCAGCGAGGAAGAGGAGTGCGTACCCGCCCCCGCTCGCCTCGCCGTGACCCGAGTAGTGGCCCCCGCCCAAGTGCACGACGCTGTGGGTCGCCTCCTCGAACACCACGAGGGCCACCCACGCCAGCCCCGTCAGCAGGCCCACCGACACCAGGAGCGTGGCGCGTCCGGTCCGCTCCGGCATCGGCACCTGAAACGACCCCATCGGTCAGCCCGCGGCCATGACGTCCTCTACGCGACGAACCGGAATCGGCCGCTCACCGCATTGTGGTTCCGGAGATCGACGTGGAATCCCGGCGCGGTCGCCTTGTAGTGCGAGGCCTTGCCGACGTACGCAGGCGACCCTGGGATCGTCGTGAAGATGGTGTCGTGCAGCGTCGTCTCCTTCCCGGTGGCCCCCTTGTAGGGCTCCAGCGCGGCGTCGATGGCCCGCCCGACTTTCAGCGTCCCCTTCACTCCCTCCACGTGGAACTCGATCGGCACCTGCTCGATGGCGTCCACCCTGCTCACCAGCTTCGCCAGGTCCGCCACCGGCCCACCCTTCTTGCCCGTCCACACCGCGACCAGGGCATCCTTCTGCGGCGCCGTCGCCTTGTCGTCCACGTACAGGCGGATGTTCCAATTCCCCTTGAGGATGTTGCCCGGGATGTGGCACAGCGCCACGATGCTGTGGCCGGAGACGTCCACCCCGTCCACTGTCCCCTTGTCCACGTGCCATCCCAGCGTCCCGTCGCACACCCCCGAGTCCGGGTCTTCTCCCACCCAGCACGGGCACAGGATGTTGCACGTACAGACCTCGAGCAGGCGCCCTTCGAGCTGGTAAGCCATCTCACACCTCCTGCGGCGTTGATAGGTGCTCGCTCCCCGGGGCGGGTCCCCGGGGTCCTTATCCTTCGAGCCCCGCGGGGGGCTCCGTTCCTACTACCACTTTGCGACCGGCTGTGTCCAGCCCGCGTTCGCCCGCGTAGCAGCCAGGAGCGACGAGTCCCTGAGCAGCCGGGCGATCTTGTAGGCCAGGAGGGGACGCAGAGGGCTGGAAATGGGGAAGAGGCAAGGCCCCGGGCAGGACGTAGATCCCCGGGGTGGTGCTCGCCCCGATGGCGAGCGTGCCCCGCTGCAATCCCTGAAGGTCGGCGATGGCGTGGCGAGCGTTGGAGAGCGTGGCAAACAGATGGGTCGCATGGTCTTCGAGGATCCGGTGGCCTCGGGTCGCTCCCGTCCGTCGGATACGAGGCTACTCCCGCTGAGGCGGATAGCTAGTTCCGGCAGACGAGTGTGGCCCCGGCCGGGTCTGAGACCAGCGGACTTGGCGTGAGAACTCGCAGTCTCACGGATAGGCTGAGGGACCGGTCATACGACTTCTCCGGCCTGCCAATGCTCCACACATAGGGGGGCACCGACAACGTCCCCGACCCCTTGAACAAGATGATCTCCTCACGTCCGACGACGGTATCGTTTCGCTCCCACCGATAGGCCACCGTCCCGGGCGCCGTCGCCGTGATCTCGCCCGTGAACGTGAACGCCTTGGGACAAGGACCCACGTGGGACTGGGGACTCACGCTCGCCGCAACACGGGTCACCTCGAATCGGGCGACTGTCACGGTGACCTGTCGGCTCTCCGTGCGGCCGTCCGCCCCGGTGGCGGTCAGCGTGTAGATGGTGGTCGCGCCGGGCCGGACCTCGCGGCAGCCCTTCTCGAGGGTCCGGGGGTCCAGGTCGCCGAGATCGGGGTCGATGCGGGCGCTCCGGGCGTTCAGAACGGACCAGCACAAAGTGGGGAATCCGCTCTTGCTTCTCTTGACCTCGACGAAGTCCCGAATCTCGACGGGGGCCGTGCCAGCGGCCTGCACGGTGACCTGTCGGCTCTCCGTGCGGCCGTCCGCCCCGGTGGCGGTCAGCGTGTAGATGGTGGTCGCGCCGGGCCGGACCTCGCGACAGTCCTTCTCGAGGGTCCGGGGGTCCAGGTCGCCGAGATCGGGGTCGATGCGGGCGCTCCGGGCGTTCAGAACGGACCAGCACAAAGTGGGGCCCCCGCGCGGGACCCTCTGGGCCTCGAAGGTCCGAATCTCTACCTTCGCGCCGGGGGACGGAGCCGTGGTCGTGAGATTCACGGGATAGTTCCACTGCCGGAGCTTCTCGAGGATTCGGTCGATGCGGACGGCCTCGCCATCAGGAGGCTGGTCGCTCCGGATCACGCCCACGAGCTCCCAGCGCTCGTTGACGAGCGCCCCCCCCGAGTGACCAGGGGCGAGGAAAAGCGATTCGAACTTCAGCAGGTCCGTCGATGCCTCCGAGATAGCGTCCGGCGTGACCCTCGAGTACCAGGGTCTCCCGTTGGGGTAACCGACCGAGTAAACCGGGGCTGTTCGTTTCAGGGCAGTCGTGTCGCCGAGACGATCGAAGGGCAGTCTCGGCAGGCTGATCGCCTTGAGATTGGTCACGCTCAGGACCGCGAGGTCGAGGCCGTGATCGACGTCCGTCAACAGCCTGGCCGGCGCGGACTCACCGGGCAGCCAGCGGAACAGCACCCGCAGATCCTGGGCTTCCTCCTGCGTCCCTTGCCGGACGACGTGATTCGCGGTGACGATGTACAGGCGATCGCCTCGGACGCCCACGATGATGCCGGCACCGATAGTGTCGCTGCCGGCGAGCTTCCCCTGGATCATCACGACCAAGCTCTTGAGCCGGTCCTCAGCCTCGCCCGCGACGACCGGCTGGCCCCAACAGGCAGAGCCGAGTGCCAGCGAGAGCGTACCCGCGGTCCAGGCCACACACCGAAGGAACCGGCTACTGCTACTCGCGGGGTTCATGCGGCCATCCGCAGCCAGCGCAGGCCGCCGACGGCCAGCCCAAAGACATAGAGCGTCGTGCCCCAGAGCAAGGACAGGCCGTGGCGCGCTCTCAGCCACTCCAGCCAAGTGGGCATCAGGCTTCTCGGGTTGTCCTCCGAGCCGGTGCTCATCTCTCGAACCCGGCCGTGGAATCTCAAGGCAATGTGATCCTCACGCAGCCGGACGGCACGCAGCTCGCCTCGGGCCTGGCCGAACCGGATCTCCTCACCGGACCGGAGCGTACGTGCCACGCCATTGAGGGACTCGAGGTAGAGGGTACCGGAGAGAATCGTGGAGAGTCGGCGGACGAACGCGTGATCGGTGTCGCCGAACTGCTCGACCTGAAAGAGGGAGAGGGCATTGACTGACATCTGCGGCGACAGGCCGGTTCCCGAGAGGTCCCTGAACGTGAGATCCAGGTCGACCACCTCGGGGCCGAGCTCCAGAAGCACTGCCCTCGGGCTCACGAACTCGACCTGTTGGGCGGGAACCCCGGGAAGCCCGATGAGCACGGGCCCGTGCACGTCTATGTGCAGCTTCCCGTCCGGGCCCATCAAGGACAGGCGATATTGGTTGGGGGTGTCCGTGCGGCGTAGCCACACGCGCGTTTTGGAGGCGATCGTGATCGGCGCCAGACTGATCGTCCCCCGGCGGTTCCCGTGGGCGCCGACCGCCAATCGGATCGAGGCTTCCGTACCGGCTGGGGCGGCAAGTATCGTGGGATCGTGGGTTGGTGTGTCCGGAAGACTGATCTCACGCAATCCCGAAGCGCCAAGAGCTGCCAGGGTCGCGCCCTCCATCAGCAGCTGCGGGGTGGGCAGGGAGAAGCTCACCTCGGACACCGTCGCATCCAGCGCGATCTCCGTCTCACGCACTCGAGCGAAGAACAGGACGCTGACGATCAGGAGAGTTCCGACGAGCGCGGCCGCTACCGGCCAGCGCTGACGGGTGGGAGCCGGCTCGGCGGCACCGCAGAGTTCGACCAGGCGGGCCAGGCGCCCCAGGGCTTCGATCCGCTCGCCGGAAACCTGCCCGCCTGACCGCACTGCCTCTTCACTGGCCGCCCTGACCTGGCGACGCAGCTCCTCTCGAAGCTGTTCTCCCGCGACTCCGCTCATGCCGTATCCCGGCCACCATGCGAGGCGGGCGTCAGCCGCCGGGATGGTAGAAGAAGAGGCTCCTCGTTGCGGAGCCACCGCGTGTAAGGGTTGCGCCGATCTGCAGGTGATAGATGCCTGCCGTCTTGAGCTCCGGGAGGTGGACGGCGATGCCCCGCTCAGCCGGATAGTAGCCGTATCGCAGGGGCTCGTCCCGCTTGAGGAAGGCGCGCGTGCGCCCACCCGCATCCAGGGTGGACAGGGTAATGAACACCTCGGTCAAATCCGCCCCAGGCAGGAGCATGACCACGTAGCGTCGCGACCGGGTCGCCGGGCCCGGTGTCCCGATCCGGAGTGGAACGTACACCTCGTGCATCTTCTCGCCCACGGCGTACGGCACCCATCCGACGACACCGAGCTCCTGGCTGCGCATCTTGAGCGGGGCCAGCACGTCGGCGGACCAGGTGTAGGTTGTGGCGCCGGGGGGACGCACCGTGTCCATCCGGTAGTAGAGCTTGCGGCGAAGCCCGAAGGCTCGAAGCCGAGTGGGGGCGTCACCGGGCGGCGGTGTCCACTCCAGGTGAAGGCTCTTGCCGGGGCCGACTTCGAACTGCTCGAACGGCTCCGTGACCGATGCGATCGAAAGCCCCCCGCTGCCCGCGACCTCCCGGATGTAGAGACCTTCGCAGCGGTCCCCGCGGAGAACGTATCCGAGCGGGTCACCCGCCGGCCTGACCAGAGTCGGGTCGCAGTGCTCCTGTGCGGCAGCGAGGGTGCCACACATGCACAGCATCAGGGACGCCGGGATGAGCCGGCGCGCTCGGCAAGCCCGGTCGCGAAGCGGCCCGGGGAAGCCTCGGCCGGACTCTCGAACGGGAAGCACCTCGGCGTCGCTTCGTTGCTCCATCCGCCGGCGATACGCGCCGCCGCCTGGGACGTGACGGCTGACAGCATCGCCAGCATAGACGAACGGCGCCGAGCCTGGCAAGAGCCGTATCGAGCGATGAAGCGGCGAGGCTCCCGGAAGGGGTAGAGCCAGGCTTCCGGCGCCGGAGCGCGTGGCGACGTGTCGAGTCGCCGGCGAGCGGCGGTGTCTCCGTCACGCATCCGCCGCGCGATGTCCCCCGGTGACGGGCTCCGCGGTCGTCGGTCCACGGCGAGCGAGCGTCCACCGCGGGAGGGAACGCCGGCCCGCGCCCACGACGGGAGCCCCCCACCTCTTTGGGTGAGGTATCGTGGCCGCGACCCGCGGGCACTCTGGATGGGTGCGACGTGCGTTTGGACCGCTTGGAGAGTGAGCTCAGTTGGTGAGCTGTGTTGGAATCGAACCTACAACCTACTGATTACAGTAACCCCGCAAGATTTCGGGGTCGAGCCCTGGGACGAGACCCTCCTGGTGCGCCCTGGTGCGGGTCCGTTGGTAGCCGGTCGGTAGCCAACAGGGAAGACGGCGGCGTCGTCGAAGAGGGCGACCTGCCCTCGTCGAGCACCATCGCCGAATGGCGACGATAGCGATCGGTGGGCTCGTCCCGTACCACCTGCCCGAACGCAGGCGCGCTGGCTGCGGGCGATCGAGACGCCGGGCCGAGCGCCGCGGCCAGTTCGGCCCGCTGGGAGGCGGGTAGCGGCTCGGGCCTGGCGCCCACCATGTCAGAAGGTCTCCATGGGAGGATGACAGTCTCACGGAGCCGCTTCCCCGACTAGGCTCGACACGATCGGTGTAGACTCGGGGCCGCTGCGGTCGCTGAAGCGGGTACCGAGTCAGGAGGGACACGTGAGTACAGCACACGAGAAATACATCGCCCTGCAGCGCCACCGCAACGCGACCCCGCTGGCGCTCGATCCCCGGACCACCGCGCTCGTGATCGTCGACATGCAGGAGTACTTCCTGAACCCGGCCTCGCCGTTCTCGCAGGCTTGCGAGCGCGTCATCCCGGGCGTGCTGGGACACTTCCAGGAGCGCGGCCGCGGGGTCGTCGAGCCGTCGCTCCGGCGGCTGCTGGACTTCTTCCGAACCATTCGGCTGCGGATCGTCTACACCACCGTGGCCTCCGAGCTACCCGATGGCAGTGACCTGATGCCGATCTTCCAGCAGCGTAACGCCGCCAACCGGGCGGCGGTGGGCGACGCCGCCATTCCCCCGCGAGCCGACGCCTGGGCCCGCATCGTCGCGGCGCTCGAGCCGCGACCGGGGGAGCTCGTGGTGAACAAGACGACCTACGGCACGTTCAACTCGACGGGGCTCGATCACGCCCTCCGCTCGCTCGGGATCACCTCGCTGGTCGTGGGCGGGGTGGTGACGAACGTCTGCGTGGAGACGACGGCCCGGGATGCCGCCGATCGCGGCTACGACGTCGTGCTGCTCGATGACGGATGCGCGGCGTTTTCCCCGGAGATCCACGAGGCCACGCTGCTCTCGTTCCAGGGCCCCTTCGGCCGCGTGCGAACGACCGACGAGGTGCTCGCGCTCCTGCAGGGCGGCGCGGACTAGTCTTCTAGGAGCAGACGTAATACTGGGTGTACGCGACCCAGGTGACGGTGTTCCCCCCACCGGTCGGTGTGCCAGTACTGGACCGGATACCAAACTGCGCGACATTATCTGGGTCGAGGGGCGATCGGCTAGTGCGGATGAGTTCGGCAGAGTTTGGCACTGGCATGTCACCGAGATTCGAGCCTCGCGAGACCCGGCGCCTCCATCCGACTAGGGAACGACCGAAGGACGGCAGGCGTGAGTTGACGAAGTTAGCCCACTTCATACAAGGCACGGCAAAGCACGTTCCGGCCTCTGGTCCTCCCCGAATCTTTCCTTCTCCTGCGAGACATCGCAACGCCGGGCAGAGCGAGCCCGCCGTCACGGGGCGATTGTAACCGGGGCGCCCATAGCCACCAGCTCGTCCACGCCACGGATGATGCCGAGCGCCCGAATCAGGCCCGGCGTGGCCGAGAAGCCGACAGTCCGCAGGAGCTGGCCGACATCCGCCCGCGTCTTGAGGGAAGCGAGGGCGGCCAGGAGCAGACCCACGATCCCCGTTGCCCGCATCGCGCCGAGACCGCCAGCCACGCTGGCGAGTACCACGACCAGCATGGCCCGAGGGGTCGCCGTGGCATCGTTCTCAACCTCTTCGTACGTCGCGGCGTCGAGCTTGGCCGCACCGAGCATCCGCTCCATCAGGCCCGCTATTCGCCGCCTCCCATCTGGCTCCCAGTCGGGTGCACACCTCGCGCGGCCCGTGCGCCGCGCCGGGTCGATTCTCTCCCACCGCCGACACCGATCGCCGGGATCTTTAGGGCCAAGGGTGGTCCCAAGGTTGATGACCAGCCGGAACCCCGTCGGCTGCTCGACGGACAGACTGGCTGGAACGCGCAGCTAGATACCCTCGACGCCTCGCATCAGTGGTGTGCCACGTCAAGGAACGGGGTTTCCGTATCGCTCACGTAGAAGATTACGACCCGCATGGGCTCGGTGCTGCTGCGGTTGTAACCGGTCATCTTCACTTGCGGCGGCTCCACTATCGCTTGACCGGCCTTGGCCGTAACGGGCGGGCGCCCCTCCATCTCCAACGTGAATGCGCCTTCCAAGACGTAAACCGTCACGGGAAAACGGTGCGTATGGAACGGCGTCGCCTCACCAGGCTTGAGGGTCGCCGCGATGACTCGCACCTCCTGCTTCTCGCCCTTGGGCATGCCTTCCACGATTTCTCTCAGCAGCGGTGGCGGCGGGCCCGGCGCTTGCGCCACCAACGTCAACGGAGCCGTCAAAGCCACGAGGGCGAACGTGATCCCAATCGGCTTACGCATTGCGTGATCTCCCTTTGTACCGACGTGGTTAGACATCGGGCCGAATCATCGAGCCACTTGGGCGACGGGATCCGCCCACTCCGCCGCGGTTGGGCTCAGGAGCGCCCACCAGCTCGCTCGGTTGAGCATTCGCGACCGTGGGCCTCCGCGGGGTGCCGGCCCACGATTCAACGGGGAAGGTAGACCATCGTCTTGCTCTGGGTAGCCAGTGGGCGCGAGGATGCCTGGCGGACGAACCGGGGAGCGTTGCCGCCCCCCGATTATGTGGTGAGCCGTGAAAGAATCGAACCTTCAACCTACTGATTAAGAGACCGACGGCGGGCGAGACCCACGCCAATCCAATCCAACGCAGACCAAGTGCTTTCATGGGTTTCGCCCGCCCTCTTCTGGGCCTGGTTGGGCAGGCACGTGTAGGTTCTCGGACAATTCTCGGACACCGCTCCACCGATCCTCGCCTTTCTTGGCTCACCCGAGGAGCCGGAGGCGCTTCGGACCACTACTCGCGCCCGCAGGCGAGACTGCTCTGACCCCGTAGCGGTCACCTTCCTTCGCGGCAATCACGCGGTGCCACGCGCTGGAGCGACTACTTCAAGTTCTTGTCGAGGAACGCCATCGTGCGCTGCCATGCGGTCTCCGCCGCCTTGGCGTTGTACTCCGCGAACGGCAGGATGTTCTTGCCGACCCGCGTCTCGTTCGCGAAGGCGTGGTTCGCCGCGTAGCGATGGAACTCGAACCTGACCTTCGCGTCCTTCAGTTTCTTCTCCAGCGCGTCCACGCCGGAAATCGCGAAGACCGGGTCGTCCGTCGCGAAATGCCCCAGGATCGGCGCCTTGATCTTGGACGGGTCCACGTACTCGAGCGGTGGATAGCCGTACCAGACCACTGCCGCGTCGGCCTCCGGCACATGGACTGCCGATAGCACCGTCAGCGCGCCGCCCATGCAGAATCCGGTGACGCCCACCTTCGCGCTCTTGCCCTTCAGGTGCTGCACCGCGCCGCGCACATCCTGTCCCGCCGCGTCGCCGAAATTCAGGCCCTTCATCAGGTGCTCGGCTTCTTCGGCCTCCACCGTGACCTTGCCGCGGTAGAGGTCCGGCACCAGCGCGCGGTAGCCGGCCTTCGCCAGGCGATCGGCCACGCCCTTGATCTGGTCGTTCAGGCCCCACCACTCCTGGATCACCACGATGCCCGGTGCGCCGGCCGCCGCGGGCTCGGCTAGGTAGCCGGAGACGCTTTTTCCGTCCGGCCGCTTGTAGCTGATCATTTGACCCATGGGATACCTCCATTTACCCTCGATGTCATTCCACCACCCGGTCGGCGCGCAACAGGACGGACGGCACCGTGATCCGGAGCGCCTTCGCTGCTTTCGCGTTGATCACGACTTCGAACCTGGTGGGCTACACGATCGGCAGGTCCCCGGCCTCGACGTATTCGGACACGCCGTTGATGCTCGGCATGTGATGCTTGCGCGCGCGCTCGGCGAGTCGCCGGCGCTCGGAATAGACGAGCGGGCTGTGCACGACGAATACCCCACCGCGCTCTTTCGTCATGGCCACGGATGGCTGCGGCCAAGTCCTCTGCATTCTTGATCTCCAGGAGGTACAGCGCAAGAACCTAGCAAGGGACGCATCGCTCCTGGCTCTAACCAGGGCGGGACTTAGCCTCCGTGAGACGCATCATGCACGATCAGCCGCCGCCACGCGGTCAGCCCCCGATACTTGTTCGCCGGCGTCAGCGCGACGGTGAGATCACCGAGGGCGCGAGCCTGACACGAGAGGAACCACCCGTGCGTCTTTTCTTCCTCCGGGAGAACGGCGGCCGAGCAACGGCCGTGCTCGACCTGCCCGGAGATGAGGCGCATCTTGCAGGTGCCGCAGCCGCCCCCTCGGCAACCGAAGGCGACGCTCGCCCCCGATCTGAGGATCGCGCCCAGCACGCTCTCCCCGACGCCACACGCGACGACATCGCCGGCCGGGTTCAGCGTGATCGTGTACACCCCTGCCCCCGCCAGACGGTCCTCTTCTACATCGCGGGTCAGCGATCGCACGTGACGGCCTACGTGTAGACGCTCAGGAATGTCTCGTTCAATTCTTGCGAATAGTAGAAGACCGCCGGCCCGATCTCGTCCATCGTCCACTTGATCGCGCGGCAGTCTGGATCCATCTGATACGAGGTGTAGCCGCCGAACGCCTCAAGCCGGTTGCCGGACGGATCGAAGAAGTAGATCGTGGTACCCCGGGTGATGCCGTGTCGACCCGGCCCGTAGTCGATCCGGGCCTTGTGCATCGTGAGGATATCCGCGGCGCGGAACAGCGCGTCGGCGGAGTCCACGACGAAGGCGGCGTGATGAAACCCTCCCGCCCGCCCCGGGACGATCGCAATGTCATGCGGCGCCGGCCGCTGCCAGAGCCACGCGGCGACGGGAACTCCCTCCGGGTTGACGAGCATCTCGCTGATCCGGAATTCCAAGACTTCCTGAAAGAACTGAATGGCCTTGGGCGGCTCTGGCGCCGTCACCAGCGTGTGGTCCAGTCTCGGCGGGGCGATGCCCTTCAGACCTTCCGGCCACGGGGCCGGGTTGACCGTGGGCAGGACATTCCCCGTGTAGTCCATCTCGTTGTAGAGCTCCACCGTGTGTCCGGACGGCGCGGTGAACCGGAGCGCGCGGCCTCGCCGGTAGTCCTCCGGAATCACATCGTAGGGCACGCTGAACTGTCGGAGGCGACGCTCATAGTAGTCGAGGTCTTCGGGATCCACCGTCCGGAACGCGAGCCGAACCATGCCCGCCCGATCGGCTTCGGTCAGCGCGACGGAGTACGCGTGGCGCTCGTCCCACCCCTTGAGGTAGGCGGTCTTCCCTTCGCGGGCCGTCAACTGCAAGCCCAGGACGTTGAGGTAGTAATCGAGGTCGCGATCGAGATCGAGGCTCCGGATCTCCACGATCCCCAGCCGAGAGATTCTGTACGGCATCTCGTCCCCCTTCCTGCATGGCATCGCCCTGCACCGCTATTCACCCGACTCGCCGGCCAGGCGAAGAACCTCCAACCTACCACCCGTCCGATCCGGAAAGCGTCGCCGGTCGCTACAACTTCTTCATGCCCGGCGCCTCCTTTCCGGAAACCTGCGCGGCCCAAAGCCAGGTTCCTGACTCCCTCCCGGCCCGGCCGTCAGCCCAGCGGGCGCAATCCCACG
Source organism: uncultured Candidatus Rokubacteria bacterium (assembly GCA_963805625.1). Taxonomy (GTDB): domain Bacteria; phylum Methylomirabilota; class Methylomirabilia; order Rokubacteriales; family DASRDR01; genus DASRDR01. Next base: position 12,742 of record CAWDVE010000002.1, read on the forward strand.
GTGGCCGGACTCTAGCGCGCGGCTCGAGATCGGTGCTAAGACAGCTGAGGTAGGCCGCTCCGCCGTCCCGACGGAGAGCGAAGCAGGCGCCGACGCAGGGCGGCGGCAGCGACCCCACCCGCCGGCGGGCGATGCGACTCACGTATTCGGCGGTCCGCTATTGGCCCTGGGCACGGATGCCGCCCCCGCAGCAAGCGCGAGGACGTCCCGCGTTCCAACGCCGACCGTCGAGGCGACCCGACCATCGGCGCCGACAAGAACGGCGGACGGGGTTCCGCGAGCCCCGAACGCCTTCCCCACCGCGAAGCCTTCGTCGAGTACCACGGATGACTGCAGCCCGAGCGCTCGGTTCGCCTCTCCGTTGCGCGCGAGCGTCGCCCAGCCCACTGGCGAGGAGCGGAGTTGGCCGAAACAGCCACAACTGGGACGCTGGCCCCGGGCAAGGGCCGACCCCATCGCCGTCGTGAAGGCGAGAAGGAGGCTGAAGACTCCAAGAGCTCCCCCCCAGGCCGAGGCCCGAAACAGAAGCGCGAGGGGCGACGGCTAGCTCAGCCACCGGGAGCAGCCAGCCGAGCGGCCTCGCCAGCGCCGCCGGGAGCCCGAAGTCCGTCAACGCCTGCCGTGTGCCGGCCCGGTCGAAGAGCTGGGCAACACCCGCCACGCCGAAGACACCGGTCAGAACGAGGCGCGAGCCGAGGAGGAGCCAATCCACGACGCGCAGTCTACCCGAAGCCCGCGAACGGGCAAGGGCGTCCCAAAGCGGGCCCCAAGCGCTCAACCCCCGCCGTTTGACCCCGTCTGCGCGGTCGTGCTACGGTCGCTGCCGAGTCAGACCGTCACTCCCTCCACACCGGGAGGGATCCTTCATGAGCCAGGGCCCGACGCAACCGGCGGCGCGGACGAGTGGACTGGTGGTCAAGACGGCGGGCGACGAGGTGCTCGTCTACGACCTCGAGGCGCACAAGGCCCACAGCGTGAACGGGGTGGCGGCGGCGGTGTGGCGCCGCTGCGACGGCACGCGGGACGCCGCCCGGATCGCGGCTGACCTCCGGGAGGACGGTGTCGCGCCGGTCACCGAGGAGGCTGTGCGGTACGCACTCGGGGAGTTGGGGCGGGCCCGGCTCCTGGCGGGGCCGATGGCCGGGCCCGGACTGACCCGGCGGGAGCTTGTGCGGCGGCTCGGCACGGCGGCGGCGGTGGCGTTGCCCCTCGTGACGACGATCGTCGCCCCCACGGCCGCCCAGGCGCAGTCTTGTTTGCCGCAATTAGCGCCGTGCACCCAGAACTCGCAGTGCTGTTCGGGCTGTTGCGATCAGGTTGCCTGCGGCCCCCCTTCAGACTGCGCATAACCACTATTCGCGACATCCGCCTTTTCGCGCCAGACGGTGCGCAGGTGGGAAATCCTGCCCGGCCGCACCCAGCCGCGTGGAACCGTGCATCGCGTCGTCGTTGAGGCCTTGTCTTGGCGGGAGGAGATCCGCAGCGCGCGGATCGCCGTCGGCGCAGGATGACGCGGGGTCAGGCGGCTTAACGACGAGGTCGCGGCTCGCCCGCGCCCTCCGAAGCGTGCCGCCCCGGCGGCCCTAAGAAACTGCACCCTCGAGCAGCTCGCCGGTTTCGCGATTGACGAGAGCGAGGCCGAGATTGGCGGCGCGCTGACGCAAACGGCGAATGACGCGCTGGCGGTGCCGGGCGTCGTACGCGGCGGCTCCCGGATCACGGTAGACCAGGCCATCCTTGAGGGTGCGGTAGACGAGGATCGCGAGCTTGCGGGCCGTCGCGGTAATCGCTTTGGCCTTGCCCACCCGGAAGGCCAAGCGGCGATAGAAGGCGCCGAGCGCGGTCTCGGTCCGGCCGAGGCTCATGGCGGCCATGCGCAGGATCCCCGCGGCGCGGTTGGCGGAAGGCGGCGTCGCAGAGCTGAGGAGGCGGCCGCCGGTGATCTTGTTGTGGGACGCCAGAGTGACCCACAGCAGAGGGAGTGAGCCCCGGAGGCGCCGGTCCCCTCAGCGACGCAGGCCCTCGATGACCGGGGCGAGCATCTCTGGCGATCGAGGCCGGGCGCCTGACCGCTCGCCCACATATCCCAAGCCTCCGAGAGGCCCCGCCGCACGAAGGCTTCATGGAGTTCGGCGAGTAATCTCCCCGCAGATTATCAGGATGCGCTGGACTTCGAGTATCACTCCGGTTGGCGACGCGGTGAAATGCCGAGCGGTGACGAGAGGCCCGACGCTCACCGTCCAGGCAAGCCCAGCAAGGAGCGGGTCACCATCGCTTCGCTGTAGTGGGCCCAAGTGTGGGTGAGCCCCAGATACCCAAGGAAGAATCCCTTACTCCGGTCGGGTAGCTCGGCCCAGTATCCCTCTCCCCAGCGTCCAGCCTCCCGGAACATCCGGTCCGTCTCGACCACCCGGATGTAGGTTGGATCGTTCACCGCGTCCAGATCCTCTGGGTGTAGATCCCCGACGATCGAGCGGGTCCGCTGCTCGAGTCGTCCCCAGTAGGCGCGCAGCCCGTCCAGGTCGACCCTCGCGCTCAGCCCGGCCACCTCCTCGGCAGTCATCCCCGTTCCCAGATCGGCATCCGGCACGTTCAGGCGCCGCCCCCACCCTTCTTCGAAGAAGAGCTGCGGGCGATGGCCGACGAAGCGGCTGACCCCGAGGTCTTCCACGCGCGCGATGTGCCAGACAATCCAGGCGATGGAATTCACCCCCTCGACCGGGCGAGAGCGAATCTGATCATCGGTCAAGCCGCTCAGGAGCCCCTCGGCCACGGCCCGGTGAACGGGCTCGGGCCGAGGGCAGAGGTTAGCGGGCGCACACCGGTGCTCGCCTCGGCGCCTGAGCATCCGCCGCTGCTTGGTTGGGACGTCAGCCGCGGGGCCCGCTCCTCCGGGAGCTTGCCGGGCCGGCCCGCGCCCGCTAGACTCCGGGCACGCACGATGGGTACGTAGCGCGGCCTTCTCCCTCTCGCGCGCCCGCGTCCACGGCCGTGGCGCGGGCGACGGTGCGCGAGCGGGCCGCCATCGACGGTCCCGCGAAACTCGAGGACACGCCATGAACATCGGCTCCCTGCTCCCCCGGCACGCACGCTTTCGAGGCGATCGCACGGCGCTCGTCGTCGGTGAGCGGCGCTTGAGCTATCGGCAGCTCAATGTCTATGTGAACCGGCTCGCCAGCGCGTTGCTCGCCGCTGGCCTGGGGAAGGGCGACAAATTCACCACCGTGCTCGGCAATGGCCTCGAGCTCATGGCGGCCTACTGGGCGGCGGCCAAGACCGGCATTGTCATTGTCCCCGCAAGCCCGCTCCTCCAGGAGGCGGGGTTGGCCACGTTGCTGCGCGATTCCGATACGGTCATGGTGCTCGCTCACGTCTCCTTCGCCGACACCCTCGACCGCATCCGGGGCGCGCTGCCGCTCATCGGCGCCGACCGGTACATCCTCGTGGGTGCCGGCGGCAACCGGCTCGGTTTCCGCGGTTACGACGGCTTCCTCGCCGCAGGCTCTGAGGCCGAGCCGCCGGAGGCTGACCTCGCCGATAACGACGTGTTCAATATCATGTACTCGAGCGGGACGACGGGACTGCCCAAGGGCATCGTCCACACCCACTATGTGCGGGCGATGTACTGCATGATCTTCGCCCAGACGTTCCGCATCGTTCCGGAGAGCATCGTGCTCCACGCCGGGTCCATCGTCTTCAACGGGGCCATGGTCGATCTCATGCCGTGGATGTTCACCGGGGGCACCTACATCCTCCACGAGGCCTTCGATGCCGGGCGAGTGATCGAGACCATTCATGCCGAACGGGTGACCCACATGATCATGGTGCCGGCCCAGATCGTCGCCGTGCTGAATCACCCGGCCTTCGTCCCCGAGAAGCTCGCGAGCCTCGAAATGCTCCAGAACCTCGGCGCCCCCCTCCACCTCGAGTTTAAGCAGCGGATCAACGCGCTCCTGCCCGGCCGCTTCTACGAGCTCTACGGGCTGACGGAAGGCCTGATGACCGTCCTCGACAAGCAGGATGCCATGTCCAAGCTGGGTTCGGTCGGCTGCCCACCGCCGTTCATGGACATCAAGATCCTGCGGGAGAACGGGACCGAGTGCGGCCCCGGCGAAGTGGGGGAGATCTGCGGCCGGAGCCCGTGTCTCATGTCCGGCTATTACAAGCGCCCGGATCTCACCGCGAAGGCGATCGTCGACGGGTGGCTCCACTCGGGCGATGCTGGCTATCTGGACGAGGACGGGTACCTCTTCCTCGTCGACCGCCTCAAGGACATGATCATCTCGGGCGGCGTCAACGTGTATCCGAAGGACATCGAAGAGGTGGTCGTCCGGCACCCGGCTGTGCGGGAGGCCGCCGTGTTCGGCGCCGCCGATGCTAGGTGGGGCGAAGTGCCAGTGGCGGCCGTGGTGCTAAAGAAGGGGGCCGCGGTCGGGCGGGACGACCTCATCGCCTGGACCAACGGACGCGTAGCCGCCAAGTTCCAGCGTATTGCCGACGTCGTCTTCTTCGAAGAGTTCCCGCGCAATGTGGCCGGCAAGACCCTGAAGCGGGAGATGCGCGACACTTACGCGCGCCCCTGAGCCGGCCCGTCCCTCGAGCACGGCCGTGGTGGCGCGAAGACCACGGCGCGTGGGATGCCGTTCGGCCCCTATCGCGGCCTCGAGCTCACCGAGCTGCCCGACGTCCGTGCGCTGGAGCATCTGCGCGAGCCGCCGCGCGGCGCGGTCGCGCACGAGTACGTCTCCCCGCTTCGGATACGTCTCGGCCGTGCTCGTCCCGCTCACGCCCGATGTGCTAGCGCTCCGCGACGTGACCGGAAACTGGACCGGCATCGACGCGCGGCCGGTGGCGGTGAAGAACTTCCTCGCCTACACCCTGCGACGCCTCGGCACCGACTACGTGGACGTCTACCGTCCGGGCCGGCTGGATCCCGCCGTGCCGATCGAGGAAACGGTCGGGGCGATCGCAGGGCTGGTGAAGTCCGGCCTCGTCCGCCACGTCGGGCTCTCGGAGGTCGGTTCGGCCACCATCCGGCGCGCGCACGCGGTGCACCCAATCGCGGATCTCCAGATCGAGTACTCGCTGATCTCGCGCGGCATCGAGTCCGACATCCTTCCCACGTGCCGCGAACTCGGGATCGGCGTGACGGCCTACGGGGTGCTTTCGCGCAGGCTCATGACGAGGCAGGGCATGGCGCGCAGCTCGACCTCGAAGCGCTCCCAGTAGGCCTTCTCGAAGGCGGCCGAGAGCTCCTCTCGCTTGAAGTCGGTGCGGGCGATGGGCACGGTGAGCACGTGGGTCTGCCCGGCGAACTGCATGTCGGCCTCGTGCCGGACGGTGACCGTCTCGATCTCGACGCCCTCGGCCGCGAGCAGGGTCCGGCCGCGCTCGATCTGGTCGGCGAAGACCGTGCGGGCGGCGCCGACGTCCATGCGCAGGAGGTCCTGGTTGATCGTCTTCACGAAGTCGGGGCGCACATCGGCCACCAGACACCCCAGGGCCGAGGTGATCCCGGGACGCGTCGGCACCAGCACCCTGGGGATGGCCAGTTCGCGGGCCAGGGCGGCGGCGTGCAGCGGGCCGGCGCCGCCGAACGCGAACAGGACGAAATCGCGCGGGTCGTACCCGCGCTGCAGCGACACCAGGCGGATGGCGCCGGCCATCTTGTCATTGGCCACGCGCACGATGGCGGCGGCGACCTCCTCGGGACCCAGGCCGAGATGGGCGCCGATCTTCTTGTCGAGGCGGTCGCGCACCGCGGCGAGCTGCGCGGCGCCCTCGACGCCGAGGAGTCCGGCGGGGTTGAGCCGCCCGAGGAGCAGGTTGGCGTCGGTGGTCGTCGGCTCCTCGCCGCCCCGCCCGTAGCAGATCGGCCCGGGCTCGGCCCCCGCGCTCTGCGGTCCGACCTGGAGGATGCCGGCCGAGCTCACGCGGGCGATCGAGCCGCCCCCGGCGCCGATCGTGTGGATGTCGATCATCGGCACGCGGACCGGCAGGCCGTAGCCCATCTCCTTGTCGGCGCTGATGGTGGGACGACCGTCGCGGATGACCCCCACGTCGAAGCTGGTGCCGCCCATGTCACAGCTGATGACGTCGCGGTATCCCGCCGCCGCGGCGGTGTAAGCGGCGGCCTTCACCCCGGCCGCCGGCCCGGACATGAGCGTGTTGACGGCATGGCGCGCCGCCACCTCGACCGACATGGTGCCACCGTTGCCTTGCATCACCAGGAGCTCGCGCCGGTAACCCTGTCGCGCCAGCTCGCCGGCAAGGCGCCGGAGATAGCGATCGATGATCGGCTGCACGAAGCCGTTGAGCCCACCGTCACGTACGGGTTCGGCCACGACGTGGCCACCAGATCGCGGACCCGACGCTCGTGACCGTCGTTGAGATAGGCGTGGATGAAGTGGATGACGAGGGTCTCGACGCCCTGCGCGCGGAGCGACTCGGCGGCGCGGCGCACCTCGCCCTCGTCGAGCGCGATGACCACCTGGCCCTCGGCGTCGACCCGCTCGGTCACCTCCAGGCGCAGCTCGCGCGGGATGAGGGGCTCGAACGTGCCCTTGAGGCCGTACGGCGTGGGTCGCGTGCGCCGGCCAAGCTCGAGTACGTCGCGGAAGCCGCGCGTGGTGATGAGGCCCGTGCGGGCGCCCTTGCGCTCGAGCAGCGCGTTGGTGGCCGTCGTGGTGCCGTGCACGATCACCCGGAGTTGGCTTGGCGCGACCGAGGCCTCGCGGAGCGCGGCGAGGACGCCGCCGGCCTGGTTCCGGGCGGTGGTGGGCACCTTGGCGACGCGGACGTCGCCGCCGGCCTCGTCGACGAGCACGAGATCGGTGAACGTCCCGCCCACGTCGCCGCCGACGAGCGTGGTCTCGCCCGGCTGTCGACTCACAACAGCATCTCGATGGCGGACGAGACCAGAAGGAACTGAAGCTGGGCGGTCCAAAGTCAGTTTCCTGCCTCCCTCGCCGGCCCCGCCGTCAGCCCAGTGGGCGCATTCCCAGGGTGCCGGGACTCTAGCGCGCGGCAGGCCGGACCGAACCTCGCCTGGGGGGGAGTTCTCCGTGTGGCACCGGGGGCACTGCCTGCCAGGCCCTCCAGTGCGCCAAAGGCTAGTCCGGTGGAGAGGGGGCGTCAAGCATGGAAGCCGCCGGAACAGCCTGGGCGCTGATTCCGAGCCATTGACACCATCCTGCATCCGATGTGACACTCAACCACCAACCGCTCCCCGAGCGCTCGAGTGCCGAGGCTGCAGGACACCGCCATGCGCGTCCAGTTCTGGGGCACCCGCGGCTCCCTGGCGAAGCCGGGCCCGACCACGCTGCAATACGGCGGCAACACCGCGTGCGTGGAGGTGCGCACGGCCAACGGGACACTCATCGTTCTGGACTGTGGGACCGGCGCGCATGGCCTGGGGCTCGCGCTCGCGGCGGCGGCCGAGCAGCCTGTGCGCGGTCACCTCCTGATCACGCACACGCACTGGGACCACATCCAGGGTTTCCCGTTCTTTGCGCCCCTCTTCGTCCGCGGCAACGAGTGGGACATCTACGCGCCCGGCGGGCTCGGTCAGCAGCTCGAGGTGACACTGGCGGGGCAGATGGAGTACACGTACTTCCCGATCACCCTCTCGCAATGTGGCGCGGCGATCCGATTCCATGATCTGGGCGAGGGCAGCTTCGAGATCGGGGCGCTGCGGGTCACCCCACGGTACCTGAATCATCCGGCGCTCGCCCTCGGCTACCGGCTCGACGTGGACGGCGCCGTCGTCGTGTACGCCGTGGATCACGAGCCTCACACGCGCGACCCTGCTGGCCCCGCCCCCGGCGCCCGAGGTCGGTCACCCACGCATCGGGAGGATCAGCGGCATGTGGACTGGCTTGCCGGGCGGACCTGGTCATCCACGACGCGCAGTACACGGTGGAGGAGTATTCCCGACGGATGAACTGGGGCCACACCCCCGCCGAGTGGGCGGTGGACTACGCCGTGGCCGCGGGCGCCAAACGCCTGGCCCTCTTTCATCACGACCCACAGCGCGATGACGCGGCGCTCGATCGGCTCCTGGAGGTGTGCCGCCAGCGCGCGGCCGACAGCAGCCTGGACGTCCTGGCGGCGGCCGAGGGGCAGGTCGTGGAGCTGGCGAGGAGAGGGATCGACGCCGTCCGTCCCGAGGGGCCGGCCGCCTCCGTCGTCCCGGCGGGAATCTCGCCCGCAGGGGCCGCCACCATCCTGATCGCCGACGACGATCCCACGATCGTCCGGCTCCTGACCCTCACCCTCGCGCCGCAGGGCTTCCGGCTGCTGACGGCCAGCGACGGGGAGACGGCGCTTCGCATGGCCCGCGCGGAGAGACCTGCACTCGTCCTCCTCGACTGGCAGATGCCCGGCGCCGACGGCATCGCGGTCACGCGTGCGCTGCGCGCCGACACCGACGCCGACCTGCGCGACGTGCCCGTCGTACTCATCACGGGCTTGGCGGGCGGCGAGAATGCCGCGATGGGCTTCGAGGCGGGGGTGACGGACTACCTCACCAAGCCGTTCCAGCCGTCGCACGTGCGGACGCGCGTGCGGACCTGGCTGCTGCGACGCGGCACGGGCCCCCGTGGCGGGAGGTGACGGGAACATCTTCAGGAGGTCCTCGTCGGGCTCGCGGATCTCGGGGCTGAAGAACTCCATCACCCCGAGGAACCCGGCGGGGCCCACGATCGGGAAGCCGAACGCTCCGTGGAGCCCCTCCTTGGCCGCGTACCGGGCGCGCGGGAAATTCGAATCCTTGACGACATCCGGAATCCAGGCGGCCGTGCCGCTCTTCCACACGCGCCCCGGCAGGCCCACCCCGGGGGAGAAGGTCACGCGACGGTTCACGCCCACGAACTCGTCCAGAGCGCGGGGCGGCGCGATCCACATCTCGACACAGCGCAGCACGTTCGCCTCGGGGTCGACGCTCCAGCGCGCGCCCATGACCCAGTCCAGGCTCTCCCCGACGGCCTGGAGGATCCGCGGCATCGCCTCCGCGAGGCTCCCCGCCTCGGCCAGGATGTGGGTCGTCGCGTACTGGGCGGCCAGCCGTGTCTCGCCCGCCTTGCGCTGGCGCTCCGCGCGGTTCAGCGTGCGAGCGGTGACCCAGATGAGGATGGTGAAGAGCAGAATGGTCAGCACCACCACGGCGGCGAGATCGACCGCCGTGCCCATGAACCCGGCTCGCTCGGCGACATGCCTTAGCCAGCCGAGGCCCGGCGGGATGAAGATCGCGGCCGGAAGGAGCCGCCGTGCGAGGACGCCCCCCGCCTCGAGAGCGCCATCGCCCCCAGCATGGCGCTCAACGACTTGAGCGCATGGGCCGCCTGTCGCATCCCTGACGCATCGTTCCGGGCGGCGGCGTCCCGCAGCGCGGCCAGGAACCGCGGGGTTCCGTCGACGAACGCGGCGATGACCTGGCGCAGTCCCTCGGCCCCGCCGAGCTCGGCCTCAAGCTCACGCAGCACGCGGTGATCGAGCGTGGCCGAGCTCGAGGACACCGCCGTCGACGGCTCGGTCGTGCCGCGGCGGCTCGTGACGGGCGGACACTGGGCCAGGGCGCGGCCCAGCCGGTCCAGGCCGACAGGCTTCACGACGTAATCGTCCATGCCGGCGGCGAGGCACGCCTGGCGGTCCCCCTCCATCGCCTCGGCCGTCATCGCGATGATCCGGGGACGCTCTCCGGCGGGCCATCGCTCGCAGATGGCCCGCGTGGTCTCGAGGCCGTCCATCTCCGGCATCTGGACGTCCATGAGAATCACGTCATAGGCGGATCCCGAGAGCCGCGCGAGCACTTCGCGCCCCGAGGCCGCCAGGTCCGCGTGGTGGCCGAGCCGCTCGAGGAGCCGCAGGGCCACCTGCTGGTTCGCGGGATTGTCTTCCGCCACCAGGACCCGGAGCGGAACCGGCGCCGGGCGGTCCCGAGACGGACCGGGAGGCGCCGGCGCCGAGCCCGGGCGCCCGCCGAGGATCTCGCAGAGCCGGTCCTGGAGCATCGAGAGCCTCACGGGCTTGGACAGCACGGCCGTGAAACCCACCTCCCCAAGCTCGACGGGGAGGGTCTGTCCGATCGACGACAGCAGGATGAGCGGAACTGAACGGGCTCCCGGGAGCTGGCGGATCGCCTTGGCCAGGGCGATCCCGTCCATCCCCGGCATCTGGTAGTCCACCAGGGCGAGGTCGTAGGGATCGCCCTGTCGGATCCACTCGAGCGCCTGGGTCGGCGAATCCGTCTGGCGGGCCCGGAGACCCCACTTCTCCACCTGGAACTGGAGGATCCGGCGGTTGGTTCGATTGTCGTCCACGATCAGAACCCGCTTCCCGGCCAGTACGGACGCGCGACCCGGCGCGGGAGCGGCCGCGGGGGGCGGGGCGGACTCGGCGACGATCGTGACGTGGAACGTGGACCCCTTGCCGACGTCGCTCTCGAGCCAGATGCGCCCCCCCATGAGTTCCGCAAGCCGCTTGGAGATGGCGAGGCCGAGGCCGGTTCCGCCGTAGCGGCGGGTCGTCGACGCGTCCACCTGGCTGAAGGACTGGAACAGGCGATCGAACCGATCCGAAGCGATCCCGATGCCAGTGTCGCGGACGGCGAAGTGGACCTCATGCCGCTCGCCCCCGAGCGGCATAGCGGAGACGTTGACGTCGACCTCGCCGGCGGGCGTGAACTTGACGGCGTTGCTCAGGAGGTTCACCAGGATCTGCCGGACGCGCGCGGCATCGCCGATGAGCACGGCCGGGACCGAGTCCTCCACGAGGTAGGTGAGCTCCAGGCGCCTCTCCTGGGCCTTCGGGGCGACCAGCTGTACGGACTCCTCGACGCAGACCAGGGGCCCGAACGGCGCCTGCTCCAGATCGAGCCTCCCCGACTCGATCTTGGAGAAGTCCAGGATGTCGTCGATGATTGCCAGCAGGTGGTCGCCGCTGGCCCGAATCGTCTCGGCGAACTCCCGCTGCCGGCCGTCCAGCGCGGTGTCCAGGAGCAGGCTCCCCATCCCGATGATCGCGTTCATCGGCGTCCTGATCTCATGGCTCATGTTGGCGAGGAATTCGGACTTGGCCCGCGTGGCCGCTTCGGCGGCGATCCGGGCACGCTCGAGCTCGGCCTCCGCCCGTTTCCGTTCGATGAACTGGCCGACCTGGCCGCCGACGCCGTCGACCGAGTGCGGGGAGTTCGAGCGCGTCAGCCGAGCGGGGACCGTCGTCGATGCCGTTGCCGTGGCGGCGATCGAGACCCTCTACCGCGCCGCCGCCCGCGCCTTCGTCACCACCCGCATCAGGCCCTGGTCGGGACGCGCGCAGAGGGTCCCGACGCTGAGCGCGAGGAACGCGAGCGCCGTCGGCAGCGCCATCGGAATGTAGCGGGCGACGCCGTAGAGTTCGCCCACGCCGTACACGTACCCGAGCACGGAGGTCAGGGCGACTGCGGCGGGGGCGAGGACGAGGACCTGGGCCGGCCGGTAGCGGCGCCGCGGCTCCCAGTCGAGGAGGCCGAGCGCCGCGCCGAGGAGGAGGAAGCCGAGCCCGGTGTTGGGCGCGATCCGGTTGCCCCCGAGGCGGGGACGGAAGAGGATCTGGTCCAGCCCGAGGTTGGCGCCGATCGCGTACCCGGCCAACGTGACGGCGCCGATCAGCGCCAGGACGACGGCCGCCACCCGTGCGGCGCGGCCGAACCCGGAGCCCCGGGCGGACGCGAACGGCAGGGACAGCCACAAGGCGACCGCCGCCAGCACAAAGCCGAGCGCCGTCAGTGGGTTCATGGCGACCCGGCCCGGCAGGATGCTGGTGAGGACGGCGACGTCGAGCTGCCATCCGAGGAGGACCGCCCCGCCGCCCAGGACGCCGAGCACGCTCGCCGCCCGTGACACGGCCAGGAGCCGCGAGACTCGGCGCGCGTCGACGACCGGCTTCATGGCGGCTTCATGGCTCGGCGGGAGCGCCGCGGGTCGACGGCCGAAGCAGAAGCTGCGCGCCTCGCCCCGGGCGCTGGCGGCGACGACTCCGCGTCCCCAGGTCCGACGTGAAGCCCCGGCCTAAGCTCCGAGCCACCCTCCACCGGAGCGGTGCCCGAACATAGATCGACTGTAGCCGGTCCTCGTAGGCGGCGCCGCCCCCCGACTGTGTGGTGAGCCGTGAAGGAATCGAACCTTCAACCTGCCGATT
>CAWDVE010000003.1:0-24771 GCA_963805625.1 uncultured Candidatus Rokubacteria bacterium
TTAAGTTACTTGGATTCCACTGAGTTCTTTTCGCCGGAGTATGCCCCTGGCTACCAGAGGGGAGCCTTCAGCCGCGTGTACTCCTTCCGTGACGTTGTCGAGATGGTTTACAGCGGCCCAGCGGCAGAGCCCCTCGCGTTCGTTCCCTGTGGGCGAGGTGAGCAGGCTTCGCCGAAGCCATCAGAGCCACGATACGGATCGAGCAGATGTCCGAAGGTCCCACGCTGGAGGGTGCGCACGGGCCTGGATCGACTGAGCGACCGAACGTTCCACAACTCGAAGTTTAGCCGGCGCCGGCCGACCCCGTGAACCGGGGGGCCTCCACGACGCGATCGTTTGGAGCATGGGTCTCTGTTGGAGCATGGATCTCTTGACACCAATCCGAGGGGCAGCCATAGTGTGCGCCACGCCACCGCGGGGAGGACCTGGCCAAGAGCGACGGTGGGGCCGATCGGGCCGGCGAGGAGAAGCTATGAAGGGTGCCAACCCCCCAGCGGATCGCGAGAGCGTCTCAGTTGGTCGGGGACGAGATCGCGAACCGCTCACGGCCAGGAGGTTGGCATGCACTACTGGGGCTGGACGTCTCGCGGAAGTCAACGCATCGAGAATGGACAGGGGCGGCGCGTGAAGCGCGCGGTGCTGCCGACCACCCCGGACGGACTGGCTACACGGAGCGCGGTCTGCGGGTGGCGGTCGAAGCGGGCAATCAGACTGCGTGGATCGTGGACGTGCTCCGGGAGCGGAGCGAAGGTCCACGTCGTGCATCCGGTCAGGGTCAAGTGCAAGAATGCCGCCGCGCGACCGCTGCAGGCGTGGTGCGAGCGGGTGGCCCGGTGGCGAGGGAAGAAGACGGCGCTGGTCGCGTTGGCTCGCAAGCTCCTGACAATTGCGTTCCATCTCTTGCAGGAGGGGACGACCATCGATCCCCAGCGGTTACGGTCTCCGGCGTAGATGACGGACGATCCAGGACCGGGCAGACAGACTGAAGGGACGCCGGGAAGCGGGAGCGCGGGAGTGGGAGACCTCCAGCAGCGGGTGAGCCGGCATGTGCACGGGCTACGGTGTCTCTTGACCCACCGCGCGCCTATTGGACGAGGCACCCTACATAGGAGGGCGTAATGCCTTTCGCTCGACGCATGAGGAACGGGTGGATCGTGTTGAGCTGCGCGACCCTGCTCGCGGCGGCGCCGGCTGCCGCGGAGACGGTGACGGACACCTTCGGTCCGTTCTCTGTGGACAGCCCGGGGCTCGGACAGCTCTCCAGCGGGATCTTCACCCGTACCGTGACGACGGGGGCGGGGCCGCTCGAGGCGGAGTACACCGCCTCACCGGGTCACTGCTCGAATGTCATCATGCACTTCCTGTTGGACGGGGTCGAGCGAGCCGTCAGCGGCGTGCTCACGCCGGGGGCGAGCACCGGCTTCACGAGCCTCGGCTCCGTCGCTGCCGGATCCCATGTGGTGGGGCTGCAGGCCGAAGGCGTGGTGAGCGGGTGCAACGTGGGGGACCTCGAGAACTGGGGAGGCACCGGGTCGATCCGCTTTCAGGCGGAGGGCGTCCCTACGCTGACGGAGTGGGCTCAGATCACCATGCTGGCGGTGCTGATCACGGTCGGACTGTTCGCGCTCCGGCAGCGCCGCCCGGCCTGACCTCCGTCGTCCGGCCGCGGCGCGCCGGGTGGATCGGACGCGCTGGTTCCGCCCGCGGGCGGCGAACCGCGATCGGTCGAGCCTCCCGCTTCGTGGCGAGATGCCGGGGCCTAGCCGGCGGGTCCCGGATCCGCCGCGAAGCCGCGCCGGGCCGAGCACACGGTGTCTCCCCCCACGGTCGGGCTCGCGCGGGGCGTCCCGGGCAGGAAGAGGACGAGCAGAAGAACCGGCTCGCCCACGGCCCATCCCCGGACCAGCAAGGGATGCGCTGTGATGCCGAACTGGGCCGCCAGCTCGCCCAACGCGGCGAACAGCGCGATCTGGGAGAGGCTCAAGATCCCCAGCGCGGTGCCGAGGCGGCGCCAGCCGAGCGGCCGGAGCGCCACGACTCCCAGGGCGGCGAGGAGCCCGAGCTGGTATCCCGGGAGTAGCCAGAGGGCTCCCTGGGAATCTCCACGTGCGAGGGGCGCCAACGGCCGCACGGCGCCCGCGGCCCACGCCACCGCCTGCCCGTACACCGTGATCCCCGCGAGTGCTACACCCAGCCCGACCGCCGTCCCGAGGACCGCCCGGCGACGTGTTCCGCCCCGGGCGCCGCTGACCATCCACGGCTCCAGCCAGAGCGCGGCGAGCGCCACGGCCAGGCCGCCGGCAAGGATTTGGTAGAAGGCGTGCACGACCGCGAGCGGCGACCCGAGGAGGCCCGCCGGCAGGATGACCAACATCGTCCGGACGACGCCCAGCGCGGCGAAGACGGGGACCGCCGCCAACACGGCCAGCCCGCGCGAGAGCGGCCGGCGCCAGACCGTTAGGACCGCCGCGAGGTACAGGGCGACGGCCGGCGTCGCGACACACTCCGGTGAGACTAAGAAGGCCCCGTGGGCGGTCGACAGGAGGTTTCCGGACGCGCTGGCGGTGATGCCGAGCGCGGTGAGCGCCGCGGCAGCGGCGTGGGTGACCCAGACCGCCATGGAGAGTACCGAGGGGCTGTTCAAGACCCAGGGTGCGGCCGCGGCGAAGAGGCCCAGGAATGCGGCCGCCATGAGGCCGAATCGCCGGACTGGCGTCGGCACCCCTCGGCCCCACGTGCCCGCGACGGGTCGGCCCGCGGCGACTGACCGCATCCAGCCGAGCGCGTAGCCGCCCGCGACGATCACGAGGACCGTCGGCCAGACGTAGCGGTGGAGGCGGTCGAAGACGAGCGGCGAGTCCGCCGTACCCCAGAGCGTGCCGATGCGCGCGGTGTTCACGGCCAGGACCAGGCTCACGCCTCCGGCGATGCCGCGCAGTCTCGTGCTCCAGGGTGCGGGATACGCCAGGATGGCTCCGATGAGGAGCGCGAGGACGTCGGTACCGCTGCATTCGACGGACACGCTGACCCAGCGCGGACTGGTGGCTCCGTACCAGGCGGCGAGCCGCTGCTGGATCTCAAGGAGGGGGAGGACCACGTGGGTCTCGACCGAGGGCGCGCGGAAGGCGGCGAAGAGCCCGAGGCTCCACGCGAGGGTTCGCAGGACGAAGGCCATCGGCGAACCGATCGCGACACCATCCGCCGGGACTCCGGACGTCCTGAGGCTCATGGTGTCGGCCGAACGCCCGGAGCCGCGGGGCTGTCGGTCGGAAGCCGGGGACGGCAGCCTCCCCCGCCCTCGTCCGACGCCGGGAGCCACCAGCGCCAGGTCCCGATTGCGAGTGACGAGCGGTGCGGCCCTGGGCCCGGGAGGGCGGGGGCATCGGCCAATGAGGCCGATCGCGCGCGGAACACCAGGACGCTATCCCCGGGCGGCAGGGAGAGGGGCCCGATGCGGCAGTGGTGATACCCGGCCGGTATCAGCAGGCCGGGGCCCGGCCGCCCATCGAGGCTCGTCTCCAGACGCTGCGGCTCCGTTCCTGGCGACAGCTCCGCCTCCAGCATCGCCCGCACCGCCCGCGGCGACGTGTTGACGACGCGCCACGCGCCATCCTGCGTCATCCTACGCCAGCTCCACTGACCCTCGGTTCGCCTCGCCTCGAAAGCGATGAACTCGGCCGTGAAGACCGGCGGCTTCACCGCGACGACGGCAAGGACCCGGCTATCCCCGAACTCTCGCACCACCCGGAGACCGTGGGCTTCGTACACGGCTGCCTCGGCGCCTCGTGAGGATCGAGCGCTCCTCAGGAGAGCATGAGTATAGCCCAGGGCCGTCAGCTTCTGGCCGAGATTGGGCTCCTCGCAATCGGCGAACGGGCGCTCCAGGAGCGAGACATCGTGACCGAGGAGCCACAGGACCGATCGCTCGGGTGGAGTCGGGCGCACACAGTCAAGCACTCGCACCGGCGGGGGCTGGCTCGCCAGCCAGCGATGGCCCTGAGTCGGCAGCACGTCACGCCACCGCCAGGGCGGGAACGGAGCATACTCCACGACGAGGACAGCCAACAGCGCCAACACGGCGGCGCGGCTCGACCGGCCGGGTCGGCCGGCCAGCCAGGCGACGCCGGCCCCGGCCAGAAGCGCCGCAATGAGCTGCACCACGAGGCCGAAGCGCGCGTACGCGCGAAACATCGGGGCGAGCTCGTAGAGATAGGCGGCGGGACGGACGACCGTGACGCTGCCGATCCGCCGCTCGGGTGACAGCGAGCAGAGGAGCGCGGCCAGCGCGAGGCCGCCAAGCAGCGGGACGAGGCGCACGGCCCGGTGCTGCCGATGTCCCCGCCACCATTGCCATACCGGGACCAGCCCGAGCGCCAGCAGGGACCACCCAACGAACACCTGCTGCTCCAGCACGGCCCCACCCACGCCGTGACGCTGCCAGACCGCGCGCGCCCAGTCGCCGAGGGCGGGATGCTCGACCGGGGGCAGGAGATAGGCCCACCACTTGGCGGCATACCGAAACAGATCCGCCCGCGGGAAGGCGAGCAGCGCCGGCTGCCGGAACGCCTCCGCCGTGACGAGGCGGAGGTACAGGAAGCCCCCTGCCGCCGTTACCGCGAGCACTAGGCTGGTCACGATCAGGGCGCCGAGGCCACGTCGAGGGGTCGGGACGGAGAGCCAGTAGCCCAGGAGGCAGAGCGGTGTCAGGACCGCTCCGATGAACCCGGCGTAGAAGTTCGACAGCACGAGCAGGGCGACCGACCCCAGGAGCAGCGCGGCCCGCCAGACCGTGGCGTGATCCAGGCAGCGGAAGAGGGCCAGGAGGTAGAGAGGAAGCCACTGCGTCTGGGCGATGTGGACATGGTAGGCCGAGTGAGCGAGATGAAACGGCGAGAAGGCGTAGGCCAGCGCGGCCACGACCGAGCCGGCCGTGGAGCCCGTCAGGTGATGGGCCAGCAGATACGCCGTCGCGGCCGACAGGGGAAACGAGGCCAGGACGATGAGGTTGTAGGTGGCCACGGGCCCCATGAGGCGGGCCAGCAGCGCTCCGGGCCAGTCGGTGGCAGGCTGGGAGTACCAGCCGAGCGACGGCGGGCGCGCGAAGCGCTCCATGGCCGTGAAGGGATCGTGGTTACGCCCCACGATCTCCGTGCCGAAGAGGCGGCTGGAGGGGGCCCACAGCACTGGTGCCGCCATGAGGAGCGTCACCGCCAGCGCCGTCCCACAAGCGAGCGCGAGCCCTCGCTCGATGGCCCGGCCGGCCACCGCGGCTCGTGCGGATTCGGGCTCGGTCATCCGTCTTTCTCCACGCCGCCGGTCAGAGTGACGTGAGTGGACCTCAGCCTCGGACCACACTCGTCGGGGAACGGTGGTGGGTCTCGGTCGGTGTTGATGATCCCTCGCCCGCCGCCGGTCGGGGAGCGGTACAGAGGAGTGCAGACCAGCCGACCTCCCGCTCCTCCATCGGACTCTTGCCGCCCCCGGCCCGCGCCGCGCAACCAGACGATAGCGCACCCAACCCCGCCGTGCGAGGGTCACACGTCCGCGGAGTCGGCGGGAGCCGGTGACGCGGTCAGACCATCCCCGCTCGATCAGTCGAATCGTGAAATCCGATCATTGCGGTCTGATGACATCGTCTGGTCGGGGTCGCGGATATGAGCGAAAGCCCCAGCGATCCCGGCTTCGGGCGCCAGAACGGCCCGAGGATCGGCCGTCGCACATACCAGCAGACGGGGATGACAGCCTACGGCGGCGCGTCAGGGCGCGGGGGCTGGCGGCTCTGGATCAGCGGACCGAGCAGGCCAAGGCGCTGAGATACTGGCACGCCGAGCTGGTGCGGGATCTTGGTGGCGCGGACCACCTGACGGCGCAGCAAGCGACGATCCTGGAGCTGGCCGTGCGGGCGCGCGTGCTCCTCGATCAGCTGGACGCTTGGCTTCTCGCGCAGCCGTACCTGGTAAACAAGGCTGATGTCGCAGGTTCGAATCCTGCTCCGCCTACCATCCATGAATGCGGGGCCGTCAAGGAAAACGATGACGCTAGGTGCAGTAGCGCTGCCGTAGTTGGGTTGAGGTCGAGGAGTCTCGGGAGGTCAGCAGGAGGCCAGAAACGGAGACCGGACTGGCAATAACCTGGCGATACTCGGGCTGGTAGAGACGAACGAGAAAACGACGGAAGATTCGGCATCCGAGGCGGCTCCGGGCGTCATATGCCATCAGGTGCTCGACCTGGCGACATGCGATTCTGCCTGGAGAGGGCGGAGGCGGAGATGCGCGTGTTGGTATGAATCGGCGCGCCCCTCGCCATCCTCGGTCGTGCCGCCATGGTCCTCCTTGCCATCCTCGCCATCGCCGCGGGCCCGCCGCTCCACCGGGTCGCCGCGTGATGGCGGCCCCTGAGGCCGCCCGCAGCACTCGCGAAGGCGGGCGGTACACGATCGAGGTACCGGCTGCTCCTTCTTGCACGTTCTCAGAAAGCAGGAAGGAGATCAGATCTGCCGGCCCCTCTTCTCCCAATAAGGCGCGCGGAGCTTGCGCTTGAAGATCTTGCCGGAATCCTCGCGCGGCAAGCCGCGCTGGAACTCGAACAGCCGCGGCACCTTATAGCCGGCGATACGCTCGCGCAGGTATGCCCTCACGGCATCGGCGGTGAGCGTAACGTGACCGAGCGGCTCGATATAGGCGGCCAGCGACTCGCCATATTCCTCATCGGGGATACCGAATGCGGCACAGTCCCGCACTCCGGGCATGCCGATCAGCACCGCTTCGATCTCGGAGGGGTAGATGTTGACGCCGCCGGAGATCACCATGTCGCGCACGCGGTCGCACAGGAACAGGTAGCCGTCCCCGTCGAGATAGCCGACGTCACCGCACGTGATCAGACCCTGGCGCTCGACCTCGCGGCGCTTGTCCTCCATGCCGTTGTAGGTGAAGTCCGGGAAACCGCCGATCCTGAGGTACACCTCGCCGATCTCGCCCGGCCCCAGTTCTCGACCGGCCGCGTCAAAGATCTTCACGATCGCGCCTTCGATGGGCCGTCCCACCGTGCCAGGCTTTCGCAGCGCTTCCTCGGAAGTGTGGAATACTGCGCCGCCGGTTTCCGTGCCGCCATAGTACTCGTTGATAATGGGCCCCCACCAGTCGATCATCTGTCGTTTGACGTCGGGCGGGCAGGGCGCGGCCGCGTGTGTGACGAACTTCAACGACGACAGATCATACTGATGGCGTACGTCGGCCGGCAGCTTGAGCAGCCGCACGAACATCGTCGGCACCATGTGCACGTGCGTGATGCGGTGCCGCTCGATTTGCTGCAACAGGTCCTCGGCATCGAAGCGCGGCTGCAGCACCACCAACCCTCCGTCGCGCGCGGCCGACAGAGCATAGAGGTTTGGCGCCGAATGGTAGACCGGCCCGGTGATCACCGTGCGGATGCCTTCGCCCGGGCGGATATCGAAGATGCGCGACACCATGCGCATCATCGTGGCCTGCATCTCTGGTGTCGCCGGTTGGCGGCGCACCCCCTTGGGCCGGCCGGTGGTGCCCGAGGTATAGATCATGTTGGTGCGCACAGGCCGCGGCGGTTCGGTCCACGGCGCGTGCCCGGCCACCCAGTCGTCCCACGCCACGGCGCCGTGCGGCAGGGCGCCGG
Organism: uncultured Candidatus Rokubacteria bacterium; assembly: GCA_963805625.1. Lineage (GTDB taxonomy): Bacteria > Methylomirabilota > Methylomirabilia > Rokubacteriales > DASRDR01 > DASRDR01. The sequence goes on from CAWDVE010000003.1 coordinate 7,648, forward strand.
CCGCGGTCGGGATGCCATAGACATCGCGGATCTCGGGCGGCGTCGGCACGACGAAGACGCGGACGCCCGTCGGGATGCTGTCGCGGATCTGCGGCAGGAGGTCGGCATGCACCACAACGGCCTTCGCGCCACAGTCCTGGAAGATGTACCCCGCCTCATCAGCCTTGAAGTGCCAGTTCACCGGCACGGCGTAGGCCCCCACCAGGCCCGCGCCCATGGCCGCCTCGAAGAAGGCGAAATCGTTGCGCAGCACCAAGGCCACGGTGCCGTTCTCGTCGATACCTAGCGACACAAAGCCCGACGCCGCGCGCGCCACCCGTTCAAACAGCACCGACTGCTTGAGTTCACGGGTACCGCTAAGGATGAGCCCGTCCATCTGCGATCCTCCCACGATCGTTCAGCGTGTCGTTCAGCGTCACTCCGAGCGTAGCGAGGAATCCATGACCAACCCTAGCCAATCACACACTCCTTGACTGGGAGTCCAAACGACCGCCGCGCTCACCTTGCCCTTCGAGGGGTGGGACCGAACTGTCGCGGAGGGTCACGCGTGCCTCAGAACGCACGGGGTTCCTCATCCTCGATGAGGACTGATCCGTGCGCCACGACCCTACCAAGCCCCCGCCCGCGGCGCCAGACGGTTCCTTCCCACAGGGTCGCCGGATTGCCCGGGAACAGGGTGGGTCGGTACCCGCGCTTTCAGGAGCCCTTTCTTAATCGACAGGTCATCGGTGCAAGTCCGATGGTCGGCTCCAGATTTTCAGTCACTTCCACGTCGCTCCCATCCGTTGGATTTCGCCGTCATTTGGGTACCGTGCGCCTGGGATTCGACCGTGTCGAGCGCGTCGACCCAGTCCTTGTCCTTGCGTGGAGGCCAATGCGCGTACCACTGAAACGTCGCTGGGTGATCAGCGCTCCTGAGCGAGCAGCTCGGTCGCGAAACTTCGGAACCGAAGAGCCCGGCTTCCACTCGAGCCAGGCCCCGACGAGGGCCCGACGCCTTGACCGCTCCGGAGGCCGGGGCTAGACTCGGGCCGTCCCAACCAGTCCTGCCATACCGGGAGGAAATGATGATCGAGACGGACAATCGGATCGCGCGGCGGGATTTCCTCGTGGGAGCCGGCGTGGCGGGCGCCGCCTCGCTGCTGGCCACCCCGGGAGGACGGGCCGAGGCCCAGGCCGACATCTCCGGCGACCTGGTCGCCTGCGTGGCCGGCGGGGCGTGGGAGACGGCGTTCCGGGATCACATGGCCAAGCCGTTTTCCCAGAAGCACCCGGGTGTCAAGCTGCACCTGGACCTCACCGCCGGCACCGCGCAGCTCGCCAAGCTGCGGGCGGCCCGGACCAACAACCCGCCCTTCGACGTGGTGCTCATGCTGGACGAGCAGATGGACATCGCGATGCGCGAGGACCTGATCGATCCCTTCGACGCGCGGGAGGTCCCGAACGTCAAGGACCTCTACACGGTCTCCACGCCGGCCAAGTGGCAGAAGGACGGCAAGTTCTACGCCGTCCACCAGAACTGGGGACAGCTCGGCATCATGTACCGGACCGACAAGGTGAAGACGCCGCCCAAGGAGTGGCTCGACGTCTGGAAGCCCGAGTACAAGGGGCTGGTCGGCATGCCGCCCGTCAGCTACTCGGTCGGCCTCCAGTTTTTCGTGGCGACGATCCATGCACTCGGCGGCGACGAGAAGAACCCCGCCGACGTCGACCGGGCCTTCGAGAAGATGAAGGAGCTGAAGCCGAGCATCGTCCAGCAGCCGGCCGACGCCGGGGCCATCCAGCAACTCATCGAGCGGGGAGATATCGGGGTGGTGCCCCTCTGGGACGGCCGGGTTCACGCGCTGGCGGCCGCCGGCCTCCCCATCGCCTTCAGCTACCCCAACAAGCCGGGCCCGGTCGCCAGCGGCGCGCCGGTGGCGGTCGCCAGGGGGACGAAGAACCGGGCGGCCGCCCTTCGCTTCATCGACTTCCGTCTCGGCCTCGAGCCGCAGAAGGGCTTCTGCCAGCAGATGTGGTACGGGCCGTCGAACAAGCAGGTGAAGCTCGACCCGAAGTATGCTGCGAAGGTCGCCTACGGGACCGACCACTACGCCAAGCTTCTCGCCCCGAACTACGACGTCGTCAGCCAGAAGCTCGGCGAGTGGACGCAGCGCTGGGCCGCCATCTTCGCCTAGTCCGGTCTCGAGCCCCGGCGGCCAGGCGCTGAGCCCGGCTGCCCGGGCCGTGGCCCGCGCGTGACGATCCCGGACGTCGACGTCCAGCTCCGCGGCGTCTCCATGGCGTACGGGCCCACCCCGGTGCTCCACGACGTGGACCTCGACGTCCACAAGGGGGAGCTGGTTTCCCTCCTCGGGCCGTCGGGCTGCGGCAAGACCACCACCCTCAACATCATCGCCGGCTTCCTCGAGCCCAGCCGGGGGACAGTGAGCCTGGGCGGGCGGATGGTGAACAACGTCCCCCCATACCGGCGCAACACCGGGATGGTCTTCCAGAGCTACGCCCTGTTCCCCCACATGAACGTCTTCGACAACGTGGCCTTCGGCCTCCGGATCCGCCGGCTTCAGACCGCCGAGACTGCCCGGCGGGTCGGGGAGGCGCTGGCGCTCGTGAGGCTGGAGTCGCTCGCCAACCGTCCGATCCGTCAACTCTCGGGCGGCCAGCAGCAGCGCGTCGCCATCGCTCGAGCCCTGGCCATCGACCCGCTGGTTCTGCTCATGGACGAGCCGCTGTCCAACCTCGACGCTCAGCTCAGACGCCAGATGCGGGTCGAGCTGCGGCGCCTGCAGCGCCAGGTCGGCATCACGACCATCTTCGTCACGCACGACCAGGAAGAGGCGCTGACGCTGTCCGACCGCCTGGTCGTCATGAACCAGGGCCGGATCGAGCAGGTAGGCACGCCCGTAGAGCTCTACCGGAAGCCCCGGACCCCGTTCGTGGCGCAGTTCCTGGGCCACCCGAACTTCCTCTTCGGCGAGGTGGTCGGGGAGCGCGGCGGCGAGGTGGACGTGCGGGTGGGGCCGGCCGTCGTCCGGGCGACCTACGAGGGGACGCTGGCCACGGGGGCGGCGGTCAGCGTGGTGCTGCGGGCCGAGAGCGCGACGCTCGAACGGCCGCCGGTCGACCGGGCCGTGAACGCCCTCCCGGGCACGATCGCCTACACGGTGTACCTGGGGACGAGCGCGGAGTACGAGGTGCGGCTGGCTGCCGGGCCTGCGGTGCGGGTCGTCGAGCAGATCGCCAGCGGCATGCCGTCGTTCGGGGACGGCGAAGCCGTGGTCGTGACCTGGGCGCCCGAGGACGCGATCGTGCTGCCGGGATCACGCGAGACGCTGGTCGGGATCGTTCCGTGACCGCCCGGTGGCGGGAGCGGGTGACGGCGGGCGTTCTCCTGAGCCCAGCCGTCGTGCTGCTCGTCCTGTTCTTCATGGTCCCCTCGGTCGACCTCTTCCGGCTGAGCCTGGCCTGGGTGGATCCCCAGCTCGCGATCCATGACGACGCCTCGCTGGTGAACTACCGAACCTTCGCGACGAGCCCCTACTTCCACCGCATGGTGTGGGGCAGCGTCAAGCTGACGCTCTGGACCACGGGCGCCTGCCTGCTCCTCGGCTACCCCGCCGCTTACTACATGGTTCACGTGCGCTCGCCGATGTACCGGACCCTGCTCTACGCCATCGTCGTCTCGCCGCTCCTCATCAGCGTCATCGTCCGGACCTACGGCTGGGTCGTCCTCCTGGCCAACAATGGGGTCGTGAACGGCACGCTGGTCGCCCTCGGGCTGGTCGACCGGCCGCTCCGCATGCTCGGGACGTTCGGCTCGGTGGTCGTCGCCACCGTCCACGTGCTGCTGCCATTCATGATGCTGCCAATTGCCAGCGCCCTCCAGGCGCTCGACCCGGTCCTGGAGCGGGCGGCCCAGAGCCTGGGGGCCACGCCGCTTCAGACGTTCTGGCGGGTGATCCTCCCGCTCAGCATGCCGGGCGTGCTGGCCGGGACGAGCCTGGTGATTGCGCTCACGCTCGGCATCTACATCACGCCGCTGCTGGTGGCCGGTCCGCTCCAGCCGCTTCTCGCCATCGGCATCTACTACGTCACGCTCAACCAGCTCAACTTCCCGCTCGGCGCGGCGCTGTCCTTCATCCTGCTGACCTTCACGCTCGGCGTGATCGCGCTGGCCGGCCGGCTGCTCCGCACGGTGAGGGGAAGCGTCGGCTGATGAGGCGGCGGCCCGGTCTCGCGAGGGCGGCGAACGCTTTCAGCGTGCTGGTCTACGTCTTCCTGCTGGCGCCGCTCGTCGTCGTCGTGCTCGCTTCGTTCAACGCCGCCGACTACCTGTCGTTCCCGCCACGCGGCTTCTCCCTGCGCTGGTACCGGGCGCTGTGGGAGAGCGAGGTCTGGGTGGAGTCGTTCCGCCTCTCCCTGCTCCTGACTGCGGTGGTCACGCCGCTCTCGCTGGCGATGGGGACCCTGGCCGCCTACGCCCTCGGCCGGTATACGTTCCCCGGAAAGGGTCTGGTCACCACGCTCGTCATGGCGCCCCTGGTCATGCCCCAGATCATCGTGGGGATCGCGCTCCTCAACTATTTCAGCGCCCTGGGGCTCATCAACACGCTGACCGGGCTGGTCCTCGGGCACCTGGTCGTCACGCTTCCGTACACGGTGCGCCTGGTCTCGATCAGCGTGCACAACCTCGACCCGGCGCTGGAGCGGGCAGCCCAGAACCTGGGGGCGACGCCGCTCCAGACCTTCCGCCGGGTGACGCTGCCGCTTCTGCGTCCGGGGCTGGTGGCCGGCGCCATCTTCGCCGCGATCATCTCCTTCGGCGAGCTGGCGGTCACGCTCCTGATCGCTGGGGCTCGCACCACCACGCTGCCGATGCGGATCTTCAACTACACCGAGTACAACTTCGACCCGGCCATCAACGCGGTGTCGACGATATTCGTCGTGCTGGCGCTGGTGCTGATCGTCGTCCTCGACCGACTGATTGGCCTCGTCCGGATCGGTTGACCCCTGTCGGTATCAGGGCCGAGGAGTGCTGAGCGGGAGGTTCGTCCGGCCGGCCGCGCTGCCGCCGTTGATCCCGAACACCTCGCCGGTGACCCATTCGGCATAGGGGGAGGCGAGGAACAGGGCGGCGTGCGCGATGTCCCGGGGCGCGCCGATCCGGCCCCACGGGATGCTGCGGACGAGGGCGTCCACGTATTCGCGGGAGAGCGGGGAGACCTCGCCCTCGACCTCGATGAGGCCGGGGGCGATGGAGTTGACGTTGATCCGGTGCGGAGCCAGCTCGAGGGCCAGCACCCGGGTGAACAAGACGACCGCGGCCTTGGAGGCACAGTAGTGGGCGGCGCCCAGCCGCCCACTCTGGGCGGCTCCCGACGAGAGGGTGATGATCTTGCCTCCCGCCCCGCGTGCCACCATGCTGCGGGCCGCGGCCTGGCAGGTGAGGAAGACGCCCCGGGCGTTCGTCTCCATGACGCGGTCCCACTCTTCCTGTGACATCTCGAGGACCGGCGTATTGGGATAGATCCCGGCATTGGCGACCGCGATGGTGACGGGTCCGAGGGTGCGCTCCGCCGCGCCGAAGAAGGCGGCCACCGACGCCGCGTCGCGGACGTCTACCGCCCCCGCGAAGATGCCCTTCTCCGCGCCCAGTCGGGAGGCCGCCCGGCGGACCGCCGCCTCGCGCACATCGCCGAGGGCGATGCGCGCACCTGCCTCATGGAAGGCCTGGGCGATGCCGAAGCCGATGCCGGCGCCGGCGCCCGTGACGAGAACCACGTCCTTTCCGAAGTCGAACATGCTCGGGCAACCTCCGTCCTCGACCGCTGATGGCCAAAGTCTACTTCGTGCCTCGGCAGGATACCCCATCTGTGTCCAACTCAACCGGGGAGCACTCCAGGCCCTTCAGAAACCCCAGTCGTTCGTCTCGAAGTGTGAGTTGGGGAAGCGGCGGGTGGACGTGATCGAGCTTGAGGAGTTCGCTAGATCGGTCCCCAGCACCACCATCAGGACGGGCACGAGGGCAGACACCGGCGCCCTCAGGAACACGCGAGACTGGTGCGAGACTGGTTAAGGGACGGAACATGGGCATAGTGGCGCGCGTGACCATGGTGGGCTGCGGTTTAGCGATGGGGCTTCTCATTTCGGAATGTCTCTTTCGATTCGTCGATATCGCGCCACAGATCGAGGTCATGTCTTCCCAGGCGTACAAGTATTCCGATAACCCCAAGATAGGATGGGAGCCGCTACCTCTTGCTGAACGAAGAACATCCAGAGTCGGAATCAATGATCTGGGATATCGGGATGTGAATCACCCGGTTTCCAAGCCTCCGGGTGTTCTGCGTATTATCGTGATCGGCGATAGCATCGCCCAGGGAACAGGGATCAAACACGAGAAAGCGATTTTCCCGCGCCTGCTTGAAATGAACCTTCGATTGAAGGGTGTTCCCGCAGAGGTGCAGAATTTCGGGGTCCCAGGTTACAACACGCAACAGGAAGTGGAGACGTTGCTAACAAAGGGGCTCGCGTATTCACCCGACATTGTGATCTTGTCCTACTGTTTGAATGATCGGTCCTTTGAAGCGGGTCGAATGCCTTATGCAATGGCGAGAAGCGCGTTACAGAAAAGGGCCGCCGATGATTCGAAGAGACTGCGATGGCTCGCCAAGAGCGCACTATTCCGGTACTTGTACTTCGGATTGCTTTTCAAGCCTGCGAGTGCTAACGATGAAATTGAGAAGCGCTTTGGCGGCGTGTTCGCGGATACCGTGAAGCAAAGTTTCGAGCGGCTGGCCGAACTTTCACGAACACACGGTTTTAGGGTCATCGTTAGCGTATTCCCCTTGTTTCGAAAGAAGAAGGCCGAGGATTTTGAAGGCTATTCCTTTCAATCGGAACATGCATACGTTCGCACACTGTCGGAAGAGAATAGTTTTGTTCATCTAGATTTGTTGGCGGCTTTTCAAGCCTGTGCCAAAGAAGGACCGGTTGCGATTGACGTCTATCATCCGAATGAGCATGGACATCGGTGCGCTGCCGAGACACTCGCAAGACAGGTCGAACGCATGCACCAGATGGTCCGAAACTAGAGCACACCAAGGCGAAAGTCTTGACCCGAGGTCGGCCGGGGCGCTGACCAACCGGATGCGTCGCGTCACCTCGGCGGTGGCGGCGGCGTCATCCCCTTGTCATCGGTCAGCGGGGAGTGGACCGGCCCTCGTGCAACGCCAGGGCGGCGTCGGCCTCCATCGGGCGGCCGAGGAGAAAGCCCTGGATGAGATCGCATCCGAGCGCGACCACCGTGTCTCGCTCGCCGGGCGTCTCGATCCCTTCGGCCACCACCATGATGCCGAACTCCTTACAGAGCGTCGCCATGGAAGCGATGACGCGCTGCTTGACCGGCTCGCTATCGGCTCCGCGCACCAGCGACATGTCGAGCTTCACGACGTGCGGGTTCAGTGCGGCGAAGCTGGTGAGCCCGGCGTACCCCGCCCCGAGGTCGTCCACCGCCAGGCGGTAGCCCAGGCGCCGGAGGAGCGAGACGCGCGCCCGGAGGTTGGGCACGTGCTCGAACGAGCTCCGCTCCGTGAGCTCCAGCACGACCGACCGCGCATGGCCCGAGAGGGCCGCCGCGGGCGACAGGAGGGCGTCGTCGGTCAGCTCCTGCGCGTGGACGTTCACGAACAAGGTCAGCGCAGGCGCTCGGGCCAGGAACGCCGCCGCGCGGTCCCGGACCATGCCTCCGACCTCGTGCACCCGTCCCAGGCGTTCCGCCGCCTCGAACAGGGCGCCCGGATGGGGGATACTGGGCTCGTCCGTGCGGGTCAGCGCCTCGTACCCGAAGACGGTGCCGTCCCCCGCGCGCAGGATGGGCTGGAAGACCAGGCGCAGCGTGGCCACCGCGTGGCCGAATCGGTTCTCGAGGCCTGCGCGGTCGGTCGGCAGCCGGTCCTCCAGCCCGATGGCGGCCAGCGCCTCGCGCTTGAGGCGCGCCATCCGGTGCAGGCGGGCCGCGTCCTCCACTGCCGACAGGAGGTCCCGCTCCCGCAGGGGCTTCTGGAGGTAGCGGAGGGCGCCGTGCTCCAGCGCCTCCACGGCCGTGTCCACCCGCGGATGCCCGGTGATCAGCAGCACGGGCACGTCGAGATCGCGCGCCCGGATCTCCCGGAGGAGCTGGACGCCGTTGATGCCTGGCATGTCGATATCCGAGAGGACGACCTCGTAGCGCTGGGCGTCGACGAGGCCGAGCGCCTCGCGTCCATCGGCCGCGGTGTCGACTTGCCAGCCGGCCTCGGTCAGCATGGTCGCGAGCACCTCGAGCAACGAGCGCTCGTCGTCCACCACCAGCACCCGCCCGCGGGAGCTGGCGACCACCGCGTCAGCGTCCGAGCTCCCCATGAGGCGCTCTTTCAGTGGACGGCCAGGCGAATGGCGCTGCCCGGCTCGACGAGCGCGCCGAGGTCGAGCACCCGGCCGCAGGCCAAGGTCAACCGGTGGTGCGTGAGCGGCACCGCGCGGAGTCGGAGCTCGGGCAGGGGGGCGCTCGGAGCCCGGTTCACGATCAGCCCGTCCTCGATCGCCCACGTGCCCACGGGCCCGAGCGGCGGCAGTCCCGGGCCGACGCTCGGGAAGGCGGTCCCGACCAGGCGGAGGGCATGGTCACCCTCGACACGAAGCGTTGCGTGCACGGGCCGGCCCTCCGTCGAGTGGACGTATGCGAGGCTGATGAGCGCGCCCGGCTCGACACGCTCCCGCACCGGGACGCGGCCCCGGTCCAGGTCCGTGACGGTCAGCACAAGACCGCGCTCCTCGCCCTCAGTTGCAGCGCAGCCGGCGGCGAGAAGGGCGACCCCGAGGACGCGCCTACTGCTGGATGTTGCGCTCGCGGTAGAGCCGGAGAGCGCCCGGGTGGACAGGGACCGTGACGACGCGCAACACCGTGTCGGTGGTCAGGCTACTCGCCGCCGGTGTGCCGCACGGAGCGCCGGGATGTTGTCGATGAGGGCCTTTGTCGGTCCGTAGATCGCCCCTTCCTCAGCGTTGTCGGTGGTCAGACGGACCCCCCGTCGGCCGGCCCACATGCTACCACGGGCGCCTCTGCCGGGGGCCTGTGTCAAGGGGAGCGTCGGCGCCCCACGCCAAGGATCGATTATCCTCTAGGCGAGCCAGCAAATGGGCGAGCCAGCAAATTTGCCAGACCAGCACGCCAGGAGGACCCCATGGCCGAGTTCGCGTACCAGGACCTGTTGCCCTTGGGTGAGGACGTCACCCCGTATCGATTGCTGATGCGGGAGGGCGTGTCCACGCTCGAGGCCGGTGGCCGGCGCTTCCTCGAGGTGGACCCCGCGGCACTCACCGAGCTCAGCCGGGCGGCGATGCGCGACATCGCCCACCTCTTCCGAACCGGTCACCTCCAGCAGCTGGCGGACATCCTCCAGGATCCGGAGGCCTCGCCGAACGACCGGTTCGTTACCCTCGAGCTCCTCAAGAACGCGTGTGTGGCGGCGGGTGGGGTGCTGCCGTCGTGTCAGGACACCGGCACGGCCATCGTCATGGGGAAGAAGGGCGAGCGCGTTCTCACCGGCGGGGGCGACGAGGCGGCGATAGCCCGGGGCGTGTTCGACGCGTACCGCACCGGCAACCTGCGCTACTCCCAGCTCGCGCCGCTCGACATGTATCGAGAGGTCAACACCGGCTCGAACCTGCCGGCGCAGATCGAAGTCCACGCCGTGCCCGGCGACGAGTACCAACTCCTGTTCCTGGCCAAGGGCGGCGGCTCGGCCAACAAGAGCTTCCTCTTCCAGGAGACGAAGGCCCTCCTGAATCCCCGGAGCCTCGCCGCGTTCCTGGAGGAGAAGGTCCGGTCGCTCGGTACCGCGGCGTGCCCGCCCTATCACCTCGCGGTGGTGATCGGCGGCACCTCGGCCGAATACACATTGAAGGTCGCCAAGCTCGCCTCCGCCCGCTACCTCGACAGCCTGCCGACCTCGGGCAACGAGCACGGGCGGGGGTTCCGAGATATCGCCCTCGAAGCAGAGGTCCACGAGATGACGCGGCGACTCGGGATCGGCGCCCAGTTCGGCGGGAAGTACTTCTGCCACGACGTGCGGGTGATCCGGCTCCCGCGCCACGGCGCCTCCTGCCCGGTGGGAATCGCGGTGTCGTGCTCAGCCGACCGGCAGGCCCTCGGGAAGATCACGCGGGACGGCGTCTACCTGGAGCAGCTCGAGCCCGACCCCGCCCGCTTCCTGCCCGAGGTGGACGACACGGCCCTCCGGAGCGACGTCGTCCGGCTCGATCTCGGCCGGCCGATGGCGGAGGTGCGGGCCGAACTCTCGCGGCACCCGGTGCGGACCCGGCTCGCGCTCACCGGGCCCATGATCGTGGCCCGCGACATCGCGCACGCAAAGATCAAGGAGCGCCTCGATGCGGGCGAGGCAATGCCGGCATACATGCGGGACCACGTGGTCTACTACGCCGGTCCCGCGAAGACGCCGAAGGGCTATGCGTCGGGGAGCTTCGGCCCGACGACGGCGGGGCGGATGGATGCCTACGTCGACCTCTTCCAGTCGCGGGGCGGAAGCCACGTCATGCTCGCCAAGGGGAACCGCTCTCGCGCGGTGATCGACGCGTGCCGCCGGCACGGGGGCTTCTATCTGGGGTCGATCGGGGGGCCCGCGGCGCGCCTGGCGCAGGACTTCATCCGCAAGGTCGAGGTGCTCGAGTACCCGGAGCTCGGCATGGAGGCCGTCTGGCGGATCCAGGTGGAAGACTTTCCCGCCTTCGTCGTCGTCGATGACAAGGGGAACGACTTCTTCGCCAGCCTGGGCGTGACCGCCAGGGACTGAGTGCCGGCCCGTCAGGCCCGCGTCCAGCCGAACGCCCGCAGCGCCGAGACCGCCGCGAGGATCGATAGGATCACCAGCGCCGGGTACAGGAGGAGGAGGAGGTCGACCCGGATGTTGCACTCTTCCGAGCAGAGGATGCGCCACTTCATGCCGTACTCGTTAGGGGAGATAGAGGAGCCAGTCGAGAGCGGCCACCAGGACGAGGCGCCGCCCCGACCAGATCCACAGCGCGAGAAGGGCCGCCCCGGGAATGGCCGCGAGCCAGGGCCGGGCGATCAGGACCGCCATCGGCCGGTACGGCGCCTCCATGCGGGATCGCCTCCCACCCCTACAATAGCCGAGCGCGCGCCCCCGGCGAACACGACCGAGGGGACCATCCGCGCGCGAAAAAGGAGCGCTCATGTTCGATCTGGTGCTGGCAGGCGGTCGCGTGGTGGACGGCACCGGCAGCCCCTGGTTTCGGGCGGACATAGGGGTTCGGGGCGATCGGATCGCCGCCGTCGGCGCCCTCGGCCGCGCCGAGACCCGGCGGCGGCTCGACGTCGCCGGCCGGGTCGTCGCGCCCGGCTTCGTCGACACGCATGTCCACGCCGACCTGGCGTTGCTCGCAGACCCGCTCCAGGAGGCCGCCATCCGCCAGGGTGTCACCACTTACCTCCTGGGCCAGGACGGCGTCGCGATGGCCCCGGCTTCTCCGGCGACCCTCGCGTACATGCGGCGCTACACGGCGGGGTTCAGCGGGCGCGCCGAGGTGCCGGATCCCTGGTCGAGCATGGCGGAGTACCTCGGGCGCTTCGACCGGCGGGCCGCGGTGAACGTCGCCTGTCTCGTGCCGAACGGGAACGTCCGCATGGACGTGATGGGGCTCGAGACGCGGCCGCCCACGGCGGATGAGCTGGCGCGGATGCGCCGCGTCGTCCGCCAGGCGATGGAGGAGGGCGCGGTCGGGTTGTCGAGCGGGCTCGACTACATCCCGAGCCGGTACGCCCAGGCCGAGGAGCTCGCGGAGCTCTGCCGGGAGATCGCGCCCTACGGCGGCGTCTACGTCACGCACATGCGCGGCTACTCGCCCGACAACGTCATCGGCGCGATGGACGAGGTCTTCCGAATCGCGCGCGAGGCCGGCGTCGCGGCGCTCATCTCCCACTTCAACAGCCGGGCCGACCTCGTCCTCCCGCACCTCGACCGGGCGCGCGCTGCGGGGCTCGACGTGGCCTTCGACCTCTACGGGTACCTCGCCGGCTCGACCATCCTCGGGATGATCGCGCTGCCGCCCTGGGTCCAGGAGGGCGGGGCCGACGCGACGCTCGCGCGGCTCGGCGACCCGGCTGTGCGCGCGCGGCTCCGGGCCGAGGGCTTCGCCGGACCCCGGGGGCCGCTCGACGAGGTGCGCCTCAGCTACGTGGACGCGCCGGCCTACCGGGCCTACGAGGGTCTGACCCTTGCCGAGGCGGCGCGCCGCGCGACCGGACACGCCGGCTCCGAGGCCATCATCGACTTCGTGTGCGACGTGCTCGTGGCGTCGGCCCTCGCAGTCGGGTGCGTGGTCGCCCACCAGCAGCGGGCGGAGGGCGACGTGACGGCCCTTATGCGCCACCCGGCGATGATGGGTGGCAGCGACGGCATCTTCGCCGGGGGCCGGCCTCACCCGCGCGGGTGGGGCTGCTTCGGCCGTTACCTCGGCCACTACGTGCGAGAGGCGCGCACGTGGACCCTGGAGGAAGCCGTGCAGCATCTGGCGGCCCATCCAGCCCGGCGGCTCGGATTCGGTGACCGCGGGTTGATCCGCCCCGGGATGACCGCGGATCTCGTGGTCTTCGACGCGGACCGGATCGGCGACCGCGCGACGTACGCCGACGGGCGGCAGCCCGCCGAGGGCGTGGACCACGTTCTCGTGAACGGGGAGCCCGTGCTGCTCGACGGCCAGCGCACACCCGCGCTTCCCGGCCGGGCGCTCCGGCCCGCGCGCGCCTAGCGGGGCGGCTGGGGCCGTTCGGGCGGGGGCGGGACCGGGCCCCAGGGGCCTTCAGGTCGTCGACGGTCGGTTCGGTCCGGCCCCCCGCTCGCTCTCGAGGATCTCTACCTCGACCAGGGGGCTCTCGCGGACCCAGGCGTCCAGCTCCGCTGCATGCCCCAGTCGATCGAGGAGGCGCGAGAGGATCGCCCGGCGCCGCGCGGGGTCCACGATGGGCGTGGCGCGGGCGGGCAGGTCGGCCCGTACGACGCCCTTGAGATGGAAGGTGAACTCCGGGTGGGCCAGGAGGTTGGCGTGCCAGTCCCGGGTCCCCGGCGTCCCGGTGAGGTAGAGCTGGCCGTCGAGGTTGTGGAACCACATCTCGATCCGCTGCGGGCGGCCGGTCGCCCGCCCGGTCGTCGTGATGTCGATGGTGCGCTCGGTCTCGAGCGCGCGTCGGACGCGGGCATCCATCACCGTTCCAGGATGCCGGGGCGGCGCCTCCGCGTAAACCCCGGCCGGCCGGGGCCTTGCGGCGCGAGGACGGTCGTGGAATCCTTTCGGTGCGGAGTGCCGTCCACCGAGAGTCCACCGGAGGCCTGAAGGAGAGCGGGATGACCTCGACAGCCGTGGCACGTGAGATCGAGCGGTACGTCGCGAAGACCCCCAAGTCCCGGGCGCTCCAGGCCGAGGCCGAGCAAGTCCTGCCCGGCGGCAGCTCGCGCGGGACCGCGTACTTCGCCCCCTATCCCTTCTTCGCGGACCACGGCGACGGCCACTACGTCTACGACGTCGACGGCAACCGCTATCTCGACTTCATGCTGAACGCGACGACGCTCATCGTCGGCCACGCCAATCCCATGGTGGTCGAGGCGCTCGGCGAGCAAACGCGCAAGGGCACGGCGTTCAGCACGCCGACCGAGGTGCAGGTCCGGGTCGCGAAGCTCCTCTGTGACCGCATCCCCTCGCTCGACACGATCCGCTTCACGAACTCGGGGACCGAGGCGACGCTGATGGCCATCCGGGCCGCCTGGGCGTTCACCGGCAAGCACAAGCTCGCCAAGTTCGAGGGCGGCTATCACGGGGCTCACGAGCACGTTGCGGTGAGCGTCAGGCCGCCGGCGGACCGGCTCGATCCGGCGGGCCCGACGGCGATTCCGGAGTACCCGGGCCAGCCGGTGGGTGTCCTCCGGGACGTGATCGTGCTCCCGTACAACGACCTCGCCGCCTGCGACGGCATCCTCCGCGCCCACAAGGACGAGGTGGGCGCGCTCATCATGGAGCCAGTCGTGTCGAGCTTCGGCTACGTCCCCGGCACCCCGGAGTTCCTCCGGGGCATCCGGAAGCTGACGGAGGAGCTCAACATCGTCCTGATCTACGACGAGGTGCAGAGCCTCCGGATCGCGCCCGGCGGCGCCCAGGAGCTCTTCGGCGTGACCCCGGATCTCTCCTGCTTCGGGAAGATCATCGGCGGCGGGCTGCCGATCGGCGCGTTCGGCGGGCGGCGGGACATCATGGCGCAGTACGATCCCACGGCGGCCGGCGGCGCCCGCATCGCTCACGCGGGGACGTTCAACGCGAACCCGATGACGCTCGTGGCGGGCGAGGCCGTCATGCGCGCGCTGACGCCGCCGATCTACCGTCGGCTCGCCGAGCTGGGCGAGTCGCTCCGGCAGAAGCTCCGCCGGACCCTCCAGGCGACGGGCGTGCCGACCCAGGTGACCGGGATCGCCTCGCTCTTCGGGATCCACTTCAACGCGCGGCCGATCAAGAGCTACCGTGACGTGGTGGCGGACGATGCCGAGATGACGCGAGGTCTCTACACGGGCCTGCTGAACGAGGGCATCCTCCTCCAGACCACGTGCGCCGGCGCCCTCGGCGTCATGACCACCGACACCGAGATCGACACGCTGGTCGACGCGGTCGGGCGCGTGGTCCGGCGCCTCCGCGAATAGCCGCGCGCCTGGATTGCCCGTGATGCCGGCCGCCGACGTCGTCGTCTGCGGCGCCGGCATGGCCGGGGTTGCGGCCGCCTACCATCTGGCCGTGCGCCACGGCGTGCGACGCGTGGCGCTCGTCGACGAGCGTCCGCCGCTCTCGCTCACCAGCGACAAGTCCACCGAAGCCTACCGGAACTTCTGGCCCGGTCCCGACGATGCGATGGTCAGGTTCATGAACCGGAGCATCGACCTCCTGGAGGAGCTCGCCGAGGCGAGCGGCAACGTGTTCCGGATGAACCGGCGAGGCTACGTGTTCGGCACGGCGGATCCGAGCCGTGCCACGGAACTCCAGGCGATGGCCGAGATCGTGGCCGGCTGGGGCGCCGGCCCCTTCCGGATCCACGACGGGCGCCCGGGGAACGCCGCCTACCCGCCGCCTTCTGCGGGAGACTGGCGCGCGCAGCCGGCGGGGATCGACCTCCTGCTGGACCGGGCCCTGATCCGGCGGCACTTCCCGTACATCGTCGACGATATCGTGGCGCTGCTGCACGCCCGCCGATGCGGCTGGCTGTCCGGTCAGCAGCTCGGCATGCATCTCCTCGAGCTGGCCCGCCGCGCCGGGACCGACCTGATCGAGGGCCGCCTGGCCGCGGTGGACGTCGCGGGCGGCCGGGTCACTGGAGTGCGGATCGAAGGCCCCGGGGGTCGCCGGACTCTCGCCACGGACCGCCTGATCCTTGCCGCGGGGCCGCTCCTGCCCGATGCCGCGCGGCTCCTCGGCCTCACGCTCCCCGTGTTCTCGGAGCAGCACCACAAGATCGCCATCGAGGACGCGCTAGGTGCGGTGCCGCGCGACGCCCCGTTCCTGATCTGGGACGACGCCCAGATGCTTGCCTGGAGCCCCGAGGAGCGCGCCGCACTCGAGGCCGAGCCCGGGCTTCGCTGGATGCTCGAGCCGTTCCCCCCGGGTGTCCACACGCGCCCGGAGGGCGCCAGCCCGGAGAGCCGAACGCTGCTCGTCCTCTGGTCGTACGACTCCACGGCGACCGACGTCGTCTTCCCGATGCCGGAGCCGCCCTACTACACCGAACTCGTCCTCCGCGGGATGGCGCGCATGGTGCCGGCATTTTCCGGCTATCTCGACCCGATGCCGCGCGCCTACGTCGACGGCGGCTACTACGCGAAGACTCGCGAGAACCGCCCGCTGATCGGCCCGCTGCCGGTGACCGGCGCCTACGTGTCGAGCGCGTACTCGGGCTTCGGCATCATGGCGGGGTGCGCCGGCGGCGAGCTGGTCGCCGCGCACGTCACGGGGTCGGCGCTACCTGACTACGCGCCGGCCTTCGCCCTCTCGCGCTACGACGACCCCGCGTACATCCAGCGCATCGAGGCCTGCAGCGCCACCGGGCAGATCTAGGGACTGCCCCGGCGGTGTCCGAGCCCTCGGGCGCGGCCCGGGTCAGCTCGGCGGGGCGATCCGGATGTGCACGACGCCGGGCTGACTCTCGGCGGCGCGCAGCAGCCGTCCAGGGTCCAGCAGCGCTTAGCCGCCGTCCGCTCGTGGCCGCTGCCCCGGCGGCACCGAGTAGACCGGGACGGCCTGGCTCTTGCTCTTGAATTGCGCGGGGCCATGCGACTCCACGCGGATCCCGCTCCCCAGCCCGGCTCGCGTGTTCTCGTCGATGAGGATCGGCTGGCCGACAACCTTGGTATGCGCCTCCAGGTGAGCGGCGAGGTTCACGGTATCGCCCACGCAGGTGTAGGTCACGCGTCGCTCGGTGCCCGTGAAGCCGGCCACCAGCGGGCCGGACGCGATGCCGATCCCGATGCGGATCTCGGCCCCACCCCGCGATGCCTGCTCCTGGTTGAACCCGTCCACCAGTTCCAGCATCTCCAGCGCCGCCCGCACGGCTCGGGCCCGGTGATCCGCGTGGGGCAGCGGAGCCCCGAAGATCGCCATCAGGCCGTCTCCGAGCATCTGGTTGACGATCCCGCCGTGGCCCCCGATGGCGTCGAACATCAGCGTGTAGTAACTGTTCAGGAGCTCGATCGTCTCGGCCGGCGACAGGGTCTCGCTGAGGCGCGTGAACGCGCGGATGTCGGAGAACATCACGCTCGCCTCGACGTGCTTGCCGCCCAGCGCCAGGCCGGTCGTCAGGAGCTCCTCGGCGACCTCGGCGGTCGCGAACTTCCGGAACAGCTCGCGTTGCCGGTCCCGGAGCCGCTTCTTCTCCAGGCTGGCGCCGACGCGGGCCCGGAGCAGGACCGGGTTCACCGGCTTGAAGAGGTAGTCCTCGGCGCCCATCTCGATACACCGGGCGACGCTGTCGACCTCCTCTACCGACGACATCATCACCACCGGCAGGTCACGGAGGTGCGG
>CAWDVE010000004.1:0-189922 GCA_963805625.1 uncultured Candidatus Rokubacteria bacterium
ACTCGCACCGGGGCGCGTACCTGAACGCGCTTGGCAACGCGCTGGCGTTCGGCCTGACGCCCCGCTCCGTGTACCTGTGGACCCTCCCGATGTTCCACTGCAACGGCTGGACGTATCCGTGGGCGGTGACGGCGGTCGGCGGCACGCACGTGTGTCTCCGCAAGGTCGATCCGGCGCTGATCTTTCGCCTGATCCGTCGTCACGGCGTCACGCATCTCTGCGGGGCGCCGGTGGTGCTCACCGCGCTGATCCACGCGCCGGAGGAGGTGAAGATCCGACCCGACCATGTGGTCGAGGTCGCGACCGGAGGGGCAGCCCCGCCGTCCGCCGTCATCGCGGCGATGGAGTCAATGGGCTTCCGCGTGACGCACCTCTACGGGCTGACCGAATCCTACGGCCCGGCGACCATCTGCGCCTGGCAGCCCGAATGGGACGGGCTCCCGCTCACGGAGCGGGCGATCTACGCGGCGCGGCAGGGCGTGCTGTACCCGACGCTCGACGGACTCATGGTCGCCGACCCGGTGGCACTCACGCCGGTGTCCCGGGACGGTGTCACGATGGGGGAGGTGATGCTGCGCGGCAACACCTTGATGAAGGGGTATCTCCGGAATCCGGCGGCCACCGAGGAGGCGTTCCGCGGCGGCTGGTTCCACACCGGCGACCTGGCGGTGTGGCACCCGGACGGCTACATTGAGATCAAGGACCGGTCGAAGGACGTCATCATCTCGGGCGGGGAGAACGTCTCGTCGCTCGAGGTCGAGGAAGTCCTCTACCGGCACCCCGCCGTCATGGAGGCCGCCGTGGTGGCCAAGCCGGACCCGAAGTGGGGCGAGACGCCCTGCGCGTTCATCACTCTCAGGCCGGAAGCGGCGCCCCTCACGACGGAGGACGTCATCGCATGGTGCCGCGAGCACCTCGCGCACTTCAAGGCCCCGCACGCCGTCGTGTTCGGGCCGCTCCCAAAGACCTCAACCGGGAAGATCCAGAAATACGTCCTGCGCGAGCAGGCGAAGGCGGTGGATTGACATGAACATCGCGAGCATCCTGGCGCGGAAGGGTGGCAAGGTCGCCACGTGCCGTCCGGAGCAATCCATCCGGCAGGCCCTGGCGCTGCTGGCGGAGCACAACATCGGCGCGCTCGTGGTCCTGGACGAGACCGCGGTGCCGGCGGGTATGCTGTCCGAGCGGGACATCGTCCGCGAGGCCGCCCGGGACGAGCGGCTCTTCGGGCGGAGTGTCGGCGAGATCATGACGCGCGACGTGATCGTCGGCGTGCCCGAGGACGACCTCCGGGCGGTCCGGCACACGATGACGGAGCGGCGGATCCGGCACGTCCCCGTCGTCGCGGAAGGGCGGCTGGTCGGCATCGTGTCGATCGGCGACGTCGTCAAGGCGGAGCTCGACCAGTATCTCGGCGAGGTGGACACGCTGCAGATGCAGGTGGGGGCGAGGCCTTGACGCCCATGCCCTCGCCGCGTGGCGCCGGTCTGGGTTGTCTGGAGGCCACGGCCTGACTCCGATGGCGGGACCGCTGCGCGTCGCGGTGATCGGTGCGGGCCCGGCCGGCTTCTACACCGCGGAGCACCTCTTCCGGCAGCCGGGCCTCGCGGTCGAGGTGGATCTCTACGACCGCCTGCCGACCCCGTACGGCCTGGTCCGATTCGGCGTGGCTCCGGACCACCAGAAGATCAAGAACGTCACGGCCGCCTTCGACAAGACGGCTGCTCACCCGGGGTTCCGGTTCTTCGGCCACGTCGAGCTCGGGAAGGACGTGACGATCGAGGACCTCCGGGCGCACTATCACCAGATCGTCTACACAACGGGCGCCCAGACCGACCGCCGCATGGGCATTCCTGGCGAGGACCTCCGCGGGAGCCACCCGGCGACCGACTTCGTGGCCTGGTACAACGGGCACCCCGACTACCGCGAGCACCGGTTCGACCTCTCGCAGGAGCGGGTGGCGGTGGTCGGGGTCGGCAACGTCGCGGTGGACGTGGTGCGCATCTTGTGCCGGACGCCCGAGGAGCTGGCGGCGACCGACATCAGCGACGATGCGCTCGCCGCGCTGCGGGACAGCCGCGTGCGCGAGGTGTACCTGCTCGGCCGACGGGGCCCCGCCCAGGCCGCTTTCACCAACCCCGAGATCCGGGAGCTCGGCGAGCTGCCCGGCGCCGACGTCGCCGCGAGGCCCGACGAGGTCGAGCTCGACCCGCTCACACGCACGGAGCTCGAGAAGAACGCGGACCGGGGCACGCTCAAGAAGGTGGAGATCCTGCGCGAGTACGCGCGGCGCGCACCTCTCGGCAAGCCCCGGACCCTGATCGTCCGCTTCCTGGTCTCACCGGTGGCCCTTCACGGCGGCGAGAGCGGCGAGGTGGTCGGCCTCCGCGTCGTCCGCAACGAGCTTCACGCGACGGCGGCCGGCACGCTGCAGGCCCGCCCCACCGACCAGTTCGAGGAGCTTCCCGCGGGGCTCGTCTTTCGCTCGGTGGGATACCGGGGGGTGCCGATCCCCGGCGTGCCCTTCCACGACGCCTGGGGCGTGATCCTGAACGACAAGGGGCGCGTTCTCGACCCGGACAGCCGCGCGCCGCGGGCCGGGGAGTACGTGGCGGGATGGATCAAGCGCGGCCCCACCGGCGTCATCGGCACCAACAAGCCCGACGCCGCGGAGACGGTCGCGTGCATGGTGGAGGACGCCGGCCGGGACCGCCTGCTCGCGCCCTCCGAGCCGGAATCCGGCGCCGCCCTGGCGCTGGTCCAGGAACGCCAGCCTCAGTTCGTCTCGTGGCAAGACTGGCAGCGACTCGACGCGATGGAGGTCGCCCGCGGTCGCGCCTCCGGGCGCCCGCGCGTGAAGTTCACCCGCGTGGAGGAGATGCTCGCCGCGCTCGGGCGATGAGAGCACCGTGGGTCACGGCCCTTGAACCGCGTTCGCGTGCGGGCGTAACATCGCGGCAGTCCTCGCGGCCAGGTCCGCAAGTCTCAATTCAGGGAGCCGTCCGGGCACCCGGTCATCCGGCGCCCCGGCGGCGACGAGGAGGGGCTGATGGCTGGAGAGCGTTTGAGTCGGCGCCAGTTCGTGCGGGCAACCGGAGCGGCGGCAGGAGCGGCCACACTCGGGGCGAACATCATCATCCCGGGGCGCGCCCGAGCGGCGAAGACGCTCAAGATTCTTCAGTGGGTGCATTTCGTTCCCGCCTATGACGAGTGGTTCAATAAGAAGTACGTCAAGGAGTGGGGCGCGAAGAACGACACCGAGGTGATCGTCGACAACATCGGGCTGGCCCAGATCAACGCCCGGGCCAACGCCGAGGCCGCCGCCGGGAAGGGCCACGACATCGTCCAGTTCAACTGGCCGCCGCCCTCCTTCGAGGGGCAGGTCGTGCCGATGAACGACGTCTACCAGGAGCTGGAGAAGAAGCTCGGGAAGCCCATCGACCTCTGCGTCAAGAGCACCTACAACCCGAAGACGAAGACCTACTACGCCCTGTCGCCGTCGTTCACGCCCGATCCCGTCAACTACCGCCAGGACCTGTTCGGGCAGGTCGGCCTGCCGAACGGCCCCAAGACGTGGGACGAGGTCCGGAGCGCGGGCGCGAAGATCAAGAAGGACACCGGCCACCCGGTCGGCATCGGCCTGGCTCAGGAGATCGACACCGCGATGGCCATGCGGACGATCATGTACGCGTGGGGCGCCCACGAGCAGGACCAGGCGGGCAACCTGACGCTCAAGTCGAAGCAGACGCTCGACGCGCTGAAGTTCGTGAAGGCCCTCTACGAGGAGACGATGACGGCCGAAGTCTTCACGTGGGACGCATCGTCCAACAACCGGGGGGTCGTCTCCGGCAAGCTCTCCCTCGTCCTGAACGCCATCTCGACGACGCGCACGGCGGAGAAAGAGAACCCGGAAATGTCGCGGCAGATCCAGCTGACGAAGGCGCTGGGGGGACCTGTCCGCGCCATCGGCCTCGAGCACGTCATGCAGTGCTGCGTCATCTGGAAGTTCGCGGAGAACATCGACGGCGCCAAGAAGTTCCTGCTCGACTACGTGACGAGCTTCCGCGAGGCATTCATCGCCGGCGAGTTCTACGACTTCCCGTGCTTCCCAAAGACGGTGCCGGACCTCGGCAAGCTCATCTCGAACGACCCCAAGGCCCACCCGCCCGATAAGTATAAGGTGCTCGAGGACGTGCTCGACTGGGCGACCAACGTGGGATACCCCGGGTACGCTACTGCGGCCATCGACGAGATCTACAGCACGTGGGTGCTGAACACGATGTTCGGGAAGGTCGCGGCTGGTCAGGCCACTCCGGAAGCGGCGCTCGACGAGGCCGAGGCGGCCTGCCGACGCATCTTCGTCAAGTGGAAGGAGAAGGGGCTGGTCTAGGCCCCTCGCGCCCCACAGGGTCCTGGCGGGCGGCTCCGGAGCCCGGAGCCTCCCGCCATGTTCTCAGGCCATGAACATCCTCGAGCGCGAAACCACGGCAGGCTCCCTCGCCCGCCGGCGCGGCCGGCGCCTGGCCGACCGCCCTGGGTGGCTCGGCGCTCTCATGATCGGCCCTGCCGTCCTCTACATCCTGCTGGTGGTGGGAATGCCCTTCGTGCTGGCGCTTTACTACAGCGTCAGTGACATCACGGTCGGCAGCCAGAGCCTGAACTTCGTCGGGCTGAAGAACTTCGCCAGCATCGTCGAGACGAGCCAGTTCCGGACGGCGCTCCGCAACACGTTCGTCTTCGCCATTGTCTCCCAGGTGATCGTGCTCGTCGGCGCGAACATCCTGGCGCTGGCCCTCATGCAGGACTTCCGGGGCAAGTGGATCGTGCGCCTCCTGCTGCTCCTGCCATGGGTGGCCCCGATGTCCTTGGGCGCGATCGGGTGGCTCTGGATCCTGGACTCGATCTACAGCGTGATCAACTGGACGCTCGAGGCGGTCGGGCTCATTCGGCCGAACGACTGGCCCATGTGGCTGGGCATCCCGTACCTCGCGATGGGGTCGGTGATCACGGTGCACGTCTGGCGCCTCCTCCCCCTGGCCACGGTCATCTTGCTGGCCGGGCTTTCCTCGATCCCGAAGGAGATTCACGAGGCGGCGCGGGTGGACGGCGCGGGCTTCTGGCGGCAGCATTTTCGGATCACCCTGCCGCTCGTGCTGCCCATCATGCTGGTCGCCCTCCTCTTCGGCCTCGTGTTCGCCTTCACCGACATGATCGTGATCTTCGTGCTCACGCGCGGTGGGCCGTACGACACGACCCAGGTCCTGTCGAGCCTCGCGTTCTTCACGGGCGTCCAGGGCGGCGACCTCGCCGCGGGCGCGGCCATCGCGCTGTTCCTGTTCCCGCTCCTCCTCGCGGCCGCCGTGCTGTTCCTCCGGGTCGCGCGTCGCACCGAGGTGACTTGAGCATGCGGCCGGGCGGGCTGAGACGGCTCCTGGCGAGCGGCGCTCACGTCGGCATCGTGGGCGCGTTCACGCTCTTCTCCGCCTTTCCCTTCTACTGGATGCTGATCACGACGTTCAAGCGGAACAGCGACCTGCTCAAGCGCGCGAACAACCCGTTTCTCTACAACGAGCCGCCGACGCTCGAACACCTGCGCGTGCTGTTCTACGAGACCCTGTACGGCCGGTGGCTCTTCAACACGGCGTTCGTCGGCGTGCTGGTCGTGGCCATCACTCTCCTCCTGGCGCTGCCGGCCGGCTACGCGCTGGCGCGGCTCACGGGGCGGTGGGGAGAGCAGCTCGGCATCGGGATCTTCCTCACCTACCTGGTGCCGCCGACGCTCCTGTTCATCCCGCTGTCGCGGGTCATCGCTACCCTTGGCCTCCAGGATTCGCTCTGGTCTCTCGTGCTGGTCTACCCGTCGTTCACGATTCCCTTCTGCACTTGGCTTCTCATGGGGTTCTTCAAGGCGATCCCCGGGGACCTCGAGGAGGCAGCGATGATCGACGGCTGCAGCCGGTTCGGCGCCTTCCTCCGGGTCGTGATCCCAATCTCGGTGGCGGGCGTCCTGACCGTGGTGATCTTCGCCTTTACGCTGGTCACACAGGAGTTCGTCTACGCCATGACGTTCATCTCCGGGGTCCGGCAGTTCACCGTGAGCGTGGGCGTGCCGACCTTCCTCGTTCGCGGCGACGTGTATTTCTGGGGGTCTCTCATGGCCGGCTGCTTCATCGCGAGCGTCCCGGTCGCGATTCTCTATAACTTCTTCGTGGACCGCTTCATCGCCGGCTTCACCGTCGGCGCGATCAAATAGGGTCCCGTAGGATCCGCCCCTGACTTGGCGCTCGCCCGGCACACCGGAGGCGCCGCGTCCGTTCGTCGCGCCTACGGACGCAGCCGGTAGAAGCGGAAGAGGTCGTTCGTCATCGGCAGGACCTCCGTGCTCCGGAAGCCTGCCTCGGCGGCGTAGCGGCGGAGCGTGTCCGTCCGCATGACGGTGCCGGTCGCGGCCGAGGGCTGGTCGGCCATCCCGGCGGGGAGGCAGCACAGGACGCTGAAGCCGTACATGAGGCGCTCGACCTGGTCACCGGGGGCGCTGAACTGCGCGAGCGGGGTCATGGTGGCGAGGCTTTCGGGGTCCACCAGGACAGCGTCGTGGCCAGCCGGGAGAAGGTAGCGCCGCCCCTCGGCCGGGCGGCCCGCATCGTCGACCTCGAGGAGCCCGCTCACCGCCTGCTGCTCCAGCCACTCGCGGACGTAGCGCTCCTGGGTCCCGGTCTCGGCCGCCAGCTCCGCTGCTGTCGCCCGCCCCAGACGTTGGAGACCGCGGTAGAGGCCGAGCCGGTCGCCGATGTGGACGGCGCCCAGGTCCATGAGGCCGAGCGTCGCCTCCATGAGACGGCTGGCGAGCGCGTCCCGCCGGGCGGTCGGGTCCGGAGTCTCCGTGGGCTGCATCGGCGGTACCTCCGCGAGGGTGTGGTCGCTGCGGTGTCGAGTATGGGCGGGCCGAGGCCACGGGAACCAGTGGGCTCATCGCTGTCAGGACAGGGCGGGCATGTCTCGTAAGTCCGCGTCCTTCTTGACAGCCGACCGAACGCTCCGCTACACTCCGCCTACCTTTCCGGGGTGTTCGGGCATCGGGCCCACCGTCGGGTGATCCCGCCCGTGGCTCCGGCCAATGACGGCCCCGAGGGGGGTGAATGTCAGAGATCGAGCTGCTCGCCACCGGCGAGGGTGACTATCGCCTCCACGACCCGGACGCGATCCGGGCGTGGATGCGTGACCAGAAGCGGCGCGACCTCGTTGACAAGACGACGACCGCCGCCGAGGCGGTGGGCCGTCTCGTCGCCGACGGCGATTACGTCTCGTTCGACTTCTCCTCGTTCACGCGGGGCCCACTCGTTCTCGTCCGGGAGATCGTGCGCCAGCGGCGGCGGAACCTGTGGTATTGCGCAAAGTTCACCTTGATGGAGTCCACGCTCCTGGTGGCCGCGGGGGCGTGCTCGAGGATCGACGTGGGGTTCATGGGGCTCGGGGAGACGCTCAGCCCGGGGGACCGACGAACTGTTACCGCTCGATCGCCTGGACCAACTCGATCGCCTGGACCAACATGAGCACGATCTTCGCCCAGGCGCAGCTCGGACTGATCGACTATGGGGTCCTCGGGGCCACCCAGATCGACCTGTTCGGCAACATCAACTCGACCATGCTCGGAGTCGACTGGCGGCGGCCCAAGCGGCGCTTCCCGGGATCGGGCGGGGCCAACGAGGTCGCGTCGTACTGCTGGCGGACGATCGTTATCATGATGCACGAGCCGCGTCGGTTCGTTCCTCGGGTGGATTTCATCACGTCGCCCGGATACCTCGACGGCACGCCGGAGGCGCGGGAACGCGCCGGCCTGCCGGCCGACACCGGGCCCTGGCGCGTGGTGACCTCGCAAGCGCTCTTCGGTTTCGACGAGGTGTCGCACGAGTTGACGCTGCTCGGAATCCTCGAGGGGCGGAGCATCGACGAGGTGGTCGCGGAGATGGGTCTGAAGCCGCGCGTGGCCGCGCACGTGGAGCGGCTGGCTCCGCCCAGCCCGCGTGAGCTCGAGATCCTGCGCGACCAGGTCGATCCCACGCGGGCCGTCATCGGAAGGACCGCGAAGAGCTGATGGCTATGCCAGATCGCCTCCACGCGACGAACGGGGGTGCCGGCCTGGATCCTGCGTTCGACACGTTTCCGAAGCTGCTCGTCAAGAACGTCAAGCGCTTCCCCGACAAGATTGCCATTCGCGAGAAGGACTACGGCATCTGGCAGGCCTACACCTGGCGGCAGTACCTCGAGCAGTCGCGGCTCATCGCACTGGGCCTGGCGGCGCTCGGGTTCCAGCGTGGAGACAAGACGGCCATCGTCGGCGACAATCGCCCGCAGCTCTACTGGGCGATGCTCGCCACCCAGGCGCTCGGCGGTGTGCCCGTTCCGCTCTACCAGGACTCCATCGAGAAGGAGATGGAGTTCATCATCGACCACGCCGAGGCCCGCTTCGCCGTCGTGGAGGACCAGGAGCAGGTCGACAAGCTCCTCCAGGTGAAGGTGCGGTGCCCCCGGCTCGAGCACATCGTCTACGACGACCCCCGCGGGCTCCGGCACTACGAGGACGCCGGCCTCATCAGCCTGGCGGCGGTCCAGGAGCTCGGCCGCCGCTTCGATCGCGAGCACCCTGACTACTTCGAGCAGGAGGTGGCGAAGGGCACGGCGGACGACATCGCCATCATCTGCTACACCTCGGGCACGACTGGTCAGCCGAAGGGGACGATGCTGTCCAACCGGAACCTGATCGTCACGGGCCAGAACGCGATCGAGTACGAGGGTCTTCGCGCGACCGACGAGGTCGTCGCCTACCTCCCCATGGCGTGGATCGGCGACCACATGTTCTCGTTCGCCCAGTCGATTCTCACCGGCTTCACGACCAACTGCCCGGAGAGCACGACGACGGTGTTGCACGACCTTCGGGAGATCGGGCCGACGTACTTCTTTGCGCCGCCGGGTATCTACCAGCGCATCCTGACGACGGCCATGATCCGGATCGACGACTCGGCCGGGCCCAAGCGGCGCCTGATCCGGTTCTTCCTGGACGTGGCCCGGCGGGTCGAGCGGCGGCGTCTGGCCGGGAAGCCCGTGCCGTCAGGCGATCGCCTGCTCCACGCCCTCGGCCGGGTGCTCGTCTACGGTCCGCTCCGGGACAACCTCGGGATGAGCCAGGTCCGCCTCGCCTACACCGCGGGGGAGGCGATCGGGCCGGAGCTGTTCGAGTTCTACCGCGCGATCGGGGTCAACATGAAGCAGCTGTACGGCATGACCGAGTCGAGTGCCCTGATCTGCATCCAGCGGGACGGGGAGATCCGGCTCGACACCGTGGGCACCCCGCTGACCGGCGTCGAGGTCCGCATCGGCGAGTCGGGCGAGGTGCTCTACCGGAGCCCCGGAGTCTTCGTCGGCTATTACAAGAACCCGGACGCCACCCGACAGACCATCGAGGATGGCTGGGTCCATTCCGGGGATGCGGGAATCATCGACAAGGACGGGCACCTTCGCATCATCGACCGCGCCCGCGACGTGGGTCGCCTCGCCGACGGGACGCTCTTCGCGCCGAAGTACCTGGAGAACAAGCTGAAGTTCTCGCCGTACATCCGGGAAGCGGTCTGCGTCGGCCAGGATCGACCATACGTCGCCGCACTCCTCAACATCGATGTGACGGCGGTCGGAAGCTGGGCTGAGCGGCGTGGTCTCGCCTACACGAGCTACACGGACCTCTCCCAGAAACCCGAAGTCTACGAGCTCATCCGGGAGGAGGTTGCGCGCATGAACCGGAGCCTTCTCGAGGAGCCCCAGCTTCGCGGCGCGCAGATCCGCCGTTTCCTGATGCTTCACAAGGAGCTCGACCCCGACGATCAGGAGATCACCCGAACCCGCAAGGTGCGCCGGGGGTTCATCGCTCAGAAGTACGCCGCGCTGGTGGAGGCGCTCTACTCGGACCAGGACCACGTTTCAGTGGAGGCGAAGGTCACCTACGAGGACGGTCGGACCGGCACCGTCCGGGCCGACGTGCGGATCCGGGAGGCCGAGGTGTTCGTGGGCGGGGCGCGGGCGTGAGCCCGCAGCCTGGCACGGGAACACTGCGCGCGCCGCGCCAGGCGGCCGGGTCGACGGCGGTCCCGGGGGGTGGCAAGCCCGACGAGACGCCCCTCCTCGAGGTGGACGGCATCAGCGTTCGCTTCGGTGCCGTCCATGCGCTCACGCAGGTCAGCCTCGACGTGCGACGCGGCGAGATCCTGGCCATCATCGGCCCGAACGGGGCGGGGAAGACGACGCTCCTCAACGTCATCAGCGGTTTCTACCATCCCCACGAGGGCCGGATCCTCTTCGAGGGTCGTGACCGGACACGACTGCGGGCGCCCGACGTCGCCGCACTCGGTCTCGCCCGGACGTTTCAGAACGTCGCCCTCTTCAGGGGCATGACGGTGCTCGACAACATCATGACCGGGCGGCTCCTCCGGATGCACGGGAGCTTCCTGTGGGAGGCCCTCTACTGGGGGCCCGCCCGGCGGCAGGAGATCGAGCACCGGGCCTTCGTCGAGCGGATCATCGACTTCCTCGAGATCCAGGCGATCCGGAAGACGCCGGCCGGGCGGCTCCCGTACGGGCTGCAGAAGCGCGTGGAGCTGGCCCGCGCGCTCGCGGCCGAGCCGACGCTCTTGCTCCTGGACGAGCCGATGGCCGGCATGAACGTCGAGGAGAAAGAGGACATGTGCCGCTTCATCCTCGACGTCAACGACGAGTTCGGCACCACCATCGCGCTGATCGAGCACGACATGAGCGTCGTCATGGACATCTCGGACCGGGTAGCCGTGCTCGACTACGGGCGCAAGATCGCCGAGGGTCCGCCGGACGTGGTTCGAGCCGACCCGGCGGTGATCCACGCGTACCTCGGGGTCGCCCACGCGTGAGCCGCCGTCTGCGGAGCGACGCGCCGTGACCGGCCGCGGGGTCATGGAGGGGGCCATGGGGCCCCGGATCTCGGGGGAGGGCTGACCTCGGTGGAGATCGCCCGCGCGGTGCTGGTCGCGCCGTTTGCCGACATGGTGGCCAACCCGGCCTTCCTGGCCGAGGTGCTCATCGGCGGGATCGCGGCCGGCCTCATGTACTCGCTGGTGGCCCTCGGGTTCGTTCTGATCTTCAAAGCCTCCGGTGTCTTCAACTTCGCCCAGGGCGCCTTGGTGCTCTTCTCCGCCCTCACGCTGGTCGGTCTCATAGAACGCGGGGTGCCGGTCTGGCTCGCGCTCGGGCTGACCATGGCCGTGATGGTGGCCCTGGCCTTCGCGATCGAGCGCGTGGTGCTCCGCCCGCTGGTCAACCAAGAGGCCATCATCCTGTTCATGGCGACCATCGGGCTGAACTTCTTCCTCGAAGGATTCGGCGAGATGGTCTGGGGCGCCAACGTCAAGAAGCTCGACGTGGGCATCCCCGACACCTCGTTCGCCGTCCGCGGCGTCCTCGTAAACCGGCTGGAGCTGACCGCGGCGATCACGGCCGGCGTGCTGGTGACCATCCTGGCGGTCTTCTTCCAGCGGACCCGCATCGGGCGCGCCCTCCGGGCGGTGGCCGACGATCACGAAGCGGCGCTGTCGATCGGCATCCCGCTCAAGACGATCTGGGTGGTCGTGTGGTCGGTGTCGGGGCTCGTGGCGCTCGCGGCCGGCGTCATGTGGGGCGCCAAGAGCGGGGTCCAGTTCTCCCTTTCGCTCATCGCCCTTAAGGCGCTCCCGGTCCTGATTCTCGGCGGGTTCACCTCGGTACCCGGGGCGATCGCGGGCGGTCTCATCATCGGCGTGGGGGAAAAGCTGGGCGAGGTCTACTGGGGGCCGCTCGTGGGCGGCGCCATCGAGAACTGGTTCGCCTACGTGCTGGCGCTGGTGTTCCTGATCTTCCGGCCGCAGGGCCTCTTCGGCGAGAAGATCATCGAGCGGGTGTGAGCGCGTGATCTACCGTGAGGCCGGACAGTTCAAGACCAGCTACGTCAGCGATCAGGCGATCTTCCCCATCGTGCAGGATCGGTGGGTCGCCGCCCTGGTGCTCGTGGCCGCCGTCCTGGTGCCGCCTCTGGTGGCCAACGACTACTGGCTTCAGGCGATTCTCATCCCGTTCCTGGTCTATGCCCTGGCGGCCATCGGGTTGAACCTTCTCACCGGCTACGCCGGGCAGCTGTCGCTCGGGACCGGCGGCTTCATGGCCGTGGGGGCGTACTCGGCGTTCAAGCTCACGACCGCGTTCCCGCGGGTGAGCATCCTTCTCGTCTTCTTGGCCTCCGGCCTCATCGCGGCAGCCGTCGGCCTGGTCTTCGGTCTCCCGAGCCTCCGGATCAAGGGCTTCTACCTCGCGGTCGCCACGCTGGCCGCGCAGTTCTTCCTGATCTGGCTCTTCAACAAGGTGCCATGGTTCGTGAACTACGCGTCGTCGGGCACGATCACCGCCCCGAACCGAGCCGTGCTGGGGGTGCTGGTGACCGGGCCCAACGCCACGACTCGCGCCCGCTACCTGGTGGCCCTCGGCTTGGTGGCCGTCTTCGCCCTCGTCGCCAAGAACCTCGTTCGGGGCCGGATCGGTCGGTCCTGGATGGCCATCCGCGACCGGGACATCGCGGCCGAGATCATCGGCGTGCGGCCGCTCCGGACGAAGCTGCTCGCCTTCGGGATCAGCTCCTTCTACTGCGGGGTGGCCGGGGCCGAGCTGGTCTTCCTGTTCCTCGGGAGCGCGGAGACCCTGGCCTTCGACATCAACCAGTCGTTCCTGGTCCTCTTCATGGTCATCATCGGAGGGGTGGGCTCGATCCTCGGCTCGTTCCTCGGGTCCGCGTTCATCATCCTGACCCCGATCCTGCTCACGAACGTCCCCCACTGGCTGGGCATCAAGATGCCGATCGCGCTGCAGAAAGAGGTCGAGTTGATGGTGTTCGGCGGGCTCATCATTTTCTTCCTGATCGTCGAGCCGCACGGGCTGGCGCGGCTCTGGCAGATCGCCAAGGAAAAGCTCCGCATGTGGCCCTTCCCGTACTGAGGACGGAAGTTCCGGTGCGATTCCGTGCACTGTCCCCAACCACCGAGAAGGAGGTCAACATGAAGCGACGTGCCCTCTTGATCACCGTGCTGACCGCGGCCGTGGCGTTGGGATCGTGGACGCCGGCACCGGCCCAGGACAAGACGATCTTCATGCCACTTCTGGTATACCGGACCGGTGCCTTCGCGCCGGGCGGCGTCCCGATCGCCAACGGCGTTATCGACTACTTCACCCTCGTGAACGAGCGCGACGGCGGGATCAACGGGGTCAAGCTCGTGTTCGAGGAGTGCGAGACGCAGTACGACACCAAGCAGGGCGTGGAGTGCTACGAGCGCCTGAAGGCGAAGGGCCCGGTGGTCGTCAATCCGTACAGCACCGGCATCACCTACCAGCTCATCCCCAAGGCGCCGGTCGACAAGGTCGTCGTCCACTCGATGGGCTACGGGATGACGGCCTCCGCCGACGGCCGCTGGTTCCCGTGGGTGTTCAACTTCCCGATGACCTACTGGAGCCAGGCGTCGGCCTTCGTCAAGTACGTGGGGCAGCAGGAAGGTGGGACCGACAAGCTGAAGGGGAAGAAGCTTGTTCACATCTTCCTCAACAGCCCCTACGGCAAGGAGGCGAATCCGACGCTCGAGACCCTGTCCAAGCAGCTTGGCTTCGACCTGACGCTGCTCGCTGTCGATCCTCCGGGGCAGGAGCAGAAGGCAACCTGGCTCCAGGTCCGCCGGATCAATCCGGACTGGATCTACATCTCAGGCTGGGGCGTGATGAACCAGGTGGCGATCAAGGAGGCGGCCGCCCACGGGATGAAAATGGACCACGTGGTCGGCAACTGGTGGACGGGGACTGAGATCGACGTCATCCCGGCGGGCGACGCCGCGAAAGGCTACAAGTCCCTGACCTTCACCGCCCCTGGCGCGGGCTTCAAGGTTCACCAGGACATCAACAAGTTCATCTACGAGAAGGGGCAAGGTGCCGGCAGGCGCGACGGCATCGGCGAGGTGCTGTACAACCGCGGGGTGGTCAACGCGATGCTTAACGTCGAGGCCATCCGCACGGCGATGGTGAAATACGGCAACAAGCCCCTCACCGGCGAGCAGGTCCGCTGGGGATACGAGCACCTGAACCTCACCGAGCAGCGGCTCGAGCAGCTCGGCATGAAGGGGCTCCTGCGCCCGCTCAGGGTCACCTGCGAGAACCATGAGGGCATCGGTGGCATGATGCAGATCCAGCAGTGGGACAGCAAGAAGTGGAACATCGTCTCCGACTGGATCGAGCCCATGCGCGAGGTGGTCCGGCCCAAGTTGGAGGAAGCGGCGGTCGAGGAGGCCAAGAAGCTGGGCTACACGATGCGCGATTGCTCCAAGGAAGGCTAGCAGCGACGTGACGGCCACGGTCTCGCGGGCCCTGTCACCGGCTCGCCCCGGACGCGCCGGGGGCCTCCCACTTCGCCCCCGGCCCGCCGGGGCCCTCGCCGGCGTCAGCCGTGAGCCCGCGGCCGTCATGCCGCGTCGTCGACTTACGTGAGCGAGAACGGGAAGTCGCTGCTGACGGTCAATAACATCGAGGTCATCTACGACCATGTGATCCTCGTGCTCAAGGGGGTCTCGCTTCACGTGCCCGAGGGGGGGATCGTCGCTCTTCTCGGGGCCAACGGCGCTGGGAAGAGCACGACGCTCAAGGCTATTTCGGGTCTCCTCCGGACGGAGCGTGGCGAGGTGACCAAGGGCGCGGTCGAGTTTCTCCAATCTCCTATCCACCGCCGGGACCCGGCGGCTATCGTCCGGCTCGGCGTCGCGCAGGTAATGGAGGGGCGCCACGTCTTCGAGCACCTCACGGTCGAGGAGAACCTCTTGGCCGGCGCCTACACGCGCCGGAACAGGCGGGCGATCGCGGATGACCTCGAGCGCGTCTACCGGTACTTTCCCCGTCTCAAGGAGCGGCGCACGGTGCGAGCGGGATACGTGTCGGGTGGCGAGCAGCAGATGCTGGCGATCGGGCGGGCGCTGATGGCGCGCCCCCGCCTGGTGCTGCTCGACGAACCGTCCATGGGCCTGGCCCCGATGCTGGTGCAGGAGATCTTCGAGATCGTCAGCCGCCTGAACCGGGAGGAGAAGGTGGCCGTCCTGCTCGCCGAGCAGAACGCGTCCATGGCGCTCAGCTTCGCCCAGTACGCGTACGTGATGGAGAGCGGGCGGATCGTGCTGGACGGGGACGCCCGCACCATCAGCGAGAACGAGGATGTGAAGGAGTTCTACCTCGGGCTCTCCGGGGTCGGCCAACGGAAGAGCTACCGGGACGTCAAGCACTACCGACGCCGCAAGCGCTGGCTCTCATGACCGGAGTCCTGCGGCGGGGAGGTCGTTTGCCCGGTCCCCTGGCGGCTGAGGGTGCCATGGCGCGAGCGGACCGCCTGCGCGGTTACTACGACCGGAAGCGCGAGACGATGGGGGCCCGGGCACGCCGGGTCTACCAGGATGGGTGGGTGCGGGCGCTCGTGGCCCATGCCTGGCGGCGCGCGCCGGGTGTGCGCCGGCGGATGGAGGCTGCGGGGCTCCGGCCGGCCGTGGTGCGGAGGCTGGCCGACCTCGCCCGCCTGCCGGTCATGAAGAAGTCGGCGATGCCGGATTTGCAGCGCACGGATCCGCCCTTCGGGGGTTTCTGTGCGGTGCCATTGACGGATCTGGGCTGGGTGTTCGTGTCGCCGGGGCCGATCTACGAGCCGTTCGCACGGCGGGACTGGAGTCCGTGGCGCGCGGAGACGGCCGCCTACGCCGGCGGCTTCCGGCCCGGAGACGTCGTCGTCAACACGTTTCTCTATCATCTGACGCCGGCGGCCCACCTTTTCGACCGCGGGCTGGCCCTGCTCGGCTGCACCGTGGTTCCGACCGGTCCCGGGAACGTCGAGGTGCAGGTCAGGACCATCATCGATCTCGCCGTCACGGGCTACGTTGGCACCCCGTCGTTTCTGCTGGCGATCCTCAAGCATGCCGACGAGAAGGGGCTTGGGCGGCTTCCCCTCGAGGTCGCCCAGGTCGGGGCCGAGGCCTTGCCGCCCTCGCTCCGGCGGGCCATCGAGACCGACCACGGGATCCTCACGCGCCAGGGCTTCGGCACGGCGGATCTCGGGATCATCGCCTACGAGTGCCGGGAAGCCGACGGGATGCACGTCATGGAGGACGTCGTCCTCGAGATCTGCGATCCCGAGACCGGCGCGCCGCTGCCTGCGGGCGAGACCGGCGAAATCGTCTGCACCGTCAACCATCGCGCCTATCCCATGATCCGCTTCGGCACCGGCGACCTCTCGGTCGTCACCGAGGCGCCGTGCCCGTGCGGACGCACCGCGCCGCGCATGCTCGGCTGGCGCGGCCGTGTGGACGAGGTGACGAAGGTCCGGGGCATGTTCGTCCACCCGCGCCAGGCGGATGAGATCGCCGCCCGGTTCCCGGCGGTGGCCCGCTGGCAGGTGGTCGTGACCCGAGAAGGCCACCAGGACGGGCTCGAGTTCCACGTCGAGCTGGCGCCCGGGGCCAGCGCGGAGCAGGTGAGCGTCGGCATGGTCGAGGCCATCCGGGACGTGATGAAGCTCCGGGGTGAGATCCGGATCGTTGCGCCCGGGACGATTCTCCCGAACGCGAAGAAGATCGACGATCGGCGGAAGTGGGACTGAACGGCCGTGAGCCGGTCGCTTGGCCGGTGCGCGCCTGATCCACGCGAGGGGAGGAGCAGTGACGCGACGCACGGCGCTTGCGGCGGTACTGGGGCTCGCGGTGAGTTTCTGCCCGGCGACCCGTGCGGCCGTGCCCGACGTCGACATGGCCGACATCCGGCGGCTCGCGCGAGAGCCCGTCGAAACCATCTTCTCGGGGACGCCCGTTGGCCGGGTCTCCGACGCCGACTACTGGAAGACGGTGCGAGGAAGCACGAGGCCGGTCGTGGTCGTCTTCTACGCCAACCATGACGAGCGGTCGCGCAACCTCGCGACCCTGGCCCGCTACTTGGCCTTCGAGTTCAACGAGGTCGTCGCGTTCTACGGCTACCGCGTGACCGAGAGCGCGAAGGTGGAGAGTCACGCAGTCGAGGCGCTTCAGAAGCGATACGGGGTCAGGAAGGTCCCGGCGTCCCTCTTCTACGACAATGACCGAGGCAAGATGGAGCTCGAGCGGACCGACTACTCCGTCCCGGCGCTTCTCGAGTACCGGACCCCGAGCCTGCTCTTCTGGAAGACGTACCATCAGGCCATTCGCGAGTACATCCAGAAGAACATCCTGGACTGAGCCACGGACCCGATCTCGATGAGCGACAGGTCGGACGCCTTCGAGCGCGCCCTCCGGCTCGAGCCGGGCCGGGTAGCCCTGCTCGTGGTCGACATGCAGCGGGGCTTCCTCGACCCTGGGGCGGCGACGGAGGTGCCGGAGGCGCGCGCGATCGTGCCGACCGTGGCCGGCCTGATCGCGCTGTTCCGGCGGGCGGGCCTGCCCGTGGCCTTCAGCCAGTTCGTCTACTCGCCGGCGGTGCCGCTCCTCGTGGGCGACCTCCATCCGGAGCATCGGCCGGCGGTGCCCGGCGCCCCGACGGGGTTCGGCCGGCCCTCGTCCTCGTGCCTCGCGGGCGACCCGAGCGTCGACGTGGTGCCGGAGCTCGCCCCGACACCCGGGGAGCTGGCGGTCCGGAAGCACTGGTACGACGCCTTCGCGGGCAGCCCGCTCGACGGGGCGCTTCGGGCGCAGGGCGTCCACGCGTTGGTCGTGACCGGCACCATGACCGACATCTGCGTCCTCGCGACCGTCGTGGGCGCGTTCAACCGCGAGTACCGGGTGACTGTGGTGGAGGATGGGGTGGCGACCCTCTGGCCGGAGATCCAGCAGGCCACCCTCGACATCGTTCGCCGGGCCTACGGTCGGGTGGTGCCGGCGAAGGTCGTCGCAGACGAGATCGCGGCATCGTGAGAGTGGCGGGGCCGCGGCCGACTGCGAGGCTTGCGCGGGGCCCCTGCCGTGGAGTATAGAGAGGCCACTCGAACCACTCCACGGCCGACACTCTGACACCAAGCAGGCCAACACCCGACAAGGGAGGAGCTGACGATGGCGGAACGCTGGCGGGATGAGGCGTGGGCCCGCGACCTGTGGTGGAGCGGCAAGACAACCCGCCGGCGGTTCCTCGGCCTGTCGGTGGGCGCGGCGGGGACTCTCGGGGCGACGATGCTCGTCCCGTCCCCGTGGCGGGAGGCGTTCGGTCAGGCCAAGCCCTTCAAGATCGGCACGCTCCAGCCCCTGTCCGGAGCGGGCGCGGCCGGCGGCAAGACCGCCCTCGTGGGCACGCAGATGGCGGTCGACCGCATCAACAAGTCGGGCGGGATCAGCGGCCGGCCGATCGAGCTGGTGATCGCCGACTACGAGTCCAAGCCTGATGTCGGCCGCCGCAAGGCGGAGAAGCTCCTCGTCGAGGACAAGGTGGATGCCCACCAGGGCGGGTTCCTCTCGAACGTGTGCCTCGCGTGTATGCCGGTCTTCGACGAGCACAAGGTCGTCAACATGATCGGGGTGTGCCTCGACACCACGATCACGACGACCAAGTGCAGCCGCTACACCTTCCGGCCGTTCGACTACGCACCGGCGCAGGCGGTCGCGTTCGCGCCGTACCTGGTCAACAAGCTGGGCAAGCGGTGGCACATCGCGTACGCCGATTACGCGTGGGGACAATCCACCCGCGACGCCTACACCGAGCAGATTTCGAAGGCCGGCGGCTCCGTCGTCGAGACCACGGGCATCCCGCTCGGGACGGCGGACATGACGCCGTTCCTGTCGAAGATCACCGGCAACTTCGACGGGCTCTTCGGCATCTTCTTCGGCAAGGACGGAGTGACCATCGGCAATCAGGCCTTCGACCTCGGTCTCACCAAGAAGTACAAGTGGGCGGGTGACGGGGCCATCGCCGAGGCCACCAACCTGCCGGCCCTGGGGAACAAGATCGAGGGGTTCGTTGGCATCAACCGGTACGTGCCGGTCCTGGAGGGGCCCCTCAACACGCCTTCCCACAAGAAGTTCTTCGACGACGCGGTCGTGCGGCTCAAGCAGATCGATCCGACCGGCCCGCTCCCCGACCGCTACGTGCAGTCCAATTTCGAGGCGATGAACACCCTCAAGCTCGGCATGCAGAAGTCCGGCTTCCAGGGCCGCCAGGACACCATGAAGCTGATCGCGGCGCTGGAGGGGCTGGAGATGAAGGAAGGGGACGACTTCCCGCAAGGCGACAAGACCCTCCGGCGGGAGGACCACCAGGCGTTCCTGCGGGAGTTCATCTTCGACATGCGAGGCGGGAAGCACAAGATCCTCGAGGTCATCGCCAAGGAGAAGACGATCTTCCCACCGGGCTGCACGTTCGCATAGCGCGGTCCGCGTGACCGACGCGCGCGTCGGCGGGGCGGCGTCTCGGCTCGAATCGGGGACCGCCTCGCCGACCATCCTCCGTACCGAGAACCTGACCGTGCGGTTCGGGGGCCTCACGGCCCTCAACCAGGTCTCGCTCGCCGTGGCGCGCGGGGAGATCCGCGCCGTCATCGGTCCGAACGGGGCGGGAAAGTCCACCCTGTTCAACTGCCTGACCGGCGTGCTGCGCCCGACCGAGGGCCGGATCGTCCTCGACGGCGAGGACATCGCGGGGCTTCCGCCTCACGCCATCTCGCACAAGGGCATCGCGCGGAGCTACCAGATCACCAACATCCTGCCGGGCGCCTCGGTGCTGGAGAACGTGCGGATCGCGGCCCAGTCGCGCCGCCACGGCTGGGGCCTCTGGCGCCACCACCTCGCGTACGCCGATCTCGTGGAGCGGAGCCGTCGAGTGCTGGCGGCGGTCGGCCTCGAGGACAAGGAGGAGGAGCTGGCCGCGAACCTCTCGCACGGGGAGCAGCGCACCCTCGAGATTGGCATCGCGCTTGCGACCGAGCCGCGGCTCCTGTGTCTCGACGAGCCGACCGCCGGCATGAGCGCGGCGGAGACCCGCGCGACCGTGGACCTCGTCCGCCGGATCGCCGTCGACTACACGATTCTCATCGTCGAGCACGACATGGAGGTCGTGATGGGGCTCGCGCACACCATCACGGTCCTCCATTACGGGGAAGTCCTGGCCGAGGGCACGCCGGCCGAGATCCAGGCCAATGCCCGCGTCCAGGAGGTGTACCTGAAGACGTGATGCTGGCCCTGGACGGGGTCCACGCGCACTACGGGAAGTCGCACGTGCTCCACGGCGTCTCGCTGCGGATCGAGCGCGGTGAGGTCGTCGGCCTGCTCGGGCGGAACGGCGTGGGCAAGAGCACGACGCTCAAGGCCGTGATGGGTCTGGTGCGCCCGTCGAGCGGGCGCGTAACCCTCGAGGGACGCGACGTCACGGGGCTCCCGCCCCACCAGCTCGCGCGCCTGGGCATCGCGTGGGTCCCCGAGGATCGGCGGATCTTCCGGCTCCTCACCGTCTTCGAGAACCTCCGGACGGGCCTGGACCGGAGCGGCGTGTCGGAGGCGCGGCGGGCCGAGCTCCTGGAGAAGGTTTACGCGAGCTTCCCGGTGCTGGCCGAGCGGCGGCGGCAAGCGGGGGGCACCTTGTCTGGTGGCGAGCAGCAGATGCTCGCCATCGGCCGGGCGATGATGCTGGAGCCCAAGATCATCCTGCTCGACGAGCCCACCGAGGGGCTGATGCCGCGGATGGTGGGGCAGATCCGGGAGATCATCCGGATCCTCCACCGGGAAGGTGTGGCGATCCTGCTCGTGGAGCAGAACCTCCCGCTGACGCTCGAGGTGGCGGAGCGCGTCTACGTCATGGAAAAGGGCACCGTGCGGCACCACGCGCCGGCCGCCGAGCTGCGGGCAGACCCCGGCGTCATCCACCAGTACCTGGGAGTCTGACCCCATGGACCAGATCCTCATCCAGACCGTCAACGGGCTCGTCAACGGTATGATTCTGGCCCTCGTGGCGTCAGGTCTCACGCTGATCTTCGGCATCATGGACGTCGTCAACTTCACGCACGGCGATCTCGTGATGTTGGGCGGGTTCGTGGGGGCCGTGACTATCGCGGCGACCGGCAGCTTCTGGCTGGCGCTCTTGGCGGCGGCGATCGTGATCGGGGCGTTCGGGGCGATCCTCCAGTCGACGACGCTCCGTCCCCTCGTCGGTCGCGACCCGCTCACGACGATCCTGGCCACCTTCGGGATGTCGCTCGTGCTCCAGAAGTACGCGTTGTGGCAGTGGGGCCCGTCGGCTCGACAGATCCAGGAGCCCGTGACGGGCCGGTTCGCGCTCTTCTACCTCGAGTACCCGTGGTACCGGATCCTGACGGCGGGGCTGTCCGCCGCCATCATTCTCGCGCTCTGGCTCTTCCTGAAGCACGGGAAGTACGGCGTCTGGATCCGCGCGACCACCCAGGACCGGGTGATGGCCGCCGCCATGGGGATCCCGGTTCCCCTCGTGCACACGGGAGTGTTCGCCATCGGTGCCGCGATGGCCGCCGCCAGCGGGGTGCTCTTCGGACCCCTCGGCGGTGTCACCCAGACGATGGGCCTCGACTTCACCCTGCGGGCCTTCATCGTGGTGGTGGTCGGCGGCATGGGCAACCTCGCGGGGTCGATCCTGGCGTCGATCTTCATCAGTCTGCTGGAGGCGTACGCGTCGCTCGTCGTGAGCCCGGCCCAGGCGGTGATCGTGTCGTTCGCGGCGTTGATCCTCACCCTCCTGTTCCGGCCGACCGGCCTGTTCGTGCCCACGCCCAAGTGAGCGCGCCGGCATCCGCGTCCGTCGTGGCAGGTGTGTCCCGGCGCCCGCTCACCGGCTATTGGGTGGGGTTCGGCGCCGTCGTCGGGCTTCTGGTGCTGGCTCCCCTCGTCCTCCCCGAATTCTGGCGCCGTTTCGTCACGGAGATCCTGATCTGGGGGCTCCTGGCGATGTCGTCGGACATCCTGATCGGTTACACGGGCATGGTGTCGTTCGGCCACTCGGCGTTCTTCGGACTCGGCATGTACGGGGCGGCGGCTGCTCTGCTCGCCATCCGGCCACCGAGCCTCTGGCTGGCGATCCTGGCGGGGCTCGTGGGCGCCGGGGCGGTCGCCGCCTGCGTCGCCTTCTTCGCGACACGACTGCGCGACATCTACTTCTCGATCACGACGCTCGTGTTCTCGCAGATCTTCTACGTGATCGTGTTCACCTGGACAGCTGTGACGGGGGGCGAGAACGGGCTCACGTTCAGGCAGCCCCCCCTCGGGCTTCCGGGCGTGGGCACGGTCGCCTTCACGCCGGTCACTCTTCACTGGTTCGTGCTCGCCGTAGTCACGCTCTCCTACCTCACGCTCAGGCGCATCCTCCGCTCACCCTTCGGCATGGTGCTCCAGGCTATCCGGGAGAACGAGCCACGGGTGCGCGCGATCGGATACCACGTGGAGCGGTACAAGATCGTGGCCGTGCTGCTGTCGGGCCTGTTCGCGGGCCTTGCCGGCGTGCTCTACGCCATCCAGAACAAGTTTGCGGCTCCCGACTTCATCCACTTCGTCCTCTCGGGCGAAACGGTGATCTTCAACGTCATGGGCGGCATGGGCACGCTGGTCGGTCCCGTGGCCGGGGCGGCCTTCTTCCAGCTCCTCCGCGAGGGCGTCTCCCGGTTCTTCACCGAGTACTACCTGATCCCGGTGGGCCTCGTCTTCACGGCGATGGTCATCTTCCTGCCGCAGGGGCTGCTCGGATTCCTCCGCCGGACGCTGAACCGCTGAGCGCGGGGCGCTTCCCAGAGCGCTTCCGGCCGGAGCCGCTGCCGTTGACGAACCCCGGGCGAGACGCCCACAATGGACCGTCTATGACGTACCTATGCCGCGCGGATCGGCGCGGTCGGCCCGATCGGGACGCACTCCGGTGTCGCCGGCAGCGCCTGGTGACCGCGCTGGGGGTGGTGACGGTCCTCGGGCTTCTGGCGACGGCCTGCGCGGGGGCTCCGCCCGCCACCACGCCGGCCGCGACGCGGGGCCGCTTCGATCTCGAGCACGACGCCTTTGCCTTCGCGAACCTCGTGCGGGCCGAGCGTCCGGGCTTGAACGACGCCTTCGCCAACTACTGCCTGGTGATCGCGCGGGGCGCGAGCCAGTTCTACCGCTTCGCTCGATTCGCGGCGGACCAGCCCCCGGCGTCCCCGGAGGAGTACGACCGGCTCGTGCGCGCGGTCTTCTCGCAGCCGCCGTGGGCGCCGCCGGGGACCGAGGCCGAGCGGGTAGTCATCCCGGGGTACGCGGACCTCCACAGCTTCTCGGCCGCGCACGAGAGGGTCATCAAGGCGGCCCTCGGCTCAAACGTCTTCAGCATGGTGCACTGGCGCACGTGGCGCGTTGGGATCGACTTCTCGCCAGAGCACCAGGAGCGCCTCGCGCGAGAGCTCATCGCCGAGGTGGATGCCGGCCGGCCGGTTCCGCTCATGATCACGAACTTTCCGCATGAGGACCTTCTCAACCATTCGGTCCTGGTCTACGATCGCCGGCCGGCCCAGCAGGGGACGGACTTCGCCGCCTACGACCCGAACGACCCGGGCTCGCCGCTCACGATCTACTACGACGACGTGCCCCGGGCCTTCTGGGTCGGTCCGCTCACCTACAGCCCTCCGGGGCGGGTGCGGGCCTTCCGGCTCTACACCTCGCCGCTCTTCTGACGCGTGCTCGTGCTCCCGCCGCGCGAGCGAGCCCGATCTACCGTCGATCGGAACGTGTTGTGGGAGTGACGGTCGCCGCCGGCGTGGACGCTCCTCGCGCGCGCTGGCACGCCCACCCGTATAACCGCTCGCGCTACTACCGACTCGCGGCAGCCGCGGCGACACGGCTGCCGCGGCCGGTGAGGGTGTGGCTCGCCGAGCGCCTGGCGGGCCTGCTCATAGTCCGATTCCCCGCTGAGCGCGCGGCGGTGCGGCGGAACCTGACGCGCGTTCACCCGGGGCGGGACGCAGCCTGGCTGGACGCGGCCGTCGATCGGGTGTTCGCGCGCTTCGCCGTGTGCTTCGGCGACCTCCTCTCACTGAACCGCGAGGAGTCCGGACTCTGGCGACACGTTGTGGTGGGGAACGGCCAGGAGCCGACGCTCAACGCGCTGGCGGGGGGACGGGGCTGCGTGTGCATCACCGCGCATCTGGGGAATTGGGAATTGGGGGGACGGCTACTCGCGACCTTGGGCCGGCCGGTTCACGTGGTGATGGCGCCGGAAGAGGACCCCGCCGTCGGCGCGTTGCTCGATCGGGGAGGCCACCCGGGGCAGCGGTTCGTGCGCCTGACGAGCCCGATGGTCGGCGTCGAGCTGGTTGCCGCGTTGCGCCGGGGAGAGGTCGTCGCGTTCCAGCTCGACCGCTCGCTGGGCGGGCGAGGGGACGCGGCGGTGCCGTTCTTCGGCGCTCCCGTGACGTTCCCGCTGGGGCCGTTCCTGATGGCGGCCGCCGCCGGCGCGCCGGTGGTTCTGGCCTTCTGCGTGCTCGAGGCGGGTGGGAGCTATCGTCTCCACGTCGAGCCGGTGCTCGCGGTGTCGCGCGGGGGCGAGGTGGAGGCGCTCAGCGCCGCGGTGGCGACCCTGGAGCGCTACGTCCGGACGCACTGGGACCAGTGGTTCAACTTCTACGACGTCTGGGAGCGCGTGTCGTGAAGGGGACTCTGGCCCCACGGGTCTCGCCGGTTGCCATCACGGGCGCCGGCGTGGTGACCGCGATCGGCCAGGATCTGGACGGTTTCTGGGCCGGGCTCGTCACGGGGGTGTCCGGCATCAGCGAGATCGAGGGCTTTCCCGTGGGAGACCTGCGGGTCACGCGGGCCGGAGAGGTTAAGAAGCTCCGGCGGGACATTCCAGCCGCGCCCCGTGGGGGCGATGGACGGCCCCGCCGTGCCACCTACTGCCGCACTTCGCGGTTCCTCATCCACGCCGCTCGGGAGGCCCTGGAGACCGCCGAGCTCAGGGATGCGCTGCCCGCCGCCGACCGGATCGGGGTGGTCGTCGGCACCGCGCTGGGCGGGATCGATGAGGCGAGCCGCGCTCTCGCCGTGCGGGGCGCGCTCAGAGCGCTGACGGGCTCCGTGTACGACGGTCCGACACGCAATCTGGCACGCTGGCTGGGAGCCCGGGGGCCGGCTTTGACCGTGACGACGGCCTGCGCGTCGGGCGCCACCAGCCTCGGCCTCGCCGCCGACCTCCTACGCGCGGGCCAGGCGGACGTCGTCTTGGCGGGTGGGGCTGACGGGCTGTGCCGGTTCGTCCAGCGCGGCTTCAACGTGCTGCGCTCGCTGACGCGCGACGCGGTGCGCCCGTTCGACCGGCGTCGAAGCGGTCTCCTTCTCGGCGAGGGGGCGGGCCTGGTTGTCTTGGAGCGCGTCGACACGGCCGTGCGCCGAGGGCACCGACCGCTCGGGTACCTCCTCGGCCATGCGAGCACGGCGGACGGCGCCCACATCACGGCGCCGGACCCGGAGGGGCGGGGGCTCGAGCTCGCCGTGCGAGCCGCCCTCATGGAGGCCGGACTCGCGCCCGCCGCGCTGGACCTGGTGAGCGCGCACGGGACGGGGACGCCGGCGAACGACCGCGTCGAGACCGACGTGCTGAAGCGCGTCCTCGGTCCGCGCGCCCACGCTATCCCGGTGAACTCCATCAAGGCGCACCTCGGCCACACCATGGGCGCGGCGGCGACACTCGAGGCGATCATGTGCCTCCTGGCCGGCCGCCATGGCCAGGTACCGCCGACCCTCAACTATGGCGAGGCGGACCCCGAGTGCGATCTGGACTGCGTGCCGAACGCGGCGCGGATCTGGCGGCCACGGATGAGCCTGTCGACCTCGCTCGGCTTTGGCGGGTGTAACGCCGCCCTGGTGCTGGCAACGGGAGAGGAGCCGTGAGAGCGGCGGCGGCGCGCTCGGAGCTCGTGAACCCGCCGGCGCCCAGGATCCGGGGGATCGGCGCGGTCACGGGTTGGGGGGACGGTGTCCAGGCGCTGCCCGAGGCTATCGCCCAGCATGGCGAGCGCGGCGGGGGGCTGGTGACGGCGCCGACGCCCGTCCTGGGCGGTGACCGGTTCCGACGCGCGACGCGTGAATGCCTGCTCGCCGTCGCGGCCGCGAAGGCGGCGGTCGCCGATGCCGGACTCGCGGAGGCGGAGCTAGCGGGCCCGCGAACGGGTATCCTGTACGTGAGCGCCACAGGGTACGCCGCCGCGAACCGGGCGTTCCTCGAGGACGAGACGTCCACGACGCTTCACTTCCCGTACACCTCGCCCAGCGCGGTGCCCGGCGAGGTGACGATCGAGCTGGGAATCCGGGGGCCGTACGTCAACCTCATGGGCGGCGCCCCGGCGACGTTCCAGGCGCTCTGGTGGGCGGCGCGCTGGCTGGCCGAGGGCCGAGCCGACCGGTTTCTTGTCCTCGCCGTGGAGGCGTTTCACGAGGTGCGGGACTTGTTCGGTCGAGCCCGACGGCTGTACGCGGGCCCCCTCGTCGAAGGGGCGGCGTGCCTGCTGCTGGAACCGGGCGAGGGGAGCGTCCTCCGCTGGGCATCCGCGCTCGCCGGGCCGACGGGTGTGCGGGGCACGGTTGCGGCGGTGCTCGAGCGAGTGCTGGACGGCGAGCGACCCGGCCTCGTCTGGAGCGGGTCTACGGGGGCGAGCCGGGGAACCGCCGAGGCAAGGATCCTGGCAGCCCGGGGAGCCCCGGCACCGGTGCCCCGTCTGGGCGAAGCCCTGGCAATGGGGCCGCTTCTCGCGCTGGCCCGGATCCACGGCGAGAGAGCGGCTAGGCCCTGCCTGCTGACCGCCACGTGGCGAAGCGAGTACGCGGCGCTGCTGTGGCCTCGGTAGGCACGACACGGGAGGATGGATGGACGACCGAGCGATCATCGGGGAGTTGCGCGACATCGTCGTCAAGCGACTCCGGTTCGACCCTGCGCGTCTGACCGCGCTGACCTCAGAGACGCCCCTCCCGAAGGGTGTCGAGGGGGCACTCGGGCTCGACTCGCTCGATTTCATCGAGCTCTCGATCGCGCTGGAGGAGCGATTCGGCATCGTGATCCAGGAGGGCGAGGACGTGGCCGCTCACTTCGGCACGTTCGGCGCCCTCGTGCGCTTCGTGGGCGCGCGAGCC
Source organism: uncultured Candidatus Rokubacteria bacterium (assembly GCA_963805625.1). GTDB lineage: Bacteria > Methylomirabilota > Methylomirabilia > Rokubacteriales > DASRDR01 > DASRDR01. Next base: position 27,162 of record CAWDVE010000004.1, read on the forward strand.
CAGGGCAGCTGAGACTCCGTCCCGAATGACCGGCCGGCCCGCTCAGAAGCGCCGGGACCCCCTGCCCCCTCGGGAAGGGTGGTCCACCACAGGCCGAAGGCCGTCCATGAATCAGGGGAGGCCCGTCTCTGGAGGGACGCGACGTCCTGAGGGCCGCAGGCCCGAAGCGTCGCGGCGAGTCGAATGACGCGGGTTCTCGTCACGGGCCTCGGAGTCGTCAGCCCGTACGGCGCCGGCCGGGGCGCCTTCTGGGAGGGCCTGACGGCGGGCCGGTGCGCAATCGGTCCCATCGGACTCTTCGACACGGAGGGGTTCCGCGCCCGCGTCGGGGCCGAGGTGCCCGCTGGCACCGCGCTTCCCGGTGTGTCCCTGCGCCGCTCGCGGGCCGACCGGTTTGCTGTGGCGGCGGCGGACGAAGCCGTCCTGGACGCGGGCCTCTCGCGCGCGGAGGTGCGCCCGGCGGCGGTGATCGTCGGCGGCATCGGGGGCGGCATGCTCGAAGCCGAGGCCTGGTTCTGGCGGCGCGAGCGCGACCGAGTAGATGACCCGAAGCTCCGGACGGCGCTCAGGAGCATCTTGCCGTTCGCCCATGCTGACGTCGTCGCGCGCCGCTACGGGACGACCGGCCCCAAGGAGACCGTGGTCCTGGCCTGTAGCTCCGGTGGCGCGGCGCTGGGGCTGGCGGCCGAGTTGATCGCCTCCGGCGAGGTCGCCCTGGCCCTCGCGGGGGGCGTCGATGCCATGACCCGGATCTGCTTCATGGGCTTCAACGCGCTGAAGCTCCTTGATCCCGCGCCCTGCCGTCCGTTCTCGCGGGATCGCCGGGGCATGTCGCTCGGGGAGGGCGCGGGGTTCGTCGTGCTCGAAGGCGAGGCGCACGCCCGGGCGCGCGGCGCGCGCGCCTATGCGGAGCTGGTCAGTTACGGGCTGACCACGGACGCCTGGCATCTCACCTCGCCCCACCCCGACGGCGAGGGCAGCGTTCGGGCAATGGCGGAGGCGCTGGACCGAGCGGGCGTTCCGGCGAGCGCGGTGGGGTACATCAACGCGCACGGGACCGGCACGCCTCAGAACGACCGTGTCGAGGCCGCGGCCCTCCGTAAGCTGTTCGACCCGGACGCGGTGCTCGTGAGCGCCAACAAGTCCCTCGTGGGGCATGCGATGGCGGCAGCCGGCGCGCTGGAGGCGATCGCAACGGTGCTGACGCTCGTCCACGGGCTCATCCCGCCCACCGCCAACCTCGCCGAGACGGACCCCGAGGTGGTCTTCGACTGCGTGCCCAATGTCGCGCGTCCCGCACCGGTCGAGTGCGCCCTGTCGAATTCCTTCGGGTTCGGCGGCCAGAACCTGAGCCTCCTGTTCCGGTGCGTCGCCGCTCCGCGGAGCCCGGATGCCGCCCGGTGAGCGCGAGGGTGGTGCCCGACCCCGCGTCGTCGTCACTGGGGTGGGCAGCGTGAGCGCGCTTGGTGCCGGCGACGGCGCCGCCGTGGGCGAGGCGCTGGCGCGAGGGGCGCCCGCCATCGGGCCGGTCCAGGCCTTTCCGACCGATGGCTGCTCGAGCCGGCTCGGTGGCGAGGTCGGTGACCTCACGACGCACCTCCGGGACGGGGAGGCGCGGCGGCTGTCGCGGGCCAGCCAGCTCGCGGTCGTCGCCTCCCGGCTCGCCTTGACGGACGCGAGCCTCCAGCCGGGCCAGCCGGCCGCGATGGGGCTCGTGCTCGGATCGCACTGGGGCGACTTTCGCTCCTCGGAGACCTTTGCGCTCGGGTTCCTCGAGCGGGGGATACTCGGACTCTCCCCCCTCGTCTTCCCGAGCACGGTGATGAACGCCATGGCCGCCCAAGTGTCGATCGCCGTCGGCGTCCGCGGGCCGATGCTCACGCTGAACGAGGTCGATGTGGCCGGCGAGCTCGCCGTGGCCCGGGGCGCCGCCCTGATCGCCTCGGGGAGGGCGAGCGTGGTCCTTGCGGGTGGGAGCGACGAGCTCTCCCCGATTCTCTATCGTGAGCTGAGCCGGCTCGGGACCATGTCCCGGACGGCACCGGGCCCCGAGGGATGCCGGCCATTCGACCGCCGGGCTAACGGCACGGTTCTGGGGGAGGGGGCGACGTTCCTGGTCCTGGAATCAGCGGAGGCCGCGCTGGCACGAGGCGTGCGCGTCTACGGCGAACTGGCGGGCTCGGCGTGGGGCAATCTTCCGACGCCCGCGCACGGCTTCCCGTCGCCCCGGCGGCGCGACCCGTTGACGATCCGCCGTGCGCTCGCCTCGGCCGGCGTGGAGCCCGAGGCTGTCGAGACCGCCTACCTGACCGGATCGGGTCATCCGGAGCACGACGCGTGCGAGCTCGACCTCGTGGCCCGGGCCCTGGGGAGCGGGCGTGCCCGCCTGAGCGCGCTGACCCCACTGGTCGGCGAGCACGCGGGTCTCGGTGCGCTGCGTGCTGCCGCAGCGGCGCTCGCCGTGTCGGGTTCCGGAGTGTGCATGCTCCCCGACCTCTCGGAGCCGATCCGCCACGATCTCCGGTTTGTTGTGCGCTCCGAGAGCCGGTCGGGGGGCGCGCCCGAGACGGCGCTGGTCCACGGCCTCGCCCGCGGCGGCACCCACGTCGCGCTGGTGCTCCGGACCTTCGGCCAGGCTCGGAAGGCCGCCGCATGAACGACAGGCTGTGGGCCGTCGTCCCGGTGTTCGACGAGGTCCGCACGCTCGGCAGCGTCGTCGAGCGGCTTCGCGCGCACTGCCCCGTGATCGTGGTGGACGACGCCTCCACAGACGGGAGCGCCGGGGTCGCGGCTCGGGCCGGCGCCGTGGAGGTTCTGCGGCACGCGCGCCGCGAGGGCAAAGGCGCCGCGCTCCGGACGGGATTCGGTGCCGCGCTCCGCCGCGGGGCAACCGCGGTTGCCACCCTGGATGGAGACGGCCAGCACGATCCAGCGGATCTGCCCCGCCTTCTCGCCGTTCACTCCGAGGCCCCGGAGGCTCTCGTTCTGGGCCATCGGTTTGGTGCCGCGGCGGGCGACCCCATCCCGCCGCTCCGGCGCGTGGCGATTCGCGCCGCGGACCGAGCTCTCGGACCCATCCTCCCGGCCCCTCTGTCGGACAGTCAATGCGGGTTCCGGATCTATCCAGGAGCGTTTCTGCGCGAGGTTGCACTGCGCGAGGGTGGATTCGTTCTCGAGACGGAAGTGTTGGTCCGGGCAGCGTGGGCGGGATACCCGCTGGTCTCGGTGCCGATCCGCTCCGTGTACCCGCGCGGCCGCCGGAGCCGCTTCCACGCCGTGACGGATGTCGCCAGGATCGCGTGGTACCTGACACGCGTCTGGTTCGGAGGCGGGGGGCGGGCCGGCATCGTCCGGCCGGCCGCCGTCGCCTCGGGAGCCCGTCTTGCGCGCGAGCTCTGAGCGGCTGCGCGCGCGCCTCCCGATGGAGCTCGCCATGCCGGCCCGACTCGACGTTCGGTGAAGGGTGGGAGCCGGTGGGGTCGATCGGCCGCGTGAGCGCCGGGCTCCTCGGGGTCGTGTGGCTGGCCATCTGGCGCCGCCGCTGGCCCGGGCTCTCGCTGGAATCGCAGCTCTCGTGGTGAGCGGCCGGGCGGTGGCGCGTCGGCGGCGCCTCCTGCCCCGAGGCTACGGGTTCGCTGTTGCCGGTATCGCCGTCGGGATGGCCGGTCTCGTGGCTCTGGGCGCCCTCGCCGATCGCATCAGCCGGTTCATCGACGGCGGGCACCGCTTCGTCCTGGGACAGATCTCGGTGGCGGGTGCGGGCATCGGCACGGGAGCCGGCTTCACGGCGGGTGGCCTCCTGCGCCGCCAGACCATCGAGGCGATTCGCCGGGTCCCGGGAGTCGCCGCCATCCAGGCGCAGGTGATGCTGCCGTTGAATCCGGGTACGTCCGAGCTCTTCTCCGTGAACCAGGAGCTGGTCCTGGGCGTCGACCTCGGTGTCCCGTCGCCGAACCGCAACTACCCGATCTCCCCGATCGCCGAGGGACGGGTCCTGGTTCCCACCGACCGCGGTCGCGTCATGGTCGGCGCCGAGCTGGCGGCGGGTCGGGCGCTTCGCTCCGGATCCCACCTCCGGATCGGTGAGCGAGACTTCGAGGTCGTCGGCGTTCTGGAGCGTCTCCTCACCGCGCCCGACCGCTTCGCTGTCCTGCCGATCGAGGACGCTCGCGATCTCTGGCTCGCCCTCGACCCCACGCTCCGCGCGCTGTTCGGCGCGGGCGGCGTCCTGGCCCGGGAGGACCTCAACACCGGCGCGGCCGTGGGCTGGGCGGACGGTGTGGACCATGACGCCCTCGCGGCGCGCATTCGCCGGGAAGTGGCCGGCGTCAACGTCGCCGCGCCGGGCGAGGTGGCGCGCCAGCTTGCCGCCTCGACGGCGTTCTTCTCCTGGCTCATGGCAGGCATCGCGGGGATCGGGCTTCTCATCGGCGGGCTCTCCCTCTCGAACACCGTCGCGGCGTCGACCTTCGAGCGGATCCGGGACTTCGGGATCAAGCAGGCACTCGGTGCCACCGACCTCCAGCTCCTGGGTGAGGTTCTCCGGGAGAGCCTCGCGGTGAGTCTCGGGGGTGGCCTCCTCGGAACGACCCTTGCGGTCCTACTCGGGATTGCGGTCGACGCCCGGGCGGCCAGGGCGGGACAGGAGCTGTTCCTCTTCTCGGGCCGTCTGATCGCGTTCGCTCTCGGATTCGCGGTCGTCCTCGGGGCCGTCGCGGGCGCCTACGCGACCGTCCGAATCCTGCGGGTGCCCCCGGCCGAGGCGATCCGCCGCGGAGCCTGAGACCATGAACACCGGCGCGGCGCTTCTCCGGGCGTCCGGCCTCGCGAAGCGCTTCCGCCTCCCGGACGGGCGTGTCCTCGAGGTACTCCGCGGGGTGGACCTCGCGCTCGCGCCCGGGGAGCTGGTAGCCGTGATCGGGCGGTCCGGATCCGGAAAGTCCACGCTCCTGAACCTCCTCGGCTGTCTCGACCGGTCCGATGGCGGGGAGCTCTGGTTCCGGGGCCAGCGCCTGACCGGGGCGAGCCGTCGGGCCATGGCCGGCTTTCGCGGCCGGCACCTCGGCTTCGTCTTCCAGACGTACAATCTCATCCCCGAGCTCACCGCGCGCGAGAACGTCCTCCTCGCCGCGCGCTACGTGGGCCGTCCGCGGGCGGAGGCCGAGGCGGCGGCGCGCGATCTCCTCCAGCGTCTGGGCGTCTGGGAGCAGGCGGAACAGTACCCGCCCGCGCTCTCCGGCGGTGAGCAGCAGCGGGTCGCGTTCTGCCGGGCCGTTCTGAACGACCCGGTCGTGATCCTGGCCGACGAGCCGACGGGCAACCTGGACGCAGAGAACGCCTGCGTACTGCTCGCGGAGCTCCGGGCGCGGGCGCGGAGCGGCCGCGCGGCGGTCCTGCTGGTGACGCACAGTGTGGAGCTCGCCCGCGCCGCGGACCGCACGCTGACCCTGATCGACGGTCAGCTTGGCACAGAGGGGCGGACATGATGACACCGTGCGCTCCGGCGCGATCGTGGTCATCCGGAACGAACGGCCTCATCGGGCACGGGGTGACGTCGGTCTTCGCGGCTGCCGGCTACGACATGCAGTTGGAGGAGCTGTTCCGACCCCTCCGGAGACAGGGCTGACGCGGTTCTGCCAGGTCAGCTCTGGTACGCTGCGCAGGTCTGCAGCACGCCGGACCGGTGGGCTGTCAGGCAAGAGGGAACGGGAGGATCTCGTTTGGGGAAGGTCCAACGTGCCATCGTGCTGGGGACGGATCCTGGGGCGGAGATCGTGGTCGGGGGTCTGCCGCTGGCCGTACGGGCCGTCCTGGCCTTGCACGCGGCCGGCTTCGACGATGTTGGGCTCGTCGTCCCGGGAAGGCCCCGATGGGCTGCTGAGCCGCTCGCGTGCCGCCGGGTCTCGGTCCAGTGGGTGGAGCCCGCCACCGACCTTTCGGGCTTCGGGGATGCCTTCACCCTCCTTCTGGCTGGAGACGTGCTCCTGGACAGCGCCGCCGTCGCGGCTCTTCGGGCCGCGCCTCCGGGCCCCGTCTTGACCGCGGCAGGCCGGCTCGTCGGAGTCGTGTGTGGTCCTGTCGACGCGTTGACGTGTTTTCGACGTCCTGATCTCTGGACGCGGTCGCCGGGGCCCGGGACCCGAATCGCGGCCGGCCTCGCGGTGCCGCTCGGGGTCGCCGGGTCGCGTGCTGGCCTGGAGCGGGCACTGATCCAGTCCCTCGCGGGCCGGGCGACCAGTGACAGCTACTTGGCGACCCTGTTCGACCGTCCCATGTCCAGGCCGCTCACGCGGCTGATCCTCCGGACCCCGCTCGCTCCCTCGCACGTGACGCTCCTCGGCGTGGCGGCCGGGCTTCTCGGGGCGGGGGGGTTGGCGACGGTGTCATACTGGGGGCGCTTTGGCGGAGTGATCCTCCTGCTCGCCTCCGTCGTGCTCGATTGTGTCGACGGCGACATGGCCCGGGCGCGACTCGCGCAGAACCCGGCGGGCGCGCGGCTGGACGTGATGGGTGACTACCTGGTGCACCTGGCGGTCTTCACCGGACTGGCCACCGGCCTCTGGCGTGAGGGGTTGCCGGCAAGCGGCCTCTGGGTGGCGCTGACCTTGATCGCCGGCGTCGGTGCGGCGATGGCAGCGGTTCACCTGCTCTTCATCCGTCCCGCCCTTCGACAGAGCGGCGACCTCCACTGGGCCGGCGACACGTGGAGCCTTCGCGGCCGGCCGGGGGCGATGGTTGCCGAGAAGCTGGCGAGCCGCGACTACACGTATCTGCTCCTGGTGCTGGCGGCCATCGGTCACCTTGAATGGTTCCTCTACGCTGCCGCTGGAGGCGCGTGGATCTTCACCGTGGCTCTGGTCGCGTATCGGGTTTTGGCCATGCCCAGCCGCTGTCGGGACGCAGTATCCCGGTGATGGCGTTCCGGCGCCGCGGCCTCGAGCTGGCATGCCTAGCTCTCGGTGTGGCAGTCCTGGCCGGCACCGTCTGGGCCATCGGGGCCGAGACTCTCGCCCGGGACCTTCGCACCCTGGGGTGGGGTCTCGCGGTCATCCTGCTGGTCGAGAGTCTGAGCGTCGCCTTGAACACCGGCGGCTGGGCGCTGGCCTTTCCGAGCGGCGAGCGGCCGGTCAGCGCCGGATGGCTATTCGGTGCCCGCCTGGCCGGCGACGCCGTCAACTACCTCACCCCATCGGCCACTGTTGGAGGAGAGCTCCTCCGAGTGCGCCTGCTGGGCCCGCACGTCTCCTCGACCCTCCGATGGGCATCCGTGAGCGTTGCCAAGATCGGCCAGTCGCTGGCCCAGGCCGTCTTCATCCTGCTGGGCCTTGCCATCGCCCTCCCGGGGCTGGCCGTGGCGCGCGGGTGGATCGGGTGGGGGGGCGCGATCGTCGCCGCCTCCGTGGCTGGTGCGGCCGCCATCGCGCCCTGGGTCGCGTTCGTCTGGGCGGTCGACCGGGGCTTCTGGACGGCGACCCGGGGCGCGCTCCGGCGGGTCCGCCTCGGCTGGCTTCTGCCGGTGTCTTGGGCCGGCCCCGGCCGCGATCTCGATGCCACACTCGCGCGACTGGGCCCATGGCGGGTGGCCGCGTCGCTCGGTTGCTTCGTTGCAGGATGGGTCGTGGGAGCGGCGGAGATCTACCTCATCCTCCACTGGGTCGGCGGCGCGGTGGACTGGCGGACGGCGCTGTCCCTCGAGACGGGGTCGGTGCTCATCGATGGTATTCTCTTCTTCGTGCCCGCCAAGGTAGGAACGCAGGAGGGGGGCAAGGTGGTGCTCTTCGCGACCCTCGGGCTCAATCCGGCCCGTGGCCTCACAGTTGGTGTGGTGCGGCGTATCAGGGAGTTGGTCTACGCGGGGCTTGGCCTAGCCGTCCTGGGCTGGATGAGCGCTCGCCCAGAGGCCAGTCCGACTCGACTCCAGACTCCTGCCGCTGCGGGCCGGGGCAGTTCCGGGCGTGTCTGAGGGTCTCGTGGCGCTCCGGACGCTGTTCCTCCATCCTCCCGCGTTCGAAGGCTTCGATGGCGGCGCAGGATCCCGGTACCAGGCGCGTCGAGAGATCCGCTCGTTCTGGTACCCGACCTGGCTCGCCCAGCCCGCCGCGCTCGTGCCCGGCAGCCGTCTGATCGACGCGCCGCCCGACGGCCTGACCGTCGAGCGGGTGGCCCCGCTCGCCCGAGAGTACGACCAGGTGGTGATGCACACCAGCACGCCCTCCTTCGGCAGTGACCTCCGGGTCGCGGAGCGCTTGAAGGACGAGAATCCGAAGGTCCTGGTAGGCCTGGTGGGTGCCCATGTGGCTGTGCTCCCGGAGGCGTCGCTCCGCGCGGCGCGCGCCGTGGACTGGGTGGGCGTGGGGGAGTTCGACCACGCGTGCGCCGAGGTCGCACAGGGGCGGCCGCTCGCCGACGTGAAAGGTATCGCGTACCGTGACGGAGACCGGATCCGGTTCACGCCGCCCCGGTCGCCGATCGAGGACATGGACGGCCTGCCCTTCGTGGTCGACGTCTACCGGCGGGACCTGACGATCGAGAACTACTTCATCGGCTACCTCCTCCACCCCTATGTCTCGCTCTACACGGGACGGGGGTGCCGGTCCAAGTGCACCTTCTGTCTGTGGCCGCAGACTGTTGGCGGCCATCGGTACCGGGTGCGGAGCGCCGAGAGCGTCGAGGCCGAGATGGTGCTGGCCAAGCGCTACTTCCCCCAGGTCCGGGAGTTCTTCTTCGACGACGATACGTTCACGGACGACCTCCCGCGCGCCGAGGAGATCGCTCGCCGCCTGGGCCGTCTCGGTATCACCTGGTCTTGCAACGCGAAGGCGAACGTCCCGCGGCGGACGCTCGAGATCCTGCGGGACAACGGTCTTCGGCTCCTCCTGGTCGGCTACGAGTCGGGGGATCAGCGGATCCTGAACAACATCAAGAAGGGGCTGCGCCTCGACATCGCCCGGGAGTTCACCCGGAACGCGAAGGCGCTTGGCATCACAATCCACGGGACGTTCATCCTCGGCCTCCCGGGGGAGACGCCCGCGACGATCCAGGAGACGATCCGCTACGCGTGCGAGATCGAGCCCGACACGATCCAGGTCTCCCTCGCCGCGCCGTACCCGGGCACGGCGCTCTATCGCCAGGCAGAGGAGCAGGGGTGGCTCCCGCGGGCGACGAGCGATCTAGTGAACCGGGACGGGGTCCAGCTGGCGGCCCTGGACTACCCTGGTCTCCCGCAGTCGGAGGTCTTCGACTCGGTCGAGGCCTTCTACCGCCGGTTCTACTTCCGTCCCCGGAAAATCGTCGCGATGGTCGGCGGGATGATGCGGGATCCGGCCGTCATGCGGCGGCGGCTTCGGGAGGGCGTCGAGTTCTTCAGGTTTCTGCGGGAGCGGCGCATGAGCTCGCCCGAGGCCCGGCCCGCGGTCTCGAGCGCGGGGGGCTGAGCGGCCGAGGCCATGCGCGTTCTGTTTGTCTGTCGCGGCAACATCTGCCGGAGCCGGGTGGGGGAGCAGATGTTCCAGGTCCTCACGTGGAGCGTTGAGGGCCGGGGCGACCACGAGGCGCGCTCGGCTGGCGTCGATCCGGACTCGGGTGGCCGCCCGGTGACGGGGCGGGACGTCGCGTGGGCCGACGTGATCTGCGTGATGGAGGCAGAGCACGAGATCTACATCCGGAAGCACTGGCCCGCACAGGTCCGGAAAGTGCGTGTCCTCGGGATCCCGGACATCTACGAACCCGACGATCCGGGACTCCGTGACCGCCTCACGGAGGTGGTGCGAGGGCTCATGGCGGAAGCCTCGGGTAAGGGCTCCGGTCCGGCTCCTACTCCGGGCGGCCAGCCCTCGGGACTCCACGGCTGAGCCGCCGGCCCGGGAGCCGCCCTCAGGCTCGCCGGCGGTTACTGTCCCGGAACCGAATGGCCGCCCGGACGGCTGCGACCAGTTCCTCGAGGTTGAAGGGCTTGACCAGGTAGTAGAAGATTCCCGCTGCGCGCGCCGCCTGTTCCACCTCATAGGAGGCGTGGCCCGTCATCACGATGATCGGCAGCGACTCGTCGAAGCGCTTCACAACGGCGATGGCGTCCAGCCCCCCCAGACCGGGGAGCTTGAGGTCCAGAACCAGCGCGCGATAACTGGTATGCATGATGCGCTGGATCGCGTCGACTGCGCGATCGGCCGTGTCCACGTCCAACGCCTCCGCCGCCATAGCCTCGACGATCGTTTCCCGCACGCGAGGGTCGTCGTCACAGACGAGAATGCGCTCGCGTTCCACGGCCGCCTGGGACGCGCTTGCGGCATCACGCCTCATGGTCGGCTCTGAACGCTCGGGCTAGGAGGAGGCGGCCGCATTGCCTTCGCTACGCGTTCCGATGGGAACCCCGTAGCGACGCAGCTTGTTGTATAGCGTCTTCGTATCGATGCCGAGGATACCTGCGACGCGCTTCTTGTTCCAGCGGTGTCGTTCCAGCGTCTGCAGGATGTGGTGACGTTCCACCTCGTCGAGCGTGAGGTCGGATACCACCTCGCCCCGGGAGCCGTCCGACGGCCGGACGAGTTCTCCCGGTTCGGCGGCTGGTTGGGCCGCCTTCGCGATCGCCGGGGGAAGAGCCTCGACCGTGAGCACCTGGCTATCGGCGAGCACCGAGAGCCGCTCGATGACATTTCGCAGCTCCCGGATGTTCCCCGGCCAGGGATACCTCGTCAGGCACACCATGGCTTCGGGAGTGACCTGAAGTCGCTCCCGGCCGCCATACGCGTTGACCCGGAGGAAGTGCTCGACCAGGAACGGGATGTCTTCCGTCCGTTCGCGCAGTGGCGGCATGGGGATCTCGATCACGGCGATGCGGTAGTAGAGGTCCTCCCGGAACCGGGCTCGCTGGACCTCCTGTCGCAGATCCTTGTTCGTGGCCGCGATCACCCGGATGTCGGCCTTGATGTGCCGGTTGGAGCCGATCCGGCGGAACTCCCCCGACTGGAGCGCGCGCAGGACTCTGACCTGGGTCGCCGGGCTCATCTCACCGATCTCGTCCAGGAACAGGGTGCCCTGGTTCGCCGTCTCGAGAAGCCCGTGCTTGAGACCGTGGGCGCCGGTGAACGCCCCGCGCTCGTGGCCGAAGAGCTCGCTCTCGAGAAGCGTGTCCTGGAGCGCGCCGCAGTCGACGATGGTGAGGGGTGTGGCGGCACGCGGGCTGTTGGCATGGAGGGCCCGGGCCACCAGCTCCTTGCCCGTGCCGCTCTCACCCTGGATCAGGACGGGGGAGAGTGTCCGCGCAGCCTTGTTGACCAATGCAAGCACGCGCTTGATCCCCGCGCTCCGACCAACGATCTCGGGAAAGGGGTCGTGGGCCTTAAGCGCGGCCTCGAGCTGGAGTGTCTGGCGCCGTCGGATGGCCTGGTCGTGGGCGGCACGCAAGACGTGGTTGAGGTCGTTGAAGTCGAAGGGCTGGGGCACGAAGTCGAAGGCGCCGTGTCGAGCGACCTCCGCGGCCGCAGTTACGGTTCCCCGGGCGGAGGTGACGACGACTTCCGGCGCCGGCGACATCGCGCGGATCGCCCGCAGCGTGTCCGCTCCTGACATGCCGGACAGGTCCAGGTCGAGAAGGGCCACGCTGACGTCCCCTAGGGCGAGCTGGTCGATCCCCTCCTCGCCGGAGGTCACGGTGCGAACGACATATCCAAATGACGGAAGCATCCGTCCCAGGAGGGCACGGATGCCAGCGTCCTCGTGGATTATTAGGACTATGGGGTGCTCCATTAGAGGAAAAAGGCTACGGAATTTCTCCCGGATTCCACTATCCGGAGGGAGCATCGGACTGTCAATCAAATTTATTTAAGGCCCTAAGGGGGCAGTAGATGACCCTTGACGGTGAAAAGCATCGATGTGTGGAAACCTGCCCGCCTGAAGTTTATATTGCGATTGGCATTACACTTGCTCTATGCGTGGGCGCACCTCGAGCTCGGGCAGATGCTCGAGTAGCGAAGAGGCGGCGGGAGCGCTCCGGGAGTACCGGACGGCGTCCACCGTCGGGGGTAAGGACTGCCGACTGCACCGGGCCATCGCCCAAGCCCTTGGCGACGGTAGCTACCTGCACGAGGCGTAGCCAGCTACGAGGTGGCGCAACGGCCTTCGGCCGACGGTATGGGGACCTCGGTGCGGGGCTGGGCGATATGTACGCCCGGATCGGGCTTGAGGATCAGGCGAGGGAACCGTACCGCCAGGTGCTGCGGCGCGAACCGGACCACGCCGGGACACGACAGGGGCTGGCCAGGGTGAGGGCCAGGTCGTGATGGACGAACGCAAGTGAATCGCACTGACGGCTTACTCGGCATCGAGGCAACGGCTCAGCAGCTTGCTCAGAGAGTTGCGGAGAGCCTCCCAGTGACTATCGCGAGCGTCGCGCTATGGGACCGGCCGAGCTTCTCGCTCACGATCAAGGCGATCGGGACAGCGCGCCCCCTCGGTGTGCCCCTGCCTCTGTGGTCGCGGGTGCTGCTCGCGACGGCTCCTACCCATCGAGCCGCGTTCCAGCAGCAGGAGCCCGTCTTTGTGGACCTGGAATCGGCGGGCCAGGCGACGGTGCGGGAGGAGGTGGCCCGCGCGCTAGTCCCCCACTTGCGGTCGATCTATCTCTTGCCCATCCGGCTCGGCGACGAGACGCTCGGAATCCTGGGGCTGGGAGAGATGCGTTCCGGTGTGCGGGAGCCCTTGAGCTCCGAGAAGCGGGAGCGATGCCGCACGATCCTCGAGGAGTTCCTCGCGAGCTCCGCTCACGCGTGGGAGGCGGGTCGGCTGCGGCAGCAGGTCCGTGCCATGTCGTCTCTCCTTCGGATGGTGAGGGAGATGGCCGAGGCTCGGACCAGCGACGCCGCCCTGTCCATGTGCGCCTCCGAGGCGGGAGGCTGGTTGGGGGCCCCGGTTCGCGCCCTGCTGTTCCGGGTGGAGCCCTCGGAAGACATCGCGGTCGCCGCGCGGTATCGGTTCCCCAAGCCGGTGACGCCCGCGGACGCGGCCCAGATCGTGCTCGCCCTGGCCCGGAGCCGGACGCAGTCTGAATGGCCGGTGGGGGTGGTGAGCGTTGCTGACGATCCGCTCGATCCTCTTCGAGCAGCGACCTCGGACAGCGGACGCTGGACCCGCATCACCCTACCGCTCATGAACACCGGGCGTTTGCTGGGGTTGATCTGCCTTTACGTCGAGGAGGAGCTGCAGCTCAGCGACTGGGAGCTTGAGGCGTTCCGGCACCGGGCTGAGATCGCGACCCAGGTCTTGGCGCTGGTCTGGACGCTCGAGGATCACGCGCACGAACGCCAGTGGGTTGAGCGCGCCGCCTACGAGATTCTGTCGACGAGCCAGCGCAGGGCGCTGCGCGAGGCACTGCGGGGGATCGGTCGGCTCGTCGAGACGCTGCTCCCGGACCGGATCCAGCGGCTCGTGACGGCGCTGGACGCCTCCGCGCCGATCGGTTCAACCGAGGTGGCCGTCCTCGCGCAGGCCGTCACGCACGAGGTAGCCGCCGTGCTGGAGGGGTTCCATGGAGAGGGCTCGGCGCCCGCCGCCTCGGGACGGGAGGACCTCAACAGTCTGGTCCGACGGGTTTCGAGCATGGCGCGGGCCAGCTTCGAGCTGCCTGCCGATCCGCACCGTCGAGCGGTCCAGTTCAGCCTGGAGCTGATGAGCGAGCCTCTGGTGGTGCTGACGACTCCCGAGCTCGTGGCCGCGCTCGTGCACGCCATCGAGAACGCCGTGGAGGCGATGCCGGAGGGCGGGGAGATCCGCGTCGTGACGGAACGGGACAACGGCCACGCGCTGATCTCGGTGCAGGACAGCGGGCCGGGTGTCGCCCCCCTCGATGACGCGTTCGCACCGCTGGTGTCCACGAAGGGCAAGCCGCACATGGGGCTGGGGCTCTCTGTCCTTCGGAGCGTCGTCCACCAGCATGGGGGTACCGCCTCGCTCGTATCACCGGACGGAGGAGGGGCCCTCCTGCAGATCAGGCTGCCGCTGACCAGCGGCCGAGCGGAGTCGACCGATGACGAGCACTGAGCGCATCGACGCGAACGAGACCAGCGGGAGGAAAACCACCACGAATCCGCGGTGCTGGCCTCCCGTCCGGAGCAGTTTCCGGGGGTCGGCACGGTACACTTGACCGGAACGCCTCGGCTACGCGCCGGGACCCCGGAGTGCACCTTTGCACTCCATCGCACGAGGGAGGACAGACGTGACGAGCGCCCTGGATGAGCTGGGCGGCCGGCTCCGCAACCACACCGCCGTCGTGGGTGTAATCGGCTTGGGTTACGTGGGGCTGCCCCAGGCGTTGGCGTTTGGCGAGGCGGGCTTCCGTGTTCTCGGCTTCGACATCGACCCTGCGAAGCCGGAGGCGCTGAACGCCGGGCGCTCGTATCTGCTTGACATCCTCTCGGACCGAGTTGCCGCCTTGGTCTCGTCGGGGCGCTTGGCCGCGACCACGGACTTCGGTCGGGTGGGCGAGTGTGACGCCCTCATCGTGTGCGTGCCGACGCCGTTGTCCGAGCACGGTGAGCCGGACCTCTCGGCTGTCTCCGGGACCGCCTCGGCTATTGCCCCGGGTCTCCGGCCCGGACAGCTCGTGGTGCTCGTGAGCACGACCTACCCGGGCACTACGGAGGAGCTGGTTCGACCGATCCTGGAGGCGCGTGGCCTCGTGGTAGGTCGTGATATCGCGCTCGGGTACTCGCCCGAGCGGGAGGATCCCGGGAATCCGCGCTACGGGCTGGGGAACACGCCCAAGTTGGTCTCGGGCTGCACGGAGGCCTGCCGCAACCTGGCTGTGCTCCTCTATGAGCCGGTGGTGCCGAAGGTGGTGCCGGTGTCCAGCACGCGCATCGCCGAGGCGTCGAAGCTCCTCGAGAACATCTACCGGGCGGTGAACATCGCGCTCGTCAACGAGCTCAAGATGTGCTTCGATCGGATGGGGATCGATGTCTGGGAGGTGATCGACGCGGCGGCCACGAAGCCGTTCGGGTTCACGCCCTTCTATCCTGGGCCAGGGCTCGGCGGCCACTGTATTCCCATCGACCCTTTCTATCTGACGTGGAAGGCCCGCGCGTTTGATTTCCACACGCGTTTCATCGAGCTGGCTGGCGAGATCAACACCGCCATGCCCGACTACGTCGTGGGAAAGCTCCGGGACGCCCTCGATGGTCGCGGGATACCCCTTCGGGGCGCGCGGATCTTGGTCCTGGGTGTCGCCTACAAGCGGGATACGGGCGACATCCGCGAATCGCCCTCGCTGCGCATCCTCGGACTGCTGGCGAGGCACGGTGTCCAGGTCACGTACCACGATCCCCACGTGCCCCGCCTCGGCCGGTCACGGCGCTATGAGTTCGACCTCACGTCGACGCCGCTAACCGCTGTAGCCCTGGGGGCGGCGGACGCCGTGCTGATCCTGACCGACCACTCCACCGTCGATTACGAGCACGTCGTCCGGCACGCGGCAGTCGTCGTCGACACCCGCAATGCCACGCGCGACGTTCGCGAGGGCCGGGAGAGGGTCGTCAAGGCGTGAGCGTCCTCCTCACGGGCGCCGCCGGGTTCATCGGCTACCACGTGGCGCAGCACCTCCTGACCGACGGCCATCATGTGGTCGGGGTCGACAACCTGAGCGACTACTACGACCCGGCCCTCAAGCAGGCACGCCTCGACCGGCTGACGCCGCATCCCGGGTTCGGCTTCGAACGGGTGGACGTGAGCGACCGGACGGCCATGATCGAGCTCTTCCGGCGCCACCGGCCCGCTCGCGTGGTTCACCTGGCGGCGCAGGCCGGGGTTCGCCACTCGCTGACCCACCCTCACGCGTACGTGGACGCAAATCTGTTGGGGTTCCTGAACGTGCTCGAGGGATGTCGGCATCATGGTGTCGAGCATCTGGTCTTCGCCTCGTCGAGCTCCGTGTACGGCGCAAACACGAGGCTCCCGTTCTCCGTGCACGACAACGTGGACCACCCGCTGAGCCTGTATGCCGCGACGAAGAAGGCCAACGAGCTGATGGCCCACAGCTACGCTCACCTGTACGGTCTCCCGTGCACGGGCCTCCGCTTCTTCACGGTGTATGGACCCTGGGGACGGCCCGACATGGCGCTCTTTCTCTTCACCCGGGCGATCCTCGAGGGACGGCCAATCGATGTATTCAACGAGGGTCGGATGCAGCGGGACTTCACCTACGTTGACGACGTCGTCGAGGGCGTCGTGCGGATCCTGAAGAAGCCGCCGGTGCCGGATCTCGCGTGGTCAGGGGACCGGCCTGACCCCGGGACCAGCCGGGCGCCTTACCGTATCTACAACATCGGCAACGACCGGCCCGTCGAGCTCCTCCGATACATCGAGGTGCTCGAAAAGTGCCTGGGCCGGACGGCGAAGAAGAACTTCCTCCCGCTCCAGCCAGGCGACGTGCCCGTCACGCGGGCCGACGTTGACGACCTGGCGCGTGACTTCGACTACCGTCCACAAACGACCGTCGAGGAGGGCATCGCCCGGTTCGTGGAGTGGTACCGCGGCTACTATGCCGTGCCCGGGCGATGAGCGCGCGCGCGGTGGCGAGACACCGCGGACATCAGGACGGCTTGTCCGGTTACCGACTCGTCGTGGTCGACTTGGACGGGACGGCCCGCTCACGATCGCACGGCATCACCGCGGGTGTGCGAGAGGCCGTGGCGGCGGCCCAGTCCCGCGGCGTGCTGGTTTGCGTAGCGACGGGGCGGATGTGGCGGTCCGCGGAGCCCTGGGTACGAACCCTCGGCGCCGATTCCCCGGCGATCCTCTACAACGGAGGACAGGTTCTGAACTTCACGACCGGGCACACACTGTACGAGCGACGCCTGCCGCGGCTCGCGGCGCAGGAAGCGCTCACCCTGGTGCGCCGCGTTCCCGAGGTGCAGCCGCTGCTCTACGCCAGGGATCGGGTCTACGCGGAGCGGCGGCATCCGCTGGCGGATGCGTATGCGGTCGATGACGGCCTGAGCTATGAGGTCGTGCCATCCCTCGACCCCCTGCTGGACGAGGATCCGCACAAGCTCCTGATCATCGGTGCCCGTGAGCGGATCGAGGCGCTGCAGGGAACGGTCCGGCAGGCAGGCCTCCCAATACACGCCGTTCAGTCGGAGCCCGTCTACCTGGAGATTCTCCCGTCGGGGGTGTCCAAGGGTGCGGCGCTCCGGGCCATGGTCGAAGCGCTGGGAACCTCGATCGAGGAGACGATCGCCATCGGGGACAACTGGAACGATCTCGAGATGATCGAGGCGGCGGGGCTCGGCGTCGCGATGGGCCATGCGCCCGAGGGCGTCCGCGGCCGCGCCGACTATGTCTGCGGCACCGCCGAGGAGGAAGGGGTCCGCGAGGTGATCGAGCGGTTCGTGCTGGCGACCGGACCGCCGCCGCGTCGCTGAGATCTGCGCGAAAGCGTTGTGCTCATTGTAACGGACGTGATCCTGCGCATCAGCCGCACAAGCGCTACGGGCTTGCGGAGAACCTTTCTTGGTCGAAGGTCAGCCGGCGATTCGACGTGGACCGCGACTGCGTCGACGACGTGGACATGCGCCCTGGGCCGGGCACTCCGGAGGCGCTCCAGCTCAGCCAGCTTCACCGGCGGCAGCCCCGGGACACCGAGGCCCGGAAGCCGCCGCCGGCGAGGCGGTGTGGTCCCGCCAGACGTGACGTGCGCTACTTCAGGATCTCGTCCACCCGCTGCTGCCCCTCGGCCAGGATCGGGCCGATGGGCTGATTCGTCGTCAGCACGGTCTGGAGCGCGGTGGTGATGGCGCGCTTGACCTCAATGATGTTCTTCACCGGCAGCTCGGCGAGCGCGAACTGGAGCTGCTCACGCGCCGTGAGCGCCTGGGGGTACTTGCCGACATAGTCCTTCATGAGCGGCGTCTCCCAGGAGGACTTCCTCGGAGCGACGTAGCCCGAGTCGATCGACCACCGGGCGAGCATCTCGGTCGACGTGATCCACTTCGTGAATTCCCAGGCCGCCTTCCGGCGGTCGGGGGGCGTCGCCTTGAAGAGGTAGACGTTCCCGCCGCCCGTCGGGGTGCCGAAGCGCTGACCCTTCGGGAGGAACGCCGTCCCGAACTCGAACTTCGCGTTGTTGCGGACGAAGCCGAGGCCGCCCGTCGTGTAGTAGATCATTGCCACGTTACCGGCGGCGAAATCGTTCGCCGTCGTGCCCCAGTTGATCGGGCCCGGGGGACTGACCTTCTCCTTCTCCCCGAGGTCCCGGAGGAACTGGGCAGCGGCCACGGCGGGCGGGCTCGACAGGAGCACCTTGCAGCAGGAGTTGTTCACATCGTAGAGGACGCCCCCCGCCGCGATGGTGAGGGCCTCGTAGAGCCACGTGTCGACGCCGCCGCTCGACGGGATCATGAGACCCCAGCGCGTGGTCCGGCCGCCCTCCTGCTTGGTGAGCTTCTTCGCGGCCGCCACCAGCTCCGCCTGGGTCTGGGGCGGCTTGTTCGGATCGAGCCCGACCTCCTTGAACGCGTCCTTGTTGTAGTACATGACCGGCGTCGACCGCTGGAAGGGGATGGACCACACCTTACCGCCCTGCGTCGAGTTCAGCATGAAGGCGGGGTAGAAGTCGTCGATCTTGACCTGAGCGGCGTCCGCCGCGATCAGCTCGTCCAGCGGGATGACGATGTCCTGGCCCAGGATGTCGTTCAGGTTCTGGGACAGCATGATGGCCACATCGGGCGGGGTGCCCCCGCGGATGGCGGCCAGCGTCTTCGCGTAGGCCTCCGTGTAGCTGCCGGCGAACACCGGCTCGACCTGGATCTGGGGATTCTTCTGGTTCCACTCCTTGACGTACCCCTCGATGATTCGGGCGAGCCCTCCGGCCACGCCCACCGGGTAGTAGAACTGGAGCTTCATCTGGGCCTGCGCCATCGGGGCAAATCCGCCGATGAGCGCGAGGACGACGGCGGCGACGAGCGTGCGGAGCTTCATGGACGCCTCCCTTTCGCGGGCCCGGGCGTCAGCCCTTCAGGCCCGACTGCGTGAACGACTGGATGAACAGCCTCTGGAAGAGGACGAACAGCAGCATCAAGGGCGCGATGACGATCAGGGTCCCGGCACAGATCAGCCCCCACTCCGCCCCGGACTCGGACGCGCGGGTGAAGGACTGGAGGCCGACGGCCAGGACGCGGTTGGAATTACTGGACGTCGCCACCAGGGGCCAGAGGAACTCGTTCCAGTGGTAGATCAGGCTCACCACCGAGAAGGCGGCGAGGTGTGGCCGGACCATCGGCACGAGCACGTGCCAGAGGGTGCGCAGTCGCCCCGCGCCATCGAGCATGGCCGCCTCGTCGTACTCCGGCGGGATGCTGCGGAAGCCCTGGCGGACGAGGAAGATCCCGTAGGCGCTCGCGACATACGGCATGGCGAGGCCCGTGAGGGTGTCACCGAGGCCGATGGCGCGGAGGGTGAGAAAGTTGGGCAGGATTAGGACGACGGGCGGCAGGAAGAGCTGCAGGAGCACGACGTAGAAGACGCTCTGGCGCCCCGGAAACCGAAGGCGGGCCAGGGCGTAGGCAGCGAGGGTGACCGTTACGAGCTGGACGGCGAGAAGGCCCACCGTGTAGAGGATCGTGTTGCGATAGTAGAGGACGAACGTCGCCGACTGCCAGGCCAGTGAGAAGTTCTCGAGCGTCGGCGGGAAGCTCCAGTAGCGGCCCTGGCCGAACTCCCGCGACGGCGTGAAGGACGCCAGGAACAGGAACGCGATCGGCCCCAGGAACGGCAGGGCCAGCAGGAGCGCCGGCCAGTCACGCCTCATAGTGAACCCCTCGCTCGAGCCGCGGCATGACGAGGAGGGCGAGAGTCAGGAGCAGCGCCACCATCAGGATGGTGAGCGCCGAGGCCCGGCCAGTGTCCCAGAACTCGAAGGCCTTGAGGTACGTCTCGTACAGCAGCACGTTGGTCGCGTTCGCCGGGCCCCCGCGCGTCAGCACGAAGATGTGGTCCACGTTCCGAAGCGCGTCGAGGGCGGCCGTCACCCCGACGTAGAAGGTGATCGGTCCCAGGAGCGGCCACGTCACGTGGCGGAAGACCCGCCACTCCGACGCGCCCTCGACACGCGCGCCATCCTGCAAGTCGCGGGGGATGGCCTGGAGCCCGGCCAGGAAGAACAGCATGTACAGACCGCAGTTCTTGTAGATGGCGACGAGGGCGACCGTGATCAGCGCGGTCCTGGGGTCCTCGAGCAATCCCTGCGCGCGACCGGTCAGGCGGCCGATCAGGGTGGCGACGGGACCTGAAACCGGATTCAGGAGGAACAGCCAGGTGGCGGCGATGGCGACCGTCGGCAGCAGCACGGGGTGAAAGATGAGGGTCCGGGCGGCGAGCCGGAGCCGACGGTGTCCGTCGACCGCGACCGCGGCGCCGAGGCCGAACAGCACGGCGAGCGGTCCGACGATCAGGGCGTACAGGCCCGTGTTGACCAGCACCTGGCGGAAGAGCGCGTCGCGCCAGAGGTCACGGTAGTTCTGCAGTCCGACCCACCGGGAGGTGGCTCCGGCCTGGGTGAAGCGCTGGAAGGAGCCGAGGACGGAGACCACGAGGGGCCAGTAGGTGAAAACCAGGAGGAACACGAGTGTCGGCGCGAGCAGTGCCGCCGCCAGCCCGACCGTCGACCGGCTGACCCTCCGACGCGTCCGGACACCGGGTACCACCAGTGTCCCCACCTCCGCGCCGAGTGTGGTCACGAGCATCCTCCGGGGCTTCCGCGTGGCCTGGTTGGGGCCCGGGGGCGCCGCCGGCCCCGGTGGCCGCTGGTTGTTGCTGCGCCCCGAGACCGCCGGTGGGGACACTAGCACCCGCACACTGACCCGTCAATCGAGGCGCCCTACGCTTGACTCGGATGTCACCGCGTCGTTACGATCGGGCAACATGGGTGGACGCCCGCCCGGGCTCGGGTCTGCTCGGCGACCGCCAGGACCCCACATCCTCGACGAGGAGGACAGCAGGCATGCGATCAACCGTCCGAACCCTCGTGGCGCTCCTTGCGGGGCTCGCCGCGTGTCTCGTGCCCGGGGTAGCCCGGGCTCAGGGCCAGCTGGTGCTCTACTGCACACCGCAGGAGGAGTGGTGCCGGGCGATGGTGACGGCCTTCGAGCGCACCACCGGCATCAAGGTCAACATGACCCGCAAGAGCTCCGGGGAGAACTACGCCCAGATCAAGGCCGAGGCCGCGAACCCGAAGGGCGACATCTGGTGGGGCGGCACTGGGGACCCCCATCTCCAGGCCGCGGAGGAGGGCCTGACCCTCGAGTACAAGTCGCCGAAGCTGGGCGAGCTCCAGGAATGGGCGGTGCGTCAGGCTGAGCAGTCGAAGTACCGGACCGTCGGAGTCTACGCGGGCGCCCTCGGATTCGGTTACAACACGGAGCTCCTCGCCAAGAAGGGGCTGCCCGAGCCAAAGTGCTGGGCGGACCTCCTCGACCCCAGGTTCAAGGACGAGGTGCAGGTGGCCGACCCGAACTCCTCCGGGACGTCGTACACCATGCTCGCGACCATGGTGCAGATCATGGGCGAGGACAAGGGCTTCGACTACCTGAAGAAGCTCCACAAGAACGTGAACCAGTACACGAAGTCCGGCGCGGCGCCCGCGCAGGCGATGAGCCAGGGCGAGACGCTGATCGGCATCACGTTCATGCACGACATCGTGACCTTTGCCGTCCAGGGCCGTCCGGTCAAGGTCGTGGCACCGTGCGAGGGTACCGGCTACGAGATCGGCTCGCAAAGCATCATCAAGGGCGGGCCGAACCTCGAGAACGCGAAGAAGTGGTACGACTGGGCGCTCACGCCCGAGGCGCAGGCCCTCGGCGCCCCGGCGAAGGCGTACCAGGTGCCCTCGAACAAGAGCGCGCCCGTCCCGCCCCAGGCGCCGAAGTTCACGCAGATCAAGCTCATCAACTACGACTTCGCCAAGTACGGCTCCTCAGCCGAGCGCAGGCGCCTGCTCCAGAAGTGGGACACGGAGGTCAAGGCGCTCCCGAAGTGACGATCAGGGGACCCTCGCTCGCGGGCCTGCCGCAGGCTCTGCGGGCGAGGGTCTCCACCTTCACGGTCGACCTCGATCCCGGTCCGGTATGACGCGCGCGGCGACGGGCTGGCTGGGGCTCGCCTGGCTGGCCTTCGCCCTCCTGCCGTGGTACGCGCTCCCGGGCGACGGCTGGCTCGATCCGGGCTGGCTCCGGCGCTACCCCGACGCCGTCACGGCGTCAGCCTTGCTCCAGGGTATCTTCCACGGCCGGCCGTGGCTCCTTCCCACCGCGTTACCGCTCTTGCTCCCGTTTCTCGCGTGGCGCCGCCCGAAGGAGGATCCGCGCGCTGCGACCGCACTCGTGGTGGCGGGAGCGAGCGGTCTCGCGTGGATCGCCCTCCAGGGATTTGCCATCGGCCACCGGGGTTGGTCGGCGGCCTGGCTCGCGAACCTCCTCGGCGCCCCCGGGCCCAGCCAGGCGGGCTTCGGCCTGGGGGCGCTGCTCCTCTGCCTGGCGTGCCTCGTGCTGCTCTGCCACGGTCTGGCGGCACGGGGGTTCATGAAGGGCGACGCCTTCCTGACCAGCACGATCGGTCTCGTCGTCGGCCTCGTGGTGGTCTTCGTCTTCTGGCCGGTCGTTACGGTACTCTCGAGCGCGGTGCGCGACGAAGGTGGCGCGCTCGCGCCGACGGTCTTCCTCCATAAGCTCACGAACCGGTCGATCTGGGGCCTCGACTGCCTCTCCGGTCCGCTCCGGTGCGGCGTTGCCTGGAACACGCTGTTTCTCGCGGTCCTCGTCGGAGCCGGCACGACGGTCCTCGGCCTGGCCTTTGCTCTCATCGCCACCCGCACGGCGTTTCCCGCCAAGCCTCTTCTGCGCGCGCTGTCCGTGCTCCCGATCATCACGCCGCCGTTCGTGATCGGTCTCGCGCTGATCCTCCTCTTCGGCCGCTCGGGGGCCGTCACGGCCCTGCTCTCGGACTGGTTCGGGATCCCGCGGACCCGCTGGATTTACGGATTGCCGGGAGTGCTAATCGCCCAGCTCCTCGCCTTCGCGCCGATCGCGTTCCTGGTCCTGATCGGCGTCGTCCAGGGGATCAGCCCGTCGCTCGAGGAGGCGGCGCAGACGCTCCGGGCGAGCCGCTGGACGACCTTCCGGACGGTGACGTGGCCTCTCCTCAGGCCCGGGGTCGCGAACGCGTTCCTGCTGGGATTCGTGGAGAGCATGGCCGACTTCGGCAACCCCCTGGTGCTGTCGGGCAACTACGAGCTCCTGTCCATCCAGATCTTCTTCGCCGTGGTGGGGGCGGCGCACGATCAGGGCCGCGCGGCCGTGCTCGCCATCGTGCTGCTCACGTTCACGCTGGGGGCGTTCTACGCGCAGCAGCGGTGGCTCGGCCGGGTGGCCTACACCACGGTAACCGGGAAGGGGGACGCCGGCCTTCCAGTCACGCTCCCCGCGCCCCTCCGCTGGGGCTGCTACGCGCTCGCCCTGCCGTGGGGGATCCTGGCGCTCGTGATCTATGCCGTCATCATCGTCGGGGGGTTCGTGCGGGCCATGGGGCGGGACTACACGCCGACCCTCGAGTACTTCGCGACAGGCTTCGGCGTCGAGCGCGCGGCATCGGGCGGCCTCCATTTCACGGGATCGGCGTGGGACTCCTTCTGGACCACGATCGAGATCGCCGCCATCTCGGCCCCCATCACCGCCGTGATCGGCGTGCTGACCGCATACCTGCTCGCGCGGCAGCGGTTCGTGGGCCGGAGCCTGTTCGAGTTCGGCACGATGCTCTCATTCGCCATCCCGGGGACGGTCATCGGCGTGGCCTACATCCTCGCGTTCAACGTGCCGCCCATCGAGCTCACGGGCACCGGCGTGATCCTGGTCCTCTGCTTCGTCTTCCGTAACATGCCGGTCGGCGTGCGGGCGGGAATCGCCGCGCTCTCGCAGATCGACCGGAGTCTCGACGAGGCCTCGCTCACCCTGGGCGCCCGGACGGGCACGACGATGCGCCGCGTCGTGCTGCCGCTCCTCCGTCCGGCGATCGTGGCCGCGCTCGTGTACAGTTTTGTCCGCGCGATGACTGCGGTCAGCGCTGTGATCTTCCTGGTCAGTGCGCGTTACAACCTCGCCACCGCGTACATCGTCGGCCGGGTCGAGGCGGGGGAGTTCGGCCTGGCCATTGCCTACTCGTCGGTCCTGATCGTCGTGATGCTGGCGGCGATCCTCCTCATCCAGTGGCTCGTCGGCGAGCGCCGGCTCGGGCGGCGGGCGCCCGCCGACCTCGGGATCCAGACGGCGGGCGGATAGGCGGGGCATGATGGCCAGAGAGGACGGCGGCGGGGCCGCGGCGGTCGAGTTCCACCGTGTGACCAAGCGCTACGGGGATGTCGTCGCCGTGAACGAGGTGTCGTTTACGATCGAGCGGGCGACGCTCGTCACGCTGCTCGGCCCCTCGGGCTGCGGCAAGACGACGACCCTTCGCCTCATCGCCGGGCTCGAGCTGGCGAGCGAAGGGGAGGTCCGGATCGGCGGGCGAGACGTCACGCGCCGGCCGGCGACCGAGCGAAACGTCAGCATGGTGTTCCAGTCGTACGCGCTCTTCCCGCACATGACGGTGCTCGAGAACGTCGCCTACGGCCCGGTCGTCACGGGCGTGTCCCGGGGACGGGCTCACGAGCAGGCGCGGGAGAAGCTGGCCCTGGTCGGTCTCCAGGGGCTCGACGCGCGGCTGCCCTCCGAGCTCTCGGGAGGGCAGCAGCAGCGGGTCGCGGTCGCGCGGGCCCTGGTGCTCGAGCCCGAGGTGCTGTGCTTCGACGAGCCGCTCTCGAACCTCGACGCCAAGCTTCGGCGCCGGGTCCGCGAGGACATCCGCGAGCTCCAGCAGCGCCTCGGCCTCACGGTGGCCTACGTGACGCACGATCAGCAAGAAGCCCTCGCGGTCTCCGATCGCATCATCGTCATGGACCACGCCGCCATCGCCCAGAGTGGAACGCCGCGGGAGCTCTACGAGGCGCCGGTGAGCCTCTTCGTGGCCGACTTCGTCGGCGACTCGAATCTCGTCGACGGCGAGCTCACGGCGCGAAACGGGGTCGCGGGGCGGGTGCGGGTCGGCAGCGTCGAGCTCAACCTGCCGCACCGGGGCGCCGCGCCGGGTCGGGTGAAGGTGGCCGTGCGGCCCGAGTCCCTCAGGCTCTCCACCGCGCCGCCCGCGGGGCCGGCGCTCGAGGGCCGGATCGCCAAGGCCGCCTATCTGGGCACGCACATGGAATACACTGTGTCCACGCCGGTCGGGGAGCTCTTCGTGGTGGATCGTATGGTCACGCGCCCCGCACCCGCAGGAACACCGGTGTGGGTGGTCTTCGAGGACCACGGTGTCACGGTCGTTCCCTGATCGGGGTCAGACTTTGACTTCCTGACATTTTCGGCTGGCCGGGATATTGTGGAATGTCGGGAAGTCAAAGTCTGACCCCCAGGAAGGAGAGTCCATGCCGCTGTCTCACATCCGTGTGGTCGACCTTTGCCGGGCCCGGACGGGCCCCACCTGCATCCGGCAGCTCTCGGAGTTCGGCGCCCAGGTCGTGAAGGTCGAGCTGCCCGAGGAGCAGGACGACGACGTCGGCGGTCGCCACGGATTCGACTTCCAGAACCTCCACCCGAACAAGCGGGGCCTCACGCTCAACCTGAAGTCCGAGGCGGGCCGCGAGGTGCTCTACCGGCTCGTGCGCCAGGCGGATGTCTTCGCCGAGAACTTCCGCCCCAATGTGAAGCATCGCCTCGGGATCGACTACGAGACGCTGTCGGCCATGAATCCGCGCCTTGTCTACGTGAGCATCTCCGGATTCGGGCAGGTGGGGCCCTACGCCGACCGAGCGGGGCTCGATCAGATCGCCCAGGGACTGTCCGGGTTCATGACCGTCAACGGATTCCCGGGCCAGGGCCCGCTCCGGGCCGGACTCCCGATCGCCGATCTCACGGCCGGGCTGATGGCAGCCCACGGGGTGATGGTCGCGCTGCTCGAGCGCGAGCGCTCGGGACGGGGCCAGTGGGTGCACACCTCGCTGCTCCAGGCGATGATCCGGCTGATGGATCTCCAGGCCGCGCGCTGGCTCATCGGCGGCGAGGTCCCGGGCCAGGCCGGTAACTACCACCCGGTCGGAGTGCCGACGGGTGTGTTCCGCTGCCGTGACGGCAGCCTGATCATCCAGGCCGCCAACCAGCGGCTCTACACGCGGCTCTGCCGCGCGATCGACGCTCCCGAGCTGATCGACGATTCGCGGTTCACCACGAGCGAGATTCGGCGACGGCATCGTGAGGAGCTGACCGAGGAGCTGGAGCGCCGGCTCGTGGCCCGCGACCGCGCGGAGTGGCAGACGCGGTTCGACGAGGCGGGGGTGCCGGCCGGGGCGATTCTCGACGTGCGGCAGGCCTTCGAGGATCCACAGGTGCGGCTGCTCCCGGTCGAGCGGCCGGTGGTGAGCAAGGCTCTCGGCCCGATCCGGCTCGTCGGACACGGCGTGAACCTCGAGCGGACGCCGCCCGCCATTCGATCCGCCGCGCCCGAGCGTGGCGAGCACACGGAGGAGATCCTCCGCGAGCTCGGCTATCGGGACGACGAGATCGCGACCCTCCGCCGCACGGGCGCCGTCTAGGTCAGGTGCTGCCGCCTCCGCCCGGGGTGGGACTCACAGCCGCAGGTCGGCGAGCAACCGGCTCAGGTGGGCGAATCCCATCCGCGCGTAGGTGAGGGGGTGGGCCTTCATGGGATCCTGCTCCGCCTCGACGACCAGCCACCCCGCGTAGCCGGCATCGCGCAGGGTCTCGAGTAGCGCCCGGTAGTCGACGCACCCATCGCCGGGCACCGTGAACACGCCGTCGACCACCGCGTCGAGGAAGCTCCGGTCGCGGCGGCGCGCCTCGACCAGCACGGCCGGCCGGACGTCCTTGCAGTGGACGTGGACGATGCGGTTCGCGTGGCGCCGCGCCACGGCGAGCACGTCGCCGCCGGCATAGGTGAGGTGCCCAGTGTCGAGGAGCAGGCCCACGGCGGGCCCCGTCGCTCCTATCAGCCGGTCGATCTCGGCCTCCGTCTCCACGACGGTCCCCATGTGGTGGTGATACGCGAGCCGCATCCCGTGGCCGGCCAGGTGCTCGGCGACCTCGGTCAGGGCCTCGCCGAACTTCGGCCAGTCACCCTCGGCCAGGCGTGGCCGCGTGGAGAGGGGGACGCCGAGCCGCCCGTGCACGCTGCCCGTCTCCTCGGCGAACACCATGGCGGTGGAATTCAGCGCCGTGAGGAGACCTGCGTGTGCCTGCATCGCGGTGATCTCCTCCTTCACGCTGCGCCGCAGAAGGTGCGAGCCATACCAGCCCGACACGAGGTCGAGCCCGTGCTGCTGTAGAACGGCTCGGAGCTCGGCCGGGCGCCGGGGGAACTTCCGCCCGAGCTCAATACCAGCGTAGCCGGCCCGCCGCGTCTCCTCGAGGCAGATCTCGAGCGAGATGTCGTCGCCGAGCGTCTCCAGGTCGTCGTTGGTCCAGCCGATGGGATTGACACCGATTCGAACGGGCACGCTAGCCTCCGGCTCGCTGGCGGCGGCGCGCCGCGTCGTACGCCTCGCGCGCGGCCTGGACCTCGGGCCGGGGCGAGACCTCGGGTATGGGGACGTCCCACCACGCTCCGCCCCCGGTGAAGGGTCGCCCGGGGTCGGTCTCGATGACCACGACGGACGTCCGGTCGGCCCGATGCGCTCGCTCGAGCGCGCCCTCGAGGTCGGCGACCGTCTTGACCTGCTCGGCCTGGGCTCCGAGGCTCCGCGCGTGCGCGGCGAAGTCGATCGCCGGCGCCTCGGGCCCGAGGAGGTTGTTGAAGGGTACGCTGCCGCTCGCCACCTGGAGGCGGTTGATGCACCCGAAGCCGCGGTTGTCGAGGAGCACGATGACGAGCTTCCGATGCATCGCGACCGAGGTGGCGATCTCCGAGTTCATCATGAGGTAGCTGCCGTCTCCCACCATGACGAAGACCTCACGGTCGGGGAGCGCCAGCTTCACGCCGAGCCCGCCGGCGATCTCGTATCCCATGCAGGAGTACCCGTACTCGAGGTGGTAGCCGCGGGGCTCGCGCGTGCGCCAGAGCCGGCTGAGCTCCCCCGGCAGTCCACCCGCGGCGCACACGACCACGTCACGGGGTCCGGCCGCGCGGTTCACCGCGCCGATCACTTGCGCCTCGGTCGCCGGGACGTCCGGACCGCTGGCGGTGGCAGCGTCGACCAGGCGCGTCCATTCGGCCGTGAGACGGCGTGCCGTCTCCATCCGCGCAGCGGGTGCCCGCCAGGCGCCGAGGGCGGCCGACAGCTCCTCGAGACCCCGGCGCGCGTCGGCCACCAGGGGCAGGGCTCCATGCTTGCCGGCGTCGTGCAGGGCGACGTTCAGCGCGACCAGAAACAGATTCGATCCCTGGAAGAGGGCACGGGAGCCGGTGGGGAAATCGGCCAGGCGGGTCCCGACCGCGAGGACGAGATCGGCGTCGGCGGCCAGTGCGTTGGCGGCGCTCGAGCCGCACACTCCGATGGCCCCCACGCAGGCGGGATGGTCCCACGGGAGGGCACCCTTGCCGGCCTGGGTCTCGGCGACCGGGATGCCGTGGCGCTCGGCGAAGGCGCGAAGCGCCGCCTCGCCCAAGGAGTAGTGGACGCCGCCTCCGGCGATGAGGAGCGGCCGCTCGGCCCGCCGGAGCCGGTCGGCCACCGCGGCCAGCTGAGAAGGATCTGGTCCCTGCCGCCGGAGCCGGTGGGTGCGCGGCTCGAAGAAGTGCTCGGGGTACTCGAAGGCCTCGGTCTGGACGTCCTGCGGAAGGGCCAGCGTCGCGGGGCCGCAGTTGGCCGGGTCCGTGAGGACGGCGACCGCTGCCGGGAGGCTCTGGAGGAGCTGCTCGGGACGCGTGATCCGGTCCCAGTACCGGGAGACGGGCCGGAAGCAGTCGTTGGCGGAGATCGTGGGATCGCCGAAGTCCTCGACCTGCTGGAGGACCGGGTCCGGGATGCGGTTGGCGAAGACGTCGCCGGGGAGGAGCAGGACGGGCAGACGGTTGACGTGAGCGACCGCCGCCGCCGTGACCATGTTCGTGGCGCCGGGCCCGATCGACGACGTGCAGGCCATCATCCGCCGCCGCGCGTGCGCCTTGGCGAACGCGATCGCGGCGAGGGCCATCGCCTGCTCGTTGTGGGCCCGGAGCGTCGGGAGCCGGGACTGCGCCGCATGGAGCGCCTCGCCGAGTCCCGCCACGTTGCCGTGGCCGAAGATCGCCCAGACGCCGCCGAAGAGCGGCGCCTCGCCTCCATCCACCTCCGTGCGCTGGGCGCAGAGGTACCTGACCAGCGCTTGGGCCATCGTCAGCCGAATGGTGCCCATCTCCAAGCCTCCTCGCGCGAGTGCACTGACACTCGGGTTTTCCTGAGTCTCGTCTTGACGGCCTCTCGCGCACAATGCTAACGTCCCGCGGATGCTAAAAGGTTTTGGCAGATCGCGTCAAGCGCCTTTCATCAGAGGGTCCAGGTGCGAGACGAATCGATTTGGCATCGCGCCATGGTGACGATCCGGGACGTCGCCCGGCTCGCCGGCGTTTCGCCGGCCACCGTGTCCCAGGCCCTCAATGGCCGGGGCCGGGTCGAGGCCTCCTCGCGCTGCCCGAGCCCCCGACGGCCCTGTTCGCGGTGACCGATGCCATGGCCATCGGCGCGCTCCGGGCCGCCCGCGAGCGCGGCGTTCGCGTGCCGGCGGGGCTGGCCGTGGTCGGGATGGACGACATCGAGATGAGCGCGTACACGGATCCGCCGCTCACGACCGTGCGGGTCGCGAAGGACACGATGGGACGGTTCGCTGCTGACTGGCTGATCAGCCTGATCGAGGATTCGGCGGCGGGCCGGCCCGCCCCGACCGTGCCCGCGGAGCTCGTGGTCCGCGGGACTTGCGGGGGACCGACCGGCAATCGTGCTTCGGCGGCGACGCTTCCCTCGGAAGCCAAATCGACCATCTCCACCACGGAGGCGGCATGACCGGCAGAGGCACGAAGCTGGCCCTCGACGGAGGGACCCCGGTACGCAAGGAGCCCATCCTGCCGGGCTGGCCCGGAGGTCTCCTGATCGGGGCCGAGGAGAAGGCCCAGGTCCTGGAGGTCCTCGAGAGCCAGAGTCTCTACCGGCACTACGGCCCGCATCCGCGGCACAAGGCGGCTGAGCTGGAGCAGAAGTTTGCGGCGGCCATTGGGGCGGGCCACGCGCTCGCCGTCACGTCAGGCACCGGCGCCTTGCTGGTCGGTCTCGCCGCTCTCGGCGTCGGCCCGGGGGACGAGGTGATCGTCCCGACCTACACGTGGGTCGCGACGATCAACGCGGTAGTGACGCTCGGGGCCGTGCCGGTCTTCGTCGACATCGACGAGAGCCTGACGATGGACCCCCGGGCCGTGGAGGCGGCGATCACCGAGGCGACGGTGGCGATCGTGCCAGTCCACATGCGCGGGGCGGCGGCCGACATCGCGCCCATACTCGGCATTGCCGAGCGGCACGGTCTCGCGGTCCTCGAGGACGCCGCCCAGGCGGTCGGTGGACTGTACCGGGGGCAGCGACTCGGCACATTCGGCAAGTTCGGCGCCTTCAGCCTCCAGTACCACAAGACGATCACCACCGGCGAGGGCGGCATGCTCGTGAGCGACGACACCGCCCTGTTCGAGCGGGCGGTGCGCTACCACGATCAGGGCTCGGTGCGCGTCGAAGAGCTGGACCAGATGATTCCCGAAAACAGTCCGCTCATCATCGGCGTCAACTACCGGATGAGCGAGCTGACGGCCGCGGTGGGCGTCGCCCAGCTCGGCAAGATGGACTGGATCATCGGCCAGCTGCGCGCGCACAAGGCCCGGGCCGTCCGGGGCATCGACGGCATCCCGGGCGTGCGTGTCCGCCCCCTGGCGGATCCCGCTGGGGAGACGGGAGCGACCCTGATCTTCTCGGTCCCCTCGGGCGACGACGCGACGCGGGTGGCCAGGGCGCTGACGGCGGAGAACGTGCGGGCGTCGGTCCCCTGGACAAGCGGGCAGCACGTCTACTACCACTTCGATCAGCTCATCGAGCGGCGGTTCCTGTCCAAGCGTCACTGCGCCTGGGAATGTCCCCACTACCGGGGGAAGGCGACACTCCGGAAGGGCCAGTTCCCGCGGACCGACGAGATTCTCCAGCAGGCGGTCCACATCGATCTTCACCCGCTGCTCGCCGAGGCGGACGTGGACGACATCGTGACCGCGATCGACAAGGTCGCCGGCGCACTGCTGTGACCGCGCTCGAGATCGGGGTGGGGCTCCTCGGCCCGGCGGGGATCGGGCAGGCGCATGCCCACGCCTACACGCTGGTACGACAGGTTCTGTGGCCGCCGGCGGCAGTACCCCGGCTCGTCCGGGTGTGCGGACGGCAGACGACCAAGGCGGAGGTCACGCGCGCCCGGTACGGGTTCGAGCGTGCGGGCGATCGCTGGCAGGACCTGGTGAGCGATCCCGCGGTCCAGGCCTTCGACAACTGCGCCCCCAACCACCTTCATCTCGAGCCGTGCCTGGCGGCGATCCGGGCGGGCAAACACGTCTTCTGTGAGAAACCCCTCGGGCGCTCGGCGGCAGAGGCACGGGTTCTCCGAGACGCGGCCGCCCAGGCGGGGATCATTCACATGGTCGGTTTCAACTACCGCTTCCTGCCCGCCGTGGCGCTCGTGCGCCGCCTGGTCGACGAGGGCCGGCTCGGACGGATCCATCACTTCCGCGCTCGCTTCGCGGACGCCTCGTTCCTGGATCCCGACGCGCCATTCACGTGGCACCAGGATGCGACGGCCGCCGGCTCGAACGCGCTCCTCGACCTCGGCAGCCACCTCATCGACCTCGCGCGCTACCTCGTGGGCGAGCTTTCGGCGGTCAGCGGTACGGTCGCGACGTTCGTGGCCGACCGGCCGGACCCGGCCACCGGCCGGCACCGACGGGTCGAGACGGAGGACGCCTTCGAGGCGACTGTCGAGTTCGCGAACGGTGCGCTCGGGAGCGTCTCAGGCACGAACATGGCGGCCGGTCGGCGGGCGCACATGACCTTCGAGCTCAACGGCTCCGGTGGCACGGTGGCCTACGACCTCGAACGGCTCAACTGCCTGTGGATCCACCTCCTCGGGGAGCGCCCGACAGGCGGCGGGCTTCGCGAGATCCACGTGACGGACGCGGACCACCCGTACGGGGGCGTCTGGTGGCCGCCCGGTCACTCGATCGGCTGGGAGGCCTCGCTGGTCCACGAGCTGGGGCATTTCCTCGGCGCCATCGCCGCCCGCCGGTCCGCCGGGCCACTCGGGGCGACGTTCGAAGACGGCTACCGCTGCGCGGTCGTGTGTGACGCGATCATGGAGGCGGCCCGCTCCGGCGGGCGAGTCCAGGTGAGCGATTGAGGGCCGACCGGGCGAGCGTGGTGGACTGCTGAGCGGCGGTCTCGCGGTTCCCGCGAGGGCTTGGGGTCCGGCCCGGACTGACAGACCGCCAGACTGAATGAGGGCGGGCCCGCGGCTGAATTGTTACGCTTCTGCTACGATTGCACGCCGCCGCTGCTCCCGGTGGAAGACACGAGCAGTTACGGAGGCGCAGCGGGTCCGTCGGGACCTGAACTTCCGGCGAGCGGCGGAGAATGTCCGAGGTGGTGGCGCGGTGAGCGACGTCAACGAGGAGGCGGGAAGATGAGACGCACATTCCAGATGCTCGGCGTCCTGGCTCTCGGTCTTTGGTCCATGTGGCCGCTGTCGGCGGCGGCCCAGGCGCGTGTGAACATCCTCTGTAGCCCCGATCCGGCCTGGTGCGAGGCGGTCAAGCAATCGTTTGGCAAGGCGACGGGCATCCAGACCGAGTTCGTGCGTTTGAGCTCCGGTGCCGCACTTGCCCGCCTCCGGGCCGAGAAGGACGCGCCCACGTTCGACGTCTGGTTCGGTGGCAGCGGCGACTCGCAGTGGGTGGCGCAGGCCGACGGTTTGACGGAGTTCTTCAGACCGAAGGCGTGGGGTGAGCTCAGGCCTCAGCTGACGAAGGCGGTGGACGGGCATTACATCCCGCTCTACACGGGACTCCACGGTCTCGGGGTCAACGAGAAGCTCCTCAAGGAGAAGAGCCTGCCGGTTCCGGAGACGTGGAAGGACCTCGGCGACCCGAAGTACAAGGGACTCGTCGCCATGCCCAATCCCAACACCTCGGGCACCGGCTACCTCCTGATGACCACCCTCGTCCAGATCTACGGCGATGATGCGGGCTTCGAGCTCCTGAAGGCCATCCACCGGAACGTCGCCCAGTACACGCGGAGCGGTGGCGACCCGAGCCTGCTCGCCGGACGAGGAGAGGTCGCCATCGGTGTCTCGTTCGCCAACGACGTCGTGGAGCGCGTCCGCAAGGGCTTCCCCATCCGGTTCGTGGCGCCGAAGGACGGCATCGGCTACGAGATCGGGGCCCTGGCGCTCGTCAAGGGCGCCCAGAACCGCGAGAGCGCGCTCCGGCTGATCGACTGGGCGCTCGATCCCCAGAACCAAACGCTGGGTCCGCAGAACGGCGAAGTCTCCATGCAGTCGAACTCGCGGACTCCGATCGACCCCGACGTGCCGCGGTTCGAGGATGTCAAGGTGATCGCGTACGACTTCGGGAAGTACGGGACGCCCGCGGTTCGCGACGGGCTGATCAAGCGGTGGACCGAGCAAGTGTTCCCGCTCCCGCGCTGATCCCCGGCGTTGACGCGTAACGCCGGAGCCATCTGGGGAGCCGTCGGGCTCCTGGGCTTCGCGCTTGGTTCGTGGACGCGCGGCTCCGTGCGGGCCGGGCCCGCCGCCACGGGACTGACTCTCGTCTTGCGCGAGGGGGTTCCCGGGGGCGGGCTCCTGCTCGTGGGCCTCGCACTCCTGGTCGCCACCGGCCTTGCTTTGGCGGGCGGCGGCCAGATGATCGGTCGCGTCCTGGCGGGCGTCGCTGGGGTCGGGGTGCTGGTGGCGCTCGTCGGGCTCGCGCGAGCCCCGGCGCCGGCCGGGTGGGGTGCTCTCGGGACGACGGCGTCCCTCCTCAATCTCACCGGCATCGGGCTCGCGAGAGGCCGGCTGGTGCGTGGAGGCGGGTTCGTCGGCGGGGCGATCCTCTGGGTGGCGCTCCTGGTGGCGGTCTTCATCGTGTACCCCGTCGTTGCGATGCTTCACGCCAGCGTGACGTCCGACGGCGCCCTGACGGCGGGCTATCTGCTCCGGACGCTCCGGTCGCCGGTCTTCCTTCTCTTGTCCCACGAGACGCTGCCGCGGCCGGCGGCGGTCGCGGGCCTTGCCGCCGCCGGCCTCGGCGGACTTCTCGGCATCGTGTGGGGTGCGGTGACGCGCCAGCCGGTCCGCCGGGTCGCCTGCCTCGCGCTCACGTTGGCCGGGGTCGGGGCGGCGGTGGGGTTCCTTCACGGAGCGCGGGGGGCGCTGCGGAACAGCCTGCTTCTCGCGGCGGCCGTCGGGCTCGCGACGACGGGCCTCGGGCTCGCCTTCGCGCTCCTCGACGCCAGGAGCCGACTCTGGACGCGCCGGTTGCTCGGCCCGCTCTCCCTGGTGCCGATCATCACGCCAGCCTTCGTGCTGGGCCTGGCCTTCATCTACCTGTTCGGGCGGCGCGGGTCCATCACCCACGGCGTCTTCGGCCTCGACACCGGCGTGTTCTTCGGCCCGCTCGGGGTCGGTATCGCGCAGGTCATGGCCTTCACGCCCATCGCCTTTCTGGTGCTCTCGGGCGTCGTGCGCTCGCTCGACGTCGCCCTCGAGGAGGCGGCCCAGACGCTCCGGGCGACGCCCTGGATCCTCCTGCGGACCGTGACGGGCCCATTGCTCGTGCCAGGCCTCGCGAACGCGATGCTGCTGGTGATGATCGAGAGCCTCGCCGACTTCGGGAACCCGATCCTCCTGGGCGGCGGGACGCCGTTCCTCGCGACCGAGGTGTTCCTTGCCATCGAGGGACGGTTCGATCCACACGAGGCGGCGGTGTACGGCGTCGTTCTGCTTGCCCTGGCGCTCGCCCTTTTTCTCGTCCAGCGCCGCTGGCTGGCGGGCGTGTCCGTCGTGACCGTCACCGGTCGGCCCTCGGGCGGCCGGCCCGTGCCGCTTCCGCCGGTCGCCGACTGGTCTCTCACCGGCCTGTTCGTCGCCTACGCTGCGCTGAGCGTGCTTCTGTACGGCTCGCTCTTCCTCGGTGGATTCGTCCGCGTCTGGGGCATCGACCACCGGTTCACGACGATGCACTACCGGGACATGGTGACCGCGGGCTTGCCCGTTCTCCTCGACACGGCCCGCCTGGCCGCCATCGCGGCGGTGCCTGCCGCCTTGCTGGGCTTCCTGATCGCGTACCTGACTACGCGCCACCGCTTCTTCGGGCGTGGGGCGCTGGAGTTCTGCGCGCTCCTGTCGTATGCCCTGCCGGGCACGGTCATGGGCGTCGGCTACATCCTCGCTTTCAACCAGGGAGGCTTCAAGCTCACGGGCACGGGGGCAATCCTCGTCGCCGCCTTCGTGTTCCGCGGGATGCCCGTCGGTGTGCGAAGCGGCATGGCCGCGCTCGCCCAGGTGGATCCCGTGCTGGAGGAGGCGTCGGCCTTGCTCCGGGCCAACGTCCCTGCCACACTGCGGCGCGTCGTGCTCCCCCTAGTTCTTCCCGCGCTCCTGACCGGATTCATCTACTGCTTCGTGCGGGCGGTGACGGCGGTGAGCCAGGTGATCTTCCTCGTGTCGCCGGGCCACGACCTCGCCACCGTCCTGCTGCTCTCCTGGGCGGAGTACGGCCACCTCGGACGGGGAGCGGCGCTCGCCTCCGTGCTCGTCCTGTTCCTCGCGGCCGTGGTGCTCCCTGTGGAACGATTCGGCCGGCGCGGGCGGCGACCGGACCCGTCGGCCGCCATCTGACCGT
The DNA here is from genome assembly GCA_963805625.1 of uncultured Candidatus Rokubacteria bacterium. Classification (GTDB taxonomy): domain Bacteria; phylum Methylomirabilota; class Methylomirabilia; order Rokubacteriales; family DASRDR01; genus DASRDR01. The sequence continues at coordinate 63,132 of CAWDVE010000004.1, forward strand.
CGAGCTCGAGCTCGTCGACTGGAGGACGCATGTTCCGGATTCGCATCGGCGTCGTGGGGTGTGGGCTGATCGGCCAGATGATGCACCTGCCGCACCTCAAAGAGCTGCACGAGCTCTACGAGGTCGTGGCACTCTGTGATGTCTCACCGGGCACCCTGAAGTACGTGGGGGACTACTATGGGATTGCCCGGCGCCACACGGACCATCGCGAGCTTCTCAAGGAGAAGATCGACGCCGTCATCGTGCTGAGCGCCGACTCCCACGGCCAGGTCATCGTCGACGCGCTCAGGGCGAGGAAGCACGTGGTGACCGAGAAGCCCATGTGCTTCGCCATGAGCGAGGCCGACGAGATCCTCGCCGCCCATCGGGCGGCAGGCACGGTGTGCATGGTCACCTACATGAAGCGCTATGACCCCGCCTATCGGTACGTCGAGCCGCTCGTCCGCGGGCTACGCGACCTCCAGGCCATCGAGATCACGGTGCTCCATCCCTCCGAGGCGAACCAGATCGGGCACCACGACATCCGGCGCTTTCCCGACGTCCCGGCCCCGCTGCGCAACCGTCTCCGGGCGGATCAGGACCGGCTCATCCGGGAGGCCATCGGCGACTTTACGCCCCTCGAGCGGCGTGTCTTCGCGGAGAACCTCATGTCCACCCTCGTCCACGACGTCAACGTGCTGCGAGGGCTCTCCGGCGATCCCGCCGAGGTGCTGTTCACGGACGTGTGGGCGGGCGGGGAGAGCATGCTGACCGTGCTCCGCTACGCGTCGGGAGTCCGCGCTACCATCGCGCTGCACTACCTGCCGGATCTGGCCAACTACCAGGAGACGGTCGCATACTACGCGAAGGCGGACCGGGTGCGGCTCGTCTTCCCGTCGCCGTTCTTCCGGAACATGCCGACCGGGATTGTCGTGGAGTCCATGGAGGATGAAAAGGCGGTCGAGAAGCGCGTCACCCCCTCGATGAAGGAAGCGTTCAAGGAGGAGCTCCTGCACTTCGCCGAGTGCGTGCGCACTGGCGCGCGCCCGATCACGACCCCCGAGGAGGCGCGCGGCGACGTGGCGCTGCTCCACAAGATCTTCCACGGGATCAAGCGCCCGTTGATCGGATGAGCCACGGGTCGCCGCAGGCCGCCACAGGCCGAAGGCCGTCCGATCAAGCCGTCCGATCGGCCGTCACATCAATGCGTTCGATCAGACTCAAGGTGGAGCGAGGGTAGCCCAGTGAGACTGCGGGCGGAGACGCGCGCCGCCATCGCCGCGGCCCGGGCCGCGGGGCAGATCCTCGACCGGTGGTTCGGCCGGGTGGGGCCGGTCCGGCTCAAGAGCGTTCGGGATCCGGTGACACGCGCGGACGGCGCGTCCGAGCGCGCGATCCGGCGTCTCCTGGGTCGGCGCTTCCCCGCGATCGGGTTCCTCGGCGAGGAGGGCGGCACGGTGGCGACGGGGCCGGACGGACGCTGGATCGTCGACCCCCTCGACGGCACGATCGCGTTCGTGGCAGGGCTGCCGACGTTCGGCGTGTCGATCGCGCTGGAGCAACGCGGGCGGCTCGAGGTCGGTGTGATGCTGTTCCCGCGCCTCCGGGAGCTCTTCGTGGCCGAGCGGGGCCGGGGAGCCTGGCTGAACGGCCGGCGGATCCGGGTGACGCGGACGACGGACATGGCCCGGTGCGTCATCTCCCTGTGGCACGAGCCCGGTCTCTGGCGGGACGCCCGGATGCGCGCGCGCGTGGCGCGCATCGGCGCGGAGGTCCGGAGCGTGGCCATGGTCGGCGCCTGCTTCTCCCTCGCGTACGTCGCCGCCGGACGTCTCGACGCCTACTGGGAGCGGCAGGCTCATCCGTGGGATGTGGCGGCGGGGGCGCTGCTCGTCCGCGAGGCCGGCGGCCGCGTGACCGGCGGTGCCGGTCAGCCCTTCGACGTGGACGAAGCCACGATCGTCGCGTCGAACGGCCGCATCCATGGCCGGATGGTCGCGCTCTTGAACGGCCGGCGTCCACCGGCCCGCGGGGCCCGATGAAGGGGGGCGGCGCCCGGGTCCGACTCGACGCGATCTCCAAGCGCTTCGGCGCCACGGTCGCCGTCGACTCCGTCTCCCTCACCGTCGAGCCGGGCGAGTTCCTGACGCTCCTCGGACCCTCCGGCTGCGGGAAGACCACGACGCTCCGCATGGTGGCGGGACTCGAGGAGCCGACCTGCGGCCGCGTCCTAATCGACGACGAGGACGTGACGGACCAGCCGCCTCACGCCCGCGACATCACCATGGTGTTCCAGAGTTACGCGCTGTTCCCGCACCTCACGGTCTTCGAGAACGTCGCCTACGGGCTCCGTGTGCTCCGGCGCCCGGCCAACGAGGTGCAGCGACGCGTGATGGAGGCGCTGACCCTGGCGGGCATCGGGGATCTGGGTGCCCGCCAGCCCGCGGCGCTGTCGGGCGGCCAGCAGCAGCGGGTGGCGCTGGCCCGGGCTCTCGTGCTCCAGCCGAAGGTGCTCCTGTTCGACGAGCCGCTCTCGAACCTCGACGCCAAGCTCCGGAAGCGGATGCGCGACGAGATCCGGGCGCTCCAGCGGCGCGCGGGCATCACGGCGCTCTACGTCACGCACGACCAGGCCGAGGCGCTCGCGGTGTCGGATCGGATCGCGGTCATGGCCCACGGGCGCGTCGAGCAGCTCGGCGGGCCGGCCGAGATCTACCGGCGGCCCGCGACCCGCTTCGTGGCCGACTTCATCGGCGAGGCCAATCTCCTCCCGGTCGAGATCGAGGCGGGCGGTCCGTCTGGAGCGCAGGCGCGGCTGGGTTCGGTGGTGGTTGCCGTCCCGGACGGGGCGGGGATCGCTGGCCCCGCGACCCTCGTCGTGCGCCCCGAGGCCGTCCAGATTCGGCCCGCGGCGCTCCCGCTGTTGCCCGCCGGCGCGCTGGGCGGCCAGGTCCGGCTGGCCGCCTACCTCGGCGCCGCCGCGGAGTACACGGTCGACACCGAGGTCGGGGACGTGGCGGTGACCGACGCGCTCATGCCGGACGGTCTCCTTCCCACGGGCGCCCGAGTGTGGCTCACCTTCTCTCCTGACCGCCTGGCGGTGCTGCCGGCCGGTCCAGTCGAGGTGGCTTCGTGACGGTACCGCTGGCTCGCGGGAGATTTGGCGTGTCGGCCTGGATCTACGGGGACGCGCCGCTGTCCGAAACGCTCGCCCGCATCGCCGCGGCCGGCTACGACGGCGTCGAGCTGCCCGGCGAGCCGGACCGCTGGCGTCCCGCCGAGCTTCGTCGGTGGCTCGGCGATCACGGACTCACGCCGGTCGCGCTCACCGCTTCCTGCATGGTGCCCGACACCGAGCGCGATCTGGCGCATCCCGACCCGCGGATCCGGGGTGTCGCGGTCGACTACATCCGGCACTGCCTCGGATTTGCCGCCGAGATCGGCGCCCCGCTCGTGCAGATGATCGCCTCCGGTGAGCCGCGACTCGCGCCCATCGCGACACGGGACGCGGAATGGGCGTGGTCCGTGGCCGGCATGCAGGCGGCCGCTCGAGAGGCGGAACAGACGGACGTTAGAATCGCGGTGGAGCCGCTGAACCGTTACGAAGCGTACCTGGTGACCTCGGCAGGCGAAGCGCTTGCCTACCTCGACGCCGTCGGCTCACCCTGGGTCGGCATGACGCTCGACCTCTTCCACGCGAACATCGAGGAGCCCGACGTTGCGGCCTCGATCCGGGCGGCGGGGCGGCAGCTCTGGCACGTGCAGGTTGCCGACACGACGCGCCGGGGCCTGGGACATGGGCACCTCGACCTCGGGAAGGTCGTGGAGGCCCTGGCGGGCATCGACTACGGCGGGGCCCTGGTCGTGGAGATCATGGCACCGGGCCCCGATCCGTTCCGGGCGATCAAGGACCACCATTCGGCCGGGATCCTCGACCGGGACATCCGGGAGTCGCTCGACCGGCTCCGGGCGCGCTGGCCCCCGCGGGCCGGCGGAGGCCCGGCAGGGAGGTGATCGGGACGGGACCGCGATCAAACCGCACGTGAAGCGAAAGGTCCAAGCGTGCCTGCGCGGCAGGCAGGAGGAGTGGAATGCGAGGCCGTGTCCTCATCGCCGTCATCGCGAGCGCCATCCTGGCCCTGGGCGTGATCGGGCCGACCGGCCAGGCTGTCGCCGCCGAGCCGGAGCTGGTCATCGCCGACAGCCAGTCGGGCGCCAACTTCCAGGCGTACTGGCAGAAGTACGTCATCCCCTCGATCAAGCAGTCACTAGGCATCACCGTCCGGTATCTCGTGACGAGCGACGCCGAGCAGATCCAGAAGGCGAAGGCGTGGCAGCCGGGCAAGGGCGATGCCCACATCATCTTCCCCAAGTCCATGGCCGCCTGGGTCAGCTCGGGGGTGCCGCTCGAGACGCTGACGCCCGCGACCGTCCCGAACCTGAACCGCATCGATTCGAAGTTCCTCAAGTCCGACGAGGGCGTGGATCTCCAGGGCAAGGGCGCGCTCTTCTGGCGGACGTCATACGCGCTGATCTACAACTCGGCGTCCATCAAGAACCCGCCGAAGTCGTGGAAGGAGTTCTACGATCGCCGCGCCGAATTCAAGGGGCGCATCGGCATGGTGCGGCCGGACGCGAAGTCGAGCTCCGGGTGGCGCCAGCGCTACGTCTTCCTCCACGCGTTCCTCAAGGACAAGATGACGCGGCCGATGGCCGAGCTCCAGAACGATCCGGCTTTCAAGGACGCCTGGGCCAAGCTCAAGGACTTCACGCAGTACGCGAAGCTTCCGATGCCCGCCGAGCCGCCGAACCTCTTCGAGGACTTCAACGCGGGCGAGACCTGGATCTCGCTCTACGCGCAGGACTACGCCTTGTGGTCGGCGCGGCAGGGCACGATGCCGCCGACGATCAAGGCGGTTTACCCCGAGGAGGGGGCTGACGAGATCGGGACGGGCTACCTCGCGATCCCGGCCAACATCTCGGCCGACCAGAAGGCCGCGGCCCTGCGGGTCGTGAACTACCTCCTCTCGGACGACCAACAGATCCGCTTGCTCACCACGATGTGGCAATACCCCGGAACGGACATCACGGACCAGGCGCCGCCCATCGTGTGGGAGATCGTACCGAAGCTCGACGTGCTGATGCGTACCGCGATCCCGCGGGAGCGCATCCGCAAGGATATCATCGACTACATCAAGGCCAACGCGAAGGACCTGATCCCGTAGCCAGCCCGATCCCGCGGGCGGCGGCATGATTGCCGCCGTCCGCGCGGTTCTGCGGACATGAAACGCGCGGGCGCCCGAGCGGAGGCGATCGTCACCGGAACGCTGCTGCTTCCGGCGGCGGCAGCCTTTGTCGGGCTGTTCTGCTATCCGATGTTCCTGACCCTCATCCTGAGCCTTCGACCCGAGGGAGCCGACACGGGGTGGACCCTGTCGCACTACGTGGCGTTCCTGAGCGACCCGGACGGGCGAGGGGTCGTGCTGCTCACGTTCGGCCTCGCCTTCGCGGCGACCGTCCTCTCCGTGATGCTGAGCTTGCCGGTGGCCCTTGCGCTGCGCCGTAAGCTGCCGGGGCACCGGGCCTTTCGGCTCGTGGTGCTCGTGCCGCTCGTCGTGCCCGGTCTCATCGGTGCGCTCGGGCTCCTCATCTTCTGGGGCCCGCGCGGGTGGTTCAACCTTCTGCTGACGCAGATCCTCTTCTTGCGGCCGCTCGTCGTGACCTACACGCTTCCCGGCCTGATCCTCTTCTACCTGTGGCTCTACTTCCCGTACACGTGCGTGACCACGCTGGGGGCGCTGGAGAGCCTCGATCCCGCGATCGAGGAGGCGGCGGAGGTGGCGGGCGCCGGCCGCTGGCAGCTTCTCCGGCACGTGCTCCTCCCGCTCATCACGCCGGGGATCCTCGCCGGCTCCGTCCTCACCTTCATGGCCGCCTTCGGGGCCTTCAGCGTGCCCCTCGTGGCAGGCGGGAACTACCGGCCCCTGGCCGTGGAGATCTACAAGCAGATCTCGGTTCCCATCCCGCCCCGGTGGTCGGGCGCCAGCGCGATCGCCATCGTCATGGGCGTGGTGCAGGTCGGATTTCTCGCGTTCTACATGCGGTCGGTCCGCCGGCTCGGAGGCCGGCGATGAGGCCGCTCGCGCGCGCGTACGGCCGAGGCCTCTGGGACGCGCGGGCGGTGCTCGGCTACACGATCCTCGTGAGCCTGACGCTCTTCATCGTCGCGCCGTTCCTGATGATCGCGCTTCGCTCGGTGGGCAAGGGGTGGTTCGGCAAGCTGTGGGTGCCGCCCCAGCTCACGCTCGAGTGGTACCGCTGGGCGATCGAGGTCGGCAACATCCCGGAGGTGCTCCGGAACACGGTGATCATCGGCGTGATCGCGGTCGCGATCAGCACCACCATCGGGCTCTTCGCCGGCTGGGCGTTCGGCCGGCGGCGTCTCCCTGGCAAGGAGCTGCTGCTGGCGGTTTTCCTGCTGCCGCTCATGATCCCCTCGATCACCTATGCCCTCGGGGTCGCGCGGATCTTCTACGCGCTGCGTCTGGTGGATACTCACTTCGGGGTGGCGCTGGCCCACGTCGCGGTGTGCGCGCCGTACGCCATCATGGTGCTCGCGGCGACCTTCGAGGGGCTGGACGAGCGGGTGCTCGAGGCGGCGAGCGTGTGCGGCGCCGGCCCGGTCCGGCGCTTCTTCCACGTGGTGCTGCCGCTGGTGATGCCGGGGATCCTCGCCTCGGCGATCTTCACGTTCACGCACTCGTACAACGAGTTCACGCTGACGCTGCTCACGTACGGGCCGCACACGGTGACGCTGCCCGTACGAACCTACCTGGCGGTGGGCGACGGCTACTGGGAGATCACCAGCGCGATGGCGGTGCTCATGGTCGCGCCGTCGCTCCTGATCCTCGCATTGGTCCAGCGGCGCGCACGTCCCGAGCGCCTGGTCGGCGGCTTCAAGGGGGCGTGAGGTGCCGGACCCGATGATCGAGCTTCGCGGCGTGACGACGCGCTACGGCACGGTTCTCGCCAACGACCGCCTCGATCTCGTCGTCCACCGGGGCGAGCTCCTGACGCTGCTCGGCCCGTCGGGCTGCGGGAAGACCACGGCGCTCCGGACGCTCACGGGCCACGTGCGGCCCGACGAGGGCCGGGTCCTGATCGACGGGCGGGACGTGACGGACCTTCCCACGCACCGGCGCGATCTCGGCATGGTGTTCCAGAACTTCGCCCTGTTCCCGCACATGACGGTGCGCGACAACGTGGGCTTCCCGCTGATGATCCGCGGGGTGTCCGTCGCCGAGCGGGCCAGCCGCGTCGCGGAGGCGCTGCGGCTCGTCCGGCTGGAGGGGCACGCCGACAAGCAGCCGCGCCAGCTCTCCGGCGGCCAGCAGCAGCGGGTGGGGCTCGCCCGCGCGCTCGTGTACCGGCCGAAGGTGCTCCTCCTCGACGAGCCGCTCTCGAACCTCGACGCCAAGCTGCGCGAGGAGATGCGCTTCGAGATCCGGGACGTGGTCACGCGCCTCGGCGTGACGGCGGTGTACGTGACTCACGACCAGGAGGAGGCGCTCGCCCTGTCGGATCGCATCGCCATCATGCACCGCGGCCGCATCGAGCAGCTCGGCACACCCGAGGACATCTACGCGCGGCCCGCATCCCGGTTCGTCGCCGAGTTCGTCGGGCCTCTCGAGCTTCCTCGAGGGCGTGGTCGAGGCGGTGGGAGAGGGCGGAATGTGGGTCGCGGTGGGCGGCGGGCAGGTGACGGTACCGACGCTGCCGGGCGCGGCGCCGGGTCGTCGCGCGCTCCTCTTCGTGCGGCCGAACGAGGTCGAGCTGCTCCCCGGTGACGCGCCGGAGGCGGCGGGCGCTCTCCGGGCGACCGTGGAGGCGGCGACGTACCTGGGGGACCGCATGGACTACCGGGTCCGTCTGGAGGGCGGGCTCGCCCTGCGCGTCCAGCAGGACGGCGGAGCGCGACTCGCGCCCGGAACCTCGGTGCGGCTCCGGCTTCCGCCCGGCCGGGTACGCGCGCTGTCCGACGCGAGCGCGTGAAAGGAAGGGAAAGCATCATGGGCACGCCAGTCACCCGCGTCGCGAGCCTGACGATGGAGGAGCTCGCCACGGCCCTGGGAGGGGGCCGCTGGCTGCTCCTGCCGTTCGGTACGGTGGAAGCGCACGGGCCTCATCTGGCCCTCGGCGCCGACCTGATCGACGCCGCGCGGATCTGCGGAGCGGTGGCCGAGCGCGTCGGTGGGCTCGTCGCCCCGGGCTTCCCCTACGGTGTCTGCCGCACGATGCGGAACTTCCCGGGCACCGTGTCGCTGTCGGCGGCGACCTTCACGGCTGCCGTGCGCGAGGTCGTGCGCGAGTACGTCCGCCACGGCGCGCGGCGGCTCGCGCTCTACTCCGGACATGCTGAGCCGGCCCAGCTCGAGGCGTTGCGCGAGGCGGTGGTCCCGATCGCCGACGCCGAGCCTGCCGTCGAGATCCTCGTCGTCGGGCCCTACGCCTTCCTCGACGCCGTGCGCGAGGCGGCCGGGCTCACGGGCCGCGACGGGCACGCGGCGTCCCTCGAGACGTCGACCCTGCTCGCGCTCGATCCCGGCGCCGTGAGGCTCGACCGCATCCCGGACGTCCGCGAGCGCCCGCGCCTGTCCGTGTTCCGCGTGGCGGCGCACCCCGAGACGGAGTTCCCGAGGGCGGTTCGAGGCGACACGAGCCGGGTCTCGCTTGATCTCGGCCAGCGCGCGGTCGAGCACGTCGTGGCCGAGTTCACCACCCTCCTCGAGCGCGTGGCCCGGACGGGACGCGAATGGTAGGCCGCCCGGCTCGACGCTGGGCGGCGGCCGTGGCGGCCGGGCTCCGGGCCGCCGCCGCCGCCGTGCGGCGGACCGATCCGCGCCGCGGCCAGCGCGTGGTCGCCGGCCGGGCCGAGGGCTACCGGCCGTTCGACCCCGAGGTGATCGGGGTCGACACGGCGGCCGAGGGCGCGGCGGTCACCGCGCTCCGCCGCGCCGGAGTTCACGGCACCCTCCTGTCGGAGGAGGCCGGCGAGCGACCCCTCCCGCGACCCCGGACGGGGGCCTGCCCGGAGCCGGTCTACGTCGTCATGGATCCATTCGACGGCAGCATGCTCTACCGCCGCGGCATCCGCGCCATGTGGTATACGGGTCTCGGCCTCTGGGGACTCGACGGCACCTCGCGGGCCGCCGGCCTCGTGGACCACATCACGGGGGAGCTCGTCCTCTCGGACGGGAGCGGAGTCCGTCGGTGGACCCGTGCCAGGACGCGGCCGGACCGGCCGCGCCCCGCCCTGACCCGCGAGATCGAGGCGGCCTTCGTCGAGGCCTACATGATGAAGCCGGCGTTTCTCTACCCGACCGCCGAGGCGCTGCGCCCGCTGCTCGACCGGGTCCGGTTCGTCTTGCCGAATGGCGGGCCCGGCGGGTTCGTCGACGTCGCCTGCGGGCGGGTCGACGTCTACCTTGCGTGGCGCGAGGCGCTGACCGAGGTGTTCTCCACCGTGGCCGTCGCCCTTGCCGCGGGATGCGTCGTCAGCGGCTGGGACGGCGCCCCGCTGGTCTTCCGTCCCGACATCAACGCGCTCCACACCGTGGTCTGCAGCGCCAACCCACGCCTGCACGCGGAGGTGCTCCGCGCGCTCGAGGGCGTCGCACCGCCCGGAGGGATCCCCGCATGAGGTTCGGCTGCATCTGTGGCTCGTTCAACCGCTCGTTCGCCGCCGGCGCGATGGACCAGCTCCGCTTCGTCGCACACTGCAAGGACGTCCTCGGCGTCGCCGGCGTGGAGTTCCAGGACATTCACTTTCCGGAGACGCGCCCCGCGTACCTCGACCGGCTGCGCCGCGCGGCGGCGGACCGCGGCCTCGCGGTCATCGGCATCGGGATCCACAACGACTTCGGTCGTCGGGACGAGTGCCTGCGGGCGAGCGAGGTGGTGAAGGTCAAGCAGTGGGTGGAGGTCGCCGAGCGACTCGGCGCGCCCATGGTCCGGGTCTTCGCCGGGTGGCCCGAGGGAACCGCGGCCGAGCGATGGGCCGACATGATCGTGGCCCTCCGGGAGGCCTCGGCCTTCGCGCACGCCGCAGGCGTGCGGCTCGCGCTCGAGAACGAGGCGGGCTTCACGCCGTCGGTCGCGGAGCACGTCCGGATCCTGGAGGAGGTGGGCTCTCCCGCGCTCGGGCTCCTGCTCGACACGGGAAACTACCCCGCCGGATGGCTGTCCGTCGAGCAGGCGGCGCCGCGCGCGATGCACGTCCATGCGAAGTTCTGGAAGGTGGGGCCGGGCGGAGAGGAGCCCACGATGAACTATCCAGCCCTCCTGACGCAGCTGCGCCAGGAGGGCTACCCGGGCTGGATCACGTTCGAGTACGAGGCGGCCGAGCCCGAAGCCACGGGGCTCCCGCGCGCCTTCACATACCTGCGCCGTCTCGTGGAGTCCGTCGGAGTGGCGGGCTAGCGAAACTTCTGCTCAACCCCGTCGACGCATGGAGCAGGGTCGCCGGGGTGTGCCGCCGGCTTTCCCGGAGAGGGTCGCCCGGTGAGTCGCTAGGCCAGCGAGGGCGTGTCCTCGCGATCAGGGCGGGGGAGCAGCGAGGACCCCTGGCGCCGATCCTCGATCACGTCGATCCAGCCAAGGTCTGCAAAGAGCTCGCGCGCCGCCTCCAGCAGGCTGCTCTGCCCGCGTGCCACGACCAGGAGTGCGCGCTCGTCCCGAGGATCGTTGTCCGCCATGCGAACCTCCTTGCGGGTTGGTCGGCCGGCCACAACATCCAGTGTGACACTGGGCCCGATCATACGACAGGCTGGGCCTGCGAAGCCAGGGCTTTCGGACGCCGAGGCGGGGCCCGCGGAACAGGCCACCCGCGGCCCGATCGCCCCACTTCACGGCCGGCGCGATTGACACCCCTCGGAGCGGCCCCTAGAGTGACAGCGTGGCTTCCGGCCGCGCAGGCGTGCCCCCGGACTTCGTCGCCGTGGGCCATCTCACCGTCGACGAGCTGGAGGCCGGGCTTCGTCCCGGGGGCTCGGCGCTCTACGCGGGGCTCTTCGCCCACCATCAGGGCCTTCGGGTCGGGCTCTTGACGAGTTATGGTCCGGATTTCCCGTTCGACGTCCTCCCGCCGGAGATCGAGGTCGTCGCGGTGCCGGCGGCCGCCACGACGCGGTTCGCCCTCGACTATCGGTCCGGCGGGCGGCGCCTCACCCTCAAGGAGCGCGCTGCGAACCTCGAGTTCGAGCACCTGCCGGCCCACTTCGCGGAGGCAGGCCTCGCGTATCTCTGCCCCGTGGCGGACGAGGTGTCGCCCGAGCTCGCAAGCGCGTTCCCGGACGCGGCCATCGGCGTCGGGGCTCAGGGCTGGTGCCGCGTGTGGGATCGTGACGGCATTGTGACGATGCGGCCCTGGCCCGATCCGCAGCCCGTCCTCGCCCGAGCCCAGGCGCTCTTCCTCTCGAGCGACGACGTGGCGGGCTGGGAGTCGCGCGCGACCGAGCTCTACCAGGACGTGCCGCTCGGGGCCCTGACCTTCGCCGACAGGGGGGCGATCCTCCTCGTGAACGGGGAGCGGCATCCCGTCCTCGCGGCGCCGGCTCGGGAGGTTGAGCCGACGGGAGCGGGGGACGTCTTCGCCGCTGCGTTCCTCATCCGCTACAACCTCACCGGCGACCCTTTCGAGGCCGCCTCGTACGCGGCCGTCGCGGGCGCGCTCACGGTCGAGGCGCCCGGGATCTCCGGCGTGCCGACGGCCGAGCGCCTCGCCGGCCGGTGGCGGGCCTCGCAGCCGCGCTGAGTCCGTCGCCCCCGCGCTCTGGAGGGACCCATGAGCGAGTACTGGTGGATCATTTTCCTCTTCATCGCACTCCAACCGGTCATCAAGCAGAAGGTGCTCGAGGCCAGCCGGATGCGCGTCCTGAAGCGGCTCGAGCAGGGGCGCCGGAGCCGGGTCATCGCGCTGGTGCACCGCCAGGAGACGATGAGCCTCCTCGGGTTCCCGATCATGCGCTACATCGACGTCAACGACTCGGAGGAGGTACTGCGGGCGATCGAGCTGACGGACTCCGAGGTCCCGATCGACCTCGTCGTCCACACGCCCGGCGGGCTCGTGCTGGCCGCCGGCCAGATCGCGCACGCGCTCAGGCGCCACCGGGGCAAGGTCACCGTCTTCGTCCCGCACTACGCCATGTCGGGTGGCACTCTACTCGCGCTGGCGGCCGACGAGATCGTGATGGCCGCGAACGCCGTGCTCGGGCCCGTGGATCCTCAGCTCGGCCAGTCGCCGGCGGCCTCGATCCTCTCCGTCCTGGAGCGGAAGGAGATGAAGGACATCGACGACCAGACGCTCATCCTCGCGGACGTCGCCCGCAAGGCCTTCGTCCAGGTGCAGGTCATGGTCCGCGACCTCTTGATGGAGCACATGACGGAGGAGAAGGCGTCCGACATCGCGGTGAAGCTGTCGACCGGCACGTGGACGCACGACTATGCCATCACCGCGGAAGAGGCTAAGGCGCTGGGCCTCCCCGTGACAACCGAGATGCCTCCCGAGGTCTACGAGCTGATGCGGCTCTTCCCGCAGCCGACGCGCACGCGCCCGTCGGTCGAGTACGTGCCGATCCCGTACCGGCGGCCGGGGAACCCCTGATGGGCCGTCGTCCTGCTGGGCGGCCTCACCCGGTCGCAAGGCCGCGGCGGCGGGGACTCAGTGGTTGCGCCGGATGCTGCCGACGATCGACGCGTATCCCGAGCGGAGCACCGCGGCGTCCGATGAATAGTTGACCAGGGTCGCGCCGAGGGCGATCATCTCGCGCACCCCTTCCAGGCTGTCGGTCAGCATCGCGACGGCCTTTCCGTGACGCCGGGCCGCCTCGACGAGACGGCGACGATGCTCGTCGATCACGCCGCGCTGGGCGGGCGTGCCGAGCACACCTAGGTCCTGCGCGAGGTCCGAGGGCCCCAGCGTGAGCGCGTCAATCCCGGGGACGGCGGCGATCTCGTCGAGCCGATCGAACGCCCGCCTCGTCTCCAGCATGACGGTCACGTGGACGCGTGCGTTCGCCGTCGCCATGTGCTCGGTGACGGGGGGCGACTGGTAGCCCGTGTGGGGGCCGAAACCGTACATCCCGCGCTCGCCGAGCGGCGCGTAGCGGGCGGCCCGCGCCACTCCGACCGCCTGCTCCGGCGTGTCGACCTGGGGCACGTGGAGGTTCAGCACCCCCGCGTCGAGGAGCCGGGTGATCCACTCGCGGCTGCCCTCGGGCGGGCGGACCACCAGCGGGAAATCGAGGGCGCGAGCGAGGGCCGCCATGTCGGCGACGGTCTCCATCGAGAAGGCGCCATGCTCCATGTCGATCCGCGCGAAGTCCAGCCCCGCGGCCTGGAGCAGCGTCAAGATCCCCGGCGTTCGGATCATCGTGATCCAGGTGCCGATCTGTACTTCCCCGCGCTCCGCGCGGACCCGCATCCGGTTGTCGGTCATCCTCTCTCCTTGGCGTGCCCGGCCTCGCCGTCGAGCGCCTGGCGGGCGCGGGCGATCTCCGCCGCCACGGCCTCGGGGCCGGGGAACTTGCGACGGACTCGCCGGTACCAGTATCGGGCGTTCTCGAGGTCGCCCTCGAGCGTGTGGACGATTCCGTGGAGCCACGCGGCGAGGTCGGACTTGTCGTGCTGGACGATCTCGTGGGCGGCCTGCCAGTCTCGGGACTCCAGGTGCGCCAGCGCGCGGGCCAGGGCGGCGGCGGAGGCGCGAGGCTGGGTCATCGTCGGTGAAGCTGGCGTCAAGCGCGGGCGCGCGCGTCCTGGAGCATCCGGATCAGGACACGGCGGGCGTCGTCGGCACTCGTGACCTCTGCCGGGAAGGGGATCCGCTCGGCGTGGAGCCGGCCACCGCTTCGGATCCGCAGGCGGAAGCCGAGACGATCGACGGCGACCATCGTGGCGGCCTCGGCGTCGGCCGCGCCCCCGAGCACCCGCGCGTAGACCACGAGCGCCTCCGGATGATCCCGGTTCATGTGCTCGAGGATCCCCGCCGCCACGTCCGCCAGCGGGTCGACGCGGGACGCCTGGTAGACCGCCCCGTCGATCCAGTCCATGGCCGCGAAGCCGCCGACGAAGTAGAGGTCGACGATCTCGAGGCGGTGGAAGGCGAAGTCCTCGAAGTCGACCCAGTACGCGGCGTTCGCGTGGCGGGCGAGGTATGCGGCGCGCGCCTCGGCACGGGTGTCGGCCGGGACCGGCTTCACGGCGCCCATGAGCGTCACCCGCCCGGCTGCCAGGGGATCTCCGGCCCAGTCCGGCTCGGCGACGAAGAGGCTCGCCCGCGAATCCCCGGCGAGATTCTGGGTGTGGACCGCCATCGAGCTGATGAGGAAGAGCGGCCGGCCGGTCCCGTCGAGCGCGTACGGCATGAGCGACGCGAAGGGGTGCTGCGGGTGGCGGCGGGAGAGGGTCGCGAGGGTGCCGGTCCGGGCGCGGTGGACGAGCGTGCGGGCGCGCTCGGCGTAGGTCGGCTCGGGCGGTGGCGGCGGTGCGTCCGGATCGGGCGGGGGGCCGGCGTGTCGATTCATGCGTGGCGCGCCCCTGCCTCGCCCCTCACCGGTCGCGGAACGCCGGCATCACGTCCCGGGCGAACCAGCGGAGCTGCTCCATGAAGGCGGCCGCCGGGATCCCTTCCGGCCAGTGGAGCATGATCTGGTCGAGCCCCGGGTACTTGGCCTCGTACTCCCGGATCAACGCGATGCAGTCGGCTGGCGAGCCGACCATCCAGGCCTTCTGCTCCACACCCTCGCGCAGCAACGGAGCCCGCGCCGGCGCCCCGGGCGTCCCCCAGGGACGACCCTGCTCGTCCGCGTAGCGGACGAAGCCGAACGGCGCGAACCACTTGTAGCGCTCGTCGTGAGCGGGCTCGACCCCCCGGATGGCTTCCTCCTTCGACTCCGCCATGTGGAAGCCGAGACCGAGGCAGAGGTCTTCCCCCAGGCGCTTCTCCCGGCCGTGGCGAGCGCACGCGTCCCGGTAGGTGTGGAAGACCTGGTCGGTGATGCGCTCGCCGTTCAGCGTGACCATGCCCTTCAGATTGTGCTTGGCCAGGAAGTCGATCGTCTTCCCGCTCGCGATCGGCTGCCAGATCTCGACGGGCCGGTGAATCGGCCGGGGAACCAGGGTGACCTCGGACAGCTCGTAGCCTCGGTACTTCACCCCCGGGGGGACCGTGTAGTGCTTGCCGCGGTGCGAGAACTGCTCCTCGTGGAGCGCCTTCCACATGAGCTCGAACTGTTCCTCGAACAGCTCGAGGTTCGCCGCCGCGTCGAGGAGGGGCGCGCCGAAGGACTCGACCTCGCGCGTGTGGTAGCCGCGGCCGATTCCCATGATGACGCGCCCGCCGGTGAGGATGTCCGCGACCGCGTAGTCCTCGGCCAGGCGGATCGGGTGCCACATCGGGAGGATGTTGAACGCACAGCCGAACTTGAGCTGGCGCGTCACCGCAGCCAGGTACGTGCCGACCAGGATCAGGTTCGGGAGGACCTCGTAGCCCTCGCGCTGGAAGTGGTGCTCGGCGGTCCAGAGGCAGTAGTAGCCCTGGTCGTCCATCACCCGCGCGACGTCGACCATGGAGCGATAGGCCTCGACGACCCGCTCGTTCGGGTAGCGGCGCTGGTCCGCGGGCGTGCCGTCGCGGCCGACGTTGTCGAGATCGATTTGGCCAACATACAGGACGGAGAACTTGCGGATCATGGAGGCCTCCTCCGCCGGGCGGACTGGCCGTGCGTCATGGGACCGTCAACGGCGCGATTCTAGCAGAGGCGAGGACGGTCGTCAGGACCCTCAGCAGCCACGCGAAACCCGGGGCGAGATCGTGCGAGAGCGCCGGGTCCAACGAGCGAGGAAGAAGTCTACGCACTCGACAGGCGATACTCCCCAGCGCGCCTCCAGAGAGGGATCCGAGCGGTGGGCGAGGTCCGCGTAGCGGTGGCACCCGGTTTGCGAACCCCGCTCATGCCATCGCGGGACGTGACCTCACGGTCCGTTGTGAAGGATCGAACGGCCAAACGCAGCCCCGGGGGGAGCATGACGGACCGGGCTAGCCAGGCGCATCACAGCCTCGTACTGGCTGTCAGGGCCAGAGCGCAGCAGGGACCAGCGCGAGATCGGGGAAGGGCGGGAGCGACGCGGGGCCGGTGCCGGAGACCCGCGCGATGAGCGCGCATCGACCCTCGGCGAGGCCGTAGACCTCGACGGTCCGAGCGTCGGCGTCGACGATCCAGTAGTAGGGCACGCTGTATCGCTGATAGAGATCCGTCTTGATGCTGCGGTCGATCCGGGTCGTCGAGGGCGACAGGATCTCGACGACCAGCGTTGGTGGGCCTTCGATGCCCCGTTCGCTGATGAGGTGCGCCCGAGTCGGATCCAGGTAGACGAGATCGGGCTGGACGATCGTGGTGTCGGCGAGGATCACGTCGATCGGCGCGTAGAGCACCTCGCCGAAGGCGTGAGCGGCGAGGTGTGATCTGAGGATCGAGTTGAGGGCGCCGCTGACCCGCTGGTGACGAGTACCCGGAGTGGGTGTCACGGACAGCGCTCCGTCGTGCAGCTCGTACCGCCGCCCGTCGGCCGGGAGAGCCTCGTAATCACGGTAAGTGAGGACCGCCCGCTCGCCGCTCATGCCCGGATTGTAGGGGCCCACCCCGGCGAGCGGTCAACGCGAGCGGCTGTCTGCCGGCGGCCGGCCCGACCGCTGGTGGACACCGAGGGTCTCCTGGTGCGCGAGGAGGTGCCATCGCGCCCGCTCGGCGTCGGCTGGGTCCTCCCAGCGCACCTGAGGGAGGCGGGCTCGAGCGCTTCTCAGGTGGGGGAGATCGACCCGCCCCTGGGCGTCGTGGTGCGGCAGGTGGCGCGACGTCGTGCCGTCCGGCGCCACGTGGACGACGGCGAAGGCCTCGTCGGGGAGCGCGGCGACGTAGGTCCGTGTCCATGATGCGGCCGAGGCTCCGGCCGCGAATGCGAGCGTGCAGACTGCGACGGCCACGAGGCAGCGAGCGATCCGTCGATGTGACGCCATCGTCCGAGTTTCCTCCGCTCAGCGCGAGCTGACCGAGCGTGGAGCAAGCACGAGGCCAGGTGTCGGCGTGCCCCGAAGTGCCCACGGCGGAACGACACGGGCGCCAGAGGGGGTGTCTCGGGAAGCGTACGACCGTATCTCGGTCGGCTTGAGTCAGGGGGCCAGCCGGGCGCGGGGCTGCGGTGGCGTCTGGGCCCCGCGTCCGGCTGGCGACTCTTGACGCCCGAGGAAGGGCGCTACTTCACCTCGCGGAGGCGCCCGGTGCGGACGTCGTAGACGAAGCCGCGCACTTCTCCCCGGTGCGGGACGAAGGGATTCGCCCGGATCCGGGCGATCGACTGGCGCACGTCCTCGTCGAGGTCGGAGAACGGCTCGAGGGCGAACGGGGGCCGGATCCCGGTCTGCGCCAGGATGTCCCGCTTGAGCTCCTCGTCGGTGAACGTGAGCATCCCGCAGTCCGTGTGGTGGATCAGGATGATCTCGCGTGTGCCGAGGAGGCGCTGCGAGATCACGAGCGAGCGGATCGCGTCCTCGGTGATCGCACCCCCCGCGTTCCGGATCACGTGGGCGTCCCCCTCGTCGAGCCCGAGGAGATCATGGAGGTCGAGTCGCGCGTCCATGCACGCGACGACGGCCACTCCCTTGGCCGGGGGGAGGGGCAGGGAGCCCTTGGTGAAGGACCCGGCATAGTGCTGGTTGTTCCGGAGAAGCTCGTCCGTGACACTCATCGTGGGCCTCCTCTCCGGGCTCCTTCAGGGAGCCGCGGGGCCTGGAAACGCAAAAAGCCGAGGGCGGGGCTCGCGGAGCCCGCGCCGCTCGGCTTTCGTCTTCTCGTCCGACTCTCGCCGTGCTGACCTGGTTCGGGGTCACTCCCGGTAGTTGAGGGGCACCTCCACCCAGCTCTTGCAGCGAGGACACTTGGCCGCGGCGCGCCCAGTCTTGGCGCTCACGCGCAGGATCGCGTTCTTCACGACGAGCCCGTCGGGCTCGGGGACGACGATCTTCGTCCGGCACGTAGGGCAGCGACGGCCCTCGACGCCGGCGAGTGCTCTTACCAGGTGGCCGTCGGCCATGTCGGAAAACTACCCATCTTCATCGGAATTGTCAAGATTGAATTCGGGAGTCAAGACAGGAGGGCCTAGGAGAGGTCCACCCAGACGCTCTTGACCTCCGTGTAGAGATCGAGCCCGGCCTGGCCAAGCTCCCGGCCGAACCCCGATTCCTTGTAGCCACCGAAGGGCAGGGCGGCGTCGTAGAGGTTGTAGGCGTTGACCCAAACGGTGCCGGCCCGAAGCGACCGGGCCATCCGGAGCGCCTTGCCGACGTCCCGCGTCCAGACGGCGGCAGCGAGCCCGTAGAACGTCTCGTTCCCCTGGGCCACGGCGTCGTCGGCGTCCTTGAACGGGATGACGGACAGGACGGGTCCGAAGATCTCCTCGCGGGCGATCCGCATGCTGTTGCTCACGCCCGTGAACACCGTGGGCTGGAGGAAGTAGCCCCGGCCGTCGCCGACCCGGACGCGCTCGCCGCCGGCCGCGAGCGTCGCGCCTTCTCGGCGGCCCGCCTCGACGTAGCCCAGCACCGTCTGGAGCTGCTGGGCCGAGACCACCGGGCCCATCCGGGTCCCCTTGTCCATCGGGTCGCCGACCTTGAGACCCTTGACGCGATCGACGAGCTTCCCGACGAACTCGTCGTGGACACGCTGCTCCACGAGGAGTCGCGATCCGGCGGCGCAGACCTCGCCCTTGTTGTAGAAGATCCCGGTCATCGCGCCCCGGAGCGCCGCCTCCATGTCCGCGTCCGCGAAGACGACGTTGGGCGACTTTCCCCCGAGCTCGAGCGACACGCGCTTGAGCGACGCGGCCGCCTCGCGCATGATGCCCTTGCCCACCTCGGTCGATCCGGTGAAGGCGATCTTGTCGACGCCGGGGTGCCGGACGAGCGCCATCCCCGCCTTGCCGCCCGGGCCCGGCACCAGGTTGAACACGCCCTCCGGAAGGCCGGCCTCCTGGGTGAGCTCGGCGAAGCGGAGTGCGGTCAAAGGCGTGAGGGAGGCCGGCTTCAGAACGAGCGTGTTGCCGGCGGCCAGCGCGGGGGCGATCTTCCAGGAGGCGAGCAGGAACGGGAAGTTCCAGGGGACGATCGCGCCCACCACGCCGAGGGGCTGGCGGAGCGTGAAGGTGAAGGCGCCGTCGCGAAGGTTGAGGGTCTCCCCGTGGATCTTGGTCGTCCAGCCCGCGTAGTAGCGGAACACCTCCGCGGCGAAGGGAAGCTCGACCTTCCCGGAGTCGAAGAGCGTCTTGCCCGTGTTGATGCTCTCGAGCCGCGCCATCTCGTCAACGTTGGCGGTGATCAGGTCGGCGAGCTTCCACAGGACGCGGGCCCGCTCGGCCGCCGCCATCCGGGGCCAGGGACCCTGGTCGAACGCGCGCCGCGCGGCCTGGACGGCGAGGTCGATGTCCCGCTCGTCACCCTTCGCGACCTGGGCGCTCACTTCCTCCGTGGCGGGGTTGATGGTCGCGTACGTCTCGCCCGACGCCGGCGGACGCCACTGGCCACCGACGAAGACCTCGCTGGTGTGCATGACCTGCCTCCTGGTCGTCTCGGGACCTGCGGGGGGCCGCTGCCGCGGGCGCGGGCCGCGCGCACTGCCGTGTTCAACAGTCTAGCCTGCGAGTCACGGCTCCGGAAGCCGCGGCCGGTCGTGCGCTCCGCTCGCTGCGGGCCCTCGGTTCGGCGCGACTTGACACCCGAGGCCGCCCGGCGGACAGATGAAGGGATGATGACGCGTCTGGCTCAGCCGGGAGCCGGGGTATCCCGGCGCTGTCTGCTCCGAGGGCTCGGGGCTGCCGTGCTGGGCGGCCTGGCCGCCGGCTGCGCGACCAACCCGGTCACGGGCCAGTCCGAGCTGATGCTCCTCTCGGAGGAGGAAGAGATCCAGCTCGGCAAGCAGGCGTTCGGCGAGCTGGCCTGGCAGCAGGGTGGGCCGCTCCGGACCGACCCGGCAACGCAAGGCTACCTCGACGCGATCGTGCGGAAGCTCCATCAGGTGTCCCACCGCTCGAGCCTCCCCGTCGACTTCACGCTCGAGAGCGCTTCGGAGCCGAACGCGTGGGCGATCCCCGGGCACACCGCCATGAATCGAGGCCTTCTCCAGTACCTCGAGAACGAGGCCCAGTTCGCGTTCGTGATGGGGCACGAGATGGGACACGTCGCGGCGCGCCACAGCGCGGCGCGCCAGAGCCGGGCGACCCTCGGGAGCGCGGGGCTCGGCATCCTCGGCGCCGCGGCCGATGTGGCGGGGCTCGGCGGACTTGGCGGCCTTGCGGTCGGCGCCGCGGGAGCCGGCACCCAGCTGCTCCTGTTGAGCTACGACCGGGGTCAGGAGCTCCAGGCCGACCAGCTTGGCGCCCTCTACATGGCGCGCGCCGGCTACGATCCCAACGAGGCGGTCCGCGCCCACGAGGTCCTGAACCGCGCCATCGACGCGCACCTCGCCAACTTGGGCCAGCGCCGGGGGGATCCTTCGGTCATGTCGCAGATCCTTTCCACGCATCCCCGACACGAGGAGCGTGTTGCCGAGCTCCAGGCCTACATCAAGACGCTGCCACCCACCGAGGTGCGGATCGAGGGTGACGGGCGGGACGCCGATCAGTGGCTGCGCCAGACCGAGCCAGTCCGGCGCCTGGCGCCCGCCTACGCCCGGTACGACCGGTCCCTTCAAGCGTTCGCCCTGGCCGCTCGGGCGGCTCAGCAGAAGCAGGACAGCGTCATGAGGCAGAAGCTCGCCGAGTCTCAGCGCGAGATCGACGCGGCGATCCAGCTCGCCGACCAGGCCCAGTTCGCCACGCTCCAGGGGTACCTGCTGGCCGTGCAGGGGCGAAAGGGGGAGGCGCGGAGCGCCTTCAATCGCGCTGTCTCGCTGTACCCGGGCTACCAGCCGGCCATCCGGGCGCTCGCAAGGATCGGCAGCTAGCCAGCGGAGCTCCGGGCGGCGAGCCCCGGTTCCGGCTCGAGCGTCTCGTGCCGGTCGCGGGACACGGAGACACGTCTCGACCCGGTTTCAGATCAGTCGTTGAGCCGCTCGAGAGTCCGATGGGGCCACGGTCTGCGGCGCGGCCGCGCCCGCCGTCAGCTAGAGCGAGTCGTTGTCGCCTTCTCCCTCGGGTCCGGGCGCAATGCTGTCGGCCTCGTTCGGCGAGGGGAGGGTCTCCGTTTGCTTGAGGGTGGCGCACGCACTCGCCAGCATCAGTGCCACGAGCCAGACCCCTAGCAGCCACATAGTGTCCGCCTTTCACCACGATTCGATCGGCGTCCGATCAGGGTTCGGCCTCGCGCCGCGAAGTCCCGCGCGAGCGTCTCAGGACGCGCAGGCCTCCTCGATCGTGAGCGAGGATCAGGGCTTTCACCGAGATACCGCCGAGCAGGAAGAGTATAACGATGGAGAGCGCGAGATCCACGGCCGTCTGGAAATGGAGATTCACCGGCACGATGATGGCGCGGACCCCCCAGACGCCGAGGACGAGCGCACCGGAGCTGACCACGAGATACTTGTGGGTCTCGATCGTGCGGGGCGAACCCGGCCACGGCGGCTCGGCCGGACGCCGGCAGCAGCAGCGTGGTCAAGAAGGGTGAGCGCGTCGACGGTGGTCAGCGATCAGAACCGCCGTGTCAGGTTGGCCGTCTCCACGGCGAAGGCGAGCGCGCCGGCCGGCGACCCCAGCGCGCCGCGCCCGCTCGACTCGGTCTCGCCCGACCCATCAAAGCCGCCGAGCGCATCAGCCGGCATCACGCGCCTCGCGGGATGCACGGGCGCGCTGACCGTCAGGACCAAGCCGGGCGTGCTCGACTCCCGATTCAGCACGTGCCATACCAGCCCCACCCGTACCAGCCCCACCCGTACTGCCAGCTGCACTGCGGCGTCGCCGTCACATGAGGTGGGGGCGGAGGACTGACTCCCGGCCCGAGCGGGGGAGGCGCGGGCACTACATAGCAGCCGGACAGGGCGACGGCGACAAGACTCAGGAGGAGCGTGAGGGTTCCGATGCGCTTCATGGCTGCTCCTACTGGCAGACCTGCTCGGCCCGGGTCGGAATCCAGATCGTCTCCTGCTGCCCGTTCTGCCTCACATGGGTCTCATAGTGGCCCTCCACCGTCACCGTCTGGCAGTTCTTCGCGGATTCCTGCGAAGAGCCCGAGGCGCCCGGCGCGGAGCTCGGAGTCGCGCTGGACGGCGGAGGTCCCGTCGCCGGGCCTCCCGGCCGCGGTGGCACGGGTGCCGCTGGGGATGGCGGCACGTAGGGCGGCCGGTATGGTGGGGGGGACGGCGCCGGGTACGGCGGCGCGTAGGCCGGATAAGCATACGGCGACACCACATAGCATCCGGAGAGACCAGCAGCAGCGAGACCAAAGAAAAGCATCGCGGCCAGCATCCGATTCATCGTCCGTGTCCTCCGACAGCTTTGGTGCACCGTCTCACGACCCGACGCGGCCGGCCCGCAGGAGGACCCGGCTGCCTTGTTCGGTCGGTGATAACCTACTCTTTGGACGCTCCGGACGGGCGGGCGATTCCGTCGAAATGGCGCTGCATCGCCGGTCACGCTCCTGCTCGGGGCGCCCCAACCCCACTGGGGCAGCGCTGGGACATCGCCTGATGGCGAAGGGCCCTCGGGGGCCAGGACCTGCGGCGTACACAACCAGTTCCACTCGCGTATGCGGCGTGGAAACGAGGCGCGTGCCCAAGGGCCGGTGGCACCATCGTTGCTTGATGACGATCCGAGATGGTTTTCCCGAGCCGGATCATCAGCCTCGTGCTCACCGTGAGCCTGGTGGCCTCGGCCGGTCAGGCGCAATCCCCGCCGCCGAGCGCGCCCCCTCAGGGGCCGGCCGCCCTCACGCCGGATCAACTCGAACAGCTGCTGGCCCCGATCGCGCTCCACCCGGATCCCCTGGTGGGCCAGATCCTGATGGCCGCCACCTATCCGCTCGAGGTGGTCCAGGCGACCCGCTGGCTCCAGGACCCCAATAACGCGGCCCTGACCGGCTCCGCGCTGGCGGCGGCCCTCGACCTGCGGCCGTGGGATCCCAGCGTCAAGGCCCTCGTGCCCTTTCCCCAGATCCTGCGCATGATGGATAGCTCGCTCGAGTGGACGGAAGCCGTCGGCGACGCATTCCTGTCCGATCAGGCGGCCGTCATGGACGCGATCCAGCGGCTGCGCCAGCGGGCACAGTCGGCCGGGACCCTGGTCACCACCACGCAGCAGATGGTGGTGACGGCGGATCAGGCGATCGGCATCATCCCGGCCGATCCTCAGGTCGTCTACGTGCCGATGTATGACCCGGGTGCGGTGTACGGGACGTGGGTGTACGCGCCGAGTCCGTTCTTCGGATATCCCGTCGTCGCCCCGCTCGGGGGTATGGGGGGGCTCAGCTTCGGCGTCGGCATCGTCGTCGTGTCGTACTTGTGGGGCTGGCATAACTGGGATTGGCATCATCATCGTCTCCATGTCGACGACGACCGATTTCACCACATCAGCGGTCACCATCCCCCACCGGGGGGCATCTGGCAGCACGACCCGGTCCATCGCCACGGGGTCCCGTATCGGGATCCGGGAACGCGCGCGCGCTTCGTGGGGGGCCCGCCCGTTGACGTGCGTGGCTACGGCCCTGGCCCTCCGGTGAGGCCGGGCACTCGTCCTGGTGGCACGCCGCCTCGGGCTGCCCCTCCACCGAGGAGCCCCGCCCCGCCCCGCGTGATGCCCGCCCCCGGCGCCGCCGGCCCTGGCCCCGCGGTGAAACCGGGCACTCATCCGTTGGCCAGAGTGCCGCCTCGGGCTCCTGCCCCGCCGCCGAGCCCCGTCCCGCGCCCCGTGACTCCTGCCGTCGGCGGGGCGCTTCGCCCGCTCGCCCCCGCCTTCGAGTCCTTCGGGCGAGGCGTCGACGTACGCACACACACCGAGCGCGGCCAGTCGAGCCGACAGTTCATCGCCCCGCCCTCGCTGCGGGCCCCAGCCACGCGTCCATTAAGCGGGGCGCGCCCCGGGGGGGCGCCCTCCGGGGGCACCAAGTCCGGGAGCGGCCAACCTCGCCGCTGAGGGCCAAAGGACGATGAGACGTCGCGCGGACCAGTCACACGCCGTCCAGGCAGGCTTATGGATCCTGGTGACGGCCTTCCTTCTGGTGGCCGTGAGCACGCCGGGGTGGACGGCCGATGGGCCCCCGGCGACGTTCGCCTCCCCGGAGCAGGCCGTGGACGCGCTCGTGACCGCCACCCGGAATACCCGGTTGGCCGAGCTGCGCCAGATCCTGGGGATGGAGGGCCGGGCCCTGATCTGGTCCGGCGATCGGGTCGCCGATCGAGTGGGGCGGGACAAGTTCATCGCGGCCTACGACCACGGCCATCGGCTCGAGATGACGGGCCCGACCCGAGGGGTTCTGATCGTCGGCCCCGAGCAGTGGCCTTTCCCCATCCCCTTGGTTCGCGACAGGACGGGCTGGCACTTCGACACACCCGCCGGTGTCCAGGAGATTCTGAATCGACGCGTCGGGCGGAACGAGCTCAATGTCATCGAGGTCTGCCGGGTCTTCGTCGTGGCGCAGCGCGAGTATGCCGCGCGGGACCCGATGGGGACCGGCCTCGCGGAGTTCGCCCAGCGCTTCCTCAGCACGCCGGGGACCCGCGACGGCCTGTACTGGCCGACCCAGCCCGGCGAGCAGGACAGCCCGCTCGGGCCTCTGGTCGCCAGCGCCCGGGCCGAGGGCTACCAGCACACGCCGGCCGCGCAGCCCGTCCCGTACCACGGCTACTACTACCGGATGCTCACGCGTCAGGAGGCCAACGCCCCCGGAGGTCCGCGCGACTACATCGTCGACGGCCACATGCGGGGAGGTTTCGCACTGGTGGCGGTCCCCGCGAAGTACGGCAACTCCGGCATCATGACGTTCCTCGTGAACCAGACCGGGATCGTCTACCAGAAGAACCTCGGCCCGGATACGCCGACCATCGCGGCCCAACTCTCGGCGTTCGACCCGGATGCCACGTGGACGACGCCCTGACGCGGTAGGTCTCGTGTCCGTCGTCCTCGACTACTGCTGAGCAAGGGAGATCGCCACTACTTCGAGTTCTGGCAAGCTCCGACATCCATGGCCTATTTCCGAGCAAGGAAGGCGAGGAGGTCCGCCGTTTCTTCGGGGG
The DNA here is from genome assembly GCA_963805625.1 of uncultured Candidatus Rokubacteria bacterium. Taxonomy (GTDB): domain Bacteria; phylum Methylomirabilota; class Methylomirabilia; order Rokubacteriales; family DASRDR01; genus DASRDR01. The sequence goes on from CAWDVE010000004.1 coordinate 88,379, forward strand.
TCAATTGTGGCCAGGTGCGGCGCTGGCTCTCGGTCTTGAGAGCCATGAGGAAGGAGTGGTTCCACATCGTCGCGAGGACGATCCAGGGACTCTCGGAGCCCTTCAGGCGATCGAAACCACCCCCGATCTTACCTGCCGCCCCATCGCCCGGGAGCGCGTGACACGCGAGACACCCCTTGCTCGTGACCAGCTGGCCGCCTCGCTGGGGATTGCCCGACTCGGAGAAGAATCGCTCCCCGCCGTCAACGGCTCCGGGTCGACTGAACGCATTCGGTGTGTAGAGAAAGGCAATCAGGTCGCTCATCTCGTACGGGGTGAGATACGGTCGATCAGCCCCCGAGGCCCAGATGCGTCCTGACATGTGGGGCAGATGGTTCCACATGGCGGCGGCGAGGTCATAGAACGACCGCGGACGCGCGACGCGGCTGAGGTCGGGACCATTCTTGCCGCCCACGCCGTTCATCGCATGGCATCCCGCGCATCCCTTCGTCTCGAAGAGGCGTGCACCCGCGATCGGATCCTGAGTGGGGGTGAAGAGGACCTGGGGGAACGCAACTCCGAGAGTGCCGACGCATACGCCGGCGACCGCAACGAGTATCGCGATCTGTCGCACGCTTACCTCCTCGGCTGGCGCGAGCTGATACGGTCCAAGGGTTCAAGGGATGGTGCGCGGGCCGAACCGGCGGACGTCCGCCTCCTCTCGGGCCCCATCACCGTGGACCACTCGGCGTTGACGGATCGGGCCGGGCTGCCTAAAGGCTCGTCTCCTCCGGGCATTCCCGTGCAGGTGTCGTCGCTGATGGAGTAGGTCATGCGCGGGCCTCGTCGACGCTGACTGGTTGGCGGAGGAACGACGGCAGGTACCGGAGCAACCGTGCTCCAACGACGTCATCGAAGACGTCCTCGAACGCGGCCCGGGATCTGGCGCGGCCAGACATGAGGGTCCAAACGCCGGCCCAGTATAGCGCAGAGGCCCCGTGAGGTCGGTGGCCATGAGCTTCCGGGAGACGCGCCGTTTCCGCTCGTGCGGCGCCGTCCACCGCGCGATACGGCGGGTGTGCGCGAGGAGACGGCCCCGCTCGCGCGGGACCCGGATGTGTCCGGATCGCTCGAGTATGTGACGCGGCGAAGTCCGCGCGGGATCAGTCGAACCGCCCTCCGTTCCGAACACGAGACGCGATGGATCCGACGCGGCGAGGGTGGCACGCGGATCGCACCGTGAAGGCGCAGCGGTGAACCCTAACAGATGGAGGTGCCCGATGCGCTTTGTTCAGGGTCGTCTCGTTCCAGTGCTCGTCGGCGTGGTGCTCGCCGCGCCGGCGGCGTTCGCCCAGACCCCGGCGCCGCCCGCGGCAAAGCCCACGCCCACCATTGCCCAGGCGCCGACCCAGGCCCCCGCTCGCGTGCCGCTCAGCATCGCGCGCGGGGTGGTGAAGTCCATCGCCGACAGCCGCCTCGTGATCGATCTGGGTCAGGCCGTCTCGGGGCCGGGGACTGGCCCGAGCGCGTTCATGCTGGACGCCCAGACGCAGATCCAGCGGCTCGGGCGGCCGCTCACCCCGAAGGACCTGAGAGTCGGGGACGCAGTGACGGTGGGTTATCAGATGCGCGGTGACAAGGCCGTGGCGAGCCGGGTCTGGCTGCGCTTCGGCGGATCGACGGCCGGCGCGCCGAGTGGCGCGGGATCCCAGCCGCGCTAGAGCGGCGGGCCCAGGGCCGCGGGCGGGGCATCCGTCTCGCCTGCGGCCTTGGGTGATTCCTCGTCGAGCGTCACCCGGATGCCGTGGGCCCCGAGCTCGCGGAGCAAATAGTCGACCGTCGCCCCCGCCACGACCGCTTCCGGGCGCTGGACACCGCGCGCCGCGATCTCGTCCCCGGCGATCATGCGGGCGACGACCGAGGCCGTGAATCCGGTCGTGCGGGCCATGGCCGTGAAACCGTCCCTCCAGCGGTCCACCATTTCCGCTCGCATGCGCCACGGCTGTCCTGCCCGCGTGCCGACGGCCTCCACGCGCAGCAGCGCGAGATCGTGCTCGCCGGGCTCGAGGCGGACGCGCGGGTAGAGGAGCGCATCGAGGAAGCGCTTGGGCACCACCGAGGCGCCGTCGACGGTGACGGGTGTCTCGCCGAGGAGACCGAGCTCCCGGAGCAGGGTCGCCTTCGACGCGTATCCTGGCCAGCGCACCGTCTTCTGGGTTCCGACCCGAAGCCCTCGGAGCGCGGGGATCTGGAGAAGGGACACCGCGAAGCCCTCGTGCCAGGCCTCGAGTTCGCCCACGCTCGGAAAGGCCACAGGCTCCACGCCCGAGTAGCGAGGCTGCGCGACGACACGGCCATCCGCGACGGTGAGGGCTGGCGCCTCCCGGAGGGGAAGCTCGCGGCCGCCGAACACGATCTTGTAGCCGAGCGGCGGCGCCGGCCGCGCCGGGATGCCGCCGCACAGGATGTGGAGCTCGTCGACGTGGTCGAGCCGCTCCGCCAGCCGGCGCGCCAGGATCTCGGTGAGCCCGGGCTCGAGCCCGCAGCCCAGGACGACGAGCCCCTCGTGGCGCGCTACCTCCGCCGCCAGAGCGGGGACGGTGTCCGCGCCGCGCGCCGAGAGGGTGACAAGCCGGGCGCCGGCCTCGAGCGAGGCCTGGATCGCCAGCGGGCTTGCCCGCGTCGGGAGCGCGTCGACCGCGACGTCGTGACGCCGGAGAAGCGCGACCGCCGCCGCCCGGTCGGCGAGGTCCAGGCACGCAGGCCGCAGCTTGGCCGCGCCCGGGCGGTTTGCGAGACTGGCGAGGGCGGCGTCGAGCTGAGCAGGGCTCTGGTCGCAGAGGCCCACCTCCGCGATCTCGGAGCTGGCCATCGCCTCGGCGGCGACCGCCGGGCCCATCAGGCCCGCTCCGAGGACGACGAGCCGGCTCACGGCCGCTCCGGCCCGGTGCAGTGAGTCACGCACCGGCCCTGGACCACGGGCTCGCGGGGCCGGCCGCACCGCCGGAAGCGCTCAGTCGCGGACCGGGTCGGGTGGCGTCTTCCGGTAGTCGTAGAAGCCCTTGCCGGTTTTCCGGCCGAGATCGCCGCGCTTGACCCGCTTCTCGAGCTCAGCGGGCGGCCGGTCCCGGGGATCGTGCGTCGACTCGTAGGTCTCGAGCCGGGCGTTGTAGCCGATGTCGAGGCCGGACAGGTCGCCCAGCCGGAAGGGGCCCATCGGGAAGTTGAGGCCCAGCTCGACGGCCTTGTCGATCTCCCAGAATGGCGCCACCCCCTGCTCGAGCAGGAAGTACGCTTCGTTGCCGAGCGCGCGGAGGATGCGGTTGACCAGGAAGCCCGGCAGCTCCTTCCGCAGCACGACCGGTTCGCGCCCGATGCGACGCACGAGCTCCGTGGTCGTGTCGAGTACCGCCTCCGACGTCCACTGGCCCTTCACCACCTCGACCAGGCGCATGACGAGCGGCGGAAAGAAGAAGTGCATGTTCACGCACTGTGCGGGCCGTGTCGTCGCGGGGGCGATGAGGGAGTTACCGAGCGTCGAGGAGTTGGTCGCCAGGATCGCGTGGCGCGGGGCGGCGCGGTCCAGGCGCGCGAAACACTCCTTCTTCGGCTCGAGCCGCTCGACGATCGCCTCGATGACGAAATCGGCGTCCCGGGCGGCCCGGTCGAGTTCCGGCTCCAGGCGGACGCGGCCGACCGCCGCGTCCATCTCGGCCTGGCTCATCTGTCCCTTGGCCACGCGGCGATCGAGATGGCCGCGGTTTCCCGCCATGGCTTTGTCCAGGATCGCGGCCGAGAGGTCGTTGAGCGTCACCGCGTAGCCGTGGAGGGCCGCCTGCATCGCGATCTGGGCGCCCATCTGGCCCGCGCCCACCACCAGGATCCGCTTGACGTCGTCGATCGCCACCGTCATCGTTCTCTCCTTAGGTCAGGCCCTGGCTTCGGGAGGATTGCCCCGCGGGCGCTCTAGATCGCGAGCGCGTAGCCGTCGCGCCGCGGGTCGGCCCCGCCCTGGAGCGCGCCGGACTCCGGATCGCGCCGGATGCCCTGGCCGCCGCCGACGACCCACGACCAGTCCTCGATCACGTTGACCTGGTGACCGCGCGCCGCCAGGCCTGCCCGCACGCTCTCCGGGATGCGGCCCTCGACGTCCACCAGGCGGTCGCGATACGCGCGCACGCGCGGCGCCTCGATCGCCTCCTGCACCGTCATGCCGAACTCGACCACGTTCAGCAGCATCTGCGGCGTGGTCTGGAGGATGCCGTACGAGCCCGGCGTGCCAATCGACAGGAGGAACGCCCCGTCGCGGAAGACCTGGGTTGGCGCCATGCGCGTCTGCATCGGCGCGCCACCCCGGAGAACCGCCGGGCTGCCGGGCTCGACGTCCGCCCACATGAGGAGGTTGTTGAGGAGCATGCCGGTGCCCGGGACCATCACGCCGGAGCCGAACGGGCTCCCGAGCGTCTGGGTGACCGTGACCACGGTGCCGTCCCCGTCGGCCACCGCGAAGTGCGTGGTGTGCTCCTTCGCGAAATCGGCCGGATGCCCCGGGAGGATCTCGCCGGGGAGGCGCTCGGCGCTCCACCGCTCGCCGCCGGAGACACCGGCCCGCCGGGGATCGATGAGCGAGCGCCGGTGGGCCGCGTAGCGGGGCGAGATGAGACCGGCGATGGGGGCGTCCGGATGCAGCACGTCGAGGCCGACCCGGTCCGCGGAGGCGACCTTGGCCGCCTCGATGAAATGGTGGAGGTACTCGACCGAGTTGTGGCCCATGCTCTTGAGGTCGAACCCCTCGAGGAGATGGAGCGTCTGGACCGACTGGAGGGCATTGGTCGGCGGGGGCGGGACGCACACCTCGTGGCCGTGAAAGCCGACGGCGAGCGGCGTGCCCCACGTCGGCCGGTAACCGGCGAGGTCGGCTTCCGTGATCCAGCCGCTCTGCGCTTCCATCGCCCGGGCGATCGCGCGCGCGATGGGGCCGCGGTAGAACGCCTCGGCGCCGCCCTCGGCGAGCTGCCTGAGCGTCGCGCCGAGGTCCTTCTGCACGAGCACCATTCCGGCCCGGGGCACCTCGCCGCCGACCAGAAATGTACGCTCGGCTTCTGCCGAGTGGGCGAGCTGTGGGCGCGCCTTCCGGAGGAACTCGACGTTCTTCACCGTGAGCGGGAAGCCGTCCTCCGCCAGCCGGATCGCCGGCGTCATGACGGTCGCGCGGGGAACCTTGCCGTAGCGCTCGTGGAGCCCGAGGGTCGCCGCGACCAGCCCGGGCACGCCGATCGAGCGTGGGCCGGCCTTGAGATCCTCGGCGGTCACGCGCGACGGGTCCGCGGCGGCCGGCATCCGGCCGGCCGACACCACGGCCTCGCGGCGCCCCCGGTGGAACACGAGGAGCGTCGCGACGCCGCCCGGGCCGGACATGTACGGCTCGACGACGTGAAGGGCGAAGGACGTCGCGAGCGCGGCGTCGATGGCCGAGCCGCCCTGAAGGAGGATCTCGATCCCCGCCATCGCGGCAAGGGGATGGGCGGCCGCCACGCAGCCGCGAAGGCCCATCACGGTCGGCCGGAACGCGCCCCCGTGCGGGGTCAGACTTTGATTTCCCGACATTTTGGTCCTCCTGATGTCACGCTTGTTCTCACCGACCACCCCCACCGCATCATCGGGAATTGTCGGGAAGTCAAGTCCGTCAGTGGCTCGTGGGCGCGTACGGCGTCCAGTCCTGACCGGGGCCGCCGCGCAGGAAGTCGAAGTCGACGCCCTCTGGCGCCTGCAGCACGTGGTCGAGGTAGAGCTTTCCGTACCCGCGTGTGAAGGCGGGCGCGGGCGGGGTCCACCTGGCCTGCCGCCGCGCGAGCTCCTCGTCGGACACGTGGAGCACGAGCCGCCGCCCCGGGACGTCGAGCTCGATCTGGTCGCCGTCCCGGACGAGCGCCAGGGGACCGCCGACCGCGGATTCTGGCGCGACGTGGAGGACGCAGGTCCCGTAGGACGTGCCGCTCATCCGGGCGTCGGACACCCGCACCATGTCCTTCACGCCCTGGCGGAGAAGCTTCTCCGGGATGGGGAGCTGCCCCCACTCCGGCATCCCGGGTCCGCCTCGCGGCCCGCCGAGCTTCTGGACCAGCACGCACGTCTCGTCGACATCGAGCGCCGGATCGTTCACGCGCGCCATGAGGTCGTGCTTGGACTCGAAGACGACCGCCCGGCCCCGGTGGCGGAGGAGATGGGGCGAGGCCGCGGTCTGCTTGAGCACGGCGCCGTCGGGACACAGATTCCCCTGGAGGATCACCGTGCCCCCTTCCTTCCCGAGCGGGCGGTCCAGGGGGACGATCACGTCGGGGTTCCGCACGCGGGCGCCCTGGACGTTCTCGGCGAGGCTCCGGCCCGTTACCGTCGGCGCCCCGCCGTGGAGGAGTGGGAGGAGCTGGTGAAGGACGGCGGGCAGCCCGCCCGCGTAGAAGAAGTCCTCCATCAGGTACTTCCCGGAGGGCCGGACGTTCGCGATGAAGGGCGTCTCCCGCGACAGGCGGTCGAAGAGCGACAGCGGCAGCGGCACGCCGACGCGACCCGCGATTGCGGGCAGGTGGACGATCGCGTTCGTGCTCCCGCCGATCGCCATGTCCACGCGGATCGCGTTCTCGAAGGCCTCGCGCGTGAGGATCCGGGTCGGGCGGAGGTCCTCCGCCACCATCTCGACGATCCGCTTCCCCGTCGCCTCGGCGAGCGTGAGGCGCCGTGAGTCGGGCGCGGGGATCGCCGCGTTGCCCGGGAGCGTCATGCCGAGGGACTCGGCCATCGAGGCCATCGTCGACGCGGTGCCCATGACCATGCAGTGTCCGGCCGAACGCGAGAAGCAGCTCTCCAGCTCACACCAGGACTCCTCGTCGAGCCGGCCCGCGCGGAACTCGTCCCAGTAGCGCCAGAGATCCGTCCCCGAGCCGACCTCCTCGGTGCCGAACATGCCGCGGAGCATCGGGCCGCCGGTGACCATGATGGCCGGGAGATCCGCGCTCGCCGCGCCCATCAGCATGGCGGGTGTCGTCTTGTCGCAGCCTGACAGGAGCACGACGCCGTCGAAGGGCAGGCTCCGGATGCACTCCTCCACGTCCATGGACATCAGGTTCCGGAAGAGCATCGTCGTCGGCTTCATGAGGGGCTCGGAGAGCGAGATCACCGGGAACTCGAGCGGGAACCCCCCGGCGCGCCAGACGCCCCGCTTGACGTGCTCCGCGACGGTCCGGAGGTGCGCGTTGCAGTTCGTCGCCTCGCTCCAGGAGTTCGCGATCCCGATCACCGGCCGGCCCTGGAAGGCATCCTCGGAGAATCCCTCCGCCTTGATCCAGGCGCGATGGAGGAAGCCGTTGAGGTCGGTCCCACCGAACCAGTGCTGGCTGCGGAGCCTGGGGTTCGTCATGGGCGGGCGGTGCCTTCTCGACGGGAAGCGGCCCGGGAGCTCACTGGGCTACCCTGGCTGCGCAGGAGTTGATCGGACGGCTTCGATTGGACGGTCTTCGATCTGTGGCGGACGGTCTTCGATTTGTGGCGGCCTGTGGGCTCATACCTTGTCTTCCGTGCCGCGTGACCGGTACTCGGCGACTCTCTCCTGGATGGTCCTGGCAATGCTCTCCGCGTGGTCCATCGAGACAAGAATGCCTAGCTGAATGCGACGCGTGAACCGGCGCTCGGGTTCGCGGCGGAGCTCCGTCCCCACCCGTCCCTCGGGACTGATGGCATGCATGACGCGGGTGGGAAGAGTGGGCGCCTCGACGAAGAAGTCGAGACGCAGGTCACCCCGTGGCGTTGGATCACCCCAAACACCATTGGCCGCGACCAGGCGATATCCGGCATCGTACTCGAAATGGAATTCGATCTGCCCTCCTTCGTACTGACGTTCGGTCATGACGCGGTCTCCTCCAGTGAAACGAGGCGCTTTCTGCCGGCCGGACACGAAGTCGACCGCGGACCACTCAACCGAGGAACTCGCGGCAGAGCGTTTCCCACATCGCGGCGGAGAGCCGGAGGCTCTCCACGTCGACCCGCTCGTCGTTGCCATGGAACATGAGTGGGTACTCCGCGTGGGGGATGCGCGGGGAGTGAAGGCCGAAGCCGTAGGCGGGGATACCCTGCAGACGGAAGAAGCGCGCATCGGTCGCGCCCACGGTGAGGCGCGGCACGATGTGGCTGCCGGGGACGAGCGCCTGCGTCACGCGCCTGAGGGTGTCGATCAGGGGTGTATCCGGCGATGTGAGCGAGCCCTCCTCGCGGCCGATGGACTCCACGGTCACGCGGCTCCGGAGGTCGCCGAGGGCCTCGTCGAGCATCGTGTCCACCTCGGCCGGCGTGACGCCCGGCAGGGCGCGGATGTCCACGTCGATCTCGACGCGGTCCGGCACCGTGTTCACCTTGCTTCCGCCCCGCACCAGGTTCGGCGAGAACGTGGTGTGGGTGGAGGCGTGGGCCATCTGGGCGAGGCCGAGGCTCTCCATGCGGGCGGCGGCGTCCAGCACGCGCGCCGGATCGGTGAGTGCGGCGGCGAGCTCCCGGTCGGGCTGGACGGCCTCCACGTAGCGCCGCCAGACGTCGAGGATCCGCGCCTTTGGCTGGTAGGCGGCGATCCGTCGCACGGCCTCGGCCGCGGTCACGAGCGCGTTGTCGGAGCGAAACGGCCGCGAGCCGTGCCCGGGCGTGCCCCGGACCGTGAGCCGTCGCCAGTTGACGCCCTTCTCTCCCACCGTGAGCGGGAGCCTGGGTCCGGCCGGCGTCGGGACCGGCACGCCGCCGCTCTCCGTGATGACGTAATCCGCGCGGACCGCGTCGAGCGCATGCGTCGTGAGGTGCTTGGCCCCGTAGAGCCCGCCGGCCTCCTCGTCGGCGACCGCCAGGTAGATGAGCGTCCCGCGCGGGCGGAACCCGGCGACCGCGAGGCGTCGCGTGGCGACGGCCATGGTCGCCGTGAGATTCAGCATGTCGGTGGCACCGCGTCCCCAGACGATCCCGTCGACGAGCTCGCCCGCGAACGGGTCCCGGCGCCAGCCGGCGGGGTTGGCCGGGACGACGTCAGTATGTCCCATGAGGAGGAGCGTCGGGGCGTTCGGATCACGGCCCTCGATCCGGGCGACGAGGCTCGTCCGCCCGGGGGCCGCCTCGAACCGTCGGCAGGTGAGGCCGGAACCGGCGAAGTAGTCCTCCAGGGCCGCGACGTTCCGGATCTCCTGGCCCGAGCCGACGGTGTCGTCGTTGACGCAGGCGTTCCGGATCATCGTTCGAAGCAGCTCCGTTGGTTCCACGGTCAGCAGGTCGGGCGGCATGGCGTCTCCTCGAGGCACGTGACGGTGGCCGGAACCCTTCGCTGACGTCATGGTAGGGGGGGCCCGTACCGGGGTCAACGGGCGGGCTGGCGGCGGCCGGACCGCTGGCCAGACCGCTGGCCAGACCGTTTGGATGGTGTCCGGGCCGGGCGCGTGGCACGGGCCGCGAACTCGCGGATCGCAGGTCTCGGGATCGCAGGTCTCGGGTTGCCGCGGCGCGCCGCGCGGCGGTAGACTGGCCTCGTGACGACGGCGATCCGGAGCGCCGACCGCCCGACGATCGGGCCGATGAGGACAGACAGGGGGAGGCCATGAAGATCTTCCTCGACACCGCGAGCGTGAACGAGCTCAAGGAGGCCACGGCGATGGGTCTCCTCGACGGCGCCACCACCAACCCCTCGCTGGTCGCGAAGGAGAAGCGGCCGTTCCGCGACCTGGTCGACGAGATCTGCCGGATCGTCGACGGTCCGGTGAGCCTCGAGGTGGTCGCCACGGACACCGACGGCATGGTCCAGCAGGGGCGCGAGCTGGCCAAGATCGCCCCGAACGTCGTCGTGAAGCTGCCGACGACGGTCGAGGGCTTGAAGGCGCTCCGGATCCTCCGGGGCGAGGGGCTCCGAACCAACCTGACGCTCTGCTTCTCGGCGAGCCAGGCGCTCTTGGTGGCGAAGGGCGGAGCGACGTACGTCAGCCCGTTCCTGGGGCGGCTCGACGACATCTCGCACGTCGGGATGGACCTGATCCGGACGATCCGGAAGATCTACGACAACTACGGTTTCGAGACGAAGATCCTCGCGGCGTCGCTCCGGAACCCGCTCCACGTCGTGGACGCAGCGCTCGCCGGCGCGGACGTGTCGACCCTGCCGTTCGCCGTCTTCCAGCAGCTCATCAAGCACCCGCTGACCGACATCGGCCTCAAGCGCTTCCTCGACGACTGGCAGAAGGCCGGCGTGACGCTCGCGTGACGCGGTAGGCGTCGCGCCGTGTCCGCCGCGAGCCTGACGCTCGTCCGGGAGGTCTACGACGCGTTCGCGCGCCGGGACCTCTCCGCCGTGTTGGCGCGGCTCCACCCGGACGTCGAGATCCGTCAGACGGGGCTCGTGCCCTGGGGCGGGCACTACCGCGGCCAGGAGGGCGCCCGGGAGTTCTTCGGGCGAGTGCTCGGCGCGATCGACTCCGCCGTGACCGTCGAGCGCTTCAATCGACGCGGGTGATCACGTGGCGGCGGTGGGGCGGACGCGCGGTCGCACCCGCGCGAGCGGCGTCGCGTTCGACCTGGCTGTCGTCCACGTGTGGACCGTGCGGGACGCGCGACTCGCGCGGCTCGAGGTGTCCATCGACACGCCGGCCATGCAGGAGGCGCTGGCCTCCGGCTGACCGGCGCGAAGCCGTTCTGCCGGCCTGCTGCCGGATCGGGGTAGAGTGCAGGGCGATGAGCCAACAGTCCGACACAGGGCGAAGACCGTCTGCCACAGGGCGAAGACCGTCTGATCGAAATCGGCCGATCAACTCCCATGCCAGTCTAAGGGTAGCCTGGTGAGCCCAGAGAGCGACGTCTACGAGTTCGATCTGGTGGCGATCGGGAGCGGCCCCGCGGGCCAGCGCGCCGCCGTCCAGGCGGCGAAGCTCGGGAAGCGGGTCGCCCTCATCGAGAAGAACCGGTGCGTCGGCGGCGTCTGCGTCGAGACCGGGACGATCCCGAGCAAGACGTTCCGCGAGGCGGTGTGGGCCATGAGCAGCGCGCCCGCCGCCGGCGCCCGTCCGACCGCCGAGCAGCTCCTCGGGCGTGTCAGCGACGTCGTCCGGCGGGAGATCGACGTGCTGGACAGCCAGCTCCGGCGGAACGACATCGCGGTGATCCGGGGCGAGGCCGAGTTCCAGGACCCCCACACCCTGCTGATCCGGTCGGAGACCGGCTCCCGCGCGGTCCGCGCCGCGACGATCGTCGTCGCCGTGGGCACGCGGGCCGTCACCCCGCCCGGGGCGGTGCTCGACGGCGAGGTCGCGATCACCAGCGACGACATCATCCGCCTGAAGCGCCTGCCGCGGGCGATGGCGGTGGTGGGCGGCGGCGTCGTCGGGATGGAGTACGCGTCGATCTTCGCCATGCTCGGGATCGAGGTCACGGTGGTGGAGCGGCGGGACCGGGTACTCGACTTCGTCGACCGCGAGATCGTGGACGAGCTCATCCACCAGATGCGAAAGCGCGACGTCACCTTCCGCTTCGGCGAGGCCGTGGAGCGGTTCGAGGTGTCGGAGGGGCCGCCCCGGCGGGGTGTGCTGTTCCTCGAGTCAGGGAAGCGGATCGTCTCCGATCTGGTGCTCTTCTCCGCGGGCCGTACGGGTGCAACCGATCGGCTGAACCTCGCCGCGGCCGGCCTTGCTGCCGACGGGCGGGGCAGGCTCGGCGTCGACGCCGACTTCCGGACCTCGGTTCCCCACGTCTACGCCGCCGGGGACGTGATCGGTTACCCGAACCTGGCCGCGACGTCGAGCGAGCAGGGACGGCTGGCCGCCTGCCACGCCTTCGGCGTCGCCGCCGGGCCGATGGCGTCCCACTTTCCCGTGGGGATCTACGCCATCCCGGAGATCTCCATGGTCGGGGCCACCGAGCAGGAGCTGACCGCGGCCAAGGTTCCGTACGAGATCGGGATCGCGCGGTACCGCGAGATCGCGCGGGGCCAGATCCTGGGCGACGACAGCGGGCTCTTCAAGATGCTCTTCCATCGAGACGACCGGCGGCTTCTCGGCGCCCACGCGATCGGCACCCAGGCGACCGAGCTGATCCACATCGGCCAGGCAGTCCTGGGGCTCGGCGGCGGGCTCGACTACTTCATGCGGACCGTTTTCAACTATCCGACGCTGGCCGAGTGCTACAAGGTGGCCGCCCTCGACGCGGCCAACAAGCTCGCGACCTGACCGGCCCGGGGGGCCGTCCGACCGCGCGCCCGTGCCCCGGCGGCGCCGGCGGCCGGACGTAGGCTAGGAGCGGCGCCCGGCCACGAGCAGGAGCAGGATCCCGCCCGCCACCGCCGCCACTCCGACCAGCGGTGACAGGGGGATCGTCTTCTCGCGCTTGACCTCCGCCTTGAATGGCCCGACGTCGATGATCTTGTCGCTCGTTGTGTACGTGATCCCTTGGTAGACCAGGGCGATCACGCCCAGGACGATGAGCGCGATCCCAACCAGCTTGATCATGCGGCGACCTCCCTCCGCTCGCTGTCTCTATGCAGTCCGTCAGCCCTGGCTCCGGAGCGCCTCCGCGAAGGCGCGGAGCTCCTCGCGGGACGTGCGGCGCTCGAGCGCGACGTACGGCGCGATCCGGTCGAGCAGTTCCCCGTAGCGCTCGTCGAGCGCGGTGCGGAGGCCGTCGAGCGGCGCCTCCACCGCGAAGACGCGGAGCATCTCGTCCGTGATCAGGGCCGCCATGCCCGTCCAGTCGCCCTCGACCGACTTCCGGTGAAGCCGCAGCGTCAGGTCCTGCCAGCCGTGCGCGGCGAGAACCGGCTCGTAGGTCCGCGTCGACGCATAGAAGGCGATCTGGGTGCGGGCGTGCTCCCGGGCGCGCGCGACCTCCTCGGCGGTGCGACCCGTGATCATGAAGACCGAGCATGCCAGCTCGAGCGCGTGCCGGGACCGGCCGGTCTTGGCGAGTCCCGTCTCGATGTTGGGGAGGGCAAACTCCCGGAGGTACTTCACCGAGTGGAACGGGTGGAGGTGCACCCCGTCGCAGAGCTCTCCGGCGAGCCGGAGGTTGTAGGCGTTCACCGCGGCGATGTAGATCGGGATCCGCGGGTGCTCGATCGGCCCGGGGGCGAAGAACGGGGTCACGAGCGTGATCGTGTAGTGCTCGCCCCGGAAGCTCACCGGCCCCCGGCTCTGCCACGCGTCCCACACCGCCCGCAGCGCCAGGATGTACTCGCGGAGCCGCGGCCCCGGGGGCGTCCACTTGACGGAGAACCGCCGCTCCATGTGTCCCTTGACCTGGGTGCCGAGCCCGAGGATCAGTCGGCCGCCCGACGCCGCCTGGAGGTCCCAGGCCGTGTGGGCGACCACGGTGGGGCTTCGGGGAAAGGCGACCGCGATCGCGGTGCCGAGGCTCACGCGGCGCGTGTGCTCCGCGGCCAGCACGAGAGGGAGGAACGGGTCGTGCCGTGTCTCCGCGGTCCAGAGCCCGTCGAAGCCCAGTGCCTCGGCTTCCCGGGCCATCGCCGGGACGTCGCCGAGGGCCTCGATGGCCAGGGTCACGTCGACCTTCACGGATGCCTCCCGCGGACCGGCCCGGTCACGCCGCCCAGCGTACCCCAGACTCCCCCCCGGGCTGGCGGGCGGCCCGGTCAGGGGGGAGGTGGCCGGCCCGTCCAGCTCCTTGCGGGTGGCCTGGCCCCTTTCGTCGACCGGACCGGGACCGGCCCTGGACGGCCGGCGGCGCCGGGCTAGGATCGGCGATACGCCATCGCCTCGAGCCGCGCCACGCGGGCCGCGATCGGCGGGTGCGTGGCGAAGAGATCCGCAAGCCAGCCCTCGCGGTCGTTGACCGCCCTGCCGAGCGGGTCGGTGATGCAGAGATGGGCCGTGCCACGATAGATGCGTGCCGTCGGCGCCGTCGCGGCCTCGAGCTTGTGGAGCGCGCTCGCGAGGCCGAGGGGGTTGCGCGTCAACTCCGCCCCGGAGGCGTCGGCCAGGTACTCGCGTCGGCGCGAGACCCCTGTGGCGAGGAGGCGCCCGATCAGGGGAGTCAGGAGCACGGTGAGGAGCCACACGACGAGCAGGACCACGACGAAGGGGCCGCCGAGCGAGGCGCCGTCCTGCCGCTTCGAGTCGCGGGAGGCCGGGATCCCCAGGCGCAGGCGCGTCGCCCAGTCGCTCAGGAGCAGCACGGCCCCGAGCAGCGCAGCCACCAGAGTCATCTTCCGGATGTCGAGGTTCCGGACGTGCGCCATCTCGTGGGCGATCACGCCTTGCAGCTCCTCGCGGTTCATCGTCTTGAGGAGGCCTGTCGTCACCGCGATGGACGCGTGGTCCGGGTCCCGGCCGGTGGCAAACGCGTTTGGATCCGGCTCGTCGATCAGGAAGACGCGCGGCATCGGCACGCCGGCCGCGATCGTCATCTCCGTGACGACGTTCATGAGCCGCTTGATGTCGGGGGAGGCGTCCTCGACGGTCACCGCGCGCGCGAAGCTCGAGGCGAGGACGGCGCGGTCGCCGAAGCGGTAGCCGAGCCACGCCGAGCCGAGCCCGAGGACGGCGGCGCCGGTGGCCGCGATCGGCAGGGGGAGTGGCACCCCGCCCGGGTGCACCACCCGAGCCGCGCCGAGGACGAAGAGATCGAAGCCGAACCCGATGAACGCGAGAAGCGCGACGAAGCCTGCGATGAGGAGCCAGGTGTCGCGCCGGTTCCGGCGCTGCTCGTCGAAGAGGTTGCCCGAGGCCGGCATGGGCGACCCTCGGGCAGGGCCTGCGGAGGTCGGCGGCTCCTCCGCGGCCATCCCGTCACCGCGTACCGAGGTCGACCCGCGGAAGCTCTCGATCCACGGCATCCACCTGGAAGAACTCGGCCGGCCTGAAGCCGAGGGCGCCGGCCACGAGGTTAGCCGGGAAGACCTGCTGGCGCGTGTTGTAGCGCGCGACCAGGTCGTTGTAGAGCTGGCGCGCGAACCCCACCCGGTTCTCGGTCGTGACCAGCTCCTCCTGCAGTGCGAGCACGTTCTGGTTCGCCTTGAGATCGGGATACCGTTCCATCACGGCGAGCAATCCACCGACTGCCTGCGTCAGAGCCCCCTCGGCGGCCCCGACCGCCCCGGCGCCGGAAGCGGAGAGCGCGCGCGTCCGCGCGGCCGCGATGCGGTCGAAGAGCTCGCGCTCGTGCTGCATGTAGCCGCGGACGGCCGCGACCAGGTTCGGGATGAGGTCGTGGCGCCGCTTCAGCTGGACGTCGATCTGGGACCAGGCGCTCCCGACCTGGTTCTGGAGCCCCACGAGGCTGTTGTAGAGCCAGACAGCCACGGCGATCGGGGCGGCGACCAGGAGGAGGACGAGGAATCCGGTCAATGGCCGTCGTCGGCCGCGTCCGGCTCGTGACCGATGGCCCCCGTGTGGTGGAGGATGCGGTCTGCCACCCGTCCCTCGGCGACCATGGCGGCGAGCGCGGCGCGCTGGATCTTGCCGCTCGACGTCTTGGGGATCGTCTGCGGGCGGACGAGGAGGACCCGCGCGGGCCTGAGCCCGCTCCGCTGGCGGACGGCCTGCGTCACGTCGTGGGCGATGCGGGAGAGCTCCTCGGGCGCCAAGCCGTCCCCCCTCACCTCCGCGACCACGTGGAGACGCTGGGTGCCCGTGCGCTCGCTCTCGATCCCGATGGCGGCCGCGTACCGGACGCCGGCGACGTGGTCCGCGGCTTCCTCGATGTCGCCCGGGACGACATTCTCCCCGCGCACGATGATCACGTCCTTGATGCGTCCCGTGATGAAGAGGTATCCATCGGCGTCGAGGAATCCGAGGTCGCCGGTGTGGAGCCGCCCGTCGCGGAGGGCGCGGGCGGTGGCCTCGGGATCGCGGTAGTAGCCCTGCATCACCCCCGGGCCCTGGACCAGGATCTCGCCCACCTCGCCGGGTTGCGCGCGCCCGCTGCCGTCGGCCCCGGCGATCTCGACCCGCACTCCCCGACAGGGCCGCCCCACCGAGACGAAGCGCCCCGTCGGATCAGCGCGCACCGGCTGCCCGTGCGGCCAGACGGCCACCGCCAGCGTCGCCTCGGCCAGCCCGTACGCCGGCGCGAAGATGTCGCCCACGCCGAAGCGCTCCTGGAACGCGCGGATCGTCGACAGTCGCACCGGCTCCGCCCCCGACAGCGCCATCCGGAGGCTCGAGAGATCGAGGCCGGTGGTGTCATGGATGTGCCGGAGACAGTTCCGGTAGCCGAAATCCGGGGACACCGTGAGCTGGGCGCGGTGCCTGGTGATCGCCTCGAGCCACGCGCGGGGATCCCTGAGGTCTGGCGGGAGGAGCACGAGGTTCGCACCCGTGTAGAGCGCCCCGAAGGCGAGCCCGATGAGCCCCATGTCGTGATAGAGGGGCAGCCAGCTCACCAGCCGGTCGGTCGGCGTCACCTCCACGGCCTCCACCATCATCCGGACGGTCGCCATCACGTTCCGGTGGCTCAGCACAACGCCGCGCGGCACGGAGGTGCTACCGGAGGTGTATTGGAGGAAGCAGGTCTCGTCCTCGGTGGCGCGCACGGGCGCGGCCACGGCGCTCCCGGTCTCGAGCACGTCCGGCGTCAGGAGGTGCCGGACGTCCGGCGCCTCGGCGCGCGCGGCCTCGACGTCGGCCCGGAACCAGTCGATCGTGACGACCGCCCGAGCCTCGCAGCTCCGGAGGACCCGGGCCTTCAGCTCGGGGTCCAGGGTGGGGTAGAGGGGCACGGGCACGGCGCCGATCGCGAGGGTGCCGAAAAAGGTGAAGAAGAACTCCTCGCACGTCGGGAGGATGATCGCCACCTTGTCGCCGGGTCCGAGGCCTCGCTCGCGTAGCGCCCCCGCGTAGCGGAGGGTCGTCGCGTGGAGCCGAGCGGCCGTCAGGGGGGTGCCGAAGAGCGTGAAGTAGAGGCTCTCCGGCTCGACCTCGGCCCGGCGCCGGATAAGCGCCGGAAGGGTCGGGGCCTCGGCAGGATGCCACGGCGGAGACGCCCTCGTCCCAGATTTTCGCGATCGCGTCATCTGTGAAGCGAATTCTAACACCGGCACGGGCCGCGCCTCGCCACCTCCGGGGTCAGACGGCGCGAAATCGACCGTCGAGAACGACTCGATTCTGCGACGGTCACACTCCGATCCCGGTGTCGCGTCAGTCCACCCAGTCGGCGACGAAGACGTTGAACTCGCGGGGTTGGGCCGCGCCGCGGCTCGAGCAGAAGACCAGGCGGCGGCCGTCGGGGGAGAACATGGGAAACGCGGCGAACGACTCCGTGTAGGTGAGGCGCTCGAGCCCGCGCCCGTCACGCCGGATCAGATACAGCGCGAAGTCGAACCGGCCCGGATCGTGGAGGTTCGACGAGAAGACGATCCGCTCGCCGTCGGGGTGGAGGAAGGGCGCCCAGTTCGCCGCCCCGTTGGACGTGACCTGGCGCGCTCCGATGCCGTCGGCGGCCATCACGAAGAGCTCTGCCCGGGTCGGACGGACGAGGCCCTGTCCCAGGAGCGTCCGGTACTCGCCGAGCTCGGCCGGGTCGGTGGGGTGCCATCCGCGCCAGACGATGTCCCTGCCGTCCCAGGAGAAGAAGGGGCCGCCGTCGTAGCCGGGCCGGTCCGTGAGCCGCCGCACGTTCCCGCCGTCGGCGTCGGCAACGTAGAGGTCGAGGTCTCCATCGCGTATCGACGTGAAGACGATCCGCCCATCGGGCGCGATCGTCCCCTCCGCGTCGTAGCCGGGGGAGGCGGTGAGCCGGCGGAGATCGCTCCCGTCGTCGGCGCACGTGTAGAGGTCGTAGTCGTAGAGCGGCCACACGTAGCCGCGCGAGCGGTCCGGCGCGGGCGGGCAGTCCGCCCCTCCGTGATGCGTCGAGGCGTAGAGGAGCCGCGGCCCGTCCGGGAAGAAGAACCCGCACGTCGTGCGCCCGCGGCCGGTGGAGACGAGCCGCGCGTCGCTCCCGTCCGCGCCCATCGTGAAGATCTGATCGCAGCCGAAGGGCGGCCGCGTCGACTGGAAGACCAGCCGGGTCCCGCTGCGATCCCAGTACGCCTCGGCGTTCTGGCCGCCGAAGGTGAGCTGGCGGAGGCCGGCGAGGTGGCGCTCGCGCGGATCGCCCGGCGGCGCGGCGCGGACGGTCTGGGCGCGCGCCCGCCGGGCCGCCACGTGCTCCCGCAGGACGGCCGCCGCCCCGGTGAGACCGAGGCGCAGGATCGCGCGACGATCGAGAGATCGGCTCAGCAGCACCGGCCGGCCACGCGCGTCGGATCCCCGGCGGTCATCGTCGCTCCTCCAGCGTCGCCTGGGCGGCTCGCTCGGCCCCGTCGCGGACGTAGCTGACCTCGACGGCGTCACCCGGCCGCCGGCTTCGGAGGGCGAACACGAGGTCGTCGAGCGTCCGGACGGTGACTCCGGCGAAGCGCACGATGACGTCTCCCGCCTGGAGCCCCGCCCGGTCCGCGGGACTGCCGGGGCGGACGCCGCCGAGGCGCACCCCGGGGTGAGGCGACTCGCCGAAGTCGGGGACCGCCCCGAAGTAGGGCCCGTAGCTGGTGGCCCCGGCGCCCGCACGCGGCGGGCCCCCGGGCACGCGGACGAACGTTGGTCGATCGCCCCGATCGGCCAGCGCGCGGACGACTCGGTAGGCGACCGTGGTGACCGTCCGGAGCCCGTCGGCGTCGATCTTGTCCCAGGTGTCGCTCGGACGGTGGTAGTCGGCGTGCGGTCCCGTGAAGAAGAAGACGATGGGACGCTCGCGGTTGAGGAAGGCCGTGTGATCGGACGGCCCCACGCCGTCGCCGCGCAGGACCAGCTGCGCCGGCAGCCCTTGGCCGGCCTGCTCCACCAGAGCGCGGAGCCCCTGTCCCGTGTCGACGCCCATGACGTGTAGCCGGCCGTCGCGGAGCCGGCCCACGCTGTCGAGGTTGACCATTGCCACGGTGCGGTCGAGGGGGATCGCCGGCTGGCCCACGTAGTGCGTCGAGCCGAGGAGACCGAGCTCCTCGCCGGAGAACGCGACGACGACCACGCTCCGGCGCGCGGCGCCGCTCCGGGTCAGCGTCTCGGCGAGTCCGAGGAGCGCAGCCGTGCCTGAGGCGTTGTCATCCGCGCCCGGGTGAATCGCGTCACCGCGCTCTGGCGCCAGCGAGAACGGGCTGCCCCGGCCGAGGTGATCGTAATGGGCGCCGATCACGACGGCCTCGGCGGCGAGGGCCGGATCTGTGCCGGGCAGGATGCCCACGACATTCGCGGTCGTCCCTCGGTCGCGGAGAAGTGCCGAACGGATCCGTGCCCGCACGCCGGGTAGCGCGCGTGACACGGGCGCGCCCGTCCGGTCGATCTGGGCGCGGAGGCCCGCCAGGTCGCGCCCGGCCGGGATCAGCAGCGCGTCGGCGACCTCGCGCCGGACCGAGATCGCGACGATTCCCCAGGACGGCGTGGTGCCACGGAGCGCCGTCAGCCGGTCTCCGCGGCCCGGATTCTCGACGACGATCACGGCGGCGGCGCCGTGCTCGCGGGCGTTCAGGACCTTGTGGCGAAGCTCGGTGTAGTGGAAGTGCTCGGCCGGGCGGAACGGTCCCCGGGGATCCGTCTCGCGCGGCTCCCCGGTCATCACCAGGACGACCGTGCCGCGGACGTCGAGGCCCGCATAGTCGTCGTAGCCGAGCGGAGGCGCGGTGATCCCGTAACCGGCGAAGGCCACGTCACTTGCGACGTCCCCGTCCGCCGAGAACGTGAACGGCAGAAAGTCCGTCCCCCCGGCAAACGCCCGCGGCGCGGCACCCGGCGCCGTCACGTCGATCGTGGCGCCGGCGGCAAGACGCACGCCCGTCAGCACGTCGAAGTGCTGCAGGAATCCGCCGGCATCACCGGCGGGGCGCAGTCCGAGGCGCAGGAACTCGGCGACGAGGTAGGCCGCCGCGCGGTCCGCCGCCGGCATGCCGGCCGCGCGGCCTTCCATGGCCGGGTCGCTCAGGTCCCGGACCCACCCGACGAGCCGCGCCGGCTCGGGCACGGGCTCGGCGGCGCGAGCCCAGCCTGGCGCCGCGGCGGTCGACGCGAGCGCGAGCGCGAGGGCGAGGAGGAGGCGGGTGCCCGCCCTACCGCGGCAGGTCGATGCTCCGGAACGCCTCGGCGTAGGTGTACCCATGCGGCTTGCCGAGGTCAGCCGCGCGCTCGCGGACCCGGCCCTCGGCGCCGGCGAAGTCCCGGAGCTGGCTCGCGTGGCATCTGAGCGCCTCGAGCTTCCGGTCCATGGTTCCCGTGATGTCGAGGACGACGTCCGGCTCCTCGTGGCCCATGAGGTAGACCTCGCGCACCCTGTGGGGCTCGAATCCCTCGGCGAGCAGCTCGGGGAAGTGCATCCGGTCTCGGGCGTAGGGATAGACGGCGTCGAGCGCGAGGCGGCCCGCGTGGCGGTGGTCGCGGTGGCCCGAGTAGGGATTCAGGCTCGGGAACGGGTTCTGGGTCACGATCCGGTCGGGACGGGTCCGACGGATCTCACGGATGACGTCCCGCCGGGCCTCGCGGGTGTCCTCGACCTCGCCGTCGGGATAGCCAAGAAAGGCGACATCCCTCACGCCGAGGACGCGCGCCGCTGCGCGCTGCTCGGCCTCGCGCACCGCGGCCAGGCGCTCCGACGTCATCGCGGGGTCGTCCGAGCCGCGGTTGCCGCTGGTGAGGAGGCAGTAGAAGACCTCGCACCCGTCCGCGACCCAGCGCGCGACGCTGCCGGCGCATCCGAACTCCGCGTCATCAGGATGGGCCACGACCACCAGGATTCGCCGGACGTCGGCCATGAGCGCTCCCGTGCGTGAGATATGCCGCTGCCGAATCACTCTACCATGTGGCCTCCAAGGGTCGGGGCGGTCCCCCAAGGCCCGGGTGGATGCCGAGGAATCCACCGCGCGCGCGGAGTACACTGAGCCCCGGCGGGAGGAGGTGAGGCGCTTGTTGGAGTCAGTCCTCGTCGCGGGCGGTGCTGGGTTCATCGGCTCGAACTTCGTCCGGCTCCTGCTCGCTCGCACGGACGCGCGGGTCGTGGTCCTCGATCGCCTCACCTACGCGGGCAACCTGGCGAGCCTCGCAGACGTGCGGGCGCACCCCCGCTTTTCGTTCGTCCAGGGCAACATCGCGGATCGCGCGGCCGTGGCGGCCCTCCTCGAGAAGCACCGCCCGGATGCGATCGTCAACCTGGCCGCCGAGACCCACGTCGACCGCTCGATCGACGGCCCTCGGGCGTTCGTCGAGACGAACCTGGTGGGCACGTTCGAGCTCCTGGACGCGGCACGCCAGCACCTCGAGATGCTCGAGCCCGCGCGCCGGGCCCACTTCCGGTTCCTGCACGTCTCCACCGACGAGGTGTACGGCTCCCTTGGACCCTCGGGGCGGTTCGCCGAGGCGAGCCCGTACGCTCCCAACTCGCCGTACGCCGCCTCGAAGGCGGGGGCCGACCACCTCGTGCGGGCGTATCACGAGACCTACCGGCTCCCGACGCTCATCACCAACTGCTCGAACAACTACGGACCCTTTCAGTACCCGGAGAAGCTCATCCCCCTCATGACGCTCAACGCCGTCGAGGGCCGGCCGCTGCCGATCTACGGGGACGGCGGCAACGTGCGCGACTGGCTGCACGTCGAGGACCACTGCACGGCGCTGCTCCTGGTCCTGCGGCATGGCGTTCCGGGCGGCCGGTACAACGTGGGCGCGGGAGACGAGCGGACGAACCTCGAGATCGTGGACGGGATCTGTGCAGCTCTCGAGTCGATCCGGCCGGCGGCGGAGAACCCTGCGCTGACCGGGCGCGGCCTCGCACGCTACGCGGATCTCCGAACGTTCGTCCCCGACCGCCCCGGCCACGACCGTCGCTACGCCGTCGACGCGACCCGGCTCACGACCGAGCTCGGCTGGCGCGTGGCGCATCGATTCCAGGACGGGCTCCGCGCCACCGTGGCCTGGTATCTCGAGCACCGCGAGTGGTGCCAAACGGTGCTGGCCGGCAAATACGGGCGGGAGCGCCTCGGCCTGGGCGAGACGGGGCCCACCCGCACCTGAGCGCAGCACCGTCCCGACGCGGATCGGGATCTTGGGCGCCCGACTCCTCTAACCACGTTTGGTTGGATCGGCGCCCGGCGCTCGTGGGATCCCCCGTCCCGCGCTTTTCTTGACTGAAGGTATAACCCTGGTTTAACATTATTGCTCGACTTCTGTTTGGTCTCATGAAGAAAGCCAAGTCCGACTATCTAATCCAGTCCGTCAGCCGGGCGCTCGACATCCTCGAGGCGTTCACGCCCAACGAGGGCGAGCTCGGGGTGACGGAGCTGTCGCGCCGTCTGAAGCTCCACAAGAACAACGTCTTCCGTCTGCTCGCGACGCTCGAGACGCGGGGATACGTCGAGCAAGACAAGGAGAGCGGCAACTACCGGCTCGGCATGAAGACCTTCGAGGTGGCGAACATCTTCACGCACCACTTGGGGCTCGTTCGCCAGGCGCACCCGGTCCTCGATCAGCTCGCTCAGGCGACCGGCGAGGCGGCCTATCTCGGGGTGCTGGATGGACCCTCGGTCGTGTGCGTCGACATGGTGGACACCACGCAGCCGGTCCGGGTCGTGCCGCATCTCGGGCGGCGCTTGCCCGCGCACGCCGCGGCGCTCGGTAAGGCCCAGCTGGCGTTCCGCTCACGCGAGGAGCGCGAGGAGATGTGGAAGCGCGGCGCGCTCGCGAGCGCGACGGCTCGGACTCTCGTCGAGCCCTCGCGGCTGGCCGAGGAGCTGATCCGCGTGGCCGAGCGGGAATGGGCCCTCGAGGACGAGGAGCTCGAGCCGGGTGTCCGGGGCCTCGCCGCGCCAATCCGCGACTATGCCAGGCGGGTGGTGGGAGCCATCGGCCTGCGCGGGCCGGCCTTCCGGCTGCCGCTCGAGCGCCTCGAGACCGAGCTCGCCCCACGAGTCCGCGCCGCCGCCCGGGACGTGTCCAAGCGCCTCGGCTATTCCGTCGTCGCTGCCACCGCTACCACCGCCGATTGACCGTCGTGGCGCCGGACGCGAGCGGGCGGCGGTGACGGAGCCCGCTGCCGGCGCCGTTCGCGACGACCGCCGCCTGTTCCGCCGCTCCCGGCGCCGCGTCCTTGCGGCGAGTGGCACGACCGTTGTGGCCCTTGCCGGGCTGGCCGCCCTCTTCGTCGCGCCGAACCGTCTCGCGAGTCTTCGGCTCGGCGACCTCGCGCTCGCGTGGTGGGTGGCCGGAGCCGTCGCACTCATCGGGCTCGTGACGCTCAGCCGCGGGTTCCGGGAGATCGGCACGCTGACGGCTCCCGGGGGAATGTCGCGGCTCACACCGCTCGCGCTCGCTGCGGTCTGGAGCTCTCCTGCGCTGTGGCTTGGGCTGCCGCCCCTGTTGCTCGCGGATGGCACGCGGGGACTCTGGGCGCCGGCCGTGGTCATCGGCGGCACCGTCGTCGCCCTCCTCGTCCTGGGGACGGCCTGGAGTCGCACCGGGGGCCTCATGGTGCCGGCGTCGGTGCTGGCGCAATCGCGCTGGCCGGGCGCCCACGGCTGCCACGCCCTCCTCGGGTCGATCGAGACGATCGTCGCGGGCCTGTTCGTCTGGGCCCAGCTTGCGGCCGTGCGCGAGATCGGCGCGATGGCTGGCTGGCCGCGCGCCACGACGATCGGGATCACGCTCCTGATCATCGGGGCGCTGCTGCTCCCCGAGCTCTCCCGCTTCCGGCTGACGGCGCTGGGCGGAGGCCTCGCGCTCGCAGGACTCGCCGTGCCCCTCGTCGTGATCGCGCTCGGCACCACCACGGCGTGGCCCCAGGTCTGGAGCGCGGTGGCCTCTCGCCCCCGGATCGGGTTCGGGGAGGCCAGCCGATGGACGGTGGAGGGCGGGGCGGTGCTGGGGCCGGCCACGACCCTGATGCTCACGTTCGCCGACGAGCAGCGCGTCACCTTCGCCGCCCGTGGATCGGTCATCGTGGAGCCCCGCGAGGGCGGTCGTCTCGCGCGTGACGTCGAGCCGGGCGAGGAGGTCGCCCTCCACCCGGGCGACCGGCTCGTCGTCCCCGCAGGTCTCCGGCTTCGGTTCGAGGCCGGGCGGCGGGTGCCCGATGCGCCGGACTCCGGACCCGAGTGGCTCGAGCCGCCGTCGCGGGCGGTCGGCGGGCTCTGGCTCATGGCCCTGGGCGTGACGGGCTTTCTCGGAGCGCTCGGCCTGCCGACCGGTACGACTCCCGTGGGTGCGGGCCGGCTATCGCCGGGGCGAGGCGCCCGGCTGGCCGCGATCTTGGTGACTGCGGGCGTGGCGCTCGCGGTGGGGTGGAGTCTCTACGCCGCCTGGCTGACGCCCGAGGTCTACGTGGGCGGCGTCACCGGGGCCGAGGTCTACGCGCTCCCCGAGAGCATGCCGGGGCCGAGAGGATCGGGATACCTGCTGACCTGGCTCCTCTTTGGGGGTCTCGCGGTCGGGGGAGCGGCGGCCGCGCTGGGGAGCCTCCGGGGACGTCAGGTGGCCGCCGGGTGGCCACGACGCCTCGCGGTCGTTCTCGTCGCGAGCGCCGGCACGCTGGTGGGCCTGGTTCCCGTGGGGGCGTGGACGCTCCTTCTCGCGACGCTCGGTCTCGCCGCGTCCGCGCTTGCGCCCGCCGCGGTGCTGGCCTGCTGGAGTGAGCGCGCCAGCGCGCGGAGCGCCTCAGGGGGAACCGGGGCCGGGCTGCTGGTGTTCCTGCTCCTGGCCCTCGGCGGCGCGGCGAGCCAGGGGAGCCTCGGAGAAGGGTGGGGGAGCGTTGCCGCGGCGGCGCCCGCGGCCGTCGCCGCGCCGGTCCACCTCCTGGTCGCCTGGTTCCTGCGCTCGCGAGGGATGTCCTCCGGGCGGAGCCCGCTTCCTCCCGGCCTCGAGGGGCTCTCGACCGGGCTGCCGGCGCGGTCGCGGGCGAGCTGAGGACGCTCGGGGAGCAGCGCCGGGTCCCGCGCGGTTGCGTTCGCGCGGAGCGTCGGCAAGAATGGATCGTCACCACCATGGCCAGCGACCGCATCGTCATCCGCGGGGCCCGCGAGCACAACCTCAAGAACGTCGACCTCGAGATCCCCCGGGACCGGCTGGTCGTCATCACGGGGCTGTCCGGCTCGGGGAAGTCCACGCTCGCGTTCGACACGATCTACGCCGAGGGCCAGCGCCGCTACGTCGAGAGTCTGTCGGCCTACGCCCGCCAGTTCCTGGAGCAGATGGAGAAGCCCGACGTCGACTCGATCGAGGGACTCTCCCCGGCGATCTCGATCGAGCAGAAGACGACGTCGAAGAACCCCCGCTCGACCGTTGGAACCGTCACGGAGATCTATGACTATCTCCGCGTCCTCTACGCCCGCATCGGAACGCCCCACTGCCCGCAGTGCGGCCAGGCCATCGCCGCCCAGACCGTGCAGCAGATGGTCGACCGCGTGCGGACCCTGCCGGAAGGCACCCGGGTCGTCGTCCTCGCCCCCGTTGTGCGGGGCCGCAAGGGCGAGTACCGGAAGCTCCTCTTCGACCTGCGCCGGCAGGGCTTCGGGCGCGTCCGGGTGAACGGGACCGTGCGGGATCTTGCCGAGGAGATCGAGCTCGACAAGAACAAGAAGCACACGATCGAGGTGGTCGTCGACCGTCTGGTCATCCGTGATTCGGGCGCGGCGCGCCTCGCCGACTCCCTCGAGACGGCCCTCCGGCTCGCGGAGGGAGTGGTCGTCGTCGAGGTCCCGGACGGCGGCCAGGCCTGGGTGTTCTCTGAGCGCCTGGCCTGCGTTCGATGCGGCATCTCGTTCCCCGAGGTCTCGCCGCGGATGTTCTCTTTCAACAATCCGTTCGGCGCGTGCCCCGCTTGCGGGGGCCTCGGGACCCGGCTCGAGCTCGACCCCGATCTCGTCGTGCCGGACCCGCGGAAGTCGCTGGCCAAGGGGGCGCTCGCGCCCTGGGCCGGACGGGAATCCGTCTACTTCCGGCAGACCCTCGCGGTGCTCGCGCGGAAGCGCCGCTTCAGCCTGGAGACTCCCTGGAAGGAGCTCTCGAAGGCGACACGGGAGCTGATCCTCCGGGGCACCGGCGAGGATGGAGGTTTCGACGGCGTGCTCGGCGGCCTCGAGCGACGGTACAAGGAGACGACCTCCGAGGACACCCGGGTCGAGATCGAGCGCTACATGGCCGAGCGCCCATGCCCCACCTGCGGGGGGGGCCGCCTCCGGCCCGAGAGTCTCGCGGTCCGCGTGGGCGGGCGCCCGATCCACCAGGTGTGCGCGCTCACGATCAAGGAGGCCGGCGTCTTCTTCGACGGGCTCGCCCTCGGCGAGCGCGAGCAGGCGATCGCCCGCCGCGTCCTCAAGGAGATCCGCGAGCGGCTCGGCTTCCTCCAGAACGTGGGCCTCGAGTACCTCACCCTCGACCGGGCGGCCGGCACGTTGTCGGGAGGCGAGGGGCAGCGGATCCGCCTGGCGACGCAGATCGGATCGAGCCTCGTCGGCGTCCTCTACATCCTCGACGAGCCGTCGATCGGTCTCCACCAGCGGGACAACCGACGCCTCCTCGACACGCTCCTCCGGCTCCGGGACCTCGGGAACACGGTCCTGGTCGTCGAGCACGACGAGGAGACGATCCGGGCGGCCGACCACGTGATCGACCTCGGTCCAGGCGCCGGGGAACTGGGAGGCTACGTCGTCGCCACCGGCACTCCCGGCGAAATCATGGCGGACCAGAAGTCGCTGACGGGGCGCTACCTGTCCCGCGAGCTCTCGATCCCGGTCCCGGCCGCGCGCCGCCCCGGCACCGGCAAGGTCCTGACGGTCCACGGGGCCCGTGAGCACAACCTCAAGAGCATGCCGGTTCGCATCCCGCTGGGGACGTTCACCTGCGTCACGGGCGTGTCCGGCTCCGGGAAGTCCACCCTCGTCAACGACATCCTCTACCGCGCCCTGGCTCAGGTCTTCCACCGGGCGCAGGAGCGGCCTGGCGCGCACGACCGCATCGAGGGCATGCAGCATCTCGACAAGGTCATCAACATCGACCAGTCGCCGATCGGCCGCACACCGCGCTCCAACCCGGCCACGTACACGGGCGTCTTCGCGTTCATCCGGGCGCTGTTCGCGCGGACCCCCGACGCGCGGGCGCGCGGCTACGCGCCGGGGCGCTTCTCGTTCAACGTCAAGGGCGGCCGGTGCGAGGCGTGCCAGGGCGACGGGCTGGTGAAGATCGAGATGCACTTTCTCCCCGACGTGTACGTGACGTGCGAGGTGTGCAAGGGCAAGCGCTACAACCGGGAGACGCTCGAGATCCGCTACAAGGGCCGGAACATCGCGGAGGTCCTGGAGATGACCGTGCGGGAGGCGCTCGCCTTCTTCGAGCCCGTTCCCGCCGTGCGCCAGAAGCTCCAGACCCTCCACGACGTCGGGCTCGAGTACATCCGGCTCGGGCAGGCCGCGACGACCCTCTCCGGCGGCGAGGCACAGCGGGTGAAGCTGTCCACCGAGCTCTCCCGCCGAGCGACGGGTCGCACGCTCTACATCCTCGACGAACCCACCACCGGCCTCCACTTCGCCGACATCCAGCGGCTGCTCGACGTCCTGAACCAGCTGGTGGCCCAGGGGAACACCGTCGTGGTCATCGAGCACAACCTCGACGTCGTGAAGACCGCCGATCACATCGTCGACCTCGGGCCCGAGGGGGGCGAGGAGGGCGGCCGCGTTGTCGGGGCCGGCACTCCGGAGCAGCTCGCGGCGGAGGCCGGCACGTCGCACACCGGCCGCTTCCTGGCCCATGCCCTCCGCGCGTGAGAGGCGCATGATACGGCGCTTCGGTCTCGCGGTGTCGGCGAGCGCGGCTTTCCTGGCGGCGCTTCTGCTGGCCAGCGCCGGCGGGCGGCCGGGCGCGGCCGCCGAGGTGGCGGAGGAGGACGACGACGAGGTCCAGCTGCGGGAGGTCTACATCCCGCACCCCGAGTTCCAGACCTACTTCGATCGCGACCAGCTGGCGGTCGAGCAGGTGACGCTCGTGCGAGTGCGGCGCCCGGACCAGTCGGAGGCGCTGGTCGCCAAGGAGGAGTCTGGCTGGGAGCACGTCGCCCTCGAGGGATGGCGGCTCACCTTCTACAGCCAGGCGAAGCAGCCGCTCCGGCCGGGGCCGGGCCGGCACGTCATCGTGCAGGAGTGGTCGGGGGGCGCGCATTGCTGCTTCGACTATCACGTGCTCCACGTTCAGGGGACCCAGATCCGGCGCGAGGGGACGATCCGCGGAGGGGACTGCAGCCTGCGCGTGGCGGACCTGGACCAGGACGGGGCGCTCGAGCTCATTGCCTGCGACGCGCGGTTCGCGTACGCGTTCGATCTTCCCTTCGCCGAGTCTCCGCTCGTGCCTGTGGTCTACACGTTCCGCGACCGGGCGTACGTCGCGGACAACCGGCGCTTCCCGCAGGTCTACCAGTTCCGCCTCACCCAGGAGCGGCGCCGGCTCGCGGAGGCGGAGCGAGCGAGCGACGCGCGCGGCGCCCGGCGGGCTGTCCTGAGTCTCCTCCTGCACACGCTCTACGCGGGCCGCGTGACCGAGGCCTGGTGCGGGTTCGATCGCGGCTACCGGTGGGCCGACCGGGCGGACGTCCGGCAGGAGGTGATGAGGCGGCTCCGGCTCGCTCACGATCCCGAGGACGGTCGGCTCCCGCCGATCGATCTTGGCTACGCCCTCGTGCCGCCCGGCCGGTGCCGCTGAGCCATCCGGGCTGACCCGCCCCCCCTGGGCGGCTCCGCGGAGGGCGTGCTACGATTCGGCTTCGACGCCTCGGACGAACCGGTTCGGCTGGCTCTAGCCCTGACGACTCCCGGGAGGCACGATGACCATCGATATCGCGCGCATTCGTAACGTCGGCTTCGTCGGCCATGGCGGCGTCGGTAAGACGTCGCTGGTCGAGGCGATCCTGTTCCGGAACGGCATGACGTCTCGTCTCGGCCGCGTGGACGACGGCACTGCCACGACCGACTTCGATCCCGAGGAGATCAAGCGCAAGATCTCCATCAACATCGGCGTCGCGCACTGCGACTATCGCGACCACCGGTTCAACTTCGTGGACATGCCGGGATACGGCGATTTCATCGCCGAGGCGCGGGCAGGGCTCCGCGTCGTCGAGGGCGCGGTGCTGGTCGTGGACGCGGTGGCCGGCGTCGAGGTCCAGACGGAGAAGGTCTCGAAGTTCGCGCAGGAGTATGGGCTGCCCCGGCTGGTCTTCGTCAACCGAATGGACCGCGAGCGGGCCGATTTCCTTCGTACGCTCGAGTCGATCCAGCGCCGGCTCAAGGGCCGGTTCGTTCCGCTCCACGTGCCGATCGGCCAGGAGGCCGAGTTTCGTGGGCTCGTGGACGTGCTCCGGATGAAGGGCTACGTCCTGGGAGGCGCCCCCGGGAAGATCGATGAGACCGACATCCCGGCCGAGCTCGCGGAGACGGTGCAGAGTGCCCGCGAGAAGCTCGTCGAGGCCGTGGCCGAGACGGACGACGACCTCCTGGCCCGGTACCTCGAGGAGGGGACGCTGGATGAGGCCGTCGTCATCAAAGCGCTCCGGGCGGCCATCGCGGATGGCAAGCTCGTGCCCGTCATCCTCGGGTCCGCGACGAAGGCGATCGGCGTGCGCTCCCTGCTGGACATCGTGATCGACTCCTTCCCGTCTCCGGCCGACCGGCCGCCAGTGGAGGGAATCGACCCCCGCACCAAGGAGCCGGTGACGCGGGCCGCCAGCGCGAAGGAGCCCTTCTCCGCCCTCGTGTTCAAGACCCTCACGGATCCCCACGTCGGCAAGCTCACGCTCTTCCGCGTCTTCTCGGGCGTCGTCACGGGCAACTCCCAGGTCTACAACCCGGCGCGCGAGACGCGCGAGCGGGTCGGTCAGGTGGCGCTGCTCCAGGGACGGGAGCACAAGGTCGTGGAGGCGCTCGGCGCCGGCGAGATCGGTGTGGTGCTGAAGCTCCGGGAGACGCTCACCGGCGACACACTGTGCGCCGAGAACGCGCCCGTGATCCTCCCGCGCATCCAGTTCGCGGAGCCGGCGATCTCCTTCGCGCTCCAGCCGAAGGCGAAGGGAGACGAGGACAAGATCTCGAACGCGCTCGCCCGGCTCGCCGAGGAGGACCCCACCCTCCGGTACCACTACGACCCCGAGACTAAGCAGCTCCTGATCTCGGGCGTCGGCCAGCTCCACATCGAGGTCACCCTCGAGCGGATGAAGCGCAAATTCAACGCCGAGGTGGTCCTTCTGCCGCCGCGGATCCCCTACAAGGAGACCGTCAAGGGTCGGGCCCAGGTCCAGGGTCGGCACAAGAAGCAAACGGGCGGCCGGGGCCAGTTCGGCGACTGCTGGGTCGAGATCGAGCCGCTTTCGCGGGGTTCAGGGCTCGAATTCGTCGACAAGATCTTCGGCGGCTCGATCCCCCGGAACTTCATACCGTCGGTGGAGAAGGGCGTGCGCGCCCGGCTCGAGCGCGGCGTCATGGCCGGCTACCAGGTCGTGGACGTGCGCGTGACCCTCTACGACGGCTCGTACCACAGCGTCGACTCGTCCGACATCGCGTTCCAGCTCGCGGGGCAGATCGCGGCTGAAAAGGCCGTGCTCGAGGCGCGGCCGTGCCTCCTCGAGCCGGTCATGGACGTCGAGGTGACGGCGCCCTCCGCCATCGCGGGCGACGTGATCGGCGATCTCAACAGCCGCCGGGGCAAGATCGCGGGGATGGAGCCGGGCGACGAGAGCAGCGTGGTCCGCGCCCAGGTCCCCATGGCGGAGATGCTGAACTACGAGCCGCATCTCCGCTCGATGTCGGGCGGTCGGGGCAGCTACTCGATGGAGTTCTCCCACTACGAGGAGCTACCCGGGATGCTGACCGAGAAGGTCGTGGCCGAGGCGAAGAAGGAGAAGGAGGCGCGCGCGGCCGAGAAGCACTGAGCCGGGGCCATCGGCTCGACGGTCCATCACCCTGGCTGGCGCCCGGTCGGACGCGGCGATCCGGCTCCCGGGGCGAGGTTCTTCGGCCGTGCCGAACGTCAGGCGTGGGCTTGCGATGGGCCGATGGTCGCCTCAACCTTGGCCAGCAGGTCGCCGACGGAGACGGGTTTGGCGAGCTGGCCGACGATGTTGAGCCCTGAGTCGCCGGCGAGATCCGGCCCTTCCTCGAGGTGGGCCGAGACGATCACCACCGGAATCGTGTGCCACTTGGGATTGGCGCGCACGTTCTCGAGGAAATCCCATCCCGAGGCCCGGGGCATCCGGAGATCGAGCAGGATCAAGTCCGGGAAGAGATCTCGGATGAGGTCACCCGCTGCCAGGCCGTCCTCCGACCCGATCGCCCGGTAACCGGCCTCTTCGAGCACCTCGATCCAGAGCGCGCGGAGCCGCGCGTTGTCGTCGACGACTAGCACCCACTTCCGTGGCTTGGTCTTGGCCGAGGCGCCCCCACCGGGAGAGGTCATCGGACCCACGGTACGCAGGCTCGCCGCGTGTTGTCAAAGAGTTCGGCCGCTTCGCGCGCGGGCCCTTCCGGCGCAGGACATACTTGGCGGGGGCGCGGCGGACGCGCTATGCTCTCGTAGGGAGCCGGCGCGGGGAGAACCATGTATCTGGCATACTTCGGCCTGCGCGAGCCCCCGTTCTCGATCACGCCGGACCCGCGCTTCCTCTACATGAGCGCTCGGCACCGCGAGGCGCTCGCGCACCTGGTCTACGGCGTGGGCGAGCACGGCGGGTTCGTCCAACTCACCGGCGAGGTGGGAACCGGCAAGACGAGCGTGTGCCGGTGCCTGCTCGAGCAGCTACCGAACCACGTCGACATCGCCCTCATTCTCAACCCCCGCGTGAGCCCCGTGGAGCTTCTCGCTCTCGTGTGCGACGAGCTGCGAATCCCGTATCCAGCCGGCACCAAGACCCAGAAGGAGCTCGTGGACCGGCTCCATCGTCATTTGCTCGAGGCTCATGGGCGCGGCCGGCGGACCGTTCTCATCATCGACGAGGCCCAGAATCTCTCGCCCGAGGTCCTGGAGGAGGTGCGCCTCCTCACGAATCTCGAGACGACGACCGATAAGCTCCTCCAGGTGATCCTGATCGGCCAGCCGGAGCTGGCGGCGCTCCTCGAGGAAGCGAAGCTCCGCCAGCTCGCGCAGCGCGTTACGGCTCGGTACCATCTCGAGCCGCTGTCGCGACCCGAGACCCGGGCCTATGTTCGCCACCGCCTTGGCGTGGCGGGACGTCACGCTCCGTTGTTCACGCCGTCGGCGGTGCGCCAGGTTCACCGAGAAACGTACGGCATCCCGCGCCTCATCAACGCCATCGCCGATCGTGCCCTGCTCGGCGCCTATACGCGGGAGCAGTCGCAAGTCGATGCGGCCACCGTCCGGCGCGCGGCGGCCGAGGTGCTAGGTCGGCCGCTTCGCCTGTGGCAGCGATGGGCGCGGGAAGCGACCGCCGCCGCCCTCGTTGCGGCCACGGCGGCCACCGCATTCGTCCTCCTCGCCCCGGGTGAAATCGGCCGGGACGAGGCTCGCCGTGCGACCGCCGTGACGGGACCGGCGGACCCCACACTGACCGGCGTATCTGCCACGGCGGCGAGCCTGACCGCGGCGGGAACGTCCGAGCGCCCCCCGCGCCCGCGCCTCGCGGACGTCCTCCGTGACCCGGCGATCCCGGCCACAAAGGGGGACGCCCTGGCCGTACTCCTGGGCCTCTGGGGTGTGCACGCTGCGAACCAGCCGGATTGCGAAGGGCCACCCGCGGGGGCGCTCGAGTGCCTCGCGTCGGTCGGCAACTGGCAGAAGCTTCGCCGGCTCGATCTTCCCGCCGCGCTTGAGCTCGCGGGTCCGGGGGGCGAGCGGCGCTACGCCGTTCTCACGGCGCTCACGCCATCGGAGGCAACGCTTCGGTTCGGCGACCGTGTCGTCACCGCGCAGCTGGCCGAGGTCGAGTCATTCTGGGACGGCACCTTCGTCATCCTCTGGCGACCTCCGCCGGTGGAGCTCCCGGTCCGGCGCGGATCCAGTGGTCCTGCCACCGACTGGCTCCGGCAGCGCATGGCGCGGGCTGCCGGCGCCGATCTGCCGCTCGAGAATGGCCGGCCGTACGACCAGGGCCTGTGGGAGCGGGTGACGGCCTTCCGGCCCGACGTGCCGCGGCTTTCCGCAGGGGAACCTTAGGGCGAGGGCCGTGTCTTACATCCTCGATGCCCTCAGGAAGGCCGAGCGCGACCGTCAGGTCTCGCGGGTTCCCACCCTCGCCACCTCGCACGGAGGTGCGGAGTTGCTCCGCCGACCGCACTGGGCCTGGGTTGTCGCAGCCGGCGCGGTCGCCCTGAGCGCGGTCGTCACGTACAGCCTTCTGTGGGCGCCGACCCGTCGGGATCCGGTGCGCGAGGCAGGGCGACCGCCAGCGGCGGCGGCTGACCCGGCCGCGGCGCGCGCGAGCGCCGATCCCGAGGCGCCGCCTCCGGCGCTCGAGCGCGCGCCGGAGGGCTCCGCGGCGGCTCCGGCCCTCACTCCCGGCCCGGCCGTCGAGCGGCCGCCTGGTGGTCACGTCCCCGCGAGGCCGCGCGTCGCGCCCACGCGGACCGTGGGCGCCGGCGACGACCTCCGGCGGGCGCCGGACAGGAGGGATTCACCGGACGCGCCTGCGACCAGGCGGGCGTCGGCGGCCGAAGCGCGCCCACCGTCGCCTGCCGTCATCGATCGGGCGCCAGTCCCCGAGCTGCGTCCAGGTGGTGATCCCGTCGCCCAGCCGGCGGTCGTGGCGGCGCCCGCGCCGCTACCCGATGCCGGCGCGGCCAGGGCCGCCCAGCCCGCATCCCCTCAGACGCTCCCGCGGCTCACGCTCGACGTGCTCGTGTACTCGGAGGTTCCTGCGGAGCGGCTCGTCTTCATCAACGGACGGAAATACGTCGAGGGACAGACGCTGGATGGTGACGCGGTCGTCGAGCAGATCACGCCGGACGGGGCGGTCCTGCAGCACCAGGGCAAGCGGATCGTGCTGCGACCGAAGCTCAATCCATACACCCGTCCTGGGTCGCCTTGACACGATCGCCGTCCCTCTGGGACAGTGGCTAGGCCGCGCCGGCAGCCGACGCTTCGTGTCCGCGGGCGTCGACGGCCGGTGGGCGAGGGCCGAGCGCCACCAGCGACCAGAATCGACCATGAACTTTCTTCGTCGCGCGATCCGCATCGTTCACACCCGCCTCGGTCTCGTCTCGAACAACCGGGAGCTTCTCACGCGTTCGGAGTACTTCACCGACCGCGTACCCCAGTCGCTCCTGACCGACTACCATCGCGTCGACGACGTGCCGTGGGACGGCGCGCCGACGGGCGTGGACGCGGAGATCCGCATCGTCGACACGCCCGGTCTCGCACCCGCGATCGCGCTCGAGCCCGACCGCGTGCTCGCGGTGGGGGACTGGACGGCTCTCGAGGCGGGCAACTCCGACCGCCGCTACTCCCTCTTCGGGAACCTGGGGTACGTCTTCCGCTACGCGATCCACGCCCTGGAGCGCTACCACGACACGTGGTCGTTCCACGCGAGCGCCATGGTCGACGACAAGGGCGACCTCTGGCTCATCCCGGGCGGCGCCGGCGCGGGCAAGACCGTGTTCCTGCTGGAGGGGCTCACGCGAGGCTGGACCATCTTCTCGACGGAGATGACGCACGTCCGTCTGACGGACGGCGGATACGAGTTCTACAAGGGCTCCCTCTTCGACAACATCCGGCTCGGTACCCTCCTCTACGACTTTCCCGCCGTCCTCGAGCGGCTCGGGACCGCGTTGCCGCCGTCGCCGGACCCCTGGGGCTCGAAGATCGCGCTCGACCTCCAGCACGTGCAGACACCGGCGGACGTGCTGGTGAGCCCGTCCCTGCGGATCGTCAGCCCGAAGGTGGAGTCGGGCCGGGACCGGGCGGTCGTCACGCCGCTCGATCGCCGGGAGAAGCTGGTCAAGCTCCTCTTCGACAACGCCACCGAGAAGCAGGGGACCACCGTGCTCCTCTACGACCGGCTGCCCGTCCCGTCGCTCGACACGCCGGAGCTCATGGCCCGGCGGCTCCACGCCATGCAGGGGCTGGTGGACCGGGCCACGATCAAGAGCGCCCGGAGCACCCTCTGCGGGGCCCGCAACTGCATGGAGGGTCTGCTGGATGAGTGAGCGCGACGAGGCCGCGCGCCGGCCGGCCTGGGACGGCGTCATCGAGATGCCGGTCCCGGAGCGCCTCCGAAAGCCGCGCGATGGTGGCTGGACGATGGTCATCGACAAGGGGCTCGGCCTCAACGCGATCGACGACCTGATGCAGGTGGCGGCGCCGGTCATCGACGTGCTGAAGCTCACCTTCGGAACCTCGGCCTTCTTCGGTCGCGACGTCCTCAAGGAGAAGGTGCGGACGGTCACGGCCCACGGCGTCCACTGCATGCCGGGCGGGACCTTCCAGGAGGTCGCGGTCTGGCAGGGCGCGCTCGACCGCTACCTCGATCGGGCGGGCCAGCTCGGCTTCAACGCGATCGAGGTCTCGGACGGCACCATCGAGATGGACCGCCGGACCCGGGCCGAGGCCATCCAGAAGGCCGTGAAGGCGGGCTTCCGCGTCCTGTCGGAGGTGGGCAAGAAGGATCCCGCCGACGCCCAGCCGATGGCGACGCTCGCCGAGGTCGTCAACGCGGACCTCGATGGCGGCGCGTTCATGGTCATCATGGAGGCGCGCGAGGCGGGCAAGGGCGTGGGCATCTACGACGCCTCCGGCCTCCCCAAGGAAGCGGAGATCGAGGCTTTCCTGAAGGGCGTGCGCGATCCCGGCCGCGTCCTCTGGGAGGCGCCGCTCGGTCCCCAGCAGCGGTACCTCGTCCTCCGGTTCGGCCCCAACGTCAACCTGGGCAACGTCGCTCCCGAGGACATCCTCGCTCTCGAGGCGCTCCGCTGCGGCCTCCGGGGTGACACTCTCAAGCGCGCGTGGCTGACCGACCCGCGGTTCCGCGCGCGGCGATTGCCCTAGGCCGGGATCAGTGGACATCACTGGCCTCGACGCCGGGACCCGGGTTGCGCTCGGGTTCGCGATCGGCACTTTCGGGACCTTGATCGGAGCCGGCGGCGGCTTCATTCTCGTACCCCTCCTGCTCTTGGGCTACCACTTCCCGCCGCCCGAGGCCGTGGGGACCTCGCTGAGCCTGGTGTTCCTCAACGCCCTGTCGGGGAGCATCGCGTACCTCCGCCAGCGGCGGGTGGACCTTGCCCTGGGATGGCGCTTTGCGCTGGCGACGCTTCCTGGCGCGATCGGCGGCGCCTACGTGACGCGCGCGCTCTCCTCGCGCGCGTTCGGGCATGCCTTCGGCGTGCTGCTCATCGCGGTGGCGGTGCTCCTGTTCCTCGGTCGGACGGCCGGGCCGTCCTCCCGTGCGGGCGCGCGCCAGATCGTCGACGCGAGCGGAGGAACCCACCACTATCGCGTCGATGTCTGGAAGGGCGTGCTGGTCAGCCTCGTGGTCGGGGTGATTTCCAGCATCTTCGGGATCGGCGGCGGCATCATCCACGTGCCGTTTCTGATCGTGGTGCTGGGCCTGCCCGTGCACGTGGCCACGGCGACCTCCCACTTCGTGCTGAGCATCTCCGCGTTTGCCGGCGCGCTCACGTTCCTGGCCCTGGGCCACGTGGACCTGCCCACCGTCGGGTTCATGGGGGTTGGGATCCTCGCGGGGGCCCAGCTGGGTGCGCGGATGTCGATCGGCACGAGCGCCGGGGTCATTCGTCGGGTGCTGGCTGGTTCGTTGGCCATCGTGGGCGCCCGGATGGCCCTGATGGGTGGAGGTTACTTGCCGTGATGTGCCGGCGGTGGGTTCCGTCGTTTCCGGCCGACGAGAGACGTCTTTCGCGCTTGATGTTCAGGGAGAGTGACGCGTGCGCTACGGCTTCGTGATCGACCAGACGCGGTGCATCGGGTGTCACGCCTGCACGGTGGCGTGCAAGGAGGAGAACCGCGTTCCCCTCGGCACGTTCCGGACGTGGGTGAAGTACGTCGAGAAGGGCGAGTTTCCGAACACCCGCCGCCACTTCGCCGTCCTTCGCTGTAACCACTGCGACAACGCCCCCTGCGTGACCATCTGCCCCACGGTGGCGCTCTACCGGAGGTCGGACGGGATCGTCGACTTCGACCGCGACCGCTGCATCGGCTGCAAGTCCTGCATGCAGGCGTGCCCGTACGATGCGCTCTACATCGACCCCGAGACGCAGACGGCCGCGAAGTGCAACTTCTGCGCGCATCGGGTGGAGCGGGGGCTCGAGCCCGCGTGCGTCATCGTCTGTCCCGAGCGGGCGATCCTCACCGGAGACCTCGACGATCCCGAGAGCGAGGTCTCGCGGGTGATCGCCCGGGAGCACGTGAGCGTCCGGAAGCCGGAGCAGGGGACGCGTCCGAAGCTCTTCTACGTCGGGGCCGACCACGCCACGCTCGCGCCCTCGCTCCAGGACGCGCCGGTCGCGACCATGTGGGGCCAGCACGCGAGCGAGCCCGGCTCGCTGGTCGCCCTCGCCGGCGGACGGCAGCCGCACGGGTCGGCGGGGAGGACTGCGAAGTCCGTCGAGACTCTCGGCCGCACGGTGTACGACGTGTCGCACGAGCCCCGACCCTGGGGGTGGCGCGTCGGGGCGTACCTCTGGACCAAGTCGGTCGCCGCCGGCGCCGCGCTCGCCGCCGCGGCGGCCGCGCTCGGCGAGGGGAGCGCCGCCGAGCTGGGCCTTCCACTCATCGCGCTGCTGTTCCTCTTGCTCACCGGGGGCTTGCTGATCGTCGACCTGAAGCGCCCCGAGCGGTTCCACTACCTCCTCCTCCGGCCGAACCCGCGCTCCTGGCTCGTCCTGGGCGCCTGGATCCTGCTCGCGTTTGGCGCGGCGCTCGGCCTCTGGATCCTGGCGGCCGTTGCCGGCGGGGGCGCGATCCTCGGCGTCCTCGCGATCCCCCTTGTGCTCCTCGCGCTCGGCGTCGCGGGCTACAGCGCGTTCCTCTTCGCCCAGGCGGAGGGGCGGGATTTCTGGCAGAGCCCGCTGGTGCTGCCGCATCTCCTGGCGGGCGCCGCGACGGCTGGAGCGGCCGTGAGCCTCCTGGTGACGCCGTCGTCGGCCACCGCGCGGAGCGTGCTCCTCGTGGGGCTAGGGGTGAACGTGTTTCTGGTCCTCGCCGAGTGCTACACGCCGCACGGGAACACGGACTCGCGGGCCGCCGCGCGGATCATCACCTGGGGCTCCCTGAGCCGGGTCTTCTGGGGCGGGGTGATCGTTACTGGCACGCTGCTCCCCGCGCTGCTCGTGATCCCGGCCTCCAGCGCCACCAGCGTCCTGGCGGGCGCCCTGGCCCTCGTCGGCCTCTACCTCTGGGAAGACTGCTGGGTGCGGGCGGGGCAGGCCGTCCCGCTCAGCTGAAGGACGAACCATGCCGCAATCTCCCTCGATCGAGCCGCTCCATCCGGCGGCGCAGAACCTGACGGCGCTACCGGGCGGCCTCGCGAGCTACCCGCCCGTCGAGCGCTGGGAGGACTGGGCCGAGTACGACCCGCAAGCCTGGCCGCGGCGCGTCGAGCGCCGCTATCAGCTCGTCCCCACCATCTGCTTCAACTGCGAGGCGGGCT
The DNA here is from genome assembly GCA_963805625.1 of uncultured Candidatus Rokubacteria bacterium. Taxonomy (GTDB): domain Bacteria; phylum Methylomirabilota; class Methylomirabilia; order Rokubacteriales; family DASRDR01; genus DASRDR01. The sequence continues at coordinate 126,974 of CAWDVE010000004.1, forward strand.
GCGGGCTCCTGGCCTACGTGGACAAGGACCGCCTCACGATCCAGAAGTTCGAGGGAAACCCGGAGCATCCCGGCAGCCGTGGGCGCAACTGCGCGAAGGGACCGGCGACCCTGAATCAGGTCGAGGATCCCGAGCGCATCCGCCACCCGTTGAAGCGGGTCGGGCCGCGGGGCGGGGGGCAGTGGGAGCGCGTCAGCTGGGACCAGGCGCTCGACGACATCGCCGCGCGCATCAGGAAGGCGCTCGTCGAGGGCAGGCGCAACGAGGTCATGTATCATGTCGGCCGCCCGGGCCACGAGCTCGTATACCACCAGCGCATCATGCACGCCTGGGGGATCGACGGGCACAATTCGCACACCAACGTCTGCTCGGCCTCCGCGCGCGCGGGCTACGCGTTCTGGAGCGGCCTCGACCGCCCGTCGCCGGATCACGCCAACGCCCGGTTTATCCTGCTCCTGTCCTCGCACCTCGAGACGGGCCACTATTTCAACCCGCACGCCCAGCGGATCATCGAGGGGAAGAAGCGCGGCGCGAAGATCTGCGCGATCGACACGCGGCTCAGCAACACGGCGTCGATGGCCGACTGGTGGCTGTCCCCGTGGCCAGGAACCGAGGCCGCGCTCCTCCTCGCCATGTGCCAGCTGATCATCGCGGAGCGGCGCTACGACCGCGAGTTCATCCGCCGCTGGGTGAACTGGGCGGAGTACCTCCGGGAGGAGCATCCCGACAAGCCCCAGACCTTCGAGACCTTCGAGGCGATCCTCCCGACGCTCTACGCGGAGTTCACTCCGGCGTTCGCCGAGCGGGAGTCCGGCGTCCCGGCCGCGACCATCGAAGAGGTGGCGCGGGAGGCCGCGCGGGCCGGCTCCGCGCTGGCGACCCACGTGTGGCGGAACGCGGCGGCGGGGAACCTCGGGGGCTGGCAGGTCGCGCGGGCGCTCCAGCTGCTCGTCGTGCTCGTGGGCGCCGTCGCCACGCCGGGGGGCACCGCGCCCTCCTTCTACAACAAGGCCGTCCCGGCGCCCCCGCTCATGCCGCCGCCGGCCAAGGTCTGGAGCGAGCTCCTCTACCCGCCCGAGTATCCCCTCGCGTTCTTCGAGATGAGCTTCCTCCTGCCGCATCTCCTCAAGGAGAAGCGCGGCCGCCTCGACACGTACTTCACGCGGGTCTACAACCCGGTATGGACAAACCCCGACGGCTTCTCGTGGATCGAGATGCTGACGGACGAGGCCAAGATCGGGCTCCACGCGTGCCTCACCCCGATCTGGAGCGAGACCGCGTGGTTCGCCGACTACGTGCTCCCGATGGGGCACGCCTCCGAGCGGCACGACCTCATGAGCCAGGAGACCCACGCGGCGCGGTGGATCGGCTTCCGCCAGCCCGTGCTGCGGGTGGCGCTCGAGAGCCAGGGGAAGCGCTTCGCCACGACCTGGGAGGCGCACGCCGCGGCGGGCCTGGGCGAGGTGTGGGAGGAGGACGAGTTCTGGATCGAGCTCTCCTGGCGGATCGACCCGGACGGGGCGCTCGGGATCCGCAAGTGGTTCGAGTCTCCATACCGCCCCGGCGAGAAGCTCACCGTCGACGACTTCTACGGGTGGATGTTCGAGCACTCCGTGCCGGGGCTGCCGGCGGCGGCGGCGAAGGAGGGGATGACGTCGCTCACGTACATGCGGAAGCGCGGCGCGTTCCTCGTCGAGGACGGCGTGTACCGCACCCACGAGACGGTTCCGGGGGCGGCGACGCTGGAGGGCGCCGCGGTCGACCCGACGACGGGCGTGATCACGAAGGCGGGGGCGGTGGTCGGCGTCGAGGTCGACGGGCGCGCCTACGTCGGGTTCCCCACGCCCTCGCGCAAGCTGGAGTTCTTCTCGAAGACCCTGCGCGACTGGAAGTGGCCGGAGTACGCGCTGCCGGCCTACATCCGGAGCCACGTCCACTGGTCCGGGATGGACCGCCAGAAGAACGAGTTCCTGCTCCTGCCGACGTTCCGGCTGCCCACCCTGATCCACACGCGCTCCGGCAATGCGAAGTGGCTCTACGAGATCTCCCACTCGAATCCGCTGTGGCTCCATCCGAAGGACGCCGCCCGGCTCGGGGTGGGGACCAACGACGTGCTCAAGGTTTACACGGAGATCGGGTGGTTCGTGGACAAGGTCTGGGTGACCGAGTCGATCCGCCCGGGGATCATCGCGTGCTCCCACCACCTGGGTCGCTGGCGCCTCAGCGAGGACCAGGGTGGGGAGCGCTGGTCAACGGCGCTCGTGCGCCTCGAGCGGCCGGGGCCCGGCCAGTGGCGGATGCGGTACCTCCACGGGATCCGTCCATTTAAGAGCGAGGACCCCGACTCCGAGCGCGTGTTCTGGGAGGACGCCGGCGTCCACCAGAACCTCACGTTCTGTGTCCAGCCGGACCCCGTGAGCGGGCAGCAGTGCTGGCACCAGAAGATCCGCGTGGAGCGGCCCGGCCCGGACGACCGCTATGGCGACGTCTTCGTCGACACGACGAAGGCGCACGAGGTGTACCGGCGCTGGCTCGCGATGGCGCGGCCGGCGCCCGGTCCGGGCAATCTCCGCCGGCCCCTGTGGCTCCCGCGCGCCTACAAGCCCGATCCCGCGAGCTACCGGATGGAGGCGTGACGCGCAAGAAGGGCCGCCAGGCCGCGTGGGCAGCGGCACTCCGTTCCCGCCCCCGGCTGCATCGCTCGCCGGGTTGATCGCGTTCACGCAGACGCCCGTCGTGCGCGGCGCGGCCTGGGTCGTTCTCGCCGGCCTGGGCACGGGGTTCTTCCTCCAGATGTACGCCCGCATGGCGCGGGTGACGGGGAACGACCTCGGCGCCCGCCTCGCGTCGGCGCGGATCCTGATCGAGGGCGGGGATCCGTACACGCTCGTGCTGCCGCAAGGGCACGGCCCCTATCCGCTCACGATCGACGTGCTCGTCATTCCCCTCACGTGGCTACCCCTCGGCCTGGCCCAGAGCCTCTGGTTCGCGCTGAGCGTCGCTACCCTCGTCGGGTCTCTCCTGATCCTCGACCGGCTGTGGCGGCGGGCGCGGGGCGGCGCCGTTGATCCGATCCTCGCCGTGCCCTTCGACGTTCGCCTGGCGGGCCTCGCCCTTGCCCTGTTCATTCCGTTCCAGAACCACCTGCGGTACGGGCAGCTGAACCTCCTTCTGCTGTGTCTCTGCAGCCTCTTCCTGGCGTTCCATCTCCGCCAGCGCGGGCCCGCCGCGGCGGCCTCCCTGGGCGCAGCCATCGCGCTGAAGCTCACGCCGGCCGTGTTCCTCCTCTACCTTGGCCGAGAGGGCCGTGGGCGGTCATACCGAACGGCCCTCGGCGCGATCGCGTGGACACTGCTCCTGGCCGTGGGGCTCCCCGCCCTGATCTCCCCGAGGGTCCTCGAGCTGTACCGAGACGGCTGGGTGCCGGAGGTGGCGGGGCTGGCGGCGGGGCCGGTCGAGTACGAGTGGCGGACCCGGTTCACCCTTGCCGCTGTCCTGACGGAGATCTGGCCCTGGCTCGCGACGGTGCCCGGCCTGCGCTATGCGGCGGCCGCGGGCGTCCTCGGGCCCATCCTCTGGGTCCAGCCCCGTCTCGCGCGTGACCCCCGCGGCGGGCTGTTCCTGTTCGCGCTCTACATGACGGCGATGCCGCTCGTCTCGCCCGTGAGCGAGACGCACCACCTCGCGGTGCTCGCGAGCCCGCTGTGGATCTGGCTGCTCGCCGCCGGCTCGCCGCCCCACATGCCGGTGCTCGATGGCGTGGGCGCGGCGCTCGTCCTCGGGGGCCACTGGCTGGGCATCGCGCTCGCGGGCCCGGCGGCGGGGCGGCGGGGCTCCCTGTTCGACAGCGCGGCGCTGCTCGCGCTCTACGCGGTCCTGCTCCTGCGGTGTATCTGGCCGACCCGCCCGGTTCGGGTGCCGGCGACCGGAGAGGCATCCGAGTATGCGTGACCCGGCAAGATCTCGTGAGGAGTGCGGAGGGGCCGTCGCCCTTGACACCCCTCGGCCCTTCGGCCACCCTCACCCCTCGGAGAGCTGATGCCGACGAAGACCCTGCGCGTGGAGACGGTCGCCCAGGCGTACCTGGAGCTCCTGCGGGAGCGCGGGATCGACTGCTTCTTCGCCAACGCCGGGACCGACTTCGCGTCGATCGTCGACGCCTTCGCGCGCTTCGCGACCGAGGGGAAGACGACCCCGCGCCCGATCGCGGTGCCGCACGAGTTCGTCGCGGTGTCGATGGCCCACGGATACTACTTGGTCACGGGGCGGCCCCAGGCCGTGATGGTGCACGTCACGGTCGGGACGGCGAACAGCATCGGCGCGATCATCAACGCCTCCAGGACCCAGGTCCCCGTCTTCTTCACGGCCGGGCGCACCCCGATCACCGAGGAGGGCGGCCTCCCCGGAGCGCGGGACACCCACATCCACTGGGCGCAGGAGTCCTTCGACCAGGCCGGGATGCTCCGCGAGTACGTCAAGTGGGACTACGAGCTTCGGCAGCCCGTCCAGCTGGAGGCGGTGGTCGACCGTGCGCTCGAGCTCGCGATGGCCGAGCCACGCGGCCCCGTCTATCTCACGCTGCCCCGCGAGGTGCTGGCGCAGCCGCTTGGCGATCTGACGATCTCGTCCCCGGCGCGCCGGCAGGTGGAGAGCCGGCGCTTTCCCGATCCCGCGCGGATCGAGGAGGCGGCCGAACGGCTGGTCGCCGCCCGGAACCCGCTGATCGTCACCGCCGAGCTAGGGCGCGCGCGGCTGGCGGTGGATGGCCTGGTCGCGCTCGCCGACATCGGCGCCTTCCCGGTGCTCGAGTCGAGCCCTGCGTACGTGAACTTCCCGGCGGACCACCCGTGCCACGCCGGCTGGGTCTTCGGGAGCCAGGATTACCCGGGGATGGCCGAGGCCGACGTCGTGCTCGTGGTCGACTGCGACGTGCCCTGGTTCCCGTCGCGCTCGCGGCCCGCCGACGACGCCACTGTGATCCAGCTCGCTGTCGATCCGTTCTACTCCCGGTATCCGATGCGCTCCTATCCCTGCGACGTCCCGCTCGCCGCCGAGCCGGCGGTGGCGCTGCCGCTTCTCACCGAGGCGGTCCGGCGTCGGATCGATCCCGCTCTAGTGGCGGCGCGCCGGGCGCAGCTCGGTGAGGCGCACCGGGCGCGCCGCGAGAGCTGGGCCAGGGCCGCTCTGGAGGAGCGCGCGCGCACGCCGATCGGCTTCCAGTGGGCCTCCCGGTGCGTCGGCGAGGTGCTCGGCTCCGACACGATCGTCGTCAACGAGTACCCGCTGGATCTCCGTCACGCCCCGCCGTCGGGATCCGGGGCCTGCTTCGGCTCGCCCCACTCCGGGGGGCTCGGCTGGGGCCTGGGGGCTGCCCTCGGCGCGAAGCTTGGGGCGCCGGAGAAGACCGTCATCGCTACGGTCGGGGACGGAGCCTACATCTTCGGGGCTCCGACGGCTGCCCACCTGGCGGCGCAGCTCCACCAGCTGCCGTTCCTGACGGTGATCTTCAACAATGCCGGCTGGGAGGCCGTCGAGCGCGCCACGCGCTCCGTGCATCCCGACGGCTGGGCGGCGACGACCGCGGCATTCCCACTGACCGGGCTCTCCTCCTCCGCTCACTACGAGGAGATCGTGCGGAGCTTCGGCGGCCACGGGGAGCGCGTCGAGGATCCGGCGGAGCTGCCGGGAGCGCTCCGCCGAGCCCTGCGGGTGGTCCGCGACGAGGGCCGGCAGGCCGTCCTGAACGTGATCTGTCGCCGCCAGGCCGGCTCGCCCAAGGGGTAGCCGTCCCGCCCGTTCGCCTTCGGTCTTCATGATGCGCGACGGGATCGGCCGGGCGACCGGCCTGTCGCTGGCGGACCGGGAGCCGCTCGGCCGGCTCCCCGAGCCCTACCCGTCGTTCTTCTGAGCGGAGGGTGAGGAATTGGAGGCCGGCACGGACGGCCCGATAATGGGAGCCATGGACAGTGTGACCACGATGCCACGCTCCCCCGACCGTCTCGATCTGAGCCTCGACGACCGCTACCTCCGGGACGAGGGGGCGGTCTACCTCTCCGGCATGCAGGCCCTCGTGCGCCTGGCGATCGACCAGAGTCGGCGCGACCGCCGGGCGGACCTCCGGATCGGGACGTTCATCAGCGGCTATCCCGGCTCGCCCCTCGGGGGCTACGACCTTGCCCTGCGCCAGGCGCGCCGGATCCTGACCGAGCACGACATCCGCCACGTGCCGGGCGCGAACGAGGAGCTCGCCGCGACGGCGCTCTCGGGCACCCAGATGCTCGACCGCTACCCGCACTCCCGCTACGACGGGGTCGTGGGCCTCTGGTACGGGAAGGGCCCCGGCGTCGACCGGAGCGGAGACGCTCTCAAGCACGGCAACTTCGCGGGAACCAGCCGGCACGGCGCCGTCGTGGTGCTCTCCGGTGACGACCACGAGGCGAAGAGCTCGACCATGCCCTACCAGGACGACTACGCCTTCGTGGGGCACGGCATGCCCATCCTCTACCCGGCCTCGACGGGGGAGTTCCTCACACTCGGGCTCCACGCGATCGCGCTCTCGCGCTTCTCGGGCTGCTGGGTGGTGATGAAGCTCGTGGGGCAGCTCGCCGACGGCGGCGAGACGGTCCACGTGTCGCGCGACGACCCCGGGATCGTGATCCCGGAGCTCCTGATCGACGGCAAGCCCTTCCGGAAGTCGACGGACTTCACGTTCTTTCCCGGGCTGAACATCGAGACGGAGCGCCAGCTCTACTACGAGCGCCACCGGGCCGTGCTGGCCTACGCGCGGGCGAACAGCCTCACCTGGGCCGAGATCGGCGCTCGCGGGGACCGCGTGGGCCTGGTGACGGCGGGCAAGTCGTACGCCGATCTCCGTCAGGCCCTCCTCGACCTCGGTCTCGACGAGGCCGCGCTGCGGCGCCTCGGAGTGCGCCTGCTGAGAGTAGGGCTCATTTACCCGCTCGACGCCGACGCGATGCGCGCTTTTGCGCGGGACCTCGACGAGATCGTGGTGGTCGAGGAGAAGCGCGGCTTCCTCGAGGGGCAGGTGAAGGAAGCCCTCGCCGGGTTTCCGCGGGGTGTCCGGGTCCTCGGCAAGACAGACGAGACCGGAGCGCCGCTGTTCCCGATCCAGGGAGGCATGGACTCCGACGTGGTGGCGGAGCGGCTGGCACCCCGGCTGCTCCGCCTCGCCGAGAGCCAGCCAGACCTGACGGGGCGGATCCGGAGCCGGCTCGATGCGATCCGGGCGATTCGCGCGCGGCCGCACGAGGCGCACCCGGGCCGGACACCGAACTACTGCTCCGGGTGCCCCCACAACGTCGGCACGCGGCTTCTGCCGGGCGAGGTGGCGTGGGGTAGCCCCGGGTGCCATTCGTTCGCCTCGATCATCGAGCAGCCCGAGCGGCACATCGTCTCGATGACGCAGCTCGGTGGCGAGGGGCTGCCGTGGATCGGGCTCGCGCCGTACACCGACCGGCCGCACATCGTGCAGAACGTCGGCGACGGCTCGCTGTTCCACTCGTCGTACCTGAACATCCGGTTCTGCGTGGCGGCCGGGGCCAACATCACGTTCAAGATTCTTTACAATGGGTTCGTGGCGAACACAGGTGCCCAAGAGATGGTCGGCGGGAAGCCCGTGCCCGAGCTGACGCGGATGCTCGAGCTGGAGGGCGTGCGGACGACGGTGGTCCTGACCAAGGATCCCGACGCGTATCGCGGCGTCGAGCTCGCGGGCAACGCGCGCGTGGAGGTCATCGAGCGACAGGACGCGGTGCTCCAGGAGCTCGCCGCCACGCGGGGCGTCACCGTGCTGATCCACGATGGAATCTGCGCCAACGAGCGCCGGCGCCGGCAGAAGCGCGGGCAGCTTCCGGCGTCGAACCGCTTCGTCGTGATCAACGAGGAGGTCTGCGAGGGTTGCGGGCACTGCGGGGCGCTGACGAACTGCATGTCGCTCCACCGGGTCGAGACGGAGCTCGGGCCGAAGACCCAGATCCACGCGTCCTCCTGTAACCAGGATCTCTCCTGTCTCGGCGGGGACTGTCCCTCGTTCGTGACGGTCGAGACGGCGCCCGGGACGGGCTACCGGAAGCCCGCGGCCCCCGTCCTCCCGGCCGACGCCGTCCCGGAGCCGTCCGACCGCGTCGGGCTCGAGCGGCCCTACCACGTCTACCTCCCCGGGGTCGGGGGGACGGGCGTCATCACGCTGAATGCGCTGCTCAGCTGGGCGGCGCTGCTCGACGGTCTGCACGTCCTGAGCTACGACCAGACCGGGGCGGCCCAGAAGTGGGGCCCCGTCCTGTCGAGCCTGATCCTCGCCCGGCCGGAGCACGTGGCGGCCGCGAACAAGGTCGGGCTCGGTCAGGCCGACCTCTACCTGGCGCTCGACCTCCTGGCGGCCGGGACCCGCGTCAACCTCGACCGCTGCGACCCGGTGCGCACGGTGGCCGTCGTGAACGCGTCGATCCTGCCGAGCGGCGAGATGGTGCGCAACGTGGACTTCACGCCGCCCGTCGACGCGATCCGCGGCCAGATCGACCGTTTCACGCGGGCCGCCGCCAACGTCGCCGTTGACGCGCGGCGGCTGTCCGAGGGCCTGTTCGACGACTACATGGCGACCAACATGCTCGTGCTGGGCGTGGCCTACCAGGCCGGGCTCCTGCCGCTCACGGGGGCGGCCGTTGAGCAGGCCGTCCGCCTGAACGGCGTCGCCGTGGACCAGAACCTCCAGGCCTTCCGCTACGGCCGTCTCTGGGCGGCTGATCCGGACCGGGTCCGTGCGCTCGTCGAGCCTCCGGCGCGGTCATTCGAGTCCGAGCGGGCGGCGGCGCTCGAGCGGCTCGGCGGGCGCGACGCGAGCGCGTACGTGTCGCTGCTCGACCGCTCTGCGCATCTCGACCCAGCGGCGCGCCGGCTGCTGGCGCTCCGCGTCGGCGAGCTGATCGACTACCAGGACGCCCGCTACGCGGCCGCGTACGTGGACTTCGTCCTCGACGTGGCCGCCCGCGAGGCGGCGCGTGCACCCAGGCGGCACGACGTCACCCACGCCGTGATCCGGAACCTCTACAAGCTCATGGCCTACAAGGACGAGTACGAGGTGGCGCGCCTCCACCTCAAGCCCGCGTTCGATGCCGGGACGCGCGGGCTCTTCGCCGCGCCGCGCCGGCTCTCCTGGCATTTCCATCCGCCGCTCCTGCGCGCGCTCGGTCTCAAGCGGAAGCTCCGGCTCGGGCCCTGGTTCCGCTACGTGCTCCGGGCCCTCCGGGCCCTCCGGCGGCTCCGGGGGACGCCGTACGATCCCTTCGGGTACGCGGCGGTGCGGCGGGAGGAGCGGCGCCTCGTGCCATGGTACCGAGGGCTCGTGGTGAAGGCGCTCGACGCCCCCGGCCCCGACGCGCACGCGGCCGCGATCGAGCTGGCGCGCCTGCCCGAGTCGATCCGCGGCTACGAGGACATCAAGCTCCGTAGCATCGCCCGCGCCCGCGAGCGGGCAGAACAGCTCGGGGTCAGACTTTGACTTCTAGACACTTGCCGAGGCACTCGGCCGACCAGGCGAGCTTCTCGTCGCGCGCCGGGCGGCGGGTGAGGCGTCCCACCGTCACGCTCAGGCTAGCGGGGTCGCGGCCGAGGGCCCGGGGGTGTGGCTCCAGTCCGGAGGAGCAGGTGGACGTGGTTCGGCATGAGGCAGTATGCGTGAACGTCAACCTCGTACCGTTCTCGATACAGCGCCAATCGGTGGAGATAGGCATCGTAGTCGGCTTTGCTGAGGAACGTCGGCTGGCGCTGGTTCCCGCGGGCGATGACGTGATAGAGGAGGCCGGGCGCAAAGAGCCTGGAGCGGCGAGCCATGCCTAAGAAGCACGGGGCGTGCCGGTCTGGTCCACGGGCTGCTGGCCATGTTTGGAAGTCAAAGTCTAACCCCGGTCGGGGGTGACCGGGGCGAAGAGCCGAGGACGTCGAGCCATCGCCCTCGACCAGAGGCCCGGGACGGGTGCGAGAGCACCCGTCGGGACTGGGACGAGGGTGAGGAAAATGTCGGGAAGTCAAAGTCTGTCCCTGGTTTGACACTCTGCGTCGAGGGAAGTAGCATGAGGGCGCGGTCGAGAGCGCCTCCTGTCCGGCTGGGCGGGAGGCGATTACTTTGGGGAGCCCTGCCATGATTGACGCGATTCGCGCCCTCTACGCCTCGATGCCGGAGCGTCTCACCCGGGCCCGCCGCGACTGGAACCGCCCCCTCACGTTGAGCGAGAAGATCCTGGTCGCCCACGTCCACGACTGGAATGCCCAGGCCTGGGAGCGGGGCACGGCCACCCTCCGGCTTCGCGTCGACCGCGTGGCGATGCAGGACGCAACCGGCCAGATGGCACTGCTCCAGTTCATGCAGGCCGACAAGGCCCGGGTCGCCGTTCCCTCGACGGTCCACTGCGACCACCTGATCCGCGCGCAGACGGGCGCGTCGGAGGACATGCGCCGGGCGGTGACCGAGAACAACGAGGTCTACGAGTTTCTCCACTCGGCCTCGAAGAAGTACGGGATCGGCTTCTGGAAGCCGGGCTCGGGGATCATCCACCAGGTGGTCCTGGAGAACTACGCGTTCCCGGGCGGCCTCATGATCGGCGCCGACTCCCACACCCCGAACGGGGGCGGTCTCGGCATGCTGGCCATCGGCGTCGGGGGAGTTGACTGCGGCGAGGTCATGGCCGGGCTGCCGTGGGAGGTGCTCCACCCGAAGCTCGTGGGCGTGCATCTCACGGGGAGGCTGTCCGGATGGACGTCGCCCAAGGACGTGATCACGTACCTCTGCGGGTTCCTTACGGTCAAGGGCGGCACCAACAAGATCGTCGAGTACTTCGGCCCCGGGGCCGCGTCGATCAGCGCGACCGGCAAGGGCACCATCTGCAACATGGGGGCGGAGCTGGGCGCCACCACCTCCGTGTTCCCCTTTGATGAGCGGATGGCCGCGTACCTCGAGGCGACGGAGCGGCGCGACGTCGCGCGGCTCGCTGCCCAGAACCACGCGCACCTCGTCCCCGACCCGGAGGTCCTCCGGAACCCCAAGGACTTCTACGACGAGATCGTCGAGATCGACCTTTCCACGCTCGAGCCCCACATCGTGGGCCCGCACTCGCCGGATCGGGACCGGCCGGTCTCGAAGCTTGCCGCCGACGTCCGCGCGAACGGCTGGCCGGCCGGCATCAAGGCGGCGCTCATCGGGTCGTGCACCAACTCGTCGTACGAGGACATGCGGCGTGCCGCCCACATCGCGATGCAGGGCATCAAGGCGGGGCTCCGGGCGCGGACGCCGTTCCTAATCACGCCCGGCTCCGAGCGCATTCACCAGACGATCAAGCGCGACGGGATCATGGCCACGTTCGAGCAGATGGGCGGCACGGTGCTCGCCAACGCGTGCGGGCCGTGCATCGGCCAGTGGAAGCGGTCCGACGTCGGCAAGGACGAGGCGAACACCATCGTCTCGTCGTTCAACCGGAACTTTCCGGGGCGGAACGACGGCAGCCAGGCGACGCTGTCCTTTCTCAGCAGCCCGGAGATCGTGACCGCCCTCGCCTTTGCGGGCACCCTCGAGTTCGATCCGGTCCACGGGACCCTGACGGCGCCTGACGGGAAGGCGTTCCGCTTCACGCCGCCCGAGGGCGAGGAGCTACCGCGGGACGGCTTCGCGCGCGGCGAGGAGGGCTACGAGGCGCCCGCCGCGGACGGCGCCGCAGTCCAGGTCGTCGTGCGGCCGGACAGCGAGCGGCTCCAGCTGCTCCGGCCCTTCCCGCGCTGGGACGGGAAGGACTTCGACCGCCTGCCGATCCTCGTCAAGACCAAGGGCAAGACGACGACCGACCACATCTCGCCGGCGGGAGCGTGGCTGCGCTACCGCGGCCACCTCGACAAGATCAGCGACAACATGTTCATCGGCGCGCTCAACGGGTTCACCGGGGAGACCGGCAAGGGCGTCAACGTGCTGACCAGCGAGGCCGGGGTGCCGCTCACGCGGATCGCGCGCGACTGGAAGGCCAGGGGCGTGAGCTGGATCGTGGTCGGCGACGAGAACTACGGGGAGGGGTCGAGCCGGGAGCACGCGGCCATGTCCCCCCGCTACCTCGGCGCGAAGATGGTCCTCGTCAAGAGCTTCGCGCGCATCCACGAGACGAATCTGAAGAAGCAGGGGATCCTGCCCCTGACGTTCGCGAGCCCCAAGGACTACGACCTGTTCGAGCAGGCGGACAGGGTGAGCGTGGTCGGCCTCCAGGCCCTGGCGCCGGGCCGGCCGGTCGAGGTTCGCATCCGCAAGCCGGATGGCCGTACCATCACGATCCAGGCCCGCCACAGCCTGACCGAGGAGCACATCGGCTGGTTTCGCGCCGGGTCGGCGCTGAACGCGCTCTCGTAGGCTCGTCCGGGCGACGCCCACCGCGGCTCGATCGGAGAACCGGATGGTGCGGGCGGCGCCCGTGCCCTGAGGAGGCAGCATGCCAGGTCGCGTGAGAATCCCCACCGGCGAGAAGATCGCCCTCTCCCACGGAAAGCTGCAGGTTCCCGACCACCCGGTCGTGCCCTTCATCGAGGGTGACGGTACGGGCCCCGACATTTGGCGCGCCTCCGTGCGGGTGCTGGACGCCGCCGTCGAGCAGGCCTACGGCGGTAAGCGCCGGATCGCCTGGGCCGAGGTGTACGCGGGCGAGAAGGCGCACGCGGTCTACGGCGCGGACTGCCCGCCGAACCTCCTGCCGTCCGAGACCCTGGACGTGATCCGGGAGTACCTGGTCGCGATCAAGGGGCCGCTCACGACCCCGGTCGGCGAGGGCTTCCGGAGTCTCAACGTCACGCTCCGCCAGGAGCTCGACCTCTACGTCTGCCTTCGCCCGGTGAAGTACTTCCGGGGCGTGCCGTCGCCGGTCAAGCGGCCGGAATCGGTGGACATGGTGATCTTCCGCGAGAACACGGAGGACATCTACGTCGGCGTCGAGTGGCTCACGGGGACGCCCGAGTGCCAGAGGGTCGTCGACTTCCTGACGCGCGACATGGGCGTGAAGAAGATCCGGTTCCCCAAGACCTCGTCGATCGGGATCAAGCCGGTGTCGATCGAGGGATCGGAGCGGCTCATCCGGGCGGCGATCCGGTACGCGATCGAGCATAACCGCCGGAACGTGACCCTCGTCCACAAGGGGAACATCCAGAAGTTCACCGAAGGGATGTTCATGAAGTGGGGCTACGGGCTCGCCAAGCGCGAGTTTCCCGACCGGACCGTGTCCTGGGAGGAGTGCGGCGGGAAGCCGCCGGCGGGCAAGCTCCTGATCAAGGACGCGATCACGGACGCCTTCCTCCAGCAGATCCTCACGCGGCCCGACGAGTTCGACGTCATCGCGGCGCCCAATCTCACGGGCGACCTCCTGTCGGATGCACTCGCGGCCCAGGTGGGCGGGATCGGGATCGCGCCGGGCGGGAACATCAACTACGAGACGGGCCACGCCCTCTTCGAGGCGACGCACGGGACCGCGCCGAAGTACGCGGGCCAGGACAAGGTGAACCCGGGCTCCGTGATCCTCTCGGGTGAGATGATGCTCCGTTACATGGGCTGGGCCGACGCGGCCGACCGGATCGTCAAGGGCCTGGAGGCGACGATCGCCCAGAAGGTGGTGACCTACGACTTCGCCCGCCTGATGGACGGGGCGAGGGAGGTCAAGTGCTCCGAGTTCGCCACCGCCATCGTGGAGAACATGCGCGGGGTCAAACTTTGACTTCCCGACATTTCGGTCGGCCCCGGCTTCCCAAGGTCGGAGCCCGGTCGGCGGGCAAACTGCCGTGAAGCCAAGCGTGAACTCCTGAGCGCTGGAAATGTCGGGAAGTCAAAGTCTGACCCCGTGGGAGGGATAATGGCGAGACCGAAGGTGACGGTGGTGGGCGCCGGGAACGTGGGCGCGACCACGGCGCAGTACATCGTCGAGCGCGAGCTGGCCGACGTCGTCCTCACGGACGTCGTCGACGGGCTGCCGCAGGGCAAGGCGCTCGACCTCCTCCAGGCGGGGCCGGTCCACGGCTACGACTGCCGGATCACCGGCACCAACGACTACGAGCCGACCGCGGGATCCGATATCATCGTGATCACCGCCGGGCTCGCCCGGAAGCCCGGCATGAGTCGGGACGACCTGCTGCTGAAGAACGCGGAGATCGTGGGCGGCGTGGTGACCGAGACCGCGCGGCGGTCGCCCACCGCGATCCTCATCGTGGTGACGAACCCGCTCGACGCCATGGCCCAGCTGGCGCTCCGCCGGTCCGGCTTCCCCAAGCAGCGCGTCATCGGGATGGCCGGCGTGCTCGACTCGGCTCGCTTCCGGACGTTCATCGCCCACGAGCTCGACGTCTCGGTCGAGAACGTCACGGCGTTCGTCCTGGGCGGTCACGGGGACACCATGGTCCCGCTGCCGCGGTACTCGACGGTGGCCGGGATCCCGATCACCGAGCTCCTGCCCAAGGACCGGCTCGAAGCTCTCGTCAAGCGGACGGCCAACGGGGGCGCGGAGATCGTCGGGCTGCTCAAGACGGGCAGCGCCTACTACGCGCCCGCGGCGTCCGTCGTCGAGATGGTCGAGGCGATCCTCAAGGACAAGAAGAAGGTCCTGCCGTGCACCGCCTACCTCGAGGGGGAGTACGGGGTGAAGGGCCTCTTCGTCGGCGTGCCGGCGAAGCTCGGGCGGCGCGGCATCGAGCAGATCCTCCAGATCACCCTCTCGCCGGACGAGGCCGCGGCGCTCGGACGCTCCGCGGCCGCCGTGCGGGAGCTCACCGACAAGCTGGGCATCTAGGAGGGCACGCGGTGGCGGCACCGGGTCATCAGGCGCATGCGACGGGCACGGGAATCACGGCGACCCGCCTCCCGGCGGCGAACGGGCGGATCCGTGTCGAGGGCCCGATCCGCTGGGACACGTGGTGGGTCGAGCCGGCCCTGATCGTGCTGGTGCTGGGCGCCTTCATCGTCTACTCGACGTGGGCGGCGCTCCAGAACGCCCACTACTACGCGGCGCCGTACCTCTCGCCCTTCTATTCGCCGTGCCTCTCGACCGACTGCCAGCACGTCACCGTGCCCCTGTTCGGCAAGATGCCGGCGCTCCCGATCCTGGGGGTCGTCTCACCCGCCTTCCTGATCCTCTGGGCCCCGGGGCTGTTCCGGCTGACCTGCTACTACTACCGCAAGGCCTACTACCGGTCGTTCTGGGCCGCGCCGCCGGCGTGCGCGGTAAGCGACATCCGCCCGACCTACACGGGGGAGACGCGCTTCCCGCTGATCTTCCAGAACCTCCACCGCTATGCGTTCTACTTGGCGGTGCTCTTCATCGTGGTCCTGGCCTACGATGCGCTCCTGGCATTCCGGTTCCCGGGCGGGCGAGTCGGGGTCGGTGTGGGGACGCTCGTGATGTGTCTCAACGTGATCTTGCTCGCTGGCTACACGTTCTCGTGCCACAGCTGTCGTCATCTCTGCGGCGGATCGGTCAACCAGTTCTCGAAGGCGCCGAGCCGCTACGCCCTGTGGAAGGTCGTCACCCGCCTGAACGAGCGGCACCCGACCTTCGCGTGGCTTTCGCTGTTCGCCGTCGGACTGACCGACCTCTACATCCGGCTGGTGTCGATGGGGGTCATCCGGGACCTCCGCATCGTCTTCTGACCAGGGGACGGGGCAGGGAGCGCGTATGAGCGGGCTGGAGCAGCACGAGGTCCACGAGTACGACGTCGTCGTGATCGGCGCGGGCGGGGCCGGCCTCCGGGCGGCGATCGAGGCGGTCGCCCAGGGCGCGCGGACGGCCATCATCTGCAAGTCGCTCCTCGGCAAGGCGCACACGGTCATGGCCGAGGGGGGAATCGCCGCCGCGCTCCGGAACGTGTACCCCGAGGACAGCTGGGAAGTCCATTTCCGCGACACCATGCGCGGCGGGAAGATGCTCAACAACTGGCGCATGGCGCAGCTCCACGCCCAGGAGTCGCCGGATCGGGTCCTCGAGCTCGAGCGCTGGGGCGCGCTGTTCGACCGGACCAAGGACGGGCGCATCCTCCAGCGGGACTTCGGCGGCCACCGCTACGCGCGGCTGGCCCACGTCGGGGACCGGACCGGGCTCGAGATGATCCGGACGCTCCAGCAGCACGCCGTCCACCTGGGCATCGACGTCTTCATGGAGTGCACCGTCAACCGGCTCCTCAAGGACGGCGACCGGGTGGCCGGCGCGGTCGCCTACTGGCGCCAGAGCGGGAAATTCGTCGTGTTCAAGGCGCCGGCGGTCGTGCTTGCCACCGGCGGGATCGGCAAGTCGTACGCGATCACGTCGAACTCCTGGGAGTACACGGGCGACGGCCACGCGATGGCGCTCCGCGCCGGCGCGGATCTCATCGACATGGAATGCGTCCAGTTCCACCCGACTGGAATGGTCTGGCCCCCCAGCGTGCGCGGCCTCCTCGTGACGGAAGGCGTGCGGGGCGACGGCGGGACGCTCCGGAACAGCAAGGGCGAACGGTTCATGTTCCGCTACATCCCAGATTTCTTCAAGGCGGAGACGGCGGACAACGAGGCCGAGGCCGACCGGTGGTACGAGGACAAGAAGAACCGCCGGACGCCGGACCTCCTGCCGCGGGATGAGGTCGCCCGGGCGATCAACGCCGAGGTCAAGGGCGGCCGCGGCAGCCCCCACGGCGGCGTGTTCCTGGACATCGCCACGCGCCGCTCGCCCGACTACATCCGGCGCCGCCTGCCCTCCATGTACCACCAGTTCAAGGAGCTGGCGGGTGTCGACATCACCAAGGATCCGATGGAGGTCGGTCCGACCTGTCACTACGTGATGGGCGGCGTCCGGGTGGATGCCGACACGACCGCGGCCATCGGGCTGGCCGGGCTCTTCGCCGCTGGCGAGGTGGCGGGCGGCATGCATGGCTCGAACCGCCTGGGCGGCAACTCGCTCTCGGACCTCCTCGTGTTCGGCCGCCGTGCCGGACACTACGCGGCCGAGCACGCCCGCGCCTCCAAGGGGACGCTGGCCATCGACGCGCGTCAGGTCCAGGCGGCCGTCCAGGAGGTCATGGCGCCGGTCGAGCGCAAGACCGGCGAGAACCCGTACGAGATCCAGAGGGACCTCCAGCAGCTCATGCACACCCTGGTCGGCATCATCCGGACCGAGTCGGAGCTGAAGGAGGCCCTCGTCCAGATCGGCCGCCTCGAGGAACGGGCCGCCCGGGTGCGCGTCGAGGGCAGCCTCACCTACAACCCGGGCTGGCACCTGGCCCTCGACCTCCAGAACCTTCTCGCGGTCTCCGGCGCGATTGCCCTGGCGGCGCTCGAGCGGAAGGAGAGCCGGGGCGGCCACACCCGCGACGACTACCCGAAGCCGGATCCGAAGCTCGCCAAGGTCAATATCGTGGTGCGGATGAAGGACGGGGAACTCAGCGTGACCCCGGAGCCGCTGCCGGCGATGCCGCCGGAGCTGCAGAAGCTCTTCGAGGAGAAGAAATGAAGCGCCAGACGGTCGCCAGCGGGTCGACGCGCGAGGTCACGATGCACGTCTTCCGCGGCGACGCGGAGGGCGGAGAGTTCCGCGAGTACCGGGTGCCCCTCGAGGAGGGGATGGTCGTCCTGGACGTCGTCCACCGGATCCAGGGAAGCCAGGCGAACGACCTCGCGGTCCGCTGGAACTGCAAGGCCGGCAAGTGCGGGTCGTGCAGCGCCGAGGTCAACGGGAAGCCGCGGCTCATGTGCATGACCCGGATGGAGATCTTTCCCGCGGGCGAGCCCATCACCGTGGCGCCGCTCAAGACGTTCCCCCTGGTCAAAGACCTGGTCACCGACGTGTCGTTCAACTACGAGGCGGCGAAGCAGATCCCGGCGTTCCGGCCCCGGCCGCCGGAGCCCGACGGCACCTATCGGATGATGCAGGAAGACATCGACCGCGGGCAGGAGTTCCGGAAGTGCATCGAGTGCTTTCTCTGCCAGGACGTCTGTCACGTGATCCGGGACCATGAGGAGAACAAGCCGGGGTTCTTCGGGCCCCGCTTCTTCGTGCGGCTGGCTGAGCTGGACATGCACCCGCTCGACACCCAGGACCGCCGCGAGCTCGTCCGGGCGCGCGCGGGCATCGGCTTCTGCAACATCACGAAGTGCTGCACCGAGGTCTGTCCCGAGCACATCAAGATCACGGACAATGCGATCATCCCGCTGAAGGAGCGCGTGGTCGACGACCACTACGATCCCGTCATGTGGGTGGTCCGGAAGCTGGGCGGGAAGTAGAGACCTGACCTCGCGGGTCATCGAGCTGCGGCGCCCCCATGAAGATCCACGAGTACCAGGCAAAGGCGATCCTGCGGGAGTTCGGCGTCCCCGTGCCCCGGGGCGAGGTCGCGACCACGCCGGCCGAGGCCCGCGCGATTGCCGAACGCCTGGGCGGCCGCGTCGTGGTGAAGGCCCAGGTCCACGCGGGCGGGCGAGGGAAGGCCGGCGGGGTGAAGCTGGCCGACGACCCGGCCGGGACCGAGGCGGCCGCCCGGCAGATCCTCGGGATGCGGCTCAAGACGCCCCAGACGCCGCCCGAGGGCATCACGGTCCTGACGATCCTGGTCGAGGAGGCCTCCGCGATCGTCCAGGAGCTCTACCTGGCGGTCACGCTGGACCGAGGCCGCGGGGCACACGTCGTCATGGCGAGCCAGGCCGGCGGCATGGAGATCGAGGAAGTGGCGGCCGCGCACCCCGAGCGGATCGTGCGGGAGTGGGCCGATCCAGCGCTCGGGCTCCAGGCGTTCCAGGCCCGCGCGCTCGCCTTCGGTCTCGGCCTCTCGGGCGACCAGTTCAAGGCCGGCGTCGGGCTGATCCAGGCGCTCTTCCGCGCCTACCTCGCCAAGGACTGCTCCCTGGCCGAGGTCAACCCGCTGGTGGTGACGCGTGACGGCCGGGTGCTCGCCCTCGACGCCAAGCTCAACTTCGACGACAGCGCGCTCTTCCGGCACCCCGAGGTGATGGCGCTCCGCGACATCAACGAGGAAGACCCGCTGGACGTCGAGGCGTCGAAGCACGGGCTCAACTACATCAAGCTCGACGGCACGGTGGGCTGCATGGTCAACGGTGCCGGCCTCGCCATGGCGACGATGGACATCGTCAAGCTGGCGGGAGGAGAGCCGGCGAACTTCCTCGACGTGGGCGGCGGAGCGTCCCCCGAGCAGATAGAGAGCGCCTTCCGGATCCTCTCGTCCGATCCGAGCGTCAGAGCCGTCTTCATCAACGTGTTCGGCGGGATCCTCCGCTGCGACCGGCTGGCCGCGGGGCTGATCGCGGCGGTGCAGAAGCTCGACGTCCGGATGCCCATCGTCGTCCGGATGGAGGGCACGAACGTGGAGCTCGGCCGCAAGATGCTGGCCGAGTCGGGGCTCAACTTCACGAGCGCGGCCGACATGGGCGTTGGCGCGGCCAAGGTCGTCGAGCTCGCCCGCGGGGTCAGACTTTGACTTCCCAACATTTCGTGATCGCTGCGGGCCATGGGGAATCGAAGTGTACGGAAGTCAAAGTCTGACCCCATGAGCATCCTGGTCGATCGGTCGACGCGGGTGGTGGTCCAAGGGATCACCGGACGCGAAGGCACCTTCCACGCCCTCCGCTGCAAGGAGTACGGCACCCAGGTGGTGGGCGGTGTGACCCCGGGCAAGGGCGGCACGGTCCACGAGGGCTTCCCGGTGTGGAACACCGTCGACGAGGCCGTGCGCGAGGCGGGCGCCGACTGCGCGCTGATCTTCGTGCCGCCCGCCGCGGCCACCGACGCGATCATGGAAGCCGCGGCCGCGTGCGTGCCGCTGGTCGTCTGCATCACCGAGGGTATTCCGGTGGGCGACATGGTCCGGGTCAAGGCGTTCCTAGCCAGCCGCGCGACGCGCCTCCTCGGCCCCAACTGCCCCGGGCTTATCACGCCCGGCCAGGCCAAGATCGGCATCATGCCCGGCCACATCCACCGGGAGGGCGGGGTGGGAGTGGTGTCGCGGAGCGGGACCCTGACCTACGAGGTGGTCCACCAGCTCACGCAGCGCGGCCTCGGCCAGTCCACCTGCGTGGGGATCGGCGGCGATCCCGTCAACGGCACCAGCTTCGTCGAGGTGCTCCGCCTCTTCCAAGACGACTCCGGGACCGAGGCGATCATGCTGATCGGCGAGATCGGCGGCACCGCGGAGGAAGAAGCCGCGGCGTTCGTCCGGTCTCACGTGACGAAGCCCGTCGTCGGCTTCATCTGTGGCCAGACCGCGCCCCCCGGGCGCCGCATGGGGCACGCCGGCGCGATCATCTCCGGCGGCAAGGGAACGGCTGCCGAGAAGATGCGCGCGATGGAGGCGGCCGGCATCACGACCGTCAAGAGCCCCGCCGACATGGGCGCCACCGTTGCCCGAGTGGTCGGACGCGGGCGCTGACCGCTTACTCAGGGGCGAGAGGACAATCGATGGCGCTCGAGCGCACCCTCACCATCATCAAGCCGGACGCGGTTCAGAAGGGCGTGGTCGGACGCGTCGTCGCCAAGATCGAGGAGGCGGGGCTCCGGATCCTGGCCGCCAAGCTCGTCCACCTGACGCCGGCGCAGGCCGCGGGCTTCTACATCGTTCACAAGGACCGGCCCTTCTACCGGAGTCTGTCCGAGTTCATGACGTCCGGGCCCTGCATCCCGATGGTCCTCGAGGGTGAGCACGCGATCCAGCGGCTGCGGGACGTGATGGGGGCAACCGACCCGTCGAAGGCGGCGCCCGGCACCATCCGACGGGAGTTCGCGGCCTCGATCGAGGCCAACGTCATCCACGGGTCGGACTCGCTCCAGTCGGCGGCGTTCGAGATCCCCTACTTCTTCCCGGCGTTGGAGATCCATGCGCGCTGACCTTTCGCCAGCCGGGCGCGGCGGGTCGTGTCGCGGGTCCGCCCGCGCGGCCCTCAGCGGTCTGCTGGTCACGATCGCGCTGGTGATACTCGGCGCGGGGACGGTGGCGGCGGAGGGGAGAAAGGTCAAGGTCGGCGTACTCAAGCTGAGCTCGTCGGCCCCGATCTTCCTCGGCGTGGAGCGCGGAACCTTCCGCGAGTTCGGGATCGAGCCCGAGCTGGTCTACTTCCAGGCGGCGCAGCCGGTGGCGGTGGCGATCGCGGCCGGCGAGATCGAGGTGGGCGCCACGGGCCTCACCGCCGGCCTCTACAACGTCGCCACCGGGGGCGAGAAGGTCTGGGTCGTCGCCGACAAGGGCCGCGAGTGGCCGGGGTCCCCGCTGACGGCGCTCCTGGTCCAGAAGGACGGCCCCATCCGGTCGATCCGGGACCTCAAGGGCCGGAAGGTCGGCATCACGCAGCTCGGGTCGACGTTCCACTACATGCTGGGGAACCTCCTCGAGCAGGAGAGGCTCTCGCTGGCGGATGTGGAGCCGGCGCCGCTCCGCACGCTCGGCGCGATGGCCGAGGCGCTCCAGGCGCGGCGGGTCGACGCGATCCTCATCCCGCAGCCATTCGCCGGCACCACCATCGAGAGTGGATTCGGGCGCCTCCTGTTCTGGGTCGGCGACAAGCTGCCCTACCAGGGGGCGGCGATCTTCTACTCGAAGGCGTTCGCGCAGGACCGCGAGCGCGCGGTCGCCTTCATGAAGGGATACGTCAAGGCCGCCCGGCTGTTCTTCGACGCGGTGCTCGCGCTGAAGGACGGTAGGCCGCCGTCGGGCCCCGCCTACGACGAGGTCGTCAACGTCACCGCCCGGTACACGGGCGCCACGCCGGAGGTCGTTCGCGTGGGCTTCCCGTACCAGGATCGGGACGGACGGCTGGACGTGGCCGACATCAGCCGACAGCTCTCCTGGTACCACAAGGCGGGCATGGTCACGGCGCCGCTCCAGGCGCGTGATCTCGTGGACGGCTCGTTCCTCGAGGACGCGCTACGCGCCCTGCCGCGCTGATTGCCGTCGCCGCGGGTGGCGGACGCGCGCCCTAGGCCGATGTTCGGCAAGCTTCTGATCGCCAACCGGGGCGAGATCGCCGTGCGCGTGATCCGCGCGTGCCAGGACGCCGGCGTCCGCACGGTGGCCGTCTTCTCCGAGGCGGATCGAGACGCCCTCCACGTCCGGCTGGCCGACGAGGCGCACCCGATCGGCCCGGCCCCGGCGACCGAGAGCTACCTCGTGATCGATCGCATCGTCGCGGTCGCCCGCCGGACGGGTGCCGAGGCGGTCCATCCCGGCTACGGATTCCTGGCTGAGAACGCGGGCTTCGCCGAGGCGTGCCGCGCCGCGGGCCTCGTGTTCGTGGGTCCGCCGCCCGCCGCGATCGCCGTGATGGGCGACAAGACCGCGGCGCGCCGCGCGGCCGTCGAGGCGGGCGTGCCGATCGTGCCAGGGACCCCGGATCCGGTGGGATCGGATGCGGAGGCCCGTCGGGCCGCGCGGGACCTCGGCTTCCCGGTGATGATCAAGGCGGCCTGGGGTGGCGGTGGGAAGGGCATGCGGCTCGTGTCGATCCCGGGGGAGCTCGAGTCGGCGCTGCGGCTGGCGCGCTCCGAGGCGGCCGCCGCGTTCGGTGACGGCGCCGTCTACCTCGAGAAAGCGATCGTCGAGCCCCGCCACGTCGAGATCCAGGTCCTCGCGGATGCGCACGGCCAGATCCTGCACCTGGGCGAGCGCGAGTGCTCGATCCAGCGGCGGCACCAGAAGCTCGTCGAGGAGTCACCGTCGCCCGCCGTGGACGAGACCCTCCGGGCCGAGATGGGACGGGCGGCCTGCCGGCTCCTGGCCTCGGCGGGCTACCAGAACGCTGGGACGGTCGAGTTCCTTCTCGACCCCGGCGGGCGTTTCTACTTCCTCGAGGTCAACACGCGGCTCCAGGTCGAGCACTCGGTCACGGAGCTGGTGACCGGCATCGATCTCGTCCGGGAGCAGCTCCGCCTGGCGGCTGGCGAGAAGCTCGGATACGCCCAGGCGGATGTGGCCGCGCACGGCTGGGCGATCGAGTGCCGGATCTCGGCCGAGGATCCTGCCGCCGGATTCATCCCGTCCCCGGGTCGGATCGCGACGTGGCGCCCACCGGCGGGCCCCTGGGTGCGCCTGGACAGCGGGGTCTACGAGGGCGGGGAGGTGTCGCTCCATTACGATCCCCTGATGGCCAAGCTCATCGTGTGGGGTCGCGATCGCGGAGAAGCGGTGGGCCGGATGCGCCGGGCGCTCGGCGAGTTCGGAGTCACCGGCGTCCGGACCACCATTCCCTTTCACCGTGCGGTGATGGATCACCCCGACTTCCTCGGCGGGCAGCTGTCGACGGCGTTCGTGGCGCGCGCCTTCGCGGGCGGGCTCGGGCCACCGTCGCCCGCGCGCGCGCGCGCCGCGGCGGTGGCGGCCGCGCTCCGGACGCGGGCGCTCGCCCCGCCGGCTCCGCCGGCGGCGACTTCCGGCCCTTCCCGCTGGGCCATGGCGGGTCGACCGGGGCCCGGGAGTGTGCGGCGGTGACCTCCACCGGATCGGGAAGACGCTCCTCGCGCCTGAGCATCCAGGTCGATGACGCGACGTTCACCGTCGAGGTCGAGGAGCTGGGATCCGGGACCCTCGAGGTCCGCGTCGATGGGCGTCCGGTGGAAGTCGACGCTCGACTCCCCGCATCCGGAACTGGCTCACTCCTGCTGGACGGCGTCTCGTACGTCGTGGATCTCGGCGAGGCGGGAGTGGACGCGCTCCTGGCCGTGGACGGCGAGACGTTCCGGGTCCGGGTCGACGACCCTGTTGCCGGGCGGCGGCGCGGCCCGACCGAGGCGAGTGCGGGCGCCGGCACCGGCCAGCGGCTTGTGGCGCCCATGCCCGGAAAGGTCGTCAAGGTGCTCGTCGAGGTAGGCCAGCCGGTGGAGCGCGGGGCCGGCCTGGTCGTGCTCGAGGCGATGAAGATGGAGAACGAGTTCCGGGCGACCGGGAGCGGGATGGTCAGCGAGATCCACGTGGAGCCAGGCCAGGCGGTCGACGCGGGAGCTCTCCTCGTCGTCATCGCGTGACCCCGCGAGTGGCGTCCACCGCGACCGGCCCTCGGGCGTCCGTTCCGGCCTGGCTGCTCCCGCCCGGGTAGCGAGGATGGCGCGATGAACCCGCCAGACCCGAGCCGCCCGTGACTCCCGGCGCGCGTACAGCGGTCGCGCTCGCGCTCGGAAGCTTCGTCCTCTACAACGCGAACCTCCGGGAGATCAGCTCGCAGGACACCGTTCCCAATCGGGTCCTCCCGTACGAGGTGATCGAGTACGGGCGTCTCGACCTCGATCGCCTGTTCCAGGGCTGGCCGGCCGCCGCCCCGCTCCCTTTCTGGATCCAGCACGTCGGCACGCACTATCGGTCGAACTATCCCGTGGCCCCGGCGCTTCTGGCGGTTCCCGTCTACGCGGGCCCCGTCCTCCTGGGCGCCGGCGACAGCTGGCCCGTCCTGAACGCTCTCTCCAAGCTCGCCGCGTCCCTGTTCGCGGCTCTGTCCGTCGCCTTCGTGTACCTCGCGGCCCAGGAGCTCGCCCGCCGGCAGGGGAGCGGGGAGGCGACGGCCCTGGCGACGGCGGCTGTCTACGCGTTTGCGACGTCGACGTGGGCCATCGCGAGCCAGGGCCTGTGGGGACACGGCCCGGCGCAACTCGGCCTGGCGGTGTCTCTCTGGGCCCTTCTGCGGCCCGGAACGGCTCGATGGGGAACGGTCCTGGCCGGGCTGGCCGCAGGCACCATGGTAGCGAGCCGCCCCTCGACCGGGCTGGTGGCCGCGGCCCTCGCGGGCTTCGCCGTCCTGTCCCGGGGCCGCGCTGGGCTTCTCTTTGCGGGGATGCTCGGCGCGGTCGTGGCGGCGGTGGCGGCGCACAACCTGGCGATCTTCGGGTCGGTCCAGGGCGGCTACGCCGAGCTTCATCGGACCCACGCGGAGCATCACGGGGTGGGGTCGGCCTGGGGCGCATCGTTCGGGGCGGGGCTGGCCGGTGTCCTCGTGAGCCCGAGTCGCGGGCTCTTCATCTACTCGCCAGTGCTCCTGTTCCCCGCCGTGGGACTCCTCGTCTGGCTTGTCCGGCGCCGCGGCGGGCTCCTGGCCTGCGCGGCCGTCGCCGTCGCGGTCGGCATCGGGACCATCGCGCAGTTCTCGGTGTGGTGGGGTGGACACTCCTTCGGCCCCCGCCTTCTCGCCGACGTCCTGCCGGCTATGGTCCTCGGGGTGGTGCCCGTCTGGCCGGCGATCCGCGGGCCCGTGGGGCGGTGGCTCTTCGCCGCGGCCTTCGCCGCCTCGGTCCTGGTCCAGGTCGTGGGCGCCTTCTACTATCCATCGCCTCGCAGCGTGGACTGGGACACGAGCCCCACGGACGTGGACTTTGCCCACGAGCGGCTCTGGGACTGGCACGATTCTCAGCTGCTTCGATTGCTCCGGAACGGCCCCGTGAGCTCGGGGTTCCGGACGACCCCCTGAACGGCGAGGATCCCCGCGCCCCTCGGGGCGGCGCTCCCAGGCCATCCGCAGCCCCTGGGTTGGCTTGACCCCCGCCAGGGGCCGGCATAAGATCGGGCCACGTCCGTAGCCCCTTTCCGCGCGCGGGGCAGGCTTGTGCTTTGGAAGCGCGCAGAATAAAACTCGAAATCTGAATCTCGGGAGGACAGGCAGCATGGAAGAGCGTGAGCTTCGGCACTGGATTGACCGGGTGAAGGACGGCACCATCACCCGTCGTAATTTCACCCGGATGATGGTCGGGCTCGGCCTGACGGCACCCCTGGCGGCTCAGATGCTCGCCGCCGCGGGCGTGGCGCACGCGCAGACGAAGCCCGCCTTCGCGCCGACCAAGCGTGGCGGCGGCGGCAGCGTCAAGGTGCTGTGGTGGCAGGCTCCGACCCTCCTGAACCCGCACTTCGCGAATGGCACGAAGGACCAGGACGGCTCCCGCATCTTCTACGAGCCCCTCGCGTCCTTCGACCCCGACGGTAACCTCTTCCCCAACCTGGCGGCCGAGGTGCCGACTGTCCAGAACGGCGGCGTCGCGAAGGACGGCACGTCCGTCACGTGGAAGCTCAAGCGAAACGTCCAGTGGCACGACGGGAAGCCCTTCACGGCCGACGACGTGGTGTTCAACTGGGAGTACGCGACGGATCCGGCCACCGCGGCCGTGACGTCCGGCAACTTCCCGAACGTCACGAAGGTCGAGAAGATCGACGCTTCCACGGTCAAGGTCAGCTTCAACCGGCCCCAGCCCTTCCCGTACACCGCGCTCTGCGGGCCGAACGGGCAGATCATCCCCAAGCACGTCTTCGAGGCGTTCAAGGGCGCCAACTCGCGCGAGGCGCCGGCCAACCTCAAGCCGATCGGCACCGGCGCCTACCGGTACGTGGACTTCAAGCCGGGCGACATGGTCCGGGCCGAGCTGAACCCCAACTATCACGTGCCCAACCGGCCGTTCTTCGACATGATCGAGCTGAAGGGCGGGGGCGACGCGGCCTCGGCGGCACGGGCGGTCATCCAGACCGGCGAGTACGACTTCGCCTGGAACATGCAGGTCGAGGATGACATCCTCAAGCGCCTGGAGCAGGGCGGGAAGGGCCGCGTGAACATCGCTCTGGCCGGCGACATCGAGCACATCCAGCTCAACAACAGCGACCCCTGGACCGAGGTCGACGGGGAGCGCTCGAGCCTCAAGTCCAAGCACCCGTTCCTGACCGATCCCGCGGTCCGCCAGGCGCTGAACCTCCTGGTCGACCGGGGCTCCGTGCAGGAGCAGCTCTACGGCCGCCAGGGACAGGCGACCGCCAACTTCCTGAACGCGCCGTCCAAGTTCAGCTCCAAGAACAACAAGTGGGAGCTGAACCCCGACAAGGCCAACCAGATCCTCGAGGCCGCGGGCTGGAAGAAGGGGCCGGACGGCATCCGCGCCAAAGACGGCAAGAAGCTGAAGATGGTCTACCAGACCTCCATCAACGCGGTTCGCCAGAAGACCCAGGCGATCGTCAAGCAGGCTGCGGCCAAGGCAGGCATCGAGATCGAGATCAAGTCGGTGGTGGCGTCCGTGTTCTTCGCCTCCGATCCGGCGAACTGGGACACGTATCCCCACTTCGCGACCGACCTCCAGATGTACACGACCACGATGACCCATCCCGACCCTCAGCGGCTCATGGACCAGTTCACCTCCTGGGAAGTGGCGTCCAAGGAGAACAAGTGGCTGGGGCGCAACCCTACCCGGTGGCGCAACGAGGAGTACGACAAGCTCTGGAAGGCGGCCGACTCGGAGATGGATCCCGTCAAGCGCGCGGCCATGTTCGTCCGGATGAACGATCTCTTGATCCAGAACGTGGTCGTGATTCCGGTCATCTGGCGCGCGAATGTTAGCGCCATATCACACAAGCTGAGAGATGCTGACATCAGCGCGTGGGATTCGAACCTCGCGACGCTGGCGTTCTGGCACCGCGAAGCGTAGTTCGGCTCGGGGGATTGGCCTCGCCGGAGCGGCGGGGCCAAGCCTCCGGGGCATCGAGATGAAAGGGCTGTCTCAGTCGGACGAGGGTGGGACGCCCGGTTCCCCGGCGGGCCAGCCGGCGCCGCCCCTCCGCCTGATTCGCGTCCGAGCCGCAACGCCACCGGAGGGAGAGCCATGGATGAGCGTGAACGTGAGCTGAGGCAGTGGATCGCGCGGGTCAAGAACGGCACGGTCACCCGCCGTGAGTTCACCCGGATGATGGTCGCGGCCGGGCTGACGGCGCCGATGGCGGCCCAGATGCTGTCGGCATCGGGCGTGGCTCACGCCCAGCAGAAGCCGGCGTTCAATCCCACCAAGCGTGGGGGCGGCGGACCGGTCAAGACCCTGTGGTGGCAGGCCCCGGTGCTCTTGAACCCCCACCTCTCCCCGGGGACGAAGGACGTCGACGCCTCGCGCATCTTCTACGAGCCCCTCTGCTCGTTCGATCCCGACGGGAACCTCCTCCCGGTCCTGGCGACCGAGGTGCCCACGGTCCAGAACGGCGGGATCTCGAAGGACGGTATGTCGGTGACCTGGAAGCTGAAGAAGAACGTCGTCTGGCACGATGGGAAGCCGTTCACGGCGGACGACGTGGTTGCGACCTGGGAGTGGGCGGCCGACCCGGCCTCGGCGGCCGTGACCTCGGGGGGGTACAAGGACATCGCCCGGATCGACAAGCTGGACAGTCACACCGCCAAGATCACCTTCACGCGGCCGGCGCCGTTTCCCTTCGAGCCGTTCTGCGGCCCCAACGGGCAGGTCCTGCCGAAGCACGTCTTCGAGCCGTTCAAGGGAGCGAAGTCCCGCGAGGCGCCGGCCAACCTCAAGCCCGTGGGGACCGGGCCATACCGGATCGTCGACTTCAAGCCCGGGGACTCCGTCAAGGCCGAGCTCAACCCGACCTATCACGTGCCGAATCGGCCGTTCTTCGACACGCTGGAGATGAAGGGCGGCGGGGATGCCGCCTCCGCGGCGCGCGCGGTCATCCAGACCGGCGAGTACGACTACGCCTGGAACATGCAGGTCGAGGACGACATCCTGCTTCGCCTGGAGCAAGGTGGTCGCGGCAAGGTCGAGATCGTCTACGGCGGCAACATCGAGTTCATCGGGGTCAACTTCTCCGACCCCTGGACCGAGGTGGACGGGGAATGGTCCAGCCCGAAGTCGAAGCACCCCCTCTTCACCGACCCCGCCGTGCGCCAGGCCGTGAACCTCCTGGTCGACCGGTCGGCGGTCCAGGAGCAGATCTACGGCCGCCAGGGCCGGACGAGCGCCAACTTCCTGAACGCCCCCTCCAAGGTCCGCTCGGCCAACACGAAGTGGGAGTTCAGCGTCGACAAGGCCAACGCGCTGCTCGAGCAGGCCGGGTGGAAGCGGGGGGCCGACGGCATCCGCGCCAAGGACGGCAAGCGCCTCAAGATCGTGTACCAGACGTCCACCAACGCTCCCCGCCAGAAGAACCAGGCCATCGTCAAGCAGGCCGCGGCCAAGGCCGGGATCGACGTCGAGATCAAGGCGGTCGTCGCGTCGGTCTTCTTCGGGTCCGACCCGGCGAACTGGGACACGTTCCCGCACTTCAAGGCCGACATCCAGATGTACACGACTACCATGGTGCACCCCGACCCGCAGCGGTTCATGAACCAGTTCCTCACCGAGGAGATCGCGTCGAAGGCCAACAAGTGGTCGGGCCGCAACCCGACGCGCTGGGGCAACGAGGAGTACGACCGGACGTACAAGGCTTCCGAGAGCGAGATGGATCCCGTCAAGCGCGCGGCCATGTTCATCAAGATGAACGATCTCCTGATCCAGAACGTCGTCGTGATCCCGGTGCTCTGGCGGGCCCGCGTGGCGGCCGTCTCCAACAAGCTCCGAAACACCGAGCAGAGCCCGTGGGAGTCCGACTTCTGGAACCACGCCAACTGGTACCGCGAGGCGTAGAGCTGGCGCCCTGGCCGCGGCCTGCCTTCCCCGGACCCGGGGTGGGAGCGTCGGCGCGCCTGGTCGGTGGCGAAGCCACGCCCGGCAGACCGGCCGGTGTGCCGGGGCCGAGCCTCGCCGGGTGTTCACTCGCATCGGGATCGACAGAGCAGGGAGGATAACCCATGGATGAGCGTGAGCTGCGGGAGTGGATCGAACGGGTCAAGGACGGCACGCTCAGCCGCCGGGATTTCACCCGGATGCTGGCGGGCTTCGGGCTGGCGACGCCGATGGCGGCGCAGGTGCTCGCCGCGGGCGGGGTGCCCCGCCGGGCTTCCGCTCAGACGAAGCCCGCGTTCACGCCGAGCCGGCGAGGCGGTGGCGGCGAGCTCAAGACGCTCTGGTGGCAGGCGGTGAGCATCCTGAACTGCCACCTCGCGGTGGGCGTGAAGGACAACGACGGCTCGCGGCTCTTCAACGAGCCGCTGGCGGCCTTCGATCCCGACGGCAACCTGATGCCGATCCTAGCTGCCGAGATCCCGACGCTCGACAACGGCGGCGTCTCGAAGGACGGTCTCTCAGTCACCTGGAAGCTCAAGAAGAACGTCCAGTGGCACGACGGCAAGCCCTTCACCGCCGATGACGTAGTGTTCACCTGGGAGTTCGCGGCCGACCCCGCGACGGCCGCGACCACCGCCGGCAACTACAAGGACATTGCGCGGATCGACAAGGTCGACAGCCATACCGTCAAGATGGGATTCAAGAATCCGACGCCGTTCTGGGCGATCTCCTTCTGCGGCCCGACGGGGCTCGTCATCCCCCGGCACGTCTTCGAGCCATTCAAGGGGGCGAAGTCCCGGGAGGCCCCGGCGAACATGAAGCCGGTGGGAACCGGCCCCTACCGGTACGTGGACTTCAAGCCCAACGACGTCGTCCGGGCCGAGCTCAACCCGAACTACCACGTCCCCAACTGGCCGTTCTTCGACCGGGTCGAGATGAAGGGCGGCGGGGACGCGACCTCGGCGGCGCGCGCGGTCATCCAGACCGGCGAGTACGACTTCGCCTGGAACCTCCAGGTCGAGGACGACATCCTGCGGCGGATGGAGCAGGGCGGGAAGGGGCGCGTGGACTTCACCGTCTCCGGCAACATCGAGCACGTCAACGTGAACCAGACCGACCCCTGGACCGAGGTCGACGGCGAGCGTTCCAGTCTGAAGACCAAGCACCCGCTGCTCTCCGATCCGGCGGTCCGCCAGGCGCTGTCCCTGGTGATCGATCGCGGGTCCATGCAGGAGCAGCTCTACGGGCGGGCCGGGCAGGCGACGGCCAACTACGTCAACGCCCCCGGCCGCTTCCAGTCGAAGAACACGCGGTGGGAGTTCAGCGTCGACAGGGCCAACAAGGTCCTCGACGATGCCGGCTGGAAACGCGGCGCCGACGGGGTCCGCGCCAAGGACGGCAAGCGGCTGAAGCTCCTGCTCCAGACCTCGATCAACCCGCTCCGGCAGAAGGAGCAGGCCATCATCAAGCAGGTGGCCGCCAAAGCCGGGATGGAGATGGAGCTGAAGACGGTGGTCGCATCCGTCTTCTTTGGCTCCGACGAGGCCAACCCGGACAACATCGGGCACTTCAGCGCCGATCTCCAGATGTACGCCTGGCAGTTCGACGTCGACCCCCTGCCGTCCATGCGCGTCTTCCCGTCGTGGGAAGTGGCCACCAAGGAGAACAAGTTCTCGGGGCGCAACACGACACGCTTCCGCAGCGAGGAGTTCGACCGCCTGTACAAGGCGGCCGAGACCGAGATGGATCCGGTCAAGCGCGCGGCCCACTTCATCCGGATGAACGACCTGGTGGTGCAGAACATGGTCGTCATCCCGCTCGTCTGGCGGAACTGGGTCTCTGGCGTCTCCAGCAAGCTGAAGGGCACCGAGATCAGCGGCTGGGACTCGAGCTTCTGGAACCTGTCCCACTGGTATCGCGAGGCGTAGCCGGAGGGACGATGGACGAGCGCGGGCTTCGGCACTGGATCGTCCGAGTCAAGGACGGGAGCATCTCGCGCCGCCAGTTCACATGGATCATGGTCGGAGCGGGCCTGACGGCGCCGGTCGCCGCGCAGATGCTGGACGTCCAGGGTGCTCCGCGCGAGGCCGCGGCGCAGACGCGACCGGCGTTCACGCCGACCCGGCGAGGCGGCGGCGGTGACGTGAAGGTTCTGTGGTGGCAGGGGCCTACCATCCTCAACCCGCACCTGTCGATCGGCGTCAAGGACGGAGACGGGTCGCGCATCTTCTACGAGCCGCTGATCTCGTTCGACCCCGAGGGCAACTTCGTGCCCGTCCTCGCCGCCGAGGTCCCGACGCTCCAGAACGGCGGCATCGCGCGGGACGGGCTGTCGGCGACCTGGAAGCTCAAGCGGAACGTGCAGTGGCACGACGGGAAGCCCCTCACCGCGGACGACTTCGTCTTCACGTGGGAGTACGCGGCCGACCCGGCGACGACGGCTATCTCGGCGGGGACCTACAAGGACGTCGCGCGCATCGAGAAGCTCGATGCCCACACGCTCAAGATCGTCTACAAGGCGCCGAACCCCGCGTGGTTCCAGACGTTCGGGGGCACGCTCTGCGTCATCCCGAAGCATGTCTTCGAGCCCTTCAGGGGCGCCAAGGCGCGCGAGGCGCCCGCCAATCTCAAGCCGGTCGGGACCGGGCCGTACCGGGTCGTCGATTTCAAGCCCGGTGACGCGATCCGGGCGGAGCTGAACCCCAACTATCACGAGCCGAACTGGCCGTTCTTCGACCGATTGGAGCTCAAGGGTGGAGGGGACGCGGTCTCGGCGGCCCGTGCCGTCATCCAGACGGGCGAGTACGACTTCGCCTGGAATATCCAGGTCGAGGACGACGTGCTCCGACGGATGGAGCAGGGCGGCAAGGGGCGGACGGACATCGCCCCGGCCGCTGGCATCGAGCATCTCCTCTGCAACTTCTCCGACCCCTGGACCGAGGTCGACGGGGAGCGCGGCAGCGCCAAGTCCGCACATCCCTTCCTCACCGACCCCGCCGTTCGTCAGGCCCTCAGCCTTCTCATCGACCGGGCGGCCATCCAGGAGCAGCTCTACGGGCGCCAGGGGCAGGCGACGGCCAACTACCTCAATGCGCCGAGCCGCTTCCGGTCTCCGAACACCCGGTGGGAGTTCAGCGTCGACAAGGCGAATGCGGCGCTCGATCGGGCCGGCTGGAAGCGCGGCGCCGACGGGATCCGCGCGAAGGACGGCAAGCGCCTGAAGATGGTCTATCAGACCTCGATCAACCCCGTACGACAGAAGACGCAGGCGATCGTCAAGCAGGCGGCCGCCAAGGCGGGGATCGAGATGGAGCTGAAGTCGGTCGTCGCCTCCGTGTACTTCGGCAGCGATCCCGGAAATCCGGACACGAGCTCGAAGTTCTGGGCCGACGTCCAGATGTACGCCTTCAACATGACGAGCGGCCCCGAGCCCCAGCGGTTCATGGATCCGTTCGTGTCGTGGGAGATCGCCACGAAGGCGAACAGCTGGTCGGGCCGCAACAACACCCGGTGGCGCAACGAGGAGTACGACCGCGCGTGGAAGGCCGCCGAGTCGGAGATGGACCCGGTGAAGCGGGCGGCGCTTTTCATTCGCATGAACGACCTCCTCACGCTGAACAACGTGATCGTGCCGATCACCTGGCGGGCAAACATCTCCGCGATCTCCAGCAAGCTCCGGAACACCGACATCTGCGGCTGGGATTCGAGCTTCTGGAACCTCACCCACTGGTATCGAGAGGTCTAGCCGGCGCCGGTCCCGAGGGCCTCGACGCGGGGTTCCGGATTCGGAGGGCTCGAGCGGATGGATGAACGTCGAGGGCTGAGATCCTAGAGGCGATGGGTACCTACTTCGTTCGGCGGCTCCTGACTGCACTCCCGGTGCTCATCGGGATCAGCGTCGTTCTGTTCACCCTCCTGGCCCTGGCGCCGGGCGACCCCTTCGGGGAGCTTGCCACCAACCCCAATGTCCCGCCCGAGGTGCGGATGAACCTCCGCAAGCAGTTCGGGCTGGACGACCCCGTTCCGGTCCGGTACGTGCGGTGGTTCTCCTCGATGCTCCGGGGGGACTGGGGCTACTCGTTCGTGAGCCGGGTGAACGTGGACGACCTGATCCGGCAGCGCCTGGTGACCACGCTCTTCGTCCTGGGCTCCGCCCAGGTCCTGGCCCTCGCGATCGCGATTCCCGTCGGGGTCCTGTCCGCGCGGCGGCCGTACTCGCTGTTCGATCAGGTCGCCACCACGCTGGCCTTCATCGGGTTCTCCCTGCCGACCTTCTTCACCGGGCTGCTCTTCATTCTCTTCTTCAGCATCTATCTCGACTGGCTGCCGTTCATCTATCGAGCCGACATCCAGGCGAGTGGCTTCCGCTGGCTCTGGGAGAACCTCAAGCAGGGCATCATGCCCATCACGGTTCTGGGCTTGCTGTTCGGCGCTCAGCTCACTCGTTTCGTACGGTCGTCGGTGCTCGACGTCATCCAGCTCGACTACATCCGCACCGCGCGCTCGAAGGGGCTCGCGGAGAAGAACACGCTGGTGAAACACGTCGTACGAAACGCGCTCATCCCCGTCGTGACCCTGCTCGCGATCCAGGTGCCCCAGCTCTTCACGGGAGCCGTGGTGACGGAGCAGATCTTCCGGGTGCCCGGCATCGGCTCGCTCCTGATCAGCTCGATCCTGTCGAACGACACGCCGGTGATCATGGGCGTGACGTTCGTATATGCGGTGCTGGTGGTGATCTTCGGGTTTCTGGCGGACCTCGTGTACGGCTGGCTCGATCCGCGGATCTCGTTCCGCTGAGGGAGGTCATGGCGGCGAACGGGACGGCCTCGGAGGCGCTGGCGGGACGGCTGGTTCGGGCGCGTGCCCGGCGGTCCGACTCGCTCTGGGCCGAGGCCGCCCGGCGGTTCCGGCGGCACCGGCTCGCCATGGTCGGGCTGGTCGTGCTCACGGCCATGGTCCTGGCCGTCGTCGTCGGACCGTTCGTCTACCGGGTCCCCATCGACGAGATCGACTTCCGGGCGAAGCTGAAGGCGCCCTCGTCCGCGCATCCGCTCGGCACCGATGACCTCGGGCAGGACATCCTGGCCCGGATCCTCTACGGGGGCCGGATCTCCCTGGCGGTGGGCGTCGTCGCCATGCTGCTCGGGATCTGCGTGGGCACGACGGTGGGGGCGGTGGCCGGCCAGTTCGGCGGCGCGGTCGACAGCGCCCTGATGCGGTGGACCGACCTGTTCCTGTCGCTGCCCCAGCTGCCGATTTTCCTGCTCGTGGTCTATCTGTTCCGCGACTCGATCAAGAAGGTCCTCGGCCCGGAGATCGGCATGTTCGTGCTGATCGTCGCGGTCATCGGTGCCCTGCGCTGGATGCCCGTCGCGCGTCTCGTGCGCGCGCAGTTCCTCTCGCTGCGCGAGAAGGAGTTCGTCGAGGCGGCTCGTGCGCTCGGCGTGCCCACGGCGCGCCAGGTCGTCCGCCACATCCTCCCCAATGCCATCGGCCCCGTGATTGTGGCCGGCTCGCTCGACGTGGCCGCGGCGATCATCCTCGAGTCGACGCTCTCGTTCCTCGGGCTCGGCTTCCCGCCCGACATCCCGACCTGGGGTCGGATCCTCTCCGACGCCAAGGACAACCTCGACTTCGCGCCCCACTGGGCCATCTTTCCGGGCACGGCGATCTTCCTCGCGGTGCTGGCGATCAACTTCATCGGCGACGGCCTGCGCGACGCGCTGGACCCGCGGCGGGTGCTGTGAGGGGCCGTCGTCGTCGCTGACGGTGGGTGACCCGGCCGGGGCCCGCCGGTCCCGGCCTCGGTGGGGCGACGGCCTGCGGGACGCGGTGGGCCCGAAGAGTCCGGCCTGGCGTCGCGGGTGCGGGTCAGCCCGCCGGGAAACCGGGACGGGTCATGGTCGCGCTGCGCGGCAGGAGCGCGTCATCTTCTCGCCGGTTCTCGATCACCTGCACTCGCGGGTCGTCGCGAAACATGGTCCGGAGCTCGGTGACGAGGCGCGCATGGCCGCGAGCCACCACGAGGAGCCAGGGGGCCCGGGGCCAGGCCCCGTCGCCAGGGGCAGGGTCGA
The DNA here is from genome assembly GCA_963805625.1 of uncultured Candidatus Rokubacteria bacterium. Classification (GTDB taxonomy): domain Bacteria; phylum Methylomirabilota; class Methylomirabilia; order Rokubacteriales; family DASRDR01; genus DASRDR01. Next base: position 162,492 of record CAWDVE010000004.1, read on the forward strand.
GCGCCCGGGTCCGGGGGTGGACTTCACCGGTCATGGTGTGTGTCCCTCCCACGCGCTCCTGCGGTGTCCGTTCAGGCCGCCCCGGTTGGCGCTCCGTCACCATTCGCCGGCTCGGGCCTGACGCCCAGTCGACCGACGAAGTCCGCCACGCGCCGGCGCGTTTGCTCTCCGTCCACCTGGAGCTCGGCGAGACCCAGGCACTCCTCGACGACCTCGCGATCGCCGAGATCTGCGAAGGCCTCCGCGGCCCGAAGGATCCCCTCGACCGAGTTCTCCCGGCACGCGCGGTAGAGGGCGGCGAAGAATGCTCGCCGGGCCGCCGGCTCGGCGAGCATTCGCCCCTCGGTGGCGTCGCCGATCCGGAGGGAGGCCTGCCCCGTCGCGATCAGGCCCTCCCAGCTGAAGCTTTCGACCGCAGCGAGGTGGGCGCTCTTCCAGGCTCGCCGGGCTTCGTCAACGTCGCGCTGCCCGAGGGCGCGGTCCACACCTCGGAGGTGCCCGCGCCACGAGTTGTTGAGGACCGTCTCGCGCGCGCCTACTTTCTGCTCCACCCTGGCCATCCCCGCGGCGGGCCTCCGCGTGACCACTACCGGAGCTCCCCGACGAGAAGGGTGTCGCTGAGGCGAGCCCGGAACGTGCGGATGTCCGCCTGGGCCTCCGGGTCCCGCGCCGCCAGTCGCTCGGCCACCCGGAGCCCGAGCCCGACCATCTGCGTGTCTCCGAGCGCGGCGTAGCCCTCCGTCGCACGGAGGATGCCCTCCACCGACGCCTGCTGCCGGGCGCGGAAGAAGGCCTTCTGGTAGGCCTCGCGGGCCTTGCTCTCGAACGACCGCCGAAGGCCCGTGGCCTCACCGATCCGGCGATAGAGATCTCCGGCACAGATCATCCCGTCCCAGCGCGTGGTCCCGAGCGCGAGGGTGTAGGCGTCGTTGGCGGCCCGCAGCGCCGCGCTGTACTCCTTGCGGGCGAGCGCGGTGTCGACCTGCTGGATCGCCGGAGCCCAGGGGTCGTCAGCGGTGGCGAGGGCCGCCACGTTCCCGGCCAGCCCGACCGTCACCAGCATGAAGGACACTGCCAGACCTGAGCGTAGGTAGCGTCTTCTAGTCATCTCTTGCTGCCTCCTGTCAGGGTTGACTGCCGCATTCCATCCGGTGATATCGCAACCCAGGTGCCACAGTGAATGGCAATGAATCCAACCACTTGGATAGATACAATCCGGTGGTGGTAGATGGTGGTGGTGGAAGCTTGACCACCCATCCTCTACCGGAGCACGATGGCAAGCGCCATGACCCTCATGCCGGACCTGGTTGGCGAGAGCCCTGGCATCGTGGCGATCCGAGAACGGATCGCCCGCCTGGTCGCCCGGGCGTCTGACCTCCGTCGCCTGCCGCCCGTCCTGATCCAGGGAGAGACCGGCAGCGGTAAGGGTCTGGTGGCCCGGGCGCTCCACCGGGCGGGCCCCCGCTCCGGCGGGCCCTTCGTCGACATCAACTGCGCAGCGATTCCCGAGACCCTCCTAGAGGCGGAGATGTTCGGATTCGAGCGGGGCGCCTTCACGGATGCCCACCAGGCGAAGAAGGGGCTCTTCCAGACCGCCCACCGGGGCACGCTGTTCCTGGACGAGATCGGGCTCCTGCCCGACGGCCTGCAGGCCAAGCTGCTCACGGTGCTGGAGGAGCGCACCGTCCGGCGCCTTGGCGCGACCCAGAGCGACCCGGTGGACGTCTGGATCATCACCGCGACCAACCTCGACCTTCAGGCAGCGACGCGGGCGGGCCGCTTCCGCGAGGATCTCTATCATCGGCTCGCGGTCCTGACGCTCACGTTACCACCCCTGCGGGAGCGGCAGCATGACGTCGTGCTTCTCGCAGAGCACTTCCTGGCACGAGCGTGCGCCGACTACGGGCTCCCGGCGAAGACGCTGGCGCCCGACGCTCGGGCGGCGCTCGTCGCCTACCGGTGGCCTGGCAACGTCCGCGAGCTCATCAACACCATGGAGCGCGTGGCGCTGCTCGCCGAGGCGTCCGTCGTCACGGCCGACATTCTGGGTCTCTCCGACGAGGGGCCGAGCCCCGGTGCCATTGGCGCCGCGCCGGAGGTGGCCGCCCCGCGGACGCTGGCCGCGGTCGTGGATGGCGCCGAGCGGGCCCACGTCCAGGAGGCGCTCGAGGCCACCGGCTGGAACGTCACGCGCGCGGCGGCGCGCCTGGGGATCTCCCGCAATACGATTCGCTACCGCATGGAGAAGCACGGGCTGCGTCCCGGCGCGCCGGCGCCGCCCCGCCGGCCTCGACAGCCCCCGCCCGCGTCGCCGCCCCCGCCACCTCCAGCGGCGGGCGTTCCGCCCACGCGCACCGGGATCCGCTGGGAGCGCCGGCGTCTGGCCGTCCTCCTGGCGACGCTCGCCTCCGGACGCGACATCGGCCCCCTGGACACCGGGCGAGTGATCGAAGTCCTCGTCGACAAGGCGCGGTCGTTCGGTGGCCGCGTGGAGGAGCTCGGGGCCAGCGGGTTCGTCGCGCTCTTCGGGCTCGAGCCGATCGAGGACCCGGTGCGCCGGGCGGCGCTGGCGGCGGTCGCCATGCAACGGGCCGTCGAGCGCACGTCGGACGGCGGTCCCGGCCCGGGTCTCCGGATCGGCATCGACCTGGGGTCATTTCTCCTCGGGCGCCTTCCGGACGCGTCGCTGGTCGACGCGGAGGACAAGCGGGCGGTGCTGGGCGTGATGGGCACGCTCCTGGAGGGCGCGGAGCCCGGCACAGTCATCGTCAGCGCCGCGGGGGCGCCCTTCCTGGCCCGGGGGTTCGACCTATCCCCGTTCGGCGCCGCGCTCGGGCGCCGGGCGGCCTTCCGGCTCGATGGGCTCGAGCGAGGGGAGGCCGCGAGCAGTCGTCGCACGCGCTTCGTCGGTCGCGACCACGAGCTGGACCTCTTGCGGAGCCGGCTGGCGGCGGCCGTGCGGGGTCAGGGGCAGGTGGTCGCCATCGCCGGCGAGGCGGGCATTGGCAAGTCGCGGCTCGTCGTCGAGCTCCGCCGGGGCCTGTCCGACGGTCTGTTCCTCGAAGGGCACTGCCTTCCCTACGCGACGCCGATCCCGTGTCTGCCGATCGTCGAGCTTCTCCGAGCGGCGTGCGCGATCGTCGAGACCGACGGACCGGAGGGCGTCCGCGAGAAGCTGCGGGCGACGCTGGACCGCGCCGGCATGGATGCGCTCGCGGTGACGCCGTACCTGCTCGAGCTCCTGGACCCCGGCGCGGGCGGCGAGGCGCCGGGGCGCCTCAGCCCCGAGGTGGTCAAGGCTCGGACCTTCGAGGCCCTGCGCGAGTTGAGCCGGCGACTTGCCGGCTTGGAGCCGCTCGTGCTCGTCGTGGAGGACCTCCACTGGGTCGACCGGACCTCGGAGGAGTACCTTGGGACGCTCGTCGATGTCGTCGCGGGTGCGCGGATCCTCCTCGTCACCACTCACCGGCCGGGATACCGGCCGCCGTGGATGGACAGGTCCTTCGCGACCCAGGTGGCGCTCCAGCCGCTGTCGGCTCGGGAGAGTCTGAGCCTGGTCCGGGACGTGATTGGCGCCGCCGAGGTCGACGAGCCCACGGTCGAGATGATCGTCGCCAAGGCCGAGGGCAATCCGTTTTTCACCGAGGAGCTGGCCCGGGCGGTGGCCGAGGGCGGCAGCCCCATGCCGGGGTCGGCGGTCCCGGACACCGTCGAGGGGGTGCTCATGGCCCGCATCGACCGGCTGGCGGCCGAGGACAAGCGCGTCCTTCAGGCGGCGGCGGTCATCGGGCGAAGCCTCCCCTTCCTCCTACTCCAGGCGATCCTGGATCCGGCCGACGAGGTCCTGCGCGAGCGGCTCGCACGGCTTCAGGGCGCGGAGTTTCTCTACGAGACGCGCGCGGCCTCGGAGCTCGAATACACGTTCAAGCACGCGTTGACTCACGAGGTGGCGTACGCGAGCCTCCTGCCCGCGCAGCGGCGGGCTCTCCACGCCCGCATCGTCGACGCCCTCGAGAGCTGGCAGCGGGAAGGTCGAGAGGAGCTCGTCGAGCGGCTGGCGCACCACGCGATCCAGGCCGAGGCGTGGGAGAAAGCCGTCGACTACGCGCGGCGCGCGGGACTCCAGGCGATGAGCCGGTCGGCGCACCGGGATGCCGCAGCCTGGTTCGACCAGGCCGTGGCGGCCCTGGGCCACCTCCCCGAGCGGCGCGAGCTCCTCGAGCAGGCGATTGACATTCAGTTCGATCTGCGGAACGCTTTGTGGCCGCTGGCGGAATTCCGGCGGGTCTTCGACTGTCTCAAGCGCGCGGAGCACCTCGCGACGACGCTTGGAGATCAGAGGCGGCTGGCGATGACGTTCGCCCTCCTGACGCCCATGTTCTCGACACGCGAGGAGCGGGCCCAGGGAGTCGAGTACGGGCGGCGGGCGCTCGACATCGGGGCGGCCATCGGGGACGGCACGGTGCAGGTCGTGGCGAGCCTGTACCTGGCCATGGCATACCTCACGCTTGGCAACTACCGGAGGGCGACGAAGTTCGCCCGGAAGAACATCGCCCTCCTCCAGGGGGACGTGCGGCTCGAGCGGCTCGGTCCTCACGGCCTGCATGCCGAGCCTGCCATTCTTCCCCGGACGCTCCTGCTCTGGGGCTTCGCCGAGCTCGGCGAGTTTGCGGAGGCGCAGCTCGTTCTCGACGAGAGCCTGCGCATCGCGGAGACGATCAACCACCCGTACTCGCAGACCTTCCTGGCCCTGGGGGAAGGGATCCTCCGTGTCCGTCAGGGCGATCTGCCGAGGGCGGTGACAACGCTCGAGCGAAGCCTGGCGCTCTGCCGGCAGTGGCAGCTCGCGGCCCTCTTCGACGTGATCGCGGGGCACCTGGGCGTCGCCTACACGCTGGCGGGGCGCGCGGCCGAGGCGATTCCCTTGCTGGAAGAGGCTCTCGAGCGAGGCAACCGGCACTGGCTCGAGCCCGTCCCGTCCTTGGGGCTGGCCGAGGCCTACCTGCGGGCGGGCCGCACACGGGACGCGAGCCAGCAGGCGGACCGGGCCCTCGATCTGGCGCGCCAGCGAGGTCAGCGGGGGCACGAGGCGTGGATCCGGTGGCTGCACGGCGAGATCGCGGCGCAGAACGACGCGGCTGGGCCGCTCATGGTCGAGGAGCACTACCGGCAGGCGCTCGTCCTCGCCACCGAGCTCGGGATGCAGCCGCTGGCCGCCCACTGCCATCTGGGCCTCGGCCAATGGTACCGTCGCGCCGGTGACCGCGCCAAGGCGCAGGAGCACATGGCGATCGCGCGGACGCTGTATCGAGGGATGAACGTGACGCTCTGGCTGGCTCAGGTCGAGGCCGAGCAGCCGGTGAGCGCGTAGCCGGCGCACGATCCGCCCCGCCGCTCGGGACGATCTGCGGAGCCGGGTCAGGGATTCGCGTCGAGGAGAGCCAGAAGGAGCTGACGGGCCGCCGCCTGTGACCAGTTCCGCGCGCCGACGGCGCGGGCGACCAGACGCCCCTGGCGGTCGAGCACGTAGACGGTGGGCGGTCCCCACACGCCGTACAAACGGCCGGCCACGTCGCCGCTCCGATCGAGCAGGACCGGGGCGACGTAGCCGCGCTCCTGCGCGACCTTGCCGACCTGGGCCGGATCCTCGCGAAAGTTCACGAGCAGGACCTCGAGACCTCGGTCCTTGAGTTCCGCGTAGAGCCGGTTGACGGGAGGCAACTCCTCCCGGCAATCCGGTCACCATGTCGTCCAGAAGAAGAGCAGGACGACCTTCCCCCGGAGCTCGGCGAGATTCCAGGTGTGCCCGGCGAGGTCCGGGAGACTGAAGGCGGGCGCAGGCTTGGGAGACTCGTACGGCTGGAAGTCCAGCGCGCCTAGGTCGGGACCCGCGGCTGGCGCGGCGAGGGCCAGGCCCGAGACGAGAAGAGTGCCGAGGACGGCCAACCCGCGCCGTCGGATCACGACGCCCCGCTCTCGCGGAGGGCCTTGAGGAGGTCCTCCGGCTCCAGGAGGTCCAGCGCATTGTCCTGGATCTTGACGAACCGGACGGTGCCCTCGCGATCGAGGATGAAGTAGGCGCGCTTGGCGTAGCGGAAGATGGGACTCTTCTCGTCGGTGACCATTGCGCCGTAGGCGGGCAACATCTGCCGCCGCTGGTCCGACAGGAGCGGGTGCTTGACCCCGATCTGCTTCTGGAAGGCATCGAGGGCGGAAACGAAGTCCACGCTGATCCCGACGAGCTGAGCGTTGAGCGCCTGGAAGTCGGCGAGCCGGGCGTCCAGCCCGGTGATCTCCTTCGTTCAGGGGCCGTTGAACGCGCCGATGAACGTGTAGAGCACGATCGGCCCCTTGCCGAGCAGGTCCGCGAGCTTGACCTGCTTGCCGCCCGGCGCATTCAGGACGAAGTCCGGGGCCTTCTGCCCGACGTCCAGCGCCAGAACGGGGCTGGCGAGCCCCACCGCGGCGAGGGTGACCAGCGGGACGATTCGCGCGAGACGGGGTCGGAGCATGGTAGCCTCCTCTTCAGTCGGAGTTCGAGGGGCGGAGGAACGCGGGCCCGGTGTCGGGATGAACCCTTGTCAAGTATGCGGCTCCCGTCGGGAGAACGCGACCAGGCCCGCCCAGGGTTCCCCGGCCCTTACGCCGGCGGGCTCATTCCAGGCTCTCGATCTCCACGATGGTCCAGGGATCCCGGAGCGGCCCCGCCGGGCTCAGCCGGAGGTAGCGGAGGCGTCCGCGGGAACGCGATGGCCCACCTCGGCCCGCCGTTACGCAGGAGCTCCGAGCCGGTCCAGTAGAGCGACCCCGCCCAGGCTAGCAGCTCGAGGGGAGTCCACGTGACGCCGTCGACCGAGGCTGACAGGCGCGCAATTCGCGGCCGGGAGGCCAGGCCGAACCTCGACGGGGCTTGCGAGCATGTCTCCGGCATGGCGGTGTGTCGGGCGTCGGCCGCGTACACGGTACCACACCGCTCCGCGGGCGACCGCGACCTGGTCCGGGCTATGCTGTGGCGATCGAGGAGGGATCCTGCATGCCAGGACGGCGGACGATCACGCTCGAGCCGTACCGCGGGCAGTGGCCGCCAGACGACGCCGACGCCGGCTTCCGCCAACTGGTGTCGGAGTACTCGGCGATCGATCCCATGCCCACCCTCGAGGAGCTGGGCCGCCGCAAGGGGATTCCCGTCGGTGCGCTCGTCGCGTTCGTCCTGGCGCGCTACTGCGCCTCGGGGAGCGAGGCGCTCCTCTACGCGGGCCCGGTCGTGGTACACGAGATGGACGAGATCGTCCGGAAGGCGGAGGCCGCCGGCACCGACGCCGCCAGGCTCGACGCGTACCGCGCCCTCAGCGCGATCGTGTCGTGGCTCAGGGTTCCCCTGGAGGACCCGAGCTGGCGCCCCGGCGAATGAGGCTCACCTCCGGAGCCCGGGCAGCCCACCCAATTTCCACGGCCATCGTCGACCCGGTTGCGCGCGACTGGGGGCGAGACTAGGATACGGGCCGCCGCCCCAACTGCTATGGAGAGCCGCTATCAGGACGAGGCCGTGCGCGCGCTCGATCTCGTCGACCAGCTCGTGCAGGTCTCGCGCTGGGTCGGCGCCGAGACGACGCTCGCGGTCTGGGGCGGGGGAAACACGTCGGTCAAGCTCACCGAGCCCGACCTCCTCGGCCGGCCTGTCCGGGTCCTGCGGGTCAAGGGCAGCGGGTCGGACCTCAAGAGCGTGACGCGCCGGGACTTCCCCGGCGTGCGCCTCACCGAGGTGCTCGCGCTCCTCGAGCGCGACGACATGGGCGACCAGGAGATGGTCGACTACCTCACGCGCTGCCTCCAGGAGCCGGGCTCGCCCCGGCCGTCGATCGAGACCCTCCTCCACGGCTTCCTCGACGCGGAGGCGGTGATCCACACCCACGCGGACGCGATCGTCGGCCTCACCAACACCGAGCGCGGCCGCGAGGTCGTCGAGGACCTGTTCGGCAAGGAGACCGTGTGGGTGCCCTACCGGCGTCCCGGCTTCCGGCTGTCGCGCGAGGTCTGGGCGGCCATCCGGGCGCGGCCGGCGGCGCGAGCGATCGTCCTCGAGAAGCACGGGCTCAGCACGTGGGGCGCGACGCTCAAGGGCGCGTACCTCGCGACGATCGACCTGGTGACGCGGGCCGAGGAGCGCCTTCGTGATGCCGGGCGGGCGCGGCGGCCGTTCGGCCCTTCGACCGTGGCCACGCCGGACGCGGAGACCCGGAAGCGCGTGGCCCGCGAGGTCGCCCCCGTCCTGCGCGGGATACTCGGGCGCGACCGCCGAATGGTGCTCCGCTTCGACGACGGCGAGGACATCCGCGAGCTCGCCGGCGCCCCCGAAGCCGCGCGGCTCACCCAGGTCGGCCCCGCCACACCCGACCACACGATCTACTCGAAGCGCCTGGCCTGCTTCGTTCCCCTCGGGGATCCGGCCTCGCCGGCCGCCGTCGTCGACGCGCTGCGCGCGGCGGTGGCTGGGTTCGTCCAGGACTACACGGCCTACTTCGAGGCCCACCGCCACGGCGAGCTGATGAGACCCGGCGGCGGCGGCCCGGTCCCGCCGTCGGTCACCCCCACGCTCACCGACCCGTATCCGCGTGTCGTCCTCCTGCCCGGCCTCGGCATGTTCACGAGCGGGAAGGACGCGCGGACCGCCGGGATCGTCGCCGACATCTACCGCCACACGGCGTGGGTCATCCGGGCGGCGTCGGCCCTCGGTCCGTATGCGTCGCTCTCAGCGCAGGACGCCTTCAACGTCGAGTTCTGGCCGCTCGAGCTCTACAAGCTCCAGATGGCACCGTCCGAGAAAGAGCTGGCGCGGCGGGTCGCGCTGGTCACCGGGGGTGCGAGCGGGATCGGCCGGGCGGTGGCCCGGCGGCTCGCCCGGGAGGGCGCCCACGTCGTCGTGACCGACCTCGACGCGGCTGGCGCTCGCAGGGTCGCCGAGGAGGCTGCGGCGCACGCGGGGCCGGCCTGCCCGCTCGGGCTCGGGATGGACGTCACCTCCGAGGCCTCGGTCGAGGACGCGGTCTCGGCGACCGTCGACGCGTACGGCGGACTCGACATCGTCGTCTCGAATGCCGGCATCGCCCACTCGGCGGCGATCGACCGGATGACGCTCGCCGACTGGGAGCGGAGCTTCGCCGTCAACGCGACCGGGCACTTCCTCGTGGCCCGCGCGGCGCTGCGGGTGATGAAGCCCCAGGGGCTCGGCGGGAGCCTCGTCTTCGTCGCTACCAAGAACGTGATGTCCCCGGGGAAGGACTTCGCGGCCTACAGCGCCTCGAAGGCCGCCGAGGCGCAGCTCGCCAAGGTCGCCGCGCTGGAAGGCGGGCCGCACGGGATCCGGGTGAACCTCGTGAACCCCGATGCCGTCTTCCGGGACTCGGGCCTCTGGTCCTCCGAGGTGCGGCACGAGCGCGCCCGCGCCCAGGGGATCCCCGTCGGGGAGATTGAGGAGTTCTACCGGAAGCGCAACCTCCTCGGCGTCTCCGTGCTGCCGGAGGACGTCGCCGAGGCGGTGCTCTTCCTAGCCTCGGACCGGGCCGCCAAGACGACCGGCTGCACGGTGACCGTCGACGGCGGCGTCCGCGACGCCTTCCCCAGGTGAGCGGACCCGGGTCGCGGGCAGGCTAGGCCGGCGGATGCCCGTCCGGTTCGGTATCGAGCTCCAGCATCGTCCCGAGCTCCTGGGGCCGGTTGCGATCCGGGCAGAGGCGCTCGGCTTCGACTCGGTCTGGATCGGCGACCACGTGGCGTTCCACAATCCCACCCTCGACTCGCTGGCCGCGTTGAGCTACGTGGCGGCGGTGACGCGACGCGTGCGGATCGGCCCGTCGGTGTACCTTCTTGCCCTCCGGCATCCGACGATCGCCGCGAAGCTGGTCGCCTCCCTCGACGTGCTGTCGGGCGGCCGTGTCGTCTTCGGTGTCGGCGTCGGCGGGGAGTTTCCGAAGGAGTTCGAGGCGTGCGGTATCCCTCACCGGGAGCGCGGCGCGCGTGTGGACGAGGGCATCGCGGTGTGCCGGGCGCTCTGGGGCCCGTCCCCCGCCTCGTTCGGGGGCCGGTTCACCGAGCGCTTCGGGACCGAGATTCTGGCGCGCGTGCCGGCCTGGGCCGGGCCGGACGCGGTGCTTCCTGTCGCATGGCGGACCTGACCGGAGGCGAGCTGGTCGCGCGCGTCCTCGCCCGCGAGGGCGTCGGCGCCATCTTCACGCTCTGCGGCGGCCACATCCTGCCGATCTACGACGCCTGCCTCCGCCACGGCATCCGCGTGATCGACGTCCGCCACGAGCAGGCGGCGGCGCACGCCGCGGACGCGTGGGCGCGCCTCACCCGCGGGCTCGGCGTCGCCGTGGTCGTGCCGGGCCCCGGTGTCACCGACGCCGTGACCGGCGTCGCGAACGCCCACGCCGCGCGGAGCCCTCTCCTCCTGATCGGGGGCGGGTCGCCGCTCGGGCTCAAGGGCCGGGGCGCCCTCCAGGAGATGGACCAGGTCTCGCTCCTGCGGCCCATCACGAAGGGCGCCTGGGCGGTGCCGGAGCCTCGCCTCATCCCGGAGTACCTCGCGCGCGCGGTCGAGGTGGCACTGTCGGGTCAGCCGGGTCCCGTCTTCGTCGAGATCGCGGTCGACCTCTTGATGTCGACGGTCGACGAGCGGGATGCGCTCGTGCCGGCTCCCGGGCCACGCGGCCGGCCGGCCCCCGACGCCGGCGCGGTCGACCGGGTGGCGGCGCTGCTGGCCGCCGCCGAGTGTCCCGCCATCGTGGCGGGGAGCGGCGTCTACTGGGACGGGGCATGGAATGCGCTCGCCGGCCTCGCCGAGCGCGCCGGGATCCCCGTCTTCACGAATGGCATGGGACGCGGGTGCCTTCCGCACGACCACCCGATGGCATTCCAGCTGGCGCGCGGGCTCGCCCTCCGCGAGGCGGACGTCGTTCTCGTCCTGGGCACCCCGCTCGACTTCCGCCTCGGCTACGGCCAGGCGCCGGTGTTCGGCGAGGGGGCGCAGGTCGTGATGGTCGACGCGGAGGGGGGCGACTTCGGGCGGAACCGGACGCTCGCCGCGGGCCTGGCGGCGGACGTCCGCCAGACCCTCGAGGCGCTAGAGACATCCGTCCCGGCGGGACTGCCGGCCCGGAGCGGGGACTGGCGCCGGCGACTCCGCGACAAGGAGGACGACGAGCGCGCGAAGCAGGCCGCGCTCGCGGCTTCGGATCAGACGCCCATCACCCATTACCGGCTGGCGGCCGAGCTGGCGGCGGTCATGAGTGATCGCACCTGCCTGGTCGCGGACGGGGGCGACGTGGTGACCTGCGCCTCGAAGATCGTGACGCTCTCGCGGCCCGCCCAGTGGCTCGATCCGGGACCGCTCGGCGTTCTCGGAGTGGGCCCGCCCTTCGCGCTGGCGGCGAAGGCGCTCCGTCCCGAGTGGCGCGTCTTGCTCCTGTCGGGGGACGGCGCCTTCGGGCTGAACGGCATGGAGCTCGAGACCGCGGTCCGCTTCGACCTCCCCCTGGTCTGCGTTATCGGCAACGACGGCGGGTGGGGGATGATCCGGTCGGTCCAGCAGAGCTTCTACGGCCGCGAGCGGACCGTCGCGACGTCGCTGCCGTTCACGCGCTACGACCGTGTCGTCCAGGCGCTGGGCGGAGAGGGCGAGACGATCGAGGATCCGCGCCGCCTCCGCCCAGCGCTCGAGCGTGCCCTCGGATCCGGGCAGGTCGCGTGCCTGAATGTTATCCTGGACCCGGATGCCTACCGCCGCGAGGGCGGTGGCAGCCTGGCCATCTGACGGTCGAAGGGCTGCAGGCCCCGGGGGGAGCGCCGATGGAGTCGACCACGCCCGCTCGCCACGTGCCCGGGCCGACCCGGACCGAGCGCGACACCATGGGCCCCGTCGAGGTCCCCGCCGACCGCTACTGGGGCGCCCAGACGCAGCGCTCCGTCGAGCACTTCCGGATCGGCGGCGAGCGGTTTCCCCGCGAGATGATCCGGGCGTTTGGCATCCTCAAGAAAGCCTGCGCCCTGGTGAACCGAGACCTCGGGCTCCTGCCCGACGGCAAGGCGCGAGCCATCGTGCAGGCCGCGGACGAGGTGATCGCGGGTCGCCTCGACGACCACTTCCCCCTCGTCGTGTGGCAGACGGGGAGCGGCACCCAGACGAACATGAACGCGAACGAGGTGATCGCGAACCGCGCGACCGAGATCCTCGGCGGTGCGCTGGGCGCGCGGCTCGTCCACCCGAATGACGACGTCAACCGGAGCCAGTCCTCGAACGACACGTTCCCGACGGCGATGCACGTCGCGGTCGTGGAGCAGCTCCGCGGCCGCCTGTTCCCGGCGGTCCAGCGCCTGAGGGACACCCTCGCCCGGAAGTCCGCCGCCTACCGGGACGTCGTCAAGATCGGGCGGACCCATCTCCAGGACGCGGTGCCCCTCACGCTGGGCCAGGAGATCTCGGGGTGGGTGAGCCAGCTCGAGCACGCTCTCAGGCACCTCGAGGCGGCGATGCCCCATCTCCACGAGCTGGCCATCGGCGGCACCGCGGTCGGGACCGGGCTCAACGCCCCGCCGGGCTTCGGGGAGGCCGCGGCGAAGCGGATCGCGGAGCTGACGGGGCGGCCGTTCGTCCCGGCCGAGAACCCGTTCGAGGCCCTGGCCGCGCACGACGCGCTCGTCGCGGCCCACGGTGTGCTGAAGACGCTGGCGGTCGGGCTCATGAAGATCGCCAACGACGTTCGCTGGCTCGCGTCGGGGCCGCGCTCGGGCCTCGGCGAGATCACGATCCCCGAGAACGAGCCCGGCAGCTCGATCATGCCGGGCAAGGTCAACCCCACCCAGTCGGAGGCGCTGACCATGGTGTGCGCCCAGGTGCTCGGCAACGACGTCGCGGTCAATGTCGGCGGCGCCTCGGGGAACTTCGAGCTCAACGTCTTCAAGCCGCTCATCGTCCACAACGTCCTCCAGTCGGTACGCCTCCTCGCCGATGCGGCCGAGTCCTTCGAGGAGCACTGCGCCCGGGGCCTCGAGCCGAATCTCCCGCGCATCCGGGAGCAGCTCGAGCGTTCGCTCATGCTCGTGACGGCCCTCGCGCCCCGGCTCGGCTACGACCGCGCCGCGGAGATTGCCAAGAAGGCGCACCGGGAGAGCACGACCCTCCGCGAGGCTGCCGTGGCGCTCGGTTACCTTACGGCAGCGGAGTTCGACCGCGAGGTCCGGCCCGAGCGGATGACGCGTCCCTCGGGGGAGTCCTAGAGAAGCGGGACAGGATGAACCGAGCCGGCCTCCTGGACGGCGCGGGACGACCGTCCCGGGCCAGCCCCCAGGGCCCCTCCCCCGGAGTGGGGGACCATGTGACGGTTTGTGACCCGTGGCTCCTTGGCCGGACTCGGGACGCTCGCGCTGACGCCGGCAGGAACTGGGAGGCTGGACCGGTGCAACCCCTCGCAGAATTTGATCCCAGGCGTCTTGAGCTCCCACGCAGACCTGCTGGGAGCTCCTCTGGCATGCCGGTTGCTGTCCTCATAGTGGCAAGGCTGATTCCCGGACTGGAGACGCCGAGTCTCAACCGGTGGGAGGAGGTGGCGGCCATGGGAGGTCCTTGGAGAGAGCGGGGCTTCGATGCCGCGTCGCTGCGGTCGCCCCGGCCGTACAGCGGGCCACGTGCTGGGGCGCTGGCGCGCGAGCGGGAGCCAGACCGGCTGGGGAAGGTCGTGCTCGTGTACATCATGGCGGTGGCGCTCTCGTTCGGACTGATGCTGAGCCTGTTGCAGCAGGGGTGGTGATCCAACCCGTCCGGATCCGCCTCTGGACACGCCGCCCCGGGCTCTGAGGCGGGCTGACGGCGGCTGACGCAGGCGGCGCGGGCGCCAGCGCCGCCGCGCTCCTGCGGCCGCCCACCGTTGCTTGACCCCTCACCCCCCCACTCTTAAAATTCGTTCGGTATGCCGATCTACGAGTACCAGTGCGCTGACTGCCGGCGGACCGTGAGCCTCCTGGTGATGCGGATTTCCGACCCCACCCCGCCCAGTTGCCCGCGCTGCGGTGGGATCCAGCTCCGCCGGCTCATGTCGCGCTTCGCGACGATCCGTTCGGAGGAGGATCGGCTCGACTCCCTCGCCGACCCATCGAGCCTCGGCGACCTGAACGAGGACGACCCGAGGAGCGTCGCCCGGTGGATGAAGAAGATGGGCAGCGAGATGGGCGAGGATATGGGCGAGGACGTCGAGGAAGCTCTGGAAGAGGAGACCAGTGGGGACCTCGGGGCCTCTGCCGAGGGGGCTGGCGAGACGGCGGGCGGAGGGGACGACCTCTGACCAGCTCCCCTCCCGCCAGAACCCCCGCTGGGGCCCGGACCGTCTCAACAGGGGACAAATGAGGGCGCCCAACGGGCCGTGTGGCCGGGAGTCAGCCAGGCTCCTGCGGCCGGCCGGCGGCGCGTGACACCGATGAGGATCGAGCGCTTCTCCGACTGGGATGCCCTCGCGATCGGCGAGTCAGGCTGGAATCGCCTCGTCGAGCAGTGTCGGGCGCCGGCTCCGTTTGCGACGTGGCAGTTCCAGACCGCTTGGTTCCGCGCTTTCGCCCCCGGACCGCTTCACCTTCTCGCCGCCCAGGACGGCGCCGGCGAGTGGGTAGGCCTCCTGCCCCTCTACGAGACCCCGACGTCCGATGGCCCGGTGCTGCGCCTCGTGGGGGGCACGGACGTGGCCGACTATCTCGATCTCATCGCGGTCGCGGGTCGCGAGGAGGAAGTCTGGAAGGGCATGCTCCCCGCGCTCGGCGACCTCGTGTGGCGGACGGTGGATCTTCGCCCGGTTCCAGCGGCCTCCGTGACGCCGGGCCTCCTGGGGGGCCTCGCCGCGTCTGCCGGTCTGGCCTGTCGCGTCGACATCGAGGACCGGTGCCCGGTGATCGAGCTCGCGGAGACGTGGGACGGCTACCTCGCGGGGCTGTCCGGGAAAGACCGCCACGAGCTCCGGCGGAAGCTCCGCCGAGCCGAAGCGGGGCAGCCCCGCGTCGAGGTCGCGCGGACCCCGGCGGCCATGAGCGTGCTGATGGACGGCTTCGTCGCCCTCCACCGTCTGTCCAAGGTCGGCAAGGCCCGCTTCATGGACGATCCCATGGAGGCCTTCTTCCGGGATCTCGGGCGCGCCCTGGCGGAGGCGGGGCTGGCGGCCCTCTGGATGCTCTGGCTCGAGGAGCGCCCGGCGGCGGCGCTCTTCTGCCTCGAGCAGGCCGGGAGCGTGAGCCTCTACAACTCCGGCTTCGACCCGGAAGCCCGCGCCCTGTCCCCGGGCGTCGTGCTCATCGCCCGCACGATCGAGGACGCGATCGCGCGAGGCTTCCGGCGCTACGACTTCCTGCGAGGCGAGGAGCCGTACAAGTACGGCTTCGGCGCCGTGCCGACGGACGTCCTGCGCGTCACGCTGGAGCGGCCATGACGCCGGCCTTCTCCGGCCGGTCGGCGGGCCGGTCGCGGCTCGCGGTTCTCTCCGTGCACACCTGCCCGCTCGCCGCGCTCGGTGGCAAGGAGACGGGCGGGATGAACGTCTACGTGCGCGAGGTGTCGCGCGCGCTCGGGCGCCTCGGCTTCGAGATCGACGTGTTCACCCGGAGCCAGGACCCCGCGATCCCGGAGGTGGTGCGGCTCGGGTCTGGCGCGCGAGTGGTCCACGTCCCCGCCGGCCCGGCCCGTCCGGTGGCGCGGGCCGCGGTGGCCGACCACCTCGAGGCGTTCGGCGAGGGGGTCGAGGCGTTCCGTACGCGCGAGCGGGTGCGCTACGATCTCGTCCACAGCCACTATTGGCTGTCGGGGCTTGCGGGGCTCGATCTGGCGCGCCGCTGGGACGTGCCGCTCGTCCACATGTTCCACACGCTCGGAGCGATCAAGAACGCGGTCGCCCGCGGCTCGGGCGACACCGAGCCGGCCGAGCGTCTGGCTGCCGAGGTTCGCATCGCGGCCGGCGCGGACCGGATCGTGGCCTCGAACCTGGTCGAGCGGGCGGACCTCGCCTGGCACCTGGGAGCGGACTCGGCCCGGGTGGCGGTCATCCCGTGCGGAGTCGACATCGATTTGTTCCGCCCGCGGGCGGCGGCACCCGCGCGGGCGCGTCTCGGGCTTGATGCCGAACATGTCCTCCTCTTCGTGGGCCGGCTGACGCCGATCAAGGGGCTCGAGACGCTCCTCCGGGCGCTTGCGGTCCTCAGATCCGACGGGCTCGCGGCGGCGCGGCTCACGCTGCTCGTCGTCGGCGGCACGAAGGGTGAGGAGGCGGGGAGCGGACACCTTCGTCGGCTCGCCCACGAGCTCGGCGTCGGCGCCTGGGTCGACTTCCGCGGCCCCCAGCCGCAGGATGTCCTCCCGGACTACTACGCGGCGGCCGATCTCTGCCTGATGCCGTCGCGCTACGAGTCATTCGGGATGGTGGCGCTCGAGGCGATGGCGTCCGGCGTCCCCGTGATCGCGTCGCGCGCCGGCGGCCTCGCCGTGACCGTCCAGGACGGAGTGACGGGTCGCCTGGTCCCCGAGGGCGACGTGGCGGGGCTCGCGCGTGCGGTGGCAGGGCTGCTCGCCGACGAGCCGGGGCGCCGTGCGCTCGGCCTCCGCGCCGTGGAGTGGGCGCGCCGGTTCGCGTGGCCGTCGGTCGGGCGGAGCATGGCGGACCTCTACGCCGAGCTGCTCCCAGCGCTCGAGGGTGCGGTCGGCGCCGCCGCCTGCCGCTCCGTCCTTTAACCCCCGTCCATCCGTCCAGCGCCTAGCCTGCTACCGCAGGCTCTGCTGTGCCGCATCCACGATGGCGGTAGAGCCAGTCCGGCGAACCGCCGCGGAGCTAGAAGATTGAGCGGCGGCCAGGGACGCGCTGCGAGAGGATCAGGCGGCCGGAGACCGTGAACGCCGCGATCTCGACGTAGTGCCGGGCGTCCCGGCTGCCCGCCGTCACGTGGGCGACCTCCATCTCGACGCGCGCGGGCGGATGCGGGAAGCGAGGCATCTCCAGCTCGATCGCGGTCGCGCAGGTGGGGCAGGGGTGCGTGATGGGTGCCTCCTGGGAGCGTGCCGCCTGGGCACGGACGGATGTGCCGACCGGCACGGGCGGAGCGACCTCGACCAGGCCAGCTGCCGACAGAAACGCGACCGGCCGCGGGCGGCGCCGGTCGGTCTGGCGGCGGTCCATCGCGGGCCCGAAGCTCCCGCGTCGTCGCTCCCGGCTCCGGCGCTCGACGACCACCTCCACACCGGAGCCATGGAGCCGCTCGCGCAGGATCTCGAGTAGCTCCCGCTGCTCGGGCTTCACCACGAGATACCAGCGGGCCGATCCGGTGCCGTTCTTGTCCATTCTGCCCAGTGTCCCCCAGTGAGGTTGCCCCGCTCAGCCGCGCGGCGGCGGCCGGCGCCACTCCCGCGATGTGGAAACAAAGCAACACGCGTGCCACGCGGAAGGGCCGAGAATCGACGGAAAAGCAAGGATTCGGCGTCGTTCGGGCGGGAGGACTTCCACGACTAGGGAAGTTCACCCTACGTAATGGGCGGGAACCTGCCTACTGGGTGCGCAGCTTGGGATCCAGAGCGTCGCGGAGTGAGTCGCCGAACAGGTTGAAGGCGAAGACGGCAAGGCTGATCGCCAGGCCGGGGAAGATCCCCATCCAGGGAGCCGCCTCGGCGAACTCGACCGCCGCGCCCCGAAGCATGAGCCCCCACGCTGCCGTCGGCTCTTGAACTCCGAGCCCGAGGAATGAGAGCGACGCCTCCAGCAGGACCGCCTGACCCACGAAAGCGGTCAGCATGATCAGGTAGGGCGCCATGACGTTCGGCAGCATGTGGCGGAAGATGATTCGCGCGTGGCTGAATCCGGCAGCGCGGGCCGCGTCCACGTAGGGCATCTCGCGAATGGCGAGCGAACTCGAGCGAACGACCAGGGCGCAGCGGGGGATCATGGGGATCGTGATCGCGAGGATCACGTTGAGGGCGCCGGTTCCGAGGATCACCACCACCGCCAGGGCCAGGATGATGATGGGCAGCGACAGGAACACGTCCATCACGCGCTGCAGGATCAGGTCCAGCCACCCGCCGAAGTAGGCGCTGCCGACGCCCAGGATGGCGCCCAGGGTGGCGCCGATCACCGCGGCACCGAAGCCAACGAGGAGCGCCGTCCGCGAGCCGTAGATGAGGCGCGAGTAGACATCTCGCCCGTGGGCATCGGTGCCGAGCCAGTGCTGCGCGCCCGGCGGTGAGAGCATTGCGCCATAGTCGTTGGCCAGCGGGTTGTGCGTGACCAGGAACGGGGCGAAGACGGCGACCGCCGCCATCAGGACGATGACTGCGGCCCCGATCGCACCGAGCGGGCGCTGGCGCACGAACTGACGCACCCCGTCGAGCCGTCGGGGCGACGGCTCGACGGCCGCGACGTCGGCGAGGACCTCGATGGAGGGATTGATTGCCATCAGCGGTACCGGATGCGGGGGTCGATCCAGGCGAAGGCAAGGTCGACCAGGAAGTTGACCGCGATGAACGTCCCGGCCACCAGCAGCACGAGCGCCTGGGTGAGGGTGTAGTCTCGGTGGGCGATCGCCTGGACGAAGAGTAGACCGAGCCCGTTCAGGTTGAACACCTGCTCGGTGACGACGAGCCCGCCTAGCAGGAACGCGAACTCGAGGGCGATCACGGTCAGGACCGGGAGCATCGCGTTCTTGAGCGCGTGCCGGGTCAGGATCAGCTTTGTCCAGAGCCCCTTCGCCCGCGCGGTGCGGATGTAGTCCTCGCGCAGCACCTCGAGCATCGCGGACCGGGTCATCCGCGTGGCGACCGCCGAGTAGCGATAGCCGACGGCAATCGCCGGCCAGATGAGCTGGACGAGGTTCTGCCAGGGGTCCACCCAGGGAGGCGTGTAGATCATCGGAGGCAGCCAGCGGAAGACCACGAGCAGACCGAGGATCATCAGGATCCCCAGCCAGAACGAGGGCATGGCCAGCCCGGCGATCGAGAAGACCCGGACGGCATAGTCCACCCAGGTATCCTGGCGGAGCGCGGCCACGATGCCGAGCGGGATGGCCAGCACCGTCGCCACGAAGGTCGCCATCAACGCGACCTGAAGCGAGAGAGCGAACCGGAGGCGGATCTCTTCCGTGATCGGGGATCCCGTCCACATCGACAGGCCGAGGTCGAGGCGGAGGAGCCCGAGGAGGTAGTCGACGAATTGCCGACCGATGGACCGGTCGAGACCGAGCTTGGTCCGCTCCTCGTCGAGCATCTTCTGGTCGAGGAACTGGTTCGTTCCTCCGGTGAGGAAGCGCATCTCGACGACGTCCCCGGGGATCACCCGCAGCAGGACGAACACCAGCACCGCGACCCCGAGGAGGGCTGGGAACATCAGGAGGAATCGCTTCACGATGTAACGGGTCATGGGGTCAAGCTTTGACTTCCGAACATTTCGGGCTCCGGGGCCCCGGGGTCAGGCCCTGACCTCCTAGGATTCGCCTCCCTGGTTCGAGCTTCCGGTTCGCCGCGCCCCGGGGAGGGGCAGCGAATTGTCGGGAAGTCAAAGTCTGACCCCGGAGCGGGCTACTCCGAGAGCCACACCGTGTCGAGCTGGTTGTTGAGGTAGTGGCTCGGGGTGATCTGCCACCCCTTGACCTTGCTGCTGTGGGGGATGATGCGATGCCACTGGAGCGTCAGGAGATAGTGGGCCTCCTCGTCGAGGAGGCGCTTCTCGAACTGCCGGATGAACGCCTTCCGCTCGTCGGGATTGGACGAGCGCGCCTGCTTCTCGTAGAGATTGTCGAGCACGCGGTCGGTGTAGCGCCCGTAGTTCGCCGGATTCTTGTCCTTCGAGAGGAACTTGTACATGTCGAGGTCGGGCTCGACGATGTAGCCGCACTGGAAGTCCATGGCCACCTGGAAATCACCGGCCCGGAGCGGCGTGTAGTATGCCGCCGCTTCGATGACCTCCTGGTTGACGGTAACGCCGACCTGGCGCCACTGGTCGATCATCCAGATGGCGAGCGGCTCGTAGGGCATGGGGATGCCGCGGTTCTTGAAGGTGAAGGACAGCCCCTCGGCGCCGGCCTCCTTGAGGAGCCGCCGCGCCTCGGCGCGGGCGGCGTTGATGTCGCGCCCGTAGCCCGCGAGCTTCTCCAGCTCGGCGGGCGGTGTGGCGTACGGCGTGCCCGGCACCTGGACGCCGGCCACCTCCTTGACGATCGCGATGCGCGACAGGGCCTTCGAGCCTTCGTAGCGGTCGAGCGCGAGGGTCAGCGCCCGTCGGACGCGCACGTCGTCGAAGGGCTTCTTCTCGTGATTGATGACACCCATCAGGATGCAGTCCCAGGGGCTCTCCTGGACCGTGATCTTGTTCCCGAGCGCCTGGACGAGGCTGTCGCGCTCAGCCGGGCTGAAGCCGCGGAACTGGATGTGCCCACGCTCGCCGCGGATCATCGCGACCTGCGCCGACGAGGAGCTGACGAAGACGGCCCGGAAGCCATCGAGGTAGGGCTTCCCCTTGTCCCAGTAGTCGGGGTTCTTCTTCCCCACCACGTGGGAGCCCTTGACGTGCTCGACGAACTTGAAGGGTCCCGTCCCCATGACGTTCTTCTCGTACCAGTGCATGTCCTTGGCGAGGATGTCCGCCTTGTAGATGAAGTTGTACGGGGACGAGACGGCGAGGAGGAACGAGCTTGATGCCCATTTGAGGTGGAAGCGGACCGTACGGGGGTCTGGCGCCTCCACGGCCTCCACAGCGCCGGCCTCCACGGCGCTGTACTGACCCTTGCGGCTCGACCCGACCCCGGGCGGCGGGAAGATGATCTTGTCGTAGGACGCCTTGACGTCCTTCGACGTCATCTCGGTCCCGTCGTGGAACTTGACGCCCGTGCGGAGCTTGAACGTGTAGATGAGGCCGTCCTTGGAGACGGTCCAGCTCTCAGCGAGGTCTCCGATGGGCTTGGTCCCGCTCGGGTCGGTGGGGTCGACTCGGAGGAGCGTGCTGTAGAAGGGGGCGAACGGGTGGATCAGCCCGAACGTCTCCTCGCGGTGGCCGTCGTAGGACGGCGGCTCCGAGGGCACCGGAAAGACGAGCTCTCCCCCGTACCGCGGCTGTTGCGCCCCTGCCGGCATCGTGGTCATCGCCAGCGCCACGACCAGCAGTGTCGACAGGATCGAGCCGGCGAGGGTCCTCGATCGCCTCTTGGTCATGAGCCACCTCCTCGGACGGGTGTGCTGATGGCGTCGGCCGGCGCCTTCCGGCTGCGCCGGGCGCGAAGCCAGGTGAGGCCATGCTCGGGATGCATGGCCGTTCGCGACCATCTCAAGGACGATCTTCGCGGCCATTCTCACGGCCATCGGTCAGGGAAGGTTGGAGCCAGCCTAGCCGCGTCCGGTTAATCCTGTCAAGGTCCGACCATCGGACCAGCAGGCCGTCCTCTGGCTCCAGCCGCCGGGATCGCTGTCAGGCCAGATGGCAGGCCGCCCGGTGCCCAGATCCGAGCTCCCGGAGGTCCGGCCGAGTCCGCTGGCACTCCTCGACGGCGATGGGACAGCGCGGGTGGAACGCGCACCCGCGGGGTGGGTGGAGCGCGCTCGGCACCTCGCCCCCGAGGACGACCCGCTCCCGGTGCGCCTCCACCTCGGGGTCGGGGATGGGCACAGCCGAGAGGAGGGCCTTCGTGTACGGGTGGCGCGGCGCCTCGTAGAGCGTCTGCCGGTCGGCCAGCTCCACGATGCGGCCCAGGTACATGACCGCGACGCGGTCGGAGATGTGGCGGACGACGGACAGGTCGTGGGCGATGAAGAGGTACGTGAGGCCGAGCTCCCGCCGGAGGTCCTCGAGCAGGTTGATGATCTGCGCCTGGATCGAGACGTCCAGCGCCGACACCGGCTCGTCGCAGATGATCAGCGACGGCTCGAGGGCGAGGGCCCGCGCGATGCCGACCCGCTGGCGCTGGCCGCCCGACAGCTCGTGCGGGTAGCGCCGGCCGTGCTGAGGCAGGAGCCCTACCTGCCGGAGGAGCTCCTGCACGCGAACGGCTCGCGCCGAGGCCTCCGGGACGAGGCCGTGGACCCCGAGCGGCTCGCCCACGATCTGGCCCACGGTCATCCGGGGGTTCAGCGAGCTGTAGGGGTCCTGGAAGATCACCTGAATTCGCCGGCGCACCGACCTGAGGGCCGCGGGCGCGAGGGTGGTCAGCTCCTGCCCTTCGAAGCGCACCGATCCGCTGGTCGGCTGCTCGAGCTGGAGGATGCAGCGCCCCGTCGTGGTCTTGCCGCAGCCGGACTCTCCCACGAGGCCGAGCGTCTCGCCCCGACGGATCGTGAAGCTGACGCCGTCGACCGCCCGCACCAGGCCGACCTGGCGACCGAACAGCCCCGTCGACACGGGGTAGTGCTTGACGAGGTCCTTCACCTCGAGGAGCACGTCGCTCCCAGGGTCATGCCGAGGAGCGTCGGCGGTCGCGGTGGCCGCCCCGACGGGCCCGGACCGGCTCGAGGCACTGCCCTGGGGGGCGGTCACCGGGCCACCTCGGCGACGACCGTGGTATCGGGCAGGCGCTCGATCTCCCAGCAGGCGCTCACGTGTCCTTCGTCCCCGGCCGGGCGGAGCACCGGCCGTTCCGTCAGACACCGCTCCACGCGGAACGCGCAGCGGGGCGCGAACGCGCACCCCGGCGGGAGACGCGAGAGGTCCGGGGGCTGGCCCTCGATCGGGTCGAGCCGCGCCCGGCGGGGGGCGTCGAGCCGCGGCACGGAGCGGAGGAGCCCGAGCGTGTAGGGGTGGCGGGGGTGGGCGTAGAGCTCGCGGGCCGAGCCCTGCTCCACGATGCGCCCGGCGTACATGACGTTGACGCGGTGGGCGTAGCGCGCGACGACGCCGAGGTTGTGGGTGATGATGAGCATCGCGACACCCAGCCGCCGGGAGAGCGACTTCATCAGCTCGAGGATCTGCGCCTGGATCGTCACGTCGAGCGCCGTGGTGGGCTCGTCGGCGAGGACGAGGGACGGCTCGCAGGCCAGCGCCATCGCAATCATCATGCGCTGGCGCATCCCGCCGCTGAACTGGTGCGGGTACTGCCGGAGGCGCCGCGCCGGGTCGGGGATGCCAACCATCTGGAGGAGGTCCTCCGCGCGGGCCCGGGCGCGCGCGGCGTCGGCGCCGAGGTGGATCTCGACGCCCTCCGTCAGCTGGCGCCCGACGGAGAGCACGGGGTTCAGCGAGGTCATGGGCTCCTGGAAGACCATGGCGATCTCGCGCCCGCGCACCCGGCGCATCTCCTCCTCGGAGAGCCGGAGGAGGTCCTTGCCCTTGAACCAGATCTCGCCGCCGACGATCCGGCCGGCGGGCGCGGCGACGAGGCGCATGACGGAGAGTGCGCTCACGCTCTTGCCGCACCCCGACTCGCCGACGAGCGCCACCGTCTCGGCCTCGCGGACGTCCCAGGAGACGTCGTCGACGGCGCGTACCACGCCACCCCGCGTGGCGAACTGGGTACTGAGATGGCGGACGTCCAGAAGGGGCGCCAAGGCGGCGACAGTCTAGCAAAAACGCCGGGGGGCTGCGATGATCGGCCTGGTGGGGTCCATTGGGGCTTGGTGGTCTGATGGGCCGGGCCGCGGGGCCCGGCGGGAGGGTGAGCCGTGACCGGAGCCCAGCTCCTCATCCGCTGCCTCGAGCAGGAGGGCGTGCGCTACGTCTTCGGCGTGCCCGGCGAGGAGACGCTCG
The DNA here is from genome assembly GCA_963805625.1 of uncultured Candidatus Rokubacteria bacterium. Taxonomy (GTDB): domain Bacteria; phylum Methylomirabilota; class Methylomirabilia; order Rokubacteriales; family DASRDR01; genus DASRDR01. The sequence goes on from CAWDVE010000004.1 coordinate 186,221, forward strand.
ACCTGAACGACGCCCTCCTCGACTCGCCCATCCGCTTCATCCCGGTGCGTCACGAGCAGGCGGCCGCCTTCATGGCGGATGTCTGGGGGCGGCTCACCGGCCGGGCGGGCGTGTGCCTGGCGACCCTCGGGCCCGGCGCGACAAACCTCACCACCGGCCTGGCCGACGCGAACCTCGACCGGGCGCCCGTGGTGGCGATCACGGGCCAGCTCGCCCGCGGCCTCCTCCACAAGGAGTCTCACCAGTACGTCGACATCGTGGAGGCATTCCGGCCCTTCACGAAGTGGAACGCCCAGATCGAGACGGGCGAGGTCATCCCCGAGGTGGTGCGGAAGGCGTTCAAGGTCGCCCAGGAGGAAAAGCCCGGGGCTTGCCACCTCGAGCTGCCGGAAGACGTGGCCGGGGAGCCCGCCGAGGGCGAGCCCCTGCGCGTCTACCAGCCCCGCCGCCCGTCGCCCGACCGGCCCTCGCTCGCGCGCGCGGCGGACATCGTGAACCGCGCGGACCGCCCGCTGATCCTCGCGGGGAACGGCGTGATTCGCGGACACGCCGCGCGGGAGCTGCGCGTGCTGGCCGAGCGCGCCCAGATCCCGGTGGTGACGACGTTCATGGCCAAGGGCGCCTTGCCCGCCGACCATCCGCTCATGGTCACCACCGTCGGCCTCGTCTCGGAGGACATCGAGCGCGCCGGGTTCACGAAGGCGGACGTCATCGTGGCGGTGGGTTACGATCCGGTCGAGTACGCGCCGTCCCGCTGGCACCCGTCGGGGCACGCGCGTCTGGTCCACGTCGACTTCACGGCCGCCGAGGTGGACGCGCGCTACCAGCCGGACGTGGAGGTCGTCGCCGACGTGCGCGAGGCGCTCGAGCTCCTGGCGCCGCTCGTGGCCGTGCGTCCCCAGGCGAGGCCGCCGGCGCCCCGCGCCCCCGATCCCCGGCGGCGCGCAGACGCCTTCCCCTTGCTCCCGCAGCGGATCATGGCCGACCTCGAGGCCGTGCTCGCGCCGGAGGACCTCGTCGTGTCGGACGTCGGGGCGCACAAGCTCTGGGTCGCCAAGGCGTACGGGGCGCGGCTCCCGAACACGGTGATCATCTCGAACGGCTTCGCCGCGATGGGGATCGGCCTCCCGGGGGCGATCGCCGCCAAGCTGGCTGAGCCGGATCGGCGGGTGGTCACCGTCACCGGCGACGGCGGCTTTCTCATGAACGCGCAAGAGCTCGAGACGGCGCGCCGGCTGGGTCTCGGCTTCGCAGTGCTGATCATGCGGGACGACGGCTACGGCGTCATCCGCTGGAAGCAGCAGAGGCGGTTCGGGCGGACCGCGGGCGTGGACCTCGGCAACCCCGACCTGGTCGCGCTCGCCGAGGCTTTCGGCTGCCGGGGGATCCGCGTCGAGTCGGCGGCCGGCCTCCGACCGGCTCTCGACGCCGCGCTGGCGTCGCCGGTGCCGACGCTCGTCGACTGCCCGGTCGACTATGCCGAGAACGACCGGCTGGCGGAGTTGTAGAGCGCGGTGCCCCGCTCTCCTGGCGTCGTCCGGTTCTGAGCGATGGCCTTCCGGCTCCCGCGCGGCGCGCGCCTGGTGCGCTTCCCGTCGGCTGACGGGCTCCAGCTCGAGGGGCGCCTCACCGCCGGCAGCCGGGACCAGGGCGTCGTGCTCTGCCATCCGCACCCGCTCTACGGCGGCTCGATGCTGACGCCGGTGATCCTGACGGTCGAGACGGCCTTCCGCACCGCGGGCTTCACGACCCTCGCGTTCAACTTCCGCGGGGTCGGCGCCAGCGAGGGGACGCACGGGGAGGGGCGCACCGAGGTCGCGGACGTCGCGGGCGCGCTCGCCAATCTGAGGGCGGCGCTCGACGGTGCGCCTCGGATGGTCGCGATCGCCGGCTACTCGTTCGGCAGCCACGTCGGCGGTCGGGCCGCCGCGGCCGATCCGGGCGTCGGGTTCTACCTTGGCGTCGCGCCCGTCGTCTTGCGCTACGACTACACCTTCCTGGCCCGCCTCCGCGGCCGGGTCGCGCTCATCGCCGGAGCCCGCGACGAGTTCTCCGACCCGGCGCGCCTCGAGACCCTGGCGGCGAGCCTCCCGGAGCGGCCGTGGCTCCGCGTGCTCGACACGGACCACTTCTTCGCGGATGTGCTGGACGATCTCGCGGCTGCGTGCGGCACGGCGATCGCCTGGGCGGCCGCGTGAACACGAGGACTGCAGCTCACCGTCCAGCTGTCTGGACCAACGCGCGACTTCATATGCCCCCCAAATCACGCCGGATGGTCGGTCCTCGTTCCGGGAGGCCGGGAGGCCTTCAACCCCTCCCCTGGTCTTGAGAGAGCAGCTGAAGCTGGTTCCGGTGAATTCCTGCCTGTGATAGAAGAGGAGCGCAGGGTCGAAGTCCCAGAGCGGCGGGTTCGTCGCGTAGAAGTAGCTGTCGGAGGCGATGAACGTAGCACAATAGTACACATACCATTGGCCGAGACGGTTAGGGCGGCACACAGCGGGCCGATCATCCAGACGAGGAGCGTGTTGCTCTGGGCGAGGTGAACCGTCCGGTCGACCACGCGACTTTGGCCAGGGCCCTCCAGCATGAGGACGGTCTCCCGCGGATTCAGCACCAGGTTGGCTAGCACGACCTGCGCGTGACCGTTTGGACCGTTCTCCACCCGGAGCTGACCGCCCTTGTCGGGCTGGCAGGCGGGAAACCGCTCGATCGCCGGCAGCGAACAAAGCGAGCGATGGTCGCGACGGGGTGAACTGGATCTCGGCATCGCCGCGAGACGACAGTCGCTCGAACTTGCCGCGGTGCCCTGGAAACAGTGCAGTGGTGCACAGGAACGTGTGCAGTTGAGCGACCTCGAGCATGGTGACTCACCGTATCCATTCGGAAACTCTGAGGGTGTTTGGTGGCATTCCGGTTGCACCCCTTGGAGCGCGTCGTCGTCGCCACGGAAGGCCCCGCTCGGGAACGGGGGGCACGGGGCCGAGCGGCCGACGGCGAACGGCACCGAGTCGTCGAGGGGCAAAAGGAGCAGTCGGTCCGCGCCGTTGGACTCGTGTGCGATGCTTGACACGCGGTTCAGCGCATAGTAGAAGTTGACCGGTCCGGCGCGGGCCGTTCCGCGTCCAGGGATCGCGGAACGCAACTGACGCTCCGAACACCACCTCGGGGAGGATTCGATGCCCTACATCATTGCCGAGCCGTGCATCGGCGTGAAGGACAAGGCCTGTGTGGAGGTCTGCCCGGTTGATTGCATCTACGAGGGTGACACGATGCTGTACATCCACCCCGAGGAGTGCATCGACTGCGGCGCCTGCGAGCCGGTGTGCCCGGTCAAGGCGATCTTCGCCGAGGACGAGACACCCGATCAGTGGAAGCAGTACATCGACCTCAACAAGCAGTTCTTCAAGGACCATCCGGGGGTCAAGCCTGCGACCAAGAACTAGCGCTCGACGCCGGTCGGGTAAGGCACGAAGGGCGTCACCGCGCGGTGACGCCCTTCGTGCGTTTGGATACACGCCAGCGCCGTGGCCGGGTCCCCCGCGCGACGGGTGGGGGATCCGAGGAGCTGGCGCGGTCCGGGGCGGCCTGTGGGGCGCGTGACAGCCGCGCTCGGCGCGGTCCGGGGACTCTTCCGGCCCCGCCGGAGCTACCGGGAGCTCGAGGGCCTCGAGGAGATCTCGCGGGCCTTCGAGGCCATGACGG
>CAWDVE010000005.1:0-11414 GCA_963805625.1 uncultured Candidatus Rokubacteria bacterium
CTACTGAGGTGCCGGTTACTTCGCGCTTACGCCGAGTGGGGTAGCACCCCGGCTTGTTCCGGGGGCTTGCCCCGCGGCGTGGGGTGGTGCGCGTGCCGAATACCATGGGCGAGGTCGTTCGGGGCGCGAGGCGAGATTACGGCGGGGCGGCGCTCAGGACCCGCTCGGGGTGCCGCTCCCCAATATATGGCATATGACGCACCCCATAATCAACCGTCGGGGCCGAGCTATGCTGGGGGAGCATGCCCATGACCACCCCGCAGATCGAAGCGCTCCTCGCCCCCTTTCCGCCGGAGCGGACGTGGCTGCTGCCGGCGCTCCAGCGCGTCCAGGCGGAGCGGGGGTGGCTCGCCGCCGACGACCTCGCGGCGGTGGCCGCCCACCTCCACGTCCCGCGGAGCGAGGTCTACGGCGTCGCGACCCACTACCCTGAGTTCCGTCTCGCCGCGCCGGGGCGTCACGTCGTCCGCGTTTGCGCGGGCGTCTCCTGCCGCGTGAACGGAGGCCTCGGGTTGCTTGCCGAGCTCGAGCGGCGGCTCGGCATCGCGGCGGGGCACACGACGGCCGACGGCGAGGTGACGCTCGAGGAGGCTGACTGCTGCTTCGTCTGTAGCGTCGCGCCCGTGGTCGAGGTGGACCATGCCTACCTCGGCGGGCCAACGGCCGAGGCGGTTCTCGCGGCCGGCCGCGGCCCACATGCCGGCGCCCACGCAGCGCTGCCGTCCGGGATGGCCGTGACTGGTCCGCTCGCCGCGGGCGGCGGCGCGGCGGCCCCGGTGGCGGCGCCGTCAGGCTCGACCGCCCGGGCCCGGCTCGAGGCGCTCGTCGCCCGCGCGCGCCAACGAGACACGGGCACGACGCGGCTCCTCGTCGCCACCGGCTCCTGCGGGCTCGCGCGCGGCGCGGCGGCGACGCGGGACACCCTCCAGGACGCGGTCCGGCGCGCGGGGCTCGCCGCGACGGTCGAGGACAGCGCGTGCACCGGCCTCTGTCACGCCCAGCCCGTCGTCGAAGTGCTCACGCCCAGCGTGCCACGCCTCACCGTAGAGCGCGTCACGCCCGACTGCGTCCCCGCGCTCCTGCGGCTCCTCCAGGGCGCGGGCGACCATAGCCTTTCGACGACGGCTTGGCCCCACGCGGCGCATCCCGTGCTCGGCGGCCAGGAGCGGATCCTCGCCGAGCGGTGGGGCGCGATCCGCCCGGGCTCGCTCGACGACGCGCTCTGCGCGGGCAGCTATGCCGCCCTCGCGGGCACCCTGGACGCGGGCCACCCCGGCGCCGTCGCCGCCACCGTGAAGGCCGCGGGCCTCCTCGGCCGAGGCGGCGCCTACTTTCCGGCCGCGGTGAAGTGGGAGGGCTGCCGCGCCGCGCGCGGCGCGCCGAAGTACCTCGTGGCCAACGGCGAGGAGGGCGAGCCGGGGATTTTCAAGGACCGCCATCTGATGGAAGCGGACCCGCACCGGCTCCTGGAGGGTATGCTTCTCGCCGCGTATGCGGCCGGCGCGAGCCGGGGCATTCTTTATATCCACGGCGAGGCGGGACTCTCAGCCGAGCGGTGCGCCGGGGCCGTGCGGGAGGCGCACGCCGCTGGGGTCCTCGGCTCGCGCGTCCTCGGCACCGACTTCGCGTTCGAGGTCGAGATCCGGCGCGGCGCCGGCGGCTTCGTCCTTGGCGAGGAGACGGCCCTCCTCGAGTCGATCGAGGGCAAGCGCGCGATGCCGCGGCCGAAGCCTCCGTTCCCGGTGGACGTGGGCGTCCATGGCCAGCCCACGGTCATCAACAACGTGGAGACGCTCTCCGCAGTGCCGCTCATCGTGGGCGGCCGTCCCGAGGCGGCGCGCACGAAGCTCTTCGGTCTTTCGGGCCACGTCCTCTGGCCGGGCGTCGTCGAGGCGGCCCCGCCGCTCACGCTCCGGCGGCTGATCGACGGTCTTGGTGGCGGCCTCGCGACCGGGCGACCCCTCGGCGCGGTGGTGATCGGCGGGCCGTCCGGCATCGTCGTGCCGCCGGCGTTCCTCGACCGGCCTCTCGAGCGCCCGGCGCTCTCGCCCGGAACCGGCGGGATCGTCGCCCTCGACGCGCGAGCGGACGTCCGCGACGTGGTCCGGACGCTCCTCGCATTCAACGCCCGCGAGTCCTGCGGCAAGTGCACGCCCTGCCGCGAGGGCACGGCGCGGATGCTCGAGCTCCTCGACGGCGTCGCCCGCGCCGGGGTCGCCGACTCGCTCGCGGAGCTCCGCGAGCTGGCCGACGTCATCCAGCTAGCCTCGCTGTGCGGCCTCGGCCAGGCTGCGCCGCTCTCGCTCCGGGCCGCGCTCGAGCACTTCCCGGAGCGCCTCTCCGGCGCCCGCTGAGGGTCGCCTCCGGCCGAAGGCCGCCCCTCGGTGCCAGACACGCCCGTCACGCCGGGCCTCCCGGGCGAGGGCGGCGATCCCGGCGGGCCCCTGTGGGCGGCGGCGCAGGTGCCGATCGGGGCCGCCGTCGACCCCGACCTCCTCCAACGCGACCCGGCCTACCGCGCCACGCTCGTGCGCGAGTTCAACGCGATCACGCCCGAGAACGCGATGAAGTGGGGCGCGGTCCACCCCTTCGAGCGCGAGTGGAGCTTCGACCCCGCGGACCAGCTGGTCACGTTCGCGGAGGCGCACGGGATGCGCATCCACGGCCACACGCTCGTCTGGCACCGCCAGCTCGCCGACTGGCTGACGCCGGCGCTCACTCGGCGCGAGGTGGCGCGCGCTCTCGCCTCCCACATCGAGACCCTCGTGGGACGCTACGCGGGACGCATCGCGTCGTGGGACGTCGTCAACGAGGCGATCGCCGACGGCGGGGGCCTCCGCGACACCTACTTCCTCCGCGCCTGCGGGGAGGACCACATCGCGGAGGCCTTCCGGCGGGCCCACGCGGCCGATCCCGGCACCCGGCTCTACTACAACGACTACGGCGCTGAGAGGTCCGGGCGGAAGTCGGACGCGGTGTACGCGCTCGTCCGGCGGCTCCTCGACGCGGGCGTCCCCGTCCACGGGGTCGGCCTCCAGATGCACCTCCAGACCACCCGCCCGCCGAAGCCCGCCGCCATCACGGCCAGCGTGGCGCGGCTCCTCGGGCTCGGCCTCGAGGTCCGGATCACGGAGATGGACGTCCGGGTCCGCAGGATCCGCCGGACGGATCCCCTCGCCCTCCAGCGCCGCGTCTACCACGACGCGATCGCGGCCTGCGCGGGGCTGTCGGGCTTCGCGGGCGTGACGTTCTGGGGCGTGAGCGACCGGCACTCCTGGGTCCACAGCAAGTTCGGCGAGGACGCTCCCCTGCTCTTCGATCGGGACTACGCGCCGAAGCCCGCCTACTTCGGCGTGCGCAACGCGCTCGCGGCGGCTCAGAAGGCCACGGCCAAGTCGATCCCGAACGTCCAGCCGGAGAACGCGTCGGACCAGAAGTAGGAGCCCGCCAGCCCCACCTCTGTCACCTTCCAGAGCCGGCCCTTCGGATCAAGCGCGATGTGGGCCCCGGTCGAGTGGAAGTGGTCACTTTTGAGGCTCTGGCGGATCCCGCCGAAGAGCTCCGCGCGATTGACGAACCCGCCCACCAGGAGCGGCCAGCCGGCGACCTCCCAGGGCGTGACGACGTCAACCTCCACGCGGTTGTTCCAGACCTGGGACTCGCTCGTGAACGAGTATGCATCCGTCGAGCGCGCGATTGGGACGGTGGCGAAGTACGTGTAGGTCGACGTGAGCCCGAGCGTCACGCGCCCGAAGGTCGGCCGGTAGCGGAGCGCGAGCGAGGGGATGAACGTGAGCGTGTGCGTGTGCCAGTTGACGAGCTGCCCGTCGACCGCCTGCTCGGCCGCGCGCCCCGGCTCGGTCCCGGCATCGAAGTCGTTCTCCGTGTACGCGTAGAGCAGGCTGAAGCTCGGCAGCACGCTCAGGTCCGGCAGGAGCCCGATGCGCGGGCCCGCGCCGAGGCCGAGCGAGTAGGTGGTGTAGGTTGACTCGTTGCCAGCGAGCGGGCCGTTGCGGAACTGGTTGGTGAAGTAGGCGGTGCCCACCGAGCCGAGGAGGACCGGCGTCCAGGTGAGCCCACCCGCGCCGAGCGGTCTGGGGGCGCCCAGCTCCGTACTCCACGGGTACTTGAGGACGCCCGCGTCGACGTCGTTGAAGCCCCAGCCGAAGAGCCCGCCCTGGGGTGCCTCCTGGCCGCCGAGGATGGCGGCCGCCTCCACGCGGTTGCCGACGACCTGGTCCAGCTGGTTCCGGATGTCCGTGAGCGACGGGGCCGGCTGGGCGGCGGCGCGCCGGGCCCCGCCGAGCAGGCACAGGACCAGCGCGAGCAGGACCGGAATCCACGATCTGGGCGTCGGTCTATGCAACGTGGCCAGGCTAGCAGCGGCGCCCCCCCGGTCAAGGCACCTCCGGTGGCGACGCCGCTTCGTACGCCCGGGCAAGGTATCCTAGGAACCATGCTGCTTCGGCTGACCATCGACGCTCGGCCGGTGGAGGTGCCCGAGGGCGCCACGGTGCTCGACGCTGTGAACCGCCTCGGGATCGACCTCCCCCAGCTCTGCAAAGATCCCGACCGGGCGCCGCTCGGCGCCTGCCGCACGTGCCTGGTGGAGGTCGAGGGCCAGCGCGGCTTCCCCGCCTCCTGCCACCTTCCGGCCCGCGACGGGATGACGGTGCGCACGGACACGCCCGGCGTGACGCGGCTCCGGCGGGGCGTCCTCGATCTCACGCGCTCCATGCTCGTAGCGGGCGACGGGCGCGACGGCTTCGGCCAGCTCGGCGAGGCGGCGGCGCGCCACGGGCTCGCGGCGCCGACCTGGGCCCCCCTGCACCGGCACGCCGTCGACGACTCGAAGTCGTTCTTCGTCCTCGACCGCGAGGCCTGCATCCTCTGCGGGCGCTGCACGACCGCCTGCGACGACGTCCAGCGGATCGGGGCGATCAGCCTCGTGGGCCGGGGGCACGCCGAGCGGGTCGGGGTCTTCGGCGACGGCCTCATGGCGTCGTCGATCTGCACGTCCTGCGGCCAGTGCGTCGCCACCTGCCCCACCGGCGCGCTCCGCCCGAAGGAGGCGCCGGCCCGGATCGAGCGGCGCGTCGAGACCACCTGCCCCTACTGCGGCGTCGGCTGCGGCATCGTCAACGCGGTGCGGGACGACGGGCGGCTCGCCGTGATGGCCGACGACGTGCCGGCGAATCGGTCGAGCGAGGGCATGCTCTGCGTGAAGGGCCGGTTCGGGACGGGCTTCCTCCACGCGAAGGATCGCGTTGTCCGTCCGATGGTCCGGCGGGACGGCCGCTGGGAGCCCGTCTCCTGGGACGCGGCCCTCGACGCCGCCGCGGCCGGGCTCGCGCGCCACCGCGGGCGCTTCGGGGCGCTCGCCTCGGCCAAGGCGACCAACGAGGACGGCTACCTCATCCAGAAGTTCTGCCGCGCCGTGATGAGCACGAACAGCGTCGACCACTGCACGCGCCTCTGCCACTCGCCCTCGGTCGAGGCGATGCTCACGTCGATGGGCTCGGGCGCCACCTCGAACTCGTACGTCGACTACGAGGAGGCGGGCTGCCTCATGATCGTGGGGGCGGATGCGAGCGCGAACCACCCGGTGATCGCGATCCGCTTCCGCCGCGCCCACGCGCGGGGGGCGCGGATCGTCGTGGTCAATCCCAAGCGGATCGAGCTCTGCGACTACGCCCACGTCTGGATCCGCCAGCGCCCGGGGACCGACGTCGCCCTCTTCAACGCGATGGCGCGCGTTATCCTGACCGACGGCCTCTGGGACGAGGGCTTCGTGCGGGCGCGCACCGAGGGGTTCGACGCCTGGCGGGCCGCGGTCGAGCCCTACACGCCGGAGCACGCCGAGGCGATCACGGGGGTGCCGGCCGCCGACATCGTCCAGGCCGCCCGCTGGTACGCGCGACCGCCCTACGCCGGGTCCTGCCTCATCTGGGGCATGGGCATCACGCAGCACACGAACGGGACCGCGAACGCCCACGCGCTCCTGAACCTGGCGCTCGTCTCCGGCCAGCTCGGGAAGCCCGGGAACGGGATCTCCCCGCTTCGCGGCCAGAACAACGTCCAGGGGTGCGGCGACGCGGGATGCATCCCGACGAACCTCCCGGGTTACCAGAGCTACGATGCGCCGACGCTCTCGAAGTTCGAGCGCGTCTGGGGCGTCCGGCCGCCGGCCGAGCCCGGCCTCGTCGTGACGGACATGGTCGAGGGCTGTCTCGACGGGCGGATCCGCGCGATGTACGTGGTGGGCGAGAACCCCCTCCTGTCGGAGCCCGACCTCCACCACGCGCAGAAGGCCCTCTCCCAGCTCGACTTCCTCGTGGTCCAGGACCTCTTCCTCCACGAGACGGCGGAGCTCGCCCACGTGTTCCTCCCGGCGGCCGGGTTCGCCGAGAAGGAAGGCACGTTCACGAACTCCGAGCGGCGGGTCCAGCGGGTGCGGCAAGTGCTCGCCCCGGCCGGGGATGCGCGCCCGGACTGGTGGATCACGGCCGAGCTCGCGGAGCGCGTCGCGCGGCGGCTCGGCCTCCCCGTGCAGGGCTTCGACTACCCGGACGCCTCGGCGGTGTGGGACGAGATGGCGGGACTCGTGCCGTTCCTCGCGGGGATCACGCACGCCCGCCTCGACCGGGAGGGCGGGCTCCAGTGGCCGTGCCCGGCGCCGGACCACCCGGGCACCCGCTACCTCTACGCGGAGAGCTTCTCGCGCGGCCTCGGGAAGTTCGTGCCGGTCACCCAGGGCGCGGCGGCCGCCGAGCTGCCGGACCCGGACTACCCGTTCGTCCTCAACACCGGGCGGCTCCTCTATCACTGGCACGGCGGCACGATCACCCGGCGCGTGCCGGGGCTCCTCGAGCTGGAGCCCAGGCTCCGCGTCGCGATCCACCCGCTCGACGCGCGGCGGCTCCGGCTCCACGACGGCGACCTGGTGCGGCTCACCTCCCGGCGGGGCGAGCTGGAAGGCTACGCGCGCCTCACCGACGACGTGCGGCCCGGCGCGGTCTTCGTGCCCTTCGTCAAGCTCGCCGAGTCGGCGGCAAACTTCTTGACGAACTCCGCCCACGACCCCACCTCGAAGATCCCCGAGTACAAGGTCTGCGCCGTCCGAGTCGAGCCCGTGCATGCCGACGCGGACACCCAATCCGCCGCGACCAGCGCGCCCCGGGCCTGACCCCTCGGCCCGCGACGCTCCCCGGCGCCCACCCCGGGCTCGCCGCGCGGTGACGGCGTTTTCGAGCGCGACGGTCGGCGCGAGGCCGGAGGAACCTCGATCCGCGGTGGTGACGCACTCCGCCGCGCGTTCGGCCAGCCGCGCCCGGAGGCCCCGACCGATCGGGGCTCAGAGCGGGCGGGCGAAGGAGAGCTCGTGCCCGTCCGGGTCCGTGAGGTGGAAGTAGCGCTCGCCCCATTCGGCATCGCGTGGCGAGGCTTCAGGGGCGAGCCCCGCCGCGCGAGCGCGGACATGGAGTGCGTCCACGTCGTCGACCTGGATGATCACCCGGCCCCACCAGCTCCAACGGGCCTCCGGCGGCGCCGCAATGAGGTTGAGATAGCCGTCGCCGACGACGAAGGACGTGAACTCCACCGTCTCCCCGCCGCTCGCCAGGTCGAAGCCGAGCGCCCGATAGAAGCGAACGGCGCGCACCATGTCCCGGGTGGCGAGGGTGACGGCGCTGATCGAGCGGAAGCGCGGGCGGTCCACGCGGCATTGTAGCCTCGAGCGAGGCCGACGCGGGCCAGCGACACCGGGCGAATTGAGCTAGGATTGGGCTGCTGACTCCTCGTTCAAACGAACCCGTCTCCGGAGGGAGGGACCATGGGCCTCATCGTGACCCTGATCATCGGGGGAGTGATCGGATGGTTGGCCAGCCTTCTCATGAAGACTGGCGGCCAGATGGGCCTCATCGCCAATATCGTCGTCGGGATCATCGGCGCCGTGCTCGGGTTTTGGTTGGCAGGAGCGCTCGGGATCGTGGCGGTGGGCTCGGTGGGCGCCTGGATAATCAGCATCTTCGGCGCCGTGGTGCTGCTCGCCATCCTCAAGGCGTTGAACATCTACAAGTAACCGCCCCGTCGCCGCGCAATCCCCAGGCTGACCGGCCCATGAGCGTACCTTGGGCTCGCTGACGCCCGTGCGCGCCGACGCGGGGCACCTGATCAGCTGGCGGGACGTCGCGCCCCGTCGAGAGACTGCCTCGTCGCCGCGTACAGCGCGCGCTCGGACGCCTCGAGAGCACCGTCGAGCGCGTGGCCGCCACGGGCGCGGGCCTTCTGGCCGATCGTGGCGCGAAGGTCCGGCGCGGCCGCCAGGCGGAGGGTCTTCGCGGTAAGGTCCGCGACATCACCCAGCCGGAAGAGCACGCCGGTCTGGCCGTCCACGACGACCTCCCGGGCGGCCGGGATGTCGCTCGCCAGGAGCGCCCGGCCGCTCGCCTGAGTCTCCACCGTAGGCGCGGGCCAGCCCCTCGGACTCCGACGGCATGACGACCAGGTCGGCGACGCTCAGATAGCCGGGCATCGCTGCGTAGTCGATCCACCCGGCGAACCAGAAGCGATCCCGCACCCCCGCCTGGCGGCACGCCTCCTCCATGCGCTTCCGGAGCGGGCCGTCCCCGATGATGAGATACATGAGGCGAGCGTCGCGCCGCGTCGTTTCGACCGCGGACCGCACGAGGTCCAGCGGCCGCTTGACGGGCTTCAGGTTCGAGACGTGGGCGATCACGACCGAGGTCCTGGAGCAGCCGGGCATCCCTTGGCCGCGGCGTGAACCGGTTGAGGTCGATGGCCGTCGGGATGACGACCACGCGACCGACGCGACGGGCGCGCACGAGATCCGCCAGGTGGCGACCGGAGAGACCGCCGCCGCTGCAGCCCGGTAACCGTCGAGCGTTGCCGTCTCCAGCTCCGGCGGGTACGAGCGGGCCAGGGCTCACGCGCGGTCGTCGGGTCCGAGGGTCCGGAAGGAGACCAGCTTCCCCCGGCTCGTGGGACGCGGACGCTCGCGCCGGATGCGGACGGCATCTCCCTGGGCCCATTGATCAAGCATGAACGGGTACGGCCGCCGCAGGCGCCCCACCTCCTCCAGGAAGACCCTCACCAGGGTGCGGTCATCGATCGCGCCCACCTCGGGGCTGACGAGGAGGACGTAGCGCGGGAGGCCTCGCGGGGTCTGCTCCTCCAGGAGCTGGTAGTCGGTCGACGTGCCGCCGAAGCGCCGGGGCAGCACCTCCTCCAGCACCCGGTGGAGGTCCGCCACATGGATGGTGACGCCCTCTCCCGTCAGCTTCTCGAAGCTCCGGATGGTGTGGAGGTGCCGGCCGTAGCCAAGCTCGCCGAGCCAGCACCCGCAGAGTCGGTCCTCGAGCGTGCCGTAGTCCCCGATCTCGACGTTCAGCATCAGCTTCGGACACGTGGGTAGGAGCGCCGTCACGAGGAGAGCGTCTACCGTCTCCCCGGAGGCGAGGCGTCGCGCCCGGGAGACGACGGCGACCCCGTCCTGGAAGAGGTGGACCCCGTCGGTTTCCGGGGAGAGCGCGCACTGAACGCCAATCGGTCCGATCTCGGAGGTTCCGTAGGTAGCGAACGCTCGGGCGCCCGAGGCCTCGATCGTCTGCCGGCGCGCGAGCGTGATGGGCTCACCGGCCACGAGGAAGCACACGCCGGCGAGCGACCGGCCCTGCTTCCCCGCCGCCACCGCGATCCTCGCCGCCGTGCTCGGCGGCGTGCTGACACAGGGAGGCGGTCCGGACGCCGCCATGTCAGCCAGTCGCCGTGCGACGGGCCCCAGCTCCCCCAGAGCCACGCGCTCGGGCCCCGGCACGCCGGTCCGCCAGCAAATCAGCCGGGTCAGGTAGGCGGAGACCAGGCGATAGCCCGCCGACGTCCCGTCCCCGGTGGCGAACCACGCATCGTAGGGCTTGCCGAAACGGATGCAGCGGAGCTGGCGCCCGGCGATGCCGGGATAGATCGGCGTCACGAACACGAGCGGGCGCGCGAGCCAGTCGTGCGCCGCGAACCACGCCGCCCACCCCGGCGCCGTGTCGGCGAGATAGTCGAGATCGATGAGGATACGCCGCGGGCGACCGTGCGTCCCGCCGCTCGTGCTCGAGAAGTCACCCGGGATCAGCGGGTTGTCGAAGTCTCGGTCGGAGACGTGAGCGGTCACTGCGCCGCGCACGATCGGCGCACGGCCCTTGAACTCGTCGGACGAGACGTAGACGCCGGTCCGGGCCAGCGCGTGGAGCGTCGCCTCGACACCGTCGCGGGCGACCAGGGCGCGGACGTCTCCCATCTCGCAGCCGGCGGCCCGGAACAGCGCGCGATACGGGCCCCGGGCATCGCCGAGCAGCCGCTCCACCAGCCGCAGAAGTGCCGCGTCGCGGCACCCGAGCCGCTGCCGGATCGTGACCTCGGCCGCCGCCGTGGAGAGCGGCGCCGCACAAAAGGAGCGCAGCCGGAAGGCCAGCCGGGACAGACCGTAGGCAAGCGACAGGGCCGGCAGCATGTCCTCCGTCAGGTGGCGTCAGGTGGCGTCAGGTGGCGTCAGGTGGCGTCGGTGGCCGTCAGAGTGTGTCGGACCGCGCGGCTATCCAACCGGACCCCTCCCGGCCTGTCAAGGTCGGGGCCCGGAACCACCACCCGCCGGCGAGACGCCGGCACCACCTGGGCGGCGTGCACGTTCCTTGGGCAGGCTGGTCGCGGGCTAGGCACGCGCCCGGGGCCGGAGCGGGCGCGCGCGCCGCGCCGCCTCGCCGCGACGCGCACTTGCGGGACACCGGTGACCGCCACTCCCGTGGCACCCGCGTTGCACCTCGCTCCCGCCGGACAGGAGGAGGCCCACCGCATGAAGAAGATCGAGGCGATCATCAAGCCCTACAAGCTCGACGAGGTGAAGGACGCGCTGACCGGGATGGGGGTCATCGGGATGACCGTCGCGGAGGTGCGGGGGTTCGGACGGCAGAAGGGCCACACCGAGCTCTACCGGGGCTCGGAATACACGATCGACTTCCTGCCGAAGATCCGCATCGAGATCGTCGTCGCGGACGCGATGGTCGACAAGGTCGTGGACACGATCGCGGCCGCGGCCCGGACCGGCGCGATCGGCGACGGCAAGGTGTTCGTCACACCCGTCGAGATGGCCGTTCGCATCCGAACCGGCGAGCGTGACGAGGCGGCGCTCTGAGCCGATGCCGAAAGGAGATTCGACGGTGGTGAGTCGCGTGATCCGGTCCGTGAGCCTGTGCGTCGTCCTGGCCGTCCTGGCCGTCCTGGTGCCGCTCGGCGGCGCGGGCGCGCTCGCCCAGCAGGCGGCGCCCGCGCCGCCCGCCGCGAGCGCGCCCGCCGCCGCCCCGCCGGCTGCTGCTCCCGCCGCGCCCGCGGCCGCGCCGGCCCCGCCCGCT
>CAWDVE010000006.1:0-20458 GCA_963805625.1 uncultured Candidatus Rokubacteria bacterium
GCAAGGGCCGGCCGGATGCCTTGACACCCCCTCACGCGTCCGACGACGATGGGCGTGGCGCGCCCGCGGCGGGACCCGCGCGCCCGACTCTCGAGGCCAAGGAAGGAGACCGACCATGACGGAGCCGCTCGCTCGCACGACCCCTCTCTCGCGACGCGCCCTCCTCGCCGGCGGCGGCGCGGCGGCCCTGGGCGCGGCCAGCCTCCTCCCGCGGCGGGCCCGCGCCCAGGGGAAGCCCGGCGGCGTCCTCACGGTCGCCAGCTCGGCGCTGCCCCCGAACATCGAGCCTCACATGCAGGGGCTCGACATCTTCCAGCGCCGGAAGCCGCTCGTCTACGAGAACCTGGTCTGGATCGACCACGGCCTCGAGGCGAAGCCGGAGCTGGCCGAGCGCTGGGAGCAGCGGTCGCCCACCGAGTACGTATTCCACCTCCGCCGCGGCGTGCGCTTCCACGACGGCACCGAGATGGGCGCCGAGGACGTGAAGTACACGTACGACCGGGTCCGCGACCCCAAGGTCAGCCCGGGCGCGAACGACCTTACCTTCGTCAAGCAGATCGACGTCGTCGACCGCGCGACCGTCCGCTTCGTCCTGAGCGCGCCGGCGGCGACCTTCCTCGTCAACCTGGGCGGGAAGTACAACGGCGTGATCCCGAAGGACTCGGCCGGCGACGGCAAGGCCCTCCTCACCAAGGCCGCCGGCACGGGCCCGTTCATGGTGGAGGAGTTCGACCCGAGCCGGCGCTGGGCCCTCAAGCGGAACCCGGCCTACTGGGGCGCGCAGAAGCCGCTGCTCGACGGGATCGTGTACCAGGCGATCCCCGACGAGTCGTCGATCGTGGCGGGGCTGCGGACGGGCCAGGTCCACCTGGCGGAGTTCTCGTCGGCCCTGTCCTTCCAGGTGGCCAAGAGCGTCGCGACGATCGACACGGTCCAGGCGCCCTCCACGCGGTGGGTCGTCCTCGACCTCGCCGGCGACCAGGAGCCGACGGCGAAGCCGGAGGTGCGCCAGGCCATCGCGCTGGCGCTCGACCGCCAGGCCATCCTCCAGATCGCCGGCTCGGGGCTCGGCCAGCGGCTCGGCGTGCTGCCGCCCGGTCTCACCTACTGGGCCCTGCCGTGGTCGGAGCTGCCGAACCAGCAGCGCGACGTGGCCAAGGCCAGGGCGCTCCTCCAACGGGCCGGCTACCCCGGCCGCGTGGCCATGAAGATCCGCAACATCGTCGGCTTCCCGGCACTGGCGGCGGCCCTGCCCGTGATCGTCGAGAACCTGAAGGAGGCGGGGATCGACGTGGCCGTCGAGACCGTGGACGGCGGCGTCTGGATCAAGGACTGGGTCGTCCCGCAGTCGCCGCCGACCATGAACGAGTGGGGCGGCTTCGTCGACCCCGACCAGGCCTTCCACCGGCACTTCCACTCCGCGCCGGGGGGGAAGGACTTCCGCCGCTGGAAGAACGCCAAGGCCGACGAGCTGCTCGACGCCGGCCGGACGACGCTCGACCGCGCGCGGCGCAAGCCCCTCTACGACCAGGTCCAGCGGCTCCTCGCGGAGGACCCGATCTCGCTGCCGCTCTACTCCCCCGATCTCCTGTACGCCATGCAGAAGACGGTCAAGGGGTTCCAGCCCCACCCGACCGGCTTCCACTACGGCCTTCGCTTCGCCTGGCTCGACCGCTAGGGTCGCTTCGCGCTGTTCCGCCGAGCGCGGCGCTCGGGGGAACGCCGGGTTGGACCCCGGCGACAGGACCCACGGTGCTTCATCGGAGCGCCCTGGAAGGGCGCTAGGCGCGGCGCACCCGGCGGCGGGCCGGACCTCGGCCCTATAGCCGCGGCGGCCCGCCTTTCGGCCTCGCCGTGCGCGCGTACCTCCTGACCCGGCTCTCCGCCATGGCGCTCACGCTACTCGGCGTGAGCGTGCTCGTCTTCGCCATGATCCGGCTCGTCCCCGGCACGGTCGTCGAGCAGCTCCTCGGCCAGGCGGCGATCGCCTCGCCGGAGGTGCTGGCGAGCTTCCGCCGGTTCTTCGGCCTCGACCGCCCCCTCCACGTCCAGTACCTGGCCTGGCTGGGCGGGGTGGTGCGGGGTGACCTGGGGACGTCCTGGCTCTCGGGGCGGCCGGTGCTCGGGCTGTTCCTGGAGCGCGTGCCGGTGTCGGCGGAGCTGGCCGTCCTCGCGGTGGGCTGGTCGCTCTGCCTCGGGATCCCCCTCGGGGTCGCGTCGGCGACGCGTCCGGGCGGGACGCGCGACGGCCTGATCCGCGTCCTGGCGACGCTCGGCCTCGCCCTCCCGGCCTTCTGGCAGGGCACCGTGCTGATCCTGGTCTTCTCCGTGTACCTCGGCTGGATGCCCTCGCTCCAGTGGGTGCCCTTCCTCCGCGATCCGGCCGCGAACCTCCTCATCATGGCGCTGCCGGCGCTGACCCTCGGGACGGCGACGGCAGCGACGATCACGCGGATGTCGCGCTCGTCCATGCTCGACGTGCTGGGCCGCGAGTTCGTGCGGACGGCGCAGGCGAAGGGGCTCGCCGACCGGCGCGTCACCTACCATCACGCGCTGCGAAACGCGCTGATCCCCGTCGTCACGGTGGCGGGCGTCCAGCTGGGCTACGTGGTGGGCGGCCTGGTCGTCGTCGAGGACGTGTTCACGCTGCCCGGCGTGGGCCGGCTCCTACTCGACGCGATCTTCCAGCGGGACTACCCGGTCGTGCAGGGCGTCATCCTGCTGCTGGCGGCAACCTTCATGGCCCTGAACCTTGCCGTGGACCTCCTCTACGCCGTCCTGGACCCGCGGCTCCGTCGTGGCTAGGGCGGAGGCCGGCACGGGCGCCGGCGCGCAGCGCGCCCGCCGTCCGGCGCAGGGCGCGCTCTTCCGGGCCGCAGGGGCGCTGCTCCTGGTCGTCGTGGCGCTCGGCATCGGCGCGGAGTGGGTCGCCCCGTACTCGCCGACGGCGGTCGACGCCCAGGGCCTCTTCCAGGCGCCGGGCCCGCGCCACTGGATGGGCACCGACCGCTTCGGGCGGGACCTCCTCTCGCGCGTCCTCTTCGGCGTGCGGGTCTCGCTGGGGATCGCGGGGGCGGCGATCGCGATCGCGCTCGCCGCGGGGAGCGCGCTCGGCCTCCTGGCCGGCCTCGGCCGAGCCCTCGACCAGCTCTGCGGGCGCCTGATGGACGTCTTCTTCGCGTTCCCGCCGATCCTGCTCGCGATCGCGGTCGCCGCGGTCCTGGGCGCCGGGATCGGCAGCGCGATCGCAGCCATCGCGGTGGTCTACGCGCCGCTCTTCTTCCGGGTCGTGCGGGGCGCGGTCCTCGCCGAGTCGGCCCAGGCGTACGTGGAGGCGGCCGAAGCGCTGGGATGGAGCCGCGGCGCCATCCTGGTCCGTCACGTCCTGCCGAACGCGGTATCGCCGGTCATCGTCCAGACGGCGGTGTGCCTCTCCTACGGCATCCTGATCGAGTCCGCGCTCTCCTACCTCGGCGTGGGCGTGCAGCCGCCCACGCCGTCGTGGGGGACCATCCTCAACGAGGGGAAGGAGTTCCTCGCGCTCGCGCCCTGGGTGTCGCTCTTCCCGGGCGGCGCCATCATGCTCACGGTGCTCGCGCTGAACGTCGTCGGGGACGGGCTCCGGGACAGCCTCGACCCCCGCGCGGTCACGCGATAAGCCGGCGACGCCGGGACGGCGCCGCCGCGGAGTCGGGAGCCTCGCATGCCCTGGCAGCCCAGCACGAAGATCGGTGGCCTCACCGAGGCCGAGACGGCGGCCTTCCTCGCCGAGCCCTGGAACGCGCGGCTGGCGACCCTCGGCCCGGACGGCTGGCCCTACGTCGCCCCCGTGTGGTACGAGTTCGACCCCGCGGCCCGCGTGTTCCTGGTGGTCGGCCGCGAGCGCGCCGAGTGGGTCGGCCACGTCCGCGCCGACCCCCGGGTCGCGCTGCACGTGGCGGACGACGAGCACGCGGAGCACACGCGCGTGTCGGTCCAGGGGCGGGCCGCGATCGTGGAGGGCCCCGTCGCGCCGGCGTCGAGCCCGCGCCTCGGCCCCCTCACCCGCCGCCTCTCGCTCCGCTACCTCGGCCCAGACGGCCCGACCTACGCGGCGCGCACGATCGCGCGGCCGCGCGTGCTGGTCGAGATCCGTCCCGAGCGCTGGCTCACCTGGACCGGTCGCGAGTGGCACCAGCGATACCGCTGAGCGGCGGGTACCGTCGCCCGGGCGCAGGGCAAGCGAACCCTCGCGCCGACCGGCTCCCGTCATGGTGTCCGACCGTGAGGCGGGGTGCGGCGGTCCGCTATTCGGCTCCACGACAAGCACCCACGGCGAGTGGTGTCCCCGACGGGACACGTCAGGTGGTGGCACGCGCGCTGACCGTCCCGGTCCACGGCATCGCCCACGCGGCGTAGTGACTTGACGCGAAACAAGCGCAGGAAGCGAATAAGGGGCTTTCCATCAGGCTTCGAACCCGTGTTCAGTCACGATCGCCCCTTGGCCCATCGATTCGCACTGTTAGAAGAGTACGAGCAACGCACGCGCCGATCGAATAGCGATGGCTCCAGACGAAAATGGCCTCGTGTGACGGTGGGACCCCGCAACTCAACTCCGTGCTCCGCGGACTCATGAAGCGTTCGCGGCTAGGAGGAGCTCCGCGGCAACCTCGCGGGCCTTCGCGTCTCAGCTTCGCCCGCTACCCGCCCGAAGGCGGTCCCGGCGCATGATCATCTGGCGGGTCAGCGGCTCGACGGGGGCGCGGTCGTCCGTGAGGATGATCGCGCCGCCCGGCACGGACCTCCGGAGCGCGGACGCCGTCTTGCGAGCAACCGACTGGAGCTCGCCGGGCAGCGCGGGGCTCGTGAGCAGCGCCCGCACGGCATCGAGCGAGGTCGGCTCCCGGAACGCGATCAGCACGCGCTCCTCCTCCACCTGGAGCTCGAGGACGGTGGGGAACACCGTCGCCAGGGTCGCGACCACGGCCTCGGCAAGCGTGGAGT
Organism: uncultured Candidatus Rokubacteria bacterium; assembly: GCA_963805625.1. Lineage (GTDB taxonomy): Bacteria > Methylomirabilota > Methylomirabilia > Rokubacteriales > DASRDR01 > DASRDR01. The sequence goes on from CAWDVE010000006.1 coordinate 4,984, forward strand.
CGCCTCCCGGGGCGTAGACGTTCATGGACAGGAGACCGGTGGGCGCGAGCCTCGCCCTCGCCGCCGTGAAGAACTCGGCGGTCAGGCAGTAGAAGGGCGCGTAGGGGCCGCCGGCGAAGACGTCGACCTCGATGACGTCGAAGAGCTCGCGTCCCCGCCTCAGGAACGGCCGAGCGTCCTCGACGTGGACCTCGAGGTCGGGCCCCCGCTCGAGGCCCAGGTACTCGTGGGCGACCCGCACGACGAGGGGGTCGATCTCGACCGCGGTGACGTGCGCTCCGGGATAGAGGCGCCGGTAGGCCGCGGCGGTCGTCCCGCCGCCCATCCCCAGGACCAGCACCCGCCGGCCCCGGGCGAGGAGCGGCCCGAGGGAGAGGACGTCGTAGTAGCCGCCGGTGAGCACGCCGTCGCCGGGCCGGACCGAATGGGAGCCCTCACGGAGGCTGTTCAGGACGAGCAGCCGGTCCCCGCCCTCGTCCGCGACGAAGACGCTGTTGTAGGGCGACTCCCCGGCGAAGACGATGCCGGGGAGAAGCGGCGGATCGGGCGCCAGGAAGGGAAGGCCCGCCAGGGTGAGGGTGAGGGCCGCACGCCCGGCTCGCGAGGCCGGCCAGGCGAGCCCCGCGATGCCGAGCGCTACCAGAGCCACGAACAGGATCCGAAGGGTGTGGCGGCTGCCGTAGTCCGGGATCCACCAGAAGGCGGTGACGAAGGTGCCGGCGAGGCTGCCCACGGTGGAGAGGGCGAAGACGCGCCCGGCCGTGAACCCGAGCGAGGAGAGCTGACCCTCCAGCTTCACCACGAATGGTGACACTGACCCCAGCACGATCATCGGCGGACCGAGGAGCGCGGCGGTCGAGACGATTGGGCCGAGCATGGCCCCCAGCCGCTCCGCCCCGTCGAGCGCGGCCTCCGCCATCAGGAGGTCGGCGGCCACCCAAACGGCGCCCGCGAGCAGGAGGCCGAAGACCCACCGCGGCCGCGGGCGGCGGTCGGCCAGCGCCCCGCCGGCAAGGTACCCGAGCGCCAGTGCAGCCATGATCGCGCCGAGGAGCCCGCCCCACACGTAGGTCGAGGCGCCGAAGCGGGGGGCGAGGAGCCGGAGGCCGACGAGCTCGAGCCCCATGATGGCGGCCCCCGAGAGCACCGGGGCCAGGAGGAGTGCGAGCCGGGGCGCGCTTGCTCCCTTCATTCCCGTCCTGCTTCCAGTGGCTACCGCTTGGTCCACGGCAACCGGTAACGAACAGTCCATCGCGCTTCGCCGATCAGAAGTAAAGGCTAAGCCCGAGGAACGGCCCCGACATCGAAACGTCCGCGTTGAAGGTCCGTCGGCCACTGTTCTTCTCAAGGTCGATATCCATGTAGCGCCAGCCCGCGAAGGCGGACCAGCGGTCGGCGAAGCGCCAGTTCAGCCCCGCGATGAGGTTGTAGGTGAGCTCGGTCTGGTTGTCAGAGATCCCGAAGCCGCCGACGTCGCCGCGGAACCAGAGCTCGAGCGTGTCCGTGATGTGGTAGGTGATCCGCCCGCCCACGATGGGGTCGATCACGTTGGCGCTGTCGGAGACTTTCCGGTTGGGAAAGCCAAGCGAGACATCCATCCAGATGAAGCGCCCTCCGGCCAGCGGCTCGAACGTGAGCCATCCCGCCCGGCCCAGCGACACTGGGCCGAGGCGGTACGTCGCCCCGAACTCGAAGAACAGCAGCTGGACGTTGGTGCTCACCGAAATCCCGTTCTGCGTCTCGCTCTGCCCCACGCTCATGTAGAGGAGATCGCCGAACGCGGTCCACTTCTCGACCGTCGCCTCAGCCTGGGCGCCGAAGGCGAAATGAAGCTGCGGGACGATGTCCACGAAGTCGATGGTCGTCGACCGGGTGACCTCGCCCACGTCGAGGGTCATCTCCATGCGTGGCCCCACAGGTACGGGCCCAGACGGAACTTCCACTTGTCGGTCTCCGCGTTCGCTCCCGCGCCGCCGCCCTGGGCGACCAGCACCGATCCGGGCGTGAGCGACGCGACCACACTCCGCCCGATCGCAGCACTGCCGTCGCGGCTCGCCTCGGGCTCGTCCAGTCCAAACTGCCGGCCCTCCGCCCACCCGTCATCCGCATGAGCCGTCCATGAGCCCAGCCCCGTGCAGATGGCTATCAGACCAACACAGGCCCATCTCCGTATCCGTCTTCCACGAACCAGGTCTACCTCTCGTCCTTTCACCTCGATAGACCTTTCAGAACAGCGCCTTCAGCACGCGCTCGAGCAATTGCTCCACCGAGAACGTCGTCAGCAGCAACGGGGCAACCGGCAGCAGCGTGGTCGCCGCCAGCCACGTCACGTTCTTCCTGCCGAACGTCACCCACCCAATGCCCTCGACCACCTCATAGCCGTTGTGCAGGTCGGCCAGCGACTGGATGTCCGCGCTGCCGAGCAGCGGCTCGTCGTCCGGGCGGCTCCCGCGAATCCACTTACGGTTGAACTCGCGCGCATACTGCTGTCCCATACTGCCGTATTCCTCCATTCCCTCGCGCCGGGCCGCTCGGAGCTGTGGCGTGAACACCAGCAGCGGTCCGAGGACGAGGAACGCCAGCAGCCCCACAGTGCCGACGATCTCGACCTTGAAGTCGAGCAGCTTCGCGCCCTCGTAGAAGATCCGGTTGGCAATCATTCCGGCGAGGACCGTGCCCAGCGCGAGTGGCACCATGTTGTACGCGAGCTCGGTTCGGGCGAGAAAGTGCAGTCCGGCCGTGCCGTCCGGATGCGTCGGCTCCAGGTTCAGTTTCGTGCGCGACACCTGCCACAGGAAGCGCGCCCAGATGAAGAACCTGAAACCCCACCGCACCAGCAGGAACTGGAACACGGGCATGCTCACGAGCCCCGCCCACCAGCCGGCCAGCGACGGCTGCAGGGACCCACCCTCGACGGTGGCGTACCAGCTGGTCACACCGAGCGCCACCCGATCGCGCCAGACGAACGGCACTCCCACGCTGTACACGAACACGATCAACAGCAGCTCTGGCACGACGGAGTTGCGCAGTCGCATGGCGGAAGCAATGGCGGCGTCGAACTGCGAGCGCGCCGCGTCCGGGATCAGGCCGCGCTCCACGAACAGCCCCACGATCTGGGGCATCACCCGGTGAACCCTGACCTCCGCCAGGATCAACAACGGCGCCGCGATCAGCAGGCGCAGTTGCGTCTCAACGTCCTGCAGGAACATCACCCTCCCGCTGCCTCCCCAGGCGTTCCGTTCGGCGATCGACAACAGCAGTAACGGCACCCAGGTGACCAGGGCCGTGACGAGCACGCGCCGGCGCGCCAACTCCAGTGCGTCTCCGGACAGCCGCGTACGTCGCCAGAACCGGTAGAGCAGCCCGCCGCTCACGAGGGAGAACGCGCTGACTTCCTTCAAGGGCGTCTTGCTGACGCCGGCGGATGCCTCGGGGTGACTCTTCGACATCGTGACCTCCGGCTTCCGCGATCTCAGCCTTGCTCTTTGAAGAGCAGCATCCGGTCGGGACTGAGCTCGTGCCTGGCGTCCATGGACGCCCTGAGCTCTGACGCCCCGGCGGTGCCCATGCCCCGCCGTGCGTTGCCTGCCCGCTACTTCGGGAACATGAACTGCACCTGGGCGCGCAGCTGCCATTCGGGGCCGTCGTCGGGCCGCACAACGTTGTAGTACCCACCCAGCTGCATGTTCACCGGCAGCCGGCCGAAGCGGACGATCTTGCCGATACCGGCGCCGAGCGGCACCGTCCAGCGCTGGTCGCTGTCGGCGTTCCAGTTGGCCGTGATGATCGGCACCGAGTTGACGTAGACACCACCCGGGAAGTTGTAATTGACGAACGGCTGAATGAGCAGGTTGTTGTAGCTCGGGTCGCTACCCGAGCCGACCGACCACACGTTGTTGACGAGCGCACCGAACACCCACGGACTCCCCGGCTCCAGGCGCAGCACCACGGCGGTCGGCCCGAGGCCCCACCGATCGTTGCCGAGGCGATCGCTGGTGTGCGTCGGCGCCTGGAGGATCGCGCCGGCACCCCAGATCAGGCCGGCCGCGCGGCTCGGCGAGAGGAATCCGCTGAGCTGGAAATCGCCGAGCCCCGTGGTTGAGCTCTCGTCAGGGGTGAAACCGGGCTGGGTGACGATCGGCAGAATGGTCCGCGTGATGAGGTTCCAGTCCTGGCTCAGGCTGAACGGGATGACCGGCTGGATGTTCAGGATGTTCTGCGTCCCGTTCTCCGGGCCGACGTCGAAGTTCGTGTTGTTCTGGAGCGGCACGCTGATCAGGTTGGCGATCGGGTTCTGGGTCAGCTTCGCGAGCTCCTCGGCGCTCGGCCCTTCTTGGGCCTGCACCGGCGCACCGACAGCGAGGCACAGTGCGGCGAGGACGGCGATAGCCCATGGTTTCACTCGAAACATCCGCATGCTTTCACCCGGGATTTCGGAAATGGACCGACTTCCGCCCCCGTGGCGACTACCGCGCAGACACGTCCCGCCCGTCAGCTCGTTCACAGCTCATTCACCTGTACTCGCTCTTCCCAGGTCGCGTGGCTCTCACTTGGGCTTCGTCGTTACGTACTTCAGCGTGCTTCCCTCGTACGCGGCCTGGTAGAAGTTTCCCCCGCAGTAGTAGTAGTTCACCCCGCCCACCGGCGTGGGAGTACATCCTGGAGGAAGCGCTGCAACGACGGTCCCCAGGGGCAACGCGGCCCCGGGGGCGGCAGCCGGCGGCGGGGCTGCTGCGGCCTGCTTCTGGGCCGCGGCGGTCTTCTCCTTTTCGAGCGCTACCTGCTGCTGCGCCGCGGCCGCCTGCTGCTGGGCCGCGGCGGCCTTCTCCTTTTCGAGAGCCGCCTGCTGCTGCGCTGCGGCCGCCTGTTGCTGCGATGCCGCGGCGCTGGCCTCGGCCGATGATGACCCTGCCGAGCCGACCGCGGCGCCGACGACGAAGGCGGCCCCTCGGCCACGGAACGCCTGCGCTTCGGGCACCAGTGTCACGGACAGACCCGCGATGTCCGCAATGGACACCGCGACGAGAACAATCAGTGCTCCTGCAATCCGGTATACGGAGTTCATGGCCTTCCTCCGGCGCGCTTCAGGGGTTGGACGGGCCAGCTGGCTGGCGTGGCAGGAAACGGATCGCGCTGGCCCCCTTGGGCGGCGCGAACTTGAACTGCGCATCGTCGACGGCAGCGTCGGTCTTCCAGTTGCTGAGGATCGTGGTGATGCTCAGGAGCGCGGGGGTGGTCGTTTCCGTGACGACATACTTGTGCGGAAACGGTCGGCTGCCTTCGGCAATCCAGACCTGGAAATCGACATCCGGGCGGCTGAAAAGCAGATGATCGCACTTGACCCCACCGATGACCGTCTTGCCGACCACCACGGCCAAGGTCACGTCCTGCATCAGCAGCGGAAAGGCATTGCGGTAGAGTAGGTCCGCGGCCGGGAGCAGGATTCCGACCGTTTCGCGTGCGAAGTCGATCATCTTCTCGATCGTGTCGGGGGCCGCTTCGGTCGCATAGACCTTCTCGGCCGGGTTGTACAAGCGTCAGGGTCTTGCCGTCATAGAAGAAGCGCTGGTCCAGGAGTTCGCCACCGCGCACCGCACGCAGCTTGTTGGGGCGCTTGATGGTCACATTCGCCACCAGGTCTTTGTCGACGCGGTGCCCTGAAGCGTGCAACTCTTCGATAACGTTCTGCGTCTGCAGGCTAAACTGTTGCAACCCATCGAGAAACTCGGTCATCCGTTTCAATTTCTCGACGGCCGCCGGATCCACCGCCGGCGCCTGGGCCTGGGCGTCCATAGGAGCGGTCGTCAGCAGGGTCAATACCCCGAGGGCGAAGCAGGCCGCGGTGATCCATCTCTTCCATGCGCTCATTTCATGCCTCTTCCTCGATTGATGTGGTTTGCCAACCGGACAATCCCTCTCGTACTCGGCACCCTGAGCACCCGCCGGGCCACCCGAGTCGAGTCGAATCGCAGTTGCCCGGGGAAGCGTTGCCGAGGTATCTCCGTCCACTGTTCCTCGCTGAACCTCTTGACCATCACGGCGAGGTCGGTGCCAGCGGGACCGCGTCTTGCCCATGCTCACCCGGCGGGGGACCTTCGCCAGCAGGGTCAGGAGACGCACCACCGGAGCGGCGGCAGCAGTCGCCAGGCCCTCGAAGAAGGCGCTCGTGCGGCCATGCCTGCGGACGCGGTCGAGAAAGGCGTCCACGGTGTTGCCGGTCAGGCTGCCGAGCGTGATTGCGCGCACATAGGCGAGGATCTCGGCCACCTGGGCGTCGCTGTAGTGCGTGCGCAGGTTCGCGATCGATTCCGGATCGAACCGGTCGAGATGCTCCGCGTAGTGCTGGGCAAACAGGATCGCCGCGGCCTCGGCCGGGCTCTTTGCCTCAAGCGACTCGATCTGATGGCCGAGGATCTGGTTGATCTCCTCGAGCGGCACGCCGTGAGCCATCGCCCAGTGGGTGTGACCCCACTGGCAGTAGCGGCAGTCGGTCACCGAGGTCACGCCGAGCATGACCTTCTCGCGCAGCGCGGCGGAGGTCTTCGGCCTCACCAGCGCTGCGAGAAGGACGGGGCCCGAGGCCACGACGTTGGCCACCGTCCTGAAACAGTTGCCGGCGGTGAGCGTCCGCTTCGCCCTCCTCGGCGGCTTCGGCCGCGCGCTTGCGCCATCCTCGGGGCGTTGCAGGTATGTTGTTGCCATTGTCGTCGCGTCCTGCGTGGCGTCGAGGTTCATCAGCTCATCCCCTGGGACGCGCCTTCCTTGATGATGATCTTCTCGGGATCGACGTCGTATACCCAGGGGGCCGAGTTCTTCCAGCCGTTTTTCATCCTCTTCCCGTGAAAGACGCTCTCGGGATCGTCCACCGTGTCTCCTTCGATCCCGTCGACGATGTTGTACGCGTTCTTGAACCCGGCCGCGGCAAGCTGATTGACCGCCATCGCGCCGCGGCCGCCTGACCGGCACGTGACCAGCAGGATGTCGGCCGGCTGGGCGATCTCCTTGACCTGGACGACGAAAGCCTTGTTCATTTGCGGTGCGTACGTGAACTTGCCGCCTTTTCTCTGGTAGCTCACGAAGGCGAACGGTATGTTCCAGGCCATCTCCGGGTGGCCGACGAAGGCGAACTCCTCGGGGGTCCGCACGTCGATGACCTTCACCTTGTCCGGTGCGGCTTTCCACATTTCGTAGGCTTGCGCGGCGGTCACATAGAGACCGAGGGTCGTCTGCTTCATCTTGTGCAGCTTGCTGCCATCGACCGTGGCCGCGGGCTTCGGCTCTCGCTTCAACGCCATGAGTAACCCCCGATCTTCAGCCTGTGCTGCCGGTTACGGCACGTAGTTGGCGCTGGTGTCCGCACCGTAGCCGCAGCCCTGATAGGTGCAGTGCAGCTCGTCGCGAATGATGGCGGCCCAGCCGCCCGCGCGACCCGTATCCAGCGAAAGGTTCTTGGTGAGCACCTTGGTCTCGAACGTCCAGCCCTTCGGCAGGTTCTTCAGTTTGCTCCCCACCGTGTTCAGGTTGTCGGGGGTCAGGCTCGAATCGACCGCCTTGGTGTATTCCTGCAGGACCCAGACGGGGCCGCCCGGCTCGCGCAACAGATGCACGGGCTTGCCCGCGTGCCACGTCCAGATGGTATTGCGCTGGATCAACGAGGGCACGTAAGCGCTCTGGAACTGGGCCATCATTTCGGCCCCGGTCATGTCTCCGGCCCAATTCATTTTGACACCATGAAAATCGACGGTGTCGCCCCCGGCGTAGTCCACTTCGTCCATCATCCAGAAGCGGCCGCTATTGACCGCGCACTTGTCCACTTCGAGCTCACGGGCCAGCCGCTCCGGATCGATCTTCTTGTGGTCGTCCGGGCCAACCGGGAGGGATGCCGCCGTATAGACGTGAGCCCGCTGAGTCTTGCCGATGCCGACAAAGGCACCGAGTCCGCAGAACGCGGCACCACGGGTGTTGTTGGCGTGGACTCTGCGAGTGGGGCCTGTTTTCAGTTTCATTGTGTATCTCCATTCCGGTGATCGGAACGCGGAAGGGCCGCGCCCCCGTGTTTGATGTTTGGTTTACGGGATGTAGTTGGCGCTCGTGTCCGAGTCGTAGCCGCAGGCCTGGTACGTGCAGTGCAGGTCGTCGCGGATGATCGAAGCCCACCCGTCGCTCTTCGTGGTGTCGGCCACCAGATCTTTCTCAAGCACTTTGGTCTCGGACGTCCAGACTCGGACCGCGGAGAGTGCGTGAGATCGCCCTTTCAGGTCCGACAGCGCCACGGCCCATCAACACTTACTTCTTCATCTTTTTCGCGAAATGCTCCTGGACTATCTTGGCTTGCGCAGCCAACCCTCCAGCGGTGCTGAACTGGATGATCTCGGCCCCTTCCTCCGAAATGAAGTTGTGCGGAGCCGGCCAGAAGCACACTTCCCCAGCGCGGCAAACGTCAACGGTCCCGTCAAGGTAGATGACCCTCAACGTGCCCTTCAAAACGTAAGCCCAGTGTTCAACCCCGCACAGATCGTGCGCTAGTCCCTTCCCAGCCAGAATCTGTGTGAAATCAGTCCCCGGGGCAAAGACGTGGTAGGCGCACTGCATGCCGCCCCAGTTCTCCTCCCAAATTTTGAGGCCCGGGGTGTTCTGAGTGACGATGTCGTCTACTGGGCGCATATCCGTCAATTTCTTTCTCATTGTTTGCTCCTTCTGTGCCTCACCGGACCCGCGGTGATGGCGATTTGTTCAAAGCCAGACCCGGTCGCCTGGACAGACCCAATTACGCACCAACGGCCATCGGTTACGGTATGGAGTTGACACTCGTGTCCGAGTCGTAACCCATGGCCTGGTAGGTGCAGTGCAGGTCGTCGCGGATGATCGACGCCCAGCCGTCGCCGTACTGGCACTCGCCGTGGTCGAACGTCCAGATGCGTCCCCGTGTTCGCGACGACCATGTCGACCCCGAACTCCTTGGCCTTCTTCTCTGGATCGGGCTTCCAGAGGAAGTCGTTCGGAGTGTTTCTGAAGTCACGATGCTTCCGGCCATGGCCGTGCGGCCCAGGCAGCATCGCACCCTGCATGGATCGCCAGAGCTGGAACACGTCTGCACGCCGCTCTGGCGGACCTGAGCTATCGACGAGCACGCTCTCCTGTAGACGCACGCTCCTCTCTAGTGCTCGATCCGTGCCGGCGCGCCTCCAGATCGGTCACTGGCGGCCAAACCGCTGACACCGAAGGATTTCGGCAGTGTCGTGCGCGAGGGCGCTGAACAGGAGAGGAGGGTCCGGGCGGGACGCAATCTCGTCCCCGAGTCGATATTTCGTCTCCCGGTCGGAGTCCGTATACTCTGCGCTATGCCCCCAGCCGGCGATCGGCCGCAGCCCTCCGCAGAGAGCCTCGCGAGCCTGCTCGAGTTCGACACACTCGTCTCCGATCTCTCCTCGCGATTCATGAACCTGCCTCCCGCCGAGGTCGACCGCGAGATCGAGGGCACGCTGCGGCGTGTCTCCGAGCCGCTCGGCCTCGATCTGGCGGTACTTTGGCGGTGGTCTGACGCCAACCCGGGCGTCATCACACCCGCCCACGCCTGGTGGGCCCTGGAAGGCCTGCGACCTTCCGAGCCGCTGCGCCAGGACCGGTACCCCTGGACGGTCAAGCACGTACTGGCCGGCCGCATGTTGGCCATCTCCTCGCCGGACGAGCTGCCGGCAGAGGGCCATGTCGACCGGCAGACCTGCCTCGAGGTCGGCATCAAGTCAGCCTTGGTCCTCCCACTCTCGGTGGGGGGCGGGCCGCCCGTCGGCGCCCTGTGCCTCACTGCCCTGCGGCAACCGCGTAACTGGCCAGACGCCCTCGTGGAACGCCTGCAACTGGTGGCGCAGGTCCTCACCAACGCGCTCGTCCGCAGGCGCCACGAGCTCAGCCTGCGGGAGAGCGAGGAGCGCCTGGGCCTAGTGGCGGACTCCGCCGAGGCGGGGCTCTGGACCCTGGATTACGGCACGGGTGTCTTCTGGCTCACCGACGGGGCGCGGGCGATCTTCGGGTATCAGCCGGACGAGATCGTCAGCATGGAGCGTCTCCAGGCTTCAGTGCATCCAGACGACTGGGACCTCGTCAGAGAAGCCTTCGCCCAGTCCGCGGGGGCGGAGGAACCGGTCAGCGCGGAATACCGGATCATCCTCCCGGGCAATGGACGCGTGCGCTGGATCCACTCGCATGTGCGTCTCCGCCGGACGTCTATCGGCGATCCCGTGCACCTGATGGGCGTCTCGATCGACGTCACCGAGCGGAAGGCTGCCGAAGAGGCGTTGCGCGCCAGTCAGGCTCGCCTGGAGGCGGCCGCCGACCTCGCCGGCCTCGGGTTCTACGAGGTGGACTTCGAGGAACGTATCGCCTTCGTCGACGCCCGGCTTCGCGACCTCCTCGGCCTTCCCCCGGAACGTGAGCAGGGCCTTCTGCCAGTGGAGTTCTTCATGGAGGGCGTGCATCCCGACGACCGTCCGCACTTCATGGAGCAGCGCGAGCAGCTTCACGACGGAAGGCTGGAGCAGGTCTCCATCGAGTATCGCTTCGTCCACGCGGCTCGTGGGGAGCGGTGGTTCCATCTCATGGCCCGCGTCGCCGCACGCAACGCCGAGGGACACGTGCGGAAGACGTACGGCGTCCTCCGCGACGTCACGGAGAGACGGCAACGCGAGGAGGCGCTGCGGCAGTCGTACGCGGAGATCGAGAAACTGAAGGACCGGCTCCAGGCGGAAAGCGACTACCTCAAGGCCGAGATCAGGGTGGCCCACGCGCACGGCGAGGTCACCGGGCAGAGCCGCGCCATCCAGAAGGTCCTGCGCCTCGTGGAGCAGGTCGCGCCCACGGATTCCTCGGTACTCGTGCGCGGCGAGACCGGCACCGGCAAGGAGCTCGTCGCCCAGGCCATCCACCGGCTCAGCCCCCGCCGGGGCCACCTGATGGTCAAGGTCAACTGCGCCGCGCTGCCGTCCGGGCTGGTGGAGAGCGAGCTGTTCGGGCGGGAGAAGGGCGCCTACACCGGGGCCCTGACGCGCCAGGCCGGCCGCTTCGAGATCGCGGACGGCTCGACGCTCTTTCTCGACGAGGTCGGCGAGCTGTCGCCCGAGGTGCAGGCCAAGCTGCTCCGCGTGCTGGAGACGGGCGAATTCGAGCGCTTGGGCAGCCCCAAGACGATCAAGGTGAACGTGCGCTTGATTGCAGCCACCCATCGCGACCTGGCGGAGGACATCCGGAAGGGACGCTTCCGGGAGGACCTCTACTACCGCCTCAACGTCTTCCCGATCCTCGTCCCGCCGCTGCGTGAGCGGGCGGAGGACATCCCGCTGCTGGTCTGGGCCTTCCTCGAGGAGTTCTGCGCCCGCATGGGAAAGAAGATCACCCAGGTTCCCCGCAGGACGATGGAGGCGCTCCAGCGCTATCCCTGGCCGGGCAACGTCCGCGAGCTGCGAAACGTCATCGAGCACAGTGCCATCGTCACCACCGGCGAGACGCTGAAGGTGTCGATGCTCGATGAGGTCGCGGCGGTCGCGGCGCCGCGGCAGACGCTGGCCGACTCCGAACGCGAGCTGATCCTCCAGACGCTCGAGACCAAGCGCTGGAAGATCAAGGGGCTGACGGGCGCAGCCGCCGCGCTGGGGCTCAATCCCTCCACCCTCTACAGCCGCATGAAGAAGTTGGGTATCCGGCCGCCCGGACCGGCAGAGGACGGCTCGGCGTAGGTTCTCCCGGCGCACGCATTTCGCAGATTCCGGTGACGACAGACGCCGGCCGGCTCGGCACCTAGGCAGACGAGATATCGACTCGAAGACGACATCTCGTCCCTCTGTCGCCCATCCTGGTTCTCCGAGTGATTCGGTGGGAAGACCACCCGCTCTTGACTCGCAATGAGTTAGGCCGTCGAGCCGGGTCGAGGATCGCGGCGGCACGAATCGAGCACTCCTCGGGGGCATGATCGTCGTCGGGACGCTCAGGGTCCTGCCGGCACCGGATCGACGAGGCGAGATCCTGGAGGTCTTCCGGGCCGTTCAAGGGCCGGTGCTGGCTCAGCCCGGGTGCGTCGCCTGCCACATCTACGAGGAGCAGGGCTCGGAGCCGGCCGTCGTGCTCGTCGAGCGGTGGGAGTCCCAGGCGGCGCTCGAAGCGCACCTGCGCTCGGAGAGCTACCGCCGCATTCTCGGCGCCATCGAGCTCTCGGGCGGCCCGCCCGAGGTCTCTTTCGACTACGTGTCCGCGACGGAAGGGATGGACTTGATCGAACGGTCGCGCGCACCGGGAGGCACGACGGCGAGCCGCTGATCGCGAACCAGTCGCTGGGTCCAGGGCGCAGGACGGAGAAAGATCAATGAAGGTCATCATCGTGGGCGGAGTGGCGGGCGGGGCCTCCTGTGCGGCGCGGCTGCGCAGGCTGGACGAGAAGGCCCAGATCCTCATGGTGGAGCGCGGGCCGTACGTCTCGTACGCGAACTGCGGACTGCCGTATCACGTGGGCGGGGTGATCCCGGAGGAGTCGAGCCTCCTCCTGGCGACGGAGCCGATGTTCCGCGGCATGTTCGGCATCGAGGTGCGCACCGGCTGCGAAGCCGTCTCCATCTCGGCGAGGACGAAGACCGTGGACCTGCGCAACGTCGCCACCGGCGCGGTCACGACCGAATCCTACGACAAGCTGGTGCTGTCGCCCGGTGCCGCCCCAATCCGCCCGCCGCTTCCCGGCATCGACCTGCCCGGGATCTTCTCCCTGAGGACCGTCCCGGACGCCCGGACCATTCGGAAGTGGCTGGAGCGCGGCACGGAGACCCGGAGTGGCCTGGACTCGTACACCGGGCTCCAGATCGTGACGAAGCCGAAGCGGGCAGTGGTGGTCGGCGGTGGGTTCATCGGCCTCGAGATGGTGGAGAACTTCGCCCACCTCGGGCTCGAGGTGACACTCGTCGAAAAGCTCGACCAGGTCATGCCGCCGCTCGACCCCGAGATGGCGCGACTCGTCGAGCGCTACATGGTCAAGCACGGCGTCAAGCTCGAGCTCAACGACGGCGTCGCCGGGTTCCGGCAGGCCGCGGACGGCTCGCTCGAGGTCCTCACGAGCTCCGGGAAGACCCACCCGGCGGACGTCGTGGTGCTCGCGATCGGCGTGCGTCCGGAGACGGCGCTCGCCAAGGCGGCCGGGCTCGAGCTCGGCCAGCGCGGAGGCATCCGTGTCGACGAGCACATGCGCACGAGCGACCCCGACATCCTCGCCGTCGGCGACGCGGTCGAGGTGAAGGATTTCGTCACCGGCCAGTGGACGCTCATCCCGCTCGCCGGCCCGGCCAACCGGCAGGGCCGGATCGCCGCCGACGTGATCGCCGGCCGCCAGTCGCGCTACCGCGGCACGCAGGGCACCTCGATCTGCCAGATCTTCGAGGGCGTGATCGGCCAGACCGGGCCCAGCGAGAAGCTCCTCCGGCAGCTCGGGGACACGGACTTCGAGAAGGTCTACCTCTATGTGAACTCCCACGCGGGCTACTACCCGGGCGCCAAGATGATGGCGATCAAGGTGCTCTTCCGGAAGTCCAACGGACGCCTGCTCGGGGCGCAGGTGCTCGGCGAGGACGGCGTGCCCAAGCGGATCGACGCCTTCGCGATGGCGATCCAGATGGGGGCGACCGTCTACGACCTGGAGGAGGCCGAGCTGTGCTATGCGCCTCCGTTCGGCAGCGCGAAGGACCCCGTCAACTTCGCGGGCATGGTCGCCGGGAACCTGCTCCGGGGCGACATGCCGCTCACCCACTGGGACGGTCATCGGGACGCGTTTCTCCTCGACGTGCGCAACCCCCCGGAGCTCGCGGTCGAGACCGTTGCGGGGGCTGTCAACATTCCGCTGCCGCAACTCCGCGGCCGCCTCGGAGAGCTGCCCCGCGACCGGGAGATTCACGTCATCTGCCGCTCCGGCGGGCGCGCCTACTTCGCGACGCGGATCCTGCTCCAGAACGGGTTCAAGGCCCGGGACATCTCGGGCGGCATGCTCGCCCGCTCGCACCGCGCCGCCCAGTAACACGAGCCGGCGAGCCATGGACAACCTGCTGACGCGGGGATTCGACCAGCTCCTCGGTCGACTAAGTGGACCGCTGAACTTCCGGCTGGTCGTCATGCCCACGGTGGTCACCCTCCTCGCCTTGCGAGCCGCCCGGAAGGATGCCCGCGCCGGGCGGCCGGCGTTCCTGGGGGTGCTCATCAAGGATCCCGCCGAGCGGCGTCGCCTCTTCCGCAGCGCGCTGAAGGACATCGGCCGCATCTTCATCGTGGCCATCGTGCTCGACACCGTGTACCAGCTGATGGTCTTGCGCTGGGTCTACCCCGGGCAGGCGCTGATCGTGGCCGTCGTCTGTGCCGTCATGCCGTACGCCCTGGTCCGAGGGCCCATCACCCTTGTGGCGCGGCTGCTGTACCGCAAGGTCCGCCACGCGCGTTCAGGGGAGTGACCAGCATGAAAGCGATCACGGTCGAGCCTGGAAAGCCCGGGACGGCGCGCTTCGAAGACGTCCCCGAGCCCGACCCCCGCGAGGGCTCGGTCCTCGCGGAAGCCGTGGCCGTCGGCGTCTGCGGGACCGACGTCGAGATCGCGGAGGGCAAGTACGGCTGGGCTCCCCCGGGACACGCACGTCTCGTTCTCGGCCACGAGTCCCTGGGCCGGGTGCTGGACCCCGGTCCGAGCAGCGGGCTCAAGAAGGGCGATCTGGTCGTCGGCATCGTCCGCCGCCCGGACGCCGTCCCCTGCCCCAACTGCGCCGTGGGCGAGTGGGACATGTGCCGGAACGGCCAGTACACCGAGCGGGGGATCAAGGAGATCCACGGGTTCATGTCGGAGCGCTGGCGCGTCGAGCCCGAGTACGCGATCAAGGTGGATCCGTCCCTGGGACTCCTCGGCGTGCTCCTCGAGCCGACGACCGTGATCGCGAAGGCCCTGGAGCAGGTCGTCGCGGTCGGCCAGCGCGCCTTCTGGGAACCGAAGACGGTGCTCGTGACCGGCGCGGGGCCGATCGGTCTCCTGGCGGCCTGCGTCGTGAAACTGCATGGCAAGCAGTTCCAGCTCCACGTCCTCGATCGTGTCGAGACGGGGACGAAGCCGGAGCTCGTGCGCGCCCTCGGCGCGACGTACCACTCGGGGAGCGTCCTCGACGTCGGCTTCGAGCCGGACGTCATCGTCGAGTGCACGGGCGTCGGGTCGGTGATCGCTGACTCGATCCAGAAGATCGGGGCAGGCGGGATCCTCTGCCTCACGGGAGTGGGCAGGGGCGGGCGGTCCGGCGACGTCGTGGCTGATGTCGCCGCGAAGGTGGTCTTGAAGAACAACGTGCTCGTGGGCAGCGTGAACGCGAACAAGCGCCACTGGTATAAGGCGTCCCAAGCACTGGCCGAGGCGGACCGGGCGTGGCTCGGCCGCCTGATCACGCGCCGCGAGAAGCCAGAGAACTTCCAGCAGGCCCTG
>CAWDVE010000007.1:0-51457 GCA_963805625.1 uncultured Candidatus Rokubacteria bacterium
GGAGGGCACCGGGCGACCTGCGCCACACCCCGGCCTTCGGCGGCCTCAGGCCTTGGGTGAACCAAGAAGCGAGGATCGGATTGGGGTCAGTGTCCGAGAATTGTCCGAGAACCTACGCCATGCCTGCCCAACCAGGCCCAAAAGAGGGCGGGCGAAGCCCGCGAAAACACTTGGTCTATATTGGTCCTGGTTGGCGTGGGTCTCGCCCGCCGTCGGTCTCTTACAGTAATCAGTAGGTTGAGGTTCGATTCCTTCACGGCTCACCACTCGGGGCGAGGGGCCCTGAACCCCTCGCGCCTTCTGCCGCATCAGTAGGTTGCCGTTGCCCATTGGGAAACCCTCGCTGGCACCCCATCCGCACCGCCGCTACAATTCCGCTATCTTCTTCCACAAACCCGAACTTCCGAAGGAGCACCCTATGGCCAGCGTCTCCCAGCTCGGTTACGTCGGGATCGGCACCAGCGACGACAAGTCGTGGCAGGATCTCGCCACCAATATCCTCGGCATGCAGGTCGTCCCCGGGGACGACAGGTCCACCTCCTATCTCCGCATGGATGAGTACCACCACCGCCTGGAGCTACGCGCCAACGGCAACGACGACCTCGAGTTCGTCGGCTGGGAGGTAGCCGATGCCACCACCCTCCAGCGTATCGCCCAGCAGCTCGAGGACGCCGGGGTGAGGGTCACCCCGGGCACCCGCGACGAGGCCGACGACCGCCGCGTCATCGACCTCTTCAAGTGCGTCGACCCTAACGGGATCTCCACCGAGATCTTCTGCGGCCGGCCAGTCAACCAGCAGCCCTTTCATCCGGCCCGCCCCATGAGTGGCTTCAAGACCGGCGACATGGGCCTCGGCCACATCGTGGTCTACGCGCACCGCTTAGATGACACCGTGCGCTTCTACCGCGACCTCCTCGGCTTCCGGGTGTCCGATTTCACCGAGGTCCGAACGCCCGGCGGCAAGATTCGCCTTGCCTTCCTCCACTGCAACCCCCGCCACCACTCCATCGCCATCCTCGAAGCCCCCGGTGCGCCCAAGCGCATCAACCATGTCATGTTGGAATGCAACTCACTGGACGACGTTGGCTCCGGCCGTGACCTCTGCCTGCAGCGCGGTGTCCCGATCGCCATCGACCTTGGCCGCCACATGAACGACCATATGGTCTCCTTCTACATGGCCAATCCCTCCAAATTCGCCATCGAATATGGCTGGGGCGGCCGCACCATCGACGACACGACCTGGCAGGTCGAGCACTACACCGCCGTCGACAGCCTCTGGGGTCACCCCCAGCTCCGCGACCTGGTCACCGGCAAGGCGCCGGGAGAGAAGTAGACCGTCCATCGGGTGAACCCATTCGCTGGGCACGGTCTCGTGGGTGAAACGAGTCGTAGGGCATATATGGCGTCGGAGACTGGTTCCAGGCTGGTTCCAACGCACGCGAAGGCACCGTGAGGCGAGAACGGGTCGCCTCACGGCGCTTCTTTGATCTGACGTGGTGATAGCTGCGGATGGCGTGTGGTGCGCCGCGACCGGATGGGACTCTTAATCAGTAGGGCTCATCCGGGTTTTCCGTGGGTCACCCCCAGAGGTGGGGGGAGCCTCTGCGTGTTCCGGGGCCGGACAGCCGCATGGCACTCGTGGTGGGTGGCGTGGCCCCCGGCCGCTTCTGGAGCGGTCACCCAAGCCAAGGGGGCGGGGGGGTCGTCCACCGGAAGCGACCCAGGACCCCCAGTGTCTGGTGGACCGGGGTACCCCAAGTGACCGGGGTACCCCAAGTTGTAGGGGCTACCCACGGAAAACCCGGAAGAACCATCAGTAGGTTGAAGGTTCGATTCCTTCGCGGCTCACCACGCAATCCCGGGGGTTTCCAGCCCCCGGGATTCTTGTCTCAGGGTCCAGTAGCGGGATAGGAACCCACTCCAGAACCACTCCTCCGGTTGGGAAAGGCGGCGCAACATTGTGGGGGTCTGTTCCCGATGGCCCGGTTCTTGACCCGACACGCCGACCTTGCGAGCGCAGGTGCCCGGGATAGTGCGTGTGATCACACGCATCGGCGTGCTTCCCAAGCACGGCCGCGGTGTTGCTCGATCCGGAGGACTTCGACGACATGCTGGGGAGCTGGACCCTGGGTCTTTCGGAAGGCGGTCCCTGGTGAGCCTACTCGAGGTCGGAAAGAACTTTCGCGGCCGACTGTCCCGCAATGGGCGCCGGGCTGTCAGGGGCCATTGCGGTGGAGGTTGAAGCGGCGGAGGTCGATCTGCGCGTTCGGGTAGGGCTTCCAGGCGAGAGACCGGCGGAGACCGTACACGTACACCGGTTGTAGGACCGGGATCCAGGGCAGATGCTCGAGAAAGATGTCCGTCATCTCTCTGTATGCCTGGCGCCGGAATCGCTCGTCGACGCTGACGTGGGCGGCAGCTCCAAGCTCGTCGAAGCGGTGATGGCGCCACAGGTCATGACCACCTCCGGGCCCGAGAAGGCGCCACATCAGCCCGTCGGGATCGGCGACGGTCGAGATGGGAGCCGCCCACCGGAGCCCCTTGAAGCTTCGCTCTCGGGTCTTCTGTGCGAGGACCGAGTACTCCACGATCTCCAGGTGGGCATTGATCCCGACATCGCGCCACATGCCAACGACCGCCTCGCCCATCGTCTTGTCGTTGGTCAGGTACCCCGTCGTGGATTCCAGGACCACTTCCTCGTTACGGTACCCGGCCTCGCTCAGGCGGCGGCGGGCGAGAGACGGGTCGTAAGAAAGCGGGGGCCGCGTCTCCTCGTAGAAGCTGTCCCCGCGAGGGATGGGACCGTTGGGAAGGAGTCCCCGGCCCCGCCAGAGTTCCTTGATGATGGTCGGTCGGTCGATGGCGAGCGACAGCGCCTGCTTGACCAGCGGGTTGTCGAGGGGCGGGCGCCGGGAGTTGACGCCGAGCACGTACAGCGCATCGAGCAAGATCTCTTCCACTTTAGTCGCGGGATTCCCGTCCACCCGATCGATGTGATCCGGCCCGATACCACTCGTGAGATCCACCTCGCCGCGGAGCAGTGCAGCAATGCTGAGCGCGGGCTCCGGGATCGTCCGGAAGACGACCCGTTCCGCATCGATTGCGCCACCCCAATAGTCTGGCACTGCCGCCAGCACGAGCCGGTCGCCGGTGACGCGCTCTACGAACCGCACCGGCCCTGTCCCCACCGGCTGCGCCTCAACCCCGTCGGGGCCCACGCTTTCCACGTACCGCCTGGAAAGTATCTGCCCGCCGAGGAAGGCGAGGCGTGCTGGCAGGAGCGGGTCGGGTGCACGCATGTGGAACCGGACAAGGTAGGGGTTGGGCGTCTCGATCCGCTCCACGGTCGTAAAGGTGGATGCGACGAGCGCCTTGGCGGCGGGATCGTAGGTGCGCTCGATGCTGTACTTGACGTCAGCAGAGGAGAATGGGTCCCCGTTGTGGAATCGAACGCCACGGCGGAGCTGGAACTCCCAGATGGTCGGTCCCACGAGCTTCCAGGTGAGCGCGAGCGACGGGTAGAGCCGGTGGTCCCGCCGCCGCGCGACGAGCGTGTCGTAGAGGACGAACAGCGCACCGAGGTCGGTGCTGTAGTGGGGATCGAGGCGCGCGACATCGGTCCCCTGGGCGATGACGAGATCTCGGGAGCGCGCCTCCTGGGCCAGCGCCCAGGGCGCGAGCCCGCCCACGGCGCTTGCCAGTACGCCGCCGGTTTTCCGCAGGAGGGTCCGGCGCGAGAGGTCCCTGGCCCCGCTCACGGCCGCCACAGGGTCGCGCGACACTGCGCTGGGAACTGGCGCAGGTACGAATCGAGCCGGAGCGCAAGTACCTCGCGACACGCGGCCCGGTCCTCGTCCGGATCGATCAATGGTGCCGGCAGGGGCGGATGGATGGTGATGACGCGGTGACGACCGTCCCGGTGGGCCAGCACCGGCAGCGTCGTGGCGCCAGTGTGCCGACGCAGCACGAACCACCCCGATCGGATGACAAGTGGCCCGCCGGGCAGGGGGATCCGGAATGCCGCCGCTCCGTTCGCCCCGTCGGCCGCGATGGAGAGGAGACCTTTGGCGCCAAGATGCTGCCGTGCCTGGTGGAGAGCCACCGCCCAGTGGCTCGGCTCCCCGCTGTCGACTGGGATGGACCCGAGTGAGCTGTGGATCCGGCGCCACCCGGAACCCATCGAGAAGTCCAGCCCGACCGGGCCATGGAGTGACCTCACCGGATAGTCGAGGAGTCGTAGGGCCAGACCGGACCCCGGCGGGCCCACGTGGAAGCCCAGGAGGATCACGCCGCCCCGCTCCCACGCCCGTGCCAGATGCTCCTCCCCGATGACCTGGAGTCGGTCGCGCAGGATCTGGGGATCTCGGATTCCCACCAGCGCCTCCTGGGCTACGAACCGCCCGTGATGAGCGAGCAGGGCGAACGCGAGACCCCAGCGACCGCGACGCCCTCGAGGTTGCGCGGATGACCACTCGAGCGCACGCCGGAGGAGTGCTGGTCGGGCGAGGGCCTGAAGAACGGCCAGGCCCGCCATAACCTCCTCGCCCACCGGCCACGGCAAGGAATCTAAAGCCCGGGCCACCCAGCCTGTTAGAGCCGCGCCGCGACCTCGCCGGGTCGGCGCCCGGTCGGACCAGAGGTCGGGGACACCCTGGGCATGGACTCCAGGGGCGCTCACTCGCGCGGTCCAGCCCGGACGACCGATGCAAGCGTTCCTAGGCTGGTCAAGTCCTGCGGGCCGACCCCTCGGTCGCCCTCGAGGGTCACGCCCATCTCTTCCTCGCACGCGAGCAGCACCTCCAGGAGCTCAACGGAGTCCAGCCAGAAACCTCCCTCGCCCAGCAGGGTCTCCGGGCCGATCGTGGCCGGGCGGCGGTCGGGGCCGGCCACCCGGACGACGATCGCCCGGATACGGTCGAAGGATGGGTCGACGGTCACGATAGGAGGCTCCAGCGCGGACGCGAGGTTGCTGCTTATCCCAGTAGAGCCCGGCATGCGGTTCGATCGACCTTCCCGCCGGGCAGGCGCGGAAGCTCGCGAACGAAGCGAATCACCCGAGGGTAAGACCAGGGCGGAAGATGCTGCGCGACGTGCGCACGAATGGCCTCCCCGGTCGGGTTGTCCGTAGTCTCCAAGAGCGCGGCGAGCACAGGACCGGCGGGCCCCTCGGCCGACAGCACCTCGGCCTCAACGACCGCGGGGTAGCTGGCGAGCACCGCGGCCACCTCGGCGAGGTTGACCAGATGACCGGCGCCTGTCTTGACGCAATCGTCCAATCGTCCGAGGAAGTGGAGATACCCGGCCTCGTCCAGGCGACCGAGATCGCGCGTCGGTCGCCACCCGTCGCGCTCCAGCACGGGCTCCAGGGCTGGCGGATACCCATAGCCTTCCATCGGCCACGGGGTCCTTGCCCAGATCCGACCGCTCCGTCCGGCCGGGAGTGGCTCCCATGGATCGTCCCCGATTCGCACGTCGGCACCCGCCATGGGTCGCCCCAACGTTTCTGGTCGAACATTGGCCGCCACAGCGGCGTCGAGCGTCACTGGTCCGGTCTCCGTACTCGAGTAGCCGCCCCGGAGTGGCACGCCGAAGCGTTCCTGGAAGGCGCGGAAGACGCGCTCGGGGACCTTCAGGCTGGAACAGGCGGCTGGTGCCCTGCACACCCGTGGGGGAGCGCTGCGCACCAGCGCGTCCGCCATGACAGCACTGCCCGACCAGTAGTGATACTCGCCGGAGGCGAAGAGTGCGAGCAGGGCGCGGTGATCAAAGCGCTCCAGGAGGCCAACGTGGCAGCCCGCAACGGTTGCCCCCAAGAGGGCGTCGTTCAGCGCGTGTCCCCGGAAGAGTGGGAGCGCGCACGCGATGCCGCCGCCCGGTGGCACCGCGAGCGCCTCGAGCCGCGCCGACGCTGCGGCCAGGAGCTTCGGCATAGACCGGTACACCGGCTTGGGCGGACCCGTGGTGCCCGACGTGAACATCACGAGCCCGGGGCCAGTCAGGATGGCGAGCCCGGCACTGCCCAGCCCAGCCCCGATCCTGGGCTCGGGCACGACCGCCGGTCTCAGCCCCAGGCGTTCGGCCGCCGGCGCAAGGCCCGTGAACCAGGGCAGGAGGAAGACCAGCGTCCCGGTCGGTAGGGGGGGCGACGTGCGCCACGCCCGCTGGTCTGGCGGGAGGACGATCAGCGGAACGGGCAGGGAAGAGAGCGCGAAGAAGAGCGCCACCGCCAGGGGGTGATTCGTCATCACCACGGCGATCGCGCCCGACGGTCCACCGAGGTCGCCCAGGGCGAAATCACGCCAGCCGGCCGCGATCCCCGCCAGCTCCTCGGACGCCCACCGCCGCCCCTGGAACAGCGTCGCGGGTGGATTGAAGCTCGGCATTGAGGGCACCCTCTCTCCGTGCTCGATGCGGGTCTTTCGGGCCGAGAATCGGTCAGAACCGACATCGCGTCAAGCGGACGTCGGTCGCATGGACGAGTGGCGCAGCGTTCGATGATTCCGGCGAGCGGTCCAGCGCCTTGGGTGGATTGATCCACACTTGGGTGGGGCACGCCGGTGGCCGGGGCAGTCCGCGAGGGAAGCGCTCGGGGTGGGCCGCGTAGGCCGTGGCGAGCTCCTCAGCGGCGCGAAGACCGTGCCCGCGTCGGAGACGACCGTCATCAAGTCGGTGGGCCTCGCGATCAAGGACCTGGCGACGGCGCGCCTCGTGTACGACGCGGTCCTCACGCGGGGGCCACGGGCAGAACCGCCGGCCGGGGGGTGACCCCTCCCCCCTAGCTCAGCTGTCCTCTCCGGGGCCCCGGCTCGGCCGTTCGGAGTGCAGATGCATGACCTTGCCGGAGGCGAGCGCGATCGGCGGCCGCCGCTCGACTCGCAGGAAGTCGGCGTGCTGCCAGAGGAGGCCTACGAGGCGCTCGATCCCCGAGCCGGGCCCGATCGCCTCGAGGAACACTCGGGCCGCCTCTCCGGAGCGGAGCGGTCCGACCGCGGGATGGATCAGGAGTCGAAGGCTCGGGTGGCCGTCCGACGTTTCGGACTCGACCAGCTGGTAGTCGCCCGGGCGCCCGCCGAGCCGAGCGGGTAGGACGTGCTCGAGCACCCGGATCACGTCCGCGTCGAGAAAGGCGATGCCCCCCGCGGTCAGCTTCTCGAAGCTCCGGATCGTCTCGAGGTGGGTCGCCCAGCCGAGCGCCTCCAGGGGGCAGCCGCACCGCCGGCGGACCAGCCGGGCCTCGTCGCCCAGCGACACGTTCAGGAGGACGAACGGCGCGCTCGGGAGCAGCGAGGAGAGGAGCAGGGCGAACGGCGACAATCCGGCAGGGCCTCCGGCCGAGCTCGGCTGGATGACGGCGTGGGTGTCGTCGAGCAGGTGCACGTCGTCGGGGACCCGAGGCGCCAGGCACCCGGCGCCGAGCGGGCCGCCCATCTCCATGGCGCCGTAGCTCGTCGCCACGTCCGCCCGGACCCGGCGAATGAGCTCGAGGCGCGTTTCGGTGACCGGCTCGCCCGAGAGCGTGAGGCGGACGCCTTCGAGGTCCGCGCCGGCGTCGAGGGCGGCATGGGAGAGCCGGGCCGCAGGACTCGGCGCCAGGAAGAGGTGCGGGGTCCCTCCGCCCCGGCGGACGTCCACCATCCACCGGACGATCTCGTGCGGTGAGTCGACCGGAACGTGCTGCATCCGAGGGAGCGGCACCCCGGCCAAGAGACCGCCCCACCGCATGGCCCGCGCGCTCCAGCGATACCGAGGATGAAGCTCCAGCGAGCCGGGATCGACGGGAGAGAACCAGCGGACCGGCACGGCCCCGGCCGCCGCGTACCGGAGCAGCACCCGCATCGGCGTGCCACCGGGAACGGTCCACACCGCGTGACTCGCCCGCGTCCAGCCGCGGGCGTCCAGCACCAGCCGCTGGTCGACGGCATGGTCGCGGACGGAAGCGAGATCGAGCAGGGCCACCGTCGGGGTCCCCCGGCTTCCGCCCGTGTGAACCGGGACGTGCGCGACCGTTGACGGATTCCGGAGTCGACCGGGATCGGCGGCGATGGTGGTGGTGCCCCGGGTGACCGGGCGCCGCCCCTTGAACTCGTCGACCGTGAGATACACGCCCTTCACGAACAGGACGCGGAGCGCCTGCTCAATCCCGTCCTGGCTCACGAGCCGCTCGAGGTCACCGTATTCACAGCCTGCGAAGTCCAGCAGCTGGCGATAGGGACTCTCCGGATTGCCGTAGAGGGCCCGGCGGGCGAGGGCGAGGAAGGTGTGTTCCCGTTGCTCCAACCGGCGGCGAAGGATGACTCGAGCTTCCTGCCCGGTGACGGGCCGGCGAAGGAACGCGGGGAGGCGGAAGAAGAACCTCGACGCGACGAGGAGGTCCGGCAGTGAGCTCACGTTGGAACCCTTCCCACGATGGTATCCCCGCGAAGGACCTACAGCGACGGTCGGTTGGCGAGCCCCGAGAGGCTCAGTGACCGGATTCGGCGTGATAGTTTAGGCGGCGATGAGATCCCGCGGGTCGTCCGCCCGCTCGCTTGCCGAACGCACGAGGGTGGGCGGACACCAGGGAGCTCTGCGAGCGTCCGACCGAGTCCATGGCGGCTGACCCGGAGCGACCGTGCCCTCTGTGCGGGGCGACGACGGTGCGGCTCGTCATTCCGACGTCGATCCCAAGCGCGGCCGGGGTGCCCTATCGCGTCGTGGCCTGCACGGCCTGCGGGCTCCGGTACACGCGCCCGCTGCCGAGCGCGGCCGAGCTCGAGGCGCTCTACCCGCCGGGGTACCACACGAACAACTCCCCGCGGCTCTGGAGCCGGGACTTCCCCCGGGTTGTCCTCGAGCGGTGGGTGATGTGGGAGCGGCGCCGTGACCTGACCGGGCTGCCGCGCGGTCGGGTCCTCGACGTGGGCTGCGGCAACGGAGGGTTCCTCGCCAGCCTGCAGGTCCGGGGGTGGACGGTCCAGGGCACCGACACCTCTGCGCCCGGGTGCGAGGTCTCCCGGTCCAGGGGAATCCCCGTGCACCACGGCGATCTCGCCGGGGCAGGATTTCCGGACGGGTCGTTCGACGTGGTGACCCTCTGGCACGTGCTGGAGCACGTCGCCGAGCCCCTGACGGAGCTCGCGGAGATCCGGCGCATCCTGCGTCCGGGGGGGCGCCTCGTGGTCCAGGTGCCCGACGCCGATTCCCTCACGCTCCGGCTGTGCGGCGATCGATGGTTTCCGTTTGACGTGCCGCGGCATCTCCAGCACTTCACGCCCCAGTCGCTCCGGGAGACGCTGGAGCGGGCCGGGTTCGTGACGCTTCGCGAGCGGCGCTTCCAGCTCACGGACGTGGCCGCGTCCTTCTACAGCTTCCTGCGCGTCGTGACCCCGCCTCGGAGCGGGTCCGTGCGGTGCTTCGGCCGCGACTACAAGTTCGCCTCCGTGGGCGCCCGCATGCGCTTCCTGGCGGTGGGCCTTCCCATCCTGGCCTGCTGTTTTCTCTACACGCCGTGCGCTCGGGTGCTCACCGGTCACGGTGAGACCATCACGGCGTCCTGTCGAGTGCGGTCGCCGTGACGCGCGCCCGATCCTGGCCCACGACGCGAGCTTGCAGCAACCGCTCGACCAGGAGGATCTTCCCGTGCTCGTTCATCGCGCTCCGACAATTGCTCAGGATCTCAAGCGCCCGTTCGTCGTTCCAATCGTGGATGATGTTCTTCAGAATGTACTCGTCCCATCCGGACGGCACCGGATTCCTCGGCTATGTCGAGGGCGGTGACGGGCCCAAGGAAGGACCAGGAAAGATCCTTAGGACTGCCTACCTCGGGCTCAGTGGGCCGACCTCGCGCCGCCCGCGAGCGCCAGAGGCCACCAGCGACGGGCTCAGGGCGCCGTCTCCTCGAGCGTCGCGACCAGTGCGCGCCACCAGCGACGCGACGGAGGACGCCGGCTGGCATCGGCCCGGATGGTGAACGTCCAGCGGGTCGGTCTCCCGTCGTTGCGGGCTGGATAGAGGCTCTGGCTGCCGAAGGCGTCCAGGGAGACCCCCGCGTCGAGGTAGGGCCGCACGTCCCGGAAGTGGCGCGCCTCGAACACGACGTGCGCCGCGCGTGAGCCGGCCCGACCGTGGCCGGCGCACACGGAGCGGAGCCGGAGGCCCGGGAGGGCGTTGAGTCGGTCGAGGACGCTGTGGTCGAGACCGCGGTCCACGAGGTGGAGCCGGCCGTCGGCCGCCCGGTACGGCACGGAGCACGCGCGACTCATCCGTCGTCCCGGTGCTCCATTGTACCGGGCCGGGGCCACGTCCCGGCAGGCCGCTGTTGCGCAGGGCTGGCGCCTCGCCTAGGCTCAGGGGGGTCGGCGGTCGAGCCGGTGGCCCGGAGGGCGGCCGCTGGCGGCGAGGAGAGCGGATGCCAGCGCGCTTGCTCATCACCAGCGCCGGACGCGGCGCGAGCAACAATCTCGTGCGGAGCCTGCGCGCTGGGGACCGCTCGCACGTCGTCGTCGGCTGCCACGACGACCAGTTCGTGCTGAAAAACTCGGCGGCTGACCGGAACTACCTCGTCCCGCCGCCCGGGCACTGCGGGTGGCTCGACGCCCTCCGCCACGTCGTGGCCGTCGAGCGGATCGACCTGGTCATCCCGGTGACCGACACCGACGTCGTCGCGCTCTCCCGCGCGCGGGCTGCTCTCGGGCGGCGGGTGTTCCTGCCCCGGGCGGCCGTGGTCGACGTCTGCCAGGACAAGTACCGCCTGCTCGCGCGGCTCCGCGCCCACGGCGTCCCGGCCCCCGCCACCCATCCCGTGACCGAGTTGACCGGGCTGGGCGGCCTCTTCCGGCGGTTGCGGCGCCAGCCGCTGGTCTGGTGCCGCGCGCGCACCGGCACCGGCGCGCTGGCCGCGATCCCGGTCCGGACCGCCGGGCACGCCCGCAACTGGATCGAGTACTGGCGGGACGTGCGCGGCGTCCCGGTGAGCGCGTTCGTCCTCTCGGAGTACCTGCCGGGCCGGGACTTCGGCTGCCAGAGCCTTTGGAAGGACGGCCGGCTGGTGCTCGTCAAGACCTACGAACGACTCTCGTACCTGGGCACGGGGAACCAGCCGGCCGAGGTCTCCTCCGTGTCGGCGCTCGCCCGGACGGTGGTCGAGCCGGACGTGGTGGAATGCTGCGTCCGGGCGATCCGGCTGCTCCATCGGGCGGCGTCGGGCGTCTTCAGCGTCGACCTCAAGGGGGACGCCGACGGGAGCCCCTGCATCACGGAGATCAATGCGGGTCGGTTCTCGTCGGCGACCAACCTGCTCGACCTCGTCGGCACGCACAACATGGCGGCCACGTACGTCAACCTGGCCCTCGGCGAGCCGGTGGCCCTGCGCGACGAGTACGACGTCACCGAGCCCCGCTACATGCTGCGGGACGTCGACTGTCTGCCGCGCATCTTCGACGCTCAGGAGTTCTTTCACGCCGTCGCGGACGCCCGGGATCCAGCCCGGCGGCTCCGGGACCGCGCCCGGCGGCGGGCGACTCACAACCCGACCGGGCGGACACGGGAGGTGCCGAGATGGGGCACATTGCAGTCAACGAGACGTTCCGGTACGGCCGGACCTTCATCCGGATCGCGGCGACGCCCCAGAGCCCGAAGACGCGCGCGCTCCTCCGGAAGTTCAGGGCGGAGGTGAGGACCCTTGAGAAGAAGTGGAAAGTCGCCGTCGCGGCGAAGAAAAAGCAGGAGGGGCGGGCGGCGCGCCGGGCGAAGCGCTGACGACGCGGTGGTCGAGACGATCGCGCTGACGGGACGCGTCGGCAGCCACGCGATCGAGGCGCTGCAGCTCGAGATCCGGTGCCTGGCCGCGGCGTGCGGGCTGGACGTCACCGACATCCGGGTCGAGACCCGGCCGCCGGCGCCCTCACGCTGACGGCGCGAGCGCCGCCCGCACGCGCTCGAGCCAGAACGGCATCTCAAGCGCGCGGAAGGCCGCCTCGGCGGCCGCCAGGAGCGGATCGGCCTCCGCGCGCCGTCCCGCCCGCCGGTGATGCTGGCCGAGCCCGAGGAGACACCGGGCGTGGAGCGGCCGCATGCCGAGCTGGTCGGCGCGGTCGATGGCCTGGCGGAAGAGCGTCGTCGCCTCGTCCCCGCCCGGCGCCTCCCGGGATGCGGCGATCTCGGCCGCGAGACGCAACGCGTACGCCTCGTGCCCGAGCTCCTTCTGCCGGCGGGCGAGCTCGAGCGCCCGCGCGGCGCCCGCCGCCGCGTCGTCGACCCGCCCGGCCGCGAAGTACCCCTCGGCGAGCTGCACGAGCAGCAGAGGATGGCCGCCCATCCGCCGCATCGCGGAGGCCTCCCGCTCGGCCTCCTCCAGGATCGTCACCGCCTCCCGAGGGCGCCCGGCCAGCGCGTAGGCCGCGCCGAGCGACGAGCCCAGCAGCGGGAAGATCAGCGGCAGGGTGGACGCCCGGCAGAGCTCGAGCCCGCGCTCGAGGACCGCGATGCTCGGCGGGATCTCCCCTTTCACGAGGCGGAGCGTCCCGGCACCGTAGCAGGCGAACGCGAGGCTGTAGACGTGGGCGGCTTCCTCAGCGATCGCGATGGCCTCGTCGGCGTGCGCGGCGGCGCGGCGGAACTCGCCGAGCTCGGCGAGACAGGCCACCAGGTAGATCCGGCAGAAGACGGAGAGCAGCCCGGTCGTGCCCAGGGACTTGCCGCGCAGGTCGCCCTGGAGCGGCTCCACTGTCCCGGCGAGCAGGGCCACGGCGCGCCGGTAGTCGCCCCGGACGCCGCACGCCGGGCCGAGGCCCGAGGTCGCCACGATCGAGAGCAGGACGTCGCCCGTCCGGCTCGCGATGCCCACCGCCCGCTCGCCCACCGCTATCGCCGCGTCGAGGTCGCCCATGAGCCGGAAGTACTGGCACATGAAGGCGGAGACGCGCACGAGGCGGCGCTCGTCACCGAGCGGCTCGACCTCCGCCTCGGCCGCGCGCAGATGCGCGAGGATCCGTTCGAACTGCCCGAGCGGGTGCAGCGAGTTGCGGAGATCGAGCCGGATGTCGATCGCGCGTTCGATCGTCTCGCGGCTCGGCAGCAGGTGGGACAGGGCGTCGAGGGCCTGCTCGAGGCGGGCGACCGCTTCCTGGTGCGCCGAGCGCGACGCCGCGGTCAAGCCGGCCTGGCGGAGGTAGCGCACCGCCTTCTCCCACAGCGCGCCGCGGAACGCGTGATGGCCGAGGAGCTCCACCTGCTCGGCGGTCGGCTCGGCGGACAGCGGCTCGAGGGCATCGACGATCCGGCCGTGGAGCTCCCGGCGGCGATCCTGGGCGAGGCCGCCGTAGGCGACCTCGTGCGTGAGCGCGTGCTTGAACGTGTACTCGGGGTCGGGGAGGATTGGGACCTCGTAGAGGAACTCCGCCGCCTGCAGACCGGCCAGGCCGCCTCGCAAGGACTCGGCGTCGAGCTCCGTGATCGTGCGCAGGACGCCGAGCCGGACGTCCTTGCCGACGACGGCGGCGCACTGGAGGAGCCGCTTCTGCTCCGGCGCCAGACGATCGATGCGCGCCGCCAGGACCGCCTGCACGGTCGCGGGGACCAGAGCGACGTCGAACGGCTTCGCGAGGCGGTACGCCCCGCGCTCACCGACCACCACCCCAGTCTCCACCAGGCTCCGGACGCTCTCCTCGAGGAAGAAGGGGTTCCCCTCGGTGCGGTCGATCAGCGAGCGCGTGAGGGGTAGCAGGTCGGCGTGGTCCCCAAGCAGGGCGCGGATCAGCTCCTCGGCGCTCTGCGGCGGCAGCGGGTCCAGGCGGATCTGGCTGTAGTACGTCTTGCCGGCCCACGCGTGCCGGTACTCCGGACGGTAGTTGACCAGGAGCAGGATGCGCGCGACCGGCAGGCTCTCGACCAGGCTGTCGAGGAGCGCCTGGGTCTCGGTGTCGATCCAGTGCAGGTCCTCGAACACGAGCAGCAGCGGCTGCACCTGGCTCTCCCGCGCCAGCACGCGCTTCGCGGCGTCCAGGGTGCGGTGCCGGCGCTGGAACGGGTCGAGCGCCTGCCACGCGCGCTCGTCGACCGGGGCGTCGAGTAGCGCGAGCAGCGCGGGGAGCGCCGGCTTCAGCGCCTCATCGAGGGCAAGGAGCTTGCCGATGACCTTCTCGCGGACGTGGCGTGGACCGTCGCCGGCCTGGATGGCGAAGTATCCCTTCAAGAGGTCGATCACCGGCAGGTAGGGGGTCGCCCGGCCGTAGGAGACCGAGCTCGCCTGCAAGACCCGCCAGCCGTGGGTCCGGTGGGAATGGGTCAGCTCCCAGACGAGGCGACTCTTGCCGACGCCCGCCTCGCCGACGAGCGCCACCACTTGCCCGCGACCGCTCGCGGTGGAGCCCAGAGCGTGGTGGAGCTGCTCGAGCTCGTGCTCGCGCCCGACGAACCGCGTCAGCCCCCGGGCGGCCGCCGCCTGCAGCCGGGAGCGCGGACGGGCTGCCGCCGTCAGCTCGTAGACCTCGACCGGGGAGGGCAGCCCCTTCACCGGAATCGGGCCAAGCGGCTGGACCTCGACGTATCCCTCGGCCAGCCGCAGCGTGTCCGGAGCCAGCAGGATCGTCCCCGGGCGGGCCAGCTGCTCCATCCGCGCCGCCAGGTGGGTAGTTGCCCCCACCGCCGAGTAGTCCATCCGCAGGTCGCTGCCGATCGCGCGGACCATCACCTCGCCGGAGTTCAGCCCAACCCGCACCTGGACGTCCGCCCCGTGCGCGCGCCGCACGTCCCCCGCGTAGCGGCGCATCGCCGCCTGGAGGTCCAGCGCCGCGTAGCACGCCCGCACCGCGTGGTCCTCGTGGGCCAGCGGGGCGCCGAAGAGCGCCATGATGCCGTCGCCCATGACCTGGTTCACAGTCCCCTCGTAGCGATGGACGGCCTCCATCATCCGCTCGAGGACGGGGTCGAGAAGCTTCCGGGCCTCCTCAGGATCGCGGTCAGCCAATAACTCCATCGAGCCCTTGAGGTCGGCGAAGAGCACGGTGACCTGCTTGCGCTCGCCTTCGAGCGCGCTCCTGGACGTCAGGATCTTCTCGGCGAGGTGCTTGGGGGTATACGCCTGGGGCGACGGAGATCGCCCGGGTGGAGCACTTACAGGCTGACCGCACTCCAGACAGAACTTGGCGCCCGCCAGAACTGCCGTGCCGCACTGGGCGCACGTGGGCGCAAGCCGGCTCCCGCATTCGAGGCAGAACTTCGCCGGCGGCGGGTTCTCATGCTGGCACCGGGGACAGTGCATGCCCCAACGTCTCCACGCAGAGTGCCGCCAGACTAGCCCAGCGGAATTAGGGGAGCAACCAGATCGGTCCTTTCGGGTGTATCCGGCTACGCCTACGGCTCCTGTTGGGTGCCGGGCACCCACTCGACCGCTCCCCCCCCGCCAGCAGCGAATCCGGGACGGCAGTCCTTGGAGGACCTAGCCGGGATTGGGTGGAAGACCCCGGCCTCGAGCGGCGGATTGGGTCAGTGTCCGAGAATTGTCCGAGAACCTACGCCATGCCTGCCCAACCAGGCCCAAAAGAGGGCGGGCGAAGCCCGCGAAAACACTTGGTCTATATTGGTCCTGGTTGGCGTGGGTCTCGCCCGCCGGCGGTCTCTTAATCAGTAGGTTGAAGGTTCGATTCCTTCACGGCTCACCATTCGGGGCGAGGGGCTCTGAACCCCTCGCCCCTTCTACACTTTCAGCCCCAGCATCGCTCACTCTCAACGTCTCTGGCTGACGTCCACGGCCGTGGTTCCAGTTTCTGGTTCCAGATCGGCTGGGGGTCCCCCGTCCCGGACGGAGCTCCACGCGCTGTGCGAGGGCGCGGGTCTATATGTGAGCGAGGAGACCAGCTTCTCGCGCTTCCACATCATCGTCGCCACGAAGCGCCGATCTTCCCGCGACGAGACGCCCGGCCACGTCGTCAGTTGCTCAAGGACGCCCGGCTCCGCATCGCGCACGCGCATCTATGGCGTGGGGCGGGCCCCCGAGGACTCGGTGACCTGCCGATCGAGCCGCCGACCAGGTTCGCACTCGTGAGCGATCCGAAGACCGCAGCGGCAATCGGGCTCACGTTCCCGCTGTCGGTGCTGGCCGGGTGGCGTCCCGGCTCGGGTGGAGAATGCAGGGCGCGACTTCCGGTTCCGCGGCATGACAGTGCCTCACTCGGTGACGGTATCCGCCCGATCCTAGACCCGGCGGCGCCGGGCTACTGGACCGTGGAGCCACCGGGCCGGCGCACGTAGAGGAGCTTCCCTGACTCCGTGGGTCGGGGGGCCGTGCGTTCCATCCGGACTACGCCGGCGGCGCGCCACTGGAGGCTCAGCACCCGCCCGGGACCGGAGCCGTCGTCGAGGGCCGCCAGGAAGGCGTCGACCAGCGCGGCCGGGTCCAGCGGCCCCAAGCGGGGGTGAGCCAGCACCGTCACGATCGGCTGCCCTGCCTCTCCCTCCGTCTCGACGATCTGGTAATCCGCCGGCATGCCGCCGAAACGGGCGGGAAGGATCTCTTCCAGGATCGGTACCACGTCGGCGTCATGAAATGTCATGCCGCCCGCCGTGAGCTTCTCGAAGCTGCGGATCGTGTGGAGGCGCATCTCCCAGCCGAGCCGCTCGAGGACACACCCGCACGGGTGCCCGGCCACGATCGCCTGGTCGCCGAGGGAGACGCTGAGCAGCCGGAGGGGCGCCGTGGCGCTCAGCGCGGTGATCAGGAGGGCCCGGGACGGCAGTGGGCCGCCCGGGCCAGCCTGGATCATCGCCAACAGGTCGGACACGACGTGGACGGAATCCGCAGCATCGGGCTGGACGCATCCGACGCCGATCGCCCCGCATTCGACACTGGCGTAGCGGGGGACCGCCACCGCACCGGCGGCCTGGATCGTCGCCAGCCGGCGGGGTGTGAATGGCTCACCTCCCACGGTGAACTGCGCGCCGGCGAGGTCGACACCGGCCTCGAGCGCCGTCTGGCAGATCCGGACGGCAGGGCTGGCGAACGTGACCAAGTGCGGCGTACCGCCGTCCTGCAGCACGCTCCGCATCCACTTGACGATCACCCGGGGATCGTCGAGGGGCACGTAGCGTGGCCGCGGCAGCCGGACCCCGCCGAGCCAGGTCCCGCCGCGCATCGCGGAAGCGCTCCACCGGTAGCGCGGTCGAAGCCCCGGGGCCGCCGGGTTTACCTGCCAGAACCACGCCCGAGGCGTGATCCCGAAGGCGAGGAACTCGAGGACGTGCAGCAGCGTGGTGCTGCCGGGCACGCCCCAGTGGCCGAAGGCCCATCCCATGCCGCCGCGCGCGTCTAGCGCCGCGCACCGGCTGAGGGCCGACTCGCGAATGAACCGGAGGTCGTGGAAGACGGGCGTGCCCTGTCCGTGCGAACCGCTCGTCTGGGCGTAGAGGCCGATCGTCCCGGTGGTCCGCAGCGTGTCCGGCTCGATCCAGCGCGTCGCGCTGCCCCGCACCACCGGGCGGCGTCCTTTGAACTCGTCCGCCGTCAGGTACACGCCACGACGGTAGAGGGCGGCTAGTGCGCCCTCGACGCCCTCGGCCTGGACGAGCCGCTCGAGATCGCCCATCTCGCAACCGGCGAGGTCGAGGAGCCAGCGATACGGGCTGGCGGGAGGGCCGGCGATCTCCTGCCGCACCAGCGCGAGAAAGCGTGGGCTCCGGGTGGCCAGTCCCGATCGCACGGCCGCCCGCGCGGCATCCGCCGTCATCGGGCGACGCACGAAGTGCCGGAGACTGCCCAGCAGGCTCAGGCTGGCGCGCGTGTCCCGGATCGCTCCGGTGAGGCGCCGACCCATTGTCACGGTGCGTCGCTCCGATGTACCCTCGCCGCGGTGACCGCCGCGGGCG
Organism: uncultured Candidatus Rokubacteria bacterium; assembly: GCA_963805625.1. Lineage (GTDB taxonomy): Bacteria > Methylomirabilota > Methylomirabilia > Rokubacteriales > DASRDR01 > DASRDR01. The sequence continues at coordinate 17,839 of CAWDVE010000007.1, forward strand.
TACCATCGCACGCCGTTGTCGCGTCCGGCAACCCCGGGAGGCCGGCTGGTCAGGATGGCATGGCCGTCGCCGATGTGGCCTGTCGGTTCGAGGGAGTGGTCAAGATGTTCACTGCCACGGACGCGCTGGGTCGGCGACCCTCCCTGGTGGCGGTCCGCGACGTGAGCTTCGACGTGCTCCGGGGGGAGTTCGTCGCGCTCCTGGGCCCGAGCGGCTGCGGCAAGTCGACTCTTCTCAACATGCTGGCCGGCCTCGTCGCGCCGACCACGGGCCGTGTCGTGTTTCAGGGGCGCCCGGTGACGGAGCCGAACACGGCGATAGGCTACGTGAGCCAGGACGATCACCTCCTGCCGTGGCGCACTCTCCTGGAGAACGTCCAGCTGCCGCTCGAGTTCCGGGGCGTGCCGTCGCGCCACCGCCGCGCGCGGGCACTCGAGTACATCGCCACCGTCGGTCTGGCGGGATTCGAGGAGAGCTATCCGCACGAACTGTCCGGCGGGATGCGCAAGCGCGCCGCGGTCGCGCGCGCCCTGGTGGCCGACCCGGACACGCTCCTGATGGACGAGCCGTTCGGCTCGCTCGACGCACAGACCCGGTTCGTCCTGCAGCGCGAGCTGTTGCGCCTCTGGGAAGGGACCGGACGGACCGTGGTCTTCGTCACCCACGACCTCCTGGAGGCGATCGCCCTGTCCGACCGTATCGTGGTCTTCACGCGCCGCCCAGCCCGTGTGAAGACGGTCCGCGCCGTGGCGGTGGCTCGCCCTAGAGATCCGCTCGACGTCCTGGCCTCGCCGGCGGGCCGGGAGCTCCACCAGGCGCTCTGGTCCGATCTCAGCGACGAGATCGCGGGCTCCGGCAGCGGGACCCTCTGAGGATGGAGCGGTCAGCCCGGCCGGGGGTCGAGCCCACCCGAACGGGCCAGGAGGGGCGGGTCCCGGACGAGGACGCGGCGCTCCGCGAGACGATCGAGGGGTACGCGCGGCGCCTGAATCGCCGTCGGTGGTGGACCGTGCGGATCGGGCAGGCGGCTCTGGTGCTGGCCGTCCTGGCCGCCTGGACCTTCGCGGCTGCCCGCTGGATCGACCCGCTATTCATCAGCACGCCGCGGGCCGTGTTCGACGAGCTCGTCACGCTGATCGGGAGCGGCCAGCTCGGGCGCCACCTCGGCATCACGCTCGCCGAGGTGCTGGCAGGGTACGCTGCCGGTAGCGCGGCCGGCCTTAGCCTGGCGTTCGTCATCTCGCAGACGCCGACCTTCGGGCTGCTCATCGAGCCGTTCGTGCTGGCGTGTTACGCGGTCCCCCGGGTCGCTCTCGCACCGCTCATCGTCATGTGGTTCGGGATCGGCTTCCTGCCCAAGATCGTCCTGGCCGGCACACTCGTGTTCTTTCTGGTGTTCATGAACGCGCTCGTCGGATTCCGGAACGTGAACCCGGCACTCGTGGGCGTCGCCCGGGTCATGGGTGCCTCGCGGCGCCACGTGCTGACGAAGATCGTCCTGTGGTCGGCGATGCCGTATCTCCTGGCCACCCTGCGACTGAGCCTCCCCAGTGCGGTCATCGGGGCCATCATCGGCGAGTTCATCTCGGCGAATCGAGGGCTCGGCTATCTCATCAGCGCGATGTCCAGTCAGTTCAACACGGCCGGGGTCTTCGCCGGCATCATTAGTCTGATGGTCGTGGTGGCGACGCTCGACCTCGCGGCAGCCGCGATCGAGCGCCGGCTCCTCCGCGGGCAGGCGTGCCCAGCGCTCGGCCGGGAGCCGATGTGAACCGACGCCGGCCCTCGAGGGCATTCGCCTGTGGGCGGCGCGCGCTGCCGGTCCTGGTCTTCCTCATGCTCGGGCTCGATGCCGGAGCCTCGCCGGGCGCCCGGATCCTGATCGCGGACGGGCGCGTGACAGGAGCTCCGCACCATGGCGCGCTGACCGCGCAGGCCGCGGCCCCCGGGGCGGGAGCCGCGACCGGGGCGCGCTTGGGACGCATCCGGGTGGCGTATTTCCCGACACTCTACAATCTGCCGCTCTGCATCGCCCACGAGCTGGGCTTCTGGCGCGCCGCCGGGCTCGAGTCGGAGCTCGTTCCGGTGCGATCGGGCCCCCTGGTGCTCTCCGCCCTTGTGAGCGGGGGCGCGGACTACGCGGTGCCCAGCTTCGACAGTCTCGTCCAGCTGCAGGAGCGGAGCCGGCGAGACACCATCGCTATCGCGAGCGTGTTGACCCGGCTCACCATGAACGTGGTGCTGCACCGGGACGTCGCCGCGGCGCGCGGGGTCAGCAGGGCGAGCCCGCTGGCCGAGCGCTTCCGTGCACTTCGCGGCCTCACGCTCGGGGTCACCCAGCCCGGCGCGGTCAGCGACCTCTACGCCCGCTACTTCCTGCGTCGCGCCGGGGCCGATCCGGAGCGCGATGCATCCCTGGTTGCCATCGGTGACGGCACCGCTCTCCTCGCGGCCCTCCGGACCCGCCAGATCCAGGGGTACGTCCTCTCCGCGCCCACGCCTCAGATCGCGGAGCGCGAGGGATTCGGCACGATCCTGATCCGCCCCTCGCAGGGCGACGTGCCCGAGCTGACGGACTTCGCGGCCGTCGTCCTGGTGACCGGGCAGCAGCACGCCACGCGAAATCCCGAGCAGGTCTCGGCGTTCCTGGCCGGCCTGACGCGGGCCCGCCGAATGGTGGTGGAGGCGGCCAGGTCGGCCCCGGTGCGGGGCGTGGTTCAGAAGTACTTTCCTGGCATGACGGACGAGGTTCTCGCGATCTCGCTCGACGACATCCTTCCGGCCCTCTCTCCGGATGGGCGCCTGAGCGAGCCAATGATCCGTCGGACGCTGGAGGTGCTCGTGGATACGGGGCAGATTCCCGGGGCGTGGCGGAGCCGCTCCGCCGCCGAGGGGGATCTGTGGACGAATCGCTTCCAGCCCCCGCCGTGACCGGTCCGAGGGGGGCTCGCCTTCCGTAGAGGCGGCTCAGAGGCCCCAACCAGATTCGGAATCTGGAGCGCGTCACTCGCGGGTCACCGAATGGCCGAATGGCACTGTCCGGCTACCCCGCGCCAGGAGGACCGAACGGGAATCGATCTGGTCCGGTGACGAGGCGGTGACAAACTCCGCGGAACTCACCCGCACTCAGATGACCAACCGTCACGCGGCTACATCGTAGATTCGTTGAATTGGGGCGTCTGGGTGCTCCTGGATTCGATCCCGGAACCTTCTCTTATAATAATCAGTAGGTTGAAGGTTCGATTCCTTCACGGCTCACCATTCGGGGCGGGGGGTCTTGGACCCCTCGCCCCTGGTACTTTCCGGCCTGTCGAGACCACACGTGCTCCACCTAAGGCTGATTGATATGATTTCCTTCAGCCGGAGCCGCAGGAGCCGCGGTCTTCAGGGAGGACGTCGAGCATGATCACCAGGTTCGGAAGCCTATTCGCGGGGCACGTCGATCTGGACAATGAGGGGTTTGACGGAACGCCCGTTAACGATCGCTGGCTCTCCGACGACGACCTGACCACGGTGTTTCCCAAGAGCGAGGCTATCGCCCGACTGATGGACCGGACCGGCTATGACACCTTCTGGCTGGCCGAGCACCACTTCCAGCGGGAAGGCTACGAGTGCATCCCCAACATTTTGATGCTGGCCCTTCACCTCTGCCACATCACCCGCACCATCAAGATCGGCTGTGGCTTCAACATCGCACCGATGTGGCATCCGCTCCGGCTGGCCGAGGATTAGGCCACCGTCGACTGGCTGACCAACGGTCGGGTCGTGTTCGGTGTCGGCCGTGGCTACCACACCCGCGAGGTGGAGACGTTCGGGGCGCCCATGCTCGACCAGGACGCCAACCGCGAGCTGTTCGAAGAACAGGTGGAGCTGATCTTCAAGTCGTTCAACGAGCGCGCCTTCGCGCATCAGGGCAAGCACTACACCATCCCGCCCCCGGTGCCCTACCGGGGCTACGAGCTCCGGGAGATCACGCTGGTGCCGCGCCCGAAGACGCTGCCCGTCGAGTGCTGGCAGCCGGTGGTCAGCGCGAGCCCGCGGGCCCTGGATTTCATGGCCAAGCACGACATCCGAGGGATCATCGGCGGGGGCGCGGCGCCGGGTGGGGCGCAGGAGAAGGTCGTCCAGGCCTTCCGCGAGGCGCGGGCCCGGGCGGGGCGAGAGGGGGCGCTGGGCGCGGGCCTCTGCATCGGCTTCTCGTTCCATATCGCCGACAGCGTCGAGCAGGGCATCAAAGAGGCGACGCCGTTCTTCGAGGAGAACATCAAGATGTTCGCGCCCCTCGGCTTCGTGCCCGGCCTCACGCCCGAGCAGATCGAGGCGGTGGCGGACCCGAAGCGCTGGCGTCAGGCCAACCTGCCCACCTTGCGTCACGCGATCAAGGCCGGCACGTGGCTGATCGGCCCCCCCGAGGAGATCACCGAGCGGTTGATGGAGCTCCAGCACAAGTATCCGGGCCTCGAGGTCGTCAACGTTGGCCAGCCCGTGGGCACGCCCCAGGCCGTGATCCTGGAGCAGCTCGAGCGCTTCTCGGTGCAGGTGATGCCCGCCTTCAAGCGCAAGTAGTCGGACCGTGGACAGCGGTGAGGGCCACCCACGCACGGCCCAGGAGGACATTGGCGGTTCCCGTCCGGCCCGAGGCCGCGATTCTGGTTCCAGGATGGTTCCAACTCACCCGGATGTACGACGACGTACGAGAGGGAACGCTCAAGGTGTGTTCTCGACCTGACGGACGGATGGGGGCTGGTGAGTGGCGGTGCGTGGCCTCCGACGTGGACTCTTAATTAATCAGTAGGTTGAAGGTTCGATTCCTTCACGGCTCACCACTCGGGGCGAGGGGGCCAAGACCCCTCGCCCTTCTGAATCTTCGGTCTCCTTACCGGTCGCGCCTGGACTTCCTGCCTGGGTTGGCTTCGAGGTCTTGGTGCCAGATTCTGGTTCCAGATCAGCCCCGGAGCAGACGTACCGTTCACGGTCCGTCGTCCATTCTGGCTGGCGGTGTTCCTCCGGCGGGGGGGACTGGTCAACATTCACGGACGTCCGACTCCGCCCACCGAGCGCCTGACGCGGAGGTAGGACGCGCGACGAGCGGGTCAGCCCGGCGCCCGTCCGGCCGGCGCCACTGCGTCCGCTCCGGCGCCCGCGCCGACCACGACGCCGATGACGCTGCCGATGATCGCGCCGGCCACGACGTCGCTGAACCAGTGGAACGTGATGGACACTCCGGCCGCCATGAAGGCCGCGTAGGCCGCCGTGACCCACGCGACGCCGCGGTTCCCGCGGTAGAGCAGCGCCAGCGCGACTGCGCCCGCGAAGGCCGTCATCACGTGCGACGACGGCCAGCCCCAGAACACACCTCCGCGCAGGAACCCGAAGCGGAACACCCGGCTCACGTCGTCGAACGCGCCGTCGTGGACCGATGTCGGGCCCGGCCGCCCGGTGAGCGCCTTGTACGCCGCGCAGATCCCGACGGCGAGCACCTCGCTCTCGGCGACGCGCCACGCGCTCGTCGTCAGCCGCCCGTCGCGACGAAGCCAGCCAACCGCCAGCATCGCAAGTGGTGCCGCAACCGGCGTCCAGAAGCCGATCCGGCCCGCCAAGAACGCGAGCGTCCGGATCTCGGTCCCCTGCGCGGTCGCCGCGACCCAGCCGTCGACACCGGACGTCACGAAGACGACCGTCAGTCCGATCGCCAGTAGGTGCCACGGCAGGCGCCGTTGCGCGAACACGCGCGCCAGGTCGCGTGCCAGCCTCCGGAGCGGGCCCGTCACCGGTCCATCGTCTCACCCTCGGAGACGGCGTGCCAGTCGGCCCGATGGTTTCCCCCCGTGAAGCCGTCGAGGGTCCGGCATCGGTCTGGCGGCCCTGCTCGGCGAGCTCGACCATGGCGCGGCGGCCGGACCCGGGCCAACCATCGGTCAGCCTTCCCGGGGAGCGTTCCGCCTGGCCCGGCGAAGACGTGGGTGTGGCCGTCAGGAAGCCGACGCGTGGCTGGGTCCATGAGCACGTTCCGAACGTCGACGCAATGGCACGCCCCGCCGGCGTGCACGCGCACGATCAAGTGATACGGCTGGACTCTCCAGCGAGATTCGCTGCCGGAGCGTGGCGTGGAGCCCGTGCCTCGGCGGTCTGCACCACAGTGAGCACCAGCGCCGCCACTGCCAGTCCGGCCAGCGCGTCCACTGCGTAGTGAAACTGCCCGTAGACCGTGGCGAGGATCAGGCCGGTGGTGAAGGGGAGGAGCGTCAAACCGAACCGGCGCCAGTGCCGCAGGGCCATGCCGGTGGCCACGACCGCCGCTGCGACGTGTGATGAGGGGAAGGCGGCGCCCCACGAGTCGCCGTGATCGAGGAGCCATGCGGCGAGACGCGCCGGCCACACCTCGGTTGCGGCGTTGTGCGCCATGTCGAAGGCGTAGCGTGGGCCGGCGACCGGGAAGAACAGGAATGCTGCGTAGCAAAGGTAGAACGTCATCATGATCGCGAGGATGGTGTGGCGTGACGCATCGCGGCGACCGGCAAGCCACAGGCCGAGCGGCGACCCGTAAAGGATTGGGTAGTAGGCGAGGTAGCAGGTGTGCAGGACCCATGACAGGAGGCGGTGCGGCTGCTCGCGGATCCAGCGGTAGGAGACCTGCGAGCCGAATATCGAGGCCTCGAGCTGCTGGATCGACGGCTCATTCCGGAATCCGGCGCCGACCGTGAGCACGTGGACCTCTCCGTACAGCCCGGCGAGCAGTAGAAGCGGGTACCAGTCGCCGAAGAAGCGGCCGATCGGGCCGGCCGCGCGCGCCCGCGGTGCCAGTATCACCAGCGCGACGAGCAATGTGTGGACCGCGAGCAGCGCAGCGCGTCCCGCAATGGTCTCGCCCGGGAACGGGTGCAATACCGCGATGGTGGCGAGCCCTACGTAAGCGAGCGTGGCAAGGTCGATGGCGGTCAAGCGACTCCCGCTCACAGCCAGCCCATCTTCTGGTACCACACCGCGGTGCGGCGAAGCCCCAGCTCGAGGTCGATCTCGGCCCGCCATCCTGTGTCGCGCGTCAGGGCGTTCCCTCGGCAGGTCCAGGCCGGTGCCAGATACTCCTCCGCCTTGTCGGCTGAGAGCAGGGTAGCGCGGCCGGCGAGATGCGCCAGCGAGCCAACCGTCCACAGCACGGCGCGCGCCACGAGCGCCGGGACGGGCACAATGCGGGGCGTGGTCCCGAGCGCCCGGGCACAGGCGCGTACCATGTCGAGGCTCGTCGTAGGGGCGGGATGGGTCGCAAAGTATAGGCGGCTCTGCGCCGCTGGGCTGTTGGCCGCTGCGACGAGCGCATGCGCGAGGTCCTCAGCGTGAATGACCGACAGCTCTTGCGACCCGTCGCCGAACACGAGTGCCACCCCGCGCTTGACGAGCCGAAAGATCTTGAGCGTAGCACGGTCCCATTCGCCGTACACCACCGGCGGACGGACGATGGTCCACGGCAGAGATACCGCTCGGACCAGCGCTTCGGCCGCGAGCTTGGAACGACCGTAGTCGGTGACCGGGGTGGGGGTCCGGCTTTCGTCGATCGGTTGGCCCCGGACAGTCGGCCCGGCGGCCGCGAGCGAGGAGACGAGCACGAAGCGCCGCGCGCCCTGTTCCTGGGCCGCCGCGAGTACGTTCGCCGTCCCGTCGCGGTTGGTGGCCATGAATTCACTGGGGGCGCGCGCCACGATCTGACTCGCCAGGTGATAAACAACATCCGCGCCGGCGCCTCCCTCGCGCAGAGCCGCGAGGTCATCGAGATCACCGCGTACGAGCCGCACGCCGGTCCAGCCGAGCCGCTCTGCGAGTTCGGGTCGGCGCACTAGACAAGTCACCCGGTCACCGCGGGCCTGCAGCACCTTGACCAGATGAGCCCCGACGAAGCCGGTGCCCCCGGTCACGAAGACGTTCACAGCGCTTTGTCGTAGACGCGGTAGGTCTTGTAGCGTCGGAAACCGAGCCGCACGATGGCGTTGTTCATCAGCCGGTTGTCCTCGAGGATCCACCCCGCCTCGCCCCACCGGTATCCGCGGGCGATGGCTTTGGTCCAGATCCAGTGGTACATCAGGGTGTCCACGCCGGTGTAGCGGTACTCCCTGAGGGCGCCCAGCAGGAGGATGCGGAGGCGTGAGACCTTGCGGGCATGCCAGAGAACCCTGAGGATGCCGGGAAAGAGGCGGCCGGAGGGGTTGTAGCGCAGCGCCTGGTTCAGGTCGGGGAGCGCAACGGCGAAACCGATCGCCTTGGCAGCACGCTCGGCGAAGCACACGAGATCGGGCACGATGAGAGGCTTCAGCTGCTGTGCCAGGTGTTCGATCTCCGCGTGGGTCATCGGCACGAAGCCCCAGTTCTTCTCCCATGCCGCGTTGTAGAGTCCCTTTAGCATTTCCACCTCTGCTGCGAAGCGCGACATGTCGAGGGCACGGAGGGTGATGCCTTGACGCTGCTCAACCAGTTGCACGGCGCGAGTGATGCGCTCGGGAGGCATGGTGGCGGGGCTCTCGTACGCCCACAGGTCCTTCGCCTTCACGAAGCCGTAGCGGTCATGCAGCACGGTGTAGTAGGGCGGGTTATGCGGCGTCATGAGCGTGGCCGGTGTCTGGAACCCGTCGACGAGCAGGCCGCACTCGTCGTTGATGGAGGGGCTCATCGGCCCGCGCAGTGTGTCGCATCCACGGGCGCGGAGCCAGGCGGCGGCGGCGCCGAAGAGCGCGTTCGCGACGCGCTGGTCGTCCACCGATTCGAAGAAGCCGTAGAACCCGACCCGATCGCCATGTTCGCGGTTGTGGGCGTCGTTCTTGATGGCCGCAATCCGTCCAACCGTCCGCCCGTTCGATCGCCCAACAAAGCACTGGGCTGTCGCGTGTCGGAAGAAAGGGTTCTTCGCGGGGGACAGGCGCGTGCGGACTTCCATCCTCAGCGGAGGTATCCACAGGGGATCGTGGCGGTAGTGCTCGTAGGGAAAGGCGATGAACCGATCGTGATCGCGCCCGCCCACGACTGGCAGGATCTCTACCGCGCTCAGATGATCCCCAGCATCTTCCCAATCCGCGCGAAGCCTTCCAAGGCGAGATCGATCTGCTCTGGTGTGTGAGTGGCCATCAGGCTAGTCCGGAGCCGGCACCGCGATGGGGACACCGCGGGCGGCACTATCGGGTTGGTGAAGACGCCGGCATCGAAGAGGTGGCGCCAGAACAGGAAAGTCTTGGCGAGCGGTCCAACCAGCACCGGAACGATCGGCGTTTCCGTCGGGCCGATGTCGAAGCCGAGGGACCGGAGCCCCTCCTGCAGCCGACGGGTGTTCTCCCAGAGATGCTTCCGCCGGTCCGGCTCTCGCTGCATGACGTGCAGGGCGGCCAGCACGCCCGCCGTGTTCGCCGGGGGGAGAGCAGCGGTAAAGATCATCGGGCGCGCGTGGTGCCGCAGGAAGTGAATCACGGGCTCGGTGCCCGCCACGAAACCGCCGATCGAGGCCAGCGACTTCGAGAACGTTCCGACGATCAGGTCCACCTCGTCCACTACGCCGAAATGGGCAGCGGTGCCGTCGCCCCTGGGACCTAGCACGCCTACCGAATGGGCGTCGTCGACCGCCAGCGCGGCGCCGTACTTGCGGGCGATGCGGACCAGCCCAGGCAGGTCGGCGATGTCGCCTTCCATCGAGTAGATGCCGTCCACGACGATCAGCGTGCCGGTGTGCTTGGAGACCTTCCGGAGCTTGCGTTCGAGTGCAGCCAGGTCGCCGTGGTTGAAGCGCACCATCTCCCCGTCCGACATCCTCGCGCCGTCCACGAGCGAGGCGTGGTCGAGTTTGTCGAGAAAGACGACGTCGCCCCGACCCACGAGCCCCGAAATCAGACCCAGGTTCGCCTGGTATCCGGTCGAGAACGCGAGGCACGCTTCCTTGCCGAAGAACACCGCCAGTTCGCCCTCGAGTTGCTCGTGCAGCTCCAGCGTGCCGTTCAGGAACCGGCTGCCCGTGCACCCCGAACCGTACCGCTCGAGCGCGGCTTTCGCCGCCGCAAGGACTTCCGGATGGTGCGTGAGCCCCAGATAGTTGTTGGAGCCCATCATGAGCCGCTGCTTTCCTTCGATGACGACGACGGTGTCCTCGGAATCGGAGAGCGGCTTGAAATACGGGTACAGCCCCGCCGCTTGGAACTCACGCGCGCGGGTGAAGGACCTGCACTTGTCGAACAGCACCATGTGCTGCAGCGTCTCAGGCCACACGACGCCTCGCGACCTGTGGGACAACCTAGCCCGATAGCCCTAAATTGGCAAGGGCGGCACATCCAGTCCGGACTTCGGGGACCCAAGGCTGACCCGAACGTTCCGGCGGCCTCTGGGGCGGACGACCCAAGGACCTTGGGGGACCTGGATGGCCCCTCCGCGGCGGCCACCCAGGTTGCGGCACCACAGCCGGCAGCCCCGCGTGAATCGCCATTCTGGAAGCCCCCAGCGCGCCCAAGCGCATCAACCATGGCATGTTCGAATGCGACTCACTGGACGACGTCGGGTCCGGCCGCGACCTCTGCCTCCAGCTGTATGGCCAACCCTCCAAGTTCGCCCTCGAATAGGGTTGGGGCGGCCGCACCATCGACGACACGACCTACCCGGTCGAGCACTACACCGCCGTCGACGACAGCCTCTGGGGCCATCCCCAGCTCCGCGACCTGGTTGCGGGCAAGCGCCCGGGAGAGAAGTAGACCGTCCATGAGCCGTGCGCTCCCCGAGCTTACGTGCCGGCCTGCTGAGATCGAGTGAACCCATTCGCTGGGCACGGTCTCGTGGGTGAAACGACTCGTAGGGTACGTATGGCGTCGGAGACTGGTTCCAGGCCGGTTCCAACTCACGCGAAGGCACCGTGAGGCGAGAGCGGGTCGCCTCACGGCGCTTCTTTGATCTGACGTGGTGATAGCTGCGGATGACGTGTGGTGCGTCGCGGCCGGTTGGGACTCTTATTCTAATCAGTAGGTTGAAGGTTCGATTCCTTCACGGCTCACCACTCGATCGGGGGGCGGCGACGCCCCCCGATTCGTCTTTCGGGCCGGTTCCCGCTCCCGCGACGATCAGGAGCGGCCCCTGATCGTGGGTGACCGCCTCGGTCCGGGTCGGGTTCAGCCCCTCAAGGATTCCGGCCGCCAGGTCGTCCGGCGGGCTAGGTCGAGTGGTCGCGCCAGGCGTCTCAGGGCAGGACACGCTCGAACTTAGCGCCCGCCGCCGCCCCGGATAAGGGAAGGCGCCACTCCAGTCGAGCGCTCGGCCTTCGTCCATGGCCCGGACCAACGGCTCACGCTCGTGTGCCCGCCGCTCAAGGTCCCGTGGGCGAGCCAGGAGTGACGATGACCGGGGGGTCACAGCGCCACGTCGCCGAGAAAGATCCGCCTGACCTCGGGAGACTGGAGCAGGTCCGCCGCGGTGCCCTCGAGGAGGGTCCGGCCCGACTCGAGGATGTAGCCGCGGTTGGCCAGGTTCAGAGCGAGCTCCACATTCTGCTCGATGAAGACCACCGTGATGCCCTCCTCGTCGCGGATCCGCCGGATGACGCCACCGATCTCCTGCACCACCCGGGGCGCCAGGCCGAGGAACGGCTCGTCGATCATCAGGAGCCGCGGGCACGCCATCAGCCCGCGCGCGATCGCGACCATCTGCTGCTCGCCGCCCGACAGCGTGTGGGCGAGCTGCGCGCGCCGGTGGCGCACGACCGGGAAGACGGCCTCGATCCGCGCCAGCGTCTCGGCCCGGCGCGCCCGCGCGCGGGCGTTGTGAGCACCCAGCAGCAGGTTGTCGAGCACGGTGAGGAAGGGAAACAGCCGCCGACGCTCCAGCACGTGCGCGAGGCCCTCCGCGACCGTCCGGTGGGGCGGTAGACCGTCGATGCGCCGGTCGAGGAACGTGATCCTTCCCCGGCGGGGGCGCAACAGCCCCGAGATCGTGTTCATGAGGGTCGACTTGCCCGCACCGTTCGGCCCCAGGAGGCAGACGATCTCACCCTCCCCGACGTGGAGCGCGGCCTCCCACAGGACCTGGAAGTCCCCGTAGGCCACGTCGAGTCCCTCGACCCTCAGCACGGCCGCGCCCTCACTCCGCGTACGCCTGCCCGAGGTAGGCCTCGACGACCCGACGATCGCGCGCGACGACGCCGGGCGGGCCGTCCGCGATCACCTCACCCAGGTAGAGCGCGACGATGCGCTGGGCCACCGCGGTGATCACGCGCATGTTGTGCTCGATGACGAGCACGGTCAGGCCGCCCTGGTGGAGCTCACGGACCAAGCGCACGAGCCCAGGGATGCTGCCCTGGTCGACGCCGCCGGTGACTTCGTCGAGGAGCAAGAGCCGCGGGCGCGTGGCCAGCGCGCGCGCCAGCTCGAGGCGCTTGCGCTGCCCCGTCGAGAGCGTCCGGGCGTGGGCGTCGCCCTTGTCGGCGAGCCCGACGCGGTCGAGGATCGCGCGGGCCTGCTCACGGGCGTGGCGGACGTCCCGCGTGCGCGTGAGCGCGCCGACGACCACGTTCTCGAGAACGGTCAGGCCCGGGAAGGGCCGGAGTTTCTGGAAGGTCCGCGCCACGCCGAGCCGGCAAACCCGGTCCGGCGAGAGACCGGTGAGCCGGGCACCGTCGAGACGCACCTCGCCGCTGTCTGGCCGATAGAAGCCGGTGATGATCTCGAAGAGGGTCGATTTGCCAGCGCCGTTCGGCCCGATGATGCCTACCAGCTCACCCGGCACCACCTCGAACGACACGTCCCGATTGGCGACGACGCCCCCGAACTGCTTGCTGACGCCACGGACGGAGAGCAGGCTCACGGCCGGGCCTCCGCGACGGCACGGCGGCGCAGCCGCTCGCCGAGCCAGCCCACCAGCCCCTGCGGAACGAAGCGGACGACGAGGATCAGCACGCAGCCATAGATGATGAGGTAGATCCCGACGAGGCCGGCGCCCACCCCGCCGAAACGGGCACGCAGGTACGTCTCGAGCGTGGTGATGAGGACGGAGCCCAGGAAGGGGCCGAGGGCGGTGCCGATCCCGCCGATGATCGAGGCGAGGGCAAAGCGGACCGAGAGGTCCAGCGAGAAAACGTAGAACGGATCCACGAAGCCGACGTACTGCGCCCAGAGCGTCCCGCAGGCCGCGGTGAGCGCAGCGCTCGCCGCGATCGCCAGCACCTTGAGCCGGCGCGCGGGGACACCGAGAGAGAGCGCGGCGTCCTCGTCCTCGCGCACCGCCGCCAGCTGATACCCGCGGCGCGAGCGCTCGAGGTACTGCTCGACGAGGTAGATAAGCACGGCGAGGCCGAGGACCAGGTAGACCCAGACCGTCTTCTCGGCGATGCCGAGGGTCCAGAAGCCCGGCCGGAACGGCACCGGAATGCCCTCCGAGCCCTGGGTGAAGCCCCGCCACCGGCTGGCCACGATGAGCAGCACCTGCGAGAGCGCGATGGTCGCGAGGACGAAATAGGGACCGCGGAGCCGGTTGCTCAGGTAGCCGATCACCAGCCCGGCGACGGTGGACAGGAGGGCGCCGACGAGGAGCGCGATCCAGGGGGACAGGCTCCAGCGGGTCCCGAGGAGCGCCGTCGAGTAGGCGCCGAGGCCGAAGAACGCCGCGTGGCCGAGCGAGACCTGGCCCGCGTAGCCGCCGGCGATGTTCCACGCGGCCGACGTCGCCCCCCACAGGAGGATGAGGATCAGGGCGTCGAGCAGGAACGCATCGCGTACGCCGAGCGGGACGAGGGCGGCGAGCCCGAAGAAGCCGGCCGCGGCCGCCCCGCGCCCCATCAGGTCCCGAGCTGCTCGGCGCCGCGCTGGCCGAAGAGGCCGGCCGGGCGCACCAGGAGGATGCCGATAAACAGGAGGAGGTACAGCACCTCCTTCCAGGCCGTGCCGATGACGTACGAGCCCACGACTTCGACGGCAGCGACCATCAGGCTGCCGAGCAACGCGCCCGTCATGTCGCCGAGCCCGCCGAGCACGACCACCACGTAGGCGATCAGCACGAACTGAAGCCCGGCCGTGGGGTACACGGGATAGAGCGGCGCCAGGAGCACGCCGGCGGCTCCCACGGAGATGATCCCGATCGTCCACGTGAGGCCGTAAACCCGGTCGGTGTCGATGCCCATCAGCGCCGCCGCTTGCCGGTCCTGGGCGGTGGCGCGCATTACCTTGCCGGCGTACGACCACCGCATGAACGCGAAGAGCGCGGCCGTGAAGCCGATCGACACCGCGAAGGCGACGACCTGCGCGAGGTTGAAGGCGGCGCCGCCCACCCGTACCGCCACCGACGCGGCCTCGCTCCGGACGAACCGGAAGTCGCCGGTCCAGAGGACGAGCGCCAGGTTCTGCAGGGCGATCGAAAGCCCCACGGTCGTGAAGATCTGGACGTTGTGCGACTCGCGGACGACCGGCCGCATCACGAGCCGGTAGCTGGCGAGGCCCGCCACGAAGAAGAGCGGGAGCGAGGCGACCAGGACCACATAGGGGTCGAGGGCCAGCCACGCGAAGGCCCAGAACGCCAGGTACATCCCGAGCATCACGAATTCGCCGTGGGCGAAGTTGACCACGCGCATCACGCCGAAGATGAGCGTGAGCCCGATCGCGATGAGGGCGTAGATCCCCCCCAGGAGGACCGTGGAGATCGCGAGCTGCGGGAGCGCCTCCATGCTAGGGGACGCGGCGCCCCAGGACGCGCCCCGGGCGCCGGCCGAGCGGGTGGCGGACGATCCCTACTTCCGCTGATCCCACGCGCCGAGCGGAATCCACTTGGCGCGCTTGTCGGTGAACTCCTCCGGCCATACGGTGACCTGCTGCCCGTCCTGCCACTGGAGCATGTAGTGCTGGACGCGCTCGTTCGAGTTCTGGCCGCTCTCCGCAAACTTCACGCCCCAGCCGTTGAGGGCCGACCCCAACGGCAGATCCATCGCCATGACCGCCGCGCGGAACTTGTCGAGGTCGTCTGCCTTTGCCTGGTCGAGCACGAGCTTGAGGATCCAGAGGCCACCCGCCGCGAGCTGGTGGCCGCCGGCCGGGCTCGCGAGCCCGGTCTTCTGCTGGACGTAGTCGCGGAAGGCGCGCTCGATCCGCTGGCCCTCGGGCCGGAGCTTGTCGACCAGGAAGCCCGCGCTCGGCTCCAGCAACGCGAAGGGCCCGTTGCCGTCGGCGGCGAGCGCCTTGCCGAAGTCCGGGGAGCCGTAACCGGTGGCGCCGGCATGCACCAGCGCCTGGAACTGGAAGTTCTGTTCGCGCGCGGCGCGCCAGAAGAGAACCGCATCCTGGCCGCGGGCGATGTGGTGAACGATATCGGGGTTGAGCCCCTTGAGCTTGAGGACGACTGGGGTGAAATCGTTGGTGGTCGCGAACGCGTAGTACTCCATCGCGACCTCGGTCATCCCGAACTCCTGCTTGGCTCGCTGGCGCGCGGCCTCGGTCACACCCTGACCATACGAGGAGTCCTCGGACAGGAAGGCGACGCGCAGCTCGCTCGGCTTCTTTCCGAAGCGGTGGGCAAGGTGCTTTGCGATGAACTCGATGTTGTACCAGCCGAACCCGGTGCCGTCGATCTCGGTGCGGAACACGTTTTTCAGGCCGCGCCGGGTGAACCGCGGGTCGACGCAGGAGGTCTCCCAGTAGATGACGTTGTGGCGGGCCGCCGCCTCGCTGGCCGCCCCGCAGAGCGTGGAAGAGTAGGTGCCGGTGAGGATCTTCACGCCCTCCCGGGTGACCAGGCGCGTCGCCTCGGACGCCGCCGCAGTGGGATCGACGGCGTCCCCGGCGACCAGCACGAGCTTCTTGCCCATCACGCCGCCGAAGCGCTCGTTGATGAGATCCCGCATCAGCTCGTAGCCCTCGAGATGCCGCTTGCCCTCGAAAGCAAGGGGGCCGGTCAGGGGCTCGAGCACGCCGATCTTGTATTCGCCGCTGAGCGACTGTCCCTCGACGGTCCCGATGCCGACTGCGAGGGCGACGAGCACGAGAGCCGTCACCGCTGCCTTGACGTAACGCATGCCGTGGTCTCCCTTCCGCGTCGACTGCCCCGAATGGGGGCAGCGCGTGCAAGGACGATGGCCGTCCCGTCGTTTAGGGTGTGCGAGGTCGGATTCTAGGGTGGCGCCCACCCGGGGTCAAGCCGGCCGCCGCGCCCATCGCCGTCGTTCCCCCCTCTGGGGCAGAGAACGATGCTCACCATTCGGGGCGAGGGGCGCTGAACCCCTCGCCCCTTCTGCCACATCACTAGGTTGACGGAGGAGGCAGGCCGAGCGGCCTCTCAATACCCTCACTACGAACCTCCGGTACCACGGAGCTCCGTCTTGAAGGGCACTCGCTCGAGCGCGATGCGCAGCCGCTCGGGCAGCTCGCCTTCGGACGCTGCGGCGGCGAGCGCGACCACGACCGTCTGGCGTTGCGCATCGAGCTCGATGGCCGGGCGATCCCGGCCGCCGTCGGCGGCGCAGATCTCCTCGACCAGCGCGGCGACCACGGCACGCGCCGCAAGCAGGCGCAGGTCGGGCTTGTAGATCTTGCCGACGTTGGTCATCGGCATGGTGTCGATGATGGTCACGCTCTTGGGGCGGGCCGGCGTTTCGTCGACGCGCAACGCGGCGAAGGCCATCAGCTCGGCCTCGGTGGCCGACGCGCCCGGGCGCAAGGTGACGAAGGCGACGGGGAGCTCGCCGGCGTACGCGTCGGGCGCACCGACCGCCGCGCACAACTGCACCGCCGAGTGGGCTGCGAGCGCATCCTCGATCACTTCGGGTCGATGTTGTGGCCGCTGCGGATGATCAGGTCCTTCGCGCGGCCGCTCAGGTTCAGGCGGCCCTGCGCGTCGAGCCAGCCCAGGTCGCCCGTGACGAGCCAGCCGTCGGCGGTGAAGACCTGCTCGTTATCCTTGGGGTCGAGGAAACCCGAGAACACGTTGGGCGACTTGAAGCGCACCCTGCCCTGCTCGCCCGGCGGCAGCTCGCGGTCGGGCGCCGCGCCGTCTCGGCCGAGCGCCACGATGCGCAGCCTGGCGTACGGCAGCGGGAACCCGACGCAGCCCGCGGGGCCCACCACCCCCGGAGGCGTGATCGAGGAGATGCCGGCCATCTCGGTCATGCCCAGGCTTTCGTGCACATGCAGGCCAAACAGGCGCTCGAAGCGCAACGCCAGCTCCGGCGAGAGCGACGCGGCTCCCGTGCGGCAATAGTGGATCGAGGAGATGTCGGCCCCCTCCAGCGGCACCTCGGCTAGGGCGGCGAGCACCGTGGGCACGGCCGACAGGCTGGTCGGACGGTACTTCTCGACCAGGCGCCAGTAGTTGCGCAGCACCTCGCGGTTGCGCAGCAGCGAGGGCGTGGGGATGATCGTTTCCATGCCCGCCGACAGGGCCGCCAGCGAGGCGGGTAGCACGCCCGCCACATGGAACAGCGGAAAGCCGTTGATCGCGACGTCGGCGCTGGTCAGTCCGTTCATCTTCACGCTGGCCCAGGCGGTGAACACCTGCGCGCCGTGGCTGTGCCGGGCGAGTCTGGGCGCGCCGGTGGTGCCGCCGGTGTGGAAGTAGGCGGCGATGTCCTGCGGCGCGATCTCGCGACCGCTGGCCAGCCGGTCGTCGACGCGCCGCGCGCGCTGTGCCTGGAAGTCGAGCACGCCCTGCGGCAGCACGATGCCCGCGTCGGCCGGCTCGTCGTGCGGCGCCACGCGCAGCACCTCCCTCAACGAGGGCACCTCGGCGCGGATGCGCATCGCCTTCGACCAGATGCCCGACTCGGCGTCGCTGCCATAGGCGATCAGCACCTTGGCGCCAGCGGTTCGCATCAGCGACACGAGCTTCTCGTTGCTGAGCAAGGGGTTGAGCGGCAGCACGATCGCCGCGGCTTCGCCGCCCCAGAGGGCGAGGTGGTATTCGAGACAGCCCGGCAGCAGCACGGCCACCGCGTCCTGCGGCCCGACGCCGAGTTCGTGCAGCAGGTTGGCGGTCTGGTGGATGCCGCGCAGCAGTTGCGCGTAGGTCCTGCGGATCGGCGCGTCGCCGGGGTCGGCGCTGCGCAGGAAGGTCAGCGCAATCAGTAGGTTGAAGGTTCGATTCCTTCACGGCTCACCTTTTCGATCGGGGGGCGGCGCCGCCCCCCAATTCGTTTGTCCGGGAGAGAGGCGGCAGTCTGGGACGTTCCCGTGACCTCACGGGGCCGGTGAGCGCGAGCATTGGCCGGCAGGACAGGGTCTCTGCTTCGCGTCCGACGGCAATGATAGAATGAGGCGCTGGTCGAGGAGTCATGAGCAAGGTTGAGAGGATCGAGCAGGAGGTCCAGGCGCTCTCTCTAGCAGAGCTGGCGGAGTTTCGCGCCTGGTTCCTGGAGTACGATTGGGCGGCATGGGACCGCCAACTCGAACGAGACGTTGAGGCCGGTAGGCTTGATGACCTTGCTGAGAAGGCCCTTCGCGACCACGCAGCGGGCAAGACCACGCCGCTCTGACTCACCACGCCTCTCCGGAATTCTGGGCGGCCTATCGGTCCTTGCCGCCACAAGTTCGGAACCTCGCCGATGAGGCGTACGCGCGGCTGAAGCAAGACCCGCGTCATCCATCGCTCCACTTCAAGAAGGTTGGTCGCTTCTGGTCTGCCCGGGTCGGGGCGCACCACCGCGCGCTTGCCGTAGAAACGGGCAACGAGCTCGTATGGTTCTGGATCGGAACCCACGCCGACTACGATAGGCTGCTTGGCTAACATGCGTTTGCTGCCGGCGGCGCGTCGGGCGCGCCGCCGCATAGCCGATCCGATCGCATGGTCCCCTGTTCGGATGGTCGGGCCCGGTCTCGTGAGGCTCGAATCTTCGGTGACATGCCGGTGCCAAACTCCACCGAACTCTTCCGCACTCAGACCACCATCGGTCAGGGGTCGTGTCCCGGGTGTGGTGGAAAAATGAAAGGCGCATTCTTCCGGTGAATGGGTCAATCTCAAGCCAGCCGCCTGGCAGGGCGGCCACCGGAGGAACGCGCCCTTCTGGCAGTGTGTGCGCGATCGGATTCGACAGAAGCAGCTGGCGATCGCGCCCACCCCCAAAGCACCTGCCATGCCCGGCGAACGCTGGACCGGTGTGAGCACCGGCGAAGGCTCTGGCTGTCATCCGCTCACCTTGACGCTCACGATCAACGAGCGGGAGATCTCACGCTACGCGACGATGCAAACTGCCGCGGTCACGCTGTACTGGGAGGCGACGGGTCAGGTGCTTCCGGGGAATGCCGTCGACGGAGGCAGCCCTCACGCTGCGGCAACCGTCAAGCCTGAACTGCCGGGAGCCGAGATCCGCAGTATTGACCCGCTCACGTTGACGTGTGCGGCCGGCGCGGGCAGTGTCAAGGACGGCGCCGGGCGGCCCCTCCCACGCCCGGGACTTGGGCGGCCTCAGGCCTTGGGTGAGCGAAGAAAGGCGAGGATCGGATTGGGTCGGTGTCCGAGAATTGTCCGAGAACCTGCGCCGTTCCTACCCAACCAGCCCAAAGACGGCGGGGGAAGCTCGTGAAAACACTTGGTCTGCGTTGGGTTAGGTTGGCAGGAGTCACGCGCGCCGTCGGTCTCCTAATCAGTAGGTTGAAGGTTCGATTCCTTCACGGCTCACCATTCGGGGCGAGGGGCCCCGAACCCCTCGCCCCTTCTGCATTTCGGCCTCCTTGCCGGCGGGAGGTGATACCGAGAGGAGCGCCCTCTCGGAGACAACGTGACTGCGGCGTGCTCCTCTCAAGGGGTTTCTGGATAGGTTCGCAGTCTCATGCCGGACGCTTTGTCAAACACGTGGTACCGCTTGAAGGTGAGCCCCACCTGAGCACCGGTCCGGCGGTTCTCATCGCCGGAGGCCTGGGCGTGGACCTCGTGCTCCCCCAGACGGATGGTGAAGAGCGTGGTGTTCATTGGGGGGAGGCTCAGGGTGCTGGCAATGGTCCCCCTGAGGGTGTCGTCTCCTTGCTCGCTAGAGATCTCGACGTGCTCGGGACGCACACCCACCCAGACATTCCCGAGCCGCTGCCCCTGCGGCATGCACCGTGCGTCGATGAGGCCCGCTCGACCTCGATACTGGACGGCCTGCGCGGGCGGCGTCAAGGACGCCAGCGGGCGGCTGGCGAGGGGCGGTGCGTGGACTCCGACGGGGACTCTCAATCAGCAGGTTGAAGGGTCGATTCCTTCACGGCTCACGAGTTGCGGCGGGGCTCTCAGAGCCCCCCTTGTTTCAGCGTTCAAATCGAGGATATGGATTGAGAGGTGCCGATGTCGCGACGAGGGAGCACCCCGACCATGACCAATGAGGCGCTGCGTACGATCTTGCCGATCGCCGGCTGGGGCGAGGATCGCACGCGCGCGGTCGAGATCATCGGTGGCACCGATCCGATCCTGCCGACGCCGTTCCGCATCGGCGAGACCGCCGCGGCCGCGCTGTCGGTGGTCGGCCTCGCCGTGTCCGATCTGTGGGCCTTGCGCACCGGGCGCCGTCAGGCGGTCGCGGTCGACAGCCGCCAGGCGACGGCCTCGCTCCGCAGCGGGCGCTACATGAAGCTGAACGGGGCGCCGGTGTCGACCGAGCACAATACGGTGATGGGGTTCTATCCGGCCAAGGACGGGCGCTGGAGCTATCTCCACTGCAACTTCCCGAACCATCGTGCCGCCGCCCTCCGCGTGCTCGGCGTCCCGGAAGATCGCGAGGCGGTGCGCCACGCAGTGGCCAAGAGGGATGCGCTCGAGCTCGAGGAGGCGATCATCGCTGCGAAAGGCGCGGGCGGCATGGTGCGCACCATGGCCGAATGGGTTCAGCACCCGCAGGCGCCGCGATCGCCTCGCTGCCGCTGATGGAGATTGAGGACATCCGCCGCTCTCCACGTCGTGTAGGTGGATGTCCCAGCCTCCATGACTGGGCGGGGGGTCGCGCGACGCCGGCTGGCAACGTGAGCACCTGTCGCCGAACCGGCTCGCGATTCTGCCCCTTCTCATCCCCTATGAGATCTTCATGGGCCCGGCACTGGCCCGGACGGTGTTGCCGTTCTCGAATGGTGAGGGTGGCGCGCCCGCACCCGTGTGGACGGGAAGGGCCCCCTAGTGATGAGCGTGGATCCCGCGATACACTGCGTCGCGCAACGCTTTCTCGCGCGGATCATCCGTGAGGTGGAAGTCCAGCTTGTTCATCACGTAGGCGTACCCCAGCCGGGTGTCAGGATCGGCAAACGCGAAGGACCCGCCGGCCCCGGGCCCACCGAACGCCCGTTGGCTCGACCCGAACCAGACCTCGGGACCGGGCCGCAGGAACCCGAGCGAGAAGCAGCTCGGCACGCCGAGCACCTCGTCCCGTGCGCCCGCCATCACCGGGGGGGCGGTGACCAGAGCCATCGTCTCTGGGGGAATGCCGAGCTCCATGCCGCCTTCGGCGAACACAGAATAGGCTCGTGCGATGGCGCTCGCCGTGCCCACGCCGTTGCCGGCGGGCACTTCGACCTCGAGGTACGCTCGGTCGTTCGGGTCGACGCCCACACCCACGAATGACCGGCGCAAGAGGGAGCCGGGACGAATCATCTTCAGGGTCACCGCAGGGGGCGTGTAGCGTAGCGCCAGGAGACCCCGCCAGGGCGAGAGGAGCTTGACCCGGGCGAGCGGTCGCTCGCGATCTCCCGCGGTAGCCCGATGAAGAACTCGAGGCCCAGCGGGAGGGCGATTTCCTCGGGGAAGAAGCGGCCCAGCGAGCGATGCGACGGGTCGACGCGGCGGATAAGCTCCTGCATGTACAACCCGAGCGTCATCGTGTGGTAGCCGTGGCGCGTGCCCGGCGGCCACGCCGGCGTCTGGCGCGCGAGCAGGCGGGCCAGGTAGTCGAGGTCGCGCAGTTTCTCGAGCGTCAGCTGCTCGTCGAGCAGAACCAACCCGGCCTCGTGGCCGAGCAGCTGCCGCACGGTGACGGCGGCCTTGCCGTTTTGCGCGAACTCGGGCCAGTAGCGAGCGACCGGTGCTTCGTAGTCCAGCCAGCCGCGACCGTTCGCCACCGCTAGCGTCATCGCGGAGAGCCCCTTGGTCGTGGACATGACGACCACCATAGTGTCCTCAGTCCACGGCTCGTCGCCCCCGGGCGTGCGGCGGCCGCCCCAGAGATCGACAACCTTCTCGCCGCGCCAGTACGCCGCGACCGCGGCGCCGATCTCGCCCCGCCGGGTGAAGTTGCGCTCGAACTCGACGCGCACCTCTTCGAGGCCCGGAGAGACGTACCCGTCGACGTGAAGTGCCGTGTTCATGGGAATGGCCCCTGCGGTGCGGTGCGGGGAGGGGGAACCAAAGGCGACGAACGGAGCAGCTGGACAGCGAACACGACGACCCAGAGCATGTACCCCCGCGTTGATGCGCCCCCACACGCCGATGCACGGGGTGGGAGGATTCGCCGCGACGCGGGGTCCAGCGATACCGGTGAGCGTGCCGAATCCGAGAACGTAGGCGATCCAAGCCGCGTGTCCCGGTCCAGGTCCTCGGATCCCGTCATCTCGGCTTCCCTCCTTCGGCCGGCGAGAACCGAGAACGTGGCGAACCGAATCTCTGTCCGAGAATTGTCCGAGAACGGGCGCCATATCTACCCAACGAGGCCCAAGTCAGGGCGGGCGAAAGCCCTGGAGCCACTTGGCCCACGTCGGCGTGGACTGGCAGGGGTCACCGTCGCCGGGTCCAGCGGCACCCCCCAGGGGTTCAAGGCGGCGCTCGAGCGGATCAAGGCACAGGCGCGGATGGGACGGACGACGACCCCGAAGTGACGCGATCTCCAGGCGCGTCAGGGGGCGGCGCCCGCCCAGGGTGTGTGGAGGAGGGTGAACTCGCCGATCGTCCGCTCGCCGGCCGGGCCGACGCCGAGGAGGCCGAGCCGCGCCCGGCCGGCCGGCAGGGGGCGGATCGCGTCGCCCGGCTCCACGAACACCACCTCGCCGCGCGCGACGTCGACCGGGACGTCGGTCCAGCGCGCACCGAGGTCGAGGCCCGCCGGCGCCTCGAGGTAGACGAGGTCGACCCGCTCGCCGGCGCGCAGCGGGGCGCGGAGCGTCACGGCGATCAGGTCGTCGTCCGGCCCGGCCGTGCAGCGGGTCTGGCCGCCGGCCTCGACGACGTGGCGCCGGATGCGCACGCCGTCCCGCTCGAGGCGCGCCAGGAGGGCCGGCGTGAGCACGAGCGGCACCCGGCCGCGGGCGATCAGCTCCCGGGTCGCCGCGGAAAGCACCCAGTCGGTGCCGGGACTCAGCCGGCATTTCGGCATGGAGACGGTGACCCGCGGCGCCCCTCACCGGGGAGGCGCGCTCCGACGGATTCGCTTCGAACGTACGCTGACCGGCCGCGGCGCCGGGAAGGCGATGATGGGTGAAATCGTGACTCCCTTGCCGGAGATCTGGGGCGGGCTGCTGAGCGGCCAGGGCAAGCGATGGGTCCTGGCCAATCGCGCTACTCCCACGCCCAGCAGCGGCTCCGAACGGGCAGTCCTGGCAAGCCCAGCCGAGGGTCGGGTGGAAGACCCCAGCCTCGGTCGTGTGGAGGACCTTTGCGACCAGGAAGAGCCGCTGGTCGTTCCCTATTCGGAGGCTCGAATCCCGGTGACATGCCGGTGCCAAACTCCACCGAACTCCCCCGCACCCAGCCGACCATCGGTCCGGCCGCCTCGCAGGCAATTCATGGGATTAGATCGCCTGAGTGTTTGGGAGATCGGTCCCAGAACCACCTCCCTTCACGGCTCACCACTCAATCCACGCCGTCAGGGGCGGCCTCCGAGGGCCGCCCCTCCGCTTTCAAGCCGAGTTCCTGCATCGCCACTTCGCGCAGCCGGAACTTCTGCACCTTGCCGCTGGAGGTCATGGGGAATTCCTTGATGAAGAGGATATGGCGGGGGATCTTGAAGCTGGCGAGCTTGCCCCGGCAAAAGTCGCGCAGGTCGTCCGCCGTCACGCTTTTCTCCGGGTTGACGACGACGCAGGCCGCGCCGACCTCGTTGAGGCGTTGGTCGGGCACACCGACCACCTTGACTTGGTTGACCGCCGGGTGCTTCAGGAGAAAGGCCTCGACCTCGACGGGATCGACGTTTTCGCCACCCACCTTGAGCATGTCCTTGTAGCGGCCGAGGAAGCGCACCATGCCATCCTCGCGGAGGATGGCCAGATCCCCCGTGTGCAGCCAACCCTCTGCATCGATCGCCCGGGCCGTTTCCTCGGGTTGCCGGTAGTAGCCCTGCATGACGGCGTACGCCCGCACGCACAGCTCGCCCATCATGCCCGAGGGCAGACACTGCCCAGTCGCGGGATCGATGATCTTGAACTCGTGGCGCGGCAGCGGCCATCCCGACCCCAGGCAGCGGTCATCCTCCGGAGAATCCAGAAAGGACAGCAACGCTGCGACCCCCACCTCCGTCATCCCCCACCCGGTCAACGTCTTACAGAGGGCCCGTTGTGTCTTGCGTGCCACCGGTTCAGTGCTCGCCATGCCGGCGGCGAAGATACCAGTACGCAGGGAGCTACGGTCAGTCGTGGCGCACCGAGGATGATCCACCAGGTCGTGAAAGTGGGTATCGAAGCCATGCAACATGGTGACCTTCTCACGCGCGATCAAAGCCAGCGCCTCGCCGGGCTCGAAGAGTGTCGTCAGCACCATCCGGGCTCCGGTTACCGCGGACATCAAGGGCCCTTCATACAGGCCGAACGCATGGAAGAGGGGCAGATACATCAGGATGACATCGCGTGGCGTCACGCCCATGCGATTGGCTTCGTCGACGACGTTGCGCAAGAGGCGATGATTGTGCATCACCCCCTTCGGGAAGCCCGTCGTGCCCGACGTGTACATGACTAGAACGGTCTCATCTGGATCGACGGCACGGGCGCGGGCTTCGAGCACGGCAGCGGGCACGTCATTCCCACGCCTCACGACGTCGCCCCACGCGTGTGTCCCCGGAAAGCGCTGTGTCCCCACCACGATCACGCGTCTGAGATCGGGCAACCGCGCTGCCCTGATGTCATCGGCGCCGACGTGGTCGAGCTCGGGGCACAGCTCCCGTACCACATCGAAGTACCTGACTGGGCCTGCACGATCGACGGTGATCAGCGTAGTGCTATTCGAGTGGCGTACGACGTACTCGAGGTCGGCGGTCCCGAATCGGGTATTGATGGGGACGAGGAGGGCGCCGATCTTCATCACCGCGAACATGAGATGCAGCCATTCGGGGCGATTGGGCATCCACAGGGACACCTTCTCTCCCGGCTGAATGCCGAGCGCGAGCAATCCTTTGGCGGCACGAGTGGTGTCAGCCTGGAGGTCGGTGAACGACCAGCGTTGACCTTCATAGCACAGCGCTTCACGGGAACCGAAGTGAATGGCGGCGCGATCAACCAATGTCCCTAATGCCCCTTTTTCGAACCAGTCCCCCATGTCAGCGCCCCGGGTTCCGATCCTAGGCGGTCGCTAGCCCCGTTTCTCGATCCCCGCCTCCCGTGACCCCGGCCCTCGGCCGCCGCCGGAGCCATCAGCCGGGCAGTAGCCCGCGCCGCGATGCAGGGGGCAAGCTTAGGCGCTTGCGAGCGACTCGAGCAGCCCCCGTGCATCCTTCAGATCGGCGGTGTCGAACCCTTCCGTGAACCAGCCGTAGACCTCTTCGATGTGCCGCCTCGCCTCGTCCCGCTTGCCCTGTTGCTGGAGGAGCCGGCCCAGGCTCGTGGCGGCCCGCAACTCGAGCGACCTCGCGCTCTGTCGTCGGGCGATCTCGAGCGCTTGGCGGAAGCACTGTTCCGCGTCGTCGGGTTTGGGGCTGGCGCTCAGGAGGAGCAGGTCCCCGCGGAGTCGAAGTAGCTCGGCTTCGTTGAAGCGGGCCGCGGTCTCCCGCGCCTGCGCCAGACCGTGGGCGACGGCCTGGAGCGCTTCGTCGATGCGACCGGCGACGCGGTACGCGTCAGCGAAGGCCGCCCAGCAATGCGGGAACTCGAGGATGGCATCGGAGTTGCGGCAGATGTCCATCCCCTGACTGATGCGGGCGAGCCCTTGCGCATGCTGTCCTTCGTGCGCCATCGCCCAGCCCTCCTCGACCATGCTGCAGCCGAGCATGAACACGTTCGCCTGCTCGGTCGAGAGCCCGATGTTCGTCGCGGCGGCGGCCTTGGCCTCGGGAATCTCGCGGCGGAGGTGATGGATCACGCTCGCGAACTGCATCGCGAGGCTCAGGCTGAACGCCTGCGCGAGCTCCCTCGCGAGCGCGATGCCTTCCGCGATACGCCGGGCGGCGCGATCGGGGTAGCCCAGATACCAGAGCGCATACGCGGAGAAGATGCGGCACGCGACGCAGGGATCATAGCCCGCGTGCTGGTGGGCGAGGTCGCGGTGCTCGTCGAGGCGATAGAGCGCGATCCCCTGCTCCAGGTGCTCCAGCGCTCGGGTGAAGTCGCCGCACCAGTAGAGCGTGTCGCCGAGGACATCGTGGGTGACCAGCCGCAGCGCGGGGTCGTCGGAGGTCTGGGCCAGTCGGAACAACTCCTCGCCGAGGCCGAGCGCGATCTTCAGCTCGCCGCGCAGCTCGTGAAATTCCCACAGGCCGCGTAGGACGGCGAAGAGCTCCGGCCGCTCGCCGAGCGCTCGGCATAGCTCGAGCGCCTGCCTATAGTTCGCGCCGACCTCGGGCGAGCCGAGCCCCTTCGTGGACATCAGGGCCGGCCCGAGCGCCGTGCGCACGGCGAGCTCGCGCTCGAACCGGTCGCGGCTCTCGGGCAACCCCGACAGGACACTCAGCGCCTTCGTGAAGTGGGCGATGGCCTCGACATTTGCCGACCGCTCGACGGCCCGCCGCCCGGCGCGCTGCCAGTAGTCGACCGCCTGACCGGCCAGCCCGGCCTCGGTGTAGTGGTGCGCCACCAGCTCGGGCTGCGTCCCGGCGGTGTCCGGAAACCGGTCGACCAGGGTGTCACCGATGCGCTGATGGAGCTGCTGTCGGCGGCTCACCAGCATCGACTGATACGCGGTCTCCTGGATGAGCGCGTGCTTGAAGACATAGGTCGCGTCGGGCGGCACGCCGCGCTGATGGAGCAGATCGGACTCGCCGAGCCGGGCGAGCGCGCGCCGGAGGGTGGCGTCGTCGATCGCGGCGACGGCGCGCAGCAGCTCGTAGTGAAACGTGCGCCCAAGCGCCGCGCCGATCTGGGCGACCTCCTTGATCGCGGCCAGGCGGTCGAGCCGGGCCATGAGCGAGTCCTGGAGCGTGGACGGGATCGCGAGCGGAGGCAACGCGTCAACCAACTCGTAGCGGTCGCCCCGATCGGCGAGCAGATCCGATTCGAGAACCGTGCGCGTGAGCTCCTCCACGAAGAGGGGCACGCCGTCGGTCTTCACCACGATCTGCTGGAGGACTTCGGCGGGCAAGGGCTTGCCGCCCGCCACCCCCTCGACCATCGCTTCGGTCTGCTTGCGCGTCACGCGGTTGACCGTGAGGTAGGTGAAGTGGCTGCGCGCGGTCCACGGCGGTCGAAACTCCGGACGCGACGTCATGAGCACCAGGATCGGCGACGCCGCCACTTGTCCGAAGAGGACGTCGACGAGCTCGAGGGTCGACGGGTCCGCCCAGTGCAGATCCTCGACGATGAGGAGGAGCGGCTGCTCCGCGGCGAGCGCGAGGAGAAGCGCGACGATGGCCTCGAACGTCTTCTCTTTCTGGCGCTGCGGTGTCAGATCCAGGGTCGGAACCGTGTCGGGAAGCGGCAGGGACAAGAACCCCGCCCACAGCGCGAGCGCTTCGGGCACGGCTAGGCCATACCGCGCCAGGCGCGCCTCGAGCTTCGCGAACCGCTTGGCGGGCACCTCGTCGCGATCGAACTGAAGCGCGCGCTCGAAGAGGTCGATGAAGGGATAGAGCGCGCTGTCCTGGTGGTAGGGGGAGCAGCGACACTCCCATCGGGTTGACCGCTCGGCGGCGATGCGCTCCTCCAGGACCCGCACCAGGCGCGACTTGCCGATGCCGGGCTCACCGCCGAGTAGCACCACGTGACCCCGGTCGTCCTTGACGTGATCCCAGCGGGCGAGGAGCAAGCCGACTTCTTGATCGCGTCCTACCAGCGGCGTGACGGTCACCGCGGCCGCAGCCTCGCGCGCGTGCGATGTCTGGCCGGCCGCCTCAACCCGATACACGCGCAGTGGGGCCGGCAGGCCCTTGACCACCTGCGCGCCGAGATCGGCCACCGGGACAGTCCCCCGGAGAAGGCGATGTGTCGCGGCGCTGATCACGACGGTACCGGGCTCGGCGATGGCCTGCAGGCGTGCCGCGACGTTCGGGGTCTCGCCGAGCGCCAGCGCCTCGCGCCGGCTCGTTCCGCCGATCGCGCCAACCACGACCGGACCCGTGTGGATGCCGATTCGGACCGCGAGCGTGAGCCCCTGCTCGCGCTCGAGCCGTGCGTTCAACGGAGCGAGCGCTTCGAGAATCCCGACGGCGGCGCGAACGGCGCGGCGCGGATCATCCTCCCGGGCGATCGGATAGCCGAAGTACACGAGCAGACCATCGCCGAGGTACTGGGCGACGTTGCCGTGGAGCTGGCCGATCACGGTGTCACAGACCCCCTGATAGGACCGGACCACGTCGCGCAGCCGCTCGGGATCGAGCCGCGCGGCCAGCTCGGTCGAGCCGACGAGGTCGCAGAACATCACTGTGAGCTGGCGGCGTTCGGCCTCCGCGGGCGGTCTCGGCTCGTGAAGAGCCCCGGTGCTATCCGGAGCACTGGCAGGGGCGGGTGCCGGCACGGGTGGCGCGACGGGGCTTGCCTCCAGCAACGCTCCGCAACGATCGCAAAACTTGCTCCCCGCGTCGACGTTAGCGCCGCAGCTCGAACAGACGGTGGCCAGGAGTGCGCCACAGGCGCGACAGAATCGCGCACCCTGTCGGTTCTCGTCGCGGCACCGCAAACAGATCATGCGGGAGCCTCCAGGATGAGACCGGCTGGTCGCGGCAACCGTAGCATCGCTCGGCGAAGCGGGTCAAACCCGTTTGACGAGGCGGGAGGATGTGCGAGTTCGCCGGGCGTTCAGGACCGCGGGGAGGAGCACATCAGTCCGACGCGCACTCTGACCAGACCGGGAACGAAGCTCTGATCGCCGTCCACGCATCAGATGGCGGCTGGTGCGCTAGCCACAAGCTGGTGTGGACGGCACCCGATTGCTCAGAAAGGCTTTTCTCCTTGAGGCTCCGCACGCGTCAGGGCGCGGTTGCGAGAGTCACTCGGGAACCTCAACGCTCGGGCGTAGAGAGGGCCCGCCGCCGCGCTCGCTCGGGCTGGCGGCAGTCGATGCGTGGTAGGTGGTCTGAGGCGTGAGGAGATGGTAAGAGATCTACCAAGCGCCAGTGCTACGGCGTACGGATGCGGATGAAGAGGAGATCAGGATGGCCGAAGCCAAGCTCGCCCCGAATCTTCCGGATTGGATGGTGGAGCACGCCAACCGCTATCTTTCGAGCGGCGGCACCGACGGGCACATGTACAAGATGACGCAGCCTGGTCGGCCGGAGATGACCGTGCCGTCTTTGCTGCTGACGACGACGGAGCGGAAGTCAGGAGAGAAGTTCATATTTCCGCTGTTCTATGGGGAGGTGGGCGACAGCTATTTCGTGGTCGCCTCCAAAGGCGGGGAGCCACACGTGCACCCCGGGCAGATCTGGGCCTCCGAGGAGTTTCGCGAGCAGCTCGCTCTGACTCCCTCCTTGTGGCGCACGACGCCGGTGCCCGGGCGCGGAGACGACGAGCGGTTCAACGTCAAGAAGGCGACGGAGCCGGACCTGTGGGTGCGTCTGTACCGGCTTGAATTCTGAAGGACACCTGTCGCTGTCTACAGATCGACCAGACTCACCGGACACGTGTGATCGAGGAGCAGTACATCGTCATCACTGATTTGCGCGGCTTCTTTGTCCTGGGCGACGCTGGCGGTGCGGGTGACGCGGAGGGGCCGCGACATCGAGGCGAGCGGCGGCTTCTTCATCGTGAGATCAGCCTACGGGTGGTCGTAGTGACATGTCAACCTCGTTGCCGAAGACCGTCCCGCCGTGGCTTCCGGACCCTGGCGCCCGTGCCCTTGCTTTTGATAGTACTACTGTACTAGTATACAAGTACACTAACGAATGACCGGCTGGTTGGCGGTTCGTCCTGAGAAGCCATGGGCACCACTCACCCAGTCATCAACCGGTGATGGGGAGACCATCTCGTCATCCAACAACCATTGCCGCTCGGAGGCCGCCAATGAGTCCAATGAGTACACAGCCGTTCGTCGTTGTGCCGAAGAGCTATCGGCATCCGCTGAATGTCGTCATGGCACGGTGGACGTCCCGTTCGGTTATTACGCTGGTGGCGATGCTCCAGATCGGTTGCGCCTCGCTCGACCGAAGCGCTGGCGCACCCGCCGCCCGACTGCTGGGAGGGGAGACGGAGCTCGGCAAGGGGACCGTGTCAACCTATGCCGAGCGGAATCCCCGGGGTGAGCCCACGGCGATCGGTGTGGTGTTCTCGGCCACCGCACTGGACGGGTTGCCCCCGGGCGGCTCCGACTTTCATCACTGCGTCGACCGGAACAAGGACGGGATCGTCGATCGCATGACCGAGTGCATCCAGACCTACGAATATGTCATTCCCTTGCCGGACGCGGTTGCCCGACGGGGGGACATCCCGTTCAAGTGGGTGCTCCTGAACTGGAACCCGGCCGGCCACATCCCTCCAGGGATCTACGACGTCCCCCACTTCGATATCCATTTCTACATGGAGCCGATTGCGAATGTCTTTGCGATCGAGTCGGGTCCCTGTGGCCCCGAGTTCATTCGCTGCGACCAGTTCGAGGTGGCCAGGCGGCCACTGCCGGCCAACTATATGCATCCCGACTTCAAGGACGTGGAAGCCGCGGTGCCGGCGATGGGCAACCACCTCATGGACCTGACGTCACCCGAGTTCAACAAGCAGCCGTTCACACGCACATGGATCTTTGGCGTGTACGACGGCACGGTCACCTTCTACGAAGAGATGGTGACGCGGGCGTTCCTCATGAGCAAGCCCAACACGTGTTTCCCGATCAAGTCACCGCCGGCGGTCGCGCGGAGCGGCTTCTACCCGACGCAATCCTGCCTCCGACACGATGCGCGGACCGGGGAGTATGCCGTTTCGATGGAGACATTCGTCTTCCGGGAGGCGCAGCGGCTGGCAACACCGTAGCCGCTCTGACCCGGAGGGCTGACGAGGCCTCCAGACTGGACGTCCACGCTCAAGTACCACGGTCGCCGCCAGGGGGGCGAAACTTAGGCCATATCGGAAGCCGGCACTTGAGCACCCAGTTGGCACCGACTACCACCAGTTGGATGCTGTCGAGTCAACCCGAGAACGTGGATTAACGAACGTGAACATGAGGAGGCACACCATGGCCGACAGGAAAGTCATTGCGGTGGTAGGCGCGACAGGCGCCCAGGGAGGCGGCCTGGTCCGCGCCATTCTCGCCGACCCGAATGGCGGCTTCGCCTGCAGAGCCGTCACCCGTGATCCGAGCAAAGATCAGGCAAGAGCCCTCGCGGCCAAGGGTGTAGAAGTCGTGAAGGCCGATCTCGACGACGTGGAGAGCCTCAAGAAGGCGTTCGCGGGCGCTTACGGCGCCTACTGTGTTACCAACTTCTGGGAGCACTTCTCCGGAGAGAAGGAGAAGACTCAGGCCAAGAATATGGCTGAGGCGGCGGGGATGGCCGGGCTCACGCATGTGATCTGGTCGACGCTCGAAGACACGCGGAAGCTGATGGGTCCGAGCGATACGCGGATGCCGATGCTTCAGGAGAAATACCGCGTTCCGCACTTTGACGCCAAGGCTGAAGCGAATGCCTATTTTGCAGGCCTCCCCGTCACGTACCTGGTGGCGTCGTTCTACTGGGACAACCTGTACGCGTTCGGCCTGGGCCCCAAGAAGGGGGATGACAGTGTGTACAGCTGGGCGTTCCCGATGGGCAACAAGCGGCTGGCCGGCATCGCCGCTGAGGACATCGGTAAGGTCGCCTACGGCATCTTCAAGGCCGGGCCGCAGTACATCGGCAAGACCGTCGGCATCGTCGGCGAAAACCTGACCCTCAATCAGATGAGCGAGAAGCTTTCGACGGGCCTCGGCATCGTTGTCAAGTACCACGCCGTCGAGGCGGACGTCTATCGCGGCCTCGGCTTCCCCGGCGCCGATGAGATGGGCAACATGTTCCAGGTCTATCGCGACTTCGAGAAGGAGGTCCTCGGTGCGCGAAGCCTCGACGTCACGCGATCGCTCGATCCGTCGGTGCAGACCTTCGATCAGTGGCTCGCCAAGAACAGGAGCAAGATGCCTCTGGCGTAGGTGAAGGCGGGGCGCTGGAAAGGCGGGTCAGGCGCCCCGCCCGGGCGATGAGAAGAAACCGCAGGGTGCGCAGGCTGCGGATCACGTAGGCATACGTCCGTTTCCGGGACCGCGGCTTCGGCTCCGCCAGGGTGTCCAGCTGGAAGCTCCGGATCAGGTTGTGGGCGAGGATGCCGAGTTGCTGCCAGATGCTGTTGGCGGCGTAGTGCTTCGTGGGCACGACGTCGAGCGCGTACTCCCCTTTGAGTTCGCGATGGTCTTCTCCTGGGCCCCGGCCGCAGCTGTCTGCGGCTCACCACCAAATCCACGTGGTTACTGTAAGTGGCGGCTCCGGGGCCGCCCCCGCCTTCCTGGTCCGAGTTCGTGGTCAGGGACGGGCTAGGCTCGGCAACGGGACCACGGTGGGGCCCGGGGCCTGCTGACCGACACAGTCCGCGTGCCGGATGGCGGCTTGGCGAAGGTCGCCCGCGTTGATGATGTGGTACCGGTCGAAGACGGAGCGGTCTAAACCATTGTGTTGTTAGCGGCACACCTGACAGATTCAGCAGCCTCTAGAACCCGCTGCGAACTTTGAAGGCGATGAGTCTCTTGATGCTGGACCGGGAGATATGCCGGGCCGCTCGATCATATGGTTGCCTGAGCAACAGGTTCAACGATTCTCGGGCGATGGATCTAACGAGCCTGGCCATCCCTTTCCGCGGAGCGGTTCCAGGACGGTTCCAACTCACGTGAATGCTTGATGTGGTATACGAGGGACCGTTCAAGGCGCACCCCCGGTTTCACGGGTGGATGAGGGCTGGTGACCGGCGGCGCGCGGTGGACCTCGACGGGACTCTTAACCCCAATCGGCGAATAAATCAGGCCACCAGACGGTGAGCGATCTGCCCATACAGTGTCTCGGTCGCGGGGTTCTGGGTCAGACGGAGCACGTTCCGCCCACCGAGTCGGCTCAGACGCCCGGCCCGGGCGATGAGCAGGAACCGAAGCGTGCGCATGCTGCGGAAGAGGTAGGCGTAGGTGCGCTTCCGGGACCGGGGCTTCGGTTCGGCGAGGGTTTCGAGTTGGAAGCTGCGGATCAGATTGTGGGCCAGGATGCTGAGTTGCTGCCAGGCGCTGTTGGCCGCGTAGTGCTTGGTCGGGACCACGTCGAGCGCGAACTCGCCTTTGAGTTCGGCGAAGGTCTTCTCCTGCGCCCCACGCCCGCAGGCAAAGGCCCACAGCGCCGAGAGTCCCAGCGGCAGGTTCGTGGCCACGGCCGAGTACTCGTAGTGCCCGTCATCGGGAGTGA
>CAWDVE010000008.1:0-12399 GCA_963805625.1 uncultured Candidatus Rokubacteria bacterium
TACTGGTATCTGCTGGCATTGTCCGCTGGCGATCCCGGCCAGCCGCGGGTCGGGCGCGGTGGCCTCCCCCTCAGGCAGCGTGTGCCGCGCCAGGATCGCCGAAATCCGCCAGCCCCACAAGGGACGATCCGCGAGCGCCGCGGGCATGCCGCGCCCCTGCCCGGAGACCCTACATGAGTACGCTGCGCTGAAACCAGACCGCGTCGGCGAGGGTGCGGTGGCCACGTCGTGCGAGCTCGGGCAGCAGCCCGAGCATCAGGGCGCCGGCAACCAGGGCGTCGCCCCGGGCCGTGTGGCGACCCACCACCGGCACCCCGAGCCGTGTCGCGAGCGTCTCGAGGGTCACGTCCACCCAGCCAGGGTGAAGGGCGGCGGCGAGCCGCATCGTGCACAGGGCGGTGTTCGAAAGCGGCGGGCGGTGACGGACCCGGCGGACCCGCTCGACGATGGCCAAGTCGAAGGCCACACCGTGGCCGACGACGGCGTGACCTCCGACCAGGGCCTCGATCTCGTCCAGCACCTCACCCAGACGGGGTGCCGCCAGCACCATCTCGTCCGTGATCCCGTGGATCCGCGTGGCGGCGGCCGGGATGGGCCGGCCGGGGTTGACGAGGGTCTCATAGCCGCCGATGGGCTCGCCGCCCCGGAACGGCACGACCGCCACCGCCACGGCGGCGTCCCGGGCCGCATCGAGCCCCGTCGTCTCGAGGTCGATGGCCACGAAATCGTCGAGCAGCGTCGCGAGCGGCCGGCGGTCCTGGGGTAGTGCTGCTCGCCATTCGTGCCACCGAAGCCAACGGGCCAGGCCCCTCACTGGAGCAGATCCGTCGCGTACCGTTCGCGGAGTCCCGCCTGGACGTGGGTGACGGTGCGGAGCGCGTCGCGCAGGAGCACCGTCTCCGCACGCGACAGCCGCCCCGGGCTGATCCGGTTGTCGGCCGGCTTGCCGCGTTCCAGGCAGTCGAGCTGGTGGACGAGGCGGAGCCGCTGGAGGAGCTGATGGGCGTCGGTGACCTCGCGGCACTCGGCCTCGCCGTACACTTCCTGCGCGGCCGCCGCTCGGAACCGGTCGACCGTGTTCGTCTCCTCCAGGCTGAGCGCGAGCGCGTGGACCCGGGCGGCTCCGACGAGCTGGAGTCCGCCGCCGCCTTTGAGGTCGACGGTGCCGCGATGCGGCTCGCTCCGTGCCACCCGGAGATTCCCGAACACGGTGAGGGAGACGGGCCGATCTACCACGTCGCGCGCCAGGAGGCCGAGAAGACGACGGGAGCCCGGGGCGTCCGTCTGGATCACCGCGCGCAGACTCGATGCCAGCTCCGCAACCCCTCCGACCGGGCGGAGATCGAAGAAGATGCAGGCCGCCAGCACCTCCGCCGGGCCGCTCTCCTGCATCCAGTCGCGGAACCGCCGCGTCCAGACCTCGACCGGCTGGCACCACTCGGGGTTGGAGGCCATGATCCGTCCGGGGCACTCCGGGAAGCCGATGCGGACGAGCGCCCCGTTGACCTCCGCCGCGAGCCGCGCGAAGTAGGCCTGGACGGCCGCGGCATCGGGCGGTGGCGGGTCCGTGTACACGAGCCCGTTGTCCTGATCCGTGCGGAGCGTCTGCTCCCGCCGGGCCTCGCTGCCGAAGGCGAGCCAGCAGAACGGCACCGGCGGTGGACCGACCGGCGCGAGCGTCCCGGTGGCCAGCTCGAGCACCCGCTGAATCATCCGGTCGTTCAGCTCGGCGACGATGCGCCCGACGTCGTACGGCGTCCCGCCCTCGTCCACCAGCCGGCGCACCAGCGCCGTGATCCGCACGCCGAGCCGCGCGAGATCGTCGACCGACGCCGCCAGCCCGATCTCGCGGGCCACCGTCACGGGGTGCGTGGCCTGAAGCCGCAGGAAGTCATTGCTCGACACGACGCCGACGAGGCGCCCGGCGTCCACGACCGCCAGGTGATGGATGCCGCGGCGGGTCATCTCCAGGAGCGCCTCGAAGCCGTAGGTGCCGGGCCCCACCGTGACCAGCGGCGTCGACATCACGTCCGCCGACCGCGTTCCGGCCGGGTCCCGGCCCTCCGCGACGACCTTGGCCCGGAGGTCGCGGTCCGTCACGATCCCCACCGGGGCCCCGTCGTCCCCCACGATCACGGTCGACCCAACGCCGGCGGCCGCCATCTGCCGGGCAAGGTCCCGCACCGGGGTCCTGGGACCCGCGGTCACCGGCGGCCGCGCGACGAACTCGCGCACCGGGTGTAGGAACAGGGACAGGTCGTCGGGATTCACGATGCGGCGCCCGTTCTCACGGCACGCGGCGCGCGCGCCATTGCCGCCCGACCCCGAGCGCGACGGAGACGACGGCGCCAACTGCGTTCACGACGGCGGTCAAGGCCAGGCCGATGAGCAGGAGCGCCATGACCGGGCCCAGATGGAGGGCCGGCACGGCCTCGAGCGGGAGCTGGCTCTCGAGCCAGAACAGCGGCATCAGCACCAGGGCCGGCAGCCCGATCAAGACCATCAGGAGACCGATCGCTCCCCGGCCAACCCGGCGAAAGGGATCGAGCCCGCGCGATTGTTGCTCCACCCGGACCCAGATCGCCGTCACGCCCGCGAAGGCCAGAAGCAGCAGCCCTCCCAGCAACGCGGCCGATGAGACCTCCGCCGCAGCGCTGGCCGCGTACAGCCCGGCGAAGACGACGGTCCCTAGCAGGTTGACGGCGGCAAGGGCCAGCACGCTCTCGAACCTACCGGGCCGGCGACCCCACCAGCTGAGCGAGGAGAATCCGGGAGCCCAGCCAGAGCGCAAGGTAGACCCCCAGCGCGACCAGACGGACCCGTCGCTCGGAGGTGCCGGCGGCCAGCCAGCCCCGCACCGGACGCGTCAGCGGCCCGGTGACCACGGAGAAGAACCAGAGGATCGGGCTGTCCTGTCGCGTGATGAAGCGGGCGAAAAGGATATGGAGAAAGAGATAGACGAACGCCATGAAGAACACGAGCGGGATGACCACGTTGATCGTGTGAAGAATCCGGACGGACAGGTCAGGCTCGACCACGGCCGCATGATACCAACGGGCGGGGACACACGCTGCATCCCCGCCCGTTGGCCGACACGCGAGCGACGACTAGTGAGCGGTGCGGGCGATATCCCGCCCGAGGGGATCGCCCCGGTATGCCTGGCCGCTCTTCGGGTAACGGACGTTGACGACGAGGTCCTGGACCTCCTTGGGCGGCGGCGCCGTCAGGAGCGACACGATCCAGATGGTGAGGAAGCCGGCCGGCAGCCCGAAGATCGCCGACGCGATCGTCTGGGTGCCGAACCAAGACACGCCGTAGAACCGGCTGCCGATCATGTAGTAGGCGGTGAGCGCGAGACCGACGGCCATGCCCCAGCACGCCCCGGCCTTGTTGGTTCGCTTCCACCAAATCCCCATCACCAGGGCCGGGAAGAAGGACGCCCCCGCCAGGCTGAATGCCCAGGCCACCAGCTCCACGATGATCGCCAGGCGATACGTCGCGACGTAGGCCGCGATGAGGGCCGTGACCACGAGCAGGACCTTGGTGATCGTCAGCCGCACGGCCAAGGAGGTCCGCGGGTTGATGATGTTGTAGTAGAGGTCATGGGAGATCGCGTTGGCGATCGTGAGAAGGAGCCCGTCGGCGGTCGACAGCGCCGCCGCCAGCCCTCCGGCCATCACGAGGCCGGTGATGACGAACGGCAGGCCGGCGATCTCCGGCATGGAGAGCACGACGAAGTCCGTGGACCGGATCACGAAGTCCGCCCACTGCACGACACCGTCGCCGTTCTTGTCGACGACGCTGAACAGACCGGCCGGCTGCCAGAGGGTCACCCAGCGGGGCAGCTCTGCGAGCTTGGTCCCCACGAGCTTCGCGTAGATGGTGAATCGGGCGAACGCAGCATACGCCGGCGCGGTGAAGTACAGCAGGAAGATGAAGAACAGGGACCACGCGACCGAGGTGCGCGCCTGGCGCACCGATGGCGTGGTGTAGTAGCGCGTGAGGATGTGGGGCAGCCCCGCGGTGCCCACCATCAGACAGAACGTCAGCGCCAGGAAATTCCACATCCCGACGCCGCTCGGCACCGTGAGGTAGCGGCTGAACTTCGCGGTCTCGCTGGCCGCCGGCGCGATCGCCTGGCGCGTGGCGAGAACGGCCTGGTCCTTCAGCTTGTTGACCTCGGCCTCCGGCAGGCCGCCGGCCTTGACCTTGGCGTTGGCCTCGTCGGCCTCCTTCTGCCAGAGCGCGCGGGTTTCCTTCTCCTTGGCGTCCTTGGTGATCTCGATCGCCCGCGCGTTGTTCTGCTGGAGGAGCTGCCCGTACGTGAGCTCGGGAATCGGGATCGAGAAGACCACCCAGGACAGATACACGACCGGGACCAGGTACGAGATGATCAGGATGATGTACTGGGCCACCTGGGTCCACGTCACCGACTTCATCCCGCCGAGCACCGAGCAGAACAGGACGCCCAGGAGCCCGACGAACACCCCGACGTTGAAATCGAGACCGATGAACCGGGAGACGATGAGCCCGACCCCGGTCACCTGCGCGATGAGATACGTGAACGAGCACGCGACGGCTCCGATCACGCCGATGAGCCGCGGGATGTTGCCGCCGAATCGGGCGCCCAGGAAGTCCGGAATGGTGTAGGCCCCGAACTGGCGGAGGTACGGGCCGAGGAAGACGGCGAGCAGGAGATACCCCCCTGTCCACCCCATGACGTAAGCCAGGCCAGCGAAGCCCTGAGCGGACAGGGCGCCACCCATCGAGATGAACGACGCCGCCGACATCCAGTCGGACCCGGTGGCCATGCCGTTGAACACGGCAGGCACGCCGCGGCCCGCCACGTAGTACTGGTCGGGGTTCGAGGTCCGTGTGAGGATGCCGATCACCACGTAGATCGCGAGCGACAGCGCCATGAAGATCCAGCCGATCATCTGGTTGCTGAACAGCCCGATCGCCTCACCGATCCCGATGAGGATCGTGATACCGAGGAATCCCACCGTGTAGTAGCCGAAGATCTTCTCGAGGCTCAGCATGGCGGTCTAGCCCTCCTCGCGGATGCCGTATTCGACATCCTTCTTGTTCATCAAGTAGGCATAGACCGCGATCTCGACCACGAAGATCGCGAGAGAGCCTTGGGCGGCCATGTAGTATCCGAGCGGGAACCCGATGATCGTGTACTGGTTGAGCCAGCCCGCCCATAGACCCGAGATCAGATAGGTGACCACGAACCAGATCACCAGCAGGATCGTGGTCAGCGTGATGTTGTACCGCCAGTACTCCTGCTTCTGCCTTTCGGTCAGGTCAGCCATCGCAGCCCTCCATTGGGCCAGTCAAGAGTCAACGGGACGAGGCCACCTCGGACGCGACATGGCGCTGGTCGTGCCCGACTCGGCGACCGTGTGAACCGACCTAGTGGTCGTCGTCCTCAGCGGGACCCTCGCGAGCGGGCGGAGCTACTGTCCGAACACGGGCTGGCCAGGCCATGCCACGCGCCTGGACCGCGGGCTGAGCCGTGACGGCCGGACCGTTGGCGTCTGCCGCGTCTCTCCGGCCGAATGCTGCCGGCACGGCCCCTTGACCGTCATGGGATCGGACATTCCGCGCTTGCGGCACGCCCTCGACCCAGACTAGTCCGCCTTCCGGCGTAAAGCAGAATGCGCCGGGAATGAACGGATTGGCGAGATCAATCGCCATGTACAGGAGGAGGACCCAGCTGGGGAGCCGGCCCGTCATCGGAAGGTACAACGGAAGCAGGGAGCGTGCTAACCGGCACGGGCCCTCTGTCTGCACTTCATTGCCAGTAGCTTGCTTCCAATCACATGGTCCCGAGGATAGGGCACGATTCAATGGTCTACGAGCCATGGTATCGATACCATGCGCAGCTCGAAATTTCAGGGAGTCGACTCGGGAGGCGCCTCCCCTGCGATGACCCGCGAGCGGAGGCCGTAGCGCACCATCTTCTCCCAGAGGTTCTTGTTGTCCATGTCGGCGTGACGGGCCGCCGCGGACAGCTTGCCGCCGTGGAGCCTCAGGACCCCGGCCACGTAGGCCCGCTCGAACTCCTCGACGACCCGCGCCTTGGCCTCCCGGAACGAAAGGGTCAGATCGACGACCGCGCGGTCGGCGCCGCTCGGCGCCAGGAACGGCGCGACGTCGGCGATCATGTCCTCTCGCGAGACGATGACCGCGCGCTCCACGACGTTCTCGAGCTCCCGCACGTTCCCCGGCCACGGATACCGGACCAGGGCGTCGAGGGCAGCCGGCGCGAACCCTCGCATCGTCTTCTTGCAGCGCCGGGCGCTCTCGCTCAGAAAGTGAGCTGCGAGGGCCGGTATGTCCTCGACACGCTCGCGGAGAGGCGGCACTCTCAACGGGAACACCGCGAGCCGATAGAACAGATCCCGGCGGAAAGCGCCGCGCTCCACCGCCTCTCGGAGATCCTGGTTGGTGGTGGCAATGAACCGGACGTCGATGTCGACCGGGCGCTCGGCGCCGATCGGGGTGATCTTCTTCTCCTCGATCGCGCGCAGGAGCTTCGACTGAAGGCCGAGCGGCATCTCGCCGATCTCGTCGAGGAGGAGGGTACCGCCGCTCGCCAGCTGGAAGTGCCCCCGGCGCGGCTCGGTCGCACCGGTGAACGCGCCCCGGCGGTAGCCGAAGAGCTCGGACTCGAATAGCTCCTCGGGGATCGCGGCGCAGTTGACGGCGACGAACGGCTTCTCTCGTCGCGGACCCGAGAAGTGCAGCGTCCGGGCGAGGAGCTCCTTGCCGACGCCTGTCTCGCCGTGGATCAGCACGGTCGTGTCGATCTGGGCGACCTCGTGCAGGAGCGCGAGAATTTCCAGCATCTTCGGGCTTTCTGCAACCAGGTTCGTCAGTGTGAACCGCTCCTGGTTGCGGCGGAACGACTGACGGCGCTGGTCGCGCAGATCGCGAAACTCGAGCGCCCGCCGCAGGACCAGCAGGATCTCGTCCGGCTCGAATGGCTTGACCAGATAGTCCTCCGCCCCGAGCCGAGTGGCTTCGACAGCGGCCCCGATGGTGCCGTACGCGGTCATGACCACCACGCCGATCTCTGGATGCTCGGCCTTCAACCGACGGACGACCTGGACGCCGTCCATGCCCGGCAGCCGCTGGTCGGTCAAGGCGAGGTCGACGTCTTCCCGCTTGAGCCGGTCCAGGGCCTCCTCCCCGCTGCCCGCGGTGAGCACGTCGAAGCCCTCGAGCTCGAGGGCGCGCCGCAGCGGGCGCAAAAAGACCTCGTCATCCTCGACGATCAGCACTCGCCGCTTCATCCACCACCCCCGCGGGCAGCACGATCTCGACCCGCGTCCCCCGCCCCGGGGCCGAGGCCACGCGGATCTCGCCCCCGTGCAGGTCCACGATCTTCTTGACGATGGCGAGGCCGAGACCGGTGCCGGTCGGCTTCGTCGTGAAGAACGGAAGGAACATGCGGCCTCGCTCCTCGGGCGTCATTCCCACCCCGTTGTCGGTGACCTCAAACGCGACCGTGCTGTCACGACCGTGGCACGTGACTTCCACGTGGCCGCCGGAGCGCCGCTCGACTGCCTCGACCGCGTTCTGCACGACGTTCATCAACACCTGCCGGAGTCGGTGGCCATCGACCAGCGCGACGACGACACTCGGGAAGGCCTGACACGAGAGCGCGACCCCTCGGGTTCGCGCATCGGATCCCAGTTGCTGGACCACCTCGCGCATGATCCGCTCGACGTCGAATGCCTGCCGGTCGAGACGCGTCTCGCGTGTGTAATCCAGCAGGTGACTCACGATGGCCTCGATCTCCACCACTCCGGACCGCATGCTTTCGGTCATCTCCCGCGAGAGCGTGTCGCCGCTGTGCTTCGAGAGGATCGCCATGGCCATCTTGATCCCGCCGAGCGGGTTTCGGATCTCGTGCGCCACGCCGGCCGCCATCTGGCCGAGCGAGGCCAGGGTCTCTTGCTGGATGAGCCGCCGCTGCAGCTCGACCTGCTCGGTGAGGTCCCGTAGCACGCCGACCCTTCCCAGGACCTGCCCCCCGGGGTCGACGATGGGCGTCACGGCCAGATGTGCCGGCAGATCCCGCCCGGTCCGCGTCCGCGCCCGGACCTCCCCCTTCCACGCGTAGGCGCCGTTGAACGCTCCGCCCGCGTGGCCGCCGGACGCTCCCGCCCCGAGGAGCTCCCACCATGGCGCCCCGGCCAGCTCGGCCTGGGACGCCCCGAAGAGACGCTCCCCGGCCGGGTTCACCGTCACCAAGCGCCCGCGGGTATCCGTTATGACGATGCAATCGTCGACGCTCCGGACCACGCTCGCCAGCAGGCGCTCGTTGTGCCGAGCCTCCTCCTCCGTCGTCTGGAGAGAGTGCCGGAGCTCCTGGAACGACTCGACGAGGCGCTCGGCCTCGCCCTTCGAAAGCGTGAAGCGGTCCTCCACGATGAAGCGCGCCGCGGCGGCCCCGAGTGAGGCGGCCAACCGCTTCTCCAGCCGGATCCGGATCTCCAGGAGCTCGGGGGGCGTGAGCTCGTGAGGCGCCCTGGTGCCGAGGATCTCCCCGGTGATGACGGCCGCTTCCGGGCCGCCGACGTAGTGGTGGACGATGCGCTCGATCTCGCGGGGCGTGAGGATGGCTCCCACGGGCATGGTCGGAGCGCCCGGGAATCGCCCGGTGAAAGCCGCCGCCTGAACCCGCTCCTCCGCGCCCTGGCGAGTGCCCAGCGACACCAGGACGTAGCCGGCCAGGTTTGCGAAAAGGGACCAGAAGAGACCGTGGCTCAGGGAGTCGAGCCCCGCGAGACCGAGGAGCTCCGTCGGGCGGAGCCAGGCCTGCCCGAACGGGCCCATCTCCAGGATCGACGGGCCCATCACCCCTTCCTTCACCAGCACCGGCACGATCAGCGTGTAGAACCACAGTCCGAATCCGGCCGAGATGCCGGCGAACGCCCCGCGCCGGTTTCCACGCGGCCACGCGAGCCCAAGCAGAATCGCGGGGGCGCACTGCGTCACCGCGACGAAGGACAGGAGGCCCATCTCCACCAGGAGGAAGCGCCCGGCCGCCAGCGACGCCCAGCCGTATCCGAGGAACACCACCAGGAGGATGCACAGCCGCATCGAGCGGAGGCTGGCGCGGTAAATGTCCCGGCTCCGGTTGCGGAGCAGGATCGGCACGACGATGTCGTTCGTCAGCATCTTCGACAGCGCTAGCGAGTCGACGACGATCATGGCGGTCGCCGCCGAGAAGCCGCCGAGGAACACGAGAATCGACAGCGCCTGGTTCCCCACCGACAGGGGCAGAAGCAGCACGAACTGGTCCGCCTGCGTCTGCGGCAGCATCAAGAGCCCAGCGATGGCGATCGGCAGGACGAACAGGTTGATGAGAAAGAGGTAGAGCGGGAACATCCACGACGCGGCCGCCACGTGCCGCTCGTCCTGGTTCTGCACCACGAGGACGTGGAACTGCCGGGGAAGGAACATGACGGCCATCATCGAGACGACCAGCATCGCCCCCCAGCGCGAGAAGGACGCGGCCGGGGACTCCCCGAGAGTGACCAGCCGGCTCAGCTCCGGGTCCGCGAGCAATCGCCCGAACAGATCGCCGAACCCGCCGAACAGGACCCAGGTCACGTAGGCGCCGGCGGTGAGGAATGCCAGCAGCTTGACCACCGATTCGACCGCGACCGCCGTCAACAGGCCCCGCTGCACCTGCGTGAAGTCGAGGTTTCGCGCGCCGAAGAGGATCCCGAAGAGCCCGAGCACGACCGCCACCAGGAGGGTGGGATCGAACCGGTCGAGGATCGCCTCCTGCCGGAGGATCACCTTGAACGACTGGGATACCGCCTGGAGCTGAAGCGCGATGTACGGGATCAGACCAACCACAACCAGGCCGGCCACCAGCGCGCCGAGCGGCGCCGACTTGCCGTACCGGCTCGAGATGAAGTCCGAGATGGACGTGATCCGCTGCTCCTTGGCGACTCGCACCAGCCGGCGCAGGAGCACCGGCCAGAGCAGGGCGACGAGAGCCGGACCGAGGTAGATCGTCAGGAATTCCAGCCCCCGGTTCGCCGCCAGCCCCACGC
Organism: uncultured Candidatus Rokubacteria bacterium; assembly: GCA_963805625.1. GTDB lineage: Bacteria > Methylomirabilota > Methylomirabilia > Rokubacteriales > DASRDR01 > DASRDR01. Next base: position 10,083 of record CAWDVE010000008.1, read on the forward strand.
TGCCGTAGAAGGTCCACGCCGTGCAGTAGACCGACGCCGTCAGGACATAGGTGAGCATCTGGAGACGCGGCCGCTCCAGCCGGCGCGTGCGCTCCGCCCAGTAGGCGACTCCGAACAGGAAGAGGAGGTAGCCGACCACGATCGAGAGGAGGGGGCCGTAGTCGAGCCAACTCATCGAGGCCGCTCCCTCACCAGCCCGAATCCCGCCCACCGGTGAGCCAGAAGAGGAGAGCGATGATTCCAGCCCACACCAGGAACAGGTACAGCACCAGGGAAGGGATGCCGAGGACCGCCACGGGCCGGTTCACCACGGTCAGGAAAGGCCACGACAGGAGAACGAGGCCGAGCGCGAAGAGCGCGACGAGCAGGTCCTTGCTCTTCATCGAGCGTTCCCCGGACGCCGCCGGCACCCCAAAGTGGGGGGATTATAGGCCGGCTCCGGGGCGCATGACCAGCCGGTCGGTCCCCGAACCCACGGCCGAGTATACTGACTGTAGATGCGCCTGAATCTGCGCCTACTGGCGGCAATTTGGCTCCCGATCATGATGGTTGTCGGGACGTTCGCGTACGTCTCGGTGGAACGGGAGCACGCGCGTCTGTCCACCGAGCTCGAGCGCCGTGCGTGGCTGCTCGGTGAGGGCCTCAAGGAGGCGGTGGAGCCCCTGCTCGACCGGGGGTCCCGGGCGCAGATCGAGCGCATCATTCAGCGCTTCGGGACTCCCTCACGCGGGGTTGCGGTGTACGATCGCTCCGGGACGCTCATCGCCGCAACAGCGCAGTGGGCGCCCCTGCTCCAGGCACCCTTGCCGGCCGTCCCCCTGGCCCTGACCGACGTCGCCCCCAAGCAAGGGTTCCAGTCCTTCGGCGGGCGCGAGACCCACTATTACGCCGTCCCCCTCGTCACCGATCAGCGGGCTCGCGGCGTGCTCGTCATCCTCTCCGACGCCACCCACATCGATCGCGCGCGGTGGGAGCTGGCGGAGCAGTACCTGATAGCGTTCGTCGTGCTCGTGGTGGCGCTCAGTTTTGTCACGCTGTTAGTCGTGCGCAGAATCGTGACTCATCCGCTGAACCGGCTGGCGGAGTGGGCTCGCCAGCTCCGGGCCGGACAGCCCGGTCCGGCGCCACCCATGCCGGATGAGGCCCTCTTCGGTCCGATCGCCTCCGAGGTGAGAGATCTCGCCCGGAGCCTCGCCAAGGCGCGGATGGCGATCGCCGAGGAAGCCCGGCTCCGGCTCCGGGGAGAGGCGGTGTGGACGGAGGAGCGGCTCGCGCAGTTCGCCCGAGCCCGTCTCGGGAAGCGGCCCCTGGTCGTCGTCTCGAACCGAGAGCCGGTGAGCCATGTGCGGCGGGGCCGCGGCATCGTCACGCTCACGCCCGCCAGCGGCGTCGTCACGGCGATGGAGCCCGTGATGCGCGCCTGCGGCGGCGTCTGGGTTGCCCACGGCAGCGGTGACGCCGATCGCGAGGTCGTCGACGAGCGGGGCATGATTCGCCTCCCGCCGGACGCCCCCCGATACGCCCTCAAGCGTCTCTGGCTCTCCGAGGAAGAGGAGACCGGCTACTACTACGGCTTCGCCAACGAGGGCCTGTGGCCGCTCTGCCACATCGTCCACGCCCGGCCCATCTTCCGCCCCGAGGACTGGCGCCAGTACGCGGTCGTCAACGCGAAGTTCGCGGACGCGGTGCTCGAGGAGATCGCCGACACGGATGACCCGGCCGTCCTGATCCAGGATTACCACTTCGCCCTGCTGCCCCGCCTCATCAAGGAGAAGCGTCCCGACGCCCACGTCGCGCTCTTCTGGCACATTCCGTGGCCGAACCCGGAGGCGTTCGGAATCTGCCCCTGGCAAACCGAGATCATCGACGGGATGCTCGGTGCCGACCTGGTTGGCTTCCACACGCAGTTCCATTGCAACAATTTCCTGGAAACGGTGGATCGCATCGTGGAGGCGCGGATCGACTGGGAGCGTTTCTCGGTGGCGCGGAACCAGCATGACACGCTGGTCAAGCCCTTCCCGATCAGCGTGGCCCCCCGGTTCGTCGACGAGCCCCCCGCTACGAACCGGGCCGCGCTCCTTCAGGAGCTGGGTATCGACGTGGAGTTCCTGGGTGTCGGCGTCGAGCGCATCGACTACACGAAGGGCCTCCCGGAGCGGTTCGCCGCAATCCGGCGCTTCTTCACCCAGCACCCGGAGTATCGAGGACGGCTGACGTTCGTCCAGCTCGCCGCGCCGAGCCGGAGCCGCATCACGCGGTACCGCGCGCTCGAGGAGGAGCTCGACCAGCTCACCGGCCAGATCAACGGGGAGCTCGC
>CAWDVE010000009.1:0-72030 GCA_963805625.1 uncultured Candidatus Rokubacteria bacterium
TGGAGCGCGGAGAGGATCTCGTCGACCGCGGCCGAGGCCCAGATGCGGAAGAACGGCGACGCCTGGAGCGCCCCGAACTCCCGGTCCACCCGCGCCCGCGGTCGCTTCCGGGGTCTCCCCCGGCCGCGGCACGCGAATGTGGCCGTAGACCAGCCGGTCCTTGTCGTAGATCCTCGGGTACTCGACATAGTGGTAGAGGTACCGGAGGTCTCCCGTGTAGAACACGGCGACCGGGACCGACTGCCAGGTCTGCCCCCTCTTCTCGTTCAGGAATTCCGCCACGAGATCGGCGTTGCTGTCCGGCGCCTCGGCCAGGCTCGGGCGCTGGCTCTGACCGAACCGCTGCCCGTCTCGGCAAAAGATCCGAAGCTCCAGCTCGCCGGCCTCCGCGAGACGGTTCAGCATGGGAATGTCACGCCGACAGTCGGACGACCACTCCTCGGAGATGGCGAGGATCCGCCGCGGCCCTTCCGGCTGGGCCGCCAGCCAGCGGACGGCCGCCGTCTGGGCGTCGGACAGCCGCAGCGAGTCGTACCAGCTCCGCATCCATCCGCTCCAGTCCCGACGCGTCGCGCCGCTGGCGGAACCCTCCCGCCGAAGGTTCTCGGGACTCGCCACGTACTGGAGATACTGCTCGAAGGTCATGCCGGACGCGTAGCGCTCCGGCGTGACCACGGTCTTCGTCCGATCCATTGGGCCTCCGATCCTAGCGTGACTCGAGAAGATACCGCGCGATGACCATGCGCTGCACCTCCGACGTCCCCTCGCCGATCTCGCAGAGCTTGGCGTCCCGGTAGAAGCGCTCCACCGGAAACTCGCGCGTGTAGCCGTACCCGCCGTGCACCTGGACCGCCTTGGTCGCGCACCGCACCGCGACCTCCGAGGCAAAGACCTTCGCCATCGACGCCTCCCGCATGATCGGGCGGCCGCGGTCCTTCCCATAGGCCGCGCGGAGGGTGAGGAGCCGCGCGGCCTCGATCTCGGTGGCGAGATCGGCGAGGATCGCCTGGATGCCCTGGAAGCGGCCGATCGGCCGGCCGAAGGCCTGGCGCTCCTTCGCGTACCGCACCGCCTGGTCGAGCGCCCCCTGGGCAAGCCCCACCGCCATCGCGGCCATGGCGATCCGGCCGCCCTCCAGCACCTTCTTCGTGTCCTGGAAGCCTCGGTTGCGCTCGCCCAGGAGGTTCGCCTTCGGGACGCGAGCGCCTTCGAGGACGAGCTCGGCCGTGTCGGAGGCGTGAAGCCCGAGCTTCTTGTATCGCTGGCCGGGACGGAAGCCCGGCATCCCTCTCTCCAGGATGAACGCCGACACGCCGCGACCGCCCGCGGCCGGGTCGGTCTTGGCCATGACGACCGCCGTCCCCGCGACGCTCCCGTTGGTGATGAAGGCCTTCGTGCCGTCGAGCACGAAAACGTCGTCCGCCTCCACCGCTCGGGTCCGCATCGCCGCCGCGTCCGAGCCCGCTTCCGGCTCGGTCAGCCCCCAGGCGCCGAGGACGTCACCTCGCGCGAGCGGCGGCACGTACCGCTCGCGCTGGCCCGCGGTGCCGAAGCTGTAGATGTGGTTCGTGCAGAGCGAGTTGTGGGCCCACATCGTGATGCCCACGGAGCCGTCCACCCGGGATAGCTCCTCCACCACCAGCGCGTACGCGACGTAGTCGAGCCCGGCCCCGCCGTACTCCGGCGGGAACAGCGCCCCCAGGAAGCCGAGCGCGCCCAGCTTCCCGACGAGCTCCGCGGGGAACTCCTCGGTCTCGTCGTAGCGGGCGATGACCGGCGCGATCTCGGCCACCGCGAACTCCCGGGCGGTGCGCCGCGCCAGCTCCTGCTCGACCGTCAGCTCGAAGTCCATCGCTCGCCGGGCCGTCCCAGGCCGGACGGCGGCCTCAGCCCTCCCGGCCGACCGAGAAAGCCCGCACCATCATGAGGAGGCCGTATGCGGCGAGAAGCCACGGCCCGGCGCTGCCGTCGCCTGCGAGCAGGGCGTCCACGAGCTCGGCCGGATGCCGTACCACCTCGGCCGCCGCCGGACCCGTGCGCACGAACTCCTCGGCGGCAAAGAGTAGGCACAGGACGCCGAGCGTCAGACGCCAGATCATGCGGAGAGCCTCAGAAACGCCTTCATCACCTTCCCATTCGGGTTCCGCGGAAGCACATCGAGGACCTCCATGACCTCCGGTACCTTGAAGCGCGCCCGCCGCGCGCTAGCCCAGCCCCGAACGTCTTGGACCTCGAGCCGGGCCCCGGGCCGCGCCACGCGGCACGCTTTGACCCTCTCACCGTACACCGGATCGGGCAGGCTCACCACGACGGCTCCAGCACGGGGGCGGGTGGGCGCAAGAGCACTTCCGCATTTTCCACACCGTGCGATCCCGCGCCCGCGCCGTGCGCGGGCAAGGGAGCCCCGGGAGACCGGCCGTCAGCTCGGGCGGCCACGCCTCGAGGCCGCGCGCTCTCATCGAAGCCGGGCGGTAGGCCGAGGCGTGGCTCCCCGCCTCCAGCGCGTCCGAGGCGATCGGGCGTGGCCCGTCAGGTCCGGGCAGGACGGACGTTCGCGGTCACGAAGGCGACGATGTCGCGCGTCGACGTGCCGGGCGTGAAGATCTCGCGCACGCCCTCGGCCTTCAGTCGCGCGATGTCCTCGGGCGGCACGATGCCTCCGCCGAAGACTAGCACGTCGTCGACACCCTTCTCGCGGAGGAGCTCCAGGACCCGGCCGAAAAGGTAGTTGTGGGCGCCGGACAGGACCGAGAGCCCGATGGCGTCGACGTCCTCCTGGATCGCGGTCGCGACGATCTCCTCGGGACTCTGGTGGAGCCCGGTGTAGACAACCTCCATGCCCGCGTCCCTGAGCGCCCGCGCCACGATCTTCGCGCCCCGGTCGTGGCCGTCCAGCCCAGGCTTCCCCACCAGGATCCGCAGCTTGCGCTCGGTCATGGGACCCGGCCGGCCGCGTCGGTGGAGAGGGCGATCGTCTGGCATCTCATCCGCACGTCCTCACACGAGCGCCCCCCGGATCCTCTCGGCCGCCGCCTGGATGCGCCCCCGGTCCCCGGCGACGACGGGCCAGTCGAAGCCCTTCCCGTCCCCGGTGAAGCGCGGAATCAAATGGAAGTGAAAGTGCGGCACCGACTGGAACGCGGCAGCCCCATTCGCCTGCAGCAGATTGAGACCGTCGGCGCGCAGGGCCTCCCGGATGGCCTTCCCCACGCGCTTGGCCGTCGCGATCGCCGCCCGGAGATCCGCCTCGTCGGCCTCGAAGAGGGTCGCCGCGTGGGCGCGCGGGATGACCAGGGTGTGGCCCTCGTTCAGAGGGTTGATATCCATGAAGGCGATCGTGCGCTCGTCCTCGTACACCCGCGTCGAGGGGATCTGGCCGTCCCGGATCCGGCAGAACACGCAGTCCACGCCGCGGCCCTAGCCTTCCTTGGACTGCCGGTCCACCTCAGCCTGGACCTCCGTGAAGGCCTTCTTCGCGGCCTCGATGCGCTCCTTGGCATCCGGGGCCGTCCCCTCGGATTCCGCCTCGAAGGCCTCCACGGACATCTGGAGGGCCCGGCCCGCCCGGCCGTGGAGGTCCTGGAGGTCCGAGGGCACCTGGAGCGCCCGCCACTTCTCGCCGAGCCGCCGGAACGCGGACGCCTTCGACTGCGAATCCAGCACCGTCTGCGTGAACAGCGGCTCGCCCTCCTTGAGGACCTGCGACATCTCGCGGGCCGCTGCGCTGGAGCTGCTCGCGGTCGGGACGACGGTGGCGCTGGCTGGGGCCGAGTACATCCGGAGGTCGCGCGACTGATTCATCCCTTCGATGCGGCTGATGTCGGTCTTGAGGATCCGGATGATGCCGCCGCCGCGGGCGAACTCCACCGCATCCCCGGTGTCCCGCCAGGCGTCGACCTGGATCGTGTTGCCATTCGTCAGGAAGATGACGTCCGCGCGCGCCGCGGGCGCGGCCGCCACCGCCGCCACCAGCCCGACACCCATCGCCAGCCCTCTACCCCTCATCGCTCCGCCTTCCTCCGGCAACGCTCCGCGCCGGCTCTCAGAAGATGATGGGCTCCCGGTAGCGCCCGAACGTCTCGCGATACACGTCTGCGATCTCCCCGAGGGAGGCCTGCGCCTTGACCGCGTCCACGAGGACCGGCATCAGGTTCTGCCCGTTCCGGCACGCGTCCGCGACGCGGCGCAGCTGGTGAGCGACGTGTGCCGGGCTCCGGGCCGCCTTGACCGCGCGGAGACGCTCGACCTGCTCGCGCTCGACCGCCTCGTCGAGCCGGAGGTACGGGATCGGTGGCTCGTCCGCCTGAACGTGGCGGTTCACGCCGACCACCACGCGCTCCCCGGCGTCCTCCTTGAGCTGCGTCCGGTAGCCGGAGTCCGCGATCTCCTGCTGCGGGAACCCCACGTCGAGGGCCCGGATCATCCCGCCCAGGTCGTCGATCTTCCGGATGAGGCGCCAGGCCTCGGCCTCCATCCGGTCCGTGAGCGCCTCGACGAAGTAGGCCCCGCCGAGCGGATCAACGGTGTGGGTGACCCCCGTCTCCTCGGCGACGATCTGCTGGGTCCGGAGCGCCAGGGTCACGGCCTCCTCGGTCGGGAGCGCCCACGTCTCGTCGTAGGAGTTCGTGTGGAGCGACTGGGCTCCACCGAGCACCGCGGCCAGCGCCTGGATCGCGACGCGCGCGACGTTGTTGAGTGGCTGCTGCGCGGTCAGGGAGACGCCGGCCGTCTGGGTGTGCATCCGGAGCCGCATGGCCCGGGGATCGGTGGCGCCGAACCGCTCCTTCATGATCGTGGCCCAGATGCGGCGGGCCGCGCGGAGCTTCGCGATCTCCTCGAAGAAGTCCGAGTGGATGTCGAAGAAGAACGAAAGCTGCGGCGCGAAACGGTCCACCGGCAGCCCGCGCTGGACGCAGGCCTCGACGTACGCGACGCCGTCGGCCAGCGTGAAGGCCAGCTCCTGGATCGCCGTCGCGCCGGCTTCCCGGATGTGGTAGCCGGAGATCGACACCGGGTGAAACTTCGGGACCGAGTGCATGCAGAACTCGATCATGTCGACGACGATCCGGACGGCCGGCGTCGGGGGGCAGATCCATTCCTTCTGGGCGCTGAACTCCTTCAGCATGTCGTTCTGGATGGTGCCGTCCACCTCGGTCCAGGGCACGCCCTGCCGCTCCGCCACCGCCAGGTACATCGCGAGGACGACGGATGCGGTGCAGTTGATGGTCATTGACGTCGAGACCCGGCCGAGCGGGATGCCCTCGAAGAGCCGCTCCATGTCGGCGAGCGTCGAGACCGACACACCCTCGCGGCCGACCTCGCCTCGGGCTTTCGGGTGGTCGGCGTCGTACCCCATGAGGGACGGCATGTCGAAGGCGGTCGAGAGGCCGGTCTGGCCTTGCTCGAGGAGGAACTTGAAGCGCCGGTTCGTGTCCTCGGGCCGCCCGAAGCCGGCGAACATCCGCATGGTCCAGAGGCGTCCCCGGTACATGGTGGGATAGACGCCCCGGGTGAACGGGTACTCGCCGGGAAGCCCCAGCCGCTCCGGGTCGCGCCAGCCCGGCAGGTCCGCCGGCGTGTACACACGCTCGACGGGCAGGCCGGACATGGTCTCGAAGGCCGGTTTCCGCTCGGTCGACCCGCGGTCCTGGCTGCGCTCCTCGGTCACCGGGCCGGCCTCCCGTCGTCCTTGGTTGCGATCACGTGGCCTCCAGCAGCGACCGCGCGACGACCAGCCGCTGGATCTGGGACGTTCCCTCGTAGATCTGGGTGACCTTCGCGTCCCGGAAGAAGCGCTCGACCGGATACTCCTTCATGTACCCGTACCCGCCGTGCACCTGGACCGCATCCGTCGCCACGCGCATGGCGGTCTCGGAGGCGAAGAGCTTGGCCATCGACGCCGCCGGGCCGTACGACTTGCCCCGGTCCTTCAGCACGGCCGCGCGCCAGGCCAGTAGCCGGGCCGCGTCGACGCCCGTGGCCATGTCGGCGAGCATCCACTGGACCTGCTGGTGCTGCCCGATCGGGACGCCGAAGCTCCGCCGCCCCTTCGCGTACGCCACGGAGGCCTCGAGCGCGGCCCGGGCGATGCCGATCGCCTGCGCGGCGATGCCGATGCGCCCCCCGTCGAGGGCGCGCATCGCGACCTTGAACCCCTCGCCCTCGCCCCCCAGGCGGTTCGCCACGGGCACCCGGCATCCCTCGAACACGAACTCCGCCGTGTCGGACGCGCGGAGCCCGAGCTTGTCCTCCACCCGGGGAACGTGGAATCCCGGCGTCCCCTTCTCGATCAGGAGCGCGGTGATGCCGTGACGAGCCTTCTGGACATCGGTCTGGACGAAGACCAGAGCCACGGTCGACTCCCGGCCGTTCGTCACGAACACCTTGCGCCCGTCGATCACGTAGTGGTCACCGTCGCGCCGGCCCAGCGTCGCCTGGTTCGTGGCGTCCGATCCCGCCTGAGGCTCGGTCAGGGCGAAGCAGCCAAGCGCACGGCCGGAGGCCAGGGGTCCGAGGAAGCGCTCGTGCTGGGCCGGCGTCCCGAACTTCAGCAGGGGCTCGCAGACGAGGGAGTTGTTCACCGACATCACCACGGCGTGGGACGCGCAGGCGACCGCGACCTCCTCGAGGGCCAGCACGTAGGACAGCGTGTCGGCGCCGCCGCCGCCCAGCTTGTCCGGGACCATGATCCCGAGGAGCCCGAGCTCGCCCATCCGCTTCACCGTGGCGTGCGGGAAGCGCCCCTCCCGGTCGCACGCGGCGGCGATGGGCTTGACCTCCTGCTCGGCGAACTCCCGAGCGAGGCCCTGGACCATCTGCTGCTCGTCCGTCAGCTCGAGCCTCATGCCCCCCTCGGGGTCAGACTTTGACTTCCCGACATTTCGCTCTTTCGCTCCGCTCGCCGTCCGCGCGGTGCGTCAATGTTGGGGAATCAAAGTCTGACCCCAGTCAGCGCTTCAGCTTGCGGAACTCCTCCGTGAGGAGCGGAACGACCTCGAACAGGTCCCCCACGAGCCCGAAATCGGCGATCTTGAAGATCGGCGCGTCGGCGTCCTTGTTCACGGCGCAGATGACCTTGGAGGTCCGCATCCCGGCCAGGTGCTGGATCGCCCCGGAGATCCCGCAGCCGATGTAGAGCTTCGGGGAAATGGTTCGCCCCGTCTGTCCGATCTGGAAGCGGTGCGGCTTCCACCCGGCATCGACGGCCGCGCGCGAGGCGCCCACCGCGGCGCCGATGACCCCGGCCAGCTCCTCGAGGAGCACGAAGTTCTCGGGACCCTTGAGTCCCCGGCCGCCCGACACGACGATCTCGGCCTCGGTGAGCTCCGGGAGACCCGTCTGCGCTTCCTCCCGCCGTTCCACGAAGCGGGTGGCCGGGGTCACCGCCCCGAGACTCTGCCGCTCCACCACCGGCGCGCGCCCCGTCTCGGTCTCCGCGGCCTTGAAGACGTTCGGGCGCAAGGTGGCCAGGGAGGGCCCGGTCTTCCAGCGGACCCGCGACAGGAGCTTGCCGGCATACACGGGACGCGTCGCGACGAGCTGGCCGTCGGCCAGGCCGAACGCGACGCAGTCAGCGGCAATCCCCGCGCCGAGGCGCGCCGCCAGCCGCGCCATCAGCTCCCGGTGGCGGCTCGTGACGGCGCCCCAGATCGCCCGCGGGGACTCACGCCCGGCGAGGTCGGCGAGCGCCGGCACCCACGTCTCGCCCCGGTACGGGACAAGCGCGGCATCCTCCCACAACCAGATCCGCGAGGCCCCCCAGGCTGCGAGCTGGTCGAGGCCCTCGGGCGCCGCACGGTCGGTGAGCCAGACGGCCTCGACCCCGCCCCCGAGCTCGGCGGCGCGGCGGCGCGCCTCTCCGATCAGCTCCGCGGTGACCTTCTTCGGTTGTCCCTGCCGATCGTCCTCGACCACGCACCAGAACGCGCCTGCCATCGGGGTCTCCCTCAGATCGCCTTGACGTCTTCGCGGAGCGTTCGTACGAGCTCCCGCGCCATGTCCTTCGGATCACCGGTGAGGATGCGCCCCGGCGGGCGCGGAGGCAGGGCCTCGAGCGCCACGATCTCGAGCGCGGGTGCCACGGTGCCGAGCCCGCCCGGCTGGAGGTCGGCGGCCTTCCACTCCTTGACCTCCTTTTTCTTGGCTCCCATGATCCCCTTGAGCGTGGGGTAGCGGGGCTCGTTCATGCCCTTCTGGGCTGTCAACACGCACGGCAGCGGCACGTCGAAGACCTCGAGGCCCCCCTCGACCTGGCGACCCACCCGGATGCGGCTCGCGTCCTCCGCAAGGGTCTCCTCCATGATCCACAACAGGCACGGCCAGCCGAGGATCTCCGCGACCTGCGCGCCCGTGGCCCCCATGTCATCGTCAATCGCCTGACGGCCGGACAGGACGAGTTGCGGACTCTCCAGTCTCACGACCGCCGCCAGCGCCCGGGCCGCGGTCAGCGTGTCCGCGCCTTCGAACGCCGGGTCGTTCACGTGGATGGCGCGGTCGGCGCCCATCGCCAGGCACGAGCGGAGAGCCTCCTTGGCCCGCTCCGGGCCGAGAGTCACCGCCACGACCTCGTCGGTCGCCGCCTGGCCCCGCTTCTCCTTGATGCGGAGGGCTTCCTCGAGCGCGAACTCGTCGTACGGGGAGACGATCCAGGTGATGCCAGTCTGGTCGATCGTCCGCGGGTCGCTCCCGACCTTGACCTGCGTGGCGGTGTCCGGCACCTGCTTCACCAGGACGAGCATCTTCATGCGTCGGGCTCCTTTGAGCGATGCGACTGGGGCGATCCTGGGTCCGTCTGGTAACGCGTTGATTTTATTCACGCCACACGGCCGAAGTCAATGACGCGAGGCTCGAACTCCCCGCTCCGCTAGCTCGGAGACGCGTACAATCCCGCATCGGGGCCCGGTCGGGGCGCGAGAGCCCCGGGCGGCAGTCCCGCGACGCCATGGCTCACGCTCACTCGGCCCCGACCGCGTGGCCCGACCCACGGGCGCTGGGGTCATTCCTGGACCAGCCCGCCGCGCGACGCCTGGACGGTGACGACCGGCAGGCGCTCCGCGCGGTCCTCGCGCGCGCGACTCGGACGGTCGCGCGGACCGATGACCTGATCGTCGCGGACGGCCGAGCCGTGGGGCGCGTCCTGCCCCACGGCTCGGTCGCGCTCTACCGGCCCGATCCGGCGGCTCCCCTCCAGCATCGCGTGCTCGAACTCGACCCGCGCGGCACCGTGACGGTCGTCCTCAACCGCGGCCCGCTGGGTGAGCTCCACGAGGCGTGGGCGAGCCTCGCGGACGGCCGCGCGGTCGGCGTTCTCCCCGGCGGCTCGCATCACCTGCTGTGGGGGCCCTCAGACCGCCTCGTTCTCGCGCCTTCTGGCGGCGCCCCGACGACGCTCACACTCGCCGCAGCCGTCTCCTGGAACGCCGTGAACCTGATTCCGCCCGTCGCCGAGCCGGGCCGGCTTCCCTCCGGCGCCAGTGCCGCGCTGCTGAACATTCTCGCGGCGCTTGCGTGGGACCAAGGCCGGCCCGCACTGCGCTACCGCGGTCCGTATCCGACGGAGCAGCTCTTCTGGAGCCTCACCGAGTCCTTTCGCTTCGGCGCTCTGGGCCCAGGTTTCGATCCTCGTGCGCGGTTCCTGGAAAGCGCCGAGGTGACGTTCGCGCGGGGCGCACCCGAAGAGGCCCCCGTCGACTGGATCCCGGCCCCCCACGAGCGACGGGTCCACTCCGGCGGGCTCGTCGTCCAGCTTCGGGACGGTGTCGAGCGCGTGACCTGGGAGGGCCGCACGTACCACCGGATCGAGTGCCAGGGCCTCCGCCGACGAGAGCACCGCGTTGTGCGCACCGTCGAGCCCGGGGGCCGGACACGACGCTACGTGGCATGCCTCGAGGCCCTCGGAATCGTGGTGGAGGACCACCTCACGCTCGACGAGCGGGGGGATCCGCTCGATCGCCACCTCCCGGGTCTCGACCCCCCTCTCGAGACGCCCTTGGCCGCGCCCTGGCGCGACGCGCTCGGCGCCCTCCTACCGCTCGAGGCGACGCCGCTGCTTGCGGGCGCGATCGAGGCCATCTGGCCCGAGCTTCGCGTGGTGTGGGGACCCGTCCCGGGCGACCTTGTGGAGACCGAGGGCGTGACGCTCCGGCTCTCGCCGAAGCTCTTAGGCGTCTACCGGACCGCGAGGGCCGCCACGCCCGCGGCTGGAGGTCGAACCGTGGCCCAGCAGCTCGTCCGCGAGGTGCTGGGGCTCGTCGGACCCGCGGTCCGCCAGGCGGCGGCGATCTGGCTGGAAGCGCTCCCCGTGGCGCGACAGCAGGCGGAACTGGCGACTGCAGGACGCCGGGACCGGGTCGGGCAGGCGGCGGCCGCCCTCGCGCCACTCGGGCGCCTGCTCGACGCCGTGGAGGCCGGCACCGCCCTGCGAGGGTGACCCGCTCACGCCAGGTCGCCGCGGATCACCGGCGGAACACCCGTCGAGGGGAGACGACTCACCTAGTCGCCCCCGCCCGGCAGACCCGGGCGGGGTGGGAGCCCCGCTCGCAGGGCGGCTCGATCAGGCTACTGGGTAGTAGCGGCCGTCGTCTTGGTGCGCGCGGTCGCTCGGGTGCCGCTCAGCTCCACGTAGGTGGAGGCGTCGAACGCCCCGCCTTCCCAGATCCGCACTTGGAGCGACGCGTCCCCCTTCTCGAAGAGCTGCATCGTCCCCATGCCCGGGAAGGAGGTGGCCCGGACCATGCGCCAACCGTTCCCCTGGAGGCCTTCCTGTATCGACAGCACGAGGCTTCCCGGCTCGAACTTGCTCGAGTACATCAGCCGGGCCGCCCGCACCGTCTCGGACTCGATCACCGCCGACTTGTCGGCGAGGTACTCGAGTCCACCCGGGAGCGGGATGTCCATGAACTCGCTGCGGATCGGGGGGACGTTCTTGGTGGAGGAGCAGGCGGAGAGGAAGAGCGCCAGCGTAGCCACGACCATGACCATCGTCTTGGTTCTCATACGCCCACGCTAACAACGGTGGCGTCGGCGCCCCAAGCTTTTTCGTCGGCCATGGTCGGCAGTATCCGGCTCTGTCCCCGGCTCCTGGCCCCGCCCCGCAGCTATTGGCGGACTCGGGACCATCGCTGATCATCCAGGTCGGAACGGATCCTCCGCAACCACGTGGCTCTGCAGAGGGCGGCGCCCCCGCGGGGCTGCAGCGCGAGGGGACACGACCGGGATCCAGTGGTCGGAAGGCCGACTGCCGATCCGCCTCGAACTGCAACAGGTTTCCGGCAGGATGCCACGCGTCTCTGCTACGTGGACACCGTCGAACTCTGGCGCCTGGCTCCGCGGGCCGGGCAGTCTTCAGGTCGTGCCGGCCAAACCCCGAGGCGGTTCCGGCGCCCGGTCGCGCTTGAGGCGGCCGAGGGCACGGATGGCGCGGCGGGCGAGCCAGACGGTCGCGGTCACGGCGAGGGCCAGCGCCACGAGCCCCGCCCCCAGCGCGAGGAGTGGGTGCGCGAGAGCCATCCACACCGCGCCCGCCACCAGGCCGTTCTCAGCCAGGCTGATCAGAACGTTCGACACCGGCTCGGGACTTGCGTTCACCGCGAGCCGGGTCGTCGCCTTCGCCGCGTGTGTCGCGAGCGTTGCCCCGCCCAGCAGGAGGAGCGCCAGCACTTCGGCGGCCGGGGACAGCTGGCCCAGCGCACGGCTCGCCAGGAGGGCGCCGCCGACCGGCCGGATGACCGTGTGGACAGCGTCCCAGAGCGAGTCCACCACCGGGATCTTGTCGGCCAGGAACTCGACGAGGAACAGCACTCCGGACACCGCGAGCACCACGGGGTCCGCCAGCACGCCGAGGGATGTCCAAGCCGGGGCGAGGTGGACCCACTCCAGGCGGATGGCGAGCCGGGAGACGAAGACCGCGCCGTAGAGCGAGAGCCCCGAGGCGATCGCCAGGCCGAGCACGGCGCCGACGGGTCCTGCGATCTCCGGCACCCGCCTACCCCTTGTCTTGGGCCAGCTCGTGAGACAGACGGACCAGCGCCTCGAGCTTGCCACGGGCGGCTCCGCTGTCGATCGCGTGGGCGGCCAGCTGGGACCCCTCCTTGAAGTCGCGGGCGCGCGCGCCCGCCACGAGCGCGGCGCTTGCATTCACCAGCACGATGTCCCGGCGCGGGCCGGGCTCCCCCGCCAGAATGCGCCGGATGATCTCCGCGTTCTCCTCTCGATCTCCGCCCCGGAGATCCGCGATCGTCGCGCGGGGCACGCCGAAGTCCTCGGGGCGGATCGTGCTCGCCCGGACCACACCCTCGCGCACCTCGGCCGCCCAGCTGTCACCAGTCGTCGAGATCTCATCGAGCCCGTCGGCGCCGTGTACCACGAAGGCGCGGATCGTTCCGAGCTCGGCCAGGACGCGCGCCAGGGGCTCGACGAGCGCCCGGCTGTAGACGCCGATCACCTGCGCGTTGGCGCCGGCGGGGTTGGTCAGGGGGCCGAGGATGTTGAAGACCGTGCGGATCCCCATCTCCCGGCGGGCGGGCATGACGTGCTTCATCGCGGTGTGGAGGAGCGGAGCGTAGAGGAACCCGATGCCCACCTGATCGATGCACTGGCCGACTCTGGCCGGGGTGAGGTCGAGGCTCACGCCGAGGGCCTCCACCACGTCCGCGGATCCGCAGAGGCTCGAGACCGACCGATTGCCATGCTTGGCCACCTTGAGCCCCGCGCCGGCCACGACGAACGCGGTTGCCGTGGACACGTTGAACGTGCCGGATGCGTCGCCGCCCGTGCCGGCCGTGTCGATGAGCATCTCGCGGTCCGTGCCGGCGAGGGCCGTTCCGACGTCGCCGCGAGTCCGGACCCGGACGGCCTTGAGCCGCATGACCTCCGCCAGCCCGATCAGCTCGTCGACGGTCTCCCCCTTCATGCGAAGGGCGGTGAGGAAGGCTGCGACCTGGACGGAGGTGGCGGCCCCGGACATGAGGGCCTCCATCGCGGCCGCTGCCTCGAGCCGCGTGAGGTCGCGCCGATCCACCAGCGTTCGGATCGCTTCCACGATGACGGGACTGGTCATGGGTCTCTCCCCTCCCCTATGCGGATCCGCCGACTCCACGGAAGCTCGCGACGACCGCCTGGACGTCCTCGAACCGGAAGGGCTTGGTCATCACGCGGTCGACGCCGTGCGTCTGCAGGTCGTCGGCCTGGACCTCGACCCCCCAGCCGGTCACCAGGACCACCGGCACCTGGGGCCGTGCCGCCTTCACGGCCTGCGCCACCTGCCAGCCGGACATCCCGGGCATCGCCAGATCGGTCATCACCAGGTCGAAGGCCCCCTCGCGGAAGCGGGCCAGTCCCGAGATGCCGTCGTCGGCCACGACGACGTCGTGGTGCTGCTGGCGGAGAATCTCGCCGAGCGTGTCGCGGACGAACGGCTCGTCGTCGATGACGAGCACTCGCACCGACTCGACCTCCATCACCGGCACCCGCGTCACCAGGGCGGGCGGCGGGCGGCCCACGGGGAGCCGGATCGTGAAGGTCGAGCCCACGCCCTCGGCCGTGTCCACCAGGATCTCTCCGCCGTGGCGCGACACGATACCGTACACCATGGCGAGCCCGAGGCCGGTTCCGCTGGGTCCCTTGGTCGAGAAGAAGGGCTCGAAGATCCGCCGCCGGACGGAGTCGGACATCCCCACGCCGGTGTCGGCGACGCTCACTTCCACCCGCTCGCCGCGCTCCCGGGTCGTGATGCGGATCTCTCCGCCGCGCGGGAGGGCATCCGTCGCATTGAGAATCAGGTTCGTCAGGACCTCGCGGAGCTCGGAGGGCTGCCCGTCCACCGGCGGCACGACGCCGAAGTCAAGCGCGAGCTGAATCTGCGCGCCCCGGGACTGGGGATCGTCCTGCCACCGGGCCCGCGTCATCTCCACGGCATCGCGAATCGCCTGGTTCACGTCGACGGTCTGGGTCGGCTGGTCGCGGCGGACGCGCGTGAACTCCTGGATCTGGCGGACTGTCTGCGCCCCGTCGAGCGCCGCCTGCTCCACGATCGCGAGCCAGCGGCGGAACGTCGGGTCCTCGAGCTTGCGCTGGAGGAGCTGCACCCGGCCCAGGATCACCGCCAGGACGTTGTTGAAGTCGTGCGCCACGCCCGAGGCCATCTCGCCGAGGGCCCGGAGCTTCTCCATGCGCACCAGCTGCTCCTGGGTCCGGCGCAGCTCGTCGAGCGCCCGTCTGGCCTCGATCTCGTGGGCCCGCGCGTCCTCGTAGAGTCGCGCGTTCTGGATCGCCACCGCCGCCTGTCCGACCAGGGCTCGGAGAAGCGCTTCGTCCGCCTCACCGAGGGGCCGGCCCTCGCGGTCACTGACGGCCAGCACCCCCAGCAGGCGGTCGCCGAGCAGCACCGGCAGGCCGCTGAACGTGCGGACGCCCTGCGCCAGGAGCGCATCACGCCCGACGATCTCGGGATTGCCCTCCACGGGCACGTTGAGCAGGGCCTCGCGTCGCTCCGCGATGAGTCCCACGCCGCCCTGCCCGAACGCCAGGCGAGCCGGAAGCTGATCGCGGAGCTCCGGCACTCCGTGGAAGGCGCGGCGCACGAGGACACGTTCGGTCTCGTCGGCGAGCCAGGCGGTCGCGAGGGGCGCGTCGCACAGGGTCCCGGCCGCGCGCGTGATCTCGTCGAGGACGTCATCCAGGCGAAGCGAGGCGGAGACGGCGCGATTCACGTGGCTGAGCCGCTCGAGCCGCTCGACCTGGTGGCGCGTCGCGTCGTAGAGCCGTGCGTTCTCGATCGCGACGGCGGCGAGGGTGGCGAGGGACGTGAGGGTCTGCACCTCCGCCGCGGTGGGCTCGTGTGGCTCCCACCAGTAGGTCGCCAGGCAGCCGAACGGCGCGCCCTGCGTGAGAATGGGCACGGACAGGGCGGCACGATAGCCCTCGTGCTCGACCAGCCGTCGCACCAGGTGGCTCCGCACCGTCTCGGAGCCGAGGATCTCGGCGGTCCAGACGGGCCGGCGCTCGGCCACGGACCGCCCCGACGTCCCGTCGCCGGGAGGCACGGCCATCTCCCGGACGAACTCCTGCGACAGGCCCGCCCCGCGCGCGTAGCGGAGCAGGCCGTCCGGGTCGAGCCGGAAGATCCCGCACGCGCGAACCCGCATGAGCTCGAGTACCCGCTCGACGATCCGGTCGAAAACCCGGTCCGGGTCCAGGGTGGAGCTGATCAGCCGGCCGACCTCGAACAGGGCCCGTGCCTCGGCCTCCCGGTCCCGCGCTTCCTGGTAGAGCCTGGCGTTCGCCACCGCGACCGCCACTACGCGCGCGAGGTCGGTCGCCAAGCTCACGTGCTCGTTCGAGAGCTCGACAGGCAGGCTCCAGAACCCGTAGAGAATCCCGACGATCTCGTTCTGCAGCCGAACGGGGACCGCGAGCATCCCGCGGATGCCTGCCTGCTCGATCTCGGGAATGAGGGTCTGGGTGATCCTGGGGTCGCGCCCGTAGTCGCTCGTGCGGAAGGGCTGACCGTGCCGGAGCACCCAGCCGGTCACTCCCTGGCCTGGGCCCACGGCCAGGTGGCTGAGGGCGTCCGCACCGAGCCCCACCCGGGCGGCGAGCCGCATCGTGCCGCGCCGGGTAACGAGGCCGATCGCGCCCCCATCCGCCCCGAAGAGTTCGCGCACACCGTCCGCCACACCCGCGAGCACGGTCCGGAGGTCGAGCGAGGCGGTCAGGGTCTGCGTGATGGCGGCGAGCGCCTCGGCCGTCTCCTGGCGCCGACGGATCTCGCCGAAGAGTCGGGCGTTCTCCAGCGCGAGGGCCGCGTGGGCCGCCAAGGTCTCCAGGAACTCTTGGTCCTCGGCGGGAAGACGAAAGTTGGCCGCGTGGTAGATCGCGAGCACACCGAGTACGCGGTCGGTCGCCAAGAGCGGCACCGCAGCGACCGCGCGGGGGCCCAGGGACCCAACCCGGCTGCGTGTCTCCGGCGAGAGCTCGATCTCGGGATCCAGCAAGAGGTCCGGGGTCTCCACCGTTCGCCGATCCCGCGCCGCCCTTCCGACCACGCCCTCGCCGAGAGCGATGCTGTGGAACCGCTCGTCGAGACCAAAGCCGCGAGCGTAGTCGAGACGATCCCGGTCGAGCCGGAACACCCCGAATGCTTCCGCCCCCAGGACCTCGCGGGACTTCTCGGCGATCAGGTCGAGGATTCGATCGGCGTCCCGCGTCGATGCCAGCAGCTGTCCCACCTGGGCCGCGGCCTTCACTCGCTCGGCGCGGGCCGACGCCAGCCGCAGCAGACGCGCGTTCTCCAGGGCGATCGACGCCTCGACGGCGAAATCCGCCAGAATCGCGAGATCGGCCTCTGTGAACGGCCGCGCGGATACGTCCCGGGAGACGACGATCACGCCCCGGAGCGCGTGACCGGCCACCAGCGGCTGGGTCACGATGGCGCGGTGAACCTCGCGGAACCGTGGCAGCGCCAGAGGCGAGCGCGGGAAGTCATTGACAATCATCCCCTCGCCGCGAGCCGCCGTCACCCCGATGACGCCCTCGCCAATCGCGATGGGCGCGCCCTGCATCCACTCCGGCCAGTTGAAGGCCGCGTGCGGCCGCAGGACCCTTCCCGCCTCGTCCAGCAGATAGACCCCTCCGGTGTCGGCATCGAGCAGCTCGGCGGCGCGGCGGCTGATCATGGCCACCAGCGCGTCCAGGTCGCGCTGACCGGAGATCTCCCCTTCGATCTCGCGGAGCGTTTCCAGCCGCCGCAGGCGGCTCGAGGCGACCTCGAGGAGCGCCGCGCCTTCGATGGCGACCGCCGCATGCGCACCGAACGAGCGAAGGAAGTCCACCTCGAGCGGCGTGAAACGATGTGGCTGCCACGTGAGGAGGCAGAGCGCGCCGAGCAGGCGATCACCCCGGGCGAGCCGGACGCCGGCCAGCGAGCAGACGCCCTGGTCTCGCGCCCAGGCCCGATTCAAGACACGTTCGTCGTCGGACAAGGTCGCGACGACCACCGGCTCCGCGCTTCCCACGACCGCCCCGAGGAGACCTTCACCTATGGGCATGGCCCGGCGCAGCTCCGCGCCGGCGTGGCCCGGACGCGCGCCGACCTCGGTGGCGAGCGTGAGTTCGCGCTGGTCCTCGCCGGCGAGCCAGACGTGGACGAGCGAGCCGGGGACGAGGGTCGCCGCGGCGCGCGCCACGCGCTCAAGGACCTCGGAGAGATTCGCCGCCGCGCCGGCCGCCCCGGCCAGCTCGATGAGGGCCCGCTGGGCCACCGTCGCGCTGACCGGCGGGCCCGGCTGCTCGCCGGACGCGCTCGGGGTCACGGTCACAGCCCGAGGTATGCCTGCCGGACGTGGTCCGAGCGAAGGAGCTGTTCGCGTGAGCCGACCAGCGTCACAGCGCCGTTCTCGACGACGTAGCCGCGGTGACACAGCCCGAGTGCGCGCCGCACGTTCTGCTCCACGAGAAGAATTGTAGTCCCCCGTCGATTGACCGTCTCGACGATTTCCATGATGTTCCGGACGGCGAGCGGCGCCAGGCCGAGCGACGGCTCATCCAGCAGGAGCAGGCGCGGCCGCGCCATGAGGCCCCGCCCGATGGCCAGCATCTGCTGCTCGCCGCCGGAGAGCGTCCCGGCACTCTGCCGCTGGCGGTCCTCCAGCCGGGGGAAGAGGGCGAACACCTCCTCCAGGCTCCCGTCCCGCGCGGCCCGGGCGGCCGGTGTTCGGGCTCCCATCTCGAGGTTCTCGAGGACCGTCAGGGACGGGAACACCTGGCGGCCCTCGGGGACGTGCGCGAGCCCGAGGGCGACGATTTGGCGAGGATCGAGACCGGCCAGCGAGCGGCCCTCGAACAGGACCCGCCCCCCGCGGAGGGGCAGGAGCCCGCTGATCGCGCGCAGGGTCGTCGTCTTCCCCGCCCCGTTGGCCCCGATCAGGGCGACGCACTCACCGGGACGAACCTCGAGCGACATCGAGCGGACCGCGAGCACGTCTCCGTAGCCCGCCGCGACCCCCTCAAGCGCCAGCACGTCCACCCTCCATCGCGCCACCGTACGCCTCGCCGAGATACGCCTCCACCACCTGCGGGTCGCGCGCGATCACTCCCGGTGGCCCCGAGGCAATCACCTGGCCCTGATTCAACACAACGATCCGCCGGGAGAGCGCCATGACGGCCCGCATGACGTGCTCGATCAGAAGGATCGCGATACCGCGGGCGTTGATTGCCCGGCAGAGCTCGATGATCCACTCCGTCTCGGTCGGCGTCAGGCCGGCCATCACCTCGTCGAGCAGCAGAAGCCGGGGCTCCGTCGCCAGGGCCCGCGCCAGCTCGAGCCGCTTGCGATCAGCGAGCGTGAGGCCACTGGCGGTCCGGTCGGCCCGGTCCTCGAGACCCACGAGGGCGAGGACCTCTCGAGCCTTCCTGGTGGCGGCCCCGAACGGCCGCGTCCGAGCCAGCGCTCCCACGCGCACGTTCTCCAGCACGGTGAGCCCCTGGAACGGCTTGACGATCTGGAAGGTGCGGCCGAGGCCACGCCGGCAGACCTCGTGGGGCCGGAGCCCCCGAGTGGACACGCCGTCGAACCGCACGTCGCCTTGGTCCGGCGCGAGGAAGCCGGAGATCACGTGGAACAGGGTCGTCTTGCCCGCGCCGTTCGGCCCGATGAGGCCCACGATCTCTCCTGGCGCGACATCGAGGCTCACCCCGGACACGGCCTGGAGTCCGCCGAACCGCTTCCCGACGTTCGCTACCTCGAGGAGCGCCACGTCAGGCGCCCCCCGGCCGGCGACGCGCCCAGGCGCGTCGGAGATGCGGGTAGGCGCCCTGGGGAAGGAACAGCACGATCCCGACCAGGAGCACGCCGTAGACGACGAGGTGGAGACCGCTCCAGCCGGGTCGGGTGAAGTAGATGCGGGCGATCTCGGCCAGCGGCGAGAGGATCAGAGACCCCAGGAGGGGTCCCAGCAACGTCCCCGCCCCCCCGACGACGGGCCGGATGATGATGTCCACCGAGAGGGGGATGCCGAACACGGCATTCGGCTGGAGCGAGAACAGATAGTTCGCGTAGAAGGCCCCCCCGAGTCCCGTCAGAAACGCCGAGAGAACGATAGCGTAGAGCTTGTAGCGGAAGGTGTCGACACCTAGCGCTTCGGCGGCATCCTCGTCCTCCCGGATCGCCACGAGATACGCACCCAGGCGGCTTCGCTCGACCAGCGCGACGACGCCCGTCGCCAGCAGCATCAGGGCCAGCGCGAGGTAGTAGTACGCGCGGTTGTCCTGGAACTGGAGCTGCCAGGGGTTGCCGGTGAACGTGATGTACAGGCCGAGCGCGCCTCCCATGGCGTCGGTGTTGAGCGTGACGATCCGGCACACCTCGGCGAACGCCACCGTCAGCAGGACGAAGTAGAAGCCGCGCAGTCCGAACCGGAAGCCCAGGCCCCCGATGATTGCCCCCAGCCCCGCCGCCAGCACCCCGCCGGCC
The DNA here is from genome assembly GCA_963805625.1 of uncultured Candidatus Rokubacteria bacterium. Taxonomy (GTDB): domain Bacteria; phylum Methylomirabilota; class Methylomirabilia; order Rokubacteriales; family DASRDR01; genus DASRDR01. The sequence continues at coordinate 19,469 of CAWDVE010000009.1, forward strand.
AGCATCCCGATCCAGGGCGACAACCCCCAGTGGAGCGAGAGCAGCGTCGTCGCGTACCCGCCCACTCCGACGAAGGCGGCGTGACCCGCCGAGAGCTGGCCGGCGTAGCCACCGAGCACGTTCCAGGCCTGCCCGAGGTAGCCGTAGAAGAAGATGAAGATGAACACGGTGACGGCGTAGGAGCTCAGCACAGCCGGCAAGGTCAGCAGCACCACGACGGCCAAGCCGCCGAGGCACAGTGCGCGCCGGCTCACGGTCCAGGCCTTCGCACGCCGGAGCGGCCTGACCGCCCCGGGTGTCGCCGGGGGCGCCCCGCCGCGGCGCGCGTGGTGGCCACCACCCGAGGCGACGGACGACGCGGCGTCATGCGCGGCGCCCGAAGAGGCCGGCGGGCCGAAACAGGAGGATGACGATCAGCATTCCGAAGCTCACGAGCTCCTTCATCGACGGCGACAGGAACACCGCGCCGAGCGACTCCGCCACCGAGACGAGGAGGCCTCCCGCGAATGCGCCCGGCAGACTCCCCATGCCCCCGATGATGACGATGTTGAACGACGCCACGGACGCCGACAGGCCCACCGAGGGCGAGAACGGCAGGATCGGGGAGACCAGCGCTCCGGCGGCCCCGACGCACGCCGCGCCGATCCCGAACGCCGTGGCGTAGACGCGCCGAACGTCCGTTCCGACCACGAGGGCGCCATAGGGGTTGTCGGCGGTCGCCCGCATCGTGCGCCCGAGATCCGTCCAGCGGAGAAAGAGCCACAGGGCACACGTGAGCGCGAGCGCGACGGTGAACGCGGCGAGGCGAGCCAGATCGACGAACACCGGGCCGATCCAGAGCGTGGCGCCGGTCAGCGACGAGCGTACGCGCTGGGGATCCGGGCCGAACGCCACAAGCGCGGTGTTCTCGAGCACCAGGCCCACGCCGAGGAGCAGGAGGATCTGCATCTCGTGGGGCGAGTCCCGGATCCGGTCCACGAGGCTCCGCTGGACGAGAACCCCCAGGGCGAAGAGCGCCGCTGCGGACACGGCAAAGCCCAGCGTGGGATCGATCCCCAGGCGCGTCGCCAGAATCCATGCGAGGTACATGCCCCAGACCATCATGTCCCCGTGTGCGAAGTTGACGACGCGCATCACCCCGAAGATCAAGGTGAGCCCGACCGCCATCAGACTGTAGACGCCGCCGAACAGGACGCCGCTGACGAGGCTCTGGGCGATCAGCGTCGGGTTCATCGGAGTCGGTGCGCGAGGGAAGAGCCCGGGGAGGACGGGAGCGGCCCGTCCTCCGCGACGGATCAACCGGACCGGGGGGCTGTCTCGTGGCCCCGACGGCCGGGGCTCACGGGGCCCGCCATCGGCCAGCTCACCGGGTCATCGCTTCGGCCGCGGGAACACGAGCTTCTGCTCGGCCGCCTCCCTCGGCCAGACGACGACGGGCTTCTGGCCGAGGATCTGGATCATGGCGGTGCCCGTGTTGGGGTTGTCGCCGATCTCGTTGAACACCACCGGGCCGACCGACACCGCGAGGGCCCCCGTGAACCGCGTCTGCTTGATCGCGTCGACGACGGCGTCGGGCCTAGTCGACTTGGCGCGCTCGAGCACGTCCGCCACGACGAGGATGCCGTCGTAGGAGTAGACGGAGTTAGTGTCGAAGGTCTTGCCCCCGGTGCGCTTCGCGTATTCCTCGGCGACCCGCCTGGCCTGCGGGTTCTTGAAGTTCGGCCAGGGCACGTTGTCCATGACGAACTCGAGGTCCCCCTTGAGCTTCTCGATCTGGCCCGCCTCGTAGAGCCCGGGCGACCCGGGCCCGATGATGCCCATCGCGTCAACGCGCTGCCGGGCGATCTCGGGCAGCAGGAGGAGCGCGCTGGCCGGCCGCGTGATCGGGGCGATGATGTCGGGCTTCGCCGCCTTGAGCCGGGCGACCTCGGTGGACAGGTCGGCGGGCGGCTCGGGCCACGGGATGACCTCCACGATGTCCCACGCGGGGCCCGCCGCCTTGTGGGCCGCCTGGAACGACCGCGCCTGCACCTGGCCGAACAGGTCGTTCGCGTACATCAGCACGACCCGCTTCGGGGCGACCCCGGCCTCCCTGAAAATGTCGCCCATGAACTGGACGGCCCGCTGGCCAAACATGCTGCCCGTCGGGAAGTTGCGGTAGACGTACTGCACCTTCTGCTGGCCGTCCTTGACTGACTTCGCGACGTTCGCCGTGATGGGGTCGGCAGCGGAGATGTCGATCAGGAACGGGATCTGGCGCTGCTGGGCGACCGGCACGATGGCGGCGGAGTCGCCGGAGCTGAAGGCGCCCATCAGGAGCTGGGCTCCCGCGTTCACCAGGCGCTCCGCCTCCGGCCGCGCAACATCGGGCTTGGACTGCGTGTCGCCGAGCAGGAGCTCGAGACGGGCCCCTCCGAGGGCCTTGATCCCGCCGGCGGCGTTGATCTCCTCGGCCCCCATCTCGGCGCCGGCGCGGCAGGCCTGGCCGGGCTCGGCCAGCGGCCCCGTCACCGGGTGGATGACACCGATCTTGACCGTCGGCGGCTGAGCTCGCAAGATCGCCGGGAACCCGAGCGCGGACACTCCCACCGCGGCGCCCGCCCCCGTCACAAACGACCGCCGTCCGAGCCGGTACCTCTTACCCATCGGCGTCTCCTCGCTCCGCCCAGCGGAGGCCGAGCAGCTCGCGCGCGATGACGAGCCGCTGGATCTGGTTGGTGCCCTCGTAGATCTGCATGATCTTCGCGTCCCGCATGAAGCGCTCCACCGGGACCTCCCGAGTGTACCCGACCCCGCCGAAGACCTGCACCGCGTCGGTTGCGACCTTCATCGCCGCGTCCGCAGCAAAGCACTTGGCCATCGAGGCCTCGAGCACGGTGCCCGCGACGCCCCGGTCGACCAGGCTCGCAACGTGGTGGACCATGAGCCGCGCCCCGTGGACTTGCATCGCCATATCGGCGAGCATGAACTGGATCCCCTGGAACGCCGCGATGGGCTGGCCGAACTGCCGGCGCTCCTTAGCGTACCCCGTAGCGGCGTCGAGGGCCGCCTGGGCGACTCCGACCGCGGTCGCGCCGGTCATGGGCCGCGTGAAGTCCAGGGTCCGCATGGCGATACGGAAGCCCTCGCCCTCCTCTCCGAGGCGGTTCTCCGCGAGCACCTCGCAATCCTGCAGGTGGAGTGCAACCGTCGGGGACGCGCGGATCCCCATCTTGCGCTCCTGCTTGCCGATGGCGAAGCCGGGAAACCCCGGCTCGATGAGGAACGCGGTGATCCCCCGCGGTCCCTTGCCGGGGTCCACGGTCGCGAACAGCGTGATGACACCCGCGTGCGAGCCGTTGGAGCACCAGAGCTTGGTCCCGTTGAGGACGTACCGGTCCCCTCTCCTGACGGCCGTGGTCCGGAGGGATGCGGCGTCCGAGCCCGCGTCGGGCTCCGAGAGCGAGTAGGCGGCGAGGAGCTCCCCCGCGGCGATCCGCGGCAGGTAACGGCGCTTCTGGGTCTCGGTACCCGCCAGGAGGATGGGGTACCCGCCGAGGGGCGTCGCGCCCCAGTTCGTCGCGGTGGCCGCGCACGCCCACGCGATCTCCTCGGCCACGAGGGCGACGGCCAGAGCGCCCATGTCACTGCCGCCGTAGGCCTCCGGAAGCCAGATCCCCATCAGCCCCTGCTGCCCGAGGAGCCGCATGGGCTCCTCGGGATACGTCTCCGTCTCGTCGTGATGCGCGGCAACCGGGGCAATCTTCTCCCGGGCGATCGACCGCGCGAGCTCCATCACCATCCGCTGCTCGTCGGAGATGTAATAGAGGTGCATGGTCTACTCCCACTCCTCCGCGCGGGGGTGGCGATCTGCCCCTCGCCACCCGGCGGTCATCGAAGCCGGAAGCTTCGCAGGATCGTGTCGAACGTCATCGCCTCCCCGTCGAACTCGGCCGCGAGCGCCTGACCCACGACCACGAAGGCGCGGCGGTCTTGGAAGGTGCACAGCGCGATCGCGCGCACGAGCGCCCCGTCCACGTAGCCCTTGAAGTCGAGCCGTGCCGCCGGCCGGCCCTCGATCCGGACAGGACGGGTGGGCGTCACGGTCTCCGGATCGTTCATCCCGCTCCGCAGGCGCTCGCACGCCTCGATCACATCCCCGGGAGGCTTTGGCAGGTCCTGAACCATCAGCACGACCTGTGGCGCCACCTCCCGGCCGAGGACGGGCACCTTCGACACGATCACCGCGAACCCCGCCGCTTTCACGGGGTCGGTGTCGCCGCTCGCTGCCGGCATCCCGGCGGCCTTCCGGGCGACATCGATGACCGTCGAGGCGGTGATGAAGTGCCAGCGCGGGGGCTTCTCGATCTGGACGCCGTAGCGGGGGTTCTGGTAGCGGTCGCCGTCGACCCGGTCCTGCGCCGCCGCGGGCACGGCGACGGTGCCGGCGAGGAGGAGGGTGAGCGCCCCGAGAAGCCGCGCGTGGCGTCGCGGTGCGGGCGCGCGACGTCGACGCCGAGAGGTCGCGGCGAGCGGCACCGGAACCTGGCGCGCCATCGGGTCGCCGCTATCGCGCCGGATGGTCGTAGAACCCCTTCCCGCTCTTCCGGCCGAGGTGGCCGGCCATGACCATGCGCCGGAGGAGCGGCGGCGGGGCGAAGCGGGCCTCGCGGAACTCCTGGAACATCACCTCGGCCACGTACAGCGTCGTGTCCAGGCCCACCAGGTCGAGGAGCGTGAACGGGCCCATAGGGTAGCCGCACCCGAGCTTCATCGCCTGATCGATGTCCTCCTTCGAGGCCACGCCAGACTCGAGCACGCGGATCGCCTCCAGGAGGTACGGCACGAGAAGCCGGTTCACGACGAATCCCGTGGTGTCCTGCGCGGCGATGGGCGTCTTGCCGAGCGACTGGACGAACGCCCAGGCCGTCTTGACGGCCGGGTCCCCCGTGAGAATCGTCCGGATGACCTCGACGAGCTTCATCACCGGAGCGGGGTTGAAGAAGTGGAGCCCGAGCACCTGCGCGGACCGCTTCGTCGCAGCAGCCAGCTCGGTGATCGTACACGACGATGTGTTCGACGCCAGGATGGCATGCGGAGGGCAGACGCGGTCGAGACGCGCGAACGTTTCCTTCTTGATCGCCGGGTTCTCGGTGATCGCCTCGATGACGAGGTCGACATCCCCGAGATCCTCGAGCCGCACGGTCCCGGCGAGGCGGCCCCGGGCAGCGTCGCGCTGCTCGGGGGCGAGCCGTCCCTTGTCGACCAGGCCGTCCAGGCTCCGGTGGATCGCCTGGAGTCCACGGTCCAGCAGGCTCTGGTCCGCCTCGACTACCCTGGTGCCGTATCCCGACTGGGCCACGACCTGGGCGATGCCACCCCCCATGAGCCCGCATCCGACCACGCCGACCTTCGAGATTGTCATCCGCCCTCCGTTCCGGGGTGGTCCTTACAGCCGCGGGCCCGTGCCAACAGAGGGCCGTGGCGCGGGCATGCCGCCGGACCCGTGGTGCATCCCGCCGCTCAGCATCGTCTGGAGGTGAGTCCGCTGCTCGGAGGTCAGGACCGCCTTGCCCTGCTCGACCGCGCGGAGCCGCCCGATCCGGAGGTCGGCCCTGAGCTGCGCCAGCTCCCGCATCTTGGCCTCGGCCTTCGCGAGGTCCACCGCATCTTGCTCGAGCAGCGAGGCCAGATCGAGCTCGGCGATCCGGATGTCGGCGCCGCGGCGGATCGCTTCCCGCGTGAAGTCACCGCGGAGGGCCTCCAGCCGGGTGACCTGGTCGGGGCTCAGCCCGAGCTCGGTCCGGTGGTGGAGCATGATGGTGATGAGCGGCCGCTCCGCGGGATCCCCCCTCATGCGTCCCATCGGGCCGCCCATGGAGCCCATGCCCCCACGACCGGGGTGCAGCTGCTGGGCCAGCTCGGTGCCGAAGCTTCCGAGGCGAGTCGCCAGCTGGTCGACCAGCCGCCCGGCCTCCTCGAAGGCGCCGGCGGGGGCGTCCGCCCAGGCGGGCACGACGACGGCGGCCGGCGCCACGGTCACGAAAAATGCGAGCACCATCGCTCTCATACGAGCCACCCTACCTTCTCCCGCGCCGCCCCATCACTCGTAGATGATCAGGGACGTCACCGGGTAGTCCTTCAGCTTCGCGCGGCCGTCAAGGAAGGCCAGCTCGATCAGGAAGGCCAGCCCTACCACGACCCCACCGCACTGTTCGACGAGCCGGAGGGTCGCCGCCATCGTCCCCCCCGTGGCCAGCAGGTCGTCCACGACCAGGACACGCTGGCCGGGAGCGATCGCATCCTCGTGCATGGCCAAGGCGTCCCGCCCGTACTCGAGCTCGTACTCCACCTCGATGGTCTTGGCCGGGAGCTTTCCGAGCTTCCGGACAGGGACGAACCCCGCCCCCAGCTGATGCGCCAGGGCGCCCCCGAAGATGAACCCGCGAGACTCGACCCCTACGACGATCTCGACGCCCGACTGGATGTAGTGGGTGGCAAGCTCGTCGAGGACGCACTTGAAGGCCTTCGGGTCCTTCAGGAGGGTCGTGATGTCCTTGAAGAGGATGCCCTCCGTCGGAAAGTCCTTGATGTCCCGGATCTTGGCCCTCAGCTCGGACGCCTCCATGGCGAGTCTCCCCCCTTTCAGGACCGGCAGCGGGCACATCGCGGCGCCGCCTTTGCCGCGTGTGACTTCATCATAGCCCGGGGCGGGCTATCTGAGGCTCCACGATGCCCTTCATGAATGGCGGTAGGGTCATCGTAGCGACGGCGGCCCGAGGCCGCAACCTCATCCCTTGGCCAAGCGGCCGCCGGTCACTCGAAACGGCTGACGAGGCACGGCAGATCCGCGAACCGCCGCAGGACGCCGTCGGCCGCCGCCGGCGGCGCCGATGGATCGGGGACGTAGTGGATGGCCCGCATTCCGACGCCCCGTGCGCCGGCCACGTCGGTCACCGCATCGTCGCCGACGTGCACGGCTCCGGCAGGGTCCATCCCCGCCTGGTCGAGCACCCGATGGAAGATCGCGGGCGCCGGCTTGCGGACACCCGCCTCGTCGGAGAAGGCGAGGACGTCGAAGCACGGCAGGAGTCCCGCGTCCCCGAGAAGGCGCCGCAGCACCCGGCCCGGCGTCCGGCCCGTATTCGAGATCACACCCAGCCGGAGACCGCGCGCCCGGATCTCGTGCACGGCCTCCACGGCCGCGGGGGTGATCTCCGGGCGGTGCGTCAGCGCCGGCTCCTGGTAGACGCGGGCGATTCGGCCGAGCGTCCCCGGATCGAGCGTCGCGGGAAGCACCGGGTCGAGCGCGGCGAGAAACATCCGGAGCTGCTCGTCGGGGGCCATGTCACGGTGCTCCCGCCACACGACCGTGAACGCCTCCCCGGCCCGGGTGTCGGCCGCCGCCAGCTCGGGGGCGGCGTACAGATGCCCGGCCTCGGCCAGGGCCTCCCGGACCCCCTCGAGGCGGAGGACATGGGCGCGGCGGAGGCTGTCCCGCGTGTCGGCGAACAGCGTCTGCCAGAAGTCGAGCGTGACGAGCCCGATCATCGGAACCCGGCGCGCGGGCAGCCGCCGCCGACCCCGCCCTTCCTCACCAGGGTCCCTCGACTGCCGGGAGAATGACCGCCTCGAGGAGGATGCCATCGTCCCGGACCAGCCCGTCGTCGGAGAATCTCTCGGGGTCCCACTCCAGCTCGTCGGTGAGCCCGTTCGCCATCGGAGTATCGTGGGCCCCGAGCCTACGCCTCGACGACCTTCAGGATGTGCGTGGCGACCGCGACGACCTCGCCCCGCTGGTTCGTCACGGTCACCTTGGCGAACGACTTCCGGGCCGCCTCGTCCCGCTCGGCGATCTCGTAGGTCACCGTGACGGTATCGCCAATGAACACGGCCCCCGGGAAGCGGATGCGGTCGTACCCGTACGACACGATCGTTCCCGGCAGGCTTGCGCACATCTTCGTCGAGGCCTGTGACATGTAGGCGACCATCAGAGCGCCGTGGGCGATCCGGCGGCCATACCGCGTCGCCTTCATGTACTCCTCGTCGACGTGATTCGGGCTGAAGTCGCCGGAGATGCCGGCAAAGAGGTACACGTCCGTCTCGCCGACCGTCTTGCGGACGCTGACCGTCTTCCCGATGGTCAGGGCCGCCATGGCCGTGTCGGTCCCGGTGCGCGTCGTCATGCTCTGGCTCCCTTCGATTCCTCGACCACCACTCGTCTCCCTCAAGGATGCCCGATGTAGTCCATGCGGCCACCGTCTACGGTGAGAACCTGGGCGGTGACGAACCCGGACTCGGGCGACACGAGGTACGCGACCGCGTGGGCGATGTCCTCGGGCTTGCCGACGCGCCGCACCATCGACTTCGCCGCGAATGCTGCGAAGTCGGCCTCCGTCCGGCCGGCAGCGGCCATGTCCGTCAGAACGAAGCCCGGCGCGATCGCGTTCACCGTGACGCCGTGCGGCCCCAGCTCGAGCGCGAAGCGGCGCGTGAGCACGATCACCGCCGCCTTGGTGGCGGCGTAGAAGGTGGTGCCGGCGATCGCCGTGCCCAGCGCGGCCACCGACGCCACGTTCACGATGCGCCCGAACTTCCGCTCCTTCATGCCGGCCACCACGGCGCGCGTCACCGTCACCACGCCGTCGACGTTGATCCGCCGCATCCCCTCCAGCTGCGCGAGGTCGAAGTCTCCGAGGTCCCCGGGGCGGGAGACGCCCGCGTTGTTGATCAGGATGTCCACGGCCCCGAGCTCCGACGTGACGCGCGCGACCATGTCGCCCACCTGCGTCGCGTCCGCGACATCCGCCCGCACGGCCAGCGCTCGGCCGCCGCGCGCCCGGATCTCCCGCACCACCGCGTCGGCCGCCTCCGCCTGCTCGCGGTAGTTCACGCCCACCGCGGCGCCCTCCCGGGCCAGCCGAAGCGCGATCGCCCGACCGAGTCCTCGCGACGCGCCGGTCACCAGCGCGGCCCGTCCCTCCAGCGTCATGCCGACCTCGGGCCGGCGGTCACAGCCGGAGCCCCGACACCACGTAGCGCTGCGCGAAGAGCGTGACCACCAGCGCCGGGATCATCGCCATCACCGCGGTCGCGCTCATGAGGTGCCACTCGACCCCGAGCTCGTGCACGAACTGCGCCATGGTGACGGTCAGGAGCGGCATCCGGCTCCCCGTCAGGATCAGCGCGAACAGGAACTCGTTCCACGTGAACAGCCAGCACAGGATCCCGAGCGCCATGATACCCGGCCGAGCCTGCGGCAGGATGATGCGCAGGAACGCGCCCCAGTGGGAGCACCCGTCGAGGTAGGCCGCCTGCTCGAGCTCCGGCTCCACGCCGTCGAAGAACCCCTTCATCACCCAGCTGAAGAAGCAGACGTGCACGGCCACGTGGGGCAGCAGGAGCCCGAGGTAGGTGTCGTAGAGGCCGAGGGACTGGGTGAGGAGATAGAGCGGCATCACCCAGGTGATGTACGGCACCGTCCGGAAGAGGTAGATGGCCGTGAACCAGATCTTGTTCGTCGCGCCCTTGAAGCGGGACAGCATGTAGCCGCTCATCACGGTCACCTGGAGCGAGAAAAACGTCGCCAGCACGGCGAGAATCGCGCTGTTGAGAAACGACTCCTGGATCTTCGGCGACCGCCAGGCCTTCGCGAAGTTGACCAGCGTGAGGTGGGTCCCTCGGTGGACGTAGAACACCTCGGACTCCGGCCGGAGAGCGGTGAGCGTCAGCCAGAAGACCGGGAAGAGGAACAGGCCAAGCACCCCGACCAAGGCGAGGCCGACGAAGGCCTTTTGCCATCCCTCCCTCAGGGCCCCGCCAGCGCCCGGCCGGGCGGTCACCGTGACACCTCCGTGACCCGGCGGAGGCCCCAGTAGAGCACAACCCCCACGGCCATGATGATGACCGCGCCGATGAGGGAGGCGGCCGCCCCCCGGTCCAGGTTCAGGAAGACGAACGCCTCCTTGTACGCGTAGATGCTGAACACCTCGGTCGCCCGGCCCGGCTCGCCCTTCGTGATGGTCCACACCGTGTCGAACACGCGGAAGGCGTCGATCGACCGGATCACGATCGCCACGAGCAGCACCGGCCGGAGGAGCGGCAGGGTCACGTTCCGGAAGATCTGCCAGGCGTTGGCGCCGTCGACGCGGGCCGCCTCGAACGGATCTCGCGGCAGGGACTCGAGCGCGGCCAGGATGATGATCACGTAGAACGGCGTCTGGAGCCAGACGTCCGTCAGGACGACGATGCAGAGGCTGAGCCACGGCTTGACGAGCCACGCGACCGGGGGGAACCCGAGCGTCGTGACGATCGCGTTCGCGACCCCGAATTGGTCGTTGAAGATCCACGCGATCATGATCGACGCGACCACGGGCGCCACCATGAGCGGGAAGATGATCAGCGTCCGCACCAGGGTGCGGCCCGGGAACGGCTGCTTCAGCAGCATGGCGATCGCCAGACCGAGCACCACGCCCCCTGCGACCGAGGCGAGCATGAAGAAGAAGGTGTTCGGGAGGACGACCCACAGGAACTGCGCGTCGGAAAGGATGCGCTGGAAATTCCGCAGCCCGATGAAGGGGTGCTCCTCATCGGTCAGGGAGAACCGCCGGAGACTCGCGTCCACGCCCATCAGGATGGGCAGGACCTGGAACAGAAGGAGAATGAGCGCGGCCGGCGCGATCAGCGTCAGCGCGAAGTAGCGACGCTGCCGGAACAAGGACACGGCGGCCGCGCCGCTCGGCGGGCCGCCGCGCCTCAGGGTATCGTCGTGGACCTCGGTCACGTGTCCGTCAGGGCCAGAGCATTCGGCGCTTCGCCGGCATCTCCTCCCGGGCGTTGATCCGACACCGAGGCCGGTCCATGCGCCCCTACTTCCTCATGATCTCGGACAGCTTCTGGGCGCCCTCCGACAGGACCTTCGGGATGTCCTCGCGCTTGCCGATGAGCGCCTTCGACGCGATGTCGGAGAAGGTCGCGTGCACCTCGGGCCACTGCTTGAAGTAGTACGCCGGCACGATGTGGTACGGCGCGTCGATCAGGGTCGCCTTCAGCTGGGCGAACAGCGGCTCCTCCTTCGCGAGCGCCTGCTGCACCTTGGTGATCGGGGGGATGCCCGCGGTCGACTTGAAGATGTCGCGCTGGACCTCCTCGCTCTCCCCCATCCATTCCAGGAGCTCCTTGGCGAGTTTCTTCTGCTCCGGCGCGTTCGCCTTCGGGATGGCCCAGAACCATGCCGCGCGCCAGGCGAGCCCCTTCCGGGTCGAGCTCGGGCCCAGCGGGAACTTCCCCATCGCCACCTTCCCCGCCACCTTGGACGCGGCGGGGTCGTTGTACTTGCCGTACAGCGGGGTGTCGTTCATCGTCATGAACGACTCGCCGGCCATGAAGATCCCGTCCGACTCCGTCCGCGTGTAGCTGACGAGTGCCGGGGGCGAGATCTTGTGGACGTTGATGTTGTCCCACCAGAACTCGATCGCCTCGCGCGCGCACTTCTCGCCGAGCATGCTCTTCCAGTCGTTCTTCGCGAGGACGTCGTTGTCCCGCTCGTTGTAGGGCGAGAAGAGGTCGCAGTCGTTCGTCCACAGCGACCAGAGGAGGGTGAACCACGTGTGCGGGTACTTGAGCCCGCCCACGAAGCCCCACTTGACCTTCCCCTCCTTCTGCAGCTTCTGGGACACACGGACGAGATCCGCCCAGGTCTTCGGATACTCCGCCTCGGCGATGAGATCCTTCCGGTAGAAGAAGACCCCGAGCGTCTCGTTGAACGGCACGGCCGTGGCAGCGCGCTTCCCGTCCGGCTGCTTCCACAGCATGGCCTGGTCGATGAGAATCTTCCGATCCATCGCGTTCAGGATCTTGAGGTCCTCGACCGGCTCCAGGAACGCGCCCCACAGCTGGCCCCAGTCGTCGTTGTGCCAGATGATGTCGTACTCCTGGGACTTCCCCAGGAAGCTCGCCGTCAGCTTTTCGACATACACCTCGTAGGAGATCGGGGTGGGCTTGATCTCCACGCCCTTCATCTCGCCCCACTTCTTCATCCACTTGAGCTGCTGCTCGTGGATCGGATGGGGCATGTAGGCGATCGAGAGCTTGCCCGCGGCCAGCGCGGGCCCGGCGAGCAGCAAGAGCCACGCCCCCGCGGCCAGCGCCGCGAGCGTCCGGAACGCATTCACTCGGAGCCTCGTCATGCTGCACCCTCCCCTCAGCTTGAGCCAGCTTCGGTCGGCCTTGACGCGAGACGCCGCAACGGGACGCCGGTCGGGTGGCGGCCCGGGCGGAACCCTGTCAGGGAATCCCTGGCCGGACTCTAGGCAGCCCTCGCGGGGTTGTCAATGGGTCGGGCGCCGGGCGCGGACGGGCCGGCGCGCGGCATCACTGGACAATCGGCTCGGCGCTCGTCCGGCCCGAGCCGCACGTCAGTGCATCCAGAGGCCGCCGGTGACGTTGACGGCCTGGCCGGTCATGTAGCGCGCGTCGTCGGATACGAGGAAGGCGACCACGCCGGCGACGTCCTCCGGCTCCGCGAGCCGGCCCATCGGGATCCAGCCGACGCGGTCAGCCGAGGTCGGGCGTCCGAGCGCGCGGGACTCCGCGTCCACCTGCGCCCGCATCTCGGTGCCCGCCACGATGCCGGGGCAGACGGCGTTGACCCGGATGCCCCGGGGCGCGACCTCCTTGGCCAGGGACTGCGTCAGGCCGATCACGGCGAACTTCGAGGCGCAGTAGGGGCCGAAGTACGGCGCGCCCGCCTTCCCGCTCCAGGACGCGAGGTTGACGATGTTGCCGCGTCCCCGCGCGAGCATGTGCGGGAGCACGGCCTGGCTGCAGAAGAAGACGCCGTCCACATTGAGCCGGAACGTCGCGCGCCAGTCGGCCTCGGAGAACTCGGCGATCGCCCCGAGCCGGCAGAGGCCGGCGTTGTTGACCAGGAGGTCGACGGCGCCGAACGCCTCGAGCGTCTCCGCCACCATGCGGTGGGCGGCCTCGCGATCGCCGACATCGGCGACGACGGCGGCGCTGCGGGCGCCTGCTGCCGCGACTTCGCGTGCGACCCCAGTGGCGCGGGCCGGCTCGACGTCGTTGACCGCGACGGCCCAGCCGTCACGGGCCAGCCGGAGCGCGATCGCGCGACCGATGCCCATGCCCGCGCCGGTGATCAGGGCGGTGCCCGGCGCGGCGGACGGGGACGGCGCGCTCATCGCCGCTCAGATGACCCGCTGGTCGCGAAGGCGCTGCACGTCCCCGGCGGGGTAGCCGAGCTCCCTCAGGATCTCCTCGGCGTGCTCCCCGGGCATGGGCGGCGGCCGGCGGACGCCCGCCCGTCCCGACGAGAACTCCACCGGGAAGCGGAGGAGCCGCACTCGCCCGGCGACGGGATGATCGATCTCCTCGACCGCGTCCGACGCCTGGACCGCGGGGTCGGCGAAGGCCTCCTCGTGCGTCCGGATCGGCGCCACCCAGACGCCCCGGGGCACGAGGAAGTCGATCCACTCCTGCGTGGTGCGCCCCCGCATCACGGGCTCGACGATGCGGGCGATCTCCTCGCGGGCCGGGAAATTGTGCGCGACCGTGGCGTAGGGTGCCAGCGCCGGCAGGTCGAGCGCGTCCTGGAGAGCCTTGAGCGGTGACATCGACAGGACGAGCCAGCCGTCCCGGGTCTCGTAGCACCCGTAGGGGCCGGGGTGAAACATGCTCGCGAGGCTCGTCGGGCTCTTCGCGAGTCGCGCACCATTCAGGAAGTACGTGACGATCTCGAGCTGGAGATCGAACGCCGCCCGCAGCATGCTCACCTCGACGTGGACCCCCTGGCCCGTGCGCGCGCGCTCGAGGAGCGCGGCCAGCACGCCCATCGCCAGGAGGGTCGCCCCGTGCTGGTCGACGACGGCCGTGCCGACAGGGGTGGGCGGCTGCCCCGCGCGGCCCGAGATGCTCGCGAGGCCCGAGAGCGCCTGGAGCAGGAGGTCCTGCCCCGGGCGGTCGCGGTAGGGGCTCGACTCGCCATATCCGGAGGCCGAGACGTAGACGAGCCGCGGGTTCCAGGCCCGGGCCGTCTCCCAGCCGAGACCGAGACGCGCCATCACGCCCGGCCGGAAGTTCTGGACCAGAACGTCGGCGCCCTCGACGAGGCGCCGCGCGATGGCCAGGCCGTCGGGGTGCTTCAGGTCCAGGGTCAGGCTCCGCTGGTTGCGGTGCGTGGACAGAAAGAAGGCGCTGACGCCGTTCAGGTAGAGGTCGGTGCCCGCCCAGTTACGCTCCCAGAGCGTTCCGCCCGGGGGCTCGATCTTGATCACGTCGGCGCCCAGGTCCGCGATGAACTGGACACCCGAGGGGCCGAGCAGAAACTGGGTGAAGCTCAGCACCCGCACACCCGACAGCACGGAGAGCGGCGGCCGCCCGTCCATGGATCAGCGCTTGAAGAAGGCCTGCATCGCGCGCCGTGGCTCTCCGGTGGCATAGGCACGGGCGAAGGCATCCATCGAAAGCGTGACGGCCGTATCCAGATCCACGCGACGCCAGCGCGCGAGCAAGGCCTTCTGGAGCCGGAGCGCGTCGGCCGGGAGCGCGAGCAACCGATCGACCCAAACCTCCACCTCCCGGTCGAGGGCGTCCTCCGTGACCGCCTGGTTGACCAGTCCCCAGCGCTCCGCTTCGGTGGCCTCCACGGGCCGGCCGCCGAGCAGGAGCTCGGCGGTGCGCCCCCAGCCGATCAGACCGGGCAGGAGCGCCGCCTGGATCACGGACGGGATGCCCACGGTGATCTCGGGCATGCCGAGCCGGCACGAGGCGGCGGCGATCCTCAGATCGCAGGCCAGCACCAGCTCGAGGGCGCCGCCGAGCACGTGGCCGTGAAGCCGCGCGATCGTGGGAACGGGGACCTCCTCGAGGGCACGGATCGTGGTACGGAGCGCGTCGATGAGCGTCCGCGCCCCGGTCGCGTCGAGATCCCGCATCGCCGCCACGTCGACTCCCGCCGAGAACGCGCGGCCCGATCCCCCCAGGACAACGACGCGCAGCCCGGGGTCGGCGCCGAGCTCGCGGAAGGCGACGCCGAGGGTGTCGATGAGGCCCGGCGTGAGGACGTTGAGGGGCGAGCGGTCGAGCGTGAGGCGCGCGACCCCGCCCTCGCGCGCGATGCGAAGCTCAGCCACGCGGCGCTAGTAACGGCCCACCGCCGGGTCCACTTCGGCCGCCCAGCCGTCGATCCCGCCGCTCAGGTTCACGGCCGGGATGCCCTGGCGACGAAGCCACTGGACGACGGCGGCGGAACGCTGCCCGTGGTGGCAGTGCACGACGATCTCGCGCCCGGGATCCAGCTCGCCGACGCGGGCGACGAGCTGGTCCATGGGGATGAGCCGCGCCCCCGGGATCGCGCACAGCTCGTGCTCCCAGGGCTCGCGAACGTCCAGGATCGCGGTGGGCTCGCCAGCGTCGAGCCGGCGCTTGAGCTCGGATGGCGGGATCTCGGCGTAGGGTTCCACGAGGCCGGAGTGTACCGCGCGTCCCGACGAGCGCCAAGCGGGCCCGGAGAAGCCGGCCCCGGCGCCGGCCTTCAGAGGCCGGCGGGCAAGGGAACCCGGAAGCGAGCGGCGACGCTGCGGAGGTTCTCCACCGTTCCGGTCGGCAGCGGGATTCCCCGCCGACGCCGCTCGTCCGTCGAGCGGTCTTCCGGCTCGCCGGGAACGAGGACCTCCGCGACCCCCTCCGCCCGTGGCAGGGCTCTCAGACCGTCGATCAGCCGATCCACCTCGGCGCGATACGCGGCGAGGTCGGTGAAGGCCCCGATGTCGATGGCCGCGACCACGCTGTTCTGGCGGTGGCGGCCAGCCCCGGCCTCCCCGGAGAGCGCCGGACCGAGGAGCGGGTTACCCACCATCAGGCTGGTCAGGGTCTCGAACATCATGGCGAGCCCCGAGCCCTTGGGGCCGCCGAACGGCAGGAGGATCTTCGCCCGGTTCGCGTCGGTCGTCGGCTGTCCGGCCTCGTCGAGAGCCCACCCGGGCGGCAGCGGAACGCCCTTGTCGCGCGCCAGGCTGAGCTTCCCGCCCGCCGCCACGCTCGTCGCCATGTCGACGCAGAGGGGGCGGTGCCGGCCGGCCGGGACGGCGATCGCGATGGGACTGTTGTGCACGCCCGCAGTGCGGGCGCCGAACGGCGCCATGTTCGGCGGGCTGCACACGATGGCGATCCCCGCCATCCCGGCCTCCACCGCCATGAGCGCGTAGTACGCCATCGCCCCCTGGTGCGTCGTGTTGCGGATGACCGCCCAGCCGATGCCGGCCGCGCGGGCCTTGTCGATTGCGCGCCGCATGGCAACCGTCGTGACCACGGGACCGAGGGCATGGTCACCATCGATCAGCACCGTGGCGGCCGTCTCCTTCTCCACGCGAATCGTCGGCCGCGGGTTCATATCACCCTGGGCGATCAGGTCCACGTACCAGGGGATCCGAAGCACTCCGTGGGAGTCGACGCCCCGGAGGTTCGCCCACACGAGGACCTCGGCCTCGAGGGCCGCATCCTCAGACGGCACCCCCGCGGCAATGAACACGCCCTTGGTGAACTCCTGGAGCTCCGCCGCCGGGACTCGCGTCTCGTCCGTCATGCCGCCCGCGCCTCAGGCCGGCGCGGCGCCCGGATCGAGGAGCCGCGCGAGCGGCGCCCGGAACGGGAAGACGCCAAATCCGCCACCCGTGTGGAGAAAGAGGACCCGGCGTCCCAGGAGGCCGGGCGTGCGCCGCGCGGTGTCCTGGAGCGCCAGGAACGCCTTGGCTGTGTACACCGGATCCAGCAACAGCCCGTCGCGCGCGGCTCGGGCAACGACGGCGAGCTCCTCGGGCCGCACACCCGCGCGGCCGTCGCCCTGGTACCCGTCGAGAAGGCGGATGGCGTCGCGCTCGACGTGGACGTCTGCTCCGATGCGGGCCGCCGACTTCCGCACGGTCGCCCAGACCGAGGCCCGGATCGTCCCGGCGTCGAACTGGACGGGCACACCCCAGATCTCGGCGCGGAGCCCGAAGAGTGCCTTGCCGAGGTGGAGACCCGCCAGGGTACCCCCGCTCCAGACGGCGACCACGATCGCATCCGGGGAGGCGAGAAGGCCGGCCGCGATCTGCGTCTGGAGCTCCTCGACCGCCGCCGCGTAGCCGAGCGCCCCGAGCTCGTTCGAGCCCGACTCCGGGATGATGTAGGGACGGCCGCCTGTCCGTCGGACCTCCTCGGCCAGGCGCGCGAAGAGGCCCTCCGGGCTGTCCACGGCCTCGGGCGGCACGAACACGGCGCGGGCGCCGAACAGCTCCGCGAGGAAGAGGTTGCCGTCGGGCACCTCCGGGGCAGTCCCTCGAAGCCCGAGCACGCAGCCGAGCCCCAAGCGAGCCGCAACGACCGCCGTGGCCCGCGCGCAGTTCGACTGGAGCGCCCCCACCGTGATCAAGGTGTCCGCGCCCTGCTCGAGGGCATCGTGCACCAGGAACTCGAGCTTGCGCACCTTGTTGCCGCTCTCGGCGAACCCCGTGAGGTCGTCCCGCTTCACGCTCAGCTCGAGCCCGAGCGCGGCCCCGAGACGGGGCAGCGGCTGGATCGGAGTGGGAGACGCGGCAAGAGAGACCCGGCCGGGCAGCTTCGCACCCATCGATTTCAGCCTACCGGCAGGGCGGGGCGAGGTCACCCCAAAAAAGACCGGGCCCGGGAGCGTGACCCGGGCCCGGCGTCGTCAGCAGTCGGGGGAAGCTTACCGGCAGGCCTGCGTCCAGTAGCCCGGCACCCACTGGTAGCCGTTCCAGGCGGGGTTGACCCAGTAGTTCGAGCACACCGGCTGGTAGACGACCGGTGGAGGCTGGACGACCACCGGCGCGGGCTGGTACACCACCGGAGGCGCGGCGTAGACCCGCGGCGCGAAGATGCTGCCCACGACGATCCCGGTCACCGCGCCCACCGCGAGTCCGCCCCAGAAGGGGCCAGGGCCGCCGTAGTACCCACCGGAGCGACCATGGTAGTGGCGAGGTCCCCCCCCGTGGTTCCAGTGACGGCCAGCCGCCTCTGCCATCGGGGGCACGACCAGGAACATGGCCAGGAACCCCGCGATCAGGACTCCCGCAATCACCTTCTTCGTGAGCTTCATCATGGCCTCCTGTTGCCGCGTTCGACGGGACCCCCGGGAACCCTATTCGGGCCGCCGGCAACCGGAGCGTCAGTCCACTGACGGTCAGGAGGCACCAAGGACCTTGGCCGTCCGATTCACGTCCCGGGCCTTGACCCACAGGATGGCCCCGAATCGGCCCGCCCCGCCGATGACCGCGTCGCTGGCGGTGATGTTGATGCGCGCGGCCGCCAGCCTTTCATAGAGGTCCGCCATGACCCCGGTGCGGTCGTCCCCTTCGATGAGGAAGCCCACCTTCGGGCCGGTGACCTTCCACTTGGCCTTCCGGGCGGCCGCTCGGAAGGCGGCCGGATCCTCGGGGACGAAGTCGAGTTGCGCGCGCTTGCCCGCGGGAAACCCGGAGAAGGCCAGGAGATTGATCCCCGCCTCCTTGAGCGTCTGGAGCGCTCGGGCCCCTTCCCCGGGCGTGTCGGGCGTCATCACGTAGAAGTACTGGATCCGCCGGATCCTCTCCGCCATTTCACACCCCCTCGTCGCCTGGGACAACGTCGTCATGCTCGCCGGGTTCGGCGCAATTGCGCCGCCACCCTACGCGACCCTCGGAGCCGCCGTCAAGGCGCGACGGCACGGACCCGCACCCATGCTACGCTCACGCGCGTGCACGTGCTCCTCCTCAGCAACTCCGGGCGCCCCTACCTCGCCCACGTCCGAGTTCGGGATCGAGGAAGGCGCGATGGTCAGGGTGGAGGACCAGGTTCCCGCGGTGCGCGGGACCGGCCGAGTCAAGCTGTTCCGTCGCGGTCAGGCCCCCGTCTGGGTGCCGGCGGCTACGCCCCTGCCGCTGCCCCTCCAGTACGAGCCCGGGGTCGGGCTGGCGAGGGCTCCCGGGGGCCAGGCTTCCGCCGGCTCCCAGGGACGTTGAACGCGGGGTGGGTCACCCGCGTCCAACCCGGCAGCGATCGAAACCGACAGAGCGGGCGCGGCCCGCTCGGGGAGGCCAAGATATGACGAAGCTCCACACGAAGTGGCCGCTGGCGGGAGTCCTGAGCGGTCTTGTCATCCTGGTCAGCGGGGCGATGCCGAGCGAGGCCCACCTCGCCCGGCGGATGGCGCCGATCGAGCGCTCGGCGCTCCGGGAGCAGCTCGACTTGACGGACGACCAGGTCAAGTCGATCAAGGAGATCCGCGCCCGCCACTGGCAGTCGATGCGCGAGACGGTGCGGGCGCTCCGCGACGCGCGCCGCGCGCTCCGCGAGATGGTCCTGGCGGACGCCGACGACGCGACCTTCACGGCCAAGGCCGGGGAGGTTCGGGAGCTCTCGGGCCAGGTTCTCGAGGCGCGAGCCCGCACGCTCCAGGAGGTGGCTCGCATCCTCACGCCGGAGCAGCGTGAGAAGCTGCGCGAGCTTCGGCCCCTGCGTCTCCACCGGCCGGCACCCCTCGCCGGTTGAACGTCACCGGACATCCGGGGGAGGGTGTCCTCCCCCGGGTGTCCTGATGCGCCCGACTCAGACGCCCCGGCTCGCCGTGTACGGACAGATCTGGCTGTAGGCGCAGTACCGACAGGCCTGATACGACGGCGTCGCCGTGAAGCGTCGCGCCCGGATGCCCACCGCCGCCGCGCGCACGGCTGCCAGGGCCGTTTCGGCGTCCTCCTCCGTCGGCGCGTGGCGGCCGACCACGCCGGACTCGAGGAACCGTAGCTCGACCCGCGCCGGGAGTCGGCCGAACATCTCCCGCCACGCCAGCGCGTAGATCTGGAGCTGCAGGCTCTCCGTCGCCCGCACTTCCGCGCGCGCGGGCTCCCGGACGTCGGAGGACTTGTAGTCCACGATCACGGGGCCGGCCTCCGTCTCGTCGACGCGGTCCCACCGGCCGCGAAGCCGGGTGAGTCCCCCGGCGTCAGGCAGGCTCACGCCGAATTCACGCTCGACCGAGGTGGGCCGCGTGCCCGAGGCTTCCTCCTCGTGCCAGAAGCGCTCGATGGCCGCCCGGCCCGCGTCCCGCCGCGCGACCTCGTGCCCCCAGGTGAGAAACCCCTCGTTCCGCCACTCGCGGTCGTATGTCTCGAGCAGGTCCTCGAGCGGCGTGTAGAGGCTGGCCGCCCGCCGGCGCAGGTAGTGCTCGACCACGCGGTGGAGCGTCTCTCCGTACACCACCGTGTGATGACGGCGGATCGGCACACGCAAGGCGTGCACGTAGCGGTACTTCAGCGGGCAGGTCTGATAGTCATCGACCTGCCGGTGGCTGAGCTCGAGGACGACGTCGGGGCCGAGAGGCGCCTCCGCCTCAGCCCAGGCCTCGGCCGGGGCCGCGAACGCCCGCAAGTCCTCCAGCGCCGTCCCCTTCACGGGCCGGGCGGCGTCGCGCGAGAGATTGAGGGCTTCGAGGACGAACTGGCTGACCTTCCGCGTGCTCCGGCCTCCGTAGTCGCGCGCCGACGTCAGATGGAGCGCCTCCTTCGCCCGCGTCATCGCGACGTAGAAGAGCCGCCGCTCCTCCTGGAGGCGGAAGTCAGGCGACGACGGCCGGTCCCGGAGGAGATCGTCGGGCAGCTCGAGGACATCCCCGCGGTTCGGCCAAGGAAATCGGCCCTGGACCAGCCCCACCACGAACACCACCGGGAACTCGAGCCCCTTGGCCTTGTGAACCGTGAGGACGCGGACCGCGGGTACGTGGACGTCCGCCTCGGCCACGGCCGGATCCTCGCCGGCCTCGATCAGGGCGTCGAGGTGCTTCACGAACTCGCGCACGTGGTCCCGCGGGAGGACCTGGGTCGCGTCCTGGATCCGGCGGAAGAAGCGCGCGACGTTCTGGACCTCGACCTCCTCGCGCGCCGTGCTCGCCCGCGACATGCGACCCAGCCAGCCGCTGTCCGCGAGGAACTGGTAGAGAAGCTCCCCGGTCCCGAGCTCCGCCCCGAGCCCGAGGTAACGCTCGAGCTCCTTCACCAGGCGAGCGATCGCCTCGGCACCTTCCGCGGACAGCGCCGCGCGGAGCTCGGGCGTCTCGTCGAGACCCCGCAGGACGTCGAAGAGCCAACGGTTCCGGCGGTCCGCGTGCGCCCCGCAGCGGGCGAGGTCCACGGCCGGCACCCCGAAGAGCCACGAGGCCGCGAGCGCGTAGAGGCTGACCGAGTCGTCCGGACGCGCGAGGACCCGGAGAAACGCGATGCAGAGCCGCACCTCCTGGCGCGCGTACAGCCCCTGGTTTCCCGAGAACGTCCACGGGACCCCGCGGAGGTTGAGCGACCGGAGGAACGGGTCGGCGTCGGCGTTGGCGCGGACGAGGATCGCGAAGTCCCGGTATGCCCGCCGCCCATCCTTCACTTCCTGCTCGATCGCCGCCGCCACCGCGTCGGCTTCCTGGGTGATGGTCTCGTAGACGGTGTGGACGGGCTCCGATCCCGGTCCGCCGACCGCGACGAGCCGCTTGTCGATTCCCCGCGCGGCCTCGAGGCGATCTGGGTCGTTGTGGCGGATCAGCCGGTGGGCCGCGTCCAGCAGGCTCTGCCCGGAGCGGTAGTTCTGGATCAGCACCACCCGTCGGGCATCGGGGTAGGCCGCGTCGAACCCGAGGATGTTGCTCATGGAGGCGCCGCGGAAGCGGAAGATCGCCTGGTCGTCGTCCCCCACCACCGTCACGTTCCGGTGCCGGCCCGCGAGGAGCTTCACCAGCTCGAACTGCGCGTAGTTCGTGTCCTGGAACTCGTCGACCAGGACGTACCGGAATCGCCGCTGATAGTGGGCGAGGACGTACGGCCGCTCCCGGAACAGGCGAAGCGCCAGGAAGATCTGGTCGCCGAAGTCGACGAACCCCGCGCGCGCCATGAGGTCGCGGTACGTCGTGTAGGTGCGCGCCAGCTCGAGGCTGCGCGCGGCGAGATCGCGGCGCTCTGCGTCCTCCGGATGCGCCTCGGCGTCGGCCGAGAGCGCCGTCGCGTGGGCGAGGTAGGCCTCCGGCGCGACGTCCTCGTCCTTCGCGCGCCCGAACAGCCCAGTCAGCGCCTGGAGATGGCGCGTCGGATCGCCGAGCGGCCGGAAATGGTCGAGCGGCAGCTCGAACAGGCGCGTGCGGAGGAACAGGACCTGCTCGGCCCGGTTCAGGACTCGAAAGGCGGGTGTCAGGCCGAGCTCGAGGGCGTGCTCGCGCAAGAGCCAGTCCCCGAACGCGTGGAACGTCGCGATGCGCACGTCGGCATACCCGTACGGGACGAGCACGTCGACACGCTCCTCCATCTCGAGCGCGGCCTTGTCGGTGAACGTGAGAGCAAGGATCTCTTCCGGTCGCGCCCGGCGCGTGGCGATGAGATAGGCGATGCGGCGAGTGAGGACGGTGGTCTTGCCCGTCCCCGCCCCCGCAACGATCAGGAGCGGCCCCTGATCGTGCGCGACCGCTTCTACTTGAGCCGGGTTCAGCTCCTCGAGGATCCGCTGTGCCGCGGGATCCGGCCGCTCCGAGACGGCGGCGGAGGGGCGAGGCGAGTCAGGGCGGGACACGCCCGATCTTAGCCCCCGTCACCGCCGCGGACAAGCGAGGTCCGGTCCGGCCCCAGTCTCCTCGTCACCTGCTCTCGTTCGAATGACCTTCCTGCAGGCCGGATGCGAGCGGCCCGCCGGGCGGCGCGATTCGCCGCCTGCGGCGGGCCGCGGCGTGGTCGGTACCGGGCCCCGGCTCAGCGACCGTAGACGGGCGTGAGCCAGTGGCGGTAGGCCGGCTTCTCGCCCCGGACCACCGCGAAGTAGCAGGCCTGGATCGCCCGTGTCATCGGGCCGGGCTGGACGCCGTCCCCGAGCGGCAGCCGGTCGATGGAGACCACGGGCGTGATCTCCCAGCCGCTCCCGCAGAGGAAGACTTCGTCCGCGAGATAGAGCTCGGTACGATCGACGTCACGCTCGAGCGCAGGCTGGCCGAGCTCGGTCCGGAACAGCTCGAGGAGGGTGGTCCGCGTCACCGACTCCAGGATGTCGGCGGTCACGGGCGGTGTGATCGGCACGCCGCCGCGCATGAGGAAGCAGCAAGCCCCCGGCGCCTCGGCGAGCTTCCCGCGAGTGTTCAGGAGGAGCGCCCCGTCGTAGCCATTCGCCTTCGCCTCCAGGGTGGCGAGACGTCCGTTCTGGTAGTTCGCGGAGCACTTGATGCGCGGCGGCATCGAGCCGTCGGCGATGCGGGTCCACGACGACACGCCGACGGCGATGCCAGGCTTCTGCGTCGCCTTCCGCGGCCGTGCGTCCACCGCGAGTGCGACAGGACCGGTGTCGTCCATGTCGCCGTCGCCGGCGAGGTAGGCGGTCTGCCGGATGTGCACGTCCTCGCGCGGCTGATTCTTCCGGAGGACCTCCAGGATCGACCGCTCGATCTCCTCGCGCGTCAGCGAGTGCTGCATCCGCATGAGGCGCATCGATCCCAGGAGGCGGTCGGTGTGCTCCTTCAGCCGGAAGACGTAGAGCTCCTCGTGGGCCGGGTTCCAGTAGGCCCGGAGCCCCTCGAAGACCGACCCCCCGTACTTCACCGCGGTCGACTGGACGTGGATCCGGGCGTCCGCGTAGGGGACCAGCTTGCCGTCGAGGTAGACATGCCGATTCGTCGTCGTCACCAGAGTCCTCCCTTCTTCGCCCGCCCAGGGGTGGGCCTCACCGCCGGATGCGCGGATCTGGCTGGGCGAGCAGCTCCTCGAGCTCGCCGCGCCGGATGACCGCGATGTCACCCCACATCGTGCACTTCAACGCGGCGAGCGCCGTGCCGAGGTCCTGCGCTCGCTGCACGTCACGGGTCGTCAGCCACCCGTGCAGGAATCCCGCCGCGAACGCGTCGCCGGCGCCGACCCGGTCGGCCACGACATCCAGGCTGTAGAGGCGCGTCGGGCGGTGTGCCCGGTCCGTCAGGACCAGCGAGCCCTGATCGCCGAGCGTCAAGGCGATGATCGCGAGAGGCGCCAGCCCACGCAGCCCCGCCGCGACGGCCTCGGGCTCCCCCGCGAGCCCGAAGACACGCCGCGCGTCCTCGATCCCGACGAACAGGAGCCCGACGCGCGAGAGCAGAGGCTGGAGATACGCCCGCGCCGCCTCGTAGCTCCAGAGAGCCGTGCGGTGGTTGACGTCGAGCGACAGGAGGGCCCCGCTCGCCTGGGCCGACTCGACCGCGCGCTCGAAGACGCGTCGGGGTCGGGGACCGAGCGCGGCCGTGATGCCCGTGACATGGACGACCCGGGTACGTGAGACCGCCGCCCAGTCCACCTCTGTCTCGTCCAGGGACGCGAACGCGGAATCCTTCCGGTCGTAGACCACCCGGATCGGGCGCGGCGCCACGCCGTACTCGATGAAGTACGTGCCGATCCGCCCGCCCTCGCGCCAGGCGATGTGCCCGACGTCAACGCCGTGGCCCCGGAGTTCCCGGGCCAGGCGCTCGCCCCAGACGTTCGCGGGCAGCGCCGAGATCCACGCCGTCGGGTGCCCGAGGCGCGCGAGGGCGCACAGGACGTTGGCCTCGGTCCCGCCGTAGGAGACGTCGAGCTCCGTCGCCTGCTCGAGCCGCGTGGGCGGCCGCGAGGCCAGGCGCAGCATGACCTCGCCGGGGGCGACCACGTCGAAGAGCGGCCCGGACACGGCGGTCAGTCCTCGTAGGCGGGAGCAAGAGCGCTCCGCCGGACAGTCCCGATCGGGCGGGCAATCGTCGGCCGGTGACGAGGCAACGGGCGGCTCGGCTCTCAGCCGCCGGCGGCCGGCGGCCGGCGCATGCGCCCCAGCACCTCGGGGTTGACGCAGTGGCGCGGTCGCTCGCCGCGCAGCACCCGGACCGCCTCCTCGGCCGCGCGCCGCTTGAGGTCCGACCGCCCCTCCTCCGAGTACCAGGCGGCGTGCGGCGTCACGATCACCTGCTCCATCCGGAGCAGCGGGCTGGCGGGGTCGATCGGCTCCTGTTCGAGCACGTCCAGCCCCGCGCCCGCCAGAAACCCCTGCTGCAGGGCCACGACGAGCGCGGCGGTGTCGACGATCCCACCACGCGCCGTGTTGATCAGCACGGCGGTCGGTTGCATCCGCGCCAGGGACTCGGCGTCGAAGGCGTGCCGGGTCTCGTTCGTCAGGGGGCAGTGGATGGTGACGTAGTCCGACTCGGCGAGGACGCGCTCGAAGGCCACCGGCTGCACACCCGGCGGGAAGGTCTCGATGTACGGGTCGCAACCGAGCAGCCGCACGTCGAAGCCGCCGAGCTTCCGTGCGACGGCCGACCCGATACGGCCACACCCCACGATGCCCACGGTCTGGCCCGCGAGACGCGTCACCGGACCGACGCGAAACACGTCCCACCCGCCGCTCCGGGTCTGGCGGTCGAGTCGGGCAATCTTGCGGGCCAGGGCCAGGAGTAGCGCCACCGCGTGGTTCGCGACCTCGTCGGTCCCGTAGTCCGGGACGTTCACGACCGGCACGCCGTGGTCCGTGGCCGCCGCCAAATCGATGCCGTCCACGCCGACGCCGTAGCGGACCAGCACCCGGACGCGCGGGAGTCCCTCCAGCACGCGGCGCGTGATGGCTCCGTACTGGATCAGCAGGCCATCGGCCTCGCCGCACCGCTCGAGGTACTCGGCCTCGGTGCGCGCGATCACGGTCTGGAGCCGCACGCCCGCTTTCGCGAGGACGTCCTGCTCCTCCGTCAGGTTCACGTGGTCGAGGCCGCAGACGACGACGAGCGGCGCGTCCGGCGCGGTGGCGGTCATCCGGGGGAGAGCCTCAAGCCGTGGACGGGGTGAGGAGCAACCGGGACGGCGCTACCCGCGCTTCATCGGACGCCCGCAGCACACCTTCTGCACGGGAGCCGTCTTCAGGCACTTCGCACAGTAGAATCCCGGCATCACTGCTCCTCAGAGACGCTCGATGAGCGTCGCAATTCCCTGCCCGAATCCGATGCACATCGTCGCCAGCCCGAACCGCCCGCCGGATCGCTCGAGCTCGTGGAGGAGCGTGACGAGCAGCCGCGCGCCGGAGCAGCCCAGCGGGTGGCCGAGCGCGATGGCTCCTCCGTTGACGTTTACCCGGCTCATGTCCGGGTGCAGCTCCCGCTCCCACGCGAGCACGACCGACGCGAAGGCCTCGTTCACCTCGAAGCGGTCGACCTCACCGAGGCCGAGGCCGGCCTTGGCGAGGACGCGCTGGGTAGCCGGGATCGGGCCCGTCAGCATGATCGTCGGGTCGACGCCCGCGAGCGCCGTCGCCACGAAGCGGGCCCGAGGACGGAGCCCGAGCGCGCGGACCTTCTCGTCCGACATGACGAGCAGCGCCGCCGCGCCGTCGGAGATCTGACTCGAGTTAGCCGCCGTCACCGCCCCGTCGGGTTTGAAC
The DNA here is from genome assembly GCA_963805625.1 of uncultured Candidatus Rokubacteria bacterium. Classification (GTDB taxonomy): domain Bacteria; phylum Methylomirabilota; class Methylomirabilia; order Rokubacteriales; family DASRDR01; genus DASRDR01. The sequence continues at coordinate 45,878 of CAWDVE010000009.1, forward strand.
GAGGGCGCCAGCGCGGCGATCCGGGCTCGATCCACGGGGACCCGGACGCCTTCGTCGACGGCCACCGTCGACCCATCCGGCAGCGACACGGGCGCGATCTCGCGATGGAACCGCCCCTCCGCGATGGCTCGTCCCGCTCTCTCGTGGCTCTGCGCCGCGAACTCGTCGAGGTCCGCTCGCGCGAGTCCCCACTTCTCCACGAGAAGCTCCGCCGAGATGCCCTGCGGCACGATCTCGTACCGCTCGGCGAGCCGCGGGCTGATCGGCCCCTCGCCGGGTCCATTCGCGTTCGACCCCATGGGCACGCGCGTCATGCTCTCGACGCCCCCCACGATCAGGCAGTCGTGCTGCCCGGCGGCGATCATGCCGAACCCGAAGTTCGCCGCCTGTTGGCCGGATCCGCACATCCGATCGAGCGTCACACCGCACACGTCGAGAGGGAAGCCGGCGATGAGCGCCGCATTCCGGGCGATGTTGAACGCCTGCTCGCCGACCTGGTCGACACAACCGAGGATCACGTCCTCGACGACGGCGGGATCGAGGCCGGCGCGGTCGACGACCGCCCGGAGGACGTGGGCCGCGAGATCGTCGGGGCGGACGCCGGCGAGCTTCCCGTTGCGCCGGCCGACGGGCGAGCGAACGGCTTCGACGATCACGGCCTGGGACATGGGCGCCTCCTCGACGCGCGGACGCCTCCGCGCAGAGTCATCATACCGGCGCCCCTGCGGGGCCGCAACGGCCGCGCGTCACACTGGCGGGCGGATGGGCATGTCAGGTCCCGTCGCTGGCCGCGAGAGCGTCCCCCACGCGATGGAGAACCTCGGCGGCCTGAAACGGCTTGGCGACGACGAACCGCACGCCGTGACGCGCGAGCTGGGCCGGATCGAGGTGATCGCCCCAGCCCGTGATGAGTCCGACGGGGAGGTCTGGGAACCGGGCATGGCACGCTTCGGCCACCTCCCAGCCAGACATGCCCGGCATCGACACGTCGCTCAGGACGACGTCCACCGGCTCCGTCTCGCACAGCGTGAGCCCCGAGGGACCGTCCGGCGCGTCGACGACCGTGTAGCCCTCACCCCCCAGGAGCTCCCGGAGCACCGCGCGCACACCCGCCTCGTCGTCGACCACGAGAACGCGCGCCGGCCGCGCCGATCGGGCGGGAGCAGAGCCGGCCGGCGGCTCCGGCACTGACCGGGCTCCTGGCAGCCGCACCGTGAACCTGCTCCCTTCCCCGGGCTGGCTAGCTACTTCCACCGTCCCACCGTGCCGTGTCACGATGCCCCAGACGACAGCGAGTCCGAGGCCGCTGCCCAGGCCCGCTCCCGCCAGGCGCGCCGCCTCGGCCATCGCGGCGGCCTCACGCTGACGCCGAGCGACCTCCTGCTCGAGCTCCCTGACCCTGGCGCGGAGGGCAGCGAGCTGGTCGCGGCTGGACGTGCCCGACGGCTTTGGCGGCATGGCTCCTGTCGCGCGGCTCCGTTGTGGCACGGGGCACTGCTTGACCCCGACCACGCCGCGAGCTAGCGTACCGCGTCGTGCAGGCATCGACCAAACCTTCCCTGCCAGAAGTACCGGGCCTCCGCGGGGTCATCTTTGACTTCGGCGGCGTCCTGATCGACATGCGGTGGGACGTCTCCGCCGGCCTCGAGGACGCCCACGGCCTGCCCCGGCACGCGCTCCTCGAGACCCTGTACCGGACGCCGACGTGGCGGGAGATCGAGCGGGGCCAAGGCGACCTCCCCGCGTGGCGCGCCGGAGCGCACCGGTTGCTCGAGGAGCGGGCCGGCCACTCCCTGCCGGGGCTGCACGACGCCTGGGTGGCGGCGCGGCACCTGATCCGCGCCAACGTCCTACTGGCCCGGCGGCTCCGGCCCGCGTACCGCACGGCCATCCTCTCGAACGCCGATCAGAGCCTGCGAGGCCGCCTGCGAGAGCTCGGGATCCACGACCTCTTCGACACGGTGGTCTCGTCGGCCGAAGAGGGAATGGCCAAGCCGGACCTCGAGATCTATCGGCGCGCGGCGGCACGGCTCGGGCTCCCGCCGGAGTCCTGCGTCTTCGTGGACGACTACGACGCGAACGTCCGCGCGGCCGAGGCGGTCGGGATGCGGGGGATCGTCTACCGGGTGGACCACGGCCAGGATCTCGCCGCGCTCCTGGCGGATCTCGGCGTCGTCAGCTAGACAGCGCCCGCATCCTCGAAGTAGTCCGAGTCGACTCGCTTGACGCTATAGGTCGCCGACGTGTTCGCGCCGAGTTCGAAGTCAATCATGAGTTCCGCCAGCCGACGACCGTCGATCAGGGCGACCTTCGGGTCGATAGAATCAACGTAGGCTGTGGCCTCTGCCGAGAACGTGCCCGTCGTAATGAAGACCCCCTTCCTGGCGCGCCTTCCATGTAGCGCCCCGACGAATCGCTGAATCTCCGGCCGCCCAACCGTTCCGTCCCATTTCTTGGCTTGAAGGTAGACCACATCAAGTCCGAGGCGGTCCTCACTGATGACACCGTCGATCCCTTCGTCCCCCGCTCTGCCGATGGCCTTGCCGGCGTCCTTGCGAGACCCACCGTAGCCCATCTTCAGGAGGAGCTCGACCACCAAACGCTCGAAGAACTGCGGGGTGACGGCTTTAACCCGGCTCAGCAGTTCAGACGCGAGGCCTACCCGCATCCTGAGATGCGCAGCCTCCAAGGCTTCCTCTGGGGTCTCGGGTTCTGCCTGACTCGTCGGAACCGCGCTCGGCATCTTTTCCGTCTCGGTCTTTGGGGTACGAAACTCGACGAACTCCGGATACTGCTCCAGAAACTTGATATCAATGCGTGGAGGAGGAGTCTTCAGGACGTCGCGCCCGCGAACGGACACCTGGAAGTGTCCTCGGCGCGGGGACAGGAGTAGCCCAGCCTGCTGAAGATAGCTCTTGGCCCAAGCGACTCGATTCGAGAACTTTGACTGCCGGCCACTCGGCAAGGGCTCTTCCAGGTCAGGATCCGATAGCTGCCCTTGAGCCGTCCGCCGACGAGCCAGATTGGTGTCAGGCACCCAGTTCGGCGTCGAGGTCGAGCCGCCAGCGGTCGCGGGCGGCGAGGACGCGTACCCCCGTCTCGTGCGAGAGCGTCTCCGCCAGCTCCCAGGGGCGCGCCCGCAGCATGGTCAACCCGAAGTGCGTGAGGATGGCCAGGCGGGGCCGCATGGCGGTGATGAGCTGGCGGGCGTCGGGGAGGGCGAGGTGAATCTCGTCCCGCGGCTCGCGATAGACCACGTTGAGGATCAGGACGTCCGCGCGCAACGCCGTCTCGATCTCCGGCAGATACCCCGTGCACGCGACGAGCCCCACCGTCCAGTGGCGGCCCACGAAGCGGAGGCCGTAGGTCTCGACCGGGTGCTTGAGCTGGAGCGGGGTCTCGAGCACGGGGCCGCGGTCGCCACCGATCGCGTAGCGACCGCCCGGGACGAGGAACTCCGTGGAGGCCGGGTAGCTCCGGACGTAGTGGAGGATCACCGGATCCTGCTCGTAGGCGTCCCTCGGAGCCAGGACGCGGCCCCGCTTCTTGGTCCCGCCCTGCGTCATCGCCTCGATCATGGCGTTGATGTCGCCCGAATGATCGAGGTGCTTGTGAGTGAGGACGATGGCGTCGAGGACGCCCGGATCGAGACTGAGCGCGCGGCCGCGCGCGTGCGCCAGGGCGCCGGGGCCAGGATCCACGCACACCCAGATCCCGTCGAGGCAAACCCAGAAACCCCCCGTCGCGCGCGCCTGGAACGCCGTCGTCATGCGCCCGCCGCCCGTGCCGACGAACACGACCTGGTCGCCGTCGAGGCGGGGCGGCGGGGGCACGGCGGGCGCGCCCCTCAGGGCGCGTGGATCTCGGACGCCGCGTGGAGGTCCGAGATCAACCCGCGTGCGGCCGGAGGGTCTTGGGAATCCGGGGTCTCGGCGGCCGGGACGCGCTCCGTCGCCCGCGCCCCGCGCTTCACCTGTTCACGGAGCTTGCAGAAGGCGCAGACCTCGCCCGTCGTGGTCTGGCCGCACCGGACGCACTCGAGGAGCGTAACGGTCTCGCGCTCCTGGAAGAGCCCGCGCGCCTTGTCGAGGAACCCCTGGAGGAACATCGCCTTCGAGCCCGGCGACGTGTCCTCGAGGCGATTGAGCAGCTCCTTGTGGGTGATCGACGTCGCGCCGCGCGAGAACGGGCACTCCTCCACGATGTAGTCGATGCCGCGAAGGAACGCGTAGGCGGCGGTCTCGCGCTCGCTCATCCGGAAGAGCGGCTTCACCCGGCGCGCGAGCCTGGGGTGCGTGGCAGCGAGAACCGGCATCTGCCGCGCCAGCGCCGACTCGTCCCAGCGCAGCGTCGAGCCGAACAGGGTCGCGGCCTCGTCGTCGAGGTTGTGCCCCGTGGCGACCACCGGGAACCCGCCCTCCATCGCGGCGCGGTTCATGATGTAGCGCTTGGACAGCCCGCACGCGGAGCACGTCGGCCGCCGGGTGGCGTCTCTCACGGCGGGGATCGGGGCGCCCACCTCGTCGGCCACGGCCACGACGCGCAGGTCGAGCCCCCGCTCGGCGGCGAACGCCTGGCACCGGGCCTTCGAGGCGTGCGAGTAGTCGAAGATTCCGAGGTCGATGTAGAGGCCCGTGGTCCGGTACCCCGCACCGTGGAGCACTTCCCAGAGGGCCAGGGAGTCCTTCCCGCCGGACACCGCGACGAGGACCTGCTCGTCGCGCGTGAACATGCGCCACCGCCGGACCGTCTCCAGCACGTGGTGCTGGAAGAAACCCAGGAAGTCGGGACCGCAGAAGGCGGTGTTGTGACGCCGGAGCTCCAGCACGGCCCGGCCGCCGCACTTCCGGCACTTCACGATCGGCCTCCCGAGATCACCGGGCGGAGCTCCACCACGTCGTCGTCGGCCACGATCTCGTCGATGGTGAGCAGGTCGCGCCCGCGGATCACCAGCACGGTGTCGGGCAGGACGCCCAGCTCCGCAAGGAGCTCCCGCACCCGGCGGCGGCCGCTCAGCTCGACTTCGCGTCCCTGGTTGCGGAGGACGACCTTCATGGCGGGACTCACTATACACGCCGCCCGCCTGGAGCGCTTGAAGCGCGCCCTCCACCCCATCCACACGGACGAGACGCTCGAGGTCGCCGGGCTCGCATCCGGCGTGGCGCAAGAGCCGCGCATACGGGCTCGCGGGGCGCGCGTAGATCGTGCGACGCACGAGGTCGACGAAGGTCGCGTCGCGCCGCTCGAGGCGGCGCGTGAGCTCCTCCCGCGCCCGATCGACCCCGATGGGCTGGCGCAGAAAGCCCGGAAGCCTCGCCAGGAGCCGAGCGCCAGCCAGAACGTCCGACGAGACCACCCCGAGGCGCTCCGTCGGCGGCCTCTCAGGCCGAGGGGCGGCGCCGGCGTGTGCGGGCCACGGGCGACGCCTCCGGATTCAGCAAGAGCGGCGCGGGCGGCGCGCCGCCCCGCGCCACGGCCAGGATCGACTCCACGCAGCATTGGCCCATCGCGGCCTCCGCCGCGAGATCCGAGCCCGCGGCGTGCGGCGTGACGACCACGTTGTCGAGGGTGAGGAGCGGGGAACCGGTCGGCGGCTCGCGGCGGAAGACGTCGAGCCCGGCGCCGGCGATCCGACGGCTCACGAGCGCCTCGTGGAGGGCGGCCTCGTCCACCAGTCCGCCCCGCGCCGTATTGATCAGGAACGCGGTTGGCTTCATGAGCTGGAGACGCGCGGCGTTGATCAGCCCGTCGGTCTCGGGAAGATGGGGCGCATGCAGGGTGACGAAATCGGACTCTCGGAGCAGCTGCTCGAGCGACGTCAGCTCGATGCCATGGCTCCGCGCATACGCCGCGTCGGGAGCCACGTCATGAGCCAGGACACGCATCTCGTAGGCGCGGCAGCGCCGCGCCACCGCCCGCCCGATCCGCCCCAGCCCCACGATCCCGACCGTCGACCGCCAGAGGCCAGGCCGGAACTCCCACCCCCAGCCTCCCGCCATCACGCGCTGGTGGTAGACGACGACGTTCCGGGCGACGGCGCCCATCAGGGCGAGGGCGAGGTCCGCGACGGTCTCGTGGTTCGCCCCGAACGTCATCGCGACATAGACACCGTGGCGCGTTGCCGCCGGAACGTCCACCTGGTCGTAGCCGACCCCGAACCGCGCGATCACCTCGAGGTCCCGCGCCTCGCGGAGCACGCGCTCCGTGTACGACTCGACGCCGGCGACCGTCGCGAAGACGCCGCGGAGCCCTTGGATCAGCTCCGCCTCGCCGTACGGGCGCCCGAGCGGACTACGCAGCACCTCGAGGCCGGCGGCCTCGAGGTGAGTGAGATACGCGGACGGCCGGCTCGCCAGGAGCGACGGCACGACGAGAACCTTGAGCGGTGCGGGCATCCGGGGTCTCCTAGAAATGGGGGGCAAGAGGCCGGGGCGGCTCCTCAGCCAACGTCATGATGAGGCGTGGGTCAAGCGCCCGGCGCCTCGCGCCGGACGACGCGGCGGGCCTTCAGCTCGTAGCGCGGCAGGCTCCGGGCCGGCACGGTCGCCACCTCGATGCGGATCCCGAGGTCACGCCGGAGCGCCGCGGTGATCCCGTCGACGGTCTCCCGAACGCTCTCCGCAGGTCGGCCGTTGCCGTCGATTTCGAGCAGAAGACGGACCTCGTCCAGGGCGCCTCGGCGAAACACCTCGATCTGGAACTCGTCCACCAGCGCGAAGCGGCGCACGATCCCCTCGAGGGCCGAGGGGAACACGTTGATGCCTCGCACGACCAGCATGTCGTCGACCCGACCGAGGATGCCTCCCTCGAGGCGGGCGAACGTGCGGCCGCACGGGCACGCCCCGGTGCCGAGCCGCACCCGGTCGCCCGATCGGTAACGAAGAACGGGCGCTCCCCACCGGCCGAGGTTCGTCAGCGTCAGCTCCCCGATCTCCCCGGGCGCCACCGGTCGGCCACTGTCCGGGTCCAGCACCTCGGCGACGAATTCGAGCTCGTTCACATGGAGGCCCGACTGCGCGACGCATTCGAACCCGTAGGCGCCCACCTCGGTCATGCCCGCGTGATCGTACGCTCGGGCTCCCCAGAGCAACTCCAGGCGACGGCGCACGGCCGGGATGCCCGCCCCTGGCTCGCCCGCGTGGACCGTGGTGCGGACGCCGAGCGCGGCGGGGTCGGCACCCTGGGCGCGTGCAACCTCCGCGAGGTGGAGCCCGTAGGACGGCGTGCAGACGAGGGCCGTGGCGCCCAGATCCCGGATCGCGTGAAGCCGCGTCAGGGAGTCCTGACCGCCCCCGGGGATGGTCATTGCGCCGAGGACCCGGGCGCCCTCGAGCCCGGCCCAGAAGCCGACGAAGAGGCCGAACGAGAACGGGAAGAAGAGGCGGTCCTGCGGCCCCAGCCCCGCTCCCCGGAACACGAAGGCCCAGCAGCGCGCCCACCACGTCCACGACGCTTCCGTCTCGAGCCACCGGATCGGCGGGCCCGTGGTGCCCGAGGTCTGGAACACGCGCACGTAGCGGTCGAGCGGGTGCGTGTGGTTGGTGCCGAACGGTGGGTGTGCCGCCTGGTCGGCCGCCAGCTCCACCTTCGTGAGGCGCGGAAGCCTGGCGAAGTCCGCCCAGGAGCCGACGTCGCGCGGGTCCTGCACGCCGGCCGCCTGGAGACGTCCCCGCCAGAAGGCGTTCGAGCCCCAGACCTCGCCCACTCCCGCGGCGAGACGCTCCCATTGCCACCGCCGAAGGCTGTCGGGGGGCGCCGTCTCCCGCGCGCGGTCCAGGAACGGGACGTCGGCCGCCGCATCCGGGCGGCTCATGACCCGGCGACTCCTCGCGCGGCGCGCCTCACGGGAGGGAGAGCTGGCCCGTCATCACGATGACCCCCTGCCCGCCGACGCGTACGCGGGTCGCGCGACCGGGGGCGCCGTGGACCTCGACAGCGATCCGCCCCGGCCGACCCTGGAAATCCCCTTGCTCTCCCCGGAACCGCGCCACGCCGTCGGCGGCGACGAGACCGCCGGTCTCCCAGAGCCACACGCCGATGGCCGCGTGCGAAGACCCGGTCGCGAAGTCCTCCGGGATCCCGAAGTGCGGGATGAAGTTGCGGCTGTGGGTGAGGGCGCCCGGTTCCCGGGTCGCTCGCGCCGTGAGGACGATCCCGCGGACCCCGCGGTCCTTCGCGAGCCGCCCGAGCCGGTCAAGGTCGGGCGCCAGCGCCCGGAGCGCGTCGAGGGTCGCCACCGGGATCAGGAGATCCTGCTCCGACGTTCGCGCGGGCGGTGCCCACGCGGCAACAGCTTCGGCGGGCAGTCCCAGGACCGCGAGAAACGGCGAGAGATCTCCACTCTCCGGCGCCCAGCGCGGACAGTCCGGCTCGAACCACGCGGTGGCGGAGGTCTCCGACCCCTCGAGCGTGATCGCGAGCCGGTGGCGCGGGGCTTCGAAGACGAGCTGGCCGCGGGGGGCCTCGCCGCGTGCCGCAAGGACGTGGGCCGCCGCCACCGTGCCATGGCCGCAGAGCGTCAGCTCCATCCCGGCCGGCGAGTACCAGCGCAGCGCGCGATCGCCGCCTTTCGCGCCCGGGCGGAGGAACGCGGTCGCCGGCCGCGCCAGCTCCATCGCGACGGCCCGCATCGTGGCCTCGTCGAGACCCGTCGCATCAGGCACGACAGCGGCTGGGTTGCCCGTGAAGGGCGTCGACGTGAACGCGTCGACGAAGACGACCTCGATAGCGCTCACCGGACTATCCTCGCGGCGCATGGGAGTAGGTCCACCGGCTTCGATCCCACGACGTTCGGTCTCTGGCGGCCTGTGGCGCCCTGTGGGCTCACGCATCCTTGCCCGTGATGACCCAGAGCGTTCGCGCGGTGCCCGACCCGACGTTCTCCCACGTATGCGGAACACCCCCGTCGAGGTAGGCCGAATCGCCCGCCTCGAGAAGGTGGCGCTCGCCGTTGTACTGGAGGGCGACCTTCCCGTCCAGGACGTACATGAGCTTCATCTGCCCCGGCTCGATCAGGATGCGCTCGGGCGGCACGCTCGCGCCCCGCCGGCCGAGCGTCGAGACCACGGCGCGCACCTTGCCCCGGAAGAGGCCGGCGGCCAGGACCTCCCAGCGCTCGGTGGAACCGTCGAAGCTGACGACCGCATAGTCCTTCCGGCGTCCCACGTGCAGCTGCCCGTTCGGGGCCTGCTCGAAGAAGGCGCCGATCGGAACGCCGAGGGCGCCCGCCAGCCGCCCCAGGGTGTGGAGAGACGGCGTCAGCTTGTCGGACTCGATCTGGGACACCAGGCTCGGTGTGAGCCCGGCCGTCTCCGCCAGGGTGTTCTGGCGGATGCCGCGATCCGTCCGCAGCGCCCGGATCCGCGCCCCGAGGGACACCGGTCAGCTCCGGACGTACTCGAAGTCGACGGGATTCCCGTTGATGCCGCGCGCGGGCGGCGCGATCCAACTGGCGAACTTCCCGCGCTCGACGACCGCGACCATCAAGCTCTGCACGAAGGCCTTGTCAGTCTCCGTCGGCAACCACTCCGGGCGCCGTGCGTCCCATTCCGCCTGGCTGACGACCTCCCCGGCCGGGGACACGCGCGTCTCGGCGAACATCCCGATCGCCCGGTGGAACCCCCGGTGGGGCAGCCGGAGCTCGAAGTCGACCCCAAGCTTCCGGATGACCTGGTTCCAGCGGTCGACGCCACGCTGACAGTCCGCGATGTAGTCATCCCGCAGGCGCTCGTTGAGCGCGGGCAGCGCAGCCTCCTCCCGCGTCACGATGCGACCGTCGTCGATCTGCGTGACGGGGTACATCGCCTCGGCGAGGCGGTGGTCGTCGGTCTTCTTCCCCTCCTCGAACCGGCCCTTGAGCCCCGCGGTGTAGAAGTTGGCGGCGTTGGTCGAGATCTCCCCGCCGAACAGATCGATCGAGACGGAGAAGTGAAAATTCAGGTACCGCTGGATCGTGGCGAGGTCGATGGCCCCGTGCGTGCGGACGTCGTCCGTGTCGTGATCCCGCATCACCTCACAGGTGCGCTGGATGACGCGTCCGAGACCCGTCTCGCCGACGAACATGTGGTGCGCTTCTTCGGTCAGCATGAAGCGGCAGGTGCGGGAGAGCGGGTCGAACCCGCTCTCGGCGAGACTCGCGAGCTGGTACTTGCCGTCCCGGTCGGTGAAGTACGTGAACATGAAGAACGACAGCCAGTCAGACGTCTTCTCGTTGAACGCTCCGAGGATCCGCGGCCTGTCCCGGTTCCCCGAATGGCGCTGGAGCAGCGCCTCAGCCTCTTCCCGGCCGTCGCGGCCGAAGTGCGCGTGGAGGAGATAGACCATCGCCCAGAGATGCCGCCCCTCTTCCACGTTGACCTGGAACAAGTTGCGGAGGTCGTAGAGCGACGGGCACGTCCGTCCCAGCTGGCGTTGCTGCTCCACCGACGCGGGCTCCGTATCGCCCTGCGTGACGATCAGCCGTCGGAGCGTACCCCGGTACTCCCCCGGCACGTCCTGCCACACCGGCTGCCCGCGGTGGGCGCCGAAGCCGATCGTCCGACTGGTCTCGGGCTCGGCCAGGAAGATCCCCCAGCGGTACTCGGGCATCCGCACGTAGTCGAAGTGCGCCCATCCCTGCGCGTCCACGCTCGTTGCCGTGCGGAGGTAAACGTCTCTCGCCTGGAAGCCCTCGGGCCCCATGTCGCGCCACCACTGGAGGAACCGCGGCTGCCACTCCTCCAGGGCCCGCAAGAGGCGCCGGTTCTCATGAAGGTGGACGTTGTTGGGAATGCGCTCCTGGTAGTCGATCGCCATCAGGCTCTCCTCCGATCGAACTCCGGGCGCTGGCCCGTCCCGTACACGCGGAGCGCCCCCCGCTCGCCCACCGCGTTCGCTCGCTGGAAGATCCAGTTCTGCCACGCCGAGAGGCGCGCGAAGATCTTGCTCTCGACGGTCTCCGGTCCTCCGAATCTGAGCGAGGCCTCCATGCCGGTCAGGGCGTCCGGCGAGAATGCCGCGCGCTCCTCGATCGCGATCCGGACCTCGTCGTCCCAGTCGATGTCGTCGGGCGTGAACGTCACGAGCCCGGCGTCCGCCGCGGCGCGCGCGTCGAGGTCCTCGCCGATCCGCCGCTTCAACTCGTCGACCCGCTGGGGCTCTCCCAGGAACCGGCTCTGAAGACGCGTGAGCCCGTTGACCATCGGGTACGCCCCGAAGCTCGGCTCCCCCAGCCGAACCGTCGCCGGCCTGCCGATGGCGCCCTCCCGCGTGCCTTCCAGCATGTACGAGCGATCGGCGGCCAGCAGCAGCTCGAGGAGGCTCCCCGCGAAGCACGAGCCGGGCTCGACGAGCGCGAAGATGGACCGGGAAGACACGTCGAGGCGCTTCAGAACCCGCTTCCAGAAGAGCCGGATCTCCCGCACGAGCCAGTCGGCCTGGTGATCGGCCAGGATCCGGTCGTACGCCGTCACGAGATCCGCGCTCCCCGTCGTGCGGAACACCCAGACCCCGACCGCCTCCTCGTTGGCGCGGAGGTGGAGGATCAGATCGTCCAGCTCCCGCGCGAGCGCGAGCGGCCAGAAGGCGGCGCCCTGCGTCTGCAGTCCGGCCAGGTCGCCCGGCGGGGCGGCCGTCGGCGCCGCCACCGCGATCTCCGCCACGCCCCGAGCCCGATCGACCGCGCAGGTGAGGTGGCCGTACGCGATCCGATCCCCCTCGATCGTCCGGTCGAGCGGCGATAGCGCGATTCCCCGCGCCGACGCGGGCCGGTCGCTCCGCTCCGCGATCTGCGCCGCGCGGGTCCGGGCTGCTTCGGCAAGCCGGGACCGTGAGACGACCTCGTCGACCAGGCCCCACTCCACCGCCCGCTGACCCTTGATCCCTTCCTCGAGCGTGCAGAAGACGTCCGCCCGGTCCCGCCTGACGTGACGCTTGTCGATCAGACGCGTGAGCCCGCCGGTGCCGGGCAGCACCGCGAGGAGGGGCACCTCGGGAAGCGACACGGCGGTGTTGCCGTCGTCCGCCATCACGATCCAGTCGGTCGCCAGGGCCAGCTCGAAGCCGCCGCCGGCGCAGGGCCCGTTCACGACGGTGAGGTAGCGCTGGCCGGAGAACGCGCTCGCCTCCTCCATCGCGTTCCGCGTCTCGTTCGTGAACTTGCAGAAGTTCACCTTCCAGCCGTGGCCGGACTGGCTCAGCATGCGGATGTTCGCCCCGGCGCAGAACACCCGCTCCTTGAGCGAGGTGAGGACCACGGCGCCGACCTCGGGGTGCTCGAACCGGAGCCGCTGAATGGCGTCGGCAAGCTCGATGTCGACGCCGAGGTCATAGGAGTTGAGCTTCAGCTCGTAGCCGGGCCGGAGCCCGCCGTCCTCCTGGACGTTCATCCCGAGCGTCGCCACGCGGCCCTCGACCGTCAGCTTCCAGTGCCGGTAGCGCGATGGATCCGTCCGGAAGTCCACCGGGGTTGTCACCTGGGTCGCCGCGCGCTCCGTCATGCCAGTCTCTTCACGGACCGCTATCCCTCCTCCACGGCTCGTGCCGACATCCCGGAGGGCCAGAGGCCCTCGAGAGGCAGCCCGGCCAGCTCCCGGAGGGCACGGGTGACGTACACCCGCGTCATGCGCTTCCGATAGTGATAGACGAGATCGGTGTTGTCGAGCGGCTTCGCCGGCCGGGCCGCGGCTTCGGCCGCCCGCGTGATGGCCTCCGGGCCGAACGGCTGCCCGACGAGCATGCGCGCGGCCTCGGGCACCTCGCGCGGCGTCGAGGCCACGGCCCCGAGGACGATCCGGGCGTCCCGGCAAACGCCCCCCTCGACGCGCACCGCCGCCGCGACGCCAAGCACCGGGAAGTCGAACGCCCCCCGTCTGCGAAGCTTCCAGTAGGTGGCGCGCCAGCCGTCGACCGGGGGCAGGCGGAGCTCGGTCACGATCTCGTCGGGAGCCTTGCCGAGGTACTCGATGCCGTCGTCCCGGAAGAGTCCCGCGACCGGAATCCGGCGCGCGCCCCCGGGGCCGACCAGGGTGGCCTCGGCGCCGAGCGCCCACAGGACCGGCGCCGTGTCGGAGGAGGAGACGGCCCAGCAGCGGGTGCTGCCGGGCGCCACCAGGCAGATGTCGCCGTCCTTCTTCATGCAGAAACCGATCGACCGGCGCCACTCGTAGGACTGGTTGTAGTAGTTGCAGCGCGTGTCGACGCAGACGTTGCCGCCGAGCGTCCCCATGTTGCGGAGCTGCGGCGTCGAGACCACGCCGGCCGCTCGCGCGAGGGCCGGGTAGCGGGCGGCCACCTCAGGGTGCTCCGCGACGCGGGTGAGCGTCGTGCCAGCGCCCACCACCAGACCGTCCCGCGCGCTTCCCTGGATTCGCGCCAGCTCCCGGATCCCGCGGAGGCCCACCAGGACCCGCGGCTCCATCTGAAGACGCTTCATGTTGGGATAGAGGTCGGTGCCCCCGGCGACCACCGCGGCCTCGCGGCCGTGCTCGACGAGGAGCCCGACCGCCTCGGCCACGCTCCGCGGCGCGAAGTACCGGAAGGGCGGAAGCCGCATCATGGGTACGCCCCCCAGTCGGATACGGTCCTCAGCCTCTGGCGACCCCGCCCATTGATCGAACGGCCTTCAGCCGAGGGGGGACGCCGCTCTCGACAGCCCTTCACGGGTGGGAACGCTCCTTTCCGTGGACCACGCCGGCCGCGCGCCCGTCGGGGTCGATCCAGGGCGGCGGAACGCGGGTCGGATCCGGGAACTCGACGTGCGGGAGGCGCTCCGGCCCCACGCGCGGCGCCTTGCCCTGAGCTTTCCGGTCGAGCGCCTTCAGGATCTTCTCGGGCGTGATCGGCACCTCGTCGATCCGCACGCCGATCGCGTCGTAGACCGCGTTGGCGACCGCCGGGATCACCGGGAGGAGGGGGCCCTGGCCCGCCTCCTTGGCGCCGAACGGTCCCTCGGGGTCCCGGGTCTCCACCAGGAGGGTCGTGATCTCCGGCGTCTCGAGCGTCGTCGGGCTCTTGTACTCGAGGAGCGACGGGATCTTGTGGAGCCCGTGGACGCGGAAGGCCGACTCCTCCATGAGGGCTTCCCCGAGCCCCATGTAGATCGAGCCCTCGACCTGGCCCTCCACAAGGAGCGGGTTGATCGCGGTCCCCCCGTCGTGGGCGATCCACACGTGGTCGACCCGGATGTCGCCGGTCTCCGGGTCGACCTCGAGCTCCACGGCGCAGGCCGAGTAGGAGTACGCGGGCGTCGGGCCGACCCCCGACCCCTTGAACTTGGCCGCGCGCCGGGGCGGCGTGTACGAGCCGGCGGCGACGAGCGTCCCGAAGGCCGCCTCCGCCAGCCGCGCCGCCTCGTCGAAGGCAAGCCCGCGAACCGGATCGTCCCGCAGGAAGATGCGCCGGTCTCGGGCCTCGAGGTCCTCGGGCGAGGCCTCGAGCTTCTTCGCGGCCGCGGCGAGAAGCTGCTCCCGGAGCTTCTCGGCCGCCTCGCGGGCCGCGTTGCCCGTCATCAGAGTCACCCGCGAGGAGTACGAGCCGAGGTCCACGGGGGTGAGATCCGTGTCGGCGGTGACGACCCGCACGTCCTCCGGCCGGACGCCCAGCACCTCGGCGACGACGTACGCCAAGACGGAGTCGGATCCCTGTCCGATGTCGGTGGAGCCGCAGAATGCCGCAACGCCGCCGCCGCGGTCGATCTTCACCATCACGCCCGAGTGCGGCATGTCGTTCCAGTAGATCGGGAGGCCCGCCCCGGACAGGTAGGCGGAGGCCGCAAACCCGATGCCGCGGCCCGAGGGCAGCTTCCGGAACTTCTCCCGCCAGCCCGACGCCTCCACCACGCGGTCGATGCACTCCGGGAGACCGCACGTCGTCACGGTGAGGTGGTTCACCGTCTTCCCGTGCTCGGGCACGACGGTGCGCCGCCGCATTCTCGCCGGGTCGAGGCCGAGCTCCTCGGCGATCTTGTCGAGGTGAACCTCGAGGGCGAATCGGGGCTGGGGCGTGCCGTGGCCGCGCTTCGGGCCGCAGGGGGGCTTGTTCGTGAAGACGCGGCAGCCCTCGAACTTGTATCGGGCGATCCGGTAGGTCACGGTCTGGAGCGCGCCCGTGTAGAACGTCGACGCGACCCCATAGGAGCCGTACGCCCCCCCGTCGAGCCAGGTCCGGAAGTGGAGCGCCAGGATCTCGCCGTCCTTCCGCACCCCCGACCGCACCCACATCAGCACGGGATGGCGGCCCCGGTGGGTGTAGAAGACCTCCTCGCGCGTGAGCGTCGTCTTGACCGGGCGGCCCGTGAGCTGGGCCAGCCGCGCCACCGCCATCTCGTGGCTGAAGGGGTCGGACTTCCCGCCGAACCCGCCGCCGTTCGGGGTCGCGACGACGCGGATGTGGCTCATCGGGACCCCGAGGACCTTCCCGAGAGCCCGGTGGACGTAGTGCGGCGTCTGGGTCGAGGACCAGAGCGTCAACTTCCCGTCCGGCGTCCACTGGGCGACGGCCGCGTGCTGCTCCATCGGCAGGTGCGTGTTCCCCTCGAAGAAGAACACGTCCTCGCGGACGAGATCGGCCTCGCGAAACCCCTCCTCGACGTCACCGAACTCGAGCGAGACCAGCTTGTGGATGTTGGGCCCGTCTCCGTACTCGTGGATCCGGTGAGCGCCCTCGCGGAGCGCGGCCTCGATCGACATGAGCGCATCGAGGGGCTCGTACTCGACGTCGATCATCCGCGCGGCGGCCTCCGCCGTCTCCTCGTCCACGGCGGCGACGGCCGCCACGGGGTCTCCCACGAAGCGCACCTTCTCGACGCAGAGCGGCTCCTCGTCCTGGCTCACGGGCATGATCCCGAAGCGGACCGGGGGAAAATCGCGCCCGGTGATGACCGCGTAGACGCCGGGCAGCGCGGCCGCGCGCGTCGTGTCGATCCGCCGGATGAGGGCGTGCGGGTGCTGGGCCCGGAGAAGCTTCGCGT
This sequence comes from uncultured Candidatus Rokubacteria bacterium, assembly GCA_963805625.1. Classification (GTDB taxonomy): domain Bacteria; phylum Methylomirabilota; class Methylomirabilia; order Rokubacteriales; family DASRDR01; genus DASRDR01. The sequence goes on from CAWDVE010000009.1 coordinate 61,824, forward strand.
ACGCCATGCGCGGGAAGACGAGGTCGTCGGCGAAGCGCGTCTCGCCGGTCACCTTTGCCCAGGCGTCGACCTTGGGGAGCCGCTGACCGACGACGGAGAGGCGTCGCTCGCGCGGGCTACTCACGGGCGGCTCCCCGCGCCCTGGCCGGCCGTCCGGCCGGCGGCGAGCTCGACGGCATCGAGGATCTTCGTGTACCCGGTGCAGCGGCAGAGATTCCCGGCGAGAGCGGCCCGGATCGCGTCGCGGTCGGGCCGTGGCGTGGCGTCCAGAAGGGCCCGGGCGGTGAGGAGGATCCCCGGCGTGCAGTACCCGCACTGCGCGGCCCCCAGCTCCGCGAAGGCCTGCTGGAGCGGGTCGAGCCGGCTCCCATCGGCGAGGCCCTCCACGGTCAGGATCGCCACATGTTGACACTCGATCGCGAGGGCAAGGCAGGAAAGAACCGGCTGGCCATCCACGAGCACTGTGCAGGTGCCGCACTCCCCCAGCTCGCACCCGTGCTTGGTCCCCGGCAGCGCGAGGTCCTCGCGCAGCACCTCGAGGAGCGTCCGGTGCACCGGGACGGCGACCTCGCGACGCTCCCCGTTCACGGTCAGGGTCATGAGGCTTCGCATGACGCGCCCCCGGACGATTGGGATTCAGGCTGAATGAAGTCTAATTAATGAATACTGAATATGGCAGGCAGCTGTCAACTCCCGGGCGCAGACCCGGGACTGGCGCTGATCGTAACAGGCGGAGCGAAGCCGGCCGTCCAACTGTGGGACGCTGGCCGTGCATGCGGCGCCCGCCCTCCGGGACAGACGTATAGTGGAAGTGTCCCGAACTCATCCCGCTCCCCGTCAGGTGCGGCCGAGCGCGCGGTGAAAAGCAAAGCAAGAGCTAGCAGCGCTCTCATATCCTCCACCTTGAATAGACCTTCTTGGCGTTGCCTTCGAAGATCTTCTCCTTCTCCGCCGCGCCGAGCCCGCTCGCGTCGATGTACTTCTTGGTGTCGTCGAAATACTGCCCGGTCTCCGGATCGATGCCGCGCACCGCGCCCACCATCTCAGAGGCGAACAGGATGTTGTCCACCGGGATCACCTTCAGCAGCAGGTCGATGCCCGGCTGGTGGTAGACGCAGGTGTCGAAGTACACGTTCTTCAGCAGGTGCTCCTTCAGCGGCGGGCGCTTCATGTCCTGCGCCAGGCCGCGGTAGCGCCCCCAGTGGTAGGGCACCGCCCCGCCGCCGTGCGGGATGACGAACTTGAGCGCCGGGAAGTCCTTGAACAGATCGCCCTGGATGAGCTGCATGAACGCCGTCGTGTCGGCGTTGATGTAGTGCGCGCCGGTGAAGTGGAAGGCCGGGTTGCACGAGGAGCTGACGTGCACCATCGTCGGCACGTCCAGCTCGACCATCTTCTCGTAGACCGGGTACCACCACTTGTCGGTGAGCGGCACTTCCTTCCACCAGCCGCCGGAGGGATCGGGGTTCAGGTTGCAGCCGATGAAGCCCATCTGCTTCACGCAGCGCTCGAGCTCCTCGACGCAGTTCTTCGGCGAGACGCCCGGCGACTGCGGCAGCATGCACACCGGGGCGAAGTTCTTCGGGTAGAGCGTGCAGACGCGGTGAATCAGGTCGTTCTGCACGCGCGCCCACTGCGCGCTGATGGCGGCGTCGCCGACGTGGTGCTCCATCGACCCCGCGCGCGGCGAGAAGAAGGTGACGTCGCTACCCCTTTCTCTTTGCAGCTTCAATTGATTCGCTTCGAGACTGTCGCGAATCTGGTCGTCGGAGATCTTCGGACCCTTCGGATCGGGCTTCTCGTTACCCACCTGGGCCTTGCGCCAATCCCACAAGGGCTGCGGCGCGGTCGTGTAGTGGCCGTGGCAGTCGACGATCATCGGAGCAGCTCCTCCACCTTGAAGCGCCGCGGAATCATGCCCTGCCGGAACGTGCAGTCGATCGCCACCTCGAGGTTGCGCCGGTTCTCCTCGAGGCCGAACGGATTCATCTCGGGATCACCCGCCGCATGCCTGCTTTCTTTCAACAATGAAAAGACTTCCTGAGCCTGAGAATCCGAAACCGTATTCTTGACCGTCACCATGTGGTTAATCTGGATCGCCCGGTTCGTCGCCTTCCACGCCGCCGCGGCGGCCGCCGGATCGGGGATCAGAGTCTTCAGCGGCCCCTCCTTCGGCGGCTCGGCGAGGATGGCGGCGTCGATCTCGCCGGCGAGCAGCATCGCCGTCAGGTCCTTGCCGGGCGGCATGCGCGTGGCGTTGGGCGGGTCGCGGAACTCCGCGACATGCGGGTCCTCGAACGTCACCCACTGCACCTTGCTGAGGTCGACGCCGTAGTCGTCGGCGAGGATGCCGCGCACCCAGGTGGCGGTTGTTACCGAGTAGGAACGCATCCCGACCCTCTTCCCCCCCAGCTTGTCGGGCGAGAGCTCACCGCGCTCGGGGTTGTAGGCCAGGGTGGAATGTTGGAAGCGCGCAGTCAGCACGGCGGGGAGCAGGCGATATGGCTTGCCGTGCGCCTTGGCGAGCAGAAAGGTCATGAGCGCGAGCTCGGCGACGTCGAACTCGAGGTCGCGCACCACGCGCTTGAACGCGGTGTTCGGGACTCTGACGTCCGCGAACTCCAGGGAGGAATGCGCCTTGAAGTGCTTCGTGACCGGATAATCGCCGAGGAGCACTCTCACTCCAGCGGCCCGTCCACGTATTTGAGGCCCTTCTCCGCAAGGCTCTTCCTCATGTTGTAGATGTCCAGGCCGAGCTCGCCCTTCTGCAGCCGGGCGCGGGTCGCCGCCTCCTTCTTCTCGCGCTCCTCGCCGACCTTCGCCACCGTGGCGACCTCGAGGCGCGGCACCACCACCACGCCGTCGTCGTCGGCGACCACCACGTCGCCGGGCTTCACCGCCACGCCCGCGCAGACCACGGGCATGTTGACCGAACCGATGCTCGTTTTCACGGTGCCCTTGGCCGAGATGGCGCGCGACCAGAGCGGGAATTTCATCTCGGTGATCTCGGCGGCGTCGCGGCAGCCGAGGTCCAGCACCACGCCGCGCACGCCGCGCGCGATGAGCGAGGTGGCTAGCAGCTCGCCGAGGGCGCCGTCGGAGTTCTCGCTCGAGCAGGCGACGACCAGGATGTCGCCCTTCTTCACCACGTCGCAGGCGACGTGGATCATCCAGTTGTCGCCCGGGTGGCACAGCGCCGTCACCGCGCTGCCGGCGATACGCGCGCCGCGCCACAGCGGCCGCATGTACGGCGCCATGAGGCCGCTCCTGCCCTGTGCCTCGTGCACCGTCGACACGCCGAGGCGCTCGAGGGTCGAAATCACGCCGGACTCGGCGCGGTGGATATTGCGTACGACGGTTCCGCTCATGTCATCGTGCTCCGGGGACTCTACGGGTTTTCAGGAACTGCTCGAGCGTCTCGCCGCGGAAGTGCGCCACCATCTCGGGGTTGGAGACGCCCTTCACGCGGCCGAGCTTCTCGAGACAGAAGAAGTTCGCGCCGTAGTCCTGCATCGCCTTCCAGTCGAGGCGGCGGACCATTTTTTTCTCTTGCTCGGTCAGATCCTTCATCGCCTTCTCGGGATCTTCGAGAAAGGCTTTTCGATTGGAAGCATTCGTGAGGCCATGAAGGAAGCGATTGAGCCTGAAGCCTTTCGCGCTTCGTTCCAGGTCGAAGACGTATGTCATCGCTGGTTCGACCTCCTGACAAGGGGGCGACCCATTTCACGCTCATGCCGGGTTCCGCCTCATTCGAAGAGCGCCACCGTCATCGCGGTGGTCATCGGCAGGTAGTAGTTCTGGTGCACCTTGCGCATGCCAGGCTCCAGCGCGCCGCGCATGATGAGCCACATGATCACCTCCGCGCCCTCGTTGCCGCCCAGGCGCATGTAGTCCTCCAATGTCATCGCGGCGAGGCGCTCCGGGTCGCGATCGATGAGGTCGAGGAACTCGAGGTCCCAGGCTTCGTTGTTGAAGCCCGCGCGGTCTCCGATCATCTGGTGCGAGAGCCCGCCGGTACCCACCATCGCGACCTTCAGGTCCCCGGGATAGGAGCGAATCGCCCTGCCCAAGGCCTGGCCGAGCTTGTAGCAGCGCCGGGGCGTCGGCAGCGGCTGCTGGAAGACATTGATGACGAGGGGCACGATACGGCCGGGCCAGTCGGGCTGCGACGGCCACATCACGGTGAGCGGCGAATGCAGGCCGTGGTCGAGCGCGAGCCCCTGGAAGATGGACAGGTCGAACTCGTCGGCCACCAGCGAGCGCGCGACGTGCCGCGCCAGGCCGGCGTGTCCCTTGAGCGGCGGGATCTTGCGTGGGCCGAGGCCCTCGTCGGCGATGGCGTACTCCTCACTCACGCCGAGCGCGAACGTCGGGTAGTGGTCGAAGAAGAACGTCGTCGCGTGGTCGTTGAAGCAGAAGAAGAGCACGTCGGGCTTCTTCTCGGCCAGCCACTTCGCCACCGCCTCGTAGCCCTTGAAGAGCGGCGCCCAGTCAGGGTCGTTCTGCTTGCCCTTGTCGAACGCCATGCCGATGGTGGGCACGTGCGAGGTGCCGATGCCGCCGATGATGCGTGCCATGTCTCTAGAAGCCGTAGAGCCTTGCGGGATTGTCCACCAGGATTTTGTACTGCAATTCCGGTTCGGGCGCCATAAGCGCGAAGACATCCACCAGGTCGCCGTTGGGCATGTGCTTGACGTTGGGATGGAACGTAAGCGCGCCCAAACGCACTCTTGCTCATCGCGCGCCCTCGGCCCCCCCGCCCTGAGCGCCTCCCCGGCCGGCCGGTGCCCACCATAGCTACTCCGTTCGCCGCCATCCTTCGGTATAGTGGTTGCTCGACACGGCGTTCATCGGATTGCCGTGCCCGAAGAAGATCGCCGGCAGTCAGCCACGAGTGCGCGCGCCTTGGCTCAGAACCCGAGTTGTTTCATATCCGCAATCGTCCCAGGAATAGCATTCTCAACCATCCGATCTTCGCGACGCCGAGTCCTCACGAGGAGCCGGCGGTCACACTGCCCGTCCCCGAACGGGCAACATCCCGGTCCCCAGAGCGGGTGCGGGCGGGAGCCCCGTGACCTCGAGGATCTCCTGCTCGTTGAGGGTCTCCCGCGACAGCAAGGCCTCGGCGAGCGCGTCGAGCTGCTTGCGGTGGGCGCTGAGGAGACGCCGAGCCTCCTCGTGGCTCTCGCCGATGATCTTGAGCACCTCGGCGTCGATGGCTTCCGCAGTCGCCTCGCTGAACGGTCTCGCGCCTCCGTAACCGCCGGAGCCGCCCAGGTAAGGGTTCTCCCGGGGCGCGAGCTGCACCAGGCCGACCCGCTCGCTCATGCCCCAGCGCGTGACCATGCGGCGGGCCAGGCCGGTGGCCTGCTCGATATCGCTTTCGGCCCCGGTGGTCTTGGTGCCGTAGACGATCTCCTCGGCCGCGCGGCCTCCCAGCATCCCGACGATCCTCGCGCGCAGATAGGCCTCCGGATAGTTGTAGCGGTCGCTGTCGGGACGCTGATAGGTCACGCCGAGGGCCTGCCCGCGCGGCACGATCGTCACCCGGTTCACCGGGTCGGCGCCGGGCACCACCAGCCCCAGGATGGCGTGTCCGCCCTCGTGGTAGGCGATGCGTTCCTTGTCGGCGCGGCTCAAGAGGAGCGGGCGCTCGGGGCCGAGCACGATCTTCTCCAGCGCGTCCAGGAAGTCCTTGTGGCGGACCTCGTTCTGCTCGCGCCGGGCCGCCAGCAGCGCCGCCTCGTTGACCAGGTTCTTCAGATCGGCGCCCGAGAGCCCCGGCGTCGCGGCGGCCAGCTCTCCCAGGCTGACGTCGCTCGCGAGCGGCACGCGGCGGGTGTGGACCTTGAGGATCGCCTCGCGCCCGGTCTTGTCCGGGAGGTTGACCACCACGCGCCGGTCGAAGCGTCCGGGCCGCAGGAGCGCCTTGTCGAGCACGTCCGGCTGGTTGGTCGCCGCCAGCACGATGATGCCCTCCCGGCTGGAGAAGCCGTCCATCTCGGTCAGGATCTGGTTCAAGGTCTGCTCCTGCTCGCTCGAGCCCCCGATCGCCACCTGCCCCCGCGCGCGACCGATGGCGTCCAGCTCGTCGATGAAGATGATCGCCGGCGCGTGCTCGCGCGCCTGCTTGAAGAGGTCCCGCACCCGCGCCGCCCCCACTCCCACGATCATCTCCACGAACTCCGAGCCGCTCATCGAGAAGAACGGCACCCCCGCCTCTCCCGCGACCGCTCTCGCCAGCAGGGTCTTTCCCGTTCCCGGCGCGCCGACCAGCAGCACGCCTTTCGGAGCGGTTCCGCCCAGGCGCGTGTACTTCGGGGGGTCCCTGAGGAAATCCACGATCTCGACCAGCTCGTTCTCGGCTTCGTCGATGCCGGCGACGTCGTCGAAGGTGACCTTCGTGTCCTTCTCCTGGTCGTAGCGGCGCGCCTTGCTCTTGCCGATGCCCATGAGCCCGCCCCCCAGGCCGCCGCCCTGCTGCGCCGCCCGCCGGAACATCCAGATGTAGAAGCCGATGAAGAGCAGGCCCGGGCCAAATGCGAAGAGGAGCGTCGCCCACGGGCTACCGTCTTCCTCGATCGGTTTGGCGCTGATCTCGACGCCGTGATCGATCAGAAATGCTTCCAGACCGGGTCCTACGAAGGAGGGAAGCGTGGTCGTGAAGGAGCTCACCGCCTTCGGGACTTCGCGCGGCGGCGCCCCGCGCCCGCTCCCTGCGGTGGGCTCGCCTTTGGGCGCCGCGGTCGTCTCACCGGCCGGCGGGTAGGTGACGGCAGCCTTGAAGCGGCCCGTGAGGGTGTCGCCCCGGCTGTAGATCGCCTGGACGTTACCCTTCCCGACCTCCTCCTTGAACAGGGTATAGGGCACGGTGACCGGGGCTTCCGGGCCCGGCATCAGCAGCCTCACCAGCCAGAAATTCGCGAGCCAAGATGAGCAAGAGCCAGAGCCAGGTCCGGCCTGGCGGCATCTTCGGCAGCCCGGGCCCCTTCTCGGCTCCAGGTCGCGTGGGGGCCGGCTGGACCTGCCTGGCCAGCGTGGAGTCGCTGTTGCGTCCCTTCTCCTGCGCCGCCAAGTTCATGATCATCTCCTTCCGCGTGCCTCGGGACGCACCTGGTCAGCGCTTCCGGTCGAGGTCGAGATTTGACACCGCCAGCGTCGGGTACGTAGTCAAAGGTACTCCAATGCGCTGAACCTGTCCCACCGGCACATGGCCGGTGGCGAGGAGTAGACATCACGCCGAGGCGCGAGATGCACGTAGCGAAGACCCCGCGGGCCGAGAGCCGCGCGGAGCGAGTCGCCGTTGAACTGGGGGTTGTGCCGCGAGCGGGGCATGGTCCGGATGTCCGCCAGCACGGAGACGTCGAACGCGCGAAGTAGCGTGACCAGCTCCTCGAACGTTCGGGTCGAGTAGCCGATAGTGTAGATCCGAGCCCCTCTCCAGCTGTTCGGGCGGCAGCACCTGGAGCAGCACGTTGAAGACGTCCGGATGCGCCTTCTCGATCTCGTCCAGCAGGATCACCGCGTAGGGCAGATCTCGTCTCGGGGCGTATGTCCTCGAGGAGCTCCTGCATGGCTTGACCTTCGCCCTCTGCGGGTCGAGCATGGACGAGTATCTCGCCCGGCTCGAACTCACAGGCTCGGCGGACGCGCGTGCCTTCGGGGCGAAGCGCGGCCCATGAAGGGCGGGGAGAGGATCCCATGAGGCGCGTCCCTCGGGCTGCCATCCACGCAGTCCATCCCTGATGGCAGTGCTGGCTTTCAACTGCGGGAGCTCCTCTGTCAAGTTCGGGCTGTTCCATGTCGGCCCCGACGACGCCGCGGGTGGCCGCCGCCCGCAGGCGCTCGCCCGTGGCCAGGTGGACGGCCTTTCCACCGGGGACGTCACCGTCCGCCTCCGGATCGGCGAGCGAGTCGAAGAGGCGCGGGTCCCGCTCGATGGGTACGAGGCGGCGGTTCGGCACGTGCTGGCCCGGCTGGCCGCGGGCGAGCGATCGGGCCTGCCCCCGATCGCGACGGTAGGGCACCGGGTCGTCCACGGCGCGGACCGGTTCCGTCATCCGGTCCTGATCGACGACGCGGTGGTGGCCGGGCTCGAGGCGCTGGAGGAGCTGGCGCCCCTCCACAACCGGCCGAGCCTGGCGGGAATCCGGGCGGCGCGGGCGACGCTCGGGCCGCGCGTACCGATGGTGGCCGTCTTCGACACGGCCTTCCACGCGAGCCTCCCGGATCACGCCTCGACCTACGCCATCCCCCGCGAGCTCGCGGACCGGCACAGCATCCGCCGCTTCGGCTTCCACGGGCTCTCCTACCAGTCCGTGCTCGCCCGATACGCCGAGATGACGGAGACGCCCGAGGAGGCGGCCACGCTCGTCGCGCTTCATCTCGGCAATGGGTGCTCGGCCGCGGCCATCAAGGAGGGTCGCTCCGTCGACACCTCGATGGGGTTCACGCCGCTCGAAGGCCTGGTGATGGGCACCCGCGCGGGCGACCTGGACCCCGCGATCGTCGAATACCTGACTCGGCGCGAGGCCGTGCCGGTGAACACGGTCAGCGAGTGGCTCAATTCCCGCTCGGGCCTGCTCGGCATCTCCGGCCTCAGCTCCGACATGCGCGAGTTGCTCGCGCGCGAGGGAGACCATCCCGGCGCGCGCCTGGCCATCGCCGTCTTCTGCTATCGCGCGCGAAAGTACATCGGGGCGTATGTGGCCGCCCTGGGCGGCGTCCGGGCCGTGGTCTTCACGGGCGGAATCGGGGAGCACTCGCCGGAGATTCGCGCCCGCATCTGCGCCGGGATGGACTGGTGCGGCCTCCGGCTCGACCCCGCGCGGAACGCCGCTGCCGTCGGTGCGGAGGGCTGCGTCAGCCCCCCGGACGCGGCGCTCAAGGCCTACGTCATCGCCGCCGACGAGGAACCGGTCATCGCGCGAGAGACCGTCGCGTGCGTCGCGCGATCGACGGACGTCCCTCGAAGGTAAGGAGCACGAGCGATTGGGCGGGGAGAATCAGAGTTGGACGTGTTGGTCACGACCGGGTCGCGCTGGACCGGTCGACTGGACGCTCCGAGGCATGAGGCCGGCACCTGGATTGCGGGTGTCGGCCCCCAGGGTGTGTACGACGAGCTCCATGCCCGCGCGGCTCGTCAAGTCCCCGGTCACCGCCGTGGGCGCGAGGAGGGCGTGATGGAGGGACCGCTGTCGGCCGCCGAGCTGAACGCGATCGACGCCTGCTGGCGCGCGGCGAACTACCTGTCGGTCGGCCAGATCTATCTCCTGGCCAATCCGCTGCTCCGGGAGCCGTTGCAGGTGTCACACATCAAACCACGGCTGCTCGGGCACTGGGGCACGACGCCGGGACTGAACTTCATCTACGCGCACCTGAATCGCGTGATCAAGCGGGACGGCCTGGACATGATCTACATCTGCGGTCCGGGCCACGGCGGGCCGGCCATGGTCGCCAGCACGTATCTCGAGGGGAGCTACAGCGAGCGGTATCCCAACGTGTCGCTGGACGAGGACGGGATGCGGCGGCTGTTCCGCCAGTTCTCCTTCCCCGGTGGGATCCCGAGCCACGCGGCGCCGGAGACCCCGGGGTCGATCCACGAGGGGGGTGAGCTCGGGTACGCCTTGGCCCATGCCTACGGCGCGGCGTTCGACAATCCGGAGCTGATCGTGGCCTGCGTCGTGGGCGATGGGGAGGCGGAGACGGGCCCACTGGCGACCGCGTGGCACTCGAACAAATTCCTCAACCCCGTCACCGACGGGGCGGTGCTCCCGGTCCTGCACCTGAACGGCTACAAGATCGCCAACCCCACGATCCTCGCCCGCATTCCGCGGGACGAACTGGACCACCTCCTGGCCGGCTACGGCTACACGCCCCACTGGGTCGAGGGCTCCGAGCCCGCCGCGATGCACCAGCAGATGGCCGCGACGCTCGACGCCGTCCTCGCTGAGATCCGAGCGATCCAGCGTGAGGCGCGCATCACCGGGACCGCGACGCGTCCCCGCTGGCCGATGATCGTGCTCAAGACATTGAAGGGCTGGACCGGGCCCAAAGAGGTCGACGGCCAGCCGACCGAGGGATCATGGCGCTCGCACCAGGTGCCGATGGCCGACTTCACTGGGCACCCGGCGCATCTCCAGGCACTGGAGGCCTGGATGCGAAGCTACCGGCCCGAGGCGCTGTTCGACGAGCAGGGGGCGCCGAT
>CAWDVE010000010.1:0-2196581 GCA_963805625.1 uncultured Candidatus Rokubacteria bacterium
TCCTGCGTGTACTGCGCATCGTCAAGCACTCCCATCGCTATTCCTGTCGCCTCAAGTTCAGACAGGGTGTTGTCCGCGGCAGAGTAGTGGATAGGCGGGTTGTGGCCGGCATTTACATAGGTAAAGGTATGACTGGTGGAATCCATCAGTCCATAAAAAAGGGTCACAAACATCCCGGATTTCGAGTCGTGTGAGATGATGGTATTCGCATCCCGGATAGCAGCGGCAGGTTTGCTCGCGTACCATGTGGCATTTACCCGCACAACGATCCGTGAGAGGGCCATGAACAGCGCTGCCGGAATACCTTTGCCGGATACATCTGCGATCATGATCCCGAGTTTTCCGGCTCCCAGAGGGACCACTTCGAGCGGGATCACGTCAAAGAAATCCCCCCCGACCTCTTTTGCCATGACACTTCTCGCGGCGATGTCGTATCCCTCGATCTGGGTGATGGTATCAGGAAGGAAACTCTTCTGGATCTCCGCAGCAATGGCCAGTTCTGTGTTTTTACGTTCCATCTCGCGAAGCAGGGTGTCCCGCTCTGCCTGCATCTTCCGTTCGTTCTGGAGGTTCTCTACGATGAAGGCAAACACAAACATGCCCGCTGCGTTTGCAAGGATAATGGGGAGGGCCACTGTGGATACAACAATCACGGCCTGGTCGAACGGGCGGCACAGGGCGAGTACCAGAATCATGTGGAAGCCCTCCATGAGGATGGCAAAAAGCACCGCGATGGTTATACCTGCAAACCGCCTCCTGCACGCAAGCCAGATGATTCCCCCGAAGAGTCCGGCAAGGACGGTTGCCAGTGAGCAGGCATATACGGTGAAGCCCTCAAGGCTCATCCGGTATGCTGCACCGATCAGTCCTGCCCCGATTCCGACGACCGGGCCACCGAGAAGCCCGGCGAGCATCGGCCCGAGATCGCGGACATTGACAATCGCGCCCATGAATTCGATACCGCTGATGGTACCATAGACAGAAAGGGCTCCAAAGACCAGAATGAGGATGACCTGGGTCTTCACTGCCGGGTGGCCGTCAAGAACCTCGGAAAAGATCCTGCTCCGGGTCAGGAGATAAGCGACCACAATGATCACGGAGATGAGTTGAATGAGGACCAGCAGATATGACAGGATCGCGAACTCCATGATCATACACTCGTACATAGGAATAGTGCACCACTCGTTCATAAAGGGTCAGGTTTTTTAACATCCCTTCCTTTGATAACGGATGGATAGGATTATCTTGAGAAAATGCCGACATTAAGTCGCGAGGAAAGAGCGTGGATATTAAGGCCGCAAACCGTGACGGGAACACTATTCTTTCCGTCAATGGCAGAATTGATACATTAACTGCACCGGAACTTGAACAGGCTATCAACACAGAAATTATGCGGGGGAACAAGAAGATCCTGCTCGTCTTTTCCGAAGTTTCGTATATCAGCAGCGGTGGCCTCCGGGTGCTGCTGGCTACCGCCAAGAAGCTGAAAAATCCTGGCGATAAATTCGGTATATGCAGCCTCCAACCTGAGGTTCTGAAGGTCTTCAGGCTCGCCGGATTCACCACCATCTTCTCTATCTATCCGTCAGAGGGAGAAGCGCTTGCCACCTGGTGATGGCCAGCCTGACTCTATCCAGTGGCAACCGGTCCCGGGTGCACCAGGAACAGCCTTCTATCCCCTGATCCGGAAGATCGATGCCATATCTTCCAATTCCTACCTTATCACGACCCCGGACGTCATTATCCTGATTGACCCCGGTGGATTGCCCGAACAGGCAGCACACCTGTTCCGGGTTATCGGAATGTGTCAGGCCCGGGACGCCCGACCGCTCTTTATCTTCCTGACGCATGCTCATACGGATCATTTTGTTGGTATTCAGGCGGACCCTGCATTTGCCCATCCCGATGCTGTTGTGTTCGCAGTCCAGCAATGCGGGGCATGTGCTCTTGAATCCGGGGATACCACCGTTACGCTATCGGATCTCATGCAGGCACCTTTTTTTCCGATGAAGGTCGGGCTTCATCTATTCTCTCCGGAACGGGCTGATCTATCTGAAGACATGAGTTTCCCGAATGGAGCCCGGATCACCATTACCCGGGACCGGACAGGTCCTGCAGGGCTCCCCCGTGAGCGGATAGAGTTCGGGCCAGGACCTGCTCTCACTATCTATCACACACCGGGTCATAGCCCGGACAGTATATGCCTGCAGATGGGGAGCTTCTTTTTACCGGAGACCTCCTGTTTGCGGCAAGCCCGGGAATAGCCGGCGCGACCGGGTGGTCGCAGGAAACCCTTATTCATTCGCTGGGAGCGGTGGAGACGCTCATCACCAAAGAAGGTATACAACTTGTCTGCTCCGGGCACGGTCGGGTAATCCCTGCTGCGGATGCCCTTCGGGTGCTCTCGGCAGTCAGGGCTGATGCCCGCAGCCTGGCCAACATTGCTGAGATGGAACCTGATCGGGCAGCCCGGACTGCTGCATTTGCGGGGGACTGCATGGAGCAGGTGAATGAGATCTTCACCATCATGTCAGGACGCCTCCAGTATGTCTCTTTTATCCTGGACGAGCTTGGTGAATCCGGCATAGCAGACCGGTCATCCACGCTTATCCGGGGTGATGTGATCGACGAACTGCTGGAAGCCTTCCATAATTTTGCAGAAGAACAACGCAAAGGACTGGATGTCCCGATCCACCGTGTCCTCAAGGCCGGGCAGGTGATTGCAAAACTCGAACGGACATTTAACCGGGATGAACTCCCGGCCATCATCGACCCGTCCCTTGTCCGCCGGGCCGGTCGGCTCCTCTCGGATTATACGACGATGCTCCGCGGGTTCACACCACCGAGTGAGTGCTCGGACTGTGATCTCAATACACTGACAGAATCAGTCGTCACCGGGCTGACTGTCCCACCCTTTACCGATGATGAGGTACTCTCCAGCGCCGATGACGACGCGGCTTTTTACCGTATCCTGCTCGCCCGGATCGGGACTCCGCCATTGCTTGCGGACGTTGAAGTCACGGTCCTGTCCGAAGCTGACCCTTTGCAGGTCTGTATAGACCGTGAACATTTCACCGATCTGCTTACTTATATTCTCGAGGACCTTGTCGGGACCGGTGCAGACCGGATCGAGATCAGCACCCGACATACCGGCAGGAACGCCATCGTCACGGTTGCCGGAAATGGACCTTCTTCGGGAACAGTTAAGGGAACGCCGTACCTGGCGATTCCTGCAGGGGCTCGCGGAACGTACAGGAGGATCCCTGACATTCCACGAGTCTGGAAGGGAAACATCAGTTCGAGTTCATCGCTCCGGCCGTTTGAAAGATATTTTCTCTACCACGAACCAGGCGGCATAAACAGATTTTTCAGCAGTCTGCCATACTGGTTATTGCCAGTTTTCCGTCAGGTAAACGAGATAATCAGGATTTGTCGAGGACAATCTTCGATAGGTAAATCTGGGGCAGAGTTCACAAAGAATTACATAAAAATCTGTAGAAAAAGAAGATTTATTCGAGAACATTTGTCGAGGAGATCATTGCAGGCACTGCTCTCGTGACGGGTACCACAGCCTTGCCCTTGCGGTTTCAACTCAATAGTTAGGCTGGTACCTCCTGCAACAGTCTTTACCGGGAAAGAAATCTCGACCAGGTCGCCGGGATACAGCGTTGTGACCGTATTGCCACCCCTTGTAGCGGTAAAAGTGCCTGTTGTACTTCTCGTCCCCCGTGTGAGGGTTACCGGGGCACTGCCCGCAGCGGAAAAGACAATCTCCATCCCGGTCAGGTCAATCGCTGGATGCCTGCGTCGGCAGGCTGACAGAAAATGTAATTATGTCAATTCCCCGTAACGGATCAGTTGACAGTCCGTAGACATTTCCTGACAGCTGAACGTTGTCGGCAGATTGCCCTGGATCTGACGTGGGAGCAGGAGCTGGAGATGTTGTCGCCGGTGGTAATGGAGGTAACAGGGATTGTCCCTTCCGATTCCGTGGGAGTCGTTGTACAACCCAGAGTCACGAGAAATAACATCAGTATAAGAGAGACACAGACGGTTTTGATGGATAAAGTCGATATGGACATTTTGTTTCACCCTGTTTCAATAGTTCATTATTTTTCGACCTGTTTAATCATTTTCATAACCTCTCCCGCATAAACGCAGGCAAATCCATGGATACGTGGGAAGTAATGAGGTTGGTCCCAACGGTGGCTTTTTTTTATCTTCTCACATGCTGCCCCAAAGCCTCCCATGATAAGGACAGCAAAACTATAGCCGGTGTGGGAAAAGTTCAACCGCTGCACAAATTCTGCCACGAAATAAGTTCCAGACGGCGACAATGCGAGTGAAATTCCAGAGGCACCTATCGCTAAGCGCATGGGCGGATCGCGGGGACAGGCACTGTCCCTCCGTAAATAGGTGCTTTACAATGTGTTGAAAACTTAGGGTTCCCCATGAAAATAGAGTAGACAGATGTACATAATGGAATGTTTTTACCTCTTAATTATTTGCGATGAACCCCGCCGCCCCCGACGGGGCGCCCCCGCGGCGGATTAGTGTCTGTAAGTATATTTGCAGACACCGCACTGCCCCGCCGTGCCTCGGAGAGGCCCTGAGGCGGGTTTTCCTCCTGAAATTACATGGTTTAATGATTTTCATGGTTCGGGTGCGAACTCCCGTTCATGCCCGTTTCAGCAGAGCCGGAAAATGTATTCTAAATACTGACGTTCAGCACCGAGCGGATCAGGATACCTATCACAAAGGAGATCGCTGCAATACCGAGGCTGATGAGAAGCATCTCTCCGAACCGTCGCCAGAAAGGAAGATCTTTTGCCACGGATATATAGAATGTGAAGAGGAATATGACAAGAACGGCTCCTGCCAGGGTGAATATGAGGGCATGATACGGGCTTTCAAGGATAAGGTACGGGAGGATCAGCAGGGCGACGGTCACAAGGTAGGTAGTCCCGGTATAGACAGATGCCCTGAAAGGATTGGTTGCACCTCCGTCCGACCGCTGGGACAGGTACTCGGAAGCTCCCATTGAAAGAGAGGCAGCGACTCCCATGATCAGGCCGGCAACCGCAATGATTTGTGTATTCTGGATTGCAAAGGTGAGCCCGGCAAGGGTTCCGGTAAACTCAACGAGTGCATCATTAAGACCGAGTACGACCGAGCCCACATATTTCAGCCGTTCTTCATCGATGAGTGCAATCAGTTCCCGTTCATGGTTCTCCTCATTTTCCAGGATATCCCGTGCCTCGGGAATCCTGCCAGCAAGTCCCTGATCATACCCCTGTGCACGTTTTTCTACGCCTTCCATGAGCTTGATGGCAAATGTCATGCCCATGCCCCGTGCGATCAGGTAATAGAACCAGATACGGAGCGTGTCCGGTGCCACGTCCTGCCGGGTGTACTGTTTCCATATCGCATAATGACCGAGTTCCTGGCCGGCGATCCGCTCCAGCACCTCACGGTTGTGCGCATCATGGTTTGCAGCAGCAATTTTTTTGTAAATATGGTGCTCGGTGATCTCGCCCCTTTGCAGGGCAAGCAGGGTTGCCGTCAGTCCGGGATCTTCAGGCGGGGAGGTCATTGTATCACCCTGTACATATCCCGCGGTACCAGGATCTCAAACTTCACACCTTTGCCGGGTTCACCGTTTTCGCGGATGGTAATGCCCGTGATCGCGAGGATTTCCCGGGACAGGAACAGGCCAAGACCTGTGTGTTTGCCAAACCCTCTGCGGAAGATAAGTTCCTTCTCCGGGGCAGGTATCCCTGCACCGTCATCCTCATACGTAATTACCCCGCCTGCCTCAGTCTCGTTAAACCGGAACCAGATTCGTGTGACATGGTCCCCGTGGCGGATGGAGTTCTCCATGAGGTTATAGAATACCTTACTGATGAGGGGATCGGCAAAGACTTCAACGCCGGAAAGCATGATCTCAGGCGTGATCTTTTCGAGAGGAAGTTGAGCCGCGGAAGAGCGGACTGTTGTCGCGATCTCCTGCCATTGGGGTGCGTTTACGCCGATGTCTTCATAATAGCGGGTGAATTCGATCTGGCGACGGATCGATGTCACGGCTTCTTCCTCTTTTTGTATGAACCCGAGAATCTCCGGGTCCGTTACACTCTCTTTGGAGATCAGCAGGTAGCCTCCCAGCACCATCAGCTGGTTGAGGATATCGTGACGGGTAATCGATGAAAGCATATTGAGTTTTTTCAGTGCCTGCTGCAGGGCTTTTTCTGCCCGCTTGGGCTCGGTAATATCATGGAGCACGTGGACGCACCCGGTGACCGTGCCTGCTGCATCCCTGAGCGGGGAAGCCGTTACCAGGAAGTCCCCGTTGAGGGTATCTTCATGGATTTCCTGGACGTGTTCCTTACCGTCGGACATGAGAATCTGGTGGGGACATGAACGTGGCGGCTGCCCGCTGTGGTGGACGATCTCATAGCAGGTATGACCGACGGCATCCCGGACGGGTATACCGAGCCGATCAGACATTGATTTGTTCACCCGTACGATGCGATGGTCACGATCGATAATGGAGATCAGGTCCGGAACAGCGTCAAAGGTCCGCTCCCATTCATCTTTTGCCTTCAGGATTTCATCCTGCAGCCGTTTTTTCTCAGTGATATCATGGGCAGTGGTTGAAATGCCAGTGATGACACCCTCAGGATTTTTGATAGGTGACAGGGAGAGAGAGACCTGGATGAGTCTCCCGTCCTTTGTTATCCGGTCCGTCTCGTATCGCCCGATACGTTCTCCGCTCAGGATCCTCCCGATGAGCCGGGGTATTTCGTCAGGACGATCCGGTGGTGAAAGCAGGCTGACGGGCTTTCCCATAACTTCCCGGGCTGTGTAACCGTAGAGCCGTTCGGCGCCGGAGTTCCAGTCAGTGATGATCCCGTCCAGGGTTTTACCCACGACAGCATCATTGGACGATTCGACCATGGATACAAACCTGAGGCATCTGGCGGCATCCTGCTGCATCCTGTCGCTCAGGAATGAAACCACGGCACCGATACTCATGAAAACCACCACCCGTGCGAGAGCAGCGACGATGACCTCCGGGGATGGAGATCCAACGCCAAGAACAAGCGCACTATAGATGGCCGAGAGAATAACCGTGAACAGGATACCACGACGGGGATAATAATAGGCGGTGAGGATGATGGGGATGTACAGGAGATGGGGTAATACATTGGTAATGTTTCGGGTAAGCCCGTACCAGTTCAGGAGCAGTGACGCAGATGTGCTGACAGCGATAAGGCTCAGGACAAGCCGGGGATCTTTCATTGTCTGGTCAAGATACAGGAAACTCGTGCAGATAACCCCCGGTACGTGCTTAATAGTTTTCTCCTGCATATATTGTATTCTTCGATGTTCATGAACCCTTTAAGCCAAGGCCGGGCACATTGATGATTCTTTTTTGACTGCGTGAGGTTAAGGGGGTCAGGTGTGATTGAAAAAAGATGGAGAGCACCGGAAAAGAGGACCTTGCGGAGGATTCATTGAAAGAACAAACGGTGCATCTTCAGGAATAAAAAAAATGCGATGGTGATCTGGTATCAGCGGATCTTCGTACCCGGTTCAACAGGTTTCAGGGGGGTGAGGAGCGATGCAGTATCCCCGGCAGCAAGGATCATGCCATTTGATTCCACGCCAAAGATCTTTGCCGGCGCCAGGTTCGTAACCACAACTACATCCTTTCCTACGAGGTCCTCAGGCTTGTAAAACTGCTGCATGCCGGCTACGATCTGGCGGGTCTCGCCCCCGATATCCACCTGGAGTTTCAGGAGCTTGTTTGATTTCCTGACCGGTTCTGCCGCAAGCACCCTGCCGGTCCTCAGGTCGAGTTTCTGGAACTCCTCAAAGGAAAGGACGGGTATTTTCTCCATTTTCCTGTCTGCCTGGGCTACACGTTTCTGGAGCAGGGCTTCCAGCTCTGCAATCTGGGTTTCTTCCATCCGGCTGAAGAGCGGGGTCGGGGGAAGGAGGACGGTTTCCACAACCGGCTCTGCAGCTTCCCTGAGGGAATGATCTGCAAGCGTGTCTTTGTATCCCAGCATTTTCCAGCACACCTGTGCCTTTTCCGGCATCACCGGCTCGATGAGCAGAGCTACTGCCTTGACGATCTGGATGCAGTTGGTGATTACCTGTGCTGCCGCATTACGATCGGTCTTGATCAGTTTCCAGGGGGCATTGGTCTGGATGTACGTATTGCCGAATGCTGCGAGCGCCATAATTCCATCAACTGCACCCTTGAATTCGTAGTCCCGCATGAGGCTGTCCACGTTCATGAGGCTCTTTTGTATTTCTGCAATTATGGCAGGATCGACGGGACAGGAAGGGATCCCGCCGAATTCCTTGTGTGCAAAGAAAAGCGTGCGGTAGACAAAGTTACCGAAGATATTGACAACTTCGTTATTGATCCGTTCGCCAAAGACCTTCCACGAAAAATTCAGTTCCTTGGTGTGACTCGTGTAGGCGAGCAGGTAGTACCGGAGGTAGTCAGCAGGGAGACCCTTGTCAAGGTAATCCTCATTGGTCCAGACAACATACCCACGGGATTTCGAGAATTTATGATCATCGACCTTGACCATCCCGCTTGCGACAATAGCATGAGGGACGCCGTACCCGGCACCCTTCAGGAGCGCCGGCCAGAAGATACTGTGGTGGTAGATGATATCGCCACCGATGAAATGCGTGACCCGGTTATCCCCGCACCAGTAACGTTTCCAGTCTTTTCCTGCATTCTCTGCCCATTCCTCGGTGAATGCGATATACCCGATGGGAGCGTCAACCCAGACATAGACCACGAGATCGTCGCGGCCGGGGAACTTCACACCCCATTCGAGGGTACGGGTAATGCACCAGTCGTGCAGGTCTTCCTTGATCCACCCGATCGCGTAGTTCTTCGCGTTGGTCGTCCCTTTTACATTATCGAGGAAGGGGAGCAGGAAATCCTTGAATTCGGAGAGCCTGAAGAAGTAATGCTCCTGGTCCCGGAACTCTGCCTTCGTCCCGCAGACCTTGCAGACCGGATCCTTGATTTCCCCCGGTTCCAGGTGTTTGCCGCACCCCTGGTCACACTCATCGCCCCGTGCCGCTGTCCCGCAGTGGGGGCAGATCCCCTCGACATAGCGGTCGGGAAGGAACCGTTTGCATTTCGTGCAATATGCCTGGTGCACGATCTGCTTGTAGACATAGCCGTTTTTGATAAGTTCGGATACAATTGCCCTGGTGCGGTGGTGTGTCGCCGGGTCATCGGTCATGCCGAACCGGTCGAAGATTACTCCCATTCTTTGGAATGTCTCCTCGAAATGGCGGTGGTAACGCTCGGATAGTGCCCGTGGAGAGGTCCCCGCTTCCTCCGCCGACACAACGATGGGGGTCCCGTGATTATCCGAACCGCAGACGAAGACGACCTCTTCGCCTGCCCGCCGCATGTAGCGGACGTAAGCGTCAGCAGGCACGTACGTTCGCAGATGTCCAAGATGGCAGGGACCGTTGGTATACGGCAACCCGCAGGTGACCAGCAGCGGTGGTGGGTTCATCAGTACTTTTTAGATGCTTATGAGTAATAAGATCTGTATATGGTAAAACGGCTGAAGCTGGGAACAAGAGCGCTGGGAGCGGAGCCCGGCAGGCCGGATGTTCCTGCTCTGGCCACCTGGATAGCAGGACACCGCGGTACCCCGGCAGACATTATCACTTACCAGCTTGACCGGTCGCTGTCACCCCAGCTGTCAGCAGGTATCATGTCACCCTGTGCCGGGGGAAGGTTCTACCGTGAGCGGATCATGGCGTGCATGCAGGGGATTGAGGATGGAAAGGCAACAGACGAAATCAGCCTCGATCCCAACGAAATCATCCAGGACGCCGCGGGGATCGTCGCACAGAAAAAAGGTGCCTGGTGCGCCCTGCCTGCTCCTCATGTACTCGGAATCACTGATGCATTCTATAATGATGAAGAAGAGTGGAATGACGCCCTTACCGGATTCTACCGGATCCTGATGCGCTCGATGCGGGATGCCGGGATCACCGGGCATGTGCTGATCTGCAATACTCTTGAGGAACCGGAGATTGCTTCCCTCGTACGGCAGAATGTCTTTTTTTTCCTGCAGGAACCTGACAGGGACGACCTTGCAGTCCTGATGGAACACCAGCGTCAGGTTGCAGTCGGCCGGGACAGGCTTGATACCCTGCTCGATCTCACCGGGGAGTATGATGTACGGAAGATCATTCTTGTCGATCCTGACAGTGCCTCCATTAACCGTGCCCTCTCATGCTTCGATCCCGACCAGATAATTGCCGGCGGGTACTGTACGGGTTCATGTGAAGAATACTGGAAAAATCTCGTTCTGTCTGCCACGTATACGGTATAATTGTCTTAAATCTCAGGATTTCCAATGAAGAATTCCATAGATTCCGAGTAATTGTCGGATCCTCGCTTATTGCGATGACCTGCGGCGGATCATCTCGTGTTATAATGTATTATAAACAACTCATTGCCCCGCCGTGCCTCGGAGAGGCCCTGAGGCGGGGATCCTCCTGAAATTGCGATGGTTTAATGATTTTCATGGTTCGGGTGCGAACTCCCGTTCATGCCCGTTTCAGCAGAACATTTAAAAAAACCGTGCCGGATTAAAATGACTGGAAACAGTGTTCCATTTTTCCCTTTTTCGTATCAAATCATCGCGAGCTGGTGGGAAACGGAAGGGATTACAAGAAGATTGTAAAAGTTCGTCTGGTACCCGTCAGGAAAGATGATCGTTGTCAGATCGGGTGAGAAATCCGGAGAGATAAGCGGGGCAAACCAGTACTGGTCCAGCACGCTCTGCGCCTTTTCAAAAGAAATCGAAGGGGACACCATGGTTATCGTGTCTGCTCCTGGTACTGACCGAGGCAAACGAGGGGATAAGCACCCGGGCAGACGAGCCGGTTGCCTGGGTGACGGTTACCGGATGTTTCGAATTCGCATCAAATGCTTTCTTGAGCTCTGCTGCCGGATCTGAAATCCTGAAAAATATTGCACCCTCTTCAAACAGGGTCAGGTCATACTGCATGTCAACCTGTGCATCGCCGTCCGGTGCAAGTGTCATGGTAAGCGATTTAACCGTGAATGCCTCTACAGGCATGGCTGCAAACGCGAGGAGACAGACACCCGCGATAAGAATGCATATTTTTTTCAAAGCCATTGGATGCAGGTTCGTTCATGTAATATAAATATATCATGGATAGTTCAGGTTATATTGATCTCAGTAATTATCTGCGTCGGCAGAACAGTGGGATCGCCTTTAAGCCGGGGACTGGCTGACAGAATCCGTCACCTGGTAACTATCAGCAATCCTGACAAATTCGGTGAAATGACGGCTCTTTTTAAAGAGCCACCAGGTAAAACGTTCGATAACGCTGAAATTGAACGAACCACCGGCAGCATTCGGGTGCCCCCCACCGCCAAATTCCCGGGCTATCAGGTGACTCACCGGGGGCACGGACCGGAGGGAGAACTTCCCGTCCTTACTTATGATCACCTCGATATCGGTCTTCCTCTCGTTGCGGATGAAATGTGCCGTTTCGCTCGGGTAGCCGTAAAGGGGAGCAAATGCTATCCTGTACCGCTTTCCGGTGATAGTTGCATGCTTCAGGCTTCGCAGCATCATGGCATCCATCTCGTCTTTGATTTCTCTGAACTCCTCGTCGATGAGGGGGTCGCTGAAGATGCCGGAGATGAGGCAGTCCCGCACGTGTTCCCGGTTCTTCTTACGCTGGAGAACCTGCCCAAGCACCGCTGAACGAGGATCGGTATGTTTCCAGAGATCATAATCACATACAACCCGGGCGACTTCTGCAGCTGTAGGGTTTTCCGGTGCAAGATCATGTGCGACA
This sequence comes from uncultured Candidatus Rokubacteria bacterium, assembly GCA_963805625.1. GTDB lineage: Bacteria > Methylomirabilota > Methylomirabilia > Rokubacteriales > DASRDR01 > DASRDR01. The sequence continues at coordinate 11,896 of CAWDVE010000010.1, forward strand.
ATACCGCATGCGCAGACCGTTGTATCAATGCGGAGCAACGCTACGTTCCGGGCAACTTTTGTAATTTCATCATCACGCCAGCGGTGATGGTCCCGCCACTCTACTTTCCAGCCATGGGTTTTCGCTGACCCGGCAATTCTTTCAGCCTCTTTGAAATACCCGAGATCTGAGATGGAGAGCAGATCACCTTTTCCCTCGCAGGAAGCAACCAGGGAAAAAAGCGCGGCAAATTTCCCTACCGAGCTCCAGATGGTGAATACATTACCCTTCCCGTATCTCATCCGGTGGATCGCATCGGCTCCGACAGCGTCAAGATCATTGTGCGTGAGGTGGACGACATGCTCGGTGCGGCTTTTTATCGCAGCTGCCAGTCCTCCGTTTCCTTCTGTGGCACTCTTCTCTGCAAGGGGCATCTGTTAATACTGCCATCGCGGTATATAAAAAAGAACGGTCACAGATACTCAGGTTATACTGCAGAGCAGATCATTTATTAGTCACGAGCGACAACATTTGTATCCTGCCCTAGTAGCTCAGCTTGGGAGAGCGCTAGACTGAAGATCTAGTTGTCGCCTGTTCAAATCAGGCCTGGGGCACTATTATCATTTTTATTTTCTGGTTGGTTCACTCCCCTCCATTTCTGTGCCCGAACTGCACCACTCATGGAGCTTTTCTGCACCACATGATGCAAACGGTGGTGCACTTTCCGGGAAAGTAATAAGAGCTATCCTCTCAATTTCCTAGTATACACGTCTGGGAGATCTGGTGCATGAGCGGGGAATATGAACGGGCGTTCCGTGAATCTGTGACTGATCCGGAACATTTCTGGGGAGCGGCAGCAGAAAAAGTCCAATGGTATAAACAATACGAGCGGGTGCTCAACAGTACAAATCCCCCGTTTTATCGCTGGTTTGAAGGTGGGGTGATCAATACCTGTTATAATGCGCTTGACTATCATGTCGCGAACGGGCTGCAGGACCGTATTGCTCTTATCTATGACAGCCCGGTCACCCATACGGTAAAGCGCTACACCTATGGTGAACTGCTGGATCTTGTAGCGCGATGTGCCGGCGGGTTACAGCAGATGGGTGTCAGCAAGGGTGACCGCGTTGTGATCTATATGCCGATGATCCCGGAAGCCGTTATTGCGATGCTTGCCTGTGCACGCATCGGGGCTATCCATTCCGTGGTATTCGGAGGTTTTGCCGCACGGGAACTGGCTGCCCGCATTGAGGATGCAAAGCCCCGTGTGGTCATATCCGCATCGTGCGGGATTGAAGTCAGCCGCATTATCCCGTACCAGCCGCTCCTGGATGCTGCTCTCGACATGTGCACCCATAAACCCCGGACCTGTGTCGTGGTGCAGCGACCGGAATCGCCGGCGATTCTCAGAAAAGGGAGGGATATTGTCTGGAATACACTCCTTGACGCCGACCCTGTTGCCTGTGTCCCGTTACAGGCGACCGATCCTCTCTACCTGCTCTATACTTCCGGCACTACGGGAAAACCAAAGGGGGTGGTGCGGGATAATGGCGGCCATCTCGTTGCACTCACCTGGAGCATGAAAAATATTTATGGAGTACAACCCGGCGATGTCTACTGGGCAGCCTCGGATATCGGGTGGGTGGTCGGGCATTCATATATCGTATATGGCCCCCTGTTTTATGGCTGCACCACCATTCTGTATGAGGGTAAATCTGTGGGGACGCCGGATGCCGGTGCATTCTGGCGTGTTATTGATGAACATGGTGTTTCAGTGCTATTTTGTGCTCCGACGGCGTTTCGTGCTATCCGCAAGGAAGATCCCGATGGCAACCTCATAAAAAAATATAACCTGTCCGCGTTCCGGATGCTTTTCCTGGCGGGCGAGCGCTGTGATCCTGATACCCTTGTATGGGCACAGCAGCACCTGAATGTACCTGTCATCGACCACTGGTGGCAGACTGAGACCGGCTGGGCTATTGGTGCGAACTGTGCCGGCCTCGAGCTCCTGCCGGTGAAGCCCGGTTCGTGCACAAAGCCGGTTTGCGGATATAATGTGCATGTGTTCGACGCTCACGGTGAGGAGGTACCCCCTGGTGAAAACGGAAATATCGTCGTTAAGCTGCCATTACCTCCCGGTTGTTTCACGACACTCTGGCAGAATGACAATGATTTTGTCAAGACCTATTTCTCAGCGTATCCCGGGTATTATCTGACATCTGATGCCGGGTATATTGATACGGATGGTTACCTGTGGATCATGGGAAGGACGGATGATATCATTAATGTTGCAGGGCACCGTCTTTCCACAGGTGCCATGGAAGAAGTGCTTGCATCGCACCCCGATGTCGCAGAATGTGCGGTTGCCGGGGTACATGACCCGGTGAAAGGAGAAGTACCCCTGGGTTTTGTTGTCCTGAAATCCGGGGTCATAAAAGGGCAGGATCTCATCGGACCCGAGCTCATTCTTTTGGTACGGCAGAAGATCGGCCCGATTGCATCTTTCAAGGCAGCTGCTGTTGTTAAACGGCTGCCGAAAACCCGGTCAGGAAAGATCCTGCGGGGCACCATCAAAAAGATCGCAGATGGCGTTTCCTACCAGGTCCCTGCTACTATTGATGACCCGCTCATTCTTGATGAGATCACCATTACTCTCCGGCAGATGGGCTACCCGAAACGATAAAAGTCGGGTCTTTCATACCAGGTATTCAGAAAATCATAACCAGAAGAAATTTCAGGCAGGGATAGTACCGCGAGTTGATATTTAGTGCCGGTCAGCGTCTTTTATCCAAAAATGCCCTATAACTTTCATCTTAGTGCCATGATCTTCTCGGGAGGTGACCCGCAGATACGGACCTACAAGGAGGGAATCTTCCGGCAGGTACTTGATATACAGGGGACCCCGGTGCTTGTGGATGTCTTTTCCAAAGGTACAGCAGACATGCCGGAATTGTATTTTACCATCCGCCCTGATGATGTTCTCGCAGAAAACGGGAATGCTGCAGCAGGCAACCTGATTTCTTCAATGTTCAATATCCATGAGGATCTTGCCCCGTTCTACCGGGCAATGGAACAGGACAGGATCATGACATCCCTTATCAGCCAGTTGCGTGGGGTGAAAAGTCCGACCACACCCACCGTATTTGAGGCACTGGTGGATTCGATCATCGAACAACAGATTTCCCTGAAAGCAGCACACAGCGTAGAAAACCGGCTTATCCGGGCGCTGGGGACTCCTCTCGCACTTGGAGATAAGGTGTACTATAGTTACCCGACCCCGCACACGCTGGCAGATGCGACGGATTCAGTTTTTCGCGCCTGCGGCCTGACGCGCAGGAAAGGTGAGTATATTCGCGGGGTCTCGCAACAGATCCTCTCAGGAACATTGGATCCGGAGCATTTCAGGACTTACCCGGACACAGAGATGATCATCAGTGAGCTCACAAAGATCCGGGGTATCGGGCAGTGGACCGCTGAGCTTACTATCCTCAGAGGACTGCACCGTCCTGATGTATTCCCTGCCGATGATATAGGTGTCCGGCGATTTATCTCGCGTTACTACCTGGGGGATAAAAAAATCTCATCAGCAGAAGCCCGTTCATTTGCGGAACGATGGGGAACCTGGAAAGGGTATGCTGCATATTACCTTGAAATTGCAGACCTGCTTGGAATCAGCCCATCCGGACCTCTGAAACAGGTAATGAAGAATTATCCATACTCACATTCATGCAAGAGCATGAGGTCGTAGAATCCAAAGAAGTATCGGACATCCCTTTACCAGAGTTCTTTATGAAAAAAATTCACAGTTCTCCGAATAAAAACGCTATTCTTTTTAATCTTTAATGGTATAATGTTAATATGTCATGCTATAACATAGCAAAGTGGGTATAACCTATGAAATACTCTGTCCTGTTCATCGCAAGTATCCTTATTGTGGCTGTATTCATTGCCGGTTGTACGCAACAGCCTGCAACGCAACAACCTTCGACAACACAGGGGGTTATCAAGGTCGGTGTCATAGCTTCATTGACCGGCCCCGCGAGCAATGTAGGCACCAACATGTGGCAGTCCGCCCAGGTCGCCGCCGACAAGATCAATTCCGAAGGGGGCGTTACCCTGAAAGATGGATCGAAAGCCCAGATCAGGCTTATTGTGGGCGACGATGAGTCAACCCAGCAGGGAGGCCAGAAGGCCGCGACCAAGCTCATTACCGATGACAAGGTAGATATCCTGGTCGGCGGATATTCGAGCGCGGTTACCTCCTCGTATCAGCAGACCATCGCGGAATACAGGATCCCGTATATCGTCACCGGTGCATCAAGCCCGATCATCACCCATCGCACGGACATCGACACCAGTTACGTCTTCCATCACTGCCCGACCACTGATACGTACGGGCAGTATACCACTATGTTCATCGACCAGGTGGTCCGTCCTGCGGTCAATAAAAAACTTGGCGCACCGGCAGACCGCCCGTTCCGGCTTGCCCTGCTCTACCAGGACACGGCATTCGGAAAGGGGATCCAGACCGCTGTGAACAACACCATCACGAAGAACAATCTCAATATACAGCTGGTTTCCCAGGAGAGTTTCAGGATGGGTGACAGCGACTTCCGGACACCGCTGACCAAGATCAAGGCAGCGAATCCTGATGCCGTATATCTCGGAGCATTCCCGAACGAAGGAGCTCCCATCATTACCCAGGCACGGCGGGATATCGGTCTCAATACGATATTCCTCAATGCAGAGAACAATGACAATGCCCAGTTCTATAAGGACCTCGGGCAGTACGGTGAAGGAGCAATTATCGAGAGCCGGTTTTCGCCCTATATCGCACCGGTCGGAGCTGTCGCGGACGCCCAGAATGCGTTTAAGCAGAGTTACTTTGCACGATTCGGGACCTACCCGGACATGATGGGTGCCTCAACGTACGATGGTGTCTTCATCGCGGCACAGGTCAATCGAGAATGCGGGAACGACGGACAAGGCAGCAGTGCGACAGGCACTCGTTGACCTGGAGATGCCCCAGATTATCGAGGCGATGAAGGACCAGACCATGCTCGTTCTCTCCGGACTTCCGGGAGTCGACGTTCGATCTCTGGATGGAGCAGTTGTCATATAACGCCACCCTCGGCGAGACCCGGCCTGTCATTGTCTGGCCTGACAACCTGAAGACCACGGACTTTGTCCTGCCGTCCTGGTATGTGGCAGGCAGCAGTTCGTAACCATTACCTCCCTTTTTTAATCCATGGCAGACTGATATATTGCATAGAGCCGGATCAGGGCTGATCGGATCATGGACAATTTGGGGGTATTCCTGCAGATCATTTTCTGGGGACTGTATGCCGGCTGCATCTATATCCTGCTCGCTACCGGGCTGAACCTGATCTTCGGCGTGATGAAGATTGTGAACTTCGCGCATGGCGAATTCCTGATGATCGGTGCCTATATCACCGCAACCATATTTTTTATTTCCGGCATCAACCCGTATCTTATCATCCTTCTTTCCATGCTCGCACTCATAGGTATAGGTGCTGTTGTCGAACGATTCTGCTTCCGCCCGATCCTCGGTACCGGGAAGCTCAACGAGATCTTTCTCTCCATTGGCCTCATCTACATATTCCAGAATGGGGCCGCCATCATATGGACTGATGAATGGCAGAGTGTAAAAAGCCCCTATGACGGTATTTCACTGCCATTCGGGTCACTTTCCGTCCCCCTTGATTATATTCTCATCATGTTTTTCACCGCTGCCATTATCTGCGGGTTGTACCTCTTCTTAAAAAAGACGACGATTGGCATGCAGATGAGGGCAACGAGCCAGAACCGGAAAGGTGCGATGCTTGTTGGTATCGATGTTGAACGCATCGACGTTATCAGTTTTGGCCTGGGGTGTGCACTTGCCGCGGCTGCAGGCACGCTCTGGATCGTAAGCGGGCAGATCTTTAATCCGTACATGGGTTCGATCCCCGCGATCAAGGCTTTTGCAATTATCATCCTGGGAGGCCTTGGCAGCATCCCCGGTGCAATTATCGGAGGGTTGTTGATGGGCCTTGCAGAGAACGGGGCGGCATTTCTCCTTGGCGGTATATGGAAGGACGCGATCTCGTTTGTCATCCTTATCATCGTACTCGTGGTGAGGCCGACCGGGTTATTCGGGGAAAAGGGGGATTAGACCATGCATGTTAAGCGGGACGATATGGTAAAATACGGGACTGTCCTCGCGCTTGTCATTGCCCTGGCCATCCCGTTCCTCACTGACAGCATGTTCATCCTCAACCTTCTTGTCCTGATGCTGATCTTCATCATCTTTGCATCGGCGTGGAACCTCCTCGCTTTCTCCGGGCAGGGATCGCTCGGGCACGCTGCTTTCTTTGGTATCGGGGCGTACGCATCAACCCTCATCGCTGCAAACAGCGGGATGTCCCCGTTCATCACCATCTTTCTCGGTGCAGCCGTAGCGGCATTTGTCGGGATCCTTATCGGCCTTACCTGTGTAAGGCTCAAGGAATGGTTCCTTGCCATGGTCACGTTCGGTTTTGCCATCATCGTCCAGACCCTGACGGTCAGCGTACTTGCTCCGGTTACCGGGGGCTGGGACGGTATCGCATCGAGCCGGCTCCTGAGCCCGTCAATCCCCGGCTACCAGCTGATTGAATACTATGCAGTCCTCGTCATCACCATCGCCTCTATAGCCGCAATCTGGTACATCATGAAGACACGGATTGGCCTTGCATTTCTTGCAATCCGCGAAAACGAACTTGAAGCCCGGGCTGCGGGTATCGATCCGGTCCGTTACCGGCTCCTCGCATTTGCCCTCTCGGCCTATCTCGCGGGTGTTGCAGGAGCACTCCAGATCCACCACATCGGCTACCTTACACCTGAACTCTACGGCGTTGACAACTCGTTCTGGCCGGTTACCTACGTCATCCTCGGGGGATTAGGCACGCTTGCCGGACCGATAATCGGGACCATCGCACTTACCATTATCTGGGAGGGGCTCAAAGCAACCGGGCTCACCTTCGGAAGGTATGTCATCGTCGGGGTCATGCTTATCCTTGCCATCATCTTTCTGCCCCGCGGGCTCGTGAGCCTGCCGGAACAGGTGCAGGGATGGCTGAAACGACGGAAAAGAAAAGAGCCCCTTCGGGAACCGGCTGATACCTGACACTCTTTTTCCTCAGTGACGTGCGATGAAGAACTGAGTTTCGGGCTGGTTTATTCGGTTTATCGCATGTCAGACCGATTTTTCTGAAAGATTTCCGGAAATCGTACAGCAGATCCGATTGCAGGTTGAATCAGTATTTTGTGCTTGTGATGAACGTCGCCCATCCGACAGGGCACGCCCCCTGTGGCTGATCAACATACCTGAAATTTCAGGAAACTTTTCTACCCCGCCATGCCTCTGGAAGGTCATAAGACCGGGAACTCTCAAAAATAGTCTGCTTTTTACCATTTTTTGCATGAGTAGAAACGGGCATGAACGGGAATGGTTCGCACCCGAACCATGAAAAATCATTAAACCATGTAATTTCAGGAGGATCCCCGCATCAGGCCTCTCCGAGGCACGGCGGGGCAGTGCGGTGTTTGCAAATATATTTACAGATACTGATCCGCCGCGGGGGCGCCCCGTCGGGGGCGGCGGGGTTCATCGCAAATAATTAAGGGATAAAAACATTCCACTAATGTACTCGAATCTGTCCAATTTTCATGGGAAATCATCAAAATATTTTTCTTAACACTCTTTTGGGGCTACGGCAGGTAATGCCTCCGTCCCCGCCGCTGTGGCATCACCCCAGGAGAGATAACTCCAGAGATAGGTAATACGACACAATCGCAAAGCTCAGGGGCGGTTCGGGAGGACAGGCACTGTCCCCTCCGTAAACCAGGTGCTTTGCAATTTGTTGAAAACTCAGGGTTTCTGCAGTGCCCAGTTTTTATCATTCAGATAATCATTCTATCGATTGAAGAACCACCAGAAAGAACAATCCCCTGCCTTATCATCGTTTCAGAACCCGAGGTACGCTTTCTGGATGCGCGGGTCATGCAGGAGTGCTTTTGACGGGCCTTCCTGTACTATCCTCCCGTTTTCCAGCACATACCCCCGGTTGCACATGGCCAGTGCATTCCGGACATTCTGCTCGAGCAGGAGGATGGTCATCCCTTCCCTGCCAAGCTGTTCGAGCGAGCGGAAGACCTGGCCGGTGAGAATGGGGGAGAGTCCGGTAGATGGTTCATCAAGGATAAGGAGACGCGGTTCCGACATCAGGGCCCGCCCGATAGCAAGCATCTGCTGCTCACCCCCGGAAAGCGTCCCGGCCTTCTGCTGCTGCCGCTCCTGCAGGACCGGGAAGAGACGGAAGATCCGGTCGAGTGTCCTGTCAGGGTCAGTCATGGCAGTCCCGCCAAGGAGGAGGTTCTCGATCACGGGCATCGTCGGAAAGATCTCCCGCTTCTCGGGTACCAGGGCAAGTCCCTTCCGGAAGAGATCGTACGGGTGACTGCCAAGAATACTTTCACCATCAAACAGAACCGAACCTGTCGCTTTCCGGTTGAGCCCCACGATGGTCTCGACCGTGGTTGTCTTGCCAGCCCCATTCGGGCCGATCATGGTCACAAGCTCACCTTTATCCACGTGGAACGAGAGGTTCCAGACAACCTGCAGGTTCCCATGGAAGACATTGAGATCTGAAACGGTAAGCATGAACGGTGTCCTCTCTCAGAATGCGTCGATATCGCCAAGATATGTGTCGATGACCCTCTGGTTATTCACGACCTCATATGGCCTGCCATCCGCGATCTTCTCGCCATAGTCGAGCACGACAATCCGGTCTGAGACTCCCATAATTACACTCATCACATGTTCTATGATCAGGATAGCGACACCTTGATCCCTTATCTTTTTAATGAGGTCCACTGCTTCATTACTCTCCTTCGGGTTAAGCCCGGTGGTAAGCTCGTCGAGAAGGAGCAGCTTTGGTTTCGAAGCCAGAGCCCGTGCAAGCTGCACCCTTTTCAGTTCCACCACATTTAAATTTTTAATGGTTGTGTCCCGTTTTTCTGCCGGGAAACCTACAAAATCAAGGATTTCTATCGCTTTTTTTCCTGCATCCGCCATGCTGATCGCACGGTGGTTACCAAACAACGCACCAATCATCGTGCATTCGTATGCGGTAAGTCCGGGAAAAGACTCAGCGATCTGGAACGTCTTGGCTATCCCTTTTTTACAGATCCGGTCGGCTTTAAGCCCGGTGATATCTTCGTTATCAAATATGATTGTTCCTGAAGTCGGGGTACTGATGCCGGAAATCATATTGAGGAGCGTGGTTTTTCCTGCACCGTTGGGACCTACAAGCCCTACGATCTCGTTCTCCCCTAGTGAGAGATCGACATTATTCACCGCCCGAAGGCCGCCGATCTGTTTGGATATACCCTTGAGTGTGAGCATGAAAATACCGTGCTATCATTCAAATCGTTAGCATGGTGCTGTATTAAAGATAATGCCCATAAAAAACGAAGCGGTTGCAGCGAACCTGTAAAATAAGGAACGGGGGACTATTCCAAAACCAATTATCCGGTTTTTTGTCCGGAAACAAAAATACCGGGCAAAGAATGTCATCTTCATTCATCTGGCACTGGATGATTGAAGTAACCGGAACTGGCAGCTGAGCACTCACCTCTCAACCGAGAAATCCTGATGCGGGTTATGTTGCGGAGCAGTATTTCCATTCGTGATCTATTTTCGTGCTGGCGTTACCTATCCGGAGAGGTGGCAGAATATGCTTTCAGGCTCCCGGCATAGTAACAATTTCCCAGCGTGAGATCTTCCAGAGATTCCCGATCAGCGTGTAACGGGCGGCCACCGGAAAGGACCCGTTCTTTTTGTTTCTTCCGAGGGTTGCGTCTTCTGTGCAGCGGTAGGTAATCACCGCGATATCGTTCCCGGTCCGCTGGACATGCGGATCATCTATGCTGAAGGAATGCAGGGTGAACAGGGGGAGTATCCTGGTCAGTATATCTTCCCGTTTGAACCGACCGAAAAGGTTGATCTCGTAATAATCCGGTGCGAGGAGTGATTCCAGTGCCCGGACGTCTTTTCGAAACAATGCATCAGCCCGTGCATGTTCAGAGGCTACAAGTATCTTCAGAAGCCCGGAATCGTCATATGGTGGTGTCTCTGTCATAGGAATTGACCATCCTTCACGCAATGATTGTCCGGTACCGGTATTTTAATAGCTCCATACCGGTCTCCGGATCAGGTCCCGGAGAGTTCTGGAAGAGGCGCGATTTTTCATTCGTTTCGGATTATACCGACAAGAAGGGATCAAAAATCTTTTTCGGATCTGTCTTTCAGGAAAGAAGATGTCCCGGTCGTACCGGAGGCCTGTATCGTACCTTATTTGAGGGCTTCCTGCAGGGATTTCGGAAGATGGAGGGTAAACGTGCTCCCGGTATGTAATCTGCTTTCTACGGTAATATCTCCCCCGTGCATCTGCATAATCTTCTTTGCCATGGACAAAGAGAGCCCGATTCGGTCAAATCTGCGGGAAAGTTTTGCTGCATCCGCAAGCTGGAATGGCTCAAAGATGGACGACAATGCATTTTCGGAAATCCCGGTCCCGTTGTCCCTGACAGAAATATGATGAAATATATCCCCGGCATCCGAACGGTAAAAAACAGAAATTTTTCGGGGTGGCTCAGAGAAGTTTACCGCATTTGAAAGAAGGGAATCAAATACGCCGAAGAGCCGGTCCATATCTCCGGTTATTACGAGATTTATCGGGATATCGGTAATTATCTCTGCTTTTTTCCGGTACTCACCGGAATCCAGCACGCTGTTGACGAGCTGGACTAGGGAAAATGTTGAGTGGTTCAGGTGGAGTTTCCCGCTGTCAAGTACGGAGAGCTCCAGCATCTGGTTAATGATCTGACGTTCCCGGTCAACACTTGCGAGGCAGCGTTCAAGAATCCTTTTCGTATCCTCAGGAATACCAAATCCTTCAGGATCCTGAATGAGCAGGTTGAGGTATCCGAGAATCGGCTGGAGCGGCGTGCGCAGTTCGTGGGCGACCGTAACAATAATCCCCCTGCGTCGTTCATTGTCGAGCCGTATTTTTTCTTCAAGCAATTGTCTTTCAGAAATATCGACAACATTGATCAGGGTTGCCTTTTTACCGGAATGAACGACCGGCAGGGTAAAGAGTAATGCCAGCCGTTTATTCCCATATTTTGTCACGAAGTGAAACTCGCACCGGACTGCTTCTGAAGTCTCCTTCAGTCCGTGTTCGGCAAATTCTTTAACATCATCCGGATCCGTATTGTCAACAAGAGACAAGAGATCTCTTCCGTGAATTTCATCAGGCAGGTACTTTGAAAATTCTGAAAAAGCAGGGTTTGCATACTGAATTATTCCGTTTCTTACGATGAGAATACCGGTGGGCAGGTTTTCGGTGAGGTGTTTGTAGTGCACAAGGTCATCGTCAACCGGCCTTATTGATATCTTACGCCGACTGATACCGGCTGCTGTACAAACCACGGTCATATCGTCAACAGCATTCCAGGAAAGATCCACCTCGCGATCGTTTCCCTCTTTTGTTTCAAGAAGAGTTTTAAAACCGGTAATTTCTGGTTCCTGTCCAATCAGTGTTAAAAATCTTTTCTTTTCTTTCTGATCGGAAAGAAGTGAAGTAAAAAACCTTCCGCGCAGTTCTCCCGGGTGTGTAATTGAGGAGGGTTGAGAATGCAGCATTGAGTTCTCGTATCGTGAAATCTCTTTTGTCAAAAAGAATGATCCCGTTGGGTGAATTCTCAAATATCGCTCGGTACCATGCCTCACCGGTCCCCATCCTCACCATCTATCTACGCAATTTGAATCTTCTGTTATTTTAAGATGCAGGAACCTTTTTCATACCAGATCCGGCATCCGGATTGATGAAATTACCGTGAAAAGGAGCAGGATAATTGGCTCTGCTGAAACCCTATAATTTCAACAAATTGGAAATCACCTGTTATCAGAGGGGATGGTGCCTGTCCCCGGAACCGCTCCTGCATTTTGCGATGGTGTTGTTTTACATTCTCATGACTAGTTCGGGGATGACACAACGGGGGTGGAGGCATTACGTGCCCGAGCTCAAAAAAGAGCGTTGAGAAAAAATGGTGAAGGATTTCCAATGAAAATACCACAATTCCTTGGAATATCCGTAAGTGCTCATCCTGTTAATTGCGATGAACCTTGCGCCGCCCCCGAAGGGACGCCCCCGCGGCGGATCGGTGTCTGTACAGTATATTTTGCAAACACCGCACTGCCCCGCCGTGCCTCGGAGAGGCCCTGAGGCGGGGGATCCTCCTGAAATTGCATGGTTTAATGATTTTCATAGTTCGGGTGTGAACTCTTTGTTCATGCTCGTTTCAACAAGAGCAGGACCAATCTTTAATTTCCGATGGTTGTCATCGGGTTGAAATTGATAAAAGAACCGTGGGGTTGAAATAACAGGCAGGTAAAAACGTATGATATGCGCCCATATGTTATTGTTAACGTCGCAATGAGCGCTGATGGCAAGATTTCCACCCGCGAACGCCGGCAGGTCAGAATATCGGGCAGGCAGGATTTTATCCGTGTTGACCGGCTCAAAGCCGGGTGTGACGCTGTCATGGTAGGTATTGGCACCGTCCTTGCCGATGATCCTTCACTCACGGTAAAATCGGAAGAATGCCTCACATACCGCAGGAAACAAGGCTGGGATGATCATCCGGTCCGCATTGTCGTAGACAGTTCAGCCCGCATTCCCCCGGAAGCATCAGTCCTGCACAAGGGTGAAGGAAGACGGGTGATCGCAGTATCCGGGAAGGCAGAAAGTGCGAAGATTGCGGTCCTGAAAAAGAAAGCCACGGTGCTTGTGTGCGGTGAAGGTGAAGTAGATCTTCCTGAACTTATGGACGAGCTTGGATTCAATGGGTATTCAGCGTCTCATGGTGGAAGGGGGCGGGACATTGATCGCCGGGTTGATCAGGGCCGGTCTTGTTCACGAGATCAATACGTATATTGGCAACATCCTCATCGGGGGAAAAGAGGCTCCCACCTTCAGTGACGGGGAAGGGTTTATCGACGAGTCGTCGTTTCCCCGGCTGTCTCTCCTGGAAGCACGCCGGATCGAAGATGGCATTCTCCTGCGCTGGAAAGTAAAGGCTCCTGATCAGCATAAAGAAATACAGTAACCGGGTCGAGAGTATCGCTTTGAAGAGATTTTTGCATAAGCGTGAGAATGCCAAGCCTCATCTCCCATAACTAAAAACATTCTCCTACGTATATTCCGGTCATCGTTCTTGCTGCAGTTTTCCTGCTGACTGCTGTGCGCCAGGTAGGCAGGTTCAATCTCAGGATCTGGCAGATCATGCTTGGAGGAGCCGTCGTCGTCCTTATCAGCGGGCAGATCTCCATCCCTGATGCACTGGGAGCGATCAATACCGATGTTATGCTTTTTTTATTTGGCATGTTTATTGTGGGTGAGGCCATGGTGGAAAGCGGCTACCTGTCCCTGCTTTCGTGCCGCTTCTTTTCTCACGCCCGGACGCCGGACCAGTTGATTTTTTTCATTCTTTTCGGCATGGGATTGTTTTCAGCAGTCCTCATGAACGATACCCTGGCCATCATTGGCACACCCCTGGTCCTCTCCCTTGCCACCAGGTTCCGGATCTCACCAAAACTGATGCTTCTTTCCCTTGCAATAGCAGTCACAACCGGCAGTGTGATGAGTCCTATCGGTAACCCGCAGAACCTCCTCATTGCGGTAAACAGCGGGATGGGAACCCCGTTTGTCACCTTTGGGTTATACCTTCTCGTACCCACGCTCATCAGCCTTGGTCTTGCATATGTCCTCCTCCGGTTATTTTTCCGGAAGGAATTTTCCGCCCGTCCCATTGTGCAGGACACCGTTCAGAGCGTTGAACATACCACCATTCTTCCGGTACAATGCTCGCTTGCAATCATTCTGATCCTTGCTGCTGCCAATATTACGGCATCCTTTTTTGGAGGAAAAATTCTTGTACCCCTCCCGTTTATTGCCCTGTGCGCCGCAATACCCGTCCTGCTGGTCGGTAAGAATCCGGGGAGGCTCATTAAAAATATTGACTGGCCCACTCTCGTTTTTTTTGCTTCCATGTTTGTCCTGATGGAGAGCGTCTGGCAAACAGGATTTTTCCAGGCGTTTGTTGACCGGAGTATGGTTACTTCCCTGCCAATGATTCTCATGACCAGTGCTGTCATCAGCCAGTTCATCTCCAATGTGCCGTTTGTCGCGCTGTTCCAGCCGATGATTCTCCAGGCAGGAGGCACTTCCGCCCAGCTCATGGCACTTGCGGCAGGGAGTACAATCGCCGGCAACCTGACAATCCTGGGGGCCGCAAGTACCGTGATCATCATCCAGAATGCAGAAAAGCAGGGTCAGACGCTTACATTCTTCGAGTTTGCAAAGATCGGGATACCCCTGACCACCCTGCAGCTTTCGGTGTACTGGGCATGGCTGTCCTTCCTGCCATTTTAGGACGCAGCTGGCGCAATATTCTTTTTGTAAGGCACGGGGCACTTTTGATTTGGTGACCAGTCAGAAAGAGGAAATCAATAATACTCTTCCCATCAACAACTGCACAAGGGAGAGCCACGATTATGGCAGAATACATCCAGGAAAACCCGGACAAACCCGATAAAAAACGTGAAGACCTCAAAGGAAAAGTCCTGCAGCTGAAGGATCTTGTAAACTATAATGAGGGCACCGTTGCCAGCCGGATGATAATCAACCGGAAGGCGGGAAGTATCACCATTTTTTCCTTTGATGAAAACGAAGGGCTCTCGGAACATACCGCCCCGTTTGATGCGGTGGTTACCATTCTTGATGGAGAATGCGAGGTCTGGGTTTCGGGTCGGACATCGCAGATGAAGGAAGGGGAGACCATAATCTTCCCGGCCAATGTTCCCCATGCCTTATCCGCGATCACAAAGTTCAAGATGTCGCTTACCATGATCAGGGAGTGAACGCCATGGGAGGGGATGACAAGGACGGGTATTACTGTTCGATCTGCGGGGGGATTCCCCCGGACAAGATCACCACAAAACGGGTGCTTATTGACGGCAAAGAAACGGGAATCGATCACCTTGACTGGATTTTCGAAGAAGTGACTAAGCTCAAACCACCGGATGATGCTGCACTTACCGAAGAGCTCATGAAAAGGGTCAGGGAATTTAATTACGTGCCGACAAAAAAAAGCGATGTGTATGCGGCGGCCCTCCTTGCCGAATACAAAAAACAGCGGATCTGAGTCAGGGATCGCCGGTGTTTTTTTCAGGGAACTGATCAGGTAACATACAAGGAATTCTTTGGTGAGAATATCCCCCTTCTACCAGAATTTCCCCATCCTGGTTTTGTAGTGATAAAAGAACATGCGAGCCGGAAAACGGGCAGAAAAGAAGAAGCACTCCTTTTTCCACCTTTACGACAGGTGCGGCAATAATTGTAATGCTGGTATTGATACCCTTTTATCTATCCTGCTCCCACGTTCAGCATAGAATACAAAGGAGCAAAACATGAAAATAACCGCTGTTAACGATGTTGTGTCCGGTCCAAATCCTCACCATGTGGACGCACGAAAAATTTACGAGTACTCCGCATGCGATCGCCGTTGTTATTACCCTGAAACCCGGTGAAGCACTTAAAAAACATATCACCCCTGTCGATGTCTTCTTCTATGTGCTTGAGGGATCCGGTGTTGTCGAAATCGGCGATGAGAAGCAGACCGTCGGAAAAGATATGCTTGTCGAAAGTCCTGCCAGGATCCCGCACCGCTGGAGTAACGAGAGTTCCTCGGTCTTCAGGGTCCTGGTCGTAAAGGTACCAAAACCAACTGAAGAGACAAAACTGCTCTGATGCACAATTACCCCTGCGGAGGATCCTATGGCAGAACCGGAAAAAAAGAAAGCTGAATTAAAAATTTCTGGCATGCACTGCGCGACCTGTGCCGTGAATATCGAAGAGGCAATTTCCCAGATTAAGGATGTTTCAAAGGTACAGGTAAATTTTGGTACCGATACAGCCCATGTTGAGTTCGATCCCACAAAAGTCCCGCTGACAGAACTGGAAAAAGCAGTCAGGACGGTGGGATATGATGTGGTGAACCGTGAAGTCACCCTCAAAATCGGGGGGATGGTCTGTGCTACCTGTGTCCAGACCATCGAGGCAGCACTCCGGGCACTTCCCGGTATCCTGTCTGCAAACGTAAACCTTGGCACAGAAAAGGCCTATGTTGTTTACAATCCGTCGGTGTCTGCAGTCCCTGATATGAAAAAAGCCATCGAGGATGCAGGCTACCAATACCTGGGAATTGCCGGGGAGGTAAGTGATGAAGCTGAGAAGGCAGCACGGGAAAAAGATCTTCACGATAAATTTCTCAGGTTCACCGTCGGTTTTGCCGTGAGCATCCCGCTCATGCTTGCCATGTGGGTACCTCTCCCCCTGCCCATGCACACCCTCGCCTACGTGATGCTGGTCATCGCATCACCGGTTTTTCTCTATGTTGCTTACCCCATCTTTCGTGCCGCATCCATGGCGCTGCGCAACCGTTCTCTCAACATGGACGTGATGTATGCGATGGGTACCGGTGTTGCGTTCGTTTCGAGTGTCATGGGGACCTTTGGCATCATCCTCACCCATGAATTCATGTTCTATGATACCGCCATCATGCTTGCCGCCTTCCTCATGCTCGGGCGATATCTCGAAGCACGGGCGAAAGGAAGAACATCAGAAGCGATCAAAAAACTTGCCGGGCTCCGTGCAAAGACTGCTCTGGTTATCCGTGGGGGAAAGGAAGAGGAAATCCCGATCGAAGATGTGGTCATCGGTGATGTCGTTATCGTAAAACCCGGGGGGAAGGTCCCGGTTGACGGCGAGGTTGTGGCCGGTGAAAGTTATGTTGACGAGTCGATGATCACCGGTGAGCCGATTCCGCCCCTCAAAGCCAGGGGCAGCCGGGTGGTCGGTGGCACACTCAACACAAACAGCGTGCTGTCGGTGAAAGCCACAAAAGTTGGCCGGGAAACGGTACTTGCCCAGATCATCCAGCTTGTAGAGGACGCACAGGGCTCAAAACCGCCCGTCCAGCGAATCGCTGATACTGCAGTGGTTTACTTTATTCCGGCGGTGCTTGTGATAGCGATAACCGCCTTTCTCGTATGGTTCTTACTCCTTCAATCCACCCTGCTGTTTGCCCTGACGGCATTGATCTCTGTACTCGTTGTCGCCTGTCCCTGTGCTCTGGGGCTTGCAACCCCGACAGCGGTGACAGTTGGTGTCGGAAGAGGTGCTGAGCTGGGCATCCTGATCAAAAATGGCGAAGCTCTTGAAGTTGCCGAAAAAGTTACGACTATTGTTTTTGACAAGACCGGAACACTGACGAAAGGTAAACCGGAAGTGACAGATATTCTCCCGGCAGGTATTTCCGAACAGACCCTTATGGGATTTGCCGCAGGTGTCGAGAAGAACTCACAGCATCCCCTCGGCCTCGCAGTTATACGCAAAGCCCAAAGTATGGGGATTACCATTGAACCAGCTGATCAATTTGACACCTTTGGCGGCAAAGGAGTCAGTGCGGTGGTGCTTGGAGAAACGGTTCTGGTGGGTAACCGCACCCTTATGCAGGAAAAGGGAGTCCTGGTTCCGGAAGAGACTGAAGCCAGGATCGCTGCTTTTGAGCAGGATGGTAAAACTGCAATTCTTGTCGCTGCGGGTAATCAGATGGCCGGAGTGATTGCCATCGCAGATACCCTCAAGGAGACCTCTGCCGAATCTGTACGACAGCTGAAAGCAATGGGGATTCAGGTCGTCATGATCACCGGTGACAATAAACGGACTGCGGATGCAATTGCCCGTCAGGTCGGGATCGAAAAGGTAGTTGCCGAAGTCCTCCCGCAGGACAAAGCTTCTGAAGTAAAAGCTCTCCAGGAAAAAGGCGAGATCGTCGCGTTTGTGGGTGATGGAATTAATGATGCACCCGCACTTGCCCAGGCAGATGTGGGGATTGCTATCGGCAGCGGAACTGACGTGGCGATTGAAAGCGGGGACATCGTCCTGATCAAAGACGACCTCCTTGACTCGGTTGCGGCTATCCAGCTCTCAAAAAAAGTGATGGGGAGGATCAAGGGCAATATCTTCTGGGCATTTGCCTATAATACCGCCCTCATTCCGGTCGGGGCGGGACTGCTCTATCCATTCTTTGGATTTACGTTCAGACCAGAACTTGCCGCTCTCGCAATGGCACTCAGCTCGGTTACCGTTGTCAGCCTCTCCCTGCTGCTCAAAACATATATACCAGAAGCAAAGAAAGGGAGATAACGGAGGTAAGAAAGATGGCAATTGACCCGATCTGCAAGATGACCGTTGATGAAAAAACAGCGAAGTTCACCAGCGAGTATAAAGGCAAAAAATACTATTTCTGTGCCCCGGGCTGTAAAAAGAAATTTGATACTGCTCCCGAGAAGTATGTGTAAATAAGCCGTGTGGATTCTGCCACGGTTGCGGATTCCATCAAAATCTTTATTTTTTCTGGATTTTTGGTACGGGGATTCGGAAGAAAACATGACCATGGTTAGTATCCCGTCATAATCCTGATTCAGGTATGATGCAGGATTGGATCTGGTGCTCAATTGTTCCGCTGTTTTTTTTATTTTCAGGGAATTATACGAAAGCATTATTAAAGAAAAAACCAATCATCGATTAAACCAGAGGTTTTTGATATGATTTCCAAGACTATGGAACAAGCCCTGAACAAGCAGGTTAACCGTGAACTCTATTCTGCCTACCTGTACCTGTCGATGTCCGCTTACTTTGAGAATACCACCCTGAAGGGATTTGCCCACTGGTTGCGGGTGCAGGCGAAGGAAGAACAGGGCCACGCGTTAAAGTTGTATGACTTTCTGAACGAGAGGAACGGCAGGGTTACGCTCCTCGATATCGAAGCCCCTAAGGCAAAATGGTCCTCGGCCGGGAAGGTGTTTGAGGAAGTGTATGCCCATGAACAGAAGGTCACTGACATGATTAACGGGCTTGTTGATCTCGCGGTAAAGGAAAAAGACCACGCATCCTTCGAGATGCTCCAGTGGTTTGTCAAGGAACAGGTCGAGGAGGAGAAGAATGCAAGCGATATTCTTGCTGAAATAATCTGCGTCGGGGATCATCCCGGTCACCTCTTCTGTCTTGACCACAAACTGGGAAAACGGGAATAAATCCCAATCTTTTTATTTTTTTGCATCATTCATTCCGTAAGGTTACTATGCTGTCTGTTCTTGTTATTGATGACCAGAAACCAATGCTTGAGGTTATCCGTCTTTTTCTTGAACGTTTCGGTAATATGAACGTGAAGGCAGCCCTTTCTGCCAAGGAAGCACTTGAAATTCTGATGAGCAGTTCTTTCGATGCAATGGTTGTTGATTATGACCTGCCGGAGATAAACGGTATTGAATTCTTAAAAATGCTCCGTGCAAGGGGGGATACGACACCCGTAATTATTTTCACCGGTGTAGGCCGGGAATATGCAGCAATTCAGGCACTTAATAACGGTGCAGACTTTTTCTTAAAGAAAGGCGATGATGCCCAGTCCCAGCTTCTCGAGATGGTTCATATGATCCGACAGGCTGTTGACCGCAGAAACCTCGGGAGAGGACCGGGAACGACCCAGAAGGTGCTTTCAGATGCGCTCAATTTCTTCCATCAGGCAGCATATGTCATCGATCGTGAAGGCAAAGTGATGGTATGGAACAAGGGAATGGAAAAGATGACCGGGATTGCAGAACAGGATATCCTTGGCAAAGGAGACTGGGATTATTCAATTCCGTTTTTTGGGCACAGGGCACCCATGCTCAGCGATCTCATCTTCCAGGACGATGCGACCATTACGGAAAATAACTATACCATTATAGAAAAAGAGAAGGGCACGATTGCTGCATGGATCAAGGCGATCCCGGAGGAAGGTCGCCAGATTATTTTATGGATGAAGTCCACTGCTCTCTATGACAGCAAAGGGATGTTCATCGGAGTGATGGGAAAAATCCGGGACATTACTGAAGAGATGGGTCCTGAACTGTTAAACAAAACCAATGCTGTTATAGCAGGTGCGCTACCTTCAGAATCTGCACCACCTTCGACGGTAGGCATGTTTGATAAGATACTGGGAAAAGCAAAGGTGAGCTACAAGGAGGGACTGAGGTTATCTTTCCGGGAAGGGAAACACGCTGAAGCGATCCCCTTTTTCGACCAGGCAATTGACATCGATCCCTCACTAGCTTATATCTGGCATGACCGGGGTGTCTGTTACCGGGAGCTCGGGAAGGATACCGAGGCCCTCCGCAATTTTGACAAGGCCGTGGAACTTTCACCGGATGATGAGGAGTTTTTGTTTTCCCGCGGTGAGCTTCTCAAAAAGATCGCGATCCTGCGACAGCGGCGCGACCTCCTTGAATCAGCGATCCAGGCCCTGAACCGGGTAGTGGAACTGAATCCGAACCAGGCAGAAGCCTGGAACAGCCTGGGGGTCCTTTCAAAGGAACTTGGAAAAGAGTTGTTATCACGCCAGTATTATGAAAAGGCCAGGGAATTGATCAGACTGGGAAGAAACCGGAAAAAAACCCGGAATCCGGAACTGCTGGTATAACCGATAAACCTACCTGTAAATATCCTTTTATAAATAACCGGTATATGAAACCGACCTTGCCCTGATGTGAAGGTATCGACTGTCTCCCATTTGGGCAGCCCGCATTGTTCCTGATATCGGCATCTTTGTATCAGTATCTGTCTGCCATAAGTTACGATCCCGTGAATTTGCGGCAGGGTTTTTATGTATTCATTATTTTTCAACCCATTACGGAAAAATTGATAAATTTATGGCTCCGTGGAAATCCTACACTATATTTTCTCAACACTCTTTTATGGGCTGTGGCACGTAATGCTTCCGCCCCCGCCGCTGTGGCACCCCCCTAGAGCAATTACTCCAGAGAAGGTAATACAACATCATCGCAAAGCGCAGGGGCGGTTCGGGGGGACAGGCACTGTCCCCTCCGTAAATAGGTACTTTGCAATTCGTTGAAAACTTAGAGTTTCCCATCGAAAGATTGCCAGCCAGATGGCCAGGTTTAAATACTTCGATCGGGAAGTGCCAATCCCGCAATTGCGATGACCTGCGCCGCCCCCGAAGGGACGCCCCCGCGGCGCTTCAATGTGCCTGAAAACTCCACCCTGGCCTCTCAAGAGCCTGTTACGGATGCCAGTCGTACCTTCACACTTTTTCATGGTTGGGTGAGACCCATTCCCGTTCATGCCCGTTTCTACAGAGCCAAATTATGTTTGCGAAAGTGATGATAAACAGCACGTGGAGTCGGTACCAGAAACTTTGATTTGATCAATTTGCAAAAAATGAGTGTTTTTTTCAGTTTCAGCATATATTTTATGAAAAAATAAGAGAGAAATAGAGTGCAATCCTGAGTTCAAACCGCAAAGCTTAAAAGAGGATGGAAAGCAAGCGCTTATTAGCGAATGAGTATTAAATCATGTAGGTTGAGATCATCTCAAACCGTGTTTGTTCAGATCGAAGAATATGCAGTTTATTTGGAGTTTTATTCATGAATCTCAGACAACCAAACGCAAACGAGGCAACCGGAACGGTGAACCGTTCAAGATCTGTAGCTCCGTCATCGGGTATCTGTACCCGGTGCCTTGACGGGTGTAAGGGCAGTTGCGAGATCTGGTTATCCACCTTCCGGGGAAGGGAGGTTTTGTACCCGGGCCCATTCGGTGAGTTGACAGCAGGTGCCGATAAGAACTACCCGATTGATTACTCCCACCTCAGCATACAGGGATACGCAGTTGGTGCACAGGGACTTCCCGAAGGAGTCGAAGCCAGTCCGGATACAGCGCTCTTTTCGAAGGTAGATACCGAAACTGAGTATGGATGGGACAAGAAAGTCAGGATGCGCCTTCCTATCTTCACCGGCGCCCTTGGATCAACCGAGATTGCCCGGGTAAACTGGGAGCACTTCGCCATCGGTGCAGCGATCTCCGGTATCACGATTGTCTGCGGTGAAAATGTCTGCGGTATTGATCCTGGACTGAAACGAGATGCAAAAGGAAAGGTAATCGAGTCTCCCGAGATGGATCGCCGCATCAACATCTATAAAAAATTCTATGATGGCTATGGTGAGATGCTTGTCCAGATGAATGTCGAAGATACCCGGCTTGGAACTGCAGAATATGTGGCAAGCAAGCACAATCTTGATACCATCGAACTCAAGTGGGGTCAGGGAGCCAAGTGTATCGGTGGCGAGATCAAGGTCAAGTCTCTTGAACGGGCAATCGAGCTTAAGAAAAGAGGTTACATCGTACTACCGGACCCGACCCTGCATGAAAACCAGGAAGCCTACAAGGCAGGAGCCATCAAGGAGTTTGAACGGCACTCCCGGCTTGGTTTTGTTACCAAAGAGGGATTTCTGGAAGAGGTGGATCGTCTCCGTGATATCGGGTTTAAACGGGTAACTCTGAAAACCGGAGCGTACTCCATGGTCGAACTCGCCATGGCAATCCGCTACAGTGCTGAAGCCAAAATTGATCTCCTCACCATTGATGGAGCAGGTGGCGGGACCGGTATGAGCCCGTGGCCGATGATGAACGAGTGGGGTATTCCCACGTTCTACCTGCAGTCGCTTGCGTACGAATTTGCCTGCAAACTGGACAAAAAAGGCTACCGTGTGCCGGATCTGGCGATGGCTGGCGGAATCTCCGACGAACCGGGGGCGTTTAAAGCACTCGCAATGGGAAGCCCCTATTTCAAGGCAGTCTGCATGGGCAGAGGACTCATGATCCCCGGTATGGTGGGCAAGAATATTGAGAAATGGATCAAGGAAGGTGACCTTCCCAAGTCTGTCTCCAAGTACGGCAATACCATCGAAGAAATATTCGTCTGCTACGAGGAACTTAAAGAGAAATTTGGTCCCCGTATCAAGGAGATCCCGATGGGTGCAGTCGGTATCTATACCTATTCACAGAAATTCAAAACCGGTCTCCAGCAGATTATGGCAGGGAGCAGGAATTTCCGTCTCTCGACAATGTCACGGGATGACCTGATGGCACTCACTCCGGAGGCTGCAGAAGTATCAGGTATCGATTACGTCATGAGTGCCAGGTATGATGAAGCCATGGGCGCTCTGCTCGACTAACTATAACGTCGGGATAACATCTGCAACAGGGAGATCCCCAAACAATTTTTTTTAAAAAAATCAGGATAACAGAACCTGTTTATCCGGTCGTTGACAAATGGATGAGAGCTGGTCTCCCGTTTGTTTTGTGTTGTCATCGATGATTAATAACCGTTTTTTCGAGAAAAATTGTAGAGGGAGACAATAAAATGCACGATCGGATATCTTTTCACGGATATGGATACTCGTGGCATTTCAGAACATGCTCCCGTGTAAGCACTATCTTCCTTTCTGCCCGACTATGGTAAATGACTCCAGAATCTGATGGGTAATCTGCGTCCCGAGAGTCGGCTGGATGACTTCGAGCCAGAGAAAAAAACCTACCTTCGGCGGTGTCGGGCGTTCAAATTTGAAATGACCGTCTTTTGCCTGGATCATCTTATGGTACTCCTTCTTCTGTCGCGAACGAAGGTAGATGATCAGTTCATAGCCGGGAAGATCGGTTGCTATGACTGCCTTTGAATAATATTTTGAAAAATCTTCAAATTCGATTTTCTTACTTTTCACCGACAATCCATAGGTGTCACACAGCAATTTGACAGACTGCGGAAACAATCCGCCATAGAGTACCTTTTTGACGATCTGGCCTGTCTGGGTTGTGATTTCGGGATGTTTTCTTCCCCCTCCCTTTGATACATCAGCGAAAATCCGGGTGCGTACTTCGTCATGATAGCGCTTGTAATCAAACGGGTTTTTCATCGGGAACGTGGTTGCTGAAACCAGCTTGGGATGATTTTCCGGGTTGTTATAGATGATCCTTGGACGATAATGCTTCAGGACTGATTTGATCTCCTCACAGGAAGTAGTGTGGATAATCGCATTGGTCTTATCTTTGGCAAGCCGTTTAACCACCGAATAGTTGGACAGGTCAAAGGATGAAATAAGGAGAAAGGGGGTGATATTCTGACCGTAAAGATACCCGAGAAGACGCTTCTTGAATGCGATCTCTTCTTCAAATTCTTTGAGATCGGAAGGGGATGTCACTACCTCAGCAAATGCTACGTGGTTATCTGCATCAACCAGAAGCATATCGAATTCCGCGAGATCCTGCCCATTACCCCGAATGGTAATATCTCCGTATTTTGAATAGAAAAGGCCGTTCTGGCCGAGTTTTACATCCTCTCGTTTTCTTGGGGCATCGGCACCTTTCCGTGCAAGATATTTTATCCGGTCCGATTTTCTTGAAATATCGAGAAACATCTCGTACACGATTGCTTCAAACCACCGTCCTTCAGCAGTCCGCATCGGTTCAATATCCGGAGAGAATAGTTTTTTTCGCTCGATCTTGTTCATGTGCCGCGTGGCATTAAGCGCGATGGCTGCATTTGGTTTAAAACTTTTAAAATTGAGAGAGAGCCACGGAATCATGATACACAGTATAGATCTTCTGTCATGATTGTAAATAACAATCTGTTTTCGTCTTAATAGATAGTTATATATAGCATAGAAAGATATTGCCTTCGTACCCTGAGTATGTGTAAAAACACATGACAAGGGGGAGAAGGAAATCGAGGGGGGTCTTGAAAAATGCCAAAAGTCAAGAAAATAACCGGCATGGCTCCGTTGCCGCAATATATAATGCCGGATGCTTCGGAACCTGAATACGAGCTTATCCTGGAACAGCTGCAGGACTATCGCCAGTCGTTGATCGGCGCCTCATATTATTATATCAAAGCCGGGGATGATCGCTGTTGCCTGTGCCGAATCGTTCACGGCGGGGGCAAGGTCTTTTTCCACGAGCTGGTGGATCACAGCAGGCATGGCATCAGTGATGATGACATTGAAGAGTCCGTCCGGCTGGATACCGGTTCTTTTTCCTTACCGGGGTATTACCCAATCTCGCCGCATGTTGAACAAAAGCTGCGTATTTTATACGATTAATCCATTTTTCAGGATTACAAAGCAGATCCGGACTGATGAGAATATATAAGAGGGGAGTGACTGGATGGTGCTGACAGGCAACCAGAATGACGGACCCGTGACAAAAGCGGCAAAGGAATCTCTTGAGACCGGTAATGCCAGTCGTATCCTGATCTGGATCCCGGAAGAATCGGAAAATACCCTGAAAAATCTATTGGAAAGAGCCTGCTGCGCACGCTCTACCCGGCAGGATGGGTGTAATCGTACTGCTGAATGGTATTTTGAGACCGTCAACCGCCTCCATGCTGCGAGTCACGGATTGAATAATCTGAGCATTTCTACAAAAACACCGGAAGAAAAAGCGATAATCCTGCTGGTGGAAGGAGCATGTGAGAGTGGCAATTTTGAGGATATTGCCACACGTATACCAGACACTCCTGCCGGAGAATTGCGACAACGTTTCGAAGACCTTATGAAAAAGAGAAATAGTTATTGTGAGGAAAATTGTGTTGCTGGTCGCATGTACGTTTCAGCGTTTGTTGATTTCATCACTTTTGTGAATAACCTTCATTCAGGATCTTCTGAGAATCAGGTAAATCAGCGGCATTGAAAAAATTATTCGGTTGATTTTCCTGAAAATCAGCTTTCCATTTCTCCTGTCCGAATCCTGATCGATTTTTCTACCGGCAGGATGAATATCTTGCCATCACCGATTTTTCCGGTCCTCGCTGCTTCCGTTATTGTCACAACAATAGTATCAACATCTGAGTCCCTGACGACAATTTCCAGCTGGATTTTAGGCAGGAGATCAACAATCATCAACCCTCCCCGGTACTGGAGGGCAATGCCTTTTTGTTCTCCCCGCCCCTTTACTTCTGATATCGTCATCCCGATGAATCCTTTGTCTTCCAGGGCTTTTTTTACGAATTCGAAACGTTCAGGTTTGATAATTGCTTTTACCATTTTCATGATTTTTCCTCCGGTTAACACCGTTCTCCGTGCTGGGAGATGTCAAGACCGACGTACTCTTCTTCCTCAGTGACCCGCAGGCCGATCGTTTTGTCAATGATGACTGCAAGGATGTAGGTGACCACAAACGCATAGATTACTGCTGCAAATGCCCCGATTGCGTTAGCAATGAACTGATGGACATTACCCTCAAGCAGGCCGGATGCACCGTTCACTGCCGCAATCGCAAAGATACCTGTCGCGATTGCGCCCCATAATCCTCCCATGCCATGGATTGCCCAGGCATCAAGGCTTTCATCAAGTCCTTTCCTGATACGGAAGAGCAGCATGCCATAACAGAGCACCCCGCCAATTGCACCAATCAGGAGAGCTGCCATGGGTGTTACATAACCCGCTCCCGGTGTGATTGCAACAAGCCCGGCCACTGCCCCGCTGACAAATCCCAGCGAGCTCGGTTTTCCATGTATCCAGCTGACCAGAAGCCAGGCCATTGCACCTGCTGCAGCTGCTGTGTTGGTTGTTACGAACGCACTGGCTGCAAGACCATTGGCACCGATTGCACTCCCCGCATTGAAACCGAACCAGCCAAACCAGAGGAGTGCAGCACCAAGGATGGTCAGGGGAATGTTATGAGGTTCCATTGCATACTTGCCAAAGCCGACACGTTTTCCGATCACCAGTGCAAGGGCGAGGGCAGCGAACCCGGAACTGATATGGACAACCGTCCCCCCGGCAAAATCAAGTGCGCCGAACTGTGCTGCCCATCCCCCGCCCCAGACCCAGTGGGCAAGCGGGTCATAGACGATCGTAGTCCAGAGCAGGGCGAATACCAGATATGCACTGAATTTTATTCGTTCAGCAAATCCTGATGTTACTATTGCCATCGTTACCGTTGCGAATACGAGCTGGAATACCATGTACAACAGCCCGGGTATCGCAGTACTGAACGGACCCGGCTCCATCCCTACGTTGTTCAGGCCCAGATACTGCAGGTTCCCGATGAACCCGCCAACATCAGAACCGAATGCGAGTGAGTACCCAAATAAGACCCATTGAATACTGACCAGTGCAAAGGCGACGAACGACAGGGTTATCATCGAAATGAAATTTTTCCTGCGAACGAGTCCGCCATAAAAGAATCCAACTCCCGGCGTCATGATCATGACAAGCGCCGTTGAGGCGAGGATCCATGCTGTTGCTCCAGAATCAATTGCCATTATACACCTGCTTTTTTTAGATCTGCATTGGGAACTGTGATGCATTTGACCTTTTGGATCCGAAATGCCATTTCATGTGTGGTTTTCCAATCCGGTCACCTGTGCACCGCTAACCGATCCCGATGCCGGATGAAAAGTCCGGGAAATCAGCATCAGATATCGCGGTCCAGGTAGCGTAATCATTTTGTTTTGTTGGAAGGAAGTTGTATTCCTATATTTATAAATTTAACTACAGAATCGAAAAAAAATTTCAAAAAAACAAATACTGTTCAGGCACGCTCACCATGCTGACAGATATCGAGGCCGACATACTCTTCATCTTCAGTGACCCTCATCCCCAGGGTTCGATCGATAACAAATGCAATGCAATAGGTCATCACAAAAGCAAATATGAGTGCTGCAACTGCGCATACGGTATTTACTGCAAACTGCCAGGCATTGCCTTCAACCAGTCCGGAAATTCCGCCAATTGCTGCCGCCGCAAAAATGCCGGTAGCAACGGTACCCCAGAGACCACCCATTCCGTGAATTGCCCAGGCATCCAGACTTTCGTCACATTTTTTCCTGACCCGCACGAGCATCATTCCATAACAGAGAACACCCGCGACACCCCCGATAAGAAGGGAAACCAGCGGGGTGACAAACCCGGCAGCCGGAGTTATTGCCACCATGCCGGCAATGGCGCCGCTTACCATACCCAGTGAACTGGGTTTGCCATGATACCAGCCCGCAAACATCCATGCCAGAGCACCGGCAGCGGCTGCCGTGTTTGTTGTGACGAATGCGTTGACAGCAACACTGTTTACTGCAAGAGCACTTCCCGCATTAAAACCGAACCAGCCAAACCATAACAGGGCAGCGCCGAGAAGAGCCATGGGGATATTATGGGGTTCCAGTGCATATTCCCCGAATCCTGCCCGGTTTTTTATCACCAGAGCAAGAGCAAGAGCACCAAAACCTGAACAGATCTCGACCACGGTCCCCCCGGCAAAATCAATGAGTCCCAGCTTCGATGCCCATCCGCCACCCCATGCCCAGTGTGCAAGCGGACAATAGACAAGAGTGAGCCATACGAGAACAAATACAATAAATGAGGAGAACTTGATGCGTTCGGCAACTGCCGATGTCACGATGGTTACCGTAACTGCAGCAAAAAAGAGCTGGAACACCATAAAGACAAGGGGGGGATAGGCTCCCGATCCTGCATCTGCACTGACCCCGTTAAGCCCTACAAAATCGAGGTTACCGATAACTCCCCCGATATCCTGACCAAAGGCAAGAGAATACCCGATCAGGATCCAGTGCACACTTACAAGTGCAAGGACAACAAACGAGAGGGCAATCATCGAAATGAAATTCTTCTTCCTTACCAATCCGCCATAAAAAAACCCGACACCAGGGGTCATCAGCATCACCAGGATTGCAGAGACCATAAGCCAGGTCGTAACACCGGTATCCAAAGCCATTATTTTCACCGTTGACAGCTTTTTATGTACTGGCGTCACTCCGGAAGTTGGACCAGTCCGCTACCCGTCTGGAAGTACCTGAAGGTCCACGGACCCGGGTATCGTTTTGGTATACCTTACGGTCATCCAACCTTTTAACTGTGCCAGAATGATCGACAGTATGTTTACCGGATTACAAGTCCGTACATTGCCGATACATTAATGTAAAAAATTTTGATCAGTATGTTGCAAGATACCTGTCAAGTTCCCAGGGATGGACTGCAAGCCGGAAGGAATCGGTTTCCATCTGGGCAATACTTGAAAGATTCGTTACAACATGTTCACCGAGCGTCTTACAGAGCACTTCATCCTTGACGAGCATTGCATTGGATTCCATAAGGCTGCCCGGCAGCATATCGATATGGAGTCGCTTCCGGGCTTTCTCATCGAGATGATAGATATTGGTATTCGTGCTTTCAGGTGGCATAACCTTGTTCCTGATACCATCCAGTCCGGCTGCAAGCATACAGGCAAAGGTAAGATACGGGTTGCACATCGGGTCCGGGCTGCGGAACTCTGCCCGGGTGCTGTTACCCCTTGCTGCCGGAACGCGAACCAGCGCGGAACGGTTGGCTGCACTCCAGGAGATGTAACAGGGGGCTTCATAACCGGGGACAAGGCGCTTGTAGGAGTTGATTGTCGGGTTTGCAACACGGGTAATCGCCTTTGCGTGTTTCAGGATACCGCCGATATAGTACATTGCGGTATCGGAGAGTCTGGTTTTCTCCATTGGGATCAAAGAATGCATTCTTCCCGTTTCTGGCCAGCGATCCATGGGTGTGCATACCGCTGCCATTGATGCCTGCAATCGGCTTTGCCATAAAGCTCGCGTGCAAACCGTACTGCAGCGCGATTGACTTGGTTGCAAATTTGAAGGTAATAACCCGATCTGCAGTAATGAGTGCATCACCATATTTAAAGTCAATTTCATGCTGGCTGTCAGCGACTTCATGATGGGATGCTTCTATCTCGAATCCCATATCACTGAGTGCAAGGACAACATCGCGTCGGACATCCTCTGCAGAATCGGTAGGGGCGAGATCAAAATACCCCCCGCGATCTTCAAATTCTGTTGTCGGAACTCCCTCATACATTTTAAAGAGGAAAAACTCGAGTTCAGGACCGGTATTAAACGTGAATCCCATCTTTGCTGCTTCAGCAATGGTTTTTCGCAGGATATAACGAGGATCTCCGTCAAACGGTTTGTTTCCATAGGTCTGGACGTCACAAATAAACCGGGCAACCTTCCCCTCCTGGGGTCTCCAGGGAAGGACCGCATACGTTGACGGGTCTGGTTTGAGCATCATGTCGGATTCTTCAATGCGGGCAAATCCTTCTATGGATGAGCCATCAAACCAGATACCCTCAGTAAGGGCTTTTTCTGCCTGAATAACCGGAATCGAGACGTTTTTCGGCTGACCCTGGATGTCAGTAAACTGAAGTCGGATAAATTTTACCTTGTCCGCTTCAATTTTTTTGAGGAGTTTTGTTACATCTGCTGACATATTGGAAGACATGTTCCACCCATTTGTATTTATACTTATTCAACCAATCTGATTGAACGAATGTTCGCTAGTGCAATGAACATATGTTCATCAGTACAACATCATTCTGTATTGTGATAATATGTGTGGTATTATAGGTGTCCTGGATAAGCGCCGCGAGAGCGTGGATGGTGCAAAAATCAAAGAGGCACTCTCCATGATGAACGAGCGGGGGAGTGGTGAAGGAGCCGGTTACGTAGCGTATGGGATCTATCCTGAATACAAGGATTATTTTGCGCTGCATGTTTTTTTTGACAATATCCGTGAAAACAAGGCTGCACTCGATACGCTCCTGGAGAAATGGGGTACCATCGTCCATGATGAACAGATCAAAACGTACGAACAGCCCAATATCCGGAAAGTCCATACCCCGTGGCGTTATTTCTTCCGTCCTGACAGGAGCCTGATGCCCAAAAGTACCACGCCCGATGAAGATATTGTCACCCACCTTGTCATGAAAATCAACGCTGAAAAGAACGGGGCCCTCATCTTCTCATCCGGTAAAAATCTGGGGGTATTCAAGGCTGCAGGCTGGCCCGAGGATGTTGCCGATTTCTACCGGATCCAGGATTACCAGGGATACCTCTGGCTGGCGCATAACCGGTACCCGACCAATACTCCCGGCTGGTGGGGAGGAGCGCACCCGTTCAATCTCCTGAACTGGAGCGTCGTTCACAACGGGGAGATCACCTCGTATGGTACAAACCGTCGTTACATTGAAAGTTACGGGTATAAGTGCACCATGTTTACTGACACCGAAGTGGTAGCCTACCTCGTGGACCTTCTTATCCGTAAACACGGTCTCTCGGAAAAAATGGCAGTCCGGGCACTTGCCCCCCCGTTCTGGGAAGATATCGACCGGATGCCGGCAAAAGAACAGGAACTCAATCGTGCGATCCGGCTGGCCTATGGATCCGCACTCATGAATGGACCGTTTGCCATCTGCGTTGCCAATGAAAACACCCTTGTGGGATTTACCGACAGGATCAAACTGCGTCCACTCGTAACCGGTGAACTTGGCGACCGGCTCTATATTTCCAGCGAGGAAGCAGCAATCCGCAGGATGGAACCGGATGTTGATAATATCGCCATGCCAAAAGCCGGCGAACCGGTTATCGGGAGGGTCATCGCATGACCATAGGGAGTATCCCTCTCAGGTTCAAAGTGGAGATCGATCCTGACCAGTGCATGCTCTGCGGACGCTGCGTTGAAAACTGTTCATATGGCGTGTTTCGTAAAGAGGGGGACGCTATTCGTGTGAACTCCCGGAACTGTGTTGCATGTCATCGCTGTTCGGCCTTCTGCCCCAGAGATGCGATAAGCATCTACGAGAAACCCACGGATTACCGGAGTCATCCGGTATGGACCCGTGAAATCCGTGAGGCTGTCTTCAACCAGGCAAAGACCGGGAAGATCATCCTTGCCGGGATGGGAAATGCACTCCCCTACCCTATTATTTTCGACCGCCTCGTGCTCGATGCCTGCCAGGTCACCAACCCAAGTATTGACCCGCTCCGGGAACCGATGGAATTGCGAACGTATCTTGGCAAAAAACCCTCGTCCCTTTCCCTTAAAGAGTCAGCGGATGGCACTGTTGAACTGATAACAAAACTCTCGCCAAATCTCCAGATAGAGACACCGATCATGGTCGGGCATATGAGTTATGGTGCCATCAGCCTGAATGCACAGACTGCGATTGCCAAAGCAGTCAGCCGGATCGGCACCTTCATGGGAACCGGGGAAGGCGGGCTTCACGAATCGCTCTACCCTTACCAGAGTAATATGATAGTTCAGGTGGCCAGCGGACGGTTTGGGGTAGACATCAATTATCTCGAACGCGGTGCGGCGATAGAGATCAAAATAGGGCAGGGTGCAAAGCCGGGAATAGGAGGGCACCTGCCCGGTGAAAAAGTCTGCGCCGATGTATCCTGCACGCGGATGATCCCGGAAGGGAGTGACGCCATAAGCCCCGCTCCCCATCATGATATCTATAGTATTGAGGATCTCAAGCAGCTCGTGCGCAGCCTGAAAGAAGCTACCGAATGGAAGAAACCGGTCTTTGTGAAGATTGCGGCAGTTCACAACACTGCTGCAATTGCCGCGGGTATCGCCCGCTCATCGGCAGATGCAGTAGTGATTGATGGCTTCCGTGGCGGTACGGGTGCGGCTCCAAGGGTATTCCGGGATCATGTTGGTATACCCGTAGAAGCAGCAGTGGCAAGCGTTGATGCAAAACTCCGGCAGCAGGGAATAAGAAACCAGGTCTCAATTATCGCAAGTGGCGGGATCCGTGAAAGTGCGGATGTGGCAAAGATCATCTGCCTTGGGGCTGATGCTGTGTATATCGGTACTTCCGCCCTCGTTGCCATGGGATGCCGTGTCTGCGGTACCTGCTACCGGGGGCAGTGTGCATGGGGCATCGCCACGCAGAAACCGGAACTTACAAAGAGGCTGGATCCTGACGTAGAGTCTGTGCATGTCGAGAACCTGATCCATGGCTGGACACTTGAACTTGCCGAACTGATGGGGGCTGCCGGCATCAACAGCATCGAGAGCCTGAGGGGAAACCGCGACCGGCTGCGTGGCTATATGCTTGACGAGGGGCTTCTGAACGTGCTTGATGTGAAGACCGTGGGGGCATGAGCATGAAAACAGTCCGTATTGATGCCAAAGATCTTCATTACACCCCCCTCAACCAGAAGATCCGGGCTGCTGTAGCTGATGGTGTAAAAGAGATCGTCATCGACCATGTCCTTGGCCAGCGGTTTATTGCAGATGGATTGCGTGGCGATGATGTGACCATCACGGTTAATGGTGTGCCCGGTGGGGACCTTGCCATGTTTATGAGCGGCCCCACGATTATTGTTCATGGAAATGCTGACCACGCACCGGGTAACACCATGGACAAGGGAAAGGTCGTCATACACGGAAGCGCCGGTGATGCAGTCGCCCACAGCATGCGGGGTGGCAGGGTGTACGTACGCGACAACATCGGTTACCGTGGTGGTATCCATATGAAGCGGTACCGGGAGAAGCACCCTATTCTTGTAGTCGGCGGCAGTGCCCGCGCTTTCCTCGGCGAATCGATGGCAGGCGGAATCATCATTGTCCTCGGGCTCAAAGGTGTCCCTCCGGTTTCAGAACAGGGTGTGGGCAGCGGGATTCATGGGGGAGAGATCTTTGTCCGTGGCACAATTGACGATCTCTGTCTCGGAGGCGGAGCCAGACAGGCGCCGGTCACAGAAGAGCAGAAAGCTGTGATCCGCCCGATTATTGAGGATTTCGCCAAATCGTTCGGCATTGATGCAGCACCCCTGCTTGCATCGGATTACACGCGGATCGCTGCGACAAGCGCCAGGCCGTTTGCAAACAAGTATACGTGGGAATGATGGTAATGGCAGAAAAAAGTTATCTCGATTTAAAACGTGAGATCTGGGATACGGGCAGGTGTTCGGGGTGCGGTGCATGTGTTGCAGTCTGCCCTGCAGATGCACTTACCTTTGACGAGGGGGAAATGGTGGTATCCCCCAAAAGTACCGGGTACTGCAAACAGGCAACAGATGGTGTAACCTGCGGGGCATGTTATGACTCCTGTCCCCGTACTGGTAACCAGCCTTCAGAAACCCTCGGGGAGTACCTGGAACTCTTCGCCGCAAAAGCAACGTTTGATGTTCCGCACCGCCAGAGTGGCGGGGCAGTCACGTCGATCCTCGCCAATGCGCTGGATGAGGGATTGATCGATGCTGTTGTCACGGTAAACGAGGATCGCTGGACGCTCAGGCCGTCATCTGTTGTAATTACGAAATCCGACGTGCTTCTGCAGCAGGCAGGCAGCAGGTACAGCTGGTGGGTACCTCTCCTGGCGGCATTGAAAAACGCCGTAGTAGAACGTAAGTTTAAGCGCATCGCTGTCGTCGGTGTTCCCTGTGCAGTACAGGCAGTCTCCCGTATACGGGCAAGTGAAAATGATCTGCTCAAACCCTACGCAAAGGCAATCCGGCTCACCATCGGCCTTTTCTGCACGGAAACATTTGACTATACCCTGCTTATCCAGGGAAAACTCCGCAGCCACTATATGCTCGAACCCCACGAGATCAGGAAACTCGATGTCAAGGGAAAACTTGAAGTCTTAAAACAGGATGGAAGCACAACCATCGTTCCTCTTGCAGAACTGGAAACCTGTATACGAAAAGGCTGCCGTTACTGCACTGATCTGACGGCTGTACGTTCAGATATATCAGCAGGCGCAATCGGAAGTCCTGCCGGTTCAACTACGTTAATCATCCGCACCAGTACGGGAAAAGGTTTCGTTGACAGCGCCGTAAGAAACCGGAAACTTGAGGTCAGCCCGGATGTTGATACAACAGCCATCGAGAAACTGGCGGCAGCAAAAATAAAGAAAAATTCCAAAAAATAATTTTTCAGGCCGGGAAATTCATTGGGATACTGGTTTTAAGGATCCCCCGACTCATGACATCTTCGAGGCATGGCGGATCAAGGAATGTTTTCAGATTTTATGTTGTTGATCCGCTGCGGGAGCACTCCGTCGGAGACGGCGGGGTCATCATAATCTGATCAGGATTACCGATTCTCATCTGGATTTTCATGAAGGTCCGAACACTTCTTTCATACAGGTTTCCCAAAAAATTATAGTATTTTACGAGAGTCACCCGCCTCAGGGCCTCTCCGAGGCACGGCGGGTCAGGAGGTTTATTTCGGATTTTTGGTTATTGAACCGCCGCGGGGGCGTCCCTTCGGGGGCGGCGGGGTCATCATAAGTTTGATTCACAGATACCGATCCCCGTTCATCTCTGAATATTACGATTTTCATGGTTCAGGTTCGAACACTTCTTTCATACAGGTTTCCCATAAAAATTATCAGTATTTTACGAGAGTCACCCGCCTCAGGGCCTCTCCGAGGCACGGCAGGTCAGGAGGTTTATTTCGGATTTTTGGTTATTGAACCGCCCCTGGAGCGTCCCGTCAGGGGCACCAGTCGTTCATCTTAAAACAGAAACTCAAAAAAACAAAGATCTCGGCTTTATTTCTCCCGCAGTATCCTTGTAAGCGGTGAGCGACGGTCGAAGAATTCCGCGATGAACGGAGCAAACTCCTCCTGCCAGCATTCTGCACCCTCATGCAGTGTCCATCCCTTTTCCAAAGACTGCCGGATGTGTTTGCCCAGACTCACCGTCAGGAGAGCATCTGAAGAAAGAAGGCTCTTTGCGGTCTGGTATTCCCTGTTGACCTCCATTTCGTACCGCCCATCTTCAATAAAAGGTCCTGACAGGTGCTCGGCAAGGTGCTTTTTGCGGAACTTGTCGGCATTTTCCCGGTTCCAGATCGGGGGGCCATGATGCTGTCGAATTGCCGGGAGATCCCCTACGAGCAACTCAACGAGGAACATGCACTTGTCTGTCTGCATATCATAGGAAGCGTGATGGACCAGAAATCCGTTCCGTTCCAGAAATTCCCGGAGCGCAATGGCACTTCGTTTCAGCTGAGGCACAACAATCTCCGGAATGTACTGGGGTGTCGCGAAGGTGATGGCATAAACAAATGTCCTGCGCTGTGAGATAATGGCAGCGAGCTCCTTTTTCAGGATGCAACGTTCCATCGGATGAGCAAAAAATTCATAGACCGGGTTTTCATCATATCCCCGGGCAAGCTCCACAAATCCTGCCATGCGATCGAGGGATACTGCTGCTGCAACATTGCGTTTCGGATCGACCGGGTCGATCACCACCAGGGGCTCATCAAATTTCTTTGCTGCATGTTTTTCAATATCGATAACCAGACCGGGGCGCCAGTCTGCAGCTGCCCTGATGAGAGGGGTGAATCCTCCGTAATGGAGTATTAGCAGCTCGCACAGGTAGCCTGAGAAGCCTTCCGTCATCTGGTCTGACCCGTAGATCCCACCTGCCTTGGTAAATTGTTTGAGCAGGAGGACATCATCTATTAACCCGTTGATCCGGTCGGTGATATACCGGGTATGAAACGGCGTGCGATCCACTGCGCTCTGTATGCGGGTCGCGCTGTCCACGTGATAGCAGGGAACAAGATCTACATCCACGTCGTCGATGGTTGCATTGATATACGGATGCTCGGCATATTTTTCATGGAAACGGTCAGTAAACGCTCCTGCAATGCTGCGAGCGAGCGACAGGCCCTCCTCTTCAAGCTGTTCGCGGGAAAGGAGCGGATCGAAAAGCATGAAAATATCGAGATCGCGGTCGCCTTTCACCCAGGTGTGCCGGGCGATGGAACCGACTACCATCGCTTCTGCCCTGCCACTCTGGGCGATTGCTGCCAGCAGGCGCTTTGCAAGACCCCAGACATGTTCCTGTTCCTGTCGGGTCGGTCGGAGATCCAGAAGAACGGTCTCTTCCAGCGGCAGCCGGGTTACCAATTCAGCACCTCGAGGTCTTCATAGACCGGCCCCTGAGGCAGCAGCGTACTTTTCTTAAGCACCATACCATGGACTGTGCAACTGCCGTATCCTGTCCTGCTCAGGTCTTTAAGCACGGAAAAGAGTGACGGGTCCGGGGATTTTACCCGTGCGATGGTTGCATGGGGAGTAAACCTGCGGGTCTCCCGTGAAAATCCAAGTGGAGCAAGTGCATCCTCAATCAGCGTGAATACTTTCTCCCCCTCCCCCGCGTCGTCAATGGCGCACCAGACCGTATGCGGGCGCCGGGGATTATTTACGGTTACCATTCCTGCTGTGACAGGAAAGGGACTGAAGGTGATTTTTTTCAGGGCTTCAATAACTTGTGGAAGGGTCTTCTCATCGACCTCACCGAGGAACTTTGCCGTTATATGAATATTCTTCGGCTCCACAAAGGTGAGACGTGCCCGGCACCTGCGGAGCGTCTGCTGGGCCGAGGCGAGCTGGTCTTTGATCTCATCTGAAAGCTCCAGTGCAATAAATACCCTGACCATTAGGGTACTATTATTTCATACCACTACTAATGGTAATCGATTGCCGGAATGCTTGGGCTCAGGAGCATAAACCAAGTTTTTTTTACGGGCAATTCCAAATTCATAGATGACAGACCAGAGGGTGTTTTTGTGCCGGAAAAATTGCAGTTGATTGTGTATACACTTGAGCATTGTCCGAATTGTGACATTCTGAAAGGATTTTTAAAAAAAGGAGGGTATAAATTCATTGAACAGGACCTCTCAACTGCGGAGTCCCTTACCGAGCTGCGAATGAATGGAATCTTCGTTAATGAAGCACCGGTCTTACAAAAAAGTTCAGATTTTTATACCTCTGCAGACATTTTTCCCCGCGGCGAGCTGGATGCAGAGAACTTATCAAGGCTTATTTCAGGTGAATGAATGGCGCGGCGGGAGACAAAACAACTGACATTTGACGGAATTACCGTACCTGTCCTCCCCTTCGTCCGTACATCTGACGGGCATATCATCGAATGGAACCGCGATCGTATTGTCCGCCAGATTGTTCAGGAAACAAAGCTGGTCGAGACCTTCTATGGCTATGAAGGGGCAGACGAATTGACCGCCCAGGATATTGCCCTGGAGGTTGAAAACCGCATCAAGAACATGGGTCTGAAATCACTTTCCGGTCCACTCATCCGTGAGATTGTCAACATCACACTGCTTGAGAGGGGTATGATACAGTACCGCAATGTTTCTACCCGTGTCGGTACTCCGGTTTATGATGCACACCAGATTGATGTCGGGAGGGGATTCGAAGCACACGACAACGCAAACCTCCAGGAAAATGCCGAGACTTCCCATAAGAAGAAAGCAGACAAGATCTCAAAGGAACAATATCTGCTCCAGCTCCCACCCGACCTTGCCGATCATCACCTGTCCGGCGAGATGCACATCCATGATCTCGAGTATTTTGGTACGCGCCCGTTCTGCCAGGACTGGGACCTGCGCTATTTCTTCTATTATGGCCTGATGCCTGACGGCAATGGTACAAAGGCTTCGGTGGCTGGTCCTGCGAAGCGTCCGGAGGTTGCAATTCTCCATGCGGTAAAAGCACTCGGATCCGCCCAGACTAATTTTGCCGGTGGGCAGGGTTATTACAATTTCCTCACCTTCCTGGCGCCTTATATGGAGGGGATGGGGTATAACGAGATCAAACAGAACATGCAGATGTTTGTCTATGAAATGACACAGATGATGGTAGCCCGGGGAGGTCAGCTTGTCTTCTCATCCATCCAGCTCTCACCGGGTGTACCGACTCTCTGGCAGGACAAGCCATGCATTTTTAAAGGAAAGATCTGGGACGGCAAATCAGCTCCTCTTCGCACGTATGGGGAGTTCGAGCGTGAGGTGCGATTGCTCTTCAAAGCCCTCATGGAAGTAATGCTTGAAGGAGATTACTGGGGCAAACCCTTCAAC
Organism: uncultured Candidatus Rokubacteria bacterium; assembly: GCA_963805625.1. Lineage (GTDB taxonomy): Bacteria > Methylomirabilota > Methylomirabilia > Rokubacteriales > DASRDR01 > DASRDR01. The sequence goes on from CAWDVE010000010.1 coordinate 50,633, forward strand.
TTCCCAAAGCCCGAGATCTCTATCGAACCGGATTTCATGAATGAACGCGAAGAGTTCAACGCGAAAAACCCTGATCTTCCAACATTCCAGGAATTATACCTGATGACCTTCGAACTCGCTTCGAAGTTCGGAACACCCTATTACGATAACCAGCTTCCCGCGTACCGCGGAGCAGGTAAAGGGATTTCCTGTTACCAGTGCTGTGCGTATCAGTTTTCCACGGTGGCAGACAAGGATTCGGATTTTGATAAGAAGATGTATTTTGAGGATGGCAGGCACTTCTCGATGGGATCCTGGCAGGTTGTTTCCGTAAACTGCCCCCGTGCGGCATATAATGCAGAAGGAGATGATACCCGTCTTTTTGCCGAACTCAAGGCGCTCATGGATGTCGCGGTGGATATTTTCAAGATCAAACGCCGATGGATGGACCTTATCCGGGCCAACAGCCGGATGCCATTTGCCATGCAGCGCCCCAAGGACCCGAACACCGGTGAACGTGGCGCACTTGCTGTCGATCTTGAAGGACTGGTATATACGATTGGGGTCGTCGGTGTCAATGAGATGGTGCAGCACCACACCGGTAAGCAGACTCCACGAATCAAAAGAAGCATTCAGGCTTGCCATACGTGCGATGACAGAGATGGAGTTGTATGGTCGCGAACTCTCCGCAAAGAATAACATGACCATTGCCCTTGCCCGCACGCCGGCAGAGACGACCGGGCAAAGGTTTGCGGTTGCCGATCTGCTCGATCGCCGGTATCACGATTATGCAGTAAACGTGATCAAAGGAGACATCGAAGAAGGCCTGGAAATGCTGGGCAAGAGCCGTGATCTCCCCATATACTATACGAATGGCACCCATGTGGCACCGGGGGCAAATGTCCCGCTCACCAAACGTATGGAAATCGAGCATGTATTCTTCCCCATTGTTGACGGGGGGAACATCTTCCATATCTGGCTGGGTGAGGCACGTCCGGATCCACGTGGACTCATGGACATGGCGATGAAGCTCTGCCGCAATACCCAGATAGGATATTTTGCTTTTACCCGGGATATTACGGTCTCGCTCCGCCAGTTCCACGAGATGCGTTCGTCAAAGAAATCCATTACCCCTTATATCCCCTCAGATTTTCCTGTCAAGGTATAATGGGGGATTTCTGTATTTCAGAGAGGGTCGCTCAGGAAGAGGCAGTTTGCCATCACCATTTTTAATGGTAAGACGATTTTCGATTAACCGTTCCTGGATTATCTTTTTACCAGTTCTTTGAAGAGCTGTAATACTGAATGGGGTGCCTAGGGGCAGGGGCACAGGAATTCATTGTTTCCTGATATCATAGAGAAGTGGATTCTCTGATATCCTGCTTATGATGAACGCCGCCGCCCCCGAAGGGACGCCCCCGCGGCGGATCCAGTTACAAAGTTGGTAAATTTCGACAACTCTAAAAACCTCTGACCCGCCGTGCCTCGGAGAGGCCCTGAGGCGGGTGATCCTCATAAATTTTTTATGAAATTCACCGTTCAGGAATCGTTTTTTTAAACAGAGGATGATGAACACCGTTGTGTCCGGGGGACGTTTCCGCTGCTGATCATCCAGAAAAATCGGTCAATTTCTGATATATACCAGAACCGCCATGCCTTCGGAAAGACCTGTGGCGGGGACCCTCATCAGGGCAGAGCGGATTTTTCATCGGTGAGGGTTCACAGGGAACATAAGATCATAAAAATGAGGAATCAGAATGGATGGCTACCCAAAAAAATATTATCCGGTGCTGACTTTTTTCAGGGTGATATCCATGATACCGCGGTGAACACGATAATAACTGTGAATCCTGTCTATGGGATGATCGAGCGTGACCGATACATTCCGGTCATCAATATCCACCCTTACGCTTGTTGCCTGGATGTCAACGAGGGGAGCATTTTTTGAATCGACCGGTATCGTAACGGTAATGAAGATCCTGTCGTCAGATTCTACGATTTCGTAAGGGATTTCTTCATCATCGCCAGGCTGACCCTGTCGGAAGATCTCCGGTTCCCCGTTCGAAGGGTTGCGGGTGATTATTGTGTATCCAATGATTCGTGCATTGTGGCTGTCTGGCATGTTTTTGACGATGTCTTCAACGATCTTGGCGAGGTTGTTGAAAACATCGTCATAAGGACTGTTTGGATCATTCTGCATGTACGCCTCGGAGTGTATACAGGTCTTTTGTCCGTCCGATTATTCCTTTACGCTCGAACCGTTTCAGGATTTCACCAAGGTCCTTTTGGGGCAAATCGGTGACCTGTTCCAGTTCATCGAGAGTAAGTGAGTCATGGGAAAGTGCGATTATTACAGTAATCTCTCGATCGCTGGTGAATAAATCCTTATGGTTTCGGGCAAGGTCATTGATTTTTATTTCGATATCATGGCTGATTTGTTCGAGATTGGAGAGAATCATATCGTGAGCTCGGATCATCTGCCCGAACATCCTGATTGAGTTTTTTATCCGTTCAGTTTCATCGCTGGCAACTTCATCTTCTGCAGGCACAGATGTCCGCTGAAGGCTGATGTCGACGAGAATGTCATTGGCAAGATAATAGTATTTCCGCCGCCGGTCATCTGTCTGGCAGGAAAGAATTGCTTCCCGCTCCATCATCTGGAGATGATCAATAACTGCTTTTGGCGAGATCATCAGTGTCTCTGAGATCTCGGTAACAAAACAGGGTTTCTGACGTAACAATCCGATGATCCTCCTTCGGTTCCTGTTCCCGAGGATATCGAGCAGCCGTGAAACCTCAGCAGCTTCGTCCATCTTTACTTAATGTTAGTATGGGAAATATTTAGCATTAATTCATTGTGCAACTTTTGGACTGGAGAGAGCGGGTCATTACAGGAGTATATTGTGGTGCTTTTTGCTTTCGTTTTTTTAGGATCGCTGGAGCCACCATGTCGGAATTTTCCTTGAATAATTTCCAGAATTATATTATTACCAACTATTATCTGTTGACAGCGCCAATAAGTTATGGTGATAGTATGGAAAGACAACCCGTTCAATCCTGTAACCTGAAAAGTGTTGGTTACGATAATACATTAAAAAATCTGGAGATTGAGTTTCATTCCGGGCTGATTTATCAATATCAGAATGTTCCTTCCCAAATCTATGCAAATCTTTTAAGTGCCCAGTCGACCGGGACGTTTTTTACTGACAAGATAAAAAACCGGTATCGATCGAAGCGGCTGGATAAAGTTACCGTCCAGTGACTGGCCGGGTACCGTGGATTTCATTCCTTCCCTGCCACTTTTTATCAGTTCAGAACCTGTTGCCAGGTTTTCATACTGGATACCCCGGTAGTTATAACAATTTTATGTAAGGTATCTTCTGTCTGGATGAATGGGGAATTTGAAGAAGTCTCAATGCCTGAAGTATCGGACACCGGTAAAAATCATCGCCATATGAAGCCTGTTCGCAGCATCGATTACCTCTTTGTCGCGGATGGATCCACCCGGTTGTATAAGTGCTGTAGCTCCTGCTTCAGCCGCAACTTCGAGGGTGTCTGCAAATGGCAGAAATGCATCTGAAGCGACAGCAGACCCAATCAGCGATGATCGGGCTTTCCCGACGGCAATTTTTGCAGCATCCACTCTGCTCATCTGACCGGCACCAATCCCGAGAGTACGCTTCTGATCGGCAAAGATAATGGTATTGCTTCTGGCATGCTTACACACCTTCCAGGCAAGCTGGACCGCCCGCAGCTCATCGGGAGTCGGGTCTCGATCGGTGATCACCTTCCAGTGCTCCTGATAAGGGGGCGTTCGCTGAACAAGGACTCCTCCATCAATCGATCGGATTTCATCAGAACCGGATTTTTCCGGCAGAATCAGCACACGCATGTTTTCCTTTTTCCTGATGATGGCAAGGGCTTCTTCAGAAAATGACGGGGCAACGAGGACTTCAACAAATGTTCCGGCAATCTCTTCTGCTGTGTTTTTATTGATTTCACGGTTGAAACAGACAACGGATCCGTAAGCAGAAACGGGATCGACTTCGCGGGCATCGATGTAGGCCTCGGCTATGTCTGTGCCAAGAGCGACACCGCAGGGATTATTATGCTTTATAATGACAGCAGCAGGATCTTCAAATTCCCGGAGGAGTGCCACACCGGCATTTACATCAAGATAATTGTTATAGGACATCTGCTTTCCCTGAAGGGGTATGGCTCCTGCAATACCAAGCTCCCCATACACTGCAGCCTCCTGATGCGGATTTTCCCCGTACCGCAGTGTTCTGCCATGACTGAACTGAACCGTATAGGTCGTGGGAAACGAATCACTGAGACCGAACAGGTAGTTGCTGATGGCACCATCATAGGCTGCCGTTCTGGCAAACGCTTTTTTTGCAAAAGCAAGGCGCTGATCGAGAGAAAGTTCATTGCCCTGAATTGCTGTAATTAACGACGGATAATCCTCAGGGTCTACAACAACCGTGACATTTTTGAAATTTTTTGCTGCTGCCCGGATCATCGCAGGTCCACCGACATCGATATACTCGATCAATGATTCGAGATCCATGTGCTGCCCTGCCATCTTCTCAAAAGGGTACAGGTTTACAACGAGGACATCGATCCGGTTAATACCATGCTTAGCCATTACCAGATCATCAATCTGCCTTCTTCCCAGGAGACCCCCGTGAACTTTCGGATGCAGCGTCTTTACCCGGCCATCCATCATCTCGGGAAAACCGGTGTAACTGGAAACCTCGGTAAACTTTATGCCGGCTTCGGCAAGTGCCTTTCCGGTCCCGCCTGAGCTCATAATATTATATTTCTGACGCGAAAGTTCCTCGGCAAGCTCGACGATACCGGTCTTGTCCCAGACCGAGAGTAGTGCCCACTTCATGGTGAAGTGTATGCATAACAGGAAAGAAAAATGTATGCAGCGTGCATATCGGGTGAATGGATGAGTATGGCCATACTAACCACGACAGCCCTGGTTTTCCGGTTTGACCTTCTCCAGTGGATCATCCCTTAATTGGCAGCTCTGTTGAAACGGGCATGAACGGGAAAATTGAACTAAACAGATGTTCGTAATGGATTGTTTATTCTTCAAAATTATTTGCGATGAACCCCGCCGCCCCCGACGGGGCGCCCCCGCGGCGGATCAGTATCTGTAAGCATATTTGCAAAACACCGCACTGCCCCGCCGTGCCTCGAAGAGGCCCTGAGGCGGGGGACCCTCCTAAAATAGGATGGTTTAATGATTTTCATCGCAATTTGTTGAAATCTTAGGGTTTCTGAGGGGAACAGTGCCTGTCCCCCGACCGCCCCTGCGGTTTACGATTGTGTTGTATTACCTTCTCGGGAATTATCGCTCGACAGGGGATGTCACAGCGGCGAGTGTGGAGGCATTACGTGCCGTTGTCCTGAAGAGCGTTGAGAAAAATATTGTGAGGATTTAACAGGACCGAAATGGCTTAAAAAAGGGAAAGATACTATGGGAATTATCGAAAAAATCCGGAAAACCGGGAAATCGTAGTCAGGGTATCCTGTGCGTGATTTTTTCATCATAGGTGAAAAAAAGGAATTCTGAATAACAGTTATTTTTTAATATGCACGCAATTCTGATGATCGGCCGATAAAAATCGCCCTAAAATAAAATCAATTATAAATTTACGCCTCATTTGTCAAACCGGGTGAAATTTACAGGTATTTGAATTAATATGATATCAAAATTTATATAGAACCACAATACAATAGATAATGGAACATCAAACGGGATGTACTATGGACGACGCAGAAATCAGTACAGGACAGGAGAGAGCACCTGATCAGGGAGGAGAAAATTGCCTGACGGAATGTCCATCGTGTGCAGCCGAGCAGGAAAGACAGAAGACCGCATATGCTGAATTGAATGACCAGTTCCTGCGTCTTGCAGCGGATTTTGAAAATTTCAAAAAACGCTCGGCACGCGATCGGGAGCTTTTTGTCTCTCTTGCAATTGAACGATTTGCTATTGACATTCTTGAAGTACTGGATAATTTTGAACGGGCAGTACAATCTGATGATGCCCATCTGCGCGAAGGAGTGAATCAGATCCAGCAGCTTCTTCATGATCGGTTATTGCGAAATGGCATCACGCCTGTGGACCCACTTAAAACACAATTTAATCCTGCGGAGCATGAAGCAGTCGCTCATATTGCATCTGACGAACCCGCGGGTTCGGTGATAGATGTGATAGCCCGTGGATACCGGATGAATGATAAGGTAATCAGATACGCAAAAGTAGCAGTCTCAAAAGGAAATCAGAAAGACCAGGAGGTATAAAAATGGTAACAGAAAAGGTTCTGGGAATTGATTTGGGAACAACATTTTCCTGCATGTCGATCATGGAAGCAGGAAAGCCGATCGTGATCCCAAACGCAGAAGGAGGAAGGACAACCGCATCCATCGTTGCGTTCACCAAAGAAGGAGAGCGTCTGGTCGGGAGTCTTGCCAAACGCCAGGCCGTAACAAATCCCCAGCGGACCATCCAGTCGATCAAGCGAAAAATGGGGACAACAGAAAAAATAAAAATTGACGATAAGAGTTACTCACCCCAGGAAATATCGGCAATGATCCTTCAGAAACTGAAGATCGATGCCGAAGCATATCTCGGTGAGAAAATTTCAAAAGCGGTCATTACGGTGCCAGCTTACTTTAATGATGCGCAACGTCAGGCGACCAAGGATGCCGGAAAGATTGCCGGCCTTGATGTCCTGCGGATTATCAATGAACCCACCGCAAGCGCACTGGCCTATGGTATTGACAAGGAGCAGGATGCAACCGTGCTTGTCTATGATCTCGGGGGCGGTACATTCGATGTTTCGATCCTGACTCTTGGTGATGGTGTCTTTGAAGTGAAATCAACTGCCGGCAACAATCACCTTGGCGGCGATGACTTTGATAAACGCATCACGGATTACCTTGTCGAGGAATTCCGGAAAAAGGAAGGTGTAGATCTTCGCAATGACCCGTATGCGATGCAGAGACTGCGTGATGCATCAGAAAATGCAAAGATTGAGCTCTCACAACGCCAGTCCACAAATATCAACCTCCCCTACATAACAACTGATTCAAACGGTCCGAAATTCCTCAACATCGACCTCACCCGTTCAAAACTTGAACAACTCATCGGGGACCTTGTTGAATCCACCATTGGTCCGGTTAAGCAGGCGCTGAGCGATGCAAAGCTTGAGCCAAAAGATATTGACCATGTCCTTCTCGTTGGAGGCTCTATCCGTGTCCCACTCGTGCAGGAGACGGTCAAAAAGATCCTGGGCAAGGAACCCGACAAGGGTATTAATCCTGATGAGTGCGTTGCCCTCGGGGCAGGTATCCAGGGCGCAGTTCTGACCGGTGAAACAAAAGATATCGTCCTCCTGGATGTGACTCCTCTTACCCTCGGTATTGAGACGCTGGGCGGTATTGCCACCAAATTAATTGAACGCAATACCACAATTCCGACACGCAAAAGCCAGATATTCTCGACAGCAGCGGATGGCCAGACAAGTGTTGAAATCCATGTGGTACAGGGTGAACGGGCCCTCGCAAAGGATAACTTCACCCTCGGCAAGTTCCAGCTGACCGGGATCCCTCCTGCCCCCCGTGGCATACCCCAGATTGAAGTCACCTTTGATATTGATTCAAACGGGATCATTCACGTCTCAGCAAAGGATCTTGGGTCCGGCAACCAGCAGGCGATCTCGATCAAGGGAGATAAGAAACTCACCGAAGAAGATATCAAAAAGATGATGGATGCAGCCAAACAGTTCGAAGCTGAGGATAAGAAAAAGCGTGACGAGATTGAACTGCATAACCAGGCTGAAACTGCCATTTTCACGGCAGAAAAGATGCTGAAAGAAAGTGGTGATAAGCTTGAACCCGCAGATAAACAAAAAGTTGAGGAAGGTGTTGCTGAGGTAAAGAAGGCACTGACTGAAGACAACCCTGAGTCCATAAAAAAGACCATGGAAGAACTGACAGAATCGGTTTACTCTGCCACTACAAAACTCTACCAGAAAATGCAGGCAGATCAGGCCGCACAGCAGCAGGCAGGAACGGGTGCATCTCCCGGGCAGGATAAACAACCTGAAGATAATGTCGTCAATGCCGATTATAACGTAAAAGAAGAGTGAGCACAGATGGGTACGGGAGATTATTACGATGTCCTCGGCATACCCCGTAGTGCTGACGATAAAGAAATTAAGAAGGCATACCGGAACCTCGCACGGAAATTCCATCCCGATGTATGCAAGGATACGGGTGCTGAGGAGAAATTCAAGGAGATCAACGAAGCGTATAGCGTGCTTTCCGATGATCAGAAGAAAGCACAATACGACAATATGGGCCATGAAACCTATACCAGTGCTTCGAAGGGCTCGTATACCGGTGGAGGCGGGTTCGGGGGCGGAGGTTTCAGTGCGGACTTTTCCGGCTTTGGCGATATCTTTGATTTCTTTGGCGGCGGTCAGCGACGTTCAGGTCCGCAGCCCGGCGCTGATCTGCTTATGCGCATCCAGATCAGGTTAGAAGATGCAGTATCCGGAGTGGACCGCGATATCGAAGTGATGCATACTGAACCCTGTTCCGCATGCGGTGGAACCGGAAGTGAAACAAAAAAACTGAATATATGTCCCCGTTGCGGGGGTAGCGGACAGATGAGGCAGGCCGCTCATTCAGCGTTCGGCCAGTTTGTCCGTATGACGACCTGTACCCAGTGTAACGGGAAGGGAAAAATCGCGGAAAAAATCTGCAGGGAATGCCATGGGTCCGGTCATTCGCGGGTGAAAAGAAATGTTTCCGTCCATATACCTGCAGGAATCGATAATGGTATGCGCCTCCGCATGGAAGGGTATGGCGAGGCAGGAGATTATGGTGCACCCAATGGCGACCTGTTCATCGAGGTCTATGTCCAGTCCCATGACCGGTTTACCCGGAACGGGGATAATCTCGAGACGATTATTGAAATCAGTCCTGCACAGGCAGTGCTTGGTACCTCCGTCGAGATCGAAACGATAGACAAGCGTCATATCGAGTTGAAAGTGCCCCCCGGTATCCAGTTCAATACCGCCTTGAAAATCGCAGCCGAAGGTGTGAAGCGCCGTGGGAAGCCTGGCGATTTGCTGGTCAGGGTAAAAATTGTTACACCCAGGTCTCTTTCCAGTGAGCAGAAAGAACTTTACCAGAAACTTGCCGAGCTTGAAGGCAAAAGCAGCGGTGCGGGCGGTTTTTTCTCCGGTATAATGGGTGGCAAGAAGAAAAGTAAAAAGTAAACAAATCTATTTTTCAGTTATTTTTAAAGCTCATACTCATCTGGGTCAATCCAGGATATGCTTGCATTCGATAATTGAGAGAAATTTCATCCTGGACAGATTATTCATAATAAATTGCTGGAATCGGGCCTCTCTGGCAGCATGCCAGAACTTTTCCCGGACGGAAAAATGTTCATACACGATGAACAGGCAGCGAATAGTGAAGATTTTTTCGCAGTAATATTTTCGTACACACCTATTTGAATGAAGGTGACAAATGAGATCAGGATGAGGCTGCTCTTCGAGCTTTCCGGTGAAAATCCGACACTGCCCTTCGCCGAACTTGACTGCATAGGTAACGTTCTCGACAGACGTCTCCAGGTCGCGGTTGTAGAATCCCCGGATCCGAAATTGGCGACCCGGCTTGCCATGACACAGGTAGTGTCGGAATATCTTGGCGAGTGTGAACCCACTATCCCGGCCTTCGAAGAACTGCTCAAAGAGCTTGCCATTGAAACCCGGCAGTCCTTTGCAGGACGTGTCAAAAAGGTTCACGGGGGTTGCCTCGAAAGAAATCCCTGTTCACAGCGGGAGTTTGAGTGTCTGATTGGTACCAGGATCTCCGGTCCCGTTTCTCTTAAAAAGCCTCAGGTCGAATACCGTGCCGTACTTTCGGAGGATCGCTGCTATTTTGGAAAAGTGCTCTTTTCAATCGACCGCGGGTCCTTTGATACCCGGAATCCCGGGAAACGGGATTTTTTTCACCCGGGCGTAATGATGCCAAGAATGGCCCGCACCCTCATCAATCTGACCTGTGTCAGGGCGGGGGACATCATGCTTGATCCTTTCTGTGGGACCGGCGGTATCCTGATTGAGGCAGAGATGATCGGTATCCGTTCCGTGGGCAGTGATTTTGATCCATTGATGGCAGCTGGCAGCCGGCAGAACATTACCAACTCAGATCTCCTGCTTGCAGATGCAACACGTCTTCCGTTTCTCAGTCAATCCTTCGATGCAGTGGTAACGGATTTCCCTTACGGCCAGTCTGTCTGCATCAAAAAAACCGACACCATGGACAACCTGTATGCTGATGCACTCGAAGAGATACGTCGCGTGATTAAGCATGGTCGGAGAGCTGTTGTAGTTACTCACCGGGATATCTCTGATATTGCAGGACAGCATATGACCATTCTCCAGCGTCATGAGCAACGAGTCCATAAAAGTCTGACCCGTCGCATCCTTGTCCTCACCGAATAATGTTCTGCCATCCTTCCCCATTTCGGATCTCCTCTGTCTGCCAGTCAATCGAACCTGCATAGTGGAATGGGTAGACGGGCATGTGTCTCTGAAAAACAATAAATATCCCCGGGATATACTACTGCAAATGAGGGAGCTGAAGAATAGTATACGGCAGATCCTGCGTCAGCGCAAAGATGCAATGACTACGGAAGAGAGGCTGAATAAAAGCGCAGGGATCTGCCGCCATCTTCTGGCACTGATCAGGAATGGCGAAACTGTAATGGTATACACCTCAAAGGAAAAAGAGGTACATACAACACACCTTATCGCTGCCCTCCTTGAACGCGGAAATCCGATTATCGTGCCTATAATTGTGAAAGAAGATGTCAGTCTGCGACTCTCTTATCTGAAAGATCTCTCTTCTCTTGTCCCGAGCACGTTTGGTGTCCCGGAACCTATAGGAAGTGAGATACCGGCGACAGGTGGTGACGTGGATACGATCATCCTCCCCATGCATGGTTTTGACCGGACCGGGCGGAGAATCGGGTATGGAGCCGGGTATTATGACCGGTTCCTGGCAAAACATCCGAATTTACGAAAAATCGGGATCGCTTTCGCCTGCCAGGAATATGAAAATCTGCCCGTTGATGAGAATGATATCCCCATGGATTATATCATAACCGAAGAAGGTATTGTGTATCCGGAGGGGGAGTGATACAACGGAGATAAACGGTACAAAAATTCTGGATACCTATGCAGAGGCATTCCCGGTCTGGCTTTCCCGGGTTATTATTACTGCAGCAACACGAGAATGGGCGTATAAGGCGGCAGTTGAAGCGACAGGATTTGCGACATCAAAAATCGGGTGTCCCTGTGAAGCCGGGATCGAAGGGTATCTCTCAAAAAAAGAGACTCCTGACGGCAGGGCAGGTGTTTCCATCCTGATCTGTTCAGATAAGAAGACCATGAAATCAAATGTCGCATCCCGGATTTCCCAGTGTATCCTCCCGGCGCCTACAGCATCGGCCTATGACGGATTTCCTGAAGCCGGATCACGGTTCTATATCCGTATGCACTATTTCGGGGACACCTATGAGGAGCGCTGCAGCATCAATGGCAGAAAATGCTGGAAGATCCCCATCATGGAGGGAAACTATATCGGTGAGGAACGATTTGGGACCGTAAAGGGAATAGCAGGGGGCAATTTTCTTGTCATGGGAAAGAACCAGAAGTCGGCACTTTCCGGTATTGAAGCAGCAGCTGATGCTGTCGCGGGATTAAAGGGTGTCATAACCAGTTTTGCAGGAGGAATTGTTGCAAGTGGTTCGAAGACTGGGCAGTAAAAATTACCGTTTTCCCATGCCGGCGAGCACAAATCATGTATGGTGCCCGACCCTGAAAGGAAAAATCGGCGATTCGAATGTACCTGAAGGGGTAGGATCGGTATATGAGATGGTAATGAACGGAATCAGTGAAAATCATATCAGGGCCGCAATGAAGGCGGGCATACTCGCTGCCACGGAAACAGGGAGGGTCATGTTTATCGGGGCATCAAATTTTGAGGGAAAACTTGGCCAGTACAGGTTTTACCTGCATGACCTGTTCAGGTAACGGTCATATGGTTGTTACGGGACCTGGTTTTTCCAGGAATACTACGTATATGTACAAGGGGATGCTCTATTCATCGCCGGGGGCGGGATGTATCCTGAAAGGTTTATTATTTTTTGGTAATTATTCAATAAAAACCACCAATCGATAATTTCCCATGAGAACATGTCAGAAATAACTCTTATTTTTAAAAAATGAAGACGTTCTTGGGGGCGGAGGCATCACGTGCCATAGCCCGAAAAAAGAGCGTTAAGAAAAATATTTTGAAAATTTCCCATCAAAATAGAATTAAACAGATGTGAGTAATGGATTGTTTATTTCTCATAATTATTTGTGATGAACCCCGCCGCGGGGGCGTCCCTCCGGGGGCGACGGCGATTATCCTTATGCATAGAAGAGTTGCAAATCTCATAAGATGATAGCAGTTTAAAGTATATTTCGGCATGAACTCCTTAGTTTTCAACAAATTGGAAATACCTATCTCAAAGGAACCCTGCGCCCCCGAAGGGCGCCCCCGCGGCGGATAGGTCTCGTAAGTATATTTGCAACACCGCACTCCCCGCCGTGCCTCGGAGAGGCCCTGAGGCGGGGCCTCAGAAAATTATAGGGTTTAATGATTTTCATGTTCAGTGTGAACTCACGTTCATGCCCGTTTCAACAGAGGCAATGTAACGAAACCGATGAAAAAAGTTAATGATCAGCCCGCTTTCTTATAACATATTTTTGCCTCTTCATGTTTACCTATGGTATCGAGTACTCCCCCGATATCCTCCCAGACTTCTTTGCGCCCGGGATCGATTTCCAGCGCATGTTTAAAAGACGTGAGAGCTTCCTGATACTTTTCCTGTTCCTGTAATGCACGTCCCCGGTAGATCCATGCATCTACAAAATCAGGCTGGATCGTTAACATCGTGTTGAACGATTCCACAGCCTCCATATACCGTCCGAGAGCAATAAGTGCACTTCCTTTGGTGAAATAGGCGATGGAAAAGGAGGGGTCGGCAGTTATTGCATGTTCATATGATTCGATTGCAGCCTCGCTCTGGAATTGAGCGGCAAGTGCCATCCCATGACGTGTCCAGGCAACGGCATTCTCAGGATCAAGCTCAAGACATCGTTCATATGCGGAAAGAGCTTCCGGATATTTCCCAAGATCGTAGAGCACATTCCCCTTCCCCATCCATGCCTCGGCAGAATTTTCATCCTGTTCCAGAGCTTTATCAAAGGTCTCCAGTGCATCTCTCGACATTCCAAGTTCGGCAAGGGAAGTCGCTTTATGGGACAGCGTCACTGCGCTATGACCGATTTCCAGAGAACAATCATATGATTGTATTGCTTCCCTGTGCTGGTCAAGTGCAGCATAAGCCATACCCTCAAAGTAATACAGGTCAGCAGTCCTGTAGTTGTTCTCAATGGCATGCTCGAATGCCCGTATCGCATCATCAAAATTGCCCATCTCAAAATAAGCTCTCCCTTTCCAGAAAAAAGCCTGGTTACAGGCAGGGTTCATCTCGAGAGCCCGTTCAAATGCAGAGATTGCCGCGTCAGGATTTCCGAGAATGAAAAGAGCCCTTCCCTTCTCATAGACAGCATTTGCATACCCGGGACTGAAAGCGAGCGCAAGATCAAATGATGCAATTGCCTCTTCATTCTTACCGCTGTGCATGAGTGCCCGCCCGCGTTCATAGAGAGCTTCCTCATTTTCCGGATTAATGCCAAGCGCAGCATCAAAGGCAACAATCGATGCATCATAGTCACCAGTACGGGCAAGAGCAATTCCCTTGTGGTGGTATGCCTCGGTATACCGGTCATTCAATTCAAGTGCATGATTAAATGCGGTTATCGCGTCGTCATACCGTTCATGCCTGAGGTACGTGACACCCTGATAATAGAAGGCTTCCGGATAATCCTTCCGGAGGGAAAGTGCCCTGTCAAGTGCTTCAAGCGCTTCATCGTATCTGCCCAGGTGAATCAATGCAATACCACGGTACAGGTATGGGGCAGCTGATGGTGCCTCTTTGGAAATTGCATGATCATAACAGTCGAGAGCCATATCGTATCTGCCGAGGTTTGCTTCAGCAATACCTTTACTGAGCCATGCATCCGTAAATGTGCTTTTTTCACCGATTGCCCGGTCGAATGCACCTATTGCCTCATGATACATCAAAAGACTCATGAGAGCCTGTCCCTTCTGATAGAACGCCTGGACGCACTTCGGGCTGCGGGCCAGGGCAGCTTCGAAGCTTTTAATTGCCTCATGATACCTGCCGAGACGGGATAATGAAATCCCGGAATAATAGTATGCCCGGGGGTCTTTTGTATCGATGGCCAGTGCCTTGTTAAAGCAGGTTACGGCATCCAGATCCTTCCCGAGTGCTGAGAGGGCGAATCCTTTCCCGGTCCAGGCAAATGCAGCGGTGGGACGGAGACGTAATGCCTGATCAAATGAGGTTATCGCTTCTTCGAACCGGGTGAGCCGGGTCAGGGCAATTCCCTTGTGGTAGAGTGCTTCGATATGTGCCGGCTCGGCTGCAAGTGCATTTTCGAAGGATACTACTGCCTCGCTGTCCCTTCCCAGTTCAAAGAGTGCCCGCCCCTTGTAATACAATGCTGAAACGAAATCCGGGCGTATTTCCAGTGCGTTGCTGAATGAATCATCTGCATCTTCGTAACGGGTCAATGCGAAAAGTGCAGTCCCTTTCAGGTACCATGCGTCAGCACTGGTCGGGTCAGTCGCGAGGGATTTCTCATATGCTTCAATCGCTTCATGATATCTGCCCAGTTCTGCCATTGCCATACCACGGTGCAGCAATGCTTCAACAGATTCGGGTTGTACCTGCAATACCCTGTCAAATGCATCGATTGCATCTTTCTGCCGTCCGGTCGCAACAAGGGACAACCCTTTATTATAAAAGGCCTGTGCATTACCTGCATCAAGATCGATGTTTTTGTTGAAGGCGATAATGGCATCTTCATGGCGGCCCAGATTTGCAAGGGCACACCCCTTATGGAGATAGACATCAGCATAATTTCTCTCAATGCTGAGTGCCTTGTCAAAGGCTTTTACCGCATCACGGTACATGCCAAGAGAAGCGTGTGACTTTCCTTTGTTGTACCATGCCTCAGCAAAGGAAATATCGGTCTCGAGTGCCCGATCAAACGATTTGACAGCTTCTTCAAACCTGCCGATATGAGCAAGTGCAGCACCCTTATAGAAAAGTGTATACGTGTGTTTCTGGTTGAAATTGAGTGCCTGGTCATAGACGGTAATTGCATCACCGGTCCGGCCGAGAATGTCCAGTGAACGCGCCTTGCTGTAATACGCCTCAAAATAATCCGGTTTCAGGGCGATGGCATTTTCAAATGCTGAAATTGCCAGGTCGTGGCTTTCGAGTTTTGCATAAACAACACCCTGCTCAAACCAGATCTGTGCATCGTCACGGGTTATGGTAAGTAGTCTTCCGAATACTTCTGCAGATTCAGCATATCGTCCCAGTTCGGCAAACGATGATGCGTAAAAGAAGAGGGCATCCGTATTACCTGCTTCGACAGCGAGTGTTTTTCCCAGTGCACTGAGTGCTTCTTCAAATTTACCGAGGTGGAACAACGCAATACCCTTCTCACATAAAGCACTCGTAGTATCCGGTGAGAGCTTAATCACCCGGTCAAAGGAATCGATCGCCTCCTCAAATTTACCCAGGCTTGTAAAAACTCTGCCCCGCTCAAGATAAGCCCTGTGATTATCAGGACGGTATTTTATACTGTTATCGAACGCATCGATTGCATCTTCGGGACGGTCCAGATACGTAAGTACCACACCTTTCTCATACCAGATCTCCCCGTCAGTATTCCGGAGTCCGAGTGCTGCGTCAAATGCATGTCCTGCCTCATCATATCTGCCGAGATTTGCCAGGGATATTCCCCGTAAATAGCTCGGTTCATACAGGTCCGGAAGGACAGATGAGGCATGTGCGAAAATTTCCTGAGCTTCTTCGTGCCTTCCCAATAGTGGCAAGGATCCGACCCTTCTCGGTCAGGAGCTGCCCGTTTTCAGGAGCCAGAGTCAGGGCAAGATCAAAAATATGCAGCGCATCGTTATAACGTGCGAGCCGCGAAAGTGCGCATCCTTCTGCGAAGAGCAGTGTGATATTCCGCGGGTCGTTCTGACGTGCTTTTTCAAATGCGGAAACGGCATCTTCGTCTTTACCCAGATGTTCAAAAGCGACGCCTTTATGGAACCATGCATCGGAATGGTCTCCAATCCGTAAAAGTACCTCGTTGAATGCCTGGATCGCATCTTCGTACTTCGTGAGATTTTCGAGTGAAAGCCCCTTATTGAAGTAGGCTTCGGCAAAATCAGGATCAAGAACAAGAGATCGTGAAAATGAAGATTCCGCTTCCTCATACCTGCCGAGCATCGCATATGCAAGTCCCTGTTCGAAATGCCCGTCCCTGCTCTGATCATCAATTGCAAGCGCTTGTGAGAATGCAATGACCGCCTCTCCATGTTGCTTCAGGTTTGAAAGCGTACGTGCCTTGTAATAATGTGCATCGAATGCATTGTTATCGAGAGCGATCGCCCGGTCAAATGCTTTGGCTGCTTCTTCAAACCTCATGAGATTGAAGAGGATGATGCCCTTGTTAAACCAGGTCTCGTAGCTGGCGGCATCAAGTTCGAGAGCCGCATCGAATGCCAGGAGTGCCTCTTCGGGTTGGTTCAGGTTTTTGAGGGAGAGACCCTTGTGATAATATGCTGATGACAGGGACGGGTCAACCGAGATCAGCTGGTCGAATGAAGCGACAGCATCCTGGTCTTTTGAGAGCCGGGCAAACGCGAGCCCCTTGTCATAGAAGGCACTGACAAACCTGGGATCAATAGTCGTAGCCTGTTCAAAAGCTTCGACAGCCTGGAGATCCCTGCCGAGTTTTGTCAGGGCGATACCCTTGTCATACCAGGCATTTGCATACCTGGGGTTAATGGCAAGGACCCGGTCATACGATGAGACGGCTTCTTCGTGCCTGCCGAGTTCTGAGAGTGCGATTGCCCGGTCGTACCACCCGTAGGCTGAACCGGGTTTGATGTCAAGGGCACGGGTGAGAGCATCCAGCGCCGGTTCAAACCTGCTGAGCGAGAGCAGCGTACTTCCTTTTCTCAGCCACGCCGGTGCACACGCCGCATCGTGTGCAAGAACCTGGTCAAAGCAGGCAATTGCATCTTCCGGGTTCTGGAGTTCGATGTATGTCTTTCCCTTCCGGTACCATGCTGTTGTGTTGTCCGGTGCAAGGGCAGTTGTCCTGTCAAATGCTTCGAGTGCCTCTTCAAACCGTCCCAGTTCGAAAAGCACCCTCC
Organism: uncultured Candidatus Rokubacteria bacterium; assembly: GCA_963805625.1. Lineage (GTDB taxonomy): Bacteria > Methylomirabilota > Methylomirabilia > Rokubacteriales > DASRDR01 > DASRDR01. The sequence continues at coordinate 68,096 of CAWDVE010000010.1, forward strand.
CCTTGAGCAGCCAGACGTCAGCGACAGTGCTTTCAAGGCTGAGTGAGGATTCGAGCGCCCCGAGCGCCTCCTCAAACCTGTGGAGAGATGCCAGGATGACTACCCTTGTTGAACCAGGTCTCGTAGCTGGCGGTATCAAGTTCGAGAGCTGCATCGAATGCCTGGAGTGCCTCTTTGGGACGGTTCAGGTTTTTGAGGGAGAGACCCTTGTGATAATATATCGGTGCGTGTGACGGTTCAACAGCGATTGCCCGGTCAAATGATGCAATGGCATCCCGGTCTTTCGAGAGCCGGGCAAATGCGAGCCCCTTGTCATAGAATGCATGGACAAACCTGGGATCAATAGTCGTAGCCTGTTCAAAAGCTTCGACAGCCTGGAGATCCCTGCCGAGTTTTGTCAGGGCAATACCCTTGTCATACCAGGCATTTGCATATCTGGGGTTTAAGGCAAGGACCCTGTCATACGATGAGACAGCTTCTTCGTGCCTGCCGAGTTCTGAGAGTGCGATTGCCCGGTCGTACCACCCGTAGGCTGAACCGGGTTTGATGTCCAGGGCACGGGTAAGGGCATCCAGCGCCGGTTCAAACCTGCTGAGCGAGAGCAGCGTACTTCCTTTTCTCAGCCACGCCGGTGCACACGCCGCATCGTGTGCAAGAACCTGGTCAAAGCAGGCAATTGCGTCTTCCGGGTTCTGGAGTTCGATGTATGTCCTTCCCTTCCGGTACCATGCTGTTGTGTTGTCCGGTGCAAGGGCAGTTGTCCTGTCAAATGCTTCGAGTGCCTCTTCAAACCGTCCCAGTTCGAAAAGCACCCTCCCCTTGAGCAGCCAGACGTCTGCGACAGCGCTTTCAAGACTGAGTGAGGATTCGAGTGCCCCGAGTGCCTCCTCAAACCTGTGGAGAGATGCCAGGATGATGCCCTTGTTGAACCAGGTCTCGTAGCTGGCGGTATCAAGTTCGAGAGCCGCATCGAATGCCAGGAGTGCCTCTTCGGGGCGGTTCAGGTTTTTGAGAGAGATTCCCTTGTGATAATATGCTGGTGCCAGAGACGGTTCAACGGCGATTGCCCGGTCAAATGATGCAATGGCATCCTGGTCTTTTGAGAGCCGTGCATAAGCGAGCCCCTTGTCATAGAATGCTTTGGCAAACTCCTCATCAAGTGTCGTAGCCTGTTCAAAAGCTTCGACAGCCTGGAGATCCTTGCCGAGTTTTGTCAGGGCGACACCCTTGTCATACCAGGCATTTGCATATCCGGGGTTAATGGCAAGCACCCTGTCATAGGATGAGACAGCCTCTTCATGCCTGCCAAGTTCTGAGAGTGCGATTGCCCGGTTGTACCACCCGAAGGCCGAACCGGGTTCAATATCCAGGGCACGGGTGAGGGCATCCAGCGCCGGTTCAGACCTGCTGAGCGAGAGCAGTGCACTCCCTTTTCCCAGCCACGCCGGTGCACACGCCGCATCGTGTGCAAGAACCTGGTCAAAGCAGGCAATTGCGTCTTCCGGGTTCTGGAGTTCGATGTATGTCTTTCCCTTCCGGTACCATGCTGTTGTGTTGTCCGGTGCAAGGGCAGTTGTCCTGTCAAATGCTTCGAGTGCCTCTTCAAACCGTCCCAGTTCGAAAAGCACCCTCCCCTTGAGCAGCCAGACGTCAGCGACAGTGCTTTCAAGGCTGAGTGAGGATTCGAGTGCCCCGAGCGCCTCCTCAAACCTGTGGAGAGATGCCAGGATGATGCCCTTGTTAAACCAGGTCTCGTAGCTGCCGGCATCAAGTTCGAGAGCCGCATCGAATGCCAGGAGTGCCTCATCGGGCCGGTCAAGGTTTTTAAGGGAGAGACCCTTGTGATAATATATCGGTGCCTGTGACGGTTCAACAGCGATTGCCCGGTCAAATGATGCAATGGCATCCGGTCTCTTGAGAGCCGTGCAAACGCGAGCCCCTTGTCATAAAAGGCACTGGACAAACTTGGGATCAATAGTCGTCGCCTGTTCAAAAGCTTCGACAGCCTGGAGATCCCTGCCGAGTTTTGTCAGGGCGATACCCTTGTCATACCAGGCATTTGCATACCTGGGATTAATGGCAAGGACCCTGTCATAGGATGAGACGGCCTCTTCGTGCCTGCCGAGTTCTGAGAGTGCGATTGCCCGGTCGTACCATCCGTAAGCTGAACCGGGTTTGATGATCCAGGGCACGGGTGAGGGCATCCAGCGCCGGTTCAAACCTGCTGAGCGAGAGCAGCGTACTTCCTTTTCTCAGCCACGCCGGTGCACACGCCGCATCGTGTGCAAGAACCTGGTCAAAGCAGGCAATTGCATCTTCCGGGTTCTGGAGTTCGATGTATGTCTTTCCCTTCCGGTACCATGCTGTTGTGTTGTCCGGTGCAAGGGCGGTTGTCCTGTCAAATGCTTCGAGTGCCTCTTCAAACCGTCCCAGTTCGAAAAGCACCCTCCCCTTGAGCAGCCAGACGTCAGCGACAGTGCTTTCAAGGCTGAGTGAGGATTCGAGTGCCCCGAGTGCCTCGTCAAACCGAAGAAGTTTCACCAGAACAGATGCCTCGCTGATAGAGCGCAGGAGCATTATCCGGCTCCTTTTCCAGCACGGTATCGAATGCATCGAGAGCTTTTTCATTTTTTCCAAGGCTGACAAACGACAGACCAGACTGGAATATCGCATCTGTCAGGGAACTGTCATAGATAAAAGCCTGGCTGAATGACCGGATTGCCTTTTCGTATTTTGCTGTGGCTTTCAGCACGAGTCCCTTATAATAATGTGCATAAGCGTGCTCCGGAACATTTTCAAGAGTATAGTCAAAGGCTTTGATGGCGTCTTTGTACCTGCCTGTGCGGTAAAGTGCAAGACCTTTATTATAAGCTGCGTCGGTAAAGGAAGGGTCCAGGGCAAGTGTTTTTTCATAAGCACTGATGGCGTCATCGTCATACCCGAGTGAAGACAGTGCAAGTCCCCGGCCATATGCTGCATCAGCGCTGCCGGGTTTCAATTCGAGTGTTTTATCAAATGCCAGAATGGCATCGTTGAAATACTTTAGCTTATAAAGAACCTGCCCCCTCGCCAACCAGATATCAGCATCGTCCGGAGTAAGTTCGATTGAACGGTTCAGGGAGGCAAGAGCATCTTTGTCGCGTCCGGCTGCCATGAGGGCGTTCCCGCGGTGGTAGTTGAGATAACCGGTTTCAGGTCCGATGGCAAGTGCCAGATCGAATGCTGTAACCGACTCCTCGTATCGCCCGATGGTTTCGAGTGCGACTCCTTTTTTGTATGCAGCGTCCTGCATACCCGGGCTGAGTTCAAGGGTACGATCAAACGCAGGCACCGATTCTTTAAACCGTTTTAGTATACAAAGGACATCTGCTTTATTGTACCATGCGACTGCACATGAATCGTCCAGAGACGACGCCATGCCGAACGCTTCAAGGGCATCCTCATACAGTGACATCTGCTTATAACTGATCCCGCGGTAATACCATGCAGTGGCATGCTGTTTGTCAAGAACAATCACCTTATCAAATGCTGAGACTGCCTCTTCCCACCGTTTGAGGTGAAGCAGGGCTTTACCCCGGTGAATAAGGGCAAAAATGTTCTGGGGTTCACGCCTTAACGATTTCCCGAAAGATTCAACTGCTTCCTTGAATCGGAACAGCTTATAGAGTGAATACCCCTTGCATGAAAGGAGACCTGAATCCGTGGTGTCCTGTTCCAGTGCCCTGTCCAGTGCAATTACTGCGTCTTCGTACCGGGCAAGTTTTACTAAAGCAACACCCCTTCTCCGGTGTGCCCGGGTATTTTCCGGATCAAGGAGGAGAGTTGCGTCGAACTCTCTGATTGCTTCCTCATACCGGGCAATCTTTTCAAGAATCTCACCCTTGACGAGATGGGAAACCACATCAGTTGTATCAAGTTCGAGTGCGCGATCGAATGAAGCGATTGCATCCTCATACCTGTCGAGCCGGGAGAGCACCATTCCCTTTTCAGCATAGATACGGGAGTTATCCAGACCCATCTCAATACATGCATTGAATGCTTCCAGGGCAGATTCCGGTTGGCCGAGATGGGAATATGAAAGCCCCTTCTCAAAAAGGATCTCACCTGAATCAGGTTTGAGAACAAGAACGGCATCGAATGCTTCTATTGCCCGGTCGTATTTTTTAAGGATGAAAAAAGATCTTCCCATCTCTTTCCAGGCTTCTATCCGGGATGGGTTGAGAGCCACGGAACGGGTGAAAGCCTCAATGGCATCAGAATACTGATGCAAACGAACGAGAGCGGCACCTTTATAATAAAATACCCGTTCGCACGAGGGGTCCAGCTGGTTAATCCGGGTATATACGGTAACTGCTTCTTCAGGCAAATCCTGGCGGTCTGTTGCCCGGGCAAGACCGTACAATGCTGTCAGATCATCTGGATTTGTGATGAGTACATTCCTGAATGCTTCAGTCGCCTCCGGATCGCGTCCGAGAGCATAAAGCGCTCTCCCCTTCTGCAGATACGCATCTGCAAAATCCGGCATCAGACGGTTTGCCTGTTCGAAGGCTGCAGCGGCTTCTGATACCTTCTGAGCTCTGGCAAGTGCGATTCCCTTATAGTAATATGCTTCACCAAATTCCGGTTCGAGAGCCAGTGCATGATCAAATGCTGCAACTGCGTCATCAAAATTGTCAAGGCTGATGTGGGCCCTGCCTTTATAGAACCAGGTATGGGGATTGTCCGGGTCAATTTCCAGTGAGGTTGCATAAGCAAAGAGAGCGTCCTGAAATTGTTCGAGAGCAAAAAGACAGAATCCTTTTATCAGCCATGCATTGGCGATCCGTGGTTCAGCCTCGAGTGCACGGGAAAGGGCCTTTACAGCGTCGCTGAATTCACCAAGCTCGGCAAGAGCCAGTCCCTTGTGGTACATCGCATCGGTAAAACCGGGATTAATCTCAAGGGCGCGTGTAAATGCCATGGCCGCTTCATCATGATGTCCCAATACCGCGTGGGATAAACCATACCGGTAAAATATATCTGCCCTTCCGGGATCGATTGTACTTGCCGCCTTAAAGGCAGCAGCTGCCTGTTCATGTTCATCCAGATGTGCAAGCGCAATTCCCTTCTGATAGAGTGCCTCAGGATTATCGGGGGTCATTTCAAGGGCACTATTGAAAGCGGATAGTGCTTCGTCATACATACCCACATTTGAAAGGGCTATACCTTTATTGAAGAAGGCTGGTGCGAAATGGGGAATCAGTTCCAGTACGCGATCAAACGAGGTGACCGCTTCAGGATACCTGCCAAGGTGAATCAATGCCAGACCCCGGTCATAATACACCTGTGCATTACCCGGATCGAGGCTCAATAGCCTGCCCAAAGGCAGTAACGGCAGGCTCAAAGCGTTCCAGGTCAGCAAGGGCTTTTCCTTTCTGGTAAAGTGCTTCGATGAAGTCCGGTTTGAGTTCTATTGCCTTTTCGCAGGCAGCAAGCGATTCTTCATTACGACCCAGGTCGTGAAGTGCGACTCCTTTTCGCAGTGCGGCTTCCGCTGAATCCGGATCCAGTTCAAGCGACCGGTCAAATGCATCTATCGCCTCCTGGTAGCAGCCCATGCCATACAGGGCCAGTCCTTTCTGGAAAAATCCCGGGGCATATGACGGAAGGAGGGAGAGTGCCCTGTCAAAAGAGACAACCGCTTCGCTGAACCTGTCCAGTTTTGCCAGGGCAACGCCCCGGTTGTAGTGCGCATCTGCGAGTTGGGGATTTGTTTCAAGAGCGTGATCAAATTCCTGAATTGCCTCGTCCGTCCGGGATAATTCCAGGAGGGCAAAACCCTTATGGAAATGAGCATCAGCAAAACCCGGTTCAATCTCAAGTACCCTGTCATAGGCATAAATTGCCTCGGAGGTGTTTCCGGAATCGAAAAGTGCTCTTCCTTTCTGGTAGTATGCATGGTAATTTTTGGGGTTATCAGTAATAATCTTGTTAAAGTCCCTGACAGCATCCCTGAATTTTTTAAGATGAGACAGGGCGATGCCTTTTCGCATCCGTGCTTCTGCATAATTCGGTTTTAGCTGAAGCGTCTTTTCGAAAGCAAAGATTGCCTCATTGTAACGGTTCTGACCCATGTAGGCCTTGCCCTTGTGATAGAAAGCCAGTGCATTATCAGGATCATAAATAAGTGCTTTATCAAAAGCCTCCAGTGCCTCTTCGAATCTTCCAAGCCGGGAAAGTGCCAGACCCCGGTTATAGTGCCCCTGTGCATTCCCCGTATCCTTCTCGAGATTCTTATCGAAGGATTCAATGGCTTCAGCGTATTTTTCCAGCTTAAAAAGTGCAAATCCGAGATGATAATAGACTTCAGTGAATGAAGGATCAATTTCCAGAGCGCGGGTAAATGCAGAAATTGCATCGGAATATTTTCCGCTCTGGTTTAAGGATTTTCCCTTGTTATACCATGCAGGTGCAAAGGAAGGCAGGATATCGATAGTCTTTTCGAAAGCTTCGATGGCATCACGGTGATCTCCAAGTCTGGCTAATGCAAGTCCCTTATGATACAGGGCTTCATAATTCCCGGGATCAATTTCAAGGAGTATCTCATATGCATGGATCGATTCGTCGAATCTGTTCACTTTTTCCAGCGCGAGCCCCTTGTAGTGAAATGCTTCAATGCATCTCTGGTCCAGGGCTATAGCATTATCAAACGCATCAATAGCATCCTGGTATCTCCCAATGTCAAAGAGAGCCTTCCCGTTTCTGACCCATCCGTCGACCTGACCGGGATCAATTTTCAGGGATTTGGTGAATGCGACGATTGCATCTTCCGTTCGCCCGAGATCATTCAGGGCATCACCTTTCTTCATCCAGATGTCGCGAAGCGCAGGGTTAATATCAAGGGCACGGGAGTAAGCAAAAACAGCATCCTGGATTTTATGGAGATCGTAGAGAGCATTGCCTTTTTTTACCCACGCCTCCGCGAAATTCGCATTAATCTCCAGGGCTTTTGAATATGCGAGGACAGCATCCTGCTTTCTCTGAAGAGAAAAGAGGGCATCTCCCTTCTGCATCCAGATCTCGATTATCGTCGGATTGAGCGAGAGAATCCTGTCGTGTGTCTCGATAGCTTCGGGATACCGCCCAAGCTTAAAGAGTGATTTTGCACGGCAGATGAGTGCTTCGATAAGCGACGGGTTTGCTGATAAGCTCCTGTCCAGTAAAGGAATAGCTTCTTCGTAACGGGACAGTTCAGCGTTGGCGATACCCTGGTACATGTAACTTTCAGTGAGTGTTGGATCGATTTCGGTCGCTTTTTTGTTTGCAGCGATAGCATCCTCATACCGCTTTAATTCGAGATACGAAAGTCCCAGGTAATAGTAATTTGAGGCGTCGGACGCATCCAGGGACAGGGCCGCCTCAAAGGATTTGACGGCATCGCTATAGCGTTCACGCTGGACAAGGGCGACTCCTTTGAAATGATGCGTTGATGGATTTGAAGGATCAAGAAGAAGTGCTTTGTCGAATGCTTTTATCGCATCGCTGTATCGTTCTTTACCGGTAAACGCGACACCGAGGAAATAGAACCCCAATGCATTTTCAGGCTCGATTTCCAGTGACTTCTCAAATGTCCTGATGGCATCATCGTATCTCTCGCGCTGGGTAAGAGCAATCCCTTTCTGGTACAGGATTTGTGGATTATTGGGAGATATTTCCAGTGCCAGGTCGTAAGATACGATAGCTTCCAGGGGTTTCCCAAGGTGAATAAGGGCATTTCCCTTTTCAAAAAATGCACGGGCGCAACGGCGGTTGATCTCAATAGTTTTATCAAAAGCATGAACGGCTTCTTCAAATCTTTCAAGAGCCGACAGCCCGATACCAAGGTAACACCATGACCAGACATCGCGTGGCTGTTCTTCAACCGAGCGGGTAAGAATCAGCACCGCTTCTTCAAAATGGTGAATTTTGATAAGTTCGATACTTTTTCGTACTGTTGCTTCAGTAAGTCCTGGATCCAGCACGAGGGCCTGATTAAAAGCCTCAATTGCCTCGTCATGTAAACCAAGATTTGCCAGGGCAATACCCTTGTTCAGCCATAATCCGGGACGCGAGGGATCATGTTCGAGTGCTTCCCTGAAAGTATCCAGAGCTTCCTGATAGTGTAAAAGACGTAAATGGGCAATCCCTTTCCCGGATAATGCCTCGTGATTATAGGGGGAAATTTCAAGGACGCGATTAAAAGCGTCGATTGCATCGGAGTATTGCCTGAGCTTCAGGAGCGTTTCTCCCCGGTAAAACAGCGCAGGAATATAGAGCGGATTGATTCCAATTGCCCTGTCGAAAACATTCAGGGCCTGAGAATAATTTTTCTGGTGAACCAGCGCAAGTCCCATGGCATAATGAACCTCAATAAAATCCGGTTGAAGTTCAAGTGCGATGTCAAAGGACCTGATTGCATCATCATACCGTTTCAGCTCGGAAAGAGAAATTCCCTTATGGTAGCTGATCATCGGATCATCAGGGTTTAGTTCAAGTGCCCTGTCAAAGGCTGCAATTGCATCCTTGTGCCTGCCCAGCTGGGACAAGGCAATCCCTTTCCTGCGATAAGCGGGGGTGCAACCATTATTGATCTCTATGGCTTTATCGAATGACTGGAGCGCTTTTTCGGGCTGCCCTCGTGCCGCAAGGGCAACACCCTGATAACACCAGAGCAGGGCATCCCCGGCGCATTCCCCGGGAACGCTGCTGAATACTCCGAGAGCCTCCTCATGTTTTCCAAGTTTGACGAGTGCAATTCCTTTTCTGACCAGCGCATCTGTTCTTTTTGGATCCAGCAGAATCGCCTGATTAAATGCCTCGACTGCTGCTTCATACTGTTTCATCTGCTGGTGCACAATCCCGGAATAATAATAGGAAGGTGCATGGGCAGGATCGAGTGCAACAGCCCGATCGAATTCTGTAAGGGCCTCCTCAAAGTGATCCAGCTCGATAAGGGCAATACCCTTAAAATGGTGGACAAGGGAATATGAGGGATCGATGGCAAGGGAATGATCGAATGCGGTTACCGCTTCAAAATACCGCTCGGTTCCGGCATATGCCAGTCCAAGAAAATAATATCCCGAAGCATTTTCCGGTTCATGTGCAAGGGCATGTTCGAATGCATCGATTGCATCGTCAAAACGTTCCTGACGAAAGAGAGCGACACCTTTCAGATAGATAATTTTCGGATTATCAGGTTCGATCTCCAGTGCACGGTCATAGAGATCTGCCGCTTCTGACTGGTCACCCAGATAGGAGAAGGCGTTTGCTTTCTCATAGAGTGCACGTGTGCACCGCGGGTTGATCTCCAGAGTTTTGTCAAACGAACGAATGGCTTCTTCAAATCGTTCGACAGATGAAAGGGCGATACCTTTATAGTACCATGCCTGGTCATTGCCCGGCTGTTCTTCAAGAGCACGGTTAAGAATTGAGATTGCCTCATCATACCGGCAGAGAGTAATCAGGACAATTCCTTTACGGACTGCTGCCTCCGCATGCCGGGGATTTAATATAAGTACCTTCTCGAATGACGCGATGGCTTCATCTGCCATTCCCAGTCTGCTGAGGGCAATTCCTTTCTGGAGCCAGCCTTCGGTAAGCGCCGGGTTTTGCTCGATTGCCTCGTTAAATGCCACCAGTGCTTCCTGATATCGTGAAAGATGGAAAAAAGCCAGACCTTTATTAAACCATGCACCGGTATTCTGCGGTACCTGTCCGAGTACGCTGTCGAAATCCAGTATCGATTCAGCATAATGTCCGGTCTGCAGATAAGCGGTACCGCGCTGATAGAGAACGAGGGTATTTGCCGGATCAATTTCAAGGGCCTGATCGTAGGCATATACGGCATCTTCATATCTCCCCAGCTGAATGAGTGAAAGTCCCAGGTTGTAATAGGCATTGATGTAATTCGGGTTGATGGCAATGGCGTGTTCAAATGCATCAATTGCCATTTCGGACTTCCCGAGCTTTGCCAGGGCAAGACCTTTATCATAGAATGCCTGGGCATACGAAGGTTTGATCCCGATACTTTTATTGTATGATTCAATTGCATCAGGATATTTACCGAGTTTGGCGAGCAGGAGTCCTTTCTGGTGAAATGCCTGTGCATTTTCCGGGTTCTGTTTGATTGTCCTGTCAAATTCCTGAATGGCTTCATCGACATTTCCCAGTTTTGCGAGTGCAAAACCCTTATGGAAATATGCATCCCCATACATCGGATTGATCTTCAGGGCCCTGTCGTACGCAGAAACTGCTTCCGTATACCTGCCAAGGCTGGCGTACGCAATTCCGCCCTGGAATGCTGCCTGTGAACATCCGGGATCCAGACGAAGCGCCTGTTCGAACGATTCAATCGCTTCTTTATGCCTGCCCAGCTTCGTCAGGGCAATGCCCCGGAAATAAAATGAGGCAGGATGCTCCCCTTTTTTCAAGCAGAGCCTGGTCAAATGATGCCAGCGCATCCTCGTACCGGCTCAGCCTGATGCAGGCAACTCCTTTCAGGTACAACGCATCGGAATTTTCCGGCTCAAATGAGAGAGTACTGTCAAAATCCAGCATCGCATCCCGGTACTTATGCAGATGGGAAAACGCAATGCCACGATTGTAATATGCGGGAGTGTTTCCCGGGCTGAGCTCTATGACTTTATTAAACGCAGAGACTGCATCGGTATATTTTTGCATCGCGTTGAATGCAAGTCCTTTATGAAGCCATGCATCAGCCACAAGCGGGTTCATCTCAAGGGACCGGTCGAGTGCTGCTACAGCTTCGTCATATCTTCCGATTCTGAAAAGAGAAATTCCTTTTATTGCCCAGATATCAGCATGCCCAGGTTCCTGCCTGAGAAATGTATCGGCCGATTCGACAGCTTCTTCAAAACGTTCCTGCTTCGCGTAAATAAAACTGCGGTAATACCAGACCCATATATCAGTGGAATCTATTTCAAATGCTTTATTGAATGCAATCAGCGCGTCATCATATTTCCCGATGTCGTAGAGTGAGATTCCCTTATTATAGAATGCCTTTGCGTAACCGGGTACGATTTCGATGGCCTTATCGTATGCCAGAATTGCTTCAGAGTGCATGTTGAGATCGGCAAGTGCAATTCCCTTGTTATAATAGACTTTCGCATGCCGGGGATCGACGGTCAGTGCGTGATCATATGCACCGATTGCTTCTTTGTAGCGCCCCAGTCTCATAAAAAGCAATGCCTTTAAGGATCCATGCTTCGGCGTTGTCCCATTTGATGGTCAGTAAACGATCACATGCTTCCAGGACATCCTCGTTTCTTCCCATCTGGGCGAGGGTCGCTGCTTTATTATACCAGGCATTGGTATCAATGGGATCGATAGCAACTGCATGATCATACGCATCGATGGCATCCTCGTATCTGCCGAGATCATACAGAGCAATGCCTTTAAAATAATAGGCTTTTGAAAAATCGGGAAAGAGGGCAAGCGCACGATCAAACATGACAATGGCTTCCTGATACCTGCCAAGGTCATAGAGTTCGATGCCCTGTCGCAACAATGCCTCAGCATCACTCTTATTCATGGATTTCTTACCTCACAGTAAACAATTTGGAATTTTGGTATTTTCCGCACAGACCGTTTAAGTGTACCGGTTTAATAAGGCGGCATATACCTTTTCTGGTATATATGTATGACAACACGGTATTTATGAATGCTATTTTTATACGATGAGATCATCTTTTCTTTTTTTCCGAATCATGTATCCGTTTTTCCTGCCGGTAATTCAGGTGAAAGGATATGACTCTGACCTTTACCATGATAAAATCCATTATGGATGGTTTGCAGGAGACTTTCTCCCGCGAGCCCCGGTACCACTATCAGCATTACCTTGAATGGGTACATCGGAAAAAAGAAAAAAGACCGCTCATCAAAAAAAGTGAAAGATTTGACCTGTTAATTCCAAGCCTGTGGCGAGATTTGAACTCGCGACTTCCTCCTTACCAAGGAGGCACACTGCCGGGCTGTGTCACACAGGCAATTGTCGGTATTGAAGCAACCAGGATGGTCAGAACACATGCCAGACCAATAAACCACGGGCAGGTTGCCTAACTACGTTGTGAGTACTCCCTATAAAACATTGCGGAACTTCAGGAATAGTTCTGATAAAACAGGCTTTTCCGGAAATAATAATTACAGCCGAGGTTTTGATTTTATTCAGCGGTTCGAATCTTTCAATACCCGGGAAATAAACTCTTAGAGAATACCGGGGAACGATAGATGTCGCACGTACTGGTCTCGCCGCTGAACTGGGGTCTGGGGCATGCAACCCGGGATATTCCCGTAATCCGGAACCTGCTCGACCATAACCATGAGGTAACGGTTGCCGCAAGCGGGAACGCACGTGCTGTCCTGGAGAAGGAATTTCCTGAATGCCGCTCTGTTGAGTTTCCCGATTATCCCGTCCCGTATAGCCAGAGCCGTTTTTTTCTTCCGAAATTCGTTGCTTCCTTCCCCCTCATGTTAAAGGCGATCTCGGATGAACGAAAGAACCTGGACCGGATTCTTGCACAGGATACCTATGATCTGATCATCAGCGATAACCGGCTGGGAGTCTACTCCTCCAAAATCCCGTCCGTCTTCATCACCCACCAGCTCCACTACCACCTCCCCCTCATCTTCTGGCCCGCAGAACTCCTCGCAGTCGCCATGAACGGACTGGTGCACGGAAAATACCGGCATATCATCGTACCGGACAATCCTCCGGGCCCGACCGCCCTTGCAGGGAAACTGTCACGTCCGGAAACAGATGCGACAAAGAAAAGAGTATTTTTTTCCGGTATCCTGACAAGCACCCGCAGATGGAGAAGTGAGGAGGATCTCGATTACCTTGTCCTGATCTCCGGGCCGGAACCCCAGAGGACGCAGCTCGAGAAGATCCTGCTGCCCCGTATTCATACCCTCGGGGGAAACAGCGTAATCCTGCTTGGAAGCCCGTCAAACCATGCACTTCCAGAACAAACCGGTTCATGCAGGATCATTCCCTATGCATCCACCCGCGATAAAGAAAATCTCATGAACCGTGCACGCTGCATCATCTGTCGTTCCGGCTACACCTCCATGATGGAGATAGCAGAACTTGGGAAGCGTCATGCCCTTTTCATCCCTACCCCCGGCCAGACCGAACAGGAATACCTGTCATGGTACTATGAAAAGCAGGGATGGTTCCATTCACAGAACCAGTACCGGCTCGATCTGCCCGCCGATATCCGGATCGCACAGCAGCCCTGCTACACGGGATTTCCCGCAGTACAGAAGACAGAAGAGAATGTAAAAAGGCTGTATGACCAGGTACTCTCCCAGTATCTTGAGCAGTGAGGTATTTTTCCGCAAAATCCCAAGCAGTTTATATGCAGAAATGCTACTATTTTCCATGGATGATCTCGTTGTCTCGGGGGTACTCGGACTTGTCGCGATCTATCTGGCGCTCTTCCTTTTTCTTTTTGCGATATATGCTATTGGCCGGTTGATGTACACGTCACTTGCCGCCGGGGATTTCGGGGTTGTACTTGGCGGTGCAATTGCCATTCTGATTTCAGTAATGCTTTATTTCGGAATTGGCTTCTGGTTACGGAAGACTGACAGAATCTGATTTGCTATGGTTTTCGGGTGTCCGGGTTTTTTCTGAGCATGTTATCTGAAGTTCTGGAAAGACATCACAAACAGGGAAATTTGCATCTGACAATGAAAATCGCAGTAGTGGAAATCATGAGGGACTGGTTTCTTTATACTTTATTCAGGAGCAACGCCGCCGCCCCCGAAGGGACGCCCCCGCGGCGGATCAATAACAAAAAATTCTCACGAAACCAACTGACCGCCGATGCTCCTGGAGAGGCCATGAAGCGGATTGTCACAAATGGTAACGATTTTCTGGAAAAGACATGATATATCTCGCATCCGGATTTCGAGAATTGTGTATTCAGATATAGATCAGAAATTGGCAGCTCTCCATACCATAAAAGGAAACATACTGCCCCGCCGATTTGACCTGCGGCGGATCGGCAACAAAAAAATTCTCCCTGAACCTGCTGACCCGCCGTGCCTCGGAGAGGCCCTGAGGCGGGTGACATTCATAAATGTCGATGATTTTCTGGAAAAGGACATGATCAAGGAGCTCGCATAGGAAGCTCGAGTCATAGTATTACGGGATAATCGGAAATTTTTCAGATTTCCATACTCTAAAAAGATAAACGCCTATCGCAGGGTTCCCGGTCGAATAATCAAACAGGATATCCCAGGATTACCGGTTACACTGGTGATCCCAGCTTCCATCCGATGATTTTTTCGGGATTTTCGGTAACAGCCGTGCTGCAAGTGCGGCAAGGATAAAGAAACAGATGGTAACCAGGACAATTGCCCCCCCCGGTGCAAGGTCATACATGAATGACAACTGCAACCCGGCGACAACTGACAAGACGGCGACGCCGCATGCGGAGAACACGGTCTGTCTGAACGGCATCTTCAGTTGTATTGCTGCGGATGCCGGAATTACGATCAGGCTTGAAACCATGAGCACGCCAACGAGCCTCATCGCAACCACCACGGTTAAACCGGTCAGGATCGTGAAAACAAGTTCCAGTGCCGACACCGGCAGGCCTGAGACTCTTGCAAACTCCGCATCGATGGTGATCCCGACCCATTCCTTCCAGAACAGCAATAAAATGCTGATGACGGTAACCCCGAGGGCTGCGGCAAGGTAGAGGTCGGTCTGGTTTATGCCGAGAATTGTCCCGAAAAGGAAGGACAGGACATCAACAGCCACATTATGCGTGATACTGATCATGATAATCCCGATGGCAAGCCCGGCTGCAAACATGATCGCAATTGCTGCATCCGAGGCCACTCGCAATCTATTGAGTGTGTGTATGCCCAGCGACCCGAGAACTACGCCGACAACCGCCGTGTATAAGGGGTAAATTCCCGTGAATAAACCCAGAGCAATCCCGCCAAAAGCCACATGACTCAGCCCGTCTGCAATGAGGGAAAGCCTCCGGAGGACGAGGAATACCCCGAGGCTCGAACAGGTGACTGCGATGATCAGCCCCCCTATCAGTGCACGGACACCAAACTGGTAGGATAAAAACTCAAGGACCATGGTCTGCTCTCAGGTAATTTTTCCTGCCGTTATCATCAGGTTCCACAGACCTTCTGCATTAAGACTCGCTGAGGGACCATCATAGATCACCTTTCTCTGCAGGAATATGACCCTTTCAACGTGAGCTGCGAGATCGGGCAGATCGTGCAGGATCATCAGGACCGTGATCCGGTGCACTTTATTCAGATGGCTGACAAGGGTATAGAATTCCTGTTTGCTCTGTGCATCGATACCGTTTGTGGGTTCATCGAGCGCGATGATGTGTGGTCTGCCGACAAGAGCACGGGCAATCAGGGTTCTCTGCTGCTGTCCACCGGAGAGGTCGGAAAACTGGTCATACTGCACATGATCGAGACCTGCTTCTGCGATAGCGGTATCGACCGCCTCCCTGCTGTCGGAATTCATCCGTTTGAACAGCCCGATCTGGCCAAACGTTCCCATTTCGACGATCTCGCGGGCAGTTACCGGAAATTGTTCCTGCCTGATAACCGGGTTCTGGGGAACGTAGCCGATGCAGGGCCTGCAGGGAGTCATCCCTTCGCATTCATCGATATGGCAGGTAAATGAAACAGTGCCCTTATCGGGTTTCAGGAGGCCGACCATGATCTTCATGAGCGTGGATTTTCCCGAACCGTTTGGCCCGGCAATTCCCACGATCTCCTCCTGGCGAATCGAAAGAGATACATCTTCCAGTACTGGATTTGCACCGTAAGCAAACCAGACATTGTTCAGGGTCAGACAGACCTTTTCGCTTCCCGGAAGAATCACTGGCATAGCATCGCTTTTTTCATTTCCTGCAGGTTAGTTTCCATGATCGCTACATAATCGGTATCGCCCTCTTTAAGGGGACCAGACGGGAGCACCTCCATGGTGGTGAAGGAATACACGGGAATATCGAGTTCTTCTGATATCGATTTACTCAGGTCTTCTGCTTCATCCGGCTCCACGAGAATACCCCTGACATTGTGTGCCTTCGCTTCTTCGATGATAGCAGACATCTGTTTTATTGACGGCTGAGTATCGGGGCCTGTCCCGGCAATCGGGATCTGGGTCAGGTTATACGTCGCTGCAATATAATCAAGGAAGGAGTGTGAGCTCAGGAATGTTCTGGTGGTACAGTTTGAAAACCCCGTCGTATAGTCGGAATCGAGCTGCTCCAGTCGTTTTTCAAATTCCACAGCATTATTCTGGTAATCGGACGCATTTTCCGGATCTATTTCAGATAACTCCCGGGCGACATGGGCTACGTAGTACTCTGGTAAGCTGTGGTGATAACCAGAGGTGCGGGTCCCGGGTCATATCCGGGAAGCCGGGGTATCGGTTTTTCATCTGATCGTATTCAGGTACCGATACAGCATCGGCAAAGGTCACGAGTTTTATATCAGGGTTTGACGAGGCTGCAAGATCGGCTGCCCAGGGTTCGAGAAACGGTCCGGCATAAAAGAAGATCCTTCCGTTTTTAAGCGCTACGGCATCGTTTGGTGTCGGTTCATATTCATGGGGATCTGCCCCGGGAGGAAGTATCTGGGTTATCGATAGGTGATCCCCGCCAATGGGTCCGACCAGGAGGGTGAACGGGCGAAATGACGTAATTACCTGAACCCTGCCACCCTGGCCGGGCTGTGCCGGTACTACTCGAGCCGGATACGCCGGGATCCGATGGGGATACCGCTGGTGAGCTGGTCAGGCAACCGCTTCCTGCGATTATTGCAATAACCATTGCCATGGCCAGTATCGTCAGAATCGTTGTGTAATGTCTTTGTGTCATCCGGATCAAAATCCCCCCGGCACTCCAGGTCTTTCCTGCAAATCTAATTCACAGGTTCTGCTTATAATAGTTGTGAGAATTTTGGATAGTGTCCAAAAATTACTTTATCACCGGATTCGGGCTTATCCTCCCTGTCTGGAATGGGGAAAACAAACGGGATTGAGAATGTCTGGTTCACAGGGGATATCCGATTTACCGGCTCACACCTCAAGGCAACTGTCATCATGCGTAATATCCCCGCACACGCCTTTTTTCGGATGCCCCATAGCCCTGCACATCTGGTCTATTGCATCCTTTGATACGTAGCTCTCAAATCTTGAAGCCTCACGACACGCCTGCTCATGGGAAAGACCAAAATGAGTCAGGGCCAGGGCGAGTATCCTGTGCCTTTTTATCAGGAATTGTGCGGTAATCTTTCCTTTTTCTGAAAGAGATACCCCATGATAGGGTGTGTAAACCAGAAGTCCTTCACCGGCAAGTTCAGCCATCGTTTTGGTAATAGTTGATGGGTCTACACCGAACCCGGCGGCAATAGTATTTGTTTTCACAGGACCGCTTTTACCGTTAATGAACTTGATGTAGTCGACTTTCCTTGGCGAAAGTTCGAGTCCGGTATCTGTGCCCATGCATACATGTTTACGAGTTAACAAAAAAAATTTTGCTGTTACCCCAAAAATTTCAGTGAGTCTCCAGAGCTAAAATTTTGTGTATTCAATTCACGGTAAACCATGTCTTATTAAGAAACGTGAAAACAGTCTCTGTTGAAACGAGCATGAACTGGAGTTCGCACCCATACTGTGAAAATCATTAAACCATGTAATTTCAGGAGGATCCCCCGCCTCAGGGCCTCTCCGAGGCACGGCGGGGCAGTGCGGTGTTTGCAAATCATGTTTACAGACACTGATCCGCCGCGGGGGCGCCCCGTCGGGGGCGGCGGGGTTCATCGCAAATAATTAAGGGATATAGACATTCCACAACGCACATCAGTTTAATTCAATTTAATATGGAAATGTCCCGGTATTTCCATTCTGTGTGCCTGTGGCCGCAGGCATCGTGTCTATTTTCATGGGAAACCATAAGCAGTCCAACAAATTGCGAATCACCTGGTGTTGGACGGGAAGTGCCTGTCCCCCCGAACCGCTCCTGTGCTTTGTGATGGTGTTGTATTACCTTCTCTGGAATTATTGCTCCAGAGGGGGATACAACAGCGGGGGTGGAGGCATTACGCAGCGTGGCCAAAAAAGAGTATTGAGAAAAATATTATGAGGATTTCGACAGAGCCTAAAAATGATTTGTGTATTTATACCGGCTTATAGCCGAGAGCCTGCACAAGGGCAATCATCTCTCCAACCTGCTCTTCCTGCTCTTTTGTCAGCCTGCGGTTTTTCTGGATTAAACGCCCCATCCTGATAATCTGAAGACGCTGGTCATGGGAAAGTGATTCGGAATGACGGGCCCACTTGATCAGGCCCAGCCATTGCCTTCTGTTAAACGAGAAGGCAGGAGAGGGGAACATATCCCCATAGGTTTGGATTTCACGGACATCCTTATCGGGTTCTTCCACGCCTTCAGACTCATCAGAGACATCCCCTTCAGATTCAAGATCTTCTGTTGCTGCTTCTGGATAGACGAGCCCGGGTGATACCTCCTCTTCGTGTATGACTGGCGAGGGTGAAGGCTCCTGGGCAGGCATTGACGCACGGTTCATCTTCTTCGAAAAGGTCATCTATGCCGGAAAAATTCTGATGGCGGGTGACCGTTCCCGGTGGTTTGTCTTCTGCTGAAGACACAGGAGAAACAGGTTCATTTTCCGGAGCGGGAGGGGTTTGTTTTTCGGGGTGATACCAGCTCCAGGGAATGGGATGCAGACTCAATTTTCACGGGAAGAACCGGCTCTTTTGCAACAATTTCCTGCACCTCCTTTTTTTCTGACCCGGCCAGGTCTGCCTGCGAGAGGGATTGCTCCAGCCGCTGTCGTTCCAGGACGGCAGCCTCAAGACGTTCGTCACTGGTCATGTGGTCCTCCCATTCCTCGGCAAGGGCAGTTCTTGCCTGTTCAAGCTCAAGGGTGAGGGCCCGGACCTTCTGCTCAGCCTTCACCTTTTCCTCATTCAGGACGCTTACTTCTTCTTCCAGGGATTTTTGCAGGTTACAGACGGTTTCGAGATCTTTTTTAAGATTCTGGAACTTTTTTGCCCGGTCCTGTTCCTGGTTATCCCGCTCTTCGGTCAGTGCCTGAAGTTCCTCTTCCAGTTTTTTCTTCTCCTGGACTGCGATATTGGACTTTTCTTCAGCGATCCGGCGGCTTTTTTGTTCGTCTTCAAGTCTTGCTTTGAGTGAATTCAGCTCATCAGAAGAGCTGCGGAGATCCTCTTCATAGCGCTGGCGGTTCTGCTCAACTGCTTTCAGGTTTTCGTTTGAGGTCCGGTGAAGGCGCTGCTCAGTTTCAAACTCTCCCTTTAACCGTTCAAGTTCGCCAGTAAGCAGCCGGATCTGTTGTTCGTAGTGTTCCCTGCCGCTTGTAGCCAAAGCCATCTCCTTTGCATAAGCCATATTCTGCGTTTTTGCAGAAGCCAGATCGCGTTCGAGCATTCGCCGGCTTGCAAGCGTTTCGTCGAGATCGTGTTTTAATCGTATGAATGTCGTTTTGTACGACTCCATATCCGTTTTAACCTGCTCTTCAGTTTTTTCCTTTTCAAAGACCGCGGCGTTGAGGGTTTCCCTGAGTGACTGCAACTGGCTTTCTTTCTTTTCAAGCTCTTCTTTTACCTGACCCAGTTCGGTCGTCAGGGAACTCACCTGTTGTCCGGTTTCCTCTTTTCCCCGGGACAGGAGGGCCAGTTCGTCTGCATATGTCCTGGCCTGAGCCTTCGCGGCGTCAAGATCCGCTTCAAGTGCCGAACGGGTCGCAGCAGCCTGCGTAAGAGCCTGGTTCAGATCTGCAACCGATGTATCGTACGAAACCTGGGTTGCTCTTACCTGTTCTTCGGTTTTTATCTTTTCCGCAACAGATTCCGCAAGATCCCGTTCCAGTGATTTTATCTGGTCCTCTTTGGTTTCGAGCGAGGAACTGACGGTCCTGTATTCCGCCTGAAGGGCGTCCAGTCTGCCCGGTAAGATTATTGATGGTGGACTGAAGGGATGATTCCCGTTGTTCATTTTCCTGCCTGAGTGATTCCAGCTGTTCCTGTCGGGAAATCCGCCCGCTTCTCTCGGCCTCCAGTTCTTCTTTCAGCCGTGCCAGATCCGCAACCTTCAGCTGGATGGTCTGGTCAAGACCGGTGATTTTCTCGTTAAGTTCCTGTTCGGATTGTGCTCTGGCCTGCATCAATGCCCGGATTTCCTGCTCTGCAGCATTCAGCCGGGATTTGTCGGCCTCGAACGCAGATTTCAGGTTTTCGTGTTCAGGTATGAGTGCATTCAGGTTCTTTTCTGTCAGATCTTTTTGCGCACTCATCTCCGCGAGGGTGGTTTCCAGCGAGACCCGCCGGGTCTTTTCTTCTTCAAACGCAGATTTCAGGGTTTCATGTTCAGGTATGAGCGCATTCAGGTTCCTTTCTGCCAGATCTTTTTGTGTACTCATCTCCGCGAGGGTGGTTTCCAGCGAGACCCGCCGGGTCTTTTCCTCTTCAAACGCAGATTTCAGGGTTTCATGTTCAGGTATGAGTGCATTCAGGTTCCTTTCTGCCAGATCTTTTTGTGTGCTCATCTCCGCGAGGGTGGTCTCCAGCGAGATACAATGGGTTTTTTCTTCTTCGAACTCCTTCTGGACAGAGTCTAATCTCACTTTTGCGGTGTTGATCTTGGTTAACAACCCGGAGACCTGTTGGCGGAGAGCGTCAGTTTCCGAGAGGTGAAATGATTCGATCTCCTCTTTTTCCCGGAGCAGGGTACGGATGTTTTCATCTTTTTTGGCAACGAGAGCCGTATTCTCTTCAAGTTTTCCGGTAAGAGTCCTGATTTCTGCTGTTTTTTGAGCGAGGGCCCGTTCCTTATCTGCACCTTCGCTGCTCAATGCGACAATTTTCTGATCCTTCTGCTTGACAGTAGCATTCAGGAGATCGATAACACAGGTATGTTCGGTGACACTTTCTTCGAGAGTTGCAGCAGATTCGGTCAGCCTTTGAATTTCCAGATTCAGTTCGGACAGCTCAGATGATTTGTTGACTGCAATCTCGAAAGAGGAGAGGAGAAACTCGAGGATTTTGCGCCGGCTGGCGGAGACGACATAGATCCGGTCGTCATGGTTGATTTTGAACTGCGTTTTGATAAGTTCGGGAGTCTGCCGCTCCACAGGTGTTGAGAGCATGGTATCTATCAATGAGAGGCGGTAAGGAAGGTCGGAGGGATACGCGAGGAAGTTATCTGCGTTACAATCAAGGACATTCAGCAGATCCGCAAGTGTGGATGCGCTGGTAAAAATCAGGACCGGGATGACCCAGAGATCACCATCTGCCTTGATCCTGCGACATACCTCGAATCCGTCTTCCACGGTGGTTGTGTCACAGACCAGGAGGTTTGGTTTTCCTTCACGAAGTATTTCAAGCAGGCGTGTACTGTCAGAAAAGAGGGTGATACGGTATCCTTTCTCTTCCAGATGCTCCGTCAGCTGCGGGGCTATTGATTCACTGATACTTAAAACGAAAATATCGATTATACTTTCGTTTCTGTCCAACGGTGGCTCATTCATCGCAATCTCCCTTACTCGATTAAAAGCTCAAGAAATTATATACTTGTTTATATGTTCTCCTATACTCAATTATAGCATTTCTGGTCAAACGGGACATTCCAGTGGCTGATTAATGATAAAACTGCGTTCATGAATACTTATAAAAAACGAATCTTGCGAAAAACAATTTTCCTGCGCTCATCCCTTCATACCGGGAATGGTATCAGGTTTGTCAGGCTTTTTTTGAAAAAAGGTATTCTGTTTCACTATACCAGGGGATCGGGCTGGTTATCGCCAAGGGCTGGTAACCGTGTGGGTTTGACCAGGACCTGCTCGTCTGACTGACGGATCTTTTCAAGGATCAGCAGTTTCCCTTTCCGGGTCATGGCAAAAATCGGGATCGTGACACCGGCCTGGAGAAGGGCTATGGGCCCGGCAATGTCACGGATGGTCCGGGATGCACATGAGGTGACAAGGTCTGACGCTGAAACGAGCACTTCGGCATCTTCACGGGAGAGCCCGGTAACATGGACTGCAAAGATGAAGGTATCGGGATGTATCCTGCGAATTGTTTCTGCAATCCCGGGGCTGGCAACCGTGACAGCAATGTTCCGGAACCCTTCTGCCACTGCTAGTGCCACTCCCGCCAGCTGATCGATCCGTGCATGCTCACGGTCAAGGACAAGTCCACCGCCCTGCTCAATCCGCTCAATAACCGTTGTGTGGGGAGATGTTTTTACAAGCCCGGACATCCTGCCCCCGATTCCCTGCACCATTTCGGGTTTTGTCGCAATGACCGTGCCGGCGCCATCACATGCAAGAACCACAGCATCGATAAGACCGGCACGAAGACCGAAACTTAATAATTCCGAAGCCCCGAATCCGACAAATTCACGGTTATCACACACTTCACGGTCCGGCACGCACATGCCGAACGCTTGTATCCGGTGCTCAATATTTGCTTTTATGGCGTCTTTTGTTATTGCAGGAATCGGGAAAGCGAATCGTTTTGCAAGAGGACAGTCTGAAATCTGTGGCTCTCCAACTTCAACAACCCTGCCGTCCCGGATCACAATGCGACTCCGCCCAATCGCCTCGATGATATGCTCGTCACTTTTTTTGACCATATGCGTCCATCCTGAGAATTGAGATACAGGAATATTTTGATTCTCCGGTTTAAGGAATATTGCACACCTGCAAAACCAGCCGGTTCCGTCCCGTCCAAACAGATATGACGTTCCAGTGCCGATGAAAGTACATGAATGCAGTATCACGGTACCCTGAGATCGATATGGTCCGCGGTATCGCGATATTTATGATGATTCTTTTTCACACCGTTTTTGATCTCAGTTTTTTCGGGGTTTCTGCCATTGACGTTTCGGCCGGGTTCTGGAGGTATTTTGCATTTTCAACGGCGGCACTCTTCCTTCTTGTCGTCGGAATATCCCTGACTCTGAGCCATGCACGGGCGGCAACATCCTTATCAGGATATCAGCTGGCACGGAAATTCATCTATCGCGGGGCAGGTATCTTCCTTCTCGGACTCCTTGTCACAGCGGGCACGTGGCTGTACCTTAAGGAAGGGTTCATCGTATTCGGGATCCTGCACCTGATTGGTATTTCCGTCATGATCTCCCCACTTTTCTTTCGGTTTAAGCGTTTCAACATCATTCTGGGTCTTTTTTTCATCGTGATCGGCTTTATCCTGTCAACGGTTACCGGCCCGATCTGGCTCCTGCCCCTCGGCGTCCACCCGGCAACCTTCTGGTCGGTGGATTACGAACCGGTTTTTCCCTGGACGGGCATCGTCCTTCTCGGTATGGGTCTTGGCGAATACCTGTACCCGGGTGGCGTGCGGAAATTTACGCTGCCCCGTATTCCAGTATTTTTTATCCGGCCCCTTGCGTCCCTGGGACGGCATTCGCTCATTGTATACCTGGTTCACCAGCCGATCATCATACTCCTGCTTGCGGCTGTTTTTGGAATTGCTTTGATCTGATCCCATCAATCTGGATGATTATTGGGATGGTTCGTGGTGATCAACGAAAAGAAACAAGGGATTTGTCTGGTATCAAGGCTTTTTCACGACAATATAGTTATGATGAGGGTTCCCCGCCTCAGGGCCTCTCCGAGGCACGGCGGGGCAGAAGGGTGATTAGCAGAATTTTTCAGGTTTGTGAAAAACCATGAATCTAAATAAATCCCTATTGGGCTCATGAGATTGCTTCTCCAGTGAATCACCGGTAAAAACTGAAAAATTGTTCTTTTGTAAGAATGTGTATTTCTGCCCATTAGTATTTATGAGACTCAGTCGCCTCGGGGCTTTCCCGAGGCATGGCGATTCAGGGAAGTTTATAAGGAGTAACTCTCTCCCTGATCCGCCGCGGGGGCGTCCCTTCGGGGGCGGCGGCGTTCATCCTTTTGGTATCGACATCTGACCGTTCCCCGAGATATCTGAATATTGTGATTTTTATTGTGGTTATTGCCGGCAGGGATCAAATTTGAGCCGGCTCTCACTCCACAAACATCGGGACGTCCCTCATTTCCCCGACATCAAACAGTCCCCGGTTCGTGATCCTCAGTTCCGGGATAACGGTGAGTGCAAGGAACGACAGGTACATGAAAGGATCGTTAATACTCCCCATCTTTTCGGTGGTGTCGCGCAGATCCTTTAGTTGTGCGACAACGTTGTCGTACGGCAGCGTTGACATAAGCCCTCCGCAGTCGAGCGGGAGTACAGTCTTTGATTCCCCCACAACGGCTACCATCGCACCCCGGGACCTGATGACTTCTTCGATAGCGAACAGGATTTCCCTGTCACTCGCTCCCACGGCAATAATGTTATGGGCATCATGAGAGATGCTGGACGCTATCGCCCCTCTGTTCAGCAGGAAGCCGTGGACAAGTCCGACACCGCACGCCGTTTCATGGTAACGGTTACAGACTACCACCTTCAGAATATCCCGTTTGAAATCAGGTATGTCCCGTGCTGAAACAGGGAACTGCAGTGACCGGGTGAGAATCTGATGGGGGACAAGCCCGATTACCCGTGCTTTACCGGATCCACGGATCCGGATATCATCGACCCTGGGGATTTTGGAGAAGAATGCCGGGACAAAGGGTGGCGCTGGCACATGCACGGGGTCGGCAATCTCCTTTCCCTGTACAAAGACCTTTTTTACCCTGACACTTCGCGGATCATCGATGATACAGAAATCCGCCCTCCTGCCCGGGGTCAGCGCCCCGCGATCGGACAGCCCGAACCGTTCTGCGGCTGAAAGCGTCGCCATCCGTAAGGCAAGTTCCGGTTTGAGCCCGCATTCCACGGCACGCCGTATGCAGTGGTCGATATGCCCCCTCTCAAAAAGTGTATCCGCATGACAGTCATCTGAGGCAAAGCAGCACCGGGAGACCGTTTCCGGCGTTACCAGATCGATAAGATCGGCGATATTTCGTTCGGTTGATCCCTCCCGGATGAATATGTACATCCCGCGCCGGAGTTTTTCTTCTGCCTCGTCCAGCCGGGTACATTCATGGTCGCTCTGCAGACCTGCCAGGATATACGCATTGAGATCATTTCCGGTAAGAAGGGGAGCATGCCCGTCACGGACAGAACAGAGCTGGAGTTTTTCCAGAACTGAGGGATCTGCGGCAAGGACGCCGGGAACGTTCATCATCTCCCCGAGTCCAAGGATGCCACGACGGTCTGCGTATGGCCTGAGATCACGGGCTGTGAGTGTCGCACCACCCACGTCTTCGGGCGTCGCAGGTACACAGGAGGGGAGAAGGTACAGAATGTCGATGTCCGCCCCCTCCCGCTGGTCAAGCATGAAATCAATTCCCCGTGCACCGGCAACATTTGCAATTTCATGCGGATCGGCGATAACGGTAGTTGTGCCGTGTCGGACGACCAGGCGGGCATATTCGCGGGGTGTAAGGAGCGAGCTTTCGATATGGACGTGGGCATCGATCAGCCCGGGGATGATACATGAACCCCCGAGATCGTATTCCGTTATTCCTGAATAGTTACCAATGCCCAGTACCAGACCGTCCTTAACCGCAAGGGTGCCCTGCTCCCACTCACCGATAAAAGGATTGAATATCCGGGCGTTCCTGAAAATGGTATCTGCCGGCATCAGGCCCCGGGCTGCTTCCAGCAGTTCCTGTAAGCCGACACCAGTCACTTACACCACAATATCCCGGATTACCGCGGTTTTCCGTTCGCCATTCTGGATCAGGTACATTTTGAATTTATAGTTTCCGGGTGCGAGCGGTGCCGGGATCATGACCGCATTGTCACCTGTATTTAGTCTCGCCGCCCCCATAATTACCGAATGTTCCTGCTGGGTAAGACCCGTCACCCGGTATATCGTGACCTGTACAAATGCATCTGAAGGTTCATCCGGATTATTAATACTCGCAGTTATGTTGTTACCAGAGTAGCCGACATCGCCGATACTCGATGATACGCATCCGCACAGGAATAGAAAAAGAACCAGAAGAGCTATTTCGCAGGCAGGTGACCTGACATGTGCGAACATTATTCAAATGTAAATTCTCCGGGATTTAAACCTTGGTATGCCTGGCTCATTTGAGTTTTCTCTTTCATCGATTGGCTGGAATTTTCTTCCTGACACCTGAGTGCAGAATATTCTCCAGATCTTTATACAGGCTGATAACTGATTCACTCGTTGACGGGTTATCTCGAAAATATCGGGCAATCTCGAACAACGGGCTTTTTCCTCTCCCATTGCCGAATTATCCTCCGCACACCCTGATTCGATAATTTGGCTCATATCGTTATTTAGATGTGTTTTCACATGATTTCGGAACAGGACATTCTGGTCTCGCTTCCCGAAAATCTTAAGATAAAAGAGAGTCACCCGTTTCAAGGCCTCTCCGAGGCACGGCGGGTCAGAGAAGTGTCGAGATTTTTATTTTTTTAACTACCAGTCCGCCGCGGGGGCGTCCCTTCGGGGGCGGCGGCGTTCATCGCGAATGTAAGAATTGGAATCAGAATGGAACCGGACCTCAAGTTAAAAGGATCGTAATACAAACAAAAAAACGCCAATCCCGTACGGACCCCCTCTGAAAATGGAATGTATGGCGGGTTTCAGACCTTTTCCACGGTTACCCGCACACGGTCCCCGGCTTTCAGGACATGACCTTTCGGGATATCGATGTTGAACCACAGGGAATTCGGGTTATCCTGCGTCGGGTCCTGGGACATCAGGCAGTCCTTGAAGTCATTGATGTCGGCGACAAATTCTATCTCGGATTCAAATTCCAGGATTTTTGCCATGATAAAAAATAGATACCGGGCTTAGATGGCCCTCGGCGTGACCATCCACGTCGTACTGTTCGAATAGCTCCAGCGGATTATGTCAAGTTCCTTGCAGATATCTGCAAGGATCGCCATATTCGTTCCAACCTCTTTTGGTGATAACCCCAGTTCCTTGGCAATATATTTTGATTTAAAGTAGTGCTTGCCCTTGGTTATACCCGAGTTGAGGTATTGAACAATTTTGTGCTGGGTCTCGTTATACGTTTCACGTAATTTCTTTGTTGTAGACATGTTATGCCTCAGCATTTAAATCTCATTTAGATCATTTGGTATATATATATATCTGATTCTTCAGGTTATAGATAGGTCATTTTTACTTCACTGCACTTGTATTCTGGCAGGAATAAGTATATCTGGCACGCAGATTACATTGAATATCCTGGACCTGATTAACGCGCATTATAAGCATTTTGCAGTAATTTTCATAGGATTTTTTCAAAAATAAGGCAGTTATTTCATTTTTGTATCTGTGCCTCACCTATTTTGCTGATAAGTGCTTCGAGCACCACATCACGCATGCCTTCAACAAATTTGATGCTGCCCACTACCAGGTGACCTCCACCGCTGATGCCCCCGCCAGGTATCTCGTTCCTGAGTTCCCGGACCATACGGGGGATGTTCATGAGAACCCCACGTGACCGGAGCACGGCAAAGTCCGGACCAAACCCGATGGTTACCACCGGTTTTCCTGCATGCTGCCGGCAGAGCCGGTCATGGACTTCACCGGAAGTCTTGCCGGGAGGGGGAAACGTGAACTTGTGTGCATGGATTTCCACATCAATGAGGAAGAGATGCGCCTCGTTCCCGAGTACTCTGGGGACAACATGAGGCATGCAGGCACTCATCTGGTCCTCGATCATCGTATTTGCCCCTTCTACCAGGAGTGCCACAAGTTTCCGGTAGCGTTCAGGATTCCCGGTCAGGTTCAGGATATCCTTGATAATCTCCCTGCCGTCATTGAACCGTAACCAGAACTGTTCATAATCCAGGGCAAGGGCAATATCCTTGCAGGCCTGTTCGGGATACTGATCCCGGACAAGGGCAAGGAAGAGGGTACGTTCCGGGGCTTCACTCCGGTCGCCGACTCCCGCTACTGCCGGCAGGTGACGGATGAGGGATTCGATTTTCGGATTAATCAACCGGGCGATTTCGGTTCCCAGCATGCCCGCCGTAATGCCGAAGTCTCCACCGACATGGTAGGGATTGACATGTGCTTTGAGGTACTTGTCTATCGTGCCGTCAGGGTGGTGATGGTCGATCACGACAAAGGGTATGTCATACACGCTTGCGATCTTGTACGCAGGTTCATCCTCCTCGGTAGATCCGTTATCGGTCAGGAGAACCAGCGGCATTTTCTGACCGTACCTGATATGGTCCTTCAGCGAAAAATCAAGGTCACGGGTGATATCTTCAATCTCGTAAAACGGAGCCTTCGACGGGGCCCGTTTGAAGAGGAAGTGATCCGCATCAAAGTCACCCCCGCTCTCCCTGATAAGAGAGACAACGGCCTGCTCTATTGCCACTGCCGAACAGATCCCATCAGCATCAGCGTGATGACGAAGGATGATAGGCTGGGACGTGAAGATCGCCTTTCTGATTATTTTTGCGACCTTCTTCATTTCAGGGCGGAGTTTTTCCATGACCTCGCTTTGCACGAGCAGGGGTATATCATCGGGTTCCGATCGTGCTTCCAGCGCTTTTTCTATCCGTATTTTAACCGCGGCTGCATCTTCATCCCTGAGGATGGACAATGAATCGACTTCGATTTGCAACTGGTTGTTGCGCATCATCACTTCGCCGATGATTTTGACGATGTCGTCCAGTTCGGCTTCCGGGTATGCCCGGACTCCGGCTTCGACAAATGCTGCTGCATTCTGAGTCCCGGTCTCATCCACAACAGTAAATATTGTCGGACCGCTTGTCTGTTTGATCTGGGCGATCTCCCCTTCGATTGCGACGGTCTTCCCGACTTTGCTGGTCAGGTCCGCGATATTCACGGTCGTTGACTTGCGGTCGACGTTCTGCACCTGATACACCTGGACAAGGACTTCTTCCAGATCAATATTGCCGTTCGGGCGGATCTGGCGAACCCTGACGAGGATAGGATCCCGTTCCTTATGTTCTGCCTTGATATTGCTCTTGTGCACCAGACCCTTGATCCGGTCGTTGATCTGGGCAAACATCCCGAACGTTGCAAAACCCTGTACTTTTGCCTGGTATATCTTTCCTTCTTCCACATCGGAGAGGTCGCATCCTGCGCCAAGCCGATAGACTATGACATCGTTATTTTCCATAATTTTTTTCTCACCACACACAGCGAAGCGTATCTGGTGCCTGCATGGGAGATTTCTCCCTGCGGCAACGTTGCATAACGAACCAGAGCTGATGGATTATCATTGGGTGTAGTGACGTTTAAGTCCATGGTATCAGGCATCACCTGCCACGATATCTGCTGTACCCTTGCAGGATCCAGGTCACGGTCTCTTCCTGAATTCGGGGGATAGTCACATCCCGGGCGAACTAAAAACTCATTTTTATTGTATAATCCTGTTCACTCAGACTCTCCCGGGAATTCGCCATTGGCTCGTCCCCGCTGCTGTGGCATCCCATCTGGAGCGATAATTCCAGATAAGGTAATACAACACCATCGCAAAAGCGCAGGGGCGGTTCGGGGGGACAGGCACTGTCCCCTCCGATACCAGGTGATTCCCAATTTGTTGAAATCTCAGGGTTTCCCATGAAAATTGCACAATTCTGGTATCTTCAGGAAGTGCTAATCCCGTTATTGCGATGAATCTGCGCCGCCCCCGACGGGGCGCCCCCGCGGCGGATCAGTGTCTGTAAGTATATCTGCAAACACCACACTGCCCCGCCGTGCCTCGGAGAGGCCCTGAGGCGGGTGACCCTCCTGAAATTAGCATGGTTTAATGATTTTCATGGTTCGGGTGCGAACTCCCGTTCATGCCCGTTTCAACAGAGCCATGATACCCTTAACTTAAAAAGAAAAAATGAAGAGATTTTGAGAATACCGCTAAATCTCATCCCGGAAACCGACTTCTATCATATCAAGATCATCGGGAGCGATAATGGAGCCGGAGAATTTTTTCTTTGCATCGCCGATGTGTGCCTGCGCATCCGGGTATCGTGAACTGGTATGCACAAGGGCGAGGATCCGTGCATTGAGCACCGTTGCGGCCTCACCTGCCTGTGCAGCGGTCGCATGGTAAAATTCTGCTCCCCGCTCTGCTTCAGACTCATCGTAGGTCGCATCATGGATCAGGATGTCCGCATTGCTGGCAATCTCCCGGATGCTCATATAATTGGCCCGGGTATCACCGGTATAGACAATTTTACGGCCTGGTCGTGAAGTGCCCATGACCTGTTCAGGCCGGATCTCACGGGCATCATCACCAGATCCCAGGCGTATAACCTCTCCCCGCTGCAGCCTGCCAAAGAGCGGGCCGGGAGGGACACCCAGTTCAATTGCACGTTCGCGATTGAACCGTCCCGGGCGGGGGTCTTCTTCGAGCACATACCCGAGCGCAGGAAGCCCGTGTTTGGCAGCAAATGCAGTAACCGTGTAGCCGTCAAACCGCACCCAGGAACCATGCACCAGTTCGACAGACTCCAGGGTGAACTTCAGGTTGAACCGTGCGACCTGCCGGAGGATCGTGACACATTCATGCACCCATTCCGGGCCGTAGATGGTAAGTGGTTCAGTCCGCCCGTTGAATGACATGGTCTGGACAAGCCCGAAAAGACCAAGAAAGTGATCTGCATGCCAGTGTGAGATAAAAACGGCATTCACGATAAAGCCGCATCGCGAACGCATCATCTGCTGCTGGGCACCTTCAC
The DNA here is from genome assembly GCA_963805625.1 of uncultured Candidatus Rokubacteria bacterium. GTDB lineage: Bacteria > Methylomirabilota > Methylomirabilia > Rokubacteriales > DASRDR01 > DASRDR01. The sequence goes on from CAWDVE010000010.1 coordinate 98,871, forward strand.
CGCAGTCAAAAAGGAGCGTATCAGACCCGCGGCGGATCATGATACAGGGCGGGTTGCGCAGGGGAGTCGGGAGCGCCCCTGCAGTCCCGAGAAAATAGACCTGGAGGGTCTCGCCGCTCATTGAAAATATCTCCTGAATACCGCGAGACTCTTCTTTGCCTCCTCAATTGAACGTCCTTCGATGACCACAATGCCGTTGTATTTTTCGGCAATCGTTTTTCCGACTACCGGCCAGGGAATAGTCCCGTCACCAAGTGCAAGGTGCTGATCGGACATGCCGTTGTTGTCATGGATATGTATGTGATGGGCTTTGTCCACATGCCGGAGGAAATTATCAACATTCCCGATAGTGTTGGCATGCCCGAAATCAAAGGTCATGCCGATACCCTCAATCCCTTCCGTCATCCCTATCAGTTCATCGGGAACACGGCAGAGGAATTCCTTAACCCCGATCATATTTTCAAGACAGGCAAGTACGGAGTGCTCCTGTGCATATTTCCCAATCTGCCTGAGCGCTTCCTTCTGGAGATCCCAGACCTTCTGGGGCATCAGCTTGCCGACAGGAGACAGGTAACCGGGATGGATGGTAACCCGGTCGGTGAGCTCTGATGCGTGCTCGATACAGGTGCAGATCTGTCGTATTGATTCATGCCAGATCGGATCGTTGAGCGTTGCAAGGTTCAGGTCGCCGTAGGGTGCATGAACGGTCACGTTAAGCCGGGTGGCCGCGATCACCTCCTCAATTTTGGAAAAACAGGCCGGGTTATCGAGCCGGTAGTTCCCATCGCAGACAATTTCCCACCCCTCGTATCCTGCATCCCCGATACCATACACCCAGGAGATATCTTCCCAGACCTTTGCAGATGAGGAGAAATAGGGTTTGAGTGTCATGGATCGCCCCGGATCCCGTCAAGGAGTTTGTGCACGGCCACAGAAAATTCATCGAGGGTACCGTTGTTCTCTATCCGGAGGTCAGCCAGTTCCAGAGCCCTGCCAAGACCCCACCCAAGCTCCCGTTCGTCCCGGGTGCGGAGTTCCCCAGCGGTCTGGAAATCATCCGAACGGCCCCGTGCCACAACCCGCGACAACCGGTTCCCGAATGAAGAATCGATCCTTACCAGCGTGAACCCGGGGAAAACCTTCCGGAACAGCTTCACTTCAGCGTCTCCCCGGATGCCATCGATGAGGACAAGCGGAGCCGTCTGGCGCCCGACTTCCGGTATGCAGAGCTGCCCGATCGCGTCCATGCCCCGTTCGGCTCTGAGCCGGTTTGCCGTGGCTCCGAAATTGGTATCGGTAGGTTCCAGTCCTGACGCTTTCACCGCGTTCCGGATCATATCTCCCATGACGACGACAGGTATACCCATCTCGGATGCGATCCTCGCAAACTCGCCTTTTCCGCTTGCGGGCATACCGACAACTCCGATCACTTTCATGGACCCTCTCTGCCTTTATAAATAATTTCTCCCACCTCGCGTGTTCGTATCCTGACCTTTCTTCCTAGTTTGTCCGCAATTCGTTTAATCTCATCTAATGTCAGCGGATGATAATTTTCCTGGAGTTGCCGCTTCTTTTCCCTGTATTCCCCTTCCGTCATATTCAGGGGGGGAGTTGTCAGCCGTAACATTTTGTGTTCACCCTGCTGGAGGACAAGAGGCACCTTACCAATGAGTTCCGAAATTTCTTCAATATATTCTTCGTTTTCGTAAAAAATGGTAATTACAACCTCGAATTCCGCAAGAATATTTCTGGCGTAAGCATTTTTACAAAGATTAAAAGATTTACGGACATTTCTCTCGTAATTTTCAAAATTAAAACCGCTTTCCTGGTGACCTGAATATCCTTCAAAGCGCGACTTGAAGTCCAGTGCAACTTTATCAACCAGTCGTTCTTCAAGTAACTGACCCAGCGTGTCAGGAAACAGGCCATTTGTCTGAATACCGACATCAAGGTTAATCCCTTTTGAATACCGGGCTAATTCCATCAGAGCTTCCCGTTGCCTTGTTGGTTCCCCTCCGGAAAACATAACGCCGCTGATATAGGGTGACGAAGATGTAATCATCTCTTTGATCTCTTCCAGATCCCGAAAATCTTCCCCGGTAAGAATACCTTCGTTCTGGCAATAGGAACAGCGTATCGGGCAACCGCGGAAAAAAACTGTACAGACCGCACGCCCTCTCCAGTCTATCGTTGAGAGAGGGATAAAGCCCCCGAAATTCATGTGAATGGTCCATCACCGTGCCGTTTCTATCGAGAGATTATATGGAGCAATGCCGGGTAGTGTATCGCTCTCTACAATTATGACTACCATCCCATAATGCTGGCGATACAGCATAGGGAACAGAACCAGAAAAAAAGTATTGATCAAAACTGGAAATGCCGGTTGACGATCTTGATCGCACAGTAATCCCCGCACATGGTGCAGGCATCGGTATCTGCCGGCATCCGTTCTCTTCCGGATCGCCCGTGCACGGGGAGGGTTGATGGCAACGGCAAACTGGCGTTCCCAGTCAAGGTCGCGGCGGGCATGTCCCATTTCGAGGTCTGCCTGGCGGGTCTTTTTGAGCTTGATCATATCCCCGACATGAGCAGCAATTCGTGAGCTGATAACGCCTTCATAGACCTCGGCCGGAGTCGGGAGTGCGAGATGTTCCGCCGGTGTCACATAACAGATAAAATCAGCCCCCAGTGAGGAGGAGATTGCGGCACCGATGGCAGCTACACGGTCGTCATACCCGGGGGCGATGTCCGTGACGATGGGGCCGAGCATGTAGAACGGTTTGTTGTTGGTCACACGTTTCATGAGCATGACATTTGCGGCAATTTCATCGATGGGCACGTGCCCGGGTCCTTCAACAATCACCTGCACGCCCTCTTTATGTGCCTTGTCGGCCAGCTCCGCATTGATGAGAAGCTCCTGGACGGCTGCACGGTCGGTGGCATCATGGACAGCGCCTGCCCGCATGCCGTTTCCCATCGAGAGTGTTACCTCGTGTTCCTTCATGATCTCGAGCAGGTAATCGAATTCGGAATACAGGGGGTTCTCTTTTTCATTGTGGAGCATCCACGCGGTCATGAATGCCCCGCCACGGGAGACCAGTCCCGCATGCCGGCCCTGGTTTTTGAGACGCTTGACGGTCTCAAAGTTGATACCGGTGTGGATTGCCATGAAGTTGGTGCCCAGTTTTGCCTGTTCGGCCGTAATCCGGAACAGGTCGTCTTCCTTCATGTTGACGACAGCACCATCTTTCTGTGCCGCTTCAATGAATGCCTGGTAGAGGGGAACGCAGCCGACAGAAAGTTTTGTGCTGGCAATGACCTGTTTCCGGATCTCGATGAAATCACCGCCGGTCGAAAGTTCCATCAGGGTATCGGCCCCGGCAAGTTCTGCCTGCCGCGCCTTTTCCAGTTCCTGGGGGATATCAACAATATCCGTTGAGGTGCCTATGGATGCGTTGACCTTCGTGCGCAGTCCTTCGCCAATGCCGCATATCTTGACCTTCCGATAAGGAGAAACGGGGATGACGATGTGTCCTTCTGCCACTCCGCGCCGGACAAAGTCTTCTGTAACTCCTTCCTGCGCTGCAACGATCTTCATCTCTTCTGTGACGATACCATTCCTGGCATCTGTAACAATACTCATACCATACCCGTTGCCATAAAGACAAGATAAAGGCTCGGTTTTTTAATTCTGAACTAAATCTGGCTTGTTATGGAAACAAGTAAAGTTGAGTTGTGCTAAGTAAAAAAATATTTGTATCCTGATGGATTTTTGTTTACACGATCAGAAATCTACCATGAAATGTGTTCTCCATCCGGGTTACAGGCAAAGACGCAGACATACCCCGGAAGCATATTAACCACCATGCGGCTAAAGGAAAGTGTAAGTGCAAAGACCTTGCCGTGGTCTGAACTATCCCTATGGCACCTGCAGAATCCCCACGTTTGTAAAGAGATTGTAGCGGTTGCCGGAAGGCGGTACCGTGGTGGCAAAGGACTCGTGGAACTGGGAAGACATCCGTGCCCGTGCCCGGCACGCAATTATTGGCGCGAAAAAAAACGTTGAAGATCCCGGCATATTTCACAAGATTGCACTCTTCCCTCTCCTGGCCTGGATTGGTTTGGGGGCTGACGGAGTTTCATCCTCGTCATACGGACCTTCGGAGGCCTTCGTCGCCCTTGGTGATTACACCTATCTTGCGGTATTTCTTGGTCTGGGAACCGCTCTTACCGTCTTCATCATCTCGTATGCGTACAGCCGTATTATCGAACATTTTCCCAGCGGCGGTGGCGGGTACATTGTCGCCAACCATACCATCGGTGAGCGTGCGGGGGTTGTCTCGGGCAGTGCCCTTCTGATCGATTATATGCTGACGATTACGGTCTCAATCGCAGCATGTGCTGAAGCAATTTTTTCTTTCCTGCCGTATTCGTTCCAGCCGTACAAACTCATGGTTGCCTGCCTGCTCATCCTTATCCTGATTGAGATGAACCTGCGGGGAGTAAAAGAGTCGGTCACGGTACTCGCACCAATCTTTCTTGTTTTCATCGGGGCACATGCCCTGCTGCTGGGCTATGGAATTTTTGCCCATGCCCCGCAGATTGCCCCGGTTGCTGTCGGGATACAGGCAGGACTTTCCCGCGATATTGCAGCGATCGGTTTTATCGGTGTGCTGGCAATTTTCCTGCGGGCATATTCACTGGGTGGTGGCACCTATACCGGGATTGAAGCAGTCGCCAACGGCATGCAGATTATGCGCGAGCCCCGGGTGAAGACCGGGAAGCGGACAATGCTCTACATGGCCATCTCCCTTGCCGTCCTTTCCTCAGGCCTCTTTGCCTGCTACCTCCTCTGGAATGTCCGCCCTGTCCCGGGCCAGACCCTGAATGCAGTACTCGCGAACAGCATTTTCAGCGGCTGGCCTTTGGGTGGGCTCATCGCCCTCATCACCATCTTTTCCGAAGCCGCCCTGCTGTTTGTGGCAGCCCAGACCGGGTTCATCGACGGCCCCCGGGTCATGGCAAATATGGCAATCGATTCATGGCTCCCCCGCTCGTTCGCGCTGCTGTCGGAGCGCCTCACGATGACCAACGGTATCCTGCTCATGGGGGGGTCAGCACTCTTTGTCATGATTTTCACCCGGGGATCTGTCCTCATCCTGGTCACGATGTATGCGATCAACGTGTTTCTCACCTTCTCTATCTCGGAGTTCGGTATGTCCCGGTTTTTCTACAGGAACCGGGCAACAGAGAAGGACTGGAAGCGCCACATCCCCATCCATCTCATCGGTCTTGTATTGTGCAGCACCATCCTTGCCATCACCCTTTTTGAGAAGCTGGGTCAGGGAGGGTGGCTCACCCTCATGCTGACATCAGCACTTGTCGGGTCTCTGTTTCCTGATCCATGGGCATTATCAGCGGGTAACAAAAGGACTGAGGAAACTGGACTCACTTCTGGAAGTAATACCCGCGACCGGGGTAAAGAACACAAATCCTGTCAATCCCCATAAAATGACTGCGGTACAACTCGTTACCGGGTTTCATGGTTTTGGCGTCAATACGTTTTATTCGGTACTGAAAAATTTTCCGGGCGTATATGAAAATTTCATCTTTGTCTCAATTGCCGTCGTGGATTCCGGAACATTCAAAGGAACTGCGGAATTAAAGGCCCTTTCAGAATCAACAAGGAATTCACTTATCAGATACGTCGATCTTGCCAGGGAGATGGGTTTTACTGCCGACTACCGGATGGATATCGGCACTGATGTGGTAGAAACGGCAGTGCCGCTCTGTAAAAATATCGCACAGGAATTCCCGAATTCGACTTTCTTTACCGGGCAGATCGTGTTCCGTCATGAAAATCCCTTCCAGAAGATACTGCATAACGAGACCGCCTTTGCGATCCAGCGACGGTTGCAGTACAGCGGGATTACGACGGTCATTATGCCGGTCCGTGCGGAAAAATAAATTTTTTGGCTCTGTTGAAACCGAAATTTCAACAAATGACGAATCACCTGGTATCGAGGGACAGTGCCTGTCCCCCCGAACCGCCCCTGCGCTTGCGATGGTGTTGTATTACCTTCTCGGAATTATCGCTCCAGAGGGATGCCACATCGCGGGGCGGAGGCATTACTGCCGTAGCCCAAAAAGGAGCGTTGAGAAAAATATTGTGAGGATTTCCCGTGAAAATTGAATTAAACAGACGTGCGTAGTGGAATGTTTATACTCTTAGTTTTTGCGATGAACCCCCGCCCCCGACGGGGCGCCCCCGCGGCGGATTAGTAACCGTAAGTATATTTGCAAACACCGCACTGCCCCGCCGTGCCTCGGAAGGCCTGAGGCGGGGGATCCTCCTGAAATTGCATGGTTTAATGATTTTCATGATTCGGGTGCGAACTCCGTTCATGCCCGTTTCAACAGAGCCAATTTTATACAAGAACAAAGGCAGTTGCAGACCGTAGTGTAATCCTGATGAAACACCCCTGCCAGTGTTTTACCCTTTATACCGGTAGTATTTTTTCAGGGGTAAATCCCTTGAATATATTTCATCAAAAAGAGAGTCATGCATCCAGTCCGTTGTTTCACCGGTAGATGACAGTGTCGTATAATGTCCGGATTCTATCTTTGTCCATGTGCCATTATCAATCATTTGTTCGCGGTTTAAATAGAAATTTACGGAAACAAATGTCTGATTCTCATAAAAAATGATATGCAGGTCAGAGGCCGGCGGCTCCCCTCCAATCCACTGGCCGATAATGGGATCGGGAGTGTTACTAAGAATATGCATGCCCGGGCAACTGGGTGCACCCGGCTGTCATGATACAACAGAAGACTATTACGGCAATGAGATCCCGTGATCTCATAGTTGACAATACATCTGTCTGACACGTTTAAGTTTTCCCTGGTTTACCCGACCAAGTGGCAGTAAAAACGACACTTTTATGATACAATTACCCTATTGCAATTAAGTATTTGCGGAAGAGAAATGACAGCATGAGCAGGTATCAAATTCACATAAATTTTTATACTCTACAACACTAACTTATGGTAAATTATGAGCATAAGGAAGAATTTACGATGACAGAAAAGGATTTCACAGAAGTAACGGTAAAGGAGGCGTCACACGAGGATGCGGGGCGGGGGATAGCACGGGTCAGTATCGAGGTGATGAAAAAACTCGGGCTTGTCTCGGGAGATGTAATCGAGATCCTGGGCAAGAAGAAGGCGGCTGCCATTGTCTGGCCGGGTTTCCAGCATGATGCAGGTTACAGTATTCTTCGTATTGACGGGAATATCCGGAGCAACCTGAGTACCGGGATTGATGAAAAAGTCAGGATACGGAAATCCGAGGCCGAGTATGCGAAGAGAGTCGTGATCCAGCCTACCCAGCCCATCCGGCTGGTCGGTGGGGAACAGTACCTGTCGCGTCTCTTACGGGGCCGGGCGGTGTTTGAGGGCCAGACCCAGCGGATAGATGTGATAGGGAATTCCATCACGCTGGTAATTGCCAAGGTCCTGCCCAAAGGGATTGCCATTGTCACCGATGATACCGAGATTGAATTAAAAGAGGAACCCTACAAGGCCGAAGAAGGAAAAAAAGAGGCCTCGGACATCCACTATGAGGATATCGGTGGTCTCGGTCGCGAACTTCAGCTTGTCCGGGAGATGATCGAGCTCCCGCTCCGTCACCCGGAGATCTTTGAACGGCTGGGGATTCAGCCCCCGAAAGGTGTACTCCTGTACGGTCCTCCGGGACCGGCAAGACCCTGATCGCAAAAGCGGTCGCAAACGAGGTGGATGCTCATTTCATCTCACTCTCCGGCCCGGAGATCATGAGCAAATATTACGGGGAGAGCGAGAAAGGGTTACGGGGAAAATTTGAAGAAGCCGAGCAGAATGCGCCTGCAATCATCTTTATCGACGAGATCGATTCAATTGCCCCCAAACGGGCGGAAGTCCAGGGCGAGGTTGAACGTCGTGTGGTTGCCCAGCTCCTCTCGCTGATGGACGGTCTCAAAGGGCGGGGACAGGTCATTGTCATAGCGGCGACAAACCTGCCGGACTCCATCGATCCTGCACTCCGGCGGGGAGGGCGTTTTGACCGGGAGATCGAGATCGGCATTCCTGACAAGAAAGGACGGCTGGAGATCTTCCAGGTTCATTCCCGGGGCGTACCGCTGGCAGATGATGTCAGGCTCGACGAGTTTGCCAATTCGACACACGGTTTTGTCGGTGCGGATGTCGCCCTGCTTGTCAAGGAAGCCGCAATGCATGCGCTGCGAAAGGTCATTCCCCAGATCAAGCTGGACGAGGATATCCCGAATGAAGTGCTCGACCAGCTCAAAGTGACCAACGAGGACTTTGCAGAAGCCCGCAAACATGTCGAACCAAGTGCAATGCGTGAGGTGCTTATCGAAGTTCCCGATATAACCTGGAAACAGGTCGGGGGCCTTGAGGATGTCAAACAGGAACTCAGGGAGGCGGTGGAGTGGCCGCTGAAATTCCCGGACGTGTTCGAACGGCTCCTGACAAAACCCCCAAAAGGCATCCTGCTCTTCGGTCCTCCGGGTACCGGAAAAACCCTGCTTGCAAAGGCAGTGGCAAACGAGAGCGAGTGTAACTTCATCGCGGTGAAGGGGCCCGAACTCCTCTCGAAATGGGTCGGGGAGTCGGAAAAAGGCGTGCGTGAGATCTTCCGCAAGGCACGGCAGGCATCCCCGTCGATCATCTTCTTTGACGAGATCGACGCCCTCGTGCCCAAACGCGGGAGTTCCCTTGGATCATCCCATGTTACGGAGAGCGTGGTAAGCCAGATCCTGACCGAACTTGACGGTATGGAGGAACTCAGAAATGTGACCGTACTTGCCGCGACCAACCGCCCGGACATGCTGGACGAAGCCCTGCTGCGCCCGGGACGCCTTGAACGTCATATCTATGTGCCGGCACCGGATGAAGAGAGCCGCAGGAAGATCTTTGAAGTCTATCTTGGCGGGGAGACCGGCGATATCCTGGCAAAAGATGTTGATATCGAAGCGCTGGTCCGGGAAACTGAAGGATATGTCGGGGCAGATATTGAGGCACTGGTCCGGGAAGCAAAGATGGCTGCGATGCGTGATTTCATCGTCCTGATGGGTATAAGCACCGAGCAGGAGCGCAAAGACGCGATCAGAAATGTGATGGTTACCCGTGCTCACTTTGAAGCCGCGCTGATGAAAGTTAGGGGATCGCTTGACCGGGATGCCCTGCAGAAATCCGAGATACAGGCATGGGAGATGCTCTATAACCAGGACCAGCGCACGATTCTCACCAGAGCGCTGGCTGCAATAAACCGTGCTGCCGCATCATCCAAAAAGATTGATGAAACGCTGGTAAACGATCTCCGGAAGGCGGTATTCCAGCGGAAAAAGGATTTTACCGAGATCACAAAACTGACGGATATCCTCGAAAAGAAGATGGACAGAAAATAAAATCCATAGATACCAGATTTTTTTATTGGTATCAAACAACTAATTTATATACTATTTTATGCTAACTTAAGGTAAATCATAATGGTGAATCAGGATAGTGATGATCACACTCACGACAATGGTCAGGGTGTTGATCAACTGATCTCTGACGCCCTGGTGCGATACTTTGCCGGAGCACAAAAAAGATGGATCGTTTCACCAGACCCTTCACCTGTTCCACCAAAAATACCTGTAGCGAATGATGAACAACGAAAAAAACCAATATCATGAATTTCAACAATTTCACCATCAAATCACAGGAAGCCGTTCAGAAAGCAATGGAAATTGCAGCGGCAAAACAGAACCAGGCCATCGAGACTTCGCATGTACTCAAAGGGATGCTTCTGGTTGACGAGAATGTCATTCCTTACCTCCTGAAGAAACTGAATGTGAACCTTGATACTTTCACCCCTGCACTCGACAGGATCCTCGATTCTTATCCCAAAGTCAGCGGCGGGGAGCAGTACCTCTCAAATGATGCCACAAAAGCCCTGCAGAAAGCCACCGCACTTTCCCAGGAATTCAAGGATGAATTTGTCTCCCTGGAGCATCTTCTCCTGGGAATTCTTTCGGTGAACGACAGCACCTCCCGGCTGCTGAAGGAGAACGGGGTTACGGAAAAAGACCTGAAAACTGCCATCCGCCAGTTGCGGAAAGGTTAGACCGTGAACAGCCAGAACGCAGAAGAGACCTATAATTCCCTGAATAAATATGCCCGGAACCTGAATGATCTTGCCCGGACCGGGAAACTCGATCCGGTCATCGGTCGTGACGAAGAGATCCGCAGGGTGCTGCAGATCCTTTCGAGAAGAACGAAAAACAACCCGATCCTCATCGGGGAACCCGGCGTGGGAAAAACAGCCATTGCCGAAGGTCTTGCCCACCGGATCATTGACGGGGATGTACCGGATAACCTGAAAACCAAGCAGACTCTATTCCCTCGATATGGGAGCCCTGATCGCCGGGGCTAAATTCAAGGGAGAATTTGAAGAACGGTTGAAAAGCGTGATTAAGGAAGTGATATCTGCCGAAGGGGAGATCATCCTTTTCATTGACGAGATTCATACCCTGGTCGGGGCCGGTGCCAGCGAAGGCGCAATGGACGCTGCCAATATCCTCAAACCCGCGCTTTCACGGGGAGAACTGCATGTCATTGGTGCAACTACCCTGAAGGAATACCAGAAATATTTTGAAAAGGACAAGGCGCTCGAGCGACGTTTCCAGCCGGTGATGGTGAATGAACCGGATACGCTGGATGCCATTTCCATCCTCCGCGGAATCAAGGAGAAATACGAAACCCATCACCATGTGAGGATCAAGGATGAGGCTATCATTGCCGCCGTTGAACTTTCGCAACGATATATCTCCGACCGTTTCCTTCCCGACAAGGCTATCGACCTGATCGACGAGGCTGCATCAAAACTCCGCCTTGAGATCAACTCGAAACCGGAAGAACTGGAAATGATTGAACGCAAGATCCGCCAGCTGGAAATCGAACGGGAAGCCATCAAACGGGAGAAAGACCAGGGAAAGCTGAAGATCCTGAATGAAGAGATCGGGAACCTGACCGAGGAACGAAACCGGTTGAAGGCAAAGTGGCAATCGGAGAAAGATCTTGTTGAACAGATCCAGTCGCGGAAAAATGAGATCGAGAACCTGAAATTCGAGGCCGAAGGTGCCCTGCGCAGCGGCGACCTCGAAAAGGTGGCAGAGATCCGCTATAAAGATATCCCGGAGATCGAAAAGACCATCGAGGGACTGAAGGAAAAACTGACCGTGCTGCAAAAGGATTCCGCGATGGTGAACGAGGAGGTGGATGCAGAGGAAATTGCCGAAGTGGTTTCGCGCTGGACCGGAATTCCTGTGAGCAGGATGCTGCAGAGTGAAAAACAAAAACTGCTGAGCCTCGAGGCCGAACTCCACAAGCGTGTCGTGGGCCAGGATGAAGCCATCGGGGCAGTCTCCGATGCAATCCGCCGGAGCCGTGCAGGGTTGCAGGACACAAAACGTCCGATCGGATCCTTCATCTTCCTGGGGACGACCGGGGTAGGAAAGACCGAACTGGCAAAAGCCCTGGCAGAATTCCTGTTCAACAACGAGAACAGCATGGTGCGGATCGATATGTCGGAATACCAGGAACGGCATACCGTTTCGAGGCTTATCGGAGCGCCTCCGGGCTATGTAGGATATGAGGAAAGCGGGCAGCTGACAGAAGCTGTCCGGAGAAAGCCCTATTCCGTGGTATTGCTGGATGAGATCGAAAAAGCCCACCCGGATGTGTTCAACATCCTGCTGCAGGTTCTTGACGACGGCCGTCTGACAGACAACAAGGGCCGTACGGTGGATTTCAAGAATACCATTATCATCATGACATCGAACATCGGTTCACACATCATCCAGGAAAACCTGGAGAATATCACCGACAGAAACCGGGACGAGGTATTCGACCGCACCCGGCAACAGGTGTTCGAACTGCTGAAAAAGACCATCCGTCCCGAATTCCTCAACCGGATCGATGAGATCATCATGTTCAAACCGCTCACGAAGGATGAGATCCAGACGGTTGTCGAGATTCAACTGGGAACCATCCAGAAAATGCTCGGGAAGAACGATATCCGGCTCACGGCAACAAAGAAAGCCATCCAGTTCATCGCAACCCAGGGCTTTGACCCGCAATTCGGTGCACGGCCGATCAAACGTGTGATCCAGAAAAACCTGCTGAATGAATTGTCAAAAATGATCCTGGAAGGAAAAGTGAATAAAGACAAGGAGATCGTGGTTGATGAGAAAGACGGAAATCTGATGTTCAGGAATACCTGATCCTGAACGGTTGGCTTTTTTTGGCCCTTTTAAATCCTCACAATATTTTCTCAACGCTCTTTTTGGGCTAATGCATCAGCCCCCGCCGCTGTGGCATTCCCTCTGATAGCGATAATTCCAGAGAAGGTACTACACACCATCGAAAAGCGCAGGGGCGGTCCGGGGGGACAGGCACTGTCTCTCCTATAATAGGTGATTCGCGATTTTTTGAAATCCTAGGATTTCCCCTGAAAACAGAGCAGACCGATGTGCGTAGTGGAATGTTTTTACCTCGTAATTATTTGCGATGAACCCCGCCGCCCCCGACGGGGCGCCCCCGCGGCGGATCAGTGTCTGTACGAATATTTGCAAACACCGCACTGCCCCGCCGTGCCTCGGAGAGGCCCTGAGGCGGGGGATCCTCCTGAAATTGCGTGGTTTAATGATTTTCATGGTCCGGGTGCGAACTCCTGTTCATTCCCGTTTCAACAGAGCCTGTTTTTTTGCATTTCTAGGTTCCGGGGAAAAACATACCAGTTCCCTCAGAAAGGGAGATTGACCGGTACATTATTTGGTAAGGCAACATTCCGGTTTTTCGTGCCGGTATAGTCTGCAGCAGGATAATAATCCTGATAAACCTCTGGATCAAAGGACTACTCACGGAATAGAAATCCGGCCGGATAATCGTTGAACCCCTGTTGCAAAAAGAGGATGGTGATAAAAAATGATGCTCAAAGATTTTCTTGTAAGTTCGGGAACAGATGAAAAACCTCGCAGAATTAATTCTCTTTTTGAGCAGGCAGGCTCAGCTGGTGAAGAAAGGATTTCTCGCCACCTGCATGAAAAAATCACCCGATGAATGTACCAGGAATGTCTATGGCGAAGAGCAGATGGCGCTCGACAAATATGCCGACAAGATCTTCATTTCCGGATTACAGGAAACACGTCTTGCCCGGTATGTCGCAACCGAAGAACAGGAGCAGGTTATCGAGATAGATCATCCGAAGAATAATTTCGGGGTCGTCATCGATCCTCTCGACGGGTCCTCGCTCATTGACGTGAACCTCTGTGTAGGATCCATCATCGGCATCTATCCCGGGCACGTGCTTGAAAAGGGGGCAAAGATGGTTGCTGCCCTGTATATCCTGTACGGGCCTCTCACTGTCCTGACATTAACCACGGGAAAGGGAGTGCATGAATTCGTCCTCGATGATTCCGGTGAGTTTGTTCTGAAGGAGAAAGATATCAGGATTCCTGAGGGGAAAATTTACGCCCCGGGTGCCCTCAGGAAGGATTACCTCCCTGCCCATGCAAAATGGATCGAACATCTCGAACAGGCAGGATATAAGCTTCGCTTCAGCGGCTGTTTTGTTGCAGATGTACACCAGATCCTCCACAAAGGAGGAGTGTTCACCTATCCCGGGTTCAAAGGCAGGGAAAAAGGAAAACTGAGAATGTTATACGAGGCAAATCCCATGGGAATGATAATCCATGAAGCCGGGGGGGCAATCAGCAACGGGAGGGCTGATATCCTCACTATTATTCCTGAAACCATCGCCCAGATCACCCCGATCTATGTGGGTGGTAAAAAAGAGATACGGCTGATTGAAAAGTTTATGGCTGACGGATTATAAGAAAGGAATGATACGTATATGAAAGAAAGAGATTTTGGTCCAATCCCCGGTTCAACGATTCTTCGGGGGCTCTCCGGTCAGAAAACAATTGTTATGGCAGCGAATGCGCGAATTGCCATGGTCGCCCCGGGGATTTTCAAAGCAGCAAAAGACACTGATTCTGCAGTATTTCTGGAGCTTGCCCGGTCTGAATGCGACCTGAAAGGGGGTTACACCGGATTAACCCCGAAGGATTTTTCAGAAAAGATGAGAGAAGCAGCGAAGGCTGCACAATTTGACACCTGGGCCCTTCATGCAGATCATATCACCATAAAAACAGGAGACAGCAAAGAGATCGAAGGAACCAAACAGTTGATCGATGCCCAGATCAATGCAGGGTATACTTCCTTTGCCATCGATGCCTCTCATCTCTTTGATTTTGAGGGAAAGACGGTCAGGGAGGAGCTGGAGCCCAATATCCGTGCAACAACGGAGCTGGCCCTGTTTATCAAGAACAGGATGAAGGGAAAGGATTTCGGTCTTGAGGTGGAAGTGGGGGAGATCGGAAGAAAGGACGGGCACGGGCTGATCCTGACAAAGCCGGAAGAGGCAGTTGAATTCATCCGTGCCCTCAATGAAAATGAGATATATCCCCAGGTGCTTGCCATTGCCAACGGGAGTACCCATGGGCACACGTATGATGAAAACGGCAACGTTGTCGAACAACTCTCCATCGATATCCCGCAGACCCGGGCAATCGCACAGGCCCTCAGGGATAACAACCTGCATGTTGGCATCGCCCAGCATGGTATTACCGGTACTCCACGGGACCTGATCAACCTGCACTTTCCCAAGGGAGATATCATCAAGGGAAATGTCGGCACCTTCTGGCAGGACGTGGTGTTTACCACGCTGAAGGTGTATGAACCTGCGTTATACAAAGAAATCCAGGACTGGACCCTGGCAACATACCGGGCGGCAAATCCCGGGAAAAAAGACAGCCAGATATTTGATGGCAACTGCAAGTTTGCCATAAAAGAATTTTTCAAGGACCTGTATGCTGTCGGTGAAGATACCGAGAAGGCTATCCAGGCGATGGCATATGCTGAGAGCCTTGTCTTTTTCAGGGCGTTCGGGTCATACGGTTCTGCTTCCCGGGTGAGAAAGTATCTGAAAAATAATACACCGTAATATTTTAATATCACGGATATATCTCATACTGTGAATTTTTATGGCAAAGACCACGATTTCCGTCATAAAAGCTGATGTGGGAAGTTTCCCCGGCCATTCCCGCACGCACCCGAAGCTTCTGGAAAAAGCATCGAAGATGCTCAAGGACCAGGAAGGCAGGCTCCTTATCGATTCTTTCGTCACCCACTGCGGCGATGACCTCGAACTGATCATGACCCACACCCATGGTGTTGACAATGAGAAGATTCACAAACTTGCCTGGGATGTCTTCATGGAATGCACGGCAATTGCAAAGAGCCTGAAACTCTATGGTGCCGGACAGGACATGCTCGCCGATGCGTTTGCGGGAAATGTCAAAGGAATGGGCCCCGGTGTTGCGGAGATGGAGTTTGAGGAACGGGGCAGCGATCCCGTCCTCGTTTTCATGGCAGACAAGACCGAGCCGGGGGCATGGAACTTTTTCCTGTACAAGATCTTTGCCGACCCGTTCAACACCGCAGGTCTGGTGATCGACCCGTCGATGCACAGTGGTTTTATTTTCGAAGTGCACGACCTGTTCAAAAAGCGCCGTATCATGTTCCGGTGCCCGGAAGAGATATACAACCTGCTCGCCTACATCGGCGCACCCTCGCGCTACGTCATCAAGCACGTCTTTAAAAAGGATGGCACGATAGGTGCATCGACGAGTACCCAGCGCCTTGCCCTGCTCGCAGGGAGGTATGTGGGTAAGGATGATCCTGTCATGATTGTCCGGTCCCAGAGCGGTTTTCCCGCTGTCGGAGAGGTCATCGAACCGTTCTGTACCCCCGTTCTTGTCGCAGGCTGGATGCGGGGATCCCACCACGGCCCGTTTATGCCGGTCGGATTGTGTGATGCCAACTGCACACGTTTCGACGGTCCGCCGCGAGTCATCTGCATGGGTTTCCAGGTATCGGACGGGAAACTCATCGGTCCGGCCGATATGTTTGATGATGTCGGGTTTGATCGGGTGCGGGCACGGTGCAATGAGATCGCTGATCTCATCCGGGCCCAGGGACCGTTCGAACCCCACCGTCTCTCCCTCGGCGAGATGGAATATACCACCCTCCCGTCGGTAGAAAAAGATCTTGCGAAGCGCTGGGAACCGCTTCCCGAGACCTGATTTTTCGGCTCTGTCAGAGATCCTCGACACTATTTTTCTCAACGCTCTTTTAGGGCTACGGCACGTAATGCCTCCGCTCCCGCCGCTGTGGCATCTTCCTGGAGCGATAACTCCAGAGAAGGTAATACAACACCATCGCAAAGTGCAGGGGCAGTTCGGGAGACAGGCACTGTCCCTCCGATAACAAGGATTCGCAATTTGTTGAAATCTCAGGAATTTCCCATGAAATTAAATTAAACAGATATGGGTAATGGAATGTTTATCCCTCATAATTATTTGTGATGAACGCCGCCGCCCCCGAAGGGACGCCCCCGCGGCGGATCAGATCCAAAGAATTTCAAACACCTCCCTGCCCCGCCGTGCCTCGGAGAGGCCCTGAGGCGGGGAGCCCTCATAAAATTACAGGGTTTAATGATTTTCATGGTCTGGGTGAGAACCATCCCGTTCATGCCCGTTTCAACCGAGACCTGATTTTTCTCTTTCGTTTTCTTTTTCGTTCTGTTATCTCTCTTCATTTCCCCGGTTTGGACACCATACCTATCCCTGATATTCATATGAAATGTTTCTTTGAGATCATGCTCATGAGCAAACTTTAATTATCTTACATCCCAAATTAGGGCAGATGGTTAACGGAATTGTTTTGCCGATAAAAAAAGTGTTTGGCCTTGTGGATTCGAAAATATCTGTCGAGATCAAAGACGAGGAAAAGAAACTGCAGGGGCGCCTCGTTGCCGTGGACGAGTACCTGAATATTCACATGGAAGAGACCATTGAATTTATCAACAACCAGCGGGGAAGAAGCCTTGGCACAGTCGTAATCAGGGGCAATAATATCCTGACTATTGCGCCTCTTATCTCATGAGCGGACAAGGTGGTCACGTGGAAGATCCTGTTGATGATGCACTGAAACTGATCCAGTCGAAACCCGAAGGAATTCTCCAGAGCGAGCTCTGGAAGGAACTGGGGGTTGACAGCCGCAAATGTTCGCGGATTGTCAAGAAACTTGAAGATGGCGGGCTCATCGAAAGGTCCGAGTTCAGGAAAGACGGGATCAAAACCTATCTCCTGCGTGCAAAACAGATGCCGGTGAATCCCTGCGACCTTCTCGCCGGTGATGAATTAATTCCCTGTATCAACTGCGAACTCGAATGTATCGTTGAGGAATGTCATCCGCTCATGGACTGGATGTACCAGCTGGCCATCGTCCATCATACGGAATAATTTTCTTTTTTTCCCTGGTGAAGTGATTACTGGTCGATGTAATCATTTCGATATGCTCATAACCAGAATCAGCAGATCTTTATCCTGTTTATTATGAACCGATACAGGATTCCGCTTATACTCCAGTGCCTTGTTTTTTTGATCCCTCTGAATATCTTCATGTGGGGAGACTGGATTATTGTTGATCTCCAATGGGCGTTCTTCCGATTCCAGAGTTCGCCCTACGGAGACAGTCTGATTCCCATCTATAAGGATATCAGTTATATCCTGCTCGGTCAGACCTCGGGAATTCACCCTGTTCTTGCTGTCGTGTTCTGGGTGGCGGGAGGAGCTCTTCTTGTCATCGGTCTTTTAAGTATACTTTTTGCCTACATCAACGAACGACCGGATTTTATCAGGAAAACATCGATTTTCACTATTTTCGCAGGAATCTTCTTTGGTCTTTCGGCAATCGAACGGTTCGTCGGGGGTTTTGCAATTCCCGTGGGCGTTCCGGTGATCCTTATCATCGGATGGTGGATGTACCGGGAGGGATCCGGTGATGACGAAACCGATGATGAACCCGGTGATGGAAACCATGACGAACCCGGTGATGAAAAGGTGATCGGGCCTCAATAACTTTCAACATTTTTTACCAGATGATTTCACAGAAAAAGGTTTGTATCACCTGAACCGCCTGAATCCGGAAGCACTGGAGCATAATGCGACTGGTTTCCGGAACAATAAGGAATCCGGCGAGAACAGTCATTTCATCCTTCTTGTTCGTGTTGTACGTGAAATTCCGAAGGCCACCGCGTATCAATTCCCTGATTCGTATAAAAAATCAGCCGGTAACCCTGGATTCTCAACAACTATTTATCGCACAACCTTCCACCTCATATGAGTGGACAGCACGCCATCTCCTCCGGGACAGTATCTATGATCTCTGTTTTGTTTGTCGACGATAATACCGATCTTTTCGGGCAGATCCGCTCATTCCTGGAAAAGGCCGGCGATATCAGGATTGACAACGCCCGTTCCATAAAACAGGCAATCGAGAAAATGAAAGGCCGTACGTATGATGTAATCCTTTCCTACGAGCAGATACCGGAAGTGAATCGGCATTGAATTTGTCTCGGATATGAATGGCATTGAATTTTTAAAATATCTCAAATCAACGGGAAATACAACCCCGGTGATCCTGCTCTGCCGGAGGGGTTCCCAGAAGATTGCTGTCCAGGAAGTCATGATCGGCTCCGAGATCAGCATCCCGAAAAATGGCGATATACGCCCGAATCTTCCCGAACTGGTTACCCTTATCAAACAGACAATGCTGCGAAGGAAAGCAGAACGGGAAGTAAAAATGCAGAACGACCAGCTCGCCTCCATCCTGTCTGCAACTCCTCTGGGGATATTCCAGGTCCGAAACGAGGTCATCACGTGGGCAAATCCTCAGTTTGCCGGGATGCTCGGTTATGAAGAATCATATCCTGTCGGTAAAGAGATGTGCAGTTTCTTCAAAGCTCCTGAAGACTTTGAACGTGTATGCCATGAACTCCGGATTACCAAAACATCCCGGGGTTTTGGCATGGCCGAATGCAGCCTGGTGAAAAAAGATCATACCTCCCTTGTCTGCCAGCTCCAGGTGCAGGCAGTTGATCCCCGTGATATCGGCAAAGCCGGTACGTTCGTTGTTACGGATGTCTCAGAAAAAAGGAAGATAGCCGATGCATTGAAAGAGAGTGAGGCACGATACCGGGAAGTGCTCCAGAATACCCAGAGCATCATTATCCGGATGGACACCCAGGGTACCATCACCTTTTTCAACCGTTTTGCTCTCGAATTCTTCGATTATACCGGTGATGAGGTAATCGGCAAGAATGTCGTTGGCACCATCGTTGCAGAGAGAGGGCGTTCCGGGCATGACCTGTCCATGATGGCAAACGATCTCGGGTTCAACGCGGAAGGATATGCTGTTAACGTGAATGAGAACGTGCGCCGGAACGGCGATCGGGTCTGGATCGCGTGGATCAACAAGGCAATCCGCGATGAACAGGGCCATATTATCGAGATCCTCTGCATCGGAAACGACATTACCGATCGGAAGCGGACCGGTGAGGTACGCATCAGTACCGATACATGGAAGGACATTGTTGTGGCGGATACGGATGTGAAAGAGGAAGTATTTGATGCGGTCTTTCACATCAGTACCGAAATATCGATTGAGGGCAGGGAAGGAAAATCTGTCGGGACGACGTTCCTCATCGGCGATGCGGATAATGTCATGGCAAAATCACGGCAGATATCGCTCAACGCATTCGAGGGGCAGAAACCTGAGTCGCGTATGATCACCAACCAGGACATCAAGGAGAACATCAAGGAATTTGCCCAGCTCGACGGGGCGTTTGTTATTGACGGCACGGGTTATATACGGGCACAGAGCCGGTATATCACCGTCGATACCAGTAATGTTTCCCTTCCCAAGGGCATGGGTACCCGCCACAATTCTGTTGCCGCGATGACGCAGGTCACCACCGCGGTTGGTATTGTCGTGTCCCAGAGCGGCGGGGGGATTACCATCTTTAAGAATGGACTGATCCTCAAGAAGATTACCCTGTGATGCACCGGGATCTCACTGCGGTTTCACGATAGCGTCATTTTTGGGCTATAGCCCGTAGCCCACGATCTCCAAGGTATCGTTGATGAAAATTATTGTGAGGATTTTACACGTGAAATTTGCACCAATAATACCAGGATACATGCTTCCGGTGATAGATCTGGACTCCAATCACGGAAGTACCGATGGGATGACCTGCGCCGCACCACCGAAGGGACGCCCCCGCGGCGCTTCAATTACCTGCAAAACATCGCCCAGACCTCTCAAGAGACCTGTTACGGATGGCAGTCATACCTTCATATTTTTCATGGTTTGGGTGCGAACTCCAGTTCATGCCCGTTTCAACATGAGCCCTTTCCTGCATTTTTCGGGAGCGAGATTAAAAAAAGAGGTTCAATAACTTTTCTTTCAGCTGGTGTTATGGTGATAAATTCCTTCAACTTTGCGCGGATTTTTACATCATACAGGAAAAGGTCACACGTGAATTCCCGATCGCTGGAGTGAACGGCTGGTATTTTTCCATCATGGTTTTTCATCAATTCACGATAAAAAACCTTTGCATCCCTGGGTCGTTCTTTGTCGACAGGATAGATATTATACGAATGAATCATCCGGTTCATTTTATACCACTTTGTGGTTACATTATATAAATTTATCTCTCATTTGTTACCCCGTTTTATCCGGAACGACAGTTTTTCCCGTGGTATTCTTCCCAGCACAGGTGACGGCATATGTTTCCTACCGCTTTGAATGCATCTTCAAGATCCGGGAAATTCGGGATACCGGAGTCATGGAGTATGCGAAGCGGAGTCTTCATGGAATCGCCACCGATCATGCACCCGACGATCATCCTGTGGGTGTTTTTTGAGAATCTGACCAGCTCATTTGCAACCCGTATCGGATCGGATATTGCCGAGGGTACTGCAATGATAAACGCGATATCCCAGAGATCCTGGTTTTTGATCATGACATCGAACGTGCGGGCAAACCGGTCAGCCGAGGCATCCCCGACCATATCGATCGGGTTGCGACGGTTCCAGTCAGGAGGAAGGATAAGGTCCAGTTCCCTGATTATGAAGTCGGGAAGATCCACCAGTTCGATACCGAACTGCTCTGCATAATCGGATGAAAGAACTGCAAAACCTCCGGCATTGCTGATGACTATTGCACGGATACCGTTGGGATATCCTTCCGATGAAAGGAGTTCGGCGGTCTGGAACGCCTCCCGCATGGACCGGACGGGAATGATGCCGGACTGCCAGAACGCTGCCTGGTATACTTCGTAACTCCCGGCCAGCGAACCGGTATGCGAGGCTGCCGTCATCTGCCCGATCCTGGATGAACCGGACTTGATCGCAACAACAGGTTTTTCAGGCGTTACCCCACGGGCAATTTCCATGAAGCGTCGGCCGTCGGGGATCTCTTCGATGTAGAGGATAACTGCACGGGTAGCAGGATCATCGCCGGCATAGGTCAGGAAATCCTCAAAACTCAGATCAGCCTGGTTGCCAACGCTGATAACGGCAGAAAAACCTATTTCTTCGGGCAGGCTCCAGTCAACGATGGTAGAGATGATCGCCCCGCTCTGGGAGATAAATGCAATGGAACCGGGTTTTGGCGATATCGGATCAAATGTTGTATTGATACCCTGGAGCGGCAACATAAGTCCGAGGCAGTTCGGACCCATAATGCGAATGCCATACTTTTCTGCAATCAGCAGGACATTGCGTTCAAGATCCTTTCCTGCTTCACCGCTTTCCCTGAATCCGGATGAGATAATGATAGCGAATAAAATCCCCTTTTTCCCGGCTTCTTCAACGACAAGCGGTACAGTCCGGGCCGGAACTGCAATTACGGCGACATCGACCTTGTCGGGAATTGCGGAAAGTGAAGGGTAGACCGTCCGCCCAAGGATGGTCTGGTGTTTTGGATTTACCGGGTAGAGCTGTCCGGGGAATGACAGGAGGTTTCTCAGGACCGCGTACCCTACCTTATTGGGTTCTGGCGAAGCGCCGACCAGTGCAATCGATTTGATATCCAGGATCCCGGGTGGAAGGGGTTTTTTCTGCGGGGGCTGGGGCACACTCGTCTCATCGGTCACATAGATCCGGGCATCCACAATACATGTCCCTTTTTCATAGAGAAAAACCGGGTTGAGGTCGAATTCTGTCACCTCAGTATGTGCCATGAAAAACTGTGCTACCGTGTCGATCAATGCAATGAGCCCTTCCTTGTCGCGTGCCGGTTCGTTGCGGAATCCCCTGATCAGGGGATATGCCTGCAATTCCTGGATCATGGCATTGATATCGGCATGCCCGACCGGCAGTACCCGTATCGACACGTCACGGATAAGCTCGACAAGGGTCCCCCCCATACCGACGGTAATGATCTTCCCGAATGTCGGATCTATCCTGCCCCCGACAAGGATCTCGAGTCCCTTTTTCTCCTGTCGTTCGATAATGAAACCGGAGATATCGGCTGATGGATCATGTGCCTTTACCTTGGAAGAGATCGTATCGAATGCACGTTCGGCATCGGCAGCAGACAGAATACCGGTCACAACCCCCCCGGCATCACTTTTGTGAACTACCCGGGGAGAAATGACCTTCATAACCAGCGGGTAACCCAGCGAATCGGCAGCTGCTGCAACTTCACTGCGGGTCCGGATAACAAGAAATTCAGGAACCGGTATGCCGTTTTTTTTCAATAGTTCGTATCCTTCTGCTTCGGAAAGCATCCTGCGAGCCATAATCAGTAATTCCCGTGTAGGTATAGCCGGCTCTTACATTATAGGTTTTTTATTACGAACGCTGAAAAAAGCAACATTTACGGGTCTTATCCGGGTATCTCCTCACAAAAACGAAATGAGGGTGACACTATATCATCGATTTCCCAACGCCCTGTCATTTGCTCGCAGAAGTTACCTGCAAGGTTTTAATCGTTTTCGGCAGGTTTTTCAGAAATTGCTCAATGCAGGGGGAAATTTCTTATCGGCACATCATATCTGATATTACCTATTGAGAGATGATTACCCGTCCCGAGAAAAATCATCGGATTTACGAGGGTTCCCCGCCTCAGGGCCTCTCCGAGGCACGGCGGGGCAGGGAGGTGTTTGAAATTCTTTCGATCTGATCCGCCGCGGGGGCGTCCCTTCGGGGGCGGCGGCGTTCATCATAAATCAAAATAGCGGGACACACATCCCAAGTCATTTAGTATTTATACGATTTTTCATGAATGAGGCACAATCTTTTTTATGAGAGTAAATCGATTTCCAGGATAGTCGAGGGACACCGGGTCAGATAACTGCAGAAACGTTCTGAAATGGCTCACGAATAATATAGGATTTTTGCACCGGATAGACTCACACAGGAAAATACGGAGTATTGGTCTTCAGGCACATCGCCAGTTCCTCCATAATGGGAACAATCTCATGTTCTTTTTCGAAACGCCGGCTGATGAGTTCGGCAAGACTCCCCTGGGCGATTCGCTTGCTGATGATGGGGAGGTACTCGCGCTCATCAGGTGTTGCATGCTTCCATGCAGCATCATAGAGACGGTTCAGTTCAGGCCTGAGTTCTTCTGTACCTCTGTGTATCGCGCGATCGGTGAGTTCAAGCAGGGCAGTCTGGTCAGTTTCGAGCCGGAGCGAATGACACCTCAGCAGTGACCGCACAAAAGCACAGACTGCCATATCTGAACGGATACATTCCTGCTCGTCAAGCGCCTTGATCTCAAGACAGGTACGGGAAAAACGGATGATCAGCCCGCTCGAGTTCACCCACTCTTCGCAGAGAATATCTGCTCCCCTCAGGCGGAGTTCTGAAAAAACCTCTTCCTGGGTCGCACGATAATCATCGGCACAACGGATCTTCTCAGGAATAATCCGGTTGCAGATGAGCGGGATCTCTTTCTGGTTCTCCCGGTAACAGATAAGCCGGTTATCAGCAATTCCCGTAAGTTTTCCTTCCACCATGGGAGAAGAAGCGGTGACTGCAATAAGGTAGGGGAGCAGGGAGCGGATCCGGTTATAGGTCGTCACCAGTTCCTGTTCGTGTGCATAGGAAAGATTGATCTGCAACGCCTGGATGTTCAGCCAGCCGTGCTGGTGGATGTTAAAAAGACGGTCATATGCATCATAGTATTCTCCCTCGTCATGATCCCAGACTGCCGTGCGGTCAAGAGTAAGGGTCGGGTGCATGCCCAGTCCGAGCAGCCAGTAGCGTCCCTCGAAAATATGGTAAAATTTTCGTATCCCCTTCATGAGCTGGTTTTCAAGTGAGGCAAGGTTGTCAGCGGGGACACGGGGGATAATTTCGAGGACCGTTTTCTGGAGTTCCTTGCTGAGTTTCACATCACCAAAGAGGATCTCGCTTTCGGTACGTCCGCAGATGGTCCTGATAATCCGGTCGGAAACGGGCAGGGCATTGAACCGCCGGTCATTGATGGAGTATTCATGTTCGGTACCGATTGTCATGAGACTGCACAATTCCTCCGGGGGACTTCTGATACCTTTTCTGTTTCCGGCTCATCAATGCGGCAGACGGCATCAATTTCTTCCTGCGTGAGATTGCTGACGAGGTGGGTGATGCTTTTCACCGCAAGGTCATACTGGAGCTGGTATGCTTCGGGGGTATTTTTCAGGAGCGTAACGAGCGGACAGATACCCGGAAATTTCAGGTAAATTTCAATAACATCTCCTTTCACGTCAAACGTGAACGGCCCGGCCCGGCATGTTTCAGGTTTTATCGCATGAATGACGCATTTGCCATTCTCTGAAAGTATGCAGACACCATTTTCCCGTGCTTTAAGACGTTTATACCCGACATCCTCAAACAGGTCCGGGGAAACCCCGGCAGCAGTCAGTCTCCCGCAACAGGATCGCGATACCGGGGGATGTGCATCAACACAACAATGCCCCCCGCACCGCATGCAAATCTCTTCAGCATGGCCCAACCAGTCTTCAGTCAAAAAGATCACGTCGTAAAAAGGTAAGAAACAATCTGTTCGAATACACGGGGGTAACAGTCATCCTCACCGCTCTCGATAGAGGGATTGTCATTCACCTCAATAACGTACGCATCCCCGTTATTATTTTTTATGTCCACACCATACAGGCCCCTGCCTATCGCATTTGCTGCATCAATCCCGAGATCGATCACATGGGGCGGGACCTTGTCCGGAGAGACACTCTCCACCCCGCAGTAGACAAGATGACCATTCACCGATGCCTGGATCTTGAAGGTATCGGAGGGAATCGTGTACTTGCAGACATAGAGCAGATTCCCGCCAAGCACGCCCACGCGCCAGTCATACCTGCTCTCAATATACTGCTGCACGACGATCCAGTCCGAGAGCTTGATAAACCTGCGGGCGACACGGAAAAATTCTGCGATATCGTTGACTTTTTCGACCCGGAGCGAGAAAGAAGTGGAAGGCTCCTTGACGATAAGGGGGGACCCGAGTTCATCGAACAGATGCGTTACTTCCTCGACAGTGAGATGGGTTTTTGATAAGAAAACGGTTTTTGGCAGGGAGATATTCTTTTCGATCAGGTGCGAGTACATGTTGACCTTATCAGAGCAGATCCGGATTGAGCGGGGATCGTCGATGACCGGTATGCCGTGAAACTCTGCCATCCGTGCTGCCACGTAGGTAACATTCAACGGGTCGGTACGGGCACGGATGAAGAGTGCATCCATTTTCGGAATTTTATGGATATCTACAGGAAATATGAAGTCCACGTCATGGCCCATCCCCTCGGCAATGTCCCGGCAGCGGATCAGCGCATTGAGCTGCTCGGAATTTGAGAGGGTCTTCCGATCGACAAAGATGCCAAGCTGACTCATAGGAATTCCTGGTTGGAGAGATATGCCGCGAGCAGGGTGCGTTCATCAGCGGTAAGCTGGGAGTACCGGGTAGGAGCAAGAGATGACAGCAGAAGATGTTCACCGGTTTTTACCAACACCATGGTGACAAGGGGAATCCGGAAACATTCGTACACCTTCTCTGCAATAGTTGCGAAAGGGGACAGGGATGTGGCAGTTTTTCCAAAAATTCCCACACAGGAATGAATCGTCGCCCCGTCCCCCAGTTTCTGGTAGCAGAAGGGATATTTGCCGATGTTGGTGATGTGTTTTATCACTTCTTTTGCCTTTTCGTTGTCGTGCACCTCAAAGAAATCGGATGTCGTGGCAAAATAATTCAGTCCATACAAGAGTGCAGGCAGGGGGACATACCCCTGGGATATCCCCCATTCACAGACCGGGATACCCCCCTGTTTTGCCCGCTCAAGGCAGATGGGTACAACATACGCATCGAGAATCGCACGGCTGGAAGGCCTGACCTTTTTTCCTTCCAGTTCATAGCTCAGAATGGTGTAATAGGTCTCGGTTTTATACGAGTAATTTTCGCTGACAATATGGCAGGTATTATTGCGTCTGACACAATAGTGCGAGTCTTTTATGATATTCTGCTCACGCTTTGCACTTGCCTTAACCGGTGTTTTACGTAAAGATGGCACATCGTCACACAATTCCGGCTCAGACCCTGTGGCGGGAACCAGGGGCAGTTCGGAATCAGATACTGTACTGGCATCTTTTGCGTGAGCTGTATCAGATCCTCTGGGACTCATCGGATCACCAGCCCGTCCTGCATCAGCCAGTCTGGAGTCCGCACAAAAATCCTCTGATACCGGGCACATACCGATGGTGTATCGGGACAGGGTACAACAGATGGATGTATCGTATGCTCCCCGGTATCTGCACCTGAGATACAGGGCGTCGTAAAAAAACAGGAAGGGGACCGACTATGGGCCTCTTCATCATCGTCATCGTTTTCAAGGCACTCGTTCATGTTCAACACTAATCCAATACCAGTCCATTGGATTATCGTTGATAGCTATAAGCATCGATCTTTAAAGTAGTTTGTAGGGATCACGTGCAAAAATCACTCTGGCTCATATCAGCGGTTTGAGCGGGTATACGAGGGAAATTCAAAGTATCCGGAATGCTGGAGCGGTTCCACGCCACAAAAAGTAAAGTTGATATTATTATATCACTATCAGTAATCACCATGCATATTCCTACGCCCGAAGAACTCCGGGCACGCCGTGAAGCCCTTGGCATGAAACAGACAGAACTTGCAAAACGTGCAGGTATCAGTCAGTCAATGGTGGCACGGATCGAGGCGGGAAATGTAGACCCCAGGGTAAGTACGTTATCCAAAATCATTGTTGTCCTGAACAGTGCAGAACCCAGAAAAATCCGGGCAATGCAGATTATGCACACTCCTGTCCTGTCCGTCCAGCCCCAGGATGCGATAACACGTGCGGTTGAGATCTTTGAAAAGAATAATATCTCACAATTACCCGTCATCGAAAGGGGTGTGCCGGTCGGCTGCATCTCTGAAACGGTCATCGTCAAGGCCATCGAACAGCAACGGTTGCACAAGACCCACCTTTTTGTTGTCCGCGATTTTATGGAACCCGGGTTTCCAACCGTCCCTCCGGACATGGATGTCGAAACGGTCATCAACATCCTGCAGCAGAACCATGCCGTGCTGGTGATCGAAGGCGGGATGGTCAGGGGTGTAATAACCAAGCATGATCTCATCTCACTGATTGTCTAGGCATAGGGGAGACAGAGGGGATCGAAAAACCTGTTCTCTTTTTCCATGGTTCGGGAAAGTCTACGTTTCTGAGAATCCTGTCTTTTAAGATTATCGTACCGGTGATATTGCAGTAACAACTAAACGATAGTTCTCCAGTGAGAATTGGAATTCCTGTCATACATTCATATTTATGAGGGTTCCCCGCCTCAGGGCCTCTCCGAGGCACGGCGGGGCAGGGAGGTTTTCAGAGATTATCGGAAACTTACCGATTTTGTTGAATGATCCCATGCAGGAACGTCCCTTCGGAAGCAGCGGCGTTCATCACTCTCTGTTTCAAAAACAATTCCTGAACGGAAAATTTCATAAAAATTTATGAGGATCACCCGCCTCAGGGCCTTTCCGAGGGCGCTGCGGGTCAGAGGTTTTTTAGAGTCTGTCAAAATGTACCAACTTTGTTAACTGATCCGCCGCGGGGGCGTCCCTTCGGGGGCGGCGGCGTTCATCCTAAATCGGGATGAGTCCCTTGTATCCAAAAATTGTAGTATATTTAGCGGAAATTAATGGGTTTTTTCCCGTAACCGTTCATGTCCGGCAGGATTCCCAATAAACCGCTTTTCATAATTTCGATACCAGATCGCGGAGCACATCAGCCGGCTCCTTTGCCTTCACCACACTGGATGCGAGCAGCACGCCATCAGTACCGAGATCGACGGCGATTCTCACGCAGTCCCCGGACTGGATACCGGCACCGGTCAGCACCCTGACTTTTGCATTCACTGCGTGGACTGCTGCCACCGACTTCCTGATAATTTCCGGATTGGCTTTTGAAACCGATACGCCGCTCCCGATCAGTTCCGGGGGTTCAATGGCCACGTAATCCGGTGCAAGGGCTGCAGCAGCGGCGCTGGTGGCTTCATTATTCGAACAGACGACCGCAGCCAGTTTCTGTGCCTGCAATGCCCTGACTGAGGCCTCGATATCGGCAAGTGTCAGGCGCCTCTCCGAATGATTGACCAGCGAGCCTGCAGCTCCTGCCATTTTGATGGCATCAGCAGTGATGTGCCCCGTATGAGCACCGGGCTCATAACCGTCCACATGCTGTGCATATACCGGGATGGCAAAGTGATGACAGATGGGATGGAGATCGATATAGGAGGGGGCGATTCCAATGGTTGCCCCGCTTTCATGAGCCACAAGCTGTGCAGCATTTGCAATCATATGGGCACGGTTACCCATTCCTTCTCTGAAAGTCTTTACATTTACCAGAATGAATGGTGAAGGCATAACAACTCCTTATCCTGCTCTCTGAACGGATTAGTTAATCCATTTCAGTTCAATTATGATGAATATTTGTACATGATGTTCAGGATTGCAGAACGCGGGGTTCTTTAAGCCCGCGGATGAAATGACCGCTCGTGATGCCTCCCAGAGAACGTAATCTGACAGCGTCTTTCAGGGCATCAAGCCGGGGATCGTCATGCCGGATGCCGTCTTTTGCCAGGGTTATTGCCTGGCGGTATATCCGTGTCATATCTGCAGCATAGGCTCTGGTCCTGCCCCGTGCATCGATGACCACATCACTGACACCGATCTCCATGAGGGACGGGAGATGATCGATCAGGCATATCTCCGCGGCATTGTAAATGTGGCTTCGGCATTCACCATCAATCCGTACCGGGAACAGGTGCCCGGTAGCATCCATTATTCCGGAGAATGCTGAAGTCCCTGGATATTCTTTGCCACTGCACTGTAACCATGGCTGGAGAATACAGTCTTCTGATATCATCGCCTCACTATTTCCCTGCACGATGAGGGCAAACTGCGTCGCAAGTCCCCGGGATCGGGCAGATGCGATCAGGACACGGATCTCGTCACGCGAAAGTTCCGGCGAGAGTGTAAGCAACCCGACGGATGAAAGTGCCTGCGCGGACAGGTGGTTGAAGATATTGAGCCCGGCAGCACCGGAAAGGCAAACCTTCGGATCGGTATGCATGAGGGCATATGCCGTCCCGTAATTTTCGGCCATATAGTCATGGATGCCCATTCTTACGAGGCGGGGTACTATTGAAAGAAATGCGTTAAGACTGGTATCTTTCAGAATTTTTGGTGATTTACAGACGAACCGGACACCTGCCTCCCGGCAAATTCCAAAAACAGCACTGATCTGCGTTTCCATTGACTGTGGATGAGGATGGGTGCAACAATGAGTCGAAGGATCGGAGTAGACCGGTTCAAAACAGATGGCATCACATCCGCCCTCAATTGCCCCCACTACACCTTCAGGTGAATCTGCATAGACCCAAAGGTCCAGGGACGATGACGGGCCGGGAGGTCCGGAAGTCCTGAGATGCACTCCGGGTTTCATTTCCTCCCAGCGCCGGTGTGCCTGGTTAACATCTGACAGTGAGGGTCGGTATGCAGTCACCAGTGTCTCCTCTGCCAGTACAAGAAATTCCCTCCGGGCACGGTTCAGTGAAGCGAGAGGTGCAAACATATCCCCGTCATAGGAGAGGGTAAAATTCCGTAGGGAGAACGGGGAACCTCCTGTTTTTATCAGCTGCCGGCTGAGCTGGTCCCGGGTAACCGGCCGGGTTTGTGCAGGTGCCATGCAGAAATCAGATCGGCAGGTGACCGGGATCTCCTGCCCGTTTCTCGTATGAATGACTCCCTCAAGCACCAGCCTGCCGTCCGCATCGACGCTGGCAGCAAGGTCGACAGGTACCGGGCGGACAAGGACGGACGAGGAATCTGCCGTGATCTGTCGTGCACGACGCCCCAGGTCTGTTGACGAAGTGATGTATACCCTCGCGCCAGGTTCCACCGGATGCGGAACTCTCAGGAGAATCTCTCCTTTTTTCTGCAGGGGGACGGTATTGAGGGAAAAACCGGATTCACGGTTGGTTTCAGGATGAATGATAAGGAGGCCGTCTCCGGGCGAAGGGATCATCCCGCCGACAGATCTGACGGTGATGGTTTTTGACCGTTCGTCGTACCGTTTCACAACTCCTATGCAGATACCCCGGTTATCCCCGGCATCTCTTCCCATGAGGGCAGTATGTCGCTGCCCGAAAAGATACCCGGACGTAAACCCGCGGTTGAATGCAAGGAGGAGGTCCTGAACTGCGCCTGCCGGTACACCTGCATCTCCCGAAGCAATCGCATCGAGGGCTTTACGGTAGGTTGACACCACGATCGAGACGTATTCTGCTGATTTCATACGCCCTTCGATCTTCAATGAGACGACCGGGGACCTGACGAGATCGGGCAGGTTTGTATACGTACAGAGATCTTTTGGGGAGAGCAGGAAGTGCCCGGGGGTGGGAACTTCACGGAGTCCGGTCGGCCTGCCATACTCGTCCGTTTCAGCGGTCACCAGCGAATAGGGTTTTCGGCAGGGCTGGGCACACATCCCCCGGTTTCCGCTCCTTCCGCCGATCACTGAGGAGAGGAGACACTGGCCCGAGTAGGAATAACAGAGTGCACCGTGTGCGAAGACTTCGAGACCGATGCCGTATTTACCCGTTTCCCGTGCAATGCGGGATATTTCTTCAAGGGTAAGCTCACGGGCAAGGACAACCCGCGAAAAGCCCTGTTCTGCCGCCCACCTGACACCATCGGTTGAATGGATGGTCATCTGGGTTGAAGCGTGGAGAGGCAGCTGTGGCACAATGTTACGGGCGAGTGCGACCACTCCGGTATCCTGGATGAGCACCGCATCGGCACCCACTGAATAGAGCCAGATGAGATATTCAGCCACCTGTTCCAGTTCCCGGTCATGGATAAGGGTGTTTATGGTAACGTAAACCCGGACATCCCTGCGATGGGCATAGGTGATTGCCTCTTCAATCTCCGCATCAGTAAAATTCGGTGCAGACCTGCGGGCGCCAAACTGTTTCCCGCCCAGGTATACGGCGTCCGCTCCTGCAGCAACAGCCGCCCGGAACGCCTCCGGTGACCCGGCAGGTGCAAGGAGCTCGGGAAGAGAGGTCCCGCTTCGGATTTGGGAGGACTGTTGCATCGGTGTACCGTTCATGTTACAAGACCAGCCTGAAAATACCGATCGTCGCAAGCAACGTTACGATCGAGATGGATATATATCCCACCATGATCAGGAAAATCGAGAGATCCCGTCGCCACCCGAGTACCCGGGATAGTGCCGGGCAGACATAGAATCCGAAAATGATAACGCAGGGAATCAGGCCAAGTATCCCGTATTTTGTCAGGATTGCGGAATGATGTGCCTTTTCTTCTGATTTTTTCAGAAACCCGGATACTCTCGGGGAATATTCACCCATTATATCAAATATATCGAACATGGTCAGGGTTACCCCGAAAGCAACACAGACAAGGACGTAGAGGACATAGATCGGGTGTAACCCAAGACCGATGCCCAGGGCAGCAGCACCATATTCAATAATAAAGGTACCGGTAATGAGGGCAAGACCGGATGAAAGGGGGAAGCCGAACAGGAATACCGGGATAAGGGGCAGTACAATGGCCAGGAGAAAACCCCTGGTAATCGCAGGGCACAGATCACGCAGGAAACGGGCGACCTCCATATCTGATAGAGAAATGAGAGATAAAAAGAGATAAACTGGTCTCTTTTCCCGGCGGTCAGGAAGAATAACGGAATTGTAGGCTCAGGAGAAACAGGCATGAACGGGAATGGTTCTCACCCAACCATGAAAATCATTAAACCATGCAATTTCAGGAGGATCCCCGCCTCAGGGCCTCTCCGAGGCACGGCGGGGCAGGACGGTGTTTGCAAATATACTCCCTCGTACTGATCCGCCGCGGGGGCGCCCCGTCGGGGGCGGCGGGGTTCATCGCAAATAATTAAGAGTGTAAACCTTCCACTACGCACAAATGTTTAATTCTATTATCATGAAAAATCCTCAGAATATTTTCTTAACGCTCTTTTGGGGCTACATCATGTAATATCTACCTTGTCAATCAGAGAAATGGTGCATCTTTTTTTTATCATAGGCACCAAGGTACGGAGTACATGAAGATTGTCGCTGCGCTCACCGATCCATCCCAGGCCTCCTCTGCACAGGATCTCGGGGCAGATATCATCGAGCTCCGGTTCGATCTGATGGAGGACGATCCTCTGACCTGTGTACAGATATGCAGGGATGCCTGTCCATTACCCATAATCGGCACGATCCGGTCGGCGCAGGAAGGCGGAATGTTTTTCGGGGATGCAGCAGCATGGCTGGAAAAGATATGCCCGGTCGTCCCGCTGGTTGATTATATCGATATAGAGCAGCGGTTTGCATCCTGTGCATCTCAGGTCCGCGAGAGCGGGAAAATGATCATCGCCTCGCACCATACCGGTATGATGCTGTCCCTGCCGGAACTGTTTGCCCTTGAGCGGGATCTCAGGGCGTATGGCGACATCGTAAAGATTATCGTTACACCCCGGAACAAAGGAGATATCCTTGAGCTGCTCGAGTTCACCCATGCGATAAAAAAACCTGTCTGCACCGGCGTGATGGGTGCACAGTTCAGGTACGCCCGGGCAATCCTGCCGCTCTTTGGATCCGGGCTTGTATACTGTCACACCGGCACCAGGACAGCTGAAGGCCAGTATTCGGTGCAGGAATTTGTCTCCCTTATGAAACTGCTGAAAAACGGGTAGGGATCCTTTTTCTGTGAGAATACACTGAAATCCGTAGTACTTATTGTTGTTCTGAAAATGTATTGAGGCACAACCATTATTAATCGCCTGTTAATACGGAAAATTTTGTTATCGCGAAACACTGACAACTTTAAACCCTCTCTTTTTTAGGTATAGTGAGTGGAGACTGAAACGGGCACTCGTGTCAGGAATAAAGAGAAAAATATATTAAAATTAAGTGGATAGAATCTTCCATCGATCATTAAACCAAGTGGTAGACCAAGTGGTTAAAGAAAATAAAAGAAATTGAGGCAGAAATTATTATGAGAACAGAGGAAGTGAGGTATTTCACTGAAAAGGAAATGGAGTTCGCAAATCTTCTCATTGAGATCGGGACGAGGAAAAGTGTCGCAAAGGTATTAGTATTCCTCGCAAATATTCCGGAAGCTTCCTCAAGGGACATAGAAAGAGGAACAGATCTTCGTCAGCCCGAGGTCAGCATCGCTATGCGATATCTTACCGGTCAGAGATGGATCACTTACCATGAAAGGAAGGATGAGGGCAAAGGCCGTCCGGTCAAGATATACGAATTGTCCCGCCCGATGCATGAAATAATGAACAGTATTGAAAATGAAAAGAAGAATGAGGCGGCAAATCAGCTCGCACTTGTTCAGAAATTACAATATTATCTCCGCTGAAGTGACCGAGTCACCATGATTCCGTCTTCAACATTCTCAGCATCCCAACGAATTATTTTCCTTCCCTGATGTGAATACATTCACCACCTTTCCAGCGCTCACAATCTTCTTTGTGGCACGGGACACAGCCAGGAACGAAGTCGATGCCATGTCTATCCAATGGTGAATTGAATTTTTCCGGCAGCGCCAGTACGTGACCATGATCCTGGATTGTAGGTGTCATAGGCCCACTCCCCCAGGTGCGTAGTCGAAAGATTCTCCACCGCTGTTTCCAAGCCGGTAACCCGTGTTGCCAAAGCGGTAATCTGGGTCTGTAATTCATTCAATAGGTCCCAAATTTTATTAAAAGGAAATCCCTTCGGCAAAGGATTGTCTGTTGGCAACGTGGCCGCTACTGGTGCAATGACCATCGCAAGGATCACCAGCGCGACAGCGATTGTAAGTATCTTCTTGTCCATTTTCTTACTCCTTCACAATATCATGAGAGAGGGTGACAGCACGATAAGCATATGAGTCATCCCAATCGGTCGGACATTATCCGGGAAATTTTATAAAATATCTTCCAAAAAACAGATTTCATATCAAATTTTGAAACAAATCAATTTCAAAACAGATGCGAATGGGTGGGACCCCCCCCAAATGGTTCTAATCCACTCAAGATCGAATTTCAATGGGTAACGCGGGTTGTTGCAGACTGGGCAGTACTGCCAATTCAACGTTAACCAGTTCTCAAAAAAATATTCAGCCATCAAAACAACCTGGTAAATTTTCCGAACTTGATCAGAAAATTTACACGGAATTTTTGAGTTATCTCGAAATTATCAAAATTTGACAGTTATCAGTATGTGTTGGCACGATACCAACCATTATTATCTTCTATAAAGAAGTGCAGGTATTCTGCGTTCACTGCGATGGACGTGAATCTGACTAAGGTGACCGACATGGAAAAAACTTATCCGTACGGAAAGGGGGACGGGACGATCCGATGGGTCTCGGGAGAATGGCTGGAGAGCCACCTCCAGGATAAAGGGCTTATTATCATCGACTGCCAGCCGAATATTCACGAGTATATCCAGGATCATATCCCCGGTGCCCTGTATGCGCACGAGAACCTGTTCCGGATACACGACGGTGCGATTCCGACCCGCTGGATTCCGGCAGATGCTGCGGAGATCCTGTTCAGGACCCTGGGACTTGAACCGGAAAAACCGGTAGTCATCTACTCAAGCAGCGGCCCTCTCACGACCTGCGCCACCTTTATCGGCGACGGGCTCGAGCAGACCATGGTCGCATACACGTTGGCCCGGTACGGCCACCGGAATGTGTATGTGCTTGACGGTGGCCTTGAGAAATGGAAGGAGGAAAAACGGCCCCTCACCCGGCAATTCGATCTCGCAAAACCCTCCTCGTTCACCGTTAACCTCCAGAAGGATTTTTTCGTCGACTATTACGAGTTCATCAGGCTCATGGACAAACCGGATGTTGTCCTGCTGGATGCCCGTCCCCCCCCGTTTTATGAAGGGCAGGGACCATGGATCAGGCCCGGTCATATCCCGGGAGCTGTCAGCCTGCCATGGAAGGGCCTGATGGACGACAAAAACAAGAAACTCATGAAACCCGATGACCAGATCCAGAGCATTGTCAAAGCGGCCGGAGCTACGCCGGATAAGACCATAATCTGTTCCTGCGGTACCGGCCGCGAGGCAACCAACGAGTTCCTGCTCTTCAGATATTACCTCGGGTACAAAAACGTGGTTCTTTACGAAGGCGGGTTTACCGAGTGGGCATCCTACCCGAATAATCCGATCGTGACCGGGAAAAACCCCCGGTAACTGCGGATTTCATTTTCAAGGTATCCGATCCTTTTCGTGGGTATTTTCCTAAACTATCATCGGATAAAGTTCCATCCCGAATCGTGAAAAGCGTAAGAATCAGAAATAATGAAGGTTCCCTCAGACTCTGAAATAATGAAGGTTCACTCCTCTATTTTATCAGATAGGATGAACGCCGCCGCCCCCGAAGGGACGCCCCCGCGGCGGATCAGATCGAGGGATTATTTTGCATAACACCTTCCTGACCCGCCGTGCCTCGGAGAGGCCCTGAGGCGGGTGATGCTCATAAATACATCGGATATGGCAGGCTTTGGATCAATATTCATGAGAATATTTTAACGATTTTGACGTCACTTCTTAACAATGCCATTAAAAACAGTAACAAATTGATTTTCCAGGAAATTATTGCATCACGAACAAACCCTTACGTTTGTTATTCGTAAACCTTCAAAACCCGCGACTGCAGATTACCTCTCCAAACTCGCACAAAAAATAGTATCACTGAGTGATGAGACCTTTTCATCCATACTTGTCCTGTTCCAGTAAACAGTCCATCAATACCAGTGCCAGCATGGCCTCAGCGACCGGCAGGATACGCGGAACGATGCAGGGATCGTGTCTCCCTCTCACGGAGATTCCAACCATGTGCCCGTGAATGTCCCGTGTCTGCTGGAGCTTTGTAATTGAAGGGGTCGGCTTGACGGCAATCCGGACAACAATATCCTGGCCGGTGGAGATGCCGCCAAGGATACCCCCGGCATGGTTGGACGAAAATCCGTCCTTTGTCATCTGGTCGTTGTTCTCGCTGCCGAACCTGCCTGCAACCGCAAACCCGTCACCGATCTCGACTCCCTTGACCGCACCTATACCCATCATGGCCCCGGCCAGCTGTGCATCCAGTTTTCCAAAGACCGGATCGCCAAGGCCGGCGGGACATCCCCGGGCAACAATCTCAGCGATACCTCCCACCGAATCTCCCGCCTCTTTTGCATTGAGGATTTCCTGCTCAATATCGGCAGGGGAGGTTTTACCGTGCACCGCTGAAATCCTGCTCCCGATGGTGATGCCCCGGGCTGAAAGATATTTCAGGGCAACTGCACCGGCAGCGACACGGCCGATGGTCTCGCGCCCGGAACTCCTTCCCCCGCCACGGTGATCCCGTATACCGTACTTTTCCTGGTACGTGAAATCCGCATGGCCCGGGCGGAATTTTTCACGGAACTCTTCATAATCCTTCGATTGCTGGTCCTCATTACGTACCATGAGTGCAATCGGGGCGCCGGTGGTTTTCCCTTCGAAAATCCCGGACAGGATCTCCACCCGGTCCTTCTCCTGCCGTGGTGAAGAGAGCGGGGATGTTCCCGGCCGCCGCCGATCGAGAAATGGCTGGATATCTGTCTCTGCCAGGTCCATGCCGGGCGGGCAGCCATCTATGATAACTCCGATAACGGGCCCATGGCTCTCACCAAAGGTGGTAATCCGGAAATTCCTGCCCAGTGAATTCATGCGATGAACTCCTTTACTTTTTCTGCCGGGACATCGATGCCGAAGAAGAGGTAAAACTGCTCCCGTGCCTGTTCGACAAACATCTCGGTTCCGCTGATTATACGGCACCCCTTTGCCTGCGCTGCTTCAAGCAGCGGGGTCATCGGGGGTGTATAGACGAGGTCGAATACGGTGAGGTCTCTGTACAACTGGTCTTCCCGCAGGGGATTACGGGTGTCCGGCTGCATGCCGAGAGGGGTCGCGTTCACGACAAGATCCGGTTTTATACTGTCAAACTTATCCCAGGTCCCCCACGCACAGCCGAACCGTTCTGCGAGTTTCTTTGCGTTCTCCGGAGTCCGGTTCAGGATCGTCACGTCCATATCAAGATCTTTCATGGCATAGGCTGCCCCTGCCGCCACACCACCCGCACCCAGGAGGACCGCCTTTGCACCTTTCATGGAGATGAGAGGTTTGCGGACCCCGAGCCAGTCCGTGTTGTAGCCGATGGCGGTTCCGCAGGCAAAGACGACCGTATTCACGGCCCCAATCTGCTGTGCCGCGTGCTCGTCAATCTCATCGAGGTACTGTATCACCTCATGTTTGAAGGGGATGGTTACGGACAGTCCTTTGGCATCGATTGCACGGGCGACTTCCATGATCTCGTCCAGTTCAGGGTCCTCAAACCAGGTATAGTGGTAATTGAGGCGGTAATGATCAAAAAGTGCATTGAAGAGCCGGGGGCTCCTGCTGTGCGCACACGGGTATCCGGCAACTCCCATGATCCGCATCGTTGGATCTGTAGTTGCGCCGACAAGTATGTCCTCAAGTTTTTTCAAGGGGGCCGGGGAAGCGCACGGTCCTGAAAAATTCAAGCGCCCTGTTCCGCTGAGCGGTGGTGGGAACTCCTTCGCGCAGCCGTACCAGGATAGTTTCTGCAGCCTGGACAGGCGAGGTCTCGCTGGTGTCCGTGCAGAAATCCGCGGAGGCGTAATAATTCCGCCTCCGGCGGTCCATCATGGAAGCGATCTCTTCATGGAGGGGAAGGGTGGTGAGCGGGGGCCTGGGTTTTTTTATCAGCCGCTGTTCGATGGTATCGATGTCAGCTACCAGGAGCACGATGGTACTTTCACGACGGAGATATTCCATGTTTTTTGGATCGCAGACAACACCTCCCCCCGTACTTACGATGGCATCTGCTGCGGGGAGCGTTGAGATTACCTCACGCTCTGCACTGCGGAATCGTTCCTCCCCGTCATAATGGAAAATATCGGGTATGGAACGCCCGGTCCCTGACTCGATCAGATTATCGGTGTCAATAAAAGGGACGTTCAGCCGCGATGACAGGATCCTGCCAATCGCGGTTTTCCCGGTCCCGCGAAAACCGGTCAATACAATTCTTCTCATTGTTGTATCCTCTCAAGTATATCCCAGAATCCCGGGAACGATTTATTCACGCACTCCGCATGGGTGATGGTAACCCCGCCGATTCCCATACCCAGCACCGCAAAACTCATCGCCGTGCGGTGGTCATTGGCCGGATCAATGGGAGCCCCGTGGAGTGGGGAGGGGCGGATGGTGATCCGGTCATGCCCGACCTCCACGTCCCCCCCGAGCGCACGTAATCGTTCTGCAGGTACTCGTGATACGGTCGCTCTCCTTGAACTTTAAATGACTGATCCCGGTGATTGTCGAGGGTGTTGTTGCCATGGCAGCGACCATGCAGAGCGTCTGGACGGTGTCCGGTGACGATGACATATCAACCGTGATCCCGCAGAGGTCTCCGGTCCTTTCTACCGTCACTGCATTGCCCGAACAGGTTACCGTACATCCCATAGACCTGAGTGCGTCAGGAAATCTCCGGTCACCCTGTACGGAATCCGGGTTCAGGTTTTTTACCGTTACCCTGCCGCCACAGACCGCCGCAAGTGCGAAAAAATAGGAGGCTGACGAATAATCCCCTTCAACAGCATACGTCCTGCCCAGGTACTTCCGGTTGTTGTGTACAAAAAAGCGGGCATATCCCTCTCGTTTGAAATCCGCTCCAAAAGCCTGCATCACCTCGAGGGTGATATCAAGATAGGACCGGGAGGATGGAGGGGAGGGGATGACAAGCTCAACGTCTGTTTCTGCATACGGGGCAACAAGAAGGATCGAGGAGATGAACTGGCTGCTGATCGTGCCGTCAACAACAACGCTTCCTCCCTTAAGATCCCGCTCACCCTGACCGGGGATATCCGTCATTTTTCACGTAATCGACAGTCGCCCGCTCACCCTGACCGGTGGATATCCGTCATTTTTCACGTAATCTGACTGATCCACCGATACTCCGGAGTGCAGACACGAGCGGACCTATCGGGCGCTCCTGCATCCTTTCACTGCCGGTGAGGATTACCGGATTCCGGCAGAGAAGAGCAACGGACGCAAGAAGGCGAAGACTGGTCCCTGAGTTATCAAGGTCGAGAACGGTCGTTTCTTTTGTCGGAAACACGCCGTTGTTTCCCTGTATGATAATCCGGTCCGGTCCTTCCGTAATCGCCAGAACCCAGTGCTTTGAGGGCCTGTATCGTCAGCCGGGTATCTTCAGCATAGAGCGGATTGAGTATCGTCGTTGTACCGTTCCCGAGGGATCCGGTGAGGAGCGCCCGGTGCGTGTAGCTCTTGGACGGCGGTGCAGTGACCTCCACATCCACCGTCCCCTGGCGCCGGAGCGTGATGTTCATGTCGGTATCCCGAGTTTCCGGTAGCAGCCCAGTTCCCTGACCTCAGTAATGGACTTAA
The DNA here is from genome assembly GCA_963805625.1 of uncultured Candidatus Rokubacteria bacterium. Classification (GTDB taxonomy): domain Bacteria; phylum Methylomirabilota; class Methylomirabilia; order Rokubacteriales; family DASRDR01; genus DASRDR01. Next base: position 138,962 of record CAWDVE010000010.1, read on the forward strand.
GTTCGTCAAGCGCCTCGCGGGTATCTGCCGACCATGCATAGTCAAGGAAGAACACATAATTTCCCATGCCCCGTTTGGACGGACGCGACTCAATCCGGGTAAGATTGATATTCCGCCGTGCAAAAACCCCGAGCAGGTCATACAGGAGGCCGGCCCGATCCGTGCTTGGGTCGATGACGATACTGCACTTCTGTGCTTCGTCCGCACCGGGGTGCGTGCGGGAAACCAGGACGAACCGCGTTGTATTGGATGCATTATTCTCGACATTTGAGAGAATAACGGGGATTTTGTAGAGCGATGCCGCTGATACGGAGAGTATTGCCCCTGCGTTGGGAGTTTTCCGTGCTTCAAGAGCGCTGGAGGCATTACTGCTGGTATGGATGACCGGCACTCCCCATTCCCGTATCCGTTCACTGCACTGTTCGTGAGTCTGCGGGTGGGCATAGACCACCCTCATCCGTGAAAGAGGGACTCCGGATGCAAGATGGTGGTGGATGGGCATGAATATCTCCGCGGTAATAAACAGGGGGAACTTCAGCAACCCGTCGAGGGTCTCACCCACTCCCCCGGCTTCAGAGTTCTCGAGGGGCACCAGCCCGTCTCCTTCACCCGAGGCGACGGCAGCAAAGATATCATGGATGGTCGATGCCAGCCGGATATCCGGCCATTGCATCCGTAGGGCAAGCTCGTGGGAGAAGGTCCCCTGCGGTCCCAGCGTGATAATGGTCATCGGTTCACCATGTATTCGATCAGGGCATCGGTCGTTGTCATTCCCTCTGCGGCCCAGGCACCAAAATGCCTGCTGTCTGCAACAAAAAATTCCCGGAACAGTTCAGGCTGGTCTGATGCTACAATCCGGCTGAGATCTCCGGCAGCGGATGTGCAGGCAGAGAGGACTTCCGGTACATACGGGTTCAGCTGGAGAATATCCGCGTAGAGCGACGGGTCCTGCGATAGCAACCGCCCGACAAGGGCCAGTTCGATCTGGTAGACCGGGCTGGTAAATGCCCGGGTAGTTTCGATATCGATACCCAGGCGCCGGACTGAATCTGCCATGCAGAGGGTAACAAAGTGCGTGAGACCCTGGACAACGGCCATCATCCGGTCATGGGCTTCGGGAGTCGTGATGGTGCATTCTGCACCTTCTGCCCTGAGGATGGCAAGCAGCCCGCTGAGTGTGTCGTCACGGGCACGTGCCGGGCAGACGATGATGGTCTGGTGCCGGAGGGAACTGACGGTCGGCCCGAACATCGGGTGCAATCCTATGACCTGGGCCTTTGATCCCAGCATGGCTTCTACCGGACGCACCTTCAGCGAGGTCAGGTCGCACAGGAGCTGGTCCTCTGAGAGCAGGGGGGCGATCTCCTGTATGACCCGGACCGTGTCGCGGATGGGTACCGATACCATGACAAGATCGCATTCTCCGGCAAGTGCAGCCGGAGTGAGTGCCGTGGACCGCCCGGCCACCTCCACCTCGTATCCCGCCCGCTGTAAAATCCCGGCAAAGATCGCCCCCATCTTTCCGGTGCCGCCAATAATTCCTGCCTTCACGGTTTCACTTCTCAACAATGGTCTCTTTGACCGCCATGCCAAAATGCCTGCCGCCTGCAAGGGTGCATCCCATGATACGGTCCCCGACAGCGAGGTTCACGACCGATATCGCATCTCCTCCGGGTGCAACCAGGCGGATGGTCTCGGCATTCTGGAGGATCAGGCTGACCTTTGCAGCCGGCTGCCTCCGCTTCCACCAGGAGCAGCGGACGCCGCTCGATCTTGGTCCTCCCCACAATGGCTGAATGTGCCTTTCCCGCTGCATCGGTGACAAGCACCTTTCCCCCAATCGCAAGGTCGGAGAGATACGCCGTCTTTCCATCCGGCAGCAGGATATAGGCGTGGACGGCACCGGCATTTACCCGGAACGGGCGTGGAGCAACGTACGGGTTTTCCAGCGTCTCGGCATGGACAAGGAGCATGGCAGAGGATGTATTTCCCATCAGCATTCCTTCACCCTCCGGGAGCATCGAGCAGGTATCGACACAGACCCGGTCTCCCATGCCCACCGGCTGGATTTTTGTGACCGTGAAGGGGATGAGGCCAAGGTTCACGGCCGGTGATTTGACGAGGGATGCCACTTCCCTGACCGTTGCCGGGTCGGTCGTCTTCAGCAGGATTCCGGCTGTACCCTTTTCGAGCACGTGGAGGGCAATCTCTGCTTCCTTTGCACTGGTAACCCGGGCGATGATCCGGTCCGACTGGGCGACGAGGTTTTCCAGCGGGATGACCGTCCAGTCGCTGGTGGTCACGATGATGAATTTTTTATCACGGATACCGGCAGCAAGGTTTTCGCTTGCCTTGTCCGTGATCATGCATTCCGCGATATCGGGACCGATTTTCAGGTCACCGTCCGGAGCAATGGTGGTAATCCTCCCCAGTCGCCGGACCGCTCCCGCATCATCGGTGACAATGGCATCCGCACCGCTCTCGATCGCCGTCGTTGCGATCTCCTTGTTCCACGGGCGGATATCGACCCAGAACTGTTTCATCCCGTGTGCCCCAGCGCCTGTTCCGGATCACTATTGTCATGGACGACTGCGCAGAGGGCTTTGACAAAAGACGTTGTGTCATCGCGCTGGAAGGAGTTCCTTCCCACGCAGACACCTGCCCCACCGACATTGACAGCGTCGCGGATGATCCTGAGGGACTCGAGGTCACCGGTCTTCTCGCCGCCGGCAATGAAGACAGGTACCGAACAGGCCCTGACGATCTTCCCGAACGCCTCGGGATTGCCCGGGTAATTGGTCTTGATCATGTCCGCGCCCAGTTCTTCTGCCACCCGGACCGCATGCCCGACCGACTGTGCTGAGAAGGAGTCGATCCCCTTGCCACGCGGGTAACACATGATAAGGAGCGGCATGCCCCAGCGGTTGCAGTCCCGTGCAACATTGGCGCCGATCTCCAGCATCTTGGACTCGTTGGGTGAGCCGAGGTTGATGTGGATCGAGACCGCATCGGCGCCGAGCGCTATTGCCTCTTCCACGGTGCAGACCTGCACCTTGTCGTTCGGGTCCGGGTTGAGCGACGTGCTCCCCGAGAGGTGGATAAACAGGCCGATGTCGCGGCCGTGCTTCCGGTGCCCGCGCTTGACGAGCCCCTTGTGGAGCACGATCGCGTTTGCGCCCCCGTCACTCACGTCCGAGATGACTTTTGTCATGTCCAGCAGTCCTTCAATCTGTCCCATCGAGAACCCGTGGTCCATCGGTACGATGACCGACCGGTTCGTGTTCCGGTTCATTATCCGTTCGATCCGTATCTCTTTTCCAATCATGGTTCACACCTTCAGCAGTTCCATTGCCTCATCAACACCCTTCCCGTGATGCACGATACATGCCGCAGCCCTGACAAACCGGTCCGGCATCCGGTGCTGGAAGGCATTCCTGCCGATCGAGATCCCGGCTGCACCGCCGGCCATCGCACCTTCTATCAGCTCAAGGGTTGTGCGGTCATCGGTCTTTGAACCTCCGGCCACCACGACCGGTACCGGGCACCCCCGGGTCACCTCGCGGAAACTCTCCGGGTCACCGGTGTACACGGTCTTGACAATATCGGCGCCCAGTTCTGCTGCCACCCGTGCGGCGAGCTTGACCTGCTCGAGATCATTTGAGGTAGCGATGTTCTTCCCCCGGGGTACATCATCGCGAGGAGCGGCATGCCCCATTCCATGCATTCCACGGAAACGGCACCAAGGTCTGCGAGCATCTTGGCTTCTGACTCGGCCCCGATGTTGACATGCATCGACACCCCATCGGCGCCCATCTTCAGGGCGTTTGTCACGGAATTGACGAGCACCTTTTCGTTCGGGTCCGGTGCGAGCATCGTGCTTGCCGACAGGTGCAGGATTAACCCGATATCCCGTCCGCCCTGCCGATGTCCGTGGAGCGCCAGGCCCACATGGCCGATCACGGCATTTGCCCCGCCATCGGCGACAAGGTTGACGGTCTGCCCCATATCGATGAGGCCCGGGATCGGCCCGTTCGATACCCCGTGATCCATCGGGACGATGATGGTCTTCTTCGTATTACGATTCATGATCCGTTCCAGACGAATTTCCTTTCCTCTCATAATAACAACAACAACCTCCCTCCGCATTCACACACGTTTTTATCAGTCGTGCAAACCAGAGGGCTTATCAATACCAGTAATAAAACCGGTAATAAAACCGGAAATAAAAGCCAAAGAAGCTAAAAAAGCCGGAGACGCGTGACCATGCGGTCCCGACATTCAAAGACTGTTCAGAAACGATTTCACTGATGCAGCGGGAGAGCGAGCTATTAGAGATAAAGACATTCACGGGCGAAAAAACCCTCATGAATGCGGTGGCACTCTTCCTGCATGGTTATTTTGTATGGGAGTATTGGTATTTAAGGGTGTGTGCTAATGCTTAGTCCGGGTCGTCGGGACGCTGGGCGAACTGAAGGCTCAGCCCGTAGCGCCCCGGCTGGCGGCGACCGCGCTCTGACGGGAGCGTCGCAGTCGGGGCCAGCGCGGACGGGGCGCCGGCATCAGTCAAGGCCGCCGGTGGCGTGTCCGGAGCGTCCCGATCGCCGGCCGCTTCCCCGGATTGGCCCGCCGGGCCGGACATGATTTCGGCTTCGGCCGGCGGCGCTTCCGCGTGCACAGGCGTGAGCGACCCCAGCAGATCGCTCCCGACGTCCCCGTCGCCCAGTCGCCCCGTGGGCAACCGTTGCTGCCCGCCGGCCCGCCGCTCGACGAGTGAGGCAAGCAGGGGGAAATCCTCGGCGAGCTGCCCGAGCACCGACTCCAGATCCCGTTCGACTGGTCGGGCCGCGCGGCGCCGCGCGTGGTCTCCAGGGTCCGCGAGGTCGCCCCAGACGTCGAGCTGGGCGGTGACCGCTTCCTGGATCGCCTTCCGGTACGCGAGATACACTGCGCCGCGGACGCCAACGCGGATGAAGTCGGCCTTGTTGAGGGTGAGGCACTCCGCAAGGGCAGGGGCCTCGATCAGGCCCCCGACCCGGTCCGGCGTTGCCGGCGTCAGTCCGAGCCAGTCCCAACCCCGCTTGATCACCTTGCCGAAGGTGCTGATCGCCAGGCCGCGTTGCTCTTCGGGTAGCGGCATTCTGTCGTGGACGAGGTAGCCCGCCGCGGACGGCTTCCGCTTCCGCGCCAGACGGACCGCGATGGGTGCGGACTCTATCCCTCGCCAGCCTTCGGGCGTGAGCCGAGAGCCGTTGAGCGCGAAGCCGACGCCGTGCGGATAGTGCGCGACCAGGATGGCAGCGAACCCAGGATCGAAGAGCGGCTGGAAATGTCGGCGAAGTGTAGCCTCGACGTATCCCGGGTCGAGAAGGGGCGAGAGCGGGTTTTGCAACCGGAGCCGAACGGCCGTCCCTCGACGGACGACGAGATCAGGCGGCGAAATCCACCGCCAGGGCGCCCGCTGCCGGGAGGTGAGCCCCCAGGCCGTCGCGACGTGAACGGCGCCCCGACGGGTCTCGGTCACGACCTGCTCCGAGACCAGGAGCCCGAGCTTGATCCCGACTCCGGCGAAGCCGATGCCCTGGCCACGCGTCTTGCTCGTGGCCGCGATGTCATGGTAGCGCGCCAGCTCGCGGCGCCGCATGCCCTGGCCGTCATCGACGACGGTGAGCGTTGCCGTCGCACGGTCGGTCAGGAGGCCGATCTCGGTGGCGCCGGAGTCGAGCGCGTTCGCCAGGACCTCCGTGAGGATCGTCTCCTCGATCGCGCCGGGATATGCGTCCCGGAGGTCCTCGAGGAGATGCAGGAGATCGACCCGCGTCTCGCCCATCGGTGGGATCGCGCTAGAGCGTCTCCACGAAGCCGGCGATCTCGTCGACCTGGAGGCCGGCGACGGCGATGGACGGGGCGTACACGACCTCGTCGCCTCCCCAGACGGTCGTGCCCTTGACCTCTCGCGTCACGCCGAGGACGCCATCGAGCACGCTCGTGATGTTGTCGCTGATCCGCACGGCGTTGGCCTTGAGGGGCACCGCGATCCGGCCGTCCCGGATCAGGTAAGAGTCGGCGACGACGGTGCAGGTGAAGTCGGCCGCCTGAAGCCCGTTGATCGGATACGTGTACCAGATGCGTCCCACGTAGAGCCCCTCGCCGACCCGCCGGCAGAGCTCGTCGAGCGACACGCCGTCCTGACCTTCCACGAAGACGTTGGTCGCGGCGGTGCCGGGCGTCGACCCGAAGCTCCGACCGCCACCGGCGGCGAAGCGGAAGCCGTTCCGCGCGGCGAGCCCGCCGGCGACCCCGGCCGGGTCGACTCCGAGCTTCGAACGGGCCTGCGGGTCGCGGAGGAGGCGCTGCGCCTCGTACCAGTTGGTGAGGAGGCCGGTCAGGATGCCGCCGGTGATCAGGTCCGTTCGACCGGTCGGGAGCCCCTCGCACGTGATGCCCTTCGATCCCGTGAATCCCGGCAACGCGCCGTGGTCGTAGATCGAGATGGCCGGGGCCGCGACGCACTTGCCGAAGCGGCCGAGGAACGGCGTGGTCGACGCGTAGAAGCTGGACGCGTGGAGCGCGGGCAGGATCAGGTTGTTCAGGAGATCCGTGACGGGCTGGGGGCCCAGGACGATCCGGTAGCGGCCCGACCGGATCCGCTCGCCGCCCAGCGCGCGGATTGCCCCGTGAGCCGCCTCCACGCCTGCCTCCTCTGTGAAGTCGTGGAGCCGCGTGCCGGTGGACCAGCCCGAGCCCTTCGCGTCCATTGCCTCGACCATGCCGGTCGTCGAGGCCGTGATGAGCGTCGACTCGTCGGTCTGGACCTCCGGGAGATGCGTCGATACGATGGCGACCCGCTCCTGCACGATCGTGACGTCGCCGCCGAGAAGAAGGCCGAGGCGTCGGAGGCCTTCCTCGCTCTCGGCGATCTCGGCGAGACGGGTGGACACCGTGAACGTCTGGAGGGCCCCGGTGACGACCCGCCAGCCAGCAGCGACGAGATCCTCGTCGTCGAGGTCGAGGAGTCGCGGGTCGTGGTAGCTTCCGAGCGTCCGCCGTTCCGGCCCAGGGCGGGGTAGGGAGACGAACGCGGGGTCATGCACGGCCCCCTCCCGGGCCTTGGCGAGCGCGCGCCGCACGCCCTCGCGGGAGAGGTCGGAGGGCTCGGATCCGAAGCCGAGGCGCGGTCCGTCCGCTCCGCGAAAGACCACCTGGAGTCCGATCCCGTGGGACGCGGTGGACTTCGGCTCCTCGACCCCATTGGAGGGGAGGTGCGACGCATAGGCGAGCCGCGCGAGCAGCTGGCCATTGGCCGCGGCGAAGACCTCGGCCTCGAGGACGTCGGGCACCGTGTGGAGGAGCTCGAGCGCCTCCCGCGCGGCGCGGGCGAGCTCGGGAGTCGTCGGTCCGGGTGCCACGGGAAGTCAATCTTCCTGTGGGGGAGCGGCGTCGCTCCGTCCCACGGCCTTCGGCCTGTGGCCCCAGACCTTCCAACCGCAGTGATCCAGGGGGGTGCGTGTGAGTCGGCGGCTCAAGTTCATCAGTTCCCGCCGGTGAGCCGGGCGCGGCTTCGCATGGTGGGGCCGCCGTTGCCGAGCCGCTTTGTCTGCATGGGCTGCCCCTTGCCACAGTTCGGGATGGGATAGAGACGGAAGTCAGTACCCACCGCGTCGACGTTCATCAGGTAGTCGCGCGTGTCAGCCGTAATCCCCCCGTCCCGGTAGAGCCGTCCTAGCTCGCCGTTCCGAATCTCGTAGACCCGCCGCGCCGAGATCCGGAAGTTCTCGCGGCTCTCGGCAATCGAGGGAATCCGGTGCGCGACCAGGTAGTAGCCGCGCTCGACGTCCCGCAGGATCTGGCGGGGGTCGTCGACCCCTGCGCCGAACACCGTGTTTGACATCCGGATCAGCGGGACGAGCGACGCGTCGGCCGCCTTGTAGTGGCCGTTCGGCTCGCCGCCGAAAATCGCCGCGGTCTGGCGGCTGTTCAGGAATCCTCTGAAGACGCCCCGGTCGATGTGGACGACGCGGCGGGCGGGCGTGCCCTCGTGGTCGTAGGCGTAGTGGCCGTACCCGGGGAGTGCGGGGTCGGAGTAGGCGGACACGAGCGGGGAGGCGATGGGCCGGCCCACCTGCGTGTCGCCCAGGCCGCCGAGGAGCCACGAGCGTCCCGCGTAGGCCATCTCCATCTTCAGCCCGCGGTCCAGCTCGCTGGGATGGCCGACGATCTCGTGGGCGACGAGCGTGTTGTAGTGCGGGTCCGTGACGACCACGACGTCGCGATCGGTCGAGGGGAGCGGGGGGGCGGCCGCGAGCTCGATCGCCTCCCGCGCGAGGTCGAGCGCGAACGTCCGGAAGTCGGGCAGCTCCATGAACGCTTCGTGCACGCCGTCGGTCAGGATCTCCCACCCGCGCTGGTGGCCGACCACGTCGTAGAGCTCCTGGCTCGACTCCGCCGTCGTTCCCACGACGTAGGCCATGCCCTGAGTCAGCGCGAAGGTCTGGTCGATGAGAGCCCCCTCGGAGGAGCAGAACAGCTCTCGCGAGAGCTCCGTGAGGGTAGCGAGGTGGCTGTAGGTCAGGCGCGGATCGAGGGCGCGGATCTCCCGCCCGAGCTCGGTCGCCGTCCGGACCATGCTCTCGAGCGGCATCGTGCGCGGGTCGACGCGGTAGACGGCGGGGACGACGTCCCGCGCCACGCGGACCGGGGCCAGACGCGTGTCGGCGAGGCTCGCCCCCAGTCCGGGAAGCTTCTCGCGCGCCCCCGCCTTGGCCTCGCCGTTGGCGGAGGCCCGGCGGTGCGCCCGGCCGAGCGCGTCACGCAAGATCTCGCGGAGCTGCGGCAGATCGGCCGCGCCCAGGGTGCCGCCGAGGTACCCCGCGCCGACCATGCGGCGGCCGGCTAGCACCCGCACGCCGAAGGCGCACGCGTAGTCGTCGTTGGCGAACTTCGGCTCGCCGTTCTCGACGCTCGTCACCTTGCTCTCGGTCACCTCCAGCCGGACGTCGGCGTGGACGAGGTCGGGGAGGGTGCGGGCCCACCCCGTGCACAGGTCGGCGACCATCGCCTTGGCGCCGTCGATCAGATCGGTCGTGATGCCGCGCGCCATCGCTCTGCTCAGATCGGCTCGACGAGGACGCGCTCGCCGGCCTTCACGTCGCCCCGGGCCTCCTCCAGGATGATGAGGCAGTTGGCGGCGACCATCGAGGAGAGGATGCCCGAGCCCTGGGGGCCGGTGGTCGAGACCTCGTAGCCGTGGTCGGTGAACCGGAGGATGCCGCGCTTGAACTCGCGGCGGCCAGCCCGCTTCCGCATCGGCTCGACGGCGGTTGCGGTGACGCACTCGGGGTCGAGCCGCGTTCGCCCACCAAGCTTCCAGAGAGCCGGGCGGACGAATAGGTGGAAGCAGAGCACGGAGGCGACGGGGTTGCCCGGGAGACCGAAGAACTGGGTCCCCGCGATCCGGCCGACCGCGAGCGGACGGCCCGGCTGCATCGCCACCTGCCAGAAGTCGATGCTGCCGATCTCCCCCAGCACGCTCTTGACGAGGTCGTAGTCGCCGACCGAGACGCCGCCAGAGGTGAGCACGACGTCCGCCGTGCCGGCGGCCTGGAGGAGGCGCTCGAGGAGGCGCTCGCGGATGTCGGGCACGATGCCAAGGTCGAGCGGCTCGGCGCCGGCCCCCTCCACCATGCCGCCGAGCGAGAAGCGGTTCGCATCGTAGATCTGTCCGGGACGACGAGACTGGCCCGGCTCCACCACCTCGTCGCCGGTGGAGAGCAGGGCAACACGGGGCCGGCGGTGGACCCGCACCTCGGCGAAGCCGAGCGACGCGACGAGACCCAGGTCCTGCGGACGCAGCACCGCGCCCGCCTTGAGCACGACCGCCCCGCCCCGGACGTCCTCACCGCGTGACCGCACGTTCGCGCCGGGGTCGACCGCGCGAAGGTCGACCCAGTCTCCCGCGCTCTCGCTGAGTTCCTGCGGCACGACGGTGTCCGCGCCGCGCGGCATGGGCGCGCCGGTCATGATGCGGAGCGCCTCGTGCGGTCCGATGCCACCCTCGTAGACCGCGCCGGCGGGAAGGTCCGCCACTACCCGAACGCGTGCGCGGCCTCCCGGATCGAGGTCCGCTGCCCGGACGGCGAACCCGTCCACGGCCGAGTTGTCGGCGGTCGGGACGTCGAAGGGAGCGCGGACGTCCTTCGCGAGAACGCGCCCGAGCCCTCGCGCGACCGGGAGCGTCTCCTCCGGCGCTGCGGTCGCCACGTCGGCGAGGATGCGAGCCCTGGCTTCCGCGACGGGAATCATGGCGGCGCCCGGTATTATACCGGGCGGTCTGCTATAGTGGCGGCACCGATGGACGACGCGCGCGAGTGGACCGCGACGGCGCCGCGAGCGGGCGCGCACGCTCCCGCGGTGGTCCAGCCGGGCGACCCGTGGGGCGCGCCGGTCTTGGCGCCCGACGCGCGCGTCGCGGGCGGTCCGGACGCGGTGGGTCTCACGCCGGCGGGAATCCAGCGTCGCGGCTTCGCGCTCGTCGTGGACCTGATCATCGCGGTGATCCTCTGGAAGATCGGAACGCAGCTCGCGGTGGGCCTTGCCCGGCTCGCGCCGAATCTCGACGTCGTCGCTCAGGCGTTCGGACGGACGTGGCAGCTGGTGGTGCCTGTGGCGTACTTCGTCCTGAGCCACGGTACCGGCGGGCAGACGGTGGGCAAACGCCTCCTGGGCGCCCGCGTCATCGACGAGAGCGGCGCGCCGATCGGGTACCTCCGCGCCCTCGGACGGTGCGTGGCGACGGTCGTGGCGGCGATGCCATTCGGGATCGGCCTGGTCGTCGCGGGATTCAGGCGAGATCGACGCGGGCTCCACGACTTCCTGGCGGGCACTCGCGTGGTGCGCGTGCGATGACCCGATCGGGCGCGGAGACGTGCCGATGACCCTCGACGTTCTGCGCGACGCGGCCCGACTGGCCGAGAGCGGCGAACCTGCGGGGCTCGCCACGATCGTGGCCACCCGCGGCTCCACGCCGCAGAAGGTGGGAGCGCGGCTCCTCGCGCGCGGAGGCCAGCGACTCGCGGGAACGCTCGGGGGCGGAGCGGTGGAAGCGGACACGATCCGCGAGGCGACGCTGGCCGCGGCGGGCGGTGCGCCCGCGCTGCGCGAGTATACGCTGTCGACCGGCGTCGACGACTGGGGGCTGGCGTGCGGCGGGACGATGCTCGTGTTCGTGGAGCGTCTGGACCGACACGCACTCGGGTGGCTCACGCCGGTGCTCGAGGCCACGGAAGGGCACCAGGCGGTTGCGGTCGTGACGGCCCTCGACGGCGAAGCGGCTGGCGCCCGCGTTCTCGTGTCGGAAGGCGAGACCGTGGGCGCTCTCCCGGATGCTGCACTGACGGCCGCCGCGGTGGAGCTCGGACGGCGCGCGCTCGAGGAGGAGGCGCCCGAGCTTCGCGCGTCCGAGGGGATGAGGCTCTATGCCGAGCCCTTCGGTCCTCCGCCCGCGCTGATCGTCGTCGGGGCGGGGCACGTGGGAAAGGCTCTCGCCGGCCTGGCCAGGGGCCTGGGTGTGTCAGTGACCGTGGTCGACGACCGGCCCGAGTACGCGAGCCGCGAGCGCTTCCCGGAGGCCGACCGTGTGGTGGCGGCGCCGGTCGGTGAGGCGCTCGGATGGCTCCCGATCGGCTCGGCAACGGCGATCGTGGTCGCGATGCGGAACCAGGACCTCGACTACGAGGCGACGGCCAGCGCGCTCCGGACACCGGCGCGCTACGTTGGGCTAATGGGAGCGCGCCGAAAGGCCGTCCTCGTCACCGAGCGTCTGGTGGCGGACGGATTCCCGATCGAGCGGATTCGGGCGCTCCGGGCGCCGATCGGACTCGACATCGGTGCGCGCGCGCCGGAGGAGATCGCCGTATCCATCCTCGCCGAGTGGCTCATGGTCCGGCAGGGTGGCACTGGGAGCGCGCTCCGCCTCGATGAGCAGCTCTTCGAGAAGGCCGCAGGGCGCGGCGCTTCCACGTAAACCCGGCCGGGCTCAGGTGTCCCGTCCTCCTGCTGGTGGGGCCGTTACCGCTTCCCCTCCGCAACCGACTCGCCGAGCTGGTCCTGGAGGCGTTCGAGCCAGGCGAGGCGCGGGCGACGGTGCTCGCCCTCGCGCGGGCCTCCCGGGCCGAGGGATCCGAGGTCGACACCGCCGACGCCGGCCGTCTCCTGGCGCTCGGGTGGTTCGAGTCCGCGGCGCCGGGCCGGGTGCGGCTCATCGGCGGATACCGGGTCCACGGGCCGAGTCTCGCCGAGCGGGCGGCGCGAGCGGCCTCGGTCGTCGGGGAGTGGCGGGAGTGCGAAGACCGTGGCACGGAGGAAATGGCGTCGCTCCTCGAGCGTGCGGCCGCGCTCGCGAACCATGGTCTCTTCTTCGAGGTGCACGAGCTGCTCGAGCCCGCCTGGTTTCGCGCGCCGGAGCCCACGCGGACAGCGCTCCAGGGACTGATCCAGGTCGCGGTCGCGTTCCATCACCTCGAGAGCGGGAACCTCGAGGGAGCCCGTTCGCTCCTCGTCCTGGGCGTGGCGAAGGTCACGGAGGCGGGAGCGGCCCTGCCGCTCGATACACGTGGGTGGCTGGGAGAGCTCAGAGCGACGCTCGCCACGCTTGCCGCCGGGGAGAGCCCGACGCTCGTTCCGCGCTGGCCACCCTGGCCACGCCCGCGCGTTCCGTTTCCCTGAGCGACCCCGCGACGGGACCGGAGGAGGCCTGATGGCGCTGCTGCTGAACGAATCCGAGGTCACGATGCTCCTGCCGATGTCGCTGGCGATCGAGGCGGTCGAGGACGCCTTCCGGTGGCAAGGGGAGGGGAAACTGACGAACAAGCCCCGCGTCCGCCTGCCGGTGCCAGGGGGGCTGCTCCACGTGATGCCCGCGGCGCTGCCCGAGGCGCGGGTCATGGGACTCAAGACCTACGCGACCGTACGCGGCGGCACCAAGTTCGTGGTGCTGCTCTTCTCGGCGGAGACCGGCGCCCTCCTCGCCATCATCGAGGCCGACAAGCTCGGTCAGATGCGGACCGGCGCCGCGTCCGGCGTCGCCACGAAGTACCTCGCCCGGCCGGACGCCGACCGGGTGGGGTGCTACGGCACCGGATGGCAGGCGCGCTCGCAGCTCGAGGCGGTCTGCGCCGTCCGGCGGGTGCGGGAGGCGCGTGTCTACGGGCGAGATCCCGAGCGCCGGGCGCGTTTCGCCGAGGAGATGGGACCGCTGCTCGGCGTCCCCGTGGTGGCGGTCGACCGGCCCGAGGTGGCGGCCCGGGACGCCTCGATCCTCGTCACGATCACCGGGTCGAAGACGCCTGTCCTCGAAGGACGCTGGATCGCGCCTGGCGCCCACGTGAACGCCGCCGGCTCGAACGCGCTCCAGCGGGCGGAGCTCGACGTCGAGGCGGTGCGTCGCGCCGGCCTCGTGGTGACGGACTCGCTGGAGCAGGCGCGCGTGGAGTGCGGCGACCTGGTGGCGGCGCTGGAACAAGGGGTGATCCGGTGGGAGGACGTGCACGAGCTGGGTGAGGTCGTCGCCGGCCGCCATCTCGGCCGGACGGGCGCCGCCGAGATCACGCTCTTCGAGTCCCAGGGGGTGGCCATGGAGGACGTCGCCGTCGCGGTCCGGCTCGTCGCCCGGGCGCGCGAGCGCCGCGTGGGGACGGAGATTCCCATCTGACCATGGCGCCCAGCGTGACGCGCGAGGGTGAGCTCGACGTGGTGGTCGTGGGCGGCGGGAACGCCGCGCTCTGCGCGGCCCTGGCCGCCCGGGAGTCCGGCGCGCGGGTGGTGCTCCTCGAGAAGGCGCCCCCGCACGAGCGCGGCGGCAACTCGTTCTTCACGGCGGGCGGCTTCCGGTTCACACACACCGGGCTCGACGATCTTCGGCGGGACGTTCTCGTCGACCTCACCGACGGGGAGGCGGCGGCTGTCGACGTTCCACCGTACACCACCGACCAGTTCCTCGGCGACCTCATGCGGCTGACCGAGGGGTTGAGCGATCCCGACCTGGCGGACGTCCTGATCCGCCGGTCCCGCCCGACCGTCGTGTGGATGCGGGGTCACGGGGTGCGGTGGATCCTCATGATGGCGCGCCAGTCCTACCACGTCGGCGGCAAGCACCGCTTCTGGGGCGGGCTCAACGTGGAAGCGGTCGGTGGCGGTCCGGGGCTGATCGAGGCTCTCTACGAGGGCGCCGAGCGGCTGGGCGTCGACGTGCGCTACGGGACCAAGGGGACGGGGCTCCTGCTCGACGGGCGCGGCGCGATCCGTGGCGTCACCTGCCGAGGCCCCGACGGCTTCTTCGAGGTCGCAACCCGGTCGGTGGTCCTGGCGTCGGGCGGATTCGAGGCTAACCCGGAGTGGCGCGCCCGGTACCTCGGCCCCGGCTGGGAGCTCGCCCACGTCCGCGGTACGCGCCACAATACCGGCGACGGGATCCGCATCGCGCTCGAGGTTGGCGCTCAACCCTACGGCAACTGGTCCGGCTGCCACGCGGTGGCCTGGGATGCGGGCTCCCCGCCTTTCGGCGACCGCCGGGTGGGCGACATGTTCCAGAAGCACTCGTATCCCCTCGGCATCATCGTCAACGTCCGCGGGGAGCGGTTCGTGGACGAGGGTGCCGACTTCCGGAACTACACGTACGCGAAGTACGGGCGGGAGATCCTCCGGCAGCCCCAGCGCCTCGCGTTCCAGATCTTCGATCAGAAGGTCGTGCCGATCCTGCGGGAGGAGTACCGGATCCGCGAGGTGACCAAGGGTGAGGCGGGGACGATCGAGGAGCTGGCTCGGCAGCTCGACATCGACCCGCGCGGCCTCGCCCGGACGGTGGGCGACTTCAATACGGGGGTCGCTCCGGGTGAATTCAATCCCGCGGTGCTCGACGGCAAAGGGACGCGGGGCGTCGTTCCGCCCAAGTCGAACTGGGCGCAGACGCTCGACACTCCGCCCTTCGTCGGGTATGCGGTCACCTGCGGGATCACCTTCACTTTCGGCGGTCTCCGGGTCACACCACGCGCCGAGGTCCTCGACACCGAGGACCGGCCGATTCCCGGACTGCTCGCCGCCGGAGAGCTGGTGGGCGGCCTCTTCTACGAGAACTACCCCGGAGGCACGGGGCTCATGGCCGGGGCCGCGTTCGGCCGGCTTGCGGGGGAGCAGGCAGGGGCCTACGTGGCCCAGGCGCGTTGACGGGCCGACAAGGAGGACGATCGTGGAGCTCGGGATCTCGGGACGGGTCGCGCTGGTGACGGGGGGATCGAAGGGCATCGGCCGGGCGGTCGCGGCCGGCCTGGCGAGCGAGGGTTGTCGCATCGCGATCGCCGCGCGAGGGACGGAGGCTCTCCGGGGGACGGCGGAGTCTCTGATGGCCAAGGGCGCCGAGGTGCTGACTCTGGCCGCCGACCTTGCCGAGCCCGACGCAGCGCGTCGCGTCGTGGAGGCCGTCGTGGCCCGGTTCGGACGACTCGAGATCCTGGTGAACAACGCCGGCGCGATTCGGGGCGGGGACTTCCTGACGACGCCGGCCGAGGCGTGGGCGGACGACTGGCGGCTGAAGATTCTCGGCTACGTACGGATGGCACAGGCGGCGATCCCGATGATGCGGCCGGGGCGCTGGGGGCGGATCGTCAACATCATCGGCGCGGCGGCCCGGAACCCCGCCACCACCTACATGGCGGGAGGGATCGCCAATGCCGGGCTGATCAATTTCACCCGGGCCCTCGCCGACCTCGGGGCTCCGGACGGGATCCTGGTGAACGCGGTGAGTCCCGGGGCGACCGCAACCGAGCGGTGGGACCGCCTGGTGGCCCAGCAGGCCCAGGCCCAGGGGCAGTCCGTGGAAGTGCTCCGCGCCGAGGTGGCGAGGAAGCAGCCGCTCGGGCGAATCGGGCGGCCCGAGGATGTCGCAGACCTGGTCCTGTTCCTTGCCTCCGAGCGGGCGGGCTTCCTCACCGGAGCCTCGATCACGGTGGACGGGGGAGCGAGCAGGGGGGTGTACCTCTAAGGCGGGAATCCCCTTGACACCGGTCCCGGGCCCCGAGTACGTTTTTCGCACTCCACGGGGCTTTCTTGAGCGACGTTCCGTCCGTCCGCTACCGGCCCTCGGAGAGGCG
Organism: uncultured Candidatus Rokubacteria bacterium; assembly: GCA_963805625.1. Classification (GTDB taxonomy): domain Bacteria; phylum Methylomirabilota; class Methylomirabilia; order Rokubacteriales; family DASRDR01; genus DASRDR01. The sequence continues at coordinate 155,101 of CAWDVE010000010.1, forward strand.
CGCCTCTCTGGGGGCTTTCTTGTCTCTCCCTGAGGCCGGAGGTGACCGATGCCCGCCAAGCTCTTCGTAGGCAACCTGTCCTACCAGGCCACGGAGGAGGACCTTCGGGAGCTCTTCCAGCAGGCCGGTACCGTCCAGTCGGTCCGGATCGTGACGGACCAGTTCACCGGGCGGCCGCGAGGGTTCGGCTTCGTGGAGATGTCGACGCCGGAGGAAGCGACCCGGGCGGTCGATCAGCTGAACGGACGGGTGTTCCGGGACCGGAACCTCGTGGTCGATCAGGCGCGGTCCCAGGCGGGCGGCGGGGGCGGCGGCGGCCGGCCTCCAGGACGCGGTCCCCGGGACGATCGCCGAGGGCCGGGTGGGGGTGGGGGCGGGAGAGGGTCCTTCAACCGCTAGACTCGACAGTCGTCCGGTCGCCCCCTCGGGACACCTTCTGCTTGCCGGCGGGCGGTCGCGACCTCCTCCTCCTCCTCCGGAGCCACCGCAAGTGGGCCTGAATCGCCAACTGTCCGTCGGGCTCCTCCATCCAGCGGAGCTCATCCGACGGCGGCGCGCTTGAGGCGAGTCACTCAACATCGGTATAGTACCAATGTGCTTACCCGCTACGTGGAGACCCAGGCGAAGAGCATCCTGAACTCCGTTCAGGGCATGGGGTTCCGCTGGAGCGTGAACCCCTATCGCGGCTGCGTGCACGGGTGCCACTACTGCTTTGCGCGCCGGTATCACCGGTATCTCGACCTGGGATCCGGCGAGGACTTCACGGGCGTGATCCTCGTGAAGGTCAACGCGGTGACGGTCCTGCGCGCGGAGCTTTCACGGCGCGGCTGGCCGCGCGCGACGGTCGCGGTGGGGACGGCGACCGATCCCTACCAGCCGATCGAGGGCCGCTACCGCCTGACGCGCGGGATCCTCGAGGCCCTCGCCGATGCGAGGACGCCGGCGAGTGTGGTGACGAAGGGTCCGATGGTGATCCGGGACCGCGACGTGCTGGCGGCCGTCCGCGATCGCGCCGGGGTGTCGGTGTGCGTGAGCCTCACGACGCTCGATCCTGATCGCTGGCGTCGGCTCGAGCCCGGCACGGCCCCGCCGCGCCAGCGGCTCCGGGCCGTGGCGGCACTCGCGGCGGCCGGCATTCCCGTCGGCGTGCTGCTCGCACCGATCGTGCCCGGGCTGACGACCGATCGCGCGAACCTCGAGGCGGTTGTCCGCGGGGCGGCGGAACACGGCGCAGCGTTCCTCGGGGCCGGAGTGCTCCACCTCGAACCCGGCGTGCGCGAGCACTTCGACGGCTTTCTTTCCGCCGAGGCGCCGACCTTGCTGCCGCTCTACCGGCGCCTGTACCCGGGAACCCGGGCGCCCGCCGGCGTCGAGCAAAGCCTGGGAGCGGCCGTGGCGGATCTCCGGCGGCGCTACGGTCTGGTCGACCGTCCCGTGTCGGCGCGGGCTCCGAGCGCCCCTGCACGGCAGGGCGGAGAGCATCAGGCGAGAGACTCCCAGCTGGGCCTGGGCCTTTGAGCCAGGCGCCGCCGGTGGGAGCGACCGATCATGCCTACGGTTGTTGACGCCTGACACGATGGCGACGACTCGGAGCGCCCCTCCGCCTGGCCGAGGTTCACGGCGTCGGTGAGGAACGCGCGGCAACGAACGAGATGGGTCGCCGTGAAGACCTCCTCGTCCTGGAGCGCGACGCGCTTCGCCGCGTCGAACGCCGGCAGGATCCAGTTGGGATAGTCGAGACCACGTGCGGTTCTCGACGTCGCGCGAGGCGGTCGCGCGGGTGTTCTCGCGCGTGGTGTTGTCGCGCGGGTTGACACACGGGCACGCGCGATCTAGAGTCGCCGCGTGGTAAACGCCTCCGACGCGCAGAACCGTTCGGCGTCACCTCATCGCGTCGCTCCGCTCCGCCGGACCGCCCGTGCCGGGCTTGCGAGTCCGTGCGGGGGCGGTCGCGACTAGCTTCGCCGCGTCCGTCGTGCCCGCCGGCGGGCATACGCTGTCGAAGGCCGAGGCTCGCGCCCGAGTCTGGCGCGAGATGGAGATCCACGGTGTCGCCCGGTTCCCGGGGGCCAGCGGACGTATCCCGAACTTCGTCGGCGCCGAGCGCGCGGCGCTCCACCTCCAGGGTCTGCGCATCTGGCGGGAGGCCCGGGCGGTCAAGATCAATCCCGACGCACCACAACTCCCGGTCCGCCGGATGGCGCTTCGGGAGGGCAAGGTGGTCTACATGGCGGTGCCGAGGCTCAGGAGCCTCGAGTGCTTCCTCGAGTTGGACCCGGCCCGCCTGGGCAAGCAGGCTCTCCAGGCGGCCTCGATCCGGGGCGCGGAGCGGCTCGGCCGCCCGGTCGGCATCGAGGACCTGCCGCTCATCGATCTCATCGTGTGCGGGGCCGTCGCGGTGAACGCGCGCGGCGTCCGGGTGGGGAAGGGCGGAGGCTTCTCGGACCTCGAGTACGGGTTGCTCGCCGAGGCGGGCCGGGTCGGGCCCGGGACGCCGATCGTCACGACGGTCCATCCCGTGCAAATCCTTCCGGAGGCGATCGAGATGCGGCCTTACGACATCGCGGTCGACGTGGTCGTGACCCCCGACGGGGTGATGACGCTTCGGCCGACGTTCCCCCGGCCCCGCGGCCTCTACCGGGAGGCGCTGGCCCCGGAGAAGTTCGCCGAGGTGCCGGTCATCGGGCACGTTCTCCGCCGGGGGGCGTGACGGGGTGGACGCCACCGTCGGTCTGGTTCAGGCGCTCCTGCCGGTGACCGCGCACGTGACCGCGCGGGTCGCCGCCGCACATCCCTCCGCGCGGATCCTGGGGACGGAGCGCATGGGGTCGGCGGTGGTCGTGGAATCGGCGGGGCTCCTGCTCACGGTCAACTACGTGGTGATGGGGGCCCGCCGGGTCCGCGTCACGATGACCGACGGCCGCCGCCTCGACGCCAAGGTAGCGGCGCAGGACTTCGAAAGCGGGTTCGCGCTTCTGCGGGTGCCTGCGACCGGGCTCCCCGCGGCGCGGCTCGCGTCCTCGGACGAGGTGGCGCTCGGAGCGTCCGTCTTCGTGATCGCCGCGACGGGTCCCACGGAGCGGAGGGTCGCAGGGGGTATCGTCACCGATCTGGGCGAGTTCGAGGCGTACTGGGAGTACCTGCTGGACCGTGGGATCGTCTCGAGCGCCGCGAATCCAGGGTTCGGCGGCGGGCCCCTGTTCGATCTCCGCGGCTCCGTCGTGGGCGTGGTGTCCCTGAACCTGGAGGGGATCGGGCGCGAGTCGCTGGCGATCCCCGTGGAGTACTACACGCGGCACCGGTCCGAGCTCCTCCGCTTCGGGCGCGTGACCAGCCGGCGGCGCCGGGCGTGGATCGGCGTGTTCCCCCATACCCTCGAAGAGAGGCTGATCGTCGCGGGGCTGGTGCCCGACGGTCCCGGGGAGCGCGCCGGACTCCTGGACGGGGACGTGATCGTGCGCGTGGACGATCAGGAAGTCTCGAGCCGCCGGGACCTCTACGCGGCGCTCTGGCGCCACGAGCCCGGAGAGCGGGTGCTGCTGGACGTGATGCGGGAGGACCGCCCCCGGCGGGTCGAGGTGGTGACCCAGGACCGCTCGGATTTCTACGCGCTCGAGCGCCGGGGCTCGGGCGACCCGCCCGCGGGCTGAGCCCTCCGCCGACCTGTCGGTCGGCCGACACCCGAGGACTTCCTCCCCGTCGTCTCGGCTGTCTCTTGACAGGTCGCGGGCGCCTGCTATTTCAACAGTGGGGCCGGGAACGGTTCCCGGGGTGCATGAGCGCCCGAAATCATTACAAACGTTGAGGAGAGCATTCCATGTTCGAACTGACGCGGGGATTCCCCTTCGGGTCCATGTTCCAGATGCATCGAGACCTTGACGACATGCTCGGCCGGTTCCTAGCCCGCGATGCTGGCTCCGCGCCCTACCGCACCGAGACGGAGCCGGTGGCTTGGTGGCCTGCGGTCGAGAGCTATGCCAAGGACGGCAACCTCCACGTGCGCGTGGCACTCTCGGGTGTCGATCCCAAGGACGTCGAGGTCACGGTCTCGGACGACTACCTCACGATCCGCGGCGAGCGCAAGGCGAAGAGCGACGAGAAGGACGGTAACCGCTACGTGCGTGAGTTCGCGTATGGCTCGTTCGAGCGTACCCTCGCGCTCCCCGAGGGCATCGACCCGGGCAAGGTGCAGGCGAAGTTCGCGAACGGCATGCTCGACCTGACGGTGCCGGCCCCGGTCGCTGTCGTGCCGAAGAAGGTTGAGATCCAGATCGAGGACGGCGCGGGCCAGGCCAAGGCCATCAAGGCCGCCTGACGGCGTCGGGCAAGGGGAACCGGGACCAGCGGTCCCGATGTGACGCGGCCCCCGGGCGCATACCCGGGGGCCGCGCTGCGTTCCGTCGCGGGGGGTCTCGGGGCTTTGCTATAGTTGGGCCATGTGGCCGCGGCTCTCACGCATGGGCGGCGTGGTCGCGGCGGCCCTGCTGGGCCTCGCGGGCCCCGCGACGGCCGACGACTTTCCCATCGTCGACGCCCACCTCCACTACAGCCAGAACAGCTGGCAGGACTACGCTCCTGCGGCCGTGCTCCTCCTGCTGGACCAGGCCGGCGTGCGGCGGGCTTTCGTCTCTAGCACTCCCGACGACGGGACGGTGCGCCTCTACGAGGCGGCCCCCGACCGGATCGTGCCCGTCCTGCGCCCGTACCGGCAGGCGGGCGAGCTCTCGAGCTGGCACCAGGACCCCACGGTCGTGCCCTACCTCGAGCAGCGGCTCGCGCGCCGGATCTACCGGGGGATCGGCGAGTTCCACCTGACGGGGGCCGACGCGCGGTCGCCGATCGTGCGGCAGGTGGCGGAGCTGGCGGATCGCCACGGGCTGTTCCTCCACTGTCACTGCGACGCGGCGGCGGCCGAGATCCTCGTGGGCCTCGTCCCGGGAGTGCGGGTGCTCTGGGCTCACGCGGGCATGAGCTCGGGGCCGGACGAGGTGAGCCGCCTCGTCGGCGTCTCGGTCGACCTCCTGGTCGAGCTGGCCCTCAGGTCGGACGTGGCCCCGGGCGGGCAGCTCGATCCCGCGTGGCGGGACCTCTTCCTCCGCCACCCCGACCGCTTCATGGTGGGGACCGACACCTGGGTCTCCTCACGCTGGGCAGGGTACGTCGAGGTCCAGAACGATGCCCGCACCTGGCTCCGCCAGCTCCCGCCCGAGGTGGCGCGCCGGTTGGCGACCGAGAACGCCGAGTCGCTCGCGCGTCGCGGCCCCTGAGGCCGGCCGAAGGGCCGCCCGTCAATGACCCACGATCTGCGTCCGGGGGAGATCAACGACCGATGACCCGCTACGCCGCGAACCTGACGATGCTGTTCAACGAGGTGCCGTTCCTGGAGCGCTTCGAGCGGGCAGCCGCCGCGGGGTTCCGCGCGGTCGAGTTCCTGTTCATCCACACCGCGGATGCGAGCGCGGTCGAGCGGGAGCTGGAGCGGCACGGCCTCGAGCTGGTCCTCTTCGATCCCGAGGGCGGCGATTTTGCGGCCGGCGACCGCGGGTACCTCTGCGATCCGGCCCGGCGCGACCATCTCTTCACGACGATCCAGGACGCCGTGGCGGTGGCGCGGCGCGTGGGCTGCCGACGACTGAACGTCCTCGCGGGGAACCGCCCCCCGGGCGTCTCCGAGCGCATCCTGCGGCGCACCGCGGTGGAGAACCTGAAGCGAGCGGCCCCGGTGGCCCGCGAGGCAGGCATCACCCTCCTGGTCGAAATGCTCAACGCGTGGGAGAGCCCCCGGTACTTTCTCGACCGGCTGGAGCTCGGGCTGGACATCGTCCGGGAGGTGGGCGAGCCGAACGTCCGCTTCCAGTACGACTGCTACCACATCCAGCGGATGGAGGGTCAGGTCATCGACGGCCTGGTCCGGAATCTCGCTTGGATCGGGCACGTCCAGATCGCGGACGTGCCCGGACGGCACGAGCCCGGCACCGGGGAGGTCCACTACGGGAACGTCTTGGCGGCGCTCGATCGGGCCGGATACGAGGGCTACGTGGGGCTCGAGTACCGGCCCTTGGCCAAGACCGAGGACTCCTTCGCCTGGCTGCCGCGGGAGGCCCGGGCGCGCCGGTAGCGGCGGCCCCGGCGCTCGGACCCACGGCCGACCACCCCGCGTCGGAGGCGTCGCGGTCCCACCCAGTCGCGACGCCGCTCCGGAGCGCCTTCCGCTACTTCTACGAGCACGACGGCTTCTTCCTGGCCGCCGGGCTCTCCTTCTACGTCGTGATCTGCATCGTGCCCTTTCTCCTCCTGGTGATTGCCGGGAGCGCGTTCCTGATCTCCAACGAGATGGTGCTACGCGAGGTCGTGGAAAGGCTGGGGGCGCTGCTCCCCGTGTACCAGGCCGAGATGGAAGCCGCCCTCCGGGCGGTGATCGACGCGAGAGGCGTGTCGAGTCTGATCGGTACCCTGATCCTTCTCTTCTTCGCCTCGCAGCTGTTCGCCGCGACGCGCCTCGTGCTGAACCGGGTGTTCCAGCACAAGGGCCGGGGTCTGATCCACGGGATGCTGTTCGACGTGGGGATGATCCTGCTCCTGACGGTCGTCTTTCTCGCGAGCATCGCCGTCACCGGGGCGTTCGCGTGGGTGCGGGGGATCGCACTCCTTGCGGGCCGGGCCGCATTCGTGTCGACGGCTTTCTACTGGGCCGGGCTCCTGCTGGCGCTTCTCCTGGACACCGCGCTCTTCGTGGTGATCTACCGGTTCGTGCCGAACCGGCGCATCCGCTGGTCGAGCGTGCTCGCAGGAGGGCTGGCGACGGCGGTTCTCTGGGAGAGCGCGAAGCAGGCCTTCCGCTGGTGGATCCAGGGTATCGGGCTCTACAGCGCAGTGTACGGATCGCTGGGAGTTACGGTCGCCCTCATGATGTGGGTGTACTACTCGGCGACCGTCTTCATCATCGGCGCGGCGCTGATCCGCGGGCTCGAGGAACATCGGAGCCGCGTTTGACCCCGTGTTTGACCCGTCTCTCGGGTCCGCCTATAATCCGGCATCGTCCCGCCGCCGGCGCCGCATCCCAAGAGCGGCGCGGCCCCGTCTCCGGAGGGGAGGTGATTCGAGGATGGACACGCCCGTTCGCCTGACGACGCTCTCTCACGGCGCCGGCTGAGCCTGCAAGCTCGGGCCAGAGGATCTGGCCCAGGTGCTGCGGATGCTGCCGCCGATCACCGACCCCAACGTGCTGGTGGGACCGGAGACCTGCGACGACGCCGCGGTCTATCGACTGACCGACGGGCTCGCGCTCGTGCTGACGGTGGACTTCTTCACGCCCATCGTAGACGATCCGTACGCCTTCGGGCAGATCGCCGCCGCCAACTCGCTCTCCGACGTCTACGCGATGGGCGGGCGTCCGATCGCGATGCTGTCGATCGTCGGATTCCCGAGGGACAAGCTCCCCATGACCGTGCTTGGCGAAGCCCTGCGGGGCGGCGCCGAGAAGGCGCGCGAGGCGGGCGTGAGCGTCGTCGGAGGCCACTCCATCGACGACGCGGAACCCAAGCTCGGCTACGCCGTCGTGGGGCTGGTCCATCCCGGGCGCATCTGGCGGAACGTCGGCGCCCGACCGGGCGACGCGCTCGTCCTCACGAAGCCGCTCGGCACCGGCATCATCTCGACCGCGATCAAACAGGCGCAGGCGCCGGAGCGGGCGGTGACGGCGGCCATCCGGACGATGGCTACCTTGAATCGGTCGGCGGCCGAGGCTGCCGCCACGGTGCCGGTCCACGCGGTGACGGACGTCACGGGGTTCGGGCTCCTCGGCCACCTCCGGGAGATGACCCAGGGCTCGAAGGTGCATGCCCGGCTCCATGCGGGGCGGATCCCGCTCCTCCCGGACGTCGTGGCGCTCGCCGAGGCGGGCTTGATCCCGGGCGGGACCAGGCGGAACCTCCATGCGGTGGTGACGACGGTGGAGTGGGATCCGAGCCTCCCCGAGTCACTCCGTTTCGTGATCGGGGACGCGCAGACATCGGGCGGGCTGCTCGTCGCGACACCCGATGGCGCGGCGCTCCTCCGAGCGCTGGACGCGGCGGGCGTGGAGGGGGCCGCTCAGATCGGCGAGGTCGTCGGCGAGGATCCGGCGGGGACAATCCAGGTGATGCCGTGAGCGCGCGCATCCTGGAGGGCCGGATTGCCGTGATCACGGGCGGCGGCCGGGGAATCGGGCGGGAGATCGCCCTCCTGATGGCCGCGTCGGGTGCCCGCGTCGTCGTGAACGATCTTGGCGGCGCCGCGGACGGCAGCGGCGGAGCCGCGTCTCCCGCCGAGGACGTCGTGCGCGAGATCCAGGCCACGGGCGGGCAGGCCGTGGCGAGCTCCGAGTCCGTGACCACGATGGCGGGCGGGGCGCGGATCGTCGAGACCGCGGTCGACCATTTCGGGCGGGTCGACATCGTGGTGAACAATGCCGGGATCGTCCGCGACCGGATGATCTTCAACATGACCGAGGAGGAGTGGGACGCGGTCATCGCCGTCCACCTCAAGGGTAGCTTCGCCCTGACCCGGGCGGCCGCTCCGCGCTTTCGCGAGCAGCGATGGGGGCGATTCATCAACATGACGTCGACCTCGGGTCTCGTCGGCAACGTGGGTCAGGCGAACTACGCCGCGGCGAAGCTCGGGATCGTGGGGCTCACTCGCGTGACCGCCCTCGACATGGCGCGGTACAACGTGACGGCGAACTGCATCTCGCCGTTCGCCTGGACGCGGCTCATCGGCACGATTCCGACCGACACGCCCGAGCAGAAGGCTCGGGTCGCCAAGCTCGAGAAGATGTCGCCCCGCGACGTCGCGCCGATGGCCGTCTATCTCGCCTCGGACGACGCGGGTGAGGTGAGCGGGCAGATCTTCGGCGTGCGCGGCAAGGAGATCTTCCTGTTCTCCCAGCCGCGCCCGGTGCGCGCGATCCACCGGCACGACGGCTGGACGCCCGAGCGTCTGGCCGAGACCTTCCGAGGCACCCTCGGGCACCACCTGGTGCCGCTCGAGAGCTCGGCCCAGTACTTCAGCTACGACCCCCTCGTCTGATGCGGGGGGCGGGCGCCGGCGCCCGTCCGCGCACGACCCACGCGAGCCAGACGCCCGCCCCGATGATGAAGAGCGTCAAGGCGCTCCACTCGAGCCAGCCCTCGGAGTAGACGAGCTCCGCCTCGAAGAGGTCGACCGGGACGCGGAACTCGAGTAGGCCCCAGTTGTCCACCCGGGTCTCGAGGCGACCCGCGGCGCTCTTGACCCGCCAGAGCGGGTAGGCCGCGATGCCGGTGGGGATCCATACGCCGCCCGTCGGGGAGACGAGGACACGGTAGCGCCGCGAGGTGATCCGCTCGACGCGCGGCCAGGGGCGGTCTCGCCGCTCGAAGAGGGTGAAACCCGCCGCATCGCCGGCTGGCGCGTATTCGGGGCCAAGAAAGCGAGCCCGGGCCGCGTCGCCCGCCCGGACGACGACGGTGCCGATGCGGAGCCTCCGGGCGAACCGGTCGAAGCTCGCCGCGGAGAGACGGTCCCACGGCTCGCCGAGGAGGCGCTGGCCGTCGAGGCGCTCGGCGAGGGTCAGAAGCCGTGCGGGCGGCACCGCCTGGCCGGTGTAGAAGCGCGCGGCCATGGGCGAAGGATGGGTGAACGTCCCGTTCACTATCTCGCGGCCGGCCCGGAGGGGCACGAGGCTGGTGACGTGGCTGTGGGAGGCGTACCACGCCGGACTGTTGTCGAGCTTGAGCGAAGACGTGAGGAAGAGGACGCGGTCCGTCCCGCCGCGGAGCGCGCTCCAGAGTCGGTCGAGGTGATGGCGGCGCGTCACCTCTTCCAGCGTGGGCCACTCGTCCGCCGCGGGCCAGACGGCAAGCGTGGGCGGTTGCGCCCCGCGGTCAGGGAGAAGCGCCGCCAACGCGATCACCAGCAGCACGACGAGGGGTCGGCTCCGAGGGTCCGCCCGAGCAGGGACGAGCCGGTCGACGACGACGCCGGCGCCGAGCCCGCCTGCCCAGACCGAGGCCTGTACAATCCCGTCGAGGAGGCGCTGAGGCTCGACCGCGAGCCAGCCTCGCGGGAAGAGCCAGACGTCGCCGAGGAAGAGCGCCGCGAGCGCGAGCGGCAGCCCCGCGAGCAGCGCGTCGAAGGGTCGCCGCCGGATCCCGACCGCGATCCAGGCCGTCAGCGCCGTCATGCCGAGGGCCAGGAGCACCGGTCGCCCCGGAAGGTCACCGGGGAGCCCGAGAGAGAGGTCGCCCCAGGCCAGCGGCACCACCCAGGCGTGCCGAACGGCGAACGGCAGGCTCCAGAAAGCCGTCAGAGCGAGGGTGAAGCCCACCGTCGAGCCAGCCTGCCAGATGGTCCGTCGCTCGGGCCGGGCCAGAAACGACAGGGCCGTCGCGAGACCGAAGAGGGCCAGCACGGACGGGAGCGTGGAAGGGTGGGACAGGATCGCCAGGGCGGCGAGGGGTGGCGCCCAGCGCGGAAGGCGGCCACCCTCGACCCAGGGACGCAGCGCGAGGGCGAGGAGAGGCAGCCAGGCCAGACCGAGACGGGTCGTGAGAGTTCCCCATCGAAGCCCGGCCTCCACGCCTCCCCGGAGGTCCGCGGAGAGCGTGAGCGCGAGGAACGCCCCGGGCAGGGCCAGCCACCGGTCACCCAGCACGCGCGCGAGGAGCGCGTAGGTCGTGACTCCCGGGGCGAGGAAGACGACCGCGCACAGGAGGCGGTACACCGTCTCGACCGACGGTCGCCAGATTAACACCGCCCGGATAGCGGCCCCCACGAGCGCGATTCCGGGGGGATAGAACTGGAGTTCCGGATACCCGCCCCACCAGTCGGGATTCCAGTCGGCGGTCCAGGTGGCCGAGGGCAGGGAGCGATCGAGCGCGTGCCAGAGCCGGAAGAGTTGTCCCGGATGGTCGTCGAACACCGGGACGCCCCGCCCGAGGGCGACGTAGGCGAACGCGCCGCCATATAGGAGGAGCAGGAGTAGCGGCGCCTCGCGCCGCAGGGCCCTCATGGGGGCATCGTACTATCGAGCCGCACACGGACGGTCGGGTCTCGGCGCGTCCGGGCGGAGTGGTCGAACAGCCCTTCCTTGGTGTGAGCAGTTCGTTGACGCCTCCGGGGGGGCATGGTAAATGTCTCTGGTCCGCGTCGGGACCCGATCTCGTTGAGTGGGGCTCAAATCCCCCGGAGGACCCGGCTCATGACTCATGTCCGAGGGCTCGTCTGCCGCGAGTGTGGCCGCGGTGTTGCGCAGAGCCCGGTCCACGTCTGCGAGTACTGCTTCGGCCCCCTCGAGGTCGACTACGACTATCCGGCGATCCGCGCGATCCTGACACGCGACCGCATCGCGGCGGGCCCCTCGAGCATCTGGCGCTACCGCGATCTCCTGCCGCTCGACGGCGAGCCCCTGGTCGGTCGCCACGTGGGCATGACGCCGCTGGTGCGCGCGCGGAACCTCGGGGACGCATGGGGACTCCGGGAGCTCTACCTCAAGAACGACGCGGTCTGCCACCCCACCTGGTCCTTTAAGGATCGCGTGGTCTCCGTGGCCGTGAACAAGGCCAGGGAACTCGGCCTCGGCCCGGTCGCGTGCGCCTCGACGGGGAACCTCGCCAACTCGGTCGCGGCCCACGCCGCCGAGGCGGGCCTACCCGCCTTCGTGTTCATCCCGGTCGGGCTCGAGGCCGGCAAGGTTCTCGGGACGCTCGTCTACGGACCGGTCGTGTTCGCCGTGGAAGGCACCTACGATGACGTCAACCGCCTGTGCTCGGAGCTCGCCGATCGCCATCCCTGGGCCTTCGTCAACGTGAACCTCCGACCCTACTACGCCGAGGGATCCAAGACGGTGGGCTACGAGATCGCCGAGCAGCTGGGCTGGCGCGCGCCCGCTCACGTGGTCGTTCCGTGCGCCGGCGGCGCCCTCCTGACCAAGATCCGGAAGGCCTTCGCCGAGCTCGCGGACCTCGGTCTCACGGACGGGGGACTGCCGCGGATGCACGCGGCGCAGCCGGCCGGCTGCGGGCCCATCGTGACGATGATCCGCGAGGGCGCCGACGTTCTCGTGCCGGTGCGCCCGCGGACGGTGGCCAAGTCGCTTGCCATCGGGAATCCCGCCGACGGCTACTACGCCGCCCAGGCCGTCCGGGAGTCCGGTGGCTGGGCGGCGCACGCGACGGACGATGAGATCGTCGAGGCCATGGAGCTTCTGGCCCGGTCCGAGGGGATCTTCGCCGAGACGGCCGGGGGCGTGACCCTGGCCGCCACACGGAAGCTCGTGGCCGAAGGTTGCATCGGGCGCGACGAGCCGATCGTCGTCTGCATCACGGGAAGTGGTCTGAAGACCGTCGAAGCCCTGGAGCACCGGCTGGCCGAGCCGATGCACGTCGCCGCGAGCCTCTCTGCCGTCGAGGCCGTGCTGCCGGAGCTCCAGGCGATCACCGCACGCTAGGAGGATCCGAGAATGTCAGTGCTCGTCCGCATTCCCACGCCGCTCCGCCGGCACACCGGCGGGACGGGAGAGGTTTACGCCAAGGGCAAGGACGTCGGGGAGCTGGTTGACGACCTCGAGCGGCAGTTCCCCGGACTCCGCGACCGCCTCTGCGACGAGACGGGCGATTTCCGGAAGTTCATCAACATCTATGTCAACCAGGAGGACGTTCGCTTCCTCCAGGGACGGGAGAGCCTGGTCAAGGACGGCGACGAGGTCTCCATCGTCCCCGCGATCGCCGGAGGCTGGTAGCCGTTCCGGTCGGAGGGGCCAGCCGGCCGTGAGCATTCGCTTCCAGTTCTCCGAGGCCGAGCTCCGTCGCTACAGCCGGCAGATGATCCTGCCGGAGGTGGGCGGAGCGGGGCAGGCGCGTCTCCGGCAGGCGCGCGTGGTCGTGGTGGGCGCCGGAGGACTGGGCTCGCCGGCGGCGCTCTACCTGGCGGCGGCGGGCGTTGGCACGCTCGGGCTGATCGACTCCGACCGCGTCGACCTGTCCAACCTCCAGCGTCAGATCCTTCACGGCACCAAGGCCCTCGACCTGCCCAAGGTGACGTCCGCGCAGGGGCGGCTGGAAGAGCTAAACCCGGACGTACGCGTGGTGCCCCACGCGCTTCGCCTCGACCGGGACAACGCTCCGGGCGTCCTCGGGCAATACGACGTCGTGGTTGAGGGTTCCGACAACCTCGAGACCAAGCTTGTCGTCAACGACGCGTGCGTCGCGCTCGGTCGGCCGCTGGTCGTGGCGGGCATCCTCCGCTGGGACGGACAACTCCTGGTCGTGCGCCCGGGTTCGAGCGCCTGCTACCGCTGCGTCTACCGGCGGGAGGCGCCGGAGGGGACCGTGCCGAGCTGCGAGGCGGCCGGCATCGTGGGGCCGGTGGCAGGTGTTGTGGGGAGCCTCCAGGCCGTCGAGGCTCTGAAGCTCTGCCTCGGTCTCGACAGCGCGGCGACCGGGCGTCTCCTGCTGTACGATGGCGCGGTGGCGGAGGTTCGCGCTATCACGGTGCGGCCGGATCCCACATGCCCGGCCTGCGGTACCTTGCGTTCGAAGGAGCGAGCACACTGATGATCTCCAAGCGCGTCCAGGGCTTCACCGAGTCCGTGATTCGCGAGATGACCCGGGTCAGTGCCCAGTACGGCGGGGTCAACCTCGCCCAGGGCTTCCCGAACTTCCCGCCGCCCCGGGTGCTGGTCGAGGCGGCGCACCGGGCGCTCGACGGGGACTTCCACCAGTACGCGATCACCTGGGGCGCACGGAACCTCCGCGAGGCGATCGCGGCGAAGTTCGAGCGCTTCTACGGCCCTCGCGTCGACCCGGAGCGACAGGTGACCGTGTGCTGCGGCTCGACGGAGGCGATGCTGTCGACGCTCCTCGCCGTCCTCGACCCCGGCGACGAGATCGTCATCTTCGAGCCGTTCTACGAGAATTACGGGCCGGGCGCGATCATCTCCGGCGCGAAGCCCGTCTTCGTGCCGCTCGAGCCGCCCGATTTCTCCTTCGACCCCGATCGCCTGGCGCGCGCCTTCACGCCGCGGACGCGGGCGATCGTGTTCAACAGCCCGAACAATCCGACGGGCAAGGTGTTCTCGCTCCGCGAGCTCGAGATCATCGCCGAGCTGTGCCAGCGGCACGACGTGCTCGCGATCACCGACGAGATCTACGAGCACATGGTCTACGACGGCCTCCGACACATCCCCATCGCCACGCTCCCGGGAATGGCGGATCGCACGGTCACGATCTCGGGGATCTCCAAGTCCTACTCGGTCACGGGCTGGCGGATCGGCTACACGATCAGCTCGCCGGAGCTCGCGGTCGGCATCCGCCGGGCCCACGACTTCGTCACGGTGGGGGCGCCCGCACCGCTGCAGGAGGCGGCGGTGACTGCCCTCAACCTCCCGATGGCGTACTACGACACCCTCCGCGATGCTTACCAGGCGCGCCGGGACTTGCTCCGGGGTCTTCTGGACAAGGCCGGGTTCAAGACCTTTGAACCGCGTGGCGCGTACTATATCCTCACCGAGTGCGATCACTTCCTCGAGCGCTACGGCCTGCCCGACGACACGGCGTTCGCCATGTACCTCATCAAGGAGGTGGGTGTGGCGACGGTGCCGGGATCGTCCTTCTACGCGCACCCGGAGCTCGGGCGCACGAAGATCCGCTTCTGCTTCCCGAAGACGGACGACGTGCTCCTCGACGCGGGCCAGCGCCTTCAGCGCCTTCCGGCCGGCAGGTAGTCCGCTTCTTGACCCATCCGCCGCGCGGCCGGTGCCCTCACGGTTCCGGACGTGGCTGATCTCGCAGAACTCCGGCGCGCGGCGCGACGGATCTTCGACGCGGCGATCACCGCGGGGGATGCGAACCGCCTGACGCGGCAGGCGCTCTCCCGCGAGGGTTCGCGCCTCCGCATCGGGGACCGCGTTCTCGACCTCGCCCGCGTCCGCCGGGTCGTCGTCGTCGGTGCCGGCAAGGCCTCGGGGATGATGGCCGAGGCGGCGGAGGCGGTGCTTGACGGCGTCCTCGTCGAGGGGTTGGTCGCAGTGAAGAACAGTCTTGAGCCAAGCCCGCGGCGAGTCCGTGTTGTCGAAGCGTGGCATCCCATCCCCGATGAGCGGGGCAGAGCCGCGGGAGAAGAGATCCTGCACCTCGCCAGCGACGCCGGACCTGACGACCTGGTCCTCTGCCTGATGTCGGGGGGCGGATCGGCACTCACGCCCGCGCCGGTCCTCGGAGTAAGCCTTGCCGAGAAGCAGGCCGTGACGCGTCTCCTCCTCGAGGCGGGGGCTACGATCAACGAGCTGAACGCGGTCCGAAAACACCTCTCGCGCCTCAAGGGAGGCCAGCTGGCGCGAGCGGCGCACCCGGCCCCGGTCGTCGCCCTCTTGCTGTCCGACGTGATCGGCGACCCGCTGGACGTGATCGCCTCCGGGCCGACCGCGCCCGATCCGACCACCTACGACGACGCCCTGGCGGTGCTGGACCGCTTTGGGCTCCGCGTCCGGGTGCCGGTGGCGGTGCGGGCCCATCTCGAGGCCGGCGCGCGCGGCGAGGTGGCGGAGACGCCGAAGCCGGGCGACCCGGCGCTGGCCGGCGTCACGAACGTGGTGATCGGGAACAACGGGCTCGTCGTCAACGCGGCGGTTGAGGAGGCGCGACGGCTCGGGTTCACGCCCTGCCTCTTGACTCGGTGCCTCCAGGGCGAGGCGCGTGAGGTGGCCGGCGTGTTCGCGGCCGTCCTCGACGAGATCGCGCGGAGCGGCTCGCCGGTTGGGCGGCCGGCCTGCCTGATCGCCGGAGGCGAGACCACCGTGACTGTCCGGGGACGTGGCACCGGAGGGCGGTGCCAGGAGTTCGCGCTGGCCCTCGTGCCCGGGCTGGCGGCCATGCGCGATGTCGTCGTCCTCGCAGCCGGGACGGACGGAAGCGACGGGCCGACGGACGCCGCCGGTGCCATTGTGGATCCCGTCACGCTCGAGCGGTCACGCGGGCAGGGACTCGACGTCCGACGAGCCCTGGCCGAGAACGACTCCCATACCATCTTCGCCGCGCTCGGAGACCTGGTGGTGACTGGGCCGACGGGGTCGAACCTGATGGACGTGTATCTCGGTGTCGTCGGCTAGGCGCTGTTCGCCTCGGCCCCGACGCCCTACCGACCGCGAGCGCAATGCTGACGAATTGAGCGAAGCGGTGTGGGACCCTTGTACGGCGTGAACTTGCGCGGGTTGCCCACGTGTTATCCACCGCCACCGCACGGAAACGGTGGATGGTTTGACCTCCTTGCACCCTTTCGGTATCTTGAGGGCGCCATGTCCGCGACGAACCTGCTCGAATTGACTCCCGATGAGATCGTGACGCTCGTCGAGGGTCTCGGGCAGCCGGCGTACCGTGGGCGCCAGCTCGCCACCTGGGTCTACATGAAGGGTGTAGCCGACTTCGGCGCGATGAGCGACCTCCCGCGCGAGCTGCGCGACCAACTGTCCGCCCTGGCCGTCGTCTCGCCGCCTGACATCAGTGAGCGCCACGTCTCCCGAGACGGGAGCATCAAGCTCGGGCTCCGGCTCGGCGACGACCGGATGATCCAGTCGGTGGTGATGCCTGACGGCGACCGCCTGACGCTCTGCGTCTCGACCCAGGTCGGCTGCGGGTTCGGGTGCGCGTTCTGCCTCACCGGGACGATGGGACTCGTGCGGAACCTCACCGCCGGCGAGATCGTCGGGCAGGTGTGGGCAGCGCGGGCCACTCTCGAGCCGGAGGCCCGGCTCACCCACGTCGTCTTCATGGGGATGGGCGAGCCTCTCGCCAACTATGCGGCGACGGTGAAGGCGCTGCGGATCCTCCTCGCGCCCCGCGGGTTCGGCTTCTCGCCGCGCCGCATTACCGTGTCCACGGTCGGCTTGGTGCAGGGCCTGGAACGCTTGGCCAAGGAGAACCTCCGTGTGAACCTGGCCATCTCGCTCCACGCCGCGACCGACGAGGTGCGGAGCGGTCTCATGCCCATCAACCGCGGCTGGGGTCTCGACGATCTCCTGGCGGCATGCCGGCGGTTCCCCCTGCCGGTCCGCCAAAGGATGACGTTCGAGTATACGCTGCTGGACAAGGTCAACGACTCCGCGGAGGACGCCCAGCGGCTCGTGCGCCGGCTCCGCGGCCTGCGGGCCAAGGTCAACCTGATTCCGTTCAACGAGTGGCCCGGCGCCCGCTTCCGGCGGCCGCCGCCCGAGCGCATCCTGGCGTTTCAACGGGCGCTCCTCGACGCCGGCCTCACCGCCACGATCCGCTGGTCCAAGGGCGAGGACGTCGGCGCCGCGTGTGGCCAGCTCGCCTCCTAGCGGCGACGCCGTGACGTCCACGCCGGTCGCGGAGACACCGCCCCGGGGGAGCCAGCGTCGGGGCCTGGCTCCGGTGACCGTCGCGTTCGCGACGCTCGGGTGCAAACTGAACCAGTACGACACGTCGGAGGTCCAGGCGCTGCTGGAGGCCGGGGGATTCCGGACGGTACCGTTCGAGACCCCGGCGCAGGTCTACGTCATCAACACCTGCACCGTAACGGCCCGGGCCGACTACTCCGATCGCCAGGCCATCCGCCGCGCCGTCGCGCGAAATCCCGAGGCGGTGGTCGTCGTCACCGGATGCTACGCCCAGACCAACCCGGGCGCGGTGGCGGCGATCCCCGGGGTGGATATGGTCCTCGGCACCCAGGATCGTCACGCCCTGCCGGCCCTCCTCGACCAGGTCCGGAAGCGCGCGCGCCCGCTCGTCCAGGTGAGCGACGTGTTCCTGGAGCGGGCGCTCCCGGTCATCCCGGTCCGACGATTCACGCCGGGCTACACGCGGGCCTTCGTGAAGGTCCAGGATGGCTGCCAGCACCGCTGTAGCTTCTGCATCGTGCCGTTCGCCCGGGGCGGGAGCCGGAGCCAGGCCGTCGAGGCCGTCGTCGAGCAGATCGAGGGGCTCGTGGGCGCCGGCTACGCGGAGGTCGTTCTCACCGGCGTGGACCTCGGCCACTACGGCTGGGACCTCAGCCCCCGGACGACGCTGGCGGCCCTGGTGCGGCGGCTCCTCGACGTCCGCGGGCTCACCCGGCTTCGCCTGTCATCCGTGCTGCCCGCCTACTTCACCGACGAGCTGGTCGAGCTGATCGCCGGCGAGCGCCGGGTCTGTCGCCACCTCCACGTGCCGCTCCAGTCCGGGTCCGACCGGGTGCTCCGGGCGATGCGGCGACCGTACAACACCCGGATGTACCGCGCGCTGATCGAGCGTCTTGCGGGGGCGATCCCCGATCTCGGACTCGGGGCCGACGTCATCACGGGGTTCCCCGGGGAGACGGATGCCGACTTCGACGCGACCGAGGCGCTCGTCGAGGCCCTGCCGTTCACCTATCTCCACGTCTTCTCGTACTCGGACCGCCGGGGAACCGAGGCGGCCCGCGGACGGGCGCCCCGCGTGGCGCCCGAGACGATCCGGCAGCGTACGGCCCATCTCCGACGCCTCGGTGCTGCCAAGCAGCTCGGGTTCCGCCGGGCCCAGATCGGCCGCGAGCTTCCCCTGCTCGTCCTCGAGCACCGCGAGCGAGAGACGCGGCAGCTCGTCGGTCTCACCGACAACTACCTGGAGCTTGTCTTCCACGGGCCCGACGCGCTCATGCGCGCGTTCGCGCGAGTCCGGGTGACCGGCCAGGACGGGGCGAGACTGGAAGGAACGCTCGTCAGCGATGGGTGAGCCGCGAGTCGGCATCATCGGGGGCAGTGGGCTCTACGAGCTGGAGGGCCTGACCGACGTCCGCTGGCACCGGGTGCGGACGCCCTTCGGCGATCCGTCAGATGCCTACTGCATCGGCCGCCTCGGCGACCGCGAGATCGTGTTCCTCCCGCGCCACGGGCGCGGTCACCGGCTGATCCCCTCGGAGCTGCCCTTCCGCGCGAATCTCTACGGGATGAAGGCGCTCGGCGTGGAGTGGGTCATTTCCGTGAGCGCGGTCGGCAGCATGCGCGAGCAGATCGCGCCCCTCGACCTCGTCATTCCTGACCAGTTCTACGACCACACGAAGCGGCGCATCCCCTCGTTCTTCGAGGAGGGGATCGTGGCACACGTCTCGATGGCGGAGCCGGTGTGCCCCGATCTTGCGGGTGCGCTGCAGGCGGCCTCTGCCGAGACCGGGGCGACCGTCCACCAGGGCGGCACGTATCTCTGCATCGAGGGCCCGCAGTTCTCGACGAAGGCGGAGTCCCGGATCTACCGGGACTGGGGCGTCGACGTCATCGGGATGACGAACGTCCCCGAGGTCAAGCTGGCGCGCGAGGCGGAGCTCTGCTACGCGACGCTCGCGCTCGTCACGGACTACGACGTCTGGCACGAGACCGAGGCCGAGGTGACGGTCGAGGCGGTCGTGGCGAACCTCATGAAGAATGTCGCCACTGCCAAGAACGTGCTGAGGCGCGTCATCCCGCGGCTCCATGGGCCTCGGACCTGCGCCTGTCCGGGGCTTCTCCGGAGCGCCGTGATCACGTCTCCGGCGGCGTTCCCCCCATTGGCCCGGCGGCGGCTGGACCTCCTGATCGGGAAGTACTTCCCGCCGACCCCGCCGGCGCCGACCGCGCGGCCGCGCCGCCCGGCGGCGCCACTCCGCACCCCTCGGCGCGGAGCCAAGAGTCCGAAGGACAGCGGAGCGCGCCGTGGCTGACCTCCTGGTCACGGGCACGCTGGCCCTCGACGACGTCCGCACGCCCTTCGGCGAGGTCGCCGACGCGCTCGGCGGATCGGGCACGTTCTTCGCCTATGCCGCTTCCTTCTTCACGGACGTCAAGCTCGTCGCCGTGGTGGGCCACGACTTTCCCAAGGAGCATCTGGAGCTCCTGGCCGGCCGCGGCGTGGACCTCACCGGCGTGCAGGTCACGGACGGGGCGACCTTCCGCTGGACGGGGGAGTACGGCTACGATCTGAACGAGGCGAAGACGCTCGACACGCGCCTGGGGGTGCTCGCCGACTTCAAGCCCGAGCTGCCCGGGCACTTCCGCCGTTGCCCGTTCGTCTTCCTGGCCAACCTCGACCCGGTGATCCAGCTGGACGTGCTCCGGAGCATGGAGCGTCCGCGGTTGGCGGCGCTCGACACGATGAACTTCTGGATCAAAGGGAAGCCCGAGGCCCTCCGGGTGGTTCTGCGCGAAGTCGACGCGCTCCTGGTCAATGACACCGAGGCCCGGATGCTGGCGGGGGAGCCCAACCTGGTCAAGGCGGCGCGCGTGATTCTCGAATGGGGCCCCCGCGTCGTCGTGGTCAAGCGGGGCGAGTACGGCGCGCTCATGGTGACGCCGGAGCGCTTCTTTTTCGTCCCGGCGTATCCGCTCGAATCCGTGTTCGATCCCACCGGGGCAGGGGACACGTTTGCCGGCGGGTTCATGGGCGTGCTAGCGGGCGGGGGGGCGACGGACGAGGCGGCGCTCCGGCGCGCCATCGTGTACGGCAGCGTGATCGCCTCGTTCACCGTCGAGGACTTCTCGCTGAACCGCCTCAAGCGCCTGACGCGGGCCGAGATCGAGGCGCGCTATCGCGCCTTCCGGGAGATGATGCAGGTTGAGCCCTGAGGCTCCGAACGCCGACCGCGCCCTGGCCGGGGTCGCCCCGGAGACCCGGGTCAAGTACGCCCGGTTGCTCGGCGGGCTGCGTGAGCTCGAGAGCCTCGCCGTCGCCTTCTCGGGCGGCGTGGATTCCACGCTCCTCGGATGGGCGGCGCGAGAGGCTCTGGGGCAGCGGGCCGTCCTGGTGACCGCCGACTCGGAGAGCTATGCCGAGGGCGAGCTCGAGGAAGCCCGTCAGCTCGCCGCTCGGATCGGTCTCCGTCACGTCGTCATCGAGACGCGGGAGCTCGACAATCCGGAGTACGCCGCCAACCCTCCAAACCGGTGCTTCTTCTGCAAGGAGGAGCTCTTCTCGCGCCTCGAGCCGCTCGCCCGGGCTGAGGGCCTGCGCCACCTCGTCTACGGCGCGACCGTGGACGATCTCGGCGATCACCGCCCCGGGATGGTCGCGGCCCGCCAGCGCGGCGTCCGCGCGCCGCTGATCGACGCCGGGCTCGGGAAGGCTGAGATCCGGGATCTTTCCCGCGCGTTCGAGCTCCCGACCTGGGACAAGCCGGCGATGGCGTGCCTGTCCTCGCGCTTTCCTTACGGCACGCCGATCACCGCCGAGAAGCTCCGCCAGGTCGACCGCGCCGAGGCGGCCGTCCGGGCGCTCGGGTTCCGGAACTTCCGTGTGCGGCACCATGGAGAGATCGCCCGGCTTGAGATCGCGCGCGAGGAGATGGGGCGCCTCTGGGAGGACGGGCGGGCCGATGCCCTGGCCGAGCGGCTCGGGGAGCTGGGATTCGTACACGTGACGCTCGACCTCCGGGGCTTCCGGTCGGGCAGCCTCAACGAGGCTCTCCTCAGGCTCCGCGCGCGCCGGGCGGGCGGGGGCTGACCCCGGTGCCCGTGACGTCCAGTTCGACCGTGGGTGCCACCGCCTGATGGACCCGAACCGGCTGCGGGAGCTCCTGCTGGCAGTCCAGCAGGGAGGTGTCTCGCCGGACGAGGCGCTCGCCCGACTGCGGCGGCTCCCCTTCGAGGACCTGGGTTACGCACGTCTCGACACGCACCGGGCCCTCCGTGCGGGCGCGCCGGAGACCGTGTACTGCCCCGGCAAGTCGGCGGACCAGGTCGTCGCGATCCTCGCCCGGCTCGCCGAGTCCCACGCGAACGTCCTCGCCACCCGGGCCACGCCGGAGGTGCAGGCCCTCGCGGCCCAGGCCGGGCTCCGCATTGCCTGGCACCCCACCGCCCGCATCCTGGTCGCGAATCCCGAGGCATCCGAGGGTGTGGGGCTCATCGTCGTGGTCTCGGCGGGGACCTCCGATCTCGCCATCGCCGAGGAGGCGGCCGTGACCGCCGAGGTGCGCGGCAACCGGGTCGAGCGGGTCTACGACGCCGGCGTCGCCGGCCTCCACCGTCTTCTCGCCCAGCATCCGCTTCTCCTCGAGGCTAACGCCATCGTGGTCGTCGCGGGGATGGAAGGCGCGCTCGCGAGCGTCGTCGGCGGGCTGGTCGACCGGCCCGTGATCGCGGTGCCGACCAGTGTCGGCTACGGCGTCTCGGAGGGTGGCTTCGCCGCGCTCCTCACGATGCTGGCGACGTGCGTGCCCGGCATCGGGGTGGTGAATATCGACAACGGCTTCGGAGCCGCCTGCCTCGCCGATCGGATCAACAAGCTCGCCGCCAAGATCCGGTAGGGGCCGCGTGCTCCCTTCCGGCGACTCGACGCCGTTCCGACCCCGTTTCCTGATCGGGGTCGTGCTCGTCTGGAGCCGGGAGGGTGCGGGCAGGGCGTCTGGCCACGGCGGGAATCCCCGCGCGGCTCCCGTGGCTCCTCGGGGCTCTCGTGGCGGTGTGGCTCCCCAGGGCCACGATCTCGCGGTTCCCCGCCCGGGCGCGGCTCCCGCCGACGGTTCCTGATACACTACCCGCGCGCCGCGAGGGCGGCGCCATAGGCCCCATAGTTCATTGTTGGCCCCGATTCGGAGGATCTCCATGCCGCTCACGTCGGGCAAGCGCGCCTTCCTGGACGTTCTCAAGCAGGAGGGCGTCGAGTATCTGTTCGGGAACCCGGGGACGACCGAGCTCCCGCTCATGGACGGTCTCGTCGATGAGCCCGCGCTCACGTACGTGCTGGCCCTCCAGGAGGCGGCGGTCGTGGCGATGGCCGACGGGTACGCCCAGGCCTCGGGCAAGCTCGGAGTCATCAGCGTCCACGTGGCCCCCGGGCTCGGGAACGCACTCGGGATGCTCTACGACGCCCAGAAGGCGGGAGCGCCCCTGCTGGTGACCGCGGGCCAGCACGATCAGAGCTTCAACGTCACCGAGCCCATCCTCTGGGCCGACCTCCCTCCGATCGCGCGCCCCTTCGTGAAGTGGTCGGCGGAAGTGCGCCGCCTCGAGGACCTGCCGCGTCTCGTCCACCGCGCGGCGAAGACCGCGCTGGCTCCCCCGACCGGCCCGGTCTTCCTGTCGCTGCCGGCGGACGTCCTCCAGGCCGAGGGCGTTGTCGAGCTGGGGGCGCCCACGCGCGTCGCGCCTCGGATCCGCGGTGACCGCGCGGCGGTGGAGGCGGCCGCCGAGACCCTGGCGCGGGCGGAGCGTCCCTTGATCCTGGCGGGGGATGCCGTCGCATACAGTGACGCCCACGCGGAGCTCGTGGCCGTGGCGGAAGCGCTCGGCGCGCCGGTCTACGCCGAGGGCGTGGCGAACACGGCGTCGTTCCCGTCGTCGCATCCGCTGTTCCGGGGCCCGTTCCTTCGGGTGGCGCCTGCGGTGCGTCAGGTGCTGTCGGAGGCCGACGTGCTGTTCTCGGTCGGCGGCGACCTTCTGACGCTCTCGCTCCCGTCCGACATCGACCCCATGCCGCCCGGACTCGAGGTGATCCACCTCGACACCGATCCCTGGGAGCTCGGGAAGAACTACCCCACGGGTGTGGCGATTCTCGGCGATCCGAAGGCGACGCTCCCCGATCTCCTTGCGGCGCTCGAGGCACGGATGACCCCCGCCCGGCGCCGGCAGGCACGCGAGCGATTGGGGGCCACCCGCGTGGCCAAGACGCGCCACATGGAGGAGCTCCGAGCCCGGGCCCGGGCCGAGGCGCAGCGGATGCCGATGACGTCACTCGCCGCGATCAGCGCGGTCGCCGACGCGCTCCCGCCCGACGCGGTCGTGGTGGATGAGTCGATCTCCTCGAGCGGAGGTCTTCGGACGCTCGTCCGGAGCGACGATCCGCGAAGCTTCTTCGGGCTCCGGGGCGGCGGGATCGGTTGGGGCTTGCCCGCCGCGCTCGGGGTGAAGCTCGCGCTCCCCGACCGGCCGGTCGTGGCCCTGATCGGCGATGGGAGCGCCATGTACACCTGCCAGGCGCTCTGGACCGCGGCGCGCTATCGCCTCGGCGTCACGTTCGTGATCCTGAACAACGCCTCCTACCGCATCCTCAAGCAGCGGATCCATGCGATGAAGGGCTTCGCGGCCCAGGCCGACCAGTACATCGCCATGGATCTCGAGGACCCGCGCGTCGACTTCGTGCGCCTGGCCGAGTCACTCGGCGTGCGGGCCGAGCGAATCGAGAAGCCGCCCGACGTGGGACCGGCGCTCGGCCGGGCCCTTGCTACCTCCGGTCCAACGCTCCTCGAGGTGCAGCTCGACCGGAGCTTCAAGCCCGCGTGAGAGGGCGCGGCCGGCTCGGCACATGAAGATCGCGTACTTTGACTGTCCGTCGGGCGCCAGCGGAGACATGGTCCTCGGCGCCCTCGTCGATGCCGGGTGCGAGCTCGGCATGCTCGAGGCCGCGCTGGCGAGCCTCGGGGTCGAGGGCTGGCGCCTCGAGGCGCGGGCGGTCGAGCGCGGGGGACTCCGCGGTACCCACCTCGTGGTGCGCACGGATCCGGCTCGCCGCTTCGACACCCTCGACGAGATGCTACGACCCATCGCGCGCTCGACCCTGCCGGACGCCGTCAAGACGCGCGCGAGGGCCGTGCTCCAGCGGCTGGCCGAGGCCGAGGCGCGCGTGCACCAGGTCCCGGTCGACGCCGTGCACTTCCACGAGGTGGGCGATCTCGATACCCTCGTCGACGTGGTGGGGTCGGTGGCTGGCCTCCATGCCCTCGGGGTGGATCGGGTGCACGTCTCGCCGCTGCCGATCGGTGGCGGCACCGTGCCGACGGCGCACGGGCGACTTCCGGTCCCCGCGCCGGCGACGGTCGAGCTGCTCCGCGGGTTCCCGGTATACGACAACGGGGTCGCCGCGGAGCTGGTCACGCCGACGGGGGCGGCCATCCTCACGACGCTCGGGACGCCTGGCCGCCTGCCAGCCATGACCCTCGAGCGGATCGGCTGGGGGGCGGGAACACGGGAGTTGCCGGTGCCGAACCTCCTGCGTGTCCTCGTGGGACAGACGGCGCCCGTGGAGTCGGAACCCGGCGAGGTAGAGACGCTGGTGAGCGTCGAGACGACCATCGACGACATGTCGCCCCAGCTCTACGAGCCGCTCGTCGACCGGCTTCTGGCGGCCGGCGCGCTCGACGTGTACCTCACCCCCGTGGTCATGAAGCGGAGCCGCCCTGGGACCGTGCTGACGGCGCTGGCCCCCCCGGAACTCGCGGATCGGCTCGCGGACGTGCTGTTCCGTGAGACGACGACGATCGGGGTCCGCTGGAGCGAGGTCCGGCGTCGCCGGCTCCCGCGGGAGCTGGTGCGCCTCCCCACGACGTTCGGGCCGGTGACCTTCAAGCTCTCGACGCTTGGCGGTCGCGTCGTGACGGTCACGCCCGAGTTCGAGGAGGTGCGCCGGATCGCCGACGCCGAGGGACGGCCGGTCCGCGAGGTGCTGGAGACTGTGCGGTTGGAGGGGCTCCGGGCGATCGAGGCGGACGCGGCCGCTCGAGGGGCGCGAGGGGACTGAACCTGGCCCGCCTCCGGGCGGGTGAACGGGAGGGAGCGACGGATGACGGGAATCCCTGGCATGGCGGTGCCGGTCTTCACGCTGGTGAACGCGGGGCTCGCGATGACGTTCCTGGGAGCGGGCCTCCTTCTGCTGATCGCCCTCTGGTGGACACAGGCCGGGGACGGGATCGAGATCCCTCGCCAGCGCTGGCCCGCGGCGGCGCGCTTCGGCGCGCTGGCCGGGTGGCTCCTCTGGGTCGGGGGCTTCGCGGTCCAGCTTCTCGGCCACTTCGCGATGGTCGGCGTCGCGCGGTGGTGAGCACCTTGACAGTCTCGCGCGGGCGGCGGTAGGGTACCTCTGCCTCGTGGCCGGCGGACCCAATGACCCTCGACGGTAGCCATCATTTCAAGGCCCCGCGTCATCGCGTGTGGGCATTGTTCAACGATCCCGGTGTGCTCGCGCGCGCCACGCCCGGGTGCGAGCGGCTTGAGCCCGTCGGGCCGGACGAGTTCGAGGCGACCCTGTCCGTCGGGGTGGCGGCCGTGAAGGGGACGTACCAGGGTCGGCTCGCCATCACCGACAAGCGGGAGCCCGACGGGTACACGCTCCGCGTCGAGGGCACCGGCCGCCCGGGCTTCGTCAAGGGGGAGGGGCGGCTGACCCTCGAAGAGCAGGACGGCGGGACCCTGGCGACGATCAAGGCCGAGGCCCAGGTCGGCGGACTCATCGCGGCCGTCGGCCAGCGCCTGGTTGGCGCCGCCGGTCGCATGCTCATGTCGCAGTTCTTCTCGGCGCTGGAGGCGGAGCTCAACAAGTCCGCCACCGCGTGAGGCGCTCCACGCTCGCAACCCAATGGGGGGTCCAGCGGTGAAGATTCAGGTCAAGGTCAACGGGACGGCGCATACCTCCGAGGTGGAGCCGCGTCTCTTGCTCGTGCACTACCTGCGCGACGTCCTCAATCTCACCGGGACGCATGTGGGCTGCGACACGAGCCAGTGCGGGGCGTGCACGATCATGGTCAACGGCCGCTCGACGAAGGCGTGCAACATGTTCGCCGTCCAGGCCGACGGCGCCGACATCCTGACGATCGAGGGGCTCGCCAAGGACGGCAAGCTCCACCCGATCCAGGAGGGCTTCTGGGAGAAGCACGGGCTCCAGTGCGGTTTCTGCACGCCCGGCATGATCATGACGGCCTACCAGCTCCTCCAGCGCCACAAGAAGCCGAGCGAGACCGAGATCCGCCACTTCCTCGAGGGCAATCTCTGTCGCTGCACCGGCTATCACAACATCGTCAAGGCGATCCAGTACGCGGCGGAGAAGATGGCCTAGGGACGGGGGAAACGGCCATGGCACAGGCGAAGCTCTTCGGCTCGAGCATCAAGCGGCGCGAGGACCCCCGGATGATCACCGGGCGGGGCCTCTATACCGACGACGTCAAGCTGCCGGGCCAGACGTACGCCGCCTTCGTGCGGAGCCCTCACGCTCACGCCCGGATACGGCGGGTGGACCTCTCGCGGGCCAAGGGCATGCCCGGGGTCGTGGCGGCATATACCGGCAAGGACATGGCGCAGGCTGGCGTGGGTCCGCTGCCGTGCGGGTGGCTCCTCCCCGACATCAAGATCCCCGAGTTCCGCGGGGTCGCCACGGACAAGGTCAACTTCGTGGGCCACGCGGTCGCGGTCGTGATCGGGGAGACGCCGTACGCGGCCCGGGACGGCGCGGACCAGGTCGTGGTCGACTACGATGTCCTCCCCGCGGTGACGGACGGCGAGAAGGCCGTGCAGGCGGGGGCGCCCCAGATCCACGACAACGCGCCCGGCAACGTCAGCTTCCGCTGGTCGATCGGCGACAAGGACAAGACGGCCGCCGCGATCAAGGGCGCCGTCCGCGTCGTCAAGCAGCGCCTGATCAACCACCGCCTCATCCCCAATGCCATCGAGCCGCGGGCGTCGATGGCCTCGTACAACTCGGCGACGGGCGAGCTCACCCTCTGGGTCACCTCCCAGAACCCCCACGTGCACCGGCTGCTCATGGCGGCGTTCGTCCTCGGCATGCCGGAGCACAAGGTCCGCGTCATCGCGCCGGACGTCGGAGGTGGCTTCGGCTCCAAGATCTTCCTCTACCCGGAGGAGGTCACCGTCTCCTGGGCGTCGAAGCAGCTCGGCCGCCCGGTCAAGTGGACCGCGGAGCGCCGCGAGTCGTTCCTCACGGATGCTCACGGCCGGGACCACATCACCGAAGCGGAGATGGCGGTCGACCGGGACGGCAAGATCGTCGCCCTCCGGGTCCACACCAACGCGAACCTGGGGGCCTACCTCTCGACCTTCGCACCGCTCATTCCGACCTTCCTGTACGGCCCGCTCCTCTCGGGGCCGTACAAGATTCCGAACATCTACTGCGAGGTGGTCGGCTCCCTCACGAACACGACGCCAGTCGACGCGCTCCGAGGCGCGGGGCGGCCCGAAGCGACGTACCTCCTCGAGCGGATGTGCGACCTGACGGCGAAGGCTGTCGGCATGGACGTCGCGGAGTTCCGCCGGCGGAATTTCGTGCCGGCCACCGAGTTTCCGTATCAGACGCCGGTGGCGTTCCAGTACGACAGCGGTAACTACGAGCCGGCGCTCGACCGGGCGCTCCAGATGATCGACTACCGGAAGTTCCGGGCTGACCAGGAGGCTGCGCGGAAGAAGGGGCGGCACCTGGGGATCGGCTTCTCGACTTACATCGAGGCCTGCGGGCCGGCGCCCTCGGCCGTGGCGGGCGCTCTCGGCGCCCAGGCGGGCCTCTGGGAGAGCGCGCAGGTGCGCGTCACCCCCACCGGGAAGATCACGGTCTTTACTGGCTCCCACAGTCACGGCCAGGGGCACGAGACCACCTTTGCCCAGCTGGCCGCCGACGAGCTCCAGGTGCCCTTCGAGGACGTCGAGATCGTCCACGGCGACACGGGGCAGATCCCGTTCGGCATGGGCACCTACGGCAGCCGCTCGGCCGCCGTGGGCGGCTCGGCGATCTACAGCGCGGTCGAGAAGATCAAGGACAAGGGCAAGAAGATCGCCGCGCACCTTCTGGAGGCGAACGAGGCCGACATCGAGTACCACGAGGGCAAGTTCGGGGTGCGGGGCTCGCCCGGCCGCGTCAAGACGTTCGGCGAGGTCGCCCTGATGGCGTACCTGGCGCACAACCTGCCGAAGGGCCTCGAGCCGGGCCTCGAGGCGACGTCCTTCTGGGACCCGAGCAACTTCGTGTTCCCCTTCGGGACCCACATCGCCATCGTCGAGGTGAGCGCCAAGACCGGCAAGGTGAAGCTCCTGCGCTACGTGGCAGTGGATGACGTCGGACGCGTCATCAACCCCATGATCGTGGACGGCATGGTCCACGGTGGGATTGCCCACGGGGTCGCCCAGGCGCTGTACGAGTACGCGGCCTACGACTCGAACGGTCAGCTCCAGAGCGGGAGCATGATGGACTACGCGCTGCCCAAGGCGGACGATCTCGTCTCCTACGAGACGGACCGGACAGTGACGCCGTCGCCTGTGAACCCCATGGGCATCAAGGGCGCGGGGGAGACCGGCACCATCGCCTCGACGGCGGCGGTGGCCAACGCGGTCATGGACGCCCTGGCGCCGCTCGGGATCAGCCACCTCGACATGCCACTCACGCCGGCCCGGATCTGGGCGGCCATCCAGGCGAAGCACTAGCCCCAGAGGGCGGAGGACGCCATGTATCCTGCGAGCTTCGAGTACCACCGGGCCGCGACCGTCGAGGAGGCGGTTGGCCTCCTGACCCGCTACAAGGACGACGCCAAGCTCCTGGCCGGCGGGCACAGCTTGATTCCGATGATGAAGCTCCGCCTCGCCCAGCCCAAGCACCTCGTCGACATCGGACGCGTCAGCGGCCTGTCCGGAGTCCGAGAGGAAGGTGGCCACTTCGTGATCGGAGCACTGGCCACCCACTTCGCGGTCGAGTCGAGCACCGCGGTCCGGCAGAAGTGCCCCATGCTCTCCGAGGCAGCCGCGCTGATCGGGGATCCCCAGGTTCGCAACTACGGCACCGTCGGCGGCAGCGTGGCCCACTCGGATCCGGCGGCGGACTGGCCGGCCGTCATGCTGGCGCTCGGCGCCGAGATCAAGGCGGTCGGGCCCAAGGGTGCGCGGACGATCAAGGTCGACGACTTCTTCAAGGACCTCTTCACCACCGCGCTCGGATCGGACGAGGTGCTGACGGAGATCCGGATCCCGACCGGGGGACACGGCGGCGCCGCGTACATGAAGCACCCGCACCCGGCGTCCCGCTTCGCGGTGGCGGGGGTCGCGGCCGCCGTCACGCTCGACGCGGCGGGCAAGTGCACGGCGGCCCGCGTGGGCATCACGGGCGTGGGCTCCCACGCCACCCGGGCCAAGGAAGTCGAGGCGGCGCTTGTTGGCAAGACCCTCGACGCGGCGACGATCGCCGCGGCCTCCCAGAAGGCGGCCGAGGGCATCGACATCAACGCCGACCTCCAGGGTTCGGTCGAGTACAAGGCGCACCTCACGCGCGTGTACACGCGGCGGGCGCTCGAGCGCGCCGTCGAGCGAGCCAAGGGCGCGAAGTAGGCCGCGACGCGCAGGACGCTGAAGGCCCGGGCGCGTCCCTCCACGGGAAGCGTCCCGGGCCTTCGTGCTCCCGGGCGGGTCCGCAGTGATCGCGGCGATCGTCCTCGCGGCCGGGGCGTCGACACGGATGGGGCGGCAGAAGCTCACACTTCCGATGGCCGACGGGCGGCCTCTCGTCCGGGTCGCGGTCGAGCAGGTGCTCGCGGCAGGGGTCGACGACACGGTCGTCGTTCTGGGCGGAGACGCCGAGGCGGTTGCCCTCGCCTTGGCCCCGCTACCCGTGCGGACCGTGGTGAATCCCCGCTACGCCGAGGGGCAGTCCACGTCCCTCCGGGCGGGCCTCGATGCGCTGCGGTCCGGGACGGACGCCGCCGTCGTGGCCCTCGGGGACCAGCCCCTGCCGGATCCGGACGTGATCCATCGTTTGGTCATGGCGTTCCGGACGTCGGGCCGCCCGATCGCCGTGCCCGTCTACCGGGACGGTCGGGGCAACCCGATCCTCTTCGCGGCCGCGCTCTTCGGTGAGCTTCGGGCCGTGACGGGCGACCGGGGTGGGCGCGAGGTGATCACCCGCGACCCCGCGCGGGTGGCCGAGGTGCCCGTCGACACCTTGATGCCGGTCGACATCGACACGCCCGAGGACTACGACGCGGCGCGCCGGGCGAAGGCGCGAGGGGAGTAGCCCCGCGGCGCCCGCTGATACAATGTCTGGCTGGGGGTGGCCGGGGCGGCCCTCCACATACCACGTCGACCGAGGAGCCCGCATGCGCGAGGAGATCCGACAGATCCAGGCCCTGATGGAAGGGGCCGCCTACATCACCGACCCGGCGATCTCGACGGCCGTGCACTTGGCGACCACGCTCCGGAAGCCCCTTCTGGTCGAGGGCCACGCGGGCGTCGGCAAGACGGAGATCGCCAAGGTCCTCGCGCGGGTCCGCGCTACGAACCTGATCCGGCTCCAGTGCTACGAGGGCCTCGATGCCTCGACGGCGCTCTACGAGTGGAACTACCCGAAGCAGATCCTCCGGATCCGGCTCGAGGAGCGGGACGAGCGGTCGGTGTCGGAGAAGGAGGCGGACATCTTCTCGGAGGCCTTTCTCCTGAAGCGCCCGCTGCTCCAGGCCATCACGCAGACGGACCGGGCGCCCGTCCTCCTCATCGACGAGATCGACCGGGCCGACATCGAGTTCGAGAGCTTCCTCCTCGAGGTGCTGTCCGACTTCCAGGTGACGGTGCCGGAGATCGGGACGATCACGGCCGCGCACCGTCCCGACGTCGTGCTGACGTCGAACCGCTCGCGCGACCTCTCCGACGCCCTCCGCCGGCGGTGCCTGTATCTCTGGATCGACTACCCCTCCTTCGAGAAGGAGGTGCGCATCCTCCGGACGAAGGTGCCCGGGCTCAACGAGCGGCTGGCCGGGCAGATCGCGCGGGTCATGCAGAACCTCAGGCGCCGGCAGCTCCAGAAGGTTCCCGGGGTGGCCGAGAGCCTCGACTGGGGAGCGGCCCTCGTCGCCCTCCACGCGGACCACCTCGACGCCGAGCTCGTGCGGGAGACGCTCGGGTGCGTGCTGAAGGAGGTCGACGACGTCAAGCGCATCGAGGCCGATCTCGCCGCGGGGCGGCTCTCCGAGCTGCTCGAGGGCTGAGCCGGGTTCCGGCGTGACGACCCTGGCGCGCCGACCAACGTCGCCGGGACCGGTTCCCGGACGGCGATGACGGTCACGGCGGCGCCGCGTCCGCGCGACCTCCTGACCGGCACGGTCCGCTTCTGCCGTCTCCTGCGAGCCCGCGGGCTCGCGATCACGCCGTCCGAGAGCCACGACGCGGTCCGGGCGCTCGAGGTGGTCGACCTCGGCGACCGCGCCGAGGTCCACCGGGCGCTCCGGACGGTGCTCGCCACCCGCCCCGAGGAGTTCCCGGTCTTCGACGCGACCTTCGACGCGTTCTGGGGCGGGCTGGCCACCGCTGCCGCGCCGCCCGGAGAGATGGCGGCCCCGGACGCGCCCCAGGTCAACGCCCACTTCCCGAAGGCCAAGGACGCCGCGCTCGACTTCTCGGGCTGGACCGACGTGGGCGAGGGGGAGGGCGAGCCCGTCGGGCTTCCTGGCGTCTCGGACCTCGACTCGACCATGGGCAAGGACTTCTCGAGCTTCGGGGCGGCCGACCTGACGGAGGTCGAGCGCCTGGCCGCCCAGATCGCCCGCCGCCTGGCGACCCGGCGGAGCCGGCGGCTCAAGCCCTCGCGCCGGCGCGGCCGGGTGGACCTCCGGCGGACGGTCCGGCTGTCCCTGACGCGCGGGGAGCTGATCGACCTCGCTCGGCGCGAGCGGAAGATCCAGAAGACGAAGCTCGTCATCTTCTGCGACGTCTCCGGATCGATGGACCTCTACAGCCGGCTGCTCCTCCAGTTCCTGTACGCGATGCAGAACAACCTCGGGCGGATGGAGACGTTCGTGTTCTCGACGCGGCTCCACCGGATCACCGAGGACCTCCGCCACGCGTCGTACCGGGGCGCGCTCGCGAGACTGGGCGACGTCCGGGACTGGTCGGGTGGGACGAAGATCGGCGAGAGCCTCCGCGCCTTCAACGCGGAATGGCCCAAGCTCCTCGACCGCGACACCGTCGTGATCGTGCTCTCCGACGGCTGGGACACGGGCGAGCCCGTGATTCTGGCCGAGGCACTCCGGACGATGCGCCGGCGCGCCGGGAAGCTGATCTGGCTGAACCCTCTTCTCGGGAGCCCGGACTACCAGCCGCTCACGCAGGGGATGCAGGCCGCGTTGCCGGAGATCGACGCTTTCCTGCCGGCCCACAACCTCGAGTCGTTCCGGGCGCTGGCGCGGCATCTGAAGCCCTGAACGGACGGGCGGATCGAAGGCGGCCCGCGATGGCACGCCCTGTCCTGGATGACGAATTGCCTGTGAATCTAAGCTCGAACCCGACCTTCTAGACGGTCCTCGCGGCCCGGCTCTCCCGTCGTGGATTCCTTGGCGGCATCGCCGCCGGTCTGGCCACGCTCGCGGCGACGGAGGCCGGCGCGCGCGGCGCGGCGGAGGCGCAGGCGACTCTCCCGTTCACCCCGGTGACGGCATCCGGCGAGACCGTGACCAAGACGCGCGAGATGTGCGACGTCGAAGTGGCCGCCCACGGCTTCACGGTAGTCGAGATCGTGCGGGGCGACCGTGGCGAGTGGAGGGTCGTCAAGGATTCGCCGCTCAACCGACGGATCATGGGTGCCACGCCCATGGCGCTCCGGGGACCGGCGGCGGGACACCCGCTCCTGAGCCCGGCCCCCGGACCGGGAAGGTCTACTGCGTGATGACGAGCAACGACGCCCGCAGGCCCGAGCAGGTGGACAGAGCCAACCCGCGCACTGACGTGGCCACACCTGACAACCCGCCTTCGACGACCAGGGGCGGCTTTGGGTTGCCACCGACGGGATGGGCAACACGCTGAGTGCCAACGACGCCGTCTTCATGGTCGAGACCGAGGGGCCGCTCCGTGGGCGCACGCCGGCCGACCGGATGCGAGGTCTGTGGGCCGGCCTTCAGACCCTATAATCGGACCTTCTTCGTGTCGATCCAGCATCCGGATCTCGTCGCAATCTATCGTGAGGACGGAGGCAAGGTCGGTCAGTAGAGTCGACGTCCAACAGCCGAGGTCGCCGTCAGGCGCCAGCCGGACGGACGGTGGGAACCGATGGAGAGCGTGGTGGCGCCGCCTGCGCCCCCCGGGACGGCCGGCTTCTGGTGCTGGAAGCACAGCGCCACTATGACCAGTCGCTGACCCTGGGGGGCGGGGGCGGCGGCGGCGGCTCGGATTGGTCTCGCCAGCCTCGCGCTCGAGAGCGGCGATACCGGGGAGGCTGCCCGGCATCTCGCCGCGACCCGGGCGCTCGATCCGTCCTTACCGGCGTTATTGCTGAGCGATCTCGCGACTCGCATCGCGCGGCCGTAGCGCGCCCCCCGTCCGCCGGGCCGCTGCTACAATAGGCGGCATGAGTGAGCTCTTCGATCAGATCGACTCCCTCCGTCGAGTCGAGGGCAAGGCGGCCCTGGCCACCCTCGTGAGCACCCACGGCACTACGCCCCGAAAGGAAGGGGCGAAGATGTGGGTGGGAGAGGATGGTCGCATCCTCGGGTCGGTCACGATCGGCGGCTGTGTGGACGCCGAGGTGATGGCGGAGGCCGAGGACGTTCTCTTGGGGGCGCGGCCGAAGCTCCTCTCGCTCGACCTCGGGGACGAGGACGCCTGGGAGATCGGGCTCACGTGCGGGGGCACGATCGAGGTTTTCCTCGAGCCGGTCGCGCTCGGCGCGGGGCCGGCGCCGGACGGTGCACTCGCGCTCTACGAGACGCTCCGGGGGCACGTCGCGGCCGGCGGCTCGGGGGCGATCCTCACGCGGATGGACCCGCCCGACGCTGGCGCCAAGCTCCTGCTCCTCGACGACGGGCGCCGAGTCGGATCGCTGGGCGATCAGGCGCTCGACGCGGCCGCTCCTGTGGCGGCTCGCGGGCCCCTGGTGACGGGCATCTCGCGGACCGTGGGGCTCGGCCCGGGCGAGGCGCTGCGGGTGTTCGTCGAAGTGCACCTGCCGCCGCCGACCCTGCTCGTCGTGGGTGGGAGTCACGTCGCGATGCCGCTCGTGACCCTGGCGCGATCCCTCGGGTACCGCACGGTGGTCGTGGATGGCCGTCCGCGGCTTGCGACCCGTGAGCGGTTCCCCGACGTGGACGAGCTCCTGGTCGGGATTCCCTCGGAGCTCGTGCGGCGGATTCCATTGCACCCGACGACCGCGCTCGTGCTCGTGGCGCACGATTACAAGTACGACCTGCCCGTGCTTCGCCACGCGCTCGCCGGCGAGGTGGGCTACATCGGGATGCTCGGGAGCCGCCGCCGGGGGGACGCAATCCTCCGCATGCTTCGCGAGGAGGGAGTGTCCGAGGAATCCCTCGCGCGGATCCGGGTGCCGATCGGCCTCGATCTTGGCGCCAAGACGGCGCCCGAGATCGCGCTGGCGATCCTGGCCGAGATCGTCGCGTCCCGCTATGGTGGCACGGGCCGACCGCTCGCGCTGGCCAAGCCGGCCCGGCCGGTCTCGGTCGACGCCGATGCACCGCCGACCGGACTCGCGGTGACGCCGGATTCCCGCGCGTGAAGGCGCACGCCCTCGTTCCGTCCGATGCGAGCGCGGAGCGTCTCGTCGGCTGGGTGCTGGCCCACGACGTCCGCGACGCGGCGGGCGCATTGCTGGGACGCAAGGGGGATCGCCTCGACCCGGCCGGCGCCGCACGGCTCGTCGCCGGTTCCCATGGGGAGGTTCACCTCCTCGAGATGGAATCCGGCGACCTCCACGAGGATCCGGCCGGCGAGCGCGTGGCGCGCGCCGTCGCGGGCGCAGGTGTCTCGGTCCGGGACTCGACGAGCGGCCAGTGGGCGATCGTCGCGGGGCAGCGGGGGATCCTGCGGGTGGCGACCGCTTCCCTCGCTGCCGTGAACGGTCTCGAGGGGGTGTCGGTCTACACGCTCTTCGACGGCCAGGTGGTCGACGCCGGCGAGGTGGTCGCGCGCGCGAAGGTCACGCCCCTGGTTGTCGCCGAGAGCGTGGTCCGCGAGGTCGAGGAGCGCAGCCGGCAGAGCGGCGGATGCGTGGAGGTGGATCCCTTCCACGGACAGCCCGTGGGTGCAGTCGCGCCGGCCAGCCTCTCACCCCGGGCCCGCGCGCGGTTCGAGGCCGTCCTTCGCGAGAAGCTCGACTGGTTCGGGGCGCCGCTGGCGAGTCTCGCCTATCCGGAGGCCGAGACCGCAGCGCTGCGTCAGGCTGTCCAGGAGTCGATCGCTGCCGGGGCACGCATCATCGTCGTCGCCGGAGCCAACGCGCTCGATCCGCTCGATCCCGTTTTCACGGCGCTCGAGGGGATCGGCGGCCGGCTCGTCCGGAAAGGCGTGCCGGCGCACCCGGGGAGTCTCCTGTGGGTCGCGCGCGTGGGCTCGATCCCGGTGCTCGGCATGCCGGGGTGCGGCATGTTCTCTCAGGCGACCCTCTTCGACTTGCTGCTCCCGCGCCTCCTGGCGGGGGAGACCGTCGGAGCGGAGGAACTCGCGGCGTACGGTCATGGGGGTCTCCTCGGGCGCGAAATGGCCTTCCGGTTCCCGCCCTACCGTGCCGGGCGTGATCGCGGCACGCTGCCGGAGTAGCGGACGCGACTGGGTCATCCAGTTCACGAGAGAGTGATGTCTAAACAACCGTCGTGGTTGATTGATCCTGTTCAGAGTGATAGGGTACGCGCGTGACGGCCCCACTTTACGGCGGCGTGGTCCTCGAGCGTTTCCGGCATCCGCGTCACTTCGGGGAGCTCCCAGGGGCCGATGCGGTCCACGAGGACGTCAACCCTCTCTGTGGCGATCGCCTTCGGGTCGAGCTTCGCTTCGGCGCCGACCGCGAGGTGGAGACCGTCCGCTTCCAGGGGGACGCCTGCGCGATCGCGACGGCCTCCGCCGATCTCCTGGCCGAGATGGTGGAGGGCCACTCGGTGACCGATGCGCTCCGGCTCGAGCGGGACGCGCTGCTCGCGGCGCTCGAGGCGCCGATCCGGGCGTCCCGGCTTCCCTGTGTCTCCCTGCCGCTGGCCGTGCTCCGCGGGGCGCTGGGCGCCGGCGCCGAGCGCATCGCCGCAGCCCGCGGACGTGACGCGGCGCCGGCCGGCCCGGGCACCTCGGGCATCGCGGGAGAGCGACGGTGAGCCTCGCCGACCGGGTCCGTCCGGACTTTCCGATCCTCTCCCGCACCATCGAGGGACGCCGGCTCGTCTACCTCGACTCGGCGGCGACGGCCCAGAAGCCGCGTCCGGTCCTCGACGCGGTGCGGCTCTTCTACGAGCGGTCGAACGCCAACGTCCACCGCTCGATCCACACACTGGGGGAGGAGGCGACGGAGCTCTACGAGGGAGCCCGGGATCGGGTGCGGGCGTTTCTCGGGGCACGGCAGCGAGAGGAGATCGTCTTCACGAGGGGGACGACGGAGGCGATCAACATCGTCGTCCACACCTGGGCGCGGCGGGCGCTCGTCGAGGGGGACGAGATCCTCCTGTCCGAGATGGAGCACCATTCGAACCTGGTGCCCTGGATCCTCCTCGCCCGCGAGCGGAAGCTCCGTCTCCGGCACGTGCCCGTGACCGAGGAGGGGATCCTCGACCTCCCGGCGTTCGAGCGTCTCCTCACGCGGCGGACGCGGCTCGTGGCGCTCGCCCACGTCTCGAACGTGCTCGGCACGATCAATCCGGTCGCGGACATCGTCGAGCGCGCGCAGGCGGCGGGGGCCCGGGTGCTCCTCGACGGCGCCCAGGCGGCACCGCATCTCCCGGTCGACGTGGCGGCGCTCGGCGCCGATTTCTACGCGTTCTCGGGACACAAGTTGGGGGCCCCCACCGGCATCGGCGTGCTCTACGGTCGGCGCGAGGTGCTGGAGCCGCTGGAGCCGTTCTTCGGAGGAAGCGAGATCATTCGCGAGGTCTGGCTCGACCGCGCGACCTGGAACGATCTCCCGTGGCGGTTCGAGCCGGGCACGCCTCCCATCGCCGGCGCGATCGGCCTGGGTGCGGCCATCGACTACATGGAGGGCCTGGGCCGCGAGGCGGTCCGCCGGCACGACACGGAGCTCGTCGGGGAGGCGCTCGCCCGCCTCGGCGAGGTCGAGGACCTCGAGATCTACGGCCCCCGCGATCCGGAGATCCGCGCGGGTGTCCTGTCCTTCAACTTCCCGGGCGTCCATCCGCACGACCTGTCCGCCGCGCTCGACGCCGAGGGTGTGGCCGTGCGGGCGGGCCACCATTGCGCCCAGCCGCTCATGCGGCGGCTCGGGGTGGTGGGGACTGCCCGCGCGAGCTTCTTCGTCCACACGGGAGCCGATGACATCGCCGCCCTCGCTGCCGCGCTTCACCGGGCGCGGGAGCTCCTGGGCGCCGGCCGGCTCCGTCCGTCGACGCACTGACCGGCCGGGAATCGGACTCGGGCCGGCGAGGCCGGCAGATG
Source organism: uncultured Candidatus Rokubacteria bacterium (assembly GCA_963805625.1). GTDB lineage: Bacteria > Methylomirabilota > Methylomirabilia > Rokubacteriales > DASRDR01 > DASRDR01. The sequence goes on from CAWDVE010000010.1 coordinate 193,181, forward strand.
CAGTCATCGCCCGTGGGCCGGCTCTCGTGGGTGTCCATCGGTGTCCTGCTCTTCTCGCTGTCAGTGACCTGCGCTGCGGCCGCCGAGCCGCTCAGGATCCGGTACGCGGTCTGGGTCGGCTACGGGCCGCTCTTTCTCGCTCAGCAGAAGGGTTACTTCGCGGCGGAGAACGTCGAGGTCCAGCTCATCAGGATGGAGGATCCGAAAGAGAGCTTTTTGGCGATGGGCGCGGGCCGGCTCGACGGAATCGTGTCGACGATCGACACCATGATCCCCCATCTCAAGACCGGCAAGGAGTTCCAGTACGTCCTGGCGCTCGATGATTCTGCGGGCAGCGACGGCATCGTCGCGCGCAAGGAGATCAAGTCCGTCCGGGACCTCAAGGGCAGGAGGGTGGCCGTCCAAGAAGGCTCGGTCTCACAGTTCTTCCTGAACGTGCTCCTCCGTGACGCAGGCCTGTTCGAGAAGGACGTCCAGGTCGTCAACATGAAGCCCGGCGACGCGGGCGCGGCGTTCGTGGCAGGAAGGGTCGACGCGGCCGTGACCTGGGAGCCGTGGCTGTCGAATGGCAAGACTGCGCCGCACGGGCACATGCTCGTCGACTCCTCCCAGACGCCCGGGTTGATCACCGACATGCTCGTCTTCCGGCGGGACGTCATCGAGAGACGGCCGAGGGAGATCCAGAGCGTGGTGGATGCCTGGAACAAGGCCGTGGCCTACTGGGAGAGGAATCCGGCCGAGTCGAACGAGATCATGGCCAGGGCGGTGGGAGACTGGCTCAAGGACCCCAAGCTCTTCGCCGACGTGCTGACGGGCGTGAGGTTCTACAATCGCCCGGAAAACGTGAAGTTCTTCGGTACCCCGCGGAAGCCCGGCCCTCTCTACAGGGTGGTCCAGAACGCGCTCGACATCACGGGTGGGTTCGGGAACCTTCAGCTGAAGGTCGCGCCCAAGGATCTCGTCAACCATTCCTTCGTGAAGTAGCCTCGGTTCCTGATGCCGGGCAGTTCCTCACCGGGAGGCGTGTGCTCGTGCTCGAACAGTGCGACGACAGCAGCGCCCGCACGCCCCGGCTCATAAGTGACTGCGCCGCATTGACAGCCTCGAGGAAGTCTCGTAACGTCGGCCTCGGCCGGGAGGCGGAGCGAAGGTCGCCGACCCGTGGACGCGCGATGAACGGGCTGGGGCGGAGGAGGTTGCCATGAAGCGGTTGTGGGTGATTGCCGGGTTGGTGCTGGGGCTCGTGGTAGCGGCTGCCGTCGGGGCGTCGGCGGAGCCGATCCGGATCGGGTACCCGATCTGGGTAGGGTTCGGTCCAATCTATCTGGCGCACAACAAGGGGTTCTTCAAGGCGCAGGGCGTCGACGTCGACCTCCAGGTGATCGACGACACCAAGGTCGGCATGGCGGCCCTTGCGGCCAAGCGCATCGAGGCCTACGGCGCCACGCCGAACACCGTCCTGCTCTACGCCAAGGCCGACAACCCGTTCGTCATGGTCATGACGGTCGACGACTCCAAGGGTGGCGACGGCGTGGTCGCCAAGAAGTCGATCAATTCGATCGCCGAGCTCAAGGGGAAGCGCGTGGCGTTCCTGGAGGGCTCGATCGCCCAGTTCTACCTGAGCTACCTCCTGAAGCGCGAGGGCCTCTCGGAGAAGGACATCACGGCGGTCAACATGGGCTCGACGGGTGACGCCGGCGCCGCCTTCGTGGCCGGCCGCGTCGACGCCGCCGTCGTGTGGGAGCCGTGGCTCAGCAAGGGGAAGAGCGCCCCCGACAGCCACATCCTGATCGACTCGAGCAAGACCCCGGGGCTCATCATCGACACGCTCGCGTTTCGCCAGGACGTGGTGAAGAGCCGCCCCGACGACGTGCGGAAGGTCGTGCGCGCGGTCGGGCAGGCGGTGGACTACTGGAGGCAGAACCCGAAGGACGCGACCGAGATCATGACGAAGGGGCTCGGCGGCTGGCTGAAGGAGCCCAAGGACTTCGAGGAGGCGCTGTCGGGCGCGACGCTCTACGGCCTCGCGGAGAACCGGCCGTTCATGGGGACGAAGGCCAAGCCGGGCCCGATGTACCAGACCGTCCAGGGCGCGATCGATTTCTGGCGGCAGACCGGCAAGCTCGTCTGGCCCGAGGTCAAGGCCGCGGACGTCATCGACCCGTCGTTCCTGGAATAGGGGAGTCGTGACCGCGGACCGGGAACGGTGCCGGGCAGCTCCCCGGCGCCGCTCCCGGCGGACCGCGGAGTAGCACGTTCGTGGCTGGCTGGTTCTCGCCGAAGGATCCGATCCCGCGCCCCGTCTACCTGACCGCCAGCGCCCTCACCGTCGGCGCCCTCTTCGGCGGGTGGGTGCTGCTCGCGCGTAGCGGTTACGTCCGCACCGAGTTCCTGCCGACGCCGAACCAGGTGGCGCTGGCCGCCGTCGACCTGGCCAAGGACGGCTCCCTCTGGACCCACATCGCCGCCTCGTGCTTCGTGGTCTTCGTGGGCTTCGCGCTCGCCTCGGTCCTGGCGGTTCCGCTCGGCATCCTGATGGGGACGTTCCAGCTGGTCGAGGCGGTGATCGAGCCCGTCACCAATTTCGTCCGCTACCTGCCGGTGAGCGCGATGGTTCCCCTCCTGATCCTGTGGGTCGGGATCGACTACGAGACCCGCGTGGCCGTCATCTTCATCGGCACGTTCTTCCAGCAGCTCGTGATGATTGCCGACATCGCCCACCACGTCCCGCGCGATCTGCTCGACGTCTCGTACACGCTCGGGGCCGGACGGCGGCAGGTGGTCTCGCGGGTGCTCGTGCCGGGCACCCTGCCGGGGATCATGGACACGCTTCGCATCACGCTCGGCTGGGCCTGGACCTACCTGGTGCTCGCCGAGTTGGTCGCCGCCAACAGGGGTCTCGGGTACATGATCCTGACGTCGATGCGCGGCCTGTTCACCGACCGTATCTTCGTGGGGATCCTCGTGATCGGGCTGCTGGGTCTGATCTCCGACCAGATCTTCAAGTACCTCCACCGCTGGCTCTTGCCCTGGTCGCCCAAGGCTGGCTGACGGATCGCCGAGTCGCGTGGCCCGCCTGACCCTGGATCGCCTCACGATGCGCTTCCGCACCCGCCGGGGGGAGACCGTCACGGCGCTCCAGGACATCAGCTTCGAGACGAAGGATCGCGAGTTCGCCGTTCTCGTGGGGACGTCGGGCTGCGGCAAGTCGACGATCCTGCGCCTGGTGGCCGGGCTCCTGCCGCCCAGCGACGGGCGCGTGCTCCTCGACGGGCACTCGGTGTCCGGGCCGAGCGCCGACCGTGGCATGGTCTTCCAGTCCTACACGCTCTTCCCGTGGCTCACCGTCCAGAGGAACGTCGAGTTTGGCCTCCGGCTGCGCGGAACGCCCGCTTCCGACCGGGCTCGAGTCGCTCAGCACTACATCAACCAGGTCGGTCTTGCGGGCTTCGAGCGGGTGTACCCGAAGGAGCTGTCCGGTGGCATGATGCAGCGGGTGGCGATCGCGCGGGCGCTGGCGAACGACCCCGCTGTGCTGCTGATGGACGAGCCCTTCGGGGCGCTGGATGCCCAGACCCGCTCGCTCATGGGGGAGTTGCTGCTCCAGGTCTGGGGCGAGGCGGCGAAGACCGTGCTCTTCGTCACCCACGACATCGAGGAGGCGCTGTTCCTGGGCGACCGGGTATTCGTGATGACGGCGCGCCCAGGGCGGATCCGCGAGGAGATCCAGGTGCCACTGCCGCGACCGCGGACCGTGGACATGCTAACGTCCGACGTCTTCGTGGACCTCAAGCGGCGTGTGATGGGGCTCATCCGGGAGGAGGCGCTCCGTATGCTGGACGCCCGGCGCGGTGACGCGGCGGAATAGGCGAGACCGAGGAGGGCCATCGTGGGGACGCATCCGATCCATCCGGGATACGCGGGAATCCCGACCTTCTTCCAGGCGCCGTACGGCGAGCTGGACACCGTGCGCGAGGGGATGACAGTCGTGGCCGGGGTGCCCATCGACCAGGGCATCATCACCGCCAAGCCCGGCACGCGATACGGCCCCCGGGCCATTCGCGAGGCGTCGCAAATGCCACGCGGGGTGCTGGCAGCGAACGTAGAGCACACCTGGGTCGACGTCGACACCGGCGTCGCCCTGCGTCTGAAAGACCGTCTGGATCTCGTGGACGTCGGGGACTTCGACATCGACCCGACCGACATCATGAAGACGACGTGGTCGGTAGTGGCCGGCGTGGAAGGAATCGTGAAGCGCGGTGGGTTGCCGGTCGTCCTCGGCGGTGACCACTACATCGCGTATCCGTGTTTCGAGGGCTTCGTCCGTGGGATGAGCGAGCGAAAGGAGAACCTCCGCGTCGGCTATCTGCACGTCGACACACACTCGGACTTCCGCTTCGAGTACGGGCCCCTCGGCCGCTACAATCACGCGACCTCGGCCCGACGGGTCAGCGAGAACCGCGCCGCGTCGTACCGGAACATGGCCTGGCTGGGCCTGAATGGCAGCGTGCTGGACGCCGAGATGTATCGGACGTTCAAGCGCGAGCGCCTCAAGATGGTGACCGCCAAGATGATCCGGGAACAGGGCCCGGCGGCGGCAGTGCGCCAGGTGATGGAGACGGTGGCGAGCGGCGTCGACGCCGTCTACGTCACCGTCGACATCGACGTCGTCAACGGGAGCGAAGCGCGCGGCACGGGCGCCCCTGTCTTCGCCGGCATCGAGGCGCGGACGTTCCTCGAGATGATGGAGGTGCTCAGCACGTATGACATCATCCGATCGATCGACCTGTGCGAGGTCGCTCCCGGACTCGACCCGGCTGGAACGACGGCGGACCTGGCCGTCGCCGGGCTCCTCACGTTGCTCGAGCGCCGGCTCTTCGATCGGGTCGATCCGGGCGTCTGACGCCATGCGTTGCGTCGACGGCGAGCGCGAACCCGGGCTCTAAAGCGCGAGCCGGGCGACAACGGAGGCCCAGGCGTGCCGCGCTACGCGTTCTGCTGCCGCTCGTGCGGGCTCGAGTTCGAGGTGTCCCGCGCCATGAGCGACGCGGGTCGGGACGCTACGTGCCCGGTTGACGGCGGAGGGGCCGATCGCCTCTTCACGGCGCCGATGACGTCGATCCGCCAGGGCGACGGCGCGGCGGTTCCCCCTGGCGGGAATGCCAATCGCAGCTGGTCGTCCCCGTTCTTTCCGAAAGCCGTTCCGGGCGGGAATGCTCCCCGGCCGACGGCGCCGCCCCGGCGCGTCCTGCCGGCGGGGTCGTCGAAGCCGACCCGGTTTCGGCACTTCGGCCACTGGCACCCGGCAGGCACCCCGCCTCACGAGCACGCGGCTCGGCGGCCTCCGCCGGAGAAGCAGGTGCCGCCGTCCGGGGTCTGATCGCCTGGCGAAGGCCTCAGTGGCGCGTGGCCACGCCCAGCTCCCGTGTGAACCGCGGCCACACGTCGGGGTCGTGACCCGGGATCAGCCGGAAGCGGCGCTCGGCCGCGACAGCCTTCAGACGGCGGAGTGCCGGGAGCGTGGTCTTCGGATGTCCCCCGTACGCGGCGGAGACGGGCTCTTCCCGGTCCAGGTTCTCCTGGAGATCCGCGGCGTCGAATGCGAACACGTATCCGCCGTCGCCCGCTCCCGAGTCCACCTCGACCATGAAGCTCTGATGGCCTGGCGTGTGGCCCGCGGTGAGGAGCGCCGTCACCCCCGGCACGATCTCGACGTCGCCGTCGGCGAGCCGCCAGTCGATCAGCGGATCGTCGAAGTCGATGCGAAAGATCGCATTGCGCTCGGCGGCGGCCGGGTCGGCCTGGGCCGCCTCGAGCTCCTTCCGCTGGACGTGGACGGGCACGCGCCCTGCGAAGTGGCGAAGGCCGCCGACGTGGTCGTTGTGAAGATGGCTCAGGGCCACGGCCACCACGTCGCGCGGATCCACCCCCACCAGCGCGAACGCGTCCTCCAGCGGATCCCCGGGCCCGGATAGCTCGAGCTTGGTCGGCCGACGGCCCCAGAACCGGTGGTAGAAGGGGCGATCGCGCACGAGCGCGCCATTGAAGCCGGTGTCGATCAGCACGAAGCCGTCGGGGACCTCGAGGAGGAGGCCGGGGACGGGCTCGCGCAGGAAGACACGGCCCTCGGCTTCGGGAACCAGGGGCATGGAGGTCCGCCGCGGAAGGTGCTCCCAGCCGAACGTCAGAGGGAGCACGCGCCGGACGCCGCCCTTCACGCGGCCAGTATGGGCGAGCGGCTCCGCGAGGGTCAAGGCGGGGGACCGCTCGGCAGTGGATCGGGGGGGCTCGATGTCACCCGTCTGCCGGCGCCGCCTCGCGCGCGATCTCGCGGCTTGACGGCTCACGACGCCGCCCCGTACGGTAGGCCGTCCATGGGCCTCTCTGACCGCCTCGTCGCCGCCACGCGGGATGCGTGGAGCGGTGTCCGATCCGAGATCGAGGCGCACATCCGGCGCCTGTGGGACGAGCCCGAGCTCCCGCTCATGGAGGTCCGGGCGGCCGACGCGCTCGCGGAGTGGCTTCGCAGCCACGGCTTCGAGGTGGAGCGCGGCGTGTGCGGCATCCCGACCGCCTTTGCGGCGCGTTTCGGTCGAGGGACGGGTCCGGCGGTCGCGCTCCTGGCCGAGTACGACGCGTTGCCGGGCCAGGGGAACCTCGCCGTGCCGTACCGTGCGCCCGCCGGCCAGTCGGCCGGGCACGCGTGTGGGCACAACCAGCTCGGTCCGGCGCAGGTGGGCGCGGCCGTCGCCGTGCGCGCCGTGATGGAGAGCCACGGCTTGGCGGGCAGGCTCGTGCTCCTCGGCTGTCCGGCCGAGGAGCTGCTCTGGGGAAAGCTGGCGCTCCTCGAGCGTGGCGCCTTCGCGGGCCTGGACGCGCTGCTCACCTCTCACGCGGACTACCAGAACGGCGCCCTCTCGCGCCCGTGTCTCGCGTGTGTCTCGAGCGAGTTCGTATTCACGGGCGTTGCGAGCCACGGCGGGGCCGTCCGGCGCCACAACGCGCTCGAGGCGCTGGAGCTGGCGATGCAAGCGATCGACCGCCTGCGGGGCTCGCGCTTCCACGGCTTCGTCATCGGCCATGTGGTACGGATCGGCGGCCTCATGCCGAGCATCACCCCCGAGGAAGCCCGGGTGTGGCTCACGGTGCGGCACGGATCCTTCGAGGCAGCCTGGGACGCCTACCAGGAGATCATCGCCATCGCCCGGGACGCCGCGCAGATGGCCGGGGTCAGTGTCGGCGAGCAGCTCGTCGCAGCGAGCCGCGGCTACCTCCCGAACGACGTCCTGGCGCGGGCGCTCGACGCGAATCTGAGGGTCGTCGGTCCACCGGCGTGGAGTGTCGACGATCTCGCGTGGATGGAGGCGCTCTCCCGCGCGTGCGATCCGGCGGCGTCCTTCGAGCTTCACCGGGAGCTGGCGCTTCACACGGACGGCTGCGACCCCTACGGGCAGGACGACGGCGAGGCGAGCTGGCGCATCCCGCTCGGTCGCGTGAACTGGGCGATCCCCCGGGCGGTGCCGCTTCACCACTGGGGCACGACCGCTCTCAGCGGACACCCAGCCGGGCTGGCCGGACCTCTCATGGCCTCGGAGGCCCTGGCGCTCACGGCCGTCGAGCTGTTCGTGGATCCCGCTCTCGTCGCCGAGGCGGGCCGCGAGCTGACCTGGCGCGTCGGCTCGCGCCCGCTGTCGCCGCCTCGCTGCGGTGACTTCGCCGTCATGACGCGAGCCCCGGGGGAGTTCTGGAGCGCGACGTGGCGCGGCAGCTCGGCGCCCGCCTGATCGCGTCCGACGCGCGGGGCGCCGCCGAGGCGACCGCGGGGGCTGTGATAGGCTCTCTCACATGGTCGACATGGAGACCCTCGTCAGCCTGTGCAAGCGCCGTGGTTTCATCTTCCAGTCGAGCGAGATCTACGGCGGCCTCGGCTCGGCGTGGGACTACGGTCCGCTCGGGGTGGAGCTCAAGCGCAACGTCCGGAACCTGTGGTGGCGCGACACGGTCCACCTCCGCCGCGACGTGCTGGGGCTCGAGGCCGCGGTGCTCATGCATCCCCGGGTGTGGGAAGCGAGCGGCCACCTCGAGCGGTTCTCCGACCCGATGGTGGACTGCCGCGAGTGCAAGCGGCGGTTTCGCGCCGACCACGTGGACACGCAGCCGTGGCTCCACTACTGCCCGGCCAAGAAGGAAAACAAGTTCGAGATCCCCGCCGGCGAGGCGTGCAAGCACTGCGGGGGGCGCCGCACGCTGTGTCCGGTGTGCGGCAAGGGGGAGCTGACCGACCCCCGCCAGTTCAACATGATGCTGAAAACGTTCCTCGGGCCCGTCGAGGAGGACGCGGCGGTGACGTACCTCCGCCCGGAGACCGCCCAGGGCATGTTCGTCAACTTCGAGAACGTGCTCCAGGCGATGCGGAGGAAGCTGCCCTTCGGCATCGCCCAGATCGGCCGGAGCTTCCGGAACGAGATCACGCCGGGAAACTTCATCTTCCGGACGCGCGAGTTCGAGCAGATGGAGCTCGAGTTCTTCGTCAACCCGCTGGACGCGGTGGGCGGCCAGCCGGCCGACGAGTACTGGCACGAGCACTGGATCGACGCGCGGATGGCATGGTACCAGCGGTACGGAATCCGCGCCGAGAACCTGCGCCTCCGGGAGCACGCCAAGGACGAGCTGGCGCACTACGCGAAGCGGACGGTGGACATCGAGTACCGCTTTGCCATCGGATGGAGCGAGCTCGAGGGCATCGCGAATCGCACCGACTTCGATCTCAAGCGCCACGCCGAAGTGAGCGGCCGGACCCTGAGCTACTTCGACGACGAGAGGAAGCAGCACGTGGTCCCGTACGTGATCGAGCCCGCGGCGGGCGTCGATCGTACCGTTCTGGCGATCCTCACCGACGCCTATCACGTCGAGGACGTTCGCGGGGAGAAGCGGATCGTGCTGCGGTTTCACCCCGAGGTGGCGCCCGTGAAGATCGCGGTCCTGCCCCTCCTGAAGAAGCGAGAGGAGATCGTGGCGCGGTGCTGGGAGCTCCGCGACCGGCTGGCGGGACGGGGCTGGGTGACGGTCTACGATGACACGGCGGCGATCGGACGGCTGTACCGGCGCCAGGACGAGGTGGGGACGCCGTACTGCGTGACGGTGGACGTGCAGACGATCGGCGACTCCGACAAGGGCGAGGCCGGCGACGGCCGCGTCACGATCCGGGACCGGGACTCGATGGGTCAGATCCGGGTCCCGATCGCGGGGCTCGAGACGGCCTTCGTCGATCTCATTGGCGGGACGCCGTGGGCCGCCGTGGCCGCGCGGTATCCCGCCCAGTCCGGTCCTGCCTAGGCTGGACCAGCCGCAGGGCATCGCGCCTTCTGAGATGCCATTCTGAGAGAGAGCGCAGAGCGTAAGACGTGAGCCATCCCTTCAGGCCGATCGACGGTTTCAAGTCGCCGCGCTTCTCGCAGATCGCGACCTTCATGCGGCTGCCGCACCATCGGGCGGCCGCCGATCTCGACGTGGCGCTCCTCGGCATCCCCTACGACGGCGGGACGTCGTACCGCGCCGGCGCGCGGTTCGGGCCGCGCGAGATCCGGAGCCAGTCGGCGATGATCCGCCCCTGGAACCCGGTCCTGAAGGTCTCGCCCTTCGAGGCGCTCAAGATCGCGGACTACGGCGACATCGACATCTCGCCGGTGTCGATCGAGCGCACGAACGAGATCGTCGAGCAGGAGATCGGCGGGATCCTCGCCGCCGGCTGCATTCCGGTGTCGGTCGGGGGGGACCATTCGATCGCGCTGCCGATCCTCCGCGCGCTCGCCCGCCGGCACGGACCGGTGGCGCTGGTCCACTTCGACTCCCATCCCGACACCTGGGACCAGTACTTCGGCTCGCGATACTTCCACGGGACGATGTTCCGCCGGGCGGTGGAGGAGGGGCTCATCGACTCCCGCCGCACGTTTCAGATCGCGATCCGGGGGCCGCTCTACGGCGCCGACGACTTCGACTTCCAGGCCGAGCACGGGATGACCGTGGTCCGCGTCGAGGCGATCAAGGCCCGGGGGGTCGACTGGGTCGTCGAGCAGTATGCGAAGCTCCGCGGGGCGAAGGTGTACGTGTCCTTCGACATCGACGCGGTCGATCCGGCGTTCGCCCCCGGCACCGGAACGCCGGAGGTGGGGGGACTGACCTCGTACGAAGCGCTCGCGCTGGTCCGGGGGCTCCGCGGCCTCGACTTCGTGGGGTTCGACCTCGTCGAGGTGGCGCCCCAGTACGATGGCCCCGGCCAGATCACCGCCCTCCTCGCGGCGAACCTCCTCTTCGAGTTCATCTCGCTCGTCGCGCTCAGCCGGTGAGCCAAAGGCCGCCACAGGCCGAAGGCCGTCCCAAGAACGCCGTCCCATGAAGGCTGTCCGATCGACGCCGCCCGTAAGGTAACCGGGCGAGCGAGGAGAGACCCATGCGAATCGACACCGGCAGCGAGTTCGGCGCCCGGGCCTCCCGCCGCCTGAAGGACGAGCTGATCTACTGGCTCGTGACGGTCGCGCCCGACGCCACGCCCCAGCCGAGCCCCGTCTGGGCACTCTGGGATGGCGAGACGTTCCTGATCTACAGCCGGCCGGACACGCCGAAGCTCCGCAACATCGCCAGCCGGCCCCGGGTCGCGCTCCATCTCGACGGCGACGGCCGAGGCGGCGACATCGTGAGCGTCACCGGGGATGCCCGCATCGCCCCCGACGCGCCGCCCGCCGACCGGGTTCCAGAGTACATCGCCAAGTACCGCGAGGGCCTGCGGCGGATCGGCATGACCGCGGAATCGTTCGCCCGCGCCTACTCCGTCGCCGTCCGGGTCACTCCGAGGAGCCTCCGAGGCCACTGAGGCGAGAGCGGAGGCGGCCGCCCGGGCGGCCGATTGCCCTTCGCGCGCGGCGTGACTTTGACAATCCCCGTCGCGGCCGGTAGCCTCAGGGGCATGGCGCCGTCGTCACCGGGCCACCAGTTGATGAGCCGGTTGGTCGTGCTGTTTGCCATTGGGACGCTGCTCGGGCACGTGTGCGCGCCGGAGCCGGGTCATCATCACCTGGCCGACGCTTCGCCATTCATCGGCTCCACCGGCCCCGATTCCGGCGGACCCGTGGCGATCGCCGAGGCCTCTTGTGAGAGCCTGAAGTCGGCGTCCGCCTGGCCCGTCATGCGGGCCATCGACAGTCGGCCGCTCCCCGTCCCTGGCCTTGACGTACGTGGTTCGGCGAGGGCAGGCCGGGACGCGGATGTTCGGGTACCACGTCTCCCGCTCTTCGTGCTGCACGCCGCGCTTCTGATTTAGCCTGGCCGTTCGCTCGCCTCTCCACGGTCACGGGGTCCGGACGCCCGTCCAGAGCCGGGTTCGTCACCGTCACGACCCACTAGAGTGAGCATGGTCAATGTCCAGGAACGGCATGGTTGCGGGGGCTGTCGTCATCGTCCTCCTGGTGGCCTGGTTCGTCCGGTTCGGCGGGGCCCAGGTCCCGGGCCGGGACACAGGCCAAGGCGATCACCGGACACCAGCGGGCTGGCGTTTCACCTGGCCCGCGGGGGATCCGGTACGGGGACGGGGCGTCTTCGCGAAGTATGAGTGCTTCAGCTGCCACGAGGTCCGTGGGGAGCCGTTTGCGGTCCCCCAGGACGCCGGGAATATCGGACCGGAGCTGGCGGCGATGGGACCCGCGCACGAGGCGGAGTACTTCGTCGAGGCGATCATCAATCCGAATGCCGTGGTCGAGCCGGGAAAGGGCTACGAGGCGGCGGACGGCTCCTCGAAGATGCCGTCGTTCAACGATACGCTGACCGTCCAGGAGTTGCTCGATCTGGTCGCGTATCTCAAGGTGCTGCGGCCCCCGCCTGCGCCACCCGGGGCGGCCGGTGGGCAGGGCGGCCATGCGACCCATTGAGCACCTGCCGCGGGGCTGCCACCCTGGATCGACCGATGGCGCCGCGACCTGGGGCATCGCTGCCTCAGTTGGTGAGCGCGTGACGCAACGGCCGAAGGCCCTGCCAGCTCCTCACGATGCTGGCCGCCATCCTTGGTGTCGTGTTCTCGCGGACTTGCGCCGAGGTCAGGGAGTTGGCGCGGGAGTTGCCCGCCTGTTAATCGTGAGGGGCTGTGATGCCTAGGGGTATGCTCGGCCGAGTCCTGGTGCTGGTCGCCGTGGCGTTGTTCGCGGGAGCTAGTCTCTGCGTCCTGGACGCCGACGACGGGACCGGGCTGGACCTCTGTGGCGTGGCGCTGCTGCCGGTCGCTGTCATCGTCCTCGGAGCGCCGCAGCCGCTCGTCGGTCGGCTGGTGCCGGTCCAGATCCCGATTCGTCTCGCCGTTCCCCTGGAGCGCCCCGTCCCTCCTCCCCGAGCCTAGCTCGTCCCAAACGCCCTGGTGTGGACCCCCGCCCCGATATGGGCGGGGGGGCCCTGAAACTCGAGCAGAGAGGGGAGTCTCTCCATGCGTGCATGGCTTTGTGTCGGGCTGCTGGTCGCCGCCCTCGGCAGTGCCCGCGGCGTGAGCGCCCAGGACGCGCTGACCCGACGGGACGGGCAGGGCGCGGTGACGGTTGCCGTCACGCTCGCCGGGCCGCCGGAGGTCGGCGTGCCGATCCGCGTCACGATCGTCCTCGATACCCATACCGTGTCGCTGGATGACGTCGTGTTCGAACGCGCGGTGGCCCTTCGGATGCCCGAGGGCGCCGAGGTCGTGCCCACCAAGGTGGAGGGGTCGAGGGGCAGCGGCCACCACCGCGAAGCGGTCGTCGTGTTTCCCCCGGTCACCCAGCGAGGGCCGGTGCGCGTTGTCGTGAGGAACGTCGGTGGCATCGGCGAGCGCGTCTTCGTGTGGGAGTAGCCGGCAGTGCAGTGAACTCCGACAGGAGAGAGGTCCGAGATGGCCAAGGATCCCGTGTGTGGGATGACCGTGGACGAGAAGAAGGCGGCGGCGAAGGCGAGCTACCAGGGCCAGACGTACTACTTCTGCTCGGCCGGATGCAAGGTGACCTTCGAGAAGGCGCCAGCGCAGTACGCGACCGGCCAACGATAAGTCACGCCTGTGCTCAGACGCGTCGCGCGCTCGTCACACTCTTCACCCTAGCCCGCGAGAGGTGAACCATGAAGACGATTCTGACGATTCTCCTGACCGTTGCGCTCGGAACATTCGCGATCGTGCATGCGCAGCAGGCGCCATCGCCCGGGGCGGGCCCAATGGGACCCGGCATGATGGCCGGCATGCACCAGCAGATGATGGGCCTGATGCAGCAGATGGGCGGGATGATGCAGCAAATGGGCGAGATGATGGCCAGTGGTCAGATGTCGCCCGAGCGGATGAAGCAGATGGGGGACGCGATGAAGCAGATGGGCAGTCTGATGGGCGGCATGGGCGCGCGGGGCGGGTCGATGGGCCCGATGGCCATGCCCGAGATGTCGAGGATGATGGAGCACATGGCCGAGATGCAGAAGCGCATGTCGGACATGATGGGCGCGCCGAAGTGACGCCCAGTCGTAGAGGAGGAAGACGATGCACCCGCTCAGCTTGAAAGTCATGACGTGGTCGTGGGGGCTCTTCGGGGCGGTGACCTTCGTGGCGTGCGTGGGGTACGGCCTGGTGGTCCCACGCGCCTTCCACGCGGGCCAGCTCCTCGAGCAGATCCTCCCGGGTTTTCGATGGCTGACCCCGGGGAGCGTCCTGCTCGGAGTCGGGGAGACCTTTATGTATGGGGCCTACGCGGGGTTCGTGTTCACCCTGATCCACAACACCGTGCTCCGCCGGAGCCAATGACAGGTCGATGGTGAGGTTCTTGTCGCCACCGGGCTCGGAAGGCTGCTGGCGGGCATGATCGGCGCCTGGGCCAAGGTGGTCCTCGGCACGGACTCGGCGGCGCTGGACAGCGGGGCAGTCGAGCAAGCGGTCGCCATCCAGATGAGAGCCGAGGTATTGTGGATCGCGGTCGAGCAAGCTCGCGACACTGGCCATCATCACGAGGCTGTGCTGGTCTTCTCGTCCTCGCCGCAGTCGTGCAGCGTGCCAGAGCCACGCGAGCGGTGACCCGCGCCATGCATGGGGCCGCGGCGATCCAGGATGATCATGGTGTCCTGGTCAGGGCTGTGATGCTTGCGTGCCTGCTTGTGACCGGCTCCGTCATGGCACAGTCGGCCGCGCCGGTGCCGCACATCCCCGGCATGGCCATGCCCGCGGCCGAGCCAACGCCGCCACCCTTTTATCGTGAATGGACGTTTCACGTCCTCATCGGCCTCATCGCCGCGACGGCGGGGGTCCTCGCCCACCGCGCCTGGTCGCGACGGCGTTGGCGGCGTGCGCCGGCGGGCGTGGTGCAGGAGGCTGTACTCGTGGTGGACCTCGTGGCGTCGACGCAGCTCGCGACCCATCACGGCGGCAGCCTGGCGATGCGCGCCCGCAATGCGCTGGAGGAGCGCACTGTTCTGGCAGCGAGGCGGCAGGGAGTCGCCTTCGTCGAGAACACGGGGGACGGGTGCATGATGACATTCCCCTCGGTGGCTGCGGCCGTGCAAGCCGCCGTGGTGCTCCTGCGGGACCTACGAGACCGTCCGCCCGACCTGGCGCCCGGCCCCCCCCTCGACGTCCGCGTCGGCGTGGCCTACGGGGAGATCCTCCTCGACTCGCGCGGGGGGCGCCACGGCGCCGCGATCAACAAAGCCTTCCGGCTGATGGGCGTGCCGAGCGACACCTTCGTGACCGTCGAGGGGGAGGAGCGCCTTAAGGAGATCCCCGACCGGAATCGGATATTTTTGGACGAGGAAGCGGCCACCGAGTCGGCGTCGGGAAACGTCGCGCTCCGTCAGGTTGGCATCTGTCGACTCAAGGGATTCACCGGTTTCCACCGGGTGTACGAGATGCCCTGGAACGGGACATGAGGAGGCTGCGTGGACCATCGGGCTGGGGCGAACGTGGGACACCTGGGTTGGACGCGTCCCGGATCGCGGAGCCGGTGTTCACGGACGCCTGGGGAAATGCGGTGTTACTGATGGCAGGGGGGTTGCAAGAATAGAGGATGCCATGAGACACGTGGCGGACGGCGCGACCCTTGTGAAGACCGTGGCGTTCGTCGTGCTCGTGCTCGGGCTCCTGTGCCTCGTCCACGGGGTCGACCACGACGAGTTCGGCGGTAGTTTTTGCGCGGGGACGGTCCTGCTCTCCCTCGTCGTGGCGCTGGACGCGGACCCGCGGCTCAGTCGCCGCTTCCGGCCTGCGCCGGCATTCGCCCTGTACACCACCCTCCTAGAGCTTCCCGATCTCCCTCCCAGGATTCGTCCAGCCTAGTTCCTCGCGGTAGCGGCTTCGAGACACGCGGCTGGCCGGAGGGCGGTTGGCCGCAGAGCGGCGAGGGTTGGGTACTCGGTCCCGAGGAGTGATGCGCTGCCCCGGGCCCGATGCCGGAGGGCGTGGGTGAACCAGACCGAGCGGACACCGGCCGAGGGGCCATCCCCCTCGGGGCGCGGCAACATCAGCCGCTGGTCGATCGAGCACCCGTACGTCGTCATTGCCTTCTACCTGGGCGTGGCGCTGCTCGCCGTCCTCGTCATCTTCTTCCAGATGCCGCGACGCATGATGCCCTACGTCGAGAGCCCCCTCGTGGGTGTCGTCTCGATGATGCCCGGGCTGTCCGCGGAGGAGATGGAGCTCTACTTCTCGAAGCCGATCGAGGAGCGGATGGTGGACCTGAAGAACGTCCACTTCGTCCGGTCAACCTCGCAGGAGGGCTTCTCGATCGTGACGGTGGAGTTCTGGTACGGCACCGACATGAAGAAGGCGCTGTTCGACATCCAGGCGCTGATGAACGTCGTGCAGGCGGACCTGCCCATGACCGGGGCGAACCTCAAGCCGTCTTGGGTGCTGGCGATCGACCCCCTGAACATTCCAGTCTTGACGCTCGCGGTGACCGCCGAACGGTACGATCCCGTCCAGCTCCGGACGCTCGTCGAGAACGAGGTGGTCAATCGGCTGAAGGTGGTCAAGGACGTTTACTCGGTGGTGACGTTCGGGGGACAGAAGCTTCAGATGCAAGTGGTGGTCGACCGGGAGCGCCTAGCCGCGTACAAAATGAGCCTCCTCGACCTGAAGAGCATGCTGGACATGCAGAACGTCTCCAAGCCAGCGGGGACGCTGACCTACCGGGACCGCGAGATCCTCGTGCGGAGCGACTTCCGGGCCCGGACTCCGGAGGAGGTGGCCGCCTACCCCATCGCCAGCATGGAGGGCCGTACCGTCTACCTCCGGGACGTGGCCGACGTGATCCGGACGCCACGGGAACAGCGGAGCCTCTATCGCTTCAACGGCCAGGAGGCGATCGAGGTCTCGGTCATCCAGCAGCCGGAGGCGAGCTCGGTGCGAGTGATCGAGGGGGTCAAGGCCAAGCTGAAGGAGATCGAGGAGGATTTCCCGGGGCTCCGGTTCGAGATCGCCTACGACAACTCGACGTTCGTCGGCTCCCTCATGACCAACATGGGCGAGGAGCTCGTGATCGCGGTCCTGCTCACCGGGCTGGTCGTGCTCTTCTTCCTCGGGAGCATCCGAGGCACCCTCATCTCGCTCATCACGATCCCGGTTTCGCTCGGGATGGCGCTCCTCGCCATGTCGCCCTTCGGGATGACGCTGAACAGCTCCACGCTGATCGGTCTGCTGCTTTCGATCGGCCGGCTGGTCGACGATTCCATCATCGACATCCACTCGATCGAGCGTCATCTGCGGATGGGCAAGTCGCCGAAGCAGGCCGCGATCGACGGGATCACGGAGGTGCGCCTCGCCGTGCTCGCGATCACGTTCATGCTCTGCGTGGCGCTCGTCCCCCTGGCATTCGCGGGGGGGATCGTCCAGTTCATGTTCGAGGGGATCGTGTGGGCAATCATCCTCGCGCTGCTCGCGTCCGCGCTAGTCTCCTTCACGCTCACGGCGTTGCTGGCCGCGCACCTCTTCACGCCTCACACCACCGAGGCCGGCGCACGTCAGGGCCGGTTCCAGCGGTGGCTCCTGGACCCCTCGCAACGATTCCTCGAGCGGCTGGAAGCTCACTACCGCAACAGCCTGGTCTGGTCCATCCGGAATCGATTCGTGGTCCTGAGCGGAGCGATCTCGGTGATCCTGGTTGGCGTCGCCCTGTACCCGGGGATCGGCAGCGAGATGATGCCGCTCGCCGACGTGTCACAGGCCTTCGTCCAGCTCGAGGCGACGCCGGGCACCTCCTTCGCCCGCACGGCCGAGATCGCCGCCGAGGTGGAGCGGATCCTCCAGCGCCAGCCGGAAGTCACGAAGATCTCCTCGGAGGTCGGGTTCGAGCCGGGGGGGACGTACTTCACCGGCTACAGCATGGGCTCGGTGAACTCGGTCTTCATGATGCTCACGCTCGTGGACTCCTCGAAGCGGACGCGGGACATCTGGCAGGTCATGGACGGAGTCCGCGATGAGGCCATGCGAACAATCCCTGGGATCCGACGGCTCACCGTCAAGGAAATGGGAGCGGACGTGATGGCCTCAAGCGCCGCCCCTGTCCAGGTGATCTTCTTCGGCCCGGATCTCGAGAAGCTTCACGAGATCGGAGAGCAGGCGCGGCAGCTCGCCGCGGAGATTCCGGGGTTCTCTCAGGTTGCGACGTCCTGGGCCCAGACCCTCCCCCAGCTCCACGTGATCGTGGATCGGGTTCGCGCGCAGGAGCTCGGGCTCACGGTCGCCGACATCACCGACCAGGCCTACTACGCGCTCAGGGGGGGCCTCGCGAACGAGTTCTACCGATTGGACAACCAGCGGCAGTTCACGATTCTCCTTCGCTACCGCGGGGAGCAGCGGCGCGACCGGACCGATCTCGAGCAGGTCAAGATCGTCGGCAAGCGGGGCGAGGTCGTGCCACTCGCGTCAGTGGCCCGGATCGAGGAGCGAGAAGGTCCGACGCTGATCGAGCGCGACAACTTCCGCCGGGTCATCTCCGTGCTCGGCTTCTACCGGAAGGGGGGGCCGCCGAGCATGGAGCTCGCGATGGACCTCCTGATGGCCGCGCACCAGAAGATCAGCTTCCCCCCGGGCTACGGGGTGGAGTTACGGGGCGACATGACACAGATGGAGGAGTCGTTCCAGCGGCTCCTCCGGGGCCTCTACCTGGCGGTCATCTTCATGGTCCTGCTCCTGGTGGCACAGTTCCGGAGTCTGATCGAGCCGTTCAACATGATCGTATCGCTCTCCCTGATGCTCACCGGGATCCTGGGCGGGCTGCTCCTGGCCCGGCAGACGTTCTCGACCGTTTCGATCCTGGCCGTCGTGATCCTGACGGGGATGATGATGACCGTCGCCGTGTTGATGATCGACCTGGTGCTGCGGCTGCGCGGGGACGGGATGGCGCGGGACGAAGCCATCCTGACGGCCGCACCCATCCGCCTGCGACCGATCCTTATGACGTCCCTCATCAGCATCGTCGTGCTGATCCCGGTGGCCTTCTTCCCGCGGACCGGCATCGACGCGTACGCGCCACTGGCCACCGTCACGATCGGCGGGCTGTCGATAGGCACGGTACTGGCTCTCTTCGTGGTGCCGGTCCTGCACACGTACGCCGATGACCTCGCGTCCGCGATGCGTCGTGTTCTGGGGCAGCGACGTGGCCGACGGGAGGTCTCGCACCGATGACGCCCCGGAGTCGCTACCTGATCCCGGCAGACGCGGTGATCCACGCCGAGCCGGCCGGTGTCGCTCAGTTCATGAGGCGGACGCCAGCGAGGTCGGGCCCGAGCCTCGAGGAGCTCGATTGGCTCTCGGCAACGCTGCGGGAGTTGAGCACCACATTGAGGGAGCCCCGCCGCCGTCACGACGAGGCCGCCTGGGGGAATCTCACGGCGGGGCAGCGACAAACAGAGACCCCTGGGGAGAAACGCGATGGAGGGTGCTCATGACTATCAACGGCAGTGAACAAGCACCGATCGCGCCCGCGCGCCCGCCTGAGCCCGCCGATGACCGAGCGGTGCGCCGGGAGGGCGCGCGGGCGCGGACGTGGGGACTCCGTATGGGGGCACTCGTGGCGGTAGGGGCTGCGGCCGGATGGGCGTACTACGCGAATGTCGTGGCCGGTCGGCCGACGATGGACATGACGATGCGGGTGAGTGCGGGGGGTGCGGCATTTCCCGTTACGCTCGCGCGCGTCGAGCGGCGCCGGATGACCGGAACCGTGATCTACACCGGTAGCGTGGTGCCGTTCGCCGAGGAGGACATCTACCCGCGGGTGACCGGACGGATCGTCGAGATGCCGGTCTACCCAGGAGACGCCGTGCGGCCGGGCCAGGTCGTGGCGCGGCTCGACGACGCGGAGCTCAGCTCTCGGGTCCGCGAGGCAACCGCCGCCACGACGGCCGCGGAGGCCAACGTCGCACAGATGGAGGCCGACGTCGTCGCGGCGAGCCACGGCGTGACGCAGATGGAGCGCGAGGTGGCCATGACGGTCGCCGACGTGGCCGCGGCCCGCGAAGGCGTGGTTCAGATGGAGCGGGAGCTCGCCATGGTAGAGGCGGAGGCCAGCTACCAGGAGCCGTTGCTCGCGCGGGAGGAGCAGCTATTCCGGGTCGGCGCCGTCTCGCGGCAGGACGTCGAGAACGCCCGTGCGATGGCCGCCGCGACGCAGGCGAAGGGGCAGGCCGCCCGCGCCAAGGTGAACCAGGCCCGGGCCATGGTTCTCTCGGCCCAGGCGAAGGCCGAGGCCGCTCGGGCGCGACTCGAGCAGGCAGGCGCGATGGAGGCCAGCGCTCGCCGGAAGCGCGATGCGATGGCCGCGATGGCAGGGCAGAGCCAGGCCCAGCTCGGGACCGCGCAGGTGGTCAGGGACTACGTCAACATCCTGGCGCCCAGCGCTGGCTACGTCGTGAAGCGACTAGTCGCGCCGGGAGTCCTGGTGCAGCCCGGCATGGCGATCCTCAAGATCGCGCAGATCGACCGGATCCGACTCCAGGCGAACGTCGGCGAGAAGGATCTGCCGTCGATCCGGGTGGGATCACCGGTCACCGTGACCACGACGGGTCCCGAGCCGGTGCCGATCACCGCTTCGGTGACCTCGGTCTTCCCCTTTGTCGACCAGGGTCCGCGGACCGCCGTCGTGGAAGCGATCGTCGAGAACCCGGGGCGGCGGCTCCTGCCCGGGCAGTACGTGACGATGCAGTTCGTGACCGGCGAGCGAGTCGACGCGCTCACCGTCCCCCGGACGGCCGTGGCGCGTATGGGCGGGAAGACTCGCGTGTGGGCGATCGAGGGCGACCAGGCGCAGCCGCGCGAGGTAACGACGGGGCTCGAGAACCCCGATCTCGTGGAGGTGGTGAGGGGCCTCGTCGGAACCGACCGGGTGGTCGCGCGAGGCCACGAGGGGCTCTATGCCGGTGCGCGGGTGACCGACGTGTCGGGCGTCAAGAAGACAGTGCCTACGGCGCCGGCCGCACCGGGCGGCATGCCGGGCATGAGCGAGTCGGCCGCGCCCAAGCCCAGTGGTGGCGCGCCGGCGAAACCCGAGGAGCCCGCCAAGGGCGAGGGAGGCGCGCATGGCACCCACTGAGACGGAACGGGTCCGACGATCGGTGTGGGTGGGGGTCCTGGTCGGAGGCGGCTTCCTGCTGGCGGCGGGGAATGTCATGGCCCAGCCGCCGCCGCTCCCGCGTGTCGAGGGGCCGTTGACCATGGAGCAGGCGGTGAACCTAGCGCTCCAGCAGAACCTTCGGGTGAAGGCGGCGGATGCCGACGCTCGGACGATGGATTCGATGCAGCGGGAGGCCCTGGCGCCGTTCTGGCCTCTGCTGTCGATCAATGGCTATCTGAGCGACCAGAACCTGGGACCGAACGTCTACACGTCCGCCGGCACCACGATGGCCCGGAACTTCCAGGTGTTCAGCGCCGACCAGAGCCGCGACGCCAACGTGACGGCGATGTACGCCCTCTTCTCGGGCGGGCGGGACTACTATGGCTACAAGGCGGCCGCGGCACGGGTGGATGCGGGTCGCCAGATGCTCCAAGGCACCCGAGTGGACGCCGCCATGCAGGTACGGCTGGACTACATCGCGACCCTGCGGGAGACGGAGAATACCCGAGTCACCGGAGAGTTGCGGCGGGACGTGGAGGAGCGGCTCCGGCTCAGTCGGGAGCTCTTCGACGCGGGGCGGATCCCACGCTACTACGTGTTGCGCGATGAGGCCGAGCTCGCCAATGTCGCACAGATGGACGCGATGGCGCGAAGCCGTGCCGAGGCCGCGCTCGTGGCGCTCAAGACCACTCTCGGGGTGGACCTCGCGTCCTCGATCACGCTCGCGGACCGGCTCGAGTACACGCCGGCCACCGTCTCGGTCGAGGACGGGATCCGCCAGGCCAGCGAGATCCACCCCGAGCTGAAGGCCGCCGTCAAGCGGCGGGAGGCGACCGAAGCGGACGTGCGCGCCGCCCACGGGAACTACTTCCCCCAGGTGTCGCTGGTGGCCATGTACGACTGGGCGTGGGCAAAGAACGGCAGCGAGGCGCACACAACCGACCAGGGGTACTCCGTCGGCGTCGTGGTGACCCTGCCGGTGTTCGACGGCTTCATGCGCGAGAACGCGCTGAAGACGGCCAAGTCGAAGCTCGACCGGGCGGTCCAGGCGGAGACCATCGCCCGGCAGCAGATCGAGAAGGACGTCAACCAGGTGGCGCTCATGCTGACGGCCGCCGACAAGAGCGTCGAGGCCAGCCGGAAGGGGCTCGAGCAGGCGGAGGAGGAGTACCGGATCGTCCGGGAGCGCTTCGCGGCGGGCCGGGGGATCCAGCTGGAGATCCTGGACGCGCAGGTCAGTTTGACCCGCGCGCGGTTCAATGCGATCTCGGCGCTCGCCGAATACCATACGGCTCTCTCCATGTGGCTCAAGGCGACGGCGCGGATTCGGTGACCGGGACGGCTGACGACCGACGAGGCTCCCCGGAGCTCTTCTCGCGACGCGAATGTCCCCGCTCGGTCTGAAAGGCACGACGTGGTCGTGGGAGTTCTTCGGAACGATGACCTTCGTGGCGTGTGTCGTATATTCTGGTGGTCCCGCGGGCTTCCCCCCGAGCCAGCTTCTCGAGCAGATCCTCCCCGGCTTTCGCTGGTTGACTCCGGGGAGCATCCTGCTCGGCGTCGCGGAGACCTTCGTATATGGGGCCTACGCGGGATTCGTGTTCACGCTGATTCACAACACCGTGCTCCGCCGCAGCCAATGACGGGTCGACGGAAGGTCTTCGTCGCCGCCGGGCTCGGGGCGCTGGTCGCGGGTCTGGGGGTCTGGGCGGCATACCGCGAAGGACCGGCGTCGACGGTGCGGGTGCCCGAGCTCTCACCCGCCGGCCAGGCAGGACGGGCGGCGTTTCAGCGAAGCTGCGCGTCCTGCCATGGCGACGTGGCCCAAGGCACGACGACCGGTCCACCCCTCGTCCACGCGATCTATCGCCCGGGACATCACGCGGACGTGGCCTTCGAGCTGGCCGTGCGCCGAGGGGTGCGGGCGCACCACTGGCTCTTCGGGGACATGCCGCCACAGCCGACGATCACACCGGACGCGATCCCCATGATCACGCGCTACGTCCGGGAACTCCAACAGGCCAACGGGATCGATTAACGCCGATTCGATGAGGTCAGGGCCATGCGATTGACCATCGGGGTGATGGGCTCGAGCGGCGGAGACTTGAGCGAGGCGACCCTCGCCAAGGCGCATCGCCTGGGGGAGGCGATCGCGGCGCGCGACGCGGTCCTCATCACGGGAGGCTGCCCCGGGCTCCCGTACGAGGCCGTTCGGGGGGCGAAGGCCAGGGGCGGTCTGGTGGTCGGGATCTCCCCCGGCCTCTCCCTCGACGAGCACCGGCGGAAGTACCACTCGCCGGTCGACGGTTTCGACGTGCTCATCTACACGGGCAGCGGGCTCATGGGCCCGGAGATCACGAACATCCGCTCGTGCGACATGGTTGTGATCGCGGGGGGCCGGACTGGCACGCTGGGGGAACTCGCGATCGCCTACGACGAGGGCCGGCTGATCGGCGTGCTGACGGGGACGGGCGGCATCACGGAGCTGGTGGAACCCATCATCAAGGCCAGTGGAAAAGAGACCGGGGCGTGCGTGCTCTACGACGACGATCCAGAGCGGCTCGTCGATCGGCTGATCCACTACTACCGCACTAAGCACGTCCGGAAGCCCTCGTGCTTCTGCGACGTGCGGCCAGACGGGGCGGTGGCACCATGACGGCGATCGGCCATGTCGGGCATGCCCCCTCGGCCACCACGGGGGTGGGCGGTGCCTCTGCCCCTGTCCAGCGCATCGAACTCCCCGTCGTCGGCCTGACCTGCGCGGCCTGCGTTCAGGCTGTCGAGCACGCGCTCCGGGCGGTGCCGGGCGTCTCCGGTGCGACGGTCAATCTGACCCAAGGGCGAGCCTTCGTCGAGTACGACCCCGCGCAGACCACCGTGGCCGCCCTGCATGACGCGATCAAGGCGGCGGGCTACCGGTCAGAGACGGCGACGGCCCGGTTCCGGATCGACGGGATCACCTGCGCCTCCTGCGTCACGAAGATCGAGACCACGCTCCACGAGAGTCCGGGGGTGCTCGCGGCCACCGTGAGCGTGGGCAGCGAGGAGGCCACGGTCAAGTACGTGCCGAGCGTGACCGACTTGTCCGCCGTCACGGCCGCGGTGGGGTCGGCCGGCTATCGGGTCGTCGAGACTCCGGCCCCGGCGGCCCCCAGCGCCCTCGATCGGGAGGCGGAGGCCCGGGCGCGCGAGTACCGGACGTTGATGCGCCAGTGGTGGTTCGGCGCGGGCGTCGGCACGTTCACCATGATCCTCAGCTACCCGTGGCTCTTCCCGGTCCTCCGCGACTGGTTCCCGCGGGAGAGCCATCAGCTCTGGTACATGTGGGCGCTGATGGGGGCCGCCTCCCTGGCGGTCATCCTCGTCAGTGGCCGCCACTTCTTCACCGGAGCCTGGCAGGCGCTCCGGCACCGGTCGGCGAACATGCACACGCTGATCGCTCTGGGGACGGGGGTGGCCTGGGTCTACTCGACGATCGCCCTCCTGTTCCCGCAAATCTTCCCGGCCCGCGAGTTCGCCGACGTGTACTACGACGTGACCGTCGTGGTGATCGCCCTGGTGGATCTCGGGCTGGCCATGGAGCTCCGCGCGAAAGGCCGCACCTCGGAGGCGATCAAGAAGCTGATCGGGCTCCAGGCCAAGATCGCGCGCGTCATCCGGGACGGCACGGAGCGGGACCTGCCCGTGGAGGAGGTGCTGGTGGGCGATGTCGTCGTCGTCCGGCCCGGGGAGAAGATCCCCGTCGACGGCGAGATCGTCGAGGGCGCCTCGGCTGTGGACGAGTCGATGGTCACCGGGGAGTCGATGCCGGTCGAGAAGCGGGCCGGGGACGAGGTCATCGGGGGGACCCTCAACAAGACCGGGGCCTTCCGCTTTCGCGCGACCAAGGTGGGCAAGGACACCGCCCTGGCCAGCATCATCCGCCTGGTCCAGGACGCGCAGGGCTCCAAGGTCCCGATCCAGCGCATCGTGGACGTGGTGTCCGGGTACTTCACGCCGAGCGTCGCGATCCTCGCCATCGTCGGCTTCATGCTCTGGTACACGTTCGGGCCGGAGCCGCGGCTCGTCTACGCCATGATCGTGGCGGTCACGACCCTGATCATCGCCTGCCCGTGTGCCCTCGGGATGGCGACGCCGATGTCGCTGACGACTGGCGTCGGGCTGGGCGCCCTCAACGGGATCCTGATCCGGAGCGGCGATGCGCTCCAGACCGCGCAGGGGATCGGGACCGTCATCCTGGACAAGACGGGCACCATCACGCACGGGAAGCCCGTTCTCACCGACATCGTGACGGCCGACGGCGTCGACGAGGCCACCCTGTTGCGGCTGGCCGGCGGCGTCGAGCGATCGTCGGAGCACCCGCTGGCGGCCGCGATCGTGGAGGGCGCCGAGCGACGGGGATTGACCTTGCCCGATCCCACGACCTTTGCGGCGATCCCCGGTCACGGGATCGAGGCGACGGTGGAGGACCGCGCCCTCCTGCTGGGGAACCTCAAGCTCATGCGTGACCGCGCCATTCCGCTCGACGGCCTCGACGAGCGCGCCAGCCAGCTCGCCGGCGAGGGGAAGACCGCGATGTACGTGGCGATCGACGGCCGGCTGGCCGGGATCGTCGCGGTGGCCGACACGGTCAAGGAGGACTCGCGGGCGGCGATCCAGGCGCTCACGGCGATGGGCCTGGAGGTCGTCATGATGACGGGCGACAACGAGCGGACGGGCCAGGCCATCGCCCGTCAGGTCGGGATCGACCGGGTCCTGGCCGAGGTTCTGCCGCAGGACAAGGCCTTCAACGTCCAAAAGCTCCAGCTCGAGGGGAAGACCGTCGCCATGGTCGGGGATGGGATCAACGACGCCCCCGCGCTCGCCCAGGCGCATGTGGGCTTCGCGATCGGGACGGGCACGGACGTGGCCATCGCGGCCTCCGACATCACCCTCATCAAGGGCAGCCTCCGCGGCGTGGTGACGGCGATCCAGATCAGCCGCGCCACCATGCGGAACGTCTACCAAAACCTCGTCGGGGCGTTCGTCTACAACGTTCTCGGGCTCCCCGTCGCCTTGGGCCTGCTCTATCCGTTCTTCGGGATCCTGCTCTCGCCACTCCTCGCCGCGCTCGCCATGTCCTTCAGTTCGGTGACCGTGATCACCAATGCCAACCGGCTCAAGCGTTGGAGCCCGACATGACCTGGGACCGCGTCCTGGTCAACCTGATTGGACTCGGACTGGTCGGTGGGATCGTGTGGTTCTTCTGGCTGGTCAAGACGAAGGGGGTCCGGGCCGCGACGAGCCACAGCGGCTACCAGGAGCAGATGGTCCTGGTCAAGGGCGGGTACACACCGGATCTCATCGTGGTGGAGGCGGGGAAACCCGTCCGGCTCACATTCGTCCGGCAAGAATCGGCCTCGTGCACGGAGATGGTGCTGCTCCCGAGCTTCGGCAAGTCGGCGCGCCTTCCGGAGGGGGAGCCCGTCCCGGTGGAGTTCCTCCCGAAGGAGCCTGGGGAGCATGAGTTCGCCTGCCAGATGGGCATGATCCGCGGCAAGGTCCTCGTGGAATAGGAGGGACGACGTGGTCGGCCGCTGGCGGTCCGGCCCAAGGCGAGAGTCCACACTCGAGCTCGGGATCGGAATCGGCGTGTGCGTGGTGCCGTCGGTCTTTGCCCTGGTTGCCTGGTGGGTCGGATGGCGCGCGGGCATCACGGTGGCTCTGGCCGTCGCGGCGGCGATCGCCCTCGTGTGCTGGATCCTCTGCCGAGGGGGAAGCGACGGTAGGGACGCAGCCTGAGGAGGGTCAGACAATGACGGCGGACGAGATGCGACGCGATCGGTCCTGGCTGTGGTCCCGCTCCGGGCTGGTGCTCGTGGCATTCCTGCTCATCGCGGGGTTCTTCGTCCTGACCGAGCACACGGCGCACGTCCTCGGGGTGCTGCCCTACCTGCTCCTCCTGGCCTGTCCGCTGCTGCACCTCTTCCACCGCGGGCACGGCGGAGGGCACGGGAGCCACCGCGGGCCGGGGCCGCACGACGGACACGCGGATCAGGGCGCGGGTGACGGCGAGAGGGCGGTCAGCCGCTCACCCCGCGACGGAGCAGACCGATGACGGGCGCAGGCCCGGCGTATGGGCTCTGGGATCTGGTCATTCTGAACGTCGTCGTGTTCGTGGCCTTTGCGTTCAGCTTCGCGCGTCCGACCACCGCACGCGACTGGCGGTCATTCGGGGCGTTCACGGCCTTTCTGATCGCCCTCTTCACGGAGATGTACGGCTTTCCGCTCACGCTCTATCTCCTGTCGGGTTGGCTCCAGCGGCGGTACCCCGGCCTCGACGTCCTCTCTCATGACACGGGCCACCTCTGGGAGACGCTGTTCGGCTGGCGGGGTGATCCGCATCTGAACCCACTGCACCTCCTCAGCAACGCGCTAATCGCCGGGGGGTTCATTCTGCTGGCGGCGGCCTGGCGCGTGCTCTATGCGGCCCAGCGGCGGCATCAGCTGGCGACCACGGGCGCCTACGCCTACCTGCGGCATCCCCAGTACGCGGGGTTCATCCTCATCATGCTCGGCTTCCTGCTCCAGTGGCCAACCGTCCTGACCCTGGCCATGTTCCCGATCCTCGTGGCGATGTACGTGCGCCTGGCCCATCGCGAAGAGCGCGAGGCCCGGGCCGAGTTCGGCGAGGCCTACGCGCGCTACGCCGCCACCACGCCGGCGTTCATCCCCCGGCTCCGTCGAGAGACCCCGAGGCCAGCCTGACCCCGATCCCTCTGTTCGCGCGGAGGCGGGGGCCAAACGAAGCTGGCCACGATCAGATCGACGGCTCTGATTGGCCTCTACGCGAGCTCGAGCGACTCCGGATCCGCGATCTTCGTGGCTATTGTCCCGCTTGTTGGAGTCCTTCCTTGGCATCCGGATAGTCGGGCCGCAACTGGAGGGCGTGCTGGAAGCTTTCGCGGGCCCGGGCCCGATCGCCGAGGCGGAGCAAGCTCCACCCCATGCCATTGTAGAGCCCGTACCACTCGCGGTGGACGGCGATGGCGCTGGCGAATTCCGCACGCGCTTTTTCGTACTCTCCAAGGTAGAAGAGCGACCAAGCGTAGCGGTTCCGGACTTCCTCCAGGTCTGGCGCGGGATTCCGAAACATGGTCGCCCGTCCCTCCTGGATCAATTGCTCTAGCCGTGGCCGTGCTTCTCGATACCGCCCCAGCTCGAATAGCGAGAAGGCGGATCCGACCGCCGCGTCTCGGTAGGTGGGAACGAGGTCCAGTGCCTGCTGGAACGCCTGCAAGGCGATGTGGTATCGGCCTTCGCGATAGCGGGTCCATCCCAGCCCGTCAAACAGGCCCTCCCATCGGGGCTGCCGGGTGATGACCTGGCGGAAATGCAGCGCGGCTTCCGGATACTTCGCGAGGTAATAGTTGCTCCACGCCAGGTACGTCTCGGCCTCGTCGAAGGTCGGGAGCAATGTCACCGCGCGTTGGAAGCTTGGACGCGCGCCGGCGTAGTCTCGGGCGTTGTACCGGTGCAATCCTTCATCGAACGCGACTTGGGCCTGATACTGCTGCTGGAACTGCGCGGATAGAGACGCGCAACCGGCAAGCAGCAGGCCCACCGCGAGGCTGGCGGGCGTGAGCAGACGCCTCCGCCAGCCTCCGGCTGTCGCCGTCATCTCGTACCGCGTGCCCTTCACTGGTGGCTCTCGCGGTCACGGGCGCCGGTGATGTCGTGATCCTCGGCGGCCATTTCGGTTTGCCGGGCACCGCGCTCTCGCGTTGTGTCCTGCATGCCCGGATTCATGCTCTGACTGTTACCACGCATTCCGGAGGCAGACATTTCCGTTTTCCCCGTCATCTGGGGGGAGCCCGGTCGTCCCGGAGCCGTCATGTCGCCGCTGGGACCCATGGGGGCCTGGCCTTGTCGTCCCGGAGCCGTCATGTCGCCGCTGGGACCCATGGGGGCCTGGCCTTGTCGTCCCGGAGCCGTCATGTCGCCGTTGGGACCCATGGGGGCCTGGCCTTGTCGTCCCGGAGCCGTCATGTCGCCGTTGGGACCCATGGGGGCCTGGCCTTGTCGTCCCGGAGCCGTCATGTCGCCGTTGGGACCCATGGGGGCCTGGCCTTGTCGTCCCGGAGTTGCCATGTCGCCGCGGCCCATGTGGCCATGGCCTTGGCCGGCATCGCGCCCCATTGAGGGGCCCTGACCGTTCATGCTCGGGCCCATGCCCGCCCGATCATGATCCTCGGCGCCCATGCCGAAGCCAGACATACCGCCCGCTGGGCCCATGCCACCGCCGGAGCCGCCGGGGCCACCGCCCGAGCCGCCCATGCCACCACCGCCGCCCATGCCACTGCCTGAGCCGCCGGGGCCACCGCCGGAGCCGCCCATGCCACCGCCGGAGCCGCCGGTGCCGCCGCCGGAGCCACCCATGCCACCGCCGGAGCCGCCGGGGCCACCGCCCGAGCCACCCATGCCACCGCCGGAGCCGCCGGTGCCGCCGCCCGAGCCACCCATGCCACCGCCGGAGCCGCCGGGGCCACCGCCCGAGCCACCCATGCCACCGCCTGAGCCGCCGGTGCCGCCGCCCGAGCCACCCATGCCACCGCCGGAGCCGCCGGGGCCACCGCCCGAGCCACCCATGCCACCGCCCGAGCCACCCATGCCACCGCCGCCCATCCCACCGGCGATAGCGATGCCAACGTCGTAGAGGACAAGCGACACGGGAATCCCGACAAAAACGAAGACCACTAGGGCGGCCGCGATTTTGCCGAGTGGAGACTTGACTGATTTCATCTTGAGTCCCTCATTTCTGGATGTGCGAGGATCATCGAATTGGCGAGCGACGCTTCTCGGCCAGATGGCACGCTTGCCGGCCGCTCGCATGTTGTCCTCACATATTCGACTTCAAGCAATCCGTCTGCCACGCGTAGACACAACTGTCTCAGCGGCTCCGAGTCCTTCTTGGATTGGCGCCCTGGGGCAGATGTTCCCCACGTGTCCCATGCTTGCCTCATGCGCGGCTCGCGCGCGGAGGCTAAGAACCAGGTCAACCGCCTCGGCCGCCGAAAGCCGAGCGGCTTCGCGGATCGTCCTGGATTCGCGTCGCCAAAGTTGTCGAGTGCCTCGACGAGTTCGTCGGAACCATTCCTGGTATTTCCCTGACACTCGCGGCATGCTGCCCCGCGCGCGATGCAAGAGCCCGAGACCCGCGAACGGGTGCCTCGATCGGATCGACGCGGGACGTCGCGCCTCGGCGCGAACGCATCTTCCGTGTTCCCCGATTCGCTCGACAGGTACGTCGAGGCGCCTCGACGATTCCGACGAGCTTCTTGCGGGAGGCTACCCGCGCGCGTCCGCGGGTGCCAAGAAAACCGCGCAGTTCCACCACCGCGTCCGTTGGCACCGCTCGTGCTCTCTGAGTCAGTCGGTCGACGGAATCGACCAGAGGAGGAGGACTGAGCCATGAAGCGGTTTCTGAGCATCGCGATCGCAGCAGTCATGTTCGTGTCTCTGGGGGGCGTGGCCTTCGCCTGGATGGGCGGAGGGCCGATGGGGGCCGGTCCGATGGGCCGCATGATGGGCGCCGGCCCGATGGGCGGCTACATGATGGGCGGCTGCCCGGGCATGACCGGCGCCGGTGTGACGGCAGGGTCCATCACCGAGGAGCAGGCGAAGACGCTGGCGCAGACCTACGCCGACACGTACCTCCAGGGCTTCACCGTGGAGAAGGTTCTGCCCTTCACGGGGCGGCACGGCATGGCGTATTCGGTGGAGCTCAAGGGTCCCAAGGACGAGACGCGGGTGCTTCATGTGAACCCGTTCGGCGGCGTGATGCCGTTTGGCGGGCCCGGGCGGCGAACCGCCGGGTAGCGCGTTCCCTGTCGTGATGGCCGGCCCCCGGAGCGGTCCTCCGGGGGTCGGAGCGGTTCCCGAGGATGCCGGACGTACAATCTCGCCAAAGGAGTCCGGCATGACACTGCCACGTCCGGCTCGGTACTTCCTCGCCTCCGTGGTGCTCCTGGCCGCCCTCGTGAGCGTCGTGGCGGTGTCCGCGGCACGCCGCACGCAGCGGGAGCTCGCGCGCCAGCTCGAGGAGACCGGGCTCGCCCTGGCCAACGCCCTTGAGGCGTCGAGTCAGAACGTGATCCGGGCCAACGCGCTCATGGAGGAGATGATCAGCCAGCGCCTCCTCGACAACGCCCGCCTCCTGGACCAGCTCCTCCGCTTCCGGCCGCCGGATCCGGACTGGCTGCGGTCCGTCAGCGCGACGAATCGCTTGCTCCGCGTGGACCTGCTGGATCTCGAGGGTCGGCCGTACACCTGGCCGGCGCCGCCGGGTCCGATGATGGGCGGGATGGGCATGCGGCACCAGATGGGCCGTATGATGGGTCCCCCGGGAGTTCCGGGGGCGCACCGCGCGATGATGATGTATCTCTGGGGCCCGCGCTGGAGGCCCGAGCCGCCCGATCCGAGCGTGCCACCCAAGGTCCGGGACCGGACGTACTGGGAAGGCACCGCGTTTGGCGTCGCCATCGGAGCCCGGACCTTCCCCGGGATCATCGCCGTGCATGCGGACGCCGAGTATGTCCTGAACTTCCGCCGGGAGATCGGCGTCCAGCGGCAGGTGGAGGACCTGGGTCGCCGGGCGGGGGTTGAGACCGTGGCGATCCTGGATCCGGATCTGACGGTGGTCGCGCATTCGGACCCGCGTCGGGTGGGGCGACAGGAGCCAGACACGGCGCTGCGACGGCTTCTCGAGCAGGGAGGCACCCTGACGCGGTTCACAACCGACGACGGTGCCGGGTCCGCGCTCCAGATCGCGCGCCCGCTCGCGCTGGACGGCGTGCACCCGGGCCTGCTCCAGATCCGGCTCTCCACCGCGCCGATGGAGGCGGTGTGGCGGCGCGACCGGGCGACGGCCGTCGTCGTTGCCCTGGCCGTCCTGGGGCTCGGCGTCCTCGGGCTGGCGGTGATCTTCTACACGCAGCATCGTCATCTCGCCCAGGTCACCAGGCTCGAAGCCGAGGTGGCACGGCGCCACCGCCTCGCGACGCTCGGCAACATGGCGGCGGCGGTGAGCCATGAGGTGCGCAATCCGCTCAACGCCATCTCGATGGGGCTCCAGCGGCTCCGGGCCGAGTTCCGACCGACGGCCGGGCCCGCCGACTATGATCGTGTCCTCGAGCTCGTCGGCGGCGAGGTGCGGCGTCTCAATGCCCTGGTGGAGGAGTTCCTCGCGCTGGCCCGGCCGCCGGTCCTCAAGCCCGAGCTGGTCCGTCTCGGAGATCTCCTCGAAGAGGTCGTGGGGCTGATCGAGCCCGAGGCTCATCAGACGGGCATCCGCATCGAACGGCGCATTCCGGCCGATCTCCCACCGCTCGTCGCCGACCGCGACCGGCTCAAGCAGGTCGTTCTGAACCTGGCCCGGAACGCGCTGGAGGCCATGCCCGACGGTGGGACCTTCCGGTTGGAAGCCGGGCGAGCGCCGCACGCGCTGATGCTCACGGTCGCCGACTCGGGCGCCGGCATCCCGCCCGAGGCCCGGGATCGAATCTTCGAGCCCTACTACACGACGAAGGTCAAAGGACTCGGCCTCGGGCTCCCGCTCGCGCGCCAGATCGTCGAGGCGCACGGGGGGACGATCACGGTGGAACCCGTGGCCGGCGGCGGCACCCGCTTTCTGGTCACGCTGCCGCTCCGAGACGGGCGCGCGTAGATGCTGGAACCGTTCCGGATCCTGGTGGTGGACGACGAGCCGGCGCAGCGCGAGCTGGTCGCCGGGTTCCTCCAGAAGCAGGGATGCGAGGTCGCGCTCGCCGGAGACGGGCACGAAGCCCTCGCGCGGTTCAAGGCCGAGCCATTCGACCTGGTCCTCACGGACCAGCGGATGCCAGGTCTCTCGGGCCTCGAGCTCCTCGCGGCGCTCCGGAGGGTGACCCCCGAAGTGGCCGTCATCGTGATGACGGCCTACGGCACGATCGAGACCGCCGTGGCGGCCATCAAGGCGGGGGCCGCGGACTACTTACCAAAGCCGCTCAACCTGGACGAGCTGCTGCACCGGATCCGGGCGGTGCGGGAGCGCGAGCGGCTGCTCGCCGAGAACCGGGAGCTTCGCCTCGCGCTCAGCGAGCGCCACCGCGTGGAAGGGATCATCGGCGAGAGCGGACGCATGCAGGAGGTGCTCTCCCTCGTTCACCGGGTGGCGGGGAGTGACGCCACGGTGTTGATCCAGGGCGAGAGCGGAACCGGCAAGGAGCTAATCGCGAAGGCGATTCACTATGCGAGCCCCCGCGCCTCGGGGCCGCTCGTGAAGGTCAACTGCGCGGCCTTGCCCGAATCCCTCCTCGAGTCCGAGCTGTTCGGCCACGAGAAGGGCGCCTTCACGGGGGCCCTGGCGAGCCGCCAAGGACGCTTCGAGCTGGCCCACGGGGGCACCCTGTTCCTGGACGAGATCGGGGACCTCCCGCTGCACCTCCAGGTCAAGCTCCTGCGGGTCCTCCAGGAGCGAGAGTTCGAGCGCGTGGGCTCGAGCCGGCCGATCACGGCGGACGTCCGGCTCATCGCAGCGACGCACCGGGACCTCGCGGCCGGCGTGAAGGCCGGCCAGTTCCGGGATGACCTGTATTACCGCCTCAACGTCGTGACCATCGTGATCCCGCCGCTCCGGGAGCGGCGGGAGGACATCCCGCCCTTGATCGACCACTTCGTGCGGAAGTTCGCCGAGGCGAACCGGAAGCCGATTGCCGGGATGACCCCCGCGGCCCGGGAGCTCCTGCTGCGCTACGATTACCCGGGGAACGTCCGGGAGCTCGAGAACCTCATCGAGCGGGCGGTGGTCCTGACGCGCGATGACGTGATCGGCCCGGCAGACCTCCCGGTGACGCTCCAGGACGTGACCACGGAGCTGGCCGAACCCGCCAGGCTGACGGCTGCCGTCGAGGCGCTCGAGCGGCGCCTGATTCGCAAGGCACTGGACGAGTCGGACGGCGTCCAGACGCGGGCCGCCGAGACGCTCGGGATCAGCGAGCGCGTGCTGCGGTACAAGCTGAAGAAGTACGGTCTCGCCGGGCCGGGCTGACCCGCGAGACCTCGCGATGCCACCGACGGCGACCCTTTCGGGATCCTAGGTGAAGATCCTGAACGACCAACGGGCGACATTCGCGGTGGTGCTCGGCCACCTTCGGAAGCGTGACTTCGCGGTGCTCTCGACGGTCAGCAAAGACAGCAAGCCTCACGCGGTCGGAGTGAACTACGGCGTTTCGAGGCCGGGCCGTGACTTCGTGATCTATGTGATGACCCGGACACATCTCCAGAAGGCGCGGAACATCGAGCAGAATCCGAATGTCTCGCTGGTCGTCCCCTTGACGAGACGGATCCTGTGGTTTCTCCCGCCACCCACTATCCAGTTGCACGGCCACGCCGAGATCGTGGACTGGACCGACGAAGAGGGGACTGATGTCTTCAGGCGCTTCTGGATGGGTCGCCGAATTCTGGAGGCGTATCAAGAGTCCCACCGTCGCGGCGAAACCAGGATCTGCTTCTTGAAGATCATTCCCGATCCTGTGGTCTACACGTACATGGTTGGATACAGCATCTGGCGGCTGCGGACCCGCATGGAATCGGGGGCGGCCAAGGTCGAGATCCCGCCCGAATATCGGCCATCGGCACCGCCGTCCTGATCGGCATCGTCGGCAGTCTTAGGCGGTCGGTGTCGGTCCGGTCGCCGCGCGCGGGAACAGGCGGGCACGGCTACCCTCCACCTCCGGTCTCGACAATCGGCTGGGCGAGGATCCAGAGGCTGACCATCGTGTAGCTCACCATCAGCACCAGCATGGGGTACTGGCTTGCCAGCGCCCGGCGCCGGTCGGGGAACTCGCGCAGCGCGATAACGTGGGCCACGTAGACGGCCACGATGTGGCCGACGACGATCGCCGTGACCGCCGTGTACCAAGCGAAGCGCGCGCCCACGATGCCGATGTCCGGCTGGTACCCGGCGGTCGCGAAGAGGTCCCAGCCGAAGCCGAGAGGGTCCGAGACGAGCGGGACGATGCGCTGGCCCTGGATCAAGAGGTACGTGAAATAGTGCGCGAGGTGATAGGCGATCGCAATCGGGACCAGCGAGAAGATGAAGCCGCGCGCAAGGCCTCCCGCTCGTCCAGGCGCCCCGCCCGCCCTGGCCATCGCCGTCGCGAAGAGCCCGTAGACACCGAGGAAGAGCAGGGGGAATGCGAAGAGGCCCACCGTCGCGATCCCCGGCCAGCCGCCTGGGCCGCGCAGTGTGGACGCGAACGTGTTGTAGAGCGTCTCCCAGGCCGGCGTCGCCGTGAAGCCGTCGAACGTGACGGTCGAGAGCAGGGTAAGCACGAACGCGACCATCGACGGGGACACGGTCTCGCGGCGGAGAAGCCCGGCCCCGAAGGGGCGGAGGTTCAGCTTCCGGGCGGCTGCGGGGGCACGCGCGAAGCACTCCGCACAGTCCACGCAGGCGCCGTTGCGGTCGCGACAGGCGACGGGACAGCGTGCGCAGACCGCTGGATCCGTGACGCGCATCTCCGTCGGCGCAAACCGCGCCAGGACGCCGAAGGCCAGCGAGAACGGATCGCCGTAACGGAGCCAGATTGCGCGCCCGAACACGAACATTCCCGTCCACGTGAGGAGCGAATAGGCTGCGATCGCGAGCGTGAGCAGCGGGGGGTCGATCGCGGCCCGCGAGATGAGCTCGACCCACGCGAAGGCGAGAAACAGGCCAACGGCCGGCCAGACGCCCAGGGCGAGAGGATACGGCCGGTTCAGCGCCAGGGCGTCGTCGGGGTCGGCACCGCGCCGATAGAGGGCCTCCGCCCACGCGAAGAGCGTCGCCCAGGGGTTCACGACGGCCCACAGGTTGCCGACGAGCGCGGAGACATAGGCGAATCCGACCCACCAAAGGATCCAGACCATCGTGGGTGCAAGGTTTCGGGTCGGGTTCGGGTGGCCGACGATCCCCGCGGCGACGACCAGGAGAAGGAGCGCGACGGACGCCGTCTGGAGACCCCACCGCACGTATTCGTGGACGAGCACGCGGCCCCAGCGCCAGCGCAGCAGGTTGACGCGAGGGGACCCGCGGAGCCCGGGCGTCCCCCGGACGAACAGTCCGATGACGGCGAAGGAGAGCGCCACGGCCAGAGCCGCGCCGCCAACCCAGAGGCCCAGCGGGACGGGCAGATCGTAGCGCTGGGCGAAGGCGTGGGCGAAAGCCGGGCGGGGTAGACTGAGGCCCACGCCGACGCTGGCCAGGATCGCGCTCGTGGACGCCGAGCCATGAAGGCTCGGGTCAGCCGTCGGTCCGGCTCGGGCTGAGCGGTCGCTCTCTGCCCCTCGGCCGTGAGGGTTTCGGTCGGCGTCTCGTTGGGGGTGCCCCGCCGGCACCACCGACGGACCATTGCCCGGGGCCCTTCGCGGGTGCGCGGGCGGCCGTGAGGTCGCTTGCGGTGAGTCCGGGCGTGCGGACACAGGGGGCCTTGGGGGTTCTGCGCTGACGCGCAGCGAGTCAGGCCATCAGGCCGCCGAGGATCGCGCCGAGGATCATCGGCCCCACCTGCGCCGCGACCAGCGCGGCGCCGCCGGCCGCGGCGATCGCGCCGATCAGAGGTATGCCCGTGAGGACCGTCGCGAGGACGAAGAGCAGCGCGCCGACGACGAACGCGGGCACGAGCGCCGCGATGATGGCCCGGGCAACACCGCCCGCCTTCCGGCCTCCGATCACGCCGCCGAGAAGCGGCCCCACGAAAGGGAGCCAGAAGAGCAAGAGGGAGATCACCAGCATCCAGAAGGCGGCGCCGACGATGCTGCTGCGCCCGGCGTTGCTCATGGTCGCTCCCTTCGGGTTCGTGGCGGCCCGCCGTGCGGCTCGGGGGCGCCGCCTCGCGCCCGGAGCCGTGCCACCTCGGGGTGACGGAAGCAGTCGACGACATGGTCGTTCACCAGGCCGCCGGCCTGCATGAAGGCGTAGCAGATGGTCGAGCCGACGAACGTGAAGCCCCGGTCCCGGAGCGCCCGGCTGAGCGCGTCAGACTCCGGCGTGCGCGGCGGGACGTCCTTCAGGCTTCGCCACGCATTCTGACGCGGTGCTCCGCCGACGAAGCCCCAGACGAAGCGGTCGAAGCTCCCGAGCTCCGCCCGGAGCGCCAGGAAGGCGCGGGCGTTCTGGACCGTGCCCCGGATCTTGAGCTGGTTCCGGACGATGCCAGGATCGGCGAGGAGCGAGCGGACCTTGGCGGCTCCGTAGCCGGCCACCTTCCGGGGGGCGAAGCGGTCGAAGGCGCGCCGGTACCCCGCGCGCTTGCGGAGGATCGTGATCCAGGCGAGGCCCGCCTGGGCGCCCTCGAGGCACAGGAGCTCGAAGAGCCGCCGGTCGTCGTGGAGCGGCACGCCCCACTCGCGGTCGTGATACGCGCGATAGAGGGGATCGGTCGCGCCCCAGGCGCATCGAACGCGATCGATCGGGTCGGGCGGGGAGCGGCGTGCCATGGCGTGCTATTATGCAGCTACTCCAATGGCTCGCGGTGGGCGGGGTAGGTCTGTCGCCGGCCGTGTCCTGGCCGGCTTCACGCTGGGGTTCGCGCTGGTCACGGCGGCCGGGGCGGAGACGGTCTCCACGCTCGAGATCGACGGCGTCATCAGCCCCGTCACGGTCCGCCTCGTCTCCACGGCGATCGAG
Organism: uncultured Candidatus Rokubacteria bacterium; assembly: GCA_963805625.1. Classification (GTDB taxonomy): domain Bacteria; phylum Methylomirabilota; class Methylomirabilia; order Rokubacteriales; family DASRDR01; genus DASRDR01. The sequence continues at coordinate 230,450 of CAWDVE010000010.1, forward strand.
CGGGCGCGGGCCGACGGTGCCACTGCCCTCGTGATCCTCCTCGACACTCCCGGCGGGCTCGAGCGATCGATGCGCTCGATCGTCCGGGACATGCTGAACTCCCCGGTCCCGGTGATCGTCTACGTGGCGCCTACCGGCGCCCGCGCAGCGTCGGCGGGCGCCTTCATCACGATCGCCGCCCACGTCGCCGCCATGGCGCCGGCCACCAACATCGGCGCCGCGCATCCCGTCGCCGCCGGCGGCGGGAGTATGGACAAAGAGTCGATGCGGAAGGTGGAGAACGACGCGGCCGCCTTCATCCGGACCGTGGCGCGTGAGCGCGGGCGGAACCCGGACTGGGCGGAGAAGGCGGTGCGCTCCAGCGTGTCGGCCACCGAGCAGGAGGCCCTCAAGCTCGGGATCATCGACCTGGTCGCCGCGAACCTCCCCGACCTCCTGGCGAAGGTCGACGGCCGACAGGTGAAGACGTCCCGGGGGGCGGTCACCCTCCATACGCGCGGGGCGACCGTCCAGGCCCTCGCCGTCGGGTGGCGAGACCGGTTCCTCGCGCTCATCAGCGACCCGAACATCGCCTACATCCTGCTCATGCTCGGGATGCTGGGCCTCTTCTTCGAGCTCGCCAACCCGGGCGTCATCCTTCCGGGCGTGATCGGCGGCATCTCGCTCATCCTCGCGTTCTTCGCCTTCCAGAGCTTGCCGATCAACTGGGCTGGACTCCTCCTCATCCTCTTCGGGATCGTGCTCCTGATCGCCGAGATCAAGGTCGTGAGCCACGGCGTCCTCACGATCGGCGGGATCATCGCGATCCTGCTCGGCTCGATGATGCTGGTGAACACCCCGGAGCTCCCGCTCCGCGTCGCGTGGACGGTGATCATCCCGGTGGTGGCGCTGACGGCGGGCATCTTCGTCTTCGCCGTCTCGGCCGGGGTGCGGGCCCAGATGCAGCGCCCCACGACCGGCGCGGCGGGGCTGCTCCACGAGACCGGCGTGGCGAAGACGCCGCTCGACCCGGAGGGTCAGGTGCTCGTCCACGGGGAGCTGTGGACGGCGGTGGCGGACGCCCCGGGCATTCCCGCGGGCGAGCACGTCCGCGTCGTCGGCGTCGATGGGCTCAGGCTTCGGGTGGAGCGCGCGTCCGGCCAGCCGGCCTGACGCTGCCAGGAGGACGCATGGAAACCGCCTTCTACGTCGTGCCGGTCCTGATCCTCGCGTTGTTCATCCTGTCGTCATCGGTCAAGATCCTGCGTGAGTACGAGCGGGCCGTCATCTTCCGACTGGGGCGCCTCGTCCCCAACAAGGGCCAGCGGCCCGGCGTCATCCTGCTGATTCCCTTCGTCGACAAGATGGTGAAGGTGAGCCTCCGCACGGTCACCCACGACGTGGCCCCTCAGGATGTCATCACGCGGGACAACGTATCGATCAAGGTCAACGCCGTGATCTTCTTCCGCGTCATCGACCCGCGTCAGGCGGTCGTCCAGGTGGAAGACTATCTCTACGCGACGTCGCAGATCGCACAGACGACGCTCCGGAGCGTCCTCGGCCAGGTGGAGCTGGACGACCTCCTCGCCTCGCGGGAGCAGGTCAACCAGCAGCTCCAGCGGATCATCGATCAGCACACCGATCCCTGGGGGGTGAAGGTGACCGCCGTCGAGGTCAAGCACGTCGATCTTCCGCAGGACATGCAGCGGGCTATGTCGAAGCAGGCCGAGGCCGAGCGCGAGCGGCGGGCCAAGGTCATCAACTCCGAGGGTGAGTTCCAGGCGGCCGAGAAGCTCGCGCAGGCGGCGATGGTCCTGGCCCAGACGCCGATCGCGGTCCAGCTCCGCTTCCTCCAGACGATGCGCGAGGTTGCCTCCGAGCGCAGTACCACGACGTTCTTCCCGATTCCCATCGACCTCTTCGCGCCGTTCCTCAAGGCACTAGAAGGAACGGGCGCGTCGAAGCCCTGATCGCTTCGCCGGGAGTGTCGGGCCCGGAGGAGGAGCCCTCTCGCGGGGCCCGCGCGGGGTCACGCGCCGACGTCGCCCTCGCCGCGGCCGCGATCGGCCTCGGGGCGCTCCTCCTCTTCGGGATCCAGCCGATCATCGCCAAGCGGCTGCTTCCGTGGTTCGGCGGGTCTGCGGCGGTGTGGATCACCTGCCTGGTCTTCTTCCAGACGGCGCTCCTCGCCGGTTACCTCTACGCCCACGCGCTTCACCGGTGGCTCTCGGCCCGGGAGCAGTCCGTTGCCCACCTCGGCGTGCTCCTCCTGAGCCTGCCCGCGCTGAAGGCGCTTCTCGATTCCAGCCCGCCCGCGCGCCTGGACGGCGACCCGACGATCGGGGTCCTGAACCTTCTCGCCATGACCATCGGGCTGCCCTATGTCCTGCTCGCCAGCACGGGTCCGCTGCTTCAAGCCTGGCTGGTGCGGCAGCCCGGCACCGCGCCGCCCTACCGGCTCTTCGCCCTGTCGAACCTCGCCTCTCTGGTGGCGCTGCTCGGCTACCCTGTGCTCATCGAGCCGTCGATTGCCTGGCGGCGGCAGGCGATCGGCTGGGCGCTGGCCTATCTCGGATTCGCGCTGCTTTCGGCCGCCGCCGCGCTGCGCGCGGCCAGAGGGACACCGTCGAAGCCGTCCGCGCCGCCCACGCGGGACGATGCGGGGGAGACCTCCACCGCACTGAGCCGGGGCGAGCGGAGCCTTTGGATTGGGCTGGCCGCTTGTGGGACCCTGCTCCTGCTGGCGGTGACGGCGGAAATCACCCAGCAGATCGTGCCGGCGCCGCTCCTGTGGATCGTTCCGCTCGGAGCGTACCTGCTGACCTTCGTCGTCTGCTTCGAGTGGCCGCGGCTCTACTGGAGGCCGCTCTGGATCGGCCTGCTCCCGATCGCGCTCGTGGGCATCGCGTACCTGACGAGACAGGGGATCAACCAGCTCGCCGCGACGTGGCGAGTCGCCTTCTTCGTGGCCGGGCTCTTCGCCTGCTGCATGGTGTGCCATGGCGAGATCGCGCGACGCCGTCCGAGCGCGTGCCATCTCACGACGTACGATCTCCTGATCGCGCTCGGCGGCGCGCTGGGAGGTCTGTTCGCGGGGGTGGCGGCGCCGCTCCTGTTCTCATCCCGCCGGCGGAGGGCCAGGCTCAATACCCGGCGCTCTGGCAGTTCGGCGCTCTGCTCGAGCCCACGCCGGGATTCCGCCCGTGGACCGACGACCTCTGGAGCTTCTACCCCGTGCTTCTTCGCAAGGGTCACCGCTGACGCCTCAGGTGGACTGACCGAGGCGCACCATCCTCCGGGCGGTTGCGTCCGCTCCCATTCGTCCAATTGTGCTGCATTGTCACGTCACGGATCTCTTGTGGTGAAGAACCTGGCTTCTTTCACTTCAGGAAGGATGATCGCGCGTTCGTCGGGGTCATTTTCTGGTTGGCGCGTGATCTTGCCCGAGTTCGAGGCGCGCCGGGCCGTCCACGTCACCACCGCGGATGTGACGGACTACATCACGAAACGCCAAGCGGCGAAGGCGGCAAACGCCACGATCAACCGGGAACTCGCCGCGCTCAAGAAGACGTATGCCCTGGGGATGGCCGCGGAGCGCATCCACCGGGCGCCACGGTTCGGGATGCTCCAGGAGGACGACGCAGGCCGTCGCCCACGCCTTCTACTGGCGGTGCGCGATCGTCGACGAGGCAATGCTCCGAGAGGGCGCCGATAAGCTGGCCCGCGCCGGATCGTGATGGATCTTGGGCACAGTGGACGAAATCCAGTGCGCCGTGTATCGTAACTCCGCGCGGGGGGGTTAGCTCAGCCCGGGAGAGCGCTGGAATCGCACTCCAGAGGCCGAGGGTTCGAATCCCTTACCCTCCACCACTTGTGACGCCGCGTCAGAAGCGGCGTTTTCTGATCATGACGGGCGGTTCCGGGCCACGGCCTGGGCCGCCCGTCGTCGTGTGTGGAGTGCCCGCCGATGCCCTCTAATGCCTGCCGCTGCCGGGAATGTAGCAAAGACAGTAGCAAAGACAGGGCGGGGCCGCGGGCGCGGGCTACGGCGCGGCGAGCTCCCGCCTGAGCCGACTCACGAAGGCGAGGCGATCGCGACGGCGTCGGGACCGCCGGGCCCGCTTCGCCCGATACCGGCCGGAGGCCCAGCAGACCCGGGAGCAGTAGGCCGCGACGGTCGACCCGCCCACGAACCACGGTCCGCACTGAGCCGTCGAGCGCGGAGCCGGCGCCGTACAGACCCGCACCCGATGCCTCTCGACACCGAGCAGTCGTAGGAACTCGAGCGTCGCGGCGAGCACGGGATCATCGTCGTGGAGCGGGCTCACGTCGAAGTACGGGCGGCCCGTGGACGGTGACACCGCGGCGACGATCCGCACCACGCGCTCGAGCGTGACCGTCCGAGCCGGCGGCCGGACCCCCGGACCGTCTACCCGGCGACCCCGTGGAAGGCAATGTTATGCCGAAGCGGACGTACGCGGGGGCGTGTGACTGCTACGTCGAGGGCGTGGGTCGGTCAGACTCGACGACGAGGGGCCCATTGACGGTCCGATCCGCCGTGGAGACCCATGCCTCGCGGTTCTTCACCCGAAGGCTCCGGACGCGGAAGGCGAGATTCTGACGCTCCACTTCGCTCATGTGAGGGAGGCGAAACTCAAAGACGGCCTTCCACACGAAGAAGCCGCCGCATGGACATCCCTCGATGGTCAGCCAGTCTGGGAGTGGACTCCAATCAGCAATGGTGGCGACGTGGCTGCAGAGGGGACAGGATTCGGTGGCGCCGGTTACCATGTGTCGTCAACAAGCCGAGCGCCCGCGCGGTCAGTCGAACGTGAGCTGCGTCACGATCCATCGGGCGGTCAGGTCTTCCTGGTGCCCGCCGGCCGTGACCAGGACGCCGTCCCTGACACCGGAGAGGGCGACCGTCGGGGCCATCCACAGGCGGCGCCCGTCGATCCTTAGCCGGCGCCTGACCGGGTCCCAGGCGCCGATGGAGCCGGTGATGAGGAACCGCAGGGGGTGCGAGGAGACCACGGAGGTGAATGATTGGGGCATGAGGGGACACCTCGCCGTCGGCCAGATGCTGGCGTGGCTCGTACGGCACTGGAGCGGATGCCACGGCGGCACCTTGCCCGCCGCGGGCCGCCCCGAAAGCGTGTCCCGAGGCCCGAAGTCTATCGCCGTTCCAACGTTCCGTCGAGGCCCGTCTGGCGCCGGGGGCCGGGGCTTGGTAGAGTCACTGACCCATGGGGCCTTGGGCTGCGCGAGCGCTTTGGCGTGTCGCGATCCCCGCGTGCCGTGGTACGTCAAGGTCCCTGGCGGCGGGTCTCGTCGCCTACGCGTTCAGCCCGATCGACCTGATTCCCGATTTCATCCCGGTCTGGGATATCTGGACGACTTGGTGGTGATCCCCCTGGGCGACCTCCTGATGCGGAGGTGCATTCCGGCGGAGGTGTGGGTGGACTGCCAGGCCCGCGCCGAGCTCCTGACCACCCAGCCCGTCAGCCGGGTCGGAGCCGCGATCGTCGTGGGCCTGTGGCTTCTACTGGCCGCCTGTCCGTCTGGCTGATCAGTTGGTCCGTGGCTGGTAGTTTGGTGCTGGCGGTGGACCCTTGGTAGTGTCGCGCGGTGCCACGATCGTGGGGGATCTCAGGTGCGCTTGATTATCACTGACCCGGCGGGCGACGTCTGGGGCCGGCTCGAGCCGGAAACGTCGGAAGAGATTGTGGCCCTCGATCAGAGCGCGGCCCGGGGGGAGTGGACGATCGGACGTGGGACGATCGCCATCACCGAGCTCCGCGCGCTGGCCACCCGCTTGGGGTATCCGGTCCGGGTGACCGAGACACTCGAACCCCCGCGGCCCCCGCCGCCGCGGCTCGTGATCGTCCAGCGGGGTGAGACGGCGCTCGCCGAGCAGTTGCGGGGGATCGTGGTGCCTGGCGTGCCGGTGATCTGGGATCGGCGGGAGCGCAACCGCCGGACCGTCTACCGCCCGGCCTCGGTGGATCGCCGCGGCCCGCAGTCCGCGACGTGGGGCACGCTGCGCTTCCTCGTCCTACGCGCCCCGGACCCGACCCCGTGACCCCGCCCATTTGGCTCGACGCCACCGGCCGACCCTGGCCGACGCGGGCCTGCTGGACGATCGGCGTCGAATGAAAGTGAAGCCTGGTGGGCCCCGGCCGATGATCGGCTCTGGCTTCCGCGACGCGTTAGAACCTCGTAACGTTCGCGCGACGTCGCCTGCCCCAGGCGAGAGCGATACTCAGTCCAAGACCGGCAAGGAGCAGTGTCGATGGTTCAGGCACCATGAAGGTGTATCGAAGCTCAAAATGGTTCACCGAAAATGGGCACGGATCCGGGCTGCAGTGTATGGGGCCGTAGGCGTGAGGGCGCCGCTGGAGTAGAGCGGGAACATCCCGGCACAGCCCAACGAGTCCCGCGAATTGCATAGAACAGGCTCACCCGTCGCCCAGACGAGAGCGAGCACCGAGGAGTCACGTATGTTCAAACACATCCTGGTCCCGATCGATCTCAGCGATCGGAATGAGCGCACGTTGCGCATCGCGGTCGGACTCGCGCGGATCACAGAGAGCCGGGTGACGCTGTTACACGTCATTCAGGATGTCGCCGGGCTATCGACGCGGGAACTGCGCAACTTCTACAAGACACTAGCGCAGCGCTCGCAGCGCACGCTCGCACGGGCGGCCAAGCGATTCGTCGACGCCGAGGTGGCCGTCCGAGCTATCGTTGTCATCGGGAATCCCGCCCGCGAGATCATCAGGGCGGCGACGGCCCGGAAGGTGGCCCTGATTGTGATGGGCTCCCACCGCGTGATGCCGGGACGTCCTGGCCGAGGCTTCGGTACTATCAGCTACAAGGTCGGGATGGCCTGTCCGTGTCCCATCCTCCTGGTGAAATGAACCGAGGTCGAAAGACTCAGGTGTCTGCACGCCGTGAATCGAGGGAAACCATGATCGCCGCCGTCTACGCTCGCAGGTCGACCGCGCGGATGGCGGTGCCGGAGCTGTGAGGCTAGGTTGGCTCGTCGACGGTGATCAATCCCGGCCCAGAGTACATGACCTCGCGAGCCAGGTCCTCCGGGGTCATGACGCGCTCGATACGGGGCGGCTCGTAGAGTGGGGCCATCGAGGGCGTCTCGGCCATGCGGCGGTCCTCCGAGCGTGGGGTGGTCACCGCCGTGACGGTAGGCTGGTGGGGTGGCGGGTGTCAAGCCTCTGCCAGTGTGGTTCGATGAGAGAAGTGCAGCGGGTCTGCCACGACCAGGACGGCCTCGGCCCGTTTCCTGGTCATTTCCGCGAAAGCGCCGTCCAACTGCTCGACGTGCCCCAGCTCGGGCGCGAGACGGATCGGCGCAGGCACCGCCACCCGTCCGACCGGCAGGCGCCAGCCTGGCCTGGCCCGCGTGAGCCACGGTCACCGGGGCCGGTCCCGCTGGTCGGCCAAAGGCTAGGATTCGGGCTGACGGGCCGTGCCCGAAGGCGCGAGGTACACGAATCCAACCAGGAGATGCGAGATGGCGAACGGACTGAAGCTCGCCCTGTTCGGATTGCATCGAGGCGGCAGTGCCGAGCCGGACACGCTGGTCCGGCGGGCGCGGCTGGCGGAAGAGGTCGGCTTCGAGTCGTTCTGGATTGGCGACCACATCGCCCTGCCGTCCGCGGAGACCCAAGGGGGCGACCCTCCGGCGCAGCCGCGCCTCGAGGCGGTGGTTGCCCTCGCCTACATGGCGGCGTTAACAAGTCGCGTGCGGCTCGCGATCGGCGTCATCGTGCTGCCCCAGCGCCAGCCGGTGCTGCTGGCGAAACAGCTCTCGACGATCGACGTCCTCTCGAAGGGGCGGCTGATCGTCGGCATCGGGGTCGGCTATGTCGAACCGGAACTTCGGGCGCTCGGCGCGTCGCTCGCCGATCGGGGCGCCCGAACCGACGAGTACCTGGCCGCGATGCGAGCGCTCTGGGATGAGCCAACCCCGTCGTTCTCGGGGCGCTTCGTCTCCTTTGCCGATGTCATCGAGCGGCCGCGGCCGGTCCAGCGGCCGCATCCGCCGATCGTGATCGGCGGGCATTCGCCGGCGGCGTACCGCCGCGCGACCCAGGCCGGGAACGGCTGGCACGGGTGGGACCTGGACCTCGAGCAGACCGCCCAGGCGCTGGCGACTCTACGCGAGACCGGGGGCCGCTCCGAGCGCCCGGCGGCGCTCGGCAAGCTCGAGATCACGATCACGCCACGCGGCACCCCTGACGTCGACACGGCTCGCCGGTACGCCGACCTTGGCGTGCATCGGCTGGCCATCCAGCCGCACACGATGGAGGGGTCCGCGATGGATGAGCTGATCACGCGGGTTGGCGGGACGCTCGTCGGGCGGATCTGATGGGCAGCCCGGGCGACACACTCCTCGCCCCCCGGTATCCGACTGATGCGGGTCCGGATTAGGACTAGGATGAGCGAGCCGACCTCCTGCCGAGATGTGCGATGCTCCGCGCTCCCGGGGGGCGTGCGGTGGATCAACGTCGAAAAGCGGGCGGGCGTGCTGACAAGCGAACAACAGTTGCCGGAGGCGATCGCCGCCCTCTGAGGGTGGCGACGCTTCGCCCGGTCGTATCGTTCCAGCGTGATCGTCCATCTCGTCGACGGGACTTTCGAGCTGTTCCGCCACTTCCTCTCGCCGGCGGCCGCTTTCGGCCGGAGCACCCCGGAGGAACTGAGGGGGGTCCGCGGCGTGGTCGCGTCCATCCTGGGGATGCTCGAGGAGGGAGCGACGCATGTGGGCGTGGCCACCGACCACGTCATCGAGTCGTTTCGCAACGCGCTCTGGCCTGGCTACAAGACGGGCGAGGGTATCGACCCGGTGCTCTACGCACAGTTCGAGCCGCTGGAGGAGGCCTTGCGCGCCCTTGGCGTGATCGTCTGGCCCATGGTCGAGTTCGAGGCCGACGATGCGCTGGCCGCGGGGGCCGCCATGGCCGCGGCCGATCCGCGCGTCGAGCAAGTGCTGGTGTGCACGCCGGACAAGGACCTGGCGCAATGCGTGCGAGGCGACCGGGTCGTCCAGCTGGACCGACGCACGGGCGAGCGACGCGACGAGGCGGGGGTGCGCCGGAAGTTCGGCGTTCCGCCCGCGTCGATTCCCGACTGGCTCGCGCTTGTGGGTGACAGCGCTGACGGCTACCCGGGTCTGCCCGGCTGGGGGAAGACGTCCGCGGCGACGGTCCTCGCTCGCTATCGGCACATCGAACACATTCCGAGGCTGGCGACCGAGTGGGACATATCCGTGCGTGGCGCTGCGCGCCTGGCCACGACCCTTTCGGAACAGCGCGATCGCGCGCTGCTGTTCCGGGAGCTGGCCACGCTGGGCACCGATGCGCCCATCGGCACCGAGGTGGACGCGCTGCGTTGGACCGGGCCGCGCTCCGAGTTCGAGAGGTGGTCCGTGCGCCTCGGCTCGGCCGAGCTTCACGAGCGCGCCTCCGTGCTGGCGGCCGCGCGCGTCGGCTAGCACGGTCACGTCACAAGCACCTGGTGCACGAACGTGGCCACGCGTATCCGCGCGTCCGGGCGGAACACACGTATGAGACACGTATGAGATCGGTGTCAGGAGCGAGGCGTCGTGACCCCAGTGGGGCAGCGCCGGGGCAGCTGCCGGCCCCGGAACTCACCGCGTCAGGCGTTTCCACGAGCGGAGGGCCGCCGAGGCCCGCCTGGCGTGGGTGTTGCACCAATGCGCTAGAGGCCGGGACGCCGCTCCGCCGGTCATCTCGAGTCTCAGGGAGGTGGACTATGGGTAGAGGCTGGCTGTATCGAAGTGTTATCGCGGTGGTCCTGACGGTCGGCATTCGCGGCGTGGCCGTCGCCCAGGAGAAGTCGCAGCTCTCGGATCAGCTGATCGAGCAGCTCGCGACGGGACTCACACGGATCGCGGAAGCCGGGAGTGCCCGGATGGCTGCCTACTTCACCGCGGAGCCCACCCCTCAGGTCCGGGCGTATCTCGAGGGCCAGGGCGTCGAGGTCATCGTCACCGCCGCCGCCGCCGCGATGGCCCCGGCGGGGCCGCCGCCGGGGCCGATGGGCGCCAGCCCGATGCCGTCGGCGCCAGGCTTCACCACGATGCCGGCACCCGGCTCCGCTCCCGGCCCTTACGGGATGATGGGCATGCGGGTGCCGGAATCGAAGAAGATGATCCAGGACTTCCTCACGGGCGTGCGCGAGCTGGCATCGAGCTTGCCGGCGGACAGCCCGCTCGCGATCGACGTGTTCACGGTGGACTTGCCCGGGGGGAGCATTACATTCCGGCTGCGATAGTGAGACCTGGCCGACTGGGAGCGTCGCGCAGAGAGGGAGATCGGACATGAAGCGAGTCATTGCCGCCGTGGTTCTGCTGGCTCTCGTCGCGCTCGTCCTGGTACCCGTGCCCGCCCAGGCCAACGGCCGCTTCTGGGGCGCGTTCGTGGCCGGGGGTCTCGCAGGGTTGATCGTCGGCGGGGCGCTGGCCACACCGCAGTACGTGCCGCCGACCGTGGTCTATCCGTACCCGCCATACGCGCAACCCCCGGGCTACGCCATGCCCGCGCCCGTGTACGCGCCCGGCTACTCGGGCGGGGGGCCCGTTTACATCCCACCGCAGTGGGTGTGGAACGGCTATCAGTGGGTGTGGCAGGCGGGTTACTGGCGATACTAGGCAGATCGTGACGGCTCCACTTCTCTGCTACCGCAGGGTGAGGTGAGCCGTCCCCTGGAGGCAGCATCGGAAACGCAGTCTGCGTTTCTTCGCTACGTGACAACTCGTTGCGAGCCTGCGTCTTGGGCGGAGAGCGAAGAACATGAGACCCAACCCTCGAGCATCCCGGGCGGTCGCGCAGCCCGGGTCACGTGCGCGGCGCCGGACGTCGTCGCCGCCCGGCCCGCACCGGCGCCCGCGGCTCGGTTGGCAGACAGTGTCGCCTGGCAAAGCCGTGACGCCTGCTGAGTTGGAGGCCGATACTGTCGCCGTGCTGGTGCGTCTCCTCGAATGGGCCACTCCCGCGGGTGTGGACTTCGAGTCGGCGCTGCGCCGAGCTCGCACAGTCGAGACCGAGCGCCTCCAGGGACCTGCCCGATGAGTTGCAGCCTCCGGCGGTGGGACGGGAAGGGGTGACGGCCCCCGCGTAAAGCCATCACGGCTGATGCCTCGCGGCGTGGCACCCGACCAGTCCACCCTCTGGCCACTTGTTCGCCACCGACCGTCCAGGAGTGAGCCTAGTGCTTCCGGGTATCGCCGTTTCCCCGAAGGGCGTACCGTTCTCTCGATGGCCCTGGACGACGAGCGCTGCTGCTTCTGCCGACGCGCCGTGCTGGTCGGAGAATGGCCTGCCCGCCCGGGCTGGCTGGAGATCGAGTGCCCCATCTGCGGTCTCTATCGGGTGGAACGACAGTTCTGGGTCACCGCCCACTACAAGAAGGCGAGAGAGCCGGTTCTCTATCGACGGCTGGCCCGCTGGCTCGAGGAGTCTCGGGAACGCGCCCAGCCGCCGGAGATCCCGTTCGAGGGCTGGGAGCGGGTCGCGGGGTCGCATCCGGGCGCGTGAGCCCGCTCCGCCTCTCTGAGACGCGGGGGCGCTCGGTCAGCCTCGCGTCATGCGGGCGCCGAGGGCCCGCAAGCGCTCGTCGATCCGCTCGTAGCCGCGGTCGATCTGACGCGTGTTGCGGATGACGGAGGTCCCGCGCGCGCAGAGAGCGGCGGCCAGGAGCGCCATGCCCGCACGGATGTCGGGCGACACCATCGTCGCTCCGTGGAGCCGGCTCGGCCCTACCACCACCGCCCGGTGCGGGTCACACAGGACGACCCGCGCTCCCATGTCGATCAGCCGATCCACGAAGAACAGGCGGCTCTCGAAGAGCTTTTCGTGGATGAGGACGGTGCCCGCGCACTGGGTGGCCAGGACGAGCGCCATGGGTGTCAGGTCGGCGGGGAAGCCCGGCCAGGGGGCGTCGTCGACGGTGGGGATGGCGCCGCCGAGGTCGTCGGACACCGCCAGGCGCTGGCCGCCCGGCACCACGAGCACGGCGCCCTCGAGTTGCGTCTCCAGGCCGAGCCGTGCGAAGACGAGCCGGATCATGCGCAGGTGCTCGGGCGCCACGTCGAGGATTTGCAGCTCGCCGCCCGTCATGGCGGCCAGCGCGACGAACGAGCCGATCTCGATGTGGTCGGGCCCGATCCGGTGGGTGGCGGGCGCGAGTGCCTCCACGCCCTCGATCTCGAGGGCGTTCGTCCCGATGCCCTGGACCTTCGCGCCCATCGCGTTCAGCGCCTGACAGAGGCCCTGGACGTGAGGCTCGCAGGCGGCGTTGAGGAGCCGCGTTCTCCCGCGCGCGAGCACGGCGGCCATCACCGCGTTCTCGGTGGCGGTCACGCTCGCCTCGTCGAGGAACACCTCGGCGCCCTTGAAGCGCCCGGGCAGCGTCAGGCGGTAGGCGTTGTCGCCCAGCTCGATCTCGGCGCCGAGCTGGCGGAGCGCGAGCACGTGGGTATCGATGCGCCGCCGGCCAATCTGGTCACCGCCGGGGCGAGGGAGCACCGCCTCGCCCTGGCGCGCCAGGAGCGGTGCGGCAAGCAGAAAGGATCCGCGGATGCGCGACGCGAGGGCCGGGTCCGGCGCGCCGCTGGCGAGCCCGGAGGCGTCGATCCGAACCGTCCGCTCTCCGACCCGCACGATGCTTGCCCCCAGACCCCGCACCGCCTCCAGCAAGGTCTCCACGTCGCCGATCTGCGGGAGGTTGTCGAGGACGACCGGTCCCGACACGAGCAGCGACGCTGCGATAACGGGGAGGGCCTCGTTCTTGTTGCCGGCCGGCCGGAGCGCGCCCTGGATGGGACGCCCGCCCTCGACGGTGAACTGATCGCCGGGAAGCGGCTCGACGAAGAGCGCCACGAACCTATGCTACTCGGAGAACCGCCCCCGGCAGGCCAACAACCTGGCCACCGGTCCGGATTCCTGCCGGGGGGAGATCACGAGCCCGACCGCCGCGTGCCGGCTCCCGCCCCAGGCCTGGACCTGAGCCCCGTCGTGGCCAAGACCGAGTGCCAGATCTCATGGCATGCGTGATGGAAGTAGATAGTCCCACCGCCCGGCACATCGCACTCGATTTCGTTGTCGATCCCAAGGATGCGCTGGTCGCACGCCGAGCATCGGCGCCCACGTCCGCGGCCGTACCACGTCACGACGCAGTCTTCGCACGGCAACGTGCCCGCCGACATGAGCGCCTGAATGTGCACTCGCAGAGCCTCGCTCTCGCGCTCCATGCTGCCTCCTGTCCGGTGGACGTGTGCGCCGTGGAGATCAGGCGCCTCGCGGTTGAGTTCCTCTGTCGCGGACATCCAGGGCACGATCGAGGAGCCGGGCGAGCGTCTCGGGGGTGATTGGCTTGCGGACATGCGCATCGAAGCCGGCCATCCGGGTCGCCGCAACATCGAGCGGCTCGGCGCGGCCGCTGACGGCGATGGTCAGGAGTGCGCGGAAGCGGGGATCGCGGCGGAGCCGCCGGACGAATCCGAATCCGTCGACAACTGGCATCTCGAGGTCACACAGAATGAGATCCGGCTGTCGGTCGAGAACGAGTCGGAAGGCCTCCTGGCCATCACCAACGCCCCGGGTCTGGACGCCGAATGTCGAGACGAGCGCGACAAGTGCCGCCCGCGCGTCCGGATCATCCTCGACGACCAAGACCTCGAGGTCCCGCGGCCCGGGCCGGCTCAGGAGTTCCATTCAATGTGAACGGAGGAGGGCCACGGAGCCCATTGCCATCCTGCTCCGGCGCGCGGCGTCTAGCTGCTAGCTGCTGCGACCCCCGGCTCAGGAGGCTAAGACTGTGCTCCCGTAGCCCTCCTCGCCGATTCACCGTGCATGGCGAGTGCCATGTGCATCCCCATTGGCCTGGTGGGCTTTTTCTTGACTCGGCGGCCGGAAGGGCGAGGACACTTCGTCGCCTGGGCGACACGACGTCGTGGGATTCCCCCGCCATCTGGTGCCCGGGGCAGCCTTCCTGTAGGGTCGATCGAGGTGGGCTTCTTCCGTGCCCTGCCGAAGGGGCGCTTGGCCTGCCGAGGGCGCCGTCGGTGCTCGGGCTGGTGGACGAGATCATCGGGTGATCGGTTCGAGGTGACGATGGGACCGGCGGGACGGTACCGGTTCACGCTCTTCTGGGCCTCGGTGCTAGTCGATCTTGGCGTGGGTGTCATGGCGATGGGTGTGGTCTGCGCGGGTCTGCTCTTGCTTCTGCCCGATCAGATTCCGGTCCCGTATTCCTGGCCACGCCTCCTGGCGGCGGCCGTCGCGGTGGTCGGAGGCCTTCTCATGGGTGCGCCGCTGATCCTGATCGGTCAGCTGGTGCAGGTCTTCCTCGAGCAGCGTCGGCTCCTGGGCCGTATTCACCACCGGCTCCGTCGCTGGGAGGACGAGCGGGAGTCGGAGCGAACCCACCCCATGCGCGGCCCCGTCCGGCCGCCGTGACTCCTGCTGCGCGGTCGGTCGCACCGGGCCCGGAAGGATCACGCCCGTGCCGTGGGGCCGCCAGGGGACGGCGCGGTCATCCTGGTCGGCGGTCCCGATCAGACCCTCCCGGACTTGTCTTCGGGGTGTCCGCGACCAACCCTGAGCGTCCGCGGCGGCTTCTGGCTGAGGTGGTCCAGGGGAAAGGACTCCCCGAGGGCCTCGTGGTCGCCGAAGGGTACCGTTCTGTGAGCCCGATTCGTTCCCTCCAGGCTAGGAAGGGTGTCCGGGGCTTCCGTGCTAGGCTATCCCCCATGATTCCGCACGGTTCTGCGCCGTGGTCTCTCTCCAGGAGTTATCGGGGCTGACGATGATGAGTCCCGGCGCGGCTCCGGCGAAAGGCAAACCGCGTGAGGGTGGAGCCACCGGCTCCCTCCGGCGCACATTCATCGGCGCTGCCCTCGCGACTTCACTCCCGTTCCTGCTCCTCATCGCCTACCTGATCTGGGGACACATCAGCCGCGAGCACAGCCGGGTCGAGCGCGAAGCGTTCGCCGAGGCCAGCCTCCTGAGCGCCCAGGTGGAGAAGCACTTCGGGGCGCGCATCGAAGCGCTCACCGGGGCCGCGAGTCTCCTTGGAGCGGGCGGGGCGAGTCCCTCGGCCGGCGAGGCCCAGGGACGGCGGCTCCGGCAGGCTTTCCCGGACGTCGATCGCGTCGTCCTGATCGACGAGCTGGGGGTGGCCGCGGCCTCGGTTCCGGCCCTCGCCGAGGGCAAGCGCCTTGCCGTCGGTGACCAGGAGTGGTTCAAGCGGGCGGCGACGTCGACGGATCCGTTCGTCGGCGCGCCCTGGCGGGCCGGTCCGGAGATCCTGGTGGGGATCTACGCGCCGGTGCGGACCACCGAGGGACAGCTCCGGGGCGTCCTCGCGCTCGATCTCCTGCTCAAGCGCGTCCAGGATCTCCTGGCTCAGGCGAAGCTCTCCCCGGGGACCGCGGCCGCGCTTGTGACGGACCGGGGTGTCGTCGTCGCGCGCCAGCCGGCGCTCTTCCTGATGGCCAACGTCTCCGGGCTCGCCGGGTACGGCGACCTCCTGGCGCGGGGCGGCACGGGTGAGGCCGTTTTCGAGGACGGGGAGTCGCGCATTGCCGGCGCGGTCCCGATCCGTCCCCAAGGTTGGACTCTTGTCGTCGGGGTCCCGTCGGCCGAGGTTACGCGTGAGACCAGGAGCCAGCTCCTCCTCGTCGGCGGCGGGGGCCTGGCGCTCACGACGCTGGCGATCCTTGCCGGGGTTCGGCTGGCTGGCCGCCAGGCCGAAGGGTTCGGGCGGCTTCGTCAGGCGATGGGACGGCTTGAGACCGGGGACTTGCCGGCCACGCTGCCGGTCACCGTGGGGGGCGAGGCGGGCGCTCTTACGGATAGCTTCAACCGGATGCTGAGCTGGCTCCGGGGAAAGCTCCGGGAATACGAGGTCGTGACTCAGCTGGACGACGCAGCCGGTCGCGTGGTGACCGGGGACCGTTCGGGGAACGCGGCGTTTGTCGGCCTCCTTCGCAGGGTGGTCGGGGGCGTCGGAGCGGACGTCGGAGTTCTCGTCCTGCCGGACGAGTCCGGCCTGGTGGCGCGGGCCGCGGTGGGCTTTCACGGGACCCAGGTCGAGGGCAGTCGTCTCCGGAGAGGCCAGGGGCTGGTGGGGGCCGTGATGTCCGCGCGCGAGACCATGGTCGTGCCCGACCTGGAGGCGGATTACCGGGTCGAGGAGCCGTATCTCAAGGACGGAAGCATCCGCTCCATGGCCGCCTTCCCCCTCCTGGCCAACGACGAGCTGCTGGGAGTGGTCGCGGTCGGGTATCGCACGGCCCATGCGTTCTCCCCGGACGAGGTGGCGCGGCTCGAGGCGATTGTGCGCCGGACGGCCCAGGCCATCGAGCGCGCGCAGGCCCTCGAGTCGGTGCAGCGCAGCACCCAGGGTCTCGAGGCGCAGATTGCCCAGCAGATGGAGGCGCTCCAGAAGGCCGCGGTCGAACAAGCGGAGGCCAACCGCCAGACGCAGGAGGCGAGAAAACAGGCGCGGGAAATGGAGCAGCGCATGAAGCTCCAGGCCGCGCAGGCGCCGCAGGTCAAGGAGGTCATCGTCGAGCGTGAGGTCGTGCGCCAGGACCCGACGAGCGAGCAGGCCGCGCGATTCCGCGGGGAGATGCAGAAGACGGTCAGCGAGGAGTTGCGTGCCCCCCTCACCGCGCTCCTCGACCTCCCGCGGCTCCTGGTCGACGGGCTCCAGAAGCCGCTCGGCGACACCGAGCGGGGGCAGCTGGAGATCCTGCAGGAGCGCGGGCAGGAGATCCTGGAGCTGATCGAGGGCCTCACCGCGCTGAGCGGGCTCGAGGCCGGCGGGCTCAAGCTCACCAAGGCTTCGACGGATGTGCCCACGCTGGTCCAACGGGTGGTCCGCACGCTCCAGCCCCGCGCCGCGGCGAAGGGGAACCGGATCGAAATCGACATCAAGCCTGGGGTGGCGCCCGTTGTCACGGACTCGCGCCGGGTCGAGCAGGTCCTCGGGAATCTGATCCTGTCGGCTGTCAAGTACACCGAGGTCGGGGAGATCCGCGTGACCTGCTACCAGCGCGACCGCGAGGTCGTCATGACGGTGGCCGACGACGGTGTCGGCTTCACCCAGGAGGAGCAGGGCCGGATCTTCCGGCCGTTCTGTCCGGTCGGCCCGCGGGATGGTCGGACGCTCCCCGGCACAGGCCTCCTCCTGACGGTCGCCGAGCGGCTCGTCCTCGCCCTCGGTGGCAAGATCAAGATGGAGAGCGAGCCGGACCGCGGCTCGTGGGTTACCGTCACGCTGCCGGTGCAGGGATGAGGACATGAGCCCATCCACGCGCAGTCCTTCCACTCTCGGGCACGTGCTGATCGTCGACGACGACCTCCTGGTCCGGGAGACGATGCGGGACTACATCGATCACCTCGGCTACACGGTGCGCGACGTCGGGTCCGCGGAGGAGGCGCTCAGGGAGATCGCCAAAGAGGCGCCGGACCTGGTGCTGCTCGACGTCCGAATGCCGAGGATCACCGGGATCGACCTGTGCCGGCAGCTCAAGAGCGACCCGATGACCCACCTGATTCCCGTGGTCCTCCTGACCGCCGAGCGCGAGCTGGACTCGCGAGTGGCGGGGCTCGCGGCGGGCGCGGACGACTACTTCACGAAGCCCGTCCACCCGCGCGAGCTTGACGCGCGACTCCGATCGCTCATCCGCCTGAAGCACGTTCTCGAGGAGCTGGAGGAAGCCGAGAGCCTGATCACGAGCCTCGCGCTCACGATCGAGGCGCGGGATCCCTACACAGCCGGCCACTGCGTGCGGTTGGCGGCCTGGGCGATGGCCTTCGGCGAGCGTCTCGGGCTCAGCGAGGAGGAGCAGAAGGCGCTGCGCCTGGGAGGGTTCCTGCACGATCTCGGCAAGATCGCGGTACCCGACGGCGTCCTCCTCAAGGCCGGCCCGCTCAGCGCGGAAGAGCGGCGGCTCATGAAGGAGCATCCGGCCGCGGGCGACCGGCTCGTCGTGTCCATGCGGACGCTTGGCCTCGTGCGCCCCATCATCCGGCACCACCACGAGCGGTGGGATGGGCATGGCTACCCGGACCGGCTGGGCGGGGAGGAGGTGCCGCTCCTCGCGCGCCTCATGGCGATCGTCGACGTCTACGACGCGCTCTGCACGCAGCGCCCGTATAAGGGTCCGTTTGGCGAGGAGGAAGCGCTCAAGAGCCTCCGCGAGGGAGCCCGGACCGGGCAGTTCGACCCGGAGCTGGCCCGCGTGTTCCTGGAGCTCCGGCAGACCTCGACGGACCTCCTCCGCTGAGCCTCCGTCCGCGCTGATGGCCGACTGCGTCTTCTGCGATATCATCGCCGGCCGGAACCCCGCGACAATCGAGTACCAGGACGACGAGATCCTCGCATTCCATGACATCTACCCGAAGGCGCCGGTCCACCTCCTGATCATCCCCAAGCGCCACATCGAGTCCGTAATGGCGCTGTCTCTGGACGACGCGCCGCTCGTCGGCCGCATGATCCTGGCCGCGAAGCGGATCGGAGAGGCGCGGGGTTTGGCCGAGCGCGGCTACCGGCTCGCCATCCACTCCGGACCCGAGGGAGGCCAGATCGTGTACCATCTCCACCTTCACTTCCTGGCCGGACGCCGCGACGAGCGGAAGGTCGAACGACGATGACGTCTCAGTTCGAGCGGGGAGCGAGGGGAGCGCAGTGAGCGTCGCATCCCGGCCCGAGCGTGTCCGCCTTGCGAACGGACTCACGGCGGTGCTCCAGCCCCACGATGCCGCCGAGGTCGCGGCGGTGCAGCTCTGGGTCCGGGCCGGGGCACGCGACGAGGGTCCGGACGAGGCGGGGCTGTCGCACTTCATCGAGCACCTGCTCTTCAAGGGGACACCCTCGCGCGGCCCCGGCGTGATCGACGAGACGATCTCCGGCCTCGGGGGCGAGATGAACGCCGCGACCTCCCAGGACTGGACGTACTTCCACGTCGTCCTGCCCGCCGGGCGGCTCGACACGGCGCTGGACATTCTGGCCGACGCGGCGCAGCACGCCGTGTTCGATTCGGTCGAGGTCGAGCGCGAGCGCCACGTGGTCCTGGAGGAGATCCGTCGGGCCGAGGACACGCCCAGCGCCGCCCTCTGGCGGGCGCTGGCCCGCGGGCACTTCGGCGAGCATGCGTACGGGCGGCCGGTCCTCGGCTCCGCCGAGTCCATCGCGGGAGTGCCCCGCGAGAAGATCGTCGAGTACTATCGTCGCTCCTACGTGCCGAACAACGCGACGGTGGTGGTGGCGGGCAGCGTGTCGGCGGACCGGAGCCTCGACGCCGTGCGTGAGGTGTTCGGGAGCTGGGCCCCGGGCCCGCTCCCGGAGCGGCCGCGGCGGGCTCCCGCGCTGCCGCTTGCCCCGCGGCGGATCCAGGAATCGAAGGCGCTCCACCAGACGTACCTCGGGCTCGCGTGGGCCGGCGCCATTCCGCCCGATCCGGATGTCTATGCCCTCGACCTCGTGACGACCGTACTGGGCCAGGGACGATCGTCGCGGCTGGTGCAGGCGCTCCGGGAGCGGCTCGGGCTCGTGTCCGGGATCGGGAGCAGCTTCTACCTCCAGCACGACGCGGGGATGGTCGCGATCACCGCCCGGACGACGACGGCGCGCTACGCGGAGATCGAGGCGGCGGTGCTGGCGGAGGTGGGGCGCCTGTCCGAGGAGCTCGTCACCGAGGCGGAGTTCACCCGGGCGATGACGTCGGTGGAGGCGGAGCACGCGTTCAGCGGGGAGACGGCGGAAGGCGCCGCCTACACGCTCGGCACGGCGGACACCGTGTGGACCCTCGAGTTCGAGCTGGGCTACGTCGACGCCATCCGCCGCGTGACGCGCGAGGCCATGCGCGAGGCCGCCCGGCGTCACCTTCGCCCCGATCGCTTCACGGGCGCCGTCATCGGCGCCGCGGCTGCCGGGGGAGGCGAGTGACCGCCGGCCAGGGACACCCGAAGCCCGGCGCGCCGCCGCGGGAGCTGGGGCTCCGCCCGGAGTCGAGCCGTCGGGCCGTGGCCAACCTTGATCCGGTCCCGCGTCTCGTCCTTTCCAACGGTCTGACGGTGCTGGTGCGCGAGAACCGCGGCGCCCCGGTCGTTGCCATGACCCTCCTGTCCCGGGGCGGTGCGGCGGACGAGGCGCCGGAGCTGAACGGGTTGACGGCTCTCCTGGGGCGCGTGCTCCTCAAGGGGACGCGGGCGCGAACCGCCGTCGAGGTCGCGAGCGCCGCCGAGGACGCGGGGGGCGGCATCGAGAGCGGGGCCGACCAGGAGTACGGGGAGCTGCGGACCTGGGGTCTCGCGCGACACTGGCGACGCCTCCTCGCCCTGCTCCACGAGGTGGCCACCAAGCCGCGCCTCGCGGACGACGAGATCGAGCGGGAGCGAGGGGTGCTCCTGGCCCAGATCCGCGGCCTCGAGGATCAGCCCGCCCAGGTCGCCAACCGCGTCCTCGCGCGAGCGCTCTTTGGTCCGCGGGGGTACGGGTTGCCGACGAGCGGAGAGGAGGCGACCGTCGCGCAGCTCACGCGGGCGAACCTGCTCGAGCGGTTCGGGGAGGCGTACACGGCCGACCGGCTGGTGCTCGCCGTGTCAGGGGCCGTGATCGCCGGTGACGTGCTCGGCGAGGTGGGACGGCTCTTCGAGGGGCTCCGACGTGGCGGGCCGGTGTCCGCGCCGCCGCCGCCGCCGGAGCGGCCGGTCCGTATCCGCGAGCACGAGATATCGCCGACCCAGCAGGCCCACGTCTTGCTCGGCTATCTCGCGCCTCCCGTCGCCGCGCCGGATCACGTCGCCCTCAAGGTTGCGAACGGCGTCCTGGGCGGCGGGATGTCGAGCCGGCTGTTTCGGACCCTCCGGGACGAGGAGGGGCTCGCCTACTCGGTGGGGTCGGCCTATCCCACCCGGCGGGGAGCCGGCCGCGTCGTGCTACACATCGGCACGGCGCCGGAGAACGTGTCGGCGGCCGAGGCCGGTCTCCGGCGAGAAGTCGATCGCCTGTCCGGCGAGCCGGTGCCCGAGGACGAGCTCGCGCGCACCAAGGCCTACCTCTCCGGATCCTTCGTGCTGGACCGCCGGACGAACATGCGTCAGAGCTTCTATCTGGCGTTCTACGAGGTGATGGGGGTGGGCGCCGAGTACGTGCTGCACTACCCGAGCCTCCTCGAGGCGGTCGGCGTGACCGACGTGCTGCGCTCCGCGCGTCGCCATCTGGTCGAGCCGGCCGTGGTGGTGGTCGGCCCGGCTTGAGAGCCGGCTGGCGCCGTGCTGCCGCTCAAGGACAACGTACCGACTCGTTCCTTCCCGGCCGTCTCGGTCGCCCTGATCGCCGTCAACGTCGTCATCTATCTCTACGAGTTCTTTCTGTGGTTCGACCCGGCGACCGCCAGCCGGCCGTCGCTGGGGGCCAAGCTCTACGAGCAGCTCGTCATCGAGTTCGGCCTGATTCCGTGCCGGTTCGGGGACATTTGTCCGCCGGGGCTCGACACGGTGCTGGCCGGGGCCCCCGCGCCGGGGCTGACGATCTTCACGTCGATGTTCCTCCACGGGGGGCTGCTCCACGTCGGCGGGAACATGCTCTACCTCTGGATCTTCGGCAAGAACGTCGAGGATTCGATGGGGCACGGGCGATTTCTCGTCTTCTACCTCGTGTGCGGGCTGGCGGCGGCGGCCGCTCAGTACGCCCTGGATCCCGCGTCGGCCATTCCGATGGTGGGCGCGAGCGGCGCGGTCTCCGGGACCCTGGGCGCGTACCTCCTGCTGCATCCGCGCGCGCGGATCTGGACCCTGGTGATCTTCGGCTACTTCGCGCGGATGATCCCGGTGCCCGCCATGGTCGTGCTCGGGTTCTGGGTGGTGCTGCAGTTCGTCAACAGCATCTTCACGTTCGCTCGGGGTGGCGCCGGGGGGATCGCGTTCCTGGCCCACCTAGGCGGCTTCGTCGCCGGTCTCACGCTCATCGGCCTCTTCCGGCGCCCGCGAATCCGGCGCCGGCGACGATGGGCCTGACGTGGGGGCGGCCCGCGGACGGGTGCCGCAATCGACCGGCCGATCGGCGCCCCGGTCAGCTTCCGATCAGCCGGAGGACTGCTGCGGCCTATAATCGGGCGGAGGCAAGGACAGGGGTGAAGACCGGGCTCGATCCGATCAAATTCGGCACGTCCGGGTGGCGCGCGCGGATGGCGGACACCTACACGTTCGCGAACGTGCGGCGTCTCACGCGGGCCATCGCGGACCATCTCAAGGAGACGGGCGAGGCGGAGCACGGTGTCGTCGTCGGATACGACACGCGCTTTCTCTCCGAGGATTTCGCTGCCGCCGCCGCCGGGACGCTTGCTCAGGCGGGCGTCCGGTGCCGTCTCGCGGTCGCGGCCGTGCCGACGCCGACCGTGGCCCACGCCGTCCTCCATCATCGGGCGGCGGCCGGGATCATGATCACGGCCAGCCACAACCCGGCGCCGGACAACGGGCTCAAGCTGTCGGGCTCGACCGGCGGGCCGGCCCTCCCCGAGGTGACCCGGGCGGTCGAGGCGCGGGTCGCGGGCCTGGCCGATCCGGGCGGAATGCCGATCGCGGACGCGCGCGCGGCGGGGCTCGTGGAGCCTGCCGATTTCGCGCCGGCGTATCTCGACCAGTGCCGGCGGCTCATCGACCTCGACGCCATCCGCCAGGCCCGCCTTCGCGTGGTGGTGGACGTCATGTACGGACCCGCGCGAGGCTACCTCGATCGCCTGCTCGGGGAGGCGGGGTGCGAGGTCACGCTGCTCCACGGGGCGCGTGACGTCACCTTCGGCGGCCACCCCCCGGAGCCGGCGGAGGAGTACCTCGGTGAGCTGATTGGGACGGTGCGCGAGCAGGGGGCGCACCTCGGTCTCGCCACGGACGGCGACGCCGATCGCTTCGGCGTCGTGGACCGGGACGGGACGGTGCTGGCGCCGAACCCGATCCTGGCGCTCGTGCTGCGGCACCTCCTGGGCCACCGCGGCTGGCGCGGTGGCGTGGCCCGGAGCGTGGCGACGACGCACCTCCTCGATGGGCTGGCGGCCCGTCACGGCTTGGAGCTCCACGAGACGCCCGTCGGCTTCAAGTACCTGGGCGACCTGATCACGCAGGGCCGCGCCATGTTCGGGGGGGAGGAGTCGGGCGGCATGAGCCTCAGAGGGCATCCCCCCGAGAAGGACGGGATCCTCGCGTGCCTCCTGGCCGCGGAGGTCGCGGCGGTGGAAGGCGCGGCGCTCGGCGCCGTGCTGGAGCGGCTCTACGCGGAGGTGGGGCGGCTCCTTTCCATCCGGGTGAATGTGCCCCTCTCCGAGGAGGTGCGCCGGGCGTTGCCGGGGCGGATGGCCGCGCCTCCGACGGTCCTCGGGCCGTGGGCCGTTAGGCGCGTCCAGACCACGGACGGGCTCAAGCTTCACCTGGACGGCGGCGCCTGGGTCCTCGTGCGGCCGTCCGGCACCGAGCCCGTGGCGCGGCTCTACGTGGAGGCGCCGGACCCCCGGACCCTCGAGGCGCTGCGGGAGGCCGCCCTGCGCCACTTCTTCGGATGAGCCCCGCCGGGACTGCTCGTGCAGCCCGGATTCGCCTGGACGAGCTGCTCGTGACGCAGGGGCTCGCGTCGAGTCGCGCCGAGGCCGCGCGGTTGATCCTCGCCGGGCGGGTGCGGCTGCCGGGCGGCGTGCCCGCGAAGGCCGGCCGGCTCGTGGCGCCTGACACTCCGGTGGAGCAGGTCGCGGCGGCACCCTTCGTCGGGCGGGGCGGGGAGAAGCTCGCGGCGGCGCTCGAGACCTTCGACGTGGACGTCCGGGGGCGGGTGTGCCTGGACGTTGGCGCGTCCACCGGGGGGTTCACCGACTGCCTGCTCGGCCGCGGTGCCCTCCGCGTCCACGCGGTAGACGTGGGGCACGGCCAGCTCCACCCCCGCCTCCGCGACGACGCCCGCGTGGTGGTGTGGGAGGGTGTGAACGCGCGGCATCTCGATCCTGCCCGGTTCTCCGATCGCCCGAGCCTCGCCACGGTCGACGTGTCCTTCATCTCGCTCGGCAAGGTTCTGCCCGCCGTGGCCGCGTGCCTTGACGACCCGGCTGAGATCGTCGCCCTCGTGAAGCCCCAGTTCGAGGTCGGCCCCGCTCAGGTGGGCAAGGGAGGCGTGGTCCGAGCGTGGGAGGCGCGCCGGGACGCGGTCCGGGGCGTTGCCGGCGCTGCGCTCGAGATGGGGCTCCGCATCGGGGGCGTGGCCGCGTCGGTGCTCCACGGCCCGAAAGGGAACCGCGAGGTCTTTCTCTATCTCGCCCGAGACCTCGGACCTCGGCCGTCGCTCGCGGACGTGATCTTCGAGGCCGCTCTCGCCGCGGCCGTTCCAGTCGAGAACCGTTCGGACGCCGGAAGGATAGCTCGGTGAGCGAGGCGCAGGGCGGGGGCGGGAGGGGGCGGATGCGGCGCGTCGGGGTGGTCGCGCGGCGGGACCGGGCCGAGGCGCGCGATGTGACGCGAGGGCTGGTCCAGTGGCTGACCGCGCACGGGCGGGAGGTCGTGATCGACAGCGAGACCTCCGGGGCCCTCGGGCTCCCCGGTGTGACGGTGGTGGAGCGGCAGGCTCTTCCCGGCAAGGTCGACCTCATCGTCGTCCTCGGGGGCGACGGAACACTGCTCGCGGTCGCGCGCCTCGTCGACGGTCTGGACGTGCCCATCCTCGGCGTCAACCTCGGAGGCCTCGGCTTCCTGACGGCGACCACGCTCGAGGCGCTCTTCCCAACGCTCGAGGCAGTCTTACGAGGGGAGTACGCCGCGGAGGAGCGCCTCGTCCTGGTGGCGGGGCTGACGCGGGGCGGCGCCCTCGTGGCGGAGCAGTTCGCGCTGAACGACGTCGTGGTGGCGAAGGGGGCCCTCGGCCGGCTGATCGACCTCGACGTGCGCGCTGACGGGCAGCCGATGACGGCCTATCGCGCCGACGGGCTCATCATTGCGACCCCCACCGGCTCGACCGCCTACAACCTCTCGGCGGCCGGGCCGATCCTCTTCCCCACGATGGACGCGGTGGTCCTGACCCCGATCTGCTCGCATACGCTGACGAACCGGCCGATCGTGCTGCCGGCGTCGATCCGGCTGGAGGTGACCCTCCTGACGGAGGCGCCCGACGTGATGCTCTCGGTCGACGGCCAGCCGGGCCCGCCGGTGGCGGCGGGGGACGTGGTGCACGTCCGGCAGGCCGGCGCCCGGATTCGCCTGATCCGGGACCCGCGGAAATCCTACTTCGAGGTGCTACGCACGAAGCTAAAATGGGGCGAACGCTGATCGTTTCGGAGGGCGGGTGCTCAGAGAGCTCAGGGTTCGTAACCTCGCGGTCATCGAGTCGCTGACGGTCCCCTTCGGCCCAGGCCTGAACGTCCTCACGGGCGAGACGGGCGCGGGAAAGTCGATCCTCATCGACGCATTGACCCTGCTTCTCGGTGAGCGGGTTCAGCCGGCCGAGACGATCCGCGCCGGTGCTGAGAGCGCCACCATCGAGGCGGTGTTCGACGCGCCCCGGAAGAGCCCGGTGGCCACGCTGCTCGAGGAGCACGGCATCAGGCTGGAGGACGGCCAGCTCGTGGTGCGCCGGGAGCTGGTGCGCGGAGGCCGTGGGCGCGTGTTCCTGAACGACGCCAACACGACCCTGGCCCTCCTGGAAAGACTCGGCGAGACCCTCGTCGAGGTCCACGGCCAGCACGAGCATCAGGCGCTGCTCCGGCCTGCCCGCCACCTCGACCTGCTGGATGCCTTCGCGGGTCTCGGGATCCTCCGCGACCGCCTGCGCCAGCGTCACGAGGAGTGGCGCAGCGCCTCGGCCGAGCTCGACGCCCTCCGTGTGTCGGCTCGTGACCAGGTGGCCCGGACCACCCAGTACAGGGAGACGTTGGCGGAGATCGACGCCGCGCGGCTCCGGCCAACCGAGGAAGAGGAGCTTCGCGAGGAGCGTCGGCGGCTCGTGAACGCCGAGCGCCTGGCCGAGGGCGCCACCGGCGCCTACCGGGAGCTCTACGAGGATCCCGCCTCGGCCGTCGAGCGGGCAGGGCGCGCGGCGAGCTTGCTCCGTGACCTCGCGCGGATCGACCCCGGAATCCAGTCGACCATTCAGGCGCTCGACACCGCCGTGGTTCACCTGGACGAGACCGCGCGGGCCCTCCGGAGCTACCGCGATGGGGTCGTCTTCGATCCGCCGCGGCTCGACGCGATCGAGCGGCGGATGGACGAGATCGGGCGCCTCAAGCGGAAGTACGGGGAGAGCGTGGAGGCGGTCCTGACACTCCGGGCCCGGCTCGAAACCGATCTGGAGGGGCTCGCGCGCGCCGGCGAGGACGAAGGCAAGCTGGTGGAGCGCGTGGAGCGGCTCCGCACCGAGCTCGTCACGCGCGCCACGGACCTCGCCGAGCGGCGCGATCAGGCCGTGGGCCGGCTCGAGACCTCCGTGCTGGCGGAGCTCGCCGCGCTCGACCTCGAGAGTGCGGTGTTCCGCGTGCGGCTGGCCCGGGAGCGGGCCGGCCAGGGGGAGCTCGGCGTCGGTCCCGAGGGGTGGCGGCTGGGTCCCAAGGGCGTCGACCAGGCCGAGTTTCTCTTCTCGGGCAACACGGGGGAGGATGCCCGGCCGCTCGCCCGCATCGCCTCGGGCGGGGAGCTCTCGCGCACGATGCTCGCCCTCAAGGTCGTGCTCGCGGCGACCGACGCGGTGCCGGTGCTGATCTTCGACGAGGTGGATGTGGGCATCGGGGGGAAGACGGCCGACACCGTCGGCAAGAAGCTCCGCCAGGTCTCGCGGACGCGGCAGGTCCTCTGCGTCACGCACCTGCCGCAGATCGCGGCCTACGCCGACCAGCACTTCCGCGTCGAGAAGCGCGAGGACGACGGGCGCACGGCGACGACGGTCGCCGCCCTCGTCAAGAACGACCGGGTGCGGGAGGTCGCGCGCATGCTCGGCGGGGAGTCCGTCACCGACACGAGCCTCCAGCATGCGCTCGAGCTCATCACCCAGGCTCGAGGGAAGTGAGGGCCGCTCGGACCCGGCTCCCCGCCGGCCCGGCTTGATCCGGGGGAGTACAATGAGCTCGTCATGATCGACCTGGTCCTCCGCAAGGTCTTCGGATCCAAGCACGAGCGCGACGTAAAGCGGATGCGCCCCCGCGTCGCCGCCATCAATGCACTCGAGGCCGAGGTCGGCCGCTGGCCGGAAGAGGCTTTCCGCCGGCGCGCCGACGAGCTGCGGCAGAAGCTCCAGGGGGGGACCGAGGTCGACGAGATCCTGCCCGAGGTCTTCGCGATGGTGCGGGAGATCGGGCGCCGTCGACTCGGCATGCGGCACTTCGACGTCCAGCTCATGGGTGGCATGGTGCTCCACGAGGGCAAGATCGCGGAGATGGCCACGGGCGAGGGCAAGACGCTCGTGGCGACCTTGCCCGCGGTGCTGAACGGTCTCACGGGGCGGGGCGTGCACATCATCACGGTGAACGACTACCTCGCGCGCCGCGACGCCCAGTGGATGGGGCCAATCTTCCACCAGCTCGGGCTCTCGGTGTCGGTCATCCAGCACGAGGCGTCGTTCATCTATGACCCGGCCTACGTGCCGGGCGACTCGCGCCTCCTGGGGCTCAGGCCGTGCCAGCGGCGGGAGGCCTACCTCGCCGACATCACCTACGGGACGAACAACGAGTTCGGATTCGACTACCTGCGCGACAACATGCGCTTCTCGCTCGAGGAGCTGGTCCAGCGGGAGCTGCACTACGCGATCGTCGACGAGGTCGACTCGATCCTGATCGACGAGGCGCGGACGCCGCTGATCATCTCGGGCCCGACGGAGGAGTCGACCGACCTCTACTACAAGGTGGACCGGATCATCCCCCGGCTCACGCGCGCGGCGACCATCACCGAGGGCAAGCTTCACGAGATCGAGGAAGTCCGCCAGGGCGACTACATCGTCGACGAGAAGGCGAAGACGGTCACCCTGACCGAGGCCGGCGTCGCCCGGTGCGAGCAGCTGCTCTCGGTCGGCAACCTCTACGACCCCCAGCACATCGACACGCTCCACCACATCCACCAGGGCCTCCGCGCTCACGCCCTCTTCCAGAAGGACGTGGACTACGTCGCCAAGGACGGCCAGATCGTCATCGTCGACGAGTTCACCGGCCGCCTCATGCCGGGCCGGCGGTGGTCGGACGGCCTCCACCAGGCGATCGAGGCGAAGGAAGGGCTCCGGATCCAGCAGGAGAACCAGACCCTCGCCACCATCACCTTCCAGAACTACTTCCGGATGTACGAGAAGCTCGCCGGTATGACGGGCACCGCCGACACCGAGGCCGCGGAGTTCGCCAAGATCTACAAGCTGGACGTCACCGTGGTCCCGACCAATCGCCCCCTGGTGCGGGTGAACCACGCCGACATCGTGTACAAGACGGAGCGCGAGAAGTTCGACGCCGTCGTGCAGGAGATCAAGGAGCTGCACGAGAAGGGGCGGCCCATCCTCATCGGGACCGTGTCCATTGAGAAATCGGAGCGGCTGTCGAAGCTCCTCAAGAAGGGCGGAGTCCCCGACCACCAGGTGCTGAACGCCAAGTACCACGAGAAGGAAGCCGAGATCGTCGCCCAGGCGGGACGGATGGGGGCGGTGACCATCGCGACCAACATGGCCGGCCGCGGCACGGACATCCTCCTGGGGGGCAATCCGGAGTTTCTCGCGCGGGAGATGCTCCGCAAGCGCGGCCAGGACCCGGTGACCGCCTCCGACGTGGACCGTGCCCGCGCGCAGGAGGAGGCCCGGCGGATCACGGACAAGGAGCACCAGCACGTCGTCGAGCTGGGGGGCCTCCACATCCTCGCCACCGAGCGGCACGAGTCCCGGCGCGTGGACAACCAGCTCCGCGGCCGCTCGGGCCGCCAGGGCGACCCGGGATCCTCTCGCTTCTACCTCTCGCTCGAGGACGATCTCCTGCGGATCTTCGGCTCCGAGCGGATCCAGAAGATCATGGACCGCCTCGGGATGGAGGAAGGGGAGCCGATCGAGCACGGCCTGGTGTCGCGCGCGATCCAGACCGCCCAGAAGCGCGTCGAGGCGCACCACTTCGAGATCCGCAAGCACCTCCTCGAGTACGACGACGTCATGAACAAGCAGCGCGAGGTGGTGTACGGCATGCGCCGCGAGATCCTCCAGGGCGAGAGCCAGGAGGAGACCATCCGCGAGTGGATGGACGAGACCCTCGAGGGCATCGTCGAGACCTACGCGGGCGGTGGCGTGCACCCGGAGGACTGGGATCTCGGCGGGCTGGGGGAGGCCGTGCACCGGGAGTTCGACGTGAAGCTCCCCGTTGGCGTGGTGGCGCGCGAGGTCGCGTCGCGCGAGACGCTGCGCGAGGCTCTGGGAGAGGCCGTGCAGGCCCGGTACGCTGCCCGCGAGGCGGAGCTGTCGACGGACTTGCTGCGGACGCTCGAGCGGTGGGTCATGCTGCACGTGATCGACAGCCAGTGGAAGGACCACCTCCTGTCCATGGATCACATGAAGGAAGGGATCGGCCTCCGGGGCTACGGGCAGCGCGATCCCCTGACCGAGTACAAGCGGGAGGCCTACGACCTGTTCGAGGAAATGGTCGACCGCGTGCGGACCTCCGTCACCGAGCTCCTCTTCAAGATGCAGGTCGCTCGCGACGCGGTCCCCGAGCCCGCGCCCCGCCCGGCCGCCGTTCCGCCGGCACGCCCGGCTTCCGCGGTTGCGCTGTCGCGGGGAGCGCCCGAGCGGCGGCCCGAGGCGGTGCGGAGCGGACAGAAGGTCGGTCGGAACGATCTCTGCCCGTGCGGCTCCGGCAAGAAGTACAAGAAGTGTTGTCTCGCCAAGGGAGCGTGAGGGTTCCCCTCTCCGCCGCCTGAGCCTCGGCCAGGCGGCTGTTCGGGCCGGGGTTCATCGCATCAACATGTGGGGTGCTGGGACCGCGAGAGCGCCCACCCCTGGTATTTTTTCCTTGGACAGACCCCCAGCCCGTGCTATCAGTCTTTGACAGTCATGCGGCTCCAAGGAGTGACGCTGTTCGGCTTCAAGTCTTTCGCGGATCGCACCGAGGTGCGCATCCTTCCCGGGATCACCGCCATCGTCGGTCCCAACGGCTGCGGCAAATCGAACATCTCGGACGCGCTCCGATGGGCGCTCGGCGAGCAGAGTCCCAAGGCCCTCCGCGGCCACCGGATGGAGGACGTGATCTTCCACGGGTCGGCCTCGCGGCGGCCGCTGGGGTTGTCCGAGGTCCTGCTCACGTTTTCCAACGACGGTGAGCTGAGCGTGCCGTGGAGCGAAGTGGGCGTCGGACGGCGACTCTACCGGGACGGCGAGTCCGAGTACCTCCTTAACAAGACGGTCTGCCGGCTGAAGGACATCCACGATCTCTTCCTGGGCACGGGCGTGAACCCGAAGGCCTACGCGCTGATGGAGCAGGAGCGTCTGGCCCACATCCTCACCGCGAAGCCACTCGACCGACGGGTTTTCGTGGAGGAGGCGGCGGGCATCACCCGGTACAAGCTCCAGCGAGCCGAGACGCTCGGCAAGCTGGAGGCGACGCGCCAGAATCTCCTCCGCGTGCGGGACGTGATGGACGAGGTCAAGCGGCAGCTCGGCTCCCTCGAGCGCCAGGCCAAGAAGGCGCAGCAGCACAAGGTCCTTCAGGGCGAGCGGCGAACGATCGAGGTCGCCCTCCTGGCGGCGGAGCATGCCGCGCTGACCGGGGAGGAGGAGCGCCTCGGCGGGGAAGAGGCGGCCGAGCGAGCTGGGGTCGAGGTGGGACAGACTCGCGTGGCCGCGCTGGGGGCGGCGCTCGAGCTGGCCCGCGCCGACGTAATGACGGCCGAGCAGCGGGCGGCCGAGTCGCGACACACGCTCCAGCGGGCGGAGCTCGAGCTCGAGGGGTGCGTGGGACGGGCCGAGCAGCTCCGCTTGGTCGAGCGCGACCTGGGTGCCGAGGTCGCTCGGCTCGGCGAGGAGGCGGAGGCCCTCTCGCTCAGGCTGAAGGCGCTTGCCGAGGAGCGACGCGCCAAGGGCACGCTCCTCGAGGCCATCCGGCGCGAGTTCGCGGCCCTCCAGGTGCGGGCGCAGGCCGAAGAGGCGGCGCTCGACGAGCTGCGCGTGCGCCTCCGGGGTGCCCGGGAGGCAGCGGAGACACTCCGCCACGATCAGGTGGGTCTCGCGGGACACCGGACCGAGCTCGGGCAGATCCTGGGCGCGCTGGACGAGCGGCAGGAGCATCTTCATCGGCGGCTGGATCGCCTCAAGGGAGAGCGCGTCGAGGCCGATGCCGAGCGGGCCCGCATCGAGGCCGCCCGGGGAGCCGCCAGCGCCCGCGTGGGTGCCGCCGCGGCTCGCGTCGCCGCGCTCGAGATCGAGCTTCGGGATCTGGCGACGGATGCGGGGGCGGCGGCGGCGGAGCGGACCGCGGCCACGGAGGCGGCGGAAACGTGCCGGGTGACCCTTGCGTCTCGGCGGTCAAGCCGGGCCGCGCTGGAGGAGCTCGAAGCCCAGCGGGCCGGCTACGCCCGGGGCGTGCAGGCGGTCTTCGCGGCCGCCGGGGAGGCGCGCCTCCGAGGGGTCGTGGGTACCGTCGCAGACCTCCTCGATGTGCCGCGGGAGCTCGAGCGCGCCGTCGAGGCGGCGCTGGGCGAGCGGCTCCAGTGGGTGGTGATGGAGACGTTCGAGGCCGCCAAGACGGCCCTCGGCTACCTCGGCACCTCCGGCGGCGGGCAGGCGACGTTTCTGCCGCTCGACTGGCTGAACGGCACTCCGGAGGCGCACGTCGGCACGGACCCGGGTGTGGTGGGGCTGGCGGAGGAGCTCGTCGCCTCGGGCCATCCGCGCCTGGTCGCCAACCTGCTCGGCTCGGTCGTCGTGGTGCGCGATCTCGGCGCGGCGGAGCGCCTGTACGCCCAGAACGGTCACGGGGCGAGCTTCGTGACCGTCGGCGGTGAGCTGCTGAGCCCTCCCGGCGCCCTCGGCGGCGGGCGGGCCGCGGGCGGCGGCGACGCCTCGCTCCTCGCCCGGAAGCGCGCGATCCGCGACCTCGGTGCGGAGATCCTGCGCCTGGAGGTCGAGGTGGAGGAGGCCCAGGAGCGTGGGCGCCGGGCGGAGGCACGCGTCGCCGCGCTCGACGACACGCAGCGCGCGCGTGCCACTGCGCGGGAGGCCGCCGAGGCCGAGCGGCTGACGGCCTCGAAGGATCTCGAGCAGGTCGTGCGCGAGGCCGAGCGGGTCGGCCTGGCGGCGGAGGCGCTCCGCACGGAGGTCGCCCAGCTCCGCGCAGACGCCGCCGGCGTCGAGACCGAGGCGCGGACCCAGCGCAAAGGGCTCGCCGAGGTCGAGGCGCGGGCGGCGCGCGTGGCGTCCGAGATCGCGGAGCTCCTGGGACGCATCGAGATCGACTCACACGACGAGGCTCGGCGCTCGCAGGCGTTCCTGGACGCCCAGGTGGAGCTGGCGGCCCTGGCGGGGCGCATCGACACGATCGAGTCCGACCTCGTGCGGAACCAGGCCGACGAGGGTGAGGCAGAGGAGCGGATCCAGGCGGGCGAGGAACGCCTCGGGACACTCCAGGGCCGCCTGGAGGAGGGTTCCGCGGAGCGCCGCCGTCTCGACGGCCGCGCCGAGGCGGTCCGGGCCGAACGGGACCAGATCGAGGCCGTCGCCCGGGCCACCGCCGAGACCGTGCGGGAGTGCACGGAAGCAGTCACGCGTGCCGGTGACGAGCTCCGCGGCCGCGAGGCCGAGCTCCACCGGGCGACGCGGGCGGTGCAGGAGCACGCCATCCGGCTGGCCGAGCTCCGGGTGAGGCGCCAGGATCTCGAGGCCGACGTGCGGCGCCGCTTCGAGGTGGAGGCGGACGGGCTACGGCTGGCCCACGATCCGGAGCGTGACCTCGGAGAGGCGCGGGCGCGGCTTGAGGCTGTCACCCAGCGAATCACCGCCCTCGAGCCGGTCAACCTCATCGCGGACGAGGAGTATCGGGAACTCGACGAGCGTCTCGCGTTCCTCCGCACGCAGCACGACGATCTGTCCTCGTCGATGCGCGACCTGGAGAAGGCGCTTCGCGGAATGACGCGGACCGCGCAGGAACGGTTCGTCGAGGCATTCGAGGCCATCAACCGGAACTTCCAGGATCTCTTCACGCGGCTCTTCGAAGGCGGGCGTGCGGAGCTGCGCCTGGTCGAGGCGCCGGAGGGGGGTGACCCGCTCGATACCGGCATCGAGATGGTCGCTCAGCCCCGGGGGAAGCGGCTCCAGGCGATCTCGCTCCTGTCCGGAGGCGAGAAGGCGCTGACGGGCCTCGCGCTGCTCTTCGCGATCTTCTACTACCGGCCCAGTCCCTTCTGTCTCCTCGACGAGGTGGACGCGCCGCTCGACGACGCGAACATCCACCGGTTCACGCGGGTCCTCCGGGAGCTGTCGAGCCAGACCCAGTTCATCGTCATCACCCACAACCGGAAGACCATGGAGGCGGCCGACGTCCTGTACGGCGTCACCATGGAGGAGCCGGGTCTCTCCCGGATCGTTTCCGTCAACCTCGCCTGAGGTTTTCCCGGCCTGGAAGAGGCCGTGGACGGACGCACGAAGGGCAAGAGTGCCTGCACGGATCGTAGCGCCAGACTGCCCAAGAGCCCAGCCCCGACCTGGACGTCCATCTGATCGTGGATAACTACGTGACCCACAAGACGGCCCGGATCCAGCGCTGGCTCGCCAAACGCCCCCTGTATCATCTGCACTTCACGCCGAAGGGGCGCGTCTTGGATCAATCTGGTCGAGCGTTGGTTCGCGTGGCTCACCGAAAAGCAGCTGCGGCGTGGGATCCATCGCAGCAGCCGCGACCTCGAGGCCGCCATCGACCGATACCTGACCGTCTACAGCGAAGTGCCGAAGCCCTTCGTGTGGACCGAGACGGCCGATGAGATCCTCGCCAGCGTCGCCCGCTCTTGTCATCGGATCTCAGACTCAGGACACTAGTCTGGCTTTCCCGATCGTCGCGTGGAGCGTTTCCCTGTCGCGCACGCCCGTGGGGAGTTTGCCGAGCTGCGGCGCCGTCAATGCGATCATCGGCCTTGGTGCGCCGCGGGGTGTCGTCGCGGGGGCTCCTGGCGCGTGTTTTCCCTGTGTCCATGGTCCTTTGGCGTCCCCTCGGGCTCGACCCGTGTGCTAAACTACGAAGGAAATTCAGCACATGAGCGCCAAGTACACTCTGGGTGCGTATCTGCGTCGAGGCCGTGAGCGGTCTGGCCTCTCCGTAGACGCCGTCTCGGCCGGGAGCCGGATCGTGCCCCGCCTCGTGGATGCCCTCGAGTCGGACCGTCAGGATCTATTACCGGCTCCTGTCTATGTTCGCGGCTTCATCCGCGCCTACTGCGAGCAGATCGGCGCCGACGCGGACGAGGCTCTCCGCCTCTTCGACGAGCAGGCGGCTCCGCCCCCGTCGCTGACTGTCCCCGCCCTGCCTCCACGGACGCGGCCGTTGCCAGCCGTGCGGCGCTTGAGACGTGTCGCCGTGGTCTCGGTCCTGGCGGTGGTGCTCGGAGTCGTGGGGATCTTCATTCTTGGGCGCCGGCAGCCGGATGCCGTCGCCAGCCGGGGAGCGGGCGCCAGGGTGACCGCGTCGCGCTCTTCGACCGCGCCGCCGCCGGTGGAACGGGCCATGCCGGCACCGCGCGCGTCTTCCGCCGCTGTCACCGCGCCGGCCGCTCCCGCACCGCCAGCGGCCGCGACGGCGGCCGTCGCGCCGGCCTCGAGCGTGCCGGGATCGGTCGAGCGAGTGCTTCTCGTGCGCGCGATCGACACCACGTGGGTGCGCGTCAAGCCCGACGGTGCCGGTCCGACCGAGGAGACGCTCTCACCCGGCTCCGTACGCGAGTGGCGGAGCCCCGGACGGTTCCACGTCACCCTCGGGAACGCGGGAGGCGTCGAGCTCGAGCTTGACGGTCGCGTGCTGCCCGCGCTGGGCGCGCCCGGTCAGGTGGTCCGGGACGCGACCGTGCCGGGCGAGACCCAGCCGTGAAGTTCCTGTCGGGACTCGCCGATCGCCTGAGAGACGGGCTCGGCAAGACGCGCGTTGCGCTCGAGGAGGGCTTCACCCGCATCTTCCAGGGGCAGGAGCTCGAGGACGACACAGTGGAGGAGCTGGAATCGCTCCTTCTGCAGGCCGACCTCGGGCTCGACACCGCCGAGGGGTTCGTGGAGCGCGTCCGGGAGCAGGCCCGGCGCGGCAGGCTGACGGGCGGGGATGCCCGTCGCGCGCTGGCGGACCACCTGCGCGAGGCACTGGCTGGAGCCGGTGCGGCGCTCGATCTCGACGCGCGGCCCGCGGTCGTGCTGGTCGTCGGCGTCAACGGTTCCGGGAAGACGACGACCTGCGGGAAGCTCGCCTGGCGACTCCGCCAGGAGGGACATGCGGTCCTTCTCGGGGCGGGCGACACGTTTCGGGCCGCGGCGATCGACCAGCTCGAGCGCTGGGGTGAACGGATCGGCGTGCCGGTGGTGAGCCAGGGCCCCGGGGCGGATCCGTCGGCGGTAGCCTTCGATGCCGTGAAGGCCGCGCAGGCCCGCGGGTCCGAGGTCCTGATCGTGGACACCGCCGGCCGGCTTCACACGAAGTCGAACCTCATGGCGGAGCTGGCCAAAGTCAAGCGCGTGATCGGCCGTCAATGCGCGGGCGCGCCTCACGAGGTGCTCCTCGTCCTGGACGCGACCACGGGCCAGAACGGCATCGCCCAGGCGCGGGTCTTCCACGAGGGCCTCGGGCTGACGGGTCTCGTGCTCACGAAGCTCGACGGCACCGCGAAGGGCGGGATCGTCATCCGGATCTACCGCGAGCTCGGCGTGCCCATCAAGCTCGTGGCGACGGGCGAGAAGGCCGATGATCTAGCGACGTTCGACCCCGACGCGTACGTCGACGCGCTGGTCGGAGCCTGACGTGCAGTCGCACGCCCCCGTCGCGGCAGACGACCGCGACGCCCTGTGGATGGACCGGGCCCTGCGGCTTGCCGAGCGGGGCATCGGACTGACGTCGCCGAATCCCGCGGTCGGCGCGGTGCTGGTCAAGGACCAGCGGGTCGTCGGCGAGGGCGCGCACCTCCGAGCCGGGGGCCCCCATGCCGAGGCCGCGGCGCTGGATGCGGCTGGCCCGGCTGCGCGCGGCGCGACCTGCTACGTGACGCTCGAGCCGTGCGCCCACTTCGGGCGCACGCCGCCGTGCGCGGACGCGCTCGTGCGGGCGGGCGTCGCGCGGGTCGTGGCGGCCGTCGGCGACCCGCATCCGGAGGTCGACGGACGCGGTCTGGCGCGGCTCCAGGCGGCCGGCGTGAGCGTCACGGTGGGCGTCCGCGAGGCCGAGGCTCGCGCGCTGAATCGCGCGTTCCTGTGCGCGGTGACGGAAGGCCGGCCGCACGTCACGCTCAAGGCGGCCATGACGCTCGACGGCAAGATCGCCGGGGCGGACGGGGTGTCCCGGTGGATCACGGGGGAGGCGGCGCGGCTCGAGGGGCACCGGTTCAGGTTCGCCGCGGACGCCGTCCTCGTGGGGATCGGCACGGTGCTGGCCGACGATCCCCAGCTCACGGTGCGGCACCCGGGGCTGCCTACGAAGGAGCCGTTCCGGGTCGTCGTCGACAGCCGGCTGCGCATTCCGGGCGACGCCCGCGTCCTTCGCTCGGGCGATCCTGCGCGTGCTCTCGTTGCCTGCGTCGGCCCGGCGCCCGCTGGCCCCGCCGCGGTGCTGCGGGCCCAGGGCGTTCGGGTCCTCGAGCTGCCGGCGGACTCGGGCCGCGTGGATCTCCGCGCCCTCCTCGGGGCGCTGCGAGCGCTGGACGTGATCGCGGTGCTTGCCGAGGGAGGTGGAGAGCTCGGCGGCGCGCTCGCGGACGCCGGGCTCGTCGACCGCGTGGCCTTCTTCGTGGCGCCCCGGCTTCTGGGGGGGCGGGAGGCCCCCGGGCCACTCGGGGGTCGCGGGCGCCCGCTGAAGGAAGCCCTCGCGCTGGTCGACGTCGTCATACGCCGGCTCGACGACGACCTGCTCGTCGAGGCCGACGTCCAGCGCTAGACCATGTTCACGGGGATCGTCGAGGCGCTCGGCCGGGTTGGAGGGCTGGAGACCGCGGGGGACGGGCGGCGGCTCAGGGTGGCGGTGCCGGATGAATCCGGCTGGCGGCTCGGGCTCGGGGAGAGCGTGGCGGTCAGCGGAGTCTGCCTCACGGTGGTGGACGCGCCGCCGGGCGAGCTCGCGTTCGATCTCGCCGAGGAAACGCTGCGCGTGACGACCCTGGGCGGCCTGGGCATCGGCGATCCGGTGAACCTGGAGCGGCCCCTCCGGTTCGACGGGCGGCTCGGGGGCCATTTGGTGCTGGGGCACGTCGACGGCGTGGGGCGGGTCACGGCGGTCCGACCGGAAGGCGACGGCGCGCGAGTGGACGTGGAGGTGCCCGCGCGCCTCAGACCGCTCCTGATCCCGAAGGGCTCGATCACGGTCGACGGTGTGAGCCTCACCGTGGCGGCCCTCGAGGAGGAAGTCTTCGCGGTCGCGCTCATTCCGCACACACTAGCGGTGACGACGCTGGGTCAGCGCCGGCCCGGCGATCCGGTCAACCTGGAGATGGACGTGATCGGGAAGTACGTGCGAGGCTTTGTGCAGCAGTGGCAGGAGTGGCAGGAGTCGCCGCAGCGGGGCGTGGCGAGGAGGGAGTCATGATCGAGAGCGAGCGTGGCGGGGAGCGGCCCGGCTTCGCGACGATCGAGGCAGCGATCGACGATGTCCGCCAGGGGCGGATGATCCTCGTCGTCGACGACGAGGACCGCGAGAACGAGGGTGACCTCGTCATGGCCGCCGACCGGGTGACTCCGGAGGCCGTCAACTTCATGGCCAAGCACGGGCGTGGCCTGATCTGTGTCCCCATGACGGGCGAGCGTCTGGACGATCTCCGCATCAACATGATGGTGACCGACAACACGGCGCCCATGGGGACGGCCTTCACGGTAACCGTGGACGCCAAGCGCGGCGTCACGACCGGGACCTCGGCGTACGACCGGGCGCTGACGGTCCGGGCGCTCGTCGATCCCGCCACGCTCCCGGAGGACCTTGCGCGTCCCGGCCACATCCTGCCGCTCAGGTCGATGCCTGGAGGCGTGCTGCGGCGAGCGGGCCACACCGAGGCGGCCGTGGACCTCGCCCGGTTCGCCGGCTGCTCGCCGGCAGGCGTGATCTGCGAGATCATGGACGAACAGGGGGAGATGGCGCGCCTCCCGGAGCTCACCGCGCTGGCGGCGCGGTACGACCTCCGGATGATCACCATCAAGGATCTCATCCGGTACCGCATCCAGAAGGACAAGCTGGTTCGGCGAGCTGCGACCACGCTCCTGCCGACGGTGTACGGGCCCTTCGGGGCCATTGCCTACGAGACCACGGTGGACGACCGCGTGGTCCTGGCGCTGACGATGGGCGAAGTCCGGGGGGACGACCCCGTCTTGGTGCGGATGCACTCGGAGTGTCTCTCCGGAGATGTCTTCCGGTCGCAGCGCTGCGACTGCGGGGACCAGCTCGCCAAGGCGCTCACCATCATCGCTGGCGCGGGTCGCGGCGTGCTGGTCTACCTCCGGCAGGAGGGACGCGGCATCGGCCTCCTGAACAAGATGCGCGCCTACGAGCTGCAGGACCAGGGGAAGGACACGGTGGAGGCCAACGAGGCGCTGGGCTTCAAGGCGGACCTCCGTGACTACGGCATCGGCGCGCAGATCCTCGTCGACCTCGGCATCCGCTCCATGCGGCTCCTCACCAACAACCCCAAGAAGATCGTGGGGCTGGAGGGCTACGGCCTCCACGTCGTCGAGCGGGTGCCGATCGAGGTGCCGCCCTCCGAGGCGAACCGGTTCTACCTCAGGACCAAGCACGACAAGCTGGGTCATCTCTTCTCGGACCGCCCCTAGGCCGCGATGGCTGGCACCGCTCCCTCCGCCAAGCCTCGCCTTCGGGCTCCCGGGCGACGCGTGGCGATCGTGGCCTCGCGCTTTCACGAGGACATCAGCGAGCGCCTCGTGGCCGGCGCGCGCGCCGCGCTCCTGCGTCACGGTGTCCGGGAGGGCGACATGCGCATCATCTGGGTGCCGGGCGCCTTCGAGCTGCCCCAGGCCGCGGGGCGCCTCGCCGGCGCCGGAGATGTCGATGCCCTGGTGTGCGTCGGCTGCGTGATCCGCGGGGAGACGCCGCACTTCGAGTACGTGGCGGGCGAGGCTGCCCGTGGCATCTCGGAGGTGGGACGGTCGACCGGTGTGCCGACCACGTTCGGCCTGATCACGGCCAACACGCGGGAACAGGCGGAGGCGCGGGCGGGCGGCGCCGTCGGCAACCGGGGCGAGGAGGCGGCCCTCGCGGCGCTCGAGCTCCTGATGCTGTTCGCGGACCTCCGGCGCTCGAAGCGGCGGCGAGCGCCCGCGCGGCGGCGCACGCGCTAGGCCGTGGGGCGCCGGCGCCAGGCTCGCGAGTTCGCGCTCCAGCTCCTCTACGAGCTGGATGTCCGGGGTGACTCGGATCCCGGGCCCGTGATCGACGCGTTCTGGCGACGGCAGCCGGCTCACGACGAGGTGCGGATGTTCGCCGACGCCCTGGTCCGAGGCGTCAAGGCCCACCAGCCCAAGATCGACGAGCTGATCGCGAGGTTCGCCGAGCACTGGGAGCTCGACCGGATGGCGGTGGTGGACCGGAACCTCCTGCGGGCCGGGATCTGGGAGCTGCTCTGGGGCGCCGACGTCCCGCCCAAGGTCGCCATCAACGAGGCGCTCGAGATCGCGCGGCGCTTCTCGACCGAGGAGTCTACCCGCTTCGTCAACGGGCTCCTCGACCGGGTGCGGCGGGAGCTCTGCCCGTAGGGTCGCTCCCTCGACCGCAGGTGATGGGCGTCGGCCCCGTCGCGGCGGGCGACGCCCGGCCGGCCGAGCGCGCGCGGCGACTCGTCGTCGCGGCGGTCGCCGGCTTTGCCATGCACCTGGCGTTTCCCCGGCCGGGCTGGGATCTCTTGGGGTGGGCCGCTCTCGCGCCGGTGCTTGCCCTGGCGGCCACGGCCGCCACGCCCCGGCGGGCCTTCCTCGAGGGCTGGGTGGCGGGCCTGGTCTTCTACCTCCCGCTCCTGCGCTGGTTGACCCACACGATGACGACCTTCTCCACGATGACCATGCCGATCGCCGTCCTCGTCCTCCTCGCGCTCGCGGGCTACCTCGCGCTTTTCTGGGGCGGCGTGGCGTGGGGGCTCGCCTGGTTTCGGGGACGGCTCGGCGCCGGAGCGCTCTGGCTCGCGCCCGCGCTGTGGGTGGTGGGAGAGCTGGGACGCACCTACTTGCTCGGCGGGTTCCCGTGGGGCCTTCTCGGCTACGTTCCGTCGCGGCGCCTCCTCGTGATCCAGATCGCGGCGTGGACCGGCGTGTACGGTGTGTCCGCCCTCCTGGTGCTGGTCAACACCGCGCTCGCGTGGGCTGCGGTCGAAAGGCGCTGGCGGGCGGCCGGGCTCTCCCTCGCCGGCGCGGCGGTGGTCGGCACGCTCCTGGTGGGCCATGCGCATCTCGCGCCGGTGGACGCGCCGACGCTGCCGATCGCCGTGGTGCAGGGGAACATCCCGCAATCCGTGAAGTGGGACGCCGCGTTCAAGGCGGAGACGCTTCGCATCTACGGCGAGCTGACGCGCGCCGTCGCCCCCGGAAGCCGGCTCGTGGTGTGGCCGGAGGCCGCCGTGCCCGCCTACGTCCGCTTCGAGCCGGACGCGCTGCGCTGGCTGACCGATCTGGCGGCTGGAGTGCGCGTCCCGCTCCTCGTCGGCGTGCCCGACGCGGAGACCGACGGGCGCAGAGTGCGCTACCTGAACAGCGCCTTCCTGGTGGAGTCGGCGGGCGTGCGCGCACGCTATGATAAGATGCACTTGGTGCCGTTCGGGGAATACGTGCCCCTGAAGCGGCTCCTCTTTTTCGTGGAGGCGATCGCCGCCGAGATCGGGGACTTCACGCCCGGCCGGCAGGTGACGATTCTCCCGCTGGAGGGCACGCCGTTCGGCACGGTCATCTGCTACGAGGTCATCTTCCCCGGTCTGTTCCGGCGGTTCGTCGCGGAGGGCGCGAGCTTCATGACCAACATCACCAATGATGCGTGGTTCGGCGACTCGGGCGGCCCGCTGCAGCATCTGGCGATGGTGCCGCTCCGGGCTGTCGAGAACCGGATCGCGATCGTGCGCGCCGCCAACACCGGCGTGTCGGCGTTCGTGCTTCCGTCTGGGGCGATCCAGAGCATCCTGCCGCTCGGAGTTCGGGGCACCCTTCGGGCCGAGGTGCCGGTCCGGCGCGGGTACACCTTCTACGCGCGCTTCGGCGACGTCTTCGCCTACGCCTGCGCGGCGATATCGGGCGCCGCTCTCGTGGGCGGCCTCGCCGCGGGCCGGCGGAGCTCGCGCCGTGCTTAGCGAGCTCCGGCGCGAGCTCTCGGACGTCGAGCGGCGGCTCGACGACCTCCGGGGGCATCTTTGACCTCGCCTCGAAAGAGACGCGCATCGCCGCCATCGACGCGGAGATGGCGAGCGCGGGATTCTGGGACGACACGCGGCGCGCCCAGGGGCTCGTCCGCGAGCGCAATGACCTCTCGCGCCTGGTCGGACGGACGGGGGAGCTTGCGCGCGAGCTCGGAGACATCCGCACCCTCTGGGAGATGGCGCTCGAGGAGGGTGACGAGAGTCTCGAGTCGGAGATCCAGTCGAGCCTCCAGCGCCTTCGCAAGGAGCTGCACGACTTCGAGCTGACCGTCGTCCTGTCCGGAGATCACGACCGGAAGAATGCCATCTTCTCCATCCACGCCGGGGCTGGTGGCACCGAGTCGCAGGACTGGGCGCAGATGCTCCTCCGCATGTACACCCGCTGGACGGAGCGGCGCGGCTACAAGGTCGAGGTGGTCGACATGCTCCCGGGCGATGAGGCCGGGATCAAGTCGGCGACGCTCGAGATCACCGGCGAGTACGCCTACGGGTATCTGAAAGGCGAGACCGGGGTCCACCGGCTGGTGCGGATCTCGCCCTTCGACGCCGCCAAGCGCCGGCACACGTCCTTCGCGTCGGTCTCGGTCATGCCGGAAGTCGAGGACATCGAGGTCGTCGTCCGGGACGACGAGCTTCGCGTGGACGTCTTCCGGTCGTCCGGCCCCGGCGGCCAGGGCGTCAACACGGCGGACTCAGCCGTGCGGATCACCCATCTGCCCTCGGGGATCGTGGTGTCGTGCCAGAAT
This sequence comes from uncultured Candidatus Rokubacteria bacterium, assembly GCA_963805625.1. Taxonomy (GTDB): domain Bacteria; phylum Methylomirabilota; class Methylomirabilia; order Rokubacteriales; family DASRDR01; genus DASRDR01. Next base: position 272,769 of record CAWDVE010000010.1, read on the forward strand.
GAGCGCTCGCAGCTCCGGAACCGCGACACCGCCATGCGGGTGCTCCGGGCGCGGCTCTACCAGATCGCGGACCAGAAGCGGAAGACAGAGCTCGACCAGCTGACTGGGGACAAGAAGGACATCGCGTTCGGGAGCCAGATCCGCTCGTACGTGTTTGCCCCTTACCAGCTGATCAAGGACCACCGGACGAATGTGGAGATCGGCAACGTGGATGCGGTGATGGACGGCGACATCGATCCGTTCATCGAGGCGTTCCTGTTCTCGGGGCGGAAGTAGAGACGACCGTGTCCGACCAGCGGCCGGGTGGGTCAGGCGAGGCGCCGGTTCCAGGGAACGAGCTCGTCCGCCGGCGTCACGAGAAGCTCCGCGCCCTCCGCGCCGCGGGCGTGGACCCGTTCGGCACGAGCTTCCCGGTGTCGCACTGGGCGGGCTCCCTCCATGCCCGCTGGGATGCCACGCCGGAGGACGAGCTCCGGGGGGTGGGCGCGGTCAGCGTCGCCGGGCGCGTCATGTCGATCCGCCACCACGGCAAGTCCTGCTTCGCCCACCTCCTCGACCAGACGGGCACGATCCAGCTCTACGCGCGGGCCGACGTCCTCGGCGAGGCCTACGCCGACTTCACCGATCTGGACGTGGCCGACTTCGTCGGTGTGACCGGCGACCTCATGCGGACGCGAACGGGGGAGCTGACCGTTCAGGTCAAAACGTGGACGTTCCTCTCGAAGTCCATGCGGCCGCTGCCGGAGAAGTGGCACGGGCTCAAGGACGTCGAGACCCGCTACCGCCGGCGGTACGTGGATCTCCTCATGAATCCCGGCGTGCGCGAGGTGTTCCGGCTCCGGTCGCGCCTCATCCAGACCGTTCGCGCGTTCCTGGACGCTCGCGGGTTCCTGGAGGTGGAGACCCCGGTCATGCAGCCGATCCCGGGCGGCGCGGCGGCGCGGCCGTTCGCGACCCACCACAACGCGCTCGACATCCCGCTCTTCCTGCGCATCGCGCTGGAGCTGCATCTCAAGCGCCTGGTGGTGGGCGGGTTCGACCGTGTCTACGAGATCGGCCGGATCTTCCGCAACGAGGGTGTCTCGACGCAGCACAACCCCGAGTTCACGATGCTCGAGTTCTACCAAGCCTACGCGGATTACGGCGAGCTCATGGAGCTCACCGAGTCGCTCGTCGCCGAGCTCGGCCAGACGCTGGCTGGCGGGCTCGCGCTCACCTATCAGGAGGAGCGGATCGACCTCACGCCGCCGTGGCGGCGTCTCCGATACCTCGACGCGGTGGCCGAGGCCATTGGGGTCGGCCGGGACGAGCTGCGTGACCGGGAACGGGTCCGGGCGGCGGCGCGAGAGGCGGCGGGCCGGCGCGGGCTCGACGCGGGCGCCTGGGGCTGGGGCGCGGTGACGCCCGCCTACCAGATGTGGAAGGACGTGTTCGAGACGTTCGTCGAGCCCACGCTCCTCCAGCCGACGTTCGTCATCGACTTTCCGACGGAGCTCTCCCCGCTGGCACGCCAGAAGCGGGAGGACCCGAGCCTCGTCGACCGCTTCGAGCTGTTCGTCGCCCGGATGGAGATGGCGAACGCGTACTCGGAGCTGAACGACCCCCTCGAGCAACGGCGCCGGTTCGAGCAGCAGCTTCACGCCCGGGAGGCGGGGGACGAGGAGGCGCATCGCCTCGACGAGGACTACATCCGCGCGCTGGAGTACGGCCTGCCGCCGACCGCGGGTGAGGGGGTGGGGATCGACCGGCTGGTGATGCTCTTCGCCGATCGGGCGTCGATCCGGGACGTGATCCTCTTCCCGCTGCTGCGCCCGGAGACGTTCCGGCCGGACGAGGACTGACCCCATGGGGTCCAAGGCACGTGGACTGCCCTTCGAGCTCCTCATCGGGCTCCGGTACCTCCGGTCGAAGGGCGGGCGTGGGTTCCTCTCCCTCCTCACGCTGATCGCGATGACCGGGATGGCGATCGGGGTCATGGCGCTCATCGTGGTCCTGGCGGTCATGTCGGGTTTCGAAGACGAGCTGCGGAGCAAGATCCTGGGGACGACCTCGCACATCCTCGTGATGGACGCGGGCGGCCGCGGCATCGAGGATCCCACGCGCGCCCTGGGGCTCATCCGGGCGCACCCTGACGTCCGGTCCGCGGCGCCGTTCGTCCTGCAGCAGGTGATGCTGTCGCACGGGGAGTACGCGACGGGCGTGGTGCTGCGGGGGATCGATCCGGAGGCCGAGCGGCGGGAGCTCCAGCAACGGGTGAAGCAGGGGAGCCTGGCCGATCTCGCGGGCCCGGAGGCGACGATCGCTCTCGGCCGTGAGCTGGCGCGGACACTCGGGGCGTTCGTCGGCGACACGGTGGTCGCGATCTCGCCCCGCGGCGCGGTCACGGCGGTCGGGACCATCCCCAAGATGCGCCCCCTCCGCGTCGTCGCCATCTTCGAGATCGGCCTCTACGAGTACGACTCCGCGCTCGCGTACACTTCCATCGCGACGTCGCAGCAGTTTGCGGATCTGGGGGGGCGAGTGTCCGGCATCGAGGTTCGCCTGGCCGACGTCTACCGGGCACGCCGGGTGTCCCGGGAGCTCGGCTCGACGCTGGGCTTGCCCTACTGGACCCGGGACTGGACCGAGATGAACCGCAACCTCTTCTCGGCGATCCAGCTCGAGAAGATGGCGATGTTCGTGATCCTGACGCTGATCATCTTCGTGGCCGCGTTTGCGATCATCAGCCACCTCATCCTGATGGTCGCCGAGAAGCGCCGGGAGATCGGCGTGCTCCGCGCGCTCGGGGCCTCTGGCCGCAGCATCACGCTCGTGTTCATGGCCGAGGGGGTGCTGATCGGGCTGGTCGGGACCGTGGTGGGAACGGTCCTTGGTCTCACGATCGGACTCGTCCAGGACCGGTACCACCTCGTGAAGATCCCCGGTGACGTGTACCAGCTCTCGGAGCTTCCGATGAAGATGCACCCGCCGGAGATGATCTTGATCGCGGTAGCGGCCCTGGGCCTCTCCTTCCTGGCGACGATCTATCCCTCGCGCCAGGCCGCCCGCCTCCACCCGGTGGACGTGCTCCGGTATGAGTGAGACCGAGGGGTCTCCCGGTCCCGAGCGCCCGCGCAGCGCCGATCTCAGTGGCGAGCGGACCCCGCTGCTGGTCGCCGAGGGGGTCGAGAAGGAATACCGCAGCAAGGCCGAGCCCCTGCGCGTGCTCAAGGGCGTGAACCTGACCGTACACGAGGCCGAGCTGGTCGCGGTGGTGGGAGCTTCGGGTGTCGGCAAGTCGACGCTGCTCCACGTCCTGGGGGCGCTGGACCGCCCCACCGTCGGATCGGTGTGGTTCCGCGGCCAGGACCTCTTCGCGCGATCCGAGGCGGAGCTGACCCGTTTCCGACGTGAGGAGGTCGGCTTCGTCTTCCAACTCTACAATCTGCTGACGGATTTCACTGCGCTCGAGAATGCGATGCTCCCGGCGCTCATCCAGCGCCGGCCCGCGGCGGAGGCCCGCAGCCTGGCCATGGACGCCCTCCGGGAGGTGGGACTCCTCGAGCGTGTCGCCCACCGACCCGGCGAGCTGTCCGGGGGTGAGCAGCAGCGCGTCGCCCTAGCGAGGGCGCTCGTGGGCCGGCCGGCCATGGTCCTGGCCGACGAGCCCACCGGCAATCTCGATCCCAAGACGAGCCAGGACGTCTTCGAGCTGTTCGCCCGTCTTCAGGCCGAGCGCGGGGTGGCCTTCGTCATCGCCACGCACAACCTGGACCTGGCGCGGCGCGCCGACCGCGTCGTCCGGCTCGTGGACGGGCGCGCGATCATCGAGGCCTGACGCCCACCCGATTCCGGGGGGTCGTACGGGGGCCAATCCCCTCTAAGTACCGGTCGGATGGTTGAAAATTTCCATGGCGTCTTCTCGGGCCATGTATAATGACGCTCGGGAGTTGGCGAGCGCGTCCACTACCGATAAAGGGGCGCTTCGCCCGGCCGCCTGGCGCCAGGACGCCGGGCTGGAGGAGGCCACGTGTTCGAGAGATTCACCGAGCGTGCGCGACGCGTCATCATCCTGGCCCGCGAGGAAGCCGGCCGATTCCGGCACGACTTCGTAGGGACCGAGCACATCCTGCTCGGGCTGATCCGTGACGGGGAGGGAATCGCGACGGCGGTTCTCCAGCGCCTGGGGCTCCGTCTCGAGACCGTCAAGAGCGAGGTCGAGCGGGCGCTGGCCGGATTCCCAAAGACGCTCACGTTTGGCGAGGTCCCGTTCACGCCTCAGGCCAAGCGGGTGCTGGAGCTGTCGATCGAGGAAGCGCGCCAGCTCGGGCACAATTACATCGGTACCGAGCACCTCCTTCTCGGCGTGATGAAGGAGGGGCAGTCGATCGCGGCCAAGATCCTCGAGTCGCTCGGCGCGCGGCTCGATGAGGTCCGCCAGGAGACGCTCGCGCTCCTGGGCGACCAGTACTACCCGCGGCCGAAGAAGCGAAGCCAGACGCCGGTCCTCGACGAGTTCGCGCGCGATCTGACCCAGTTCGCCCGTGACAGCAAGCTCGACCCGGTGATCGGGCGCGAGACGGAGATCGAGCGGGTCATCCAGATCCTCTCCCGCCGCACCAAGAACAACCCTGTCCTGATCGGCGAGCCCGGCGTGGGGAAGACGGCGATCGTCGAGGGGCTTGCCCAGAAGATCATCAACCACGACGTGCCGGACGTGCTCGTCGGCAAGCGGCTGCTCCAGCTCGACCTGGGCGCCTTGGTCGCGGGCACGAAGTACCGCGGCCAGTTCGAGGAGCGCCTGAAGGCCGTCATGAAGGAGATCCGGCAGTCGGAGAACGTGATCCTCTTCCTGGACGAGCTGCACACGCTGATCGGAGCTGGCGCGGCCGAGGGCGCGATCGACGCCTCGAACATGCTCAAGCCGGCGCTCTCTCGCGGCGAGATCCAGTGCATCGGGGCCACGACCCTCGACGAGTACCGGAAGCACATCGAGAAGGACGGTGCCCTCGAGCGACGGTTCCAGCCCATCATCGTGCGGGCCCCGTCGGTCCAGGAGGCGGTCGAGATCATCAAGGGTCTCCGGCCGAAGTACGAGGCGCATCATCGCGTGAAGATCAGCGACGCGGCGATCGACCTCGCGGTGAAGCTGGCCGACCGCCATATCACCGAGCGCCACCTTCCCGACAAGGCGATCGACGTGATCGACGAGGCGGCGAGCCGGACGCGGCTCCAGGCCATGACGCCGCCGGCGACGATCAAGGAGCTCGAGAAAGAGATCGAGCGGGTCGTCCGCGAGAAAGACATGTTCCTGGAGGCGCAGGAGTTCGAGAAGGCCGCCTCGCTCCGCGAGAAGGAAAAGGCGCTCCGGGGCCGCGAAGAAGAGCTCAAGCGCGAGTGGGAGAAGAACAAGAACCGGCAGACCCAGGTCGTGGGCGAGCAGGACATCGAGTACATCGTGTCCCGTTGGACCGGGATCCCGCTCTCGCGGCTCGAGGAGAAGGAGTCGGCGAAGCTGGCCCGCATGGAGGAGTCGCTCCACGCGCGGGTCGTGGGCCAGGATGACGCGATCCGGGCGGTCTCCCGGGCGATCCGGCGCTCGAGAGCCGGCCTCAAGGATGCGAAGCGGCCGGTAGGCTCGTTCATCTTCCTCGGGCCGACCGGCGTGGGGAAAACGGAGCTCGCGCGGGCCCTGGCAGAGTTCCTCTTCGGCGACGAGAACGCGCTGATCCGCGTCGACATGTCCGAATACATGGAGAAGTTCTCGGTCTCTCGCCTCTTGGGGGCCCCCCCCGGCTACGTCGGGTACGAGGAGGGTGGGTACCTCACGGAGAAGGTGCGGCGGCGCCCCTACTCGGTCGTGCTGTTCGACGAGATCGAGAAAGCGCACCCGGACGTGTTCAACATGCTGCTCCAGGTGCTGGACGACGGCCGCTTGACTGACTCTCTCGGGCACGTCGTGGACTTCAAGAACACCATTCTGATCATGACGTCCAACCTCGGGACGGCCTTGATCGGCAAGCGCACCAGCCCGGGCTTCCTGTCGGCGTCGGCCGAAGACACCTACGACCGGATGAAGGACCGGGTGCTCGACGAGCTCAAGCGGGCCTTCCGTCCGGAGTTCCTCAACCGGATCGACGAAGTGATCGTGTTCCACTCGCTGAGCGAGGAGCACATCCGAGGCATCGTGCAGCTCATGCTCGATCGCGTGAACCGGCAGCTCGAGGAGCGGGCGATCCGAGTCGGTCTGTCCCCCGAGGCCGTGAACTTCCTGATCGAGAAGGGCTTCGACGCGACCTACGGCGCGCGGCAACTCCGGCGCATCATCCAGAAGCACATCGAGGATCCGCTCGCGGAATCCATCATCGCCGGCCGGGTCCAGGACGGAGTCCAGATCGAGGTCCGGGTCCAAGGTGAGGGGCTCATCTTCGAGCCAGTCTCCGAGCCTACACTGAGCCTGGCGGAGCGCTGACCTTCCGGTTCCCGTTCGCCCGGGGAGTGCCCTTGGCTCTCGCCGGGAGGTGCCCGCAGGGGACGCCCCGGACGAGGGGATCGATCCTTCTCTCGGTGCTAGTCACGCTCCTGATGCTCCCGGCCACCGGGTGGGCGCAGGAGACGGCGCCGACCCAGCCCAGCGCTCCGGTCCCGACCGTCAAGGACATCGCAGTCGAAGGGAACCGCCGGATCCAGGGACCGGCCGTCCTGAACCGCGTGCAGACCAAGATCGGCGATCCGCTCTCCCCGGCCGCGCTCCGCGACGACGTCCGCTCCATCTTCGGCCTTGGGTTTTTCGACGATGTGCAGGTTCGCACCGAGGAGTTCGAGGGCGGGGTCCGCGTGATCTTCGCCGTCGTCGAACGACCGCTTCTCCGCGAGGTCAGCTTCGAGGGGAACGCGGAGCTCACCACCGATGAGCTCCGGGAGAAAGCCACCATCCGGGTCGGCGTGCTCTACAACCCGGTCGAGGTTCAGAAGTCCGAGGAGGCCATCCGTCAGAAGTACGAGGACGAGGGGTTCTTCGGAGTCCAGATCACCCCGCGCACCGAGCGCACGCCCGAAGGCGACCTGCGGGTCGTGTTCCGGATCGAGGAAGGGCCGAAACTCCACATCGACCGCATCATCATCGAGGGAAACAGCGCGCTCACCGCGGGCCTGATCAAGGACGCGATGTCGACGAAGGAGCGCCTGTACTGGATCTTCCCCTTCTCGACCGTGCAGCGCAAGGTGTTCGACGACGACGTGGACCGTATCCTCCAGCTCTACGCCGACCACGGCTACATCCAGGCCCGCGTGGAGTCCACCGAAATCGTGCCCGACCTCGCGCGGAAGAAAGTGACGCTCCGCGTACGCGTGGTGGAGGGGCCGCAGTTCCGCACGGGCACCATCGCGATCACGGGTAACGAGATCCTCACGACCGAGGAGGTACGCAAGCTCGTGAGCCTCAAGGAGGGCGGTGTCTTCAGCCGGGGGGCGCTGCGCAACTCCGTGCGGGCGATCGTGGATCGCTACTCCGAGCTGGGCCGGGCCCGGGCCGAGGTCGACCCCCGGACGGCGAACGACTTGGCGAACCTGAAGGTGGACGTGAGCATCCCGATCGTCGAGGGCGGTCCGGTCTACGTCGAGCGGATCAACATCGCCGGCAACACGAAGACCTCGGAGAAGGTTCTGCGGCGGGAGCTGCGCGTGACCGAGGGCGAGCTGTTCACATTCCAGAAGCTCGTGCGGAGCCGCCAGCGGCTGTTCAACCTCGGCTATTTCGAGGAAGTGAACGTCAACACCGAGCTGGGATCCACGCCCGACAAGATCGTCGTGAACGTCGACGTGAAGGAGCGGTCGACGGGGATTTTCAGCATCGGTGCGGGCTATAGCAGCCTCGACAGCCTCTTCGCCACACTCGACGTGAGCCAACGGAACCTCTTCGGCCGGGGCCAGGAGGTGTTCCTCCGGTTTCGCATCGGCACGCAGAGCCGGCTGGGTCTCGTCGGGTTCACGGAGCCGTACCTCTTCGACATCCCGCTGCGCGCGGGATTCGACATCTACGACCGCGAGCGAGAATACGAAGACTTTACGGAGGAGCGCCTCGGAGGTGACATCCGGGCGAGCTACCCGCTCACGGAGTTCATAATTCTCTCCGGTCTCTACCGGCTTGAGAATGTCGACATCACCAATGTGTCCCCCACGGCAGGCGAGGATCTGAAGAGCCAAGAGGGAACGAGCCTCAACTCGGTGGTTGAGTTCTTGCTAGCTCGGGACACGCGCGACAACATCTTCGAGCCGAGCAGGGGTAGCCGGAATTCGGTGGAGTTCCAGTTCGCGGGTCTGGGCGGAGATACTCAGTACTACAAGGTCATCGCGGAATCGGGATGGTTCGTTCCGTTGCCCGTGTTCAACCTCGTATGGGCCGTCCGCGGGCTTGCCGGGTTCGCCGAAGGCTGGGGCGGCGAGGAGGTCCCGATCTACGAGCGGTTCTTCCTCGGCGGCGCCAACACGCTCCGCGGCCAGAAGACGCGGTCCGTAGCCCCGAAGGACAACCGAGGGGATACCATCGGTGGTACCTCGGAGCTCCTGTTCAATACTGAGCTCTTGATCCCGATCATCCCGCGATTCCGGCTGGCCCTCTTCTTCGATGCTGGCAACGCGTACGGGTTCGGCACGGACTTCGACCCCACGGACCTCCGGTATAGTGCCGGCGTGGGGGTTCGCTTCTTCTCGCCGCTGGGTCCCATGCGACTGGATCTGGGGTACAACCTGGACCAGCAGCCGGGAGAGAAGTCCTACCAGATCAATTTCACGGTTGGGGCGCCCTTCTAGAGCGGAGGCCGTGAGAGGTGATGCAATGAGAGACAGATGGATGGTTGGGATGGTCGCGCTCATCGCCGCCGGACTCGTCGGCGGGCTCGTCACGGGCACGGATGCCGCCGGTACGCGGATCGGATACGTGGACGTCCAGCGGGTGATCGTCCGCTCGGTCGCCGGCGTCGCCGCGCGGGAGCAGCTCGAGCGAGACAAGGTGACGATGCAGAAGGACGTCGACAACCGCCGGGTCGAGGTCGACAAGCTCCGCGAGGAGATGGAGAAGAAGGGGCTGGTCCTGTCTGCCGAGGCGCGCCGCGAGAAGGATGAGACCCTCCAGCGGAAGGTGCGGGACCTCCGGCGCCTGGCCGAGGACCTCGAGAAGGAGCTGCAGAAGAAGGAGCAACAGGCCACGCAGCGGATCCTCGGAGAGCTGACGGGTATCATCGAGAAGATGGGCAAGGAGCGCGGCTTCCTGCTCATCGTCGAGCGGCGGAGCGGTGGCGTGATCTACGGGGATCCGGAAGGCGACGTCACCGACGAGGTGATCAAGCTGTACGATCAGGAGAAGGCGAAGAAGCCCTAGGATGTCCGCGCGCTCCCTCGGTGAGCTGGCGCGCCTCGTCGGCGGGGATCTGGAGGGGGATCCGTCCCTCGAGATCCGGGGATTCGCGAGTCTCGAAAGCGCGGGCCCAGGCGACCTGTCCTTCGTCGCGGCTGACCGCCACCTCGCCACGGCTCGCCGGAGCGCGGCGTCCGCGCTGATCGCGCCGCCCGGACTCGACCTCGGCGGGCGGCCGGTGATCCGCGTCGTCCAGCCCTACGCGGCCATCGCCGTTGTCGTCCGGGTGTTCTTCCCCGAGCCCGTCCTGTCCCCTGGCGTCCACCCCAACGCCTACGTCGCCGACAGCGCTCGCGTCGCGCCCGGCGCCACGGTGGGAGCCTTTGCCGTGGTCGGCGAGCGGTCGCTCGTCGAGGACGGGGCCGTGCTCCACCCCCACGTCTTCGTGGGTCCAGACTGCCGGGTGGGGGAGCGGAGCGTGCTCCACCCGCACGTGGTGCTGCGGGAGCGTGTGGCGCTGGGGCGCCGCGTGATCGTCCACCCGGGCAGCGTGCTCGGCGCCGACGGGTTCGGGTACGTGTTCGACGGCCAGGCGCACCGGAAGATCCCGCAGGTCGGCCGGGTCGTCGTGGAGGACGACGTCGAGATTGGAGCCAACGTCACCGTGGACCGCGCGACCCTCGGGGAGACCGTGATCGGCCGGGGGACCAAGATCGACAACCTCGTGCAGATTGGCCATAATACCGTCATCGGGGCGGACTCGATCATCGTCGCCCAGACCGGCATCTCGGGTTCCTGCCGGATCGGGCGCGGCGTGGTGCTGGGCGGGCAGGTGGGGATTACCGACCACGTGACGGTCGGCGACGGGGCCCAGGTCGGCTCGCAGTCCGGCCTCCATCGCGACGTGCCGGCGGGCGCCGGGGTGATCGGCACCCCGGCCATGTCGGCGGACGCGGGGCTCCGCGCGATGGCGGCGTTCGGACGTCTCCCGGACCTCCTGCGGGACGTGCGGGCTCTTGGGCGACGCATGGCGGCGCTGGAGCGGAGGCTTGGCGTGGAGGGAGGACCGGCGGCCCGTGGGTGAGCGGACGACGGACATCCACCCTTCCGCGGTCGTGCATCCGAGCGCTCGGCTGGACCCGGGCGTGCACGTGGGGCCGTTCGCGGTAATCGGCCCGGGCGTGTGCCTGGGAGAAGACACGGAGATCGGCCCTCACGTCGTGCTGGAGGGACCGCTCGAGCTGGGAGCCCGGTGCCAGATCTACGTCGGGGCGGTGATCGGGCTGCCGCCGCAGGACCTCAAGTGGAAGCCGGGGACGCCGTCGGGCGTGCGGATCGGCGAGGGTACCGTGGTCCGTGAGTACTCGACCATCCATCGCGCGACGACACCGGACGGCTTCACCGTGCTGGGGAAGGACTGCTATCTCATGGCGCAGGGGCACATCGCCCATGATTGCCAGATCGGTGACAACGTGATCATGACGGGGTACACGGCACTCACCGGATTCGTGCAGGTCGGCGACCGGGCCGTGATCTCCGGCCTGACGGGGATTCACCAGTTCGTGCGCATCGGGACGCTCGCCATGGTGAGCGGATGCTCGCGGATCGGTCAGGACGTGCCGCCGTACTTCATCGTCGAGGGCAATCCCGCCGAGGTGCGCGGAGTGAACATCGTCGGACTGCGACGCGCCGGCGTGCCGGCTGACGTCCGGCTGAACCTCCAGCGCGCCTACAAGATCCTCTACCGGTCGGGCCGCGCCCCGGGACCGGCGCTCGAGCAGATCCGTGGTGAGATCGAGCCGTCGCCCGAGATCGAGCAGCTCTGCGAGTTCATCGCGTCATCCAAGCGCGGGATCTGCTAGGGGAGGGAGATGGGCAAGCGCGAGCAGAAGCGGCTGCGGGCCGGGGTCATCGGCGCCGGTCACATGGGGCAGTACCACATCTTGGTCTACGCCGAGCTGTGGGACGTGGACCTCGTGGGCATCGTGGATGCCGACGCGGGGAAGGCGGCCCGCCTCGCCGCGCAGTACGATTCTCAGGCCCTAACCGATCACCGGGAGCTCTTCGGCAAGGTGGACGTCGTGTCCATCGCGGTGCCGACGCCGCTTCACTTCGAGATCGCGAAGGACTGCCTCGAGGCGGGCATCAGCGTCCTGGTGGAGAAGCCGTTGACCTCCACGCTCGAGGAGGCCCGCGAGCTCTTTTGCATCGCGCGGGAGGGGAACGTCGTCCTGCACGTCGGCCACGTCGAGCGGTTCAACGGGGCCGTCCAGGAGCTGCGCAAGATCGTCGCGAACCCGATCCTGGTGGAGTCCCGCCGGCTGGGACCGTTCGTTCCCCGGGTGCAGCACGACACGGTGGTCATGGACCTCATGATCCACGACGTCGACATCGTGCTCGGATTGGTGGACAGTGAAGTCCGGCGGATCACGGCGGCTGGCTCGCGGGTCCACTCGGCGCGCTCCGACGTCGCCAACGTGCAGATCCTGTTCGAGAGCGGTACCGTCGCCAACATCACCGCCAGCCGAGCCACCGAGCACAAGGTCCGGACGCTCGCCATCACGCAGCCCGACGCGTACATCTTTCTCGACTACACCGACCAGGACATCCAGATCCACCGGCGCGCGGCGTCCGAGTACGTGTTGAACCGGGAGTCGATCCGCTACCGGCAGGAGTCCTTTGTCGAGCACCTGTTCGTGCACAAGGAGAACCCGCTCAAGTTGGAGATCCTGCACATCCTCCGGGCCGTTCGCGAGGCACAGCGGACCGGGATGGTCGAGCTCGTGGAGCAGGATGACGTCCGCTCGCTCGCCGTGGCGCTCGAGATCGAGCGAATGATCGAGGAGGGTCGGCCGCACCTCGACTGGCCGCCCCGCTGAGCGGGATGGCCGAGGCCCTCGGCCTGGTCGGCGGGGCCGGGACGCTGCCGGTCCTCATGGCCCGCGAGGCGCGGCGGGCCGGCTGGCGTGTGGTCGCCTTCGCCCTCGCGGCCGCCGAGCCTCTCACGCCTCATGCCGATCGGGTTGTGCCCTGTCAGCTCGGCGACGTGGGGCCTATCCTGGCGGCGCTGGGCGAGGAGGGGATCCGCCACGTGGTGCTGGCCGGCCGGGTCAGGAAGGACCTGCTGTTCCAGGGGGCGCCGCTCGACACGGCCGCTCGGCAGCTCCTCGCTAAGGCCGCAGACTGGACGGACGAGGGTCTGCTCGGCGCGGCGGTGCAAGGGCTCGCGGCGATGGGTATCGAGGTGCTGGACCAGCGACAGTTCCTGGCGCCCTGGCTGGTGCCGGCTGGGCTGATCGCCGGTCCGCCCGTCCGTCCGGAGCTCGAGGCCGACGTGGTGCGAGGGCTTCAGCTGGCCCGCGACCTGGCGGAGCGTGGGGTTGGTCAGACGGTCATCCTCCGATCAGGCTCGGTGGCGGCCGTCGAGGCGATGGAGGGAACCGACGAGACCGTCCGCCGGGGCCTCGCTCTGGCGGGCCGTGGCGCGGTCGTGGTCAAGGCGGCGGCTCCCGCGCACGATTACCGGCTGGACGTGCCCACCGTCGGTCCCGACACGGTTGACTGCTGCACGGCGGGTGGGGCGGCTGTGCTGGCGCTTCAGGCGGGACGCGTGCTCCTGCTCGAGCGCGAGCGCGTCGAGTCGGAAGCGGCCCGGACGGGGATGAGCATTGTCGGGGTCGCGGAGCGGCCGGGCGTCGACTGACGTCCTGATGGTGGCCGGGGAGGCCTCCGGGGACCTCCACGGAGCCACGTTGGCTCGGGCGCTCACCACGCTGGCGCCCGGCCTCCGCCTCGCCGGAATGGGGGGAGCGCGGATGGCTGCCGCGGGCGTCCGGCTCGTCCAGCGCGCCGAGCCCGTCACCGTCGTGGGGGGGACCGAGGCGCTTGGCCGGCTCCCCGCGCTCTGGTCGGCGTTCCGCGGGCTCCGGCGCCATCTCCGGTACCGGCGCCCAGGCGTGCTCGTGCTGATCGACTTCCCGGAGTTCAACCTGCGCCTGGCCCGTGTGGCGCACCGGCTCGGCGTGCCCGTGGTGTACTTCGTGGCGCCACAGCTGTGGGCCTGGCGGCCGGGGCGGGTCCGCACCATGGCGCGAGACGTGAATCGGGTCCTGGCGATCTTCCCGTTCGAGGTCGGCCTCTACCAGGAGGCCGGGGTGCCTGTCGAGTTCGTCGGCCATCCGGTGCTCGACTTCCTGCCCGCACTGGACCGTGAGACGGCGCGCTCGGGGCTCGCGACGGAGGGAGAGACGCTGGTCGGCCTCCTGCCGGGAAGCCGGGACGCCGAGATCCGGCGCCATCTGCCCGTGCTGCTTGATGCGGCGCACCGGATCGCGGCGCGCCGACCGCGGACGCGGTTCGCCCTGCCGGTCGCTCACACCATTGCGGTGGCGGGGGTGGCGGCGGCCGTCCGCGCTTCCAGGCTGCCGATCGAAGTGCTGCCCAGGGACGCCTATCGGGTGATGGCCGCGGCCGATCTCCTGCTCGTCGCCTCCGGGACCGCGACGCTCGAGGCCGCCTGCTACGGTACCCCGATGGTCGTGCTGTATAGGCTCTCGGCGGTGTCGCACGCGATCGCCCGCCGCCTGGTTCGTGGGGTGTCGCACATCAGCCTCCCGAACATCGTGGCGGGGCGGGAGATCGTGCGTGAGCTCGTCCAGAGGCAAGCCACACCGGACGCGATTGCGGGAGCCGCGCTCCAGCTTCTCGAGGACGACGTGGCTCGGGCGGCTCAGCGCGCGGCCCTGCTCGAGGTCCGGGTCCGGCTCGGCGAGGCGGGGGCGGGTCTCCGCGCCGCCCGCGCGGTCCTGCGAGAGCGCGATGGGGCGACCGATCGCTGAGCCCAGCGGTGCGTGGCCGGCCGCGCGCGAGCGGCGCCGGCCGGGACGCGCGCTGGCGACCTCGGGACCAGCGATCGCTCTCGGGAGGGGGATGGTGCGCGTGCTCGCCGCGAGCCTCCGCCTGCGGGAGTTTCCCACGCGAAGCGTGGAGGCCATCTGGCGCAGCGGAGAGCCCGTGATCTATACCGTGTGGCACGGGCAGATCCTCCTCCTGCCGCTTGTCTACGGACGGCGTTACCCGATCCACGCGCTGACGAGCCGATCCCGGGACGGCGAGATCCTGAGCCGATTCGTGCAGGGCTTCGGGATCCGGGTGGTGCGCGGCTCCTCCTCTCGCGGCGGAGCCCGCGCGCTCCTGGCGCTTGCCCGGGTGATCCGCGAGGAGGGCGACAACGTCCTCATCGTGCCTGATGGCCCCAGAGGGCCGCGCCACGTCGCGCAGAATGGCGCCGTGATCCTGGCAAAGATGACCGGCGTTCCGATGGTGCCGCTGGCCTTCGGCGCCTCGCCGTGCCGCGTTCTCCGATCGTGGGACGCCTTTGTCGTGCCGCACCCCTTTGCTCGGGCGGCGATCGTGTTCGCCGATCCCATCGTCGTGCCGCGCGACGCCGACCGTGACGTCATCGAGGCCAAGCGTCGCGAGCTCGAGACCACTCTCCGGGAGATCACTGTCGCGGCGGACCGGGCGGCTGGCGGGGGCGATGTACCGACTCTATAGCGTCGTCCTGGCCCTCCTGGCGCTCGGTTACCTGCCGCTGTTCCTCGTGCGCAAGGTCTGGGGCGCCGGCTACCCGATGGCGCTCCGCGAGCGATTCGGCTTCATCCGCATGCCGCCCCCGCCCGGGCCTAGCGGGCGCTTCTGGGTGCACGCGGTGTCGGTGGGTGAGGTGATGGCGGCGGTGCCGCTGGTCCAGGCCCTTGCCGCCCGGTGGCCGACGGCCGACATCGTCGTCTCGACCGTGACGGCCACCGGGGAGCGCGTGGCGCGGGCGCGGCTGGCCGAGACCGTGGTGGCGATGCTCACGTTTCCGCTGGACTTTCGCGGAGCCGTTCGGCGGACCGTGCGCCGGGTCGAGCCCGGCTGTTTCATCGCCCTCGAGACGGAGCTGTGGCCCAATCTCCTGAGGGCGCTCCGCGAGGCGAAGGTGCCCGCGGTCCTCGCCAACGGTCGGATCTCCGACCGCTCCTACCGCCGCTACCGCCTGGTCCGTCGCCTCTTCCGGCTGGTGCTCAAGGACATCGCCCTCTTCTGCATGCAGTCCGAGGAGGACGCCCGCCGGATCATCACTCTCGGCGCGCTGCCCGAGCGCGTTCTCGTGACCGGCAACCTGAAGATGGAGGCGCCGCCGGGCGATGCTGGCACCGAGCAGCTGTGGCGCCGCCTGCTTCATCTCGGCCGGGCACCGATCGTCGTGGCGGGCAGCACGCATCGCGGTGAGGAGGCCACGGTGCTCGACGCGTTCCTGGCGATGCGGCCGGCGGCGGATGGTCTCCGGCTCGTGCTTGCGCCGCGCCACCCGGAACGGCTGGACGAGGTGGAAGGCCTGGCCCGGGCCCGGGGGCTCGCCGTCGTGCGGCGGAGCCGCGTGAGCCCGGGCAACGACGCTCCGGTGATCCTTCTCGATACGATGGGCGAGCTGGCCTCGCTCTATGCGGTCGCTGACGTCATCTTCGTCGGAGGCAGCCTCGTCCCGATCGGGGGGCACAACGTGGTGGAGCCGGCGCTTCACGCCAAGGCGGTTATCTTCGGGCCGCACATGACGAACTTCCGGGACGCTGCCGCGCTGCTGCTCCGGGCCGACGCGGCGATCCAGGTGGGAGACGGGACGGAGCTGGCGGCGGCGCTCGGGCGGCTTCTCGGTGATGCGGCGGCCCGGCAGGCTCTCGGGCGCGCGGCCTGGAGCGCCGTGCGCGCGCACCAGGGCGCCTGCGTGCGTACCGTGGCGGCACTCGAGCGGGTGCTGGCGCTGTCGGCGCTCGGTGGGGTGTGAGCATCCGCCAGGATCCGCCGCGCAGGGGAGGCTGGTGACGCGGGGGCCCGGCGTCTTGCCGTGCGGTCGTTTGCTGCGCGCCTGGCGCGAAGGGCGCGTGGGCCCGCTCCGCTTCGCCCTCACACCCGCGGCGTGGGCGTACCGCGGCGGCCTGGTGGTGCGGGACGCGGCCTACCGGCGCGGGTGGCTCGCTCGCGGGCGGCTGCCGTGTGCGGTGGTTTCCGTGGGGAACCTGACCGTCGGCGGCACTGGCAAGACACCGGCGGTCGAGATGGTGGCGCGCTGGCTCACCGACGATGGGCGCCGGGTGACGATCGTGAGCCGGGGATACGGCCGCCGTCCGGAAGCGCCCGTCGAGCTCGTGTCGGATGGCGGCGTGCCAAGGCTTCCGGCCGAGCGGGCCGGCGATGAGCCGCTCCTCCTGGCGCGACGTCTCCCAGGGGTTGCCGTCGTCGTCGGGGCCGATCGCCTCCTGGCGGGCCAGTGGACAGTGGTGAATCTCCGCCCGGACGTGGTGCTGCTCGACGACGGATTCCAGCAGCGACGACTGCTGAAGGACGTGGAGATTGTGTGTCTCGATGCGCGTGCCCCATGGGGGCCAGGCGGGCTCTTCCCCCGGGGCACGCTTCGAGAGCCGCCATCCGCCCTTGCCAGGGCCCACCTTCTCATCGCGACCCGGGCCGATGCCCGGTGGAACCTCGCCGGTCTCCTCGAGGAGATTCGGCACCACGCGGGGCCGGCGCCTTGTCTGGCTGCGGACTACGCGGTCGAAGGCCTCGAGGACCTGGAGTCGGGCGCGCTTCATCCCGCGTCGGCCCTCGCGGGCCGAGGAGTTCTCGCTTTCGCCGGGATTGCCGCGCCGGAACGGCTCGCGGAGACTCTGATCGCCCATGGTGCAATCGTCCGGGATGTTGTGGCTTTTCCGGATCACCACGCGTACGGGCCGCGTGATTTCGAAGCCGTGGCCCGGCGGGCCCGGGCTGCGGGTGCGAGCCTCCTGGTGACGACGGAGAAGGATGCGGTGCGCCTGAGAGCTCCGGGTACGCCGGGGACCACCGGTCCCGCGGCAACGCCGCGCCAGGCCGGTGAGGCGCTCCTGCCCATGTGGGCGCTGCGCGTGCGGCTCGAGCCGCTCGAAGGCCGTGGATCCCAGGCCGAAGATGGTCCGTCGCAGGCCGAAGGCCGTTCAGCCAGTGCGTGGCGGGCCGAGCTGCGGGCCCGCGTCGACGCCGCAGCGCGGGAGGCGGGCGCGGAGGCGCGGCCGTGAAGGCGGGCGTGATCCCCCAACGCGCGATCCAGCGCGTCCTGGTACGCTTCCCGAACTGGCTCGGCGACACGGTCATGGCGCTTCCCACTTTGCGGGCGCTGCGGGCCGCCCTTCCTGGCGCCGAGCTCTGGTGTCTCGGCCCCTGGGTGGGGACCATCCTCGAGACCGAGCCGGGCATCGCGCGGCGCCTCGTGTCGTCCGGAGGCGTGGCCGCGCGACTGGCGCAGGCCCGCCGTCTCCGGCAGGCGCGCTTCGACGTTGCGCTCATCCTGCCGAGCTCGTTCGAGACCGCCCTGGCCGGATGGCTGAGCGGAGCCCGCTGGCGCGTGGGTTACGGAGAGGGACGGGACGCCCTGCTGACGCATGCGCTCCCGGCTCAGGCCGATCGGGTCCACCAGGTGGCGAGCTACCTCAGACTGCTCGCGCCTTTCGGCGTGGACGCTTTCCCGAGCCCGCCGACCCTGGCGATCGACG
Source organism: uncultured Candidatus Rokubacteria bacterium (assembly GCA_963805625.1). Classification (GTDB taxonomy): domain Bacteria; phylum Methylomirabilota; class Methylomirabilia; order Rokubacteriales; family DASRDR01; genus DASRDR01. The sequence goes on from CAWDVE010000010.1 coordinate 290,673, forward strand.
CCGCCCGCCGGGTAGAGGCGCGACGACTGCTGGGAGAAGTGGGAATGCCGCTCGGCGAGCCGCGCGTCGGGCTCCAGCTGGGGGCCGGGCACGGCCCCGCGAAGCTCTGGGCCCCCGCGCGCATCGCCGCGCTCGCGGTGCGGCTTCAGGCACGTGGCATCCACCCGGTGCTGCTCGGCGGTCCCCAGGCGCGTGGGCTCGCCGACGCGGTCCAGGCGGCGTCCGCGGAGCCGATCCGAAGCCTCGTTGGCCGTGACCGCCCGGCCCTCCTGGCCGCCCTCATTGCGGAGCTCGACGCGCTCGTTGGCGCGGACAGCGGACCCGCCCATGTTGCCGCCGCGGTCGGGGTGCCGGCCGTGACCCTCTTCGGGCCCACCGACCCGCGGCTGACGGTGCCCCTCGGTCTTGGCCAGCAAGCGCTCTGGCATCAACCGGCTTGCGGCCCCTGCTTTCTCCGGGAGTGCCCGATCGACCACCGGTGCCTCCGCGCGATCGAGGTCTCCGAGGTGGAGGCGGCGGTCGTGACCGCGCTGGCGGGGCGCCGGTGAGGCCGCTCCGGGTCCTGCACGTCGTCGCGAACCGCTGGTGGACCGGCAGCGCGGATCCTGCGCTGGACCTCGCGCGGGCCCTCAGGACGCGCGGCCACTCGGTATGGTTCGCCTGCGTCCGCGGGGACGTGCTCGAGACGCACGTTCGCGCGGCCGGGGTTCCGCTGGTAGAGGGGCTCTCGCTCGAGCGGACGGCGCGGCCGTGGCGGCTCGCCTCCCAGATCGGGAGGATCCGGCGCGCACTTCGAGAGCTCGAGATCGACCTGGTCCACGCCCACCAGACCCACGACCATTGGCTGGCGGCGCTGGGACGCCGTGGCACGGGGGCGAGGCTGGTCCGCACCGTGCACCATCGCCGGGCCGTCCACTCCGGGCCGGCCGCCCGCTGGCTCCTCCGGCAGACCGATGCGCTGATCGCGGTCAGCGAGGGTATCGCGGAGCGGCTGCGCGCCGTGGGGGCGTCCGCGGCCCGCGTGACCGTCGTGCCGGGCGCCGTGGATGTGGAGCGCTTCGCGCCCGACGCGTCCGGTGAGGCGGTGCGGGCGGAGCTCGGGCTGGGAGATGCCCCGGTGGTCGGCTGCGTCGCGCGGATGGTGCCGGGCCGAGGCCACGACGTGCTGCTTCGCGCGGCGGCGCGTCTCCGCGACCGCTTGCCCGAGGCCCGCCTGGTGCTGGTGGGCCGGGGCGAGCATCGACCCGCCCTCGAGCGCCTCGCGCGAGACCTGGGGCTCGGGGCTACCGTCGTCTTCGCGGGCTACCGGGGCGCCGACCTGCCGGCGGTCCTGGCCGCGGTCGACTGCGTGGTGCTCTTGGGCATGGGATCGGAGGAGTCCTGCCGGGCCGTGCTCGAGGCGATGGCGGTGGGGCGCCCAGTCGTGGCCGTTCCGGTGGGTGCCGTTCCGGAGATCGTGGTCGATGGGGAGACGGGATGGCTCGTCGACCCGGCGCCCGACGCCGTCGCGGCGTGTCTCGAGGCAGCGCTCCGCGATCGGGGGCGCGCACGCCAGCTGGGGAAGGCGGGGCGACGTCGCGTGGAGGCGTTCTTCACGCCGTCGCGGCGCGCGGCGGTGGTCGAGGCCATCTACGGCGGGGTGCTCGCCAAAGAAGCGCTTCCTCGCCGGTGAGCCATCAGTATAATGACGCCGATGAGTTACAGGTCGGAAGTGTGCGTCGCCATGAGCCGAACCCTCTCGATGTTTCCCCGACCACGCCGTGCCTAGTCCTCAGGCCGCCGAACTCCTCCGGGTCATCCAGGGGTTCGAGGGCCGGCGAGTCCTCGTCGTGGGCGACCTCGTCGCGGACGAGTACGTCTTCGGCCAGCCCGAGCGCATCTCCCGTGAAGCTCCCGTCCTGGTTCTCCGGTACCTCTCGCAGGAGATCCGTCTGGGGGGCGCCGCGAATGCCTGCCACAATCTCCATACCCTGGGCGCGAAGGTCCTGCCGCTGGGGGTGGTGGGGGAGGACCCGGCAGGTGAGGCGATCCGCCGTTCGCTGGCCGATCGGGGTGTCCTTACCGACGGCATCATCCCGGTTCCGGCTCGGCCCACCCCGGTCAAGACACGGATCCTCGGGGGCGGGTGGGGATCCCGGTCCGCCCGCCAGCAGATCGTTCGCGTGGACCGGGAGCCGGAGGGCGCGATCCCTCCCGGGGCGGAAGCGCTGCTGGTCGAGCGGCTCCGCGAATGGGCGGGACGCGTGGACGCGGTGGTCCTCTCGGACTACGGTTATGGCACGGTCACCCCGCGCATCCTGGCCGAGATCCGGGTGCGAAGCGAGAGAGGGGCCATCGTGACCGCTGACTCCCGGTACGACCTCCTCAGGTTCGACCGGCTCACGGCCGCGACCCCGAGCGAGTCGGAGGTCGAGCACCTTCTGGGGACGTCGCTCGATGGGGACAAGGCCGTGGAGCAGGCGGGCTGGCAGCTCCTCGAGCGACTCGGCTCGCGCTGCCTTCTGGTCACCCGCGGGGCGAAGGGGCTGGCCCTGTTCGAGCGTGGCGGCGAGGCGACGTTCGTGCCCATCTTCGGAAGCGACGAGATCGCGGACGTCACCGGTGCGGGCGACACCGTCATCAGCGCGTTCACCCTGGCGCTCGCGAGCGGGGCACGGCCGGTGGACGCGGCCCGGCTGTCCAACTACGCGGGCGGCCTCGTGGTCATGAAGCGTGGCACGGCCACGGTGTCACGGGACGAGGTGGCAGAGGCCGTGCGCCATGACCTGGGAGCCGGGACGCATGACGGGCCGAGTGCTCGATCTTGAGGGGGCGCGGAGCACGGCCGAGGCGGCTCGGGCCTCGGGCCGCCGCGTGGTGCTTGCCAACGGGTGCTTCGACCTCCTTCACGTGGGGCACGTGCGGTACCTCGCGGATGCCCGCGCCCTGGGTGACCTGCTGATCGTGGGCGTCAACGGGGACGCCGCCGTGCGGCGCCTCAAGGGTCCCGGCCGGCCTCTCATGCCCGCCGCCGAGCGTGCCGAGATCCTGGCGGCGCTGCGGGTCGTCGACCACGTGGTGATCTTCGACGACGACACGGCGGACGCGCTGGTCGCGCTGCTCCGCCCCGCGGTTCACGCGAAGGGCACGGACTACACTCCCGAGTCGGTGCCCGAGCGGACGGCGGTCCTCGCCGCCGGCGGCCGCATCGCCATCACGGGGGACGCCAAGCAGCACTCCACGCGGGACGTGATCGCCGAGATCCTGGCGCGTTTCGGGCGGGACCAGGAGGCGCTCCGGTGATCCCCCCCCGCGACGCGGCACCGCGCATCGCCCTGGTGAAGCTCTCCTCACTCGGGGACGTCGTTCACGCGCTGCCGGCGGCGGGGGCGCTGCGCGCCTGGTGGCCGCGGGCCGAGCTGACGTGGGTGGTCGAGCGGCGCGAGGAGGCGATCCTCGGCGGTAACCCGGACGTGAACCACGTCGTGGCTGTCGACACGCGGCTCTGGCGGCGGGAGTTCAGACGCCCGGGCAGTGCTCCGGCGGTGGTCGCCAAGGTGCGCGGCCTCGTCCGCCGGCTCGCAGCCGGGCGATTCGACATGGCCGTAGACCTCCAGGGGCTCTGGAAGAGTGGGGTCATCATGGCCCTCACGCGGGCGCCCCTCCGCGTCGGGTTGGCGGCCACACACTGCCGGGAGCGCCCCAGCGCCTGGTTCACGAACCGGCATGTGACGCCCCCCGGGGCGGCGGTGCACGTGGTCGACCAATACCTGGCGGTCGTCGCGGCGCTCGGGATCGATCTGGCCGCCGTCGGCCCACCGGCGTTTCCGATCTCGAGGGAGCCCGCCGCCGAAGCCAGGATGGCGCGCTGGCTCGAAGAAGAGGGAGCCAAGGCGACGACGCCTCTCGTGCTGCTGAATCCGGGCTCGGGCGGCGACCACAAGCGCTGGGCGGTCGAGGCCTTCCGGCGTCTCGGCGAAGAGCTGGCGGTACGCCTCGGGGCGCGCGTGGCCATCACCTGGGGCCCGGGGGAAGAGCCCCTGGCGCGTGCGATCGCCCACGGCATGCGGACCGGGGCCCTCGTACCCCCGTCCACGACGATCATCGAGATGATCGCTCTCTTTCGGCGGGCGGCGCTCGTCATCGGAGGGGACACGGGCCCGGTGCACGTCGCCGCGGTGCTCGGGGTCCCGACGATCGGGCTCTACGGTCCGACGAGCGCCCGGCGAAACGGACCGTACGGACCCCGGGTGGCGGCGATCCAGAGCCTGAACGGTCGGATGGACGGAGTGTCCGTCGAGGCCGTCCTCGGCGCGACGCAGGCGTTGCTCCGCTGAGCCCGGAGGACGCGGTGGCGAGCCTGTCGGTGGCGATCGTGGTCCTGAACGAGGAGGAGCGGCTCCGCGCGTGCCTGGAGAGCGTCGTGTGGGCGGACGAGCTCGTGGTCATCGACGCCGGCTCGAGCGACAAGACGGTGGCGATCGCCCGGGAGTTCACCGATCGGGTCCTCTTCCGAGCCTGGGACGGGTACGCTGCTCAGAAGAACTTCGCGCTCGGCCAGTGTCACGGGGACTGGGTCCTCTCGCTCGATGCGGACGAGCGCGTGTCGGACACCCTCCGCGAGGAGATCCAGGCCACACTCCGGAGCGAGAGCCGCCAGGTGGGCTTCTACCTACCGCGGCGGAACCTGTTCCAGAGGCGGTGGGTACGCCACGGTGGTCTCTATCCCGACTGGCAGCTCCGGCTGTTCCGCCGGGGGCGGGGGGCGTTCGTCGAGCGGGCCGTCCACGAATCGGTGCGGGCGGACGGGCCGACGGGGCGGTTCGGCGAGCCGCTGATCCACGAGAGTTACCGGAGCATCGGCGACGCTGTCGCGCGCCTCAACCGGTACTCCGACCTTGCCGCGATCGAGCTGGCCGCGACCGGGCGCGGCGGCAGCCTGGCAGATCTCCTGGTCCGCCCGGCCTGGCGATTCGTGTCGATGTACCTCTTGCAGGCGGGGTTTCTCGACGGCTGGCGGGGCCTCGTGCTGGCGGGCCTCCATGCTCACTATGTCTTTCTGCGCGCCGCCAAGGTTCGCGAGCGGCGATGGGAGCGGGGGGCGGCGTGACGCGGGCGGTCGCGGTGATCCCCGCACGCTGGGCTTCGATTCGCTTTCCGGGCAAGGCTCTGGTCGTGGTTCGGGGCAAGCCCCTGGTGCAGCACGTCTGGGAGCGGGCCCGCGAGCTCGAGACCGTCGAGCGGGTGGTTGTCGCGACGGACGACGAGCGGATCGCCGCGGCCGTGCGTGGCTTCGGGGGCACAGTCGTCATGACGGGAACCGAGTGCCCGAACGGCACCGACCGCGTCGCCCAGGCGACGCGGGACTGGCCCGTGGATCTGGTGGTGAATCTCCAAGGAGACGAGCCGACTTTCGAGGTGAAAGCCCTGGACCAGCTGGTGCGGGTAATGGCGGAGGAGCCGGCGATCGAGATGGGAACGCTCGCCCACCCCGTGGCGGACGAGGCCGAGCACCGGGATCCGAACGCCGTCAAGGTCGTGCTCGACCAGTCGGGCCACGCCCTCTACTTCACGCGGGCGCCCATCCCCTATGCCCGCCAGGCGGGGCTCGTGGTGCCGCTGCGCCACGTCGGGATCTACGTCTTCCGGCACGCGTTCTTGCAACGCTACGCGCGGCTCGCGCCCACGCCGCTCGAGCAGACGGAGCGGCTGGAGCAGTTGCGGGCCCTCGAGCACGGGGTCCGCATTCGCGTCCTGCTGACACCGCACGGCTCGATCGGCGTCGACACCCCGGCCGACGTCGACCGGCTGGCGGCCTATCTCGAGGGTCGGGAAGGCCGGGGCCAATGACCACTCGCCCGCGCGTGCTCTCGGGGATGCGGCCGACCGGCCGCCTCCACCTCGGGAACTACCTCGGCGCCCTCGACAACTGGGTGCGCCTCCAGGCGGACTTCGACTGCTTCTACTTCGTGGCTGACTGGCACGCCTTGACAACGGAGATACCCGCCAAGGGCGAGATTGCGACGAACACGCTCGAGATGGCGGCCGACTGGCTCGGCGCGGGCCTCGATCCGGAGCGGAGCACGATCTTCATGCAGTCGCTCGTGCCCGAGCACGCGGAGCTCCACCTGCTCTTCTCGATGGTTACGCCGGTCTCGTGGCTCGAGCGCGTGCCGACGTACAAGGAGATGGTCGACCAACTGGGGATCCAGTCGCCCTCCTACGGGCTCCTGGGCTACCCCTTGCTCCAGGCCGCGGACATCCTGATCTACCGGCCGCGGTACGTGCCGGTCGGCGTCGACCAGGCGCCTCACATCGAGCTGACGCGGGAGGTCGCACGGCGGTTCAACCACCTCTTCGGGGCGGTTCTCCTCGAGCCCGAGATCAAGCTGACCGCGATTCCCAAGGTTCCGGGGACGGACGGCCGCAAGATGTCGAAATCCTACGACAACGCGATCTACCTGGCCAACCCGCCCGAGGTGACGGTGCCCAAGATTAAGACCATGGTCACCGACCCTGCGAGGAAGCGGCGCGCGGATCCCGGGAACCCCGACGTCTGCCCGGTGTTCGATCTCCACCGGATCTTCTCGCCGGAGGCGGATCGCGCCCGCGTGGCTCAGGGATGCCGCACGGCCGGGATCGGATGCCTCGACTGCAAGGGCGTGCTTCTCGAGCACATGCTGCCGCCTCTCGAGGCGATCCGGGAGCGGCGTGCGCGCATGGCCGCGCGGCCCGATCATCTGCGCGAGGTGCTGCGCGAGGGCTCCATCCGCGCTCGGCGCATCGCGTCGGAGACGCTGGCGGAGGCGAAGGCCGCTGTGGGGATCCTGTGACGCCACAGGCCGAAGGCCGTCGGCTCAACGCCTGTGGAGCCAGGGTAGCCCTGTGAGCGAGGCGACGACGGCAGTCCCGGTCGCCGCGGCTGCGTCCCCTTCGCCCCTCACGGTGAGGCTGGAGGAGTTCGAGGGACCCCTCGACCTGCTCCTCCACCTGGCGCGGACGGAGGAGATCGACCTCGCGCGCCTGCCGATCCGGCGGATCACGGACCAGTACCTCGCCTACCTGGAGTCGACCGAGTTCCGGGACCTCGACGACGCGGGAGCCTTTCTCGTGCTCGCGGCGACGCTCGTGTACCTGAAGTCCCGCCTGCTCCTGCCGCCGTCCGAGACCGAGGAGGAGAGCCTCGAGGAGGACGCGGAGCTCCTCCGGCAGGAGCTCGAGGCACGTCTCCGTGCTTACGCCCGGGTCAAGGAGATCGGCATCTGGCTTCGCGAGCGCGAGACCGAGTGGAGCACCCGGTTCACGCGGACCTGGAGCGAGCTGCCGGTGCCGGAGTACCTGCCGATCGAGAGCCTCTCCCTCTGGGACCTCACCGAGACGTATCGCGCCTTCCTGGTCCGGCTCGCGCAGGCCGAGCCGACGCGGGAGGTGGAGCCCGAGGGCCCGCCGCTTCTCGAGCGCATGGCGATGATCGCGGCCGTGCTCGAGCAGTCCTGGTACGTCCTGTTCTCGACCCTGCTCGGGACCTCGCCGCCCAGACCCGAGGTGGTGGTGACGCTTCTGGCGGTCCTCGAGCTGGTCCGCCTCCAGCGCGCGCGAGCGCAGCAGAACGAGCTGTTCGGTGAGATCGTGATCGAGCGGGGATCCGGGGAGGCGACGGTCCGTGATGCCTGAGGGCGGGGAGCGGGTGGTGGTCCCGGCGGCGGTGGCGCCCGAGCTGGTGGGGCAGCTGGAAGCGATCCTCTTCGCCTCCGACGCGCCGCTCCCGATCGAGCGGCTCGCCGAGGTTCTCGAGATCGTTCCGGCGGACGCGCGCGCCGTGGTCGACGCGCTGCGCCTGGCGTGCGACGAGGCGGCGCGCGGCCTGGCCGTGGTAGAGGTCGGGGGCGGCGTGCGCCTGGTGACGCGGCCCGAGCACGCTCCTGTGCTCATGAGCCTCCAGCGGCTCCGGCTGAAGAGCCGGCTGTCCAGGGCGGCGGTGGAGACGCTGACGATCGTCGCGTACCGCCAGCCGATCTCGCGGCCCGAGATCGAGCAGCTCCGGGGCGTCGGGACCGAGAGCGTGCTGACGCACCTCCTCGAGCGGCGCCTCGTCCGGGTCGTCGGCCGGAAAGCTACCCCGGGGCGCCCGGTGCTTTACGGAACGACGCGCGAGTTCCTCGAGCACTTCGGCTTGCGTGATCTCGGGGACCTCCCGCCCTTCGAATCGCCGGCGGGCGCGCCCGGGGAGGCACCTTCCGGAAGCGAAACCGCCGAGCCAGTCGACGTGCTGGCCGATTCGGAATCCGTCGACGCGGACCTCGCGCATGATGCTGGCTCGGACGGGGTCGGGGAGGAGCGCGGGCTTTCGTCCCCGGCCTGACGGCCATGCCGCCCGTCCGGCTACACAAGCTCATCGCCGAAGCGGGCGTCGCGTCGCGGCGGGCCGCCGAGCGGCTGATCGTGGCGGGCCGGGTCCGAGTCAACGGCGTGCTCGTGACAGAGCTCGGTGCCCACGCCGACCCCGAACGGGACCGCGTCGAGGTCGACGGGCGGTCGCTTCCGAGAGCCGAGCCGAAGCGCTACGTGCTTCTGCACAAGCCCCCGGGGTTCCTCACCACCCGTGAGGATCTGCGGGGGCGGCCTCTCGTGTTCGACCTCGTGCCGGAGCTCGGCGTTCGCCTCCACTCGGTGGGGCGGCTCGATTTCGACGCCGAGGGGCTCCTCCTGCTGACCAACGATGGTGCCCTCACGTTCCATCTCACCCATCCCCGGCACGGCGTCCGCCGCGTCTACCACGTCCTCGTCGAGGGACGCCTCGAGCCGGACGTGCTGCGGGCGCTCGAGCGTGGGGTGGTCCTGGAAGACGGGCCGGGCCGCGTCGACCGCGCTCGGAGGCTGCGTGGCGAGGGTACCGGGCGAAACTGGGTCGAGCTCAGCCTGTCCGAGGGGCGGTACCGGGAAGTCAAGCGGCTCTGCCGCGCGGTGGGCCTCGTCGTGCAGCGCCTCCGGCGGGTCGCCTTCGGGCCGCTCGAGCTGGGGGACCTGCCGTTGGGGCAGTGGAGGGAGCTGACGCCGGCCGAGGTGAGGAGTCTGGCGGCCGCGGGGCGGGGCGACCTTTCCAGTCGCGGGCGCTAGCCCAAGATGGACCGATGGAGGGACATGAGCCGCTCTTGCCGAAGGGGTTGCATCACAGATCGGTTCCGCGGCGCGCGCTGAACCGGGCTGGTCGCTACGAGGTAGGGCCCAGAGCGCATTCGCGAGTTTCGCCCCGCTTGCACGACGCGGTGATCGAGATCCTGAGGCTCGTCGGCCCGTGACGGGCGCGCGGTCGCCCCATAGACCGTGGGCGCGAAGCGCACGAATCTTGTGCGGCCTGACCGACTCCACTATCATATGAGGCAAGCGCGCACTGAGTCAGTTTCTGGTCAGCCGCCTGCCGGAGTGAAGCGATCGAGACCTTCGAGTTCCCGTCAAGAGGTCGAAGCATGAAGATGCTGCCCAATGTCGATATCCCCCATGAGTCGTTCAACAGCCTTGTGCGGGCCGGTACTGCAGGAGACACGATCAACAGCATTCTCGAGAGCCTCAAGCCGCAGGCGGCCGAGCAGTGGACCTAGCAGCCGGATCGCCCGGGGCATGATTCCCGATCGAGTGGTCGAGGTCCTGCATGGCCCAGTGTTCATTCAAATCGGGACCCGAGACGAGGCGCTTCGGCCTGCGCACACCTTTGCTGTGGGGGCAGTGGTCCACGAGGACCGGCAGACGGTGACGGTCTTCGTCCCGACCGCTCGCGCGGCGCGCGTCCTGCGCGATCTGACGGAGAACGGTCGGATGGCGCTCGGTGTCGCGCTCGCCAACCACGAGGCCTACCAGCTCAAGGGAACATACCTCTCATCCCGACCCACGGATGACGCAGACCGGGCCCGCCAGGAGGTGTACCGCAGCGCGCTGTTGGCGTCTGCCCTCGCGGCCGGCTTCCCGGACGCGATTGCGCGGCCGCTGACCCTCGGCCTTGCCTACACGCCGGGCGTCGCGATCACCTTTCGGGTGGCGGAGGTTTTTCTACAGACTCCGGGGCCCGGTGCCGGGACCCTCTTGTCCTAGGAGAAGCAGCGGTTCATGGGCCTCTTACCAGACGAGATCAAGCCGGCCCTGCAGGGTGTGATTCCGTCGCACGTCGTGACGTGCTCGCGGGACGGCACGCCGAACGCGAGCGCGATTTCGCAGGTCTACTACGTCGATCCCGATCACGTGGCGCTCTCCCACCAGTTCTTCAACAAGACCAAGCGCAACATCGAGGAGAATTCTCAGGCCGCGGCATGGGTGATCAGTCCCGAGACCTTCGAGACGTGGGACCTCGAACTGGAGTTCGTCCGGTCCGACATCAGCGGGCCGATCTTCGACGTCATGGAGATGCAGATCGAGGCCATCGCCTCCATGGTTGGAATGAAGGGCATCTTCAAGCTTCGGGCCGCTGACATCTTCCGGGTGGCGGCCGTGAGGAAGACCGTCGGAGAGCGCATCCCGCTAGCGGAGATTCCCGGGCCTCGCTGACGTCACAATACGACAGTGGCTGCTGATCCCCGCGATCCGTCCGCGCTCCGTGAGCAAGTCGCCAAGAATCAGCAGACGATCGACCGCCTGAACCGCGACCTTGCCAGGAAGTCCAACGACGTCCGGATCATCCAGCAGATCTCCTCCGAGATCACTTCCACGCTAGACCTTGACGAGGTCCTGGAGATTATCCTCCGGGCGATGGATCGCGTCCTCGGCTTCACGCACTCCATGATCCTCCTCAAGGACCTGGTCGCCGACCTCCTAAGCGTCGCGGCGACCCGCGGTTACACCGACGAGGGCGCCGGGGCTCAGGTGCGTTTGGGAGAGGGCGTCATCGGCGTGGTCGGCGAGCGCCGGAAGATGATGCGGATCGGGAACATCGGCGCCAGCATGCGCTACCTGAAGAGCGTGCGCGCGCGGATGGAAGCCGCGGGCGAGGTCGGCCCCGGAGAGGCGACGGCTTCGATGCCGGGCCTACCGGACGCGCAGAGCCAGCTTGCCCTGCCCCTCACCGTCAAGGACCACCTCGTGGGCGTCCTGGTCGTGGAGAGCCGAACGCCGAACGCCTTCGACGAGCTGGACGAAGTCCTCCTAAGCATCGTCGGGAACCAGGCGGCGACTGCCATCGACAACGCACGTACCTACCGAATGGTTGAGCAGCTGGGCCGCCTGAAGCGCTTCTTCTCGCCCCAGCTGGCCGAGCTGATCATCCGGGGCGGGGCGGACGATCCCCTGAAGACGCACCGGCGAGAGGTTACGGTCGTCTTCCTCGACCTCCGCGGGTTTACCGCCTTCGCGGAGACCTCCGAGCCCGAGGAGCTGATGGGGGTACTGCGCGAGTACCATGCCGAGATGGGCAAGCTGATCCTCGCCCACGAGGGGACTCTGGAGCGGTTCACAGGCGACGGGATGATGGTCTTCTTCAACGACCCCCTCCCGATGCCGGACGCCGCGGAACGCGCCGTGCGCATGGCGGTGGCCATGCGGGAACGGGCCGCCGAGCTGGCGGTACGCTGGCACCGCAGCGGCTACGAGCTTGACCTCGGCATCGGCGTCGCCAAGGGGTTCGCCACCATCGGCGCCATTGGCTTCGAGGGGCGCTGGGACTACGGCGCGATCGGCACCGTCACCAACCTGGCTGCGCGTCTCTGCGGCGAGGCCAAGCCCGGCCAGATCCTGATCTCGCCCCGACTTCTCCCGGAGCTGGAGCAGCTCCTGGAGGTCGAGGAGGTGGGACTCCTGGCCGTCAAGGGTCTGGCGAGACCGGTGAAAGCGGTGAACATCGTGAGGCTCCGGGACCCCGCCTGACCGCCCTCGGCGGGTCACTTTCGGGTCGCTCGAGCTGGGCGAGCTGCCGCCAGGGCAGTGGAGGGAGCTGACGCTGGTCGAGGTGGCCCGTCTGGCCGCTTTCCGGGCCGAGGCGCCATCCCGCCCTCCGTTCTGAGCCGGCTGCTGTCGGTCTTCGCGGAAGGGGCCCCTCCGGCCCTCTCTCGGGGCCGCCCCTGGCGGGGGCTTGCTTGCGTGGCGCCTATCCCTGGCCTATACTATGCGGGCTTTTCTACGCCCCCCTCCTGGAGATTTGATGGGTTTGGATGAATGGCGAGCACGTATCGATGAAATCGACCGCCAACTCCTCCGGTTGCTCAGCCAACGGGCGGAGCTCTCGCTCGAGATTGGCCGCGCGAAGCGAGAGGCCGGTGAGCCGGTCCTGGTCCCCGAGCGCGAGCAGGAGATCCTCGACGAACTGGCTCGTCTGAACCCGGGGCCGCTGCCTGCCGGGGCGATCCGCGCGATCTGGTCCGAGGTCCTGTCGGCTTCTCGCTGTCTCCAGCGGCCGTTCCGCGTGGCCTACCTCGGCCCCCAGGGAACTAACACGCATCTGGCCGCGCTCCGGCACTTCGGCTCGAGCGCCGAGTTCCTGCCCGCGCGCGGCATTCCCGAGGTCTTCGAGGAAGTCGAGCGCGGCCGGGCGGACGTCGGAGTCGTGCCGATCGAGAACTCGAGCGAGGGGGTGGTGAACCACACCCTCGACGGGCTGATCGACTCGGAGCTCCTGATCTGCGGAGAGGTGTCGCTCGAGATTCACCACAACCTCCTCTCCCGCGCCGCCGATCTCGGCGACGTCAAGCGTGTCTTCTCGCATCCCCAGGCCCTGGCCCAGTGTCGCGGCTGGCTCAACCGGCACGTGCCGGACGCCGAGGTGGTGGAGATGGCGTCCACGTCGATGGCGGCGGAGCAGGCCGCGCTCGACGCCTCCACGGCGGCGGTGGCGAGCGAGTTGGCCGGCCAGCTGTACCGCATCCCCGCGCTTCGCGAGCGCATCGAGGACTACGCGAACAACGTCACCCGGTTCCTCGTGATCGGCCGCCGGGCCGCCGGCCGGACGGGACGGGACAAGACCTCGATCCTGTTCTCGATCCGCGACGAGGTAGGTACGCTCCACCGGATCCTGGAGCCGTTCGCGCGCGCGCGCCTGAGCCTCACGAAGATCGAGTCGCGGCCCACCCGGCGACGACCGTGGGAGTACGTCTTTTTCGTGGACTTCGAGGGCCACCGGGACGACCCGGTGACGCAGGGCGTGCTGGCGGCCGTCCGCGAGCGCTGTCTCTTTCTCAAGGTTCTCGGGTCGTACCCGGTGCTGGTGTGAGGCGCGCGACGTGAGCGCCGCCTGGGAGCGCCTGGTCAACGAGCCGATCCTGGACATCCATCCCTACCAGCCCGGCAAGCCTATCGAGGAGCTCGAGCGGGAGCTCGGTATCCCGGGAGCGGTCAAGCTGGCGTCGAACGAGAACCCCTTCCCGCCGCCGCCCGGCGTGCTGGAGGCGCTCCGGAAGACGCTCGCCGGGCTCCACCGGTACCCGGACGGTTCCGGCTATTACCTCCGGCAGGCTCTCGCGAAGAAGCACGGAGTATCCCCCGAGTCGATCGTGCTGGGGAACGGCTCTAACGAGCTGATCGAGCTCCTCGCCCGGACGTTCGTGCGACCCGGCGAGGAAGTCGTCCTCCCGCACCCCTCGTTCGTCGTCTATCCGTCGATCGTCCAGGCCGTTGGCGGAACTCGCGTGGTGGTGACGCTGAAGGAGCACCGGATCGACCTGTCGAAAATGCGCCACGCGGTCACCGCGCTCACGAAGATGGTGTTCATCGCCAACCCGAACAACCCGACGGGCACGATCGTGACGGCGGAAGAAGTCGAGACGTTCCTCGACAAGGTGCCGGGCCACGTGATCGTCGTGTTCGACGAGGCCTACTACGACTTCGCCGCCGGTCCGGACTTCCCGGACACGCTGGGCCACGTTCGGCACGGGAGGCGCGTCGTCGTCCTGCGGACGTTCTCGAAGATGGCGAGCCTGGCGGGGCTCCGGGTGGGCTATGCCGTCGCCGACCCCGATTGCATCGCGCTCGTGAACCGCATCCGCCAGCCGTTCAACGTGAACACGCTGGCCCAGGTCGCGGCGCTCGCCGCCCTGGGAGACGAGTCTCACGTTCAGCGATCCGTCGAGGCCGTGCGCGAGGGCGTGCGAAGCCTGGCGGCGGCGCTCACCGCCCTGGGCGTCCGCCACGTCCCGAGCCGCGCCAACTTCGTCCTCGCCGAGTTCGACGATGCGACGCGAGTGTACGAGCAGCTCCTCAAGCTCGGCTTGATCGTGCGTCCAATGACGAGCTTCGGCCTCGAGCGGGCGCTCCGGATCACGGTCGGGACGCCCGGGGAGAACGCACGGCTGGTAGAGGCGCTACGGACGGTGCTCGGGAAGGGAGCCGCCCACTCGTGAGCGCGCCCCGCTGGCCGCGCCTGACGGTCGTGGGCCCGGGCCTCATCGGGGGTTCGGTTGCCCGGGGTGTCCGGGCCCGAGGGCTGGCCCGCGAGGTGGTCGTGGTGGCGCGGCACGAGGCCGCGATCCGGGTGGCGCTCGACGCTGGGGCGGCCGACATGGGCACGACCGACCTGGCAGCGGGCGTCGCGGGTGCGAGCCTGGTCGTGCTGTGCGCGCCGGTGGGAGCCCTGCCGGGCCTCGTTCGCGCCGCGTGGCCGCATCTCGCGCCCGGCGCGGTCCTGACCGACGCCGGCAGCGTGAAGCGGAGCGTGGTCGACGCGGCGCGCGGATGTCCGGCTCGGGCGGGGATGAGCTTCGTCGGCGGGCACCCGATGGCCGGCTCCGAGCGCTCGGGCTTCGAGGCATCGGCGGCGGACCTCTTCGATGGGCGGCTCGCGCTCCTGACGCCCACCCCCGACACGCCCGAATCCGCGGTCCTGACCGCGACCGCTCTCTGGGAGGGACTCGGGAGCACAGTGCGGCGGCTCTCCCCGGAGGCCCACGACCATCTGGTCGCCCAGATCAGCCACCTGCCGCACCTGGCGGCCTACGCGCTGGTCTCGGCGGCTGACGGGGACGCGCTCCCTCTCGCGGGGCGCGGCTTCATCGACACGACGCGCATCGCGGCGTCCGCCGAGGCGCTCTGGGGGGACATCTTCCGCGAGAACAGGGGACCGCTGCTCGACGCGCTCGCGCGCTACGAGACGGTCCTCGGACGCTGGCGCGAGCTCGCGGCGCGCGGCGACTGGGCGACCCTCGAGGCGGAGCTCGGACGCGCCCGCGAGGTTCGGGAGAAGCTCGCGTGAACGCCGTCGTCCGTCCCGTCCGACACATCGCCGGCACGATCTCCGTGCCTGGCGACAAGTCGGTGTCGCACCGCGCCGCGCTCCTCGGAGCGCTCGCCGACGGGCTCACCGAGGTGCAGGGCTTCCTCGAGGGCGAGGACTGCCTGGCGACTCTGCGAGCCGTCGCGGCGCTCGGCGCCGAGGTGGCGCGAAAGGGCCCCGGGCACTTCGTGATCCAGGGGGCAGGGCAGGAGGGGCTCACGGAGCCGGGTGACGTCGTCGACTGTGGGAACTCCGGGACCATGGCGCGGCTCCTGGTGGGTGTCCTGGCGGGCCAGCCATTCACCACGGTGCTGACGGGCGACGAGTCGCTCCGCCGGCGCCCCATGGATCGCGTGATGGAGCCGCTCACGCGGATGGGCGCCCGTGTCGTCGGGAGGCGGGGCGGCGCCAGGCTGCCGCTGGCAATCGTCGGCGCGCGGCCGCTTCACCCCATCCGCCACGTCTCGCCGGTGGCGAGCGCGCAGGTGAAGTCGGCCGTGCTCCTGGCCGGGCTTTCGGCGTCCGGGCCGGTGAGTGTGGTGGAGCCGGTCCGGAGTCGCGACCACACCGAGCGGATGCTGACCGCGTTCGGTGGGGACGTCCGGCTGGACGGCGAGACGGTCACGGTGGTCCCGGGCCGCCGGCTAGTGGGCCGTCTCTGCCGCGTGCCGGGCGACATCTCGTCGGCCGCGTTCTTCCTTGTCGCAGGCGCGGTCGCCCCGGACGGGGCGGTGACCGTCCGGGGAGTGGGTGTCAACCCCACCCGGACCGGAGCGCTCGACGTCCTCGAGGCGATGGGAGCGCGAGTCGACGTCGCGGCGCGCGAGGGGGACGGCGAGCCGATCGCGGATCTCCGGATCGGACCGGGGCCTCTTCGCGGGGTCGAGATAGGCGGCACACTCGTGCCACGGGCCATCGACGAGATGCCGATCCTGGCCGTGGCCGCGGCCTGCGCGGAGGGCCCCACCGTCGTGCGCGACGCGGCCGAGCTTCGCGTGAAGGAATCGGACCGGATCCGCGCCATTGCGTCGGAGCTCGGCAAGATGGGCGTTGCGATCGAGGAGCGACCGGATGGCTTCCGCGTCGCGGGCCGCTCCGCGGGAGCCGCGGCGCCGTTCCGCGGGGCCCGAGTGTCGAGCTGGGGCGACCACCGCCTCGCGATGGCGCTCGTGGTGGCCGGGCTCCTGGCGGACGGTCCGACCCTGGTCGAGGGAATCGACTGCATCGCCACCTCCTATCCGGACTTCGTGGCCACGTGCCGCGCCCTGGCCGGCGAGGATGCCGTCGAGGTGGTGGCGTGAGGCCCAGTGACAGCGCCGGCGAGCCGGGCCGGGACGTGGTCGTGACGATCGACGGCCCCGCCGGAGCCGGGAAGAGCACGGTGGCGCGCCGGCTGGCCGAACGGCTCGGCTTCACTTACGTCAACAGCGGCGCGATCTACCGGGCGGTCGCCTGGCGCGCCTCCCAGGGCGTCCCCGTCGAGGCCGTGCTCCGGAGCCTCAGCGTCGAGTTCGTGCCGACTCCGGGCGGGCAGCGTGTGCGCGTCGACGGTCAGGACGTGACCGAGACGCTCTACTCGCCCGCGGTGAGCGAGCGCGCCGCCACGCTGTCCCGGCGCCCGGCCGTCCGGGAGTTCGCGGACCAGCTCCAGCGCGAGCATGCGGCACGGGGTCCGGTCGTGGTCGAGGGACGGGACGCGGGCACGGTGGTCTTCCCGGAGGCGGAGTGCAAGTTCTACCTGGACGCGTCGCCGGACGCGCGCGCCCGGCGCCGCTTCGCGGAGCAGCGGGGCGGCGGTGGAGCGGCCGACCTGGAAGCCATCCGGGTCGCCATCGGGGCCCGGGACGACGCGGACCGGACGCGCTCGGTCGCCCCCCTCGCGCAGAGCGCCGACGCGTCGTACGTCGACTCGAGCGACATGACGGTGGACGAGGTCGTGGAGCTGATGGCGAAGGAGGTCGAGCGGGCGTGCTCTACGCGACCCTGAAGGTGATGATCGCCGCGTTCAGCCGCGTCCTGTTCCGCCTCTCGGTGGTCGGTGCGGACCGGGTGCCCCGGGAGGGCCGCCTGCTCCTGGCCTCCAACCACCTGAGCGTGCTGGACCCGGCGCTGATCGGCGCCGTGATGCCGCGCGAGCTCGACTACATGGCGAAGACCGAGCTGTTCCGCATCCCGGGGTTCGGCGCGCTCATCCGGCGGCTGAACGCGCATCCCGTGGATCGGAGCGGATCAGATTCGGCGGCGCTTCGCCTCGCGCTCCGGCTGCTCGGCGACGGTCGAGCCGTGCTGGTCTTCCCGGAGGGGACGCGAGGCACCGAGGGGCACCTCCAGCCGGCCCGGCCCGGTGCCGGGATGCTCGCCGCGCTCTCGGGGGCGCCGGTGGTGCCCGTCTACGTCCAGGGCTCGGGCCGGGCGCTGCCGCGGGGCGCGGTGCTGCCGCGTCCGGCCCGGGTGACGGTGACGTTCGGCGTGCCGATCAGATTCGTCCGCAAGCGCGGGAGAACGCGGTACCAGGAGGTCAGCGACGAGATTATGGCGGCCGTCGGCCGCCTGAAGACGGAGGCCGAGCGGGGGCGTCCCGCCGCCGCCGAGGACACACGCACGGATCCCACGACCCCGGGGCGAGCCCTGGCAGGTCGAATTCACTGAACGGAGGAACAACAGGAATGGACCAGTTCACACAGGATCCCGAGGCCCACGCGACGGGGCGGTACGGCGGGGGTGCCGGGACCGGAGCATCCCCGTGGGAGGTTGGGGAGGGCCCGATGGCAGCGACGGACCGGACGCCGGCGACGAGGCCCATCGCGGGCGGGAGCGCCCCCGAGACCGGGCAGGACGAGCTCGAGGACCTCTATCAGCAGAGCCTGCAGGACCTGCAGGAAGGCGAGGTCGTCAAGGGCACCATCATCGGTCTGACCGCCAACGAGGTCCTCGTCGACGTCGGGTACAAGAGCGAGGGCACGATCCCGATCGATGAGTTCCACCGGAGCGGCATCACCCCGGAGATCGGCCAGGAGATCGAGGTCTACCTCGAGGCCAAGGAAGACTCCGAGGGCCTCATCGTCCTCTCCAAGGAGAAGGCCGACAAGATCAAGGTCTGGGACGTCATCACGCGGGCCTACGAGAAGGGCGCGCCGGTTGACGGGAAGGTCGTTGAAGTAGTCAAGGGCGGCCTGGCCGTTGACGTGGGCGTCAAGGCGTTCCTGCCTGGCTCCCAGGTGGACCTGCGCCCGGTGAAGAACCTCAACTCGATGATCGGGCAGCAGATCAAGGCGCGCGTGATCAAGTTCAACCGGCGCCGAGGCAACGTCGTGCTTTCCCGCCGGGTGGTTCTGGAGGAGGAGCGCGAGGAGAAGCGGAAGCACACGCTGGCGGTGCTCCACGAGGGCATGGTCACGACCGGCGTCGTGAAGAACATCACCGACTACGGTGCCTTCATCGACCTCGGCGGCGTCGACGGTCTCCTGCACATCACTGACATGTCGTGGGGACGGATCAGCCACCCGTCCGAGCTCGTGCAGGTGGGTGACAAGCTGGACGTGGTCGTCCTCCACTTCGACAAGGAATCCGGCCGCGTCTCGCTCGGGCACAAGCAGAAGGGCCCCGATCCCTGGGAATCGGTCGCGGAGCGGTTCTCCGTGGGTAGTCGCCACCAGGGCAAGGTGGTGAGCCTGACGAACTACGGGGCGTTCGTGGAACTGGATCGCGGCATCGAGGGGCTGGTCCACGTCTCGGAGATGTCGTGGACCCGCCGGGTGCGGCACCCGTCCAAGCTGGTCAACGTCGGCGACGACGTCGAGGTGATGGTCCTGGCGGTCGACAAGGGCCAGAAGCGCATTTCGCTCGGCATGAAGCAGGTCGAGTCCGACCCGTGGGACTCGATCGAGGAGCGCTTCCGGCCCGGCGTGAAGGTGCAGGGGAAGGTGCGCAATCTGACGGACTTCGGCGCGTTCGTGGAGCTCGAGCCGGGGATCGACGGCCTCCTTCACATCTCCGACATGACGTGGGCGCGGAACGTGGCGCATCCTTCCGAGCTCCTCAAGAAGGGGCAGCCGATCGAGACGGTCATTCTTCATGTCGACAAGGAGAACAAGCGAATCTCGCTGGGTCTCAAGCAGCTCCAGCGGGATCCGTGGGAGGACGTCACCCGGAAGTTCCCGGTCGGGTCGAACATCAAGGGCAAGGTGGTTCGCCTCACGGAATTCGGCGCCTTCATCGAGCTCGAGGCGGGCGTGGATGGTCTGCTCCACATCTCGCAGATGTCGAGCCGCCCGGTGGCGACGCCTCAGGACGTGGTGCAGCTCGGCGACGAGCTGACGGTGAAGGTGATTCGCATCGAGCCGAACGAGCGGCGCATCGGGTTGTCGCTCCGAGATCTCGCCGCCGACATTCCGGTGGTGGAGGAGGAGGAGCACCGCGGCCGTCGCGGCCGGAAGCGCGACCGCGACCGGTACGACAGCGACGATGACGAGTAGACCGGGCGGGTAACCCAGGAACATGCGCGGCAAGCTGGTCCGGGCGCTCGGCGTCACCGCGCTCGTTTTTGCCGGCTGCTTCGCGGTCGTGCTGGGGGTCCTCGTCTTCGGCGAGCCCGGGGTCCCGTCCCTCGGCGGGAACCGGGTCGCCCTCGTCGAGATCGAAGGTCTGATCGTCGACGCCGACCGGGTCGTGCGTGAGCTAGGGGACTACGGAGAGGATCCGTCGATTCGGGCCATCGTCGTGCGGATCCAGAGCCCGGGCGGCGTCGTGGGACCGACGCAGGAGATCCACGACGCGATTCGGAAAATCCGCACCCAGGGCAAGCCCGTCGTCGCCTCCATGGGCTCGGTGGCGGCGTCGGGAGGGTACTACCTGGCGGCGGCCGCGACGCGCATCGTCGCGAACCCCGGCACGCTCACCGGGTCGATCGGCGTCATCATGCAGCTGGCCGAGATCGAAGGCCTCCTCAAGAAGGTCGGCGTCCGCTACGAGGTCATCAAGTCCGGCCGGTTCAAGGACAGCGCGTCGTTTGCTCGGCCCATGACACCGGAGGAGCGTGCCGTCCTCCAGACCGTGCTCGATGACATGCACGATCAGTTCGTGACGGCCATCGCCGAAGGTCGCCGTCTCGGGAAGGAGCGGGTGCGAGCGCTGGCGGACGGGCGCGTGTACTCAGGACGGATGGCGAAGGACCTCGGTCTCGTCGATGCCCTGGGCGGGCTAGACGAGGCCATCCGGCTCGCGGGCGAGCTGGGCGGGGTTCGAGGCAAGCCGCGCCTCGTCCGGCCCCGCCGCGCCTGGCGCATTCTCGACCTGGCCGACCTCGTCGGCGGGGAGGCAGCCCTCACATGGCTCCGATCCGCCGGCTGGCCCGGCCCTGGTTTGCCGGCGTTGCCCCTCCTCGGGTCCTCCAAGCTGCCGCTCTATCTTCTGGACTGAGCCGTCTGGATCTGTTCCCTGGCGAGATCGGCATGGAACCTCGCGGCTTGACAGGCGTTTTTGGCCCGTGATAGCGTGAACTCGAACTCCTGGAAGGCTGCCGAAGGAGGGCGAGTGTGCCGACGATGACGAAGGCTGACCTCGTTGACGAGGTCGCCAAGCTGTCGAACCTGACCAAGAAGGAAACCGAGCTGATCGTCAACACGATATTCGACAGCATCTCTTCGGCGCTCGCCCGGGTTGAGAAGGTCGAGCTCCGCGGGTTCGGGAGCTTCAGGGTGCGGCGGCGGAACTCCCGCCGGGGCCGTAATCCGAAGACGGGCTCCACGGTGAGCGTGCCCGAGAAGCGGGTGCCTTTCTTCAAGGTGGGCAAGCGCCTGAAGGAGCTAGTCAACACGTGAGAGCAGGGCCGCGACCCCGACCCGGGGCGGTCGCGGCGGGTTGTCGGCGGGCCTTCGAGCCTGCGAGCCGATCTCTCCGGCGGACTCTCCGGGATCAGCGCGCGCTCTGATGGGCGACGATGTCACGCGTTCCCGGCCCGGGACACCCTCGGATCCAGCCGGCGGGGTCCCGCCGCCCGACCTGGTCGAGACGGAAATCCCTCTCACACCGATGATGCGCCAGTACCACGAGTGGAAGCGGCGCTATCCGGATTACCTCCTGCTCTTCCGCCTCGGCGACTTCTACGAGGCGTTCCACGAGGACGCCGCCGTGGCGGCCCGCACACTCGACATCACGCTCACCGCGCGGCAGAAGATCCCCATGGCCGGGGTGCCGCACCACGCCCTCGACGTGTACCTCGCGCGGCTCGTCCGGGCGGGACTGAAGGTCGCGATCTGCGATCAGGTCGAGACCGCGCCGGCCAAGGGGCGGCAGCTGATCCGGCGGGAAGTGGTCCGGCTCGTCACGCCCGGGACCGTTACCGAGACGGGACTCCTCGACGGGCGCCTGAACAACTTCCTAGCAGCGCTCTGGCGAGGCCCGGACCACCTCGGTGTCGCCCTGGTGGACGTGACGACCGCCGACTTTTGGGTCGGGGAGTCGACCGACGTGGAGGCGCTGACCGAGGCGCTGCTCCTTCGCCGGCCCGCGGAGGTGCTGCTTCCCCCGGGGATTCCGGCGGACGATCCGCTGGCGACACGCCTGGGCTCGGCGGGCGTGCCCGTGACCGCACGCGATGCCACGAGCTTCGGCCTCCGCGAGGCGGAGGATCGCCTGCGCGCTCATTTCCGTCTCGCCGCCGTCGAGGGGCTCGGCCTGCCGCGCCGCGGCGGGGCGCTCCGTGCCGCGGGCGCGGCTCTCGGCTACCTCCAGGAGACGCAGCAGACGCCGCTCGGGCACCTCACCCGCATCCAGACGCTCGCGCTGGAGGACCACCTCACCCTTGACGAGAGCGCCGCGCGCAACCTGGAGGTGGTCGAAACCCTCCAGGACCGCGGCGGCGCGGCGACGCTCCTCTGGGCGATGGACCGCACTCGCACGTCGATGGGCGGGCGGCTCCTTCGCCAGTGGCTTCTCCGGCCGCTCCTCCGGCCGCGCGACATCGGGGAGCGGCTCGACGCCGTCGCCGCCCTGGTGGAGGCTCCGGCGCTCCTGGCCGATCTCCGTCAGGCGCTCGAGGGGATCGGCGACCTCGCCCGCCTCGCCAGCCGCGTCGCCCTGGGGGTGGCTGCGCCGCGAGACCTCGCGGCTCTCCGCGCGACGCTCGGATCCCTCCCCGCCCTTCGCGAGCGCGCCGAGCCCTGCCCGGACCCGTTGATTCGCCAATGTGCCGAGTCGGTGGAGGACCTGGGCGACCTGGGGAAGACGCTCGAGGCGGCGCTCGTGGATGAGCCGCCCCTCACGCTTTACGAGGGCGGGCTAATCCGCGAATCCTGGAATCCCGCCCTCGCCGAGCTGCGGCGAGAGGTGCGGGAGGCGCGCGCCTGGATCGCGGGGCTGGAGGGGCGGGAGCGCGAGCGCACGGGCATCTCGTCCCTCCGGGTGAGGTACAACCGCGTGTTCGGCTACGGGATCGAGATCCCGAGGAGCCAGGCGCGGCCCGTCCCCGAGGATTACGTGCGACGCCAGACGTTGGTCGGGGCCGAGCGCTATGTGACGGCGGAGCTCCGGGAGCAGGAGGCGAAGGTCCTGGGTGCCGAGGGGCGGATGAACCGCCTCGAGTACGAGCTGTTCGACGAGCTCCGGCGGACCGTCGCCGGGGAGGCTGACAGGCTCCTGCGCACCGCCCACGCGGTGGCGACCCTCGACGTAATGGCGTCGCTGGCTCACGTGGCGCGCGAGCGCGGCTACGTCCGGCCCGCCGTCGATGACGGGGGCGTCATCGACATCCAGGAGGGCCGGCACCCCGTGCTCGAGCTGAGGACCGACGGCGCCCGGTTCGTGCCGAACGACCTCCGGCTCGTGTCGGGCGAGGTCGAGTGTCTCGTGATCACGGGGCCGAACATGGCCGGGAAGTCGACCTACATGCGGCAGACGGCGCTCATCGTGCTGCTGGCCCAGGTGGGGAGCTTCGTGCCGGCCCGGAGCGCGCGGATCGGGGTGGTGGACCGGGTGTTCACGCGGATCGGAGCCCAGGACAACCTCGCCCGCGGGCACAGCACGTTCCTCGTGGAGATGACGGAGACGGCAGCCATCCTCCGGCACGCCACCCCGCGGAGCCTCGTCCTCCTCGACGAGATCGGGCGGGGCACATCGACCTTCGACGGCCTCTCGATCGCGTGGGCGGTGGCCGAGCACCTCCACGAGCGCTGCGCGGGGGCGAAGGTCCTCTTCGCGACGCACTATCACGAGCTGACGCGGCTGGCCGCGGAGCTTCCGCGTGTCCAGAACGTGCACGTGGCGGTCCGGGAATGGAAGGACGACATCGTCTTCCTCCACCGCGTGGTGCCGGGAGGGACGGATCGTTCGTATGGCATCCAGGTGGCGCGCCTAGCCGGACTGCCGGACGAGGTGGTCACTCGGGCGCGGGCGCTCCTGGGGGAGTTCGAGCAAGGCGCTCCCGCCCCGGCGGCGCCGACCGGAGCCGGCTCGGGGCAGCTCGCGCTGTTCGGCGGAGCGGGCGCGGTGCGAGCGGATGAGACCGCCGTTCCGATCGCCAGCGGGCCGGCGCTGCCCGTGGCTCCCCATCCCGTGCTGGCCCAGCTGGCGGCGCTCGACCCGGAGCGGATGACTCCCATCGAGGCGCTCGCGGCGCTCGACGAGCTTCGCCGGCGGCTCTCGAGCGAGCCATGAGCCCGCAGGCTGCCCCAGGCGGAAGGCCGTCCAATCAAGGCCGTCCGTCCAGTCAGGGTTGTCTGATCATGCCGAACGCGGCACGGGGTTAGTTTAGCTCGGTGGGTGCGGTCATGTCGACCGTCCAGCGGCTCCCCGACGCCGTCGTCAACAAGATCGCGGCCGGGGAGGTCGTCGAACGCCCGGCGTCCGTCGTCAAGGAGCTGGTCGAGAACAGCCTGGACGCAGGGGCGACCCGTATCGAGATCGCGGTGCGGGGCGCCGGGCGCCAGCTCATCGCGGTGACGGACGACGGGCGCGGGATGCCCCCCGAGGACTGCCTGCTCGCGCTGGAGCGGCATGCGACCTCGAAGCTCAGGACGGAGACCGACCTCGAGGCGATCGGCACGCTCGGGTTTCGCGGGGAGGCATTGCCCGCCATCTTCGCCGTCTCCCGGCTTTCGCTCTTGTCGCGGCCCGCCGCCACGCCGCGGGGGTTCCTCATCGTCGGGGAGGGCGGGGTCGTGGGGGAGTCGGGTCCGGCCGAGGCGACAGCCGGCACGACCGTCGAGGTCCGGGATCTGTTCTTCAACACGCCGGCACGGGCCAAGTTTCTGAAGAGCCCCGCCACGGAGCAGACGGCCATCGTTCGCGTCGTGACCCAGCTGGCGCTGGCCAATCCCCGGGTCCACCTCCGCCTCCTCGCGAACGGGCGCGTCCTCCTGAACGCTCCCCCGGGCGCCGGCCTCCGGGAGCGGGTTGGCGCGCTGTACGGATTCGGGCTGGCGACGCGGCTCCTCGAGGTGGCGGGCGAAGGTGCGGGGGCGCGTGTGGCCGGCGTCGTCGCCCCTCCGGCACTCTCCCGGACCCATCGCGACGACATTCACTTCATCGTCAACGGGCGGGTGGTCCGCGACACGCTCCTGACGCAGGCCTTGCTGGAGGCGTACCGGCCGCTCCTGCCGCGAGACCAGTTCCCGCTGGCCGCCCTCGAGCTCGTGCTCGACCCGAGCGAGGTCGACGTCAACGTCCATCCCGCCAAGACTTGGGTGCGGTTCCGCCGCCCGCGGGTGCTCTATGGCGTCGTGCTCGACGCCGTCCGGAAGGCTCTTCGCCAGATGGACGCGGCGCCGGCGGGCCTGGTCGCGCGGCTGGCAGGAGACGAGGCGGGCCCGGGTGGGGCCGTCTTCCCCGCGCCCGGGCTGGGTGGCTCCCCCGACTCGGCCGGCTGGGCGGGGGGGGACCCGGCGCAGGCCACGCTGTTTCGCGAGGGCGAAGCGGGCTATCGGAGCGAGCCCTTCTTCGGTCGCGTCGTCGGCCAGATCGAGGATACCTTCATCGTGGCGCACACGGCCGAGGAAGTTTTCTTCGTCGACCAGCACGTCGCGCACGAGCGCGTGCTCTTCGAGCGGCTGCGTGGTGACCTCGAGCGCGGCACGCTCGCGTCGCAGGAGCTGCTGTTCCCCCAGCCGCTCGAGCTGGCCCCGGCGCGCCTTCGGGCCCTCGAGCGCGTCAACCCCGAGCTCGCGCGCCTCGGGTTCGCGCTCGAGGGATTCGGAGGGGGGGCGATCCTCCTGCGGGCGGTTCCCTCGCTCCTCCGGACCGAAGATCTCCCACGGCTTGCCGACGAGCTCTCGCAGGAGCTCGACGAGGACGCGGGGCAGGGGAGCTCCCCGGTACTGGACCGGCTGCTCGCGTTCGTCGCGTGCCGCGCTGCCATCAAGGCCCACCAGGCGCTCGTTCCGGAGGAGATGGCGCAGGTCCTGACAGACCTGGCGGAGACCGCCACGCCCTACTACTGCCCTCATGGACGGCCAATCGTCTCGCGGATCCCGCTCGGGGAGATCAAGCGCGAGCTCCGCCGGACCTGGTGACCCCCGTGTCCCGGGCGCTCGATGGCCGCACGCCGCCCATCCCCCTCCTCGCGATCCTCGGCCCGACGGGCGTCGGCAAGACGCGACTGGCGGTCGCGCTCGGGCAGCACTGGCCGATCGAGGTGGTGAGCGTCGACTCCCGGCAGGTGTACCGCCGGATGGACATCGGCACCGCCAAGCCCACGCCCGAGGAGCGCCGCGCGGTCCGCCACCACCTCGTGGATGTCGTGGAGCCCGATGCCGGCTACGACGCGGCACGCTTCGTCCGTGAGGCGGCTGGGGCGATCGTGGCCGCGCGGAGCCGGGGGCGGTGGCCGGTCCTGGTGGGCGGCACCGGTCTCTACTATCGCGCGCTCGTCCGAGGGCTTCTGCCGCGCCCTCCGGCGGACCCGGTCCTCCGGGCCTCGCTCCAGGCCGAGGCTCGCCTGGCGGGCCCCGAGGCCCTCCACAGCCGCCTCCAAGCCCTGGACCCGGACGCAGCCGCCCGCCTTCACCCGCGCGACGGGCTCCGCGTGAGCCGCGCCCTGGAGGTGGCCCTTCAGACCGGCCGCCCGGCTCTCCAGACCGGCGCGGGCGCCTGGGGAGAGGCCACCACAGAGCCAGGGTACCGTGTCGTGGCGGTGGGCCTCACGGCGCCCCGCCCGGCGCTCTACGAGGCGCTGGATGCCCGCGTGGACCGGATGCTGTCCGAGGGTCTCGTCGACGAGGTGCGGGCGCTCCTCGAGGCCGGGTTCGCCTCGACCTTGCCGGCCATGCAAGGGATCGGGTACCGGCACCTCGTGCCCGTGGCCGAGAGGGGCGGGGACCTGGAGACGGCCCGGGTGACGATGAAGCGGGACACCCGACGCTACGCGAAGCGGCAGTGGACGTGGTTTGCGCGCGAGCCCGACCTCGTGTGGGTGGAAACGCCCCCCGGTAACGTCGCGGGAGCGTTCGCCGATCTCAAGAAAATCGTTGAACGGACGCATATTTTCGACTAGGCTGACTGAGCGTGTTGCGCGTGCAGAGAGCGGTCGACCAGGCGATCCTCATGGGCCTCCGTCTCCCTCGCCAGAAGCGCTGGGAGGTGGAGGAGTCGATGGAGGAGTTGAGCCGCCTGGCCGAGAGTGCCGGAGCGGAGGTCCTCGCCAGCGTCATCCAGGAGCGCAGCGAGCGAAACCCGCGCCTCCATTTCGGGAAGGGCAAGGTGGAGGAAGTCCGGGACCTGGCCCGAGCCCTCGGGGCGGGTCTCCTGATCTCGGACGATTCGCTGTCACCCGTGCAGGAGCGAAACCTCACCCGTGCTCTGGACCTTCGCGTCATCGACCGCACGGCCCTGATCCTCGACATCTTCGCCCAGCGGGCGCGGACGAGCGAGGGCAAGCTCCAGGTCGAGCTGGCGCAGCTCACGTACCTGCTCCCGCGCCTGGTGGGACAGTGGTCCCACCTCGAGCGACTCGGTGGCGGCATCGGGACCCGAGGGCCCGGCGAGACGCAGCTCGAGTCGGACCGGCGCGTGGTTCGGCGTCGCATCGCGCAGATTCACGAGGCCCTCGAGGACGTCCAGCGTCACCGGCGCCTGCTCCGGACGCACCGGCGTGACGTCGGGCTGTCGGTCGCCGCCCTGGTGGGATACACGAACGCGGGCAAGACCACCCTCCTCAACCGGATCGCCGGGGCGAGCGCGCCGACCGCGGACCAGCTCTTCGTCACGCTCGACCCCGCGGCCCGGCTCGTCTCTGGCGGGGGCCGAGCGCCGTTCGTGCTGACGGACACGGTCGGGTTCATCCAGAAGCTTCCGACGCAGCTCGTGGCGGCCTTCAAGGCGACGCTGGAGGAGCTGGAGGACGCGCAGCTCCTCCTTCACGTGGTGGACGTGAGCCATCCGCACGCGCGGGAGCACATGTCGGCCGTGTACCATGTGCTCGAGGAGCTCGGGCTCGAGGACCGACCGGTGCTGACGGTGATGAACAAGATCGACCGCCTGGCCGAGCCGAACGGTCTCCAGCGCGAGCTCGGCATCGAGGGTGGGGTGGCGGTATCCGCCCGGACCGGCGAGGGGCTCGACACCCTCCTGGCCCGGATCGGTGACGCGCTCCGGGTGACGCGGTCGGCCTTCCGCCTGCGTGTGCCCTACGAGCGCGGGGGAATCCTTGGCCGCGTGTATGCGCGTGGGCGGGTGCTGGGACGAGAGGATCGTCCCGATGGAATCTGGCTCGACGTCGAGGTCCCGCGAGCGTTGGAGGGCCTGGTTCGGCCCTACCGCGTCTCCGGTGCGGACGGTGCTGGCGTGCGTGAGTCCGGGAGGGTCTGGCCCGCCAGCCGTGGAACCACTCTCCAGGAGGCAGGATCATGACGGCGTGGACGCGAGTGCTCCCGATGCTGGCAGTAGCGGGGATGACCTGGGGCTGGATCGGGGCGGCCGAGGCGCAGCTCTTCGGTCCGAAGGCCACCGTGACAACCCCGGGGGGCAAGTCCATCGACGAGGCGCAGCAGGAGGCCTACGACGGGCCCAAGGCCCGGATCGCGGTCTCGCAGTTCAAGGACAAGACAGGCAAGGGCTGGTGGACCGGGGCGATCGGCGATGGCATGGCCGACATGCTATCGACCGCCCTGTTCCACTCGAACCGCTACATCGTTCTCGAGCGGCAGCAGGTGGGTGACGTCCTGCGCGAGCAGGATCTCGGTGCGGCCGGCCGGATCAAGAAGGGAACCGAGGCGCCCATTGGCGAGATCGAGGGCGCGGAGCTCCTGATCACCGGCGCTGTCACCGAGTTCGAGGGTGCCGCGTCCGGCGTCGGCGGCGGCATCGGGGGCATCGGCGGGACCGCGGGCCGCGTCCTCGGTGGCATCGCCGGTGGGATGAAGAAGGCGCACATGGCGATCGACGTCCGCGTGATCGACACGCGGACGTCGCGGATCGTCGCCGCCACGTCGGTGGAGGGGGAGGCGACCGACTTCGCGCTGGGCGGAGCACTCGCCGGCGCAGGCAGCGGTGGTGCGCTCGGAGGCGCGCTCGGGGGCTGGTCCAAGACGCCGACCGAGAAGGCGCTGCGGCTCTGCATCCAGGAGGCCGTGAAGTTTGTCGTGACGAAGACGCCGGCGACCTACTACCACTACGGGGCGGGCGGGCAGCCCGTCGCAGCGGCGGCGCCAAAGGCGCCGGCCGCAGCGGCAGCGGGCGGCGGCGGGGCGGCACCCGTGATGGCGGCGGCGGTGGCGCCGGCAGACGCGACCGGGACGCCGTCGGCCCTCAAGGTCATCCAGACCATCAAGGCGGATCACGACAAGCAGCTCCTGATCGATCTCAACGAGGTCAAGGTCCGGGGCGCCGTTCTGACGGTCGTCGTCACGCTGCGGTCCCTGAGCAAGCAGTCGCAATGGGTCCTGGTCAGCGAGAACAAGAGCTCGATCCTCAGCTACGACACCGGCGAGACGGCCCCCATGATCAAGGTGGACGGGTTCAACAACGGCCCGGTTCCGGGCGGGGACCCGAAGACCATTCGCGGCACCTTCAAGGTGCCCAAGGGCGCCAAGAAGGTGGCAATCACGCTGGGCGGCCTCGGCACCTTCGACGACGTGGACGTCGCGCAGTAGGGGAGCCTGCTTCGCCGTCTCGCCCCGAGGGCCCCGGGAGACCGGGGCCCTCGTCGTTTCCGGGAGGCGCTGGCGCGGTGTGTGATCCCATCTCTTCCGATCCTCGTGGTATGCTGACGCAGGCTGGCGGCCGCCCTGGCGGACCTCGGGATGGCTCCTCCAGCCGCACAATCCCATGGGCCTTGCAAACTGGCTGACAATCGTACGAATCCTCCTCGTCCCGGTGCTCGTGATCGCTCTCGTCTACAACCGGGCGTTGCTGGCTCTCGGCACGTTCATCGTGGCGGGGGTCACCGACATGATGGACGGATACATTGCCCGCACCCGCGGCACGAAGACCCGCCTCGGCGCATTCCTTGACCCCCTCGCCGACAAGCTCCTGCTGACGGCCTCGTTCATCACGCTCACGTACAAGTTTCCGAAGGTTCTGCCGTTCTGGCTGACCGCGATCGTACTGAGCCGGGACCTCCTGCTGATCCTGGTTGCCGTGCTGATCATGCTCACCGGAGGCCAGCTGAACCCGACGCCGACTGCACTGGGGAAGGCGAGTACGGTGGTGCAGATGGTGACCGTGGGCCTGGCCCTCCTCATCGTCGGGGGCGGCCACGACTTCTGGCTGGCGCGGAAGAGCCTCTTGATCCTGGCAGCCGTGCTCACGATCGGCTCCGGTATCCAGTACTTGGTGGTCGCGCCGCGCTACGTGGACTGGGGGTCGCGCTGATGCCCAAGCGGGTCCCCGAGACAGGGGTCCGGGTTCTGGCGGTTGATCCGAAGGGACTGGCCTCGCGGGCCGGGCTCCGGCCGGGGGACCGGCTCCTGCGGGTGAACGGCCAGGGGCTGCGCGACCTCGTCGACTTCCACGTCCACGCCGGGGAGGAAGAGCTCGCGATCGACGTCGCTCGGGACGGCCGCCCGTGCTCGGTCGTGCTCGAGCGCAAGTGGGGGCGGGACCTGGGCCTCGAATGCGAGCCCCCGGCGCCCGCGGAGATCTCCACCTGCGCCAACAAGTGCGTCTTCTGCTTCATCCACCAGCTACCGAAGGGCCTGCGGAAGAGTCTCTACGTCAAGGACGACGACTATCGGCTCTCGTTCCTGCACGGCAACTACATCACGCTGACCGATCTCCCGGAGAGCGAGATCCAGCGGATCGTCGACCTTCGCCTGTCGCCCTTGTACATCTCCGTCCATGCCACGGACCCGGTGCTGCGGCACTTCCTGCTGGGGAGTCCCAAGACCATCCGGGGGGACCTGATGGAACGGCTCCGGCGCCTGGCCGCTGCCGGGATCCGGCTGCACACGCAGATCGTGCTGTGCCCCGGTCTGAACGACGGCCCGCACCTCGAGCGCACGGTGCGCGAGCTGGGCGAGCTCCACCCGGGCGTGGCGACCGTGGCCGTCGTACCCGTCGGTCTCACCCGGCACCGCGATGGGCTGTACCCGCTCCGGTCGATCACGCCCGCCGAGGCGGGCGCGACCCTGGACGGGATCCACGCGTGGCAGGCCGACTTCCTGGCCCGTCACGGGACGCGGCTCGTTTTCGGGGCGGACGAGCTGTACCTCCGGGCGGGCCAGCCTATTCCGGCCGCCGCGGCGTACGAGAGCTTCTCCGTTGTCGAGGATGGGATCGGTCTCGTGCGGCGGTTCGAGGACGATCTCCGGCGCCTCGCCGGCCGGCTCGGGCGCCCCCGCTGGCGCGGAGAGCACGTGGCGACGGTGGTGACCGGCGAGCTGTTCGGACCGATCCTCGACCGGCTCCTGGAAGGAATCCGCGTGCCGGGCCTCCGGGCCGGGGTCGTCCCCGTGCCGAACGAGTTCTTCGGTCGCGCGATCACCGTGGCCGGGCTCCTGACGGGCCAGGACGTCGCCCGGGCCCTCTCCGGGCGGCCGCTTGGAGACGTGGTCCTGATCCCCCGCGTCGCCCTGACGGAGACGAAGGGCGTCTTCCTGGACGACATGGCCCCGGACGACCTCGCGCGGCACCTGGGAGTGCCGATCGTCACCGTGGAGGCCAGCGCGCGCGGTCTCGTCGACGGCCTGCTCGGCCGGCCGCCCGCGCGGGCGTGACGGGGCGGCTTCGGTGCGGTTGCCGGTGGTCGCGATCGTGGGACGCCCGAACGTCGGGAAGTCCACCCTCTTCAACCGTCTGATCGGCAGCCGCAAGGCGATCGTTCGCGACACCCCCGGGGTGACGCGCGACCGGATCCACGGCACCTGCGAGTTCGGGGGCTGGCGGGCCACGGTGATCGACACGGGGGGCCTCGACCCCACCTCGGACGAGCCCCTCACCGCACAGGTGCGGAAGCAGGTGCTGGCGGCCATCGCCGAGGCCGACGCCCTGGTCTTCGTGGTGGACGGCCGTGAAGGAGTGACACCGCTCGACCAAGAGGTGGTGCGGCTGCTTCGGCGCGTGGCCAAGCCCGTGCTGGTGGCCGTCAACAAGGTCGACGCGAAGGGGCGCGAGGCGGCGGCGGCCGAGGTCTACGGTCTGGGGATGGAGCCGGTGTTGCTGGTCTCGGCCGAGCACGGGCGGGGCGTGGCCGAGTTGATCGAGGCGCTGGCGATGCGGCTCCCGTCGCCGCCAAGCGATGCGGCCGAGGAGGCCGGCCCGATCCGGATCGCGGTCGTCGGCCGCCCGAACGTCGGGAAATCCTCGCTGGTGAACGCGATCGCCGGGCAGGATCGGGTAGTGGTCCACACCGAGCCCGGCACGACGCGTGACGCCGTGGATACGCTGGTGACGGTCGAGGGGCGTCCCTATGTCCTCGTCGACACCGCGGGCCTCCGCCGCAAGGGACGCACCGAGGGGGCGCTCGACAAGCTCTCCGCGGTCATGGCCCGCCGGAGCCTGGAGCGGGCGGACCTGGCTCTCGTGGTCCTCGACGCGGCAGAGGGGGTCACCACGCAGGATGCTCGGATCGCGGGGTACGCCGAGGCTGCGGGCCGCGCCGTCGTCCTCGTGGTCAACAAGTGGGACTTGGTCGGGACCGCGGACCGGGCTCCGGAGCTCGTGCGTTCCCTGCGGGAGCGGCTGCCGTTTTTGACTCACGCGCCGGTCGTCTTCACCTCCGCGCGTGCTGGCACCGGCCTCCGGGAGCTGTTCGAGACCATCGACCGCGTGGCGCTCGACTACGCCAAGGAGATCTCGACCGGCGAGTTGAACCGCGTGCTCACGGCGGCCGTCGAGCGGCGCCCGCCGGCGGGCTTCCACGGCAAGACGCTCAAGATCTTCTACGGGACGCAGACCGCCACCCGGCCGCCCACCTTCCTCCTGTTCGTCAACGATCCCGCCGCGCTCCACTTCTCCTACGAGCGCTACCTCGTGAGCGCGCTGCGGGAACGGTTCGGACTCGTCGGCTGCCCGGTCCGGCTGAGACTTCGACGGCGCCGCCCAGCGCGCGCCCAGCTCCACACGTGATACGGGGCGCGGCGCTCGTCCTCGGCCTGGCCCTCGTCGGTTGCACCGCGGCGGGGCTGCCCCGAGACTCGTTGACGGCGGACGAGCACAACGACCTTGGAGTGGCGTACTTCGAGCGAAACGAACCGCGCCGGGCGCTGGGTGAGTTCGAGCGCGCGGTCGGCCTCCGGCCGGACTGGGCGCGCGCGCTGGTGAACCTGGGGGACGCGCGCCTGACGGTCGGCGACGTGGGCGGCGCGATCGAGGCCTACGGGCGCGCGGTGGCGATCACGCCTGACGAGCCCGGAGCGGCAAACAATCTCGCGTGGGCGCTCCTGCAGGATCCCGTGCGGTGGCCGGAGGCGGAGCCGATCATCGAGAAGGCTCTGGCGCGGCACCCGGAGCCGCGCGGATACTATCTCGACACGCTGGGCGCTCTTCGCTTGCGGAAGGGAGACAACCAGGGGGCGCTCGACGCGTTCCGTGCCGCGCTGGCCGACGGCGCGCTTCCGGATGGTCCCGCACGCGCGCTGGTTCTGCAGCACGCCGCCGAGGCTCTTGCACGGCTCGGCGACCTCGAGGGGGCCGCGCATTGCCGGGTGCTCGCGGAGGTCGAGGGGGCGAAAGGAGGGTCCAGGCATGCGGCCGCCGGTGGGGGTGCCTCGCCTGTTGGTGGGCTGGGGAGCGTGTGCTAACATTGGCCAGCTAACACCCTGTCGTATTTGGGGAATTCGCGTATGAGACGAGTGAGGTCAGACGTGTCGCACCGCATCCGGCGCCAGCCAAGCATCTTCAGCGTTCTCTGGTTCCGCATCGCGCTCGGTGTTGGTGTCGCTCTCGTCCTCGCGCTTCTGGTGGGGCCCGTGGTGTCGAGCTGGTTCGGAGACGATCTGCCACGAAGCCTGTTCCTTCTCGTCCCGGGGGGCGGGTCCGAGAAGACGGTTCAAGCTCGCGCGCCGGAGCCGCCCGCTGTACGGCCAAGCCTGGCGAGTCCCGGAGTGCCGTCATCCGATCCTGCGTCGGGGCCTGTCGCGACGACGACGACCGGCAAGGCGCCCAGTGCTCCGCCCGAGGGCAAGCGCGGGACGGGCGGGCGGATGACTGCTGGTGGGTCCTCGCCGGTGCCGCCGTCGACGGCGATGGCCGGCCCGGCGTCGCCTCCCCGCGAGCCGGGCCGGCCGGCTCCGCCCGAGGGTGGATCCGCGCCGTCCGGGTCGCTCGCCGCGCCGCCGGCCGTCTACTGGGTGCAGGTGGGCGCCTTTCTCGACCACAAGAACGCCGACCGGCTCGTGGAGCGGCTGCGGGGCGACGGGCTCTCGGCAGCAACCACGTCCTTCGAGCAGAGCCGGGTGCTCTACCGGGTGCTCCTCGTGGGCGGGGAGGGCGGCCGCGTGACCGACGACACCGTCGAGCGCGTTCGGGGTCTCGGGCATCCCGTCGAGATGACTGCCGATGGGCCGGCGGTGACGGGCCCCGTGCCGCTCCGGAAGGCGGTGGAGACCTCCCACACGCTCAGGCAGCAGGGAGTCACGGTTCGCCTGAAGCAAGAGGTGAGCTCGTCGACCTTCCGCGTCGTGCGCGTGGGGTCCTTCCCGACGGTTGCTGAGGCCGACGCCACGCTTGCGGCGCTGACCGCCAAGGGTGTCGAGGGTGTCGTGGTCCGGGAGCGCTGAGTCATCGGCGAGAGCGTGGTGGCGAAGGGGGGTGAGTAGGTTGACGAAGAACGACCTCATCAATTCGGTTGCGGGGCACGGGCTCTCCAAGCGGCAGTCGGCGGCCGTCGTCGAGGCCGTGTTCGACAGCATGATCCGGGCCTTCGAGCAGGGGAGCGACGTCAAGATCGTCGGGTTCGGGCACTTCAAGCTGCGGAAGAAGGCATCGCGCAAGGGGCGCAACCCGCAGACCGGCAACGAGATAGAGATCACGGCCCGCCGGGTGCTGACGTTCAAGCCATCGAAGGGACTGAAGGCGCAGGTGAACCACCGGTGATCGAACCCGAGATCGACCGCGAGCGGCGAGTCGAAGTCGGGGTCGAGTCCCCGATCCCGGACAAGCTGTTCTTCCGGATCGGCGAGGTGGCGGACCTCACCGGTGTGCCGCCGTATGTGCTGCGGTACTGGGAATCGGAGTTCAAGCTCTTGCGACCGCGGAAGAACCACGCCGGCCAGCGGGTCTACCGGAAGCACGACGTGCAGATGGTCCTGCGCATCAAGAGCCTCCTCTACGAGGACCGGCTCACGCTGGAGGGGGCGAAGAAGCGTCTTCAGCAGGAAGGCAGGCAGCGCAACCAGCAGCTCGAGCTGCCGGCTCCGGATCCCCAGACGCTGGCCGCACTTCGCACGATTCGAACCCGGCTGGAGGCCATCCGGCAGACGCTGCGGCGAACTGCCCCTTGAACCACGCTGGAGCGCGACGTACAATCCGTGCGGTTCGGGGCGTGGCGCAGCCTGGTAGCGCACTAGCATGGGGGGCTAGGGGTCGCTGGTTCAAATCCAGTCGCCCCGACCATTTCCCGCCAACACCCCTGGCGCGGCGACCCGCGGCGTTGCGGCCCCGGCCTCGGCCGGGGAGACCGCACGCCGCGTGACCAAGTCGAACCGTCCTGTCATCCTTGTTTCCAACGACGACGGCATTCACGCGCCGGGCATCGCGGCGCTAGCGGTCGCGCTCGAGACGGTCGGCGACGTCTGGGTCGTCGCGCCGGACCGGGAGCGAAGCGCCGTCGGGCACGCCCTGACGCTTCACCGGCCCCTCACCGCGGACCAGTTGGGGCCGCAGCGATTCGCGGTCAACGGCACGCCCTCGGACTGCGTGAACCTCGCGCTGCTCGGACTCCTCCCGGTGCGGCCCCGGATCGTGGTCGCCGGCGTCAATGCAGGCTCGAACCTCGGAGACGACGTGACGTACTCGGGCACGGTATCGGCGGCCCTGGAGGGCGCGCTCCTCGGCGTGCCGGGACTCGCGGTGTCGCTCATCCAGCCCACCGGGCCGGCCAGCTACCGTCCCGCCGCGCGGGCCGCCGCGCGTCTGACGCGGCTCCTCCTGCGTGAGCCGGCCCGCGCCGCGACCCTGCTGAACGTGAACGTCCCGCCCGGGCAGGCCCGCGGCGTCAGACTCACGCGGCTCGGCCGGCGTCTCTACAGCGAGAAGGTCGTCGAACGGCAGGACCCGAGAGGACGGCGCTACTTCTGGATCGGCATCGGTCCGCCCGCGTGGGAGGCGGGAGAGGACACGGACTACGCCGCGGTCCACGCGGGGTACGTCTCGGTGACCCCGCTGATGCTCGACCTCACGGACTACCCGGGGCTGCGCGGGCTGAAGGACTGGGAGGGGGAGTTCCGGCGGCGGTCACGGGGTCGGGGAACCGGGGCTGGGCGGTGAGCGGCGGCCGGGCGGTGGGGACCGGGGCGGGCTGGCAGGAGGCGCGGGCCGGCCGCGAGCGCGAGCGCATGGTCGAGGAGCAGCTCATCCAGCGCGGGATCACGGACCCGCGCGTGCTCGACGCCATGCGGCGGATCCCGCGCCATCGGTTCGTGGAGGAGGCCCTCCGGGACCGCGCGTACGGGGATCACCCGCTGCCGATCGGCGAGAGTCAAACGATCTCCCAGCCGTACATCGTGGGAATGATGACCCAGCTCCTCGCTCTCCGGGGGACCGAGAAGGTGCTGGAGATCGGCACGGGCTCCGGGTACCAGACGGCCGTGCTGGCCGAGCTCGTGCGGCGGGTGTGCTCGGTCGAGCGCCTCATGTCCCTTGCGGTCCGAGCCCGCCGCATTCTGGAGGAGTTGGGGTATACTAGCGCAGTCGTCAAGACGGCCGACGGCACGTACGGCTGGGCCGACGAGGCCCCGTTCGAGCGCATCATCGTGACGGCCGGGGCGCCAGCGGTACCGACGCCACTGTTCCAGCAGCTGGCCGAGGGTGGCCGGATCGTGGTCCCCGTCGGCGGACCCCAGTCGCAGGTCCTGCACGTTGTCGAGAAGGTCGATGGCCGCATGCGGCTGTCGACGGATTGCGGCTGCACGTTCGTGAAGCTGGTCGGGAAGTACGGGTGGGAGACCTGAGTCCCCAGCACGGGGGCAGCCTGGGCGTGCCGTTCCAAGCCCAGGTGGGGTCGGGGCGTAGCGCAGCTTGGTAGCGCGCCTGCTTCGGGAGCAGGAGGTCGCTGGTTCAAGTCCAGTCGCCCCGACCAACCCCTCCCACCCCCGCAATCGTTCGGATCCTCGTGAGAACCGTGAGCGCGGATGAGTGAGGCGGACCGCCATGCGGGCAGCCGCCGGTCAGGCGCTCGTATGGGCGCCGTGGAAGTGCTGGTGGGAGGGCGCGTCCAGGGAGTGGGGTACCGCAACTTCGCCCAGCGACGCGCCCACGACTGGCGCCTCACCGGGTACGCGGTGAACCTCCCGGACGGGCGCGTCAAGATCCGAGCGGAGGGGGACCTGGAAGCGATCGAGCAGTTCGTGCGCGATCTCGGCAAGGGACCGCCTCTGGCCCGCGTGGACCGTGTCGACGTCAGCTCCGTCGCGTTCACCGGCCGCTACGGGGAGTTCGGCATCCGCTTCTCGGAGGGACGATGAGGGAGCGCCCCGGGCGGTGGGCGGCGCTGGTCGCGGTCCCGCTGGCGCTCGGCTTGATTCTGCCCGTGGCCACGCAGGCCGCAAGCCCGCAACCCCTGCCCGCGAAGTCCCAGGGGATAGCCGTCGAGCTTCGGGAGCACGCCCCGCCGGCCGCGACCCTCGGGCACGTCGTCAGCCCGGGCCAGACCCTGTGGGGCATCGCGCGAGAGCACGGGGTGTCTGTCGAGGCGCTGATCCGGGCGAACGGGCTCACGCCGAAGTCGAGGCTCCGCGTGGGCCAGCGGCTGAGCATCCCGCTGAGCGAGGTCCAGGAGGGTAGCCAGGAGCCCCCGTCCCTCGCCGACATCGTGCTGGAGCGGCCCCCGGCGATGCCGGCCGTGAGCTTCGCGCGGCCGGTGCCGGGGCCGATCGTGTCCCCCTTCGGCCCCAGAGGCGTCGTCTGGCATGGCGGCATCGACCTCCGGGCCGAGCGGCACGATCCCATCCAGGCCGCGGCGGCGGGCATGGTGATCACGAGCGGGTGGGAGCGAGCCTACGGGCACGTCGTGAAGATCTGGCACCCGAGCGATCTCATGACGGTCTACGCGCACAACGTCGAGAACCTGGTCAAGGTGGGCGACTGGGTCGAGCAGGGCCAGGTGATCGCGACCGTCGGCAGCACCGGGCGGGCGACCGCGCCCCATCTCCACTTCGAGATCCGCTTGAACGGCCGGAAGTACAATCCTGCCTTCTGGCTGCCCGAGTCGGAAGCGCGCGCGGTTCCGGTCAGGGATCCCAGGATTCCCACCGCTACGCCATGACCGCCGGGCGCGAGCCGTCGCAGCGGGCGGACGAGGATCCCGAGCGCCGGCTGCGGCCGGACCCGCCGCCCGATCCGAGCGACGAGGTCGAGGCGGACGACCCGGATCTCACCGACGACGGGTCGGTGCTCGAGCTCCCGCCGGACGAGGAGCTCGACGCGGAAGAGGCGGAGAGCCTCGGCCACCGTCCGCCGATCGAGATGTATCTGAGCGAGATCCGCCAGATCCCGCTTCTCACGCGCGAGCAGGAGGTCGAGCTCGCCAAGCAGGTCGCCGCCGGGAGTGAGGCGGCGAAGAAGCGGATGGTGGAGTCGAACCTCCGCCTGGTGGTGATGCTCGCCCGCCGCTATCAGAACCGCGGGCTGCCGCTGGCCGACCTCATTGCCGAGGGCAACATCGGGCTGATCCGCGCCGTCGAGAAGTTCCGCTGGGATCGTGGCACCCGGTTCTCCACCTACGCCACCTGGTGGATCCGGCAGGCCATCCAACGGGCTCTCGCCAACCAGGCACGAGTCATCCGGCTGCCGGTGCACGTGGAGGCTCAGCTGGGAAAGTACCGGCGCACGCGCGAGCGCCTCACCCAGGAACGAGGGCGGCCGCCAGAGATGGCCGAGGTGGCCGCCGCGCTCGGGCTCACCGTCAAGGACCTCGAAGCTCTGGAGGAGGCGTCGAAGATGCCCCTCTCGCTCGAGATGACGGTAGGCGGGGAAGGGGAGGGCGTCCAGCTGAAGGACGTGGTGCCCAACCGGGACGAGACTGGGGCCGCGGTCATCGCGGGGCTGCTGCGCCGCCAGGAGAGCCTCCGCGAGTTCCTGGACGACCTTCCGCCCAAGGAGCGGACCATCCTCGTCGACCGCTTCGGCCTCGGCGGCGAGGCGCCTATGACGCTCGAATCGATCGGGCAGCGGATGGGCGTCACGCGGGAGCGCGTGCGGCAGATCGAGGCGTCAGCCCTTCAGAAGCTCCGGCGGCGGCTCGAGGCGCGCGGCATCGAGTGGCCGGGCGCGTGAAGCGCCGCCCGCGGCAGGCGCGCTGGCCGGCGCGGTCTCCAGCCGGGCCGCCAGCTGAACCGACAGTCGCGCGTCGCCACGACGCCACCCCGGCGCGATGCTCGCGGGCAGAGTGATCCCGTCAAGCGTGGCAGGAGGGGCGTGACCGTGTCGAGCCTGGACATCCTGTTCCTCTCCAAGGAAGACGTCGATGCCGTCGACCTCGGTCTCGGGGAGGCGATGGATGCCATCGAGCTCGGACTCCGGGCACACGGCGAGAAGAAGGTCGTCATGCCCTCGAAGGATCACCTCGCCCTGGACCGATCGGAGCGCCACTGGAACATTCTCAAGGGGTACGTCGAGCCGATCGACGTGGCCGGGGTCAAGGTGATCGGCGACTTCGAGGGGAATTACCGCTTCGGGCTGCCGTCGGAGCTGGCGCTGATCACGCTGTATCGGTCGGACACCGGCGCGCCGTTCGCGATCCTGGACGGGACGCTCATCACCTGGATGCGCACCGGAGCGGTGACGGCGGTCGGCGCCAAGCACCTGGCGCCGGACCGGCCACGAGTGCTCGGGCACATCGGCGCCCGCGGCACCGCCTGGTACAACATCCCGATGCTCGACCGGCTGTTCGGCTTCGAAGAGATCCGCGTCACCAGCAAGCGCCCGGAATCCCGGGAGCGCTTCGCCGCCCGGATGTCGGAGCGGCTCGGGAAGCCCGTGGCGGTCATGGCGACGGTCGAGGAGACGGTACGGGACGCCGATATCA
Source organism: uncultured Candidatus Rokubacteria bacterium (assembly GCA_963805625.1). Classification (GTDB taxonomy): domain Bacteria; phylum Methylomirabilota; class Methylomirabilia; order Rokubacteriales; family DASRDR01; genus DASRDR01. The sequence goes on from CAWDVE010000010.1 coordinate 330,446, forward strand.
TCATCGATGCCTCGCGTCTGGTCACCCCGGAGGTCCTTGTCAAGGACGCCTGGGTCAAGCCGGGCGCCCTGATCCAGCCCTATGGGGTGGAGCAGTCCGTCGAGTCGACCCTGCCGCTGACGGTCGACAAGATGGTCGTCGACGACTGGAACCAGTGCCAGAAGTCCGAGTATGGCCAGTTCGCGGGGATGATCCGGGCCGGCGCCCTGCGTGGCGAGCACATCTACGGCGAGATCGGTGAGATCGTGGCAGGGCTCAAGTCGGGCCGAGAGTCGCCGCGAGAGCGCATCCTGTTCTGGCACAAGGGCTTCGCGATCAGCGACATCGTGCTCGGCCACCTGACCTACGAGAAGGCGCGGGCCAAGGGCATCGGCACCGTGCTGAGCTACTATCGTCGCCCCCGCGACATGTGACGGAGCCGCGTGTCCGGCGCCATGCCGGACCCAGCGGCGAAGGGGTGCTAGAATTCAGGTCGACCGACCTCGTCCGTCCGCGTGCCCCCGTAGCTCAGTCGGATAGAGGGTTTCCTAATACGCGGCCAGCCGCTAGGCTTTCCACGATTTCCACGACAGCATCGGGAAAACGTGGACTTGCGCCGTGTCAGAGACGGACTAGCGTGTCTCTTGCTCTTGCGCCCCCGAGTCTCACCAAAACGAGCGCGTGATGGCACATAGAATGGCATCGCGGGCTAGGGTGGCGGCTGATCCCCGCCACCGAACGCGCGGCATCCCGACCGCGCTGCCCGCGAGTGACTTCAGGACGCTCGAATGCCTTTGATTAAGCGGGCCCCCAAGTGGGCTTTAGGCGTTTTGCCGTCTGCGGCGCAGCAAGGTCCCCAATCCCGCTATCCCCAATCCGACCAAGACGAGGGAAGCCGGTTCCGGAACCTGCTCCACATCGGATTGTACCGACACGCTGTATCCGAAAGCGCGCAGTTCGGCGGGCAGGTATTGGGTCACGTCCTGCAATTCTCCGGTTTCCGGAATGCGCGGTACGTCTGGGCCCAGGCCGAGCCCTGGCCCGCCTTCCGAATCGGAGATAAAGAGAAGCGAATACACTGGGGATCCCGACGCGTGCTGCAGGTCAAGCACGTCGCTATCTTCACCCGTGCCGGGCTCGGTGAGTGCGACCAGAAAGCTTTCGGGCGGAATGGCTGTGCTGGCTGGCCCAGCCAAGCCCGAGGCGAGAATCAATTCCAACCCCCCTCCCGTTTCCGCTGTAGTTTCATCGAAAATAACGACGTCATTGAGGAGTATGACCATCCGATCCGATGTCCCTGCGGGCAATGGAGTAGCTGATGCGAGTGTTGTCAGGCTGCCCCAAACCGAACATACGAGCACGGCGCTCATCACGGACTTCATGATGTCGTCCTCCCTCTGTCGCTTCCCACGGAGTTTCGCCTCAACCCGGCGAGGACGCGGGCTCCAACGTCGAGTCCCTCCCCCGGCACGATGATCGATGCCAACAATGTGACCCGCTGCGCGACGAAGCGCCAAGCGAGCCCAACGATCCCGGCGGCGAGGAGCAGGAGCGTAGCGGGTTCCGGGACGGCCTGGGGCTCTCCGTAGAAGAAGTCATCCATCACGACGAGATCGACCGGGAGACAGTCATGAGAGGGACAACCTCCCAACTCGCATCCTTCACGCTCGCTCTTGGCCTCCTGATCCTGCCTTGCTCGGCTGAGGCGCTACAAGTGTTCACCGACACCCGGATTCCTAGCGAGCGACATCCAGGACACCATCAGTCGCTCGGGCTTACGTCCGGCGCATCCTACGCCCTCGAGACCCACGCCCCGAAACCCGTAGTCATCGGGGAGGAGCACTTGTCGTGCCAATGAACCTAGGTGTCGAAAGATCATTAGATTCCGCAGCTTCGGTCGAGGAGCCGTCGAGAGCTTTGAAGACGGACTGCACACCCCAGTGTGCACCCCGGCCGCTCTCCGGTCGGGTAGGACCCCGAGATCCCTTTCGATTCGGAGAGATGCCAGTGCTGCACAGTAGGCAGTGCAGGGTGCACTGTGGACTGTGCAGGTTGCGGGGCCGAAGACTCTCGTCACGGTGTTCCATGAATGTGCGGTAGGAAAAAAAGTAGGGCTCTTCCGGCTTTCGTGTGGGTGACGAAGTCTCCGGGCTATGCTCTGCCCTGCCGAGGGGAGGGGCGGAGCGATGCGCGACACGGAGCTGTACCGAGCGATCTTGGGGCTGACGCCGCCCTGGACGGTGGGGGGCGTCGAGCTGAACATGCCGGAGGGGCAGGTGGTCGTCCGGGTGGAGGCCGGGCCGGGCCCGTTTGTCTGCCCGGAGTGCGGGAGTGCGGCGGAGCGCTACGACAGTCGGCCACGGCGGTGGCGGCACCTCGACACCTGTCAGTTGACGACGTGGATCGAAGCGGACGTGCCCCGGATCGACTGCGCGACCCATGGGGTGAAGCAGATCCGGGTGCCATGGGCGGAGCCGGGGTCGCAGTTCACGGTGTTGTTCGAACGGCTGGCGATTGATCTGCTGTGGGAGTGCTCGGTGACGGGGGCGAAGCGGGTGCTGCGCATCAGCTGGGACGAAGCGTGGGGCATCAAGACCCGCGCCGTGCGGCGGGGGCTGGCTCGGCGCCAGGCCGAGGTCGTGCCCCATCTGGGCGTGGACGAGAAGGCCATCGCCAAGCGGCACCGGTATCTTACGGTGGTCGCCGATCTCGAGCGCAACCGGGTGCTCTATCTGGCCGACGACCGCAAGCAGGAGAGTCTGGACGGCTTCTGGGCCACCCTCACGGCCGCGCAAGTGGCGGGGATCGAGGCCATGGCGATGGACATGTGGGAGCCCTACGTCCAGTCCACGCGGGCGCACCTGCCGGACGCGGACCGGAAGATCGTCTTCGACAAGTTTCATGTGGTCAAGCATCTCCACGACGCCGTCGACCAGGTGCGGCGGGGCGAGCATCGGGCGTTGAAGCGGACGGGTGACGACCGTCTCACCGGGTCCAAGTACCTCTGGCTGATGCGGCCCAAGGACATGACGCCGGACCAGCAGACGGCGTTCCGGCTGTTGCAGCGGCAGGATCTCAAGGTGGCGCGGGCATGGCTGCTCAAGGAGCGCTTCGCCGCCTTCTGGGACTACACCTACCCCGGGGCCGCCGAGACGTTCACCGCCCGCTGGTACTGGCGCGCCACGCACAGTCGGCTCAAGCCCATGGCGGGCGTGGCCAAGCTAATCAAACGTCATCTCCCGAACCTGCTCACGTACCTCACGCACAAGATCACCAATGCAGGCCTGGAAGCCGTCAACTCCGTCATCCAAGGCGTCAAGAAGACCGCCCGTGGGTTCCGCAACCCGGAGCACTTCAAGATCGCCATCTACTTCCGGTGCGGTGGGCTCGACCTCTACCCACACGAAAGCCGGTAGAGCCAAAAGTAGTTACGGTAGTCGATGGCGACAATCCGTCGCCGACTGTAAAGACGACAAATACCAGGAGGCGCTGGATGGCCACTTGACCTCCTCGACAGGCAGCATCGCCCAGATCTGGCTGCACTGAACGAACTTCGGAATGGCATTGCATTCATTCCACAGAACCGAAGGCGCAAACCTGATTGGAAGGGTCATAGCGTCTTCACAGAGGACGGCCCTGGTCAGTTTCTGGATGACATGGAGAAGCTGTCGGATGTCTTCGTCGAACGATTCTGGGGAGGCTCTCCGGAAGACACGGGCGAAAGGCCTGATGTCATCGCGCCAGAAGGCGGTGTCGATGGCACACAGAATGGCACGAAGCGGTCCGTCGGTTGACAGGCGTCGCGTAACCTATGACAATCATTGCGCGCCCCCGTAGCTCAGTCGGATAGAGCAAGGGTTTCCTAAACCCTGGGCCGGGTGTTCGATTCACCCCGGGGGCACCAATATTCTCGCATAGTTGTCGAACGCTCGCCGAAACGGTCGCCACCGCAGTGTCACTCACGGTGTCACTGCAAGCAGTGGGGGGTGCCTCCTGGTCGCGAGTAGTTGGGGCGGGACTGCCTACCAGACGCTCGACGCCTTCCCGGAGCCTCCCCGGGCTGAGGTGGGCGTAGCGCATGCCCATCGCGAGCGTTTTCCAGCCTCCCAGCTCCTTGATGGTCAGGAGGTCCACGCCTGCCATCGCCAGTCGTGAGGCGAAGGTGTGGCGCAGGCAATGCCAGGAGAAACCGTCGAGCATCTCCGCGTCCCCCTGCCGGCCCGCCTCGGCAAGCGCGTGACACGCCTTGGCGACCGCGCGGGGGAACCACCGATCCGCCTTCTGGGGCGGGTCCATATTGTCCGCGCCCCGGAATACGTGCTCGTTCCCCTCGGGAAGGCGCCGGGTGGCCATGTCCATGAGAATCTCGCGGACGCGACGGTTCATCGGCACGTGCCGAGTGCCACCATGCTTGCTTCGAGGAATCGTGAGAGTGCCCGTCATGAAGTCACAGTCGCGCCAGCGGAGCCCCATCTGCTCAGACCAGCGGAGCCCTGTGTGAATGGAAACCTCGACCATCTCCCGACGCCGGGCATCCGGCACAGCGTCAAGGAGAGATCGCTCGGCCTCCGCGGAAGGAAGGTACTTGAGGCGGCCATTATTCTCCCGAGGGAAGCGCGTGCCGACAACGGGGTTACTCGTCGCTTTGCCGTTCCGAATCGCCACGTTGAAGCAGCATCGGAGTGCGGCTAGGTAGCGAACTACGGTAGCCGGCTCGTATCTTAGCTTGGACTCATGGCGGCCCGGCGTGCGCTGTGGGTCACGACGTTCCATCAGCGCCAGCTTGCCCTGCTCCACGTCCTGGCGAGTAATGGAAGCCACGGGACGGTCGCCCCATCGATCCTTCCAGTAGAGGATGCGGACGCAGTCATTGTGCGGCGGCCGGTTGTGCGCCTTCTGGTATCCCACGTACTCCTGAACGACTTCTGAGAAAAGGACAATGCGTTGCCGCTTCGTGGCGGTTGGGCAGAATTGCTCCGTTCGAGCAAGGGTCCGGCGCTTCTCCACCTCCTGCTGCGCCACGGACTTGGCGCCGACCAGCTCTCGGTGCTTGTGCCCGAGGGAGCAGTACCAATGCGCATACCGGCGAAGCTGAACACCCAGATCGGCCCATCGTGAACGCGCCGGTCGGGGATCGTGATCGGAGCGGAGCGACGCTGGCCGGCCGATCAGCTGTCGAGCTTGCCCTCCTTTCTCCGTGAGGGACCTTTTAGCACGAGTCGGTGCGCGTTGTGCAGGAGCCGATCGCAGATGGCGTCAGCCAGCGTGGGCTCCCCGATGTGATCGTGCCACTGGGCCGGGGGGAGCTGGCTCGTGACGATCGTGGAGCGGCTGCCATAGCGATCTTCCAGAATCTCGAGCAGGTCGCGGCGTTCCTGGTCCTGTGGCGGGGCCAGGCCCCAGTCGTCGACGAGAAGGACGTCCATGCGCGCGAGCTTGCCGAGGAGCCGGCCGTAGGTCCCGTCGGCGCGCGCCACGCGGAGATCATCGAACAGGCGGGAGGCCCGGCGGTAGTAGGCGCGATAGCCGCGGCGGCAGGCCTGGTGGGCGAGGGCGCAGGCGATGAAACTCTTGCCGGTGCCGGTGGCGCCGGTGACGAGGACCTGCTGGTGCTCGGCGATCCAGCGGCAGGTGGCGAGCTGGCGGATCACGGCCTTGTCGAGCTCCCGGCGGGCGGGATAGTCGATGGCCTCGATAGAGGCCTGCGGCAGCTTGAGCTTGGCTTCCTGGAGGGCGCGGGTCAGGCGCTTGTTCTCCCGCGCCAGCCACTCGGCGTCGACCAGCAGCCCGAGACGCTGGCTCCGTTGGAGTACGGCAGTGTCGCGTGAGTGGGACGCCGCCGCGTGTCCGAGGCACCAATGCAGCTAGGTCAGCGGCCCCCGCCCGCCGGAATCACCTACGCTGAGGCGATCACCCCGGCCGATTGAAACGTCCTACAATTAATAAGTTAGCACGGGTTCCCCCGATTGTCAACCGGCGTTCTACCAGGCTCCGGGTGCCCCTACGCAGCCCCCGCGCGTCCGGGGTGTCGTGAATCAACAGGCGACGTGACATTGGACGGCGGACGGAGCCTGTAGGCGCCCCGCCGAGCAGTGAACCGGGCTCGAACGCCCGTGGAGCCCGTCTGGCGCCCGGTGTCGGCCTTGGGGTAGACGGGGCGGCCGGCGGCGTCGAGCCAGACCGGGGGGACCATGCCGCCGACCCAAGAAGGCGACGCCCCGCGCGGGGCAGGGCGTCGTGGTCGTCTCGGGATCGAGCGGGTCAGTCGCGACGCCGCCAGCCGAGGCCCAGCCCCAGCAGTCCGAGGCCGAGCAGCGTGAGCGTACCGGGTTCGGGGACACCCTGAGCGTCGGAGAAGTCGACCTGCTTCACTTCCTTGAAGCCCGACTCGAGGAAGATCTGCACTTCCTTGATGGTCTCATCAAGGGACACGATGCCGATCCGCGTAAAATCCGCGTTCGCGTTCTGCCCAAAGAAGGTGAAGATCTGCGGAGGATTCCCCTGGTTGTCCGTCACCGTGACCGTGATCGGGTTCGATTGGGTGACATCCTCATTGGGTTGGCCGCGGAACGAAAAGTCCCCGAACTGGTTCGGATTCTCCGGTGTGAACGTCAGGGTCGTGAGCACGTCGTCGTTGTTGTCTGGCTTGATGTTGGCGTACCCGTTGCCCGTCTGGACGCCCACGTCAGCTGTGACGTCGACCTCGAGGTTGTTGAGCGCGGCCGTGCACGCTTGATTCGCGCTGACGACGCCACAGAAGCTCGTCGAGCCGTTCGTCGGCTTGTCGATGAAGAATTTGTCCCCGCCCGGATCCGGATCGACGATGAAGGTGGCCTGGGCCGGGCTGGCCAGCAGGGCGGCCAGGACGACGACTGACGCCGCGACTAGGGTACGGATCATTGAAGCCCTCCGTTTGTTCGGCGGATTCATGCGCGTCTGAATAGCTAGCACAAAAGTGAAAGAGAGCAGATTTCGCGCCAATCTAGTTACGCTCCCAAAATCGGGGAGTTAGCCCCGCGTGATCTCCAGAGTGTAAAGTAAGTTGGCAGTCGGCAATTTTGCCCTTCTGTAAGTACCGAAGAACATGAGCTTCTCGACAAGCCACGGTGTCGACATTCTTTACATGTTCGCACTTGGGGTCCCCCGACCGCTGGACGTGCGAGCCCCTCTCTTGATCGACGGCCGCTGCAAGGAGCTTAACGACCCCGATGGTAGTCTCAGCGCGACACTGGAGACGCAAGGCACGATCCTACGCGGCAAGCTCTGGAAGGCGCGATGACGAGGTTGGAACCCAACAAGCCGCGCGTTGAAGTCGGCTCCCACACAACCCACGGATGGGACCCAACGTCGGCCGGGGGACCCTCTCACTCGAATTTGAACGGGTGTGTACGCGCACTCGTGCCCAGCCGGGTCCCCCTCCCGGCCCACGCTGGTCTCCGATTGGGAAAGGAGGCCCCATATGAGGCATCGCCCGGCTGACAGTCCCGGCCACCCTCGACCTGGCCCTGCTTGCCGCGCCGCTCGCCATCGGGCTCAACAGGCGGCGGATAGACTATGCAAGTTCCTTCATCTTGACAGCGCTGGCGACCAGACGTAGTGTCGGCCCGCTTCCTCGAACGTCCGGCCCTCGCCGGTAAGGAGAGAGGGATATGCTCAACGACCTGTTCCCGGGACAACGCTTCACTACCCGAGGCGGGCGTGGCAACCGGCACGGGCGTCTGTGCGTAATTGCAGCGGTTCTAGCGCTCGTCTGGGGGGTCAGCGCGCCCGCCGCGACAGCCGCGATCATCGAGCACGTCTTCACGGGTGACATCCTCGTAAACGACGGATTGCCAGGCGTGTCGGTCGGGGACCCTTTCACTGCCACCTTGACCTACGATGACTCGCAGTCCCCCTTTTTCGTCTCGCCAGTGGAGGCGGACTACGCGGAATTCACCTTCGAAGTCACCGTTGGTGCTTTCATTTTCTCTCAGCCCCAACCGCCCATCGTGGCTCTGGTGGTCTTCAACTTTCCCGGAGTGGACAGGTTCGAAACAGGCCCGGGCTCGGGGCCAGTCTTTCGGTTGGTTGATGATTCTGGAAGCGCCCTCAGTTCCACTGCCCTCCCAACTACTTTGGACATCGCAGACTACTCCTCTGGGCCCAATTTCCTCATAGTCCCCCCCTTTCTTACAGGCGAGATTACGTCAATCTCGTCGAGGGTCGTGGGCCAACCTGTAGCGGAACCAGCTACCCTCGTTCTTCTCGCCCCCGGTCTCGCCGGACTCGGCGCGCTGCGCTGGAGGAGACAGCGCCGACAGTAGAGTCGCCGGAGCCTTGCGGAGCTTTCCACGGGCGTCGAGTATCCCTCGGCGCCCGTAGTGTTATCACGACGCCCCGCCGCTAGGGGTGTAGGTCATCACATGAAAATCGCCAAGGCCCTCGGCCTGACGATTCCGCCGTCGGTGCTGGCTCGGGCGGATCAGGTCATAGAGTGAGCGGCAGGTTCTCAAAACCCGGGAGTTGCGCCCTTTTCCACCAGATTCGGGACACCACCACGGCCGAGCCGCGGGACCCTCACACGCGAATTTGAACGGGTGTGTACGCGCACTCGTGCCCTGCTGTGCCCCCGCCATCGCGAGCCGCGGGTGCCCTACCCATGGGTCCCCCTTCGTGGGGGAGGGGGGGGTGCCGGAGCGGGCTAGTTGCGGGCTAGTTGCGAGTCGCGCCGGGTCGCATCCGGTTCCGTTCGGGGGCAGTGGCGCGCGCCGTTGTGTGCGGTGCAAGTGCCGGCACAAGTGTCCCCCGTGTACACTGACGACGACCAGCGCCCCTGAGTGCGCCACCCTTGGTGGGTCTACGAATCCGAAGGTCGCAGGTTCGAATCCTGCTGGGCGTACCAAGAAATCGGAGGAGTTACAGCTCCTCGGATTTTTGGGTTTGGCTAAAAGCAAGCACCAGGTAAGCGGTCAGCACCTCCAGTGCACAGGGGAGCTAGGGTTCCGTCCCGGCGGTCTCGCACGTCGGGCGCGGAGCCGGGCCAGCGGTTTCCCAAGTTATCGGAAGTCGTCCTGATGCTGCCCGTCCCTAATCGTCCGAGGATCGCGTCGGACGCCACCACCAAGAACGGAACGAGCCCAGCGCAGCCAGCCCTGTGCCTAACAGGAGGAAGGTGGAGGGCTCTGGGACTCGGGTCCACTTCGCGAACGTTCCGTTGAGGTCCTCGCTTGAGTCGTAGGTGGTGTCTGGAGGTACGCCTGACACGGGGAAGCAACATTCGCCTCTTAGTAGGGCTTCATCCTGTGGAATGCTCGGAGTAGTGTTTAGAGCTTGAGCCACTAGGACGAAACCATTCTCGATATCGTAAGGCGTAGTGACCCAACAATTAAACTCAAAAAAACAGCCAAACGTTAACGCTGGGTCGCTGTCGAAATTCCCTGAACCAGGATCATCAACGAGGACTTGATCAAGCAAGGCTTGTGACGCTGCGAGGGCGTCGCTGGCTGAAGTGAACGGGAAATGCGCCTGGTCGCATGCGCCGAACACCGCCGCACACGTCCCTTCGGCGAACTCAACATCGTAGCGAATGCCTTGCACGGACACTCCGGTGGCACCCCTCAAGATCCCGTTCCCGTCCACGACCAAGACGGGCGCACCCTGCGCGGGTATAGGGACCCCAAAGAAAACGACGACGAGGGCCACGACCAACGGAGGCATGAAACCCATAATGCGTCCCCCTTTCATCATGTTTGGCCATCGTAGTTGGATGCCACGCGGATAGCAGACAGGTTATTCCGCACGTAAAAACTAGGAAGACTCCAGCGGACCATGAGCGTCGCCTCCCAGACTGGAACAGCGGTGAGCCGAACCTAGCGCAGATCGCGTAAGGCGTCAATGAAACGGCAGCATCACGGAAACGGCAGTGCCAAACTTGCAATTCCTTGCAGGTTGGCCGCCCAGGAGGGCGGTAGAGTGAATATCCCTTGCCGGGGTTCCGAGGCGTCATCATCGCAGCCCGACGAGGCAGCCAACCGCGCCTGCTGCGGTCCTGCTCGGCGAGGGGTCGCCACGATTCGCGCCAGAGAGAGCGAGTTGGCGAGTGGAGCGATGAGGGAAGGGGCCGCACACCGCCCTCCGCGCCGGCGAAAAGCGCACCGCCTACGCGCCGCTGTGGCCCCCAGGATCGCGTTTGAGAGTAGGACCGCTGGTGTCAGTCCCGGTGTCAGTGACCCATCGTCACAGGGTCGTCTCGGTCGCGCTCCCTTCTAGTTGGCGGCGAGCGAATCGCCGCTCTGGACATGGCGATTCGTATTACCGCGTACGACGGAGCGATATGGCGTCAGACGGGCAGGGAAGGGCTTGGGCGGATTCCTAAACCCTGGGCCGGGTGTTCGATTCACCCCGGGGGCACCAATTTTTACAAGGGGTTGCGGAGCACCATTTCGACGGTTGACCGGCGAGTGTCGCTACAAGTGTCGCTTATCGAGGAGGCGCCGGCGGATGGAGCGCACGTTCTCTGAGCGCATGGGCTACGGCTCACCCCGCACGATCCAGACCGACGGGATGGATGATCCGCTCCGGTCTTCGCTGTGGAACGTGATCGCGGGCCTTGTCGATAGCCCCTTCGGCCCCTTCGGGGGCAATGGGAAGTGGTTCGAGGTAGCGCGGCTGATCGCTCGTGAGGTCCTGCGTGTTCCAATCGACGGCGTGCCTGGGTGGACCGGGGGTGGCGAGTGGCAGGCTCGTGGATGGCTACTCGAGAAGTATCTCTTGCTTGAGTGGTACATGGTGTACGACATCCTTGAAGTCATCGCCCGTAGTGTGCCTGCCCCGAGCCCCACGCAGTTTGAGAAGTCCGCGAACAGCGCACTGGTGCGGGAACTTTCGGCCTTTCGATTCGTTGGTGGCCGCCTGACGCGCCTGACAGGCGCCGTCGAGGTCAAGGCCATCGAGGAGGCTAGCCAGGCGGCCACCGGTGCCGGCCTGGATGGTGTCCGCGAACACCTCGACGAGGCACTCCGTCAACTCGGGCGGCGCCCGGAGCCCGATTATCGGAACGCGATCAAGGAGGCGATCAGCGCGGTCGAGTCCGCCGTCAGCGCGATGGCGAGCCTCAGGAAGCCTGATCTCGACGAGGCAATCGGGGTACTTCAGGGGAAGGGCCTGATCCACGGCGCGATGGCCGCCGCCTTCACGAAGCTGTACGGGTACACCAGCGATGCGGGCGGCATCCGGCACGCGCTGCTTGAGGAGGGCGCACCGGTCGGTTTCGACGAGGCGAAGTTCATGGTGGTCGCGTGTTCGGCCTTCTGCCACTTGCTCATCGCGAAAGCAGACGCCGCCGGACTGCTCAAGAAGCGGAGCTAGACTGCCTTAGCGCAGGTCCTGCGCTCTACGCTGGGCCGTTCCCTCCCGCGCCGCGATCCGCGCCGCCGCCGCCCGCAGGTCTTCGGGCGCCACGATGTGGTAGCGGTCGAACACCGAGCGCGTCTCGTGGCCGGTGATCGTCATGGCCACCTTCTCCGGGGTTCCGTCGTTCACCAGGTTGCGGACCGCCGTCCGCCGGAAGTCGTGGCGCAGCATCCCCGGGCACCCGGCCCGTTTGCAGGCGGTCCGCCAGGCCCGGCGGAAGTCCCGCACGCGGTCGCCGGCCACGTAACGGCGCTGGCCAGTCTTCGGGTTGAGCGGACCATCGGTCGCGTGCGCGAACACCCACGGGACGATGCGCCCGAGCGTTCGCTCCAGCGCCCGCACGCGGGTCAGGTGCTCGGCGACGGCGGTCGCCAGGGTCGGGGTCAGGTACACGACGCGCCTGTCGTCGTTTTTGGTCGTGCCGGGGTCGAGGCGCACGGTGCCGGCCTCCAGGTCGACGTGGCGGCGCGCCAGCGTCAGGACCTCGTCGCGCACGCGCCAGCCGTAGGTGTAGGCGAGGTCCACCGCGAGCTGGAGGTCCGGGCGGAGGCGCCGGCGCACGGCCGCGAACCGGTCGGCCTCGAAAAACCCGGCGCGCGGCGCGGCTTCCTTGAGGAGCGTGATCGGCGGCGGGTGCAGCACCTTCCGCCGGCGCGCGGCCAACCGGAGCATCGTGCCCAGCAGGGACAGCTCGCGGTTGATGGTCCCGTTCGCGAGCGGGCGGCCCCGGCGGCTCACGGTCGCCTGTCGCGCCGCGACGTAGCGCGTGATCGCGGCCTCGTCGAGATCGACCGCGCGCCAGCCGGTGAAGAAGGCGGTGAGGGGCCGGAGCCGCTTCGCGACATCCGCCGCCGCGCGCTTCCCGGTCGTCTGGTAGTGGAGTGTCAGATCGGTGGCTAAGTCATCGTACCGGATCTTGTCGATGCGCGGAGGGAGCGGGCGCCCCTCGGCAGCGTGGCCGAGGCGCGTCTGGAGAAACGTCGCGGCCTCGCTCTTGCGCGTGGTGCCGGTGCTCTCCCATCGCCGGCGGCCGTTAACGACGTACTGCACCCACCAGACGGCGCCGCGCTGGTAGAGGTGGCCGGTCCCGCGTCGCGCGCGCGGGCGCTGCGGGGGTAGGGAGGGGGATACGGTGCTCATCATGCGGTCCTCCTATTGGTTGCCTTGCGGGCGTCGAGGGCGGCGATCATGGCGTCTCCTTGTCACGAGACGTTGGGGCATAGGTTGCGGCGGTTATAGTGCGACCGCACGACTCGAGTGAGGACTCTCGCCGAGGGCTTGCATGCTTCGCCTCTTCCAGTGTCGTAAACCTTTACATGACCCGGACTCGATGGTTTGGCACTCTAACAAACACAGCCACTTGCGGGCCAGTACAGGATATGCATACCGCCTCTGCACGTGTCTCGCTCCCTGCTCCTAAACCCTTAGCCCGGAGGACCCGACAATGCGGCTACGCTCCGCAGCAGTGTGTCGCCTCGCAGTGCTTCTCTTGGTAGCGAGCGCGAGCGCCCTGCCTGGCCAGGCGGTCGCCGGGACGGTGTTTGGCCTCGACGACTTCAACGGCGGGCTTCTCCCCAACTGGTCCTCCGGGAGTTTTGCGCTGGGTGTCGATACGACGCCGAGCGGGGAGAACTTCTTGGGGATCGCCGGCGACAGCAGCAACTTTGGTCTCAGCAGCGGCTCGGTCACCCTTACGGTCCCGACAGCCGACCCCCATACCTCGGTAACGCTCACGTTCCGGGAGTACGTGATCCGGAGCATGGACGGGGACGAGCCATTCAGCGTTAGCGCCGACGGCACCGACCTGATCAATCCAGACGCGACGTTCAGCAACCTGGGATCGAGTAGCTGCACTGACAACACGACTGCCGGATGTACCAACATCAAGGCCATTAACGCGCCTGCGGGGACGGTGGGTCCGACTGTCGGGGCCCTCCTGTTCCCCCCCCTCAACAGCGGCGCGGTTGGCGACACGTTTTACGACCTGACGTTGACGTTTCCACATACCGCGGCAAACCTCTCGATCATATTCTCGTATAATGGCCAGCAGGGCCTCTTCGACGAGAGCTGGGGCCTCGACAGGGTAACGGTTGCGACCAACTCCAACCCGACCACGTCGGTGCCGGAACCGGCGACCCTCACTCTGCTGGGCACCGGCCTGATTGCCACTGCGGCCCTGACCAAGCGCCGAGCACGCCGCCGCTAACGGCAGCGTTTCTGACCCGGCTCCTTCGAGGCCTGGGATGGCCTGCGAGTCGCGCCGCCGGCGCTGTCCGCCGCGCCGGCGTCGCTGTCCGCATACGCCCCAGACCTCCTGATCCTTTTCGCTCCGACGCACTTCGCGCCGTCGCAGCTCTGCAAACGACGCCGTCCTAAAACCCAGCGCCTACACCTGATAGGCCGAATCATCCTCCACCGCTCCTGCCTCCACAGGCTCGGAGTGATGGGCCAGCCTCCGGCGGTGGTCGCCGCGCGGGGCCGTCTCTTGTCTATTCCGAGGCTAGCCCGGAAATACGGTTCCAGGTGCGCAAGGTCGTCACGATGGACGCCTGCTCCACCGCCTCGGCGGCGACGTAGCGCGCCCACGCCGTCGGCTCGATCTCCGCCCGGATGGCCGCCTCGACGCGCGTCCGCAGCGCGTTCGGGTCCATGGCGTCCAACTCCCAGCCCCGGTCGCCGTAGTGCTCGACGAACCGGCATAGCGCGGGTCGTCCTCTTTGTCCGACGCCGGGAAGCTCACCCGCGGGCCGAGGGTCCGCGTGTCCTCGACGGTCAGCGCGAGCCGCCGGAAGATGATGCCCCCGAGCGCGAGATAGCTGTCCGCCACGTCGTCCGACCACGCCCGCGACTCGGCCCGCGTGACGGCATACCGCCCCCGCATCGCGTGAAAGGCCAGGCGCCGGGGCAGATCCTGCTGGCTCATGCCCATCCCGCTCGGATCGTAGTCGCCGAGGTAGCAGATTACGAGCGGCCGCTCAGGCGACGCCAACTGCGCAAGCTCGTAGACGCGCGTCGTGCTGCCATAGCCCCCGACCGGGAGGAAATCGACCTCGTAGGTGTCGAGCACCGGGGCCAGCGTCCCGCGCACCGTGCCCTTCTCTGCGACGATGATGAGGTCCCGCGCCTGCCCGGCCCACTTGTTCCGGCGATAGGACGCCTGAACGGCTCGCGCGAAGGCCGCGGGGTCGTCCCAGGTGGCGACCCGTTCGATAGCGCGCTGTCCCTTCCATTTAGTCGATCCAGGTACCTTGGGACCGGCTGCGGCCCGTGGTCATGGGCCTCTGATACGACGGACACGCAGCGTGGACCTCCTTGGCTTCGCGCGGAGTCACCGAGGGTGGGTTCCAGTGCACCGAGGCGCACGCACCGACCGGCGCCGTCGATGTAGGCGGAACGGCCCGCAGACAGGAGCTTACGCCGCTCGCCGACCGTAGCGATGATGGAGGCCGCCGACCATCGGCGTCTCGACGATGCGGCCTTCGTCGAGTCGCTCCACCGGTCTTGGCTCCGGGGCGTCCTTCTCCAGGGAGAGGTGGGTGCGGGCCCCGTGGTAGTAGATGAGGTACGCGCTGAGCAGGCGGCGCAGGTGGGTTTTGTTCAGCACCACAACGTGGTCGAGGCACTCGCGGCGGAGGGTGCCGATGAGCCGTTCCACGTAGGGATTCTGCCAAGGGGATCGAGGCGCCGTCTTGACTTCATGGATCCCCATGGTCTGGACGCGGCTCGAGAACGCGCCCCCGTACACCGCATCGCGATCGCGCAGGAGGTAGCGCGGCGCAGTCTCCCAGGGGAAGACCTCCACGAGTTGCTGCGCCGTCCACTGGGCCGTGGGGGCGTCGGTGACGTTGATGTGAAGGACGCGCCGCCGCTCGTGCGCCAGGACCACGAAGACGAACAGGACCTTGAACATCACGGTGGGGACGACGAAGAAGTCGACGGAGACGAGGGTCTGAAGGTGGTTCTCGAGAAAGGTTCGCCAGGTCTGCGATGGCGGCTTCCGATGGCGGACGACGTACTTGGACACTGTTGCCTGGGAAATCTCGATGCCCAGCTTCTGGAGCTCTCCGTGAATCCGCGGCGCGCCCCAGATGGGATTCGCCGTGGACATCCGTCGGATGAGCGCTCGAACCTCCAGGGCGACGGCTGGGCGGCCTGGTCCGTTCCGGCGGCTCTTCCAGGTCCAGACGAGCTTGAAGCCGGTCCGCTGCCACCGGATCACCGTCGCGGGTTGGACGACGGAGATGGCATCCATCCAGCCGCTCCACATACGGGACAGCAGGACCCACAACAGGCGGTCGGCCGTCCGCAGGCGTGGGCGCCGCGCGGTGCGCTGGAGGACGGCCAGTTGGTGCCGTAACGCGAGGTTCTCGAACACCAAGGAGCGCTGGGTCCTGACACCACGGAGGAGACCGATGAGGATGAGGGTGGTTCAACGTTGACGAGGCGGATGGAGTAAATAGAAGGCACAGGCTCGAAGCGGTCGGCGGCACGTCGTTCCGCCCGGCCGGAGCGCAGGGCAAGACGACCGCGGCGTTCGAGGTGACCCGGTCCGACGCCGAGTGGCGCCAGCGCCTCACGCCGCAACAGTTCCACGTGCTCCGGCAGCACGGCACCGAGCGGCCGGGAAGCAGCCCCCTCGACAAGGAGTACGGGAAGGGGACCTACCACTGCGCGGGCTGCGACCTCCCGCTCTTCTCGTCGGAGATGAAGTTTGACAGCGGCACCGGCTGGCCGAGCTTTTGGGCGCCCATCGACAACGCCGTCGGGACGGCGTCGGATCGGAGTCTCTTCATGGTCCGGACGGAGGTCCACTGCCGGCGGTGTGGCGGGCACCTCGGGCACGTGTTCGAGGACGGGCCCAGGCCGACCGGACTCCGCTATTGCATGAATGGCGTCGCGCTGGCGTTCAGGAGGGCCTGATCCATGCGATCCGTGGTGTGAGAAAGCTGCACCGCCCGTGGTTGGCGAAGCGGTCGCGCGCCCGGCGACCGTGGGACGAGGGACACGTTGCCGGTCCGCCGGGACCCCGAACCCCGGCCGACGTCGGGGGAGTTCACGGGCCGGATCGTGGAATGGGACGCCGTGACCCAGCGCGGCCGTATCCGGGCCGGCGCCTGGCTGTATCACTTCGCCCTGCCCTACTGGAGTGGCGAGCTCCCCGTCCCGCTCGGGGTCGAGGTCACCTTCCAGGCGACCGCTGCCGGCGAGGCGCGGGATCTGAGATGGCCGACCGCGGCGCCAGCCGTAGTCGGTGGTTTTGACGAGCCGGGCGAGATTGCGACTTTGGACGCTCCTCGCCCAACCTGTCCATCTCCTTGCACCAACAGGTGAAGTGATACCAGTGACTCTGCCAATCCAGCAGGATGGGTCCCGGCTCATCGGTGAGGCTTTTCGAGCAGGCGTGGCAGCCTCGTCCGATCATGGTGCGCCCGGGGCCGCTACTCGGGGGGACTTACGACCGTTTGCACTGTGCGGTCCTGTCGACGGTGCTGTCTAGACTGAGCCGCGATTGTCGCAATGACGAAGACAGCGGCGACGGTGATGAGCACCCCCGCGCTTACCCAACCGAGTAAGAGATAGGTGACGAGGGCCAAGACGACAACCCATGACGTCAACACGGCGACAAACACGCGGTCGTCCGGCAAGCAGTGATGGAAGGCATCCGAGGCATCCATCCACCATTTCATGACGAGTGCCATGCGCAGCTAGGATGCGCGAGTCATGCCAAGGGTCCACGTGTACGGATTCGGCACAAATGGCGTCCTTACGAGGGCGTGGCGGCTGCACGGAGCTTCAAGCAGGACCAAAATTGTCATCGGGACCCCGTACCAGGGCAGCAAACTGGGTCATGAACACTCTGATTGATGGCGTCTATTGGATTGACCGCTGAGCGCCTCGCCAACTCGGTGGTGGAGGAGTGAGTGCCGGGCTGGGCGGCGACCATCCCCACGTCAGCGGGTTATCGTCGCCAGTCGCGGCCCGCTCGTCCTGGACAGGGTTTCCCCGCCGGATTTTGCCCGCGCGGGCAAAATCCGTCTAGGGACCGCTGTTCAGCCCCGTGGGGGACGAAGTGTGCCAGGCCGGAATAGATCCCCGGGTTCACACCTGAGCCGTCGGCAGAGCTTTGAGAGAGTCTGGAGCGTGACGTTCTGCCCGGCGTTCTCGATCCGCGTGAGCGTGGGGCGGCTGATCCCGAGCCGACGGGCCAGCTCGTCCTGGCTCCACCCCGCCTCCTCGCGGAGGCGCCGGAGGGACTCCCCCAGCAGCCGCCCAAGATCCACGCGAGAGACTCTTGCCTACAGTGCGGTGCACATGTGAACATCCTGCCGACCATCCGCGAGGTGGGAGGGATGACGGGTGACCACGGAAACCCGGCTGCGCTGGCATCATGGTCTGGTCCACGGGCTGATTGTCGGCCTGGTCGCTGGCATGCTGGGAGCTCAGTGGTGGGCAAGACGCCACGCCTCCCCTTCGCCCCAACCCGGTTGGATTCTTGCGATTCCGCCGTCTGGATTGAATCCTGCATTCGCCCCCCTGTCCATCTGGCATCGGGACCGGGCATTCGATTCCGCAGAGTCGTGCGAGGCACACCGCCAGCGGTTCCGGGCAGAGTCCATCCAATCTCTGGGCGAGGCCCTCCGGGGCGGGGACCTGGGCCCCGAGGCCGTGATCGAGGCAGTGGCGAAGGGTCTCGGGGATGAGAGTGCTGTCCTGGTTCGGCGTGCGCATGATGCCTGGGCTTCGCGGTGCGTGTCCACTGCGGAGTTCGAGACAAGATGGGAGAAGTAGAGCAATGGACCCGTCTCGGCTCTGGTACGCGGGGGCCGGCTTTGTTCTGGGGTTCCTGCTAGCGTGGCTGGTGGGTGGCACCGGCCTCTATCGCACGCACACCGCACGCATCGGTCCTGCAGAGGTCCTCTATCGCGTCAATCGGATCACAGGCGCGGTCTCTCTGTGCGTGGGAGCCCACGGCTGCCGCTCTGTCCCCGAGCTTCCCGCGGACCGCTAGGGCGACCGAAGCCTTGGGATGGCGATACCCGCCAGATGATGCCGCCAGCGCCGTGGGTCAGCATCAAATGGGAGGGATGACGATGGCATTGAGTCGGTGGGCACGAGACGCCAAGGAAATGTGGGAGGCGCGATGGCGAAACCCGGCGGACCACGTCGTGGGTTGCGGCCGGTCCCGCCCGGTCGTCGCCCGCGACCGATCGGTACCCCAGTGCCAGAAAGTTGCCCGCGCGGGCAAGTTTCGGCCTCGGCGGCATTGACTGCCGTGGCCCCGGCGGGTCACCGGAACGGGCACACCCAGCCCGTCCGCGTCACCCGGCCGCTTCGGGTCGGAGTCTACGCGCGCGTCTCGACCGCCGACCAGATCCCCGAGAACCAGCTCGCCGTGCTGCGGGCGTTCGCGGAGGCCCGTGGCTGGACCGCCACCGAGCACACCGACCACGGTGTCAGCGGGGCCCGGACGAGCCGCCCGGCCCTCGATGCGCTGCTCGCCGCCGCTCGGGCTCGGCGTCTTAGACGTGGTCCTGACTACGAAGCTCGACCGGCTGGCCCGCTCCACGCGTCACCTGGTTGACTTGGCGGCCGAGCTCGAGGCCCTCGGGGTTGACCTGGTCGTCACCGATCAGGCGATCGACACGACCACGCCGGCAGGCCGCCTGATGTTCAACGTGCTATCCGCCATTGCCGAGTTCGAACGGGACTTGATCCGCGAGCGGGTGGTCGCTGGGATCCGCCGAGCCCGGGCGCAGGGTCGGCACGTCGGTCGCCCGCGGAAGTACCGAGTCGATGCGACGGCGGTGCAGGCCCTCCTGGCCGCCGGGACGTCGCTCCGCGGGGTTGCCCGGCGCCTCGGGGTCCACCCGAGCGCCGTTCGTCGGGCCCTCGCGCGGGCGGTCGGCTAGCTTGGGGTTTCTGCCAGTCCGTCGAGGAGCGGGCGGTTCGGCGGAATTCTGAACCGCTCCCGCGTCACCGCGTGTCGAACCGATTGGGCATCACATGCAGGAGGGCGCTCGCCGTTCAGCGGGCGAGGCTCTCAAAGAAGCGACGGACGGCACTGGCGCCCTCGTTGACGGCGCGGGCGGTCTCCGCCACGACGCCGGGTGGCCCCGAGCCCGAACCGCGGGGCGTGAGGCGGACCCGGACCTCGGCCGTCCGGCCGGCACCGACCTGAACTCGGCGCGTGTCGGGCGCGTAGCGCGGGTGCGTGACGCGCATGCGGTACGTGCCTTCGCGGAGGCGCGTCCGAACCTGGCCGCTCTCCCCCGGCGCCAGGGTTTCGAGGAGCGCATCGTCGCCACCGAGGATCTCTACGCTGGGCCCAGTCACCGGCCGATCGGTGCGGGCGTCATGAACGATGGCCACCAGTTCTCCAGTCCCCGGGGCCCGGCTGAAGTACTGCACGCCCGTATAGACGCCACCGACAACCGAGAAGAGGCCCGCCACAAGGCCGATCACGGACTGCGTACCGGACAATGTCGGCTTGCGCATGCGTTCCTCGTCGAGAGGCCGGGCTGCGCCGGGCAGGCCGGTCCTGTCTGCGGTCAAGCAATGAGGGTGCCACCCGGAGCGGCCCTCGAGAAGCAGACTCCCGACGCGACGTCGAACCGCTGGTACTGTCAAGTGAAACGGGCAGCGGCCACCCGATACGCGGTGGAAACACGGCCTGGGAGCTCGGCGGTCAGCTGACCCCAGATTGTCAGTCAGCGCCAGAAGTCCGTCGCATCGTCGCCACCGCGGGTGATCCTGCCCGTGCCGAGGCGAACCGCCCGAGGGCAGGACTGTCCGCACGTAGGTGTGCTCGGAGTTGGGCCGCCCGAAGCACCCTTGGGATCACCGGCGCGTTTCCCGGCAGAGGCCCGTCCAGCGCGGCTTCAGGAGCCTGGGAGGCCCGGCGAGCGCCTGCCCGACTTCCTCCTATGGTCCCGGCGCTCCGAAGAAGCTTCCAGACGCCGAAGTGCTCCTCAACCGAGGTGTCGCAAATCCCTGGCGCGGGGGGGTCGCCAACCCCGCGCCACATCGACTCCCGAGCGAGTGTTCCGGGGCCGGTGCAAAGAAGTTCCTTTGCGACAGTCATAGCATCGCATGCTAGAGTCGCCGCGACGGTAGCCCTCGCCCGGACTCGGCGCACCCTCCGTGTCGCGTCTTCTAAGGATCGGCAGGGGGAAGGGGGCCTTGCTGAGCGTGACCCTAGAAGACCTCCAGCCCGACGCCACCGTCCGCGGCATCCTGCCGGACGCCGTGGTAACGGTCGTCACCGTCCAGTGGCACGGGTCGGACGCCCTGACGCTCGTCTACCGGGGACCCCACGGCCGCGTCGCCGACGAGATCCTCTATCGCCACGACGAGCCGCGCCTGGAGATCGCCAAGACCGGCCGACCGTGGAGCTTCGACGGTGACGGCGCACTCTTCCGCCTCGTGTCGGAGGCGCACCGGATCCGCCTCGCGCACCTCTTCGACCCCGTGCTGGCGGTGCATACCTCGCTCGTGGACCCACTGCCGCACCAGATCACGGCCGTCTATGAGGCCATGCTGCCGCGCCAGCCGCTCCGCTTCCTGCTCGCTGACGACCCGGGCGCGGGCAAGACGATCATGGCGGGCCTGTTCATCAAGGAGCTGATCGCCCGCGGCGATCTCCGGCGCTGCCTCGTGGTCTGCCCCGGCAGCCTTGCCGAGCAGTGGCAGAACGAGCTCCATCGCCGCTTCCACCTGCCGTTCGAGATCCTGACCAACGACAAGCTCGAGGCCGCGCGCACCGGGAACTGGTTCCTGGAGAACGACCTCGCCATCGCCCGGCTCGACAAGCTCTCCCGCAACGAAGACGTGCCGCAGAAGCTGGCCGCCCCGGACTGCCGCTACGACCTCGTGGTCTGCGACGAGGCGCACAAGCTGTCGGCCACCTTCTTCGGCGGTCAGGTCAAGTACACCAAACGCTACCGGCTCGGGCAGCTCCTCTCCGGGCTCACGCGGCACTTCCTGCTGATGACGGCGACACCCCACAACGGCAAGGAAGAAGACTTCCAGCTCTTCCTCGCGTTGCTCGACGGGGACCGCGTCGCCGCCGCGAGCGACTCGAGAGGCGCCTCCGCGAACTGGAGCTCTTGCAGCGCGGCACCGCGGCGTCGCCGGTGGCGCCGGCCCCGACACTGGGCGGCCCCGAGCTGGACGCCGACGACGTCGAGGACCTCGAGGACGCGCCGGAGCGCGAGGTCGAGGCCGCCGAAGAGGAGATCCTCGATCAGGCCACGGCGGCGGCGACGCTCGCGGAGCTCAAGATCGAGATCGCCACGCTTCAGCACCTCGAAGGGCTGGCCGCCGAGGTTCGCCGAAGCGGCCAGGACACCAAGTGGCGCGAGCTCGCGCACCTGCTCGGCGAGATCTTCACCCCGGGCGGCCTGGGCGGGCAGATCGGTGAGGCCACGGTGCCCTACGGCGCGGGACCGATCCCCAGGCCCGCTCCCTCGCCGTGGCAGAAGCTCGTCGTCTTCACCGAGCACAAAGACACCCTGGCCTACCTCGAGCGCCAGATCGGATCGCTCCTCGGCCGCCCGGACGCGCTCGTCGTGATCCACGGCAGCATTGGCCGTGAGGATCGGCGCAAGGCGCAGGAGACCTTCCTGCATGACCCGGAGGTCCGGGTGCTCGTCGCCACCGACGCCGCCGGCGAGGGGATCAACCTCCAGCGGGCGCACCTCATGGTGAACTACGACCTGCCGTGGAACCCGAACCGCCTCGAGCAGCGATTCGGCCGCATCCACCGTATCGGCCAGACCGAGGTCTGCCACCTGTGGAACCTTGTCGCCGAGGAAACCCGGGAGGGTGACGTCTACCGGCGGCTCCTGGAGAAGCTCGAGGAGGCGCGCCAGGCGCTCGGCGGGCAGGTGTTCGACGTCCTCGGCAAGCTCCAGTTCGAGGGCAAGCCACTGCGCGAGCTCCTGATCGAGGCCATCCGCTACGGCGACCAGCCCGAGGTGCGGGCGCGCCTCACGCGTGCCATCGAGCATGGCGTGGACCGCCCACACCTGGTGACCCTGATCGAGGAGCGCGCGCTGGCCCACGGACGCGATGGACTCGAGCCGCGTGGCCCGCGTGCGCGAGGAGATGGAGCGCGCCGAGGCGCGGCGCCTCCAGCCGCACTACATCGAGTCGTTCTTCCTCGAGGCCTTCAAGCGCCTGGGGGAAGCGCCCGCCAGCGCGAGCCGCGCCGCTACGAGGTCAGCCATGTCCCGGCGCCGGTGCGCAGCCGTGACCGCCAGATCGGGGCGGGCGACCCGGTGCTCGCGGCTACGAGCGCATCGCCTTCGAGAAGGAGCTAATCGCCCCACCGGGTCAGCCGCTCGCCGCCTTCGTCTGCCCCGGCCACCCGCTCCTGGATGCCGTGCTCGACCTCACGCTCGAGCGGCACCGCGACCTCCTGAAGCGCGGGACGGTACTCGTGGACACGCGCGACCCTGGCACGAGCCCGCGCATGCTGTTCACGATCGAGCACGCCATCCAGGACGCGAGCGTGCTCCCCTCCGGCGACCGACGCGCCATCTCGCGGCGGCTCCTCTACGTCGAGATGGACGCCGCGGGGAAGGCCCGCCACCCCCACTATGCCCCCTACCTCGACTACCGGCCGCTCGAGGATGGCGAGCCTTCCGTAGCCGACGTCCTAGCCCGTCCCGAGTGCGCCTGGATCACCCGCGACCTGGAGCGGATGGCCCTCGGCCACGCCATCCAGACGGTGGTCCCCGAGCACATGGCCGAGGTGAAGGGTCGGCGGCTCCAGTGGATCGGGAAGACCCGGGTGGCCGTCAAGGACCGCTTGACCAAGGAGATCGCATCCTGGTCCTCGCGAGACGCGGCCAGGACGACCTAGCCGCGCTCTTCGCTGTAGTCACGGCTGTAGTCAATGGCCGCGTCAAAGGGCCACTATTCGGCTTCTACCTGGCCACCATTCGGCCGCCGCATGAGGCCAGAATATCCCAACAATCGCGTGGCCTAAGCCACCATGGCGCCGCGTGTTCGCGCGCATAAACCAAATTTTCCTAAACCCTGGGCCGGGTGTTCGATTCACCCCGGGGGCACCATTTTTCCGATACTTAGCGACGGTCCCGCCGAGGACCCCGCATGCCGGCGCCACTTCTGGTGCCACTTGCTCCAGGTCCCACCCTAGGCGCGCGTGGTTCGGCCCTCTCAGGCCTTGAGCAATGCGTCCTTGCCGTCGCCGCGGGCGATACCTTCGACCAAGCGGGCCTTCCGGCCTTCAATTAGTTAGTCACAGCTCCCGCTCTATCGTCGTTCGCTGGTCGAGTTGGCGCTCATGCCCCGCACGAAGTCGAGCCAGTGCCTCATCCGCGGCGGCTTCAAGCGCTCGTGCATCCAGGACGTTGCAGATGGACTGCACAAGCGCCTCGTCGAGCGCGTCCTGGGGTATCTGAAAGGCGTTGTTGCAGATGGTCGTACCACCGCTCGGCGGCGGTCCGCACGGCGCCGCTCCACGGACGCCGCACGGTCGGGACGACGCCGATCGCCGATCCGGCGATCCCAGATGAGCTCCACGTCGCGGCGGAACCGGGAGGCTACCGTCCCCTGGACGAGCTGGGAGGTCCGGCCGGCGGCGCGGCTCACGACAACGAGGATCGCCATCGTATCGACCCCGACCCTAACAGAGAGCCGACCCCTGGCGGCAGACGGGCTCCTACGCCGCTGAAGTCGCTGTGACTGTGGGGAGCCCAGACCGTTTTCGCGCCGCCTCGCAGCTCAGCGTGCAGCGATTTTGACTCCCGCCGGATCCAGCCGGACAATCGGAATGGTCAGCGCAGTGGATCAGCCGAATCCACCGAGCCGGAGGTTCCTATGGCCGACATCGAGGGAGAGCGACCCCGCGCGACCGTGGGCAGCGACGCGGGCGACGTGACGGCGCAAGAGGTGACGATCCGGCAGGGCGGGGCCCGCTCCATCGCCGCCCGGGAGGTGACCATTCGGCAGGGCGGGGCCGGCCGAGTCGACGCGCAGAAGGTCGAGGTCACGCAGGGCGGCGTGGTCCTGGCCTCGACGAAGGAGCTGGAGGTCACCGCCGGCGGGATCGTGGCCGCGATCGCCGATACCGCCACCCTGGAGCAGAGCTGGGCCCAGGTGGTGGTCGGCCGGGAGTCGGTGACCCTGGACCAGGCGGCCGGTGGCCTCGTCGCATCGAAGACCGTCCACGCCCGCGACAGCGCCATCGGCCTCGTCCTCGCGCGCGACTTTCAGGGTGAGGGGGTCCGTGTGCTCATGGGCCCGCGGGCCGCGCTCGCCTTTGGCGCTGGCCTGGGCCTCGCCCTCGCGCTTGTCGCCGTCGCGCGCCGCCCGCGCCGGGACTGACCCCCGCGGTTTCGATGGGTGTCCCACGCCCAGCCGAGGCTCGCCGTCAAGGAGACGCAGGCCAACGGTGGGTGCAGCGGCTGGGCCTCGCGGTCGGCGCGCTATGCGCACTGGCGCTGCTGGGTGCGGGACCGTGAAGCACCGTCTGGCCGAAAGAGCTCGCCCGGCTCGGCGCGAAGCGCCCGGCAGAGCTGCGCCAGCGTCCGGAGGGTCAACGCAGGGGTTTCCGGTGCCCGGCGGAGTACCGGGCGACCTTAGAACTCGTGCTCCCATCTGTCTAGCGAACTGGGGAGCAGATCACGACGTCAGGCGGTCGCCTGGGCGACAGGCGGCCGCCGGCGGGCCTGCGTTCCGCGAGGCTGCCAGCCCTAAACGCCCGTCGTGAGACCAGGGGCAGTCAGGGCGCGTTTCGGCCGATCGCGCTCGGCACCGGATTGTCGGCGCGATCCGCCAGGCCCTTCCCGAGGTCTGCCCCCACCGACGATCCCGCGCGCGCGACGTATCATCACATGCATGGGCGCGGCCATCCGTCTCGAGCGCGAGATGCCCGTCGCCGGCCAGGCCGGCTGCGCTACCGTGATCGGGATCGTCCTCGCCGTCGCTGGAATCGCGATCGTCCTCGCCATGCGGAGCCAGGGGTCCCGCGGCGGGGAAAACGAATGGGTCGTGTACGCCGTCGGCGGCGGCTTCGGGCTGATCGGGCTGCTGACGGCGGTGCTCGGGATCAAGATGTTCCTGATGATGCGACTACCCGAGACGATCGTGGAGGTCGACCGGATGCCCGTTCACGTCGACGAGCCGTTCCAGCTGACGGTTCGCCAGCCGGGCCCGATCCGACTCTCGTCGCTCCGCGTGAACCTGGTGTGCGAGCAAACGACGACGCGCCAGGTGCGGCGGGCGGGAGGGACGAGAACGGACCGGGATCAACGGCTCATCCACCAGGCCAACGTCCTGGACCTGAGAGACGCCGCCGCCGGCCGGGGCAAGGAGGTCGTCGGGCACGCCACGGTCACCGTGCCGGCCGACGTGCAGCTCGCTGACATCGAGGGGCACACGGTGGTCGTCTGGCGCCTCGAGGTTTGGGGACGCGTGCGCGGATGGGCCAACTTCGGGCACCCATTTGTCATTCAGGTCCTGGACAGCTGACGCACTTCGCCTCGATCGTGCGGAGCGCAATGCTCAAGGGCAGCGGCCTGGCAGCCCGCGCTGCCCGGCTCGCAGCGCGACGAGCTCGGCCTGGGTCCGCCGGGTCGGACCGTCGCGGAGATCAGCTCAACTGCTTGCGGAACCGCCAGACGCTGGGAGCGAGGCGAGCACCACCGTGAAGATCGACAGGGCGAGCAGAGCGGGGCGAGTGGCTTCGCGCTCGCTCTCACCCCGAGCGCGTATGGCACGGCCCTCTACACCGCCTCCATTGAGGCAGACATCGGCTTCTCCGGTCAGTTCGGCGACGTCGAACTGCTTAATTTTCAGTTCGCCCTTGTCACCGCCCCCAGCGACTTTACTCCCAATCCCGGGGCGTTTGCGTCTTCGGCGGCTAGCGTCGATCTTTCCGCTCTCACCGTGTCCGCAGGGGCTTTCGGCAACACCGATGGGCCGCCGTCGGAGGCGACATCGTTCGCCTCGAGCACGATTGCGTTCGACGTGCACAATCCCACCGAGGAGGAGATCTCGGTGGGCTCACGCTGGCACAATCGCATGCCTTCCTGGGCGCTGTGGATGATCCGGCGTCGGAGGTTGCCGGCATCTTGATGACCCTCTTGTTCACGGTCGGCGGCCAGGCGCCCTTCCAGACCACCATCAATCAGGAGACGCCGCCGAACTTTGACACCTTCTTCCCTTCCTCGTTCTCCTCCCCCACCTTTCAGATCGGCCCGGACGGAACGGTGCCCGTCAGTTTGCAAGTGACCGCCTTCGGCCTTGTCCAGGCCGTTCCTGAACCCGCTTCGCTCGTGCTGATTAGCGCCGGCGTCGCTGGGCTCGTAGCGCTCCGCTGGAGACCACAGCTCCGCCCGTAGTCACCCGAGCCTCGCGGGGTTCTTCGGTTGTTCCGGAGGCCAGAGCGGTGTCGGTTCCACTGGGACCCGTCTAGGGACCGTTCCGACCCTACCGGACCCGGTCCCGAGCGCCAGCCGGTCTCCTACGCCGCTGAAGTCGCGCTGTGCGCCGTGCCGGGGCCCTTCTGGCGGACGGCCTCTCACTCTCGGTAGAAGGGAACCCGCCTCGCCTGGCTCGCAGTGCGGATCGCCCGGTCGGCCGCGTGAACGCACAGCTGGCCCGTGCGTCCGCGCGGTCGCCGGGCCTGGGCTACTGGCTCGGGAAGACCCCGAGTGGCGACACGTCGAAGGGAACGTAGCCGGAGGCGATCTCCACCGGGCTCTCGTCGTCCTCCGAAGGCGCCATGGCCTTGGCGAACCCGCCTCCGCCGGGGCCGGGCGTGAAGAGGAACCTTTGAAGTTTATCGAGCACCGGATTGCGGACCGGCGCGTCGTGCGGCTGATCCAGAAGTGGCTGAACGCTGGCGTGCTGGAGGACGGGGCGTGGACGAGGAGTGAAACGGGCACGCCCCAGGGGGGCAGCATTTCGCCACTCCTGGCCAACGTGTACCTGCACTACGCGTTCGACCTCTGGGCTCAGCGGTGGCGGAAGACGCAGGCCCACGGCGACATGATCGTCGTGCGGTACGCGGACGACTTCATCGTGGGGTTTCAGCACCAGGCGGAGGCCGAGCGGTTCCTGGCCGAGCTGCGCGAGCGATTCACGAAGTTCGGCCTGGAGCTGCATCCCGAGAAGACCCGACTGCTGGAGTTCGGCCCGTCTGCGGCCGAGCGCCGGCGGCGGGCCGGCAAGGGAAAGCCGGAGACGTTCGACTTCCTCGGCTTCACGCACATCTGCGGGAAGAAGCGGAGTGGACGGTTCACGGTGGTGAGGCAGACGATCCGGAAGAGGGTGCAGGCAAAGCTGCGCGAGGTGAAAGCCGAGCTCCGGCGACGCCTGCACGACCCGATCCCAGTGGTGGGTGCATGGCTGCGTCAGGTTGTGAGTGGGCACATCCGCTACTACGGGGTGCCCATGAACAGCCCGGCGATAGGCATGTTTCGGTTCCGGGTCGGCTGGCTCTGGCACCGCGCGCTGGCGCGGCGCAGTCACACAGGGCATGTCTCCTGGGAGCGGATGCGCCGGCTCGTCGAGCGGTGGCTGCCCCCCGCGCGCATTTGTCACCCCTATCCCCTGAGGCGACTTGGCGTTGTCACCTGAGGCAAGAGCCGGATGCGGTAATGCCGCTCGTCCGGATCCGTGGAGGGGGTTACGAGCAATCGTCATCTCTACTCCGACTTTCTCGGTCTTCACCGGGCGAGGATAACGAGGAGCACGAGCGGTGACTACCGCGCTCCGGCCCCGAGCGCCAGATGGACCCTTACAGCTGTCTGCCGTTGTTGCATGTAGGTATTTCCTACATGCTGTCGCCTTCCTACCAGGGCCCACCCACCTTACCTGGACCCGACCCATCGATCCGGCTGACCTCGGTCCGTTTCCCCTGGCATTGCCTATGCCCCTAAACATGCCCGAGGGGGTGGGAAATGTGGACACGACTTATGACACCGAACGAGCGACGAGGACGCGGCCGCCCGAGCCGCCTGACAGCCTGACCCCGCTGTCCGAATTGACCCAGCCCATCGATCCCGACGCGGCGGACCGACGGCGCTATATGACGACGGATGAGGCGCGAATACCCGCTTCTCCGCATCTTCGGTCAGTGCGGGGTGGAGCACACGCCCGACCGATACCGAGACCGGCGCGGAGTTTCCGACATGCCAGAACTAGACGGCTGACAGGGTTCCTGACGGCTCCGCGGCATTATGGGACCCGTCGGGCAGGGCGGCGAGTCGACGCCGGGGCGACACGCGGGAGGCCCGACCCGTTTAAGCCCCGGCTAAACCCGCTCAGCGGGAGGGTGTAGAAGCGGCCCGAGACGGCCCCGCCGGGGAAGCGCGTCTCCCGCCCCGCCGGGATGCCGAAGCGTTCGAGCTTCCGCCACGTCACCGGTGAGGCGGACCAGACGGACACCGACCCGTCCGCCCCGGTCCCACCGGATGACGGTCTCCTGCTCGGCGCGGGTCGGATGGTATGAACCTGCGCATGGAGCGCGAAGCGGTCACCGAAGCGGACATCGCCCGCGTCCGGCAGATCGTTCTCGACGATCTGCGGAAGGCCGAATGCACCCTCGCGGACGCGTCGGCGGCGGTGCCGGACCCCGAACGCGCGGCGCATCTACGCGTACGCGCGGTCCGTGCGGCGATCACCAAGCTGGAAACGGCCGTCGTGCTGCCGCCGGAGCCCTGAGCAGCCGGCTCATCCGAACCGCTCCGCGCTGCCCCGGATCTCACGCGAGCCAGTATCTCCCGGACGCCCTGCCGCCCTGCCGCCCGACGGGTTCGACGGGGTCCGCGACGGATTCTAGACTTCGGGCCCTCGACACACGCTCGGGGTACCCGATGATGACAGCCTCCCATCCTGGGACGCTCCGTGCCAGTCGCCCCCGGGTCACCAGACCGCGCAGCAGGAATGCCATCACCATCGGGACGGCGGCCGCGACGAGGCCGGCGGCGTTCAGGATCCCCCAATCCGGCTCGCGCCAAGATGGTCATGCTGCGCGCACCGAAAGCGGGTATGCTCGCTCGCTGTTCGTCATGATGAGACCCACGATGAAATCTGACCATGCGGAGATGAAGACGAACGCCCCGGCTGCGAAGCAAGCATTCCAGGATAGTGGCATCACGATGCGCATGAAGACGGCAAACGGAGTGGCACCGTCCATCCTGGCGGCCTCTTCTAGATCGCGGAGGAATCCGCGAAAGCACCCCTCGAGTATCCAGATGGCGAAGGGGAGGAGCAATCCGGAGTGGACCAGAACGAGCCCCAGGAGGTGGTCGATAAGACCGGCCGACAGCAGGATGAGATCGATCGGGATGAGCAATGAGATGAGAGGAAGCATGCGCGAGGCGAGTAACATTCATCTCCATGATCCGGGCGAGCTGGGGGCGTTCCAGATCGAGCTGATCGCCGAGCGTACCAAGGCGCTCGGCCTCCAGGGGCGGGTCGCGATCAGCCATGCCTTCTGTCTCGGGATGCTCGACGGTGATCGCTTCGCGACACTGGTCACGTGCCCGGTGGACAATCACATCGCGATCATGACCCATGCGCCTGGGGCTCGCGCCTTCCCACCGATTCGCCCGCTCCGTGCGGCGGGCGTCACGCTGTTCTCTGGATCGGACGGCGTCCGCGATGCGTGGACTCCGTACGGCAACGCCGACATGCTAGAGGGGGCCATGCTGCTCGGCTATCGGAGCGCCTTCCGGCGAGACGAGGAGATTCTGCTGGCCCTGGAGATGGTGACCGCGGGTGGGGCCGCGGTCATGCGCCGATCTCCGGCGGGCAGATGCTGGCCGGCCTCATCCCCGGCCGGACGCTCGACGCCCGCGGAGACGGTCTCCCGTCGAGGAGGCGCGGGAACCCGGCGGCCTCGTCCGTCGTTTCACCGGACAGGATACCCGGTGTTCCGGTGACCCCTTTGTTTCGCTCTCACCGGAATGTGTAGACGAGCCGGTGTTCATGCGGCCTTGCGACGACGGGTGACGGTGCCGCGCTGGACCTTGAGCAGCAGGTACTCGTGATCCCGGTAGCCCCGGCCCCGCCGCAGCATGGCGCGGAGGTTGCCGTTGATCGCCTCGACGATGCCGAAGGGAACCTTCTCGTGGCAGTAGTTCAGGAGGCCCTCGAGGTGGCGGGTGAGCAGGCGGCCGAGCTTCTGGAACGCCGGCAGCCGCTGCCACCGCAGGGCGCGGAGCCAAGTGCTCAGGAAACGGCGGGCGGCGCCCTCGTAGGTGTACGTCCAGAGCTGCGCGAGTTGCTCCTTGAGCAGATAGGCCTTGGCCAAGCGACGGTTGAGGGCGAAGAGCTCGCGGAGACTCTGGCGGTCGTCGCGGTCGAGGTGCGTCCAGCTTCGCAAGAGGAGCCAGCGCTTGCCGCGCACCAGCCCCCGCGCCGCCCGACCCTGCCGGAAGAACTCGGCCCGCCGGGTCTCGTCTACGGCCTCGCTGGCGTGACGGAGGACGTGGAACTTGTCGTAGACCAGTCAGGCGTGGGGCAGGTGCGTCTGGAGGCTTCGCCGGAAGGGCTCCCACATGTCCACGCACACGGCCCGGATGGCCCGGCGGCGGCGGAGCGGCAGGGCCTCGGCGAAGAACCGGTCCAGCGTCTCGCGCTTGCGCTCCCGGCCCACCCAGATCGGCTCCCCCGACTCCAGGTCACTGACCACGGTGAGGAACTGGACGTCCCGGCCCACAAAGAACTCGTCCACCCCCAGGTAGTGCAGCGGGGTCCGGGGTCGGCCAGCGGCCCACCGCCGCAGCACGCGCTTGTCCAGCCGACGGACCGTCTCCGGCGGCAGCCCCCAGCGGGCCGCCACGCGGCTCACGGGAGCCTGCTCACACTCCTGCGCCACCGCCGCCTCAACCCGGGCCGTGTAGCGCGCCTTGCCAGCCAGCCACGGGATCCGCTCGGTTCGCACCCCACAGCGGCGACAGCGAACGCGGTGGACGTCGACCACCAGCCACACCTGCCACGTCCCCCACGGCAGGTCCCGCACTCGCCGCTCCCGCCAGCTGTGGACGTCCCGACGCGGGACCCCGCAGCCCCCGCAGCGGTAGGCCGGCGCGCCCCCAGGCTGCCGCACCCAGAGCGTCAACCTCCCGACCTCGTCGTCGGCCTCCCAGGTGGTCACCTCGTACCCCGGCAGGCGCAGGATGCGTGCTACGATCTCTTCGGGCATCGGCTCCCTC
Source organism: uncultured Candidatus Rokubacteria bacterium (assembly GCA_963805625.1). GTDB lineage: Bacteria > Methylomirabilota > Methylomirabilia > Rokubacteriales > DASRDR01 > DASRDR01. Next base: position 362,011 of record CAWDVE010000010.1, read on the forward strand.
CCGTCCGTGATGGCCAGTCACGTCAGGAGGTGTACCACTTCCCGAGCCGATGCCCTGTCTCATCTCAGCCCCCGCATTCAGTCAGGGGTCCGTACACATTCCGGTGAAGAGCGCTTTGTTTCAGTGGCCCCTTGAAGGAGGCGAAGCGATGAACAAGTTCGTCAGGGTTCTCGCGGCGGCAGCCACTATGCTCCCCCTCACAGTCCCTGCGACGGGCACCGCGCAAGACGACGGACACCACCGGACCAGCCTCTCGGGGTTCGAGGAAGTGATCCCGCCGAACCTCGGCCTCGGCGCCATATTCAGCACCGGGAGCGGCCAGCTCAAGCTCAAGATCGACAAGCAGAAGCGCGAGATCGACTACGAGCTGACCTACAGCTTCCCGGACGCCGCACTCACGCCGCTCGTCGGCGCTCAATTCGTCAACCAGGCTCACCTCCACTTCGGCCAGAAGCACACCACCGGCGGCATCAACGTGTGGCTCTGCCAGTCGGCGGACAATGGGGCCCCGGCAGCCGTCTCGGCAAGCACCCCGACGTGCCCAAGCCCCTCGGGAACGGTGACCGGAACCATTCGGCCGGCGCAGGTCCTCACGCTTACCGGCCAGGGGTTCCCGGCCGGCGAGGACGGCTTCGACGCCCTTCTCGAAGCGATACGGAGCAATGCCATCTATGGGAACGTCCATACCGACCGATTCCCCTCGGGTGAGATTCGCGGTCAGGTGGACAATCGCCAGGACGACTAGCCACGCCGGCATGAGTTGGGGGGCGGGGGCCCCCCAACTCGATCAACCGCTCCAGCAGCAAGACCAGGGATGCGTCCGTTCGCGCTGGAGCAGCAGGCGCAACCGGCGATCGGCGTGGGCTTCCTTGGAGGAGATCGCCATGTGAAAGGCATAGATGAGGAAGCGCTGCTCGAGCGCGCCGTTCTGACGCATGGCGGAGGTGTGGTAGTTGGACATGCCCTCGGACACGAACATCGCCGCTAGCCCCTCGGGCGCCAGTGAGGCGAGCGCGGTCTGGTCGGAGCCCCTGTAGGAGAGGCCGATGGTGCCGACCTTCCCGTCACAGTAGGACAGCGCTGCGAGCCAGTCAAGCGCGTCCTTGCCGTCCGGCCTTGGCGAAGGCGTACCACTCACCCTCGGAGTCGTAGCGCCCGCGCACATCCTGCATCGCCACCACGTAGCCGCGGCGAGCGAAGTACTTCGCCATGGCGGTGAGGTCATCGCGGACCTTGCCGTAGGGGGTGCGCTCCATCAGGACGGGGAAGGGACCGGACAGCGCCTGGCCGTCCAACGCCGGGCGGTACCATGCGCTCATGGCCGAGGAAGACGACGGCGTTCTTGACGCCACCCGCCGGCGACACGACGAGCGCTCGGACTGGCGGGGCTCGGTACCGCAGACGGCGTGGTCGGACGCAGGGTGCAACCACGTCACGAGGGGACGTCCCTGGCCAACCTCACCACACCCACGACATCTCCGGAGGGCTGGCGATCCCCCACAATTTTCCAGCTCGACCAGCGGCATTGCACCTTCGTGCCTCGCGTGCTGATCGTGCCGCCGGGTTCGACGGTGGAGGTCCTGAGTTGAGGTAACGATACGTGCCCGGCACCGATCTCGGCTCGACCGCGCAACTGGATCACGGGCGGTTCACGCCGACCGAGTGGGCCTCGCCCGTGGGGTAGGGTACTCTTGTCCTGGTCGGGGCGTCGGTCGCGGCCGCGATTGAGCTCGGCCTCGGTCTCATGACGATGCCCTGGCTGATGGGCGATGGGTGAAGAACGGAGGCGTGCCATGAGGGACTCGCGTGCCATCTTCGTCATAGTGCTCGGGCTCGTGCTGGCTGGAGTGGCCCTCCCGTTGGGAAGCCAGATCCCCGAAGGGCGCAAGGTCCCGGTTGCGGGAGGGGGGAGCTACACCGATGTGAGCGCCGGAGGCCTGGCGCGAATGCTGGAGAAGAAGGATTTCCCGCTGGTCAACGTCCACATCCCGTACGAGGGCGAGATCGCGGGGACGGATCTCTTCATCCCATTCGATCAGGTCGAGGGCAAGGTGGCCCAGTTGCCACCCGACAGGAGTGCGAAGCTGGTTCTCTACTGCCGTAGCGGGAGCATGAGCACGACGGCGGCCCGTGCCCTGGTCAGGCTGGGCTACACGAACGTGTGGAACCTGGACGGGGGCATGATCGCGTGGGAGCAGACGGGCCATCCGTTGCTACAGAAGAGGCGGTGAGAGGGGGTGCTCCGGACGCGCCGCCGGCGTCGCGAGGCGCCACGCGGGCACCTTGTCCGACGCGACCCGCGTGCAATGGCCCCGACGGCGGTGGCTCCTCGGACCCGGGGTCCCGATGGTGGCCGTGTTCGATGCGGCCTTTCACGCGAGCATTTCTGATTGCGCCTCGAGCTATGCGATCCCCCGCAAGCTCGCGGAACGGCACGAGATCCGCCGCTTCGGCTTCCACGGCATCTCCTATCAGTCCTCGCTCGCTCGATACTGCGAGATGACCCAGACGTCCTCCTCGAGAAGGAGGTGGTCGACCGGGCCGCGCTGGACCACTTACTGGGACGCCTCTCGGCGTGAGGCACGAAGACGCGCGAATGCGAGTACGAGTCGCCGCGCCGGGGGTCCGGACGGACCTCCTGGCTCCGGTCAGGAGGGTGGCCGGTGCGGCGAGCGCTCGAGGTGACGAAGACGCGTGAAGCAGGATCGGGGAGCGCGTGAACAACAAGCTGCGCAGGGCTCTCGGCCTCGGCCTCGCCACCTTTCTGCTCGCAGTCGCGGCCTGGCGCGTGGCGCTGGGTGCACCGGCCTGGCTGGCTCCGCTTCGGTTCTACACCGACCACGCATTTCTCCACGAGCGGCTCCGGGTGCTTGGATGGCTGGCTCCGGCGGCCTTCATCCTGATCCAGGCGGGGCAAGTGATCATCTCGCCGATCCCCGGAGAGGCGACGGGATTCCTGGGCGGCTACTCGGTCTGCCCCTCGGGTTCGTCTACTCGATGATCGGTCTGACCCTGGGGACGATGGCGGCGTTCGGGGTCGGGCGCTGGCTCGGCGCCTCCCTCATGGCACGCTACGTGCCAGCGCAGATCATCGAGCGGTTCGGATTCCTCCTCGAGGCCGAAGGCGCCGTCCTGACCTTCGTCCTCTACCTGATCCCGGGGTGTCCGAAGGACATCGTCTCCTACCTTTTCGGCATGAGCCCCATGCCGGGTTGGATCTTCCTGGTGGTGTCGACCCTGGGGAGGGCCCCCGGCACCTGGATCCTGTCAGCAGAGGGCGCGCGCACTGCGACGGGCCAATACGTTCAACTCGCCTTGCTGACGGCACTGACCGCCGCGATCGCCATTCCGCTCTACTACTACCGGCACGCGATCCTAAACTGGCTCCACCGCTCGGGGCCGCACGGGAAGCGCAAGTCGTCGCTCTGAGGGCTGACGGAGGACCACCCTATGCGCGGAGGGCGGCGGGACGACGGCGACCTGTGCGGTGCCGACGATCGCACGGAACTGACGGTGGCCCGAAGGGTCGAAAGCCACCTTCGGCAGCTGCCGCGATGAGCGCAGCCACCGCGCTGGGCTGCGACTCGTAGATCGCGTGACTGCCCCGCGCCTCGACGACGGTTGCTCCGGCGCGCTTCGCCATGAGGCCTTGGGCCGCGGAGGGGATCATTCGGTCCTCGGTCGCCACCAGGTACCAGCTCGGCTTGGTCTTCCACGCGGGGGTGCTGATCGTGCCGCCGAGCGCTTCCACACCCCGGGGGACCTGCGAGTCGGCCAGGAACGCCGCGCGGTCCGCGTCCACGTCCGCCGCGAAGGACGCGTGGAACTTCGTCTTGTCGAGGGGAACTCGGCCGGTGGCGGATTGAGGTCGCGGTGAACGGGATCGTGGAAGGAGACCGGACGTTCGAAGTTGTTGAATGGGGCGGGACGGCCAGAGCCCGACCCTAGTGAAGCAGAACGCCTCGCCGTGTGCGAACACCGCCGGGGGCCCGGTCCAGCAACCCCGAATCGTGGAAGCGTCTCGAGCCCGGAGACCTCGCGCCGCGGATGGCGGCGCTGGAGCCGTGAGCCGCCCCTTAGATGGGGTTGGTGGGGTTGTCTACCTCCACAAGGGTCGGGCCGCCGGCGTACAAGATTTCCTGCTCCAGGTCCACCGCGGTCAGGACGCGTTCGATGTGAGGCGGCTCGTAGGATGGGGCGATCGGAGGGGTCTCAGCCAAGAGGGTGATCCTCCTTGGGAGCGGTCGGTACGGGAGCAGGTATCACGGCGGCGCTCGAGCTGTGAGGCTAGCCGAATGTGTCGACGGAGATTCCTGCATCTGCTGTTGTCCCCGCGAACAAGACTTCGCGCTCGATATCGTCGGGGGTGAGGACCTGCTCGATGCGGGGCGGCTCGTAGGGTGGGGCGCTGGTCTCGGCCATGCGGCGGTCCTCCGGGCGTGGGGTAACCACGGGGGCAGGCTATCACAGCGTCGCGGTTTAGGCGACGAAGGGAGGGAAGATTGATGGGCACCACCGCGGAGAAGCCGTCCCGTCGGTCTCATGAGCGCGGGCAGGGAACGCTCTACCGGCGTGGCCAGACTTGGTGGGTGCAGTACTTTGTCCATGGGCGCCGGGTGCGTGAGAGCAGCTCCCGACACTGCGGTCGCGTTATTGAATGACCTCGTCCGTCCGCACCAGCACCGCCGGCGGGATGGTGAGGCCGAGGGCCTTGGCGGTATTGAGGTTGATGACGAGCCCGAACTTCGTCCGCTGCTCGATGGGGAGGTCGGCCGGCTTGGCGCCCTTCAGAATCCGGTCGAAATAGATGGCCAGGAATGGGGACGGGCTGGTCGCCCGATCTTGGGCTCCAATCGTCACGACAGATCCGCCAACACACCCGAGAGTGAGCACGGCGGCCGCCATATGTGTCAACCGTCGGATCATAAGCACCTCTCAGTGACCCTCTCAGTGACGCTTCGAGGAACCGCCGCACCGCGACGGCCGGGGGCTCGAGGGGACGCCCCACCGCCGCCCCCCTCTCCGGTCACCCCTCCACCACCGAGTTGGTGTATTCGATCCAGCCGTCAACCCGCCGCAGCCAGAGGCGCACCGGGTGCGGGGCGGCCGATCTCTGGGGCCTATCTCGGGCTCGTTAGTTGCGTCATGCCAGAGTGTCCAGTCCTCTCGTTCACGGACTGGCGTGCACCTGCCTAATGAAGGTCGGATCACTCATGGCATCCCGCACGATCTTGGACAGCACCCGGGCGCTGAACGCCATGGACACAGTCGGGACGCGAAGGCCGGCCCGCGGCGACGCTGGGGCTTCCCGCAAAGAGGGGAGTACCGGCAACGTCAGTGATCCCTCCCCGCTCCACTCGCGGCCAGATAGACCGCAGACGACCCCAACCAGGAGCACCTCGTCATCGAAGCGTGCCTGGTGGAGCCGCTGCGCTATCTCGTGCGCGACGAACGAGAAGTTAGGCGGCGCCTCCGAGCTTCTCGAGGTACTTCGCGAGCTTCGGGACCTCGACGTAGTCGTCTTGGCGCCCCGGGATGGTCAAGCGGTAGCCGCGTTCGCCATCGCGCTTCCACGCCGTGATCACACCGGACTGGTACGCTGCGATCAGCGCCGTGCGATCGGCCGTCGAGACCTCGATGGGTGCCGGAGCTACCGGGACCACGCTCTTCGTTGACTTGCGCTTCGTCATGTGTTCTCCCTCGCCAGGAGCCTGGCCACCCCGAAGCAGCAAGCCACGCATCCCATCGGGGATGTGCCATCCGCCGGAGTGGCTGCAGTCGGGGTCGCCGGGCCAGCTCGACAAGTCGATCGCGGGAGGAGCCGCGTAACCGGGGTGGAGGCGGCTACGTATGCTGCGCTCAAGCCGCCGTGGGCGTGAACTGCGCAACCATCTCGGGGCGGCCGCGGACCTCATCCGGGGACACCTCGCTGATGCTCTTAGTATACGCCATATTCGGGTCGCGGGATGGATCGCGCTGGCCTTCGTCCCGAGCGTGCCGGCGGCTCCACGAAGAATGCGAACCTGCTCCGTGGGACGACACTTTGCACGGTGAGCTGCGAGATTATGGCTGGCGCGCCCGTCAGGCGAAGCAGGGACGCCTGTCGCTCCGCTGACGTTGTGGCTGACCTTCTGAAGGCCAGATCGGGATCCATTCGGCTGCGTCGCCGTTCGATGAGCGTCCGGGGCCGCAGCGTGAGGCCCTCGAGTCACGGCACGCGAAGACCCGGGTTCGGGTCGGGGTTCTCCGTTCCTAGGGGTTCGAGCATCGGCGCGGGTTGACCGGGCGTCCACGTCGTCCAGCGCCCTCGGGCATCGACGCAGTCGACGAAGTTCTGCTCGATCACACTCGCCTCGGGACCCTGTGCGGAGGCCCGCACGCGCCCGAAACGATCAACGTCGTACTGGCTGATGGTCGGCAGCGCCTCACTGCACGCCTGGGCCTTGGTGCGGAGCCCGTCCAGGCGGTCGGAAGGCGCGGACTCCATGGACGCACAGCCCGTGAGGAGGCTGGCCACGCCGAGCAAGATCGCGCGACACAGAGGGAGCCGCTGGTTTACTGCTGAGCCGCACCACGTCATGGGGAGTCCTCCCGAGTATCGGGTCTCAGATCATCAGCGTCGCATGCTTTTGAGGCGGACGTCCACCTCCAGGTCGTCGTTGGCGCCATCGGCGACACTCGGTGCGGGCACACCTCGGCGCGCACGTCGCGGCACGCGTCAGCGATGGTCCCACTCGTCCCGCGCCGACACTACCAAGGACCGGCTTTTGGCGCCAGACGGCGGAGACTCGAGCCGCGTCTCACGCCACGGTCCGCTCCCCGGGGCGCGAGGTGCGGTGTGACGGTGTGCTGGCAGGACCGGTGGGTTCCGGTAGTCTAGTACGCGTGACGTCTGACGCCGCCGGGCTCCTGGCCCATTGCGGCTATGGCGCCCTCTTCGTGGCCGTGGTCCTCGGGAACGTCGGCTTTCCCGTTCCCGAGGAGACGATCCTGGCCCTGGGCGGCTACCTGGCTCAACGAGGGGAGCTGCGCCTGGGCCGCTTCTGGCGATCGGCGTCGTCAGTGCGGTTACCGGAGACACCATCGGGTACTGGCTCGGACGGCGCTACGGCCGGACGGCGGTCGAGCGCCACGGTGACTGGCTGTTCGTCACCCCGGCGCGGCTCGCGAAGGTGTCACATTTCGTCAGCCGCTACGGCGTGTGGGCCGTGTTCGGCGCGCGGTTCGTGGCCGGTCTGCACTTCCTGGACGGTCCGCTCGCCGGGGCCACTGGGCTTCGTCCGCCGGCCTTTGCATTGCAAACGTCCTGGGGCACTCCTTTTCGTGCCTTATGCCGTTGGCATGGGGTATGCGCTCGGTTACGGCTTTGGCGACGACCTCGAGCGGCTCATCGGCCGGGCCGAGCGCAAGCACATCATCGTTGCCGCCGCGCTCATCGCGGCGCTCGCCGGGGTGAGCGCGCGGATCGTCCGCTCCCGCCGTGCCGTTCGCTGACCGCACGCTGCCGACGGCGAGAGTCTCGAGCTCGTCCGGGCGCAGGTGCCGATGCCCGCGCGCTGAGTGCGGCCGCCCGGATTCGGCGGCGGCCGCCGTGGGTGCCCGGCGAGTCGGCTGGAATCACCGCCGGAGGAGCCGCGAGGGTGACTAGCGGTGGGCGGGCACCATTTCCGGTGACGCGTCGCGGACGCGGACGCGGGTGATCCAGTCGGCGTAGCGGGTCGATCGGCCGCGCACGGTATCGAAGAACGTGGTCCGGAGGTGGGTGGTGATCGGGCCCATCTGTCCCTTGCCCACGGAGCGTCCGTCGATGGCTTCGATCCACGCGACCTGGACGCCGGTGCCGCAGAAGAACGCCTCGTCCGCGACGTACAGCTCGGTCCGATCGATCTCGCGCTCTTCGGTCCGGATCCCCGCGTCGGTCGCCATCCGGAGCATCGAGCGGCGCGTGATCCCTTCCAGGATGTCGCCGGTGATGGGCGGCGTGATTAGCGTGTCGTTCCGGACGATGAAGAGGTTGCAGCCGCTACCCTCGGCGACCTTACCCGCGGTGTTAAGCATGATCGCCTCGTCGGCACCCTTCTCCTCCGCCTCGTCCTTCGCGAACGCCGAGTTGACGTAGGCGCCGATGAGCTTCCCCCGGCTCGGGATCGCGTTGTCGGGAATCCGGAACCACGAGGAGACGATCGCACGCTGGCCCCGATCGAGCTTCAGGTAGTCTCCAATCGGGAGCATGTAGATCGCCAGCTCGTCACCCAGGCCGCGGAGCCGCGGCGTCAGCTGAAGGGCCGGCTTGTAGACGAAGGGCCGGATGTAGGCGTCGCCCTTCGGCGCGTTCCGCTCGACCAGGGAGACGATCGTCATTGCGAGCGAGTCGCGGTCGAAGGGCAGCTCGGCACGGAGGAGCCGGCTCGAGTTCAGGAGCCGCTCCGCGTGGTCGCGAAGGCGGAAGATGTTGATCCCTCCGTCGCCGTCGTCGAGGTAGCCGCGGATACCGGCAAAAGCGCCGGTCCCGTACTGGACGGTGTGAGTGCCGATGCTGATCCTAGCGTCGGCGAACGGCACGATGCGACCCTGGAAGAACGCGTACTCCATCATCGGCAAGTCCACGCGGCACCTCCTGCTCGAGGGTGGGCGGATTATGGCACGGCCCCAAATCCGGCCCAATAGCCACCGGGCGGATTGGCCTCACCTTTCACATGACGCCGCCGGCCCCTTGACCCCACCCCTCGTGGCGACTACGGTCCTGCCAGCTGACAGTCTCGCGCCCGTGGCCCGGGCGGTGTGAGGAGTCGGGAGGGTGAGGGATGCAGGGTCCGGAGACTGAGACGGGCGCCGGCGAGCCGGACGACGGACCCGGCGCCCGCCGGGGGACACGCGAGCCTGGGCTGGCGAAGGTCCCCGCCAGCCCGCGGGCGGGGCCGGGTGGCCTCGGTCTTCTGACGATGTGGCTCGGATGGATCCGGAACCAGCCTCTCCTGGCTGCCGCGTTCCTGGGCTTCTGTCTGGTCGCGGTCGGCGGGTTGGTCCTGACCCTCCCGCGCGGCACGCTGTCCGTTGGTCACACGAGTCGGAGCCCGCGGGTTGCGTCGCCGAACGCGCCGGTGGCGGAGACCCCCATCGCGCCTCGCGAAGCTCCGATCTCACGGGCTCCGAATCCCCGCGCTGCCGAGGCCCCGAGCGCCGCGCCCGAGCCCGAACCTGGCCCCTGGGTCCACGAGGCGCCATCGGCACCGTCGCCGCGCGGCTTGGCCCTCGTCTATCGCTACCGGACGCTGCCGCCGGGTGGCGAGTCCCGGTACCAGTGGATCGTCCAGGTCCGCGGCGCCCGGCCGGTGCTGGACGGGGTCGAGGTGGTGACCTGGCGGATGGAACCTGCCGCGGCGAACGACGGCGACCTTATCTCCCGAGATCGCGCGGCCGACGGGTTTCCGCTATTCGGAGACGGGCCCGGCGGCTGGTTTGGCGTGTCGGCGAAGATTCGCTATCGGGACGGCGTGGAGGAGACGCTCTCCCGCCGCATCGAGATGCCCGACTGATCCGCCTCGTCGGGTAGCTCCCCCCGGGAAACGCGCGCCGAGACGCGGGCGCTCCGTTGCCCGGTCGTGATCAGTGGGCCCGGTGCACGGGCCGACGCCGCTGTGGTCCCAGCACGAGGCCGGCCACTGCGGCGGAGCCGATGAGGACCACCGCGACGGCGGCGGCTCCCGTGCCGAATCCGCGCCACCCGGTCAGCCAGCCCACGATGGCCGGCGCCGCGACCATGCCGAGATCCGTGATGAAGCGGTAGATAGCCACTGCCCGGCTCCCGAAGCGACCGTGCAGGTGCTCGGCCAGGAGCGAGGCGGGGATCATCCAGACGGTCATCCCCACGATGACGAGAGTGCAGGCGAGGGTGTAGCCCGAGAGCCCCCCTGTGAGAGGCAGGAGGACCACCCCGGTCACGAGGACAGCGAGCCCAGGGAGCAGCACGCGAAGCCGCCCGAAGGTGTCGGCCGCCCAGCCCACGGGGATTAGCAGGATCGCCTCGACCACGTACCCGATCGCGAGCGCCCAGCCGATTGCAGCCGCATCGAGCCCGAGCGTCTGGCTCCCGTAGAGCGGCGCGAGGGTCACGATCGCCCCCGCCCAGCCGAACGCAAGGCCGAAGGCCACGAGGTAGATTGCGAAGAGCGAGCGAGGGACCGGAGGAGGCACCGACCCAGGCGCTGCGGCGGCCTCGACGGTCTCGGTCCGGACCCGGAACACGGTCGTGATGGTCGGGAAGACGCGCCAGGCCGCGGCCAGCCAGCCGGCGCCAACGGCGACGGCTGCCGCGCCGAATCCCCAGCGCCAGCCGGCGTGGACCGAGACCGTTCCGGCCAGATAGCCACTGACGGCGTTGGCGCTGATCAGGGCGCCCTCGTACATGTTGCCCCGGCGCGTCCGCTGGTTCGAGGGTCCCGCCTGCATGAGGTAGACGATGCCCACCAGCGCCGTCGACCCGTAGCCGAGCCCGACGAGTGCCCGGGCGAGCGCCATCGTGGCCAGGGAGGCCGCCGTGGCGGCGACCAGCGTTCCTATCAGGACGAGCGCCATGCCCGCGTGCATCATCGCGGTCGGGCCGACTCGCTCGACGAGCATCCCGGCTGGCAGCGCTAGGAGCGACCGCGGCAGGCTGAAGGCGGTGCCGAGGAGTCCCGCGGCGGCGAGACTCAGGTTGAGGGCTCCCACCACCTCGGGAAGGAGGGGCGGGAAGACGCCCTGGCCGAAGTTCAGTAGGAAGGATACGAAGAGGAACCAGCGGAGCGCGGCGGGCTCACCAGCGAATCGAGGGATCGGGCTCCTCCTGCCGCGACCGGGCGGCGACAGAGCCGCGCTCCGGGAGTGCACGCCCCGACCGGCGGACGGGGCGAGGCCTGGTCGAACATAGCACGGTCAGGGCGCGCTCCCGACACCGGCCGCCGGAGCTCCGGGGCAGGGCGCTCCGCCCTCAGGACGCGAGGAAGTCCTGGAAGTACTCCTCGACCGTGACCCGCCGGCTGGTCAGGCCCAGCCGGAACGCCTCGCCCGCGAACATCTCGATCTGCGCCCGGTTTCGCTCGAGTCCGTATGGGTGGAAGTCCTCGCCCATGACGGCCGCCGTGCTCTCGAGCTCCGCCTCCAGCCACGGCGTGGCGTAGGGAAAGCCCTTCTGCGCGGCGGTGAAGGCGTCGTTCGCCGCGATGAATGCCGCGGTGAGACTCGGGGCGATCCACCGGTTGGCCTCCCACGCCTCGCGCCGGAGGACGATCAGGTGCTGCGGAGGGAACGCGCCCGTCTTGCGAAAGTACTCCTGCTCGAGGCCGCGGAAATCCGGAAAGAGGCGGGCGATGGGGCCGGTTTCCGGATGATAGGCCTGGGGCCGGGGCGGGCTGTAGATCGCCTCCAGCTCGCCGGCGACCAGCATGTCGGCGAGCGACCGACCCGGCGGCGGGGCCTTCACGCCGGGGGGCAGCGTCAGATCCATCGGTGCCGACCAGGGTGTATCGATGTCGCCGATCCACCATTGGATCGCCGCCGGGTCCAGGCCCAGGAAGCGCAGGAAGTGGCGGTACCAGATGGATCCGCTCGCGGTGTAGCTGTACATGCCGATGCGCCGGCCGGCGAGGTCCTCGGGCCGCCGGATCGGACCGTTCCGGCGGACGTAGAGGTCCCGTGCCGTGAAGTTACGCAGCGGAAAGATGGGCAGGCCGACGTAGCGGCGATCGCCCTTGTCCATGCGGTAGAGGTACTGGGCCATCGACCACTCGCCGCCCTGCACCTCCGGGTCCTGCACGGCGCGCCGCAGCATTTCGGCGCGCGCCGGCCACGATCCCCGGCTGCCCAGGATCATGGTGAGCGCGATGCCCTCCGGTGCCACCTCGCCAGTGGCAAGCGGAAGGACGCGGGCGTAGTCTGCGCACGTCAGGGAGACTCGAACGTCGGCCATCGTCAGCTCCTGGATTGCGCCGCGCCGAGCCTGTCTCGGCGGCGGCGCAGTGCGAGAGGCATAAGCTGGATCGCGTTGGTCCCGGCCGGAATAGAGCACCACTCGCGAAGCGCCGTCAAGTGCCGGGGCGGGGTTGGCCCAGGGGCCCCCGCGGCGGGTCGGAGAATAGCTCGAGGGGGGCTCCGAGCGGACGTTGACAGAGGGGCGGTTCCCTGGCAGTCTCGAAGCGTGATGAGGCTGGATGTGGGTCTCCTGCTTATGTAGCGGCGAGCGCCGCAGTCTGCGCTCGCCGAGCCTCCTGAGCCCTGAGGGCCAGGAGGTTTGTAGTTTTCGGACCCGGGTCGACGCCCGGCGAGGGAGTGACATGGCACCACCAGCGGTGACCCCGAGGCATATGTCCTTTGGCAAGTACCGCCCATTCGTGCCCCTCGAGCTACCAGACCGGACCTGGCCGGATCGAAAGCTCACGAGGGCGCCACGCTGGTGCTCGGTCGACCTGCGGGACGGCAACCAGGCCCTGATCGATCCGATGGATCCGGCGCGCAAGCGCCGCATGTTCGAGGCGCTCGTGAAGATGGGCTTCAAGGAGATCGAGGTCGGGTTCCCGTCGGCCTCCCAGCCCGATTACGACTTCGTGCGGCTCCTCATCGAGGAGGACCTCGTTCCGGACGACGTGACGATTCAGGTGCTGGTCCAGTGCCGGCCCGAGCTGATCCACCGCACCTACGAGTGCCTCCGGGGCGCCCGCCGGGCGATCGTCCACTTCTACAACTCGACCTCGATCCTCCAGCGGCGCGTCGTCTTCGGTTTGGACAAGGCCGGCATCGTGGACATCGCGGTCAATGCAGCGAGGCTCTGCCGGAAGCTCGAGGACACGGTCCCGGATACGCGGATCCTCTACGAGTACTCCCCCGAGAGCTACACGGGCACCGAGGTCGAGTTCGCCGTCGAGATCTGCGAAGCGGTCATGGACGTCATCGAGCCGACGCCCGTGCGGAAGGTCGTCTTGAACCTACCGGCCACGGTGGAGATGTACTCGCCCAATCTCTACGCCGACACCATCGAGTGGTTCCTGCGACGGATCTCGCGGCGGGACCGCCTCGTGCTGTCCCTCCACCCGCACAACGACCGCGGCTGCGCGGTCGCCGCGGCCGAGCTCGGCGTGCTGGCGGGGGCCGATCGGGTGGAGGGGACGCTGTTCGGGAACGGCGAGCGGACCGGGAACGTCGACGTGGTCACCCTGGCGATGAATCTGTTCGCGCAGGGGATCGACCCCGAGCTCGACATCTCCGACATCGACGCGCTGCGCCGGGTAGCCGAGTACTGCAACCGCCTGCCCGTTCATCCCCGTCACCCGTACGTGGGCGATCTGGTCTACACGGCCTTCTCGGGCTCGCACCAGGATGCGATCAAGAAGGGCATGGAGGCCTTGCCGCATGACTACGCGGTGTGGGAGGTCCCGTACCTGCCCATCGATCCGAAGCACGTGGGCCGGACCTACGAGGCCGTCATCCGCGTCAACAGCCAGTCTGGGAAGGGTGGCGTCGCCTTCATCATGAAGGCGGAGCACGGCTTTGATCTGCCCCGCCGGCTTCAGATCGAGTTTTCGAAGACGATCCAGGCCATCACCGAGGACACCGGCACTGAGATCAGCCCTGCGGCGATGTGGGAGGCTTTCCGGGCGCAATACCTGCCCGACCAGCCGCTGTACGAGCTCGTCGACCACGAGCTGGTTTCAGAGGGGAGCCGGGATCGGACCCGCCTGACGGCCCACCTCCGGGTCCGGGGCGCCGCCCGCACGGTGACGGGAAGTGGGAACGGTCCGATCGCCGCCTTCGTGGACGGCCTCCGCCGGGAGCTGGCCGAGGACTTCGACGTGGTGGACTACGCCGAGCATGCCCTCGGACAGGGGGCCGACGCGACGGCGGTCGCGTACGTCGAGACCGCGCACGGCCGCGACGGGAACCTCCGGTGGGGTGTCGGCGTCCATCCGAACATCATCACGGCGTCGCTCATCGCCGTGCTGTCGGGGCTGGCGGGTGGCAAGGGCCTCCGCGGGGACGCGATCGGTCGCACGGGCGCCTGAGCCGCCTCCAGGCGAGGGGAGCCGGGATCCGAGCCGGCCAGTCGGGCCGGCTCGGTGTTTCCTCTTCAGCGCGCTAGGTCGCCGACGATCAGCACCGGGCGTCCCGCGTGGGCCGCCACCGCGGTCGAGACCGAGCCGAGCAGCACGGTCCCGAGCCGGCCTCGACCGTGGGTGCCCACGACCACCAGGTCGTAGCCGCCCGCGCGGGCAGCCTCCACGATGGTCTCGGCCGGCTGGCCCGCCAGCCATTCCACCTCCGGCTCCGGACCGCCGGCGTTGAGCGCGACGCCCCGAGCCTTGTCCAGGGTGCGCTGTGCCTCGCCGAGCGCCTCCCCGAGGGCGCGCGAGTAGTTGGGCTCGCCGAGGGTGTCGGAAGGGGCGTGATACGCCGTCATGAGCGTGAGCTGTCCCGAGAGCGCGGCGGCGAGACGCGCGGCGACACGCACCGCGTCGAAGGCATGGTCGCTGCCGTCGACGGCCACGAGGATCCGTCTGAAGAGCGCTCGAGTCGTCTCGCCGGAACGATCGACGGGGCCTGGAGTCTCCACGATTTCCCTCCCCTCCCGCCGTCCTGTGGGCGGGTCACGGAATCTGAGCGTGCGGGTCCGGGCGCTCAGGAGCGAGACCCCGGCCGCCCGTGGCACCTCGGGAGTTACCCGTCGGGTCGGCCGCGCAGCGCAGGCTGGGACCCGGTCGGAGCGTGTCTCCCTCCATTGTGCTAGTCCCGGGGCGCGCGCGCACGCGGAGGGTCGGCCGGTGCCCGGAGCCGGGGCGGGTGCGACTTGGGGTCCGCAGTGCCGATGCATTAGGGTGACCTAAGTACCTGGCATGAACGCGACGGGGCCTGCCACGAGTCGAGGTGACCCTGGAGTCCCAGACCCGCGGACTCTTTCAGCGCGCCGCCGGGGTGGGTCCTGCCCGCGCGATGACGAACGAGCGCCTGGGACATGCGCACCGGCGCGTTCTCGGGCGAGAGCTTCGCTCACCAGCTGCTCTGAATCCGGATTCGCACTGTCTTCCCCTTGACAGGTGGTGGGTCTGCACCTACCATCGGCCCAGCAGGGCACAGGGAATAGTAAGGGCACGCCGGCTTCGCAGTCTTGCACCTCGGGCAATGCGCTCTGCATCGAGATCGGGGATCCACGGGACGCGAGATCTCCTCGAGCGGATCGTCGTCGATGAGGAGTACCCACATCGACTGGATCGAGGCCCAGCGCCACAAGATCGCGGAGGTCGGCTATCAGCAATAGCAGATCTAGGCTGGACGCCGCCGGACGTGATGCCGAGTTTATCCTGGACGACCCGGAGGCGGGCTGTTTCCTTGACACTCCCACACGTCATCTGTAGAGTGACAGTGTCTCTATACGCGCACGCGGGAGGCGTTCGTGCTCAGGGGTCTACGAAGATTCTTCGGGTTCGACTCCGGTGAGGAGGACGAGCTCGAGCCAACCCTGACGCTCTCATCCGGCCCGCAGTCAGGTGCATTCAGGGTCGGAGAGAAGCTCTCCATCAAGGGAGAGATCGTCGGGGAAGGTGACCTTGAGCTCGCGGGGCGCTTTGAAGGGATTGTCAACGTGAATGGGCGTGTCATCGTGGGGGAGCGGGCCGAGGTAGATGCGGACATCAGTGCGTCCAACATCGTCGTCGCGGGCAAGGTTCGCGGCAACCTCAACGCGACCGGGCGGGTGGAGATTCTTCCGCAAGGGATCCTGACCGGGAACCTCAAGAGCGGGAGCTTCGCGGCGGCCGATGGCGCGCTCGTCAAGGGAGAGATTGTCGTGGATCGAGGCAGAGGACGGATCGAGGTCGCGGGAGGTCAGCCATGAGGGTCGCGCTGGCGGTGTCGGTGGCGCTCCTGGCATGGGCTCCGGCTTGGGCCGGCGAGCTAATCTTCACGAACGGTAACCGGATGGTCGGGGAGCTCTCGAACGAAGCGCTCTTGGTGTCGACGGGCTCCGGGCTGGTGGAGATCGTCCCCGATGATGTGGTCATGCTCTCGCGGGAGGAGATCCGCTTGCGGGACGGGCGTGTGATCCGAGGGACGCTGGTCGGCGGCCAGGTCAAGGCCCGGACGTCCCTGGGCGAGATCGCCGTGAAGGTGGATGAGCTCCAGGCGTACCGGACGACGGGTGAGCGCGGTACCGGAGCTTCCCCGACGGCCGCGTCTCAACCGGCGCCATCGTCTGGCACGCCGGCCGCTTCCACCTCGTCCTCGGCGACCCCGGGCCGGAGCGATACGGGTATCGTGGGCGGTCTGCCGACGGTGGGGGCGTACCAGGATCCGCAGAGCCATCGTCAGGACAACGGAGCATCCGCGACCGGCGCCCAGACGGCGGCCTTGCCGCCCGAGTCCCAGTCGATGTCCGGGGGGCGGATGTACGAGGTGGTCGGCGAGAGCATGCTATACCGGGACGCGCTCTTCAGCTCGTCACGCGTCGGCCGCGTGGTGACCGGGCAGCAAGTTAGGTATGTCGATTCGATCGACCGCCGTCTGCGGATTCTCAACCTCCTGGTGTTCGACGGCGGCCACTGGGTGAAGGTCCGTCTGCCAGACGGGATCGAGGGCTGGGTTCCGGCCGACACCGTGCGCCAGGTGCGGTGAGCGGAATCCGAGCCTGGCTCGCGGCGCTCCCCGCGGGGATTCGCTGGACCCTTCTCGCCGTCGGCGGCCTGTTCGTCCTTGCCCTAGTCGCGGGCGGGGTCTGGAGCTGGGTCGGGCACCAAAAGGAAGCCGCCCAGCGCGCCCTCGGCCCGGCCCTCGCGACGGCTCAGCGAGCCGTGGGGTCAAGCCAGCCCGCAGACCTCGAAGCGGCGGCGGCGGCCCTCCGGCAGTTCCTCACGAGCCATTCCAGCGACCAGGCTAGCCACCAGGCCTGGTACTTTCTGGGACAGGTCGAGTTCCGGCGGAGCCAGTGGGACGCTGCGATAGCGG
Source organism: uncultured Candidatus Rokubacteria bacterium (assembly GCA_963805625.1). Lineage (GTDB taxonomy): Bacteria > Methylomirabilota > Methylomirabilia > Rokubacteriales > DASRDR01 > DASRDR01. The sequence continues at coordinate 378,976 of CAWDVE010000010.1, forward strand.
CCTTCGCGGAAGCATCCCGCCGGGATCGCGGCAGCATCGGGGCGCTGAGCCGCCTCGGACAGGGCTACGCGTACGAGGCCAAGGGAGACGCGGCCCGCGCCCTCGACGTGTACCAGCAGGCCCTGGGCGGGCTGAGCCCAAAGGACTTCCTGTACGGAGACTTCCTGCTCGCCAAGGCGCGCGCCCAGGAGCTCGCCAAGGATGCGACCGGCGCTGTCGCCACCTACAAGCAGTACTTGAAGGACCTTCCTTCGGCTGACCGGGTCCAGGACGTTCGCATTCGTCTGGCGCTCCTTGGTAGCGCCGGCTGAGACCCTTCCTGACCGAAAGCGAGCCGGGCCGTTCGGCCGGGTGACGCGTTGGGCCGGTCGAGTTCCGGGAGATCCAGGCGGGGTGGGCCCGCTGTAGTGGCGGGCATTCGGCTAGACGACAGAATCCCTCTTATCGGACATTACCGAAGGGGCCGCAGGCGCCAGGTCAGGCACCCCTGGTCGGCCTGGAGAGGTAGCAGTAGAACGGTCAATCGGACTGTGGCGGGTCAGCCCGGAATCTGAGCCTCTTCTGGCAGGGTCTCCCGGGCAGGCTTCCAGTCCGGCAGGCGCCATCCCAGGGCCCGAACCAGAGCGCCGACCTCGTCGGAGAAGGTGCGGCGCACCTCGTCATTGTCACGCCGCTTGAGTCCGAGCTCCTGGTAGAGGCGATTCTTGGAGCTACCGGGACGCCCGAAGATGTTCATGGTGCGGACGTACCACTTCTGGAACGTCCGTTCGGCGTCGTCCCGGGTGGCGCCGTCCTCGGCGAGCCGCTTGATCCAGAGCTCGCCGTGGCGGATGTGCATCCGCTCCTCCTTGAAGATCCCCTCCACGCCGCGCCGCCAGGGACCGTAGGACGAGTGCCGCACGTCCTCGAGCTGGTGCCCTGCCCCGCGGTCCATGCAGAAGTTGAACATCACGAAGTCCGCCCAGGTGTCGATTGGATAGTAGAAGATGTTGACGCGCTTGTCCGAGGCGACGCGGGCCGTCCCGATGTCGGCCTCCGAGTCGTCGAGTCGGCGCGCGAAGCTCTGGTCGTGGGTTCCCACGTGGGTGCCGACGTCCACGCCGAGCTCTTCGAGGAGATCGTACATCACCTTGGCGTGGCGAGTCTCATCCTTCACGATCTGGGCGACGACGAGCTTCTCCTCGACGCCTGGCGCCTTCATGATCCAGGGCACGTAGCCGTAGGCGCCGGCGAGCTCGGAGTCGGCCTGCATGGTCATGAGGTGAACCAGGTTGTCGCGGTAGGTCGCGCTCATCTCGTCGTGCGCTTCGATGCGCTCGCCTCGCGCGATCCGGGCGAGCAGGCGCTCGTGGCGTGCGCGTTCGTCGGTCATGGCTCCCTCCCTCGACGGCCGTCGGCCGGTCCTGGAAGGCGCCGGCGCTCGGGCACAGGGTAGCACTGCTCCACGGGGGTCTGCCGCGCGAAGCCCAGTGCCTCGCGCTGAATGATCAGGTGATGGCGCACGCGGGCCGCCTCGTCTCGCAGACGGTTACGGTTCCGGATCGCGATCTCGAAGCGCACCAGGTCCGCCTCCGCGGGGTCCCTCCCCGTCTCTGCCATCTCGTCCAGGCGACGGTCCAGCGCGGCCAGCTGATCGAGAATCCGCTGGAGCCGCTCTCCCGTTCGGCCCAAGGCCTCCGCCTGGGCCTGCCTGATGTCGCGCTCGGTGCTCCCCAGTCGCTCGGCGCGGGTCCGGTTGCGGTCGCCGGCGGCGCGGGCGACGTCGTCTCGCCTCAGCTCCACGTCGGTTCTCCCCTGACACGCCGATACGCGGCCACCAGCCGCTCTGCCAGCGCCGTCGACCCGAACAGAGAGGCGGCTTCCCGGCCGCCGACCCCGAGCTTCGTCCGCAGGTGGTCGTCGGCCAGGATCTGATCGACGGCCCCCGCGAGGGCGACGGCGTCTTCGGGCACGAGGAGACCCGACACGCCATCGGTCACGATCTCCTCGATGCCGCTCGCCCGGACTGCCACGACCGGGAGCCCGCAGGCCATCGCCTCGAGGACGGCCAGTCCCTGCGTCTCGCTGGTCGACGCGAAGACGAAGGCGTCCGCCGCGTGATAGTACGCGGGCAGGCCGGCGGGCGGCGAGCCGCCCCGGAGCTCGACCCGACTCCCCAGACCCGTCTCTGCCGCTGCACGGCGCAGTGCGGCCGCCTGCGTTCCCCTTCCCACGAGGAGCAGTCGGATCCGCGAGGCCTTGACCCGCGCCACCGCGTCCAGGAGGAACTCGAGGTTCTTCTCGCGGTCCAGGCGGCCCACGTAGAGGAGCACGCGGTCGTCGTTATCGAGCCCAAGGGCCCGACGGGCGGAGGCGCGATCGCCGGGCCGGAGGCGGTCGAGATCCACTCCCGTCGGCAGCACCTCGATCGGTCGTCGCACGCCCAGCGTCCGGAGACGCCGCGCGACGAAGTCGGACGGGGCGATGACCAGATCCGCGGTGCCGGCGAACCTCGCGCTCCACCGGATGGCTCGTCGCGCGACCATCTCGTGTGGCAGCGGCACGTAGTGGGTGTACCGCTCGTAGAGCGTGTGGTACGTGAAGACGAAGGGCCGGCCGGCCGCCCGGGCCAGGCGCCGGGCCGAGACGCCCAGGAGGAACGGGTGGTGAGCGTGAAACACATCGAGGTCGAGAGCGCGCAGGCGGCGCGTGAGCGCCGGGCCGAGCGGCATCGGGAGCGCGAAGTCGGGGTACGTGGGCGCCGGCACGGCCGGCACGCGGATGACGCCGCGCTCGCCCTCCGCCGCCCCTGCCATCCGGGGAGCGACGATCACCACCTCGTGACCGAGCGCCTCGAGGTCCTGGCGGATCGTCTCGACGGCCGTGGGCACGCCGCCGAGCATCGGGAAGTAGTTGTTCGTGAAAAGGCCGACTCGGAGGCGTACGGCCGCAGAGCCGGTTACATCTTGTTTCTGCCGAAATCCTCCGGCTTCAGGTTCTCGAGCCACTCTTTCAGCTTCTCCTGATCGTCGGCTTCCTTCGGCGCGGTCTCAACGGTCTTGGCGCGGCGCACAACGTCGTCGTCGACGAAGATCGGAGCGCCGGCGCGGAGAGCGAGCGCGATGGCATCGGAGGGTCGCGAATCGACCGTGACCTCTTCCTCGCCCATCCGCAGGTGGATCAGCGCGAAGAACGTGTTCTCGCGGAGATCGTTCACGACGATCTTCTCGACCTTCGCGTCGACCGCCTCCAGGACGTTCTTGATGAGGTCATGGGTCATCGGCCGCGGGGTCGCGATCTTCTCGAGCTCGAGAGCGATCGCGTTGGCCTCGAAGATGCCAACCCAGATGGGGAGCGAGCGCTTCTCCTCCTCGTCACGGAGGATGATGATGGGCATGTTGGATACGGGATCCAGGGCGAGCCCCCGGACCTTCATCTCGACCCACATCGAAGCGGCCTCCCTGCGGTGCGTCGGGATTCGGGTTTCACGGTAGCATCGGCCTCCGGGGTTGTCAAACGAGCTGCCGTATCCACGGTACGCGAAGACGGCACGTGCCCGACGAGCGCGCTCGCCAGGCACGTGCGCGACCGGTGTTGGCGCTCTTCGCCCCCTCTGCTCAGGGCCGCGCTGGAGCCTTCGCCGCCGCCGGCCTGGGCCGTTTGCCGTTCCCATTCCACACGAGGGGCGGCTTGACCTCGAAGCGGCCGTCGAGCCGCCGGCGCCGCTCCTTCCACCCGTCCTGGTACTCGAGCTCTTCCTCGGGGAGCGTGGCCGGCTGGCGCACGCCGTGCGCGTTGCGGAACTGCACCGCAAGCTCGGACGCTCGCGTGCGGACCCAGTCCCACGGCGTGCCAAGGGCGAACTGGTCGGAGATCGCGCCGATGCGACCCGAGTTGATGTTGATGGAGAGCGTCACGCACGAGAGGATCGGCCCCGACCAGTACGAGGTCTGCCAGTTGAGCGGCACCGGCAGGATGTGGAGGTTGTGGCTTCCGCGGCAGTCGCCCGCCACCATGGGGCACGTCGCCCACGGCGACGACAGCTCACCCGGGGCCGGCCAGTCGCCCTGGGCGAAGGCCAGCATCACCGGGTCGTCCTTGCCGCCGTACGTGAAACCCTTCTTCGACTTGATGTTGTGGAGCCGCTCGGCCGAGACGATATAGCCGAGCTGGGACGCCTGATCCTGCTCGTCGCGGCTCCAGATCCGTGCCACCACGAAGCGCGAGGAGCGAGTCAGTCCCTCGATGTCGAAGAGATCCTCGGGCGCGCGGAGCGTGATCACCCGCTCCTGGAGGCCCTTGGCCAGCTCTTCCATCTTCCCGTCGAGCGCTTTCTGGTCGCGCGGGTGCGCCCCAGCCTCCACCGCCTGGGCCTTGGTGTCGAGGTCGACGATCTCGAAGAGGTATCCGCGCTTCATCTTGGATGAGGCGATGACGAGACCGCTGTTGAATCGAGGGTTTAGATATGCACCGGTGGCGAAGTAATTGAACGCCATGGGCTCGGTCTTGTCTGCGAACGACACGACCACGGTCTGCGACGGGTTCTCCGGGCGGATCGGCAGCGGCAGGACGACGCTCGCCGGCCCGGCGCCGCGGAGGTTGCCGGTGAAGGCGTCGGCGATGAGGTCCTGCCCCGGTCCATAGAGGCCGAGTTCGGAGGCCTTGGCGGCGCCTTCGTTGAGGGCGTCCCACATCAGCTCGTCGATGACATCGTTCGGCACCTTCTCGGTGGTGACGCCCGTCACCGCGACGTCGTCGCCCGTGTGGGTCACGATGAGCGAGGTGAACATCGGCTCGCCCTGGTAGGAGTTGTTGTCCAGGACGAACTTGGTGATGACGCCCTTGACCTCGTCGGCGGCGACCACGTGGCCGCCCACGCCGCCGACGTCGGCCTTGGTTGCCTTGACGAAGCGCTGCACCAGTTCCGGCTTCCTGGCGAAGACGTGGGAGCGGTAGGAGAAGATGTTGGGCATGTTGGTGGTGATGATCTTCTCGGTGGTGCTCGGCGGGTACTCCGCGGCGTTGTCCTTGGACTGGTGGTAGTCCGTGAGAGGAACTGCCTTCCCGTTCTTGGGGCCGTACCGCTTCGCCTGTGCCATGTCATCGCCTCCGTCGAGATCGGTGGATCACCGGCGCCTCCGTGGCTGCGGCGCCGCCTCAAGCTCTTGGTAGAATGACCGTAGCCTGACCCGTCGGGCGAAGTCAAGATGCACCATTCATGCACTGAAATTTCTTGCAGGAGGAGCCATGCGGCGAGAGCGCGGCGTCCAGCCGGACGAGATCCGGCAGATGGTACGGTGCGTGCAGCTCTACTACCGCGCCCAGCGGCACCAGAACGAGATCGCCCGCGAGCTGGGGCTCTCGTCCTCCAAGGTGTCGCGGCTCCTGAAGCGAGCCTTCGCCGAGGGCCTGGTCCGGGTCGAGATCGAGCTGCCGAAGCGGCCGAGGCTCGAGGCGGCCCTCGTCGAGCGCTTCCGGCTGCGGGACGCCGTCGTGATCCCGCTCGGCGAGGTGCGCGAGCTGAAGGAGGATCTCGGGACGGCCGCCGCCCGTTATTTCGAGAAGGTCGCCGCCGACGGCGCCCGCGTCGGCCTGTCGTGCGGCTACACCCTGTACCAGCTGATCCGAGCGCTGCGAGAGCGGCGGTTTCGCGACCTCGAGCTCTACCCGCTGTCGGGCGAGAGCACGTTGCAGTTGGTCGATCTGTTCCCGAACACCCTGGTGGGCATGATGGCTGCCAAGTACCGGCCGCACGTCCGCGCCTATGCCCTGCCCGTCCAGGTCCTCGGCTCCTTCGCGGCCGCTCAGCGCGAGCGGCGACGGCTGCTCCGGAAGGGCGAGGTGCGGCGGATCTATGAGGCGGCGGCGGACGTCGACATCGTGCTCGTCGGGATCGGGATGATCGGTGAGGCGACGGCCGGGTTCTGCTCCGTGGCTGAGTTCTACGGGGTGAGTGTTCGGCGGCTCCGGGCGCTCGGCGTGGTGGGTGAGATCAACTACCACCCCTTCGACCGGGACGGGAAGCTGATCGACCGGAAGGAGCTGCGTCCCCTCACCCAGCGCGTCCTGGCCGTCCCACCCAGCCGGCTTCGTGAGCTCTCCGGCCAGTACGGGAAGCTGGTCATCGCGGTCGCGGGAGGCCCGGACAAGCGGGAGGCGATCCTCGGCGCGATGCGCGGGCGCTTCGCGAACGTCCTGGTCACGGACGAGGACACCGCCGAGGCCCTGCTGTCCACGGCCGGCTAGCTGCGCGACGTCGCCGAAAGGCCGGGGCTTCCCGAGAACGTGACGCCTGCCCGGCGGGGCTAGGTCTCCTCGAAGATCCCCATCCGCCGGAACTTTGCGTAGCGCTGCTGGACGAGCTCGCTGGGCGAGAGCCGGACGAGCTCCCCGAACGCCGTGACGACCACGCTCTGGATCGCCTGCGCTGCGGCCGCCCAGTTGCGATGGGCGCCGCCCGGGGGCTCCGGGATGACCCCGTCGATCACGCCGAGCTTGAGCAGGTCGGGCGCCGTGATGCGAAGGACCTCGGCGGCGTCCTTGGCGCGGCTCGCGTCCTCCCAGAGGATGGCGGCGCATCCCTCGGGCGAGATGACCGAGTAGATCGCGTGCTCGAGCATGAGAACCCGGTCGGCGACGGCAAGGGCCAGCGCCCCGCCGCTTCCCCCCTCCCCCGTCACCACCGCCACGATGGGTGTCGGGAGCCCCGCCATCTCCCGGAGGTTTCGCGCGATCGCCTCGGCCTGACCCCTTTCCTCGGCGCCGACCCCAGGGTAGGCGCCGGGGGTGTCGATGAGGGTGAGGATCGGCTTCCGGAAGCGCGCGGCGAGGTGCATGAGGCGGAGCGCCTTCCGGTACCCTTCCGGCTGCGGCATGCCGAAGCTCCGGTGAAGCTTCTCCTCCGTGTCCCGGCCCTTCTGGTGGCCCACGACCACGATGGGGCGGCCGTCGAGGCGGCCCAGCCCTCCCACGATGGCGTGGTCGTCACCGAAGAGGCGATCGCCGTGGAGCTCGACGAAGTCCTCGGTGAGGAGGGGGATCAGGTCCAGGGTGTACGGTCGCCGCGGGTGGCGGGCGAGCTGGACACGTTGCCACGCCGTGAGCTTCCCGAAGACCTTGCGCTGGAGTCGCTGGAGCCGCTCCTCGAGCCGCGTCGCCTCCGCGTCGATCCCGGGCCGCCCCGAGCGGCGGAGGGTCTCGATGCGGCTTTCGAGTTCGAGGAGCGGACGCTCGAAGTCGAGCGCCTTCTCGAGATCGGCCGTCTCGGCCACCGAGGTCTCCCGGTCAGGCCTCGACGGTGACGCTCCCCGGACCCAGGAGCCCCTCCACGGCCTCGACGAAGGCCGCCGACGGGCGGACGCGCAGGGTCCGGGAGCGAACGTCGACCTCTGTCCCCTCCACGCGGAGGCGGAGCGCCAGCGGCACGGTCCCGCGGTGCGCCTCGCAGATCGCCCGGAGGGCCGGGAGGGGATCCGCGGCCCCATCCGAGGGAATGGCCACGCGGCATGCCCGGGGCAACGGCGACACGACGGCTCGCTCCTCCGTTTCGGCGGGGAGCGGCCGGACCTCGTCGGCGAGGAGTTTCCGGGCGGTCGACGTTCCCTCGACCTTCCCGCGAACTAGGAGCGGCGCGCCGCTCCGGAGGTGCGCCACGCTCTGCCGGAACAGCTCCGGGAAGATCGTGACGTCGATCGTGCCCTCGACGTCCTCGATGGTCGCGAATCCCATCCGGTTGCCATTCTTCGTGTTGATCTCGCGAAGCGCCGATACGAGCCCGCAGAGGAGGACCTTCGTGCCATCCTCGACCTGGGCGAGCTGCCCGGTGCCCACGACGCCCAGCCGCTGGGCGCGGTCCCAGACGCCCCGGAGCGGGTGGCCCGACAGGTAGAAGCCAAGAACCTCCTTCTCGTTGAGCAGGCGCTGCTCCGAGTCCCACTCGGCGATCGAGAGATCCAGAAGGTCGGGCTCGACGGCGGCGCCCTCGGCCGCTCCTCCCAGCAGGTCGAACATGGAGACCTGGTTCTGATCGCGCTCGCGCTGATGTCGCTGGCCTGCCTCGAAGGCGCCGTCCAGGGCGGCCATGAGCTGGGCCCGCGGGCGGGCCGACGAGTCGAAGGCGCCGGCCTTGACCAGGCTCTCCACGACCCGCCGGTTGACGAGCTGGAGGTCGAGCCGCCGGCAAAAGTCTGCCAGCGACACGAAGGCGCCGTGCTGCTCGCGGGAGGCGACAATGATCTCGATCGCCTTCTGGCCGAGGTTCTTGATCGCGCCGAGCCCGAACCGGATCGTCTCCCCGTCCACGGCGAAGGAGAAGCGGGAGACGTTGACGTCCGGCGGGAGCACGCCGATGCCCATGGCCCGGCACTCGTCCATGTGGACGACAACCTTGTCGGTGTTCGCCATCTCGGACGTGAGGAGCGCCGCCATGAACTCCACGGGGTAGTTCGCCTTGAAGTACGCCGTCTGGTACGCGACGATCCCGTAGGCGGTCGCGTGAGCCTTGTTGAAGCCGTAGCCCGCGAACTTCTCCATCAGCTCGAAGACCCGCTCGGCGACCTTCTCCTTGACGCCGCGTCCCTTGGCCCCTTCCAGGAACTTAGCCCGCTGCTCGGCCATGAGTGCGGGGATCTTCTTGCCCATCGCCTTTCGCAGGTCATCGGCCTCGCTCATCGAGAACCCGGCCATGTCGGCGGCGATCTTGAGCACCTGCTCCTGGTAGACCATGATCCCGTAGGTTTCCTGCAGATGCTTCTCCATGACCGGGTGCTCGTACGTCGCTTTCACCCGCCCGTGGCGTCGCGCGATGAAGTCGGGGATCATCTCCATCGGGCCGGGCCGGTACAGCGCCACCATGGCGATGACGTCCTCCAGCCGCTCGGGCCGGAGCTGCCGAAGGGCATTGCGCATGCCCGTCGACTCGAGCTGGAACACCCCGAACGTTCGCGCGTCGGCGAGAAGCTGGTAGGTCTTGGCGTCGTCGAGCGGGATCCGTTCCGGATCGATCCGGAGCGACTGGCTCTCTTCGATGAGCCGCACCGTGTTGGCGATCACCGTCAGCGTCCGGAGACCGAGGAAGTCCATCTTGAGGAGCCCGAGCTTCTCGATGGGTCCCATCGGGTACTGGGTGATGATCTCCTCGCTCTTGGGGTCACGGTAGAGTGGGACGTGCTCCATCAGCGGCTCGTCGGAGATCACCACACCCGCGGCGTGCTTGCCGGCGTGGCGGGCCAGACCCTCGAGCCGCTTGGCGATCTGCCAGAGCTCGGCGACCTCGGGCCGCCCCTTGACCGCCTCGGCCAAGGGTGGGCTCTGCTTGAAGGCGTCGTCCAATGTGATGTTGAGCGTGTCGGGGACGAGCTTCGCGATCTTGTCGACGTCTCCGAACGCCATGCCGAGGACGCGCCCGACGTCCCGGATGACCGCCTTCGCCTTGAGCACGTTGAAGGTGATGATCTGGGCCACTCGATCACGGCCGTACCGCTGGACCACGTACTCGATGACCTCGTCGCGCCGGTCGTCGGCGAAGTCGATGTCCATGTCGGGCATGGACTTGCGGCCGGGGTTCAAGAATCGCTCGAAGACCAGCCCGTAACGCATCGGATCGACGGTCGTGATCCCGAGACAGTAGGCGACCAGGGACGCGGCCGCCGAGCCGCGGCCGGGTCCCACCGCGATGCCTCGGTCCTTCGCGTAGCGGATGAAGTCCCACACCACCAGGAAGTAGCCGGAGAACTGCATCTTCTGGATGACGCCGAGTTCGTAGTCGAACCGGGCACGCGTCTCCGCCGACGGCTCCGGGTAATGCCGGTGGAGGCCAACCTCGGCCACCTCCCGGAGGTAGGAGTCCAGGGTCTGGCCGGCCGGCACGTCGTACCTCGGCAGGCGGAACTGGCCGAAGGTCAGCTCGAGGTCGCAGCGCTCGGCCACGGCGAGGGTGTTCGTGCAGGCCTCGGGCAGGTGCTCGAAGACCTTGCGCATCTCCTCGGCCGACTTGAGATAGAACTCCTCGGTGGCGAACTTCCACCGGTTGGGATCGGCGATCTTGGCCCCCGTCTGGAGGCAGAGGAGGACCTCGTGCGCGCGCGCGTCCGTCGCCTCGAGGTAGTGCGAGTCGTTGGTGCCGCACATTCCCACCCCGAGGGCGCGAGCGATGCGAATGGTCCCTTCGGTCACTCGGATCTGATCGGCGAGGCCGTGCGCCTGGATCTCCGTGAAGTAGTAGTCGCGGCCGAAGACGTCCGCGTACCAGCCGGCGACCTCGAGCGCCTTCCGTTCCTCCCCGGCGAGGAGCAGCCGCGACACCTCGGAGTTGAGGCACCCGGACAGGATCAGGAGCCCCTCCGAGTGCTGGGCCAGAAGCTCCTTGTCCACCCGCGGCTTGTAGTAGAACCCCTCGAGGTATCCCTTCGAGACGAGCTTGATGAGGTTGCGGTAGCCCGCCTCGTTCCGGACGAGGGCGGTGACGTGGTTCGCGCCCTCGTACTGCCCATCGACAGGGGCGCGCTCGAACCGGCTGCCCGGGGCGATGTAGAGCTCGCAGCCGAGAATCGGCTTGATGCCGGCGGCCCGCGCGTGCTGGTAGAAGTCGATCGCTCCGAACATGTTGCCGTGGTCGGTCAGCGCGATGGCCGGGAAGTCGAGCCCGGCGGCCCGCTCGACCAGCCGTTTGAGGCGCGCGGCGCCGTCGAGGAGACTGTACTCCGAGTGGACGTGGAGGTGGACGAAGTCGGCCTTGACCGTCACCGCGCCCTCAGCGCTTCCTGGAGCCGCCGGTGAGGAGCCCGAGCACCATCCCGAGCCCGCCGGGAATGCCGCTGAGGACCAGCAGCAGCGCACCGAACCGCGCCAGCCAGCTGAGGCTGTCGGTGGACCTCGGGCCCAGCGCCATGCCGGGAAGGATCCACGCCACGATCGGGTCGGCCGCGAGGAGAATCGGCTGGCCCACGTCGGGCGCGGCCGCAGCCAAGAGAAGGGCGTAGACGGAGGCGAACACACCGGGGGCCGCGAGCTTCAGCCAGAGCGGCTCCGGGTCGCCGAACATGTCGCGGAGGAGCATCAGCATGCCGATCGGCGTCACGATGTACGTGAGGAAGGAGTAGAGCGCCTGCCGGAGGTCTGAGTTGATCGCACGATCCAGGTAGGGCGCCCACTCCTCGGGCCTTTCGAGACCGACCATCAGCCAGTACCCGACCACCACCACGACCCAGAGCAGGCCTACTCCGACGCAGAGGCGCCCCAGCCGCTCCAGCATCGGCGACGCTAGCGCCGCGTTCCGTCGCCCGCCCCGCCCCCGGTGGCCGGGAGCTGGACGAACGGAACCGAGTTGCCTCCGAACGTGTACTGCGGAAGGCGCCCATCCCACTTTGAGAGATACTGCTGCTGGATGAGCGTCTGGGTCAGCGAGGAGGAGACCCGGGCATTGTAGGCCGCCTCGGCGTCACCCTTGATCCGGGTGGCCTCGGCCACACCCTTGGCCTCCTCCCGCGCGGCGTCTCCCCGGCCCTTGGCGGCCGCCGCGATGATCTCCGCCTGACGCTGGGCCTGAATAAGCTCGTAGCGCTTCTGCTCGGCCTTCTGCTCCTCGATCTGCTTTGCCTCGATCGCCTTCTCGTAGTTCTGGTCGAATCGAATATTCGCCAGCGAGGCCTCCTTCAGCTCGACCCCGTACTTGGCGAGCCAGACGGTGAGGTCGCGCTGGATGTCCGCCTTGATCGCCGGACGGCGCAGGAGGATCTCGGCCGCGTTGTGCGTCGCGGTGTTCGCTTTCAGGACCTCCTGGGCCGCCGGATCGATGATCACCGACGAGTACTCGAGGCCGATCGACTTGTAGACCTCGGGCGCGCGGTCGGGATGGAGTCGATAGTTGAGGACCATCTCGACGTGAACGGCCTGGAGGTCCTTCGACGCCGCGTCGTACTTCGCCGAGTGCTTCCCCACCCGCCCGTCCATCACGACGACGTCGTAGAGCGGGTTCAGCACGATGTTGAGACCCTCGCGGAGGGGCGACGAGTCGACCTGCCCGAAGAGGACCTTCACGCCGACGTGGCCGGCCGGGATGATACGGAAGACCGAGAAGAACAGGATGACGGCGGGCACGCCGATCGCCAGGAGCAGGGCGATTCGGGGGGCGAAGGTACGCACCCCGGGCGGCAGGCCGTCGGCGCGCCGGCGCAGCGCCCCGTGGATGGCCAGCCCCGCCAGCAGGACGACCGCCGCGAAGACCAGCTTGCTCATTGCTCTATCCTCTCCGACCGCGCGAGGGCGCTCACTCCCACTCGATGGTGCTCGGTGGCTTGGAGGAGACGTCGTAGACGACGCGGTTCACGCCCTTGACCTCGTTGATGACCCGGGTCGAGATCCGGGCCAGCACCTCGTAGGGAAGCCGGGCCCAGTCCGCCGTCATGGCGTCCTGGCTGACGACGGCCCTGAGCGCGATGACCTGGGCATACGTCCGGAAATCGCCCATCACGCCCACCGTCCGCACCGGGAGGAGCACGGCGAAGGCCTGCCAGAGCGCGCGGCCGAGGCCCGCGGTCTCGATCTCTTCCTGCACGATGGCGTCGGCGTCGCGGACCACTTCGAGCCGCTCCTCGGTCACCTCGCCCAGGATGCGCACGGCGAGACCCGGGCCCGGGAACGGCTGGCGCCAGACGATCTCTGGCGGCAGCCCGAGAAGCTCGCCGAGAACGCGCACCTCGTCCTTGAACAGCTCGCGCAGGGGCTCCACCAGCGCGAAGCGAAGGTCCGTCGGCAGCCCTCCGACGTTGTGGTGGGTCTTGATCGTCGCCGATGGACCCCGGAACGACGTGGATTCGATCACGTCAGGGTAGAGCGTGCCCTGGGCCAGGAACGGGATCGTCCCCAGCCGCTCCGCCTCCTCCTGGAAGACGGCGATGAACTCGGCGCCGATCAGCTTGCGCTTCTGCTCGGGGTCGGTCACGCTCCGGAGACGCTCCAGGAAGCGTGCGGCGGCGTCGACGTAGATGAGCCGCATCCCGAATCGGTCCTGGAAGGTCCGCCGTACGGCCTCCCCTTCCCCTTTTCGGAGGAGCCCGTTGTCTACGAAGACGCACTGAAGCTGGTCGCCGATCGCCCGGTGCACGAGCGCGGCCGTCACCGCCGAATCTACCCCGCCCGAGAGCGCGCACAGCACGCGCGCGCGTCCCACCGCCGCCCGGACGGAGTCGACGGCCTGGTCGACGAAGGAGCTCATCGACCAGCCCGGCTTGAGCCCCGCGCCCTGGAAGAGGAAGTTTTCGAGGATGCGCTGACCCTGGGGCGTGTGAGCGACCTCGGGGTGGAACTGCACCGCGTAGAGCCGACGCGACGGCGCAGCCATCGCGGCGACGGGGCTGTTCCTGGTGGTGGCCAGCGAGTGGAACCCCGGTGGAGGGGCGAGGACGGTGTCACCGTGGCTCATCCAGACCGTGATGCACCCGGTGGACGTGTCCGGGTGGACGCCCTCGAAGAGCAGATCCGGGCTCTCCAGGGCGACTTCGGCCCGTCCGTACTCCCGGTGGGAGCTCGGCTCCACCTTCCCGCCCAGGAGGAGGGCCATGGCCTGCATGCCGTAGCAGATACCGAGAACCGGCAGGCCCGCCTCGAGCAGCGCGGCAGGCGGCAGCGGCGCGTCCTCGTCGTAGACGCTGGCCGGGCCTCCCGAGAGGATGACGGCCTGGTGCGCGAGGATGCGTTCGAGAGGTGCCGTGGGCGGGAAGATCTCTGAATAGATCCCGGCTTCGCGGATACGGCGGGCGATCAGCTGCGTGAACTGCGAGCCGTAGTCGACGACCGCAACCTTGTCCATGGGTCGATCGCCTCCCGCGGCGCGGCTGGCAAGGGCCACGGGCCCCGCGCTACTTGCCCATGCCGACGCGCTGTGCCTTCTGGAAGATCTTGCCCTCCGTCTTGATCGCCGGCGCGATGATGAGCTCGGTCATCTGGAGCTCGCGGATCGTCCGGGCTCCGACCGAGCCCATGCACGTCTTGAGGGCCCCTATCAGGTTCATCGTGCCGTCATCGGTGAACGCGGGCCCCGAGAGGATCTGTTCCAGGGTTCCGACGACACCCACCCGGATGCGCGTGCCACGGGGCAGGTTCGAGTGGGGCGTTGCCATCCCCCAGTGATACCCGCGTCCCGGCGCCTCGAGGGCTCGGGCGAACGCCGAGCCGATCATGACCGCATCGGCGCCCGACGCGAGCGCCTTGCAGATGTCGCCGCCGGTCGACATCCCCCCGTCGGTGATGATGGGCACGTAGCGGCCGCTCTGCTTGTAGTAGAAGTCTCGCGCCGCCGCCGAGTCCGCCGTCGCCGTGACCTGAGGCACGCCGAGGCCGAGCACCTCGCGCGTCGTGCAGGCGGCACCGGGACCCACCCCGATCAGGAGCGCGTCGACTCCGGTCTGCATCAGCTCCAGGGTCGCCTCGTAGGTGACGCAGTTGCCGACGATGAGCGGGATGGAGAGCTCCTGCTTGAGACGCCGGAAGTCGAGGGGCTCGTACTCGGTTGCGACGTGCCGAGCGGTCGACACTGTCGACTGGACGATGAAGAAGTCGGCGCCGGCCTCCTCGGCGAGCTTCGCGAAGCGCAGAGCCCGCTGCGGGATGGCCGACACGATCACCGTCGCCCCGCCCTTCTTGATCTCGCTGACGCGCCGGTGGACCAGCTCTTCCTTGATCGGCTCGCCGTAGATGGACTGGATGATCCGCGTGGCCTCCTCGGCCGACGAGGAGATGATCTGCGCGATGACCTCGTCGGGAGACTCGTAGCGCGTCTGGACGCCCTCGAGGTTCAGGACGGCCAGCCCGCCGAGGCGGCCCATCTCGATCGCGAAGCGCGCGTCGGTGACGCCGTCCATCGCCGCCGCGATGATCGGAAGCTCGATGCGCCGGCCGCAGAGCTCCCAGGCCACATCGACCTCGTTCGGGTTGACGGTGACGGTGCCCGGGACCAGGGCGATGTCGTCGAACCCATACGCGACCCGAGCCTTCCGTCCGCGCCCGACCCACATGCCCATGTCCTACCCTCCCTCGTCCGTCATCACGCGCTACCCGTTGTGATCGTTTGCCGGTCCGCCACTAGATATTGGGACAGTATAGGAGGCACGTCAAGCGCGTGTCAAGCCGGCGACCTCCCCGACACGCCGCCCGGCGGCGCCTGGCGGGCCCGCGCGCACGCGATCCGCAAGCCCTCCAGCGTCAGGTGTGGATTGACGACGTCGATCGCGCGCGCGAGGCCCTCCATGAGGCCGACGAGGCCACCCGTCGCCACGACCCTGGGCGTGCCCTCCATCTCGGCGCGCATCCGGGCGACCAGGCCGTCGACCAAACCAGCGTAGCCGTAGACCATGCCCGACTGGATGTTGGTCACCGTGTTGCGGCCGATAGCGGTTGCCGGTCGGCTGAGGTCCACGCGGAACAGCCGGGCCGCCCGGGCGGTGAGCGCCTCGGCGGCCGTCGCGATCCCCGGCGCGATGGCGCCGCCGATGAACTCGCCCCCGGGCGACACGCACTCGAAGGTCGTCGCGGTGCCGAAGTCGATGATGATGAGCGGCGGTCCGTACAGCTCCACGGCCCCCACGACCTTGACGACCCGGTCCGGGCCCACCTCGCGCGGGTAGTCGACGCGCATGGTGAGCGCCACGTTGACGCCAGGGTCCACGACGAAGGGCGAGAGGCCGAAATAGCGCTCGGCCATCTCCTCCATGGTCCGCTGGACGGCGGGCACCGTCGACGAGATGGCGACGTCGGTCACCTGCGCAGGCTCCAGACCGTGACTGCGGAGCATCGTGTGGGTGAAGACGCCGTACTCGTCGGCCGTCTGCTCGCGCCGGGTCGTGAGCCGCCACGACGCGACGAGGCGCCGGTCGTCGTACACGCCCAGCTTGACGTTGGTGTTGCCGACGTCGACGGCCAGCAGCATCAGCGCATCCCCGCCCCTTCCCGCTCGGGGCGGCTTTCGGGGGGCGCGATCAGGCGCGCCAGACGCCCGTCGTCACGCCGGACAACGAGCTCCCCGCCCGGCCCGAGATCGACGGTCGTGCCCTCGCCATCGGGGAGCGGGACGCGGAGGCCGAGGAGGCCTCCCTGGCGCCAGGCGGCGCGAACCGGCTCGAAGCCCTCCTCGAGCAGCACGCCATACCAGCCGGTCAGGCGGAGGAGGAGCGCCGCCAGGAGCGTCTCGCGCGCGACGGAGGTGCCCAGGCTACCGAGCGAGCCAGCAGTGCCGGCGAGATTCGGCGGCCAGTCCGAGTCCCGCTGAGAGACGTTCACGCCGATGCCGAGGATCACCAGCGGCGAAGTGCCGGCCACTCCCTCGGCCAGGATGCCCGCCAGCTTCCGCCCGCCGACGAGCACGTCGTTCGGCCACTTGAGCGTCGCCGAGACCGGAGCCACGGTCTCCAGGCCTTCGGCCACCGCGCAGCCCGTCGCGAGCGGGATCTCAGGCCAGCGCGCCACCGGGAGGCGGGGCCGCAGAACCACCGAGAAGAGGAGAGCGGTTCCGCCGGGAGCGGTCCAGGGACGGCCGTGCCGGCCTCGCCCTGCGGTCTGGTAGTCGGCGAGGACCACGGCGCCCTCGGGCGCTCCCGTGGCCGCCCACGCGCGCGCCAGGGTCTGGGTCGACGCGAGGGAGCGGTACGCCCGGAGCGGCCCGGCCAGCCGACCGCCCGGCAGGCAGGGAGTGAACGCGCGCGTCAGTTCGGCGTCGAGTGGCGGCTCAGCGCCCGGCCAGGGCATCGAGACGCTCCAGGCCCTCACGGAGCTTCGCCCGGAGCGCGCGCTGCTCCACCCCTTTCACTTCCTCGCGGGCGACGACCTCCGCCGGAGCTCGCTGACGGAAGTCCTCCCGTGCGAGCTTGGCCTCGGTGCGGCCGAGGTCCTCCTCGACGCGCCGGAGCTCCCGGGAGAGCCGGCCCCGCTCGGCCTCGACGTCCACCAGGCCCTCCATGGGCACGTAGACCTCGCAGCCGTCCGCGATGGCGAGGAGGGAGTGCGGTGGACGGGTCGCCGAGGGATCGACCTGGATCTCGGCGCGGGTGAGCGCCGCGACCGCTGCCGCCGTCTCCAGGAGGCTCGCCGCCACGGTTCCGGCGGGCGGCCGGACGATGGCCGTCAGCGTCCGCGATGGAGGGATCTGGAGCTCGCTCCTGAGGTTTCGCACGGCGCTGATGACCGCCATGATCGGTGCCATGGCCGCCTCGGCCGCGGGGTCGAGGTCGCGGCGACGGACCCGCGGGAAGCGGGCGATCATGATGCTGGCCGGCGCCCCCCTGCCCTTGGGGAACCGCTGCCAGATCTCCTCGGTGATGAAGGGCATGAAGGGATGGAGCAGGCGGAGCGTCGTCTCCAGGACCTCGACGAGGGTCGCCTGCGTGCGCACACGCGCCGCGGGGTCGTCCCCCCGGTAGAGCGTCAGCTTGGACCACTCGAGATACCAGTCACAGAACTCGTGCCAGAGGAACTGGTAGATGGCTCCCGCGGCTTCGTTGAAGCGATAGGCGGCCAGGGACTTCCGGGCGGTGCCGACGGTCCGCACGAGACGGCTGCGGATCCAACGCTCGGCCAGGGGGGCCGGAGCCTTCCGCGCGAGTGTGGGGCGGTACCCTTCCAGGTTGGAGAGAACGAAGCGCGCGGCGTTCCAGAGCTTGTTCGCGAAGTTGCGGTAGCCCTCGATGCGCTCGCTGGAGAGCCGGATGTCCCGCCCCTGGGCGGCGAGGGCCGCCAGCGTGAACCGGAGCGCGTCCGTCCCGTAGCGCTCCATCACCTCGAGGGGGTCGACGACGTTACCCTTCGACTTCGACATCTTCTGGCCCTCGGCGTCGCGCACGAGGGCATGAATGTACACGTCCCGGAACGGCACCTCTCCCATGAAGTGGAGGCCCGTCATCATCATCTTGGCGACCCAGAAGAAGAGGATGTCGAAGCCCGTCACGAGACAGGCGGTGGGGTAGAACGTCTTGAGCTCCGGCGTGTCGCGCGGCCAGCCGAGGGTCGAGAAGGGCCACAGCCCCGACGAGAACCACGTGTCGAGAACGTCCTCGTCCCGGCGGAGCGGGCCGTGGCAGCTCGGGCATTCGGCCAGGTCTTCGCGCGACACGTGGATCGACCCTTCCGCGTCGCAGTACCAGACCGGAAGCCGGTGCCCCCACCAGAGCTGGCGGGAGATGCACCAGTCCCGGATGTTGTCGAGCCACCAGTAGTAGGTCTTCAGCCAGGTCCGCGGCACGATTCGCGTGCGGCCATCGCGGACCGCCTTGGCGGCGCGCTCGGCGAGCGGCTTCATACGGACGTACCACTGCTTGGAGACCAGCGGCTCGACCACGGTCTTGCAGCGGTAGCAGGTGCCGACCCGGTGCTGGTACGGCTCGACCTTCTCGATGAGCCCGAGGGCGGTCATGTCCTCGACGATGCGCTGCCGTGCCTCGAAGCGGTCGAGCCCCGCGTACTTCCCTGCGCGCTGGTTCATCTTCCCGTCGAAGCCGATGACCTGCCGGACTTCCAGGCCGTGGCGCCGCCCGATCTCGAAGTCCGTCGGATCGTGCGCGGGCGTGACCTTGATGACTCCCGTGCCGAACTTCGGGTCGACGGCAGCATCGGCGACGACCTTCATCCGGATCGTCCCGTCGACCGACGGGATCTCGAGCTCCTTCCCCACGTGCTTTGCGTAGCGACGGTCCTTAGGGTTGACGGCCAGCGCGGTGTCGCCGAGCTTCGTCTCCGGACGCACGGTTGCCAGCGAGAGCGGCCCGTACTTGATGTAGTAGAGCTCGGCGGCCCGCTCCTCGTACTCCACCTCGATGTCGGACAGGACCGTCTGGCAGCGGAGGCACCAGTTCACGATGTACTCGCCCTGGTAGATCAGGCCCTCCTCCCAGAGCCGCACGAACACTTCCCGGACGGCCGCCGAGAGGCCGGGGTCCATCGTGAAGCGCTCGCGCTCCCAGTCGCAGGAGGCCCCGAGTCGCTTCAGCTGCCGGATGATCGTGCCGCCCGACTCCTCCTTCCACTTCCACACGCGCTGGACGAACGCGTCCCGCCCGAGCGCCTGGCGGGTCGTGCCCTCGGCCGCCAGCTGCCGCTCCACGACCACCTGCGTCGCGATGCCGGCGTGATCCATCCCCGGCTGCCAGAGGACGTTGAACCCCTCCATCCGCTTCCAGCGCACCAGGATGTCCTGGAGCGTGTTGTTCAGCGCGTGACCGATGTGGAGAGAGCCGGTGACGTTCGGCGGCGGGATGACGATGCAGTACGGCTTCGCCTTGGAGAATGGATCCGCCCGGAAGTAACCGCGCTCCTCCCACACGCCATACCAGGTGTCCTCGGCCTGGCGGGGGTCGTAGCGATCCGCGAGCGGCGCCGGCGGGCGCGCAGGGGGCTTCGGGTCGTCCGACACAGCGGTCATCTTAGCATCGGCTCCCGTCGTTTACACCTCACGAGGGCTCCCGTAGAATGACCGTGAAAGCAGGGGCCGTGAGAACCCTCGACCGCTATATCTGGAAGGAGCTCGTCACCCCGTTCTGCCTCGGTTTGCTCGTCTTCACGTTCCTGCTGCTGATCGACCGGATCTTCGACCTCACCGACCTGATCATCAACAAGGGCGTTCCCGTCCCTCTCGTCCTCATGATGCTCGTGTACATCTCCCCTGCCATCCTGGTTCTGACCATCCCCATCGGGTTCCTGCTCGCGATCCTGGTGGCCTTCGGGCGTCTCTCCGCCGACATGGAGATCGTGGCGCTGAAAGCGTGCGGGGTGAGCCCGCTCCGCCTCCTCCGGCCCGTCATGGTCTTCGGGGTCGGCGTGACGGCCATGACCGCGTACCTGATGATCGACGCCGTCCCGAAGAGCAACTACGCCTTCAAGTCGCTTGTGTTCGAGATCGTCCGGACACAGGCGACCGTGGGGTTGAAGGAGCGAGTGTTCAACGACACCTTCGGGAACTTTGTCATCTACGTCGACGAGATCGCGACTGACCAGGTGGCGCTCCGGAACGTGTTCGTATCGGACGAGCGGAAACCCAACGAGCAGCGCTTCATCACGGCTCGGGAGGGCCGGCTCCTCTCGGACGAGGTGAACCGGCGGGTCACCCTCCGGCTACTCGACGGCGCGATCCACGAGACCAGCCCCAGCGCGCTCCAGAAGTACCGGGAGGTGCGCTTCCGCCTCTACGACATCACGCTCGTGCTGGAGAATCCCCTGCTCAAGCAGGGGGGCACGCCCAAGGGCGACCGCGAGATGAGCCTCGCGGAGCTGCGGCAGGCAACGCAGAAGGCGGTCGACCTCAAAGGCAACCCGAACCCGTATCTGGTCGAGATCCACAAGAAGTTCGCGATCCCGGCGGCGTGTTTCGTCTTCAGCGTCCTGGGCGTCCCACTGGGCATCCGTGCCCACCGGGGCGGCCGCTGGGGTTCTTTCGTGGCGCTCTTGCCCATCGTGCTCTTCTACTACTTCGGCCTGACCCTCGGCGAGAACATCGGCGACTATGGACGGATCCCGCCCTGGCTGGCGATGTGGGCACCCAACATCATCGTGGGCACCCTCGCGCTCTATCTGCTGCGCGTAAGCCTCAAGGAACGACCGATTCCCCTGGTGGCGCTGATCCGGCGTGGGTTCTGGGCGAGCGTCGCGGCGAGCCAGGCGAGCCGACGGCCCGTCCGACAGGGCGCGGAGTCCGGCAGAGCCGCTGCGACCGGACGTCGGTTGCCGCGCCGGCGTGGGTTGGCGGCCACACCTGCCCGCCAGCGTGAGGCGGCTCGCGTGCGCACCGGCGACTGGCGAAGCCCGCTAGTCTACGGGTTCATCATCTACGCTGCCGCCATCGTCATTCTGGGTTTCGTACTGCAAACCCGCATCGATTTGTCGATGCCGGCGCTGCTCATCGCTCTGGTCGTGGCTCTTCTGCTATTTTGGCTGGTTGTGTGGCTATTCCTCGGGGTGGTGAACCGGTACATCAGCCGTCAGTTCTTGATTTTGTTCTGCTATGGCATTGCGCTCGCGAGCGTGGTGGTAATCGTGGGCGACCTGATGACCACGCTGGAGCGGTACATTCGACTGAAGCCAGGCATAGGGTTGATTCTCATGCATTTCGTCTACCGGACGCCGCCGTTCGTCTACCAGGGACTGCACCTCGTGATGCTGATGTCAGCGATTCTCCTGTTCGTGGGCCTCTCGCGGAGCAACGAGCTCACGGCGCTCAAGGCTGGTGGAGTGAGTCTCTTTCGCGTCAGCCTGCCGGTCTTCGGGCTTGCGGTGCTGATCTCAGTGACGTCGCTGGGATTCCAGGAATACATGATGCCGTGGTTGAACCGGCGTGCCGTGGAGATCGATGAGGCCAAGATCAAGCGTCGGACAATGCCCGAGCTCCGAAAACGCACGGAGATCTGGTACCGCGGACGCGAAGATGGTGCGGCCGAGAGCCGCATTTACCACATCGGGCTCCTCGATCCCGGTAGTCAGCAGATGAACAACGTCACAGTGCTGTCGCTCGGGTCCGACTTCACCATGCGGCGGCGCTGGGACGCACGGGACATGCGGTGGGTTGCCTCGGAGGACTCCTGGCGCCTGGGCACGGGTGTCCGGCGCGAGTTCCGATCGGGTCAGCCCGACCGGGCGGAGCCCTTCAAGGAGCAGAGCGTCAAGCTCCCCGAACGATACCAGGACTTCGCCCAGGTGCCCCGGGCGCCCGACGTTATGAGCTACAAGGAGCTGAAGGAGTACATCGACCGCCTCGTGGACGCCGGGCACAAGGTCGCGAAGTACATCGTCGACCTCCACTCGAAGATCGCCTTTCCGCTCGCCCACCCGATCATGGTGCTCGTGGGCATTCCCTTTGCCCTCCAGTCCCCCCGCGGGGGGAGGGTCATCGGCATCGCGCTGTGCCTGGCGCTCGGACTCGGGTACTTCATCGTCCACTCGGCGGCGGTGGCCCTCGCCCGGTCGGAGATCCTCCCACCGCTGATCGCGGCCTGGTCGGCGAATGCGCTGTTCGCCACGCTCGGGCTGTACCTGTATCTCCGCGCGCGAACCTGAGCGGCGGGCAGGACGGACCGGGTCGCGTCGCGCATCCGTCTCGTATCCGGGGATCGGGCGCGACTTGCCGGAGGGCGTGCGCGATCGGGGCGCTAGCGGGGACCGCGCTCGCGCAGGGCCCGCAGGGCGTCCTCGAGCCGGCGCTGGGCTTCCCCGTAGGCGCTCCAGTCCCCCCGGCGGAGTGCGTCCTGGCCACGGGTCCACGCCTCCCAGGCGCGGCCGACCTGGCCGATGACGCCCTCGCCCATGGCCTCGCTCGACCCGGCCGCCGCCGGGCGGCTCGCCGGCGCCCCGGGCTGGCCCCCGAAGATCGACTGAAGGGCGGCGTCGAGCGTCTCGGCCATCGCGATCTGGTTGCCGTGAGCGACGATCACCCGCTTGAGCTCCGGGATCGAGCCCTTCTCCGCCGCCAGGTAGAGGGGCTGAACGTAGAGCAGCGACTCCTCCACCGGGATCGCCAGGAGGCTCCCACGGATTACCGTCGAGCCCCGCTGGCTCCACAGGGTGAGCTGCTGGGAGATGACGGCGTCCTGGTCGATCCGCGCCCCGATCTGCCGGGGTCCGAAGACGAGGCGCTGCTTGGGGAACAGGAACGCCACCAGGCGCCCGTAGGCCGCCCCGTCGGAGCGGGCGGCGAGCCAGGCGATCATGTTGTCGCGGCGGAGTGGCGTGAAGGGCATCAGCAGGACGAACTCCTCGCGTGATTCACCGGGGATGCGCATGATCGTGTAGTAGGGGTCGATCTCACGGTCGCGACCGCCCTCAGCCATGCGCGGCACCGACCAGAGGTCCTCCTTGTTGTAGAAAACCCGTGGATCCTGCATGTGGTACGTGGCGTACATCCGCGCCTGCACCGCAAAGAACCCCGCAGGGTACCGGACGTGCGCCCGGAGATCGGCTGGCATCGCCTCGATCGGCTCGAGGAGACCCGGGAACGTGGCCACGTAGGCGCGCACGAGCGGATCCTGCGCGTCCGAGACGTAGAAGCGCACGCTCCCGTCGTAGGCGTCGACGACCACCTTGACGGCATTCCGGACGTAGTTGCCGAGTCCGGGGACGCGCTCGGCGTACGGATATCGGTCGGTGGCGGTGTAGCCGTCGAGCAGCCAGGCGAGGCGACCGTCCGCGCGGATCACGAGGTAGGGATCGGTGTCGAAGCGGAAGAATGGGGCGATCCGGCGCACGCGCTCGCCGATCTGGCGGTGGAACAGCACCCGGCTATCGGACGTGATCTCGGGGCTCAGGAGGATGCGGTAGGAGCCGAACCGGATCGACAGGACGAGCCGCCGCCAGAGGGAGCCCACCTGGACCCCGCCCTGCCCTTGGTAGGTCGTGTAGACGTTCTCGTCGCCGGAGGGATAGTCGATCTCCTGGGAGCGCGTCCGGACGAACACGTATTCGTTCGAGGCCTCGCCGTAGTAGATCTCCGGTCGGGTAATGCGGAGCGAGGCCTTTGCGGCCGCGGGCGGGATGTCCTTGACGTAGAGCTCAGGTAGCCCGTCGGTGGTGATGCGGTTGACGGGCCCCACGACCGCGCCATACCCGTGCGTGTACTGGAGGTGCTCGTTGATCCACAAGAGGTCGGCGTCCCGGCCTTGGACGTCGCGCGGGAGGTTCTGATACGAGAGCTCGCGGGCCGACAGCATCACCTGCCGGTACTCCCCGTCGATGACGTAGCGGTCGTTGTCGACGTCGGCGAACCGGTAGTAGGTCCGGATCTCCTGCAGCTGCGCAAAGGTGAGGAGGAGCGGCGCGTGGTCCCAGAGGCGCACGTTCCTGAGCGTTGGCGCGTTGCGAGCCAGGTCGGCCTGGGTCAGTGTCTCCCGGGCCGGGAAGTCGCGCTCCTCGATGCGATCGAGGGCGAACGCCCGCCGCGTCAGGTGGATGTGATGGGCGATGTAGGGGCTCTCCGCCACCAGGGCGTTCGGGGCGACGCGCAGGCGCTGCACCAGCGTCGGGAACACCCAGAGGCCACCGATCCACCCGGCGGCTAGCACGACGAGGCCGGCCAGGACGGGGCGGGTGCTGCGTCGGAAGACCTGGGCGAGCGCGGTGAGCCCGCAGAGCATCGCGAGGGCGGCCAGCCACCCGAGCGCCGGCAGCGTCGCGTGCACGTCCGTGTAGGTCGCGCCGAGGACGGCCCCACGCTGCGAGTACAGGAGATCGTAGCGGTCGAGCCAGAAATCGGCTGCCTTGGCGAAGAGGAGGAGCGCCAGCAGCCCCAGGAGGTGCGCCCGCGCCCGGGCGGTGATCACCGGGCCTCGCGCCGTCAGGACGAGGACGCGGCCCAGGAAGTAGACGAGGGCCGTCACGGCCAGAGCGAGCAGGAGTATTCCGAAGATCCAGGTGAGCGCTCGCTGCCACAGCGGGAGCTGGAACACGTAGAAGGCGACGTCCTGCTGGAACAGCGGGTCCAGCACCCCGAATGGCTGGGCGTTCCGGTAGAGCAGGGCCGCCTGCCATTCGGAGCTGGCGGACAGCCCCACCAGGATGGACAGGGTGGCGGTCACCGGCGTGATCAGCCGCTGGAGCAGCGGCTCCAGTACCACCCGGCTGGGCAGCCCGAGGGGCTCCTCGAGCTCCCAGAACACGTCCGGCGGCCGCGCGCGGACGGCGACGCGCAGGTTCAGGATGAGGAACAGGAAGGTCAGGAGCCCGACTCCGATCAGGATGCTGCCGCGTGTCGCGGCGATTCGCAGGAAGACGGCCAGGTAGCCGACCTCCTCGAACCAGAGCCAGTCGGTGTAGAAGGGCACGGCCTCGAAGGCCAGGACGGCTGCCACCCCGATCAGGACCAGGAGCAGGGCCCGCCTGGTCAGCGCCGATCCTCCTCGATCTCGTAGTCCAGCCGTCGCCGTGCCATCCAGCGCACGGCGAAGAGATCGGCGAGCCCTGCCCAGAGGCGGCCCCAGTTCCCGTACTTCGAGACGCCGGCTCGTCGGGGCCGGTGGGATACGGGCACTTCCGTCACCCGCATGCCCTCCATCTGCAGGAGCGCGGGCAGGAACCGGTGCATGCCCCGGTAGAGATGCAGACCCTGGACGGCCTCGCGCCGGAACGCCTTGAGCGTGCACCCTGTGTCGTGGACCCCGTCGTGAGTGAACCGATCCCGCACCCTGTTGGCGACGCGCGAGGCGATCCGCTTGGTCCAGGGATCGCGCCGATCGACGCGCCAGCCGCAGACGGCATCCTGGCCGGGGAGGGCGGCGAGAAGCTTCGGAATGTCGTGGGGGTCGTTCTGGAGGTCGGCGTCCATGGTGACGACGACCGCTCCGCGGGCACCCTGGAAGCCGGCGTGGAGGGCCGCGGTCTGCCCTGCGTTCGTGCGGAAGCGAAGGACGCGGACCCTGGGATCCGCGTCGGCCAGCCGGCGGAGCACGTCGCCAGTGCCGTCGGTGGAGCCGTCGTCCACGAACAAGATCTCGAAGGGCTGGCCATGGCCTTCGAGGACATCGGCCAGCTCCCGACAGCAGGCCTCGACGTTGGCCTGCTCGTTGTAGGCGGGGATGACCACGGTGAGCGCGGGCGATGCCCGGGACGGCACCTCCGCCATGCCTGGTCTCTCCCTCCTTTCAGTACCGGATCCGGCCGGCCGGCATCGGTGTTCCGCGGAAGCCGTACGCGCGGTGGAGACTGAACATGCGAATCATCCGCTCCCCTTGCGTGATCCGCAGCACGATCGGGGGGTCGACGCGGACGAACGCGGCGCGGACGCGCCTGTCGAGGCCATTGGCGCCTTCCTCCACGTACACCGCGTCCCAACCCAGGCGGGAGTCGGGGCCCTCCCAGAAGTCGTACTGATTCAGCCGACGGCCCAGGTTGAAATTATACGCGGGAGGCCGTCCCGGCACGTAGAAGGCGAGCTCGCTGGTGACCTGGTAGCGGTTGGACACCAGGAAGGTGCGCTGCGGATCCGGCATCCGTTCTACGGTCATCCCCACCGCGCGCCCGAGCTCGCCCCAGCCGCGGAGCCGTGTCGTGGGATCGAGCCCGCGCGGCAGATCCAGGCGGCCGATGACGTGGCCAATCGCGCAGAAGCTCAGGGCCACCACGCTCGCGATGACCAGGAGCCGGGTCTGGGCTCGGCGCGGCGCCGCCGCCAGCCCGGCCCGGCGCTCGAGAAGGAAGCCGGCGGTCGCGAGGGCGAGAGGCGGATACGCGGCGGCCGCCCAGTTCGCCTGGA
Source organism: uncultured Candidatus Rokubacteria bacterium (assembly GCA_963805625.1). Taxonomy (GTDB): domain Bacteria; phylum Methylomirabilota; class Methylomirabilia; order Rokubacteriales; family DASRDR01; genus DASRDR01. The sequence continues at coordinate 405,164 of CAWDVE010000010.1, forward strand.
CCTTGCCCTGCAGCCCGACCACGAGATATGTCCCCAGCACAGGCGCCGCGAAAGCGAGCAGGAACCGGTAGGGCTCCCGGCGGCGTACGAAGCCTTCGCGCACGCCGACCCAGAGACCCCACCCGAGGAGCGCCGCGATGACCGGCGTGAGCACCAAGATCTGGGACCCCAGGAACTCCGCGAGGTGCTCGAGCGTGAAGCCTCCACCCCGCCCCTGGCTGGCCACGTGCCGGGCCGTGACCCAGCCCGTCCGCGCGTTCCAGATCAGCACCGGCGCGAGGGCCACCAGCGCGGTCAGAAGCGCCAGGGCCGGCCCCTGCGACCGAAACGAAGACCGGCGCTCCGGCGCAAGCCAGAGGTAGAGCGCCAGACCGGGCAGGACGAAGAGCATCGTGTACTTTGCGAGACTCCCCACCCCCACCGCGAGCCCCAGGAGGAGCCACGCCACGGCCCCTCCTCCGGCGAGAGCCCGTTGAGCCGCCCACAATGCGAGGGTCCAGGCGACGACGAACGGCGAGTCGATGGTCGTGAGGAGGCTGCCCGCCCACACGAGGGGCGTGAGCTGGAGTCCGGTCACGGCGAGCGCTCCGGGCTCGGGCTGCCCGAACAGCTCACGGCCGAGTCGGTAGATCGCCCACGCGCCGACGAGGCTCAGGCCGACGGCGCCGAGGCGGATGCCGAACGCGGACGTTCCGAACACGGTCGTGAGCCCTGCGATGAGGTACGCGATGAGAGGGCCCTTCGAGTAGTACGAGAGATCGAGCCGGCGCGACCATTCCCAGTAGTGCGCCTCGTCCGGCGAGAGGTCGAGGCCGCCCCACGCCAGGAAAGCAAGCCTGAGTCCCGTCAGGATGACCAAGACGGCAGCGACCAGGAGCCCCACGCGGCTCCACGACGGCACGGGGCTGGGCTCGTTCAACCGCGGACGTATACGGGGTTCGAGAAGATCCATGGCCGATACGCCACGCCGCCGATGGGAAACAGATCGACACGCAGGTCGACCTCGACGCGGTACACGCCGGGTCCAGGGAGCGGGATGCGGAGAAGCGTGTCGGCCGGCGCCTCGTGGAAAATCGCGCCGTCACGCAGAAGTCGAACCATCGCGTCGCCGACGGGCGGGATCTCGATGAGGGCGGCCTGCCCGGGCCTGAAGGGTACCGTCGCGCCCATGAGCGCCCGGTCCTCGCCGAGCCGGACCTCGAACCGGAAACCCTCGGCCGGCGCGAAGCCGTCGAAGGCGTTGTAGAAGCGCCCCGCCCGCATGGCGCGGTAGACGCGCAGACGGTCCGCCGCGTCGCGGCGCAGCGGCTCGGCAGTGACGAAGTGGAGCCGTCCCAGCCGAAACGCGGTCTCGTGCGACGGGACCACCAAGTCGGTCTCCTCCGTCAGCGCGATGCCCCCGTGGGCATCCAGGGCGAGGACGCCCAGCGTCGGGCTCTTCTGGCTCATGCCGTCCCACCGGGCGAGTACCGCCCGCGGCCAGTGGATCCAGGACAGGACTGCCATGACCGGGTTGGCGGGATAGGCAGCCAGACCCATGACCTTCCGGCCGAAGGGGACCGCCATCAGCTGGTCGAAGACATCGATGACCTCGAGGCCATCGATCTCCGGCACGGAATGGCGCCACCGGAGCCGGGGGTGCTCGGGATGCGCGAGGAGGACGATGGCCCCGGCCTCCCGGTAGCCGCGGACCAGCTCGTCGAGCGCGAATCCACGAGCACGCGTCGGCAGGTCCGAGCGCGGGTCGAGGACCAGGAGATACCCGGAGCCCGTCGTGATCTCGGCTCCGACGAGGACCAGCACTTCTCCGTGCCACCCCTCCTTGTCGTCGGCCAGGGGCGCGAGGGTGTTGTGGTCGGTGAGGAAGACCACGCGGACGCCGGCCCGGCTCGCCGCGGCCGCCACCTCCTCGACGCTGCCCCGGCCGTCGTGGGAATAGCTCGAGTGCACGTGGAGGACTGCGGTGTACTCGGACAGGTCGGAGGCCGGCGGCCAGCCGGGACGCGCCACCAGGGGTTCCAGGGACGCGACGGCACCGTAGCCGACACCGAGCCCGAGGACCAGGAGGATGGCAAGCACCCCCCAGAGGCGACGCCACCGTCGCCGACGCGGCTCAGCGGGCGCCGGCATCCAGCGCGGCGAGGAGCACCCGGTCTAGGTCCCGTGGGTCCAGGACGCCAGGTACTCCTGCTGCCGCGGGGTGAGTTCGTCAATCGAGACGCCCATGGACGCGAGCTTGAGCCTGGCGATGTCTCGGTCGATTTGGATCGGGACGCGGTACACTTTCCGCTCGAGGCGCCCTTTCTCCTTGACGAGATGCTCCACCGAGAGAGCCTGATTCGCGAACGACATGTCCATGACCGCAGCAGGGTGGCCTTCGGCGGCAGCGAGGTTGATGAGGCGGCCCTCGCCCAGCACGTAGATCCGGCGCCCGTCTTTCTGCGTAAACTCGTCGACGAGGGGTCGCACGGTGCGGCGGCTCGCGCTCCCCCGCTCGAGCGCCTCCAGGTCGATCTCGACGTTGAAGTGGCCGGAGTTCGCGAGGATGGCGCCGTCCTTCAGGCGAGCGAAGTGCTCCTGCCGCACGACGGTCGTGTTCCCGGTGACGGTGACCAGCACGTCCGCCTGGGCCGCCGCCTCTGCCATCGGCAGAACCTGGAAGCCCTCCATAACGGCCTCGAGGGCACGGATCGGCTCTACCTCCGTCACCACGACCCGCGCGCCCATCCCGTGCGCGCGGGCGGCCAGCCCGCGCCCGCACATGCCGAAGCCCGCCACGACGACGGTGCGCCCTGCGAAGAGGATGTTGGTCGCCCGGAGGATGCCGTCGAGGGTCGACTGTCCGGTGCCGTACCGGTTGTCGAACAGGTGCTTCGTGTCGGCGTCGTTCACCGCGATGATCGGAAACGTGAGGACACCCTCGCGCTCCATTGCTCGCAGCCGGATGACGCCGGTCGTCGTTTCCTCGGTTCCCCCGACGATGCCGGGGATGAGCTCGCGCCGCTTGCCGTGAAGCTCGGAGATGAGGTCGGCGCCATCGTCCATGGTGACGCTCGGGCGGGTGTCGAGGACGGCCTGGATGTGGCGATAGTAACGCTCGTGGTCCTCGCCCTTCTGCGCGTAGACGGGGATCGCGTGCTCGCGAACCAGGGCCGAGGCCACGTCGTCCTGCGTGGACAGGGGGTTCGACGCGCAGAGCGCGACCGACGCCCCGCCGGCCTTGAGCGCGAGCATTAGGACGGCGGTCTCCGTCGTGACGTGGAGGCAGGCGCCGATCCGAATACCCCGGAGAGGCTGCTCCGCCGTGAACCGTTCCCGAACCTGGCGGAGCACGGGCATGGAGAGCTCCGCCCAGTCGATGCGAAGCTGACCGGCCGCGGCCAGGCTGAGATCCTTGACGTCGTGTGGCGTGCTGGTCATCGGCTCGGCCCCTCTCTTAGTTAGATCCCCGCGTCCTGCCGGAGGTCCTTCACGCGGTGCGTGCGCTCCCAGGTGAACTCAGGCTCGCTCCGGCCGAAGTGTCCGAAGGCCGCGGTCTTCCGGTAAATCGGGCGGCGGAGGTCCAGGTACTTGATGATACCCGCGGGGGTGAGGTCGAACTGGCGCTGGATCAGCTGCTCCAGACTGGCCTTGGGGAGCTTGCCAGTCCCGAACGTCTCGACCATGACCGACACGGGGTCGACGACGCCGATGGCGTAGGCGACCTGGACCATGCATCGTTCGGCGAGCCCGGCCGCCACGATGTTCTTGGCGACGTGACGGGCCATGTAGGCCGCCGACCGGTCCACCTTCGTCGGGTCCTTGCCCGAGAAGGCACCGCCCCCGTGGGGGCAGGAGCCGCCGTAGGTATCGACGATGATCTTGCGGCCGGTGAGTCCGGTGTCCCCCATTGGCCCGCCGATCTCGAAGACGCCGGTGGGATTGATGTGGAACGTCAGGTGCCGGCGATCCACCATGGGCGGCGGCAAGACTGGGAGGATGACGTGCTCGATGATCTCCTCGCGCAGGCGGTCGTACGGGACGTTGGGAGCGTGCTGCGCCGACACCACGACGGTCTCGACCCGCACGGGTTTGCCGTCGACGTACCGGACGCTCACCTGCGACTTGCCGTCAGGCCGGAGGTACGGGAGGGTCCCGTCCCGGCGGACCTGGGAGAGGCGGCGCACCAGGCCGTGGGCCAGCGAGATCGGCGCCGGCATGAGCTCCGGCGTCTCGTTGCAGGCATACCCGAACATGAGGCCCTGGTCTCCCGCGCCCAGCTTGTCGGTGCCCTGGTCCACACCCTGGGCGATGTTCGGTGACTGCTTGTGGACGGAGACGATCACGCCGCAGGTGTCGGAGTCGAAGCCGTACTTGGCGCGCGTGTACCCGACGTCCCTGACGGTCTGGCGCGCGATGTCCGAGATATCCACGTGGCTTGTGGTCGTGATCTCGCCAGCCACGACGATGAGACCGGTGGTGAGGAGAGACTCGCACGCCACCCGGCCCCGCGGATCCTCGGCGAGGATGGCATCCAGGACGGCATCCGAGATCTGGTCCGCGATCTTGTCGGGGTGACCCTCGGTGACCGACTCCGAGGTGAACAGGTACTCGTCGTGCGCCATCTGGCCCTCCTGAATGGCCTGCCGTGCGGTCGGGTGCGCTGGGGAGCGAGCCCGCAACCGGGTCACTTTAGCATGGGCCGCTACGCCTCTCAAGGCGCGGACACCATTTTCGCGGCCTGGCGAAGGCCAGGGCGCGCCGATTCAGGCCGCGCACCGCCCGTGCCGTTGCCGGACGGTCAGGGCCGGCTCGTGCCCTCGCGGCCGTACAGGTCCCGGAGGCGCACGACGTCGTCGAGCTCGGGCGTGGAGACCTCGAGGACATCCGAGTCCTCGATCGCCTCGATCGTGTGGATCTCGCCGGGTCGGTTCCGCCAGGCGTGTCCCTCCACGATCTCGGTGCTCGTGAGGCGATCCTCGCTGGGGCCCTTGGTCAAGAGGAGCCGGCCGCGCAAGAGGTAGCTCGCCTCGTCCTTCTCGCGGTGGTACTGGAGCGACAGCCGGTGCCCGTGGCGGACGTGCAGAATCTTGCCGACGTAGCGGTCCGTCCACGCATACCAGATCTCGTAGCCCCAGGGCTTGTCGATCCGCACCGGCAGGCGGTCGGGGGAGACGTCCACGCTCGGTTTCTCTGGCCCGCGGGCGTCAGCCCGCGCGCTCCACGTCCCGGTGCGTCACGTTGACCGGGATGTCGTGGGTCTCCACGAATCCCCGCAGCTCCTCCACCAGAGCGACCGAGCGGTGACGGCCTCCCGTGCACCCGATGGCCACAGTGAGGTAGGCCTTGCCCTCCTTCTGGTAGCGCGGCAGCAGGTATCCGAGGAACTCGCGGAGCCGCGTGATCAGCTCGCGGCCCTCGGGCTGGTCGATCACGAACTGCCGGACGCTGGTCGCCCGCCCGTCTTGCGCCTTCAGGGTCTCGATGAAGAAGGGATTGGGGAGGAACCGGCAGTCGAAGACGAGATCCGCCTCGTAGGGCACGCCGAACTTGTAGCCGAACGACAGCAGGTTGACGCTCAGCCCCGGCGCGGCCGCCTCGCCGTACAGCTCGACCAGGCGCTGCCGGAGCTCGTGGACCGTGATCTGGGAGGTGTCGATCACGCGGTCGGCCAGCTCTCGCAGGTTCGCCAGGAGCTTGCGCTCCTCACGGATGCCGTCCAGCAGCGACCCCGACGACACCGGGTGGCGACGTCGGGTCTCGTGGTACCGTCGCACGAGGGCCTCCTCCGAGGCCTCGAGAAAGAGCACCTCCGTGAGATACCCGGCGCCGCGGAGCTCACCCAGCACCTCGACGACCGAGTGGAGGTACTCGCGCTCCCGGATGTCGACGCCAAGCGCGATGCGGCCGATGCGGCGTGTCGAGTGCGCACACAGCTCGGCGAACGTCGGGATCAGCGTGGTTGGCAGGTTGTCCACGCAGTAGTAGCCCATGTCCTCGAAACACTTGATGGTCCAGCTTTTTCCGGCCCCGGACAGGCCGGTAATGATGATGAGGCGCAGCCGGTCACCCTGCTCCGTCTCGGCGAGAAGCGCCCTAGCCGGCGGGCTCGACAAGCTCCACCGTTCTGTCGGGGCGTCGCCGCAGGACGTTGACGGCGCCCGTCCGCGCGTTCCGGAAGACCAGCAGGCCGTCGGTCTTCAGGCGCAGCTGGTCGACCGCCTCCTCGAGCGACATCGGCTTCGCGTTGGTCCGCCGGATCACCATCGGTGGCTCCGACGGCGCCTCGTCGACCGGCTCCGGAGTGCTGCCGATCCCGGGTTGCGGCGCCAGGCGGCTTCGCGACGGCCGGGGCTTCTTGGCGGTGACGCGCTCCTTCTTCCGGCGGATCTGCGCGGACAGGGCGGCGAGCGCTTGGTCGACGGCCGCGTGGAAGCCGGGAGCCTCGCCCTCGACGTGGAACGTCGCGCGCTTCGCCTGGAGCGTGACCTCCGCGAGATGGCGATGGCGCTCGGTGGCCAGAACGACACGGGCCTCGATCAGCTTCGGGAAGAGGCGCTGCATCTTGGCGATCTTCGCCTCGATCCGGCGGCGGAGCTCCGGAGAGACGCTCACGCCGCCGCGTCCCGCCAGATGGAGGACCATGCTCGGTCAGGTGCGCTTGCGCACGGCGAGCCGGCGCTGGTGCGAAGGGAGGATGCCGAGCTCCTCGCGGTACTTCGCAACGGTTCGGCGCGCAATCGTCAGGCCCTCCTCGCGAAGCGCGCGGGTGATGTCCTGGTCGGACAGGGGTTTTGCCAGCTCCTCCTTCGCCACCAGATCCTCGATCATCTTCTTGACGCTGACGGAGGAGATCTCGTCCCCCTGGGCCTTGGCGATCCCGCTATGGAAGAAGAACTTGAGCGGCAGGACCCCCTGCGGGGTCTCCACGAACTTGCTCGTCGTCACACGGCTAACCGTCGACTCGTGCATACGGATGTCCTCGGCCACGTCACGGAGGGACAGCGGCCGGAGGTGCGGGAGCCCCTTGTCCAGGAACGCGCGCTGGAACTGGACGATGGAGTTTGTGACCTTGTAGAGGGTCTTCTGGCGCTGCTGGATGCTCTTGATCAGCCAGAGGGCGGACCGCATGCGGTCCTCGACGTAGCGCCGCGCCTCGTCCCCCTGCCCGATGACGTTTCGGTAGTACGAGTTGACCCGGAGTCTCGGCATGCCATCTTCGTTGAGGATGATGGCGTAGTCGTCCCCGACCTTCTTCACCAGGACGTCCGGCACGACGTACCGGGTCTCGACCGACGCGAAGCGGCGCCCGGGCTTCGGTTCCAGCGTCGCGATCTCGTGCACGGCCTCGATCACGCGCTCCTGATCCACCTTCAGCGCCCGGGCGATCTCGGGATACTTGCAGCGCTGGAGCGCTTCGAAGTGCTGGTCGAGGATCTCGACGGCCAGCGGGCTCGCGATCGGCGAGCGGCTCGCATCGCGAAGCTGGATGAGCAGGCACTCGCGGAGGTCCCGCGCACCCACGCCGATGGGATCGAACCCTTGCACCAGGGTAAGCGCCTGCTGGACCACCGGGAGCGGAAGGCTTCGCTTCTCCGCGATCTCCTCGATCGTCGCCCGCAGGTAGCCGTCCTCGTCGAGGTTGCCGATGATCTCTTCGGCGGCGACGCGGACCTCGGGCTCGACGACCGTCAGGCGGAGCTGCTCGTCCAAGTGGTCCGCCAGCGAGGTCGGGGTCCCGACGAAATTCTCGTACCGCGTCTCCTCGTGCTCCTCCTGCTGGACGAGGCTGCGTTCCTCCGGGGGCCCGAAGATCACCTCCGAGATGTCGAACGGGAGGTCCGGGGCCGCTTCGCCCGCCTCGGACGTCGCCATCTCGGGCGCCGCCTCAGCGCGCGGACCCTCGGGCACGGCCTCTCCTTGACCTTCGCCCTCGGGGCCGGGCGCCTCGTCGGGCGGGGCCTCCTCGAGGAGGGGATTCTCTTCCAGCTCCTTCTGCAGGAGCTCCTGGAGCTCCACCGTGGAGAGCTGCAGGAGGTGGATCGCCTGCTGGAGCATCGGCGTCATGACGAGACGCTGGGTCTGGCGGAGGCTGAGTCGGGCTTCCATGGCCATCGGCAGGTGTCCTATCCGGCGGTCACGACGGCCGTGGGGGCGGCCCCTGCGGCGGCCGGCACGCCCCGCGGGAGGCTAGAGCGAGAACTTCTCACCGAGATATATCTCCCGCGCCTTCTCGTTGGTGGCCAGCTCGTGGGCCTTTCCGGACACCAGGATCTGGCCGCCGTAGAGGATGTAGGACCGGTCGGTGATCGAGAGCGTCTCGCGGACGTTGTGGTCGGTGATCAGGACCCCGATCCCCTTCTCCTTGAGCCGAGCCACGATGCTCTGGATCTCGGCGATCGCGATCGGGTCGATTCCCGTGAACGGCTCGTCCAGCAGGATGTAGTTGGGGGCGGTGATGAGACACCGCGTGATCTCGAGGCGACGCCGCTCGCCGCCGGACAGCGTGAAGGCTCGCTGCTTGGCCAGGTGCTCGAGGCTCAGTTCCCGGAGCAGGCTGTAGAGTCGCTCCTGGCGCTCTCGGGGATTGAGGTCGATCGTCTCGAGGATCGCCAGCAGATTCTCCTCGACCGTCAGCTTCTTGAAGACGGAGGATTCCTGCGGCAGGTAGCCGATGCCTTGGCGGCACCGACGGTACATGGGCAGGTCGGTGATGTCCCGACCGTCCAGGAGGATGCGGCCCCGGTCCGGCGTGAGCAAGCCGACGACCATGTAGAACGTCGTCGTCTTCCCCGCCCCGTTCGGACCGAGGAGGCCGACCACCTCGCCGCGATCGATGCTGACGTTCACGTCATTCACGACCTTCCGGTGTCGAAACGCCTTCACGAGGCCGTGCGCCTCGAGACCCATCCAGCCCGTGACCTGCCTATCCGCAACCGCCCGGGCGCTTCTCGTCTTTCTTGCCCGCGGGCGTCGCGGCTCCTCCTGTCTTCTCCTCGTCCCGCTTCGGGTAGAAGACAGACTTGACGCGGCCCTGGGGGCCGGACCGCACCGTGCTGCGGTCGTCAGCCAGGAACATCTCGATCTCCTCGCCGGTCACCACGTTGTCCTCCTGCCACACCTTGGCGTCGCCGATGAGCAGGAGCTTCTGGTCGTCGTCGTAGTACTCCGCCCGCTTCGCGGTCCCCGTCCGGCAATCTTCCGTGACGATCCTGACGTTTCCCGTGGAGATGATGCGCAGCACCCGCTCGCCCTTGTCGTCGAGGTAGACCTCCATCCGTTCCGCGGTCTGGACGGAGTTCTCCTGCTTGGCGATCACGTTCCCGGTGAACACCACGAGGCCATCCTTCTTGGAGGCCTCCATCCGGTCTGCGTCGATGACGATGGGGGCGTTCGACCGGGGGCCGACCGACTTGTCGCCCGACTTCGCGGGCGCCGGTTTGGGTGCGGCGGCGGGGGGCCCGCTTCCGCTCCGGGGCGCGGGGGCGGGAGCCTTGGTCTGGGCGACCAGCGAGGACACGGCCGCGCCTAGCGCCACCAGCACGGTCAGGACGAGTACTGCGCTCCTCATGACTTGCTCCTCGGAAAGAGAGTGAGGTTCGACTTGGCACGGTCCGTGATCACGACCCGGACGTTCCGGCGGACGGCTGCGGTCTCCTCCTGCATGCGGACGACGAGCCCCATGCCGGTGATCGTCGTGCCCTCCCGGCTGATCTCCACGGTGTCCTCGGTGGCCAGGGTCCGCTGCTCGTTGTCCCAGCCCAGGGTGGCCGTCCGCATCTCGAGGCCGTCGCTCGACCGGATCCCCACGTTCCCCGTCAGGGTGACGTTCCGCCGGTTGTTGTCCAGCGTCCCCTCGTCGCTCGTGACGGTCCAGTCTCCGTCTCGGGAGAACACCTGGATCACGACCTGCCGCATCACCGTGATCCCCTTCTGGTCGTAAACCTCTGCCTGGTCGGCGTTGAGTGTCCATCGGAGGTTTCCATCCAGGGTCTCGTTGATGTGGACGTCCTTGATCTGGTACTCGGCCTGCTGAGGAGGCTGCTGGACCGGTGCCGGCGCCCGGCGGCCGACGACCTTCCAGGCAACGACCCCCGACAGGCCGGCGAGCACGGCCAGGAAGCACACCAGGAAGAGTGTCGACAGGCGGCGCATTTTGATGACCGTCAGTGTGCTGGATACCCGAGCACGGCGCCCACCCTAGCACGAATCGTGCCGGGAGTAAACGCGGGGGTTCGCGGCTGACTCGGGTCAGCCCGGCCAGCGATTTTGCGCCCTTAGGATGGCCTCCAGGGCCTCGCGCACGGCTCCAGCGCCCCCAGGCTGCCTCGTCACCCACCGGGTGGCCCGGCGGACCTCGGGCACGGCATCAGCCGGTGCCACGGCCAGCCCGACGCGGCCCAGCACAGGCAGGTCGGCGAGATCGTCCCCCATGGCTGCGACGGCCTCGTCGCGGCAACTGTGACGGCGGCTGAGGTCGTGATAGGCCGTCAGCTTGTCGGCCACCCCCTGGTGCACCTCCGTCACACCGAGCTCTGCGCACCGGCGGGCCACGGCCGCGGATTGCCGGGCGGACACCACGGCGACGACGAGGCCGGCGGCGATCGCCTGGACGATGGCCAGGCCGTCGTGAACGTGGAAGCTCTTCCATTCCTCGCCATCCGGCCCGAGCCAGAGCCGGCCGTCCGTCAGCACGCCGTCGACGTCGAGCACGACGAGGCGAACGCGCCGAAGGATCCCGGCGGTCGGCGCCTTTCCAGGACGCGGGCCGGCCCGGGGTCGGCGGGCGGCTCGCGGCCGCGCGTCGCGGTCAGGCAATCTTGGCCCGGAGGAGGTCGTGAAGGTGGAGGACCCCGTCAGGGCGGCCCTCGTCGTCGACGATGAAGAGCTGCGTGATGCTGTGGCGCTCCATCAACTCGAGGGCCGTCACAGCCAGCTCGGCTCGCCCCACGGTCTTGGGGCGCCACGTCATGACCGCGGCGGCCGTTGGCGGGAGCCGGCCGGCCCCACGCTCCACGGCTCGCCGGAGGTCCCCGTCCGTCACGATGCCGGTCAGACAGCCTGCGGGGTCCACCACCCCGGTGCAGCCGAGTCGCTTGGCGCTCATCGCCCGGATGACCGCCTCGAGAGGTGCTGATTCCGTGACGACCGGCACCTCGTCTCCCCGGTGCATCAATTCGGCCACGCGTACCAGGCCCCGGCCGATGGCGCCTCCGGGGTGGAGTCGTGCCATGTCGTCGGGTCCGAGCCCGCGGCGCGTGAGAACGGCGATCGCGAGGGCGTCCCCCAGGGCGAGCGCGGCAGCGGTCGACGAGGTGGGCGTGAGATTCATGGGGCACGCCTCCTCGCGGACCGAGACGTCGAGGACCAGCTCGGCGTACTGCGCCAGCCGCGAGGCGGGCCGTCCCGTCAGCACCACGAGCGGCACGGCCAGGCGCTTGATGGCGGGAACCAGGGCGAGGAGCTCCTCCGTCTCCCCGCTGTAGGACAGGGCCACCACCAGGTCTCCGCGCACCAGCATCCCAAGGTCCCCGTGGACTCCCTCGGCGGGGTGCAAGAACAGGGCGGGAGTGCCCGTGGCCGCCAAGGTGGCGGCGAGCTTCTTGCCCACGAGGCCGGACTTCCCCATGCCGGTGACGACCACGCGACCGCGGCATGCCTCGACGAGGGTGACGGCCTGCTCGAAGCGGTGGTCCAGGCGGTCGACGAGCATGCGCACCGCCTCGGCCTCGGTCTCGAGCACGCGCCGACCCACCTTGAGGATGTCGTCGGTCGCGAAGGATTCGGTCATGGAATGGCGCTGAGGGCGCTCCCGATCGCGCGGAGCTCTCGGAGGAGCCGGGGGAGGCGGTCGAGGGCGAGCATCGTCGGCCCGTCAGACGGGGCGCGCTCCGGATCCTCGTGGACCTCCATGAACACCGCGTCGACGCCGAAGGCCACGGCGGCGCGCGCCAGCGGCTCGACGTACTGGCGCTCCCCTCCCGAGCGCGTGCCCTCTCCGCCGGGCAGCTGCACGGAATGCGTCGCGTCGAAGACCACCGGCACTCCGAAGCTCCGCATCACGCGGAGACCGCGGAAGTCGACGACTAGGTTGTTGTACCCGAAGGCCGCCCCTCGCTCGGTCAGGAGCACGTCTTCGCACCCGCCGTCTCTCAGCTTCTCGACGACGTTTCGGACATCCCAGGGCGCGAGGAACTGGCCCTTCTTGACGTTGACGGGACGGCCGCTCCGGGCGCAGGCGAGGACGAGGTCGGTCTGGCGGCAGAGGAAAGCAGGGATCTGGACGAGATCGAGGACCTCGGCCGCCGCCGGCACCTCCTCGGGCCTGTGGACGTCCGAGAGCACGGGGCACCCGAACGTCTCGCGCACGCGGCGAAGGACCCGCAGTCCTTCCCGGAGTCCGGGGCCCCGGTAGGACCGCGCGGACGACCGGTTGGCCTTGTCGTAGGAGGACTTGTAGACGAACGGCACTCCTGCGTCCGCCGCGATCCCCACCAGGGCCTCGGCGGTGCGGAGGGCATGGGCCTCGTCCTGGATCGCACAGGGCCCCGCGAGGAGCGCGAGCGGGTGTCCGCCGCCGATCCGGACGGAGCCAACCGGGACGACGCGCGTCGCCACGTCCGGCCCGGCGGGGATCCGGTCAGCGGCCGACGAAGTAGTACTCGAGGCCGATCTTTCGGGTCCCATAGAGCTTGTTGCGGGTGGCTTCCTGGCAGACTTCCGCATTCTTCCCCCGGAGCTCGGCGCACACGCGCTGCGCTGCCGGCGCGTTCAGCTCGGCCAGCTTCTCGACGACGCCCTGGATACAGAGCCACTGAGCGGCCGCCGGGCCTGACTCGCACACCTCGTGGATCCGTGCCGGGGTCTGGGCGACGGGGCCGACGCTGGCGTGCCCGATCCCGTGAAAGCACGCCGGCTGGACGCGGGTCGGAAGCCCCAGGCACTCCTTGGTCACCGCTTCGATCCCCTCTCCACGGCTGGCGGCCCTCGCGAGCATGAAGAAGACCTTGTACCGGTAGCAGGCGGCCGCGAAGCGCTTCGCCTCATCGCAGGGGTACTGGTCGGTGCGGGCCGAGATCTGCTTCTGGTAGGTCATGAACACCTGCATGTACGCCCCGGACGCGCAGTAGTACTGGTAGGCGCGTTCGCCGACCGCCTCGCAAAGTGTCAGGGCTCGCGGGATGTCGTAGTCCGACACGTAGGCCGCACCGTGACCGACCCCGTGGACGCAGTCGCCCTTCTTGTGGATCTGGCGGAAGGCATCCCCGTCGCACAGGGTTGCGATCCGATCGCGGAGCGAGCCGGGCCGCTCGGTGAACGCCTCCATCAGGACGCCGTGCATGCACCCCGAGACGCACCGGGTCTGGCAGGCCTGGAGAGCTGCGGGCATGTCCCGCGTGACCGCGTAGGCGGCCTTGCCCAGCTCGTGCGCGTGGTCGTGGCAGTTCGGGAACCCGCTCTCCAGCGCGTCGAGCAGCCCGGAGACGCCGAGGCGTGGGATCCAGGCCTCGAGGATCTTGCGCCGGCCGTCTCCTGGGACGCTCCGGTACTCCGAGAGAAAACGCTGGCGGAGGGCGGGGTCGGATTGGGCGGTGGACGCCGGCCCCGCCGCGCGCTCCTCGAAGACGGACGGGGGTGCCGCTGGAGGCGCCGCCGTCGCCGCGCTTCCCGCCCCCGCCACGAGGGCGATCGCGGCAAGCAGGCGGACGACCTGTCTCACCGGCTCCCGTGGCGCAGGGCGGCTCCGACGAAGCCGGCGAAGAGAGGGTGCGGCGCCCAGGGACGCGACCGGAACTCGGGATGAAACTGCCCGGCGACGAACCAGGGGTGGTCGGGGAGCTCCACGATCTCCACGAGCTGCTTCTCGGGCCACACGCCCGAGACGCGGAACCCGTTCTTCTCGAGGAGCCTCCGGTACTCGTTCGCGACCTCGTAGCGGTGCCGGTGACGCTCCTCGATGTGCGTCGCGCCGTACTCGCGCGCCGCCAGCGAGTCCTCGGTGAGCGCGATGGGATAGAGCCCGAGGCGCATGGTGCCGCCCTTGTCCTCGATCGTCCGCTGTTCCGGCAGGATGTCGATCACCGGGTGCGGCGTGCCGGCGTCGAACTCGGCGGAGTTGGCGCCGGCGAGCCCGGCCACGTGCCGCGCGAACTCGATCACCGCGCACTGGAGACCCAGGCAGATGCCGAGGAACGGCACCCCGCGCTCCCGCGCGTACTGGGTCGCCTCGACCTTGCCCGGGATGCCCCGATCGCCGAAGCCGCCCGGGATCAGGATGCCGTCGACGCCCGCGAGATGCGCCTCGGGTCCGTCCTGGACGAGCTGCTCCGCGTCGACCCACCGCGTCTCCACGCGGGCGTCGTGCGCGATCCCGCCGTGGGTCAGCGCCTCGGCGAGACTCTTGTACGAGTCCCGGAGCTCGACGTACTTGCCGACGACCGCGATCCGGGCGGTCCGGGCCGGCTGCTTGATCTTCCGGACGATTCCCTCCCAGTCGGACAGGTCGATGGGGCCGGCCGGCAGCCCGAGCAGCTTCACGATGATGCCGTCGAGCCCCTCCTGGTGGAAGACGAGGGGCACCTCGTAGATCGTCTCGACGTCCTTGGCGGTGATGACCGCCTCCTCGTCGACGTCGCAGAAGAGCGCGATCTTCGACTTGATCGCCGGCGGCAGGAAACGGTCCGTCCGGCAGAGCACGATATCCGGCTGAATCCCGATCGCCCGCAGCTCCTTCACGGAGTGCTGGGTGGCCTTGGTCTTGAGCTCGCCCGAGGCCTTGATGAACGGCACGAGCGTGAGGTGGATGTAGATCACGTTCTCGCGCCCGACGTCCTTCTTCAGCTGGCGGACCGCCTCGAGGAACGGGAGGCCTTCGATGTCGCCGACCGTGCCGCCGATCTCGACGATCTGGACGTCGACGTCCTGGCTCACCCGGCGGATCGACGCCTTGATCTCGTCGGTGATGTGGGGGATCACCTGGACGGTGCGCCCGAGGTAATCGCCGTGGCGCTCGCGCGAGATGACCGCGTGGTAGACCTTGCCCGTCGTGACGTTGTGATCCCGCGTCATCCGCGCGCGGGTGAACCGCTCGTAGTGGCCCAGATCGAGATCGGTCTCTCCCCCGTCGTCGGTGACGAAGACCTCCCCGTGCTGGTAGGGGCTCATGGTCCCCGCATCTACGTTGATATAGGGATCCATCTTCTGGAGGGTGACCCGGAAGCCGCGGGCTTCCAGGAGACAACCGATCGAGGCGGCCGCCAGCCCCTTGCCCAGAGATGACACGACCCCGCCAGTGACGAACACGTACTTGGTCGGCACGATCAGCCTCCTTCCTTACCCGGTCGGGTGAGCGATGCTTTCCCGCGCCCGTGGCCCCGGGCGACGGCGCCCGTGAGCCAGCGTACCGCACCAGTCCGGCTTCGGACGTGTCCTGCGGCCTGCGCCGCCCGGAGGGCCTTCAAGATCTCACCGACCGCTGGCCCGGGGGGAACGCCCAGCGCGGCGACGTCGTCGCCCGTCGCCAGCGCCCGGAGGCGCCGCCAGCTTCGGAGATGGCGGTCGAGATGGCGGCGCGCGGCGCCGCCTCCCGCAAGAGTCCGTGCCCACGCCACGGTCAGCTCCGGCATGCTTTGCAGTATGCCGTAGGCACCGGCCCGCCCGTGCACCCGGACGAGGCGGGCGAC
Organism: uncultured Candidatus Rokubacteria bacterium; assembly: GCA_963805625.1. Lineage (GTDB taxonomy): Bacteria > Methylomirabilota > Methylomirabilia > Rokubacteriales > DASRDR01 > DASRDR01. The sequence continues at coordinate 420,826 of CAWDVE010000010.1, forward strand.
GAGCCCGGGTGCGTCCCGGCGCGCTTGCCGGATGGCCTCGCGCCGAGCCGGCGCGAGGGCGAGCCGATCCATCCACGACTCGACGGCCGTGCTCCTTTGGGTGAGGGCGAGCAAGGAGAGGGCGATCGGGGTTTCGGGACCGAGCCCGTCAAGAGCCCGTGGACCGAGCGCCGTGGCGAGGAGGCGTAACGCCTCCGGCCCCGGTGAGACCTTCCCGCCCACGAGGCTCCAGGCCCCCAGTCGACCGGCCCCCCGGAGCGCGGCCACCGGGCGCCGCTCGGCCAGCATGAGCTCCAGCTCCGTGCGGAGGCGGTCGCCGGACAAGGCCTGGTAGACGTCGAGCCGGGCCGCGTGAGCGGCCAGCCGACGGGTCGTGTGGTCGACCTGGCACCCCAGCCGCGCGGCGAAGCGCGCCGCACGAAAGATGCGCGTCGGGTCCTCCACGAACGACAGCGGGTGAAGAACCCGGATTTGCCGGGCGCGGAGATCGGCCAGGCCGCCCGTCGTGTCCACCAGCCGGCCCCAGTCCACGTGGTCGAGCCGGACCGCGAGGGCGTTCAGGGAGAAGTCTCGGCGCGCAAGATCCTCCGCGAGCGAGGCGGGTTCGACGTCAGGCAAGGCGCCCGGCGCCCGGTAGGACTCGCGCCGCGCGGTCGCGAGATCGACCCGGCGCCCGTCCGGGAGGACGACCGTCGCCGTGAGGAAGACCGGGTGTTCCAGGGTTTCTCCGCCGAGGTCCCTGGCGAGCGCCCGCGCGAGCGTGGCGGCACGTCCCTCGACGACGAGGTCGAGGTCCGTCCGCTCGTCGACGCGATCGAGCAGAAGGTCCCGGACCAGGCCGCCCACGGCGGCGACGGGGAGCCCGAGGGCGTCGCCGTGTGCTCCCGCGACGCGGAGGATCTCCCCCGCCCGCCCCGGCAGCCGGTCAAGCTCCCGAGCCACGGAAAGAGGCAGCCCGACCGGCGCGCCGGGCTCGCGGAAGACGACGCCCTCGAGGCCGCGGGGTCCTCCGACCAGGAGAAAGGGCCGGTCCGGTCCGAGGCGATGCCGGACCGCGATCTCGGATGCTGTCGGGGGCTCGACCGAGACGTCCCAGAGGATGGCCGAGACCGGTGCCCGGCCGAGACCCAGGGCGAGGGCGCGGGCGAGCGTTTGCCGCGATGCGGCGGCCCACGTCGCGCCGATGCGAACGACGACGAGCCGCGCGCGCTGCCGGTCCGCTAAACGAGCGGCCGGAGCTACGGCGAGGCCCGGAGGGACAACGACGAGGTGCCGGTGCATCAGTCCGGCCGCGCGGGGATCGACCTGCGGGTAGCTCGTGCGGCGGACGGGCACGACGGCGCTCCCGCTCATCTCGCTCGCCGTCTTCCCGGGCGGCCGCTCGGTCCCACGCCTACGCTCGCGGGTGGAACGTGCGGTAGAGCCGGCGCACGGCGTCGGTCGGGAGGTGCGTGTAGATCTCGGTCGTGCCGATGTCGGCGTGGCCGAGGAGGGCCTGGACGGACCGGAGGTCGGCACCGCCCTCGAGAAGGTGGCTCGCGAACGAGTGACGGAGGGCATGGGGGAACCCTCCGCGGAGCCCCGCCCCCCGCGCCCGCGTCCGCACGATCCGCCAGAGCCCCTGACGGCCGAGAGCCCGGCCTCGCGCGTTCACGAAGAGGACGCCGGGGTCGGCGCCCCGGACGAGGCGCGGACGCGCCCGCTCCAGGTACGTGGCGAGCGCGCGCCGGGCCGCGTCCCCGATCGGTACCATCCGCTGTCGGTCGCGCTTGCCGCGGCACACCAGGAGCTGGGTCTGGAGATCCACGTCCGCGGGCCGGAGCCCGACGAGCTCGGAGGCGCGAAGCCCCGAGCCGTAGAGGAGCTCCAGCATCGCGCGGTCCCGCCAGGCGCGGGGATTGGCGTCCCCGGGGGACTCCACCAGGGCGGTCGCGTCCGGTTTCGAGAGCGCTCTCGGGAGCCGGCGCGGGAGCCGCGGCGTCTCGAGTAGGGTGGCGGGGTTCTCGCGGAGAACGCCAGCGCGGCGGCCGAACCGGTAGAGGCCGCGCACCGCAGCCAGCCCGCGGGCGAGGGTGCGCGGGCTCCGGCCACCCCGGCGGAGCGCCTCGAGGTGGGCGACCAGGTCGTCCGGCCGCGCGGTCTCGAGCGTCCGCCGTCGCGTCCGGAGAAATCCCACCAGCCGGGCCAGATCGCGCCGGTAGGCGGCGATCGTGAGGGGAGAGCTACCATCCTCGACGCGAAGTCGCTCGAGGAACTCGTCCACCAGGGGGTCGGTCGTCGAGGTCGCCCCGCCCTCCTTCATGCGCGCTCGTGCGAGTCGAGGAGGATCGTGACCGGGCCGTCGTTCGCGAGCCGGACCACCATCCGCGCACCGAAGCGGCCCTCCACCACCGGCACACCCCCGACGCTGAGACGCTCGGCCACCTCCTTCACCAGCGAGGCGGCCACATCGGGCGCGGCGGCCCCGAGGAAGTCGGGGCGGCGCCCCCGGCGGGTGTTGGCGAGTAGCGTGAACTGGGAGACGAGGAGGCAGCCTCCGCCCGTGTCGAGAAGCGAGTGCTGGAACTTCCCGTGCTCGTCCTCGAAGATGCGGAGGTGGAGGATCTTGTCGGCGAGGTAGCGGACGTCGTCGGGACCGTCACCGACCGCGACGCCGAGTAGGGTGACGAGGCCCCGGTCGATGCTGCCGATCACCTGGCGATCCGCCTCGACCGACGCTCCGGTCACGCGCTGCAGCAGGGCCCGCATGTGGTCCGGTCTCGAGCGAGTATATCAATGCCTCTCTCTGCGGCGCAAGGAACTCCTCCGCCAGCGGCCCCGGAGCGCGTTCGACGCGAGCCGCACTTCCTCCGCACCGAGCGCCGCGTGACAGGCGACGTAGGCCGCCGTGGACCCGATGATCACCGCCGCGAGCCACACAGCCTCGGCGAGCCGGCCGGGCGGCGGCGGCGCGAGGTGCGACACCGCGCCGAGCAGCAGACACAGCCCAGCCGAGACGCCCGCGGTCCGGAGCCACGCGCGCCGGGCGCCCGGGATGGGCTTCCCCGGCAATCGCCGGTTGACGAGGATCGTCAGGGCGACCGCATTGACGGTGGCGGCTCCGGCGATCGCCAAGGCGAGTCCGGCATGCCCGAGCGACGGCGCCAGGATCAGGGCCAGTGTGCAGTTGAAGGCCATCGCGAAGACCGACACCTTGACCGGGGTTCGCGTGTCGCCGAGCGCGAAGAAGGCCTGGGCCGAGATTTTCGCGGTCGAAGATCCCACGATACCCAGCGCGTACATCGCCACGGCGGCGGCGGTGCCGGCAGTCTCGGCCGGACCGAAGCGGCCCCGCTCGTAGAGGACGCGAACGATCGGCTCCGACAGGACGAGCAGGCCCACGGCGGCCGGCATGCTGACGAACGCGGCGAGACGAAGCGAGAACGACAACGTCTCGCGGAGCGCCTGCTTGTCGCGCAGCGCGGCCTGCTCCGAGAGCGTGGGCAATACCGCGGTCGCGATGGCGACCCCGAACACGCCGAGCGGGAACTCGATCAGCCGGTCCGCGTAGTAGAGGTAGGAGACACTTCCCTTGGCCAGGAACGACGCGATGATCGTGTTGATGACGGTGCCGATGTGGGTCGCCGACTGCCCGACGACCACCGGCGTCATCAGCCCCAGGATCCGCCGGACCGCCGGGTGGCTGAAGGCGATTTGCGGCGGCGCGAGCAGGCCGTGGCTCCCCAGCCAGGGGACCTGCAGCAGAAGCTGGCCGGCGCCGCCGATGAGCACGCCCAGCGCGAGCCCGGTGACGGGCTCCGGCAGCCGGGGCGCGAGCACGAGCGCGCCGATGATGATCCCGACGTTCAGCGCCACCGGCGACAGGGCCGGCAGGAGGAAGTGGCGGTGAGCGTTCAGGACACCCATGGCCAGGGCCGACAGTCCCACGAGGAACAGGTACGGGAACATCAGGCGCGTCATCCGCACGGTCAGCTCGCCTGCGGCCGGGTTGGCGAAGAAGCCGGGAGCCATGAGCCGGACGATCCAGGGCGCCGCCAGCATGCCAAGCAGGGTCAGCGTGCCCAGGAGCAGCAGCATGACCCCGGCCACGGTGCGGAGCATGCGCAGCGTTTCGGCGCGGGACCGCGTCGTCACGTATTCCGTGAACACCGGGATGAAGGCGGACGAGAGCGCGCCCTCCGCGACGAGACGCCGGAGGAGATTCGGCAGGCGAAACGCCACGAAGAAGGCATCGGTCGCGACGCCGGCGCCGAAGGCGCGCGCGATTACGAGGTCGCGCAGGAAGCCGAGGACCCGGCTCGCCAGGGTGGCAGTGCTCACCACGGCGGCGGCGCGCGCCACTGCGCGCCGGGCGCCGGTCGCGGGCGGTGGCGGCGGGAACTCGGTGGCGTCGGTCCCGATCGGGACGTCCGCGCTCACCGGCGGGCGACCGTTCCTGCGGTGGGAGATACCGGGCGGCTTCGATCGGGCGGCGCCTGGCCCGCGTCCCCGGGGCTCGCGGCGGCCATCAATCGCGGCCGCGAACCTTGACAGCCCCGACGGAGCACGGTAGGCTCCGAAGTCGCGCCGTCGACTGGCCAGATCCAGCGCCCGCGTGGCGACTCGCGCCAGTTCCGAGCGTCAGTTCGGGTGCCGGCCCGAGTGCCAGTCCGAGTAAAGGAGGTGATCCAATGGCCAACATCAAGTCCGCCATGAAGCGCATCCGCACGAGCGAGAAGCGCCGCGTCCGCAATGCGGCCGTCCGCTCGACGGTCCGGACCTCGGTCAAGGGCGCGCGCGCCGCGATCGAGGGGGGGCAAGCCGATCCGGCCCGCGAGATGCTGCTGCACACGATCCAGGTCCTCGACAAGGCGGTCACGAAGGGCGTCATTCACAAGAACACGGCGGCCCGCAAGAAGTCCCGCCTGACGCGCCAGCTGAACGCCCTCGCGAGCCGCTAGCCCGCCAGGTCGGCGACCAGGCAGGTCAGGAGCGCACGGGGGTTCCCCGTCCCCGTCTTGAGCGTCTGGTCCACCTCGAAGCATTGCCGGGCGGCCCGAGACAAGCCTCGGATCCCGACGGCCCGGGCGCGCGCGGTCAGGCGCTCGACGGCCCACTCCGGCCGGCGCCGCTGGAGCGCGCGGGCCGCCTCGCGGGTGTCGGCGCCCGTCGTCGCCGCCGGGAGCACCCGCCAGAGGTCGCGGAGATACCCCACGATCCATGCGAGCAGGATGAGGGGCTCGTCCCCCGAGGCGAGGAGCTGTGACGCCAGACGCAGGGCGTCGGCTCGGCGTGCCTCCTCGAGCGCCTGCGTCAGCTCCCAGTACTGGCGCGCCCGGGTTTCTCCCGCCAGGGCTCTCACGACCTCCTCGGATACGCGTCGGTCGCCGGCGGTGTAGAGGGAGGCCTTCTCAAGCTCCCCGGCGAGCCGCGCCAGGTCCTCCCCCACCAGATCGACCAGGGTCTGGGCGGCGTCCGCAGCGAGATGGAGTCCGGCCGCGCGTGCCCGCTCGCGCACCCAGCCCACCACCGCGCGTCCCGCCGGCGCCCGGATCTCCACCTGATCGCTCTCGGGCAGGAGACGGAGGCCCGCGGTCTTCCGGTCGGCACTCGCGGCGACGAGCAGCACCGTCGTGCCTTCGGCTGGCCACCCGACGGCCGCGCGCCGGGCCTCGGCCAGCGCGTCCCGGAGCCGGTCGGCCGCCTTGGCCGCGAGCTCCGTCACCCCGCGCACGAGGACGAGACGGCGCCCCGCGAAGAGCGAGAGGGAGGCGCCCGCGGCGACGAGCGCCTCCGGGGTGAGCTGGTCCGCGTGGAAGAGCTCGCGATTCCAGCCCGCGGCCTGCTCGTCGGGCAGAAGCGCCCGGGTCAGGCGCTCCACCACGTCGTCGATGAGGAGAGGCTCGGGCCCGTGGAGGAGGAGGAGCGATGGGACACGCCCGGCCGCGGCGTCGCGGAGGAGGGCGGTGACCTCCAGCTCAGAACCCTTCGAAGGCGAAGCTGACGATGGCGCGAGCCACGTCCACCGCCGCTCTCTGGACGGCTACCTGCTCGCGGGCTATCGTCTGCGTCACCTGGCCGGCAACCAGGAAGTCGGCGCGCTCCTCAATGCGGTCTTGCTTCCAGATGACCTTGTTCTGCTTGAGATCCTTGAACGTGAGGGCGAGGCCGATGATCAGGCGATAGGACGTGACGTTCGCGCTGCTGTCGAACGACAAGGACGTGAGCCGATACTCGACGATCGCCCCTTCCAGGGAGGCGTCCGCCTCGCGGGCGTTGGCCGCGATCCGGACCCGAGCGCTCTGAACCACCGCCTGGGTGAGGGCCTGGGTGATGAAGTCCTCGATCCCGGGCTCAGCCGTCCTGTTCACCAGGACCGGGACGTGGATCGAGTTGATCCCCGGCGGCAAGCTGGTGCGGAGCGAATACCCGCAGCCATCGAGGACGAGGGACGCGGCGAGGGGCGCGAGGATGACGGCCAGGGCGCGTCGCCGCCTCACGCCAGGCTCCCCGTGCCCCGCGTCACGATGTTGACGAGCCGGCCCGGCACCACGACCACCCGCGCCACCTCGCGGGACTTCAGCCACGGCCGCACCTTCTCGTCCGCCAGTGCCTCGGTCCGGAGCCGGTCCTCCGCGATCTCGGGCGAGACGACGAGCCGTGTCCGCACCCGACCGTCGACCTGGACCACGACCTGGACCGCGTCCCGCTCGAGCGCCGCCGGGTCGGCCTCGGGCCACGATACCCGGAACACGCTGTCGCGGCGCCCGAGCTGCTCCCACAGCTCCTCCGCGAGGTGAGGCGCGAAGGGGGCGAGCAGGCGGACGAGAATCTCCATGGCCTCGGCGAGCAGGCTGGTCCGCTCCTCCGCCGCGGCCCGATCCAGCGACTCCGTCGCGTAGGCGTGCGTCGCGTTGACGAGCTCGTGGAGCGCGCTGATGGCGGTGTTGAAGTGGAACTCCTCGATGTCCGTCGTGACGCGCTGGATCGTCTCGTGGACCGTGCGACGGAAGGCGCGCCCCGGCGCCGAGAGGTCGGCGGGCCGGGGTTCCGCTCGCGTCAGCGCGGGTCGATTCGCCTGAAAGAATCGCCACACGCGATTCAGGAAGCGGAACGCACCCTCCACCCCCTGGTCGCTCCACTCCAGGTCCTTCTCCGGCGGCGCCATGAAGAGCTCGAACACGCGACCCGTGTCGGCGCCGTACGTCACGATGAAGTCATCGGGGCTCACGACGTTGCCCTTGGACTTCGACATCTTGGCGCCGTCCTTCACCACCATGCCCTGGGTGAACAGGTTCTGGAACGGCTCGTCGAGCTTGAAGTAGCCGAGGTCGCGCAGGACCTTCGTGTAGAAGCGGGCGTAGAGGAGATGAAGGATGGCGTGCTCGATCCCACCCGTGTACTGGTCCACGGGCATCCAGTAGTGGACGGCGTCGGCCTCGGCCAGGCCACCGACGTGCCGGGGTGAGCAGAACCGCAGGAAGTACCACGAGGAGTCCACGAAGGTGTCCATCGTGTCCGTTTCGCGCCGGGCCGGTCCTCCACAGCGCGGGCACGTCGTGTTCACGAACCCGGGAACGTCGGCGATCGGCGAGCCACCCTTCCCCGTGATCTGGACGTCCTGGGGGAGCACGACGGGGAGCCGCTCGGGCCGCTCGGGCACCGTCCCGCACCTCGGGCAGTACACGATCGGGATCGGCGCTCCCCAGTAGCGTTGCCGGCTGATGCCCCAGTCGCGCAGGCGATAATTGACCTTCCCGACACCGGCGCCCCGGGCAATGAGCCAGTCGATCGACTTGCGCTTTGCCTCGGCAACCGTGAGGCCGTCGAGGAAGCCCGAGTTGATCTTCACGCCGTCGCCAGTGTACGCCTCGCCCATCCAGCCCGCCGGCCGCTCGACGGTCGCGATGATGGGGAGGTCATAGACCTTGGCGAAGTCCCAATCGCGCTGGTCCTCGCCCGGGACCGCCATGATGGCTCCCGTGCCATAGCCCATGAGGACGTAGTCCGCCAGGAACAGCGGCACCTCGGCACCGTTGAACGGGTTGACGGCGCGTGCCCGCAGGCGGAGCCCGCGCTTCGGGTGGTCCGTGGCGAGCCGCTCGATCTCACTCTCGCGTGCGACCTCGGTCCGGAAGGCCGCGACCGCCGCACGCTCGTCGGGGTCGGTGACGAGCCGGTCGACGAGCGGATGCTCGGGCGCGAGGACGGCGTAGGTCATGCCGAAAGAGGTGTCGGGCCGGGTCGTGAAGACGCGGATCGCGAGCCCGGGCCGGCCGGCCACGGGAAGGTCGAACTCGGCCCCCTCGCTCTTGCCGATCCAGTTGCGCTGCATCGTGAGGACGCGCTCCGGCCAGCCGACGAGGCGGTCACACCATTCGAGGAGCTCCTCCGCGTACGCCGTGATCTTGAAGTACCAGCTCTCGATCTCCTTCGTGACCACCTCGGAGTCGCAGCGCCAGCAGCGCCCGGCCTCGACCTGCTCGTTGGCGAGCACGGTCTGACAGCTCGGGCACCAGTTGACGCGCGCGCTCTTCTGGTACGCGAGCCCGCGCTCGAACATCCTGACGAAGATGAGCTGCTCCCAGCGGTAGTACTCCGGATCGCACGTCGCGATCTCCCGCTCCCAGTCGTAGGAGATCCCGAGGGTCTTCATCTGAGCCTTCATGGTGGCGATGTTCTCATACGTCCAGACCGCCGGGTGCACGCCGTTGTCGATGGCAGCGTTCTCGGCGGGGAGACCGAAGGCGTCCCACCCCATGGGATGGAGCACGTTGTACCCACGCATCCGCTTGTAGCGGGTGATCGCGTCGCCGATGGCGTAGTTCCGGACGTGCCCCATGTGGATCCGGCCGGAGGGGTACGGGAACATCTCGAGGCAGTAGTACTTGGGGCGGCCGGGCTCCTCGCGCACCCGGAAGAGACCGGTCTCCTCCCACACGCGCTGCCACTTCGTCTCGATGTCCCGGAAGGGATAGTGGTCGGGCCGGTCCTGGGTCACGGGTGCCTCGAGCCTCCTCCGATCAATGTCCATGCATATTTAGCAGAGATCCCCCTCCGATGCAAGGCTCGGCCCACCGGCCGGGGCGGATGCCGCCGCCGGTGACCCGGTCTCCTCCGCTTCGTGGTGGAAGAAGTCGTGGATACGCTGCGCGAGCTTCGGGGTGACCTTCGGCACCGAGGCGAGCTCCGCGACGGAGGCGGTCCGCACCCGGCGCGCGGAGCCGAGAGACTTCAGGAGGTTCGTCCGGATCGACGGGCCCACCCCCGGGATCTGGTCGAGGACCGAGACGAGGGTCCGCTTCTGGCGGAGCTTCTTGTGGTAGGTGATCGCGAAGCGGTGCGCCTCGTCCCGGATGCGTTGGAGCGTCTGGAGCGCCGGCGACGCAAGGTCGAGGACGAGCGGATGGAGGCTTCCTGGGTGGTAGACCTCCTCCGCGCGCTTCGCCAGGGCGACGATGGGCAGGTAGTCGAGGCCCAGCTCCTCCAGGACGCGAGAGCCGGCGCTCAGCTGGCCGCGGCCGCCGTCGAGCAGGATGAGGTCCGGGAGCGTTCCACCGTCCTCCAGAGCCTTCCCGTAACGCCGCCGCAGGACCTCGGCCATCATCGCGAAGTCGTCGGCCCCGGGGACGGTGCGGATCTTGAACCGCTTGTAGTCGTCCTTCTTCATTGCGCCGGCTTCCCAGACGACCATGGAGCCCACCGCCTCCTGGCCCTGGATGTTCGAGATGTCGAAGCCCTCGATCCGGTGCGGAGCCTCCGGGAGCCCGAGCTCCCGGCGGAGGTCCTCGGCCACGACCTGACGCCGGCTCGACCGGGCCAGCAGATGTGTCTGGAGGGCGAGCGCCGCGTTCTCCTCCGCCATGGCCACGAGCTCGCGCTTCCGTCCGCGCTGGGGGACGAGGAGATCCACGCGACCCTCGCGCAGCTGGGCCAGCCACTCCCCGAGCAGTGTCTCTTCCGGAACCTCGGTCGAGAGCAGGACCTCTCGCGGCGGCACCACGCTCTTCGAGTAGAACTGCCGCAGCAACGCGGAGAGGAGCTCGCCATCGGTGGCGCTCCCCAGCTTGTCCAGGAAGAATGCCTCGCGGCCGAGCAGACGGCCACGACGCACGAAGAAGATCTGGACGCACGCCTCGGACCCTTGGCGCGCCAGCCCCAGGATGTCCTGATCCTCCGGCTCGACTGAGATCATCTTCTGGCGCTCGCGGACCGTGTTCAGTGCCTGGACCTGGTCGCGGAGAATGCCCGCCCGCTCGAACTTTTCCTGCGCGGCGGCCTCCTCCATCTCCGTGGTCAGGCGCCGGGCCAGGTCCTCGTCCCGGCCCTCGAGGAAGGCCTGGACATCTTTCACCGTCCGGTCGTACCCCTCGCGCGTCTCCCACCCGGTGCACGGCGCGTTGCACCGGTGGATGTAGTACTGGAGGCACGGCCGCTCCGCCGCCCCGTCGATCTTGATGCTGCAGGTCCGGAGTGGGAACAGCGCCCGCACGAGGCGGAGGGTCTCGCGAAGCGCCGTCGCCGGGTAGAACGGGCCGTAGTATGTCGCACCGTCCTTTTGGACCCGACGGGCCACCAGGAGGCGCGGGAACTCCTCGTTCGTCGTCAGCTTCAGGAAGGGATAATGCTTGTCGTCGCGCAGGATGATGTTGTAGCGGGGCCGGTGGCGCTTCACGAGATTCGACTCGAGGATCAGCGCCTCGAGCTCGTTGGCGGTGACGATGTAGTCGAGGTCGGCGATGTGATCGACGAGGGCGTCTGTCTTCGCGTCGCGGGTGCGAGAGGCCTGGAAGTAGGAGCGAACCCGCGACCGAACGGACGCCGCCTTCCCCACGTAGACCACCTGGCCCTTGGCGTCCTTGTAGAGATAGACGCCCGGCCGGTCCGGGAGGCGCTCGAGCTTCTCCGCTAGATCCACCGACTCCATCGTACGCCGGCGTACGCCGGCTGGTCGGACCCGGTCACTCGATGACCTCATCCGCCCGCACCAGCACCGGGTGCCACCTCCCTGTCGACGCGTCAGTCCCGGACGGACAGGTCGCGCTTGCGGAGGCCGCGGAGGCGGTCGCGGAGCTCGGCCGCTCGCTCGAAGTCGAGGCGCTTCGCGGCGTCCTTCATCTCGCTCTCGATCCGCTTGACCGCCTCGGCCAGCGTTTCCCCGGAGTCGAAGCTCTCGTCAGGAGTTTCCGCCTCGACGGTGTAGTAGTCGCGCTCCTCGACAGACCGCATGACGTCGCGGATCGACGATCGGATCGACTCCGGGGTGATGTCATGCTCGGCGTTGTAGGCGGCCTGGATCGCGCGCCGCCGCTCGGTCTCGCCGAGAGCGGTCCGCATCGAATCGGTGATCTTGTCCGCGTACATGATGACCTCGCCGCGGACGTTTCGGGCCGCGCGCCCGGACGTCTGGACGAGCGAGGTCGCCGAGCGGAGGTAGCCCTCCTTGTCGGCGTCGAGTATCGCGACCAGGGACACCTCCGGGATGTCGAGACCCTCGCGGAGCAGGTTGATACCGACCAGGGCGTCGAACTTGCCGAGCCGGAGGTCCCGGATCACCTCGACGCGCTCGAGGGTGTCGACGTCGGAGTGGAGGTACCGCACGCGGAGCCCCATCTGGAGGTAGTACTGGCTGAGATCCTCCGCCATGCGCTTCGTGAGCGTCGTGACCAGTACCCGCTCATTCCGCTCGGCCCGCGCGCGGATCTCCTCCATGAGGTCGTCGACCTGCTCGCCGGCGGGGCGCACCGTGATGGCGGGATCCATGAGCCCCGTCGGCCGGATGATCTGCTCGGCCACGGCGCCATCGGACTTCTCGAGCTCGTACGCCGCGGGAGTGGCCGAGACGTAGAGCACCTGGCCCACCACCGCCGCGAACTCGTCGAAGGTGAGCGGCCGATTGTCGAACGCCGACGGAAGCCGGAACCCGTACTCGACGAGTGCTTCCTTCCGGGACCGGTCGCCGTGTAGCATCCCTCGCAGCTGGGGCACGCCGACGTGGCTCTCGTCGATCACCACCAGCGTGTCCTTCGGGAGGTAGTCGATCAGCGTCGCGGGGGTCTCCCCTGCCCGTCGGCCCGCGAGGTGGCGGGAGTAGTTCTCGATCCCGTGGCAGTAGCCGATCTCCCGGAGCATCTCCAGGTCGAACAGCGTGCGCTGCTCGAGCCGCTGTGCCTCCAGCAGGCGATTGTGGGCCCGGAAGTAGGTCAGACGGTCGGCCAGCTCCGTCTTGATGGATTCCGCAGCCCGCTCGAGCTCCTCCGCGGGCGTCACGTAGTGGCTCGCCGGGTACACGGCGGCGCGGTCGAGGCGCTCCAGGAGCTGCCCCTTCAGGGGGTCGATGCGGTGGATGGCCTCGATCGTGTCCCCGAAAAGCTCGACGCGGAGGGCCACGCTCTCGGCGGCGACCGGGAAGATCTCGACGACGTCGCCCCGGACGCGAAACGTCCCCCGGCGGAAGTCGTAGTCGTTGCGCTCGTACTGGAGCGCGACGAGCTGCCGAAGGATGTCATCGCGCTCCCGCTCCTCCCCCTCCGTCAGCTCGAGGTGCATTCCGTGGTAGGTCTCGGGCGAGCCGAGACCGTAGATGCACGAGACCGACGCGACGATGACCACGTCGCGCCGCTCGAAGAGCGACTTGGTGGTCGAGTGGCGCATCCGGTCGATCTCGTCGTTGATGAGCGCGTCCTTCTCGATGTAGGTGTCCGACTGCGGGATGTAGGCCTCGGGCTGGTAGTAGTCGTAGTAGGAGACGAAGTACTCGACCGCGTTCTCCGGGAAGAAGGCCTTGAACTCGCCGTACAGCTGGGCGGCCAGCGTCTTGTTCGGCGACATGACCAGCGTCGGGCGCTGAAGCCGCTCGATGACCGACGCGACCGTGAACGTCTTGCCGGATCCGGTCACGCCCAGGAGGGCCGCGTGGGGACGTCCCGCGGCGAGCCAGTCCGACAGACGCCCGATCGCGCCCGGCTGATCGCCCTTGGGGGTGTAGTCGGAGACGAGCCTGAATGGTGGCATTGCCCTACTGCCAGTGTACGCGCGAGACGGGGCGCTCAGGCGCCCGAGGAGAGAGCTGCCGGGACCGCGTGGAGGTACTTCCGCCAGGCGTCGAGGAAGAAGGACGCGTGCGGGTGGCGGAGGAGGTGCACCGAGAAGAGGAACTGCGGATGCGCGGGCATCCGGACCAGCACCATGCTGGCCTCGTCGGCGGTCCGGTTCCCCTTGTAGAGGTTGCAGCGGAGACACGCCGCGACCACGTTCGTCCAGGTCGTCCCGCCCCCGCGCGAGCGCGGCACCACATGGTCCACCGTGAGCCGGTCTCCACGGCGGCCGCAGTACTGGCACGTGTAGTGGTCGCGCCGGAGGATGTTTTTCTTGTTGAAGGCGACCCGCTCCACGAAGGGCTTTCGGATGTACATCATGAGGCGGATCACCGAGGGCAGCGGGAACGTGTGGGAAGGCGAACGGATCACCCGGGGCGAGGGCTCGACGGTCTCGGCTTTGCCACTGAGGAGGAGGGTGATCGCGCGGCGGGCGTTGGTGAAGTGGAGGGGTTCGAAGCTCCCGTTGAGCACTAGTACGGCCACTTCGTCCATATGCCATCGAATGATACGGAGGGGCCATCGTGCCTGTCAACCGCGGTGTCCGCTCGGATCGGACGAGGCCGGGGCGCCGGCAACCCGTCACCGCCGGGCGAGGTTCGTGAGGAAGAAACGAAGGTTGGCCGGTCGCTCGGCGAGGCGCCGGATGAAGTAGCCGTACCAGTCCTTCCCGAAGGGCACGAGCACGCGCAGCCGCACCCCCAGGTCGAGGAACGTCCGGTGGAGCTCCGGACGGATTCCGTGGAGCATCTGGAACTCGTAGCGGTCGGGGACGAGCCCGAACTCCCGCGCCCGGTCGGCAATGACCCGGATCAGACGCTCGTCGTGCGTGGCGAAGGCCGGGTAGGCGCCGGCAGTTTGCGCTTCCTTCGAGAAGAGCATCCCGGCCAGCCGCGCGTAGTTCCGGTCCACGTCCGTCTTTCGCGGGAACGCCCGGTCCGACGGCTCCCGGTAGGCGCCCTTGCAGAGACGCAGACGAAGCCCCCCCGGGACGAGCCCGCGCAGATCGGCCTCCGTGCGGTGGAGATACGCCTGCAGCACGCAGGCCACGTTCCGCCAGCGCCGTCGGAGGCGCCGGTAGAGTGCCAGCGTCCGCTCCGTGTAGTCCGAGCCCTCCATGTCGATCCAGACCCAGGTCTCGCCCGCTCGCTCGAGGACACGCTCGACGTTTGCGAGCGCGACCTCTTCCCCGATGTCGAGGCCGAGGTGCGTGAGCTTGAGCGACGGCGTCACGCCGAGCCGCCGGCGTCGCGCCTCCTCGATGAGGTGGCCGTACACGTCGGCGGCCGCGGCGGCGGCCCTCGGCGTGGTGACGTTCTCCCCGAGATAGGTGACGGCCGTCTGGAGTCCCTGCCCCTCGAGGCGTTCCAGGACGTCGAGAGCATGGGCCGGGGTCTCGCCGGCCACGAAGCGTCGGACCATCCGACGCGATAGCGGCCACCGCTCGAGCCCTCGACCGATCGCGGGCTTCGTGGACAGATGGAGCAGAGCTTCACGGAGCACGATGGCGACCTCTGGATTCGGAGAGTGCCGAACTCGATGCGCGTCTCGAGCGCGTCCAGGCGCAGTCTAGCAAAGCGCCCAAAGTGCGGCAAGGTTGACGCGTGCTTGTTCGCCGCGAGGGGCGCGAGCGCCGCCTCTACGCGCGTGGCGACGGAGGGGACGGACGCCATCCGACCGCATCGAGGAGGATGCCCTCGCGCAGCCCGGCGTCCGAGACCGTGGCCGCCGGGAGATTGAGGCCGGCGAGCGCCGCGGCGAGCACGATCGCGCCCGGCACGATGACATCGGCGCGGCCAGGCTCGAGTCCCGGGGTCCGGGCGCGCTCGGCGAGCGGGAGCGCAGCGAGCCACTCGGTGAGTCGCGCGATGGCGATCGCACTGAGGCGGTGCCCGTGCACGCGTCCCGGGTCGTATGCTGGGAGACCGAGGTCGAGCACGGCCAGCGTCGTGGGCGTTCCCGCGGTCGCGACGAGCGTCGTCGGCCGGCACGGCCGGATCCGATCCCAGGCCTCGTCACGGAAGCGCGCGTCCACGTACGCTCGGCACGCCTCCAGTTCGACGGGCGCGACCGGATCGTGCACGAAGAAGCGCTCGACGAGATGGACGACCCCGAGCGCGAGACTCACCGCCATCAGCACGCGCCCGCCCTCGGCGACCAACACCTCGGTGCTGCCTCCGCCGATGTCGAGGAGCGCGAACGTGCCGGCGACGGCGCCAAGGCCCCACGCGGCGCCGAGGAGCGTCAGGCCCGCCTCCTCCTCGCCGCTCACGACCCTCGGGTGAACCCCGGGCTCCGCCCCGAGCCGGGCGAGGAATTCGCGGCCGTCCCGTGCCTGGCGAACGGCGGCGGTCGCGACCAGGAGCATCTCGGCTGCCCCCAGGAGGAGGGCGCGGTCCCGGAACCGGCGGACCGCGGCCAGCGTCCGGTCCGCGGCGGCCGGGGCAAGGGTGCCACGCTCCGTCAAGCCCTCGCCGAGGCGTGTGACCGTCTGGTCGGCCCACAGGGGGACGAGCCCGGTCGCCGGGTCCATCTCCGCGACGAGGATGCGGACCGTGTTCGTCCCGAGGTCGATCGCGGCGAGGGGTCGCCTCACCTCCGTCGGGCCGAAGCGCGCTCGAGCAGCGTGGCGACGGTGGCCCGGAGCGTGTCGAGGCCGACGGGCTTTTCGACGACCGCGTCGATGCCGTGCGTCTCGAGGGTTTCCGGGGCCACACGCCCGGGCCAGCCCGTGACCAGGATCACCGGGGTGCCGGGCAGCGCTCGCTTCACCGTCCGGGCGAGCTCGAGACCGGAGCCGCCGGGCAGCACGAGGTCCGTCACGACGAGGTCCATCGGCTCCCGGCCGAGCAGCGCGACGGCGTCACCGACGTCGCTTGCGGCGCGCGCCACGTAGCCATCGCGCGCGAGTCCCTGGACCAGGGTTTCCCGCACCGCCTGGTCGTCATCGACCACGAGAATCCTGCGCGGGGCTGGGGAGCTGGGCTCGGGGCGACCCGGGCCCAGCCGGGCTCCCGCAGCGGTCGGCAGGCGAAGGCGGACCGTCGTCCCCTGCCCCGGGACGCTCTCGATCTCGAGCTCGCCTCGATGGCGGGAGGCCATGGTCCGGACCACCGCCAACCCGACGCCGAGCCGTCCTGGCCCCTTCGTCGTGAAGAACGGCTCGTCCGCCCGTGTGCGGGTCGCCTCGTCCATGCCCCGTCCTCGGTCCGTGACGGACAGCTCGACGTGCGTCACGCCGTTCCAGCGGAGGGAGACGGCGACCGAGCCCGCATCGTTCCCCGCTTCGCGCGCGTTCTGCAGCAGGTGGTGCAAGGCCTGCCGGAGCTCCTCGGGGTGTACGCGAACCGGGGGCACCGGGTCGAGATCGAGCGTAACCGACGGCACGCCGCCTTCGTCGGCCCAGAGCCGCTCGGTGGCACGGACCGAATCACGCACCGCCGCGCCGATGTCGACGGGGGCTGCTGAGTGCGCGCCGGAGCGCGGCGCGAAGCCGAGGACCCGCCGCACGCCTTCCGCCACCCGCCAGGCGGCCTCCTCGGCGTGGGCGAGGTCTCGTGCGGCCGCGGAGTCCCCGACTTGGTCCCGGACCGCTGCTAGCCGACCAAGGACGACGGCCAGCAGGCTCGCCATGTCACCGAGCGGTGCGGCGTCGGCGTCGGGCGTGTCGGCTCGCGGCGGGAAGTCAGCGGACGCATCGGCGACGCTGCGAAGCGACTCGGCGTGCAGGCGCGCGTTCCGGAGCGCGAGCGCGGCGGCATGCTCGAAGGCCGGGGACAGGGCGATTCCGCAGGATCCCGAGCTGCCGATCGCGAGGAGCGCGACCAGCCAGTCGTCCACCGCTAGCGGCAGGATGGCCCGCGGCGTGGTGCCGAGACAGTGGGCGAGCGCTGGGTCATGCTGGGCCGCCTCGGTGGGAACGAAGGGCCGCCGCGCCGCCACGACGGCGTCGAGTGTCGGCGTGGGGCCGGGTGCCGTGGCGTCATCCGGTAGACCTGCCCCTCCCGCCAGGATGAAGCCATCGCCATCCGGCAGAAGGACTGCAACCGCGTCGGCTCCGAGGCGCGCCGCCGCCTCTGTTGCCACCGCTGCCGCGGTTCGGGCTGGATCGAGGCTCGCGAAGAGCCCGGAGGGAACCGCCTGCTCCCTCGTCCTCTCGGATCCGGAGCGGAGAGCCTCGCCGAGGAGCTCAGCCGCCACGATCAGAGTGCCGATCGTGTCGGGCTCGAAGGGAACCGACCGCCGCCGTCCCACCAGGAACGCTCCCACGAGGAGACCGGTGGAAGCGTGAACCGGGATCGCCAGCGCGGCGCCGAGGCCGTGGTGGTCGAGCAGGGCGTCGGGAGCTCCCAGGCCGGGCCCCGCCTGCACCACCTCGTCGGTACGGATTGCGCGGCCCGCGATGCCTTCATCCGCGCGGGGCTCGAGCGGGAGGCGAAAGCCTCGCTGAGCAAGCACGGCAAGCGTGCTCTCACCGGACGGCCGGAGGATCGCCGCACAATCGGCACGAACGTGCGTGAGCGCGCGGTCGATCGCGAGGAGGCAGGCCTCGGATTGACTCGTGCCGCGGCCGATGGCCAGGAGGCTCTGAAGGCCGGCGAGGCGGGCGCGTGTTGGCTCGTCGAGAAGGGCGCCAGGCGGTGCGGTCGCTGCCGCGACCCCGACGGCGTCGGCCAGCGCGTCGAGGCGGCGAGTGATGCCGGCGAGGGCTTTCCGGATCTCGCCGAGCGACCCGTCCTCGGCGCTCACGGTCGGGAGTATAGGAACCGTCCGGGGCGCGGTCAACGGGCTGTGAGGGGCCCTTCCCTCGGAGGTGGCCTTCAGGAGTCCCTGGAGACCGTGGGCGCTGGGCTCGGCGTCGTCGGTGCGGCGGGGTGGACCCGACCGTCGGAGGCAGGGTCACGAGGAGCCTGCCCCTCGACTGACGACCCGGCGAAACGGGCGGCGCCGTCCCGTCTCCCGGGGAACCCGGATGGGACGGCGCCGCCCGAACAGCAGACGAAGCTACTTCTTCAGCGTCCGGATGTAGTGGACGACCTGGCCGCGCTCGGTCTCGGAGAGAGCTGCCCAGGGGGGCATCGCCCCGCGACCGGTTGTGATCTTCCAGAGGAGGCAGCCGTCGGTCTGCTGCTGCACCTTCGCCGAGGTCCAGTCCGCCGGTTTCGGGTTCAGGGCTGCCGCGCCGGGTCCATCACCCTTCCCCCCGTCGCCGTGGCACGCGGTGCACGCCTTGTCGACGGTGAGCTTCTTGCCGGCTGCAATGGCCGCGTCGCTCTTCGCCACGGAGTTCTTCTTCCCGTTCTCGGCGGCCGGGCAGGTCCATGCGCCCTGCGCCCATGCGGGAGCGGTGACGGACGGTACGGCTAGGAGGGCGGCGATCGCCACCGTCCCGCCGAGAATCAGACGACGTGCCATTGGAGCCTCCTCTTTGGGGCCGGATCGGGGGAGGTGACGGAATTCACAAGCATCGACTTCTGATGTAACACCGAAGGAGCGCGGGGGTCAAGCGTGGCCGTTTCCCTCGGCCCTTTCGGCGGCAGCCGTGGCGTCCGCCCAGGGCGCGAGCAGCAGGAGCAGCCCGGCGAGAAGACCGTAGCCGCCCGCCAGAAGGCCGGGCCAGGCCGACTCGCTCCCCCCCGGCCAGAAGAGGCCGCCCGATCCGAGGGGCGAGTGGATCATCCCGCAGAGGCTTCCCAAGCTCGCCACGGAGAGAAACGCGGCCGCCGCCAGGAGGCGGCGGTCGATGATCATCGCGGTCGCCGCCGCCCAGAGGAGCGCCGACAGGATGAAGCCGTTGCCGAGGAGCCGCAGCGCCAGGACGGCGTGGGCCGCCTCGCCGCGTATCGCGCCCGGGCCGAGTCCCAGGCTGCCGAGGATGCCGCTCAGCTCGATCATCACGAGCGCCGCGGTCGTCGGCACGAACGCGAGCGCCACTGCGGGGGCGTGGCGCGCGGGCGTGGCGAGGAAGGCCTGAGCGGTGATCTCGAGGCCGACGAAGATGAGGATCGGGACCACCGCGGCTTCCGGCACGAAGCCGACGAGGATCGAAACGACGCCCCCCATAGCCCCGAGTCCGATCACGAGCCCCGTTGCCAGGGTGTACCCTGCCCGCGCGCCCATCGCCTTGTAGGCGGGATGGCCCACGTACGGGGTGTTCTGGACCACGCCGCCGGCCACACCCGCGAGGATCGTCGCCAGGGCCTCGGTCAGCAGGATGTCCCGCGTCCGGTAGCGATCCCCGGCAGCGATGGCGCTCTCGGTGTTGTCGATGCCGCCGATGACGGTCGCGAGCGCGAACGGCAGCGCGACCGACAGCGCGCCCCACGTCTCCCCGAGCGCGTCGACCCAGGCGAGCGTCGGCCAGGGCACCGCGAGCCGCCACTCTCCGGGCGCCATCAGCACGTGGCTGCTCGGGGCGATTCCGGCCCAGCGCTCCACCCCGTAGACTCCGCTCCCCACGACGACGGCGGCCAGGGCGCCGGGCAGCCGTCTCGGCAGCGCGATCCGCCCGACGAGGGTGACGAGGATCAGTCCGAGCGAGAGGAATCCCACCAGCGGGTCCGTGATGACCTTGAGCATGGGCAAAAAGGCGATCAGGAGCACCGAGACACCCGCAATCGAGCCGAGGAGCCCTGCGCGTGGCACGATACGCCGCACCCACTCGCCGGCGAACGCCAGGGCGAGCTTGGCGACGCCCATGGCCACGGTGACGCCCATGCCCACCTTCCAGGCGAGCACCGGGTCCCGCGTCGCGAGCATCGTCGGTCCCAGGACCCCGAACGTGACGCCGAACAGGGACGGCGTGTCGATCCCGAAGGGCATGGCGGTCACGTCCGCTCGCCCGGTCTGTCGGGCCAGCCGCCGGGCCAGCCACGTGTAAGAGAGATCTCCTGCCAGGACCCCGAGGGCCGTTCCGGGAACGATCCGGTAGAGCACGAGATCCGAGGGAAAGCCGAACACGCCGACCAGGAGGCCGGCGAGCACCACCAGGTTCGTGAGATTGTCGACGGCGAGGCCGAAGAACGCGTTCACGTCCCCGGCGGCGTACCAGCGGCCCGGGGTCGCGCGGCGCAGGTCTCGAGTCGTCACGGAATCCTCGCCCCCGTTTCCGGCCCGCTCCGTACGGAGCTCCGGTCTGGCGGCCCCCGGTGCCGAGACCGGTTGTCCCGACCGTCAGCCAGCGGCGCGGGCGGCGGCGAGGAGCTCCCGGGCAGAGGCCCGGACACGCTCGCCGAGCGCCTCGCACCACGCGAAGCGGGCTCGCCCCTCGGCAACCTCGCGGAAGTCGAGCTCGATCGGGGGCGACCCCGGCGGCGGGGCGGAACGTCCGCCGAAGGCGAGGCGTATCCCGAAGGAACGGCCCTCGCGGGCTCCGCCGGAGTCGAGGAGCGCCTCGATGCGAGAACTCTCGCGCTTGGCGTGCGAGCGGACGAAGCCCGCGAGCCAGGTGCCGGTTTCGTGGTAGTCGGCGGGGATACTGGGATTCATGCGCGACGCAACCGTGACCGGCCCGGAGCCGCCACGCGCCCCGGGCCTGACCAGGGGCGCGTGGCGGTCGCGGCCAGTCGCTCAGGGAGCGGGGCTCAGCACTCGTTGAAGCCGCACCCGTAGCACTTCTTGCAGCCTTCCTCGTAGACGAAGGTCGCCTGTCCGCACTCCGGGCAGATGTCTCCCGCCACGAGCTTCGCCGCGGGCGCAGCCGGTTGTTCGGTCTCCTCCACCTTCGCTTGGCCGAGGTGCTCGGCCAGAACGCGCGCGATGCCGTCCGGGAGCGAGAGTACCCGCTGCGGGCCGAAGCCGAGCGGCCGCCCACCACCGATCCCCGAGAGCTGCGCGACGACTTCCTCGAGGCGACGCTTGGTCGACAAGGGGGACGGCATGCGGAGGGCCAGGGAGATCAAACGCCCCATGGCCTCGGCGACCGCCATCGTGTCGGACCCGGCCTTGCCCACGGAGACGAAGACCTCGAAGGGTTCGCCGTCGCCGTGCTCGTTGACGACGGTGTAGGCCGTGCCGAGCGGCGTCTCGACGCGGTACGTCCGGCCCGTGAGGCTGCGCGGGCGGGGCTTGACGACCGCCGGCAGCGGGGCCGCCGCGGCCTCGCTCCGCTTGTCGGCACGGCCCGTCTTGGTGCCGATGGTGAGCACCCCCTCCTTGCAGCCGTCCCGGAACACGGTGATGCCGAGGCATCCCAGCTCCCAGGCGAGGAGGTAGGCCCGGGAGACGTCGTCGAGCGTCGCCGAGTTGGGCAGGTTGATGGTCTTGGACACTCCGTTGTCCGTGTACTTCTGGAAGGCGCCCTGGTGCCTCACGTGCCACTCGAAGGGCACCTCGTGTGCCGTCACGAAGACTCGCTGGACGTCTTCCGGCACGCCGGCCAGCCCGTGCACGACGCCGCGCTTGGCAATCTCCTCCATGAGCGCGTCCGAGTAGAAGCCGCGCTCCCGGGCCACCTCGGCGAAGATCGGGTTCGTGAAGGGCAGGATGCGGTCACCCACCTTGTGGGTGAAGGCGATGGCGAAGGCCGGCTCGACACCGGAGGAGCACCCCGCGATCATCGAGATCGTCCCCGTGGGGGCGATGGTCGTGACCGTCGAGTTCCGGAGCGGCCGCCCATGCTTGTAGATGGACCGCGGCCAGTTGGGGAACGGCCCGCGCTCCTCGGCGAGCTTCGCCGACTGATCGTGCGCCTTCTCGTTGATAAACGCCATGAGCCGGTCCCCGAGATCGAGGGCTGGCTGGCTGTCGTACGGGATCCCCATCCGGAACAGGAGATCCGCCCACCCCATGACGCCGAGGCCGATCCGGCGGTTGGCCTTGACGGTCTCGTCGATCTCCGGCAGGGGGTACGGGTTGACCTCGATGACGTCGTCGAGGAATCGTACCGACAGCCGGACCACACGCTCGAGCTCGGTCCAGTCGACCGCCCACTCCCCGTCGGCCTGCCGTCGCGCGAACATGGCGACGTTGATGGATCCGAGGTTGCACGCCTCGTTCGGCAGGAGGGGCTGTTCCCCGCAGGGATTCGTGGCCTCGATCAGCCCGATCTCGGGCGTCGGGTTCGCCGGGCTCGCGTTGATCCGGTCGAGGAAGACCATGCCGGGATCGCCGGTCTGCCACGCGGCGCGCACGATCCGGTCGAACACGTCGCGAGCAGGCAGCCGGCTGATCACCTCGCCGTTGTGCGGGGCGATCAGCTCGTACTCCTCACCCTTGTGGATGGCATCCATGAACCGGTCGGTTGCCGCGACCGAGATGTTGAAGTTGACGATGCCGCCGTCGAGCTTGCACTCGATGAATTCGAGGACATCGGGGTGGTCGATCCGGAGAATGCCCATGTTGGCGCCCCGCCGGGTGCCGCCCTGCTTCACCGCCTCGGTCGCCCCATTGAAGACCCGCAGGAAGGACACGGGACCTGAGGCCTTGCCGCCGGTGGAGGTCACGACTGCGTCCTTCTGGCGGAGACGCGAGAAGGCGAAGCCCGTTCCACCCCCCGACTTGTGGATGATGGCGGCAGACTTCACGGCGTCGAAGATCTCCTCCATAGAGTCGCCGACCGGGAGGACGTAGCATGCCGAGTATTGGAGCTGGTTCCCCTTGCCGGCGTTCATGAGGGTCGGAGAGTTCGGCAGGAACTTCGAGTCCACCATGAGATCGAAGAAGGCGCACGCGATCTCGTGCACGACCGCCGGACTCTTGCCCCAGCGCTCCTCCCCCTGGGCGATGGCGACGGCCACCCGCCAGCACATCTCCTCGGGGGTCTCCTGGGCCCGGTCCCCCTCGTGCGTGAGATAGCGCTCCCGCAGAACTCGGAGCGCCTGCTCCGTCCACTTGCCGACTCGGGGGGGGCGCGTCGCCGTGATCGCCATGCCAAACCTCCTTGACTCTAGATCCCTACGCTCGCCATCCGCACGGCCACTGCCTTGATCACACCGATCCAGGAGCATACCGTATCTTGTGGGCGGGCGAATCCTGGCATACGAGATTTGGGGCTGTCAACAAAAAATCGGATGCCCCATAGAGAAATTCTTCACAAGGCATCACCTCGTCATCGTCTCTGCTCACGGTCGACGGGCGAGCTGGCGCTTCCTTGACACCGCCCCCCCGCCGAGACTAGAGTTCGACGGACTGACCAGTCAGTTCTATCCTACCGTCACGGCCCCACCGAGGACGGTTCACGCCGGGAGCGCGGAAACAACGCCATGAAGGGCTCGATCAAAACGCCGCGGCAGGCGGCCAAGCGTGAGCAGATCGTGGAGGCGGCGTCGCGCGTCTTTGCCGCCCACCCCTACCATGTGGTCTGCATGGACCACGTCGCGGAAGCCGCGCGGGTTGGCAAGGGCACGCTCTACCGCTACTTCCCGTCCAAGGAGGATCTCTACCTGGGTGTCGTCGCCGAGGCGTTCGACCTCCTCATCCGGCAGCTCGAGCGCGTCGAGGCGGAAGATTTCCCGGCGGCAGTCGCGCTCGCGCGGATGATCGAGGCGATCGTGGAGACCTTCGCCCGCCACCTCCCCTTCTTCCGCCTGATGCAGCAGGGGGAGGCTCGGCTGTTCCTCCGCAAGAAGCAGGTCGTGCGCGCGCGGCGTGATCGCATCGCCGACGGCCTCGCCCGGCTCCTCGAGCGCGGGGCTCAGACGGGGGTGTTCCGGAAGGTGGACCTCGACCTCGGGCCCTCGATGCTGATCGGCCTCGTGTGGGGCACGACGCTCAATCACGCGGACGACACCCCGGCAGAGGTCCTCGCCCAGCGGGTGGCGGATCTGTGCCTCCACGGGATCCTCCAGTCCTCCCCGGAGACGCTCTGATGGCCTTCGTCCGCCGCTACCGAGTCTCCCTGGTCCTCCTCGTGCTGCTGGGCATCGTGGTGGCGCTGGTCATCGGCCGACTCCGGGACCAGCAGGCCAGGGCCGTGCCGCGCACGAACCGCGAGGTCCAGGTGGGTGTCGTCAAGCCGGAGCGTCGCTCGCTGGACGTGACGCTTTCCTTCACGGGGGATGTCCTCCCGAGCCGGCAGACCTCCATCTTCGCGAAGACGTCCGGGTACATCCGGGCGATCCACGTCGAGCGTGGACAGTTCGTGAAGGCCGGCGCGCTCCTCGTCGAGATCGAGCCCACCGAGATGGAGAACGCGCTCGATCAGTCGCGGGCCGCCCTGGCGAGCGCGGAAGCAAGCCTGCAGGTGGCGCGCTCGAATCTCGAGTCGACCAAGGCGAACCTGTTGAACCAGCAGGCCCTCCTGGCGAGGGCCCAGGCGGTGCTGACCAACGACCAGCGACAGGCCGAGCGGCTGGCGGAGCTGTTCGCCAAGGGGCTCGTCGCCGCCCAGGACCGGGACAACGCCCGCACGGCCTACCAGGCGTCCCAGGCCGCCGTGAACGCCCAGCAGGCCCAGGTCGAGGTCGCACGAGTCCAGATCGCCACGACCGACAGCCAGGTGCGCCTGGCCGAGGCCCAGGTCGAGCAGCAGCGGTCGGCCCAACGGATGGCGCAGATGCGCGTCGACGACACGCGGATCGTCGCCCCGTTCAGTGGCTTCATCTCGCAGCGCAATCTCGAGGTCGGCGCGGCGGTGAGCAACCAGGCGGCGGCGACGAGCAATGCGTCGATCGGCATCCTGATGCTGCAGGAGATCAACCCGGTCAAGGTCCAGCTGGAGGTGCCGGAGCGGGACGTGGCTCGCGTCGGGGTCGGCAACGTCGTCCGCCTGACGAGTGACGCGTATCCCGGCCGGCAGTTCTCGGGCAAGGTGGCGCGCGTCGTCCACGCGCTCGACCCCCGTACCCGGACGATGGGCCTGGAGGTCGACATCCCCAACCCGGAGGACCTGCTGAAGCCTGGCATGTACGCGCGGGTCGAGTTGCTCCTCGAGGTCCGCAAGGACGCCCTGCTGGTGCCGCTCGAGGCGCTCACGGGCAGCGAGGGCCGGCCGACCGTGCTGATCGTGCGGGACGGCAAGGTCGTCCTGACGCCGGTGGAGCTCGGCCCGACGGACGGCCCCGTGGTCCAGGTCACCAAGGGTCTGGGGCCGGACACGGAGGTCATCCTGCAGGGCAAGGACCTCGTGCGCGAGGGCATGACTGTTCGGGCCGTGCCCGCCAAGTCCTACTGAGGCCGGGACCGGCACATGTGGCTGACGCTCGTCGCCGTCCGTAACGCCATCGCGGTCCTGATGGCGGCGCTCGCGATCGTGGTCCTGGGCGGGACGTCGCTGAAGCGGCTGTCCATCGATCTGTTCCCGAACATCAACCAGCCGGTGGTCACGGTCGGGACCGTCTACACGGGCGCGAACGTCCAGGACATCGAGAAGACGGTCACCTACCCGATCGAGAAGGTGGTGAGCGCCGTTCCCGGCGTCCATCACGTCGAGTCCCGGAGCCGGCAGGGCATCTCCGTCGTCCAGGTCTGGTTCAACTACGACGCGGACCTCAACGCCGGCCAGAACGACATCATCCAGCGCATCCAGCAGATCAGCAACACCCTGCCCTCGGGCATCAAGCAGCCGTTCATCATCCGCGCCGACCTCTCCAACATCCCCGTCTGCCTCCTGACCGTCTCCGGGGGCGGCTTCGACGAGCGGCAGCTCTACGACATCGCCTACAACACGATCGAGCCGCAGATCGAGCGGATCAACGGCGTCGCGGCCGCCAACGTTGACGGCGGCAAGATCCGGCAGATCGCGGTCAACCTCAACCGCGACCTCCTGTACGCGAAGGGCATCTCGGTCCTGGACGTCGTCCGCTCCGTCAACGACTCGAACTTTCTCATGCCGTCGGGCGACATCAAGATCGGCACCATCGACTACAACATGTTCACGAACAACCAGTTCCAGCTCGTCAAGCCCATGGAGGACATCATCGTCCGCAAGGTGGGTGACGTGCCCGTTCGGGTCCGGGACCTCGGCTACGTCCAGGACTCGTCCGAGCAGCAGACGAGCGTTGTCAGGGTCGACGGTGCGCGAGCGGTCTACCTGCGCGTCAACAAGCAGCCCTCCGCGAACACGATCGAGGTCGTGGACGGCGTCCGGTCCCTCCTGTCGAAGCTCGACCGCGTGCCGCCCGGCGTGAAGGTCGGACTGATCTTCGACCAATCGACCTACATCCGGCAGTCGATCGAGAGCCTCTGGCACGAGTCGGTCCAGGGCGCCGCGCTGGCGTTCCTGGTGATTCTCATCTTCCTCCGGAGCGTCCTGTCGACGGTGATCATCTCCATCGCGATTCCGCTCTCGATCATGTGCACCCTGATCGCCATGTACTTCCTGGGGCAGACGCTGAACATCTTCACGCTCGGGGGGCTGGCCCTCGCCGTCGGACGCCTCGTCGACGACTCGATCGTCGAGCTGGAGAACATCAACCGCCATCTCGCCATGCCCGGAAAGGACCGCCGCACGGCCGTCCTCGACGCGGCGCGCGAGGTCGCGATGCCCATCTTCGTCTCGACCATCACGACGATCGTCGTCTTCCTGCCGACGGTCTTCCTCGAGGGCCAGGCGAAGCTGCTCTTCATCCCGCTGACGTTCACGATCTCGTTCTCGCTCTTCGCCTCGTTCCTGGTCTCGCGGACGGTCACTCCCCTGTTGTGCCTGCGCCTGCTCAAGCCCAAGCCGATTCGCGATCACGGGCAGCCCGGACTGCGGGACCGGTTCATGGCCTGGACCCAGGCGTTCTTCGACGGGCTCGACAGCGCGTACCAGGACACCCTCCGCTGGGCCCTCGGCCACCGCAAGGTCGTGGTGCTGGGCGTGCTCGGGGTCTTCCTGGCGAGCCTCACGCTGGTGCCCCTGATCGGCTCGGAGTTCTTCCCGAGCTCGGATGAGAGCCAGTTCCGCGTCACGCTGCGCGGCCCGCTCGGCACCCGCGTCGAGGAGACGGAGAAGGTGGTCGCCCGGATCGAGGACCTGGTCCGGAAGAACCTCCAGCCCGGCGAGCTGAAGTCCATCGTGTCAAGCGTGGGAATTCCTGGCGGGCGCTCTGCGCTGTTCACCGGGAACACCGGGCCCCACGCGGCGCAGGTGCAGGTCTACCTGGACACGCCGGACCGGCGCAAGCGCAGTGACGTCCAGATCGTGAACGCGATCCGACCGCGCTTCGTCGGGGAGTTCCCGGGATCGCTCACCTACTTCAACCTCGGCGGCATCATCAGCCGGGTGCTGAACCGAGGTTCGCAGAACCCGCTCGAGGTCGAGGTGCTGGGGTATGACCTCGACGATGCGCCGGGAGTGGCCCGCGAGGTGGCCCGGGTCATGCGCGACACACCGGGCGTTGCCGACGTCCAGGTGAGCCGGGAGGGCAACTACCCGCAGTTCAGCGTCGTGGTCGATCGCGAGAAGGCCGCGACCGCGGGACTGAGCCAGCGCGACGTCGCGCAGGCGGCGCTCTTCTCCCTGAACTCGAACGTGAGCGTCAATCCCTCGATCTTCACGGATCCGCGCAGCGGGAACCAGTACAACATCGTGGTGCAGCTCGATGAGCCCTTCCGCGTGCGGCCCGAGGATCTCGGGAAGATCTTCGTCACCGCTCCCGCCGGCCGTCCGATCGTGCTCTCAACCATCGCCGACATCCGGCGGAGCGTCGCTCCGGTCGAGATCGAGCGGAAGTACCAGCAGCGGCTGATTCGCGTGTCCGGGAACCCGGCCGGCCGCGACCTCGGGGCCATCTCCGACGACATCGAGCAGCGTCTCGCAACCATCCAGATGCCGTCCGGCTTCATGGTCCAGATGGGCGGCCAGACCGCGCAGCAGCGCGAGGCGTTCTCCAGTCTGGCGTTCATGATTGTTCTGGCGTTGATGCTCGTCTATATGGTCATGGCGTCCCAGTTCCGCTCGCTCAAAGACCCCTTCATCATCATGTTCTCGGTGCCGATGGGTCTCATCGGCGTTATCCTCGCCCTGTTCCTGACCCGGACCACCCTCTCGACCACCTCCTTCATGGGCGTCATCATGATGGTCGGGATCGTGGTCTCGAACGGGGTGCTCCTGGTGGAATACACGAACGAGCTGAGACGTCGCGGCATGCCGCTCGGTGAAGCGGTCGTGCGGGCCGGCAGGACGCGGCTTCGCCCGATCCTGATGACCAGCCTGGCCACGGTGTTCGGTTTGATGCCGATGGCGCTGGGCTGGCTGGTCGGGGGCGAAGCGAATGCGCCACTGGCCCGGGCCGTCATCGGGGGTCTCATCGTCTCGACCGGGCTCACGCTCGTCCTGATCCCCACGCTCTACACGATGCTCGAGGAGCGCTTCCCAAGACATCTCGCGCTCGAAGAGGAGGGCGCGGCCTGAGCCTCCGGCCAGGCCTCTGCGCGCCCCGGGCTGTGCACCTCGACAAGGGAGAGTCCGAACCGATGCGCACCAGAGCATCCCGCGCCGCGCCGGGCCTCGGTCTCGCGCTGGCGCTTGGCCTGATCGCCACCGTACCCGCGTGGGCCCAGACCTCCACCCCCGCTGCGCCCGCCGCCCCGACTCCGGCGACTCCGCCGGCCACACCGCCTCGCGCGGGGTCGGCGACCGCGCCGCTCCGGCTCACGCTCACGGAGGCAACCACCCTGGCGCTTCGCCAGCAGCCCACCATCCGCTCCGCCCAGGGATCTCTCACGGCGGCGCAGGCGCGGGTCCCGCAGGCCAAGTCGTTCTACTTCCCGCGCTTCGACCTCCAGACGGGGATTCAGACCAGCGAGTTCCAGAGCGCCACGACGAACAATCGCCAGCGGAGCGAGAGTACCTTCGCCACCATCGTGGGGCGCCAGCTCATCTACGACTTCGGAAAGACGGCGGCGCTCGTGGACGAGGCGCAGGCGGGAAGCCGGGTCGCGTCGGGCGAGCTCGAGCGGGTGCGCGACCTGGTGGTCCAGAACGTGCGCCAGTCGTACTTCAACCTCCTCCAGGCCCGGCGGCTCGTCGGGGTGGCGGACGCCGCGCTGGCCCGCTCCGAGCTGAACCTCCGGAGCGCCCGGGGCTTCTTCGACGTCGGCACCAAGCCGAAGTCCGATGTGACCAAGGCCGAGGTCGAGGTGGCGAACGCGCGCGTCGACGTGATCCGTGCCCGTAACCTCGTCCGGTTCACGGAGACCAGCCTGGCCAACGCCCTCGGTCTCGAAGCGACGGTGCCCATCGAGATCGACGACATCCTGACCTACGAGCCCGTGACGCTGGACTCGGCGCAGCTCCTGGCGGAGGCCCTCGGCAACCGGCCCGAGCTTCGGCAGTCCCAGTCGCGGCTGGACGCGGCCCGCGCCCAGCTCGCCGGCGCCCGTGCGCGATACCTCCCCGATCTCACGGTCAACGGGAGCGCGGGCATGTCCAGCGACGACGCGGTGGTTTCCACGGACGGGGTCTCCAGCGTGGCATTTGCCGACACCTGGTCGATCACCGGGCAGCTGACGTGGAACCTGTTCGAGGGGTTCTTCACGCAGAACCGGGTGAAGGAGACCCAGGCCCTCGTCGAGACCGCCCGGGCGAACTACGACAGCGTGGAGCTCCAGGTTCGGCTGGAGGTGGAGCAGGCCTACATCGCGGTGGTCGAGGCCGCCGAGCGGTTCGGGGCCACGGAGAAGGCGGTCGAATCCGCGCAGGAGAACCTCCGGCTGGCCCAGGGCCGCTACGACGCCGGGGTGGGGACCATCCTGGAGCTGACCGAGGCGCAGCTGTCGCTGACGAATGCCGAGGCGGACAGCGTCCGGGCCGTCACCGACTTCCGAGTCGGGCTCGCGGTCCTCGACCGGGTCGTCGGCCGCCCGTAGGGCCCCGCCTGGGGTGGCGAACACCCCCCTGCCCGCTCGCGTCCAAGATGCTGTGGCGAAGGCACCGGGTGCGACAATGAGAGGGATGGGGCGGCGGGGCCTTCTCGTGCTGGTCGTCGTCGTGATCTTGGCGGCCGTCGCCATGGCGGGGTACGTCTTCTCGACGAGCCGCACGCCGGTGACCCGGTTCCGGACGATGACGGTGGATCGCGGCACGATCGTCGCCACCGTCTCGGCGACCGGCGCCCTGGCGGCCGTGACCACGGTCCAGGTGGGGAGCCAGGTGTCCGGCCAGATCCGCGAGGTCCTGGTCGACTTCAATTCCCTAGTCCGCCGGAATCAACTGATCGCCCGCATCGATCCGGACGTCTTCCAGGCGAAGCTGAACGCCGCCACCGCCGACCTCGAGAGTGCCCAGGCGCAGGTGCTCAACCAGCGCGCCAACGTCGAGAAGGTGCGCGCGGACGTCGAGAACGCCCGGGCCGCCGCCGCGACGGCGGAGGCCAACGTCGAGCGCATGCGGGCCGACGTCGAGAACGCCCGGGCGGTCATCGCCACGGCCCAGGCCAACGTGACCCGGGACGCCGCGACCACCAGCAACGCGCGCCTGGAATTGGACCGCCGGATGGACCTTGCCCGCCAGGAGCTCATCTCGAAGAGCGAGCGCGACCAGGCCCAGATGGCCTTCGACACCGCCCAGGCGCAGCTCGAAGCGACCCGGGCCCAGGAGCGCGCCGGTCAGGCGTCGCTCCGATCGTCCCTGGCGCAGCTCGTGGCGGGCGAGTCCCAGGTGCGGGCCGCGAAGGCCCAGGTGGCCTCGGCGCAGGCCACGCTCCAGGTCGCGGAGGCCCAGCTCAAGGCGGCGGACGCGACCGTCCGCCAGAAGCAGGCCGCGCTCGAGCAGACGCGGCTCGACCTCGTCCACACCGAGATCCGGGCGCCGGTCGACGGCGTGGTGGTGTCGCGAACCATCGACCCCGGCCAGACGGTCGCGGCGAGCCTCCAGGCGCCGACTCTCTTCACGATCGCCCAGGACCTCACCCGGATGCAGGTCGAGGCGGCGGTGGACGAGGCCGACGTCGGGCGCCTACGCGAAGGTATGAGCGCGGTGTTCACGGTCGACGCCTTCCCGGGCCGGACGTTCCGCGGCGAGATCTCCCAGATCCGCAAGGCCGCCCAGGTCGTGCAGAACGTGGTCAGCTACACGACGGTCATCACCGTACCCAACCCCGATCGCACGCTCCTCCCCGGCATGACGGCAAACGTGCGCGTTCAGGTCGACCGGCGCGAGGACACGCTCCGGGTGGCCAACGCGGCGCTCCGGTTCCGGCCGCCCGCGGACAGCGGAGCCGAGCCGGCCGCCGCGCCGCGGGCTCGCACCGGCGCCGACGATCCGGGCGGGCGGGGACAGGCCGGGGGGACGAGCGCTCCGGCCGGCGGCGCATCAGGCGGTGGCGGTGGCCTCCGCGAGATGCGGGCTACGCTCGTGCGGGATCTCGCGCTCACCCCGGAGCAGCAGACGAAGGTCGACGCGATCTTCGAGGAGGCCCGCCAGGCGTTCGCGGCTGCGCGAACCCAGGCGGGCGATGACAAGGCGGCGGGCTCGCAGCGGCGGCGCGCCCGGACCGAGATCCGCGAGAAGATCCGGGCGATCCTGACGCCCGACCAGCAGAAGCGATTCGACGCCGCCCTGCCCGTCCAGGACGGCGCGGCGGCGCCGGCCGCCACGGCGGCGCGCGTCTACGTCCCGGGCCCGGACGGAAAGCCTCAGGCCGTCGCCATCATGGTGGGGCTGTCGGACGGTACCTACTCAGAGGTCGTCTCCGGCGAGATCAAGGCGGGCCAGGACGTCTTCGTGGGCACGCCGTCCGGCGGTGCGGGGCGCTCCGCGGCCCCATCGGGCGGCCCGCGCCTCCGTCTGTGATGCGATGACTCCCACGGCGGGCCCGGCTCTGGTCGAGGTCCGCGACCTCGTGAAGACCTACCAGCTGGGCGAGCACCAGGTCCTGGCTCTCCGCGGCGTCAGCCTCGACATCGCGGCCGGGGAGTTCGTGGCGGTCATGGGGCCGTCCGGCTCCGGGAAGTCCACCTTCATGAACCTCCTCGGCTGCCTCGACACCCCGACCGCTGGAGCCTACCGACTCGACGGCGACGACGTGTCGACGCTGTCGCGGGATGCCCTGGCAGCCATCCGCAACCTGAAGCTCGGCTTCGTGTTCCAGACGTTCAACCTCCTCCCGCGGATGACCGCGCTCGAGAACGTGGAGCTGCCCCTCCTCTACGGCGCCACCAGCGCCCGCGAGCGGCACGATCGGGCTCTCGCGCGGCTTCGCGACGTGGGGCTCGAGAGCCGCGCGTCGCACCGGCCGAGCCAGCTCTCGGGCGGGCAGCAGCAGCGCGTCGCGATCGCGCGCGCCCTCGTCAACGAGCCCCGGCTCATCCTGGCCGACGAGCCCACGGGGAACCTCGACACGCGCACGAGCGTGGAGATCATGGCGATCCTCCAGCGGATGAACCGCCGCGGGATCACGATCGTGCTGGTCACCCACGAGGACGACATCGCCAAGTTCGCGTCGCGCATCGTCGCGTTCCGGGATGGGCGCCTCCGCTCGGACACGCCGGTCGCGGCTCCCGCCGACGCCGAGGCGGTGCTGCCGACGCTCGGCGAGGAGGTGGCCGCGTGAAGGCCTGGGCAGCGGTGCGGATGGCGCTCGCCTCGCTTCGCGTCAACAAGCTCCGGACCGCCCTCACCATGCTCGGCATCGTCATCGGGGTCTCCGCCGTCATCGCGATGGTGTCGGTCGGCGCGGGCGCTCAGCAGCGGATCGCTGACCAGATCCGGTCCATGGGCTCGAACCTCGTCGTGGTCTTCCCGGGGGCCCAGACCTCCGGGGGTATCCGCTGGGGCCTCGGCAGCCAGCAGACCCTGACCGAGGAGGACGCGCGGGCGATCGCCCTCGAGGTGCCCGCGGTGGATGTCGCGGCGCCCTCGGTGCGCGGGTCCGCTCAGACGGTCTTCGGCAACCTCAACTGGTCGACCGTGATCCAGGGGGTGACCCCCGACTACGTGGAGGCGCGCGAGTGGGGCATGGCGAGCGGCCGGATGCTCGGGGCCCAGGACGTGGACGGGGCGGCGAAGGTCGCCGTCCTCGGGGAGACCGTCTGGCACAGCCTGTTCGGGGACAGCGATCCCATCGGGGAGACGATCCGGATCAAGAAGGTCCCGTTCACGGTGATCGGGGTCCTCGAGCCGAAGGGCCAGTCCGCGTTCGGCCAGGACCAAGACGACCTGGTCCTGATTCCGCTGTCCACGGCCAAGAAGAAGGTCCTGGGCTCCAATCGGTCCAATCCCCGCTCGGTCGGAACGATCACCGTGCGCGTGCGGTCGGCGGATCTCATGGCCGAGGGCGAGGAGCAGATCCGCGCCATCTTGCGGCAGCGCCACCGGCTGCAGGCGGGCCAGGACGACGACTTCCAGGTCCGGGTCCTCGCCGAGATGTTCGCAGCCCAGGAAGAATCGGCCCGGGTCATGACGATGCTGCTGGCGGCGATCGCTTCCGTCTCACTCCTGGTCGGCGGCATCGGCATCATGAACATCATGCTCGTGTCAGTGACCGAGCGGACCCGCGAGATCGGGCTCCGGATGGCCGTCGGGGCGCGTGGGCGGGACATCCTCGCTCAGTTCCTGGTGGAGGCCGTGACCCTGTCGGCGGTCGGCGGGATCATGGGCGTCGGGATCGGCGTCCTGGTCTCGGCCGTCATCGCCAACCTGGCCGAGTGGTCGACGGACATCTCGGTCCAGGCGGTCGCCTTGGCGTTCGCCTTCGCCGGAGCGGTGGGCGTGTTCTTCGGCTTCTATCCCGCGCAGAAGGCGTCGCGGCTCGATCCGATCGAGGCCCTCCGCTACGAGTGAGCCCCGCCCTGGAGCGAGCTTTGAGCTCGATCCGGTATCCGTCCGGGTCCTGGATGTAGAGCGAATCACCATCCCCGAAGGCCCCGCGCCGGGGCACGACATCCCCCTCGACCGTGACGCCTCGTTGCCGGAGCCACGTCGCGAGGCGCGAGAGATCGGGGCACCGGATGGACAGGCATACGTGGTCCATCCGGGCCGAGGGCGCGGCGGTCTCGCCGGCGGCCAGCGGGAGCAGGTCGATCAGGTGCCGCCCGGCCCGGAGCTGGATGAGGCGGGCGCGCTCGTTCACGTGGTCGAGGCGTAGCCCCAGGATGGTCGTGTAGAAGCGCTGGGAGGCCGCCTGGTCCCGCACGCGCAGGACGACGTGGTCCAGCTCCAGGATCTCGAGAGGCGGGCGCTCGGACGGCTCTGTCATTGCGTCAGAAGGGTCGTTTCGGTGGTGGGTTGGCCGAGATTCTCTCCGAGACCACTCGAGAGGCCGAGTCCAGCCGCCCCTGGCCGGCTCGGTCGCCCGCGGCCGTTCCGAGGTGGAGTGCCAGGGCGATGGCCCCTGTGAGAAAGATGGTGATGTTAACGGCCACGGCCCGCCGGTGGAGCCGCGAGAACTCGAGGGGGGCGAGGTCCCCGGCCGGCGCCGCCTGGGCGCGGAGGCGGGCCGCGTGGGCCTCCGGGAGGAGCACGTGCCCCGCGTACACCGTGCCGATCAGGGTCAGCGCCAGCAGCGCCACCGTGCCCCAGCGGAGCGGCGTAGGCTCCCGGAGGGCGAGAACCAGAACGAGCGCGAGCGCCATCGCGATGGTGGTGAGCCCGAAGCCGTAGTACCCGGGGAAGACCCCTTCCATAACCCGCGCCGCCACGGGTCGGTCGACCACGCGGAAGGTGGCCGGCGCCACGAGGAAGGACAGGAAGACCTGCACCCCGAGGCCCGCTCCGAGGAGGGCGGTCGCGAGACCGTGGACGAGTCTCATCTCGATGCGATGATCCGGGTCAGTGTGCGTGGTTGTCAAGGCGCGCCGGCGGATGGCGCGCCGGCCGATGGTGCCCAGTCCAGGCGCGGCGTTCGCAAAACCCAGGAAGGCCGTGCCGCCACACTCGTCGCTCTCCCCTGGCACCGGCTGCGAGCGCCGAGGTACCATCGGCGTCCATGCGCCCACCCCGCTCTCGCGCGCGGTCCTTCCCGAAGCCTGGCTGGCTCGCCGCGGCCCTCCGCGCCCCCATGTCATCCGAGGAGATCGGCGCCGTGATCCGGACGCTCCGGGGCCAGGCGTCATCCTGGCGGCCGACGGCGGTGGCCGAAGTCGCCTCGGAGCAACCGGATCCGTTCCGGGTCCTCGTCGCGTGCCTTCTCTCGCTCCGGACCCAGGACGCGACCACCCGCGAGGCCTCCGAGCGCCTCTTCCGCGTCGCGGACACGCCGGAGGCGATGCTGCGCCTGCCCGCTGCCCGGATCGCGCGGCTGATCTTTCCCGTGGGCTTCTACCGGACGAAGGCGCGGGTGATCCGGACGATCTGTCGGGACCTCCTCGAGCGCTTCGGCGGCCGGGTGCCCGACGATCTCGACGCCCTCCTCACTCTCAAGGGCATCGGACGAAAGACCGCAAACCTCGTGGTCACCGTCGGCTTCGACAAGCCCGGCATCTGCGTCGACATCCACGTCCACCGCATCTCGAATCGCCTCGGGTTCGTGCGGACCAAGGCGCCGGACCAGACGGAGCTGGCGCTTCGCGCGAAGCTTCCTCGTCGCTACTGGATCGGCTACAACGACCTCCTGGTGGCCTTCGGGCAGAACGTGTGCCGGCCGCTCTCGCCTCATTGCTCCCGCTGTCCCGTGGCCCGCTGGTGTCGGCGGGTGGGTGTCGGCCGGGCTCGCTGAGTCAGGCGAACTCGCGTCGATGAGGTCTCCGGCGATTCAGGTTGTCCGCGCCGTCCTGCTGGGCCTCCTTCCGGTGGCGCTGGCGGCAGGACTGTGGCAGGTGGAGCGGGATCGCCCGCTCTGGCTCACGCGCAGCGTGTCGCCAGTCCCGCACGCCGTTACGGGGCGGCCCCCGACCCTGCCGCGCCTCGTCCTCGCTGTCCACTATCCCTGGTACGGGACCCCCGCGGGGCCGACGGGCCGCTGGCGACACTGGAACCATGCGCGGCTGGAGATGCCCCAGGCGCGGATCCGCGGCTTCCACGATCCCCATCGCGAGACCGAAGCCGGGCGGCTCGACATCGGCGCGAGCCACTACCCCGCGGGCGGGCCGTACGACAGCCTAGACCCTGCCCGGATCCGTACCCAGTTTGCCTTGGCCCGAGAGGCGGGGCTGGACGGCTTCCTGGTGTCCTGGTGGGGCCGCGAGAGCGAGGAGGCGCTGGGTCTTGCCGCGCTCTTCCGTGACGCCGGCGGGGCCGGCCTGGTCCTGGCGCCCTACTACGAGACGGGAGAGCTCTGGCGCCGGGGTGCCGCGGGCGTGGCGGCGGACCTGGCGAGCCTCCTGGACCGTCACGGGCGCGAGCCCGCCTGGCTCCGCGTCGCCGGCGTCCCCGTGGTGTTTCTCTACGCGTCGCACCGGCTGCGACCTCGGGTGTGGGATGCGGTGCGCGCACGGCTCGCCGCGGAGGGCCGGCGGCTCTTCCTGGTCGCCGACGCACCGACTCCGGACTGGCTGGCCGCGCGGCCCGCCTGGCTCCAGCGCTTCGACGCCCTTCACGTGTACACGCCGGTCGTGTGGCTCTCGCGGGGCCGGGACGTGGGTGTCGCGTACCGGGCCCTCGGCGACCTCGCGCGTGGGGCCGGGCGGCCTTTCATTCCCGCAGTCGCGCCCGGGTTTGACGACCGCCAGGTGCGAACGCCAGGCACCGTGGTGGATCGCGCCGATGGCACGACCTACGACCGGAACTGGGAGGCAGCCCTCTCGATCGATCCTCCGTGGATCCTCGTCTCGAGCTGGAACGAATGGCACGAGGGCAGCGAGATCGAGCCGAGCGTCGAGCACGGGCGCCGGTACATCGACGTGACGCGCGCCTGGGCCGAGCGCTTTCGCCGGAGCGGACCCTGATCTACGCCACCAGCCTCTGACGCTCGCTTGATCGTCGAACCTGCTCGATGGAGGGGGAGTCCGCGAGTACCTCGGGGGGAAGGAGGAACGCATCCAGCGCTGCAACGAACCCCGGAGGGGGTGGGTGGCTGTCTCGGCGTTCTGGTATCAGGTGTCGCGTACCAAGCCCGAGTGCGACTACCGACGCTGGCTGCGGAAGGAGAGCCTCGTGACGAAGGTCGGGTATTCGATCTTTGTGTTTTGGGCTGAGCAGATTCGCCTGGGG
The DNA here is from genome assembly GCA_963805625.1 of uncultured Candidatus Rokubacteria bacterium. Classification (GTDB taxonomy): domain Bacteria; phylum Methylomirabilota; class Methylomirabilia; order Rokubacteriales; family DASRDR01; genus DASRDR01. The sequence continues at coordinate 457,855 of CAWDVE010000010.1, forward strand.
CTAGGACCGCGAGCTCTGCCGGTAGAAGGGATCGAGCGACCCGGGATCGAGCCATCCGTCGTAGAAGCGGCGCACGTGCGGGAACAGGCCGCGCGACAGCCGGCGGCGATGCTCCTCGTCGGGAGCGAGCGGTCGCCGGAGCGCCGCCGCCAGCTCCTCGAGGACGGCGGCCTTGTCGACGCGGGTCACGCGTCCGTCCCGGAGCACGACCTCCCCGGCGACCAGCACCGTGTCGATGGCCGCCGCACGGGCGCGGTGCACGATGGCGTCGAGCACCGGCGTGCCTGCCTCGAGGTAGGGGTGGGCGACGGAGCGCCAAGGCAGCAGCACGAGGTCGGCCGCCCGGCCGGCCGAGACCACGCCGAGGCGGTCGCCGAAGGGCGTGGTGGCGGCGCCGTCCTCGGTCGCCATGCGGAAGACCTGGGCGCTGGTCGGCACGTCGTCGCCCATCCCGGGGACGCGGTGGAGCCGGAGCGCCAGACGCATCTCCTGGAGCATGTCACGGTCGTCGTTGATGCCAGCCTCGTCCAGCCCGATCCCGAGCCGCACGCCGGCCGCCAGGAAGCGGTTCACCGGCGCGATGCCGCTGCGGAGCCGGAGATTCGAACTCGGATTGGTGCAGATCATGACGCCCCGCCCAGCGACCCGGTCAACGTCCCGCTCTGTGAGCCAGACGCCGTGCCCCAGTGTCAGGCGCGAACCCAGGAGGCCCAGCCGGTCGAGGTGCTCCACCGCGGTGCCGCCCGTCCGCCGGCGTGCGTACTCGCGCTGGTAGGCGGTCTCGTCGAGATGCATGTGCATCCCCACCTCGTGCCGGGCCGAGCTCTCTCCGAGCGCCGTCAGCGCGGCGTCGGAGCACCAGTGGAGGTTGGCCGGGGCGAGCTGGATGCGCGTCCTGCCACCCCGGTTTCGGCCGTGCGCCTCCCAGAGGCTCCGGAACAGATCGAGCTGATCGGCCACCGGGATCACCTGTCCGGTGAGGAAGGCGTCGACGTCGGGAGCGAGATCTGGCGGCAGGCGCCGGACGAACACCTGGTCGGCCTCGTACGCGAGCCGGTTCTGGTCCCGGAGCATGTACGAGTACGAGACGCGCATCCCCACGTCCTGGTAGGCCTGGAGGATGCGGTCGGCGACCTCACGCACGCGCGACGCGGGCGAGCCTCGCCAGCCGTGGATGTGCTGGACGGTGGTGATCCCGGATTCGAGCATCTCGAAGGCCGAGTAGAGCGTGTCGAGATACGGGTCGACCGCCCGGGCGCCGAGCCGGCTCGCGAACCAAAGCTCGAGGGGATGGTCGGGCGAGCCGAGCTGGAACGGGGTGAGCCCCACGTGGTGGTGGGCATTCACGAACCCCGGAAGCACGACGTGGTCCGGCGAGCCCAGCACCGCGTCCGCCGGGTGCCGGTGCCGGAGCGTCTCGTATGGCCCGACGTCCTGGATGACGCCGTCGTGCTGGAAGACGGCCGCGTCTTCCAGCACCTCCGCTCCATCCCGGCCGACGGCCCGGGTTACCACGTAGCGCCCGCGGACCAGGGACGACGGCATCTCGCCTCCTAGCGGGCCGTCACGCCACCGTCGGCGACGACGATCGCTCCCGTCATGAACGACGCCTCGTCCGACGCGAGGAAGTGGATCACGCTCGCGATCTCCTCCGGCCGGCCCAGCCGCCCGAGCAGGGTCGAGTCCATCTCGGCGCGCAGCTTGGCCTGGGGGTCGGGCGCCCGCGCGACCGCGCCACGGAGGAGCGGCGTGTCGACGGGTCCCGGACAGACACAGTTGACCCGGATGTGGTCGGACGCATGGTCGACGGCGAGCGCCCGCGTCAGCTGCACCACCGCCCCCTTGGTGGCGCCGTACATGGCGCTTCGCCGCGAGCCGACCAGCCCGAGCTCCGAGGCGATGTTGACGATCACCCCGCCGCCGCCGCGGCGCATGGGCGGGATCACCGCCCGGCAGCAGAGGAAGGTGCCGGTCAGGTTCACCGCGCAGAGGGTGTGCCATTCCACCATCGTCGCCTCGTCGATCGTGACGGGCCGCGGCGTTCCGATCCCGGCCGCGTTGACGAGCGCGTCCACGCGCTGCGCGCGGGACAGCACCGCGTCCACCATGGCACGGACCTCTCCCTCGTCGGCGATGTCCGTCCGGATGCCCCATGCGTCGCCGCCGGCCGTCACGATGGCCCGGGCGGCCTCCTCGGGATCGGCGCGATCGACCACCGCCACGCGCGCGCCCTCGCGCGCGAGGCGCCTGGCAGTTGCCAGTCCGATCCCCGACGCCCCACCCGTGACGATGGCGACGCAGCCAGGCTTCATGTCTGGACCCCCTTGTTCGGCGTGCTCCTGCCGGCTCCGCTATCAGCGGCCGGGCGGACCACCGCGTCAAGCTCGATCAGCGGCGCTTCCAGACCGGCTCCTCGAGATGGCTGACCCGTGTCGCGCGCCCGTGGAGGATCACCTCGCGGAGCTGGTAGAGGATGGCCGCTGTCGGCGCGTGGATCAGAGTCCCGAGCAGCGGCAGCTGAACGACGGGCCGCTCGCGCTCCGGTACCGTCAGGAAGCGCGGAACGTCCGGCGCATCGAGATCGGCGAGCAGGACTCGGTGGATCGAGGCGACCTCGGTTGGGTTGGCAAGGAGCCCGACGGCCGGTCCCGCCCACACGACGACGGGGGTGACGACGAATCCCGACCGCGTCGGATAGTCATCCAGGCAGCCGAGCACCGTGGTCTCGTCGAGCGTGAGGCCGACCTCCTCGGCAAGCTCGCGGAGGGCGGCGCTTGATGCACTCTCCCCCGGATCGATTCGGCCGCCCGGCAACGCCCACTGTCCGCCGTGAGCGCGGAGGCCAGGGGCCCGGCGCGTCAGGAGGAAGGTCGCACGCCGCTCGTCGTCCGGGAGCAGGACCGCGGCCACGGCGGCGGGCCGGCGGCCGCCCAGCGGGATCGCCTGGCGCGAGAAGGCGGCGAGATGAGCCTCCACGTGCGCCCGGAATGCGGCGTCGTGGCGCGATCGGGCGGGATCCCAGCTCGCCTGCCCGGGCGTCCTCATGGTTACGCTGTGAGCGCTCCCGCTATCTCGCCTGCCCGAGAAAGGCGATGACGGCGTCCGAGACCACCGCGGGCTGCTCGCGGGAGGCGAAGTGCCCGGCGTCCGGGATCACCTGGCGGGAATAGCCCCTGGAGAACAGGTGGGCTTCCCCTTCCGAGGTGTGGACCGGATCGACCGTGTCGTCCTGCCCGTGGAGCACGAGCGTCGGAACCTGGATCGGAGGGCGGGTTGCCAGACGCGCCTCGGCCGCCGCGAAGCGCGGCTGTCCGGGGGCGTTCCCGTGCCGGTGGCGGTACGAGTGGATGACGACATCCACGAAGTCGGGGTTGTCGAGGGACGGAAGGGTGCGATCGAGCGTGGCGTCGTCGAACCGCCAGCCGGGCGACCATGTGCGCCACAGGAGCCGGCAGATCTCACGCCGGTTCCGCGCCAGGCCGCGCCGTCCGCGGTCGGTGTTGAAGTACCACTGGTACCAGAGCCGCGCCTCTTGCTCCGGGTCCTCTGGATGTGCCGCCTTCGCGATGTCCTGGATGGCGTAGCCGCCGACGCTCACCAGGGCGCCCACGCGCTCCGGGTGGAGCGCCGCGACGATGCAGACGGCCCGGGCGCCCCAGTCCTGGCCGACGAGCGAGACGCGGCGGAGACCGAGGACGTCGATCAGGTCGATCAGATCCTGGCCGAGCGCAGCCTGCTGGGCCGTACGGGACCGCGCCGGATCGAGGAACCGCGTCGGGCCGAAGCCCCGGAGGTAGGGAACGATGACGCGGTAGCCAGCGCCGACGAGTCGCGGGACCACGTCGTCCCAGGCCCGGGCATCGTCCGGGAACCCGTGGAGCAGCATCACGACCGGGTCAGCCAAGTTTCCGTGTTCCTCGTAGCCGATCTCCAGGGTGTCGGTTCGAGCTCGCCTGATGGGCACAGTCTGCATCGCTAGGTCTCCTCGCGGTGGGCTGCCGGCGCCGCGATCCGGGGTCGCACGCCGATCCTAGGACAACCGGTCAGCGACCACGGCCCAGGCGGTCGCCACGCGCCGGATGCCGGGGATCCGCGCGACGGTGGCGTCGAGGCGATCGTAGGCGATGCCGGTCCAGGGCGCCATCGGCACGCGCCGCGACAGCCGCCCCCACACGTTACGCGGCAGCACGTGGAAGGCGCGACAGCCCTCGACACGGAACCCCGCGCGTTCGAACAGGGCGCACGCTTCGCGCCGGGTATAGGTCCGCTCGTGATGGAACCGGCCGAGCCGCCGCCCAATCCATTCGGTGTACGCGTGGCGGTTCGGGAGGTGGTACGTGAAGAGCCGGCCGCCGGGCCGGAGGACGCGGCGCAGCTCCGCCAGAGCGGCGCGCTCGTCGTCCACGTGCTCGAGGACGCCACAGTTGAGGACGGCGTCGAACGCGCCATCCACGAACGGAAGATTCGGGCCCGGGGTCACGACGTAAGGCACCTCGGCCTTCCGGAGGAGCCCGGCGGCCGCGCCTTTGTCCTCCACGTCGTAGGCCACCACGCGCACCCCCTGGGCCCGGAGGAGGAGGCTCGTCTGTCCCCATCCCGCGCCCCAGTCGAGCACCCGCCCCTGCCCGACCCACGCTGCCACCTCCGCCGCGATGGCCAGGTACTGCGCGAGGCCGACCGAGCTCGCGATGTTCGAGCACTCCGGGCGCTCGGCGAGGTGGCGCCGGCCGAAGGCCAGGACACGCGCGGCGGCGGCTTCCACCGGTCCAGGGCTTACGGACCCAGGCCACACGGCTCCGGTGGAGCTCAACGACGCCGGCCCGACCCGCGACGCAGGCCGCGGAGGGTCGCCAGGTTTCGGGCGTCGCCGTCGTCGCGCTTCGGCGTCTCGAGGATCATGGGAAGTGTTCCCAGACGAGGGTGATCGAGGAGGAAGCGAAAGGCCGCGAGGCCGATGTGTCCGGCCCCGATGCTCTCGTGGCGATCGAGTTTCGAGCCCAGCCCCGCCTTCGAGTCGTTCAGGTGGAAGGCCGCCAGCCGTCCGAGCCCCACCGCGCGATCGAATTCGGCGAGCACCGCCGCAAAGCCCCGGGGCGTGCGGATGTCATACCCCGCCGCGAATAGGTGACACGTGTCCATGCAGAGGGCCAGGCGCTCGGGCCGACGGACTCGAGCGAAGATCGCGCCGAGCTCCTCCGCCCGGGAGCCGAGGACGTGTCCGGCTCCGGCCGTGTTCTCGAGGGCGACCCGGACGTTCCATCCCTCGGTGCGGTGGGCGATCTCGTCCAGCGCTGTGATGAGCCGGTCGAGCCCCTCCTGCGTACCGGCGCCCCGGTGCGATCCTGGGTGGAGAACGACGAAGGGAAGGCGAAGGCGCTCGGCGCGCTCGAGGTCGTCCCGGAGGGCGCCCACGGCCCGAGCCCGCTCATCCGCGGACGGCGTCGCCAGGTTGATGAGATAGTTCGCGTGAGCGCACGCAGTGCGCATCCCCGAGGTGACGAGCTCACGCCGGAACTCGAGAGCCTCGTCCTCGTCCAGGCGGCGGCCGGCCCACCTGAGCTGGTTCTTGACGAAGATCTGCACGACGCCACACCCGGCCGCCACGCCGCGCCGGACCGCATTCGGCAGGCCGCCGGCGATCGACATGTGCGCACCGAGGTTGTCGGACGCGGCAGCGCCCCGGACGCCGGCGCCCGGCGGACTCAGCCGAGCTTCTTCACCTCGTCCAGGATCCTCGCCGGATCGGGCAGTACACCCCGCCCGTGGCGCTCCACGAACCGGACCAGACCCTGCCTGTCGATCACGAACGTCGCGCGATGGCACGCGTTGAGCTCCGGCCAGTGGATCCCGTAGCGCTTGACCACATCCCGGTGGATATCCGACAGCAAGGGATACGAGATCCCGCCGAGCGACTTCGCCCAGGCGGCGTGACTGTAGATCGAATCGCATGAGATACCCACGACCTGGGCATCCGCGGCCTCGAAGTCCCGGAATCGGGCCTCGAAGGCCGGCATCTCCTTGGTTCAGCCTGGGGTCCAGTCAAGAACGTAGAAGAGCAGAACGACGGGCTTCCCCCGCTGCGCGGCCAGGCTCCACTCCTTGCCCCCGATCCCCTGCAGTCGGATGTCCGGCGCCGTCTCACCCACCTTCGGCATCTCCGACATGATGCTCCCTCCCCTGATTCGTGGCCGCGAGGAGGGCTCACGGCCCGCCGATCGCCTCACGCGTGTCGGGCCGGTCCCGCCGCCGCCGGGCCCAGAGCGCGGCCCGCCAGGCTTCGAGGCACTCGTCGCGGCGACCCAGGTACTCCGCTGCCGTCACGACCCGCCCGGTGTCGAACGCCTGGGCGAGGCGCTCCCGGAATCGCGGCTCGCGCACCGCGTGATGGTCGATGATCACGCGGCAACCCGTTTCCCCGACCAGACGGACCAGGTTGTCGATCCCCCGCTGCAGGACGTCGTGTCCCACCTGGCTTTGGAGGTAGGTCGGCGGGCCCGAAAGGTAGACGAGGTCCGGGCGCTCTCGCAGGAGATACGCGGTGGCAACCGGCGAGGCCGGGCCCTGGAGGTCCGACGCGTGGACGAACCGCATGCCGTCATCCACCGTCACCGCCACGACGTGCCCGAACTCGGACCCATCCTGCCCGTGAGGGAGTGGTGGCGAGAAGCGCACGGTCACGCCGTCGAGTTCCACCTGCTGCCCCTCCGCCGGCTCGAGACGGCAGTGGGGGCGCACCGCTCGCCAGAACTCGCGCCCCTGGGCGGCCTGGTGGCGGTCGATCGCCAAACGCGGATCCTTCGCCCAGACCTGACGGCCGGTGTAGAGGGCGGGATCCGTCCGAAAGTGATCGGCGTGAAAGTGACTCACCGCCACGTGTGTGGCGCGGACGGCGTAGGCGTCGATCCGGAGGCGAGCGCGCGCCAACGCCTCCTCCTCGGCGGGGGCCGGGTCGAGACCGTACCGGCGTGGTGCCAGGGTCGCGCCGGGGTCGATGAGGAGGCGAAGCGCCCCGGCCTCCACGTAGGTCGCCATCGACCGGACGCCCAGCGAGTCGGCCGCGAGCGGCATCACGCGCACCGCTGCCCTCCGGCCGGTTCCGCCCGGGATGTCATGTCCGGGCGCCGTCAATGCTGCGCTTGAGATCGGTGACGTCGCCGCCGGTCACTCGGCACAGTTCGGCCGGTGTGATCGGGAACACGGCGTGCGGCGTTCCGGCCGCCGCGATCAGACGATCGTAGCCGAGGAGGTCGCGGTCGATGAACACGCGGATTGGCCGCGGATGGCCGACGGGCGGGACCCCGCCGATCGCGTACCCCGTGGACTCACGCACGGCGTCGGCGTCGGCGCGGCGGACGGGCTGACCGCTCAGCTCGGCGAGGCGCCGCTCGTCCGCCTGGTTCGCCCCGGACACGAGCACCAGGATAGGCTCGTCACCCGCCAGGAAGACCAGCGACTTCACGATCTGTCCCACGGCCACGCCACAGGCGGCGGCGGCCTGAGCCGCCGTGCGCGCACTCTCGGCAAGCACGATAACCTCGCCCTCGACGCCAAGGGCTTGGAGGGCAGCCCGTACGCGGGCCGCCGCAGGCGGGATCACGTGAGGAGCTCCAGACGGAACCGGCGAGCCGGCCCGGACCGCGCCGTGGTCGCCCACCGGTAGCGACGGAGGTCGATCCGGCCTCGGGCGAAGCGTACCCCCTCGCCCTCGAGGAGCAGGCGCTGGGTCAGCGCCCCGCTACCGTCACCGCGCTGGCTGATCGTTCCGCGCCCGTTCACGACGCGGTGCCACGGCACACCCGCCGGGCAGACCCGCATTGCGTGCCCCACGGCGCGGGCGGCGCGGGGCGCCCCGAGGAGCGCCGCGACCTGCCCATAGGTCACGACGCGCCCGGCCGGCACGCGGCGCACCAGCGCGTGGACGCGCTTTTCGAGTCCACCCGTCATGCCCGCGCGGCGGTGTCGGCCGCCCTGCCGCTCCCGGGGGCGTCCGGACCGAACTGGAGCTCCCAGAGAGTGCGGTAAAGGCCGTCTCGCCGGAGCAGCTCGACGTGCGGACCCTCGTCGACCAGCTGGCCGTGCTGGAGAACCACGACACGATCCGCTCCCTGGATGGTCGACAAGCGATGCGCGATCACCATGCTGGTCCGTCCGGCGATGAGCTGGTTGATGGCGTCTTGAAGCAAGTGCTCGGTTTCAGGGTCGACGCTCGACGTGGCCTCGTCGAGCACCAGAACGGGGGGATTATACAAGAGGGCCCGGGCGACCGAAAGGAGCTGGCGCTGTCCGTGCGAGAGGTTCGCGCCTCGCTCGAGCAGCGGGGCCTCGTAGGCGCCGGCGAGCGACTGGATGAACGAGTCCGCGTGAACGCGGCGCGCCACGTCCTCCACCATCGCCCGCGGGAGATCGCTCCCGAGGGCGAGGTTCTCCGCGACGGTGCCCGCGTAGAGGACGACGTCCTGGAGGACCAGTCCGACGTGCTTTCGCAGGGCGGTCAGGTCCCACTCCCGGACGTCGACGCCTTCGACCAGGACGGCACCCCGCTGCACATCGTACGTTCGCGTGAGGAGCCGGGCGAGGGTCGTCTTCCCCGCCCCGGTGCCGCCGACAACGGCGATCCGCTCGCCCGTCTCGATGCGGAGGGACACGCCGCGGAGGGCCCAGGGTGACGTCCCGGTCCCGCTCGGTGTGTCACGCGCCGGCCCATCCTCTCCCGCCCCGGGATAGGCAAACCAGACGTCCCGGAGTTCCAGAGCGGCCACTCGGTGCCTCGATGTCCCCGGTGTCGCGGGTGTCCATGACCGCGTCGTGACGGCCTCGGGGACCGCCGTGCCTCCGACCTCGGGCGGAGTGTCCAGCAGCGCGAACACCCGCTCGGCCGAGACCGTGGCCGCCTGCATGACCGAGAACTTCGCCGACGCGTCGCGGATGGGGAGGTAGAAGCGCTGGGTGTACTGCATGAAGGCCACGAGGACGCCGAACGTCAGCGTGCCGTCGAGGATCTCGATCCCGCCCCACCAGAGGAGCGCGGCCACGCCAATCGCGCCCACCGCTTCGGCGACGGCATAGAGGGTCGTGTCGAACCCCATGCGCCGGAACTGAGCTCGCCGGTAGCGCTCGCTGAGGGCCCGCAGCTCGCCGGCTCGCGCCGCTTCACGCCCGAAGAGCTGGATGACCGCCATGCCCGAGATCGTCTCCTGGAGCTCCGCGTTCAGTTGCGCCAGGCGGGCCCGCACGTCCCGATACGCGCGTCGGACCGGTCTCCTGATGGCCACCGCCACACCGATGAGGATGGGCAGCACGGTGAAGATGATCAAGGTGAGGCGGAGATGCAGGAGCAGCATCACGGCGATCACCCCGGCGAGCGTGATGACGTCACCCAGGATGGCGACGACGCCGGCCGTGAAGACCTCGCCGATCGCCTCCACGTCGCCCAGGATCCGCGTCATGACGCGTCCGACGGGATTGCGATCGAAGAACGCGGCCGGGAGGCGCTGGACATGGGCGAAGAGGGCGGCGCGCAGGTCGTGCACCACACGCTGCCCGGTCCACGTCGCAAGGTAGATCTGCGCGTAGCGAAGCGCGTACTGGACGGCCAGCGTCAGCGAGAAGAACGCGACGATGCGCGAGAGCCCGGGCCAGTCCCCCTGGAGGATGTGGGCGTCGATGGCGACCTTGATCAGATACGGCTGGATGAGGTCCACGGCGGCCAGGAGCGGGAAGAGTGCCGCCGAGAGGGCAACCGCCCCGCGGTACGGCCGCGTGTAGGCCCAGACGCGCCCGGCCAGCCGCGCGTCGTAGACCCGGCCGGCGGTGTCGTCTTCCTCCCACGGGCCGCTCAGGCGCGGGCTCATGGCCGCTCCGGGAGGTGGAACGACCTCATCCGGCGGCCTCGATCGTCGACTCGAGCTGCTGCCTCCTCCACAGGCGCGCGTAGAGCTCCCCGCGGGCGAGGAGCTCCGCGTGGGTGCCCTCTTCCACGAGCCGCCCCTCGTCGAGGACGACGATGCGATCGAGCATCGCCGCGACACGGAGACGGTGAGTGATGACCAGCGTGGTGCGTTCCCGGATGCGGTCGAGGAGGCGCGCGAGGATCACGGCCTCGGTCTCGGCGTCGACGGCGGCGAAGGCGTCGTCGAGAACGAGAATCCGCGGGTCGCGCAGGAGCGCACGCGCCAGGGTCGCCCGCTGGCGCTGGCCGCCCGAGAGCGTCAGGCCACGCTCGCCGACCAGCGTGTCCCAGCCGGCCGGGAACCGTGCCACATCGGGCGAGAGGCTCGCCACTTCCGCGGCGGCCGCCACCCCGGTATCCGCTGCTCCGAAGGCGACGTTCTCGCGGAGCGTCCGCGAGAACAGGAACGTCTCCTGCGGGACGAACCCGATCGCGGCCCGGAGGTCCCGGAGCGGGATCGTGTGAATCTCGCGACCGTCGATGAAGACCGTGCCGGGAGGCGGATCCCAGAGCCGCGGCAGCAACGCCGCCAGCGTGGTCTTGCCGGCGCCCGTCGGTCCCACGACCGCGACGGAGGTGCCCGCCGCGATGCGGAGGCTCACGTCCCGCAGCGCCGCCGGCCGGTCCGGCGCGTACTGAAACGTCAGCCGGCGGATCTCGACCTCTCCGCGCATGGGGCCGCCGAGGGGCGTGGCTTCGGGGGAATCGAGGATTCCCGTCGGCGTCTCCAGGATCTCGGTCACGCGGCCGAAGGCCGCGAACCCCCGGCGGACGATGGCTAGCACCCAGCCCAGCGCCATGGTGGGCCACGCGAGGTAGGCGACGTAGCCGGCGAAGGCCACCAGCACGCCCAGGGACAGCCGTCCTTCCAGGACCGCCCGGCCGCCGATCCAGAGGACGGCGAGTCCGCCGATGCCGGTCATGATCGAGAGGAGCGGCGAGAAGAGACCGTGCGTCCGCGTCTGGCGAAGGACGCGGGCGAGGTGCTCCTGGTTCAGCCGGCCGAAGTCCTCGATCTCCCGTGGCGCGAGCGTGTACGCGCGCACCACGGGCATCCCGCTCAGGTTCTCTTGGGTCTTGTTGGCCAGCCGCGCGAGCTGCTCCTGGACGGCCACGGCCTCGACGTGAGCGCGAGTGTTGTAGCGGCGGGCCACTCCGACGAGAAGCGGGTACGGAGCGAGCGCCGCCAGGGTCAGCCACGTGTCCATGCGGAGCATGACGACCAGAGTCCCCGCGTAGATGATCACCGTGTTGACGAGGGAGAGGAGGCCGAACCCGACGAGCATCGAGACGCTCTGGAGGTCGTTGGTCGCGCGCGACATGAGATCCCCGGTTCGGCGGGTCTGGTAGAAGCCGGCCTCGAGCCTGAGGAACGCGGCGAACAGATCCGCGCGGATCGCGGTCTCCACCCGCTGCCCCGCCCCGAGCAGGACCAGGCGCGACGCCGTCCGGACCAGCGCCTGGATGAGGGCGAGCAGGACGACCAGGAGGGCGCCGATCGCGACCGTCTCGCGGGTCGCCGCCGATCGGCCCGCGCCCCCGAGGGCATCGACGACGTCCTTGGTCACCCACGGGATGAGGAGGGCGCAGGCGTTGGTCGCAAGCAGGAGGAGGACGCCCGCCGCGTACCGCGCCCGGTACAGGGCGAGATACCGGCCGAGAGTGGACACAGGCATCGTCGCGAGTATACCGGCCGCCTCGAGGACGAGCAACGCGATGACACCCTGTGATACGCTCCGCAGGATGAGTGTGAGCCCGTTCCTCGCCGTCGCGCTGGACGCGGCACGCGGCGCCGGCTGGCTGCTCCGCGAGGAGCTCGGCGGCACCCGCCGCATCCGGCACAAACGCTCGGTCATCGATCTCGTCACCGAGATGGACCAGCGCGCCGAGACGTTCATCGTGGAGCGTCTCCTCGGGGCATTTCCGGATCACGCCGTCCTCGCCGAGGAGGGCGGGGCGACCGACGGAAGGTCCGAGTACCGCTGGCTGATCGATCCCCTCGACGGCACCACGAACTACGCCCACGGATTGCCGATCTTCGCCGTCTCGGTCGCGCTCGAGCGGGCTGGCGTGGTCGAGCTGGGCGTTGGCTACGACCCCAGCCGAGACGAGTGCTTCGTGGCTGAGCGGGGCCAGGGGGCGACGATGAACGGCGAGGCGATCCGTGTCTCGAGCGTCGACACTCTCGACCAGGCGCTTCTCGTGACAGGTTTTCCCTACGACATCCGCACCACGGCGGTGACGAACCTGCCCGAGTACGCGGCGCTCTCGGTTCGGGCCCAGGCGGTCCGGCGGCTCGGCTCGGCCGTGCTCGACCTCTGCTGGGTGGCTTGCGGGCGGCTCGACGGCTACTGGGAGTTCTCGCTCAACCCGTGGGACGTGGCGGCGGGAGGGCTCATCGTCGGCGAGGCAGGGGGGCGCGTCACGAGCGTGCACGGCGGGCCGTGGCGACTCGAAGGGCCGGGGATCCTCGCCTCGAACGGCCTCGTTCACGACGCCGTCCTCTCGGGACTGGGCGCCGCGCAGGCGACCCGGCCGTGAGGGACGGCCGGGGGGGTGCGCCCGGGAAGGGCGCGGCGGGGCCCCATTCCCTACCCATCCACGTTCGCACGATCCGCATCGCCGCCGGCAAGGCCGCCGGCGGCGACGACACCCCGGCCGTCCTTCGGGTCCATGGCAGTCTCGAGGACCGGCGTCCCCAGGGGGTGCCCGACTGGATCCAGCACGATGGTGACGTCATCCACCACATGGAGGTGACGCTGACCGTCACCTGGCCCGATCTCGTGGTGGCGGCCATCGACGGTTCCATGCGCACGTTCCCGCACGCAGGTGTGTGTCCCGACGCGCTCCCGCCGCTCCAGTCGCTGGTGGGGGTCGCGGTCGGGCGCGGGTTCACGCGGGCGGTGAACGAGCGCATCGGTCGGGAGCGTGGCTGCACTCACGTCGCGGCCCTCATCCTCGCGATGGGCCCGGTCGTACGCCAGGGTGCTGGCGCGGCCTTCGGGTTCGCGACTCCCGGAGATCCTCACGGCACTCCCTGGTTCGTGAACTCCTGTCAAGCCTGGCGCGAGGACGGACCGCTCCACCGCGCGTGGCGCGCCGGGGAGATGCTCCGAAAGGACTGAAGGCCCGCGCGGGCCGCGGAGAATCTCCTCACGCCCGGTCAGGATCGGGCGGTGAGGACCCCAGCCGTCCAGGCCAACATAACCAGGATGCTCGGGGCACACAAGGCGCGCCCTTCGCAGTCGGCCGACTGCGGGCGTCGAGACTCCAGTGATTCCGGGCGCGGACGGGCGGCTCTCCGGAGCTCCGGGAGTCTGGGCCGCTCGTGCCCGGGCTCCCGGGTGTCCTGCCTAGTCGGTCCGGCGAAGGGGAATCCGACGGTCGCCCAGGACCAGGGCGGGCGCGCCGGACCCTGGGTCAGCCTCGATCCGCGCGGCGAGCTGGAGCCAGGCCGCGACGGAGAGCCGGGCCCGGAATCCCCCGCTCTTGACCCGGCAGTACGGGACGCCGCGCGGGTCCAGGACGAGCGTGCCGGCGTCGAGCGTCTCCTGGCTCCCGTCGCTCAGATGGATCTCGAGGGCGCCCGTCTCGGCACCCGTCTCCGCACGCACGACGACGAACGGGGCGTCGTCCACCTGCACCGGAACGCGCAGCGGCCCCGCCTGGAGGTGGTAACCTTCTCCGTCGACCCGGAGATTCGCATAGAGGTTCCGGAGGACACCCGGGTGGGTGACCTCGACGCCGTCGTGGCGCCATGCGCCCTCGCGGTCGATGCGGAAGACGCCGGCGAGACCCGACTCCCGGCGGGCGCCGGCCCCGGGCGCGGGCAGGGTCACCGGGACGCCGCCTCCTGCTCGAAGCTCACGCTCGCGAAGGTGACCGCGCCCTCCGGATCGGGCCACTGCCCGTAGTGAAGGAGTCGCCCCGCTCCTCCGGGCAGGAGACGTAGGAGGGCATAGATGGGCGACAGGCCGCAGATCCGGTTCCGGTCCCGCTGCCTGAGCGCCTCCGCGAAGAAGCCTTCGGCGTCCGCCCGGACCACCGGGGCCAGAAGCGCGCGGTCCTCCGCCTGGACGCGCGCCAGCTCCGCGGTGCCTGCCCGCCACCCGTCTCCGAAGCGCGGGCCGACGTGGGCGAGGTCCGCGCCCGCCACGATGCAGTAGCGGCGCGGGATGACGGCCATCGCGTTCCGGAGGGCGTCGAGCACCGCGTCGATCTCCGCCTGCCCCGCGGGGCTCTTGCCACGAAGCAGGCACTCGTGCACGAAGCTGGCGAGGAGCGGCACGATCCGTCGCTCTCCCCCGCCCGCGCGACGCCAGAGATACCGGAGCCAGACCGCCTGAAACTCGATGGAGTGCTCGCCCCGGTGCGCGAGCTCGGCCGCGAAGAGATCGGCTGGCGCACGACGGGTTACCGCGTCCAGGACCTCTCGGTCGACCTCGAGCGGGCCGAATGGGGTCTCGAAGGCCTTGGCGGTCGCCGCGAAGCTGTGACCATCGAGGCCCGCGTGGGCCGTTCCGACGACGATGAAGCAGTCCGCGTCGCGGGCCTCGGCGAGGGCGCGATAGGCCCACGCGTACCCGGGGCCGCCCCGATTGAAATCGAGGTGTGGCGCCACGAGGCCATGCACGAGGACGTCGCGCGGCGGACCGATGGGTCCTGGCCCGCGGGGCGGCTCGAAGTGCCCCGCCAGTGCCGCCGCGAGGCCGTCGGGCTCATCGTCGTAGGAGCGCCCGGCCAGGAACGCCGGCCGGGTGGGCGCGCCGAGGAAGGCCGTCCGCTGGCGCACCCGCTCGGCGTCGACACGGGGCCCTTCCAGGAACAGATGCTGGTCGAGGACCTCGACCAGCGATTCCAGCTGGCTCCTGAGGACCAGCTCGCCGCACTCGCGCATGATCTCCGCCTGCACGTCGACGAGGGATCGGATGCCGTCGAAGAGGGCGAGGATCGGCGCCAAGCTTCGGGGGACGCTCAGCACGGACTGGGTCAGACCGGTAGGATCGCGCAGGCAGATGACCTCGCGGTCCTCGACCCGCGCCGGGAAGGCCTCGACCGAGCGGAGCTGCGGGGTCTCTGGCGTCTCAGCCATGGCGTGAGAGAAACCACACGGCCGCCGCGGCGTAGCAGCGTGCGGCCTCCACGAGCTCGGCGACGGGCACGTGCTCGTCCACCTGGTGCGGGATGAGCCGGTTCCCCGGTCCGAAGGTCACGATGGGGATGCCGAGGGCCGTGCGGAGGATCGTGCCGTCCGTCGAGCCCGGCACGCCGCCGAAGACCGGCCGGCGTCCGCTCACCCGTCGCACCGCCCACTCGAGCGCCTTGACGATCTTCTCGCTGCGTTCGACGCGGGTCGCTGGCCGGGGTGCCTCGACGGGCTCGACGGTGATCCGCGTGCCCGGGCACCGCCGCTCCGTGTCCCGCGCCAGCTCGTCGATGGCCCCGAGGACGCTTCCGGGCTCGAGCCCCGGCGTCAGGCGCGCGTCCAGGCGAAGCTCGGCCGTCGCCGGAATCACGTTGTTCTGGGCCACGTGGCCCACCGGGCCCAGGACGACCGTCGGCGTGACGTGCGGCACGCCGAGGAACCGGCTCCGCCGGACGCCCCGCCGGACCCGGCGCTCGAGCTGTGGCAGGCGGGCGAGGAACTGTCCCGCGGCGGCGATCGGGTTCACGCCGGCGTACGGCATGGCCCCGTGCGCCATGCGCCCGTGGACGGTGACGCGCGCCCACAGGACCCCCTTCTGCTCGAGGCACAGCTCGTTCTGCTCTGGCTCGCAGATGATAGCCGCGGAGACAGCGCGCCCGAGCGGCGTTCCGGCGAAATGCTTCGCGCCGGACATCGCGTCCTCCTCGTCCACGAGGGCCGCGACCATGAGCCGCCCGGTGAGCGGCACGCCGGCGCGGCGCACGGCGGCCGCCGCCACCATCGCCGCCGCCAGGCCACCCTTCATGTCCGCACTCCCCCGCCCGTAGAGCTGCCCGTCCTCGATCAGGCCGCTCCACGGCGGATGGCGCCAGGCGGCGGGATCGCCCTCGGTCACGACGTCGGTGTGGCCTTCGAGGCAGAGGGTCTCTCCGGGTGAGGCTCCGTCGAGCCAGCCGACGACGTTCGGGCGCCCCGGCGCGACTTGCTGAACCTCGACGGAGAAGCCCTCGCGGCGGAACCAGGCCTCCACCGTGCGGGCGACCGCCTGCTCGTTGGCCCCGGGCTCCCCGGGCCGGAAGACGCTCGGGATGCGGACCAGGTCGGTGGTGAGGTCGACGACCTCATGCTCGGTGATCTCACCGAGGACGCGATCGACCGGGGAGCGCGACATCTCGCCGGACCCGCGGATGGCGGTCGGGTGGGGCGGAGTGACTACTCTCGCGGGAAGGCCAGGATGACCGAGTCGAGCCGGAGGACCCGGTACTCCTCACCGTTGACGTAGAAGTAGTGGCCCTCGACCTCTTCGGCAGGCTCCTCGAAGGCGACGACCGCCTCGATCGGCGGCATGTCGCGGAACGCGTTCGCGCCCTCGTCGAAGCCGTCGCCGCGACCCGCCACGACGCCGTAGCGGATGGGCGAGCCCTTCGGGCAGTAGATGCGTACCCCCGCCGGCGCCTCCTCGAGGAGCTTCACGAGAATGTTGATCCCGTAGACCTGACAGGGCGGCGAGGTGGCCATCTGGCTCGGATGATACCACAGGCACTGACGCGACGACGGCGGACGCGGGGCCAGCGCGGTCTCGCGCACGCCGCTGATCGCGGGTCTCAGACCCCCGGCAGCGCCGGCTGCTCGCCGCGGCCCGCGACGTCCTCGATCTTTCCTTCGAGCCTCGCGAGGGAGGTCGCCGTCTCGTCGTACTTGTTCTTCGCGTTGGTGATGTGGCGCCCCAGCGTGTCGAAGTGCTCCCGGAGGCGCGCGGCATCGGCCTGGAGCCGCCCGAGGACGGCGAGGATCTCACGGGCGTTCTGCTCGATGCGGAGGCCACGCAGGCCCAGCAGGATCACCTGGAGGTACGCGTAGAAGGAGTTGGGCGATACGGGCACGACGCGGCGCCCGAGCGAGTAGCCGAGCAGCGAGTCTTCCCCCGCTTCGTCCCGGAGGATCAGCTCGTAGTACACGTTCTCGGCGGGGATGTACATGAGCGCGAAGTCGAAGGTGTTCTCGTCGGGCACGATGTACTTCCGGGCAATCTCGTCGACACGATTCCGGACATCCTTCAGGAAGGCCCGTCGCGCCTGGGGGCGCCGCTCCTCCTCGGGCTCCTCGACCATGCGCCGGAAGTTCTCGAGCGGAAACTTCGAGTCCACCGGCACCAGGCGGCCGGCCACGACAATGGCCGCGTCGACCTTGTCGCCGCTCCGGAAGGTGTGCTGGAGGCGATACGAATCGGCGGGCAGGATCTCCGCCAGCAGGCGCTCGAGGAGGGTCTCGCCGAAGCCCCCGCGGATCTTCGGGGCGCGGAGGATCTGCTCGAGCCCGGAGATGTCCCGGCCGACCTGCTCCATGCGGCGCGTCGCCTCGCCGAGGGCGCCCAGCTGGCCGTGCACCTCGGTCACGGCCCGCGAGGCCTCCTCGAGGCGCTGGCCCATCGTTTTCTGGGCGTCCTGCATGAGCGCCATGCCGTCCTGGAGGCGGCGGTTCACCTCGGCCGTCACCTGCTGGAGCTCCATCGCGACGGCGCTCTGGAGCTGTCCGAGGCGCTCCCCGACGTGCCCGCCGAAGCGCGTCACATCCTCGTGCACGGCAGCCAGCGTGGCGTCCTGGCCGCGGCGGCTCTCGCCGCGGACGCTCGCGATCTCGCGTTGGAGGACCTCGAGCGCGGCGTCCAGGCGGTCCGCGCCGGGAGACTGGCGTGCGCGGCCGGCCAGGACCACGAGGCCCCAGACCACGGCGCCGAGGACGACCAGCGCGGCGAGCGCGAGGAGGACGATGAGGGGTGCGTCGGTCATCGACCTACCAGTGGCGACAGACCGGGCGGAGCTGGCAGTCGGGGCACGCCCGTGTGTCGCGGCGGTCGAGACAGTCGCCGCTCATCCGCGTGTGACAAAGGGCGAAGTCGTACTTCACCGGGTCGGCCGGATCGAGCCGGCGGAGCGTTCCGGTGATGTCGGCCGACATGCGCCCCGTTCGCGTCCGGAGCCGCGTGAGCCGGATCGCGTGAGCCATGTTCGCGATGTGGGTGTCGAGCGGGATCAGGAGCTTCGACGGCGAGACCTCCCGCCAGTCTCCGAAGTCTGGCGGCTCCCGGCGAATCATCCACCGGAGGAAGAGATGCCAGCGCTTGCAGGCGCCCCCCGTGGCCGGATCCGGAAACAGGTGGCGGAAGCCACGCGTCGGGCGCGTCATGCCGACCGGCCGGAAGTCCTGCTCGAGGATCGAGACGGCGAAGCGGTGGAGCGCCGGCCGCACGTCGGCCTCGTGGGGTGAGTATCCGGCCGCGAACGCCGCCCGGAGAGAGCCGTGGCGGGCGATCAGCCGGTGAATGGCCAGGACCGCGGCCGCGACGTCGCGTCCTCGCGTGAACCGGTAGTGGAACGGCGCGAAGCGCGCAGCATCGCGCGCGGGGTCGAATGCCTCGACGAAGGCTCGGGGGGACGGGCCGAGCCAACCCAGGAGCCGAACTAGCCAGGCGCCGAAGAGCGAGACGCGCCCGTAAGCGAGGCACGCCGAAAGGAGCGCGACGATCTCGCGGTCCAGCGGATTCTCGTAGCGGGCGGGATACTGGATGGCGTCGCTGCCGATGCGCGCATCGTAGTCGTACCGGCGATACAGGCGCTCGAGCGGCCCACGAAGCCGCGCCGCGCGCGCCGCGCTGATCCCCCGCGCCATCGCGCCGAAGAATAGCATGCCGCCGCCTTGATTTCGCGAAGAGGCGTTGCTACGGTGGCGCGCATGCCGCACCCGGCGCGTCGCATCGGCATACTCGGGTTGGGCGCGATCGGACGGCCCGTCGCGCGGGCGCTCGCGGCAGGGATGCCGGGTCTGACGCTCGTCGGGGCGACCAGCCGCGGTGCCGGCCGGGCGCGCGAATTCCTGGCCAGCCTTCCGGGGGCGCCTCCCCTCCTTCCGTTCGGAGACCTTCTCGACCGCGCTGACGTCGTCGTGGAGGCCGCCACGCAGGCCGTCCTCGTCGACCTCGCGCCTGCGGTCCTGGAGGCGGGGCGCGACCTAGTGGTGCTTTCCGTCGGGGCGCTGCTCGATCACCCCGAGTGGGTCGACCGGGCGGCGGCGCGGGGCGTGCGGATCCACGCGCCCTCGGCGGCCATCGCGGGCCTCGACGGGCTGAAGGGCGCCGCCGTGGACGGGCATCTCGACACCGTCGTGATGGAGACGCGGAAGCCCCCGCGCGGACTGGCCGGGGCGCCGGGCGTGGCCGGGATCGACCTCACGGCGATCACGGTATCGACGCTCGTCTTCGAGGGCACCGCCCGCGAGGCGTGTCGCGCGTTCCCCGCCAACGTGAACGTGGTGGCAGCTGTGTCCCTGGCCGGGATCGGCCCCGACCGCACCTGCATCCGGATTCACGCCGACCCGTCGGTCGACCGGAACCGCCACACGGTGACGGCGGAGGGTGCGTTCGGCAGACTCAGGATCGAGATCGAGAACGTGCCGTCCGAGAACCCCCGCACGGGCAAGCTCGCCTACCTGTCGACGATCGCCTACCTCCACGGACTCGGAGCGCCCATCCGCATCGGGACGTAACGGGGCCGCGCCGTGGGCCCCGGCCCCGCTACGGCGATGTCCCAGGGGGTCTTACTTCGACTTGGTGAGCTGGTTCGACACTCTCCGGGCGCCATCCTTCGTCTCGCCCTGCCAGTTCCACACCCACCCGGTGTCGCTCTCGTGGAACGTCATCTTGCCCTGTGACTTGGCCGCGTCGTAGAGCACGCCGCCATCGACGATCTTCATCGTGCCCGGGAGCCTGAGTCGCGTTCGGCCTCCGGTCCGCGATCCAGAATGATCCATTTTCTTGGATCATCCCCTCGATTTCCGACGAGAGCTCGCCCTGGACGTCGGTCTTCCCTATCCAGTGGCCGGCCAGCAGCTTGAAGTCCCCCTCCTTCATGGCCCGGGCCGGCCCGGCTGTCGGTGCCGCGGCGCAACCCGCGATCACGGCCGCCAGGACCAGCACTCCGACGCCTCGACCCGAGAACCAGCGAATACCTGCCATCGACGCGCTCCTTTCCCTACCTCTCCGACACGGCCCCAGAAACGAGACCGTGGGTTCGATTACGGGAGAACAGTCAGTGGCCCGGGGGATCCGGCCATGGATCCACCGTGCCTCGTGACGATATCTACCGACCGACTGTCCCGTCGGTCCGCTGCCTCACCCTCCCATCGGAGTCATCACAGTTCTCGGATCACATCGGTGCCACAAGCGCCGCTCGATGTGTCCAGGTCCAGGCGCGGGAGCTCCCTGCGCTAGTGGGCCTCGGCCTCGAGGAAGCGCTCGGCGTCGATCGCCGCCATGCAGCCGGTGCCGGCGGCCGTCACCGCCTGGCGATAGACGTGGTCGGCGACGTCGCCGGCCGCGAAGACTCCGGGCACGTTCGTACGAGTCGACCCTGATTCCGTGACGAGGTACCCGGTCGCATCCATCTCCAGCTGGCCGGCAAAGAGCTGCGTGTTCGGCGTGTGGCCGATGGCCACGAACACGCCGCCGGCTGGGAGCTCCTCCGCCTTGGCACTGTCCGGATCGCGAAGCCGGATGCCGGTGACCCGGTCGGTGCCGAGAATCTCCTCGACCACGCGGTTGAGCGCCCAGGCGATCTTCGGGTTCCGACGCGCCCGGTCCTGCATGATCTTGGACGCTCTCAGCGTATCCCGCCGGTGGACGATCGTCACCTTGCTGGCGAACTTCGTCAGGAACGTGGCCTCTTCCATCGCGGAATCGCCTCCCCCCACGACGACCAGCTCCTGGCCCTTGAAGAAGAAGCCATCGCAGGTCGCGCAGGTGGACAGGCCGCGCCCCAGGAGACGCCGCTCGGACTCGAGGCCGAGGAGGCGCGCGGAGGCCCCGGTGGCGATGACGAGCGCGCGCGCCCGCCACGTCCGCTCGGCCGTCTTGACCGCGAAGGGGCGGGTCGAGAGGTCGACCCCGACCACGTCGTCGTCGATGAACTCGGTGCCGAACCGCTCCGCCTGCTTGCGCATGACGTCCATAAGCTCGGGTCCCAGGATCGCCTCGGCGAAACCGGGGTAGTTCTCGACCTCCGACGTGAGAGTCAGCTGACCCCCCGGCTGGCTCCCGGCCACGATCAGCGGCGTGAGGTTCGCTCGCCCCGCATAGATCGCGGCGGTCAGCCCGGCCGGCCCCGACCCGACGATGATCACGTTCCGGACGTCAGTCACAGCCGATCCTCCGTCCATGAGACGGTCGTGTCCGTTGCCAGGATGCTCCAAAGGCCGCCGGAAGCGAAACGGCCCCGAGGATGGGCTCCCCGGGGCCGGCCTGGATCCTGGGCGAGGCTACTTCTTGACGACGTTGGCCGCCTGTTTGCCCTTGGGGCCATCGACGACGTCGAATTCGACGGCTTGGCCCTCGGCAAGGGTGCGGAACCCGCTGCCATCGACCGCAGAGTAGTGGACGAAGACGTCCTCCTTGCCAGGGCGCTCGATGAACCCGTACCCTTTCGCGTCGTTGAACCACTTCACCACCCCGGTCTCACGCATGCTTCGCTCTCCTCCTGTGGTGCTCGGGACCGACGGCCAACCAGGCGCCGCGGGGGGCCGGGTGCCCCTGCGGCCGGAGCGTCACTCACCGCTCGCGGCTTTCCCCCCGGCAATCGCGGCAGAACACTAACGAAATGCCGCCCGGGGCGTCAAGAACCTTTTGGATGGGTCTCCAGGGCGGGCCGGAGGTCGGAAAGGCCGGCAAGGTCGAGATCCGGCACAGGAAGTCCGGGAGGCAAGGGCGCCCGGGCCGGGTTGAGCCAGGCCGCCGCCATGCCCACTCCCTTGGCGCCGGCCACGTCGATTTCCGGCCGGTCACCGACGAAGAGGCACTCCCCGGCCCCGACCCCCATCTCGGCCAGGGCCCGCTGGAAGATATCGGGGCGCGGTTTCCGCCAGCCCACGGTGTCCGACACGACCACAGTCTCGAAGCGGCCGAGGATGCCACTCTCCGCGAGGATGCGCTGGACGGTCGGCGTGTAATCGAAGTTTGATACGACCGCGAGACGGTACCGGCCCCTCAGCCAGTCGAGGAGCGCCTCCTGTCCCGGCATAGGCTCGGCCGCGCTCGCGAGGCAGGCCATGTGGGTGGCCAACAGACGCTCCGTCACCGCCGGAGGGATCGCGGCGGGATCGGCTCCCACGCGACGGTAGAAGATCTCGAGCCGCCGAGGCGCGGGTACCTCCTCGTGACTGTCGGCTCGGAGCCGCTCGGCCTCCTGATAGCTCCAGAGATACGCGTCGTAGAACGTCTCGAGCCCCACCCCCGGCAGGGCCGTGGCCGCGACGCTGTGGAGTTCCGGCACCGACGACCGCACCTCTCGCCCCCCGATCCGGGCCGCGGGGAGCCGGTCCCGGTCGAATCGCACCAGGGTGTCGAACATGTCGAACAGGACGGCTGAGTAGCGCGTCATCGCGAGCCGCCGACCGGTCTCAGCCCAGTTCCGCGCGCGCCGCCCGGACCGCGGACATCATCGCCCCGAGCTTGGCCCGGCTCTCGTCCACGGTGCGGGTCTTGAGCCCACAATCGGGGTCGACCCAGATTCGGTCTGCCGGCAGGACGGTAGTGCCTCGACGAATCCGGGCTCGGACGTCGTCGGCGGCCTCCACGGAGTGCGTGTGGACGTCGAGCACTCCCAGCGAAAGGTCCTTGGTGAATGGGTCCTTCTCGAACATGGTCAGGAGATCGAGGGCGCTGTGGGAGATCGCGAGGTCGAGGTTGTCCACCGGCAGGTCGAGAAGTCCCGGATAGATCGTCTCGAAGGCCCCGAAGCACGCGTGGACGACGTAGTAGGCGGGAAGCCCGTCCACGACCAGATGCATCGCCTCGACCGCGAAGCCCAGCTCATCTGGCCGGACGGAGAGCGCGGGCTCGTCGATCTGGATGATGCGCACCCCGGCTTCCAGGAGCGCCTGGACCTCATTGCGGATCTCGCGGGCCAGCGCGAGGCAGGCGGCCTTGCGGTCCGGATAGTGGTCGTCGAACGACCAGTCCATGAGGGTGTACGGCCCGGTGAGCATGCCCTTTACCGGGCGGGTCGTCAGCGACTGCGTCCACCGCCACCAGTCGACCGTTATCGGGCCCGGCCAGCGCACCGGGCCCACCATCACCGGCTTGTGGTAGTAGCGATTCCCGTACGAGCGTACCAGGCCGCCCCGCGCGAACCCGGGCATCGTCTCGGCGAAGTACGCGACCATGTCCCCGCGATACTGCTCGCCGTCCACCAGGACGTCGAGGCCGAGCTCCTCCTGGGTGCGCACCCAGAACTCCGTCGCCTGGCGCTCCAAGCGGTCGAGCTCGGGGCGCGTGATGGCGTTGCGCGTGGCCTTGGCCCGGGCTTCCACGAGATAGTCGGGCTTCGGGAAACTGCCGACGGTGGAGGTGGGCAGAACGGGCAGGTCCAGGCCCAGACTGCGGAGCTTCGCGCGGCTCATCGAGGCCTCCCATCGCGTCCCGCGTGCTCGCGCGCGATCGCGACCATGTTCTCGAGCTTCGCCCGGGCCCGGGCTCTCGGCAGGAGCTCGAGCCCGCAAGACGGGCCGAGGCCCACTGGCTCCCGGAGCCCCGGCAGCACGCGGTCGAGGATCCGGAGAAGGGCATCTCGCGCTTCGAGCTTCGTATTCCGTCCGTCGACCACGCCAAGGACCAGCGTCCGGGGCGCGCCGGCCTCGGCGATCCGGTCCGCCAGCTTGGGCCCGTAGGTGAGATCGAGCCCGACGAGATCCACGGGCATCGCCATGAGATCGTCCCACAGCGGGAGCGCGTCTCCGAAGAAGGTGTAGAGTGCGAGGTGCGCCCGCCCGCGAGCCGCCGCCAGGGTGGCGAGCCCCTCGTGGACGAGGTCGGCGTGCTCCGGGTGTCGGAGGAGATAGGGCTCGTCCACCTGGATCACGGCGGCGCCCGCGTGGACGAGGTCGGCGATCTCCTGGGCGAGGACCTCCGCGTAGGCCCGCGCCAGCTCCCGGCGGTTCCGGTAGCCGCCTTCCAGGATGGAGCCGCAGGCGAGGCTGTAGGGTCCGGTCAGGACGGGCTTCACGACGCGATCCGTCGCGGCGCGAGCCACCTCGAACTCATGGCGGAGGACGGATTCGCGCCGACGGATCGGTCCCGACACCACCGGCTGGCGGAAGTAGAAGTTCGTGTCGAAGTAGCGCAGAAGGCCGTTGATCTGGATCCCCTCGCAGTGCCGGGCCAGATGCGAGATGGGGTCGTACCAGCGCACCTGGCCGTCGGTCACGACGTCGAGCCCGACGGCCGCCTGCTCTCGCACCACGTGCTCCGCGACCTCGTCCTCGACGGCGCGCCACTCGGTGTCCGAGATCTCGCCCCGCTCGTGCTGAGCGTAGGCGCGCCGGTGGCGCTGGGTCTCCAGGGTATCGCCAATGCGCGGGTAGGAGCCCGCGCTCGTCAGGATCAGTTCCATCACGCCTCCGTCTCGTTCTCTGGAATGGCCTTCCGGCCTCCGAATCCCTCGTCGAGGCCGTGCCAGAACCGGATTCGCTTCTCACCATAGCGCCAGCAGAGGTTGACCTCGCGCCCGCGCACGAGGCCGAGGAAGTCGACCAGCCCGAGCTCGAGGTCCTTCGGAACGCCGCCGGTGGAGAGAAGCTCCGCCAGCCCCGCTCGGAGCGCCCGGTTCGCCTTGTCGATGCCCGCTCGGCGGGCGCGCCACCACTCCGGCCGGAGCCGCATGCCACCCGTGAGCACCACCTCGCGCTGGGCCGCCTCCAGCTCGGTCCGGAGCCGCGCGGCCTCCGCATGAGCGTCCATCACGCGGCCCATGAGCGACTCGAGCCGCGGGATGAGGGCCTCGATCGTGCGGACCGTGAAGTACTGCTTGGCTTCCTCGGCCACGGTGTCTCCCTGCCCTACTCGAGGTCGGTCGCGTGGCGCCGTACCGGCGCCTTTTGCCCGAGCCCCTCAGACGCTACTTGAAGGAGCTCACGCATGGGGTGGTGGCGGGGCAACGACCACGAGCGCAACGAAGGGCGCCTCTGTGGGGTTCTCCAGCCCGTGCTCGACTCCCGCCGGCGCCACGACGAGCACACCGGGCTCGAGCCAGTCGACCTCGGCTCCGATGCGGATTCGCGCCCGGCCCTCGACGCCGACGTAGAGCTTGTCCTGCTCCCCGTGAACGTGCGCCGCCTGGCTCTGGCCGGGGCGGAGGCAGTAGAGGTCCGTGTGAAGCCGCGCCGTGGCGGCGAGGCGGTGTCGCGCCATCTTGCCGTCCTGGAACGCCACGCGCTCGTCGAGGCGGATCCGCTCCACGCGTCAGACCCCTTCCGTCGGAACGGTCCCCTCGACCGACCAGGCGAGGAGCTCGACCGGATGGTAGGCGCGAACCCGGAGGCCGCGGTCGGCGAGCCCCCGGCGGAGCTGGAGGAGGCACCCTGGGTTCCCGGTCGCGACGACCCCGGCACCGGTGGCCGCGATCCGGTCGAGCTTCCGGACGAGGAGCTGTTCCGCGATCTCGGGCTCCATCAGGTTGTAGACGCCGGCGGACCCGCAGCAGAGGTCGGACTCGGAGAGCTCGACGAGCCGCAACCCCGGAATCGCCCGCAGGATGGTTCGCGGAGCCTCCCGCACGCGCTGGCCATGCGCGAGGTGGCAGGGCTCATGGTAGGTCACCGTGAGGTCGAGTCGACGCCTCGGGCCCGGCAGGTGCTCGGCGAGAAGCTCGGTGACGTCCCGCACCCGCGCGGCCAGGGCGGGAGCCCGCGGGTCGTCGCCGAGGAGGTGCCCGTAATCACGGAGCGCCGCTCCGCAGCCCGCCGCGTTCGTCACGATCCAGTCGGCATCGGCGAAGACGGCCAGGTTCTGCTGGGCCCGCGCCCGTCCGGCGGCCCGATCGCCCCAGTGGAGATGAAGCGCCCCGCAGCACCCTTGCCCATCGGGCACGACGACCCGATATCCAGCGCGCGCGAGCAGGCTCACCGTCGCGCGATTGACCTCGGGAAAGAGGAGTGCCTGCACGCACCCCTCCACCAGCGCGACCGTCCCCCGGTGGGGCCCGCTCGGCGGCAGGGTCTCGACGGGAAGCCGGTCCGCCGATCGGGCCGGGAGGGTCGGGAGGAGACGCTCCATCGCCTCGACGCGCGGGAAGCTCCGAAAGAGCCCCGAGCTTCGAACGAGGCGCTGGAGCCCGGAGCGCTGATAGAGCCTCGTCAGGGCGAGGACCCGCGCGAGCCGCTGCCGCTCGGGGAACACACCGAGCAGGAGCCGGCCCATGAGCCGGCGCCCGAGGGTCCGCGGCACTTTCCGCTCGATCTGCCCGCGCGTCTCCTCGATGAGGCGACCGAACGGGACACCCGCCGGGCACGCGGTCTCGCACGCGCGACAGCCGAGACATCGGTCCATGTGAAGGACGAAGTTCTCGGTGAGGCCGATGCGGCCCTCGGCCGCGGCGCGCATCAGGTAGACACGGCCCCGCGGTGAGTCCATCTCCTGGCCGAGCACCAGGTAGGTTGGGCACTGGGGCAAGCAGATGCCGCAGTGCATGCAGTCGAGGATCCCCTCCCAGTCCGGGGGCTCCTCGCCGTCGAAGGCGCCGAGCGGGCGTGGGAGCATGTGGGCGGCCTCGGCGCCGGCGGCGTGCCCGGAGGCATGGACGGTCGCCACCTAGATGCCTCCCACGTACCGGCCGGGGTTCAGGACACCCGCGGGGTCGAGCTCCCGCTTGAGGCGCCGCATGGCCTCGAGGGCGGACCCGACATCACCCCAGACATCGAGACCGGGCAGGGCGTCCGGCGGAGCGTGCTCCACGACGCAGGTGCCGTCGAGCGCCGCGAGGGCCTCGCGGACGCGCGCGACGACGTCGCTGACGCGGCGAGCCTCGATGGGCGCCAGGGTTGCGTGGAGGACACCGGTGGCCAGGTTGATGGTGGCCCTGATCGCATCGCCGCCGAGCTGGACCGCCTCCACCGCCCGCAGCGCCTTGACCGCATCGGTCGGCCGGATGCCGATCCGCATCGAGAGGTGGGTCGTCGGGCCTTCGGGCCACGTGACGTCGGCGATCCGCTGCCACCAGGCGTCGGCCTGCGGCACCTCGATCGCCGGGCTCGCGGCCCGGCCACAGATGTCGGCGACCTGGCTTCCCTGCGCGCGGACGGCCTCGGGCACGCTGCCGATGGTCACGGCCAGGGCGGCGGCGGGCAGTTCAGGCTCCCCCAGCGCCCGGAGCGCGCCGGCCGTCACGAGCTGGCAGCGGCTCAGCACGACCGGCGTGTCACGGACGTCGAGGGCGGCGTCGAGGGCGGCCTCGGCGCTCGCGAAGCCGAACACCCAGCTGCGCTCCTCGGCCGGCCGCGAGTGGAGCCGGAGATGCGCCTCCACGACCACGCCGAGCGTGCCGAGAGCGCCGACGTGGAGCTTCGGGACGTCGTAGCCGGTGACGTTCTTGACCACGCGCCCGCCACCCTTGACGAGGGTGCCGTCAGCTCGGACCACGGTCAGGCCCAGCAGGAGGTCGCGCATCGTCCCGTATCGCGCTCGGTAAGGTCCCGCGGCTCCCGTGGCGATCAGCCCTCCGATGGTCGAGGTGCCGGGCCGCGCCGGGTCGAGAGGAACGAACTGCCGGTGCGGGCGGAGGACCGCCTCCAGCGCCTCGAGCGTCGCGCCGCATTCCACCGAGAGCGTCAGGTCCTCCGGCTCGTGGGCGAGGATGCGGTCGAGCCGCGCGAGCGACAGCACGACGTCCAGCCGGCGTGGAGGCGCCCCCCAGGCGAGGCGAGCGCCGCGCCCGGTCGGCGCCACGGCGAGCCCACGGGCGCTGGCGAGGGCGAGGACGCGGCTCACGCCGTCGACGCTCGTAGGTTCGGCGACGAAACGGGGCGCGACGCCCGCCACCGTGCGGGTGCTCGCCCGGTCCCCCGAGAGAACCGTCCCCGGGGCGGCGGCCACGGCCAGCTCCCGTCCGACGTCGGCCGCGGCTAGACCCACATGCCCTCCGGCACGGGCTTGCCCGTCCCGGCCGACACCGGGGCGCAAGCATGCTGCCCGGACGGGAACACCTTCTGGGGGTTCATGAGCCCGCGAGGATCGAAGACCCGCCGGACCGCGTGCATCACCTCGAGGTCGTCGGGGTTGAAGAGGAGTGCCAGCTTCTCGGCCTTGTCGAGACCCACGCCGTGCTCACCGGTCACGGTTCCGCCGAGCGCGATGCAGGCGTGGAGAATCTCCTCGTTCGCCTCGAGCGCCCGGGCGAACTCCCCCGGGACTCGCTCGTCGTAGCAGATCATCGGGTGGAGGTTTCCGTCCCCGG
Organism: uncultured Candidatus Rokubacteria bacterium; assembly: GCA_963805625.1. Taxonomy (GTDB): domain Bacteria; phylum Methylomirabilota; class Methylomirabilia; order Rokubacteriales; family DASRDR01; genus DASRDR01. The sequence continues at coordinate 486,224 of CAWDVE010000010.1, forward strand.
CGTGGAACACGTTAGCGACGACGAGCGCGTGGCGGGCGGCGATCTCCTGGATCTGTGCCATGACGGTCGGCAGCTTGGAGCGCGGCACCACGGCGTCCTGCAGGACGTAGTTGTGCGTGATGCGCCCGACCGCGCCGGCGGCCTCCTTCCGGCCCTTCCAGAGGAGAGCGCGCTCGGCTTCGTCCCGCGCGACGCGAATCGTCAGCGAGCCCCTGTCGCGGCAGATCCGCGCCACCACCTCGGCCTGCACCTCGACCTCGGCGGCGGGCCCGTCCAGCTCGATCAGTAGGACCGCCTTCGCCTCGGTCGGGTAGCCGGCGTGGACGCCCGCCTCGACTGCCCGGATGATCGGCTCGTCCATGGCCTCGAGCGCGGCCGGCACGATCCCCTCGGCGATGATCGCCGACACGGCGGCCGAGGCGACCTCGATTGACTCGAAGGTGGCGACGGCGGTCCGGATGGCCTCGGGGGCCCGCGTCAGCTTCACCATGACCTTGGTGACGACTCCGAGGGTGCCCTCGGAGCCCACCGCGACCCCCGCGAGATCGTATCCGGGGCGCTCCGCGACGACACTCCCGAGCGTGAGTACGTCGCCCGTGCCCGTGACCACCTCGAGACCGAGGACGTGGTGCGCCACGTTTCCGTACTTGAGCGCGTGGGGCCCGCCCGCATTGGTGGCGGCGTTCCCGCCGATCGAGGAGACCATCTGGCTCGAGGGGTCCGGGGCGAAGAAGTAGCCTCGGTCCTGCACGGCGCGTGTCAGGGCGAGGTTGATGACGCCCGGCTCCACCACGGCGTACCGGTTGCGGACGTCCACCTCGAGGATGCGGTCCATGCGGTTGACGCCGATCATCACGCCGCCCTTCGGCGCGGTCGCCCCGCCGATGAGCCCCGTGCCCGAGCCGCGCGGGATGATGGGGACACCCGCCTCCAGGCAGCGGCGGACCACGGCCAGCACCTCGGCGGTCGACCGCGGAAGCACGACGAGGTCGGGCATGCCCTTGTAGTAGACGAGCATGTCGCACTCGTAGACCAGGCGCTCGTCCGCCGCGGTGACGATCCCATCACGGCCCACGATCTCGCGGAGGGCGTCTAGGAGGCGGCGGTCCATGATGTCTCCCGAAGAGGCACGTCCACGGCGGTCGCTCCTGGAAAGCCCGGTCGCCGGCACCCCGAGTCTCGCCGGTGATCCGGCGTCGATGGGGTGCGGTCCCTCAGCGGATCGTCCAGGTGTCGCCGGACGTCAGGAGCCGCGCGATGTCGCCCGGGCCGCGCTCGGACACCGCGCGCTTCTCCTGGTCGGCGACGAGGTCCTCGTAGATGGGCGCCTCGACCTTCGCGAGAACGCCGACCGGGACCGGGAACTGGGGGCTGACCAGGCTCGCCAGGACCAGGGCCGAGGCGGTGTCGGTCTGGTCGTGTACCCAGAGTCGCTCGACCGGCACGTCGCTGGCAGTGACGACGCGCGCCTTGACCCCGTCCAGCACCAGGCCCTTCCTGGCGTCGGCGGGACCGAAGACGAGCGGCTTGCCGTGCTCGACCCTGAGCTCGTGCTCGATCTTCGACTCGCGGTCGTAGAGGATGCCCCACGCCATGTCGTTGTAAATGTTGCAGTTCTGGAGGATCTCCACGAAGGCGGTGCCCCGGTGCGCGGCGGCGCGCTTGAGCGTGTCCTCCATGTGCGCGATGTTCCGGTCCACCGTGCGGGCGACGAAGGTGGCGCCCACGCCCAGCGCGAAGGCGCACGGGTTGATCGGCCGGTCCGTCGAGCCCAGCGGCGTCGACTTCGTGACCTTCCCGAGCTCGCTGGTCGGCGAGTACTGCCCCTTGGTGAGCCCGTAGATCCGGTTGTTGAAGAGCAGGATGGTGACGTTCACATTCCGCCGGAGGATGTGGAGCATGTGATTGCCGCCGATCGAGAGGCCGTCCCCATCCCCGGTGACCACGAAAACCTTGAGGTCCGGACGCGCCAGGCGGAGACCCGTCGCGATTGCGGGCGCCCGGCCGTGGATCGTGTGGAACCCGTAGGTGTTCATGTAGTACGGGAACCGACTCGAGCAGCCGATCCCGGAAACGAAGACGATGTCCTCGCGGGGGACACCCAGGTCCGGCATCATCTTCTGGATGGTCGACAGGATCGCGTAGTCCCCGCAGCCGGGGCACCAGCGGACGTCCTGGTCCGACTCGAAGTCCTTCTTCGTGTAGCGCGGGACCTGCGGCGCGTTCGTGCTCATCGCTTGCCCTCGACCAGCTGGTTGATCGCGTCCACGATGTCCTGGGTGGCGAGCGGCACCCCCCGCACGCGGTTGAATCCGACGGCGTCGACCAGGTACTCCGCCCTCAGGACCCGCACGAGCTGCCCGCTGTTGATCTCGGGCACGAGCACGCGACGGTACTGGCGGAGGATCTGGCCGAGATCGGGCGGGAGCGGGGAGAGGTGCCGCAGGTGGACGCTCGCGACGGACTTGCCCGCTGCCTGGGCTTCCTCGACGGCCGCGGTGATCGTGCCGAAGGTTCCCCCCCACCCCACGACCAGGAGATCGCCGCCCGCGGGGCCGTTGATCGTCGTCGGGGGGATCTCCTGCGCCACGCGCCGGACCTTCTCCGCGCGGAGCCGCACCATGAGGTCGTGGTTGTCCGGGTCGTAGGACACGTTGCCCGTGACGTCCTGCTTCTCGAGGCCGCCGATGCGATGCTCGAGGCCCGGCGTGCCGGGGCGAACCCATGGTCGCGCCAGGGTGGCTTCCTCCCGCGCGTAGGGCTGGAACCCCTCCGGCTCGGTGCGGAAGCGGACGGTGATATCCGGGAGGTTCTTCGGATCGGGGATCAGCCAGGGCTCGGCGCCGTTCGCCAGGTAGCCGTCCGAGAGGACGATGACCGGGACCATGTACTTGACCGCGATCCGGATCGCCTCGTAGGCGACGAAGAAGCAGTCGCCGGGCGTCGCCGGCGCGATGACCACCACCGGGCACTCGCTGTTGCGGCCGTAGAGCGCCTGCATGAGGTCCGCCTGCTCGGTCTTGGTCGGGAGCCCGGTGGACGGCCCGCCCCGCTGGATGTCGAAGACCACGATGGGCAGCTCCGCCATCACCGCGAGCGCGATCCCCTCGGACTTCAACGCGAGACCGGGCCCGCTGGTCGCGCAGAGGCCGATGCCGCCGCCGAAGGCGGCGCCGATGATCGCGCCCACGGCGGCAATCTCGTCCTCCGCCTGGAACGTCCGCACGTGGAAGCGCTTGTGCATCGAGAGCTCGTGCAGGATGTCGCTGGCGGGCGTGATGGGATAGGCGCCGTACACGACCGGCAGGCCGGTCCGCTGCGCCGCGGCCAGGATCCCCCACGCGAGCGCCCGATTCCCGGTCATGCTCCGGTACACGCCGGGCGCCATCTCGGCCGGCTCGACACCGTAGCACTCGGCGAAGATCTCGGCGGTCTCGCCGAAGTGATAGCCCGCCTTGAGAGCCCGGGTGTTCGCCTCGGCCACGTCAGCGCTCTTCGTGAAGCGCTTCTTGATCCAGTCGAGGGTCGGCTCGATCGGCCGCGTGTAGATCCATGAGACCAGTCCGAGTGCGAAGAAGTTCTTGCAGCGGTCCTTCTCCTTCGCGTTGAGCGGGAGGCCCGCGAGACCCTCGATCGTCAGGCGCGTGATGTCGATTTTGTGGGTGCGGTATCGCTCGTCCAGGGTCGCGTCTTCCAGCGGGTTCGTCGCATAGCCGGCCCGATCCAGGTTCTTCTTCTCGAACGCGCTCGTGTTGAGGATGAGGAGCCCACCCTCCTTGAGGTCGGAGACGTGGACTTTCAGGGCGGCGGGATTCATCGCCACGAGGCAATCGAGGCGGTCCCCTGGCGTGTAGACCCGCCGGCTGCCGAACTGGAGTTGGTAGCTCGAGACGCCGAAGAGCGTCCCGGCGGGGGCCCGGATCTCGGCCGGGAAGTTGGGCAGGGTCGCGATGTCGTTGCCCGCCCAGGCGGCCTCGCTGGTGAACTGCTCGCCGGTCAGCTGCATGCCGTCGCCCGAGTCCCCCGCGAATCGCACGACGGCGCGGTCCAGGATGCGCCTCGGCTTGACAGGGGTCGGCACGGTGGCCGTGGTTTGGCTCATGGACCTTCAGTCTCCTTACGTCGGATAAAGCTCTTGACCGGGCCGGCGCGATGGTCGGCGGGGACCCGGCGACATGGCGTCACCCGCTCGCGAGCACACGGGGCACATGGTACCCAAAGGCCCGAGACATCGCAAGGTTATGGCGCACCACCGCCGGAGGTCGGCGGCAGCCCGTCCGGCGACCGTCAGGCACTCCGGGGGCGGGCGGCGGGGGAAGACGCCCATCAGGGTCGCTCGGCCCTGCCCGACCGGCCCGACGAGCCGCCCGGAGCCTCGACGTCTCCCGCCTTCCGGAGCACGTCGATGAAGCGGTCGACGGCCGGCGGCAGGCGCTGGCCCTTGCGGTGGATGATTGCGATGGGCCGGACCAGGCCTCCGATCGCGAGCGGCACCGCACCGAGCATCCGGATCCCGACCTCCTTGGCCACCGCGGGCCGCGGCAGGATGCTCACGCCGGCGGCGATGGCGATCGCCTGCTTGATGGTCTCAATGTTGTCGAACTGCATTACCACCTCCACGCGCACCCCCGCCTGCCGGAGCACGCGGTCGATGGCCCGGCGGATCGGGAGGTCGTGGTCGAAGGCCACGAATCGCTCGCCCTGGAGGTCGGCCGCCTCCGCGACTCGCCGGCGGGCGAGCCGGTGGCTCGGGTGGCACACGAGCACCATGGGCTCCTCGCGGAGCGGCAGTACCTGGAGCGCCCGGTTCGCGGGAGGGTACGAGAGGATCCCGAGGTCGACCTCGTCCCCGAGGACCGCCTCGACCACCTTGTGGGGGTGTAGGCACTCGAGCAGGACGCGCGCGTTGGGGTGCATCGCCATGAAGGGCTGCATGTGGCGGCTCATGTCGTGGAGGCCGACCGAATAGATCGCGGCCACGCGGACGGTGCCCTCCACGCGGTCCCGGGACGTCGCAAGATCTGCCCGGGCCCGCTCGAAGCCCGCTAGGAGTGCCCGGCACGCTTCGTAGAAGCCTCGCCCCTCCGGCGTCGGCTGGAGCGGCCGGCGGGAACGGTCGAGGAGCTGGACGTCGAGCTCGGTCTCGAGCTGCTGGATCGCCTGGCTCGCCGCCGACTGGGTCACCCCGCTCAGGCCGCCGCCGCGGGAGATGCTCCGGAGCCGTACGACGTCGCAGAAGAGCTTCAGCGTCTCGAGCTGCACGGCCCTAACCTACATCATTAGTCATGCTAATGCAGCGATTTCTTGTTTTTGGCCTTGGCTAATGCTCAACACTGATGTAGTCTTCGGCCACTGGCCTCGCAGGCGTCCTTCGCGAGCGCCGGTGACGGGTGCCGTATGCGGGTGACCGCTGGGAGTGAGCCGATGACGACGCCAGGAATGCCGCCAGCGCAGGGCCTCTACGATCCTCGCCACGAGCACGACGCGTGCGGCGTCGGCTTCGTCGTGGATCTCAAGGGGCGCAAGTCTCACACGATCGTGACGCAGGCGCTGACCGTCCTGAAGAACCTCCTGCACCGGGGCGCGTGCGGCTGCGAGCCGAACACGGGCGACGGGGCGGGTATCCTGATCCAGATGCCGGATCGGTTCCTCCGGCGTGAGTGCGCGCGTCTCGACATTCCCCTGCCCGCCCCGGGCGAGTACGGGTGCGGTCTCGTGTTCCTGCCGCGCGAGACCGCGCAGCGCCACCGGGTCCAGGCGCTCCTCCACTCGGTCGTGGAGCACGAAGGCCAGCGTCTTCTCGGCTGGCGCGACGTCCCCACCGATGACGGGCTGCTCGGCGAGACGGCGCGCTCGGTGGAGCCCGTCATCAAGCAGGTCTTCGTGGGACAAGGCCCGGACGTCCGGGACCGGTCGCACTTCGAGCGGAAGCTCTACATCATCCGGAAGCTTTTCGAGAAGGCCGCCGCGGCGGCCGACGTGCGCGAGCAGACGTTTGCCTATCTGCCGAGCCTCTCGTGCAGCACGCTGATCTACAAGGGCATGCTGAGCGCCGACCAGATCGAGTCCATGTACCCGGACGTGACGGATCCCGACGTCGAGTCCGCACTGGCGCTCGTGCACCAGCGGTTCAGCACCAACACGTTCCCGTCCTGGCCGCTCGCGCACCCGTACCGGTACGTCGCGCACAACGGGGAGATCAACACCCTCCGGGGCAACATCAACTGGATGCGCGCCCGGGAGGCGCTGTGCCGCTCCAGCGTGTTCGGTGACGAGCTGTGGAAGGTGCTGCCCGTCACGCGCGACGGGCTGTCGGACTCAGCCACCTTCGACAACGTCCTCGAGTTTCTGGTCATGAGCGGGCGTTCCCTGCCCCACGCGATCCTGATGATGATCCCAGAGCCGTGGCAGAAGCACGAGTCGATGAGCGCGGACCGGCGGGCCTTCTACGAGTATCACTCCGCACTCATGGAGCCCTGGGACGGCCCGGCGTCGATCGCCTTCACCGACGGGACGGTGATCGGGGCGATCCTCGACCGGAACGGGCTCCGGCCGTCGCGCTACTACGTGATGAAGGACGGCCTGGTCGTCATGGCCTCCGAGGTCGGCGTGCTGGACATCCCGCCGGAGGACGTGCTGATCAAGGAGCGCCTGCACCCAGGCCGGATCTTTCTGGTGGACACGGCGCGCGGCCGGATCGTCGACGACGAGGAGATCAAGGCCGAGCTCGCCGCGGAGCACCCCTACGCCGACTGGCTGCGCGAGAACCTCGTCCAGCTCGCCGACCTGCCCAAGCACAAGGCGCCCCCCGCCGATCACGACACGGTCCTCCAGCGGCAGATCGCGTTCGGATACACGCACGAGGACCTCCGGATCCTGATGGCACCTATGGCGAACAAGGGCGAGGAAGCGCTCGGCTCGATGGGCACCGACACCGCGCTCGCCGTCCTTTCGAACCGGCCGCGGCCGCTCTACGACTACTTCAAGCAGCTGTTCGCCCAGGTCACGAACCCTCCCCTGGACCAGATCCGGGAAGAGCTCGTGACGTCGATGGAATCCACGATCGGCCCGGAGGGGAATCTCCTCGAGCCGCGGCCGGAGTCCTGCCGGCAGATCGTCATCCCCGACCCCGTGCTGTCGAACGGAGAGGTCGCCCGCATCCGCCACATGCAGCACCCCTGGTTCAAGGCAATGACGCTCCCCATGCTCTACCCGGTGGCCGAGGGAGCCGAGGGGCTCGCGCGGGCGCTGGAGGGGCTCCAGGCCCGGGCGAGCCAGGCGATCGCCGACGGGCACAACGTGCTCATCCTCTCCGACCGCGGGATCTCCCGCGAGCAGGCGGCCATCCCGAGCCTGCTCGCCACGGGGGCTGTCCACCACCACCTCACACGGCGTGGCGAGCGTACCCGCGTGGGCCTCGTCCTCGAGACGGGGGACGCGCGCGAGGTGCACCACATGTGCCTGCTCATCGGGTACGGCGCCGGCGCCGTGAACCCCTGGGTGGCCTTCGAGACGCTGGATGACATGATCCGTCAGGGCCTCCTGCCGGGGATCGACCACAGGGCGGCCGTCAAGAACTACATCAAGGCGCTGAACAAGGGGATCCTCAAGGTCATGGCCAAGATGGGGATCTCGGCACTGCAAAGCTACTGCGGGGCGCAGATCTTCGAGGCCATCGGCCTCGACAAGGACGTGGTCGACCGCTACTTCACGGGCACGCTCTCCCGGGTGAGCGGGATCGGCCTCGACGTCATCGCCGAGGAGGCGCGCCGCCGGCACGAGCACGCGTTCCCGACCCGTCCGGTCGGCCCCGCGGAGCTCGACTGGGGCGGCGAATACCAGTGGCGTCGCGACGGCGAGTTCCACCTGTTCAATCCCGAGACGGTGTTCAAGCTCCAGCACGCGACGCGGAGCGGTCAGTACCAGATCTTCAAGGAGTACACCCGCGCCGTGGACGAGCAGAGCCGGAACCTGGCCACGCTCCGAGGCCTGTTCGCCCTCAAGCCCGGCGAGGCGCCCGTGCCCCTCGACGAAGTGGAGCCGGTCGAGTCGATCCTCCGGCACTTCGCCACGGGCGCCATGTCCTACGGCTCGATCAGCCAGGAGGCCCACGAGACGCTCGCCATTGCGATGAACCGGATCGGCGGCAAGTCGAACACCGGTGAGGGTGGCGAGGACTCCGCGCGGTACCGCCGCGAGGCGAACGGGGACTGGCGACGGAGCGCGATCCACCAGGTCGCGTCCGGACGCTTTGGCGTGACCAGCGAGTACCTCGTCAACTGCGACGACCTCCAGATCAAGATGGCCCAGGGGGCCAAGCCCGGCGAGGGCGGGCAGCTCCCGGGTCACAAGGTCTACCCCTGGATCGCCAAGGTCCGGCACTCGACGCCGGGCGTGGGCCTGATCTCGCCACCGCCGCATCACGACATCTACTCCATCGAGGATCTCAAGCAGCTGATCCACGACCTGAAGAACGCGAACCCGCGGGCGCGGATCCACGTGAAGCTCGTCGCCGAGGTCGGTGTCGGCACCGTGGCGGCGGGGGTGGCCAAGGCCTTCTCGGACGTGGTGCTGATCTCCGGCCACGACGGCGGGACGGGCGCGTCACCGCTCACGTCGATCAAGCACGGGGGTATCCCGTGGGAGCTCGGTCTCGCCGAGACGCAGCAGGTGCTCGTTCTCAACAAGCTGCGGGACCGCATCGTCGTCCAGGTGGACGGACAGCTCAAGACGGGGCGCGACGTGGTCATCGCCGCGCTGCTCGGCGCTGAGGAATTCGGGTTCGCCACCGCGCCGCTGGTCGTCCTGGGCTGCGTCATGATGCGCGTCTGCCACCTCAACACGTGCCCGGTGGGCATCGCGACCCAGGACCCCGAGCTGCGCAAGCGTTTCTCGGGTGCGCCGGAGTTCGTCACGACCTTCTTCCGGTTCATCGCCGAGGAGGTCCGCGAGCTGATGGCCGGGCTCGGCTTCCGGACACTCGACGAGATGATCGGCCGCGTCGACCGCCTGGACGTGCGGGCGGCCATCGACCACTGGAAGGCGCGGGGCCTGGACTTCTCGGCGATCCTCCACCGCCCCGCCGTCGGGCCGGACGTCGCGATCCACCGGATCCGGCCGCAGGACCACGGGCTCGAGCGCTCGCTGGACGTGAGCACCATCGTGCCCCGATGCCGCCCGGCGCTCGAGTCCCGGACACCCGTCGACCTGCGCCTGCCCATCCGCAACGTGCACCGGACGGTGGGCACGATCCTCGGATACGAGGTGACCTCGCGGTACGGCGCCGACGGTCTTCCCGACGACACCATCCGGATCCACTTCACGGGCTCGGCGGGCCAGAGCTTCGGAGCCTTCGTCCCCCGGGGGATCACGCTCGTCCTCGAGGGTGATGCGAACGACTATCTCGGCAAGGGGCTCTCGGGCGGCAAGATCATCGCCTTCCCGCCGCGCGCCGCGACCTTCGCGCCCCCGGACAACATCCTGGTCGGAAACGTCGTCCTGTACGGAGCGACGGGCGGCGAGGCGTACGTCCGCGGGGTCGCCGGCGAGCGCTTCGCCGTCCGGAACAGCGGCGCCCTGGCGGTGGTCGAGGGCGTCGGCGACCACGCGTGCGAGTACATGACGGGGGGCCGGGTGGTCGTCATCGGTCGGACGGGCCGGAACTTCGCCGCGGGGATGTCCGGCGGGGTCGCCTACGTGCTCGACTCGGCGGGGGACTTCCGGCGCCGGTGCAACCTCGGCATGGTGGACGTCGAGCCGCTCGTCCAGGACGAGGACGTCGAGGAGGTCCGGGAGCTCCTGCGACGCCACGTGCGCTACACGGAGAGCGCTGTCGGCGGGCAGATCCTGGCCGACTGGTCGGCCGCACAGCCGCGCTTCGTCAAAGTCATGCCGCGGGACTACAAGCGGGCTCTCGCCGCGATGCGCCGCGCCCGGGAGGAGGGCATCCCGTGGGAGCGGGCCGTCATGGAAGGGGCGCACGGCTAGGCGGGGAATGGGCAAGGTCACCGGCTTCCTCGAGTTCACGCGCGACAAGCAGCCCTATCGGCCGGTCGCCGAGCGGCTGCGTGACTGGGGCCAGGTCCTGCTGCCCTGGCCGGTGCCGAAGCTCCAGAAGCAAGCGGCACGGTGCATGGACTGCGGCATTCCCTTCTGCCACCAGGGGTGTCCCCTCGGGAACCTGATCCCCGACTGGAACGACCTGGTCTACCGGGACGACTGGCGGGAGGCTATCGACCGCCTGCACGCGACGAACAACTTTCCGGAGTTCACCGGCACGCTCTGCCCCGCTCCGTGCGAGGGTTCCTGCGTCCTCGGAATCAACGACGACCCGGTAACGATCAAGCCGATCGAGCTACAGATCGTCGATCGCGCGTTCGCCGAGGGCTGGATCGTTCCCGAGCCCCCAACCGTCCAGACCGGCAAGCGCGTCGCTGTGGTGGGGTCCGGTCCCGCTGGGCTCGCGGCGGCCCAGCAGCTCCGCCGCGCGGGCCACGATGTCACGGTGTTCGAGCGCGCGGACCGGATCGGGGGCCTGCTGCGCTACGGCATCCCCGAGTTCAAGATGGAGAAGCGCGTCCTCGACCGGCGTCTCGAGCAGATGCGAGCGGAGGGCGTCCGCTTCGTGACGAGGTCCGACGTGGGTGTCGACGTGGACCCCGAGCGTTTGCGCCAGGAGCAGGACGCGCTTCTCCTGGCTGGCGGCGCGGGGAACCCTCGGGATCTGCCCATCCCCGGGCGCGAGCTCGACGGCATCCACTTCGCGATGGAGTACCTCCCGCTCCAGAACCGGCGCTGCGAGGGCGACGTTCTCCCGGAGGGAGACTTCATCACGGCGCGGGACAAGCACGTGGTGATCCTCGGCGGCGGCGACACGGGCGCGGACTGCCTCGGCACGGTGCACCGCCAGGGTGCGCGCTCGGTCCATCAGATGGAGATCCTGCCGCGGCCGCCCGACCAGCGGGCGCCCGACAACCCGTGGCCCCAGTACCCGAACGTCTATCGGGTCTCCTCGGCTCACGAGGAGGGCGGGGAGCGCGTCTACGCGGTGTCAACCAAGCGCTTCCTCGGCGACGATCGCGGGCGCGTCCGCGGTCTCGAGGCGATCCGGGTCGAGGTCGCTCGCGAGGCCGGCCGGCCGGTCTTCCAGGAGATCCCGGGCTCGGAGTTCACGCTGCCCTGCGAGCTGGTCCTCCTGGCCATGGGCTTCCTCGGCCCGGAGCGCCAGGGCCTGCTCGAGATGCTCGGCGTCCGCCTCACCGAGCGCGGCAACGTCTGGCGGGACGCGACCTGGATGACGAGCGTCCCCGGCGTGTTCACCGCCGGCGACATGCAGCGCGGGCAGTCGCTCATCGTCTGGGCGATCGCCGAGGGACGCAGCGCGGCGCGGGGCATCGACCAGTACCTGATGGGCCGCTCGGATCTCCCCGCACCCCTTCCCTAGACGTCCGCCGAGCCTCACGCAGAGGACGGCCGATTCTTCTCGGTGAGCAAGCTGACGAGAACCCGTTCGCTCGAGTCGACGATCTTCGCCACACGTACCCACTCCGCCTGGCTCCTGTCGCGGCCGACGGGGTGGCCGTGTTGACCACGCTCAGTCCAGGATCCATGGTCACGCTCCACACGCTCCACTATCCCGCGCGAGTGCAGAGCCATCGGACCCGGCGACGCTGCGCGTCGAGAAGGAGCCGAGCCTCGGTAAGTAGCGGCTGCGGGGACTCTCAGCCGGAGACAAGACTAGATCTCGGCCCTGGGGTCCTTCCACTGCGCGCTTCGATGCGAGCGACGCGTGCCGCTGCGGTGTGCGACGCGGCGGAGCTGTGGAGTGGCAATCGCGGCGGCCGCCCGCCCGTGTCCGGAGAGACTCAGGAAGAGGTGCCGCGCCAGAGCACGTGCCCCACGAAGAAGGGGCCGAGCGTCTGGATGAACTCGGAGGTCTGCGCGGTGCGGCGCATTGTCTGGACGAGGTGCGAGAGGGGGTGCAGCTCCCGCCCGACGAGGCCGATCACGAAGTCGTTGTCGTGGGTGTCGAGCCCGTGGCAGGCGAGCCGGACGTCGTGCGCGAGGTCAGCCTCGCCGTAGGTGCGTCCCAGCGTGGCGTGCTCCTTGAGGATCGCTCCCTGCTCCTGGGGCGTGAGCCGCGCGAACGTTCCCGTCCGGCGGAGCGGATACCAGATCGCCCACGGCCACTCCGGGCCGAGGGCCGTCCGGCGCGGTCGTGCCAGCAGCCAGTCCTCGAGATCCGTCTCGAAGCCGCTCGAGTAGGTGCGCCCGAACATGGTGAGCTCCGGCTTCCGCCGGAGACCCAGGAACGGCTCGGTCCCCAGGAGCTCCCGCCACCGGCCCACGAAGAACGCGGGATTCTCCGCGATGCCGAGAACGGCCACGCCGAGGGGATCGGCCGCGTCCGCATAGAGCACGCCCTCAACGCGGGCGCGCTCGAGCGCTCCGGTGAGCCGCTTCGGGTCATCGCAGTCGCCGAAGACCTGGAGCTGCATGTAGAGCCGGCGCGTCGAGGTCTGCCGGTTGGCCCCGTGCTCCCGGACGTCCACCGGGCTCCCCTCCGGTTGCGTCATGGCTCGCCCTCCGCCGCGGTCAAGTGGCCGATGCAGGCTCCGGCGACAGCCCCGCGCGCTGGTGCTCGCGGACCAGGCCGGCCTTCCGCACGCCGACGTCGAGGTGGTCCCACGGCAGCGCCTCGCCCAGCGGACGCTCGCGGTGCGTGTAGAACTCGGCGTCGCCGCTCCACTCGCGGAGCGCCGTCCGCCAGTCGCCCTCGAGGCGCGCGGCCTCCTCGAGGAAGTCCGCGACCCTGCGATCCCCGCGGGCCAGGAGCGCCTGGAGGAGCGCCTCGCGCGGGTTCTCGTGGAGGACTCGCACGTTGTGGAGGCGCCGGACCCCGGCCTTGATGGTCCGGAGCTTGACCTCCAGCCGGTTCACCGGATCGAAGGGGGCCCACTGGAACGGCGTCCACGGCTTCGGCACGAAGGAGCTGATCGACAGCGTCAGTCGGCCGAACGGCTCGCCCTGCCCCGACGGCACGCGCAGCCGCTCGAGAAGCCGCGTCGCAAGGTCGGGGATGGCCTCGATGTCCTCGTCCGTCTCGGTCGGGAGGCCGATCATGAAGTAGCATTTGAGATTCGGGATGCCGTGGGCGCGGACCAGCTCGCAGGCCTCGTAGAGCTGCGCATCGGAGATGTCCTTCCGGATCACGTGGCGAAGCCGCTCCGTGCCCGCCTCGGGCGCCACCGTGAGCGTTCGGTGCCCGCCCCGGCGGAGCGACGAGACGAGCTCCTCGGTGAGACTGTCGGCGCGGATCGAGGAGATAGAGACCTCGAGTCCTTCCTCCTCGAGCACCTTCATCAGACCACCGATCCACGGATAGTCGGAGACGCACGCCCCGACCAGCCCGACGCGGTTCGAGTCCTTCTTGATCTCGCGGACCGTCTCCCGGAGCGTCTCGAGGCTCCGGTGGCGGACGGGCCGGTATATCTGTCCCTCGAGGCAGAACCGGCAGCCCCGCCCGCATCCCTTCCCAACCTCGAGGAGGGCGAGGTGCCCGTACTCCGCATTCGGCGTCCGGAGGAGCGACATCGTCCGAAAGTCGTCGACCTTCTTGAGACGCCGCTTGGTCACGATGGCCGGCACGCCGGGCTCGGGCCGCACGGCGGCGATCGTGCCGTCGTCCTGGTAGGAGACGGCGTAGCGCTGCGGGACGTAGATCCCGGGGATCGGCGCCAGGCGGTCCAGGAGGTCGTCGCGCCGGCGGGCGGCGAGCGGCACCGTGCCGAAGGCCTCTCGGTAGGCGGCGACGATCTCCCCGACGATCTCCTCGCCCTCACCGACCACCACGAAGTCCATGAACGGGGCCACCGGCTCCGGGTTCGCGAAGGCGCACACGCCGCCCATCAGAATGACAGGGTCCGCGGGCTGGCGGTCCTCGGGCCGGAGCGGGATGCCGGCCATCCGGAGCAGCCTGAGGGTGTTGATGTAGTCCCCTTCGTACGTGATCGAGAATCCGACCAGGTCGAACTGGGCGAGCGGTCGCTTGGACTCGAGCGAGAAGGGTCCGGTACCGGTTCGCTGGTACTCCGGGAGGTCCTCCGGGTCGGGCAGGAACACGCGCTCGCAGACGACGTCGGGCAGCTCGTTCAGATGGCGGTAGATGGTCTGGAACCCGAGATTCGACATCCCGACCGCATAGGTGTTCGGATACACCAGCGCGAACGCGACGCGGCCTCCCCAATCCTTCCGGATGGTGCCGGTCTCCTGCGAGAGGAGGCGGTCAGCTTTTTCCTTCAGACTCCACGACATGCAGCTTCCAGCCTAACAGACGGTGGAAGAGGCGGCAAGGAAGGCCAGTCCGGATGCTGTTGGTCCATAAGAATGTCATGGGCTAACTGTTCAGTGAGAGTGTCACCCCATGCCGACATGGGAGCCTCTCACGATGAGTCGCAAGGAAGTCCCGCGGCCCGGCCTGCTCAAGGCGGCCCTGGCCGGGAAGTTCACCAATGCCGAGGGAGCCGGGGCCTTGCACCTGAGCGTCCGGCAGTTCATCCGGGTCAAGCATCGCTTCCAGGCCGCCGGGGCGTCGGGCCTGTGCCACCGCCTGCGGGGGCGACCCTCCCCCGCCGGCTGCCGGCCGACGTCCGGGCGCGGGTGGCGGCGCTCCTGCAGACCACCTACCTCGATGTCAATGACTGCCACGCCACGGAGAAGCTGCGCGAGGTCGAGGGCCTCCGCGTCAGCCGGGCCTCCGTGCGGCGGATCCGCCGCGCCCTGGACCTGCCGGCCAAGCATCGCCGCCGGCCCCGCCAGCACCGGGCTCGCCGGACCCCGGAAGCCCGCATGGGCGTCCTCGTCCAGCTCGACGGCAGCCCCCACGCGTGGCTCGAAGACCGGGGCCCCGCCCTGACCCTCCACGGCGCGATCGACGACGCCACCGGCACGGTCCTGGCCCTGCACTTTCGGCCGACCGAGGACCTGCACGGCTACGCCACCGTGCTCCAGCAAATCGGTCTGGCCTACGGCCTCCCGCTGACCCTGTACGGCGATCGTTTCGGCGTTTTCGTCCGCAACGACCCGCACTGGACGCTCGCGGAAGAACTCCAAGGCCACCAGCACCCCACCCATTTCGGCCAGATCCTCCGAGACCTCGCCATCGGCTTCCTGGCGGCGGGCTCCCCCCAGGCCAAGGGGCGCATCGAACGGCTCTGGCGCACCCTGCAAGATCGCCTCGTCGTCGAGCTCCGCCTGCGCGGGATCGCGACCCGCGCGGCGGCCAACGCCTTCCTCCCTGAGTTCCTCGCCGATTACAATGGCCGCTTCGCTCATCCCCCCACCGACGCCCACGCCGCCTGGCGGCCGCGGCCGCGGGACTTCGCCGACCAACTCAGCTGCCGCTACACCCGCGTCGTCGCCCCCGACAACACCGTCCGCCTGGGGACCCGCTGGGCCCAGATCCCCCCCGGTCCTTCCGGCCGCTCCTCCGCGGGCCGCCGTGTCGACCTCCGCGAGTGTGTCGACGGCCGGCTCCTTGTCGTCCGCGCCGGCGGGCGACTCGTCAGTCAGCCCTCGCCGGGGCCTGATTTCGTCCTCACGCCCCGCAGCAAGCCCCACGCGGAGCGCACGCGTCGCCTACGCGCCTCCAGGACTGCGTCGGAGGAGGGGGGCCGCCATCAGAGTATTCCCCAGAAACCGCCTGCGCGCCCCTCGGCGCGCCGCCTCACCCCGACCACCCAGACGGCTCGCCCCGCCGCCACGCATCCCTGGCGCCGCTCACTCAACCTCCGTCGCCACACCCCTCACACAGGGGTGACATTCTCACGGAACAGTTAGGGTGACATTTTCACTGGACAGCTACAGGAAGGCCAGTCCGGAAGGCCAGTCCGGGGTAGTATCTCAGTTTGATTCTTCGTGACACTCGCCGCGCCAGCCCTCTAGCCCCTCTCGGACGGCCAGCGGCACAATAGCGAGCGCCGCGAACGGATCGGCCCACCACCAGCCGAACGCCGCGTTGAGAATCAGTCCAGCCAGCGTGGTTAGTGAGAGCCAGGAGCACGTAATCGTCTCGTAGGCATCAGCACGAAGCGCGCTGCTGCGGAGCGCGGCAGCCGTCCGCAGTTTGGCCCATCCGAGGAACGGCATGATCACGAGCGAGATCGCCGTGAGCGTGATGCCGATCCTACTCTGGTGGGCCTCAGCCCCGTAGCCCAGGAGCCGCCGTCCGGCGTCGATGATGATATAGGCCGAGAGCGCGAGCAAGAGCGCCCCGGCGATACGACCGGCGCCGCGTTCCAGGTCCTCGGCGCGCTCGTGATCGACCGGGCCGTTGAGTTCCGCTCTGAGATGCCAGCCGACGACGGCACCGCTCACCGTCTCCACGAATGAATCGACGCCAAAGCCAATGAGCGCCACCGACGATGCCAGCGCGCCCGCGCTGACGGCGATGACGCCCTCAACGATGTTCCAGCCCACCGTCGCCCATGCTAGCCAGACGCCGCGCCCCAGAAGGTGTTTGCGGTCAGTCAAACTGATACACCACCAGCCCGGGAAGCCGCGGGCTCACGCCAGTTTGTCACCCCTTCACGCCGCCGAGGGGCCAGAGGCGCGCGACGACCGGGAGAGCCTGGCCCGCGGCCTCCCTCAGCCGGGGGTGGTCCGGCGGGACAGCGCGCGTGGCGTCCTTCCGATGGAAGAGGAGGCGCTGGGTCCGGGTCTCCACCTCGTGCTCCTCCTCTTTGGCGATGTTGTGGGCCACGTCGTAGACGAGGCGCCGGCCCCGGGCCTGCATGCCGGCCCTCGCGTCCTGGGGAATGCGCCAGAGATGGCCAGAGATGGGAGGAGGCCTGCTCGACCTACACGGAGAGTCTCGGGATCACCCCGCCGCGCCCGGCAGCCGGGGCGAGGCGCTCGGGGCTGCTAGCCTAAGCCTACCGGCGCCCGGGCACCGGCGGTGCGGACTTCCGGGTGGCGACGTCCTGGGCCATGGAGAGCCGCTCGACCTCGACCTCGAAGTCAGTTTGGGAGGTCGCGGTGCGCCGGGCTTCCTCGTAGGAGACCATGCCCTTCTGGTACCACTCGATCGCGCTCTGGTTGAACGACTGCATCCCGTACGTGTCCCGGCCTTCGGCGATCACCTGCGAGAGCTGGGCCGTGCGGCTCTGTTCCTCGATGCATCGCTGGACGGTCAGCGTTCCGACGAGGATTTCCACCGCGGGGATGAGGCCGGGCTCGTCCGACCGCTGCATGAGCCGCTGCGAGATAACGCCCCGGAGAACCTGCCCGAGCTGCTGACGGATCTGGCGCTCGTAGTCCGGTGGGAACTGCGAGACGATCCGGTTGACCGTCTCCGCCGCCGTGATCGTGTGAAGGGTCGAGAGGACGAGGTGGCCCGTCTCCGCCAACGTCAGCACCGCTGACATCGTCTCGAGGTCTCGCATCTCGCCGACCATGACCACGTTGGGGTCCTGGCGGAGACAGATCCGGAGCGCCTCGGCGAATCCGGGCGCGTCCATCCCGACCTCGCGCTGGGTGATGATGCTGCTGCCGTCCTCGAACAGGTACTCGATCGGGTCCTCGATCGTCACGATGTGATCGGTCCGATTGTGGTTCATGTGGTTGACCATCGAGGCGAGCGTCGTCGTCTTGCCGGAGCCCGCGGGGCCGGTCACCAGGACCAGTCCCCTGGGCTCCATGGCCAGCTTCGCCACGATCGGGGGAAGGTGGAGCTCCTCGAAGGTCGGCGGCTCGTACGGCACGACGCGGAGCGCGATGCCGATGTTGGCGCGAGCCCGGAAGATGCTCGCCCGGAATCGCCCGATCCCGGCCACGGTGTACTGCACGTCCACGCCACCGTCCCGGTCGAAGCGCTGACGCTGGAGGTTGTTGATCATCGCGCCGGCCATCTGCTCGAGGTCCTTCCCGTCGAGGAGCGGCCAGTTTTCCATGCGCATCAGGTGCCCGCGCACCCGGAGCACGGGGTACTGTCGCGCCTTGAGATGGACGTCGGACGCGCCGAGGCTCATGGCCTCTCGCAGGACGCCGGCGAGCTCCATCGTTCCTCCCTGCCTATTCCCGGGTGGGACTCGATTCGCCCGGCCGTGCGGGACGCCCGGCCGAGCTTAGAACGGACTCATTCTCGTCGCCGGTCCCCGTCGAAGTCAAGGTTTGCCGGGGTGCCCGAAACCCGTGCGAAGATAGCGGGCAGAGACGAGAGCGGACTGGGGCCCGAGCCCGAGCCCCCGGCCGCCTCCGCCCCAACACGCGATGCCGCCCCTCAGGGTCCTCTTCCGCGCCGCTGGGCGCTCCGCCACCAGATGGATCGCGACGGTCTTCTTCGGGCTCACCCCGAACCTGGCTGCTGCGGACCACGGCGCGCCGGTGCTCCCTCCGCGAAGCGGTTTCGACTGGACGTCGTGGCTGCTGGTCGCAGGGGCGGTCGCCGCCGTCAGCCTGGCGGCGTGGGCGTTCTTCGCGCCCGATCGCACGGAGGCCCGCCCGGGAGCCATGGCGCCCGGCGGATCGGAGCCGGAGCCCCCGGACCCCACGACGCGATGATCTGCGTCGCCGCGCGCGCATGGCCGGGCGCCGGCCTCCTCGTCCCCTGATCTCGTTCATGGGGACTGCTGCGATCGCCGTACGCTGGCTCTACACGGCCGGGGCCGTCTCGCTCGTCGGCGCCTTCGCGTCGCTCGTCCTGGTGGCGCGCCCCGCGGCTCGCGCCGCAGGCGACGTCGGGCGCGAGCGGCTTCGGGAGCTGGACATCCGCCTTCTCGCGCTCGGCGGGGCCGCTCTCGCAGTGACCGTCGGAGCTGGGGTGCTCGACCTCTGGCGCCAGGTTGGGGTGGCCACGGGCGCGGGCGCCTGGGAGAGCCTGGAGCGTAGCCGTCTCCTGTCCGTCCTTGTCGACACCCGCTACGGCACGGTCTGGCTCGCGCGGATGGGACTGCTGGCCCTCCTGGGGGCACTGCTTCTCCTGACGGGCGAGGATCGCGAGCGTGACTGGCTCGCGCTGCGCCTTCAGGCTCTCGCCCTGGCGGTAGCCAGCCTGGTCCTCGGCGCCATGGCCGGGCACGCCGCCGCCGCCGAGAGCAGCACACTTGCGATGGCCCTCGATGGGCTCCACCTCCTGGCCACCGGCGTGTGGGCTGGCGGCCTCGTCCCGCTCGGTCTCTGCCTCACATGGGCGCGCCGCCTTCCGAGCTCCGCCGCCGCTGCCAAGGCGGCCGAGCGCTTCTCGAGAATGGGCCTGGGCACCGTGACGGTTCTCACTGCGACCGGGACCTACGCCGCCTGGCAGCAAGTAGGCGGAGTGCCTGCCTTCGTCGGGACCGCGTACGGGCGCTGGCTCCTCCTGAAGCTGGTCCTCTTCGGAGCGCTCCTTGCCCTGGCGGCGCGAAACCTGCTCGTCTGGCGTCGCCGGCTTGCGACATCGGGCCCTGGGACACCGGAGGCGGTGGCCGCGCTCCGGAGCAACGTGCTTCTGGAGGCGGCGCTGGTTGCGGGGATCCTCGTCGTCGTGGCGGTGATCGGCCTCACCACCCCGGGACAGCACGACGAGATCGCGTGGCCGCTGTCGTTCCGGTTCGACTGGGCGGCCACTAAGGCGCTCCCCGGGGTCCAGACTCGCGTCGCGATCGGGAGCCAGGTGGCGACCCTTGGACTGGTGGCACTGCTGCTGGTGCTGGTGATCCGGCCCCGGCGCTGGCGCGTGGCCGCGCTCGGTGGGGGCATCGCGCTGGCCCTTGGCGCCGTGCTGGCGCTCCATCCGCTGGCCGTCGACGCGTACCCCGCGACGTACGTGCGGCCCGCGGTGCCGTATGCGGCCGCCTCCATCGTGCAGGGCGAGGGCCTCTACCGGACGCACTGCCAGGCGTGCCACGGGGTCGCCGGCTACGGAGACGGACCGGCGAGCGTGGGTCTTCCCCGCCCACCCGCGGACCTCACGGCCCAGCACGCGGCGGACCACACAGCGGGCGATCTCTTCTGGTGGCTCACCCGTGGCATCCCGGGCTCCGGCATGCCGGGCGTCGCCGACCAGCTCACACCCGAGGCGCGCTGGGATGTGATCAACTTCGTGCGTGCCCTCGGCGCGGCCGAGCGCTCCCGGGACCTCGGTCCGATCGCCACCGTGCGACCGGCTGCGGTCGCCCCGGATTTCACGTTCACGACGGGAGTGGGTGAGGGGCGCGCGCTGCGGGATTGGCGCGGCCGCGGGATCGTGCTGCTGGTCTTTTTCACACTGCCCGACTCCGTCGATCGCCTCGTGGAACTGAACCGCCTCTCGGTTGCGCTGAAGCTTCGCGGCGGCGAGATCCTGGGCGTGCCGCTCGGGGATCCGGCAGGCGTGTACCGCGCTCTCGGCGGCCGGACCGTCTTCTTCCCGATAGCCATCGACGGCGCGGCGGAGGCCGGGGCGGCCTACATGCAGTTCCGGCGCGATCTGACGGCCGAGGGGCTCAGACCGGAACCTCCGCCGGCCCGGCACATGGAGCTCCTCGTCGACCGCCAGGGCTACCTCAGGGCTCGCTGGATCCCGCGGCGTCTCGGCCAGGACACGGATGGCTGGGCCGACCTCGGACCGCTTCTCGCCGAGATCGACCGGCTGGCGCGCGAGGTTCCGGTCGCCCCCCTGGCGGCTGAGCACGTGCACTGAGCCACGTAAGCCTGCGGGCGGACGCCGAATGATGCGGCTCTGGAAGGTCGTGCTGCTGCTGAATCTCGCGCTCGCGGTGGGGGTGGGTCTGGGCTACCTCCGGTGGGCACGCGAGGTCCGGGGCCTGCGGGACGAGGTCGCGCGGCTCCGCGCGGAGGCAACCCGACCGAACCCCCAGTCGTGGACGGTCCGCGGCATCGTGCGCTCGATGATTCCAAAGCTCGGCGCCATCTTCCTCACGCACGAGGCGATGCCCGGGCTCATGGACGCGATGACCATGGGCTTCGAGGCCGAGGATCCAAAGCTCCTGGACGGCCTCGCGCCGGGAGACTCCGTGCGCTTCACCGTCCGGAGGGACGGCGAGCGGCTCGTGCTCGTCAAGATCGAAAAGACGCGAGTGCCGTGACGTCTCGCAACTGGGTGGGTCTGCTTGCCGCCGGCGGCCTGGCCATCGCGCTCGGTGGCGGGACGGCGGCCCACGCGATTCACGTCTCCACCGACGTCCCGCTGTCCATTGCGTCCGAGGACGTCCAGCGATACCGGGAAGCCGGCGAGGACGTTGTGGTGATCGACCTCCGCACACCGGAAGCCTTCCGGGCCGGCCACGTGCCCCGTGCGAGGTCCTTGCCCCTGGGGGAGGTTCGACAGCGTGAGGCGGAGATCCCGCGCACCGGCCGGGTGGTCCTCTATGCCGGCACGCCCGAGGAGGCGGCAGCCGCCTACCAGGCGCTGCGAGAGGCGGGACACCGGAACGTCATGGTGCTGACGGGCGGGCTTCCCGCGTGGGTGCGCCTCGGATTCCCGGTGGAGACGGGGCGATGAGCCGCGATCACCGGGGCCTGCTGGGGCACCACGGGGCCGTTGTCGTCGTGCTGGCGCTGGCCCTGGCGACCCGGCTGGCGATGGCTCAGGCGCCGGGCGGCGCCATTGAGGAGCAGGTGCTCGTCGACAACGATACGGTGCGCGTGGCGCTCCTCATGTTCCCGCCCGGCTCCGCGTCGGGCGAGCACGTGGGCCTCGACCCGGAGCTCGGCATCGTCCTCGAGGGCGAGCTGACCCTCCTCACGCCCGCCGGCCGCGAGGTGCTCGGCCCGGGTCGGGTCCGCTGGCTCCCGGCCCTTGTGCCGCACGACGCGCGCAACGAAGGCTCCCTGCCCCTCAGGCTCTGGGTCGTTCTGGTGAAGCGTTGACCGTCGGGTCGGACACCGGCAAGTCGAGCCGGCGCACGGCGGGCGCCAGCCGCTCGAACCGCTTTCCCGGGTAGTTGCGGCGCGTGTACTCGACCAGCGCCGTCACGAACTCCTTCGCATAGGGAGGCAGGAACCGGCTGAGAGACGTTCAGACGGGTCGCCGCCCGTGAGAAGCTGAGCGCCTCGGCGACGCCTACGAAGTAGCGGAGATGCCTGAGCTCCATCGGGCGAGATCCATGCCGGTCCGCTATACATAGCAGAACTTCTTGGCATTGGACAGCATGGAAGGTCGGGCGCTGATATGGGACCGTCCCCGGCGGCGGCCGGGGGACCGGAGGGAGGGGCGCATGGCAGAGGGCGGGTACAACCTGGTCGAGTTCGTCAGACATCTCCGGACCATCGCAACCGAGACCCGGGATCCCGGCGAGATCACGCAGCGCCTGCAGCCGCTGGTCCGGGTGCTCGCGCTGGACCGGACGTGGCTAGAGCCGAAGCACTACACCGGCGACGACACACAGGGGTTCGGGGTGCACGTTCTCCACGAGGAGCCCGATCACACCCTCCTGGTTTTCGCCGCGGCTTGGTTGCCCGGGCGCGGCGCCCGTCCGCACAACCACGGCACCTGGGCCGTCGTGGCGGGCGTGGATGGGCCGGAGCGAAACATCTTCTGGCAGCGCATGGACGACGGCTCACGGCCGGGCTACGCGAAGATCCGCAAGCAGGCTGAAAAGGTGTTCGGTCCGGGGGACGTCCTCGCCCTCCTGCCCGATGCGATTCACAGTGTCGTGAACGAGAGCGGCCAGGTCACAGTGTCCCTCCACGTCTACGGCTACAACCTCAACCTGGCCAAGCGCTCCGAGTTCGATCCTGAGCATGACGTGGAGCGACCCGTGCGGCTGAGGATGGAGTCCTGACGCCGGCCGGAGGCAACGCCGCAACACGGGTGGTGCGTGGGGGGGTCTAGATCAATCGACCGAGCGCGGAGGGGGGGTGCCCCCAGGAGGACTGGCCATGAAGCGAATCGGTAGGGCTTTCGTCTTGACCCTGATCGTGGGGATCGCCTACGGGCTGGTCGGAGCGCAGGCTCTGACTGCGCAGGAGGCGCCCGTGACGCGCCAAGTCCTGGAGAAGGTCGATTTCGGCGACAAGGAAGGAATCCTCTACGTGGCCGAGTTCGCCCCGCGGGGATCTACGGGGCGGCACTTTCACTCCGGGCCGGAAACGGTCTACGTCGTACAGGGCTCCGGGACCCTCGAGATGGACGGCCATCCACCAAGGGCATTCAAGGCGGGCGAGTCCTTCTCAATCCCCGCGAAGCACGTTCACGAGGCCAAGAACGCCAGCGACTCCGACCAGTGGAAGCTGGTCGTCTTCCTCTCGGGTGAAAAGGGTCAGCCCATCGTGACGGCGGTGACGCAGCCGTACTTCTGGGAGCCATAGGGCTCACGTGGCGCTCTCGCCTCTCAGCCTCGCCGGCGGGTCCACGCTTGCCCGATAAGGTGATCGAGCGAGATCGCGCCCGGCCCCCGCGTCAGCAGGAACAGGAGGATGGAACCCCAGACGAGATGCTCGGGCCAGGCGTCCGGGTACACGAATAGCTGGATCGTCGCGATCATTCCGAGGAGCGGGAGCGTGGCCAGGCGGGTGCCGAGCCCGAGGATGAGCAGCGTGGAGCAGCCGAGCTCGAACGTGGTCGCGAATGTGGCCGCGAGCTCGGCTGGAAAGACCGGTACCCGATACTCGTCCCGGAACAGGGCGACCGTCGACTCCCAGCTCGACGCTTTCGTCATGCCCGCCCTCATGAAGACGCTGGCCATTCCCAGACGGAACAGCAGCTGGTGGATCGAGAGCGGCACCCGCGCCAGCCAGTCGAGCCAGCGGGTCACGCCGGCGCGGGGGTGCGCGCCCATCTCCTCGTACATCGCCGTCGTCCTCATCGCGAGTCTCCTTCCTGAGGCGCCTCGGGGACGAGCGTGAAGCCGGTTAAGAGCCCCTCTCCGAGCAGTGCCCGGAGGGCCGTCGTCATGTCGAACCCGGGGTCTGCGGCGAGGGATAGGTCCGCGGCCATCTCGAGCGTCAGGCCCTGGCCGAGCGCCGCCCGGAACGCGAACTCCGCAGCGTCGAGGCGTCTCAGGGTGACGCCGTCATCCTGACGGCGAGTTTCCAGCATCACCCCACCCGCGGCGAGGTCCACGGTGGCGTCCGGGTCGGCCTCGGCTTGGTTTGCCTTCCAGATGCGATCGACCGGCCAGCGTGATCGGAGCCAGGTCGCGGACGGCTCGAACCGGAAGATGAGACGTCCCACGTCATCCGTGGGCACCGCCCCCAGCGCGGCCGGATCGATCGGGGCGGCCTCCTCCGCGTGCAGGGCGGCGTTCATCGCCCACTCCAGCCGGGCGACGTCGGCCAGGTACGGGTTCCCAGCACACGGGGGGAATGTCGCGAGGAAGTCGGGGAAGGTCGCGCCGTACTCGAACAGGCAGGGGCCCTCGGGCGGGTGGCGTCGAATGTAGCGGTTCGCCGCGAAGCCGAAGAACCGTCGATCCACGAGGCGGCAGACCACGGGATAGGTTGCCTCGAGCGCTTCCGTGAGGCTCGAGAAGACGTGGTTCCAGTAGACCTGGACTCGCGCGACGGGGGTCAGGCCATCCCCGACGATCAGACTCGCGACCCCGTGCGCGTCCTCCCGGAGGATGGCGGCCGCGAAGCCAGCCTGGAGGTCAGGCAGCGTCCGCATTGCTCATCCTGTCCAGGAGCCGCGCATCGGCCCGTCGGGCCTCCCCGAGTAGGACCTCGAGCGGCGGAATGTCTGTGTCCCACTCGACAAGCGTCGGCAGCGCGCCGAAGCGGCGAAGCGCGTGCTCGTAGAGCTCCCACACCGCCGGGGTGACCGGCGAGCCGTGGTCGTCGATGAGGAGCTTCTGACCGTCCGCGTCGTTCACCGAGTGCCCTGCAAGGTGGATCTCCGCCACCGCGCTGCGCGGGAGGGCGTCGAGGTACGCGAGGGGATCGAGGCCGAGATTCTGCGCCGTCACGTGGACGTTGTTGACGTCGCAAAGGAGCCCGCATCCGGTCCGGCGAGCGAGCTCCGCCAGGAAGTCGGCCTCGGGAATCGTCGAGGCCGCGAACCGAAGGTAGCCGGAGGGGTTCTCGATCAGGACGCGCCGACCCAGGGTCGCCTGGACCTCGTCGACGTTCCGGCAGACCGCCCCAAGCGACTCCTCCGTGTAGGGCAGCGGAAGCAGATGGTTCAGATACGCGCCCCCGGTTCGGCTCCACGCGAGGTGCTCCGACACGAGGGCAGGCTGGAATCGGTCCACGAGACTCTTGAGCCGCCCCAGATGCCGCCGGTCCACCCCGTCGGCGCTTCCGACCGAGAGCCCGACCGCGTGGAACGACAGCGGGTACTCCTGACGGACCGCGAGGAGGGCGCGTACCGCCGGCCCCCCGCCGAGGTAGTTCTCCGGATGGACCTCCAGCCAGGGAAGCGCGGGACGGGTGGCGAGCACCTCGGCGATGTGCGGGCTCCGAAGCCCGATCCCGGCCCGCGCCGGGAGGCCAGGCCCGGAGGCGGCCGCCGCGGCCACGCCACCCATCCGCAGCGCTCCGACCTGACTCCCTAGGCTCTGGGCTGCGTGCTGCCGTTGACGAGGCGCTCGCACGTCCCCTTGGGGACGTAGACCCACGCATCCCGCTGACCGTCCCGCTTCGATGTCCCCGCGCACGAGGAGTTGGCGGTTTGGCAGTCGTTCTTGCCCGCCTTGGTGATGCCGTAGCACTTCTCGGCCTCGAACTTCGGTGCCGGCGCCGGCTGGGCCCCGGTGACGGCGGGGACCGCGATCGCCGCGGCGATGGCTGAGGCGAGGAACAGATGGGTCTTCATCAGGTCATCCTCCTTCCAACGGATCAAGGGTGTGTACGTGCTCCGCTCCCACATTTCCAGGCGCGCGCTTCGCTGCTCGGCCAGTCCATCTCCTTAGACACGCCGATCGGCGCTGGCGCTTCGCCCCGGCGGAGTCGGCCGCCGGCCCGCGCTCCCCCGAGTCTCACCCGGCCCGCCTGCCATGGTGTCACGGAGGTGTGAAATCGAAGGGCGCCAGGGCCGGTCGGGTGGATCGAGGCCGGCGATCCAGCCCGATCGGGAAAGGCGCCGGGTCCGCTCCTCCCAGGGCTCCCGGGGCTCAAAATTGTTCGAGGGTCGCCGGAGTCGCCGAGACCCAGAGACGCTAGCCGAGCAGGTGCGCGATCGCCTGCTCGTCGGCGGGGCCGACCGCCGTGAGACGCATCCGCACGAGGCCCGGGGCATCGCCGGGGAGCACCTTGGCGTAGATGGCCTCGGAGGGCCGGGAGAGCGGCGGCGGGTACTGGAGCCTGAGCTTCACGTTGGTCAGCGGCGCGAGGGGCTCGGCCATCTGCGCGTGGAGCTCGCGCTTCTCGAGGCGCACGAGGCGCCCCGTCAGGGCGTCGGGGCGAATGATCTTCCCGTCGATCACCCAGCACTCCAGCGAGAGGTCGACGGTCACCTGACGTCCGGGCTCCGGTGCCGGCGGTGCAGAGGCCCGCTCGAACCGGCCCCCGAGCCCCTGGAGCTCGTGGACGATGAGAGGCTCGGAGAGACCCTTCACCTGGAGAGCGGTCGGAGGCCCGACCCGCCCCAGCGTTCCCAGCTCGGCCAGGGTTCGCGCGGTGAGGAGGACCTGGCCCCCCACCGTCGCACTCTCGACGCGGCTCGCCACGTTGACCGCGCTCCCCACCACCGCGTACTTCGCCCGCTGCTCGGAGCCGATGTTGCCCACCACCGCCTCTCCCGTGTGAAGGCCAATGCCCATCTCGAAGGCAGGGAGACCCCGGCGGACGTGTTCGGCATTGATGCCGGCCAGCGCATCCTGCATCGCGAGCGCGGTCGCGGCCGCCCGCTCGGCGTGGTCCGGGTGCGCCACCGGCGCGCCGTACACCGCGAAGATGGCGTCGCCGATGAACTCGTTGATCGTCCCCCCGTGGGCGATGACGACCTCCGCCATGCGGGCGAGATAGCCGTTGAGGATCTCCATCACCTCCTCGGGCGCGCCCTGCTCGGCGAATCGCGTGTAGCCCCGCAGGTCGGACATGAGCACCGTCACGATCCGTTTGGTGCCGCCGAACCGGAGCCCTTCCGGCGACTCGAGGAGCGCTTGGGCGACTTCCGGGGACACGTAGCGGCCGAACGCGGAGCGAATGAAGTCGCGCTGGCGCAGGCCTTCCAGCATGGAGTTGAAGGCCTGCGTCAGCCGGCCGACCTCATCCCGCGACGCCACGCGGAGCGGCGTGGAAAGATCCCCCGCCGCAACGCGCGAGACGCCGCCCGTCAGGAGCGCGATCGGCCGTGTCAAACGGCGGAGGACCAGGAGCCCGAGCACGAGCGTGGCGACGGCCCCCACCCCGCTCGCCAGCAGCAGGGTGTTCCGGAGCTCATGAAGCCGGTCGAGGTAGATCTCGACCGGGTAGGCCACATGGAGGAGGGCCTCCGGACGTCCCTGGGCGTCGAGGATCGACGCGAAGCCGGAGATCCACAGGCCGCCCTGATGGCGGTACACGCGCGTGTAGCGGGCCACACCATCCCCGAGCGTCCAGCCCATGGGCTCGATCAACTCGGGAGCCAGGGGGTATGAATCGCCTGGCCGCCCGGGTCCGCTGCTGGCGATAACCAGCCGGGCGCTTCGGGCGGCGGGCTGGACGCCCGTGAGGATCGTGATCGGGCTCGTGAGAAGGGTCTCGTCCTGGATGGCGGCGAGGGCCCGGCGTGCCTCCTGATAACCGGCGGAGTCCGGCGACTGGCTCGCGCCGACCCCCACGTGAAGGCGTGGGTCCAGCGCGGCCACCCGGGCGATGTTGAGGAGCTGCGTCCCGACCGAGTCCTCGACCTCCCGCTGCTGGCGCGTGTAGGTCATGGCTCCAACCGCGCCCACGGCGAGGAAGGTCACGGCCGCGAAGAACGCGGCCAGGCGGACGCTGAGCCGCTGCCACGGCCGGAGCGGGGGCGGCGCCGCCGTCTCCGGGCGGCCTGGTATGGCAGCCTCAGGCCTGTGCTGACCATTCGACTTCTCCATTCGACTTTCTTTCGACTTCTTTTCGACTTCTAAGGATGCGCCGTTGCCATGCGGCGGTCTACCCCACCAGGCCGGGCCCTGGTCGGAGGGCCCAGGGCGCCGTCAGGCCGCTCGGCGCGGGAGTATCCCAGTTTGAGAGACGCGACTGAACGGTGCTACGCTGACTTCGTGCATGGTTTCCCGTGGGCGGCGCGTGGTATCCGGGCGTGATGAGCCCAGGCGTGGTGGCGGCATCGCCCCTTCCACGGGGTCTGAGTCGCCCTGACCCTCCGCGGGGCTCGGGTCGGCCGTCAGCAGACTCCGCGCATCCCGTCCCTCGAGAAGGTATCCTTCCCTTGTGGCCCTTCGTGGAAATCATCGACACGCTTCGAGGAGGCAACCGATGAGGGTCAGATCACGCTTCGCCCCGGTGCTCCTGGCGCTCCTGGCGGCCGCGCTCCTGCCGGGAGCGGCGCGCGTGGGCGGCGCTCAGCAGCCGCCCATTGAGCTCATCCGGGTCGATCAGCTGAACGCCTTGCTCCGGAAGGGCACGGCGGCCCAGGTCATCGACGTCCGGAGCCGACAGGAATACCTGACGCGCCACATCAAGGGGGCGATCTCGATCCCCCTCGACACGATCGAGCTGCGCGCGGGCGAGATCTCGCGCCAGGGCCTGGTCGTTCTCTACTGAGCGTGCCCACACCACCTGGCCAGTTTGGCCTACGGCAAGCTCCAAGCGTTGGGATACCGGAACCTGAAAGTCCTCGACGAGGGCATCCCGGGCTGGGTACAGAAGGGACTGCCGACGGAGGGCTGGGAGTCGCGCGGGCCGTTCGTACCGCACGGCGACGAGACCTACCGCGCCGTGGGGGTAGAGCCTCCCCCTCGCGCGACGCAATGAGCACGGGCCCCGGCGCACCGGCGGTCCGCGAGGATCCCCGGGATGCGATCCCGCGCCTCCTGGCGGGTCGGGGCTATCGAATCACGGCGCCGCGCCGGGCGGTGCTGGACGCCCTCGCGTCGAGCCAGGAGCCGCGCACGGTGGCTCAGCTCCACCGCGCCCTCGGCGGCGGGCGTGTGAACCTCGTCTCCGTCTACCGCACCGTGAAGCTTCTCTGCGACGTCGGGCTGGTGCGCGCGACCGACGCGGCCCAGGGCCAGCGCCGCTACGAGCTGGCCGAGCCGTTCATGGCGCACCATCACCACATGATCTGCCGGCGGTGCGGTCACATCGAGGACCTCGACGGCTGCCTGCTCGAGCCGGACGTGCTGGCGCGGTTGGGACGGCGCGTCAGACAGTCCCACCGGTTCCGCGTCACCGATCACGAGCTGCGATTCTTCGGGGTCTGCCGGCGCTGCGAAGGCGGCGCCTGAGCGGGCGCGATCCCTCAGGCCCCGGCCCAGGCGCCCAGGAAGAGGACCAGGCCCAGACGGAGGATCGCCGCCGCGCCGAGCACGCCCAAGAGCCCTTGAGGCAACACCGCGGGAGCGTGACGCGGCCGAGGTCTCCTCATGCGACGATCGTGTCGACTGGGAAACTTTTCCATGCATGCGATGGTCTTGCGCCGCCAGGGGTCGATCGACTTTCGCACGCTTGAGAGAGCGGAGGTGGCGGACCCGGAGCCGCGTGCCGGCGAGATCCGGGCGCGCGTGCAGGTGTGCGCGATCTGCCGGACGGATCTTCACGTCATCGAAGGCGATCTGCCGGCGCGCCGGCTGCCGCTGATCCCGGGCCACCAGGTGGTGGGCACCGTGGAGCGACTCGGACCCGGCTGCCGCCGGTTTCGCGTCGGAGATCGGGTCGGGATCGCGTGGCTCCGGGAGACCTGCCACGTGTGCGAGCTCTGTCGCGCGGGCGCCGAGAACCTCTGCGAGGCCTCGCGGTACACGGGCTATCACGAGGACGGCGGGTACGCCGAGCTGGCGGTCGTGCCGGAGGCCTTCGCCTACGCGATTCCCGCGGCCTTTTCGGACGTCGAGGCGGCGCCGTTGCTCTGCGCGGGGATCATTGGCTACCGCGCGCTCCGGCGCACGGAGCTGGGGCGCGGCGGCCGGCTCGGGCTCTACGGCTTCGGCTCCTCCGCCCACGTGATCACACAGATCGCCCGGTACCGCGGCATCGAGGTGTTCGCGGCAACCCGGTCCGCAGGACATCGAGATCTGGCCCGGCGGCTGGGCGCCGTCTGGGCCGGGGCTGCCACCGAGCCGATGCCAGCGCCTCTCGACGCGGCCATCGTCTTCGCCCCGTCCGGCGAGATCGTCCCACCGGCGCTCCGGGCGGTGCGAAAGGGCGGCACGGTGGTCCTCGCCGGAATCCACATGACCCCCATTCCCGCGATGGAGTACGGGCCGCATCTGTTCCACGAGAAGACGCTCCGGAGTGTGGAGGCAAACACCCGGCAGGACGGTGAGGATCTACTGCGCGAGGCGGCCGAGATTCCGATCCGGCCGTCCGTCACCGCCTTTCCCCTGGAGAGGGCCAACGAGGCCCTGGTCGCGCTCAAGGCCGACCGTCTCGACGGCACGGGCGTGCTGCTGGTCGGGTGACGCGTGGGGCGAGGAGTCAGACGGCGGGACCGACGACGAGCTCGAGCGAGGTGATGCGTCCCCCGTTGATGGGGACCAGATCCATGGGACAGGAGGAGACGGCCGCAACGACGTCGACGAGGCAGCGGAAGACGATCCGGTCGCCGGGACGCGAGGGCGCCGGGTGGAAGTTGAACTCCCCGTCGGGACGGGGCGGCGTCTTCATGAACAGGTTGACGGGGTCGGGGAGCTGCCACTCCTCGACGTGGTAAGGCGCGAGGGCCTCGAGAAGGTTCATGCGGCAGCTGCGGTGGTCCGTGAGGCCGAAGCGCTGGCGGTAGAGGGCCGGACTGCAGGCGCAGAAGAGGAGGTCGTGCACCCCGACGTCGTCCCGCACGATCTCGAGCACCGGTTCGCGGTCCTGGTTGACCAGGCGATCACCGACCCGGAGGGTCAGGCGCCGCAGCGACGATCGCGTCTGGTGAGGCGAGACCGCCTTCCGCGGATCGGCCCGCTGGATGGCCACGAAGTCGGCGACCTGGGCTCCCTCGAGGTCGACGACCGACAGGAGCTCTCCCGCTGCGACCGGGATGGCCCCGCCATGCCCGGCGGGGACGAACACCGTACGCGCCTTCGGCTGACTCACCGGATGCCTTCCCGCCGCCGCTTGGACATGGCCCCCTCTTCTCGCGGAGCCAAGCTCCGCGGATTGCGAGAACTCTAGGGAGGCGCTCGGCCAGCGTCAAGGGCTCCCATGGCGGCTCCCATCGGCGTGGCGGCGCCTCTCCTCGCCGGCCGCGACGATGCGCTACATCGTCGCGGCCGAGATCGACCCGCGGCAATGACCCGTGTCTACACGGTGACGCTCCTGGCGACGGCCTTGCTGGTTCATGGGCTCCCACGCTGGGTCGAGGCAGCCAGCCAATACAACGCGGGCGACCTCCTCACCGCCGCGGATGGCAGGCCGTAGGCAACATGACCGTCAGGACTCAGGAGTCGGCCATCGTGATTCCGAGCGGCCCGTACAAGGACGAGACCATGCAGAGCGAGGGGCTCAGCTTCTGGCTGGGCGTGGGCGGCACGACGTCACTGACGCCGCAACAGGTCAAGGCGCTCGCGGACAGGATCGCGGCGCACCTGCGGTGACGGCCGGCCCTGAGGCCGGCTCTCTCACCCTGGGAGGGTCCAGCGAAGCCAGGAGGCCCGGAGCCGCCAGGGCCGCTCCTGACGGCGCTTGAAGCGCGGGGCGCCACGGTAGGCGCGTACCGCCTCGTCGAGAGCCGCGCGCGCCCGATCCGCATGGCCCGTCGCTAGGTAGGCGCGCGCCAGCTTGTACTGCCCCTCGACGCTCGAGGCATGCACCTCGGTGAAGCGCTCGAGATGCGCGAGGGCCTCGGCGGGCTGGCCGTGATCGAGGTAGTAGTCGGCGAGCCGGAGATGGGGCTCCCCGTAGCCGAGACGCGGGTCCCGAGCAAGCGCCTCCTCGATCAGCGGGCGGCCGTGGAACTCGTCACCGAGGCGGAGGCGGGCGGCCCCGAGGTAGTAGGCGGTCTCGGCCACCTCGGGCGCCCGGGCGTGAGCGGCTTCCAGGTGGGGCAGCGCCCGGGCCGGGTCTCCCGCCTCGACCAGCAGGCGTCCGAGGTCGGCCCGGGCCGTGGCGTCATGGGGATTCATCCCGACGGCCCGGCCGAGCTCGCGGATCGTCAGCCACCGGTCGATGGCGCGCGGGATCCGGAAGAGACGGGCCGAGAGGTATCCGTACCCGGCGGCCCAGACCACGAGCACGCCCAGAAGCGCGAGGATCGGATTGCCCGTCATCCACGTGAGGACGCCGAAGAGAAACAGGTTCCTCATGAGCTCACGATAGAGGCGAGACCCACGCGCGGGCAAGCGGACGGAGCGAGGCCCCCCCGCGCCCTGACGGGGCTGACGCGACGCAAGCCGACGCTCGGCGCACCTTGCGCGCAGAACGCCGCTCACGGGCCGATCGTCAGGAGCGCGAGCAGCATGGTCAGCGTAACCACGCTGACGACGGTCGAGAGCACGGCCGCCGCCGAGACGAGCGCCGGACGCGCGTCGAACTCCAGCGCCCTGAGGGCCGACGTCACCGCCGTCGGGGTGCTCGCCTGCACCACGGCCACCGCGAGCGCCATGCCCTCGAGTCCGACGAGTCTGCCCACGGCCCAGGCGATGGGCGGGACGGCCACGAGTCGGATGGCCGTGGCCAGCGCCGCATCCTTGGCGTCCTCCCGCACCGTCAGCCGGGCCAGCTGGAGGCCGACGAGCAGGAGCATCAGCGCCACGGCGCCCACGGATAGGGGCGGTTGGCCGCTCAGGCCTGCGTCGCTGCCTGTCTCAGCCAGAAGTCCATGTCAAGCTCGCGGTACATGGTTGTCGCGGCGCGGACGTGCTCTCCGGCCTTGACCTCGTCACCGGTGTGCCGGTAGACCTTGCCCAGGCCGAGGTGGCAGTGGGCGACGAGGGGGCGCATGCCGAGCTCGGAGGCCAGGGCCATGGCGGCGCCGTAGCGCGCTTCGGCCGTAGCTACGTCGGGACGGTCATGGTGCAAAGCAATCTCGCCGAGAAGGCGAAGCCCCCAGGCCTCGGAGCCACGGTGACCGCGTTCCCGGGTCAGCGTCAGGCCGCGTCCTGCCAGCGTGAGAGCGTTCTCCGGCCGGCTTGCCAGCAGGTACGTCTCCCCGAGATGGATGAGTAAGGGCGACCGCCACTGGACCATCGCCATGGCTTCCATGGCCGCCAGCGCTTCCTCGAGCAATCCCAGGCCCTCGGCAACACGGCCCGACAGCGTATAGAGATAGCCCAGCTGGTCCGCCACTTCCGGCGACAGTTGCGGGAGATGTCGCTCACGGGACAGCGCGAGACCGCGCTCGGTCAGGCGGATCGCGTGGTCGAGGTTCCCCCGGGCGCCGTGGACGCGGCCCAGGCCCCGTAAAGCACAGATCAGGCTGTACGGGTGGTCGAGCATTTCGGCGAGTCGGACCCCCTCCTGTGCCTCGACCATCCCCCGGTCGAACTCGCCGCGCTCGGAAAGGGCCAACGTCCAGAACATCCGAGACATCACGGAAGGAAATCCCGCCAGACCACAGCGCTCACGAAAACGATCGCCCTCGAGCAGCTGGAGGATTCGCGGGAAGAACTCGTCAGTCCGACGATAGTCGCCCGCGACAAAATAGGCCGTCCCGAGGTAATAGTTCGCCGCCACGCGAAGCGGGAGATCCTCGAGCGCCTCGGCAATCGTCAAGGCGTCCTCGGCGAACTCGGGCGCATCCGCCGCGTGCCCGGTCTGTCGGGTGTGCTCGCTCAGGTACGCGGCAATCCATCCCAGGCGTCGCTGATCGCCAAGCTCCTGGGCCTGGCGTTCCGCGTCGCGCAGATGCCCGAAGCCAGTCTCGAAGCGTCCGAGGGGCCAGAGCGAGTTTCGGAGAGCGAGGCGAACGTCGACGCCCTGCTCCAGCGTCTCCCGGGTGGCCGGAAGATGGCTCAACGCCGCCAGCGCCTGCTCGAAGGACGCGACCGCCTCGCGGTTGGCCGAGCGGGCGAAAGCCTTTGCCCCCGCCTGCCGGAGGTAGTCCACTGCCTTGCCCCAGAACTCGCCCCGGTAGGCATGGTAGGCCAGCTGCTCGATGTGCTCGGTCAGCCGGTCGGCGTAGAGTGCCTCGGTGGCGTCGACGATTCGGGCGTGAAGCGCGCGGCGGCGGTCCTGGAGCAGGCCTCCGTAGGCGACCTCGTGGGTGAGCGCATGTTTGAAGGTGTACTCGAGATCCGGGAAGAGGGTCGTCTCGTACAGGAACTCGGCCGCCTGGAGGTGGGTGAGCCCGCGGCGGAGAATGTCTTCCGGCACGTCCGCGATGGCCTGCAGGAGCGCGAACGACACGTCCTTCCCGATGACGGAGGCGGCCTGGAGCAGGCGCTTCTCCTCGGACGCCAGTCGGTCAATGCGCGCCGCGAGGATCGCCTGCGCCGTGGCCGGGATCTGCCACGCGTCCGGCGCCTTCGTCATCCGATAGGCCCCCCGTTCCCCGACCAACACGTGGGTCTCCACGAGGGACCGCACGCTTTCCTCCAGGAAGAAGGGATTGCCCTCCGTCCGCTCGATCAACATCTGCTTGACCGGCGCGAGGGTCCGATCCTCGCCCAGGAGGACGTCGAGTAGCGCTCCAGCGCT
Source organism: uncultured Candidatus Rokubacteria bacterium (assembly GCA_963805625.1). Taxonomy (GTDB): domain Bacteria; phylum Methylomirabilota; class Methylomirabilia; order Rokubacteriales; family DASRDR01; genus DASRDR01. The sequence continues at coordinate 520,847 of CAWDVE010000010.1, forward strand.
TTGGGGCGGCAAGGGATCGATCCGGAGCTGGAAGTAGTAGGTCTTGCGGCCCCAGGCGTGCTCGTACTCGGGACGGTAGCTGACGAGGAGCAGGATACGGGCAGTTGGCAGGCTCTCGATGAGCCCATCGAGGAACGCCTGCGTTTCCGAGTCGATCCAGTGGAGATCCTCGAAGAGTACGAGGAGCGGCTGGATCTGACTCTCCCGGAGCAGCAGCTGCCTGACCGCCTCCAAGGTCCGGTGACGACGCTGCGCCCGGTCGAGGGCGTCCCACATGGCATCGCCGACGGGGATATCCAGCAGGGCCAGCAGCGGCGTCAGGAGTGGCTCCAGAGTCCGGTCCAGCGTCAAGAGCTTGCCGGCGACGCGTTCGCGCACGGCTCGGGAATCGTCGCGCTCCTGGATCCGGAAATACGCCTTCAGCAAGTCGATGACGGGCAGGTACGGTGTGGCCTTCCCGTAGGAGACCGAGGCGCTGTCGAGCACCAGCCATCCGTGGGTACGGTGGGACCGTGTGAACTCCCAGAGGAGGCGCGATTTCCCCACGCCGGCTTCACCCACCACCGCAACCACCTGCCCGTGCCCTGCGGCGGCGCGCTCGAGCGCCTGAGCCAACTGTTGCAGCTCACCCTCCCGCCCGACAAAGCGGGTCAGGCCGCGCGCGGCGCTGGCCTGGAGCCGCGACCGCGCTGGGACGACCCCGGTCAGCTCGTAGACCTGAGCCGGGCTCTCGAGCCCCTTCACAGTGACCATCCCGAGCGGTCTCACCTGGACGTAGCCTTCAGCCAGGTTTAGGGTCTCGCCGGTGACCAGCACGGATCCCGGCTTCGCCATCTGCTCCATCCGGGCCGCGAGATGGGTCGTCTGCCCCACCGCGGTGTAGTCCATGTGGAGGTCACTGCCGATGGCGCGCACGACCACCTCGCCGGAGTTGAGCCCCACGCGGATTTGGACCGGCGTGCCACCCTCGCGCTGGATCTCGTCCGCGTAGAGATTGACCCGTCGCTGCATTCGCACTGCCGCATGGCAGGCGCGGACCGCGTGGTCTTCGTGGGCCACCGGGGCGCCGAAGAGCGCCATGATCCCGTCACCCATGACCTGGTTGACGGTGCCCTCGTAGTGGTGGACCGCCTCCATCATGCGATCGAGCACGGGGTCGAGAAGCTTGCGCGCCTCCTCCGGATCCCGGTTGGCCAAGAGCTCCATCGAACCCTTCAGATCGGCGAAGAGCACGGTCACCTGTTTACGCTCGCCCTCCAGGGCACTCCGGGACGTGAGGATTCGCTCAGCGAGGTGCCGGGGAGTGTAGGTGTCGGGCGAAGCGAAGCGCGGCTGGCTCGGAGTCGATCCAGGTCCACTGACGGGATGCGCGCACTCGAGGCAAAACTTGGCCGTGGGTGGAAGCAAGGTCCCACAACTCGTGCAGAGACGGGCAATCGGCGAAGCGCACTCCAGGCAGAACTTCGCCTGCGGTGGATTCTCCGTCTGGCAGCGAGGGCATTGCATGCCGGGCGACTCCAGCCGCGCCAAGGCTAGCCTCGCGGCATGGAGGCGTCAAGCGCAGCACGCGACCCCAAGATTGGTGCCGGGGGAGGGAGTCGAACCCTCACACGTCTTGCGACGTAGCGGATTTTAAGTCCGCCGCGTCTCCCAGTTTCGCCACCCCGGCAGTCTGAAGATCCGCGGAGTTACGATACCCCGTCACGCCCCCGGCGGACCACTGTGCCCAGAATTGTGCCCAGTACGCTCGGCCACTGTGCCCAGGACTGTGTCCTGCGGCGGCGGGGGTACGCTCTCGATCTTCTGAATCAAGCTGTGCACGAAGGCGGCCTGGTCGTTGAACCACTCCGCCGTCATGTCGGCGATAGTCTCGACAGGGAACCGTCCGTCGTTGTCCTTCTCCCCGAACTTGACCAGCCGGAGCGGGAAGCCCGTGGTCCCCGTCGGGAAAACCCGTCCATGTGCAAAGGTGTCACGTAAGGCACCCACCCGATGCGGGTCGAACCGATTCGCCTGAGGAACGAGGCCATTGTAGCGTTCTATCGTTTTCCACAAGCCCCTGTAGTCAGCGAGCGCGTCGTAGGGGACGCGGTCACCCACTTGCAGGCTTCCCCAGTGCCAGTGTGCGCCGGGGCTCGGCTCGATGCGTTCCATGGCGGTGCGCAGCGTGGTTTCCAAGAGCTGCAGAAGGGCCACTAGTCGTCCAAGCGCCTGGGTATGCTCGTTCGTGTCCACAGCTATCCGCCGCTGGACATCATGTGGGCACGGGCTAGCTTTTCCGCGCCCTCCCGCAGCATCGCCTCGTCCACAATCGCGTACCGGCGGTAGATCGCCTCCGTCTTGTGGCCGACCATCTTCATCGCCGTCGAGCGGGGGACGCCGGCCCGCTCCAGGTTGCGCACCGCGGTCCGGCGAAGGTCGTGGGGAATCCGCCCCGGCACGCCGGCGGCCGTGCACGCGAGCGACCAGGCTTTGCGGAAGTCCCGGATCGGCTTGCCCCGGCGATGGAACACCCAGGGGATGATCCGCTTCCGGGCGCGCTGCCAGCGGTCCGTTTCGGTGCGCTGCGCGTCCAGGACCTCGTGCAACTCGGGCGTCAGGATGAACGTCCGCCCCTCCTGGTTCTTCGTGGTGCCCGGCTCCAGGCGGATCGTTCCGGCCTTGACATCGACCTGGCGCCACTGCAGCGGCTGCAGTTCACTCGGCACGCGCCACCCGGTGATGTAGGCGGCGGTCACGAGGCCGCGCAGCTCCGGCGCGAGCCGGCTCCGGACGGCCTCAAACTGCGGTCGGTCGAAGAAGCCCTGCCGGACGTTGTCCTCCCGGAGCAGGCGAATGCGGGGCGCCCGGTGGAGCCGCTCGGCATCGAGCGCGAGCGAATAGGCGCGCTTGAGCGCGGCCAACTCGCGGTTGATCGTGCCGTTCGCGGCGCCGGCGGCCTGCCGCGTGGTCGCGTAGGCCGTGAGATCTGCGCTCGTGACGTGGACGGCGCGCCGCGGGCCGAAAGCCGGCCGCAGATGCCCGAGGCTGATGTCCAGGCGGTCGAGCGAACGCCGACCGTTCGCCTGGTAGTCGGCCTTGAGGGTATCGAGCAGGTGGTCGACGGTGACCTTGTCGACGCGCGGGATCACGGGCCGGCCCTCGATCGCGGCGCCCTCTCGGACCTTCAGGAGCCGCTTCGCGTCCCCCTCCTTCGTCGACCCGCTCGACTCGCGGATGATCCGGTCGTGAGCGCGGTACTTGAGCCACCACACGTCCCCCCGTCGATACACGCTGCCCATCAGGCTCCCCTCCCCTCGTCGGTCGACGTGCTATTCTGCGGTCGCGTAACGTATCCCGCCCAGGAGGACTCCGCCATGACCGAGGCGCCCGAGATCACGAGCCCCTACGAGCCGCCCTGTATCGAGCGGGTCCTGACCCCGGAGGACCTGGAGCGCGAAGTCCTGTACGCGGGGTTCGATGCGGTCTCCGCCGACCAGAACTAGTCTCACCGCTCCAGCGCCGCCATGCGCGGCGCGAGGTCCCGCCCCGCCCGCTCCCCTTTGGCCTAGGGTGCGCGGGACCCAGACGGTCGCGCGATTCGAAAGAGGGTTGACGTGCTGGGACGAGTAGACAAACGCCCCCGTCGCGACCGTGATCGTGATCACCTCCGGCGACTCCCCCGGCGCCCGCTCACTCGGGAGGAGTATGAGACCTATTCCCATCGGGTCGGTTTCGATGCGCCAGAGGCTCGCGGGGACATCGATCTGTTGCAGCGTTCCGCTATAGCGAGTCACCCGGGCGCTCTTCGGCGACCCGGGCAGCACGTCGATCCGCCACTGGCTGGTGTTCCTCTGGCGTTCTAGCGGGCCGCTAACCTTCTCGGCCTTCTTCCCGCTCCCGAGTTCGGTGTGGTAATAGCCGACGGCCGCCGACTCGTTCGATTGACACAGCAACGCCGTGGCCTCGGTCTCGGCCGCGACCGGCGAGCCGACTGCCAGCACGACCACGACGACAAGGAGCCATGTCACCGAAGTCATGTCGATTACCCCCAGGTCTTATCCGGCCAGGCCCACGGCTCTGTTCTCGCACCGCGCGGGGGCACCTCTCCGTTACGTCGCCGTCGTCCTTCGGACCCGCTGCCAGAGGACCACGCCCGCGAGCGCGACGAGGAGCAGCATCGCGCTACTCGCCTCCGGCACCGCCGTGGTCTCGGTCGTGAGGCTCGGGGCTGCGGTGATCGTCACGCTCGCGCCCGTCGTTTCCGTCGTGTCCGTCGGCAGCGTGAGGCACTCGGGGCAGTTCGTCCAGCCATGCTCGGTCAGCCGGTAGGTGTGGCCAGAGGAGCTCGTATACCACTCGCCGACGTGATACCAGCCGAGGCTCGTCCAATCGATGTACATGGCTCACTCCAACGGCGTCGTCAGCGGCACGCCGAGGCACGCGGGACACTGGATATAGCCGGCGGCCCGGTTCCCCGGGAGCGCCCAATACGCCTCCACGGGTGGGATGCGGAAATGCCAGACGCAATCAATCAGGGCGACAAACCACTCGACACAGCACGGCGGACACCCCTCGGCGAGGCCACACTGCCGGATCGGCTCAGACCCGGGGTCGTTGCGCGCCGGACTCCTCGCCGCGAGGACGATCAGGTCGGCCACGGTGATCAGGCGAGGCCCGCGATCCTCGACCCGCCGGCGGCGGGGGCGGCGTGGCCACGGCCCCAGCATCGGCGGGCACTCGAAGAGCCGGAGTTGCGCGGTGTCCGTCATTCCAGCAGCGCCGTCACCGGCACGCCGAGGGCCTTCGCGAGACGCTGGAGCATCCCCACCGTGGGGTCCGAGCGCCCCTCCTCGAGCTTCGTGATGTACTCCCGACTCACGCCGGCCGCCTTCGCCAGCGCGTAGCGGCTCAGTCCCTTGGCCTTCCGCGTCTTTTTGAGCGTCATGCCGATCTGCCTCGGTGTCGGGCTCATGTTAGTCCACTATAGTTGACGATGCAAGAGGGCTCTCGGTGGTCGCGCGGGGCCGCGGCTCGGGGGGCTCGATCCATCCCGCCCGACCCTACCGCGAGCCGGTCCGGGGCGCCAGCCGGGGGCCTCGACGGAACCCCGACAGCGCGATACGCTGGGGCCCTCGGGACACGCTCGGAACGGCCGGGGCGGCAGTGTGACGCCGCGGTATCCGCTCCCCGTGCTGTACGAGCCAATCCGGCCGACAGCGAGGTGTCCCATGACGACACCATTTCCCTCCCCCACAGCTCCCGATCCCCTCCGGTTCTCGATTCTCGGCACGATCGTCACGTGGGATTCGTTCGGGCGCTGGCTCCGCATCGGGGAGCGCAACTTCTGGGTGGCCCCGAGCGTGGCGGTGGCGGGCCTGGGTCCCGGCGTCAGGGTCACCGCCAGCGGGCACCAGGAGGACCTGACCGCCCGGTGGATCGTGACCAACGTGAAGCTCGCCGGAGACATCCCATGGTGACCGCGTCAGCGCCCCGGTGAACCGCGACCGGCCGGATCCCGCCGCGGCTCATGCCGAGTCCGTCGGAGGGTCCGGGAGGGCCGGGGCCGTCGGCCACGCGGAAGGCGCGAAAGCGAGGACCTTGACCCCGTCGGCCCGCTCCGTGATGTTCACCACTTCGAGCACCACCGCCGGGGCCGCCGCGAGCCGGGCGAGGAAGTCCACGGAGACTCGCACCCGGTCACCTGGGCGGATGGCCGACTCCACCAGCCGGTCGAATTGGTCCGTCGGCACGTTCGCCACGCGGAGGGCGGTCCGCTTCTGGTCGCGGGACATCCCAGCATCGCGGGCCGCGCTGGTACGTGTGCCAACGGGGGACCGACCCCCCGTTGCCGAATTGCCACGGTCTCCACCGCGCGCCGGAGCGATCGACCGGAGCAGCGCCCCGCACCGCGCGATGGCCCGCGCCTGGATACGCTCGGCCATCTGGCGCAGCGGGAGTGGGGCGCCAATACCCCAATTCTGCCCGGCGGGCAGAATGACCCACCCCGCCCGGGGGGTCATGCCGGGACCCCGTGTTCGAGGGCCGCCGGACGTGCGGACCCGTCAGAACTCGCGTCCTCACGGGGGTCCTGCAGGCTCCGCGGCCGCCTGGGGGCGAGGCGACCCGGGGCGGCCGCCCGTTTCAGCCCCCAGCGGAACCGGCCCACGGGAATGGTGTAGAACCGGCCCGAGCAGGCCCCCCCGGGGAACCGGGTCTCCCGCGCCGCCGGAATGCCGAGCCGCGCGAGCTTGCGCCACGTGACCGGCGAGGCCGACCAGAGGTGGACCTGGTCGTCCGCGCGGTCCCAGCGGATCGTGGTTTCTTGCTCGGCGCGGGTGGCGCGATACGCCGCCGAGGCCGCGGCGGGTTGACGACGACGCGGACGCAGGGATAGAGTCGGCATGGTCTCCAGGCGCTCCTGTTCGACGGCCCCGCCGGAGGCTGAATCCGGCGGGGCCGTGTTCGTGGTGGCCCTAGTAGCGGAAGTCCCCGCGTCCCGAATACGTGCTGGCGCCGACGTTCCCGTACCGCGAGTAGACGAACGGGCTGGCGGCTGCGCTGGCCCCGCTCAACAGCGTCGAGCCGACCCCGAGATAGCCCGCCGTCCGCACCCCACCCGCCTGAAATCCATAAAGATTCGCCTGCGAGAGATCCGCGGCGGATCGGGAGAGTCCGCCGAATCGCGCGAACGCCGCTTCCCCTATGAGCGATCCCGCCCGGAGTGCGCCTTCACTGCGCGCATACGCTGAGCCGGCCCGCATGCCGGCCACGTCCACCGCCACTTCGTAATCGTGCACCGCGAGCTCCTGCCCGACGGTGTCCGCATTTTCCATGAGCACCATCAGGGGCGACCCCGTGGTATCGACACCCGCCTTCCCGATCGCGGCGCGCACCTCGCTTTGCGTCCGGTCGTAGTTGCGACGAATGGCCGCCTCTTGGATCTTCCCGGCCGCTTCCCGCGCGAGGGCCTGTTGCTCGCTGAGGGTGGCCTGCGCCTCAGCCAACGACAGCGCGCCCATGGCTTGTCGCTCGAGGAGTTTGCCTTGCAGCTCGGCCATTCGGGCTTGATAGGCCGCTTGCTGACGCGCGAGTGCCGCGTTGTACTCCAGGGCCGCCGCTTGCTGCTGGGAGGCCTGGTAGGTCCCGTAGGCCGAGACGCCCGCCGCGACCACGGCCGCCACCGCCGCAATGGCCGCAAAGGCCGCCGGCGAGAAGTGGCCCACCTCGGCCTCGACTCGCCAGTTGGGATCGACGGCCTCGCCGCAGAGTCGGCTGAGACGGGCGTCGAAGGACTCCGGACATCCGGGACGGGCTCGACTCATCGGGGCCTCCTCACTCGTCCAGCAGGGTCGTCTTGCGGCGACGCGGGCGGACGAGGAGTCCCCGCGTCTTGTCGGTCCCGGGCAGGGCGCCGGCCTTGTCGCCCGGCGGAATCGGTCGGGTGGCCGGTGGCACCCGCGGCCCCGGGCCGGCCACGGGCACGTACGTCACGGTGGGACCCGTGCGCGGCCGCACCGAGAGCACCTGGAACCCGCCCTGACCCGGCTCGCCCGTCTTGACCTGCGGCCCCGCGGTCGCCGTCGTCACCGAATTTTTCGGCGGGGTGTAGTAGGGCACCGGCGTCGGCCGCGGGTAACTCGGGTGGCCCATCAGCGGGCTCGCCGGCCATGCTGCCGCGCCTGCATATACTCCTCGCGGAACCGGGGCTCGTACTTCGCGATCAACTGGGACGCCTCGGGATCGTGCCCGAGCAACGCGCCGAGTCGCGCCAGTTCCATGATGACCTGCGGGTGATTGCCCGCGCGCGTCCGGTCAAACTCCTCGCGCAACTCGCCCGGACGGCCCCCGCGGCGCTGATCCAACACCTCGAGCGCCGCCTTCGCTTGCGCCATCATCCGCGGATAGTGCGCCCCCCAGTGGCTTTGCAAGCGCTCCGCCGCCACCTCGCGACTCGGGATCGATCGCCCCTCGGCCACCGTAGGCTTCGGCTGACTGGCGTCCAGGATCCAGTTGACGACCGGGTTCGCCTCGGACTCTGACAGGTTGAACGCGCGACACGCGGCCGTCGCGATCGAGCGATCCACCGCCGTGAACGTCTCCTCCGTCCGGCCCGGCGGCATCGCGATCTCGTAGTCCAGGTTCGGCGCGACCGTCGCCCCGCTCGCGGCGGCCGCCGTCCCGTGGACGGTCTCGTACAAGAGTGCCATTTCGCGCAGCGCCGTCGGGTCCCCCCGATGAAACGGATGCGCGAGATCCCCGCGAATCTCCGCAATCCGGACCTCCGCCGCGGCGCGATCGGGCGGGCCACTCGGCGCCGGCTCGGGACTGGGGGCGGGACTCGGACTCGGGACGGTCGGGTCGAGGGGCTCAGGCATCCGGGTCTCCTTCCGGGTCGCCGCCGAGGGGCCGGCGCGCCGCCGGGCCGGTCGGGGGGGCCGGGGGCACGAGCTCGACGCCCGCCCCCCGCACCGTCATCGCATAGTCAATGCGCGCGCACAGCTCATCCAGCGCCCGGAGATCGTTCTGCACTTGCACCGGGACCGGCTCCGATTCCTCCACCGCCGTCTTGATCGCGTTCACCCGGCAGCCGTGCGGCATGCCGCCCGTCACACACTGATGCACGTCGCGGTGCGTGAGCGCCGCAATCTGCGACGGCACCCGCTCGAGGAGCGTGATCGTCGACTGATCCTTCGCGTCCCGCGCGCGCACCGCGCTGGCCAGCCGCGCCTGCAGCGACCGACAGTCTCGAACCAAATGCGAGCCGCCGCCCAAGATCAACTCCCACTTCAGGACCTCCCCCTGGATCTCCAGCCGCTGCAGCCGGTCCAGCCGGGACGTCACCGCCGGCACCAGCGGCCGCAACCGCGCCAAACACGCGGCCGCGCGCTCCACGTAGGGCGCGAGACTGTCGCGGAGCGCCTGCCCGGCGGCGTCGGCCGCCTGCTCGGGCGCCCGCGCCCGCGCTTCGAGCCGGGCCAACGCATCCTCGGACGGCGGCGCCTCGGGCTCGATCCTGACCTTCGGCGGTCGGCCCCGCGGGCGCTTCGACGGCTCGGGCGGGGGGATCGTGTCGCGCGCGGCCTGTTGGACTTCGGTGCGGACCTTCGTCATCGGCATCGGGACCTCCTCACAGCCCGTAGGCGGTGCGGACGTTCGCCGCGCTATAGCTCTTCCACGACAGCTCGCCGGCGAGCCCGCCCTTGGCATTCGATTCTTCCGTCGCCACCGTATTCGGCGCATCCGCTGGGTCGGGGTCGTGCACCAAAAACACCCCAGCGGTCGCGTCACTCGTCGCCGTCGGCACGGCCAAAATCACGCTGAGGCGCCGCCCACTGCTCATCAGCTGGCGGCGAATGTCCAGGAGGTCGGCATAGGTCACCGCAGCCATCAGTTCGCTCCTTTCGGATCGGAGAGGAGGATCGCGCCCTCGCCCAACAACGTCGGACGGCGCGCGGGCGGGGGCGAGATCGGGATCGGGGGTGGGGCACTCCCCGGGGCGGGCGCGGGGCGTCGGCGCCGTCGCCGCCGGGACGGGACGCCCGTGGCGACATACACCGCCTCCTCGAGGCCGTCCTGCACGTGCACGCCCGCCCGGCGGTACGTCATGCCGTGCCAGGCCACGACGGCGCCCCCGGCGCCCGGCAGGCGGGTGAGCACGCGCGTCAGGGACTCGTCGTAGAGCACCATGTCAGGCCGACTGCAGCTCCGCCGCCAGCGCCTGCACCGCCTTGTCGCGCGACGTCGCCAACTTCTGCTGCAGCCGCCCCACCTGCCCCTCCAGCGTCGCCACCTCGGCCTGCCGCTGCTGGATCCGCTGCTCGAGCCCGGCGAGCTCCGCCTCCCGGGTCCCCACGCGCTCCGCGTGCGCCGCCCGGCTCGCCTCCCACTCCCGCTCGACCTGCCGCATCTCGTTCGCCTTCGCCGTCGTCCACGCCGGCACCTGCGCCGCCAGCCGGGTCACCTGCGCGCTGAGGGTGTGACGCTGCTCGCGCATCTGCTCCGCCACCGTGGCCTCCGCCTGCGCCCCCTGCTGGAGCGCCGTCAGCGCGGCGTCGATCGCGGCGAACTCCGTGAACTTCGATTCCAGGTCAACTCGGTCTGTCATTGGTCGCACTCCTGTTCAGGGTGAAGGGTGCACGGCGCTTGGGGACATGGGGCGATGGGGACGGTCCCGGACGGGGTCATGACGGCCCGTTCGGGCCGACAGTTTCGGGGGGGGTGGGGTGGCAGGGTGTTTCGCTGCGTGCCCGGCGCCCCCCGCTCCCCGGCGGCCGGCGATGGACGGGGGCTCATGGGCCGAGCCAGTAGTCCAAGAGGATCTTGACCCACACGCCGAGCGCGATCGCCCAGGCGGCTCGCGTCAACCACCGGCCATCCAAGCGGGGGCGGATCATCGCGGCGCCTCCCGGTGCGCCAACACGAATTGCTCGAGGTCGTCGACCAGGATGTGAATGAGCTTCTCGCGCGAGGTGCCCTGCCCGCCCGGAAGCCGCACCGCCGGCAGCAGGCCGCGCGACACGAAGTCACGGACCTTCCCGTACCCCACGCCGAGGTAGACGCCGGCCTCCTTGAGCGTGTAGAGCCGCTTCAGGCGCGCGAGGGAGAGGGTCGCGGCGTCGAAGCTCACCCCCAGGAGGGCGCGGAGGGTCTTCTGGTTGGTGATCCGGTTCGTCCGGATCAGGGTGGCGGCCTGGTCGTCCAGGGCGGCGGCCTGGGTCGCGTCCGCCTGGCGGCCCTCGGCCTCGAGGTCGGCCCGGGTGCGCGGGTCGGTTTCGATGACACAGGAGCGCCGGGGCCGGCCGTACTCGTCGTCCTCCCCGAGCCGCACCCGCACCCGTCGGAGTCGGAGGGGAGCCGGCTTGGCGTCGTCCCGGACCTTCAGGGTCGTCAGGAGCAAGTCGGCGATCCCGAGTTCCCCATTGTCGGCCGTGACCTCGAGGTAGAACACGCCATCGGAGTTGCCCCGGAAGGCCGAGGAGCCCCGTTCGCGCTTCTTTTTCGTCTCCCCGTCTTGCCACCCGGCATGATGGGCGAGCACCGCCCCGGCGTCGGGCACCACGGTGAGCAATCGGCGGACGACGCGGAGATACGCGGCGACATCCTCGGAGCGATCCTCGGAGCCGACCATCGACGCCCGGAGCGTGTCGATCAGGAGCAGCACCACGGGCGGCCCCCCGGCCGTCGCGAGCTCGGCGACGAGGGTGCGGAGGCTGTCGCGGAGGGCGCACTCCCCCGCCGAGGGGGTTTCCTGCCCCTCGCGGTCGACCCGGGGCGAGATCGGCTCGCCGGCGCGGAGCACATAGAGGTGCCGCACGTCCCGGGACGTGACCTGGAGGGCGGCGAGCCGGAGCCCGAGGGCATCCCCCTCGAAGCTGACATACGCCACCGTGCCGGCCTGCGCGGGGCGGCCATGCCACTCCTTCTCCCCGCCCGCCACGGCCGCGGCTAGGTCGAGCAAGACGAACGTCTTTCCGGCCCCGGACTCGGAGACCAGCACACTGACCCCGCGCTGCCACGCGAACTCGGCCACGAGACTGATCGGCGGGGGGTCGGTGAGGAGGTCGAGGGCGGGCCGGAAGCGGGCGACGTCGATCGAGTCCGTCACGGCGTCGAGGTTCACCGGACGGACTCCCGGGCGGCCCGGAGATCCCGCCAGTCGCGCCCGCGACAATGGCCGTGATGACACACGAAGTCGAACGCCCCGCTGGCGCGGATGAGGATCGCGGCCCCGCCGGGGCCGGTCGTATGGACGTCGGCCCAGGGGCAGCGGGCCAATTCGAGCAGGTAGCCGTCCGCCCAGCGCTTGAGGGGGCCGACGGTACGGAGCCCCCAGGCCTGGGCCTTGGCCAGCAACGTGCCGCCGAGATCATCCGGGGGCGGCCTTGACGGGCCGGCATACGACGATCGGCCAGGCGGGGGAGTCAAGAGCCGGACCACCTGATCGAGGATCGCTTGCCGGGGCTGCACCGCCGAGGGCGTCCCGGCCCACGTGTGCCCGGTCACGACCATGACCTTCGCCCGGTCGTAGAGCTCGAGGTGCGCTTCGGGATGCGTGATGGGATGGGGGAGCGTGCCGTGCACGAAGAGATGTAACCCCGTGCCGCTCACGCTGATCTCGGTCCAGGACTGCACGTGCGCCACCAGCCGCGCGGCCCCGGGCAGGAGCTGTGCCCCGTCGAGCACCCCGTCCAGGTCGAAGCAGGTGATCTGCGCCTCAGCGGTGAGCACCGCGCCGATCCCGATCAATGGGCCGATGACCGGATTCGGATCGCGGTGGGGACCTGTCAGGAGCGCGTAGGCGTCCACGGCCTCCCCGAACGTGCCCCACGTCTCGGGGTCCGTGCTCGAGGCCCGTCGGGTCGGATCGCTGATTCGATAGGGGACCTTCTGAGGCTTGCCCGCCCGCGGCTCGGCCCGCGAGAGCACCCAGGGTTGGGCCCGCAGGACGGCGGGGATCGCGTCGGGGATCAGCTCACGCCACACGGGCGACCTCGGGGAAGAGGGTCGAGAGCAGGAGGTTCATGGCGGGGGTCATCGCCGGCCCGCCTCGTCGTCGAAGGCCGCCGGCGTGACCCAGACGTCCCCGCGGGGCCGGGCCTCGGCCCACGCCAGGGCACAGGGCTCGCACAGCTTCACCGGCTCGAGCGGCGAGGATCGGCCCCAGATGATCGCGGTGCCGCAGTCGGCGCACGCGCCCGTCTGCATGGTGGGGATGAGGGTCCGCGCCTCGGCCTGACGGGCGGGCGACTCGTGTGGGAGCTGCGCCATCGCGGCGTCCCACTCCGCACGTCGGGCACAGACGATCACAGTGGGCCGCCGCGTGGCGATGTGTTCGACGGTCCGCCGCCATTCGTCCCGGGTCACCCGGCCATCTCCGCGAACTCGTCCGCCTCCGCAATGAGCGCGCGGAGTTTCTTGGGCGAATGGCCGCCGGTGTTCTGGAGGAGCCAGACGAGGTAGTGGCTGAGCGGTTGCCACCACCAGTGCGTCCACCGCGGATCGCGCCCGAGGCAGTCGTTCATCTTGCAGAGCACGACGATCGGCGAGAAGCCGTCCTCGGTGATGGTGTCCGGGTGCCAGACGATGCCGGCGATCTTGACGTCGGTGATCCACTCGCCACACCCGGCGCAGCGGAGGCGCGGATAGTTGTGGCCGCGGCGGTGCCGGACGCCGAAACTCGGCGTGGTCGGCCCTCCGGGTCCGTAGAGGTCGTCGGACGAACGCGGGGTCGTCACGCCGCCCTCCGGCGCTGCCCGTCAGCATTCTGCCCGCCGGGCAGATTGGGTCGGGCGGCCTGCTCGAGGGCGAGGACGGCCGCATCGAGCCGGAGTGAGCGTCGTCGAGTGAAGGCCCCGTCGAGGACCCGCTCGGCCCGCGCGAGCGCGAACCCGAGGAGCAGCTGCGCCGGCACGGGGGGTAGCCGGCGGGCCACGAGTGCGGACATGGCGCGCGGGTCCGGCTCCGGCTACTCGCGCCCCTTGGCGCGGGCGAGGAACGCCAGAAGGCTCGCCTGTGGCACCCGCGGCATGCGGGGTCCGATGTGGATGGTCTCCAGCTCCCCCCGGCTGATGAGCCGATCGAGAGTCGCGTCCGAGACCTTGAGGAGCCTCATGACCTCGGCGCGTCGGTAGAGCTGCTCGGCGCGCCGCTCGTCGACCTCTATGAGCATCCGGGCCTCCCGAGGCCACTTGGGCCTGCGAGGGGCACGTTACTGGAGGGAGACGCGCCGGTCTAACGAGTAACCTTTTGGGGCGAAAAGGTTACTCGGCCGAATCAAGGCGGCGGGGGCACCTCGATGAGTCCGACGTCCCGCAACCATTCCGATTGCCACTCATAGTCCGTGACGCCCGCCGCTGTGAGCCGCTCACGGGTGTGGCGGAGGATGCGGTTGAGCGGCTTTCCGGGCGTGGGTCGGCGGGTCTGGCGGGAGGCATCGATCCAGGTCGCGTGTGTCATCCACGACGCCAGACGGGTCGTGAGGTCTCGCGCCTCCTCGTCCTCGGCCAGGAGCCACAACTCCCGGAGGAGCGGAGGGAGATCACGCCGTAGCTGGCGGACGCGGATCTCCAGGTCCTGGTAGATCATGGCGCGCTGGCTTCTCACCTGCTCCTGGTAGTGCTCGACCAAGCCCGCACACAGCGCCGCGCACAGGCGGTCCTCGTCGATCCCTTGGACCCGGGCGGCCTCGAGGTGGTCCTCACACTCGCGTTCTCGATCAGGGTGAAACGGCAGGAGGGCCCTGAGCGCCCGCGCGCGATCCGCTCGCGTCTTCCACCGGCCTTGGAGGGACAGGACCGAGGCGGGATCGGGGAGTTGCGCCTGGGGATATCGCGCCTGCGAGCGGCGGACTCGCTTCTTCGCCATGGCTCCCCCTCGTGGAGCGCCTCAAGGGACGGGGCCGGTGGGCGAGGGCGGTGAGGAGCCGCCCCGTCGACGCCAGTAGCGAGCTGGCGCCTACGCCCACACGAGTCAGTCTACGCGATCACCGCCGTGCCCAGAATTGTGCCCACGGCGACGTCACGACCCGACACAATCCAGCACAATCCGACGAATTGGAGCAGGCACAGAGACCGAGCGGGCCGATCGCGAATCGCCCGTCAGGATGCGGGGATCGTGACGCGCGACGCGTGCCGACGGGGTCGCTTTTAAGTCCGCCGCGTCTCCCAGTTTCGCCACCCCGGCTGGTCGACGAGCGAGAAGTTACGATACACTGCGAGGTTCCCGCGGCGCCACTTTGCCCGGACCTTTGCCCACGATCACGCACTGGGGGGCTAGTCCATGGCCTGTCGCTGGACCGCTCGTCTCCTTCAGCGCTGATACACGATCCCTGTGAGCACGCCCTGGTTCAGGTCCGAGTCGACCCCATGCTGGTCCTTCTCGAGGAGGCTCACGCTCCGATCATGCGGAGCCCCCGGAGGCGTTCGTTTGATCCACCAGCTGCCCAATCAGCCCGCGGCGCTCCGCGCAGTCCGCCCGATCCGGGCACGCGAACACGAGGGTGCAGTCCTCCACGTGCAGCATGAGTGTCGGCGCGCCCGCGGTCGCAGCGACGAGTTGGCGCAGTCGCGCGATCCACGTTTGGTCAGGGTGTTCGGAGAGCATCAAGCGCATGTTCTCGGTGTCCGGAACGCGAACCGACTCACCCACGATACGAATCTGTTGCATCGCGCCCCTCCTGCCTCCGACCGACGTGCCATACTGGCGGTTCGGGTGCCGGTGACGGTGATCGGTCGAACGCTCCCTGGCCGTGAGACCTACGCGAACTGTCTAGCGAAGTCCTCGGTCCGGATGACCGGGACACGTATGCGGTGATGTCCAGCTGCACGCGCTTCACGCATCGAGCCGACGCCCCAACGAATGTCGTCAGGGCGATCTGCTGCCGCTCTCCTGGATCGAAGGACCACCCACTCTGGCAACATCCGAGCTGACCCATGGAATTCAACGCCGCGACGTGTGTCAGCGCGAGGACGAAGCTGCTCCCTCGCCTTCGCCTCGTGCCGCGGGGCCAATATTAGGCCGCTACCCGTGAACGACACAGAATTGCCCAGAGGCGGCGATCCCTCAGCGGCTTCCGGCTATCGTGGAGCGGCTTCCTGGAGCGCGAGCAGGGCGGTCGACAGCTCGGCGGCCGTCCAGTCTAGGTCCTCGATAGGGACCCGCAGGGTTGCCCGTATCGAGATGGGCCCCGTGCGGGCGAGGCGCTCGAGCATCTCCTGGGCATCCCGGACCGCATTGAAGGCCCGGCGCAGGCGATCCACGGCCATGGCGTTCGGAGAGAGTGGCAGCGGCGCTGTCCCCGGGCGAACGAAGCGGGGCACGTCAGCGACCGCCTCGGCGGTTGCGATTCAGGATCACGGCGGCGGGGTACTTGATTCGTAACGTCGTCTTCTTTGCCATGGCCGAGGATACCATGGGCAGAGTGTTCATGCAGGGCCGCTTCAGAACGCCAAATGGTTGCCACTGCGGTGAGCCAGGGAGTCGCGCTGCCACGAGACGCGGTCAGTCGCTCGTGGGTGCACGCCGACGAGGCCCGCGCCGCCTGCGGGCTTGCCCGCTCCCGCCGTCCGGGATCGACTGGCCGCGAGCCGGCTCGTTCCTCATGAACCGATCGGTCGGGGCGGACGCCATGCCGGCGGCGTGTTTGGGGTCGAGAGTGGCGCAGGCCGACCCGTCCGGCGGCTAGCGGTCCGCGCTCCGGGCCTTCTCGCGAGCTTCCTTGAGCCGGCGCTCCGCGAACTCGATCCGCGCGGCTGCGGCGTTCAGCTTTTCCTCGGCCGCGTCCAGGTCGGCCTCGGCGGCCTCGAAGTTCGTGTAGATCGGCGTGAGCTCGTGGTCTGGCTCACCGGCCTTGGCCCGGCGGGCCAGGGTAGCCCGGCCTCGCTCGATTGCCACACGGCGTCTCGATACGCTGGCGCGCCCCTTGGCGAGATCATCGCGGGCCGTGAGCTGCAGCGCTTCCGCGGCCTTCAAGTCTTTCGCCGCCTGCCGCCGTGTTGCTGGGCTCTCCTTGGGGTCTTCGGACATGACACTCCTCCTTCCCAGCAGCGCCATCGCCGGCACGCCGAGTCGTTTGGCAGCTTCCGGAGCCTAGCGCCCCTTCTGTGCGATGACCACGAAGAGGGCCAGGGTCGCCGTCTGGCCCGCCGAAAGGACGTTGTGGATGGCATAGCCATCCTGGTCGAGCTGGTTCAGTGCATTCTCGAGCGTCTCGGTGTTGCACTTGATCACCTTCCATTGATGCGCCATCCGAACCCTCGCCTTCCTGTAAGAGGCGCCCCGGAATGAGGCCCCTCGTATCTCGCAGTTTCGGAACCTCACGCATCTCGGCGGCCAGTGGTGGCAGCGTGGAGGGATGTGGAAGGTTGGAGGCGGCGGGCGGATTCGAACCGCCGGATAACGGTTTTGCAGACCGTCGCCTTAACCACTTGGCTACGCCGCCTTTTCAACCGCTTAGCTGAGATAAACCTCACGCATTCTACCCTATGTGCCCACCTGTGTGCCCGCGGGATGCGAGTCGCGCGTGACCGCAGGCACCGGCGCGGGCATCGCGTGGCCGAGTCCCTCGAGCCGTTCGACCGCGCCCCGAAGGTGTCGCACCCCATCGCACGGCGATTCCCGTCCGCCACACGCGAACATCATCGACCTCGATGGTGACTCCGTACGGGCCGAGAGACGGCGGCAGAATCTCCGTGGTACTCATGGCGTCCCCTGCTGTGTAGGGGGCGCTGGCAAGGCTAGTACGCCGAAGGCCTTGTGACCAACGAGGCGATCATTGGCGTGCAGGCGAAACTCGTAGGCCCCTGGGCGCTCGAATCGCAGACCCGGCAGGGTAAAGATGATCTCCGTCGTCTTGCCACGGTCTTCGATCGTCATCCGCCCTCGAACTTCCCCGATAGTTACCAGATCCTCCAGATGAACCAGCTGAAGCCGCACGGTGTACTCACCCCGTGCGTCGGTGAGCATCGCGTAGACCGCGAGAGAGTGATGCCTGACAGGAAAGCTTGGGGCCAGGGATACTCACGCACACGGAGCGGCAGCGGCCGAAGCAGCACCGAGGGAATCGCGACGGCGTCCACGTCGTCCAGCACCCTAGCACCCGTCCCCGGGCGTCGTCAGGATGAGGGGCGGCGGTGGCGTCTTTCGCGCAGCGTCGCGCCACCAGTGCGGCGGGCGGCGGGCTCGGCGGGTCGGCCTGGACGTCGTGGCTCCTCCCTGGGGAGCCCCTGAAGGAACGCGCGGGCAGGCCGGCAGGGAGCCGGCCGTTCGGGTCGCGAACCCTAGCCCCGCGAGGCTTGCTCTTACGTGTCGAAGTCGAGGCCCACGGAGGCGAGCCCGGTCGTCGAGCTGTCGCAGGCCCTCTTGCCGCCATCGGTCACGCAGAGCGTCACGCGGCTCGGGGCCTCGGTGTCAAGGCGAGCCAGGCCGACTATAAGACACCCCGTCGGAAGCCCGCAGATCGCGTCGTAGCGCATGTTCCCCATGACCGGCGTCGTGGCCTTCTGAGAGGTGTTGTTGAGCGTAACCTCCACGGGCAGCCCGCTCGGGGACGACGTCACCTCGACGAACGCCACGCGATGGTCGTCGTCGGAGCCACCCCCGCCGCAGGCGGCGAAGAGGAGGAGGGATAGGGCCAGAGTGGCGAAACGGAGCGCGCTATTCTTGTACCGTCTCATAGCCCGAACCTCCATGCAGCGATGCAGCGGTTCGTTCCGCTTCGACTCAGCCCCGAACCGACAGTCCAGTGCAGTGGCCGCGCGCCATGGCCGCTTCCGATCGTCAGCGGCCTACCCTACGTCCCCCGCCATTCACCCTCGCGTCAGGCTTCCCCCGGATGGCGTTGCCATTCCGTTGCCATTTGAGGGGGCGCATCGGGGCGATTTGGGGGGATTCGGGGGTTTCGAGGTTGAGCCCGAAACCCCCGTCCAACTGCGCAACTTCGCGGAAGATTGTTGGAGCGGGAAACGGGATTTGAACCCGCGACCCCAACCTTGGCAAGGTTGTGCTCTACCCCTGAGCTATTCCCGCTCGACGTCAGGGATTCTAACAGGGCGCCTCCGGAGGGTCAACGCGAGCGCCCCCCGTCTGCCGTTGCCGCACCCGGCGCCCTGCCCGCTTGGCGCAGGAAGCGCGCCGCATCCTCGGGAGGCGTCGGATTGATGAAGAAGCCGGTGCCGAGCTCGAAGCCGGCGACACGCGTCAGCTTCGGCATGAGCTCGAGGTGCCAGTGGAAGTGCTCGGGATCCGGCTCCCGGAGCGGCGCCGTGTGGAGCGCGAAGTTGTACGGGGGGTCTGCGAAGAGCCGGCCGAGGCGGGCGACCAGCTCTCGAAGCAGGCGGGCCAGCGCGTCCACCTCGTCGGGCATGAGGCCCTCGAAGCTCGCGCGGTGGGCGGTCGGCAGGACGCATGTCTCGTACGGGAAGCGCGAGGCGTAGGGTGCAACGGCCACGAACCCCTCCTCCTCGAGAACGAGCCGGGTGCCCTCCCGTCGCTCCTGCCGGACGATGTCGCACCACACGCAGCGTTCCTTCATCCGGAAGTAGCGGATGGCGCCCTCGAGCTCCTCCGCCACCAGCTCCGGCAGGATCGGCGTCGCGATCAGCTGGGAGTGCGGGTGCTCGAGCGACGCGCCGGCCGCCACGCCGTGATTCTTGAAGATCAGGACGTACTCGAGGCGCGGGTCCTTGCGGAGAGCGAGGAGGCGCTCCCGATACGCCACCAGCACCTCTCCGACGTGCGCCGCCGAGAGCGTCCCGAGACCCGCGAAGTGATCCGGGCTCTCGATGACCACCTCGTGCGTCCCTACCCCGTCGATCTGGTCGTAGATTCCCTCCCCGGTTGCGTGGACCTCTCCATCCGAGTGGAGGGCCGGGAACTTGTTCGGGACCACGCGGACCGTCCAGGCGCCGTCCTCCGACCCGCCGGAGCGGAACACCTCCGGAGGGGTGCGGTCCTCATGGCCGGGACAGAAGGGACATTCCTCCGACCCGCGGGGCGCGATGACCTCGGGGGCGAAGTCCGTCGGGCGCCGCGCCCGCTCGGTGGCGATGATCACCCACCGCTCCACCACGGGGTCCTTCCGGAGCTCAGGCATCGTCCCCCACCGCGAGGTCGTACGGCTCCTCTTCGGGACGGGCGGAGCGCGAGAGGAGCGCGAGGAGCGCCTCCCTCGGCGCCTTTCGTTCGAAGAGCACCGCCGCGACCTCCTCGATCACTGGCGTCACCACGCCGGCACGCCGCGCGAGGGCGAGCCCCGCGTGAGCGGTGCGCACCCCTTCTGCCACCGAGCGCGTGCTCGCTTGCCACTCGGACAGGGACTGCCCGCGCGCGAGGGCAAGGCCGAGGCGGCGATTTCGCGACAGCTCGCCGGTGCAGGTCAGGATCAGATCACCGAGGCCCGCGAGCCCGGCGAACGTCCGGGCCCGGGCGCCCAGCGCGACGCCGAGGCGCGTGATCTCCGCGAGCCCCCTGGTCAGGAGGGCCGCGCGGGCGTTGTATCCGAGTTCGAGGCCGTCCGCGATCCCGGTGGCAATCGCCATGACGTTCTTGAGGGCGCCGCCGAGCTCGACGCCGGTCACGTCGGCCTGCGTGTAGAGGCGGAAGGTCGGCGTGGCCAGCGCCGTCTGGAGCCCACGTGCGAGCCCGGCGTCGAGTGAGGCGAGCACGGCCGCCGTCGGCCGCCCCTGGCCGACCTCCTGCGCGAAGGTCGGTCCGGACAGCACGGCCACGCGATTCGAATGCCCGGGCGGCAGCTCCTCGGCCAGGACCTCGGACATTCGCGCCAGACGGTCCTCCTCGATCCCCTTCGCGGCGGAGAGGACTCGCGCGTCGGGCGCGAGATGGGGTGCCATCGCCCGGGCGACGCTCCGGAAGACGTGGGACGGCACCGCGATCACGACCGTCTCCGCGCTCGCCACGACCGCCGCGAGATCGCCGTGTGGCTCGATCGCCTCCGGCAGCCGCACCCCCGGCAGGAACCACGGATTCTCGGAGGACCCGCGGACGATCGCGAGGAGCTCGGGCTCGAACACCCAGAGGCGGGGTACGAACCCCGCGCGAACAGCCTGCACCGCGAGCGCCGTGCCCCAGGCCCCGGCGCCGACGATCGCCAACCCGCCCGCGGTCACCGAGGGCTGCTCGAGGTCGGCGGCGCGCCTGTCGCGGAGACCGGTGCCTGCTCGCCGAAGCGCGCCTCGCTCCCCGCCAGCAGACGCTGGATGTTCGCGTGGTGCCGCGCGATGACGATGACCGCCACCGCCAGCCCGGCCAGGGCGAGCGCCGCCGGATAGCCGAGGGCCAGGATCGCCAGTGGGAGCCCGACCACGGCGCAGAGGGAGGCGAGCGACACGAACCGGAACGAGGCGACCAGGCTCGCGAACACCACCGCCGCCGGGATCAGAGCCCAGGGGGTGACACGGAGGAACGCGCCGAGGGCGGTCGCGACGCCCTTCCCGCCCCGGAACCGGAGGAAGACGGGCCAGCAATTGCCGACGACGGCGAGGACCGCCGCCGCGCCAGCCCACGCGGGCTCCGCCCCCGCGAGGCTTCCGATCCACGTCGCGATGTACCCCTTGACGATGTCACCGAAGAGCGTGGCGAGGGCCGGCATCCAGCCCGCTGTTCTGAGAACGTTAGTCGCCCCGATGTTCCCGCTGCCCCGGCGGCGAATGTCGACGCCCTGGATGCGCGCGACCACGTAACCCACTGGGATGGCGCCCACCACGTAGGCGCCGAGAAGCCAGAGGGCGCTCAGCGCCAGCGCTCTTCTCCCCGGACTAGGGCGTCGACGTCGGAGGCGCGGTAGAAGCGGACGAAATAGTCGATGCCGGAGAACACTGTCAATGTGAGGGCCGCCCAGAGCATGCCACGCGAGACGTATATGAACTCGGAATCGAAACCGCTGGGAACGCTACGCTCGAGGATCAGGAGCGTCACGGCCAGGTACTGGGAGAAGGTCTTATACTTGCCCAGGTCGGACGCCTCGATGACGAGCCCCTGGGCCGCGGAGACGCTCCGGAGGCCGGTCACCGCGAATTCCCGCCCGATCACGATCACGACCATCCAGGCCTCGACCATGCCGATCTGGACGAGGGAGATGAGGGCGGCGGAGACGAGTACCTTGTCCGCAACCGGGTCGAGGAGCTTGCCGAGCGTGGTGACCTGGCCGCGCCGCCTGGCGATCAGCCCGTCGAGCCAGTCCGTCAGCGCCGCCCCGGCAAACAGCACCGCGGCCACCAGCGCGTGCGTGGACTCGTTCGAGATGAGGAAGGCGACGACGAGCGGAACGAGACAGATCCGTCCGACCGTCAGTTGTGTCGGTAGGTTCACGTCTCGCCTCCGGGCGCACCTCGCGCCGCTTCATTATGGCGGGGCGCCCCAAGGGGGGTCAAGTTACCGCCGCTCGCCACCAGGGCGCCCTCGCGGAGCACCGGCACCACCCCGTGAACGTCCAGGGCCACGCAGAGAGGGAGGTCGGAGCCCCGCCCCTGGCCCACCAGGGCCTGTGCCCACGTGGCGTCGGCGAGCATGGCGCCGAGGTCGTCCGCGTAGCGCTCCCAGAGAGCCCGCGCCGCTCGCGCCGCGTCGGTCTGCCGCCTGCCCGCGGTCGCGAGACGTGAGACGAGAAGCCCGGCGCAGACCGCGTCCTCCAGGCAGAAGCGCCCTCGCTCCCCCGCGCATACCAGGAGGACGTCCCCGGGCTCCGCCGACGCCCAGCGGGCCACGGCAGCGGCGTTCACGAAGCCGCCCACCGCGATCCGGCGCGCGCCCGCGAGAGCGAGGAGCGCACGGGTGCCGTTCGTCGTCGTGAACACGACCGTGCGGCCGCGGACGCGATCGGGCGTGTACTCGGCCGGGGAGTTCCCGTGATCGAACCCCGGCGGGGGCGCCCCGCCCCGCTCACCCCCGACGAGGACGGGTCCCGTGTCCCCTTCCCGGCGGAGCGCCCGAGCCTCGTCCGGCGTGGCGACCGGAACGACGGCCAGCGCCCCGCCGGCGAGGGCGGCGACGATCGTCGTGGAGGCTCGCACCACGTCCAGGACGACCGCGGTCACGCCGGCGAGCGGTATCCCGCGCACCTCCTCGAGCGTGAGCGCGACGTCGATCACGAGGGGCCGGCGGCTCGATCCTGGTCGCGGAGGGCGCGGATGCGGAGACGCAGAGCATTCAGGCGGATGAAGCCCTCGGCGTCCTTCTGGCGATACACGGAGTCGGCCTCGAAGGTCACCACGTCCTGGCGGTAGAGCGAGCGCGGCGAGCGCCGTCCTGCCACCGTGACGTTGCCCTTGTAGAGCTTGAGCCGCACGTGCCCGGTGACGTCCCGCTGCGCGTGATCCATGAAGACCTGGAGCGCTTCGCGCTCGGGAGCGTACCAGAAGCCGTAGTAGATCATCTCGGCGTAGCGCGGCACCAGAGAGTCCCGCAGGTGGAGAAGCTCCCGGTCCATCGTGATGGACTCGAGCGCCCGGTGTGCTGCGTGGAGGATGGTCCCGCCCGGGGTCTCGTAGACGCCGCGGGACTTCATCCCCACGTAGCGGTTCTCCACGAGATCGATGCGGCCGACGCCGTTCTCGCCGCCGATGCGGTTCAGCCGCTCGAGGAGGGCGACCGGGCCGAGGTGCTTCCCGTCGACGGCGACGGGGTTCCCGGCCTCGAACTCGATCTCGACCGTGGTCGCCACGTCGGGGGCTTCCTCGAGCGACCGGGTCAGGAGGAACATCTTCTCGGGCGGCTCGGCCCAGGGGTCCTCGAGGATCCCGCCCTCGTAGGAGATGTGGAAGAGGTTCCGGTCCATGGAGTACGGCCGCGCGGGGGTCGTCGGAACCGGGATCCCGTGGCGCTCGGCATAGGCCATGAGATCCGTGCGCGAGCGAAGATCCCAGTCCCGCCAGGGCGCGACGATGCGGAGGTCCGGGGCTAGGGCGGCGTAGGTGAGCTCGAAGCGCACCTGGTCGTTGCCCTTGCCGGTCGCCCCGTGGGCCACGGCGTCCGCACCCTCGGCGCGGGCCACCGCCACCTGCCCCTTCGCGATGAGCGGCCGCGCGAAGGACGTGCCCAGCAGATACCCGGCCTCGTAGGTGGCGTTGGCGCGTAGCACGGGGAACACGAAGTCGCGGACGAACTCCTCGCGGAGATCGACGATGTGGACCGAGCTCGCCCCGGTCTGGAGGGCCTTCTCCCGGACCGGGATCAGCTCCTCGGCCTGGCCGAGGTCGGCGGTGTAGGCGACGATCTCGGCGCCGTAGGTCTCCTTGAGCCAGGCCAGGATGACCGAGGTGTCGAGTCCGCCGGAGTACGCGAGGACGATCTTCTTCGGTCCGTTCATCCGTGAGCTCCCGGCCTAGCCCTTCCCCAGGAGCCGGAGCAGGACGGCCTTCTGCACGTGCAGCCGGTTCTCGGACTGGTCTAGGACCACGCTCCGCGGCCCGTCGAGAACGGCGTCGGTGATCTCCTCGCCGCGGTGCGCCGGGAGGCAGTGCATCACGACCGCCCCGGGCTTCGCGAAGCCGACCACGCGGTCGTTCACCTGGTAGCGCGAGAACGCCTCCAGGCGGCGCTCCCGCTCGGCCTCCTGCCCCATGCTGATCCAGACGTCGGTGTAGATCGCGTCGGCGCCGCGCGCCGCGTCGGGGACGTCGTCGGTGACGGTCACGCGCCCGCCCCACGCCCGGGCGGTCTCAAGGACCCGCCGGTCGGGCTCGAACCCCGGGGGCACGGCGACGACCATCTCCGTCCCGAGGAGCCCGGCCAGGAGGATGAGGGAGTGGCACACGTTGTTGCCGTCGCCGATCCAGGCCAGACGCAGGCGCCGGAGGTCGAGGCCCCGCTCCCACAGCGTGAAGAAGTCGGCCAGCGCCTGGCACGGGTGCTCGAAGTCCGAGAGGGCGTTCACCACCGGAATCCCTGCGTGCTGCGCAAGCTCGTCGACGGTCGCCTGGGCGAAGGTCCGCGCGGCCACGAGGTCGACCCACCGCCCGAGGTTCCGGGCCACGTCCGCGATCGATTCGCGCCGCCCGAGCCCGATGTCCTGCCCCGCAAGGTACACGGAGGCGCCCCCGAGCTGGGCCATGCCCACCTCGAAGGTGACGCGGGTCCGGAGCGACGGCTTCTCGAACACCAGAGCCAGCGAGTAGCCGGCGAGCGGGGTCCTCGCCTCGCGCGCCTTGGTCCGCGCTTTCCACTCGGCGGCGAGGCGGAACAACTCCTCAACATCCTTCGCGGAGAGGTCCGCGATCGAGAGCAGGCGCGTCACGGCTTGGTCTGCCGGAGCGCGTCCCCGACGATCGCGACGGCCCGGTCGGCGTCGTGCGCGTCCACGATGAGCGGGGGCGTCATGCGGAGGATCTTCTCACCCGCCGTCAGCACCAGAAGGCCCCGGTCGCGGCAGGCGTCCACGACCGGTCCCGCGGGGCGATCGAGGTCCATGCCGATCAGGAGACCCTTGCCCCGGACTTCCCGGATTGCCGGGAGTCCGGCCGCCAAGGCACGAAGCCGCCCGATGAGATGCGTCCCCACCCGGTCGGCGCGCTCGGGGAGCCGGTCCTCCATCATGGTCGTGAAGGTCGCCACCCCCACTGTCGTGGCGAAGGGATTGCCACCGAACGTCGTGCCGTGGCTGCCGGCCACCATCACGCGGGCGCAAGCCTCCCGCGCGATCATCGCGCCGATCGGGATCCCGCTGGCGAGCGCCTTCGCGAGCGTCATGACGTCGGGCTCCACGCCCCAGTGCTGGTACCCCCAGAGACGCCCCGTCCGTCCCATGCCAGTCTGGATTTCATCGAACATGAGGAGCGCCCCGGTCTCGTCGCACAGCCGGCGGAGCACGGCGAGGTACCCGTCGGGGGCAACGTTGACGCCACCCTCCCCCTGGATCGGCTCGACCAGAATGGCCGCGGTCCGATTGTCCATTGCACGCTCGATCGCCTTGACGTCGCCGAAGGGAACGTACTTGAAGCCCGGCACGAGGGGCTCGAAGCCGTGCTGGTACTTCTCGGTGGGCGTCGCCGACAGGGCGCCGAGCGTCCGGCCGTGGAACGCGCCCCGCATGGTGATGATGTCGACCACGTCGGTGGCGCGAGTCTCCTTCGCGTACTTCCGCGCGAGCTTGATCGCCGCCTCGTTGGCCTCCGTGCCCGAGTTGCAGAAGAAGGCCCGGTCTCCGAACGAGTGGTCGACCAGGAGCTTCGCCAGGTGGATCTGGGACGGGATCTGGTAGAGGTTCGACACCTGGAGGAGAGCCGTGGCCTGCTCCCGGATCGCGCCGACGATCTTCGGGTGCGAGTGCCCGAGCGCGTCCACGGCGATCCCTCCGACGAAGTCGAGATACTCCTTGCCGTCAGTGTCCCAGACCCGCGCTCCCTCGCCGCGCACCAGGCAGAGCGGCGCCCGCGCGTAGTTCTGGAAGAGGTACTTGTTGCCCCACTCGAGAAGGGTTTTCGTATCCTGGCTCATCGAGGCCTCCGGAAGCGGCATTCGCCGCGTGGGTTCGAAGGGAGACGCCAGCGGGGCCGCTTGGCCGGTCTAGCGGGCGGCGGCCCGGTCCACGTCGGGAGCCCCGGGATGTCGGCGGCGGGCAACGCCCGGCCGCGACCCGGGGCCTGGCCTCATCCGGAGGAAGGTCGGAAGCATGGCGGCGATATTGTACCCCACGCCTGGCGCGACAAGAACCACGTGGTCAGCCGGCCAGGCTGCGGCAGAGGCGGGACCCCCCGCGAGAGCGACTCGACCCCCACGCCCCACCCATCGATGTCAGGTCGGCTGGCGTACAATGCCCCTGGGCATCGGCCCTACTGGAGCGATATGCCGTGACGTGTGACGCCGGTCACCTTCCGCTCCCAGAACCACACCTGCACGCCCGAGGGGTCGTAGACGTAGACGAACCGCAGCCGAGCGAGGTCTTCGGCCGAGAACTGCTCGAACCGGCCGCGGCTGTTCATCTACTTCACGCCCGACAACTATGGCTCCGGGGGGTGCTACAACCTCACCTGCAGTGGCTTCGTCCAGGTGAACAACAGCATCTACATCGGCGGGGGCTTCACGAACATCAGCACGCACCCTCACCCCGGCACCGCCTGGGAGTTCACCGTGCGCTGGCAGCGTCATGGCGACACGGGTGACTGGTGGCTCAAGTACGGCGACACGTGGGTCGGCTATTATCCCTCAGAGCTATTCGACGACAACGGGCTCAGGCCTCGGGGCAACAAGGCGTCTTTCTACGGCGAGATCATCGACGAGCAGACGGAGGACCGTCACACCCACACCGACATGGGCAGCGGCCACTTTCCGGGCGACGGTTTCGGCTACGCCGCCTACCAGCGCCAGATCCGCACCATCACCACGGGCAACGTCTGGAACATCCGGCCCGCGCTGACCGCCGACCGAACCGATGCCGACTGCTACGACATCGCGATACAGAGCAGCTCCGACAGCTGGGAGCGCTACTTCTACTTCGGCGGACCGGGCAACAACGCCCACTGCCGGTGACAGCCCCCGGCGGGCGCCGTTCGGCCGCGTCGATGTGGCCCGCTCTGGGCTGCCCCCGAAATGGGCCGGATCGCGGGGAAGGAGACCGCTCGGCGAGCCATGGCTCGCCGAGCCACCCGCCTACAGCACGATCTCGGTCCCGATGCCTTCCTTCGTGAAGATCTCCAGCAGGATCGCGTGGGGGATGCGGCCGTCCAGGATGTGGGCCTTGGCGGTCCCGGCCTCCAGCGCCCGGAGCGAGGACTCGACCTTCGGCAACATGCCGCCGTCGATCACCCCGGCGGCCACGAGGCGCCGCGCCTCCGCCTGCGACAGGGTCGAGATCAGGTCGCCGCCGGGCCCCTTGATCCCTTCGACGTCAGTCAGGTGGATGAGCTTCTCGGCCTGGAGCGCGGCGGCGACCTCGCCGGCGACCAGATCCGCGTTGATGTTGTAGCTCTCTCCGCCGTCACCGACGCCGACGGGGGCGATCACCGGGATGAACCCGTGCTCGTCGAGGAGGCGGATCGGTTCGGGGTTCACGTGCGTCACGTCGCCCACCAGCCCGATGTCGAGCTCCTCTCCCGTCGGCGTGCGGTGCACCCGCCGACGGGCCCGGATCAGCGTGCCGTCCTTGCCCGAGAGCCCCACCGCCTTGCCGCCGTGGTGGTTGATCAGGCCGACAATCTCCTTGTTGATCCGGCCGACGAGGACCATCTCGACGATCTCCATCGTCTCCTCGTCGGTGACGCGCATGCCCCCCACGAACCGCGGCTCCTTGCCGAGGCGCTTCATCATCGCCCCGATCTGGGGCCCGCCCCCGTGCACGATCACCGGGTTCATGCCGACGTACTTGAGGAGGACTACGTCGCGGGCGAACCCCTCGGCCAGCTGCGGGGACTCCATCGCGTGGCCCCCGTACTTGATGACGAGGGTCTTCCCCCAGAACGCCCGAATGTAGGGCAAGGCGTCCATGAGGGTGCCAGCCTTTTCGATCAGCCTCTCCATGCCGCTCGTCACGGTCTCTCGGCGACCTCCCATCAGAGGATGTATCGGCTCACGTCGTCGTCCCCGATGATATCCGCCAGCCGCGCGTGCACGAAGCCCGCGTCGACCGTCACCGTCTTGCCGGCGAGATCGGGGGCCTGAAAAGAGACATCCTCCAGGACACGCTCGAGGATCGTGTAGAGGCGCCGGGCGCCGATGTTCTCGGCGCGCTCGTTCACCCGGGTGGCGATCTCCGCGACGGCCTCCACGGCATCCGTGGTGAAGTCGAGCGTCACACCCTCGGTTCGGAGGAGCGCCGTGTACTGCTTGATGAGGGCGCTCTCCGGCTCGGTCAGGATCCGGACGAAGTCGGCGCGCGAGAGCGGCTCGAGCTCCACCCGGATGGGGAACCGTCCCTGGAGCTCCGGGATGAGGTCCGCCGGCTTCGCCACGTGGAACGCCCCGGCGGCGACGAAGAGCACGTGGTCGGTCCGCACCACACCGTACTTGGTGGTCACGGCGGTCCCCTCGACGATCGGCAGGAGGTCACGCTGGACGCCCTCTCGCGACACGTCCGGCCCCTGACCGCGTTCCCGTCCCGCGATCTTGTCGATCTCGTCCAGGAACACGATGCCCGAGTCCTGGACACGCCGGATCGCCTGGCTGGCGACCTCGTCCACGTCGATGAGCTTCTGCGTCTCCTCCTGGATGAGGAGGCGCCTCGCCTCCGACACCCGGACCTTCCGAAGCTTCGTGCGCGTGGGCAGCATGTTCCCGAGCATGTCACGCAGGTTCTGGTCCATCTCGCCCATGCCCGCCCCGGCGAACATCTCCATCACCGGCATGCCCTGGGTCCGCACTTCCAGCTCGATTTGGCGATCGTCGAGGCGGCCCGAGCGGAGCTGCTCGCGGAGCTTCTCCCGCGTGGCGGCGCCGCTGGCCTCCGCGGAGACCGGCTCCAGGGTGCCGAGCCCGACGGCGTCCCGGATGCGGGCGCGCGGCAGGAGGAGCTCGAGGAGCCGCTCCTCGGCCGCCTGGGCGGCCCGCTCGGCGACGCTCTCGGCCATCTCGCTCTTGACCATGTTGACGCCGAGCTCAGTCAGGTCGCGGATCATCGACTCGACGTCCCGGCCGACGTAGCCCACCTCGGTGTACTTCGAGGCCTCCACCTTGATGAACGGCGCCTGGGCGAGCCGGGCGAGCCGCCGCGCGATCTCTGTCTTCCCGACGCCCGTGGGTCCAATCATGATGATGTTCTTCGGTGCCACCTCGTCCCGGAGCTCCGGCGGGAGGTTCTGGCGCCGCCAGCGATTCCGGAGCGCGATGGCGACCGCGCGCTTCGCCCGGCCCTGCCCGACCACGTAGCGATCGAGCTCGACCACGATCTGGGCGGGTGTCAGCTGCCCCCCGTCGAGTCGGCCTGTCACAGCTCCTCCACCGTCACCTGGTCGTTCGTGTAGACGCAGATCCCGGCCGCAACCCGCATGGACTCGACGGCGATCGCCTTGGCATCGAGCGCGGAGTGCGCGACGAGCGCGCGCGCTGCGGCCAGCGCGAATGGGCCGCCGGAACCGATTCCGATGAGCCCATCGTCCGGTTCGATCACCTCGCCCGTCCCCGACACGATGAACGAGGCGTCGGCGTCCGCGACGGCCAGGAGCGCCTCGAGCCGGCGCAAGACGCGGTCGCTCCGCCACTCCTTGGCCAGCTCGACCGCCGCGCGCCGGAGGTTGCCGCGGTGCTCCTCGAGCCGCGCTTCGAACCGCTCGAACAGCGTGAAGGCGTCGGCGGCCGCGCCGGCGAACCCGGCGAGCACACGGTCGTGGTGGACGCGGCGCACCTTGCGCGCGGTGTGCTTCACGATCGTCGCGCCGAGGCTCACCTGCCCGTCCCCGGCCATCGCGACCCGTCCAAGGTGCCGGATGGAGACGACCGTCGTCGCGTGAAACGTCGCGGCGTCCATCACGCCTTCGCGCGCGGATGGGCCGCGTCGTAGACCTTCGCGAGCCGGTCCGTGCTCACGTGCGTGTAGCGCTGGGTTGTCGCCAGCCGGGCGTGCCCGAGGAGCTCCTGGATCAGGCGGAGATCCGCGCCGGCGTCCAGGAGGTGGGTCGCGAAGGTGTGGCGGAGCGTATGGGGCGTCACGCGCCCGGCGAGCCCCGCGGCCCGCGCGCGCGCCCGGACGATCCGGTGGAGGCTCCGCACCGTGAGGCGCCCGCCTCGGGAATTCCGGAAGAGCGCCCCCCGGGCGGCCTCGCGCGTGCCGAGGTACGTGCGGAGCGACTCGACGGCCTTGGTGCCGAGCGGGACGATGCGCTCCTTGCGGCCCTTGCCGAGGACCCGCACGCTGCCCTCGCGGAGGTCCACATCCTCGATGTCGAGCCCGGACAGCTCCGCGACACGTACCCCGCTGGCGTAGAGCACCTCCAGGATCGCCCGGTCCCGCCGGTCCGCCTCCTCGTCGCCGGGAGGCTGCCGGAACAGCGCCTCGCTCTGGTCGATCGGGAGGTGCGCCGGCAGGCGGCCGGGAAGGCTCGGCGTCCGCACCTCGCGAGCCGGATTCACCCGCGCGCGTCCGCGCCGGATCAGGAAGCGAAAGAAGCTCCGGAGGGTCGCGAGGCGGCGCGCGATCGACGTCCGCGCGAGTCCCCGGTCGTGGAGATCCGCGAGGTATCCGCGGACCACGCGCGCGTCCGCGTCCGAGAGCGCGCCCAGCCCCCGACGCTCGAGAAACCCGAGACAGTCCAGGAGGTCGGCCCGGTAGCTCCGAACCGTGTGCGGTGAGGCTCCCCGCTCGGCTGCGAGATACCGGAGGAACGCGGCCACCGCCGGGCCGCCCTGCACGCTGCCGGCCGGCTTCACGCGCTCTCGATCTCGCGCCGGTAGTCGCAACCCTCGCGCCAGCACGCGACGAAGCGCTTGCCCCGCCCCCCACGCTGCGTTAGGAACGGCGCGCCGCACTTCGGGCACGGAGTGACGACCGGCCGCTGCCAGACGACGAAGCGGCAGGTCGGGAAGTTCGCGCAGCCGAAGTACGCACGGCCCCGCTTCGAGCGCCGCTCGGTCAGCTCCCCGCCGCAGCCCTCCTGGGGGCACGGGATGCCCATCGTGATCGGCTTGAGGTTCTTGCACTCGGGATATCCCGAGCAGCCGATGAACCGGCCGTAGCGGCTCTGCTTGTAGACCATGGGACGGCCGCACTTGTCACAGGTGATGCCGGCCGGCTCGGGCTCTGCCTGGGCACTCTCCCCCAGGTTCCGCGTGTACTTGCAGTCCGGGTAGCGCTCGCACGCCAGGAATCGGCCGAAGCGCCCCCACTTCTCGAGGAGCTTGCCCTCGCCGCACGTGGGGCAGGTCTCGTCGGTGGCTTTGCCCTTCTTGAGGTCTTCCATCTCGATGCCGGCTTGCTTCAGGTCCTTGGCGAAGGGTACGTAGAACTGGCGCACCGTCTCGACCCACTTCCGGTCCCCTTCCTCGATCTCGTCGAGGGACTCCTCCATCTGGGCGGTGAACGCCACCTCGAAGATGTCGGGGAAGGCCTTGACTAGGAGGTCGGTCACCGTCTCCCCCAGCTCGGTCGGGGACAGGGCACCTCGCTCCTTCTGGACGTACTCGCGCTTCTGAATCGTCGTCAGGATCTGAGCGTAGGTCGAGGGTCGGCCGATGCCCTTTTCCTCGAGCTCCTTTACCAGCGAGGCCTCCGTATAGCGAGGCGGCGGCTGCGTGAAGTGCTGCTTCGGCTCGAGTCGGACAAGGCCGAGACGCTGCCCTGCCTCGAGAGGAGGCATGCCCGACACCTCGGACTCGATCTCGTCGGGAGCCGCCGGCGCCACGGACTCGTCGGGCGCCTCGATGTAAACGGCCATGAAGCCCGGAGCGCGAAGGTGAGAGCCCAGCGCGCGGAAGAGGTACGGCCCGGCCGTCACGTCGACGGTGAGCGTGTCGTAGACGGCCGCGCGCATCTGGCTCGCCAGGAACCGGTCCCAGATCAGCCGGTAGAGCGCGAGCTGATCCCGGCTCAGATGGCGGGCCAGACGCTCGGGCGGCTGATCGAGGAGGGAGGGCCGGATCGCCTCATGGGCCTCCTGGGCCGACTTACGGGCGCGGTAGAAGGGCGGCCGGTCGGGCAGGGTTTCCACGCCGTACCGCGCCGCGATCACGTCGCGGGCCACCGCCTGCGCTTCGGCGGCCACCCGGGGCGAGTCGGTCCGCATGTACGTGATGAGGCCGACCGCGCCCCCCTCGCCGATGTCGACCCCCTCGTAGAGCTGCTGGGCGACCATCATGGTCTTCGAGGCCGAGAAGCGGAGCTTCCGCGCAGCGTCCTGCTGGAGGGTCGAGGTGATGAAGGGCGGTGACGGGTTTTTCCGCCGCTCGCCCCGATCGACCGTCTTGACCACGAACGTCGCGCGCTCCAGTTCGGCGACGATGGCCTGGGTCTCGGCTCCGGTGGACGGGACGATCTTCTCGCCGGCCTTCTCCCGGAGCGTGGCGACGAACTCGGGCGGCAGGGCGGCGGCCAGGTAGGCGTGGAGGCTCCAGTACTCCTGGGGCACGAAGGCCCGGATCTCTCGCTCCCGCTCGCAGATCAGCCGGACCGCGACCGACTGGACGCGGCCGGCCGACAGACCCCGGCGGACGCGCTCCCACAGGAGCGGGCTGATCTTGTAGCCCACGAGCCGGTCGAGGACACGTCGGGCCTGCTGGGCGTCCACCCTCTTCTGGTCGATCCGCCCCGGATCCTTGAAGGCGGCCTTGACGGCCTTCTCGGTGATCTCGTTGAAGAGCACGCGGAAGACTCGCTCCGGCGGGAGTCCGATCTCCTGCGCGATGTGCCAGCCGATCGCCTCGCCCTCGCGGTCGGGGTCCGTCGCGATGTAGAGCGCCTTGGCCCTCTTGCCAACACGCTTGAGCTCGTCCAGCGTCTTGGTCTTCGTGCGGACGGGGACGTATTGAGGCGCGAAGCTCTTCTTGACGTCGATACCGAGCTTGCTCTTCGGCAAATCCTTCAGGTGGCCGAGCGAGGCCTTCACCACGTACCCCCGGTCGAGGTACTTCTGGATGGTCTTCACCTTGGTGGGTGACTCGACCACGACCAGGGACGTCCGTCCTGCCACGCTTCCTCCTCTAGCTCCGGACGTACCGCTGTCCGGCGATCCGGCGTACCAGCCCGCGCAGCTCGAGGGCCATGAGGCCCGCCGACACCTGGCCCGCCGAGAGCCGACTCCGCTCCACCACCGCGTCGACCGCGACCGGCTCGTCCCCCAGCAACGCGAGGATTGCCCGCTCCTCGAGCCCGTCCGCGGCCCCGGTCTCGGGCTCCGCCGACGGCCTGCGCGCAGGAAGCGGTCGCAGCGCCCCTCGCCACTCCCGGGGCCACTCCGCCACGACGTCCTCCCAGCCCTGGACGAGCTTCGCGCCGTCCTGGATCAGGCTGTTCGTACCCTGGCTCCCGGCAGCCGACACGTTCCCGGGCACCGCGTAGACCTCCCGGCCGAGCTCTCCGGCCAAACGGGCGGTGATGAGCGCCCCACTCCGCTCCGCGGCTTCGACGACCACGGTGCCCAGCGTGAGACCCGCGATGACCCGGTTCCGCGCCGGGAAGTGGTAGGGCAGCGGGGCCGTTCCCATCGGGAACTGCGATACCATGGCGCCGGCCTTCACGACCTCGGCCGCCAGCCCACGGTTCTCGGGTGGATACACCACGTCCACACCCGAGCCCAGGACGGCCAGCGTCCGGCCTCCGGTGTCGAGGGCTCCCCGGTGGGCGGCCGTGTCGACCCCCCGTGCCAAGCCGCTCACGACGGTCACCCCGCGGCCACCCAGGTCCGCCCCCAGCTGCTCGGCCATTCGAAGCCCGTAAGGCGTCCCGCGGCGCGAGCCGACGATGGCTATGGCCAGTCCGTCCTCGCGAAGGATCTCGCCCCGAACCAGCAGAAACGGCGGGGGCAGGTCGATCGGGCGGAGCGACACGGGATACTCCGGGTCTCCGAGGAGCACCAAGCGCGCACCGCACCGAGCGGCGGCCGCCGCCTGCTGGCGTGCTGCTTGCCGCCAGTCGAAGCCGGTGACCCCCCTGGCCGTCTCCTCACCCACCTCGGCAGCGAGAGCGCGGCCGGACGTCCCGAAGAGGTCGGCGGGCGGCCCGAGGCGCAGGAGGTCGTGGTAGCGCCGCGAATTCCCCGCGACTTCGGGGACCAGAGCCAGCGACACCCACGCCCATCGCTCGTCGGCCATCGTTACCGTCCCGAGCGTCGTCACACCCCGCTCAATAGCACTAAACACGTGCAAAGCAAACGCCATGATATACACCCCGTGCGAGCGACGTCAAGAAAACGGACGGTCGAGGGCCGCAGCGAGGTGAAAGAATTCGCCCGGTTTGACAGAGAGTTGAGCCTGATCCCCTACTATCGCGGCTCTGCTGGCCGGACCGAGCGGCCCGGCTGGCGGAGCACGGCGCGTGCGCGGAGGGCGGCGTCGCTGTCTGGAAAGTCGCGCAGGAGCCGGGCCCATACCTCGCGCGCCCGATCCTCGAGACGGAGCGAGCGCAGAGCGAGCCCAAGGCGGAGCAGAGCGTCCGGGGTTCGCTCTCCGGTCGGGGCGAGATCGATCGCCCTTTGATACTTGCTGGTCGCCTGCTCGAAGTCGCGGCTCCGGAAGTAGGCCTCGCCGATCCAGAACTGGACGCTCGGCGCCAGGGGATGCCCCGAGTACTTGTCGGCAAACTCCTCGAAGTCCAGGACCGCCTGGCCGAGCTCGCCCGCCCGGAAGCTCTCCATCCCGCGGTCAAAGAGCTCCTCGGCCGAGATCGGGGGTCCCGGGTGCCGGGGTCCCGACGGGCGCGCCCGGGCAGGCGCCACCGCGCTTGGACTCCCTGCCTCGAGCCGCAAGAGCTGCTCCGCCAGGCTCCCGACGCTGACCTCCAGTCCCGCGACGCCGTCGGTCAGCTCGTCGACTCGGCGCTCCCCTGTCGCGAGGCGCCCCTCGAGGGCCTCCTGCGCTTCCCGGGCGCGTGCCTCCGCCGTCTCCCGGCCGGCCGCCGCCTGGCGGCTCCCCGCATCGACGGCCGCCCTGAGCCCGGCGACCTCCTCGCGAAGTCCCCGGAGATCCGTGCGGAGCGCGTCGACGGCCGTCTTCAGGTCCGAGAGGGCAGCATCCTGCCGCGCCACCTGGTCCTGGAGCGCGGCGCATCCGGCGAGCCCGGTCAGGAAGCCGAGGGCCAGGACGAGGCACGAGACGCTGACACGCCCTTGCACCCGGAACGGGAGACCGAAGCTACCCCCGATCACGAGCTGGCCGCCGTCGCCAGGCCGCGTGTGCCCGCCGCCGCCCGCCGCTCGAGGGCTCGGCTGCCGAGTGACATTCCGTACGTGAGGAGCCAGTAGACGACCGCGATGAACAGGTAGAGCTCGAATGGCCGGATCTCGCGCTGATTGACCGTCTGGGCGGCCTTCGTGAGGTCCATGTACCCGATGATAGAGGCGAGCGAGGTGTCTTTGACCAGGATGATGAACTGCGTGACGAGCGACGGCAGCATGTTCCGAATCGCCTGCGGCAGGACGACGTAGCGCATCGTGGCCGTGTACGGGAGTCCCGTGGCGTCGGCTGCCTCCACCTGGCCGCGGGGAACGGATTGGATACCCGCGCGGATGATCTCGCCGAGGTACGTCGCCTCGAAGACGACGAATGCCACGAGAGCCACCCAGTACTGGGGCAACGAGACGCCGGTCGCAATCGGGATGAAGAACCAGAACCAGAACACCACCATGACCAGCGGAACGCCCCGGATCACCTCGACGTAGAGCGACGCAGGATAGTGGAGCCACGGCCGCGCCGAGAGGCGGCCCAGCGCAACCCCGATGCCGAGGATGAAGCCGAGCACGATCGTCGGGATCGCCAGCGCGATGGTCCCGCCGCCGAACGCCCCGATGCCGAGCAGCCCCTGGACCAGGAGGAAGCGCCAGTTGTCCGCGATGACGGAGAAGTCCAGGGTCATGAGCCCGCGTCCGTCAATGCGCGGCTCCCCCGCCCCGGACGATGAGACCCGGAATCGCCACCCGGCGCTCGACGCGCGCCATCACCGTCGAAACACAGAGGCAGAGCCCCAGGTAGATCAGCGTCCCCGCCGTGATCGACTCGAAGCCCTTCGCGGTGTAGCTCTCGATCTGGCGGGTCATGAAGGTCGTCTCGGCCACGCTGATGGTGAGGGCAAGCGAAGAGTTCTTGAGCAGGTTGAGCGAATCGTTGGTGAGCGGTGGCACGAGGAGCCGGAGCGCGATCGGCAGCACCACCAGGCGGTACGCCTGGCCCAGCGTGAAGCCGGTGGACAGGGCCGCCTCCAGCTGGGTGGCCGGAACCGACTGGATGCCCGCACGCACGATCTCGGCCATCCGCGCCCCGTGATAGACACCAAGCGCCGCGACGGCGGCCAGGAACTCGCCGTGGTGCCGGTTCAGCCAGTCCTGGGTCGCGTCGGGAAGCAGCTGGGGGACACCGAAGTACCAGAGGAACATCCACACCAGGAGCGGGACATTGCGAAAGAACTCGACGTAGGTGGCGCCGAGCCCCCGCAGGACCCGCGATGGCACGGTCCGGATCGCCCCGAACACGGCGCCGAGCCCGGCCGCCAGCACCCAGGCGAGCCCGGCCAGCGCGAGCGTCGTCAGGACGCCTTGCAGGAGCCAGCTGACGTACGGGCTCGTCCAGAGGACGCTCCACTGGAACTGGTAGACGAGGGCGAGAAATGGCCTCGGCATCTTTACGCTCCGCCGGGGACTTTGCGGGGGCCTTCGCGGGACCCGAGCTGCGTCGCCGGGGTCCCGCGGCGCACGAACTCAGCGCGGGATGACCTGCATCTGGAGGAAGATCCGGGCCGTCTCGGACAAAGGGTACGGCACCTCACCCTGCGGGCCGAACCACTTGTCGTAGAGCTTCTGATACTCCCCGCTCTCGATGGCCTCCATGAGCGTGAAGTCCACCAGGTTCCTGAAGTCTGTCTCGTTCTTGCGCATCGCCATGCCGTACGGCTCGTAGGTGAAGAACTCACCCACCACGTCCCATTCGCCCGGGTTCGGCGCCTTCACCTTCAGGCCGGCCAGCTGTACGCCGTCGTTCGTGTAGGCGTCAATCTTGCCCTGGGCGAGCGCGGTGAACCCCGCCGGCTGGTCGGGGAACACGACCAGCTGCGCCTGCGGGTACTTCTCCCGCACCGCCTTCTCGTTCGTCGAGCCCTGCTGGGCGCCGATGCGCTTGCCGGCGATGCTCTGGACGCCCCGGATGGGGCTGCCCTTCTTGACCAGGAACTGGGCGCCCGTCACGAAAAAGACCGAGCTGAAGTCGAGGCTGTCACGCCGGGCCCGCGTGATGGTCATCGTTCCCGCGATGAGGTCGACGGCGCCGCTGGTCAGCAGCGGGATACGCGTGGCCGGGGTCGACTCCTTGAGCTCGAACTTCACCGGCTTGCCCAGCTTCTTCTCGACGTTTACGTGCACGAGCTTGGCGAGGTCCACGGAGAAGCCGCCCCAGTTGTTCTGCTTGTCGATGAATCCGAACGGTGGCGACCCGGTCCGCGTCCCGACCACCAGCGTGCCCGTACGCGCGATCTTCTCGAGCGTGGTCTCCGCCAGGACCGGCCCCGCGCCCACGAGGAGCACGGCCAGAACCAGTCCCGCTAACGCGATCCGCCTTGTCACTGCCACCATCGGTGTCGCTCCTTTCCCCTGCCGCCCGTCAGTGAGCGAGGATCTTTGACAGGAAGTGCCGCGTGCGCTCGTGCCTCGGCCGGTCGAAGAAGGCGTCCGGCGCTCCCTGCTCGACGATCCGCCCCTCGTCCATGAAGATTACCCTGTGGGCTACCTTGCGCGCGAATCCCATCTCGTGGGTCACCACGAGCATCGTCATGCCCTCGCGGGCTAGAGCCACCATCACGTCCAGCACCTCGTTGATCATCTCCGGGTCCAGGGCAGACGTCGGCTCGTCGAACAGCATGATCTTCGGCTGCATCGCGAGCGCGCGCGCGATGGCGACCCGCTGCTGCTGGCCGCCCGAGAGCTGCGCAGGGTACGCACCTGCCTTGTCCGGGATGTCGACCTTCGCCAGGAGGTCCATCGCGACCCGCTCGGCCTCCGTGCGGGCCCGTCCCCGCACCCGGATGGGCGCCAGGGTGACGTTCTCCAGCACGGTCATGTGCGGGTAGAGGTTGAACTGCTGGAAGACCATGCCGATGTCGGCACGGAGCCGCGGCAGGTCCACGCCAGGGCCCTGCACGTCGCGCCCGTCGACGGTCAGCCGGCCTGCCTGGATCGGCTCGAGCCGGTTCACGCAGCGGATCAGCGTGCTCTTGCCGGAGCCGCTCGGCCCGCACACCACGAGCACCTCGCCCCGCGCGACCTCCAGGTCGACGTCCTTGAGGACGTGGAGCTTCCCGAACCACTTGTTCACTCGCTCGTAGCGGATGATCGGGTCGGCCGTGGGGCTCGCCGCTCCGTCCCGCTCTCCCGTCATCGCTCTCCTCGCTTCGGTACCCGCACGCGGCCCCACTGACGGCGCCGCCGGGCTCGCGCGCGGACTGACGACGCCGCCCGACGTGCCTCGAAGCGTCACCTTGAGGCGGGCGGGGCGGACCCGGCCGCCCATAGGCTGCGGGGGACCCGGCCCCGCCGCGCAGACCGCACTCGGTGGACCCGATCGCTCCGCGGCATCCGCGGACGACGAACATGGCCGCTTCGGTGCGGAGTATATCTGCCCGTCCGGGGGGTCACAAGCTGCGATGCCAGCGAGTCCGGTCGGCGCGGCGCGTCGGACGGCTTCCCCCGCATGTCTCGTGTTCACACGGCGAGACGTCCAGCGGCTTGATCTTGCCGAGGACCAGCGGCGCGGCTAAGATCGCCGCCGTGGTGGAGGTCTCCGCACTTCTCTCGACGGGCAGCGCGCTCCTGGCGGGACTCCTCTTCGGCTTCTGCGCGCAGCGCGGCGGCTTCTGCCTGACCCGGGCGCTCTCCAACTGGGTCCTCATGGGGGACACGGCGATCCTGCGGGCGTACCTGCTCGCGCTCCTCGTCGCGATCGTCGGCGTCCACGTGCTCGAGCTCGGGCTCGTCGAGTCCATCCCGGTCCGGCCGTTCCGCTGGCTCGCCAACCTTACCGGCGGCTTCGTCTTCGGCGTGGGCATGATCCTCGGGGGCGGATGCGCGGGCAGCTCCTGGTACCGTCTGGGCGAAGGCGCGCTCGGCGCGTGGGTCGTGCTGGTGGGGTTCGCGATGGGCGCGAGCGCGGCGAGCGTCGGTATCCTGCAATCGGTACGGACGACGCTCCAGACCTTCGAGTACGCCATCGACGACCAGCCGGCCACCCTCTACGGGATCCTCGGCGTGCGACCATGGCTGGTCATCGGCGCCCTCGTCGTCGGGGTCGGCGTGTGGCTCCTCCGAAACCGCCCGCAGGAGGGCGAGCACGGAAAGTGGCGCTGGCCCGTCACCGGGAGCGCCATCGGCTTGGTGATCGTGCTCGGCTGGTACCTCTCGGCGCTCGGGGGCAGCCCTACCGGCATCACCTTCGCCGCGAATACCGGGCACCTCCTGACCTACCCGCTGGTGGGCTACCCCAACCGGGCCACCTGGGGCATGCTGCTGCTTCTCGGAGTGGTCGCGGGGGCGGCGCTGGCCGCGTGGCGAGCCGGCGAGTTCGGGTGGAAGCCCGTGCCGGGCTTCACGATCGTGAAGCTGTTCGCCGGCGGGCTCATCATGGGCGTCGGGGCTCTGGTCGCCGACGGTTGCAACATCACCCAGGGCCTCACGAACTCCGCGACGCTGGCGCTCGGCAGCCTGACGGCGTTCGCCTCGATGCTCGTCGGCGGATGGGTGGCGCTCTGGGTGCTCTTCTCCCCACGCGGGGAGCGCCGCTCCGCCGGTCCGGCCCGACCGTAGCCAGGCCGGCGGAGCGGGCTGGGATCTATCGCAGGCTTGAGTAGTACGCCGCCAGGTCCGCGAGCGTCTCCTCGGGGAGACTCTGAATCAGTAGCTTCAGGGCCTTGAGTTGAGGATCTCCCGGCCCTGACCAGGCCACCCGTCCCGGATCGCATCTGGTAGGACACCCAGGAGCGCCCGTTCGCGGGCGTGAACAGGAACTTTCCCTTGCCCGGCACCGGATCGCGGTCGATGGAGATCTCGACGGACTGGATGTAGTTGTCAGCCTCCATCGGAGGGTCGACTCCCACTCGGACGGGCACCGCGGCGGGCTCCTCGGACAGGATGGGGACCTCGAGATCGATCCGATGCTCGCGATCGGTGCCGGTTTGGGCGCCCGCCGCGCCGGGAGCCCCAAGGACGGTCACCAGGCCGCCGGACACAATGCCGAGGAAGGATCGTCGTCTCATGTCTTAACCCTATCGGTAATGCGACTATACCAGTAATATTGAAAAACTCAACCAATAACGCAATCAATCATCATGCTTTACGGATGTATCACTGATGAGCAGGATGATGTCAACCTCACCACCCTCGGGGATCTGGGTGTCCCCTGGAACGACGGCCAGCCCGTCAGCCAGAAGCATCGATCGGAGGATCGCTGATCCTTGCTCTCCCGTCGGTCGAGCACCGAGCCTTCCGTTCCGCGACTCGAGTCGCACGCGAAGGTAGCCGGGGCGGCTGCCGGGGTTGTCGATGGGCTCGAGGGCCCGCGCCCGGACCCGAGGCCGACCGAGGATGCGATGTCCGCCGAGTCGGCGGAGGACCGGGCGGACGAACAGCTCGAACGTCACCATCGACGATACGGGATTTCCCGGGAGCCCGAAGAAGAGGCACTCCCCGGCTCGCCCGCCAAACCGCCCGAAGGTCAGGGGCTTTCCCGGGCGCATATTCACCTTCCAGAAGTCCAAACAGGCGCCAAGCGCTTCCACGGCCTCGCGGACGAAATCGCGGTCACCCACGGACACCCCGGCCGATGACACCAGCACGTTCGCCTCGAGTCCTCGGCGAAAGCGTTCCACGAGCTCCTCGCGCCGGTCCGGCGCGATCCCGAGGCTCAGAGGAACCGCCCCCGCCTCCACGGCGAGGCCACAGAGGGTGTACGTGTTCGAGTCCGGGATCTGGCCCGGTCCGAGCGGAGTCTCGGGGGCGACGAGCTCGTCGCCCGTGGAGAGGACGGCGACGGTCGGACGGCGGTAGACGTTCGCTCGCCCATGGCCCAGTGCCGCGAGAACCCCGAGCGCCGCCGGTCGGAGAACGGACCCGGCCTCGAGGATGCGGTCCCCGGACCGGATATCCTCGCCGCGGGGGCGCACGTACGCGCCCCGGTGGACGGCGCGCCAGAGCGAGACGTGGCCGCCATCGCGCCTCACCTCCTCCTGGGGTACGACGGCATCGCTGCCGGGCGGCAGAGGAGCGCCCGTCAAGATGCGGTAGGCCTGCCCCGGCTCGATCTGTCGCGCGGCCACCCTCCCGGCAGCGACCTCGCCCACGACCGCGAGCGCCACCGGGTGCTCCGGGCTCGCCGTCTCGGTGTCGGCCGCCCGGAGTGCGTAGCCGTCCATCGAGGAGTTGTCCCAGGGGGGGATCTCGCGCCCCGCGACGACCGGCTCCGCGAGGACGCGCCCCAGGGCTTCTCCGAGAGGGACGCTCTCCGCGCCCAGGACCGCCACTCCGGCGAGCACACGCTCGAGGGCCTCAGCGACGGAAAGCACGCTCTGCTCCTCTGGTCAAACGGGAAGGGTCGAGCTCCGCCGTCAGTGTAGCGCGACCTCCGGACGGTCGGCCAGGCTAGCGGTAGGGACGCTCCCACCGGAATCGATAGAGACGCCGGATCGGCTGGGACGCGCATCGCCCTCGATCCATGCGGACGTCGACCAGGAAGAGGTTCCGCCCGCGGTCATGGCCGGCGGCCATCGCCCGCTCCATGTCGAAGCACTGGCTGAGCCACCGATCGCTGGCGAGGAGCCAGCGATCCGGAGCTTCCCGGAGCCACATCAATGCCTGCCCGACCTGATCCGGGCCGCCGCGGTATCCGAAGTGCACAATCGGATTCTGAGCGAAGAGCCACTCGCCATCGCGCCACTGGACCAGCGCCACCTCCCGCTCGGGCCCGATCCGGCGCGCAACGGCGGCCATCACGGCGCGCCGGGGGTAGTCGTCCGCCCTCACGAGAGGCTCAGCGAAGCCCCAGGCGATCATCGCGAGGAGCCAGGCGGCCGCTCCGGCCCGGACGAGACGGCGGCGTCCCCCTGTCGACGCGAACCGGCGCACGAGCGCGACGATCCCGGGCGCCGTCGCGAGGGCGAGCGCTGGGACCGCTGGATAGATATAGAGACTCCGCTTGCCGCTGCTCAGGCTGAAGAAGGTCACAACGAGGACGACCCAGCCCAGCAGGAGCAGGGTGCGTCCATCGCCCCGCCTGAGCCGACGTCGCCATACCGGGGCCAGCCACGGCAGGCCGGCGACGATGGGGAGCCAGACGACCGGAATGACCTCGACCAGGAAGTACCAGAACGGCTCGCGGTGCTGCCACGCCGCGACCATTCGCCCCGCGGTCTGGGTGACCAGAAGGTTCCGCGCGTATGCATGGAGCGTCGAGTCGCCGGAACCAGCCACCCGGACGAGTAACGGGCCCAGCCAGACCGCCACGGTGCCGAGCAAGAGCGCCGGCCCGATGACCCACCGCTGATCCGATGGCGCGATGGGCACGAGACGCCTGAACCCGCGCCACCGCCCGTACAGGTAGGGTCCGATGAGGAGGAGGGGCAGGAAGCCCACTCCCTTCGTCATCACGCCCAGGCCCATGGCCACCGACGCCACCCCGTACCAGCCCCAGGCCGGGCCCGCGGCCAGGTGACGGAGGAGCCCGTACAGGCCGAGGGTGGTCCACAGAATGAGGAGGGCATCCGTCTGCCCCGCCTTCAGCACGAGCAGGCTCTGGATGACGGCGAGAAACAGGAGGCCGGCCACGAGGCCGACGCGTCGACTCCAGAGCCGTCGCCCGAGATCGTAGACGGCGAGCGTGCAGCCGATGGCGGCCAGGAGTCCGGGCAGCCGGAAGGCCACGCGGGGGGATCCCGTCACCAGGTGCACGAGGGCCACGAGCCACACGAAGAGGGGCGGCTTGTCGGGATACGGCTGGCCGGCCCGGTGGAGGATCAGCCAGGAGCCATCCTGGAGCATCTCCAGGGCGACCCCGAGGAACCGCTCCTCGTCAACGCCCCACGGATCCCTGAGGCCGATGCCGGCGCCCACCAGGAGGAGGGCCAGGCCGGTCAGGAGCAGGTGATGGCGACGAGCTCCGGAGCGCACGGCTATGGGACCAGGACAAGGCTACTCACCGCCCCATCGGGCGGCAAGCACCGGACGAGGGCCGCTCTCCGGGTCCTACGCCTCCCCGCGGGGCGCCAAGCCGAACCGCGGCACGAAGATGCGGAACGAGAGGACGAAGAGCGCGCCGAACCCGAGGGTC
This sequence comes from uncultured Candidatus Rokubacteria bacterium, assembly GCA_963805625.1. Classification (GTDB taxonomy): domain Bacteria; phylum Methylomirabilota; class Methylomirabilia; order Rokubacteriales; family DASRDR01; genus DASRDR01. Next base: position 564,212 of record CAWDVE010000010.1, read on the forward strand.
ATCAGGAGCGCGAGGAGGACGTCGGCCGCTCCGTAGGAAGCGATCCCCGGCTGGAGCGTCGAAGGCAGCACCAGGACGATCCGCTCGAGGAAGACCGCGATCAGGGAGAGGCAGGAGATGGCCACGAGGACCCGGTGCCCCTCCGGCGGGCGCCCGGTGAGGCGCGCGAGAAGGTACGAGAACGGGATCACCCAGCCGATGAAGAACGCGCCGATCGCCAGGCACCGCCAGGGATCCGCGAAGAACCGCGCCAGGACGTACCGGGTCTCGATCGGCACGTTGCCGTACCAGATGACCAGGTACTGCGACCAGAAGAAGTACATCCACAGGACCGACGTGGTGAAGACGAGCTTCGCGAGGTCCTGCATCTCCTTCGGGGGCACGACCCAGCCCGGCCGTCCGAAGCTGTAGAGCCCCGTGAGGAGCACGAGGAACGCGAAACCCGAGTAGAGCATCCCCACCACCACGTAGCCCCCGAGGAGCCCGCTGAACCAGTGGGGATCGAGCGACATCACGAGGTCGTAGCCGAGGAGCGAGCCGACGATGACGAACAGGAAGAGGAGCCACACGGCGAGACGTGCCCGCTCCGCCCGCCCAGGCTCCTCGGAGGCTCCTGCCCGCGAGCCGTGGACGGCCTTCGCGAAGCGGACGCTCACCCAGTAGAGCGCGCCCACCCCGACGATCGTCCGCAGGACGAAGAAGGGGATGTTGAGCCACGCCGCCTTCTTGGGAATCGGCACGGTCACCCACGGGTACAGGGCCCGGAGGCCGACCATCAGCAAGAGGAACAGCACGAAGGACACGGGCATGAAGGCGACTGTGGTCGTCGCGATCCGCCGGAGATGCGCCGCCCATCGCGCCTCGGTGAGCTCGAGGATCCCCGCGATCGCCGGGCCGGCGGCCGACAGCCCCGACCAGAACAGGAGGTTCGCGAGAAAGACGGCCCAGGCGTGCGTCCCCGATCCCGCCGCCAGGGCGATCAGGAAGCTCAGCGCCCCGAGGGCGACGAGCCCCCCCAGCACAAGGCCGGTCTTCCCCTTCAGATCTTGCCCCGGGCTCACGACGGGCGCGCTCATCCCTTCTTCGCCAGGGCGCGGAGGTGGTTCACGATGTCCCACCTGTCCGTCACCGAGAGGGCATCACCGTAGGCCGGCATGATCGCGCCACCGTAGCCGATGTAGTAGGAGAAGTGCCCGTCGGACTTGGCCTGCACCGGCTGGCTCGTCAGGTCGGGCGGCGGGATGAACCGCGGGGTCACCAAGCCGTCACCCTTGCCGGCCGGCCCGTGGCAGGGGGTGCAGTAGATGTCGAAGAGCTTCTTCCCGCGTGCGAGCGACTGGGCGTCGGGGGCGACCGGGTTCTTCCGCGTCGTGTACGTCTCGCGCGCGACCACCAACTCCGACCCCTCCCGTGGGACCGTGCCGGGCGGCTGGGCCATCGTCACCTGGCCGGGAACCAGCTTCACGTCGTTCTGCATGCTGGTGGTCCAGCGGTAGACGACGAGGCCCCCCATCACGCCGGCGGCCGCGCCGACGACCAGGAGGCACAGCAGGAACACCCACTTCATGCCCGGACCTCCTCGGCGCCCGCGCCTCGAAGGAGGTCCTCGACGGCACGGCGCTCGGCAGCCTCGCACGTCACCTCGACGCCGAAGCGGTCCGCGCTGAACCGGGTATCGTACCGGGGCGAGACTTTGAAACTCGGCAGCCGGGCCGTGATCAGGAGCCCGAGGAGCGTGCAGAGCCCGCCGAGCAGGATCGTCAGCTCGTAGGCGATGGGCACGAACGGCGGGATCGAGACCACCGGCTTACCCCCGGTGATCAGGTTCCACTTGAGCGCCGTCCAGATCGTCAGCGCGAAGCCGCTGGCCGTCCCGGTCAGGGCGCCCACCAGCGTAAAGAGCCGGACTGGGCTCCGTGGCAGTCCGTGCCCGGTCAGTGCCTCCTCGAACTCGTCGAGGGGCACCGGGCTGTACGTCGCGATCGAGCGCATCCCCCGCGCTCGGAGCTCGCGGATCGCCCGGGTGGCGGTGTCGACGTGCGCGAAAACGCCGAGGACCGTCGCGGCCGGCATCAGTGGGCGTCACCGTCCCGCACCGGATGGGGGATGGTCTCCTTCACCTCGACGATCGACATCGATGGCATCACCTTGATGAACCCCAGGAAGAGGATGAAGAACCAGGCGAAGCTCCCGATGACGATGCCGCTGTCGACCAGCGTCGGGATGTAGGCGCCGAACGTGTACGGGTAAAACCCGTGGGCGAGGCCGGGGACGATGATGTTGAAACGCTCGAACCACATGCCGATCAGCACAAGGATCGACACGATGTAGAGTGTGGGCACGTGCGTCCGCGCGCGCCGCCGGAAGAACACCAGCGGCGCCGCGCTATTGCAGAAGAGTTGAAGCCACCACCACGGCGCGTAGACGCCGACCCACTTGAAGAGGTACGAGGCCCGCTCTATTGGCTCGCCGCTGTACCAGGCGGTGAAGCCCTCGCACGCGTAGAAGTAGGTCAGCACCAGACTGGTGGCCAGGATCAGCTTCGCCATGCTGTCGAGATGTCGGTCCGTGATGTACGCGTACAGGTTGAAAAAATACCGCATGGGGATGAGGAGCACGAGGACCATGGCGAAGCCGGAAAAGATGGCGCCGTCGACGAAGAATGGCGCGAAGAGGGTCGAGTGCCAGCCTGGGACCAACGCCATGGCGAAGTCCCAAGACACCACGCTGTGGACGGACACTACTAGCGGGGTCGCGAGGCCCGCGAAGAGACCGTACGCCCGTCGGTAGTGGCGCCACTGGCGGTCGGTGCCCTGCCAACCCATCGCCAGGACCGCGTAGATACGCTGCTTCCAGCCGGTGGCGGCATCCCGCAGCGCGGCGATGTCCGGCACCAGGCCGACGATGAAGAACAGGGCGCTGATGGTGAGGTACGTCGAGATCGCGAACACGTCCCAGACGAGGGGGGACCGGAAGTTCGGCCACAGGAACCGCTCGTTCGGGTACGGAATGAGCCAGTACGCGTACCACATGCGGCCGGCGTGGATCACCGGGAACAACCCGGCCGTGAGGACCGCAAAGATGGTCATCGCCTCGGAACCGCGGTAGATCGACATCCGCCACTTCGCGCGGAACAGGTACAGGATCGCCGAGATCAGCGTGCCCGCGTGGCCAATGCCGATCCAGAAGACGAAAGTCGTGATGTACATCGCCCACATCTGAGGATTGCGCTTGCCCGCCATCCCCATGCCGAAGTAGACCTGCAGGACCCAGCAGGTGATCCCACCGGCCAGGATGAGGGCGATGAACGACATCCAACCGAAGTAGGTCGACCCCGGAAACTCGAGCGTCCGGAGAACGTCCCGGTTGACGTCGGCAAAGGTCGGGGAGACCCCACCGGCGATGGGGCGGGCCGGACGCTCGGCGCTGCTCGGCACGCTCACGTGGGCACCTCTCGCAGGATCTTCCGGAGGTACGTCACTGCCGGACGCGTCCCCAGCTCGCCGAGGACGTGGTAGCCGCGCGCGGACGTCGAGAAGCGGGAGACACGGCTCTGGCCGTCCTTGAGGTCCCCGAACGTGATCGCCTGCGTCGGGCACGTCTGCTGGCAGGCGGTCTGGATCTCCCCGTCTCGCGGGAGCCGACCCTCGTCACGGGCGCGGTCGCGACCGGCGATGATCCGCTGCACGCACATCGTGCACTTCTCCATGACGCCGCGATCGCGGACGGCGACGTCCGGGTTGAGCTGGAGGTTCATCGGCGCCGGCCACTCGTAGCGGTACCAGTTGAACCGCCGGACCATGTACGGGCAGTTGTTCCCGCAGTACCGGGTGCCGACGCACCGGTTGTAGATCTGCGCGTTGAGCCCGTCCGCCGTGTGGTACGCGGCGAACACCGGGCACACCGGCTCGCACGGCGCCACTTCGCAGTGCTGGCAGAGCATCGGGAGGAACCGCGCATCGGGCCGCCTGGCGGCGGGCGCCTCGGCCGCATGCGCGACGCCGATCGTGCCGGGCAGCGCCGCGTGTTCCGTGGCCGCCGTCTCTCCGTGACCGCGGTCCCACCACCGCTCGACGCGGAGCCACTGGATGCTCCGGCCGTAGTCGATGTTGCCCTTGCCCACCGAGGGGACGTTGTTCTCGGCCTGGCAGGCCACGACGCAGGCCTGGCAGCCGGTGCAGGCGTCGAGGTCGATCGCCATCCCCCAGCGGTTCTGCGGGTACTTGAGGTCGGGGTACATGGAGGGCAGGTTTGCGTGTTCCGGCGCCTTGCCGCCTCGCTCGAGCTTGACCGCCTCCGCGAGCCCGACCGTCTCGAAGATCTCCCGCGAGTGGTCGATCTCCGTCACGCCGGCCGGGGAGGCGAGCTTGTCGCGCCGCCCGGTCTTCTGGAGACGGACGCGGACACCCAGCCAGCGGCGACCGCCGGACCCCGCGGTCGGCTCGGCCGGCAGGAGGGCGTAGGGACTCTGGCCGACGCCCCGGGCGAACCGCCCGTACGCGGTATGCCCGAGCCCGGTCGGAATCGCCACCGCGCCTGCGGCCAGGGTCTCCGAGACGTACGCCGGCGCCTCGAGGGCACCGTGAGGCGACTCCACCCGCAGCACGTCACCGGACTGGACGCCGAGGCTTCGGGCCGTCTCCGCCGGGACCTCGACCCAGCTCCCGTAGACCACCTGGGTCATGGGATCGGGCGCCTCGTGGAGCCACACCTTGTTGGCGCCGCGACCGTCGTAGTAGCGCGAAGACGGGACGACCAGGAGGACGGGGTCGGTCGCGCTTCCCTCGAGAGCCGGCGCCTGGGAAGACACCTTCACGCCCGCGCGGAGTGCGACCTTCGTGGCCGGCACGTCCGCCCAGTAGCCCCCCCGGCGAAGCGCGTCCTCCCAGAACTCGTCGAACACCGCCTTGGGTGCCACGGCCTTGGCCATGGCGCGCCAGGACTCGCGGAGATAGTCGGCAAAGGTCTTCGCCTGGAAGACGGTCTTCTCCGAGCCCGGGACCAAGGCCCGTCCGGTATCCAGCAGGAGGTCGCCGGTCGGCTTCGTCTCGACACCGGGGAACGTCTCGGGAGCCCGTCGACCCAGCGCGTCCCGGACCGCCTGGAGCTGAGGCAGGTCGAGGGCGTCGGGGTTCGTGGGGCCGACCTTCGGCACCGGCGCCATCGCCGGCTGGAGGAGTCCCCACACGCCGTCCCGTGGCGAGTAGTCGCCCCAGGATTCGAGCGGCGTGAGATCGGGAATCACGAGGTGGGCACGGGCGGCGGTCTCGTCCATGTGGCTCGAGAGGCTCACCACGAACGGGACCTTGGCGAGCGCCTCGGCGAACGCGGCGCGCGCCGGGAGCGTGAAGGCGGGGTTCGCGTCCTTCACGATAAGCACGGCGATCTCGCCCTGGGCCATCGCCTTCGTCAGCGCGAGCACGTCCGCGTACCGGCTCGCTCGCGAGAGAGCCGAGTTCGGCCCGAAGCGGACGGTCCGTCCCACGTTCCCGAGGGCGTAGTTGAGGAGGTTCACGGCGATCGCGGCGTCGGCGCCGCCCGGTCCGCTCACCGCCACGCCGCCCGACACGACGAGGCTCGGCGCGCCCTTGACCAGGGCCTCGGCCAGGAGCTTCAGCTTGGCTGCCGGGATCCCGCTCTGCTTGGCGACCGTCTCGACGTCCACCGTCCGGGCGGCCGCCGTGAGGGCCTCGAGCTCCTTGGCCGGCAGGGCCGGGATCTGGCGCGCCTCGAGGCAAAGGCGCAGCAGGGCGAGCGCGATCGCCCCCTCCGCGCCCGGCAGGCTCGCGATCCACTCGTCGGCGTTGGCCGCCGTCATCGAGTATCGCGGCTCGACGTGGATCACGCGGGCGAAGTGCTCCTCGCGAAGCGCGTGCGCCCGCCGGAACGCCGCCGTGTATCCCACCGGCGAGACCCACGTCTCGAGGAAGTCCGCGCCGAGGGACAGGATCGTCCGCGCGTCCTCGAACGCGTGATAGGGGATCGCGTCGATCCCGAACACGGCCTGGCTCGCCGCCCGGAGATCCTCGTGCGCGAACGTCTCGTACGAGACGCGTGGACGGCCGCCGACCGCCTTCAGCCACTCGTCCGCCAAGCGGCCGAGGCTGCCGGTCTCGAGCTGCGTCAGCATCGCGATCCGGCCAGCGCCTGCCTGGCGCGCGGCCGCGATCTTGTCGACGAGGAGCTTCTGCGCGTCGGCGATCGGAACCGGGCGCCAGGTCTCTCCTTCGCGGACGCGCGGACCGGGGACGCGATCCGGGTCGTATGTCGAGAGGAGACCCGCCTGACCGCTCGCGCAGAGGGCCCCCCGGTTCACCGGGTGGTCGGGATTGCCCTCCAGCTTCACGATCCGGCCTTCCCGGCTCTTCGCCAGGACCCCGCAGCCCGCTGGGCACTCGCGGCACACGGTCGCGAACCAAGTCGCCGCCCCCGGGACGATGTGCTCGGCCGGGATGACGTAGGGCAGGATCGCCTCGGTCGTCTTGCCGCAGCCCGCGGCCGCCGCCGCCGCCGCGCCGCTCACGCCGACGATCCGGAAGAAGCCCCGGCGATCCATCCCTGCTGTCCCCTGCTGTCCGTCTGGCATCCCGCGCTCCGTCAGTGGTGGCACATCACGCAGTCGAGCGGACCCTTCCGCTCGGCGTGACAGGACACGCACCAGCCCATGGTCAGGGGCGCTACCTGGGCGACCTCGGTCATCGTCTGCACTTCCCCGTGGCACTGCTGGCAGGCCAGGCCCGTCTGCACGTGGCGCTTGTGGGGAAAGTAGACGAAGCCAGCGAGCTTGTGGATCCGCACCCACTCCACCGGCCGGCCGTCCTTGGAAAGGGCCCGGAGCTTCTCGACTTCCTTCTGGAGCTCCGCGTCCTGCGACGCGACGATCTGATGGCAGCCCATGCAGCGCTTGACGGATGGGATGCCCGCGTAGGTGGACCGGCGGGCGTCCGCGTGGCAGTACTGGCAGTCGATCTTGAAGTCGCCGGCGTGGATCTTGTGGCTGAAGAGGATGGGCTGCTTCGGAGCCGGGGCGATCGGGGCCTGCGCGCTGGCCGGGGTGACAACGGTCCCGGGGAGGAGTACCACCGCGATCGAGACGATCAGGGCGGCGAGCACTTCCCTCACGCGGACCTGCATCCGCCCCGTCCTCGTCTGGCTCTCGTCAGCCGGTAACGCCCGCGCCCGGTCAGGGCGGGCTAAGGCAAGTGCGCTCTTTCACAAGGCAGGGCGGATGATAGCAGCGGCCCCCAGACCCGTCAACGCTTTTCTGCTCAGACGGCTCCCTCGACCATCGCGAATGGGATCTCGACGAACTCGCGGGTCTCGGCGCTGAATCGATGCGCGCGGGTGTCCGCCACCCGGCCTTCTGCGACCGCGACGACCACGTAGGTCGCCTGCGGATACGCGGGGACTCCGTCGAGCATCGCGTTCCGGCGGTCCGTCTCGGAGAAGTAGGCGCCGGCGTCGACGTGCGAGTGGTAGATCACCCGCACCTCGAACCCTTCCCCTTCCCGGCGGCCGATCTCGAGAAGATCCTCGTGGGCGATGTAGTAAGCCGTTCGCGCGGTCCGCGGGAAGCGCCCGGGGTCTCGCGCGTGGAGCTCGTCCTGGATGTTGCGGCAGGCGAGGAGCCGCCGCTCGTCGACGTCGCCTGGAGCGCCCGGCCGGACCAGCAGCACGCCGCAGCACTCCGCGGGATAGTCGGCCCGGGCGTGCCGCTGGATCGCCTCGAGCTCGGCCGGCGTGAGAAGGGGGCTCACGCGCCTCCCGCCAGCGCCGGGATGATGGATACCTCGTCTCCGTCCTTCAGCCGGGTCGCCGCTCCCTGGAGACTGCCGATCTCCTCCCCGTTCACGTACAGATTGACGTGATGGTGCATCTGCCCGGTCGCGTCCCGCACCAGACCCCGGAGGCCCTCGAACCGCCCCTCGAGGGCGTCGAGCAGCTCCTGCACGTCGGCCGCGTCCACGTCGACCCGCGGCGCGTTCGCCGTCGCGCGTCGGAATGGCGTCGGAATGTACACGCTCACTGCCATGGCTCCGTCTCCTTCCCGTCCCCTCAGCGCTCGGAGGCTTCGAGCGAAACGCTCAGGTACCGCTCGCCGGTGTCGCAGAGGACCGTCACGACCGTCCGCCCGGCGCCGAGCTTCTCGGCCACGCCGAGCGCGGCCCACACGTTCGCCCCGGCCGAGATCCCCGCGAGAAGCCCCTCCTCGCGCGCCAGCCGGAGCGTCGTGGCCATCGCGTCCTCGTCCTTCACCTGCACGATCTCGTCGATCACGGTGCGATTGAGGATCCCGGGCACGAACGAGGCGCCGATGCCCTGGATCCCGTGGACTCGCGACTTCCCTCCCGACAGCACCGGCGAGCGGGCCGGCTCGACCGCGACGATGCGAACACGGGGGATGCGCTCCCGCAGCACCTCGCCCACCCCGGTGATCGTCCCCCCGGTGCCCACCCCCGCCACGAAACCGTCCACCTTGCCGCCGGTGGCCTCCAGGATCTCGAGGGCCGTCGTCCGCCGGTGGGCCTCCGGGTTGGCCGGGTTCTCGAACTGCTGCAGCATCACGTAGCCCGGATGCGCGCGACAGAGCTCCTGGGCCGCGAACACGGCGCCCGTCATCCCCTCGATCGCCGGCGTGAGGACCAGCTCCGCGCCGAGTCGCGCCAGGAGCCGGCGTCGCTCGAGGCTCATGTCGTCGGGCATCGTGAGGACGAGGCGGTAGCCCTTGACCGCCGCGACCACCGCCAGGCCGATGCCCGTATTTCCGCTGGTCGGCTCCACGAGGGTCGAGCCGGTCTGGAGTGTGCCGCGGCGCTCCGCGTCCTCGATCATGGACCGCGCGATCCGGTCCTTGACGCTCCCGCCCGGATTCTGCGACTCGACCTTGGCCAGGATGGTCGCGCTGCCCGCAGGCACGATCCGTCCGAGCCGCACGAGCGGAGTGTTGCCGATCAGGTCGAGCACGCTGTCGGCGACGCGTGGACGCCCGGCCATCGGTTCCCCCCCGGGGCTCATCGATCAGATGTGGTAGATGGTGCGCTCGGGTGACCGACGCGCCTTGACCTGCTCGGCCAGGTCACCGAAGGTCGTGCGGTCGATCACGGCCGCCACCGCACCCGAGATCTCTCGCCAGAGCGGCGCCAGATCGGACGCGGCGGCCTCGCTTACCTTGGTCGGATGACGGCCCGCGACCTCCAGCGCCGTGACGCGTCCCTCGACGGCCCGGAGCACTTCTCCTACCGAGATCCCTGCCGGCGCCCGGACCAGCTGGTAGCCCCCTGCCGACCCGCGCTTGGACTCGAGGATCCCCGCCCGCTTGAGGAGCAGGAGCACCTGCTCCAGGTAGCGCTGGGGAATGCCCTGGCGGCGTGCCACCTCCTGGATGGGGACGAGCCCCTCGCCATGGTGAACGGCGAGGTCGAGGAGGGCACGGATCGCGTACTCACCCTTCGCTGAAATTCGCATATCCGGTCAAGAATGGAGTGTACCGACCGGATTGGAGGAGCGTCAAGGCGGGCTGTGAGCTTCCTGGGGCCGTTTGGGCGCCTGCCGGGTCAGCCGTCCGGGCGGCCGTGGACTCTCGGGCGAGTCTCCGCGGGGAGCGTCAGTCCTTCCGAAGACGAGGGTTCAGCCAGTCCTGGAGCCCGTCCCCCAGGAAGTTGAACCCGAGGACGACAGACAGGATCGCGAGGCCGGGGAACGTGGCCACCCACCAGTACTCGAACTTGGTCTGGCCCGCGGCGATCATCGCGCCCCACTCCGGGGCGGGCGGGACCGCGCCGAGGCCGATGAAGGACAGGGCGGCGGTGAAGATGATGGCGTTGCCGATGTCGAGCGAGCCCTTGACGACGATCGGGGGAAACGCATTCGGAAGGATATGGGTCAGCACGACGCGGAAGCCTGGCGCGCCGAGTGCCCGGGCCGCGATCACGTAGTCATTCTCCTTGATCGCCAGGACCTGTCCTCGCATGAGCCGGCTGAACTCCGGCCACGATACGAGCAGGATCGCGAACATGGCGTTGCGGAGCCCGGCCCCGAGGGCCGCGGTGATCGCCATGGCCAGGACGATGGGCGGGAACGCGAGCACGATGTCGACCACCCGCATGAGGAGCTCGTCCACCCGCCCGCCCACGTACCCGGCCACCGCGCCTACGCCCGCCCCGAACAGGCTCGCCAGGAGGATGACCGTGAAGGCGACCGGAATCGTGATGCGCGCGCCGTAGAGCACGCGCGAGAAGTTGTCACGGCCCGCCTCGTCCGTGCCGAAGAAGTGGATCGGCCCCGGCGACTCGAGCCGGTTCATGACGTCCAGGTGCATCGGGCTGTGGGGCGCGAGCCACGGGGCAAACGCCGCGACGAACACCCAGACACCCACGACGAGCGCGCCGACGATGAGCGCGCTATTCGCGCGCCTGCGGCCCCGTACGACCGCCTCGCGGGGAACGGTCAGCGCGCTCGGGCTGGCGATCGGCTGGGCGGAGGGCACGTCGCGCCGGTCACCGCACGCGGATGCGCGGGTCGAGGACGCCGTAGAGCAGATCGACGATGAGGTTCACGGTGATGTAGATGACCGCGGTCAGCATCGTGACACCGAGGATGGCGGGATAGTCGAGCCGCGTCGAAGCCGTCACCGCGTAGCGCCCGATCCCGGGCCAGGCGAAGACCGTCTCGGTCAGCACCGCGCCGGACAGGAGACTCGCGAACGTGAGCCCGATGACCGTGACCACCGGGATCAAGGCGTTCCGGAGCGCGTGGAATCCCACGACCACGCCCTCACCGAGCCCCTTCGACCGGGCCGTCCGCACGTAGTCGGCGTTGAGGACTTCGAGCAGGGACGACCGCGTCGTGCGGGCGATGATGCCCATGATGAACCACCCCAGGACGAGAGCGGGCAAGATCAGGTGCCGGACCGCCGCCGCGAAGAGCTCCCCGTTTCCGGCGGCGAGGCTGTCGACGAGGAGGAACCCGGTGACGCGAGCAGGCATGGTCTGGTGGCTGTCCAGGCGCCCGGGCCCCGGCGCCCACTCGAGGAGGTAGTAGAAGACGTAGAGCGCGATGAGACCGGTCCAGAAGATCGGCGAGGCAGCGCCGACCAGCGACACGGCGCGGGCGGCGTGATCGGGCAGCCGGTTATGATGGATCGCCGCCCACACTCCCAGCGGCACGCCGAAGCAGACGGCCACCGCCAACGCGGCCAGCGACAGTTCCACCGTCGCAGGCAAGAACTGCTTGAGGTCCTGCAGGACGGGACGACGCGTGGTGAAGGACTCCCCGAGATCTCCTCGCAGGACATTCTTTAGGTACGAGACGAACTGCTCCGGCAGCGACCGATCCAGCCCCCAGCGCTTGACGTAGGCGGCGCGGATGGACGGGTCCTTGGTCGCCTGCTCCGAGAGCACCGTGGCCAGCGGATCCGCCGGCACGCTGTGGGCGACAAGGAACGCGGTGAGGACGACACCGAACAGCGCGACGACGGCCAGCACGAGCCGTCGTCCGAGATAGGTCAGGAGCATGGGCGCGGCTCGCCGGGAGTGCGCCCGGCGACAGGACCCTCGACGAGCCGCGTCACGTGCTGTTTACCGGCTGAGATTCGCCACGGTGACCCACCAGATCGGATGGATCGCGTAGCCCTTGATCGCGGGATTCAGCCCCACAAAATTCTTGGGCTGGATCAGCATGATCTCGGGAACGTCTTCGAGGACGATCTTGTTCATCTCCATGTACAGGCCTTCACGCTTCTTGACGTCCTGCTCCTTCTTGGCCGTGGCGATGATGTCGTTGACCTTGGGATTGGAGTACTTCACCCGCTTCGGCACCGGGCCGGCACCGTAGAAGGCGTCCGCGAACGGATCCGGATCGAGAAAGTCCGGCGACCACGAGGCAAGCTGCAGCTGGATCTTCCCGGCACGATACTCGGCGAACGCCACCGAGCGCTCCTTGGGATCGAGCGTGACCTTGATGCCAGCCTGCGCCAGATCGGCCTGGAGCTTGGCCGCCAGGGGCTCGGGGGCGACACCCAGGAGCGGTGCGGTCCAGTAGGAGAGCTTGAGCTCGATGCCGTTCGGGTACCCGGCCTCGGTGAGGAGCTGCTTGGCCTTGGCCACGTCGCGCTTGCGCGCCAGCGACTTGTCGCCGCCGAGGAGGCCCAGCGGGATCATGGTCGAGGGCTGCTCACCCGCGCCCCGCACGATCCCCTTGATGATCCCGTCGTAGTCGATCGCGTACGAGACGGCCTGCCGGACCCGTTTGTCGCTCAGCTCCTTGCTCATCTCGGCGCTGTTGGTGACCCCTAGGTACACCTGATTCATCGAGAGCCCCTCGACGATCTTGATCTTGGGGCCCTGCGTGATCTTGGCCACGATGTCGACGTCGAAGTCGTGGGCGACGTCGGCGTCGCCGCGCTCGACCATCTCGCGCTGTGTGGTTCCGCTGGGCACGTGCTTCACGATCACTTTCGCGAAGTAGGGCTTCTTGCCCCAGTACCCGGCGTTCCGCTCGAGGACCGCCTCGACGTTCTTCGTGAACGAGGTGAGCTTGTACGGCCCCGACCCTTCCGACTGGTTGTTGAGCCACTCGGTGGCCTTGTCCTTGTCCTTCGCGTCGTCCGCGTCCGTGCCGCCCTTCGCCATGACGACCTTCGAGTCTGCGATGCCGCAGGGTACGGCCGCCAGCGCGGCGAGGAAGGACGCGTCGGGGCCCGCGAGGACGATCCGGACGGTCAGGTCATCCACGACCTGAATGTCCTTGACCGGCTCCATGAAGAAGGACGGGTTGTCCTTCAGGTTCTTGAGCCGCCGCAGCGAGAAACGCACATCGTTCGCGGTCAGTGGATTCCCGGACGTGAACTTCACGCCGGGGCGGATCTTGAAGGTGTAGGTCGTCCCATCCGGGGACACCGTCCACGAGGTGGCCAGGCGCGGCTGGATCTTGGTGAAGTCCGGCGCGTCCACCGTCACGAGGGTGTCGTAGGCGGCGGTGTCCAGGATGTTCGAGGTGTACTCGTAGGTCTTGTGGACATCGTTCGTGACGTAGTCGTCGATGTTACGGGCGATGATCAAGGTCTCCTGCCGGCTCTGCGCTTGCGCCGGCCCGCCCGCGGCGAGCAGGACGGCAGCGACGCTGAGCGTCGTGATGGCCAGGAGCCTCATGACGTTCCGTTTGACACGCATGTGTGCGATCTCCTCCCGGTGAAGGTTGACGGCCAGGATGACGCTGGCGCTCACGAGTTCGGGCGTACCACCAAGGTCTCGGTGACCGTTACGCCGTCGATGGCCCGGATGCGGCCCACGACCTCGGATGCCGCGTGCAGGTCCAGGGAGCGGATGAGCGCCACCATGTCGTAGCGGCCGAACAGCTGGTACACATAGGAAAGCCCCTCCAGCTTCCGGAGCGCGTCGAGCACCTCCGTCTCCTTCTGGGGCTGGCACCGGATCAGGACACCCGCGACCATCGGATCCTCCTTCGCGGCCCGAAGGGCCGCTACCGCTTCATCGCGTCTGCGCGCGCTGCGCCCGCCGGCTCGCTCCCCGCCACGGCAAGGATGGCCTTGACGCCCTGGCGGGAGAGCACGAACTCGAAGGCCTCCTGGGCCTGGTCGAGCGGGAACACGTGGCGCGTGAGCGCCTCGACGTCAACCCGGCCCTCGGCCAGGAGGGCCAGGGCTCGCTGGTACTCCCGGTACGAGTAGCAGATCGCACCCACCAGGTGCAACTCGCCCCGGACGGCCGGCTCCAGGTCGACCTGGACCTGCTTGTGTACGGTCAGCATCACGACGGAGCCGCCCTTTCGGGCCATGGCGATGCCCTGGCCGAGCGCTTCGGCGCTTCCCGCCGCCTCGTAGACGAAGTCCGCCCCTCCGTCCGTCAGCTCCCGGACCGCCGCCACCGCGTCTCGGTCCCGCACGTTCACGACCTCGTCGGCCCCCATCTGGCGGGCGAGAGCCAGGCGGTCGTCGCGGGTCCCGATGACGACGACGCGGGCCCGCAGGATACGCTTGATCACCTGGGTCGCGAACAGCCCCATCTGACCCGGGCCCAGGACGGCCACCCACGATCCCGAGGTGACGGTGATCATCTCGAGACCCCGGATCACGCACGCCAGGGGGTCCGCGAGCACGGCCACCTCGTATGAAAGGCCCGGCGGCATGACGTGGATGTTCCGAGCGGGGACCGCGACGAACTCGGTCATGCCCCCGTCGACGGTGACGCCAAGCTCCTCCAGCTTCTCGCAGAGGTTGACGCGACCGACCTTGCAGTGCCGGCAGATGCCGCAGCCGATGCAGATCTCCACGGCGACGGATGCCCCCAGCGGCACCTCCGTCACGCGCTCGCCGACGGCGACGACCTCCCCCGCGATCTCGTGACCGACGATGAACCGGCGGCGGCGTGCCGGATAGATCTCATTGTAGATCCGCTGGTCGCTGCCGCAGATCCCTGCGACCCGCACGCGGACGAGAACCTCCCAGGGCCCCACCGTGGGGACCGGCACGTCCTCGAGGACGACACCGCGCTTGGCTGGATCCTTGACGACGGCGAGCATGCGGGATCCGCTAGAGGGAGCTCGCGAACCGCTGGCGCTCCAGCAACCGCGCCGCCTCGCGGGCGAAGTACGTGATGATCAGGTCCGCGCCGGCGCGCCGGATCGCCGTGAGCGCCTCGAGCATGCAGCGCTCCTCGTCGAGCCAGCCGAGCCGTGCGGCGGCTTTGATCATGGCGTATTCCCCCGAGACCGAGTAGGCCGCCAGGGGCAGCCCGAACTCCTGGCGCACCCGGGCGATCACGTCCAGGTACGGAAGGGCCGGCTTCACCATCACGATGTCCGCGCCCTCGTCGACGTCCAGCCCCACCTCGCGGAGCGCCTCGGCGGCATTCGCGGGATCCATCTGGTAGGAGCGGCGGTCACCGAACTGAGGCGCCGACTCCGCTGCTTCACGGAACGGCCCGTAGAACGCCGACGCATACTTCGCCGAGTACGCCATGATGGGCGTCTCAGTGTACCCCGCCTCGTCGAGCGCCTCCCGGATGGCTCCAACGCGGCCGTCCATCATGTCCGAAGGCGCGACGATGTCGGCTCCCGACTCCATGTGGGACAGCGCGACGCGGGCCAGGAGCTCCACGCTCGCGTCGTTCTTGACGCGTCCGTCCTCGACGAGCCCGCAGTGCCCGTGGCTCGTGTACTGGCAGAGGCACACGTCGGTGATCACCAGGAGGTCCGGGATCGTCTCCTTCACCGCGCGGGCCGCCTGCTGGACGATCCCGTCCTCGGCGTACGCCTCCGAGCCCCGCGGATCCTTCGACTGCGGCACGCCGAAGAGAAGGACCGCGGGGATGCCCATGCTAGCGGCATCCTTCGCCTCCTTCAGCAGCTCGTCGATGGAGAGCTTCGACACGCCCGGCATCGAACCGACCGGGTCCCGCACGCCCCGGCCGTGGACCGCGAACAGCGGCAGGATGAGATTCTCGACGCCCAGCCGGGTCTCCCGCACCATCCGTCGGAGGAGCGGGGACTCACGGAGCCGGCGCGGCCGGTACAAGGGGTGTGCCATGTGAGGATCCTCCTGCCCAGTTCCCGGTCAGTACCGGATCAGCCCCGCAGTGCCGCCGGCGGGGACGTCGCGAAGTGACCGGCGATCGCGTCGGCGAGCGCCGGAACCGTGTATTCATCGGGCATCACGCTCACTCGGAGACCGTGCTCGACGGCCGTCTCCGCCGTGATCGGTCCGATGGCGGCGACGACGACTCCATCGAGGAGCCGGCGCGCGTCGGATGGCGCCAGGAGCGCGATGAAGCCGCGGACCGTCGACGAGCTGGTGAACGTCACGGCGTCGATCCGCCGGGACTCGAGGAGCCCGAGGATGTCACCCGCTCCCTCCCCGGCGAGTACCGTTCGGTACGCGGGGGCAATCGTCACCCGGACCCCGCGCGCCGCGAGCTCGCGAGGCAGGACGTCCCGTGCCTCGGCGGCGCGCACCAGCAGCACCGCGTCGCCGCGGTCGAGCCGGGTTCCGAGCGCGTCGACGAGTCCTTCGGCCCGGTACTCGGCCGGCACGAGGTCGGGTTCGATCCCTCCCCGGCGGAGGGCCTCGGCGGTCTCGGGGCCAATCGCGGCCACGCGACGGCCGCCAAGGCTCCGTGCATCGAGCCCCGCGAGTCCGAGCCGCTCGCGGAATGCGGCCACGCCGTTGACGCTGGTGAAGACAATCCACTGGAAGTCTGCCAGCGACCGGATCGCCTCGTCGAGGGGCGTCCAGTCCTCGGGAGGCCCGATCCGGATGGTGGGGAGCGTCACCGCCTCGGCTCCGTAGGCTTCGAGGAGCCCGGTCAGCCGGGCGGCCTGCGCGCGGGGTCGCGTCACGAGCACCCGCCGCCCGGACAGCGGCCGGCGCGCCAGCCAGGTCTCGACGGCGCCGGGCGCGACGCCGGGAACCACCTGGAAGCCCACGCCACAGGCATCGAGCGTCGCCGCCTCGTCCCGAAAGGCCTCCCCGTCTCCCCTGACCAGCCGGACGACGCGGCGCCCAGCGACCGCGTGGGCCCGCAGGAGGGCCGGGACGGCGTTCCGCGGGAGCCCGCGTCCGTCTTCGCTCACGCGGATGCGCTCGGCCCCCTCGAGCGCGCCCTCGACCACCGCGCACGCCACGTCCGCGTCGGCGACGACGACCTCGGCAGCCGCCAGGGCCTGCTGGGCTCGAACGGCCAGCAAGCCTGGATCTCCCGACCCGGCGCCGATGAACGTGACCAGCGCTCTCACGCCACCCGCCCGATCTGGATGATGTCCGCGGCGCCCGCCGCGAGGAGTCGAGCCGCCAGGCGTCGGCCCAGCGATTCGGGAGCCCCCGGGCTCCCCACCTCTCCATCCCGCAGGGCGCGAGTCCCGTCGGGCGTCGCGACGAAGGCATCGAGCCTGAGCCCGGCCTCGACACGGCGGGCATACGCCGCCAGCGGCGTCGTGCAGGTTCCCCCGACGGTCTCGAGGAACGCCCGCTCCGCGAGGGTCGCGGTCCGGGTCTCGACGTCGGTCAGCGCCTCGGCGAGCGCAAGGATCCCCGTGTCGCCCTCCCGCGCCTCCACGCCGAGGGTCCCCTGCCCGACTGCCGGCAGCATCTCCTCCGGGTCGAGCGCCGTGGCCGTACCGTCGAGGAGGCCGAGCCGTTTGAGACCCGCGGCAGCGAGGACGAGCGCGTCGTACTCGCCTTGCCGGAGCTTCCGAAGACGCGTGTCGACGTTCCCCCGGATCGGCGAGGCCATGACATCCGGGCGTCGCGCCAGGAGCTGGACGCGCCGGCGGAGGCTCGATGTGCCCACCCGCGCCCCCCGCGGAAGGGAGCCGATTCCGGTCGCGGTCGCCGCCACGAGCACATCCCGCGGATCCTCGCGCCGCGGGAACGCGGCCAGGACCAGACCCTTGGGGCGCTCGGCGGGAAGATCCTTCAGGCTGTGGACGGCCAGATCCACTCGCCCCTCCCGGAGAGCGTCGTCGATCTCGTGCACGAAGAGGCCCTTGCCCCCCACCTCGGCGAGGTGAGCCGTGGCGAGCCGATCTCCGGAGGTCCGGATCGGGACGAGCTCGACCTCGAGGCGAGGCCACGCGCGCCTGAGACCCGCCGCGATCTCCTCGGCCTGCCGGAGCGCCAGCTGGCTTCCGCGCGTGCCGATCCGGACACGGTCGCTCACCCTGCCTCGTCCCCGCCCCCGAGCGCCCCGGCAAGCGCCACTCCCGCCGCGGCGGCGAGAACAGGGAGCCGGTCGCCCGGACGCGCCCCGCGCCGGGCCGGAATCGGTAGCGAGCCGAGGTCGACCCGTCCCAGCGCGCCGAGAAGGCTCCGCTTGAGCCCGGGGTGAGCCCGCTCCAGCTCCCGAAGCAGCCGCTTCATCCGGTGGCGCTGGAGCGTGGGGTCCTTGCAGCCGGGGCAGGCGCAGCACACGACCGGGTACGCCCGCGCCCGAACGTACTCGGCGATGTCGTCCTCCCACGCGTAGACGAGGGGCCGGATGACCGTGTGGCGACCGTTGGTCGCCCGGAGCCGGGCATGCATTCCCTTGATCTGGCCGTTGAAGAAGAGGTTCAGCAACAGGGTCTCGATGAAGTCGTCCGCGTGATGGCCAAGCGCGATCTTGTTGCAGCCCAGCTCGTCGGCGTACTTGTAGAGCGCTCCGCGGCGAAGCCGTGCGCAGAGCGAGCAGAACGTCTCGCCGGGCTGGATCTTCTCCTTGACCGTGAGGTTGATGCGCGCGCTCCGCATCTCGTAGGTATACCCCTCGCGCGCGAGCTGATCCTCGATGAGGTCGGCCCGGAATCCGGGGAAGCCCTGGTCGACGTTCAGCGCGAGCAGCTCGAATCGGACGGGGGCCCGGCGCTGGGTGAGTCGGAGCAGGTTCAGGAGCGCCCAGGAGTCCTTGCCGCCCGAGACCCCGACCAGGATCCGGTCCCCGGGCTCGATGAGCCCGAAGTCGCCGATCGCCTCGCCGAACCGGGCCAAGAGGCGCCGCTCGAGCCGCTGGTCTTCACTCACGCTGGTCGTCGCCCTCCTGGCGGGATCCTCGAATTGTAGCGCCCCCCGTGAGGCCACTTCAACCGACCCGGCTTGCCGTCCTCGCCAGCTCGGCCCGTCGGCGTGCCGTGAAGGTCTTGCCCTGGGCGCCTGGCGGGAAGGCGGTTCGGTTGACAGCGAGGCACGCCTCCACCTAAATGGCTCGCATGGCTGACTCTCAGTTCCGGCTCGACGGCCGCGTCGCACTGGTCACGGGTGGCAGTCGGGGCATCGGCCGCGCGGTCGCCCTCGGCCTCGCCCAGGCGGGCGCCGATGTGGTGGTAGCAGCTCGCAAGGCACAGGACCTCGACCCGGTCGCCGACGAGATCCGAGCGCTCGGCCGCCGGGCCCTCGCGGTCCCGGCTCATCTCGGGCGCCGCCCGGAGATCGATCGGCTCTTCGAGGCGACCCTCGACGCCTTCGGTCGCCTCGACGTGCTGGTGAACAACGCCGCCACCAATCCGGTCTTCGGTCCGCTGCTCGACATCGACGAGGACGCGTGGGACCGGATCATGGCCCTCAACGTGAAGGGTTACCTTCTCGCCGCTCAGCGAGCGGCCAGGGCGATGGCAGCCCTCGGGCGGGGGGCCATCGTCAACATCGCCTCGACGGCCGGGCTCCGCGCGAGCCCGGGTCTGGGCGCCTACTCCGTGTCGAAGGCCGCGGTGATCATGCTCACGCGAGTCCTCGGTCGTGAGCTCGCCCCGCTCGGGATCCGGGTCAACGGGGTCGCCCCGGCGCTGATCGAGACCCGCTTCAGCGAGGCCCTCTGGAAGAATCCGGAGATCCTGTCCGGGTACCTCAAGAGCACGCCGCTCGGCCGCGCCGGCCAGCCGGAGGAGGTCGCCGGAGCAGTCGTCTACCTCTCCTCGGACGCCTCGAGCTACGTCACCGGGCAGACGCTCCTGCTCGATGGCGGGCATCTGGCCTGAGCTGCGGCCCCCGGGCCGCGGCTCACTTCGTGTCCAGCGCCAGGTGCTCGCCTCCGGCGTACACGTTGAACGCGTCGTGGCGCAAGTAGCCCACCACCGTCACGCCCAGCTGCTCGGCGAGGCTGATCGCCATCTCGGTCGGTGAGGTGCGAGAGACGATGATCGGAGCCCCCATCCTCGCGCCCTTCAGGAGCATCTCCGAGGACACCCGCCCCGTGCTGAGGAGCACCCGGTCTCGGGTGGCGACGCCGCGAAGCAGCGCCTCGCCACAGACCTTGTCCACCGCGTTGTGCCGGCCCACGTCCTCGGCCATGAACAGAAGCTGATCGGGATCGGCGAGCGCGGCCCCGTGGATCCCCCGGGAGGCGCGGTAGGCCACCGCCAGCTGGTAGAGCTCCTTCATGCGCTCGAAGAGCCGGGTCGGCTCCACCCGAAGCGTGGACTCGACCCGCGGAATCACGCGCGGGTCGATGCGGAACGTGATGCCCCCTCCGCAGCCCGATGTGAGGATCCGCTCCGTAGGAAGCTCCACGTCTTGGACGAGGTCCACGTCCGCCCGGCCGTCGACCTCGGAGACCGCGAGCCGCTTGATCTCGTCGACCGAGCCGATGATCTTCTCCAGCCAGAGGTAGCCCACGACCAGGGCGTCGAGCTTCCGGGGCGTGCTGAGGAGCGTGATGAACTTCTGACCGTTGACGTAGACGGTCAAGGGCTGCTCACGAACGATCTGACCCTTGACCTCGCGGTACTCCCCGGCCTTCCAGCTATAGTACGTTCGCATGGCTCTCAGCTGCTCCGAGGCTAGTCTCCGGCTCGCCTTGCCGTCAAGCTTGGCGGCCCCTCGTCTTCGCGGCCCCTCAGGCGCCGCTGGTCCGTAGCGCCTGCCGCTCCGGACAGGTGGCGACGGTGAGTCGGATCGTACCGCCGGACCCGACCCAGGTGATCTCGTGCGGCCCCGGGGGGAGAGCGAGCCACCCGGGCCGAGCCGGAGTCCCGTCGACCGACACCTCGATCCCGGGGCCGAAGGCCAGAAGATAGGGACCCGCCGCAAGGAGATTGACCACCGAACGCCCCCCGCCCTCGCCGGCCGCGATCTCCGCCCCGGCGACGAGGAGTCCCTCCGGACCCGGCACGTAATGCTGCCGAAGCAGATCCGCCACCGGCCCGATCATCCCGCGGATCCGAAAGTCGACGTGGGCCACCGGCGCCCGCGCCGCTCGCATGTCGTCGGCGATCGCTTCCTCCGGGATGACACCCCGGGCCACCCACTCCCGGACGCCGCGGATCAGCGCCCCATGGCGATACGCCGCGGGGCGGAACACGTATAGGGCCGTCCCGTCGAGAACCGCGTCCCCCGAGCACGCAAGCCGCAGCTCGCGGCGCATGAGCCGGAGGTCAGCCGCGTTCTGATTTCGAAGCGCGGAGATGACGGTCTCTCCGGCAGGCACGACTACCGCCCATGCCGTCGCCGCGAGGGCAAGCCCCCTTCGCCAGCGTGTCGGATCCTGACGTGCCCACTCCGCCAGGGTGGCGAGGGTTAGCCCCGCATAGATGGCGGCCACCGGAAGGAGCGGCAGCCAGGCGTGCTGGTACACGGCGGGAGTCCGAGGTAGGAACAGGGCCAAGACGCTGGTGAAGGTTGGCAGGAGCAGCACCCCGTGCACACGGTGTCCCAGGATGGCGAGGCCTCGCACGCGAAGGACGAGCGCGAGCCCGAGGGCCGCGGCCAGGAACACCCCCACCTCGCTGCCGAAGACCGGCCACGTCTTTCCGAAATCGACGAATCGCAGCGAGTCGAGCACCACGTCGCGGTAGAGACCCCGGATCGTCGCCACGCCCGTGAAGGCGGCAAGCCCGGCGATGAGGGCGCCCATCACCAGCGCCACGCCGCCCAGGAGCCTCGCGAGCGATCCCGCGCGGCTCGTTCGCGGGACCCCGTCAGGCTGCGGTCGGCCGGCGACGACCGCGCCTACCCCGGCGAGGGCAAAGACCGCCTTGATCGACAGGGCCAGGGCCACCCCCTGCCAGGCCCCGGCTATCCAGAGCCAGCCCGTTCGCCCGTTCTCGCGCCAGCGCACGAGCACCAGGAGGCTGGCCAGATGCGCCACGAGTGCGGGCACGTCGGGGCGGGTCTCCGTCGACGTCTCGGCGAACTGGGGAAGGAATAGGAGGACCACCGCCGCCCAGACGGCGCCATCGGCCGAGAGGCGCCGGGCGAGCCGCCAGGTCAGGACGACCGCCGACGCGGCCAGGAGGGCCATTGTCGACCGGGCCGCGAAGTATACCTCTGGCCGGTCCGTGAGCCACGCCGTGAGGGGCGCCATGGCGTAATGGAAGAACGGGAGGTGGTGCTCCCAGAAGTCACGGTATGGCACCTGACCCTCTGTGATGAGCCAGGCCACGTGGAGATGCTGGCTTTCGTCCGGGTCGATGCGCCGGTTGAGGACGACTCCGATTCGCAGGACCACGGCGAGCGCGACGAGCGCGGCAAGAACTCCCGGCGCGAGCCGACGCATGCCGAGGCGCATCATACCGCGGTCCAGGCATCCTCCGTCGGGCCCCGGGTTTGACCCCTCCCCAGCGCCCTGGCTATACTCCCGGTCGCTGGGGCCGACGGCAGGCCATGCGGCCCGGACATACCATGAGTGGCGAGCACGCCTCCGACGACGCGCCGGCCAACTCCCCCTAGGGCTCTTCTGGGTGGGCGAGTCCGCCAAGGCGGCGCTCGACCGGTCGGGCCGCCCCTGCCTCACCTGCTCGCGGTTCCCGGGCGAGGCCGTTCCCGTCTACTACGGGCCGTGGCTCCGCGACACCGAGGCCCTTCCGGAGGAAGAGTCGCTCAAGGCACGCGTGCTGTCGGCGCGCGGCACCGGGGTGGCCGGGCCACCTATGATCACCGTGGCGCCCGGCTGGAGTACCAGCCCGCCGACCCTCTCAGCCCGGTGTTCTACCTGCGCCGAGCCCGCGCGAAGGCGGTCCACGCCTGGCGGCTGTTCCCTCACGACAGGAGGCGGTGCAGTACGCGACGGAGATGTTGAAGTCGACGAGGACGCAGGACGCCGCCCGCTGGGCGGAGACTTTCCCCCGCCCAGACTTCGACGACCTGGTGCGGCGGTTCGGCCTCAGCCCGGGGGCCTGACCGCGCTCCCGCCTTTCCTATGCGTCTTGCAGCCAGGCCGTCGGCCGGGACGCTGCCCTGGATACCGCCCAGTTCTCCCGGCGGCTGAGTCGACGATCCGGGGACGTGCGCGCCTAGACCGCGCGCCTCAGGGCCGTTTGCCGGCGCCCCGGCTGCCGGGAAACAGGTTCCACGGGTACCGCACCCGCAGGAGATAGAGACCATGCGGGGGTGCGGTCGGCCCGGCGGCGCGACGGTCCCGCCCGGTCAGCACCTCGGCGACCCACCCCGGCGGGCGCCGGCCGAGCCCCACCTCGACCAGGCTTCCCACGACGTTCCGGACCATGTGGTGGAGGAAAGCGTCGGCGGATACGAAGACGCCGATCTGGCCGCGGCGCGCGACGACGCGCACGGCCCGCACCGTGCACACCGGATCGCGCTCGCGCCCCGGTGCCGCGCAGAATGCGGAGAAGTCGTGTGTCCCGCGAAGCGGCGTCGCGGCGTAGGCCATCGCGTCCGTATCGAGCGCGCGCCCCACGTGCCACGCGAACCCGCGGAGGAACGGTGACGGCACCCGGTCCGTGGACAGCAGATACCCGTATCGCTTGAGCCGGGCGGTGCGGCGGGCGTCGAACCCATCGGATACGGCCCGAGCAGCCAGCACCCGGATGTCCCGTGGGAGACGCGCATTGAGCGCGGCCATGACGACGGCCGGCGCCAGCGGCTCCCGGGTCGAGACGCTCGCTACCTGGCCGAACGCGTGGACCCCGGCATCGGTCCGGCTCGCCCCGACTACCCGGACCTCACCCTGGACCAGCGGGCGCAGCGCCTCGAGAACGTGCCCCTGGAGTGTCGGCGCCCCGGGCTGGACCTGCCAGCCGTGGTAGGCGCCGCCGTCGTAGGCGAGCAGGAGCGCCAGCCGCGCGGAGGGCGCCTCGGAATCGATCGGACCTACCGGCCGGGCGCCGCTCCGCCGATCAGCTCGGCGATCTGCACGGCGTTGGTCGCCGCCCCCTTGCGGAGCTGATCACCCACGACCCAGAAGTTGAGCCCTCGCTCGTGGGAGAGGTCTTCCCGGATCCGTCCGACGACGCAGTCGTCCTGCCCCTCCACCGTCAGTGGCATGGGATAACGCGCATGGTCAGGGTCGTCCACGACCCGGAGACCGGGGAAGCGTCCGAAGAGCTCCCGAGCGCGCTCGACCGTGACCTTCTCCTCGGTCTCAACCGTGACGGCGACGGAGTGCGCCGTGAACACGGGTACGCGGACGGTCGTCGGGGAGATGAGCATGGCCGGGGCCTCGAGGATCTTCCGGACCTCGTTCACGAGCTTCCACTCCTCGCCCGTGTACCCGCCCGCGCCGAACCTGTCGATGTGCGGGATCACGTTGAAGGCGATCTGGTGCGGGAAGAAGCTCGGGGTGATCGCCTCGCCGCGCGCCCACGCGAGGGTCTGCTGCCGGAGCTCCTCGACGCCCCGCACCCCGGCGCCCGAAACCGCCTGGTAGCTGGTCGCCACCACCCGGGTCACGCGCGCGACCCGGTGGAGCGGCGCCAGCGCCATGACCGTGACCACGGTCGTGCAGTTCGGGCTCGCCACGATACCCTGGTGCCCGCGGATGGCGTGGGGGTTGATCTCGGGCACGATCAACGGGACTGCCGGATCCATCCGGAACGCGTTCGATTTGTCCACCACCACGGCCCCCGCACGGACGGCCAGGGGGGCGTGCTCCTTCGACTGGGCGGTTCCGGCGGAGAAGAAGGCGATCTCGATGTCCCGGAACGCCTCTGGCGTGACCTTCTCGACCCGGATCGACTCCCCCGCGAAGGTGACCGCCTTGCCCACGGAGCGCTCCGACGCGAACGCCCGGAGCTCGCGGACCGGGAATTTCCGCTCCTCCAGGATCCGGAGCGTCATCTCCCCTGCCGCGCCCGTTGCTCCCACGACCGCCACTCGATGCCCTGCCATCGCGCCCTCCGGTCACGCCCCGCTCATGAACCGCGGGCCGGACCCGTCGCCCTCCGCCCTCAGCGGTAGACTGCTTCCAGCTCCCGGATCACCCGATCGGCCATCGCCGTCGTCCCCACCAGGGTGGTCCCGGGTGTGTGAATGTCCTTCGTCCGACACCCGGCAGCCAGGGTCCGTTCGACCGCCTGCTCCACACGCTCGGCGTCGGCCGGGCGATCCAGTGAGTATCGGAGCAGCATGCCGGCCGACAGGATGGCTGCCAGCGGGTTGGCGATACCTCGGCCCGCGATGTCCGGCGCCGTCCCGTGGATCGGCTCGTAGAGCCCTACTGGCCGGTCGCCCCGTTTCTCGCCGAGGCTCGCCGACGGGAGCATGCCCATCGACCCGGCGATGATCGCCGCCTCGTCCGAGAGGATGTCGCCGAACGTATTCTCGGTCACGATCGTGTCGAACCGTCGGGGCTCGGCCACGAGCGCCATGGCGCAGTTGTCCACGAGGAGGTGGTCGAGCTGGACGTCCGGATAGCGGCGGCCCACGTCCGTGACGACCTCGCGCCAGAGCTGTGACACGACGAGGACGTTCGACTTGTCCACGGAGGTTAACCGGCGCCGCCGCCCTCGCGCGACGCGGAAGGCGAGGTCCGCGATCCGCTCGATCTCCCGCACCGTGTACACCATGGTGTTGAATCCGCGCCGAGCGTTCCCGCTGCCCTCGATGCCGCGTGGCTCGCCGAAGTAGAGACCTCCCGTGAGTTCGCGGATGACCAGGAGGTCCGCTCCCTCCACGACCGACCGCTTGAGCGGCGAGCTGTCGACGAGCATGGGATAGAGCCGCGCCGGACGGAGGTTCGCGTAGAGATCGAGCTCCTTGCGAATGAGGAGGATGCCCCGCTCCGGGCGCTGCTCCGGCCGGAGGTGGTCCCAGCGTGGACCGCCCACCGCCCCGAACAGGATTGCGTCCGCGTCCCGGCAGATCCCCAGGGTCGCCGCCGGCAGCGGGGTGCCCTGCGCGTCGATGGCGGCGCCGCCGATCAGGCCCTCCTCGAACTCGAGTCCGAGGCCGCTCTCCTTGGCCACGACACCGAGGGCCCGCATCGCCTCGGCGGTAACCTCGGCACCGATGCCATCGCCCGGCAGGACCGCAATCCGGTAAGTTCCCATCTACGGCCTCTCCTCGCCGGCTCGCCGCGCGACGGCGCGAGGCCCGAGCCCGGTCATCCCTCGCCCGGTCCGGAACCCCGGGCGGCCTCTCGCAGCACTATGGGCGGGGCGGGCTCACGCTGCCGGAGCAGGAGCCACCGCACGGGGCCCGACACCGCGTATGCGCAGAACAGAATGAAGACGGAGGTATCCGGGTGCGCGAACACGATGAGGATCCCCAGTGCGGCCACCAGCAGCACCCCGAACGGGTGCCGCTTGGCGAAGTTCAGATCCTTGAATGAATAGTACCGGATGTTCGAGATCATCAGGAAGGCGACCACATACGTGGCGCATGCGAGCGCGAACAACCCCGCGCGGCCGAAGTCCGGCTCGTCGAAGAACAGGATGGTCGACGCCACCACCCCGGCGGCGCCGGGGATCGGAAGGCCGATGAAGTACCGCCGATCGGTGATGCCGGTCAGGACGTTGAACCGTGCCAGGCGGAGGGCTCCGCAGATCACGTAGAGAAAGGCCGCGCCCGCGCCCACGCGCCCGAGCGGCTGGAGCGCCCACGAGTAGAGCAGGAGGCCGGGCGCGACTCCGAACGATACGACGTCGGCGAGCGAGTCGAACTCCACGCCGAACTGGGTGGTGGTTCGCGTCAGCCGCGCCACCTTCCCGTCGAGCATGTCGAGCACCATGCCGATGAAGAGCGCCAGTGCCGCCCACTGGTGCCGTCCGTCGAAGGTCAGCACGATCGCGTAGAACCCGCAGAGGAGATTCCCCGTCGTGAGTAGCCCGGGCAGGAGGAAGATCGTCTGCCGCCGCCGCTCGCGAAGCTCGGACCAGCGCCGCCGCCGAAGGGCTGACGGCCGGCGCCTCACGGGAGCACCCCCATCACGGTCTCGCCCCCGCGCACGCGATCGCCCGCCTTGACCCGAAGCCGCACCGACGCCGGCACGATCAGATCCGTGCGCGAGCCGAACTTGATCAGGCCAAAGCGCTCCCCCGAGGCGAGCTTGTCGCCGGGGCGGACCCGGCACACGATCCGGCGCGCGAGCACTCCGGCGATCTGCCGGACGACGACGCGCACGGCCTCACCCTGAATCGCGATGATCGTGCGTTCGTTCTGCTCCGAGGCCTCGGGACGGTACGCCGCCAGCTTGGCCCCGGGACGATACTCCACGCCGACCACCAGCCCGGCGAGGGGCGAGCGGTTCACGTGGACGTCGAGCGGCGACAGGAAGATGGACACCGCCTGCGCGGCGCCCACGAACGGGTCGTCCACGGCCGTACGCACGTCCACCACCCGGCCATCCGCCGGGGCCAGGATCGCTCCCGGGGTCGCGGGCGCAACGCGGTCGGGGTCACGGAAGAAGAGGGTCATGAAGGCGGCGATCACGCCGAACAGGAGAGCCGCCTTCGTCCATCCGGTCCAAGCCAAGAGGGCCGCGAGCGCGAGCGGGACGAGGATGAACCCCCAGCCCTCCGCGGCGATCGGCAGCATCCGGTCCGACATCCGCGGCGGCCGCTATCCCATCCGAGGCGGCTTGATCCAGCTCATCATCGAACGGAGACGCTTGCCGACCTCCTCGATCGGGTGGTCCGCCTCGGCCCGCCGCGTGGCCAGGAAGCTCGCGCGGTTGGCCAGGTTCTCGAGCACCCACTCGCGGGCGAACTGCCCGCTCTGGATCTCGCGCAGGATCTTCTGCATCTCCGCCCGGACGTGATCGTCGACGACGCGCGGACCCCGGCTGTAGTCCCCGAACTCCGCGGTGTCGGACACCGAGTAGCGCATGTACGCCAACCCGCCCTGATAGAACAGGTCGACGATCAGCTTCAGCTCGTGCATGCACTCGAAGTAGGCGACCTCCGGCTGGTAACCCGCCTTGACCAGGGTCTCGAAGGCGGCCTTGATCAGAGCCGACACGCCCCCGCAGAGGACCGTCTGCTCGCCGAAGAGATCCGTCTCCGTCTCTTCCTTGAAGGTCGTCTCGATGACCCCCGCCCGCGTGCAGCCCACGCCCTTCCCGTATGCGAGCGCGACGTCCCGTGCCTTCCCCGAGACATCTTGCTGGACGGCGAGCAGACCTGGCACGCCCGGACCCTGCACGAAGAGGTCACGCATGATGTGGCCGGGAGCCTTCGGAGCGATCATCGAGACGTCTACGTCGACGGGCGGTACGACCTGGTTGAAGTGAATCGAGAACCCGTGAGCCATCATGAGGGTCTTGCCCTTGGTGAGCGCCCCGCGGATCGATTCCTCGAACGTCTGCCGGTGCACCTGGTCCGGCAGGAGGACCATGACGATGTCCGCCATCTGGGCGGCCTCCGCCACGGTGGAGACCCGCAGCCCGTCCTTCTCGGCCTTCGGCCAGCTCTTCGAGCCCTTGTAGAGCCCGACGACGACGTCCAGCCCCGAGTCCTTGAGGTTCAGCGCGTGCGCATGGCCCTGGCTCCCATAGCCGACGATGGCAATCTTCTTGCCGCGGAGGAGCGAGAGGTCCGCGTCCTGGTCGTAGTAGATCTTCGCTGGCATCCGTATGGTCTCCTCGGACGTACCCCGTCCGGCTAGTCGGCGAACCCGGTCACCCGCGGGTCCTGGCTGCTCTCGGTGTCGCGACGGCGCCGCTGGGCGTCGGCGGACTTGCCGAGCGGCTCCTCCGGTCGGCGACGCGCCGTCTTGGAGCCCCGCGCGATGGCCACCTTTCCCGTCCGAACCAGCTCCTGAATGCCCATGGGCCTCAGGAGCTCCACGATCGCGTTCAGCTTGGACTCTTCCCCCGTAGCTTCGAGGGTGAACGTGCTGGGTGTCACATCCACGACCTTCGCGCGGAAGATGTCGGCCACGCGGAGGATCTCCGCCCGGTGCTGAGGCTCGGCGTTCACGCGCACCAGCACCAGCTCGCGCTCGACGTGGTTCTCCTGGGTCAGGTCGGTCACCTTGATGACGTCGATCAGCTTGTGGAGCTGCTTGATCACCTGCTCGAGGACGAACTCGTCGCCCCGCACGACCAGCGTCATGCGGGAGACCGTGGGGTCGAGCGTCTCGCCGACCGAGAGGGACTCGATGTTGTACCCCCGCGCGCTGAAGAGCCCGGCCACTCGCGAGAGGACGCCGAACTTGTTCTCGACGAGGACCGCGATGGTGTGCTTCCGGACGCCGTGACCGTTCTGCACGGCGCCTCCTAGAAGCCCGTCTGGGACTTGGCGGCCTTGGCCTTCACGTCCTTGCTCGGGCGCTCGAGCAGCATGTCCTTGTTCGCCCCGCCCGCCGGCACCATCGGGAAGCAGAACTCGTCCTTGTCGACCATCACGTCCACCAGGACCGGCCCGGGAATCGCGAACGCCTTCTCGAGCGCCGGCACCACCTCGTTCGGCTTCGACGCGCGGATGCCCACCGCCCCGTACGCCTCGGCGAGCTTCACGAAGTCGGGGCTGGCCGACAGGTCGATGGAGTGGAAGCGGCCGCCGTAGATGATGTCCTGCCACTGACGGACCATCCCGTGCCCGCCGTTGTTGATCACCACCATCTTGATCGGCAGCTGGTTCTCCACGATCGTCGCCAGCTCCTGGGAACTCATCACGAAGCTCCCGTCGCCGTCGACGAGGACGACCAGGCGGTCCGGCCGGCCGACCTGGGCGCCGATGGCCGCCGGGAGGCCGTAGCCCATGGTGCCGAGCCCGCCCGAGGTCAGCCAGTGCCGCGGGTGGCGAAAACGATAGTGCTGGGCGGCCCACATCTGGTGCTGCCCCACGCCGGTCACGATGACCGCCTCACCCTTCGTGAGGTTCGAGACCTCCTCCACCACGTACTGGGGCTTGATCAGCTCGTCGTCCCAGTCGTACCGGAACGGGTGCTTCTGCTGCCACTGGGCGAGCTGGCGGAGCCACTGCTCCCGCGCCTCCCGCACCAGCGAGGCCGCTTGGCCTGCGCCCTCCTGGCGCACCGCCTCGATCAGCTGCGCCAGGACGCGCCGCGCATCGCCCACGATGGGGACGTGCACCTTGATGTTCTTCGAGATCGAGGACGGATCAACGTCGATGTGGATGATCTCCGCTTGCGGTGCGAACTGGTCCACCTTCCCCGTGACGCGATCGTCGAACCGGGCGCCCACCGCGATGAGGCAGTCGGAGTTGTAGACCGCCATGTTGGGGGCGTAGCCCCCGTGCATGCCGAGCATGCCCAGCGACAGGGCATGGTCCGAGGGGAAGGCGCCCAGGCCCATGAGGGTCGTCGTCACCGGAATGCGCGTCAGCTCGGCAAGCGCCAGGAGCTCCTTCGATGCGTCCGCCCCGATGACCCCGCCACCCACGTACAGGACCGCGCGGCGGGCGCGCATCAGGGCCTTCGCCGCCTTCTTCACCTGGCCGGGATGCCCCTCGTACGTCGGGTTGTACGACCGGAGGTGGACGTTCTCCGGATACTCGAAATCGGCCTGCTTCATGAGGACGTCCTTCGGCAGGTCGATGTGCACTGGACCCGGACGTCCGGTCGCCGCGATGTGGAAAGCCTCGCGGATCACCGGCGTGATGTCCCTGGTGTCCTTCACGAGATAGTTGTGCTTTGTGCAGGGCCGGGTGATTCCGACGTTGTCCGCCTCCTGGAACGCGTCGTTCCCGATGAGATGCGTCGGCACCTGTCCTGTTAGCGCGACGATCGGCATCGAGTCCATGTACGCGTCCTGGAGCGCCGTGACGAGGTTCGTGGCAGCGGGGCCCGAGGTGACCAGGCACACCCCGACCTTCCCAGTCACCCGCGCGTACCCCTCGGCCGCGTGGCCGGCGGCCGCTTCCTGGCGGACGAGGACGTGGCGCAGCGGTCCCGGGAAGTCGTAGAGCGCGTCGTAGAGGGGCAGGACGGCACCACCAGGCAACCCGAAGACCACGTCCACGCCCTCACGCTTGAGCGACTCCAACACGATGCGCGCCCCTGACATCTTCATCGCCGGTCTCCTACTCCCCTGATACCCGGGTGATCAACTGCGTGCGTACCTGGCCATCACAGCAGCGCTGCCGTCGCCAGGATCTCGCCTTCGGCGAGGAGCGGAAACTCGCCGTCTGCCCGAGGACGACGTAGCCGCTCAGGGGGTGCGCGTTCAGCCGGGGGAGGTTGGACGCCAGCCCATCGTGGGCCACGGCCCTGCCCCGGAAGGGAGTCAGCACGGGCGGATACACGCCCTGGAGTACTGTCATCCCGCCCCCGCTAGGTCGCCCGCGAACGACCGGGCCGTGCTCACCCTCCCCATCCCTTCACCGCCACCATCGTCGATCAGACGCAGAGTCTTGATAGGATAGCACCTAAACCCTGATCGGGTCAACTGAAACGGGCCCGCTGAGGGCCCGGCGTCCCGGCGCTCAGCGTGATGGTTTGCGCGAGGCACGCTCCGGACGGTCGTCGACGCGCCCCACGACGAGGCGTTCGACTCCCACCAGATGGGCCAGCATGGCCTTCTCGGCCCTCCGGGCGTCCTGGGCGATCACGGCCGCCAGGATGTGCCGGTGGTCGCCATGGGAGCGGACGGGCCGACCTGGCTGCGACAGGGATTCCTCGCGGCTCTGGGCCAACAGGTCCATCAAGGTGGTGACGATCCGTGTGATGGCGCGGTTGTGGGTCGAGTGCACGAGCGCCGTGTGGAACGCCGCGTCCTGGGCGAGGCCCGTCCGCCCGGCCGCCACCTCGGCGCTCTGCTCGTCGAGGATCCGCGCCATGTCCGCCACCTCCTCCTGACTGGCCCGACGGGCGGCGAGCGCGGCGATGGGCGGCTCCAGGAGGCGGCGGGCCTCGTAGAGGTCCGCGATCGTCTCGCGCTGCGCCAGGATCACCAGCGCGAGCGGCTCGACCAGGGCCTCGACGGAGATCTCCCGGACGAAGGCACCCTCCCCGGGGCGGATCCCGATCAGGCCCCGGCTCTCGAGGGCCCGCATCGCTTCCCGGACGGACGTCCGGCTCACCCGGAACCGCTCCGCGAGGTCCCGTTCCGGAGGGAGCCGGTCCCCGGACTTCAGGTGCCCGTCCGCGATCAGCAGCCGGATCTGCCGGACGATCTCCTCGTAGATCCGGGTGCTCCGCACCGGCTCCAGGCTCGGCCACTCGACGTCGGAGCGGCGGCGTGCCACTCGGTTCCTCCGCGCCTCAGTGGCCAGATCCGGCGCGGGCGGCGACGACGGCTCGCCCGCGGTGGCGCGCCCACGCGCGGCCGATGACGATGACGATGACCGCGAGTGACACCTGGACGGCGCGCTGCACCACCGGGTTCGGATGGCCTCCGAGCCAACCCTGCGCGACACGATCCCCGAGGATCATCTCGCCGGCTACCCACCCGAGGATGGCCGCGCCGACGTCGACGATCCACCAGAACCGGGCCATTAGCCGGGCCAAGAGGCCGCTCCCCCAGATCACGAGCGGGATGGACAGTCCCACGCCGAAGACGACCAGCACCATGTCGCCGTGGGCCGCTCCCGAGATCGCCAGGACGTTGTCGAGGCTCATGATCACGTCGGCAAGGACGATGATCCAGATCGCCTCGAGGAGCGTCGTGCCCTGGCGGACCGTCTCATGCTCCTCCGCCCTGTGGCCTTCCTGCGACAGGAGCTTGACGGCGATCCACAGCAGGACCGCCCCGCCTGACGCCTGGAGGAGAGGGACTCGCAGCAGAACACTGATGATCGCGATGAAGACGATGCGCAGGCCGACGGCGCCGACCGTTCCCCACAGGCGTCCCTGCCACTGCTGCCTCGCGGGCAGCTTCCGCACGGCCAAGGCGATGACGAGCGCGTTGTCGCCGGCCAGGGTGAGGTCGAGGATGACGATCTGGATCCACCGGAACCAGAATTCGGCGGTCGCCACCTCCGTCCAGTTCACCGGACCGGCCTCCGGAACACCTTGACCTCGCTGGACACCTGGATCACGCCCGATGCCTCGCGAGCGACGGCGAGCGCCCCCTCGCGCTCGGCCTCCGATCCGACCACGCCCGCCAGACGCACGTGCCCCTCCGCCACCTGGATGTCCACATCCACCTGGGCCGTCGCCGCCGTCGCCTTCATGATCGCCCGAACGCGCGCCGCGAGGGCCCGGTCGGACAGCATCTGCCGCGAGGCCCGCGTGGGCTGAAACTCCGCCGAGGCCACCAGCCCGAGGACCTGCTCGACGGCCGTCATCACCCCGATGGTCTCCGTGTTGATGACGAGATCGTACAGGAGGGGGTCGGTCCAGTCGACATCGAACATCTGTCGCATGCGCGCCCGGACGCCGTCGTCGTACGCCGCGATCCGGTGCGTCGCCTCGGCATCGTCGATCCCGTGCCGCTCCATCACACGCCGCGCCCGGACCGCCGGCGGCGCGCAGACGCGCACGCGCGCCGCGTGCGAGATGCCGCGGAGGAAGAGCGTCGACCAGCGGCCGACGAGGACCACGCGATCCTGGAGAGCCGCCTCGAGCACGGCCGCCTCCAGGTAGGCGCGGTAGCGGACTCGCGGCCGGCGCAGGCGCTCGACCAGACCGGGAGCCTGCTCCACGATGCCGACGAGGCGCGACTCCCGAACCCGGTACTCTCTGGCCGCGTCCCGCAGGATGTCGTTCCGCAGGAACTGGTAACCGAGGCGACGCGCGACTTCGTGTGCGATGAGGGAGCCGAGGCTCCCCATCTCCCGCGTCATCGCGACCACCGGCATCCCGAGGCTCCTCCGCTCAGGTGCGGGTGGCCTCGGACGGTCTCAGCCGAGGACGCCGCATCAGCGGACCGAGAACGGGCAGCAGGAACAGCATGAGCGCCGCGGCGGTGATGACGGCGGCAATGGGGCGTGTCGCGAAGATGAGCACGGAGCCCTGCGACATGATCAAGCTCTGCCGGAGCGCGTTCTCCGCCATGTCGCCCAGCACCAAGGCGAGCACCAGGGGTGCCAGCGGATAGTCGAGCTTCTTGAAGACATACCCCAGGACCCCGAAACCCAGCATGTACCAGACGTCGAGCATGCTGTTGCTCACCGTGTAGGCGCCGATCGCGCAGACGAACACGATCAGCGGGACCAGGATGGCGAAGGGGATGCGGAGGATCGCCGCGAACGCCGGCACGCAGAAGAGCACCATGAGCACGCCGATGACGTTCCCGGTGTACATGCTCGCGATCAGCCCCCACACGAACTCGGGCTTCTCGACGAACAGCATGGGCCCGGGCTGGAGGCCCCAGATGAGGAGCCCGCCGAGCATCACCGCCGCGGTCGGGGACCCGGGGATGCCCAGCGTGATCATGGGCAGCATCGCGGCGACTCCCGCCGCGTGAGCCGCCGTCTCCGGGGCCACGACCCCTTCCAGCACGCCCGTGCCGAACTTCTCCGGGTGCCGCGAGAAGCGGCGGGCGAAGCCGTAGCTCATGAACGAAGCGGGGGTGGCGCCGCCCGGCTTGAACCCCATCCAGAAGCCGATCATCGAGCTCCGGAGGAACGTCCGCCAGTACCCGGCCAACTCGCGCCACGTCGCCACCATGTCCCGGAACCGCACCCGGGGCGTCACCCCGCGGAACCGGAGCCCTTCCTCCACGGTGAGGAAGATCTCCCCCAGCCCGAACAGGCCGATCACCGCGACGATGAACGACACGCCGCGCATGAGCTCGATCGAGCCGAAGGTGAGCCGGAGCCGCCCGGTGACGACGTCGAGGCCGATGGCTCCCAGGATGAAGCCGAGCACGATCGACGCGAACGACTTGACCGGGCTGCCGCCTCCCAGTCCGATGAAGCTCGAGAAGGTCAGGAGCTGGATGGCGAAGAATTCCGGCGGTCCGAACTTGAGCGCGAGCTCTGCCAAGGGCTGGGCGAAGAAGGAGACGAGCACGATGGCGAACAGCGCGCCGACGAAGGACGACGTGAATGCCGCGGTCAGCGCCTGAGCGCCCTTCCCCTGCTTCGCGAGCGGGTATCCGTCGAGCGTCGTCGCCACCGACCAAGGCTCGCCGGGGATGTTGAACAGGATCGACGTGATCGCTCCACCGAAGAGCGCGCCCCAGTAGATGGAGGTGAGCAGGATAATCGCGGACGTCGGCGACATCGTGAACGTCAGCGGGAGCAGGATGGCCACGCCGTTCGCCCCGCCCAGCCCCGGCAGGACGCCGATGATGGTGCCGAGTACGATCCCGATCACCGCCATGACGAGGTTGAACGGCATGATCGCGACCTGGAATCCGAGTAAGAGGTGCTCGATGCCTGCCATCGCGCCCTCAGTAGCCGAGCCGGGCCTCGAGGGGCCCCTTCGGCAGAGGCACCAGGAACCAGACCTCGAAGATGAGGAAGGTCGCCACGGGGACCCCGATCGCCACGAGGACAATCGTCACCCAGCGGTGTCGGCCGATCCACCGCATGTAGGCTGCCAGGTAGAGCGCGCCGCTCAAGTACAGCCCGAGGCCGTGCGTGAGGACTATCATCGCGACCGCAGGAAAGAAGACCGTCGCCACCGAGCGGAGCTGGCCGGGTCCCACGAACAGCGCGACGTCGTGAGTCCGTCGGACCGCACCGGCGACGACGAGCACGGCCGACACGAGAAGGGCCACCCCCAGGTAAAACACGAAGAAGCCGGGCTGCGGGCCGTCGGTACTCCAACCGATGCCGAGCCGCAGGCCCTCGACGAGGACGACGATCGCGACGACCGCCAGGAAGACCCCACAGACGATGTCAGCCGTGCGCACGCGGTCTGTCTCCTCGATGGTCGTCCGGGTCGCGGACCGGGGTCGGCGTCGGCGCGCTGGCCGCTGCGCGGCACCTCCTCGACGGCCGGAGGCGCCGCGCCGGCGAGGCTACTTCAGCAGGCCGCCCTTGCTCATGAGGTCCTTGTGCAGCGACTCCGCGCTCTCCAGCCACTTGACGAACTCCGGTCCGGTCTGCCACGCAGGGTTCAGGGCGCCTTGCGCGAGATACTCTTTGAACTCCGGCGTCTCGTAGACCTTCTGCAGCATCCCCTGGTAGTAGGCGACCGCCTCCGCCGGCATGCCCGGCGCCCCGAAGATGCCGCGCAGCATCAGGTAGCTGATGTCCGTCCCCAGGGCCTCCTTGATCGTCGGGATGTCTCCCCAGCCCGGCGCGGCCAGGCGCTTCGTGTCGAACACTCCCAGCGGGCGCACCCGGCCCGCCTTCAGATGCCCGACGCACTCGATCGGATTGTTCACCGTCGAATCCACATGGTTGCCGACCAGGTTGACACAGACTTCCCCACCGCCCTTGAACGGCACGTAGATGAACTTGATCCCCAGCGCCTGCTCGAGCTGAATCGTGATGATCTGGTCTTCCTGCGCGGTCCCGGTACCGCCCATCTTCATCTTGCCGTCACCACCCGAGGCTTCCTTAACCGCAGTGATGTAATCCTTGGCGATCTTGAAGTCCTTCTTGTCGGGGCGGTCGGTGTTGACCCACAGGATGAACTCGTCGAGCGCGAGCCGGGCGACGGGCGTCAGGTCCTTCCAGTTGAACGGCACCCCGGTGTGGAGAGGGGTGGTGAAGAGGTTCGACAGTGTGATGATGATCGTGTGGGCGTCGCCGGACTTGGCCTTCACGTACGTGAAGCCCTCGGCACCGGCCCCGCCGGCCTTGTTCACCACGACGAGCGGCCGCGGCGACAGCTTGTACTTCTCCACGAGCGGGGCGATCAAGCGCGCCATCTGGTCGGCGCCGCCGCCCGTCCCTGCGGGAACGATGAATTCCACCGGTTTGGTCGGCTCCCACGCCTCCGCGGAGCCGGCAAGGCCTCCCAGTATGGTGAGTCCCAGGACCACGAGGGCGGCGGTCATCACTCGATGAGCCATGGAGCCTCCTTCTTTGGAGGTTCTTGGAAGTTCAAGGAGGTTCTTGGAAGGTCTGGGGAGAAGCTGGCCAAGGCCCGAGATGCAAGAAGGGCCGCCAGCAGCCTGGCGGCCCTTCTTGCATCTCCGACGACGACGGCAGTGTCATCGCCTCCGCGTCACGCCGCTACGTTGGTAGCGGAATCTGCGAGGGCGCCTTGCGGAACGACACGACGCCCGGGATCTCCCAATTCTCCCACATCTCGTCGACCTTCGCCTGGAAGTACGCCAGGTCCCCCTCGGTGAAGTGCGCGAAGCGGCCCTGCTTGAGCAGGTACTCCCGGACGGGCTTCCGCTTCCGCCCTTCCACGATGGACTTGGTCTTACCGTAGTACTTCACGACCCCATCCTCGACCTCGTACAACGGAAAGATCCCGGTCTCCACCGCCAGCTCGCCGAGCTCGTGGGAAAGCATCGGGTCGTAGTCCCACCCCTTCGGGCACGGATCGAGCGAGTGGATGAACGTCGGCCCGCCGATGGTCAGCGCCCGGCGCACCTTGTTCATCATCTCCACGGCGTAGGAGGCGCACACGGTGGCCACGTAGCGGCACTCCGGATGACCGGCGGCCAGCATCCCGGCCATGTTCTTCTTCCAGCGGGTGTGGATGATCCGCTTGACGGCTCCGGGCGGGCTGAACGTCGTGTGAGCGCCGTACGGCGTCATCCCCGACAGCTGGATGTCGGTGTTGGCGTAGGACTCGTTGTCGTAGAGCAGGATCAGGGAGTTGTACTCCTTGTGGGTCAAGGTCGCGGAGATCGCGCCGAGCCCCATGTCCGCCCCACCCCCATCGCCGCAGAACGCGATGACGTTGATCGGCTCGGACTTCATCTTCCCCTTCTTCATGAGCGACTTGAGGCCTGCCGCCGTCCCGAGCGCCGCCGATCCCGACGAGCCGAGCTGCGTGTGCATCCATGGCACCACCCACGGCGTGGTGTAGTAGGTGGTGTTCGCGACGTACATGCACCCGGTCGAGCCCAGCACGATCGTGCGCGGCCCGGACGCCTTCACCATCAGCTTCATCACGAGGGCCGACTCGCACCCCTGGCACGTCCGGTGGCCCGAGGTGAAGTACTCCTCGATGGTGACCTTCTTGACGCCCTTGAAGGGCGACAGCATCTGCGTGTCGTTCGTGAACGTCGTGGTATCTGCCATGGTCTTCCTCCCCGTCACTCGCGCACACCGAGCCAGTAGGTCGCCCGCTCCGTCCGGCCCGCGTTCGCCGCGGCGTAGCAGATGTCCACCGCCTTGTTCACGTCCTCGAGCGTGACCTCACGCCCGCCGAGGCCGCAGATGAAGCCGATCAGCGGGGGTCGATGTTCCGCGTTGTAGAGCGCCGCCCGGACCTCGTTGGCGACGACGCCGGAGCCGAACGGCGATCCGAACGAATAGTCCCGGTCGATGACCCCGATCGCCTTCGCGTGCCGGAGCGCCTTCGCCAGCTGCTCGTACGGGAATGGCCGGAACCACCGCAGCCGGATCAGGCCAACCTTCTTCCCTTGCTTGCGCAGGCTCCGGATCGCCACCTTGACCGGCAGCGATAGGGTCCCCATCCCCATCAAGATGATCTCGGCGTCCTCCGTCATGTACTCCTCGAACCAGGGGTTCTCCGGCCCGCGCCCGAATGTGTGACGGAAGTCGGCGTACACCTCCTCGATGACGCTGTACGCGCGCTTTATCGCCTCGTCGTTCTGGCGCCGGATCTCGATCACCCAGTCCTCGTTCACCTGCGGCGCCACCGTGATCGGGTTGTCCGGGTGGAGCAACAGGTCCCCCCGGTTGTACGCTGGCAGGAACCGCTGCACGCGCTCTTGCGGAGGCACCCGCGTGATCGTCTGGGAGTGCGTCAGGAAGGCGCCGTCGGCCGAGATCGCGATCGGCAGGAGGATCCGCCGATCCTCCGCCACGCGATATGCGATGAGCGTCGTGTCGAGGGCTTCCTGCGCCGTGTCGATCCATACGAGAAGCCACCCGAGATCACGTACGGACAGGGCGTCGTTGTGCTCCACCCCGAACGCGCCCGGATCGTCCAGCGCGCGGTTCCCAACGAGTGCCACCAAGGGAACGCGGAGGGCGGGGGTGACAGTGATCGCCTCCATCGCGTACATCCAGCCCACGCCCGAGGACCCGCAGAAGACGCGCGCGCCCACGGTGGACGCGTGCTTGACGATCTCGAACTGGCTGTGCTCGCCCTCGGCGACGATGTACTCGGCGACGAGCTTGCCGTTGGCGATCTTCTTCGCGATCGCCTGCATCACCGTGTCGTAGGGCCGGATCGGATAGGCGGTGACGACGTCGATGTCGGCCAGCGTGAGGGCCTCGGCAACAGCCTCGCTGCCCGAGATCAGCATCTCCGTCTCGTCGAGGACCGCCGCACCCCCGGCGGGCTTGGTCGCGACTGCCATGGACATCCTCCTCGTCTGTTGGCGTCCGTCGGGGTTAGGCGCCCGGCGCTTCGGGCACGCCGGTCACGATCGACGCCGTGTCGTGGATGTGTCGCTTCGGCTGGACACCCTTGCTCTTCGCGTTCTCGCCGGGAATCCCCTCGGGCACGGGCATCCCGCCCAGCTCGATCTCGCCCTGGGAGAGCTCCTCCTCGTACTGGCCCCGGTAGCGGAAGCCGTGCGAGCGCACGGTCGTGACCTTGTCGCGGATCTTCTCGGTGGACCAGACGCGGTAGGCGTCCTTGTCCTGGCGCCACATCTCCCACTGGCTCTGGTTGTCGTCGAAGGCGGCCTCGTTCACCATCGTGATGCAGTCCTTCACGGGGCAGACCGCCTCGCACACCCCGCACCCGCAGCACGCCTCCATGTTGGCGTCGTACAGCCCGTCCGGCGTTACGTCGAACACGCTGTCCGGGCACTGGATCCAGCAGAGCGTGCACTTGACGCAGGTGTCGAAGTTCACGACCGGTCGCATCGTGCGGGTCGTGAACTTCTTGAAGTAGGGATTCCGCTCGGGCCGGTACCCCTTCCCGCCCTCGACCGGCTTGCCGACGGGAATGGCCGGGATGGTCACCCCTTCGCGCATCTCCCACCACTTCGGCATCTCGAAGGAGAACGGGACCTCGTCATTGCCTTCGTTCATCTGGATGCGCCGCCCGTCGACTCGCTCGTAGGCCTTGCGCGCGGACTCGGCCTTCAGCTCCGAGCCCCATTCGGCCTCCCGGATGGCCGCGCACACCGCCTCGATGTCGAGGAACCCCGACGCGATCTTGGCCAGGGCTCCGAGGAGACGCGCCTCCGTGTGGTCTTCCTTGAAGACCCAGAGACCCGAGAACGAGGCTTTCGCAGGCAGGATCCAGAGGTGGTACGGCGAATCCTTCTTGTGGATGTCCCGGAGGAGCTCGCTCGGCGACCGCGTGGACGTCACGAGCAGATGCCCGCCCGAGAGGAGGAGACGGTTGATCGGCTGGAGCCCGTACCACGCCCACGACTCCACACCCTTGCAGAGGGTGTCATCCACGCAGATCGTGACGTGGAGCTCCTTCGGCTGGTAGCGAGCCATGTGCTGCTCGAGCTCCTCCTTGGTGTCCGCCACGATCGCGAAGTCCTTGGCCGGGATCCCGTTTCGCTGCGGGCTGTCGCCGTACCGTCCGAACGCGATCCCCCATCGCCCGGCCTTCCGGGACGAGAGCACGATCCCGCGGGTGATCCGCGCGGCGAGGTTCTTCTGGAAGATGCCCCGGTAGACCACCTCGACGGTGAGATGCGCCATGCACGGCCTCCTGCGGGCCCCGACGAGCACGGGACCCTGCTAGCGGTATAGTGGTCCGACCTCTCAGCCAAAACCTACGGGAGAACACCACACCTGTCAACAGGCTTGGAACCGTGTTGGAACCGAGTCTCGCCGCCGCTCCGCGCTCGAGGTCCAGACGCCCCAAGGGAGCGGCAGGGGCCCGTGACGCCGGTCCGTCTAGCCCATGCCGCTGGCACGCACCGGCGCGATCTTGTAGATCACGCGGACCTCGCCGTGACGCCGGTGCGGGTACCGATCCTGGTCCAGGTACTTCTTGGCCAGGCTGTCGATGTGCGCGTCCCCTCCCTGCTCGGTGATCTCGACGACGTGGCCGAGCACCCCGAGATAGCGGTAGGGATTCCCGGGGTCGACGATCGACAGGGCCACGGCGGCGTTCCGCCGCATGTTGCGGTCCTTCACCCGCCCCTTGGCCGAGTTCACGCGAAAGAACTTCCCGTCGTAATCGAACCAGACCGGGGTGACCTGGGGCGC
Organism: uncultured Candidatus Rokubacteria bacterium; assembly: GCA_963805625.1. GTDB lineage: Bacteria > Methylomirabilota > Methylomirabilia > Rokubacteriales > DASRDR01 > DASRDR01. The sequence goes on from CAWDVE010000010.1 coordinate 604,949, forward strand.
CCCGCTCGACATCACCGTCCCGAGATGAGCCAGCGCCTTGCTGTCGCCGCCCAGCAAGTCGCCGTACTTCTTCAGGTCCCCGCTCATGTCACGCTCCTTTCACCGCAGGCAGGTCATCGACGCTCAGGTCCCGGCCGCCCGCAGCGCCAAGTCCAGCGCTTCTTTGAGATCCTCGACGTCCTCGATCCCGACCGACAGCCGCACGAGACCCGGACCGATGCCGAGCTTGGACCGCTCGTCGTCGGAGAGCGGCCGGTGCGACGTCCGCGCCGGGTAGGTCCACGTCGTCGTGACGTCGCCGAAGCTCGGCGCAAAGGCGATCAGCGCCTCGCGCCCGGCGGCCGACCCTTCGGCCAGCCCGCCGAAGAGCCGATCGACCGCAGCGGCGCCCCCGACGAGATCGAAGGACAGCATGCCACCAAAGCCATCCGGAAGCAGCGTTCGCGCGAGCGCGTGCTGCGGATGGTCCGGCAACCCCGGATAGTGAACGCGCGCCACCTCGGTCCGCTTTCGGAGAAAACGTGCCAGCTCGAGGGCGTTGGCGGAGTGGCGCTCCATCCTCAGGGCGAGCGTTCGCACGCCGCGCAGCGTGAGCCACGCGTCGAAAGCCCCGAGGTTGAGCCCGATTCGCACGGCCTGGGACCGCGCTGCGTCCACGAGCGAGCGGGAGGCGACAAGGATGCCGGCGGTGACGTCACCGTGACCCGAGAGGTACTTGGTCGCACTGTGGTGCACAGCTGTGGCTCCGTGCTCCAGGGGCCGGAGGAGAGCGGGAGATGCGAAGGTGCTGTCCACCAGGAAGGCGATGCCCCGCCGCCGCGCGATCGACGCCAGGCCCGGAAGGTCGGCCAGCCGCAGCAGCGGGTTCGAGACCGCCTCGACGAAGATCGCCCGCGTCGCGTCCGTGAGAGCCGCCTCCACGGAGGCCGGCTCCGCTGCGTCCGCGAAGCTCACGCCGATCCCCCAGCGCGCGGCCTGCTCCCGGAGGAGCGCGGTCGTCGCGCCGTAGAGATCTTGTCCCACCACGAGGTGCTCGCCTGCCCGGAGCCCGCCCAGCAGGAACGCGCTCAGCGCGGCCATCCCCGAGGCGACGACGAGCCCGGCTTCGCCACCCTCGAGAGCCGCCAGCGTGTCCTCGAGGATGGTGTGGTTCGGCGTCCCGAACCGCCCATAGACGTACCCTGCCTCGCGCCCCTCCCAGACGGCGTCGACCTGCGCGAGGTCCTCGAAGACGTACACGTTCGCCAGGTGGATCCCGGGAACGAGCGGTCTCGACGCTGATTCCGGGGCTGGCGTCGCCCGAGCGGTCCTTGTCGCGAAGCGCAGCCGGGCCCTCATGGACGGATGCCGACGCTGTCGAGGCGTCCATCCACGAGGCGCCGATACAGAACAAGTAGTTTTCGCCGGGACAGTCTATACTTGGCGCGCATCATTGGAGACTCCCTCTCATCGCTCAGCGCCGATCGCGCGACGCGCACGTTGTCTCGCTCCGCTGTCACCGGCCCGATGAAAAACTTGGGCCCCCCCAGACACTAGCGTAGAGTAAGCCCGCTTCCGGGAACTTGCCCTCCGCTGGGGGCAGTGTTCACCGACGCGAGCGGTTCCCCGACTGACGAATCCGAGGCCCTGGCTCGATGAGCATGATCGACGCGATTCTCTTCGACATGGACGGCGTCCTCATGGACTCCGAGCCACTCCACCTCCGGGCGACCCAGTTCGCCCTCGGAGAGCAAGCCCGGTACACGGAGCGCGACAACCAGTCGTTCTTCGGCGCAACCGATCCGGAGATGTTCCGGATCCTCCGGATCCTCTTCAACATCGACGCGTCAACTGATGAGCTGGTGCGCCGCAAGCACGAGCACCTGGTGTGCCTGATCCGGACCGAGGGCCGCGGGCTTCCCGGGGTGCCGGAGATCCCCCTCCGGTTCCGCGAAGCGGGACTCCGCCTCGGGCTGGTGTCCGCTTCGGCGCGGGCCGTGATCGACGCCATCCTCAAGGCCGTCGGGCTGAGCGGAGCGTTCGAGACGGTGGTCTCGGGCGACGAGGTGGCCCGCGGCAAGCCGGCTCCCGACGGGTACCTCATGGCCGCTCGCCGCCTCGCCATCGAGCCGGAGCGCTGCTTCGTCGTCGAGGACACCCGCAACGGAGTCCTCGCGGCCAAGGCGGCAGGGATGACCGTCGCCGCGGTGCCCGGGCCGGCGACGATCCACGAGGATTTCTCCCCTGCCGATCTCGTCCTCCCGAGCCTCGAGGCGCTCCCGAAGGTGCTGAACGGGAACGGAAACGGTCACGAACCACGAGGCATCACCCCGACACGGGAGCGATACGCATGAGTCTCGGAGAGCCGAACGTCAAGCGCGCCCTGGACTGGATCCTCGATCGCCTCACCGACGACCCACACGCCAAGCGAAGCGAGCTGATCGACGAGGCTTCCCGTCAGTTCGACCTCACGCCCCTCGAGGCGGACTTCCTGTACCGGCAGCTCAGCGAGACGCTGAAGCACAAGCCGTCGGCCCAGCCGCCTTCCTAGCCGGACGCACTGCGGGTCGGACCTCCCGGGAGCGGCCCGGGCCCTCACCGAGAGCTTCCTTCCCCCTACGAGCCCCGGTAGCGCTCCTTGAGCTCCCGCGGCGCGATGGCGATTCGCTTTCCCGAGACGTCGTCCAGGACGTAGACCTCGTCGGTCAGCGCGCCGCTCCCGAAGACCTCGAAGACGTCCAGGACCACCTCCAGCGTCGTCCCGTCGGGCTTACCTGCCATCATCGCCTCTACCTCGGCGACCGCGAGTCGCATCCGGCCAGCCTCCTCTCATCCACCCTCGGCCCCGGTCGGGCGCGAGCGGCGCACCAGGACGAGCGCGAGCGCAGCCAGCCCGGTAGCCACCACAACGGTAGCCGGGTTCGGCCGGTAGAGGTACCCCTGCATCCACGCGAAGGCCGGGTTCCGCAGGAGAAGGGTCCTCGGCACGAGCTCGAGCCGAAGCGGCCCGGTCTCCTCGCCGGCCGGCTCCCAGCTCTCGCCGTCCGGATCGGGCGTGATCGATCCGGGTTGGCTCGTGAAGTAGAGGGCGTACCGCGGCACCACGACCCGAGCCAAGCGAGGCGGTCGGAGCTGCACGGCGAGCGGTATCTCGATCCCCGCCCGTCCATCGAGAGCGACCGTGATCAGGACATCGTCGCCAGTCGCGGCCGGTCCGACCTCGAGCTGCTCGAACGCGAGCGGGCGGAAGGTCGCGTGGACCGGGCGTCGAGCCGCGACCTCGGCCCATGCTCGGAAAAGCGTCACGCTCCGCGGAGCCGGCTCGAGCTCGAGCGATGCCCCGGGTGGAACCGGGCGCGCGGCCTCGCCCCCCGCCGCGTAGGCGAGGCTGACGGGCGCGCCGGATGGCGCCGCGCCGCGAAATGCGCGCAGCTCGACGCGGAGCAGCCGGACCCCGGGCGCACCGGTCACCGCGTAGCGCACCTCCCGCCGAAGCTCCGTCCGGCTGTCGTCGTAGCGCGCGGTGGCGGTCGTGGCCGCCATCGGCACCCCGCCTCCCAGGACGCGTACCAGTGCTTCGACGGCGGCGCTGGCGGCCGCGAGATCCTCCCGTACGGGGCGGAGCGACACGTGGGCCATGGCGGCGGGATCGGCCGCCCGCAGGACGGAAGCCGCCTCGCTCCCGTCTCTGGCAGTCCCGAGCCGCCGGTCCAGCTCGACCAGGTAGGCCGAAACGGCCGCGCGCCGAGCCTCGAGGTCGCGGAATTCCGCGGCGGCCAGGGTGCGGGCCAGCCGCCGCGTAGCCGCCTCCACGGCCGCCGCCTCGCGCGGCGCGTCGCCGCGCAGCGGGTTGAGCCGCCGCGAGAGCGCGATCATGGCTCCGGCGCGCTGCTCGAGCTCCGATCCGGTCAGGCGGAGCTCGTCCCGCGTGAGCTCGGCGAGCCGGGCTCGGGCGGCCAGCAGGTGTGGATCTCCCGTGACGGTCGAGAACGTCAGGCGCGGCTCACCCCATACCGGGACCCAGCCCCTCTCGTACGAGACGGGGATCGGGGGCGCGAACCACCCGAGCCGGCCACCCCAGACCAGCAGAGCCGCGCTCGCCAGGAGCACGAGTACCGCGGCCATGCGCAGCCGGCGCCGCAGGAGCAGCACGGCCACGAGCGCCACCACCCAGAGCACCCCAAGGGCCAGATCCAGGGCGCTCGCGGTCAGCACGAGGCCCAGGAGGGCCGCGACGGCGACCGTCCTCACGCCGACGGTGCGTCCTCCGCTCGGCGGAGACGAACGACGGTCGCCCCCCACCCGCCCCGCGTTGGTGGTGCGTCGGCGAACCCCGCCACACCGGGGGCCTCGGCGAGGAGGCGCCGGATGATCGCCCGCTGGACGCCCCGGCCCCGGCCGTGAACGATCCGCACCTCGCCGACGCCGGCCCGGCGGGCCTCGTCGAGATAGTCGCTCACCACCCTCGACGTCTCCTCCGGCCGGAAGGTGTGGAGATCGAGGACGTCCGTCAGCGGAAGAGCGACTGCCACGAGAGCGACGCCGTCCCCTGGCTCGACCGAGCCGGCTTCGAGCACATCGGCCGGGACGGCGCCGCTCGCACTGGCCTCCAGCAGCCCACCAGGCGTGCCCTCCGAAGAAACGCGTGGCTCACCCGCCGCGTCTGGCGCGAGCAGCTCGACGATCGCGGTCTCGCCAATTCGCAGCCGCGTTCCGACGGGCAGGTCCGCGATGGGCAGCCCGTCGATCACGATGAACCCCGCCAGCCGGCCACGCTCGAGCCGATGGGCACCCGTGGTTTCGAGACCGCGCCCCCCGATCCTCACAGCGACGACGCGGCCGGCCGGCGGGGTCGCATCCAGCACGGTCCTACTATACCGTTCGCCTCGCCGGCCCTTCGCAGTCACGGCGATCGCCCCGTGTCGAGGTCCACCCCGCGATGACCTGCGCGACTTCCCTCTGCGCGCGCTCCCGAGCCACATCGCGGATGCGACGGGGTTACGGCGCGCTGTGGCGACGAACCCTCGGGCCCGAAGAGTTCCGACAGGCTGGGCGTGGCCCGCGCTCGTGTTCACCAGACATCCCCGGTTCCCCTCCATTCCGACCCCCGTGCACTCGCCCGGGGACTGGCCGCGGGCCTGGAGACCAGCGCCCCGGCAAGCAAACCCCGTCGATGACGACGGTGGTCGGCCTGTTCGTGGTCGGCCTCCTCCTCCCGCTCGCGCGGGACCTCGGGTCGCTTGCCGGTGAGAGAGAGCCGTGCCTCTTCCCGACCCTACCAAGGTCGAGTCCCCGACACCAGCCGGGACGGGATTCCAACGACCTTGGTCTAGAATGGCGGCGTGGCCACCGTCTCCGTGACGTTTCTGCCGGTTCGCCGGACGGTCGCCGTCGAGCCCGGCACCGTCCTGCTCCGCGCGGCGCACGCCCAGGGAGTGGACGTCACGGCCACCTGCGGCGGGCGCGGCCGATGCACGTCCTGTCGGGTGAAGGTCGTCGAGGGCGTGGCCCCACCCGGCACGATCGGCGACCAGCTTCAGCTCGGCAACGACCTGGTGCGTGAGGGATACCGCCTCTCCTGCCAGCTGGTGCCGATGGAGCCGCTCGTCGTCCAGGTCGCGCCACCCCTCGACGAGCGCGCGTTCCAGATCCTGGGCGTCGAGCCGGGTGCGGTCGTCCGAGCGCAGGTGGCCATGGACGCCGGGATCCGCAAGAAGGTGGTCCGGGTCGAGCTGCCGCAGGAGGAGCACCACCAGACCTCGGATCTGGAGCAGCTCGCGCTGGCGGCCGGCCTCGCGCCCGAGGACGTCCCCCTCGACGTGATCCGCACGCTCCCGGCCACGCTCCGCGAGGGCAAGGGCGAGGTGACGGTCGTAACGTTCCTGGGCGCGCCCCTCGGCGTCGAGCGCGGCGACACGACCGCGATGGCGTTCGGGGTCGCGATCGACGTCGGCACGACGAGCGTGGTCACCACGCTCCTCGAGCTCGCCTCGGGCGAGGTGATGGCCTCGGTCTCGAGCCTGAACCCCCAGGCGACGTTCGGTGGCGACCTGATGTCCCGGATCGCCTTCGCCCAGTGGAACCCGTCGAATCTGCGGAAGCTCCAGAGTCGCATCATCGGGCTCCTGAACCAGCAGGTCGACGAGCTCCTGGGACGCACCGGCGTGCTGCCCCAGTGGATCTACAAGGTGACCGTCGTCGGCAACACGTGCATGCATCACGTGCTGCTGGGCATCGATCCCACGTACGTGGGCCTGTCGCCCTATTCAGCCGTCGTCCGGCATCCGCTCGTGCTGCCGGCGCGGACCCTCCATCTCAAGGTGAACCCCGAGGCGCGCGTCTGCTTCCTGCCCATCGTGGCCGGATTCGTCGGCGCGGACGCCGTGGGCGCGGTCCTCGCCACCCGCCTCGACGAGAGCGTCAGCGTGCGTGCCGTTGTCGACATCGGGACCAACGGGGAGGTGGTGATGGGAACGCGGGAGCGGCTGATGGCGTGCTCCGCCCCGGCAGGCCCGGCGCTCGAGGGCGCGCAGATCCGTCACGGGATGCGGGGAGCCGTCGGGGCCATCGACCGGGTCTGGGTCGAGGACGGGGACCTGCGCTTCCACGTGATCGGCGATGGTGCGCCCCAGGGCATCTGCGGCTCGGGGCTCATCGACGCGGTCGCGGCCGCGCTCGACATCGGTCTGGTCGACTGGACCGGGCTCATCCAGATCGAGCGGCGCGACCGTTTCCCCGCGGCGCTGGCGGCACGGCTCGCCGAGCGCGGCGAGGAGCGCCTTCTGATCCTCGCGCCCCCGGGGAAGGCCGCAGGCGGCGGGGAGATCGTCCTGACGCAGGACGACGTTCGACAGCTCCAGCTCGCCAAGGGCGCGATCGGCGGCGGGATCAGGATGCTCCAGCACGTCCTGGGGGCCCCGGACGAGGCCCTCACGGACCTGATGCTGGCGGGCGGGTTCGGCAACTACCTCTCGATCCGGAGCGCCGTGCGGATCGGACTGATTCCTCCGCTGGCGCTCGATCGCATCCGCTACGTGGGCAACGCCGCCGCGCTGGGGGCCCAGCTCGCGCTCGTTTCCGAGGTGGAGCGCGCCCGCGCGGGGCGGCTCGCCCGCTCGATCGAGCACCTGTCGCTCGCGACCCACCCCGACTTCCAGGACCTGTTCGTGGACGCCATGAACTTCCCGAAGGCGTGAGACCGCTCCGGCGCGCCAGCGGCACGCGGGTCAGCGGCCCACGTTGAAGCGGAAGTGGCAGACCTCGCCATCCTGGACGGGATAGTCCTTGCCCTCGAGCCGGAGGAGGGCGCGCTTCCGGGCCTCGGCCAGTGATCCGACCTCGAGCAGCTCCGCCCACCCGATGACCTCCGCCCGGATGAAGCCGCGCGCGATGTCGGAGTGGATCGCCCCCGCGGCCTCGACGGCCGCCGCGCCGGCCGGAATCGTCCAGGCGCGTACCTCGTCCTCTCCCACCGTGAAGAAGCTGGCCAGGCCGAGGAGCGTGTAGGCGTCACGAATCACGCGGTGAAGCGCCGGCTCGGGCAGCCCCAGCGCGTCGAGGAAGCTCCGCTGCTCCTCGGGAGCGAGGGCGGCGACCTCGCCCTCGACCGCCGCCGAGACCCAGCCGACGAGAGTTCCGGGGCGCTTGCCCATCTCGTCCAGCTCGGACAGCGCCTTCGCGCGCCCGGCCACGCCGTCTTCGGCGAGGTTCAGGCAGTGGAGGATCGGCTTGAGCGACAGGAACTGAAACCCCCGGAGGAGCCGCCCTTCCTCCGCCGTCAGCTCCTGCGCGCGAAGTGGCACGCCCTCCTCGAGCGGTCGCTGCACCCGCACGAGGAGCGCGTGCTCGCGCTGCTCGGCATCGGTCGGCTTTCGCTTGAGCCCCGGGCCGAGCTTCTGGATCCGGCGCTCGACGACATCCAGGTCGGCGAGGATCAGCTCTTCTTCGAGCGCCTGGACCTCGCGCGCGGGCGAAGGCGCCGCGCCGAGTGCGGGCGACGGGAACGCTCTGACCACGTGCAGGAGCGCGTCGGCCTGCCGCAGCTCGCCCACGTCCAGGCTCGCGCGCTCCCCGCGATCGAAGCCCGCGAGATCCACCACCTCGACGCTCGCGTAGACCGTCTTTCGCGGCTGGAACAGCACCGCGAGCCGCGTCACGCGGTCGTCGGGGACGCGCACGACACCGACGTTGAGCCGCCCGCGGCCCGGCGGCAGGGCGACGCTCGCCTCCGCTCCGGTGAGGAGGTTGAACAGCGTGGTCTTTCCGCTGCCAGGGAATCCGATGATGCCGAGTCTCACGACGACCGAGTGTACACTGCCTTGGCTCATGGCGCCCCCGACCCAGGCCCCCCGGGATCTCGACGCCGGCGCCATCGCCCTGGTGCTGCTGCTCTCCGCGCTGTGGGGCGGGAACACCGTGGCGGTCAAGGTCGGCGTGGCGGACTCGCCGCCCCTCATGCTGGCGGCCCTCCGGTTCGCGATCGGCGGCGCGTGCGTCGTCGGCTGGGGTCTCTGGACGCGCGCGCCGTTCCGACTCCAGGCCGGTGAAGGCTGGCCGCTCCTCGGGCTGGGTCTCCTGTTCGCCATCCAGCTCGGCCTCCTGAACGTGGGCGTCTGGCTGTCGACGGCGGGGCACGCCTCCGTGCTCCTGAACGCATACCCGGTCTACATCGTCCTCTTGGCCCACTTCCTCGTCCCCGGCGACCGGCTGACAGTTGCGACGCTCGGAGGCGTCGTGCTCGGCTTCGCCGGAATCCTCGTGCTCTTCGCCGGCCAGCTCCTGGCGCCGCCGGAGCCCGGCTCCACGGTCCTCGCGGGGGACGTGGTCCTATCGGTGAGCGCGGTCCTCCTCTCGCTCCGCCAGGTCATCCTCAATCGCCAGCTCCAGCGCATCCACCCGGTCAAGCCGCTCCTCGCGCAGGTCGTCGTGGGGACGCCGCTGTTCCTTCTCCTCTCGTGGGGGCTCGAATCCGCGCCCACGGTCCTCACCTGGCGGCTCGGCGCCTCGCTCCTCTATCAGGGTGTCGTGATCGCGGGATTCAACTTCATCGCGAACATGTCGCTCCTCAAGACGTACCGGCCCAGCGGACTGGCGGCGTTCAACCTGACGACCCCGCTCTTCGGCGTTCTCGCCACGGCTCTGGTCATCGGCGAGCCCATCGGCTGGCGGCTCGCCGGCTCGGCGCTCCTCGTGGCCGGCGGGATTGCGTTCGCCACGCTCTTGCGAGACCGCGCGTTCACCGCGCGCAGCGGCGCCCCTCGCCCCATCCCGGGCAGAATCCGGTAAGGGACGCGGGTAGACGCGTGTCGCCCTCACGGCGGTCGTCCCGATCGGCTGCGCGGCTCATTCTCCTCGGGATCCTCGCCGCCGCATCCATCGCCTCCGTCGCCTCCGGGCAGGCCCTCGTGCCGCCGGAGCTCAGGGCAGAGGCCGCGCGTCTCCTGAAGGACCTCGCGGCCCTCCGCGGACTGCCGCCTCCCGGCAGCCCCCCTCCGCTCGTCATCCAGACCAGCGAGCAGCGCCGCCGGTTTGTCGTCGCCGAGCTGGCCCGGAAACACTCCCCTGCGCGCCTGGACGCGGAGCGGCGCGCGCTCGTCGCCTGGGGACTCGTCCCCGCCGACTTCGACCTACCCGCCTTCCTGGCGGACCTCCTCGCGGAGCAGGCTGCCGCGTACTACGATCCCGGGGCGAAGCGGATGGTTCTCGCGAACTGGCTGACACCCGAGCTGCGGCGCGACGCGCTCACCCATGAACTGGTTCACGTTCTCCAGGACCGGCTCGTCGATCTCGATCGGTTCCTGGGTGCCTCGCCCGGACGGAGCGACGAAAGCGTCGCCCGTCACGCGCTGGTCGAGGGCGAGGCCGTCGCCTTGTCGCACGAGCTGAGCCTCCGCCGGGAGGGGCGCGACTTCGCCGCGCTGCCGGACGTTGCCGACCTTCAGCGCGCCATCCGCACGTCGGCCACCGGCCCGGTCGTGGCGCGGGCGCCCGCCTACATCCGGACCATGCTCACGTTTCCGTACGCGGCGGGTGTGGCCTTCGTTCACGCTTTCCGGCAGCGCCACCCGTGGGCGCAGCTGTCGGCGCTCTATCCGGATCCACCCCGATCCTCTTCGCAGATCCTCCACCCCGAGCGCTATCTCGACCGGCGAGAGGACCCGGTGCCGCTCCCCCTCCCCGACCTCGCCACCGTCCTCCCGAGCGGTTCACGGTTGGCGTTCGAGGACGAGCTGGGCGAGATCGGTCTGGCGGAGGTCCTCCGCCGATTCCTGGGTGAGTCGGCCCAAGCCGTCGGCTGGCGAGGCGACCGCCATGCCCTGTGGGACCTCCCGACGGGCGCCTCCGTCCTCGTCGCGCTCACGGCGTGGGACACGGAGGACCTCGCTCTGGCCTTCGCGCGCGACTACGCGCGGGTGATGGCCCTCAAGCACGGTCTCGCGCCGCTCTCCCCGGACGCCCCGCTCCTCGCGTGGTCCAGCGGACCCGCGGCCTTCGCGATCGAGCGCCGCCATCGCACCGTCGTTCTCCTCGAGTGGGCGCCGACGTCCACACTCGATGCCCTCCGGGCGGCCATCTGGGCGAAGCCGATGCTATACTGACGGCCGCGCGATGCCGAGCGCTCCATCGAAGGCTCTCCAGCGGGTTCCCAATCCCCACGTCGACCGGGACTACGAGGTGGACCACGTGGTCTCCGAGTTCACGTGCATATGCCCGATGACCGGCCAGCCCGATTTCGCCACCATCCGGATCCGGTACGTCCCCGACCGCTGGCTGGTCGAGCTGAAATCCTTGAAGCTCTACATGTGGGCCTACCGGAACGAGGGCACGTTCCACGAGGACGTAACCAACCGCATCCTCGTCGACCTCGTGCGGACGCTCGCGCCCCGCCGGATGGAGGTCATCGGCGACTGGAACGTCCGGGGCGGGATCAAGACCGTCGTCACGGTGCGGTACGAGAGTCCATCGCGGCCCGGAGCCGGCCACCTTGATCGGGAAGGACCGCCCTCAACCGCCCGGCGCCGGCAGCCCGCGCGGGCGCCTCTCCGAAAAGCGCGCTGACGCCAGGCGGGCGGCAGCGGCTCGCCTGCCCTCTACGACTCGGCGACCGTCACCCGGAGGCCGATCTCCGCGAGGACGCGACCGACCCGCTCGCACTCCGTCTTCGCACCCACCCGCACGACCGCCTTGCCGTCGTTGTGCACCCGGCCGGCGATCGCCATCCCATCGTCGTAGGAGCAGGCGATCGCCTTCATGAGCTGTCGCGCGACCTGCTCGAACGTGTGACAGTCGCAGTTCCAAAGGATGGTGATCCACGGCGGCTCGAGCGTCGTGGCATTCTCCGTCTCCTGCTCGACAACCGGGCGACTTTCCGAGATCGCCGTGAGGCGTACGGAGGATTCGTAGCCAGGTGCCGGTTGACCCCGAGGGCTCATCCGGCCGAGCCATCCGGGAAGACTGCGACCTTGATGGACGCCGGATCCCGATGCGCCGCCAGAGCCGCGTCGATCGCCGCCAGCGGGAAGCGGTGGGTCAGGAGCGCTTCCACACGAATCTGGTCCGCGGCGAGGAGCGCCACCGCCTCCCCGAACTCCTCGCGATAGATCATGGAGCCGCGAACGTCGATCTCGCGTCGGACGACCCAGAAGAACTCGACCCGAGAGGGGCCGTGCGGGAGCCCCGTCAGGACCACGCGACCTCCCGGCCGGACGAAACCGACCTGACCCACCGACAGCTCGACGGCCTCGACGGTCCCCGCCGTCTCGACGACGAGGTCGACGCCGTCTCGCCCGGCGAGGCGCCGCGCCGCGTCCGCGACCCTCTCCCCTGACCCGACCACCGTGGAATCCGCGCCCAGATCGCGAGCAATACCCAGCCGCCGATCCGTGCGCCCGACGACCAGTACCCGGCAGCCTCGCGCGCGCAGGAGCTGGAGGGCAAGCAGCCCGAGCGTCCCCGCCCCGACGACGGCCGCGGCCTCCCCTGGCCGCGGCGCCGCCCGGCCCACCGCGCGCGCCACCACCGCGAGCGGCTCGGCGAAGAGGAGCACGTCCGAGGCCAGTCCGACCGGCGCCGGCCAGCATGCTCCTTCCGGCAGGACCGCTAGCTCGGCGAAGCCGCCGTCCCGGTCGATGCCGACCGCCGTCCGCGCCAGGCAGAGGTTCCCGCTGCCCTCGCGGCAGAGGTCGCACGCGCCGCATCCCCAGTTCGGCTCGACCGCCACTCGGTCCCCGGGCGCGACGCGCGTGACGCCCGGCCCCACGGCCACGACGTCACCGATGAACTCGTGTCCGGGGATCAGCGGGTACCGGACACGGCGCTCTCCCGTCCAGATCCGGTAGTCAGTGCCGCAGATCCCCGCCGCCCCGACCCGGACGAGCGCCTCACCCACGCCAACGGTCGGATCCTGTACCGTCTCGAGACGGAAGGCGCGAGGTCCCGTGAGAACGGCTGCCTTCATGACGTCCTCACCCCGCGCTGAAGCCGCCGTCCACGAAGACGACCTCCCCCGTCACGTAGTCCGACGCCGCCGACGCGAGATAGACGACGAGAGGGCCCAGCTCTTCCGGGCGCCCCGTCCGGCGCGCCGGCACGTCTCGCAGCAGGCGCTCGCGGATCTGCGCGTCCGCGAAGGCCTCCTCGTTCATCGAGGTCACGAACCAGCCGGGGGCGACGGCGTTGACCTGCACGTTGTGGCGCGCCCACTCGACGGCGAGCGCCCGCGTCAACGCCAGGAGCCCGCCCTTCGACGCGCTGTAAGCCGCGTAGCCCGCGAGCCCCCGCGCGCCGAGCACCGAGGCCACGTTCACGACCTTGCCCCGCCGCCGGGCGATCATCCCCGGGCCGACGGCCCGGCAGCAGTTGAATGCGCCGGTGAGGTTCGTCTCCAGGATCCGGTGCCATTCGGCGGGCGTCGTCTCCACGAGCGGCTTCACGACGGCCACGCCCGAGTTGTTCACCAGGACATCGACGGCGCCGTACGCCTCGATCGTGCGCTCCACCGCCGCCTGGACCTCGGCCTCCACGACCACGTCCGCCGGGAGGGTCAGCGCCCGCCGGCCAAGGGCGGTCACCGCCGCCGCCGTGTCACGAAGACCGTCCCGGGAGCGCGCAACGAGCGCGACATCCGCTCCGGCCTCGGCGAGCGCGACCGCCATAGCCCGGCCGAGACCACGGCTCGCCCCGGTGACGAGGGCGACGCGCCCATCCAGACGGAGCTGGTCCAGCACCGCCACCAGGTCTAGCTCCGGTACAGCGACTCGAGGAGATCGGCGTACTTCGCGCGCACATCGCGCCGCTTGACCTTCAGGGTCGGGGTCAGCTCGCCGCCGTCCTGCGTGAAGTCGTCAGGGAGCACCGCGAACCGCTTGACCTGCGCGTAGGACGCGAGGTGTGCGTTGACGCCGTCCACGGTGCGTCGCACTCGCTCCATGACCGCCGGGTGACGAACCAACTCGGCGCGCGGCGTGTCCTCGAGACCCCGCTCCCGGGCGAGCTTGGCAAGCTCGTCCGGGTTGAGCGTGATCAGGGCCACGGGGTATGGCCGCCGGTCACCCTCGACCAGCGCCTGGCTCACGAACGGGTCACCCTTGAGCAGGTTCTCGATGTGCTGAGGGGCGACGTAGCTCCCGCCCGAGGTCTTGATCAGATCCTTCTTGCGGTCGGTGATCCGGAGGAACCCATCTCGGTCGATCTCCCCGACATCTCCCGTGCGGAACCAGCCTTCCGGTCCGAACACCGCGGCCGTCTCCTCCCGCTTCCGGTAGTACCCCTGCGCGATGTTCGGCCCCCGGACGACGATCTCGCCGTCCTCGGCGATCTTCATCTCTATTCCCTGGAACGGCCGGCCCACGGTCCCGAACTTGAAGGCATCCGGATGGTTGCTGGCCAGGATCGGGCACGTCTCGGTCAGCCCGTATCCCTCCAGGATGAGAATCCCAGCCGCGTGGAAGAACTCCGCGATCTCGAGCGCGAGCGGCGCGCTCCCCGACACGCAGAACCGGAGTCGGCCGCCGAGGGCCGCCCGGAGCTTCGCAAACACCAGCCGATCCGCCAGCGCCTTCTGCACGCGGAGGCCGGCCGGGAGGGCCCGGCCTTCCAGCTCGAGGCGGCTGGCACGGCGTCCGACCGACAGCGCCCAGTGGAAGATGCGCTGGCGAACCGGCGGTGCCGCCGCCACTCCGGAGAGGATCTTCGCGTACACCTTCTCAAACACTCGAGGCACGCTGCAGAGGAAGTCCGGCGAGACCTCCCGCAGGTTCTCTGGAAGCCGCTCGATGCTCTCGGCGAACGCGGTGGTCAGGCCGAGACGGACCCCGAGGAAGCTCTCCATCCGGGCGAACGAGTGCGCGAGGGGGAGGAAGAGGAGATGGACGTCGCCCTCCCGTACCCCGGAGGTTCGCGCGATCATGTCGAGCGCGGCCAGGTGGTTCGCGTGCGTCTGCACGACGCCCTTCGGGGAACCCGTGGTCCCGGAGGTGTACACAATCGTCGCGATGTCCCCGGGTTTCACGAGCTCGAGGCGCGGCTCCAGCGCACCGGTGAGATGCGCCCCCCGACCCAGCGCCCGGAGCGCCTCCCAGTCGAGCACGCGAAGACGGGGGTTGCCCGCAGCATCCTGAGCGGCCGCCTCCGAAGACCCGTGCATCAGCACGACGGTCTCGAGACTCGGCATCTCCGCCAAGGCCGCAAAGGCCTTCCGAAGCTGTTGCTCGTCCTCCACGAACAGCGTGCGCGTCTCCGAGTCCCGGGCGATGTAGGCGAGGGTCTCCGGCGGGTACGTGGGATACACCGGGATGGTGACGCCGCCCAACGACAGGATCGCGAAATCCGCTCGGACCCACTCCCCCCGAGTCTGAGAGAGGACCCCCACCGCGTCTCCCGGCTGACGCCCCAGAGCGATCAGGCCGAGCGCGACCTCCTGCACCTCCTCGCCAAGCGCCCGCCACGACACGTCGCGCCAGGCTCCGTCGATCTTGACACGCTGCGCTGCCCGTTCCCCGGATCGGGATACCCTGTCCCAGAAAAGTTGTCCCAGGGACTCTGGGCTCATGGCTGGCTACCTCCCTCGTCTGTGATGCCATTCATACACCGATAACTGAGTGAATTACCTCGTATAATCGACTCTTCCACGACGACGACAGCCGCCAGGGGAGCCCACGACGCATATCCTTCCTTGACTCGATGCGTTAGGTACTGCTATAGATATTACGCATCGCGTTATCCCGAGCTATTCTTCGTGTCCGTCGGGCCCACGTGTCCGGCGTGAGGAGGCAGGAGACGATGAACGTACAGCAGCCGCAGCTCTCCCCCGAGTTTTTCGCCGAGATGCAGGGCAAGGCCCTCGAGGCCTTCTCCGTCCTGGCCGACATGAATCACCGGGTCCTCCAGGGGCTGGTGGGCTTCTCGGCGTCTACCGCCAAGGAGGGCCTCCGCACCTACGCCGAGCTCCAGTCGGCGACCGTGGAGGCCGTTCGGACTCCCCAGGCGCCCGTGGGGCCGGAAGCCTTCGAATCGCTCCGTTATAACCCGTTCGCGTGGTACCAGAAGGGTCTGCTGGGCCTCGTCGAGGGCACCCAGAAGTCCTTCCGCCTCGTGGAGGCCAACGCCCAGGTCGTCACCCGCACTGCCGAGCGCGTCCAGGCCTCGGCCGAGCAGACCGGCCAGGAGATCCAGGAGACGATGACGACGTCCGTGAACCGGCTCAAGGAAATCTACGCGCACGCCTGAGCCGATGGCCCAGGCCTGACGCTCGGGCCGGCGGCCCGGATGAGCCAGGGGGAGGTCTCACCCCTCCCCTGGCTCATCCGCCGAGCCGCGACTCGAGATCCTTCAGCTTCTCCTTCAACGCGGCGACCTCCGCCTTGAGCCCGGCGGCATCCGACGAGTCTGCGTTCGGGGCCGGTCGCCCGCCCTCGTGATCCGACGGCCACCAGCCTGCTCGTGCCCCCCAGTCCCGGAGAGCCCGCTCGGTCTCCCTCTGGCTCGCGGCGAGTCCCGCAAGGCTCGACTGGAGCGATTCCTGAACGAAGGTCTGCCAAGCCGTGCCGTGCTGGATCAGCTGGTGCAGGAATGCGACTGGTAGCGCCGACCGGCCGCCCCGGGCCGTATCCAGGATGATCTGAGCCAGGGTCTGGCTCGTCAGATCCTCCCCCGAGACCGCGTCGACGACCCGGATCTCGCGCCCTTGCCGGATGAGCTCCTCCAACTCCTCGAGCGTGACGTAGCGACTCCGGCTCTGGTCGTAGAGCTTGCGGTTGGCGTAGCGCTTGATCAGGATGGGCTCGTCGCTGGCCATGCCCGGACCCTCGGCGCAGACAGTCTAACACCGCGCGTCAACGTGACAAGGGCAACCTGCCTCGGGCGGCGATGGTTTCCCCCGGCCCGTTGATCCGCCGGAACCGGCGTGTTACCCCTGGAATGGCGCCGAGCCTCTTCGGCGCACGATCCGACGAGGAGGAGCCGGCATGAAGCTCGAGGGACGGAAGGCGGTCGTGACGGGGGCTTCCCGCGGGATCGGCCGGGCGATCGCGATCGGGCTGGCCGAGGAGGGCGCCGATGTCGCCGTCAACTACGTGTCGAGCGAGGCGGCGGCCCAGGCAGTCGTGCGCGAGATCGAGAAGCGAGGCCGCCGCGGCCTCGCCGTACGGGCGGACGTGAGCGACTTCCCCGACACCTTCCGCATGGCGCAGGATGTCCTCGGCGCCTTCGGGCACGTCGACATCCTCGTCAACAATGCGGGGATCAACAGCGACAAGACCTTCGTCAAGATGGACCACGCGGCCTGGAGGAAAGTCCTCGCCATCAACCTGGACGGGGTCTTCAACTGCACCAAGGTCTTCATCGACGACATGCTGAAGCGAGGCTTCGGCCGGATCGTCAACATCACGTCCGTCATCGGCCAGATCGGCAACTTCGGCCAGGCCAACTACGCGGCATCGAAGGCCGGCGTGACCGCGATGACCAAGTCCCTCGCCCGGGAATTGGCGTCCAAGGGGATCACGGTGAACGCGCTCGCGCCCGGGTTCGTCGAGACGGAGATGGTGGACTCCATTCCCGAGAAAGTCCGTCAGCGTCTGCTCGACCAGATCCCGCTCAAGCGGTTCGGGAAGACCGAGGAGGTGGCGCGCGCCGTCATCTACCTCGTCTCGTCGGATGGCAACTACATCACCGGCGAGGAGCTCTCCCTCAATGGCGGGCTCCTGATGCGCTAGGCCAGCCGCCCGTGCGGTCGCGAGCCTTCGGAATCTGGGACCGGATGCGGCCGCGCCTGCAAGCGCGGCTCCCCAAAGTCCTCGATACGGTCCGCGCCGTCGGGGCGCGCGGGGTGGTGACCGAGATGCCCCGCTGGCTCGTCCGGCGCGAGTTCATCGTGCTCGCCGTCAGGCTGCGCGACGCAAGACCGGCCCCCCGGAGCCCTCCCGGCGATCTTCGGCTCGCGACCCTGACCGACATCGACGTGCCCTCCCTCACGCAGCTCCATCCTGCAATGTCTGAGTCCGAGGTACGACGCCGCTGGGCGGAGGGGCAGGAGTGCATCGTGGGATGGATCGGCATGGCGCCGGCATACTACCGCTGGGACTCCGGTCGCCCGGCGTACCTCGACTACTTGCGCAAGACGTTCTGCCCGCCCCCGCTCACGCTCCTCACACTGGACGTCCGGACGCATCCGCGCTTCCAGGGACAGCGTATCGGGGCGTTCGGGGCCGCCTTCGCGAACCGGCGAGGCGTCGAGCGAGGCCAGCTCCAGCGGGTGGGACTCATCGCGCGGTGGAACCGTCACGTCATGCGATACAACTTGGCGATCGGGGCCTCGGGGCGTGGGATCGTCGGGTACTGGCACACCGGCGTGCGCCGCCTTTACTTCGCGACAGGGGACGTCCGTGTCGAGGGCAACACGATCGCCCTCGATCCCCACCCGTGATGGTTCCGGAGCGCCGAGCTGCGTCGAGTCGGCGTCCGACTAGGGTCGGACGGGGTCGGGCTCCGTCACTGCTGATCTGTCGGCGCCAGCGCCGAGGACGGGAGCTGGAGGCACCAGCCGGAGCGCCTGGGTCGCCAGCGCCAGGCCGCTCGACATCCAGATCGACATCATCTCGACCGCCAGCGCCGCCGGCAGGAAGGCGACCGCCGTCGGCCGGCGGCGGACCGGCCTCGACGCCGCGTACTCGATCCGGGTCGGCGACGGTAGCACCCAGGCCTCGCCCTCCAGGAGGAGCTCCCCATCCTGGTTGACGCAGGTCGTGCCCAGCCGAAGCCGGTTCCGCTCCGCAACGCGCTCCGCGACTTCGACCCGCGCCGTCACCCGGTCTCCGATGTACACCGGGCGCATGAAGCGGAAGCTCTGCGAGAGGTAGATCGTGCCCGGACCAGGCAGGCGGGTCCCGATCACGCTCGAGACGAAGCTCCCCGTCAGCATGCCCGGCGCGATGATGCGGCCGAACCGGGTCCCGGCCGCGAACGCCGCGTCCGAATGGATGGGGTTGTCGTCGCCGCTCGCCGTCACGAACTCGCGGATTGTCTCCCTGGTGACCGTGTAGGTGACCTCTGCCACGTCGCCGACAGCCACGTCGTTCATCGTGAGTCCGGTCATCGGGCCTCCTAGGAGCGGCTTGGCGGCCGGGTTGGCGCGCTCGCCGAGGGTCGGGTTCCCGAGCCCCCTGCCGAGCGTGCTGGCCGGCGGGTCCCGGTGGCGGGGCGGTCACCGGCCTCCGCAGGTCGATCGACTCTCGAGCTCCCCTCACGCAGGAGCCGCCTGATCTCGTCCAGCCGATCCTCCAGGCCCTCGATCCGCTCTTCCAGGGCGACCAGCTGGGACGCGACGCCGACGACCTGGTTGCGGGACGGTAACCCGAGAGTGCGGAGAGCCTGGTCCGCGTACTGCTCCATGCCCTTCTTGAGGGGTCCTTGCGCGGTGATGGTCTGATCGAGGTACCGGCCGAGCGCCTGGGCGAACCCTTCGGTTCCCATCACCTGGCCGAGAGCCTTCGACCAGACCTCGATCCACTGGTCCAGGAACGCCTTCCACTGCTGGGCGAACTCCGGACTCACACCGCCCTGCGCGGCCGCCTTCTGCCAGATCTCCATTCCCTGGCCGAGAATAGGGCGCCAGAACTGACTGAAATCGGGAGCCCCGGCGGGCGCCTGGGGTGTGGGAGTCTGGCCGAGAGCCCGCACCCACGCCTGGGTGCCTTCCTCCAGGGCCTTCTTCCAGATCTCGAACGCGTCCTGGGCCGGGTTCTGCGTGGTCATGTCGGCGTCCCCAGTATGCCACGTTGCGTCATGGCCTGGAAGCGTTGCGTCGTCCGCCCCCTGTGGCTATCCCAGCCGAGCGGCGAGCCAGTCGGACACCCGCGGCCAGCAGTGGAGGGACGCGGACCGCCCGGCGATCAGCGAGATGTGCCCACCGGGCAGCTCGAAGTAGGTCTTGTCCGTGCTTCCGGCGTGGTCGATCAGCGCCCGGACGCATCCAGGGGGGGCAATGTAGTCCTCCTTCGCGCCGACCACGAGGAGCGGGCAGCGCACCTGCCCGAGATCGACGGCTTCCCCCCCGAGCCGGAGCGTCCCCTGGACGAGACGATTGTCCTGGTAGAAGTCCTTGACCCACTGGCGGAAGAACTCCGCCGGGAACGGCACGTAGTCGTTCGCCCACCGCGAGAGCGCCCGATAGCCCTCGACGTAGCGAGGGTTGTCCAGGTTCCACCAGAGGTTCAGCGCCGTCGTCACGTCCATCGTCGGGCGGAGGAGCTTGAAGCCGACCTTGACCCAGTCAGCCGGGATCGCCCCCACGGTGTCGACGACCCGGTCCACGTCGTAGAAGCGCTTGTCGAGCCACTGCGCGAAGAGCCCGGCCTTGGCGAAATCGATGGGTCCGGCCATGTTGACGTACGCCCGAACCGGCACGTCGGGGTGCTGGGCGACGAACGACACTGAGAGCGGCGCGCCCATGCAGTAGCCGATCACCGCGAGCCCCTCCGCGCCGGACGTCTCCAGCACCTTGCGGACGACGCGCGGGAGGAGCCGGGTCACGCACTCGTCCACCGTCAGCCCGTTGTCCTCCTCGCCGTAGACGCCCCAGTCGAGGAGGTAGAAGTCGTACCCGAGCCGGCACATGTGCTCGACGAAGGAGGAGCCCGGCTGGAGGTCGAAGATCGAGGGCCGGCTGATGCCGAGATTCGGCACGAACAGCACCGGGACCGGCCGTGTGCGCGGGGACTCGTAGCGGTACAGCCGGGCCTTGTTCCGGCGATAGACGACCTGCTTCGGCGTGAGCCCGATCTCGGGCTCCGGCGCGGTGGCCAGATCGAGCGCCCGCACGGCCCGTGTCAGCGTTCGCGACCACTCGGCGGCGAGGCTCTGCACCAAGTCCCCCGCCTGCTTCGTCTCCGGCATGCCTGGCTCCTCCCGGCTAGATGATACCGCGAGCTCTCAGCTCGGCCAGCCGAGTCGGCCCGAGCCCGAGGTGTCGCGCGTAGACGTGGCCGGTGTGAAATCCGACCGGCCGGCCCGGGACCTTCAGTCGAGCGCGCGGACGAGCCCCTCGCACTGGGCCATCTCGACGAACTGGCCTTCCCCGGTGCGGTCCCGCCAGCGGAGCGCGGCCAAGACGCCCATGGCCGAGAGGCAGGCGCCGAACCAGTCCCCCGAGGTAGTTGCCCGACCTGATCGGCAGCGCCCCCTCGAACCCGGAGATCGCCGACAGCCCGGACACGGCCTGCGCGAGGCCATCGTAGGACGCCCGACCCTCGGCGAAGGGCCCCCACTGACCGAAGCCGGTGTTCGCGACGTAGATCAGCCCGGGGTTGATCTCCCGCAGCTGGCGGTACCCGAGGCCCCACTTCGCCTCGGTCGTACCGGGCTTGAAGTTCTCGACAAGCACGTCCGCGCGGGCGACGAGCTTCCGGATGAGGGCTTGGCCCTCGGCGTGGTGCATGTCCACGCCGACGTGATACTTGCCGTGGTTCTGGGGAAAAAACGCCACGGACACGTTCTTCCAGAAACAGCCCCCGTGGCCGAGGATGCGGGTGACGTCGCCCTGTCCCGGCATCTCGACCTTGATCACCTCGGCGCCGAGCTCCCCGAGGAAGTCCGCGGTGGCGGGACCGAAGATGATGACGGACAGGTCGAGGACGCGGATCCCCTGAAGCGCCTCCGGCTTGGCGTGGCGCCCGGACGGGTCGAAGAGGCGCACCGCCCACTCGGTGTACGGCTCGCCGGTCGATTCCGGCCGGGCGCTCACCTCACCCACCCATCGCGACGAGGGACGCCCGCCGGAGCCGTGGACTCAGATCCCGAAGAGCCCTGGCAGCCGCATGAGGAGGCTCATGTCCCCCTTGTGCTTGAGCTTCCCGGACATGAAGGCGACCTGGCCGGAGAGCTTTCCCCCCAGCATGTCGAGCCAGTCCTGAGCGCTCATCGTCAGCGTCAGGTTGGGCTGCGCGGCGCCGCCCTCGCGGATGGCACACTGACCCTCTGTGATGTCGACGTGGTACGTGCAGCCCTCCGGTCCTGTGATGTCGTACTGGATGACCGCCTTCAAGCCCTGGGCGCGCTCCGCTCTGAAGCGGCCCGACATCGCCTCGAACGTGTCCTTGACCGTCATGTCCACCTCCTCAGTCACTGGCACCCCCCGTCGGGGAGCACCGACACACTTATCCTCGCGGGCGCTCCTAGCGCCCCTTGAACTCGGCTGGACGCTTCTGGAAGAAGGCCTGGATGCCTTCCGCCGCGTCCTCGGTCCGGAGGGTCTCCATGAACGCCCGCACCTCCGCGTCGATGCCCGCCTCGAGCGGCCCGTCAAGCCCTCGGTCCACACACTCGATGATCAGCCGCGTCGCGATCGGGGCGCGCCGGGCGATGGCGGCCGCCAGCGTCCGGGCCTCGGCGAGCGTCTCCCCTTCCTTCGTGAGCCGATTGACGAGCCCGAGTACGAGGGCCTCCGGCGCTGTGATCTGCGTGCCGAGGATGAGCAGCTCGAGCGCCTTGGTACGTCCGATCAGGCGCGGCAGCCGCTGCGTGCCCCCGAAGCCCGGGATGATGCCGAGATTCGACTCTGTCTGCCCGATCCGCGCCGTCTCCTTCATCACGCGGAGGTGGCAGGCCATCGCGATCTCGCAGCCGCCGCCCGTGGCGTGCCCCTGGATCGCCGCGATCACGGGCTTGGAAAGCCGCTCGATCCGCCGGAGCAGTGTCTGGCCCCGTCGCAGGAAGGCCTCCAGCTCGTCCGCCCCACCGCCGAACGCACCCGATAGATCCGCCCCACCGCAGAAGATGCGGTCGCCAGCTCCGGTGAGGACCATCGCTCGCACGCCGTCATCCCGGGCAAGCTCGTCCACCGCCGCCTCGAGCTCGAGGACCAGCTGGGTCGAGATCGTGTTCGCCGGCGGGCGGTTCAGCGTCACCACCGCGTACCCGTCGCCGCGCTCGAGGATCAAGGTCTCGAAGGCCATGGTCTCGTGTCCTCGTCTCAGGCCGCGATCGGCACGCCGAGCGCCCCGGACGCGCGAAGATCGGCGATCGCCGCCGTGGAGAGCCCGAGCACGTCCCGCAGCACCTCGTCCGTGTGTTGACCGAGGTTCGGCGGCGGCCCCTGAACGGCAGCCGGCGTGCCGCCGAACTTCACCGGGATCCCCGGCAGGCGGACCCGCCCCGCGGTCGGATGATCCACCTCCACCGCCATGTCCCGGTGCCGCACCTGCGGATCCTCGAAGACCTGCCCGATGTCGTTGATCGGCCCCGCGGGAAGCCCTGCCTCCGCGAACCGGTCGACCCACTCGTCACGGTCCTTCGCTTGAAGCCGCGCCTCGATCTCCCGTACCAGCTCCGTCCGGCACGCCACTCGTCGGGCGTTCGATCCGTAGCGAGGGTCGTCCGCCCACTCCGGCACCCCGAGGACCTCGCAGAACGCCTTCCACAGGCGCTCGTTTCCGGCGCCGACCATGAGGTAGCCGTCCCGGGCGCGGAAGGCCTGGTACGGGACGAGCGACGGGTGCGCGCTCCCCCATCGCCCCTGCACCTCCCCGCCCACGAGGTACGCCGTCGCCGCGTTGATCAGAGCGGCAATACCGCACTCCATGAGCGAGAGCTCGAGGTACTGGCCCTGCCCGGTCCGTTCCCGGTGCCGCAGCGCGGCGAGGATCGCGCCATGGGCGTAGAGCGCCGTGATCACGTCGATCAGCGCGACGCCGACCTTGACCGGAGCGCCGTCGTTCTCTCCGGTGATCGACATGAGCCCAGTGAAACCTTGCATGATGGCGTCATACCCCGCTCGCTCGCGATACGGCCCGGTCGCTCCGAAACCGGAGATCGCACAGTAGATCAACCGTGGGTTGGCGCTGCGCAGCGTCTCCCAGCCGAGCCCGAGGTCGTCCATAGTCCCGGGCTTGAAGTTCTCGATCAGCACGTCCCCCCGGCGCACGAGGTCGAGGAGCAGCGCCTTGCCTCGTGCGTGCTTGAGATCGAGCGTGATGCTTCGCTTCCCCCGGTTGACGGCAAAGAAGTAGGATGCCTGGCCGTCGGACGCGCGGGGCGGGGCCCACTGACGGCTGTCGTCCCCGCCCTGCGGGTGCTCGACCTTGATCACCTCAGCACCGTAGTCCCCCAGAATCTGGGTCGCCAGCGGCCCCGCGACGATGCGCGAGAGGTCGACGATCCGAAGGTCTTCGAGCGGCCCGGACATGCGTCCTCCTCGAGGTTGGCGCTGCCACTATACCCGGCGCTGGACGCGCCTTCAACGCGGCGCGAGGGATCGACGGCCGCCGGGATCGCGCCGCCCGGCGTGCGCCCGCCTCGCCTGCGCGTGGCGGCGCCCAGCTGCTGGACATCTACCAGACGCAGAACTGCCTCTACCGCGCCGTCGACGAACGCTACGTTGTCGTGGGCCACGGACGGCACTACGACGACGTGCCGCCCAACAGAAGGATCTTCCGTGGCAATGCCCGCGAGTCGCTGCGCGCCGAGGTCCTCACGCACCCGTCCGCGCCCAAGGCCATCGCGGCGCTCCACGAGGAGGTGGAGCACATGACCTGCCGGTCTTCCAGGAGATCCCGGCTCGGACTCACGACTGGACCGGCGCCGTCGCCGAGGACGCGGTCGCCCAGCAGCAGCAGCAACAACAGCGGCAGGCGGGCTGACGGGGCGTATACTCGGCCTGCCGGACCATGCGCCAAGGTCTCGTCCGCCTCGCGGTCACCGTCCTCTCGCTCGCGGGCTGCGGCGTCGTGTCGATCGATCTGACGCCGCGCGTCCGCCCCCTCGAGGAGAGCACCGTCGAGGGTAGCGGCACCGACAAGGTGTTGCTCATCGACCTCGCCGGGGTCCTCGCAGAAGAGCCCGTCTTCACCCTCGAGAGCCGGCCGCAGGTCCCGCTTCTCGCGCGCGTCCGCGAGGAGCTCGAGAAGGCCGAGGAGGACGATCGGGTGCGCGCGGTCGTCCTCCGGATCAACAGCCCGGGAGGCACGGTCACCGCCTCGGACATACTCTTCCACGAGGTCATGCGCTTCAAGGAGCGTCGCAAGGTACCCGTGGTGGCATCCATCCTCGACGTCGGAGCCTCGGGCGGCTACTACGTGGCGCTCGCCGCCGACAGGATCCTCGCTCACCCCACGACGGTGACCGGCTCCATCGGGGTCCTGATGCTGACGGTCAACGCGAGCGGACTCCTCGAGAAGATCGGCGTCAGTGCAACCTACGTGAAGTCCGGTGACTTCAAGGATATGGGAAGCCCCTTTCGGAGCATCCGGCCGGAGGAGCGAGCGCTCTTCCAGGATCTGATCGACCGGTTCTACGGGCGGTTCGTCGAGCTGGTCGCCCGCTCGCGCAAGCTCGACGAGGCCCGGGTGCGCGCGCTGGCCGACGGCCGCATCTACACCGCCGGCGAGGCGCTGTCGCTCGGCCTCATCGACCAGATCGGCTACCTCGAGGACGCGATCGCTTCCGCGAAGAGCGCTGCGGGGCTCAAGGAAGCAAAGGTGGTGACCTATCACCGCCCTCGCCAGTACCGGGCGACGATCTACTCCTCGACGGATCCGCCGGCGCCCGCGGCCACCCTCCCGGACCTGGCGCGCGTGGTCCTCTCGGGGCCCCGCTTCCTCTACCTCTGGTGGCCATGAGCCCCCACGCGGCGGGATGACGGTCGGCTCTCTCCCCGTCGCCCCCGATCCCGTTCCCGCCCCTTCCCCCACCAACGACCTGCGCCGGCGCCGGGGCCTGCCGCCGATCGAGTGGAAGGGGAAACGGGCATGATCGACGGCGCCGTAAGGGCCGTCAGCATCACCGCCGACCGGGTCCCGCTTTCCCGAGCCCATCACCGAGTGGCCCGGTGTGGCGCCCGACGACCCCCGCTGAGGGCGGCGCGCCGCTCCGCTCAACCCGGGTCGGCGACGAGCGGCGCGTACTCGGTCGTTCGCAAGGCCCAGTGGATCTCGTCTAGGTTGGCGACCAGATCGTCGAGCCGGGTGGTCGCCGGCGCCCGCTCGACACCCGAGTAGTCGAGGACGCGGTCGAGGATCATCTGATGGCGCTCCGGGCTGAGGAGGTCGTCCTCGCGCGGCTACCGCCCCTGCCAGCGGGGCGGACGCCTCTCCAGGAACGCCGCGATCCCTTCCTGGGCGTCTTCCGACCGCGCCACGATCGTCAGGAGGTCTCGCAGGTGCGCCAGCGCCTGCGAGTACGGGAGCTCGAGCGCCCGGTAGAAGGCCTCCTTGCCGAGCGCCAAGGTCGCCGGAGACAGGCCGGCGAGCGTCCGCCCGGTCTCGCCCACGGTCTGGTCGAGCTGGGCACGCGCCACCACGTGCGTCACGAGCCCGATCTCGAGCGCCTCGCGTGCCGGCAGCTCCCGCCCGGTCAGAACCAGCTCGAGGACACGCCGCGGCGACGCGGTGCGCAGGATGGGCGCCAAGACCATCAGTGGCAGAAGCCCCAGCTTGATCTCCGGCAGCCCGAAGACCGCGTCGTCGGCAGCGATCACGACATCGCAGGCTGTCGCCAGCCCACAGCCCCCGGCCAGGGCGTAGCCGTGGACCTGGGCGATCACCGGCGTCCGCATCCGGGGGATCGCTTCGAGCACCTGGGCCAGGCCCGCGTACTGGTCCCGCGCGTCGAGGATCGGCCCGGTCCGGAACATGCCCTTGAGATCGGCCCCGGCGCAGAAGGCCCGCTCGCCCGCTCCCCGGATGACGACGACCCGCGCCTCCGGGTCCCCATCCAGGCGGGCCAGCGCGGCGCCAAGCTCCCGGATCACCGTCTGGTTGAGCGCGTTTCGCGCCTCCGGCCGATTGAGCGTGAGGGTGGCCACGCCGTCCCGGACGTCGACGAGCAGCGTCTCGTAGCTCACCGGGGCTACCCTTGCTCCGCCTTGAAACTTATCGGAACGGCCTTCGGCCTGTGGGCTCATCCAGCCCCTCGGACCGCCGGTGCCTCCGGAAAGATCGCGCCGAGGAGCTCGGAGAGAATGCGCCCCGTGGTGCCCCAGACCACGTCGTCGCCGTAGTTCACGAAGACGACGGGCCGCTGCACGCCCTCGCGCTCCCACTGCTCCACGCGAAACGCGTCCGGCTGGAGGAGATGGGCGAGCGGGATCTCGATCACGCGCTCGATCTCGCGGCCGTCGGGGTGGAAAACCGGCTCGCCGCGGGCTAATCCCAGGACGGGTGTGATCACGAAGTTCGTCACGGTCGTGCGCATGTCGTCGAAGAGACCCAGAACCTCGACGGCGCTCTGCTCGAGCCCGATCTCCTCTCGGGCCTCGCGAAGCGCGGTCTCGACCACGGAGCCGTCCGAGCGCTGGACGACGCCGCCCGGGAACGAGAACTGGCCCTTGTGGTGGGGGACGTCCTCCGTCTTCTTGCCGAAGACCAGGGCGGGCACCCCGTCACGGTAGACGAACAGCACCAGCACGGCGGCGCGGATCCTGTCCCCGGGCGCGAGGGCCTTGCGCTCGCGGCCGAGCACCGCCGTGATGCGGATGCGGAGGGCACCGACGGACAGGTCCGCAGCAGGCCCCACCACGCTACCGCGCTCTGAACTGGGGCTTCCGCTTCTCAGCGAACGCCTTCGGCCCCTCCGCCGCGTCCTCGGTTCCCCGCAGGGTCCCCGAGAGGAACGCCTCGAGACGCAACCCGTCGGCGAGCGGGAGCGAGAGCCCCCGCACGATCGCCTCCTTGGCGGCCCGGACCGCCAGCGGTCCCCGCTCGCAGAGGGTCTGAGCCCACCGGCGCGCGGTCGGCAGGACCTCCAGCGCCGGCACCACCGCGTTCACGAGCCCGATCCGGTGCGCCTCCTGGGCGGAGCAGGTTTCGCCCATCAGGATCATCTCCATCGCCTTGGCGAGGGGCACGGCTCTCGGCAGACGCTGCGTCCCCCCGGCGCCGGGCATGATGGCCCAACGGACCTCGGTGAGCCCGAAGACCGCGTGTTCCGCCGCCACGCGGATGTCGCAGCAGAGCATCAGCTCGAGACCCCCGGCGAGCGCGTAGCCGTTCACGGCGGCGATGATCGGCTTCCATATCTCGAGCCCGCGGGTGAGCCCCCCGAGCCCTAGGTCGTTGTGGCTCCGCCCCGCCCCCGGGCTCCCGAACGCCTGCGGGACCAGCTTCTTCAGGTCCGCCCCGGCGGAGAACGCCTTCTCGCCGGCTCCGGTCAGGATCGCCACCCAGGCCTCGGGATCGTCGCGGAACCGGATCCACGCGTCGATCAGATCCCGGTGCATCTCGGGGTCGACCGCGTTCATGGCCTCGGGCCGGTCGAGCGTGATCGTGACGACACGGTCCTGCTGCTCGTAGCGGAGTCCCATGGTTCCCCTCGCGAATGGCAAGAGCGTCAGTGTCCGACGCGACCGGTACCGATCAACCGGCCCGTCCTCTCGCCGCGGACGCCCACGGCAGCGCCAGGGTAGCACACGACCCTCCAAGGCTCTGGCCGACGCCCTCCGGATGACTCGACTAGCTCCCTCCGAGCCGCCAGAGCGCCTTGTCGAGGGTCCGGAGCGACACGCGATGCCGGGTCGCGAGCTCCCGGAGGACGGCGGCGTACGACGCCCATCCGGACGCGGTCGGAGGAAACCGCTGCCGCACACCCATCCGCCGGAGGGCCGCCCGCACGCGCACGTCGTAGATGGGGTAGCGACCTGGATCGGCGAAGTGGAGCACGACCGAGGCGACGCCTGTGCCGACGCCGCGAAGACCCAGGAGCACGCAGAGCCGCATCCCGTCGCTCCCTGCCAGGAACGCCGCCGCGGTCAGCCCCCGGACACCCGCTTCGGTATTCCGCGCGATCTGGGGCCGGATCCGCGGGCTCTTCCACTCGCCGAGCCAGCGCAGCTCCCCTCGCGTGAGGTAGAAGGCCCCGCGCGCGCGACGCCGGGCCAGCCGGGCCTTCAGACGCCGCTCGCCCCGCGTCCACGGGCTCGCCGCCTCGGCTCGATCGAAGCCGCGAGCCAGCGTCCGGATCCGACCCCGGGTGAGAACGATCATCGGCCGCTTGACTCACCCGGGGCGAGGACCCGACGATGGACCACGTGGATCCCCACGCGATCGTGATCGAGCCCGCGCGCGCGGCGGACGCGCCCGCGGTCATCGCGCTCATCGGCCGCGTCTTTGCCGAGTATGACTTCAGCTGGAACCCCTCGGTGGAGGTGCCCGATCTCTTCGACCTGGAACGCCACTACGGCGGAGAGGCCGGCGCGTTCTGGGTGGCGCGCCTGGACGGTCGAGTGGTCGGGTCCGTCGGGGTCGGGCGGCTGCCGGACGGCCGCGCGGAGCTTCATCGTTTGTATCTCGACGCCACGCTCCGCGGTCGCGGCGTGGGCCGCGCCCTCGTGCAGGCCGTTCTCGGCTGGTGCCGCACCGCCGGGGTCGCTCGCCTCACCCTCTGGTCGGACATTCGGTTCCACCGCGCACACCGCCTCTACGAGGGGATGGGCTTCACGAAGACCGGCGAGCGCGAGCTCCCCGACGACCCCAACGACACGCGCGAGTTCGGGTACGAGCGTCCGGTCTAGGGCGCTCCGGCCGGGACGCGGGGCGACGTTACACCCGAGGCAGCACCGGCTGGGCCGGCGCTGCGCCCTTGGCCGGCGGCTGGCCCTTGGTCACGGGAATCGGCTTGCCGACCGTCGCATGATGGGCCGACGGCTCGTGTTTCACCGCGGTCACGTGCTTGGTCTTCTGAGGCCCGGCGGCCTTCGCGACGTGCTTCGCCGGTGATGTCTTCTTGACGGTCGTCTTGGCCACCGGCTTCTGCACGGCCTTCACGGTCTTCGTCGAGTGAGGTGCCGGGCGGGTGGCGGTCGACGCCGGCCGCCGGCCAGGCGTGCCCTTGTGGGCCGCTTCCGGGCTCACCACCTCTCCCTGCCCCGCCGCCGGGACCACCTCTGGCTTCTTGGGCTCGGGGAGGGCCGGCACCGTCGACGGCCCCGTGACGGGAATGATGCCCCGCGATGACGGCTCCACGGAGGGTCCCGCCGTCTGAGCCATGGCCGCTCCCGCGATCATGAGGACACCCGCCACGATCACGCCTGCCATCCTCTTCCGCACGGCTCCGCTCCTCCTCGCCGACCGGGCAGTGCCCGGCGGGCTCCCGAGCCCCCGTCTCAGCGGACGGCCCGGGCCTCGACCCGTTCGACCAGTCCGGCCAGCATCGCTGTGGCCGACCCGGCCAGCACCACGTCGGCGACGTGATCCAGCCGAGTCGGTGTGAGATTGACCACCACCAGACGAGCGCCCGCCTCCTTCGCGTAGCTCGGCATGTACGCGGCCGGGTAGACGGCGAGCGACGAGCCGACGACCAGGAAGCACCCGGCTGCCCGGGCCCGCGCCTCGGCCCGCTCCACCGCGGCGCCGGGCATCGGCTCGCCGAACAGGACGGTCAGCGGCTTGAGAATCCCGCCGCACGCCCCGCAGACCGGCACGGATTCCCCCGCCACGAGGCGCTCCTGGATCGTGTCACGCGAATACCGGCTGTCGCAGCCGAGGCACCGGACGCGGGTGGCGTTCCCGTGCAGCTCGATCACCTTCTCGGGATCCGTTCCCGCTCGCTGGTGGAGGTCGTCCACGTTCTGCGTGATCACGCAGTCGAGGAGACCCAGCCGCTCCAGCGCGACGAGCGCCCGGTGGGCTGAGTTCGGCTGCGCCGAGCGGATCGCGGCGTAGAGCTCGCGGCCGACGGTCCAGTACCGCCGCCGGGCGTCCTCGGAGCGCATGAAGTTCGGGAAGGAGAAATCGTCGGGATCGTATCGCGCCCAGAGGCCCGTCGGACCCCGGAAGTCCGGGATTCCCGACTCCGTCGAGACGCCAGCCCCGGTGAACGCCACCACTCGCCCGGTCGAGGCGATCAACTCGGCCGCCCGGTCGAGCCGGGCGCCCATTTCCACCGTGCCCTGCATCCCGGGAACGAGCGTAGCAGAGGGGCGAGCCGGGCCGCAAAAGGATTCGGCCTCGGACGCGCCGAGACTGCCAGACGCGATGCCGCCGGCCCGCGCCTTCTCCCTCAGCTCGAGTAGCCGAGCGCCTCGATGCACCGCCGCCCGTCGACCCGGCCGAGGTCGACCAGCGGCCCGAGTCTCGCGCCGTCGAAGTCGAGGGGACGCACCCGGAGCGGCGTCGACGGCGTCAGCAACCGCACATCGATACTGGGATGACGGAGCCGGGCCAGCTCGACGTCGCGCTCGATCCCCAGCATGAGCGCGAGCTCCACCACTCGCTCGACCACGGACTGGGTGGTCGCCTCCCGGGGCGGGTCGCTTCTGTAGGCGGCAACGACCAAGACCCGGTCGACCGGATGGGCCGCGAGGAGCTCCAGGATCGGGGCTCGCTGGATCGCACCGCCGTCGACGAGCAGGCGGTCGTCAATGGCGACAGGCGGCAACAGCCCCGGCACGGTGGCGCTCGCGACCAGGGCGTCGAGGGTGAGGGTCGCGTTGTCGAAGCGCTGGACGCTTCCCGAGAGGAGGTCGGTCGCGGCCACCAGAACAGGAACCCGCGCCGAGCGGAGTCGATCCAGGTCCACGTGACGCGCCAGGGTGGCGCGAAGCGGGGCGGGATCCAGCAAACCTCGAGCCCGGATGAGCAGCGGGAAGCTGAGCAAGCCCGGCAGGAGCCCGCCCAGCACGGCCGGCGCCCGGTAGGCGATGACGTCCTCGCGACGGATCGTTCGCCACAGGTCGGCCAGCCGCTCGGCCTCTCCCGTCGCGAGGAACACGGCGTTGATCGCGCCCGCGGACGTGCCGGCAATCGCGGCGGGAACGATCCCCCGCTCGTGGAGGGCGAGCCCGAGGCCCGCCTCGTAGGCGGCCTTGGCGCCGCCGCCGGCGAAAACCACGCCGAGCCTCTCCCGTGGAGGGCCACGGTCGCCCCGCGCCTCGCACGCCGCACCCGAAGTGGGCGCTCCGAGCGTCAGCGCCAGGCCGAGCAGAAGCACGCGGCTCCGGGCCCGCACCTCAGGGCTGACGGAGAACGGCAACGCACGACACGGCGCCAGGCCCGCCGAGCGTGTGCGCCAGACCCGTGCGGGCCCGGGGCACCTGCATCCGCCCGGCACGGCCCAGCAGCTGGTCCGCAACGTTGTTGATCATCCGCAGCCCGGAGGCGCCCACAGGATGCCCGCAGGACTTGAGCCCACCAGAGGTGTTGACCGGCAGCTCGCGACCATGTCGGTGTAGGACTGGTGGAAGTTCTCCCCGAAGCGGATGGTTCCCGTCCCGATGATCGCGACCTGGTTCGCGAGTGCCATGCGTCCTCCCGGCTCCAGCCCGACATTCTCACGCGCGCCTCGCGTCGCGGCGCCGTCAGGCCGGTCCGGCCCATACTGCGCCGCCGGGACCGGCCGTGTCCAGCACGACGGCACCCGGACGGTGAGTGGCCGTAGAATGAGCGCAGGAACGGCCGGCGTGACCCCGGACATCGCCCTCACGGACGACGAGATCCACGCGCTCGACGAGCGAGGATGGTTTCTCCGCGATGGCGTGCTGGGGCGCCCGGCGTCGACGGGCGTCCACGACGCCGTCGAGGTCCTCGCGGCGACTGGCCGGCTCCGTCCGGCGGGACTCAGCCGGGGCGCCGCGTATCGCGTCGACACGACTGTCCGGGGAGACGCGATCGCCTGGATCGAGCCGGACGGCGTGCCCCCGGAGTTCGCCGCGCTCTGGACCCTATTTCTCGCCCTGCGCGACGCGCTGAATCGCGAGGCCTATCTGGGGCTCGGTCGGGTGGAGGTCCAGGTCGCCCGCTACCCTGGCAGCGGCACCGCCTACGACCGCCATCGGGACGCGTTCCCGGCGCGACCTGGCGGCCGCCCGAACCGCCGTGTGACGGCGATCTACTATGCCAACCCCGCCTGGCGTCCAGAGGACGGCGGCGCCCTTCGCCTCCACGGCGATGAAGGCCCGACCGACGTGGCGCCCGTGCTCGATCGCCTGCTCGTCTTCCTGAGCGAGCGCGTCGAGCACGAGGTTCTCCCCGCCCGGGTGCCGCGCCGCGCCGTCACCGCCTGGTTCCGGGCGCGGGATCCCCTCGGCGGCTGACCGCGCCGCTTTCCGCTCGTCGACTCTCGTCACGCGTCTGCTTTAGAAACTCGTACACCGCGGGCGCGACGATCTCACTCCCGTATGGCGTGAGGTGGCACTGGTCGAAGAACATCGGCCGACCCCCCCGATTGTTCTTCTCGTACTGCGCGCGGAGGACCGGCAGAAGATCGAGGAGAGGCACGTCGAGAGCGCGGCTGATCTCACTGAGGCGCCGCTGCGGAAAGTCAAACAGCGGGCTGGGCTCGACCTGCTGGCGAACCGGAAAGGCTATGATGACGAACTGGAACCTGTGCTCCCGCGCGAGCCTGGCGAACTCCGTCAGCAGACGCTCGAGCTTTCCCCAAACATGAGGACTGAAGGCCCCACCCCAGTCCTCGAAGTGGCGGACCACGTCCTCGTTGAGAGTGACGGCCGCCCCGTCAGCGAGTTGATTCCTCGGCAGCACCGTCGAGTGCGTCCGAAACTCCTCCCGCCAGGCGTCGATGTCGTCGGGAGGCTTCAGCAGCGGCGGCGAATCGAGGGGTTCTCGCTCCGACGACGACAGGTAGAGGTAGCGGGATGCGAAGTTCACGAGCTGATGAGCCAGCACGCTCCGATCGAGCGGCTCCGGCAGCGTAGTTAGGTAGATGCCCGGGGACTCGAGAAAATCATTCAGGTAGAACCCGAGCACCACGACGTCCGGCGAGAGGGAGAGCCCGCTCTCGTTCAGCACGGCCAACTCGCCGTTCGTCCCCAGTCCGTTCACGCCTGCGTTGATGGTCTCCCAGCCGAGACCATCGCCCCGGGCCAGATCCTCCACCCGCCGCACGAACGTGTCCGGCTCGTTCAGGGCCAGTCCGAGCGTGATGGAATCGCCCAGGAAGAGGAACCTCTCACCTTGCTTGGGGCCGATCTCCCGGTTTCGATATCCGAGGGAGTTTGTCCGGTAGAGCGTCGGGGTCTCCCGAGCCGCAGGGTGGACAACGACAACCTCACTGTTGGGGCTGTGTCGAAATCCCCGCTCGGTCGGAATCATGAAGACGTTTCGTTCCCCGTCAGCGGTAGGCTTGGTTGAGGTCGTCTTGAAGGTCACTCTCGCGGGGGCGGGCAGGACGAATCGGCTGCCGATCTCGCCGATGACGGCCCCGGCCAGCACGCCGGTAGCGATCAACCCTCCGTTGAGGGCGGCCTGCTTCACGGTTCTCGCCGGCCAGGACGCGGCGGCCATGACGGCGAGGATGACGAGAATGGCCCAGAAGACCGATCCGCGGACCCACGCAGCTCCCCCCTCGATCGCCCGCCAGAAATACGGCAGATATCGCTGGTTCAGCGGGCGCAGGTCCTCGGGAGGAACAGGGACGAGCGCCGCTTCCCCGGGGACCTGGACCTCCAGATTGAACCAGCCAAACCCTGGGCCATTGCGCAGATGGACCACCAGCAGATGGGGCCCTAGACCAAGAGGAACCGCGGCCCGTCCGACGTTGTTGGCCGAGCGGCCAAGCAGACCGATCACCCTGTGCCCGTCGACGAAGACGGCCCCGCGCTCGTCGCACCGGAAGACGAGGGTATAGATCCCAGCCTTTCGAATGTTCCAGATCCCAAATGCATCGAGCGATGTGTTCGGACGGTCCAGCCCCGCAGAGGCCCCCGGAGTGAAGTGGCGCCACCCCTTGCCGGAGGGCTCGAGATGCGGATAGACAGACAGCCTCATCCCGCCCGGGGCCACCGACGTGCGCGACAAGGCGAGGGCGGCTCCGCGGAACAGCACGGGATAGGGTCCAAGCAGGAGCAGGGCGAGCAAGAGATGAAGGCCGAGGAGCACACCGACGAGCCACTTGAGGAGTCTCAAGACGCCCTGCTGGCAG
This sequence comes from uncultured Candidatus Rokubacteria bacterium, assembly GCA_963805625.1. GTDB lineage: Bacteria > Methylomirabilota > Methylomirabilia > Rokubacteriales > DASRDR01 > DASRDR01. The sequence goes on from CAWDVE010000010.1 coordinate 639,287, forward strand.
CGCACGACCAGTCGGCCCGACGACCCATCCTGATCCAGTTCATCGGAATCAGAAATCCATCGGGACACGCGCTCCGAGATCTGTCCCCCGCATCATGTCATCATAGTACGAGAGCCACAGCGAAGACCGCCCGCCACGGTCGAGCCACGCGGCTCCCCTTACGACAAACGCTCACTGCTTTGGCTCCTGCTGCGCAGTCGCCGACAATCGACCGCTCCCCGCCGGGAATCAGACGACACACTCGCGTCGCAGCGTCTCCAGCTCGGCGGGACCGTAGCCGAGCCCGCCCAGGACTTCCGCCGTGTGCGCGCCGAGCTTCGGTGCCACGCTTCTCACCGCGACCATACTCCGCGACAGGCGCACCGGCGTCCGCACGTGGGGCACTCGCCCGAGCTCCGGGTCGTCGGCGTGCGCCACAATCCCGAGGTGGCGCACCTGGGGGTCGGCGAAGAGCTGCGCGTACGAGTTGACGGGTCCGGACGGCACGCCGGCCGCGTCGAAGGCAGCGACCCAGTGGGCGGTCGGTCGCGTCGCGAGCACGTGTTCGATCTCCTTCTCGAGGACCTCGCGGTGCCGGAGGCGGTCGGTGTTCCGCCGGAAGCGCGGGTCGTCGATCCACTCGCTCCGTCCGAGCGCCCGGGCACAGCGCTCCCAGAGCTCCTGGGTTGCTGCCCCGATCATCATGTAGCCGTCCTGGGTGGCGAAGCGCTGGTACGGCGCGTTCTGCCGGTGGCGGGCGCCCTGGCGCGTCGGCTCCCGGCCGTCGACGAGCCACGCGGCGCCGGTCCAACCCGAGAAGCCGAGGGCCGTCTCGAGGAGGGAGCAGTCGACCTTCTGGCCGTGGCCCGTACGCTCCCGGTCGTAGAGTGCGGCCAGGATTCCCTGCACTCCCCACATGCCGGTGCCGAGGTCGCAGATCGGCTGGCCAACGGACGTCGGGGGCCCGTCCGCCTCGCCGGTGACGTGCATGAGACCGCCCATCCCCTGGGCAATCAGATCCAGCCCTCCCTTGTCCCGGTACGGGCCGTCTGCCCCGAAGCCACTCAGCTGGGCGTAGACGAGCCGCGGGTTCTCGGCAGCCAGCACAGCGTATCCGAGACCGGCTCGTTCCATGACGGTTGCCCGGTAGTTCTCGACGAGCACGTCGACGCTTCGCACGAGCCGCAGGAACACCTCGCGCCCGACGGGCCCCTTGTAGTCGAGCGTGACGCTCTTCTTGTTCCGGTTGATGTAGCGGAAGAAGGGATTCCGCTGGGCCCCATCCCCCATCGACCGGGACGAGTCGCCCTTGCCGGGCCGCTCCACCTTCAGCACCTCGGCGCCCATGTCGGCGAGGATCATGGTGCAGAATGGCCCCGCCATGTGCTCGGTCAGGTCAAGGACCCGGAGTCCGGCGAGAGGACCCCGCGTATCGGATGCGGCCATGTCACGATCCCCCGTCAGCGCCCGACGAACCGGGGCGTCGTCTTCGCGAGGAACGCCCGATAGCCGATCTGGAAGTCCTCGGTATCGAAGCAGTGATAGGCGACGTCCCGCTCCTCGTCCGTCAGCGCCCGCCGCGCGACGAGGTCGTACACGAAACGCTTGTGCCAGCGGGCCGCCAGGGGCGCCCCCTCGACGATCTTGCGGGCGGCCGCGTAGGCTTCCTCCTCGACCCTGTCGTCAGGGACGATACGGTTCACGAAGCCGATCCGCAGCGCGCTCGGGGCGTCGAGCAGGTCTCCGGTCAGCAGGATCTCGAGCGTCGGCCCCGCGCCGACCGTCCGCACGACCGCTTCCAGCTCCTCGTGGCTCTCGACTAGCCCCAGGCGCTTGATCGGAACGCCGAAGCGGCTCGACTCTCCGCAGATCTTGATGTCGCACAGCGCCGCCAGCCCGAATCCGCCGCCCACGCAGAGGCCCTGGATCAGCGCGACGACCGGGTGTCGACACGCGCGGACCGAGTGGAAGGCGGGGCTCCCCAGGCGCGCGTACTCGCGCGCCTTCGCCGCCGAGCTGCGTGTCGCCTCGAACTCCGAGATGTCGGCGCCCACGGAGAAGGCACGCCCCCCCGCGCCCCGGAGCACGACGCACCGAAGGTCGGCGTCCTGGTCGCAGGCCTCCATGATCTCCCGCAGCCGGCGGTTCATTGCGCCCGACATCGCGTTGAGCTTCTCGGGCCGGTTCAGGACCACCGTCGCGATCGGCCCGTCCTGCGTCACGTAGATCGGCTCGGTCATGCGTCACTCCTTGGATCAGGGTGGCGAGGAAGATGGCGGGCGGATCAGGATCGATCGCGCCCGCTCCCGGAGAGCATCGGGAATCGCCGTCGGGCGCCGGGCGTCCACGTCCAGGTGCACGCCGAACTGGTCGAGGCTCGCGACGAGCTCCCCTGTCCGCCCGTTGAACATCCGGTGGAGGACCCGGATCGACGAATTTCCCAGGTGGAGCAAACCGGTCTTCACGTGGACCGGATCCCCGGCGTGGAGTTCCCCCCGGAACTCCAGCTGGAACTCGAACGTGGACATCCCGCGGCGCTGCTCCCGCATGTAGGCCGGCGTCATGCCAAATGCAGCGAACGTCTGGATCCCGCCTGCCGAGAACCGGTGAATGTAGAACGGGAAGGCGCTCTGCCCGAACACGTCGATCTCCCACGGCTTCACCGTATCGCGGGCCGACTCGAGAAAGCCTTTCGCGCCCTCGGGCTGCCACCGCACCTCCCGGGCGGCCCCGTCCCACACCACCTGTCGGCTCTCGGCGGCGCGGCGCTGGCGTGGCGGCAGCGCCGCCGCCGCGCGTGCCCCGAGCTCCATGTGCACCGTCCGCTGCTCCATGGTCGCGCACAGGACGCCGGTGTCCGAGTTGAACACGCGATGGCCCAGCCGGAGCCCCCGCTCGTCGACCCCGATCACCGCGCTCGAGATGTGCAGGATGTCGCCCACACGAAGCTCGTGCATGTAACGCACGTAGCAGTCCACGGTCACGCAGCCGCGGCGCTCGGCCCTCATGTAGTCGGCGCCGAGAGCCAGGCCGTCGAGCAGATTCAGCGTGGCGTCGGCGAACCGCTCGAAGTAGTAGGCAACCGTCAGGTGCTCGACAATGTCGGTTTCCCATGGAAACACGGTGCCGCGGTACGTGTCGACCCAGGTCGCTCGGTCCACGGGGACGGACTCTAGCCCGGGGCCGGAGCGCGCGTCAACCGCGGCCGCGTCTACGGCGTGAGGCGACTTGCCAGCGCGGCAGCGGCAAGAGATTCGACCCGCGACCCCGAGGCCGCGGTCTAGACACCTCGTCGCAGCCCGGGACATCTCGCCCTGCCGGGCACCCTATCCCGGCCCCGTACTCGTCGCTCGACATGAAATAGACCTTCATGGCAGCGTCGGCACGCGCTGCATGCCGCTCTCCGTGGACTGGAGCGAGTGTACCCCAGGACCCCCGTCGAAGGTCTGCACCGAGCTTGCACCCCGCGCGAGCCCGGCGCGCCGCGCCAGCTGTTCGGCACACGAGTAGCGAGAATCGACGGACCCCTCCGCCCTCTTCGAAATCGCCAGGATCCATCATGCTATCCTGGCCGCGACGGCGGGCGCCGGGGCAGATCTGCCGGTCTCGGAGATGGAGGGCGGAGACGGTGTCGTTTCGCGCGCGAGCATGGCAGGCGAGCGTCGTCGGCTTCGCGCTGTCATGCGTGGTGATTGCAGGGCTCGCCTGGGTCTCCTTGAGCCGGATGGCCCGTCTCCAGGAAGAAACAGGGCGTGTTCGACACACGCTGGCGGTTCGCGAGGAGACGCAATCCGTTCTCTCGCTCTTGAAGGACGCGGAGACCGGCCAGCGCGGCTACGTCATCACCGGCGACCCGGGCTATCTCGCGCCGTTTGCCCGCGCAGTCGTCGACATCCGGGATCGTCTAGCGGCGCTCAAGCGGCTCACCCAGGACGATCCCGCCCAGCGCGAGCGTCTCGCGCGTCTCGATGATCTGATCGTCCAGAAGGTCGCAGAGCTCGAGCGGACCATCCGCGCGCGCACTGACCAGGGGTTCGACGCCGCGGCCCTCATCGTCGCCACCGACCAGGGCAAGCGACTCATGGACGAGATTCGTTCCCTGACAGGGTCGATGCTGCAGGACGAGGACCGTCTCCACGCCCTGCGGACCGCTCGCGAAGAGAGGGAGAGCCGCGCCGCGATCCGGGCAAACATCGGCGGCTTCGCCGTCGCGCTGCTCCTGATCGGTATCGCAATGGCGTTGCTCCACTGGGTCACGCGAGAGCGAGAGCGAGAGCAGGCGGCCCGAGCGACCGCCGAGGCGGTCGCCGCCACCACGACGAGGTCGGAGGCGTGGCTCCGCACGACGCTCGCGAGCATCGGGGACGCGGTCATCGCTACTGACGAGACGGGGCGTGTGAGAACGATGAACGCCGTGGCCGAGAGCCTCACGGGCTGGACCGAGTCCGAGGCACGGGCGCGCCCTCTGGATGAGGTGTTCCGGATCGTCAACGAGGACTCCCGCAGCCCCGTCGAGAACCCCGTCGCCAGGGTGCTCAGGGAGGGACGGGCCGTCGGCCTCGCCAACCACATGGCCCTCCTGTCCCGAGACGGGCGCGCCATTCCGATCGACGACAGTGCGGCACCCATCCGGACGCCGCAGGGCGGGGCCATCGGCGCGGTGCTGGTCTTCCGCGACATCACCGCGCGGCGCCAGGCCGAGCGCGAGCAAGCGCTCGCGTTCGAGCGGGAGAAGGCGGCGCGGCGCGAGTCGGAGGCCATCGCCCGGAGCAAGGACGAGTTCGTCACGACGCTCTCCCACGAGCTCCGGACCCCGCTCAACGCCATCTTCGGCTGGGTCCAGCTGCTGCGGTCCGGCGCCCTCGACGATGCAGCTCGCGCGCACGCTCTCGACGTGATCGATCGAAACACGCGCACGCAGACCCGCATGGTCGAGGACCTCCTGGACATCTCCCGGATCATGACCGGGAACTTCCGGATCGAGCCTCGCCCGGTCGACCTCGAGGCCGTGATCGGGGCCGCGGTGGACGCTGTCAGGCCGGCGCTCGACGCGAAAGGCCTCCATCTCGTCACCCACCTGGACGCCGCAGCCGGGCCCGTGTCCGGCGATCCGGACCGACTCCAGCAGGTCGTCTGGAACCTGCTCACGAACGCCATCAAGTTCACCCCCCGCGGCGGCGGCGTCGAGATCCGCCTGGAACGCCACGGGTCTCAGGTGGAGGTGGAGGTCTCCGACACGGGTCGCGGCATCGCCGCCGACTTCCTGCCGCACGTGTTCGAACGATTCACGCAGGCCGAAGCGTCGAGCTCGCGTGCCCAGCCCGGTCTCGGTATCGGGCTGGCACTCGTACGCCATCTCGTCGAGCTGCACGGCGGCACGGTCGGGGTGTCGAGCGACGGCGATGGACTGGGCACCACGTTCACGATCCGGCTGCCGGTGCCCGTCAGCCTCGAGCGCCTCCGGGCCGACGACGTGACGGGATACCGCCCCCCCGTGCCGGAAGCCGATCCCCTGCGGCCACTCGCGGGCGTCCACGTCCTGGCGGTGGACGACGATCCCGATGCTCGGGAGCTTCTGCGCATCGCCTTCGGGCGGGCGGGGGCCCAGGTGACGGTGGCCGACTCGGCGCGCGCCGCGCTGGCTGCGCTCGAGGCCGTCAGCCCGGACGTGCTCGTGTCCGACATCGGGATGCCGGACGGCAACGGCTACGAGCTCCTGCAGAGCGTCAGGGCCGCCGAACGTGGCAGTCGGCTCCCGGCAGTGGCCCTCACGGCGTACGCGCGTGCCGAGGACCGCGACCGGGCGATCAGGGCCGGCTTCCAGCTCCACGTCGCGAAACCGATTGACCCGGCTGCACTGGTGCGTGCCGTCGCTCTCGTGTGCGGCCGGATCAAGGCAACGTGATCTGGAGCGTCGCGAATGGCGGCGCGCCCAGCGGGGCGCCGACTCACTGATGTCTCACCGACACCAACCGACTGCATCAGAGAACCCGGCCGAAGGCATCGCGGCCTGTCGTGCCCACCTGACGCCGCTGCTCGAGGACTATCTGCAACACTCTCCGCACAGTGCTTCTCCCTGGCGCTCCAGCCGGCAGGAATCGATCGCCGGCGCCGCCACCCTCTCGGACACCCTTTCGGGCACTTGACGGGAGGAGCCTTTCGGCCGATTCTCGGGCGCGTCGCGACTCGCGTGTGCCATCGGCCGCGACATCTGATCGAGCACCACCTCGGAAGGCCCGTGTGATCAGGAGTGCTGACGAGGCGAGGTGCCGCGGCCGGAAGGCCAGGAGCGGGCAACCCGCGAGTAGTCGAGGAGGCAATGGCGCCAGGTCAACGCTCCCGGGGCAGTACCGTCGCGTCCCCCAACATCAGGTTCGTCGGTCATTCCGACCAGGGCGGCCGCAGCGACGGCGTCCAGGTCATGGTCCATCGCGGCTATGCCTACATCGGCCAGACCTTCAGCAACGGAATCACGATCGTGGACGTCCGCGATCCGGCCCACCCGCGGACGGTCGAGTTCATCGCCTGTCCGCCCAATACGCGGACCGTCCACCTCCAGACCCACGACGACCTGCTCCTGGCAGTCAACGGTCCGAGCGTCTGGCACATGCAGGAGTTCCAGAACCTCCAGGACTACTTCGAGGGGTCTCCGGCCGACAAGCTCCGCGACCGCGCTGGGAGCTTTGCCTCCGGGATCCGCGTCTTCGACATCTCCCGACCCGAGAAGCCGGCCGAGATCGGGTTTATGCCGGTCGACGGGATCGGACCGCACCGCATCTGGTATACGGGCGGCCGCTACGCCTATGCGTCCATCCACTTCGCGGATTTCACTGACCACATCCTCGCCGTTGTCGACATGTCCAACCCGCGCCGTCCCGAGATCGCCGGGCGCTGGTGGCTCCCCGGCATGTGGCGCGGCGGCACCGAGACGCCGACTTGGCGCAAGGGCCGGCGCTACGCGCTCCACCACGCCCTCGTCGCCGGGAACCTCGCGTACGCCGCCTGGCGCGACGGGGGCTTGACCGTCCTCGACGTTGCCGACCCGTCCCGTCCCAGACTCCTCGCGCACCGGAATTGGGACCCGCCGTTCGGCGGCGGCACGCACTCGCCGCTCCCCTTGCCCGACCGGAACCTTCTCGTGGTCGCCGACGAGCCCACCACGATGAACTGCAGCCAGGGTCTTCGCTACGTCTGGATGTTCGACGTGCGGGAGCCGAGCAACCCCATCAGCATCGCCACCTTCCCCTCGCCGTCCGAGGCGGACTACTGCCAGAAGGGCGGGAACTTCGGCCCGCACAACCTCCACGAGAACCGGCCTGGTGCCTTCCAGAGCTCGCGCCTGATCTTCGCCACCTACTACAACGCCGGCGTGCGCGTCTACGACATCGAGAATCCGTTTCAGCCGCGCGAGGTGGGCTACTACGTACCGCCCGATCCCGAGCGTCTGATCGATCCCCGGCCGAACCGGCCGCTGGTGACCCAATCCAACGACTGCTACGTCGATACGAACGGTCTGATGTACGTGACCGACAGCAACGGCGGCCTCAACATCCTCGAGTTCAAGGGCCCCTGAGCATCCCGAAGCCGATGGACGGGGGCCTGCGACGCCCCCAGGAGGACTGCATGCAATCGCGACGTTTCCTGCTCGTGTTCGTCGCTGTCCTGGTCGCCGCGGCGGCGCTCGCGCCCCCGGCATCGGCCCAGAACCCGGTGAAGCTCGCCATCGTGGCCGAGATCACGGGCGGCGGCGCGCCGTCAGGCACGATGTGGCGTGACGGGGTGATCCTGGCCGTGGAGGAGATCAACAAGAAGAGCGGCGGCGTACTGGGCCGACCGCTCGAGTCTTTCGTCATGGACACCCAGTCCGATCCTCCGACCTCGGTGGCGGTCATCCGACGGGCCATCAACGAGCGCCCCTTCGCCATCATGGGCACCGTATATAGTGGCTCCACCGTGGCCAACATGGAGTTCGCGCGGCAAGCTGGCATTCCGCAGATCAGCGGCTCCGAGTCCGTGCTGGTCGTCACCAAAGGCAACCCGAACATCTTCCTGACGTCCTTCAGCCAGCAGGTCGGCTTCGCCAAGCTCGTGAAGTGGGTCGTGGAAGACCTGAAGGCCGAGAAGATCGCCCTCATCTACGTCAACGACGCCTTTGGCCGGGGCGGGCGTGACGCGTTCCTCGGATTTCTCAAGGACCGGGGGCGGTCCGTCATGGCCGACATCTCCACGGAGGTGCAGCAGGCGGATTTCACGGCCGAGCTCACCCAGGTGCGGGCCTCCGGCGCCACGCACCTCATGATCTACAGCCACGAGGAGGAGAACGCCCGTATCATGATCCAAATGCGCAAGCTCGGCCTCAAGGTCGAGCCGGTCGGGGACAATCTTTGCGCCCAGACTACGATCGACGCCGGCGGGGAAGCGATGAACGGGGCCCGCTGCCACGTGCCGATGACGGCTCTCTCACCGATACCCAGCATGCTGGAGGTGGGCAAGCGCTTCCAGGAGCGATTCGGGCGGGTCCCTGATCACAACGGATTCAAGGGGTACATCGGCGCTCATTTGATGAAGGCCGCCGTGGAGCGCGTGGGCGGGTTCGACCAGGCCAAGGTTCGCGACTGCCTCCACAACAACTTCTTTACGACCGCCGACGAGCCCGGCCTCCTCATGGACACCTATGTTGACGACAAGGGCGACGCCGACCGGCCGAGCTTCATCGTGGAGGTCAAGGGGCAGAAGTCGCAGGTGGTGAAGGTCCTGCCCTTGCTCGCGGGGCCGTACACCAAGCGGGCCTGCCGCTAGGCCTGATTGAACGACAGACCGGCGCCCGGCGGCGGCCGGCGCGCCGATCCGGGGCCCGTGCCGCGAGGGGTCGTTCTCGGCCCATCCCGGGGCCGACCCCTCGCGCCGCGATCCGCGCGCCCGACCATCCACACCCGCGGGGGCCCCGTCGCCGGCGTCCCGCTAAAGGCCGCGCGCGCCTGACATGACGGACTTCCTCCAGCTCATGGCGGCGGGCATCTCCATCGGGTCCATCTACGCGATGACCGCCATTGGCTTCGTCCTGCTCTGGCAGACGTCGAACACCATCAACTTCGCCCAGGGCGAGTTCGTAGTCCTGCCCGCGTTCGCGATGGTGCTCTTCTGGGTGGTGCTGCGATGGCCGTTCGTCGCCGCCCTGCTTGCGACCGTCCTCGTGTCCACGTTCCTCCTGGGGTTCGTCGTCCGGAAGCTCCTCGTGGCCCGGCTACTCCAGGCCGGCGTCCTGCCCCTGGTCATCGCCACCATCGGCCTCAGTCTCCTGATCCGCTACTCCATCCAGCAGTTCTGGACCCCGCTGGCGCTGCCGTTCCCGCCCCTCTTCTCACGCGTCCCGATGCGGCTCGGCGGGGTCGTCCTCGCGTGGGAGGAGCTGATGAACGTGGTGTTCGCGGGCGCGGTGATCGGCGCGCTCCAGCTGTTCATCACGCGCACGAAGCTCGGATGGGCCATGCAGGCCGTCGCCCAGAACCGCACGCTGGCGACGGTGCTCGGCATCGACGTGGGCCGGCTCGTCACCATCACCTTCGTCCTCAACGCTGCCCTGACCGCAGTGGCCGCGATCCTCATCGCCCCCGTGTACCTCGTCAAGTACGACATCGGCATCGGTCTCGGGCTCAAGGCCTTCTACGCGGCCATCATCGGCGGCTTCAACCAGATGCGGGGGGCGCTTCTCGGCGGGCTCCTGGTGGGCGTGGTGGAGACGCTCTCGGCCGCCTACCTTTCCGGCCAGTTCCGAGACGCGGTGGTGCTCGTGATCCTCATCGCCGTCCTCCTCTGGAAGCCGGAGGGCCTCTGGGGAGTCAAGGAGGAGTGGGCGTCGTGACGGCTGAGCGCGGGCCGCTCCGGTGCCTCCTGCCGGTCGGCTTGCTGGCCCTCCTCGCGCTCCTGCCGCTCGGGTTCGAGCAGTACAAGCTCTACGTGGCGAGCCTCACGCTCGTCTACCTCGTGATGGCCATCGGACTCAATCTCACCCTGGGCTACGCCGGGCAGATCTCGCTGGCGCATGGCGCCTTCATGGCGTTCGGGGCGTACGCCGTGGCGATCCTCGGCCAGCGTCGGCTGCCCTTCGAGCTCGGGCTCGCGCTCGGCGCGGCGCTCGGCTTCGGCTGGGGGCTCATCGTCGGCTTCCCCGCGCTGAAGGTCAAGCACCACTTCCTCGCCATGGTCACGCTCGGGTTCAACATCATGGTGTTCCTGGTGCTCCGGAACTGGGAGTCGCTGACAGGGGGATCCTTCGGGATCTCGGGCATCGCCCGTCCCGCCTGGGGCGCGATCACGTTCCGGTCCGACCGCGCGTACTACGTCTACATGCTGGTATGGGCGGCGGTGGTGGTGTCCTCGGCGTACTGGATCCTGGGGTCCCGCTGGGGCCGGGCCTTCCGGGCGATCCGCGAGAACGAGATGCGAGCGGAGACGCTCGGAGTGAGCTTGCGAAACTACAAGCTCATGGCCTTCGCCATCGGCGCCGCCTACGCCGGGGTCGGCGGGGCTCTCTTCGCTCCCCTCGTCGGGTACATCGACCCCGGGGCCTTCACGCTCGACCGGTCGATCCAGTTCCTGATGATGGTTGTCATGGGCGGACTCGGGCGCTTCGAGGGGCCCTTCATCGGCGCCATCCTGGTGACGGTGCTGCCCGAGGTGCTGCGCGCCTCGGAGGGCCTCTATCTCGTCATCTACGCGCTGGCCGTCATCCTCATGATGCTGTTCATGCCGAAGGGCCTGGTCGGGGTGTGGGACCGGATCATCGATCTGCTCGGGGCGAGTCGAATGGGACGCGGGCCCCTCGCCGCACCGCCGGACGCTCCCCGGTCAGGCTGAGCGCGGCGAGCAATGGCTCTCCTCGAGATCCGTGACCTGACCAAGAACTTCTTCCGGCTCCCCGCCCTGAGCCGGGTGAGCCTCAGCGTCGAGCCCGGCGAGCTCCTGGGTGTGATCGGGCCGAATGGCTCGGGGAAGACCACCCTGTTCAACTGCGTCACCGGAGTCCTTCGGCCGTCCGGCGGACACGTCCGATTCAAGGGCGACGACATCACGGGACTCAACGCCGATCTCGTCTACCGCCGCGGGATCGCCCGCACGTTTCAGCTCATCCAGCTGTTTCCGGAGATGACGGTGCTCGAGAACATGCTGCTCGCGCTCCAGGAGCGCCACGGCACGCTCCTGGGACGCCTGGCCCGCCGCGAGGGCGCGGCGGCCGCTACCCGGGCACTCGAGCTTCTCGAGTACCTCGGCATCGCCGGCCTCCGGGATCACCTCGCCTCGAATCTATCGTACGGACAGCAGAAGCTCCTCGACTTCGGCATGGCGCTCATGTCCAAACCCGAGGTGATCCTCCTCGACGAGCCCCTGGCCGGCGTGAACCCCACCATGATCAAGAAGCTCGTCGGGCACATCGAGGCGCTCAACGCCCAGGGCCACACGTTCGTCGTCATCGAGCACAACATGGAGGTGGTCATGTCTCTCTGCCGGCGCATCGTCGTCCTCAGCCAGGGCGAGTGCATCGCGGAAGGCACGCCGGCCGACGTCGCCGACAATCCGCTGGTGCTGGACGCGTACTTCGGGAGGTAGCGCGTGGCCTTGCTCGAGGTCGAGAATATCCACGCGGGCTACGGGAAACTCGAGATCCTCAGGGGCGTATCCCTCCGGGTCGAGGCCGGGCAGGTCGTGTCCATCATCGGCCCCAACGGAGCGGGCAAGTCCACCGTCTTCAAGACGCTCTTCGGGCTCCTGCCCGCCCGCCAGGGGCGCGTCCGCTTCGCCGGCGAGGACATCACTAACCAGGCCCCGGCGGACCTCCTGCGCCGCGGCATCACCTACGTCCCCCAGGGCCGGAACGTCTTTCCCCTGATGACGGTGGACGAGAACCTCCGGCTCGGCGCCTACATCCGACGGCACTCGGCCGACCTGGATCGCGAGGTCGAGCGGGTCTACGAGACTTTCCCGATGCTCCTGGCGGCGCGACGGAAGCGTGCCGCGGAGCTGTCAGGCGGTCAGCAGCAAATGCTGGAGATGGGACGGGCGCTGCTCCTGCGTCCCCGGCTGATGCTCCTCGACGAGCCGACGCTCGGGCTCGCGCCCCTGGTCTTCCGGGAGATCTTCCGCATCATCGAGGATCTCCGACGCGGCGGGCAGACAATCCTCATGGTCGAGCAGAACGCGGCCAAGGCTCTCGAGATCTCGGACTACGCCTATGTGCTGGAGCTTGGGAAGAACCGCTTCGACGGCTCTGGTGAGGCGATCCGGAACGACAACCGGATACGCCGCCTGTATCTCGGCCGCTGAGCGCGGCATGCCGGCACGCTGCGCGAGTGTCGGATGACGAACGTCGACCTCTCGGTCCTTTTCTTCCTACAGCTGGCCGTCATCCTGGCCGCATGCCGCGTCGTGGGCGCACTCGCGCCGAGAGTCGGCCAGCCGCCCGTGGTGAGCGAGATGCTCGCCGGCGTGGTGCTGGGCCCCTCGCTCTTCGGGGCCCTCCTGCCCGGGTGGCACGCCGCCCTCTTCCCCAAGCCCTCGATGACCATCCTTTTTGCCGTCGCCCAGCTTGGGCTTGCCATGTACATGTTCCTGGTGGGAGTCGAGTTCCGGGCGGACCTCATCCGGCCGCGGGTGCGAAGCGCCGTGTCGGTCTCGGTGGCAGGCATCGTGGTGCCGTTCCTCTTCGGCGGTCTCATCGCGCTCGCCATCCACGCCGAGGGCACGATGTTCCGCGAGACGGTGACCACCAGCCAGGCCGTCCTGTACCTCGGGGCCGCCATGTCGATCACGGCCTTTCCCATGCTGGCGCGCATCGTCCACGAGCGCGGTCTCTCGGGAACCTCGCTGGGTACCTTGGCGCTCGCCGCGGGGTCGATCGACGACGCGGCCGCGTGGTGCGTGCTCGCCATCGTCCTGGCGAGCTTCGGGAACGCACCGATCATTGCCGTGGCCGCGATCGGTGGCGGCATCCTGTACACGCTCGCGGTCCTGTTCGGGCTGCGTCCGGCCCTCGTCCCGCTGGCGCAACGGGTCGAGCGCGGCGGTGCCATGAGCTTCCCGGTGCTGAGCTTTGTCCTCATGCTGGTCGTGCTCGGATCCTGGTACACGGATCGCATTGGCATCTACGCCGTCTATGGTGCCTTCATTCTCGGCACGGCCATTCCTCGCGGGAAGTTCGCCGATGAGCTTCAGCGGCTGATGGCGCCGCTCACGACTGGGCTGCTGCTCCCGCTCTTCTTCGTCTACTCGGGCCTGAACACCAGGATCGGGCTCGTCAACACCTGGTATCTCGTGGGGATCGCGGCCCTGGTGCTGATCGCGGCGTGCGTCGGCAAGGGCGTGGCCTGCTGGCTGGCGGCGCGGCTCAATGGAGAGCCGCGCGATCAGGCGCTGGCCATCGGGGCGCTGATGAACACGCGGGGCCTCATGGAGCTGATCATCCTCAACATCGGCTACGAGCGTGGCATCATCACCCAGACGCTGTTCTCGATCATGGTGATGATGGCGCTCGTGACGACGTTGATGGCGACGCCGCTATTCGAGCTCGTCTACGGACGGCGCGGCCGACTCGCCGGGACCGTGGGAGCCGTGCGCACCGGCTAGCGGACGGCGTTCCTCGGTCCACGGCACCCGGCCCACCGCGCTCCTACTTGCTGCGGCCGTACTTTCCGGTCAGGGTCGCCTTGCCGAGCGAATTGGCATTCACCATGAACCCTGCCAGCGACGCGGTCGCGTTCGCCGGGATCTCCAGCTTCTGGACCTTGAGCGCGTGCAGCGAGAAGTTGTACCGGTGGGGCTTGTCCCCGGCTGGCGGGCACGGGCCGCCCCAGCCCGGGCTTCCGAAGTCCGTGTTGACCTGCGTCGAGCCCGCCGGCAGGTTCGCCCCGTCGGTCTTCCCAGCGTCCTTCTTGAGCTCGGTCGCTTCGGCCGGAATGTTGATCACCACCCAGTGCCACCAGCCGGCGCCGCCCGTCGGAGCATCCGGGTCGTGCACCAGCAGCGCGAAGCTCTTGGTGCCCTTCGGCGCGCCCGACCACTTGAGCGCCGGCGACACGTTCTTGCCGGCGCAGCCGAATCCGTTGAACACCTGCTCCTCGGCGAGGGTGGCGTTCGGCTTGACGTCAGGGCTCTCGACCTTGAAGCCCTGCGCGAATGCGGGACCCGTGCACACGAGCGCGATGGCCACTGTCAGCGCGGCCCGGACCATGTCTCCCTCCAGTCTCCGGCGCCCGATCCGGGCGCCTCAGCTCTCGGCAATGGCGGCCAGGATTTCCGCCCCCTCGTCGCACTGCTTCCGCGACACGTCCAGGTGCGTGACGACCCGGATCACGCGGGAGCCGATGCCAAATATGAGCACGCCGCGCTCCCGTGCCCGCGCAACCAGGGTGGGCGCATCGGGCGCGTCGTCGGCCAGGCGGAAGACGATGATGTTCGTCTGCACCAGGACGAGGTCGAGGATGATCCGCGGGCTCGCGGCAAGCCGCTCCGCGATCCGCCGCGCGTTCGCGTGGTCCTCGGCGAGCCGCTCGACGTTGTGGTCGAGCGCGTAGAGGCAGGCCGCTCCGAGGATCCCGATCTGCCTCATCGCGCCACCGAACATCCGGCGGTACCGCACCGCCCGCTGGACGACGTCGCGCGCGCCGGCGAGGACCGACCCCCCCGGCGCTCCGAGGCCCTTCGAGAAGGCCACGCCGATCAGGTCGAATGGCCGCGCCAGCTCGGCCAGGGATCGGCGGCTGGCGACGGACGCGTTCCAGAGGCGCGCGCCGTCCAGGTAGGTGGCGATCCCGTGCTCCCGCGCCGCGGCGCAGATCCGCTCGGCCTCGGCCTGCGGAAAGACGATGCCGCCCGCGCGGTTGTGCGTGTTCTCCACCTCGACGAGCGTCGTGGGCGGGTACATGGGGTGGCCGCCCGGCCTCCGCGCGGCGAGGAACTCGTCCCGGGTGAAGACGCCGCCCGACCCGATCTCCGTGAGCTGCACCCCAGAATTGGCCGCCGCACCGCCGGTTTCGTGCCAGCCGGTGTGGCTCTCCCGGCTGACAATGACGTCGTCGCCAGGCCGCGTCCACACCCGGAGCGCGACCTGGTTCGCCATCGTCCCGCTCGGCAGCCAGAGGGCCGCCTCCTTGCCGAGGAGCGCCGCCGTCCGCTCCTGGAGGCGATTCATCGTGGGATCCTCACCGTACTCGTCGTTGCCGACCGGGGCGGCCGACATCGCGGACCGCATCGCGGCCGAGGGCAGCGTGACGGTGTCGGAGCGCAGGTCGATGACGGTGGCGGGATCGGTCACGGGCCAGCCTCCCGGCAATGGGCGAATGTCGCGTTCCTCAATTCCCGGCGAGGATATCGCAGACGCGATCCGGATAGCCAGGGGCCCTGTGGCGAGTCCCACATCTCGGTGGGGCGCTCTTGTCAGCCGCAGGACGCTGAAAGACAGTGAACCTGCGGGGCCGAATCGCCTTGGAAGGCGCGGTGATCCGGGCACTGATCCTGCATGGTATCGACGTCGGGGACGGCCAGTGTTCTCGCCGGTCGACGTCAGGCGAGTTCCATTCCCCGGACGATCATGCTGATCACCGCAGGATCTCTGTCCGACCCCGCACGCGATAAACGGTGCCGATGCGTGGATCGTCATTGCCCTGGCCGCGGCTGGAACCGCGGTCGGCGACCACGCCTGGTACCTGCTGGGGCGGCTGACGGGGTGGAGTCCGAGAGTATCCTGGTCAGCGTCATGACCCAGCGCTGGCTCGCCAAGCGCGCCAGGGTGTCGTGATCATGACCCGTTGTCGCCTTCGGCCATGAGTCCAGCCGCCCGAGGAAAACGCTCACGGCCCAAGGGGTCGCCGCTTGCCCCGTACCAGGCCAAGCGGGACTTCGCCAAGACGCCGGAGCCCCGTGGAGGCTCGCCCCCGAGCCGTCGGGGCTCGACATTCGTGGTCCAGAAGCACGCCGCCAGTCGCCTCCACTACGACTTCCGCCTCGAGATCGGCGGCGTGCTCGTGAGCTGGGCTGTTCCGAAGGGGCCGAGCCTCGATCCCGCCGACAAGCGCCTCGCCATGCAGACCGAGGACCACCCGCTCGAGTATGGCGGCTTCGAGGGCATCATCCCCGCGGGCGAGTACGGTGGCGGAACGGTTCTCGTGTGGGACCGGGGCACCTGGATGCCCGCCGGCGATCCAGTCACCGGGCTGCGTGAAGGCCGGCTGAAGTTCGCCCTCGCCGGCGAGAAGCTTCGGGGGGGCTGGACCCTGGTGCGCCTCCGGGGGCGCAACCGGCGCGACGCCGACGGCCGGAGCTGGCTCCTGATCAAGGAGCGGGACGAGCACGCCCGATCGGCGAGCAAGCTCAGCATCACCGAGGCGCGGCCAGAAAGCGTCCTCAGCGGCCACGGCCTCGAAGACATCGCGCAGACGAGCGATCGGACGTGGCATTCGAGTCCGGCGACGAAGACCCGTCGCCGCACCCCCTCGACCAGACCCGCCCCACGGCGCAGAGACGCGGGCCCCGTCCACGGGCCCATTCCGGGCGCCCGCCCCGGCCGGCTGCCCGACTTCGTCTCGCCGCAGCTGGCGACCCTCGTCGCGAGCCCGCCCGCAGGCGACGAATGGCTCCACGAGATGAAGTTCGACGGCTACCGGATCCTCTGCCGGATCGAGAAGGGACGGGCGACCCTCTGGAGCCGCAACGCCCGGGACTGGACCGCTCAGTTCCCCGCCCTCGCGACGGCGGCCGCCCGCCTCCCGGCGCGACAGGCGTTCCTCGACGGCGAGATCGCCATGCTCCTTCCGAACGGGACCACAAGCTTTCAGGCGCTCCAGAATGCTCTCTCGACCAATCGCCAGGAGCAGCTCGTGTACTTCGTCTTCGATCTCCTCCATCTGGATGGGCAGGATCTGACCGGCGCCACGCTTGAGGCCCGGCAGAGCGCGCTCGAGGCGCTCATCGGGACCGGGCGGAACGGCGCCATCCGCTACAGTACGCACGTCGTGGGCCACGGTGATGAGTTCTTCCGTCAAGCCTGCCGGCTCTCGCTGGAGGGGGTGGTCTCGAAGCGCCGCGACCGTCCGTACGAGCCCGGACGGGGGCGGAGCTGGCTCAAGGTCAAGTGCGTCCAGGAGCAGGAGTTCGTGGTGGGTGGCTTCACGGAGCCCAAGGGAGCGCGCACCGGCCTCGGCGCCCTCCTCCTCGGCGTCAACGGGGAGAACGGTGCTCTCGCGTACGCGGGCAAGGTCGGCACCGGCTTCACCGGGCCTGTGGCCAAGCGCCTTCGCGAGCGGCTCGACCGGATCCAGATCTCGCAGTCTCCCTTCGAGCGCCGTCCGCCCGGCGCGACGGAAGCCCACTGGGTGAAGCCCGAGTTGGTCGCCGAGGTCGAGTTCACCGAATGGACCGAGGACGGGCGTCTCCGCCATCCTTCGTTCAAGGGCATTCGCGAGGACAAGGCGGCGGCGGACGTCGTCCGGGAGCGGCCCACGAAGCCGGTGGCCACGCCGCGGCGCGCGGGGTCCAGGGCACCGAAGACCACCCCGCCACCGAGCGAGAAGACGTCCACGGCGAGGGGCGAGGACGCCGTCGTCGCTGGCGTCCGGATCACCCATCCGGATCGCGTCGTCTATCCGGAGGAGGGCGTGACGAAGGCGAGGCTAGCACGCTACTACGCGGCAATCGCCGAGCACATCCTGCCCCACTTCCGCTCGCGACCGACCGCGCTGGTCCGCTGTCCCGACGGCGTCGGCCACGAGTGCTTCTACCAGAAGCATCCGGGTCCCTGGACGCCTCCCTCGCTCCGCCGGGTCCGGATCCGCGAGAAGAGCAAGACCGACGAGTACCTCGTCATCGAGGACGTGGCCGGGCTGGTGGGCCTCGTCCAGATGGGCGTCCTCGAGATCCACACGTGGAATGCGCAGGCCGACCGGCTCGAGACGCCGGACCGCCTCGTCTTCGACCTCGATCCAGGCCCGGATGTCCCCTGGCGTGCCGTCGTCACGGCCGCGCGCCTCGTCCGGGCGGCCCTGGAGGCCCAGGGGCTCGAGAGCTTCGTGAAAACCACGGGTGGCAAGGGGCTCCACATCGTCACCCCCATCAAGCCTGGACCGACATGGCCGGCCTGTGTCGCGTTCGCGCGCCACGTCGTCGACGGTCTCGTGACGGAGACTCCGAGGGCGTTCACTGCCACCATGGCGAAGTCCGCCCGCACGGGCAAGATCTTCATCGACTACTTCCGGAACCAGCGGGGGGCCACGTCCGTCGCTGCCTACTCCACCCGGGCGCGTCCGGGCGCGCCGGTCTCGACGCCGGTCGCGTGGGAGGAGCTTGACGCCGTCCCGAGCGGCAGCCACTTCACGATCGCCGCCGTCGAGAGCCGTCTCGCCAGGCCCGCCGCCAATCCGTGGGCGCGCTACGCGACGCTGAGACAGTCGCTGCCTGCCTTGAGGCGCGACGCGACGTAATTCACCCTGCCGCGTTTAGGCGTGTCAGAACGTCGCCCTCACGACGAGATGACGCGGCCGGGTCCTGGTTGGAGTTCGCGCGAGGGCGCGTGAGGCCTCCGTGTCCGAAGTGACGAGTCCTTTGCCAACGGTCCTTCCTCTCGCCGTCATCGGCAGCGGGATTGCACCCCATGGTTTCCAAGGCTCCGGCCTGAGGCTGGCGCCCCGTGAATCGTCAATCAGTGTTGGGGGCGTCGTCAGGCTCGGCTGCGGCGACCGGGAGGGCTCCATGGCCAGATACAGCAAGGGCGCAGGCAAGGCGGTCAAGTCCGCCATGCGCCGACGCAAGAAGGGCACGCTGCGAAGCGGAAGCGGGAAGCGGGTGACGAGCCGGAAACAGGCCATCGCGATCGGTTTGTCCGAGGCACGTGAGAAGGGCGCCAGGGTTCCGAGAAGGTCGAAGTGAGTGTCGCTCTCAACGCGCGACCCGGTCGTTTCCGGTCGCGCACGACCGATCCGACGGCCCTCCTACTCTTCATTGTCATGGCGGCCAGCGCCTGCTCTACCGTCCCGGTGCACCGGACGCTACCGCCCATGAATCTCGGAGAGCCCTCGTTCTTCCCGACCCTCGAAGCGCACGCCCAGGCACCCATCGTCGGCGGCAACCGGCTCACGCTCCTGCTCAACGGGGAGCAGATCTACCCGGCCATCCTCGGCGCGATCCGGCGAGCCAAGTCCACGATCACGTATGCCCAGTACAGCTACGAGGACGGGCAGATCGCCCGGGACTTCGCCGAGGCGCTGGCCGAGCGCTGCCGCGCCGGTGTCAAGGTGCACGTCCTGCTCGACCACGTCGGAACCCTCTCCATGCCCCGGGAATACGTGGACCTCATGTCCAAGGACGGCTGCCAGGTGGTCTCGTTCCGACCGATCGGGCCTCTGGGCCTCAGACGGGCCAACAACCGGAATCACCGGCGCATCCTCGTCGTCGACGGTCGCGTCGGCTTCACCGGCGGCTCAGGCGTCAGCAGCAAGTGGATGGGCAACGGCCGGGTCGCGGACCACTGGCGTGACACCGACGTCCAGATCGAAGGGCCGGTGGTCGAGTATCTCCAGGGGGCATTTGCCGAAAACTGGGTCGAGGCCACCGGGACGGTCCTCGGGGGCGCGGAATACTTTCCGGCTCCGGCGGGGGTCAAGGGCCGGACCCATGCGCAGATCATCCGCAGCGGCCCCCTGGGCGGAAGCTATGCCATGTACACCACCTTCCTCCTCGCCCTGTCGTCGGCCCGTCGCTCCGTCAAGATCACCAACCCGTACGTTCTCCTCGACGACCAGATGATCGACACGCTCGTCCAAGCCGCCCGCCGCGGGGTCCAGATCAGCTTTCTCGTGCCCGGCGTGAGCGACCACCCGCTCGTGCGCCACGCCGGACGGCGGCAGTTCGGCCGGCTGCTCGAGGCGGGCATCGAGATCCACGAGTACTCGGCGGCGCTGCTTCACGCCAAGACGATGGTGATCGACGGAACTTGGGCCACCGTGGGCAGCACCAACCTCGACTATCGCTCCTTCAGGCTGAACGACGAGCTGAACGTGGTGGCCTACGACACGGAGTTCGCCGCGAAGCTGGAGAAGGTCTTCCTGGAAGACCTCAAGTACGCGAAGCGGATCGACCTCGACGCGTGGAACGATCGGGGCGTCCGGGGTCGCATGTTCGAGGTGCTGGCTATTCCCTTCGAGAGCAACTTCTGAGACGGCCCCATCCGTCCGAGTAGGCGGCGACGGGCCTCGGCGAGACTACCAGGGAATCGTCTGGCCCGGGCTCAGGATCGCGACTTGCTCCTCGACCCCACGCCGCAACGCCTCGCGGAGGAGCCGGTCGGGTGGCTCCCGGAATGGCTCGCGGTTCATCGCGAAGGTTCCCCAGTGCATCGGCACTAGGAGGCGCCCTCCCAGGTCCTCGAAAAGCTGGACGGCCTCCTCCGGGTTCAGGTGGTTGGGGTGACCCGTCCGGAATGTGTCGTAGCCGCCGATCGGGATGGCGGTCAGGTCGAAGGGGCCGAACCGATCGCCGATCTTCCGGAGCCGGGAGTCGTAGCCCGTGTCACCCGCAAAAAAGAAGCGCTTGGTGGGCCCGAGGACCGTCCACGACGACCAGAGACGCAGGTACTGGTCGGCGAGGGTGCGCCCGGAGGCGTGTTGCGCCGGGGTGCAGACGAAGGTCAGCCCCCGGAACTCCGCCTTGTCCCACCAGTCCAGCTCGACCACGTTCGTGATTCCCCGCTCCCCGAGCCATGTGCGGAGTCCCAGGGGCACGAAAAAGCGCGGCCGGTGCTCGCGCGCGAGTCGCGCCACGCTCTCGGTGTCGAGGTGGTCATAGTGATCGTGGGAGATGACCACGGCATGGATGGGCGGGAGGTCGGCGAACGCCAGGCCGGGCGCCACGAGCCGGCGTGGCCCGGCAAAGCCGACCGGGCTCGCCCGCTCGCCCCAGTGGGGATCCGTCAGGATGTTCACCCCATCGAGCTGCACGAGGAACGTGGAATGCCCTACCCACGTGACGGTGGGATGGTTCCCGTTCGCACGCAGGTCAGCACCGTCGTTCTGGAGCACCGCTGTCGCGGTGCCCCTCGGGCGGTGCGGCGCGAGGCTGCCCAGGACGAAGTGTCGCATCCGGACACCGATGGTGTAGTCATAGCCATCGTCGAGGTTCCGGAAGCCGCGCCGGAGATGGTGAGCGGGCCTCCACTCCACGCCGGCGGACTCCACGTCCACGGTGACCGTCGGAGCCAGGTTGAGCAGGAGCAACGCGACGAACGAGGCAAGGCGGATGAATCGGGACACGCGAGTCAGACCTCCAGCCGGTGAGCTCGAGCTCCCGTCGATGGGAGCTCCTCCACAAGTTCAGCGTAGCACACGGGTTTCGGGGGCCTGTCCCAGGGCGCTCCACCGGACACAGCGACGGGGTTCACGTTGGCATCCTCGTTGCTCGAATCGACAGCACGATGACCTCCCCTCGGACTCGGCGTATGCGTGCAGGAAAGGATCCAAGCCCCGTGGTGAGGCAGGTGCGATCGGTCGGCGGCGTACTGCTGGTCGTGGTGGGATTGCTCGGTCTCGTGCTGCCGGTTATTCCCGGCGTGCCCTTGCTGATTGCTGGTGTGGCCGTTCTGGGCCGGGAGCACCCGCTCGTCCGACCCGCTCTCGAGCGGTTGAGTCGGCTCCGCGAGAACTGGCGAGGCCGCCGGCGGATCCGGAAAGACCACCAGAAGTGACGAGGCAGACCGTAGAGGCCCGAGGCAGGCCCGTCTCGGTCGGTCGTGGCACAACGGACGCCAGCTACCGAGGTGCGTGCCTGCGTTGCCGGCGTCGCGACCCCCCTCGGGGAGCCGACGTGGCTGCGAGCACCCCGATGGCCCGGCAACACCATGACAGGAGACTACGACCGTCCGGACTCCCCGGCCCCTTGGGCTATCCGTCCGGCGCTCGTGAGGATTCCTCGCCGAGGGGTGAGCTTGGCCGGCCGCGGCCCGTGACGGCGAGCGCCCACCAACGGAACGTAGTCCAGCTCGCGGCCGTCGGCCACGCTCCGGAGCAGCAATCCACCCCGGCTCATGTCGCCCCGACCGACGAACTCAGCCGGGAAGACGAGCCGCTCCCCGAAAACCTCTACCAGCGGCTCGATGTACTTACCGCTTGCCACGCTTCCGAGGAGCACGACCTGCCACCCGGCGGCGCCAGCGAGGGCAGCGGCAAGGGCGCGCGCGTCCCGCACGAGCGGCCGCCGGTACCGCGGGTCAGCGGGATCGATGTCGACCCGGCCGTACCGGCGGAGCAGCGGCGCGCCGACCTGGATCCCAGGGGACCGCAACCCCTGGCAAGGCGTGATCACCAGCGTGCCGTCCAGGCCCGACGGCGGACGCGCGAAGGACAGCGCGTAGGCGAGCTTGCCGCGAAAGTAGAGGCCGCTCATGAAGCTGAAGACCTCCCCCAGGGGGGCCCCCTTCGGGCTCCGGAGCCGGCAAGCCAGGTCAAAGCGAGCCTGCTCGCGGAGCACCAGCCTCGCCCGCTGGCCGCCGCAATGCGCCGGCGAGAGAAGGAAGACGCGCGGTTCAATCACACTCGTCAGTGTAGAGGGCGCGCGCCGGGCGCACTAGACCTTGCCCACGTCGCGCACCGATGTCGGCGCGATGGCTCGAGTCTCGGGCCAGGGACCTTCGTTCAGGGTCGCCCGGCGAGCTGCCAGCCGCCGTAAAGGGGATGGGCGGCGTCCAACGGCAGCCTGACCGGCGCCTCCGTCCGCGCGGAATGGTAGATCGCCGTGATCAACTCGATCGAGGCGCGCGCATCGTCGAGCGTGACCGGGAGCTCGGCCCCGGACCGAAGCGCCCGGTGGTACCGGGCGAACTGGCCGGCATACCCCTCGAGCCCGGGCTCGAAGGCGGCCAGCGCCTCCTGGATGCGGTCGTCGATCTCCGGGGTGTCACCTCTGAAGGTCCAGGGGTCGTGCGAGCTCCGGTAGGGCTCCGTGTTGCTCTCGGCGGACAGATTCGCCAAGCAGAATCGATGCCGGCTGATTTCGTGGGCCGAGCCGGTCGTGGCCGCGAGCGTGCAGAGCGACCCGTCGGCCATCTCGATCGAGACCGCGACGCAGTCCTCCGTCTCGATCGGATTCACTAGGGTGGTGAGATGCGCTGACAGGCTCCTCGCGGGCCCCAGCACATAGTAGACGAGGTCGTGGGCGTGAATGGCGAGGTTGACCAGGGGGCCGCCGAGCTCCGTCGCCCAGCGCGACCGCCAGGGCACCGCGTAGTAGGCCGGCCGCCGTCGCCACGCCGTCTCCACCGTAGTCAGGTACGCACGGCCCGCGATCCCCCGCTCGACGAGAAGCTTGAGCTTCTGGATCCCGTGGCCGAAGCGGTACTGGAAGATCGGCATCACGCGCCGGCTCGACCGCTTCTCGGCGGCTGCCACCCGGTCGGCGTCCTCCAGCGAGCCGCAGAGCGGCTTCTCGCAGATCACGTGCTTCCCGGCTTCCAGGGCCTGGAGGGTCTGCCGCACGTGGAGGTACGGCGGCGTGCAGAGGTCGACGACGTCCAGATCGTCCTGCTGGCAGAGCGCCGTGACGTCGGTCAGCACCCGTCCGATCCCGTAGGCGGCCGCGACCTCCCGAGCCTTCGCCTCGTCGACGTCACAGATCGCCGTCACCTCGAACACATCCGGCAGGCTCCGGTAGGCGTCGAGGTGCTGGCGGCCGATCCCGCAGCCGACGACGGCGACCTTTAGCGCCGCGCCCATCGCTCAGCCGCGCCGAGGGGTGCGGCGGCGGGGCGACGGCTGCCCGGGCGTACGATCACCGCGTGCGTCCAGCCTCACGGCCTTCGCTTGGGCCTCCAGCGCGAGCCGACAGGCGAGGAAGCAGTGGGCCTGGGGCATCGCCGTCTCCGTCCGGTCCACGATGTCGGCGAGGAGCTGCCGACCATACGGCAGGTCGCCGGCGCTCGCGTCCACATGGCGGGCAGCCTTCCCGTCGACCAGGAACAGATGGTTGGCGCCAGACCGCCCGGCGATGTCCACGTACTTCCGCAGCTCGATGAAGCCTTCGGTGCCCAGCACGACGAGGCGGCCGTCGCCCCACGAGCCGAGACCATCCGGCGTGTACCAGTCGACCCGCGCGTAGCCGCTTCCTCCGTTGCCTCGGAGGAGGACGTCCCCGAAGTCCTCGAGCTCCGGCCACTGGGGGAAGTTCCAGTTGGCCACCTGGGCGGCCACCACCTCCGCCTCGGTCGAGCCCGTCATGAACAGGAACTGGTCCATCTGGTGCGATGCGATGTCCGCGAGGATGCCGCCGGTCTGCGCGCGCTTGAAGAACCACGCGGGGCGCGTGGGCGCGTTGATCCGGTGGGGACCGAGTCCCACCGTCTGAACGACCTTCCCGATGGCCCCCGCCTTGACGAGCTCGCCCGCTCGCACCGTGGCCGCGTTCTCGAACCGCTCGCTGAAGCAGACGGAGTAGATCCGTCCGGTCTCGGCCTGGACGCGGCGGGCCTCGGCCAGCTGGTCCAGCGCCGTGAACGCGGGCTTGTCGCTCATGTAGTCCTTTCCGTGGCGCATCACCTCGACACCCAGCGGACCCCGCTCGCGCGGGACGGCCGCGCTCACCACGAGCTGGAGGCTCCCATCCTCCAGGATCTCCCGCCGGCTCCGGACCTGCCGCGCCTGCGGGTACCGGTGACCGTACTCGGCAGCCAGGGGGGCCTCCTCCGCGAAGAACGACACAAGGTTCGCCCCTGCCCGGAGGAGGAGATCCGTCTGGGCGTAGATGTGGTTGTGATTCACCCCGATGACCGCGAACCGCACGGGCGGTGGCATGGTGTCCCTCGTGGGTTCGTTCCCGGTCACCCGGCGAGAGGCCGGGCTAGCCCTTCATCCCGGTGGTGCTGATGCCCTGGACCAGGTACCGCTGGAACACGACGAACACTACGAGCACCGGCACCAGCGACAGGGCGGACATCGCAAAGATCGCGCCCCAGTCGGTCGCTCCCGACGCGTCGGCGAACGATCTCAGCGCCACCGAGATAGTGTAGAGCTTCGGCTCGTTGAGATACACAAGCGGCGTGAGGAAGTCCTCCCACGTCCAGTAGAACGAGAAGATCGCCGCCGTGATCAGCGCGGGCCTGATGAGCGGCAGGATGATCCGGAAGAAAATCCCGAAGTGGCTGCAACCATCGATCTCCGCCGCCTCGTCCAGCTCCTTGGGAATGCCTCGGATGAACTGCATGATCATGAATATGAAGAAGGCCATCCCGAAGAATCGCGGCAGGAGGAGGGGGTAGAATGTGTTCACCAGATTGAGCTTCGTGAAGAAGACGTACTGCGGGATGATGATGACCTGCACCGGCAGCATCAGCGTCAGCAGCATGCAGGCGAACCAGAACCCCCGACCGGCGAATCGGATGCGCGCGAACCCGTAGGCCACCACCGCGGACGACACGACCGCGGCCACCGTCCCCACGCCCGCGTAGATCAGCGAGTTCTTGTAGAAGGTCGCGAAGGTGATCCCACCGAAGCCCGCCCAGCCGCTGACGTAGTTCTGCGGAGTGAAGTGTCGCGGAACCAGCGACATCACCTCGGCCCAGATCTCCGACGGTCCCTTGAACGAGCTGGCAAAGAGCCACAGGATCGGGTAGAGCATCACGAAGCCGAACGTCCCGACCGCCGCATGGTAGATGACGGTCCGGACCAGCTCGCGGCGCCGACGGATCGAGGTCACCGGCAACGGGCTCACCTGGCGCAACTCCGTGGTCACCGGCCCTCCTTCGCCTCGTAGAAGACCCAGCGTCCGGAGGTCTTGAAGAGAACCGCCGTGCAGAGGGCCACCGCGACGAGAAGCACCCAGGCCATGGCTGAGGCATAGCCCATCTGGAAGCTCTCGAACGCCCGCCGGTACAGGTAGAGCGCGTAGAAGAGTGTGGTGTCCATCGGCCCCCCGCCCGTCACGATGAACGCCTGGGTGAAGACCATGAACCCGGTGATGGTCTGCATCACCAGGTTGAAGAACGTGACGGGCGAGAGGAGCGGCAGGGTGATCCGGAAGAATCGGGCCCATGCCCCGGCACCGTCGATCGCCGCCGCCTCGTGGAGCTCCGCGGGGATCTGCCGGAGCCCGGCCAGGAAGATCAGCATCGGCGAGCCGAACTGCCAGACGGCGAGGGTGATCAGGGTCCAGATGGCGAAGTCAGGACTGCCGAGCCAGCTCACGCGAGGGACGCCGAGAAGCGCGAGGACGGCGTTGACCACCCCCTGGGTCCCGAACACTTGCCGCCACATGAGGGCCACCGCCACGCTGCCGGCCACGATCGACGGGGCGTAGTAGGCGGCCCGGTACACGCTCATTCCCCGGCGCTGGGTGTTCAGTAGCATCGCGAGCCCGAGCGCGAACGCGAGCCGGAGGGGAACGGCGACGGCCACGTAGAAGAGGGTCACCGTCACCGACTGGAGGTAGCGCCGGTCCTGCAGAAACATCCGCTGGAAGTTCTCGAGCCCCACCCAGCGAGGCGCCGTGAGGATGTCGTAGTCCGTGAAGGCGAGATACAGCGAGGCGCCCATGGGGAGCAGGGTCAGACCGAGGAATCCGAGCAGCCATGGGGCGATGAACGCATACCCGGCGATGTTGCGCGCGCGGGCTCGGGCGCGGCGTTCCGCGACACGCCCGGCCCGGACATCGACGCGAATGAGATCCTCACCCGGGAGCGAGGACACGCGCGCGCGGCTCATCGCCGGCCACCGAGCGCGCGCATCGGCCCGGCGATCCTTACCTCGCTCGCCGCGCCCGGATCCCTGCCCGACACGCTTCCCGCCCGGCTAGCGCTTCGCCTTGGCGAGGATCGCGTTCGCCTCTTGCCGCAGGAGGGCGGCGGCTTTCTCCGGATCGAGCCGCCCGTACGCCACCGGGTCGATCACTTGCGGATTGAAGACGTTCTTGACGATCTCGGTGTGCCCCGGCGGGTCAGGCGGCGGGATGGGCTGGACGTCCTTGCTCAGCCGCTCGAGGTACGCGAACATCTCGGCCTGAGAGCGCCCGAGCTTCGGCTTGAGCGCCTGCTGCACCTTGCTCGAGATCGGCACCCCTCGTTCCGCCAGCAGCACCTCGTTCGCCTCGATTGAGTTCGTGACGAAATCGATGAACATCGCCGCTTCCTTGGGCTGCTTGGCTTGGGTGGTGACGCTGAAGAACTGGGACGGCTTCAGGAAGTTGGCCGACTTCCCGCCCACGACGCGCGGCAGCGGCGCGAGCACGAAATTGCGCTCGTCGCCGCCCGCCGCCTTCCAGACGGCCACGATCTGATTGCTCCAGAAGTAGGCCATGGCCGCCTTTCGGCTGACGATTGGAGCGAGCTCCACGCTCGTTTCCTGGTTGAAGCTAGCCAGTTCATCGGCCCGCGGCGTCAGAGCATTGGCCTTCTGGAGCCGCAGCAGCATGTTGAAATGCTCCACCAGCGGCTTGTCGCTCTCGTAGCCGATCCGGCTTCCGTCGACGGAGTAGCGCCACTGCCCCGCCGAGAGGTAGAGCGCTCCCCAGATCTGGTTGTCCCATGTCTGCGAGCCCATGCCCCAGATGCCGAGCTTCCCCTGCAAGGCCAGGGCAGTCTTCTCGAAATCGGCCCACGTCCAGTTCGGCGGAGGCAGCTCCACGCCCGCCTTCTTGAAAGCGTCCACGTCGAGCACCCAGCACTGGGAGTTGGACCCGAGGTTGACCGCGACCAGCTTGCCGTTGACCACGCCGCCCTTGATCGCCGCGTCGGCCACGTCCCGCGTGTCGATGACCCCGGCCTTGACGTAGTCGTCGAGTGACGCCAGGAGGCCTCGGGACGACCACTCGGCGATGTAGGCGTAGTCCTGCTGCATCACGTCCGGCAGGTTGCGTCCCGCTGCCTGGGTGGTCATCTTGGTCCAGTAGTCGCTCCAGCCGGCGAACTCGTAGGTGACCTTGATGTTCGGGTACTTCTTCTGGAAGAGCTCGATCGCCTTGATCGTCCGGTTGTGCCGGTCCTGCGAGCCCCACCACGCCACCCGCAGCTCGACGGGCGCGCCACCCGACTGGGCGGCGGCAGGGGTGTGGGCCGCTCCAGCCATCCAGAGGCCGACGATCACGGTCATCCACGCGACTGTCCGGCCGACGTGCCCACGCATGGCGATGGCCTCGCTTTCTATGGCGCTCGAAAAGAGGTTGGCGGGGTCCGGGCTCACGTCCCTACTCGGTCACCTCGGGCCACGCCTGTCAAGGGGGATCCCGACCATCATCGCGGGACGGCATGCGCCCCGCCCGGCAGGCGGAACAGATCGTCCACGTGCACCAGCCGCTCGGTGCGGATCGACTCGTTGGCGGCGAAACCCACGAGTAGGGACGCCGCCCCGTCGACGTGGGAAGCCGCCCGGTCGTAGGGGTCCGGCGGCGGCGATGGCGAGAAGAGCTGCTCCAGCATGACCGGGTCCGCTCCGCCGTGGCCCCCCTCCCCGGAGGGAACCTCTACCTCGTACGCCGCGCCGAACAGGGGCTGCACTGTGATGCGCGCCGCCCTGAACGCCCCCTTGCTGGCCTTGGCTCGCTCGGCGCCCTGCATCAGGTGGGTGACGTTTTCGACGATGTCCATCTCGAGCCGCCCCCGGTCGCCCGTGATGGCCACACGCAGGCCCTCCCAGGGGGCGTAGGCAACCAGGCAGTAGGAGAGCAGCGCCCCGTTCCGGTAGCGCGCCGTCACCGTCATGGTGTCGTCGATCGTGATGGGTTCCCCGAACACGTTCCGGTCGCGGATGTAGCCGCTCTCCGCCTCGGCCTCCAGGTACAGTCCGCGGAGCGCCGCGCTCCGGTCCAGGAACAGCGCGAACGGATCGCTCCGCGCCGCCTCGCTGCCGGTGTAGCGCGTGTACGGGTACGACTCGCCGCGCGCCTCGGCATTCGCCCGCCCGTAGAAGCCCAGGGCCGCGAGCGCGAACACGTCCCGCGGATACGAGTCGATCCACCAGTTGACGAGGTCGAAGTGGTGGGTCGCCTTGTGCACCAGGAGCCCGCCGGAATTCTCCCGCTCGCGGTGCCACCGCCGGAAGTAGTCCGCGCCGTGCCGGGTGTCGAGAAGCCAGGAGAAGTCGACGCACAGCGGCCGGCCCACCACCCCGTCCATCATCAGGCGGCGGAAGACCGTGTAAGCCGGAGCATAGCGATAGTTGAAGGTGACGCGGAGCGATCGCCCGGTCCGCGCGATGGCGTCGAAAATCGCCCGCATCTTCTCGGCATCGGTCGTCATCGGCTTCTCGGTGATCACGTCGCAGCCGAGATCCATGGCCCGCGTGATGTACCGGTGGTGAGTCGCGTCCACCGTCGCGACGATGACGGTGTCGGGTCGTGTCTCGGTGACCATCCGGTCGAACGCGTCGACCCGATACGTGGGGAGGGGCGCGCCGCCCGCCATCGCCGCCAGTCGCCGGTTGTGCCAGTCCATCCGCGTCTGGCTCAGGTCGCAGAGTCCCACCAACTCGGCCGTCTCCCGGTAGACCCCGGCGATCGCGTCGATGAACATGCCGGCCCGGGAGCCGGTTCCCACGATGGCATAGCGTCTCCGTCGGCTCATCCGGCCCTGATGCCGATTTCGAGCCTGCCGGCTAGCGCTTGCCGCCTGCCCGTCCGGCAGGCTGCCACTGCGGGGGCACGATGAGAAGAGTGGCGTCAGCATCCACTGTCACGGCGATCGCAAAGACACCGTACGACGGCCGTGCATACACGGCGCTGAACGCCTCGATCCGGGCGAGCCGAAGCTCTCTCTGTCGGAACCGGCTCAGGAGTCGCATGCCGCTCGCGCTCCCTTCACGAGCACCCTTGCTGCCTCTTCAGCATATACATGAGCATATTCAATCTGTTACACATACTCACCTGACATGGAACTTCAGACCGATTCGCCGTGCGGGACAAGCGGCTCCCAAATCACCACCCGGATGGGCGTGGGCTCGAGCCCCGCACAGGGATTGTTGACCTGAGGGCAGTTCGAGATCAGCGCGAGCGCGTCCATCTCGGCCCGAAGGTCGACGAAGTCGCCCGCCTTCGAGAGGCCGTCGACGAACACAGTGTCCGTCAACTTCCCGTCCGGGCCCACCGGCACGTTGGAGAAGAAGTTGAGGTTGGCCACGATGTCGCGCCGCCCCAGGCCGTATTGGCCGAGCAGCCGGAGGAAGGCTTCGCGGCAGCCGGGAACGTCCTTCACCCCGTACATCATGAAGTTGCTGGGAGCGCTACAGCAGCCGCCGATGGTGTCGTGCCGGCCACAGGTGTCCTCCACGATCGTGAACATGGGCCGCGCCACATCGGAGTACAGCACGTGCCCGGTGGTGAGCAGGATGCTCCGGGCCTTCTTCATGGTGTTGGCTGCGTGATACCGCTCCTCGGGCTGGGTGGCGTGATAGCAGAGAAAGTCCACCCCCTGCTTGCCAGCCTGGTCCACGATCCGGAGGATCTGGCCTCGCCTCACGACATCAGCCCACCCCTCGCCCGGCGGAACCACGTCGTCGCGGACCACGTGTCCGGGAGGTGAGGAGGTCGTCACTCCTGATTCACCGATCATCAGGCTTCTCGCTCTCTGGCTGGCTAGAGGACATTCGCTCGGAATCTCGACACAGCCAGGACCTTAGCACGGGTTGGAGTCTTCGGACTCGCGGCCGAGCGCTTGACTGCTCCCGGCGCCGCCCGTACCGTGGGATCATGAGATGCTCTCGGCCGGATCGCTGTCGGTGTCGAGCGCGTGGGCCCGTGGGGGCTCGGGGCGCCTGGTAGAGACGCCGCCGCGGACCGCACCACTTGGCCCACCGCCGCCGGGCGGTGGGCCTTTTTGCTTTCGGCAGATGGGGAGGCTCCAGTGACGTCAGGCAGGCGGTCGGCGACGCCCGCCGACCGCTTCGAGCGCGCCCTCGAGCACCCGCTGCTCCAGCGCATCGGGCGGACGCCGCTGACGGAGCTGCGCCACCTTCCGCCACCCGGCCTCTCGTTGTACGCGAAGCTGGAGGCCCAGAATCCCGGCGGCAGCGTCAAGGATCGCGCGGCCCGTGCAATCGTGCTCGACGCCTTCGAGCGCGGCCTCCTGCCGCATCGACGGCTCCTCGACTCCACGAGTGGCAATACAGGCATCGCCTACGCCATGCTGGGCGCGGCGCTCGGCTTCGGGGTGACGCTCTGCGTGCCCGTGTCGGCCGGCCCGGAGCGCAAGCGTATCCTTCACGCGTACGGGGCGGAGGTCATCGATACCGACGCCGGTGAAGGCTCGGACGGCGCGCGTCTCCGGGCGCGAGAGCTGGCCGACCTCCATCCGAACCGCTTCCACTACGTCGACCAGTACGCCAATCCTGCGAACCCCAGGGCCCACGAGACGGGCACGGGGCCGGAGATCCTCGGGCAGCTCGGCGAGCGCCCGCTGGACCTCTTCGTGGCCGGGCTCGGCACAAGCGGCACCTTCGTGGGCGTCGCCCGATTCCTACGCCGGGCGAGCGCCGCCACGACGTGCGTGGCCGTCGAGCCCGATGACGGCCTACACGGCATCGAAGGTCTGAAGCACATGGCAACGGCCGTCGTCCCGCCCATCTTCGAGCCGGCACTCGCCGGACGGCGCGAGCAGGTCACGACGGAGGCCGCGTATGAGATGACTCGGCGCCTGGCCCGCGAGGAGGGCCTGCTAGCCGGCGTGTCGTCCGGAGCCGCGCTGGTGGCGGCGCTCCGCGTCGCCCGCGAGATGGCGGCGCGCACGGTCGTGGTCGTCTTTCCGGACGGCGGCGAGCGCTATCTCTCGGAGCGCTTCTGGGAAGAGGCTCGCTGAGCGGGAGGCTGCCGGCCTCCGCTCCGACCCCCCGGACCGAGACGAGCCGCTGGTCTCACCCCCCGTCGTATCCCGACGCGGGACGGAGGCTTGGACACGTTCGCGACGGGTCTCGTGTGCGCTCGCTGTGGCGCGCGTCGCGTGCTCCGACGCCGTCCGGCGCGTCGCGGCCCGCTAGATCCTACTCACTGGGCTTTCGTGTACTTTCGCGCGTAGGCGCGCACGCAGGCCGCTCGCAGCGCGACCTCGTCCAGGTCACGGCCCCGGAAACGCTCGACCGACATGCGGCCCAGGTCCGGCTGGCTGGATCCATCCACGATCAGGTCGGCGAGGGCCCGGCCGACCGAGGCGGAGATGGACAGTCCTCCCACGTTGCAGGCCGAGGCGATGTAGAAGCCAGCCAGGCTCTCTACCGGGCCCACGATGTGCTCGCCGTCCGGTGAGATGGTGGGGAGTCCGCCGCGATGCTCGCGAAGCTTCGCGCCTCGCAGCGCGGGGAAATGGGCGGCCACCTCGCCGGCGAGGCCCCAGAGCACACCGACGTCGAGCGGCATGTCCCGCACCTGGAAGCCCGCCGGCTCCTTCCCCATGTCGATCTGGAGCGGATGGTCCTCGTAGCCCCCGAGCATCAGCCCGCCCTGCTCCGGCCGGGTGTACACGCTTGGCTCGTGGATGCGGACGATCGGGTGATGAGGCTCGACCCCCGCGATCGGCTCGGTGATGAAGAGCTGGTGACGCGTCGGGACCATGGGAACGCGGATGCCCACCTCGTCCGCCAGGAGCCCCGACCACGCGCCCGCGGCGTCGACGACCACCGGGCTCTCGATCACGCCGCCCGAGGTTCGGACTCCACGGATCCGCCCGGCCTCATGGAGGAACCCGGTCACCGCCGTCCCCGGCGCGAGGGTCACGCCCATCTCCCCGGCGGCGGCCGCGAACTCTCGGGCGACAAGCGGCGGATGGAAGTAGCCGTCCTCCGGGGAAAACAGGATGGCGCGGGCGCCGGCGGCGCGGAAGTGTGGCGCCCGCCGCTCGGCCTCGTCGGCCGACAAGAACTCGATCTTCACCCCGAAGGACTGCGCGAGCGCCGCGTCGCGACGCATGCGCGACTCTCCTTCCGGGGTGAGCAGAACGCGCATGGCGCCAACGCGATGGAACGCGATCGAACGTCCCGTCACGCTCTCGAACGCGGCCAGCGTCTCCACCGCTTCGTTGACGAGCTTCACCATGAGCTCGGACGCGGCCACCTTGGACGTGAGCCCCGCCGCTCGAGGCGAGGTCTGCGACCCGAGGTCGTAGCGGTCGAGCAGGATGACGTCACGGGTGCCGCGCCGGGCCAGGTGGTAGGCCGTGCTGGCACCGAAGCCCCCCGACCCGATGATCACGACCTCCGCTCGATTCCGCATGCTCGCCGCTCCGTTTCTCCGCACGCCAGGCTCTTGTCGGACCATGCCCGGCCCAGGCGGTCTCGACGTGCATGCTAGAGACCGACGGCCGCGGTGTCAAACTGTCCGGTCACACTGTCCGGTCACACAATGTCGACACGACGCGCGAGGGCCCTCGCCCATGTGGCCTTGACACGTCGCCGTCGCCGGCCGATTCTGGGCTCCCAGGGATTCACGAACATCTTCCGGACGGTCTCCACGAACGACTTCCAGGCGATCGGCGGCGAGGCGTACCTGGTCGGGGAGCTCAAAAAGAAGCGGATCGCGATCATCCACGACAATACGATCCCCGGCGTGACCATCTCCGAGATCTTCCGGGATCTCGTCACGAAGGACAAAGCGGAGACGGTCCTGTTCCAGGGGGTCAACTGGGGTGAGCGCGACTGGAGCCCCGTGCTGACGACGGTCAAGCAGAAGAACCCCGACGCCCTCTACCTCGTCACGGTGTTCGCTGACGCCGCGCTGGCCCTGAAGCAGATGAAGGACCTCGGGATCAAGGTCACGGTACTGGGGCCGGATGGCATGTACTCGGACGACCTGGTGAAGCTCGCCGGGCCGGCGGCCGAGGGCGCGTGCGCCACCGCGCTGGGCGCCGATGTGAACAAGCTTTCGACGGCGTCCAAGTTTGTGAACGCCTTCAAGGCCAAGTACAACGAGAGCCCGCAGCAGTACAGCGTGTTCGCCTACGAGGACATGCACATCATCATCAAGGCGGTCGAGAAGGCCGGCAAGAAGGACCGCGCGGAGATCCTGAAGGCCGTGCGCGCTGTCACGCCCTACCAGGGCGCGCTCGGAAAGACCGCCTTCAACGAGCGGGGCGACACGGTCCTACCTCGGCAAGATGGCAAGCGGTGCTCAGGCTTAGGGACGTCGACACCAGCTACGGGCGCATCCGCGTGCTCCGGCGCGTGAATCTCGAGGTCGGGGAAGGCGAGATCGTCTGCCTCCTCGGAGGCAACGCGTCGGGCAAGTCGACGACCATGAAGACCATCCTCGGCGTCGTGCGGCCGACGGCCGGCACCGTCGAGTTCGACGGCAAGGTCATCAACGACGTCAGAACCGCGCAGCGAATCGAGCGGGGGCTGGCCATCGTTCCAGAGAACCGGCGCGTCTTTTCCCGCATGACCGTCCGCGAGAACCTCGAGATGGGGGCCTTCCTCCGGCGCGATCGTCTCAGCGTCGAAGGCGACATGGAGCGCGTCCTCGGCCTCTTCCCACGCCTGCGCGAGCGCCTCGGGCAGCGGGCCGGCACGCTCTCGGGCGGCGAGCAGCAAATGCTCGCGATGGCTCGTGCCCTCATGGCCCGACCCCGCCTTCTCCTCATGGACGAGCCGTCGATGGGGCTCTCGCCCCGCCTGGTCCAGCAGAACTTCGAGCTGATCCAAGAGATCAACCGGGGCGGCGTAACCGTCTTCGTGGT
Organism: uncultured Candidatus Rokubacteria bacterium; assembly: GCA_963805625.1. Classification (GTDB taxonomy): domain Bacteria; phylum Methylomirabilota; class Methylomirabilia; order Rokubacteriales; family DASRDR01; genus DASRDR01. Next base: position 673,932 of record CAWDVE010000010.1, read on the forward strand.
CGAGCAGAATGCCGCGATGGCCCTCGCCATCGCCCACCGCGGCTACGTGCTCCGAACCGGCGAGATCGTGATGTCCGGATCGGCCTCGGAGCTTCTCCGGAGCCAGGGCATCCGTCAGGCCTACCTCGGGGAGATGTAGCCGGGACTCACTCCACTCTCGGGTGGCGCGGATAGGGGTCCGGATGGGTGACGGCGGCGATCGCGTTCAGGGGACGCTCCATGCACCCGACGCTAGGCCTCCATGAGCGCATTCAGGTCCGACGTCGGCACGGAGTGGTCGAGATAGCCGAAGGTGCCCTGGCCTTTCACCTCGCGCGCGGCGGTGATCAGGCCGGTCATGGCCATCCGATAGAGCGACGTGGCAAGGCTGATCCGCCTGACCCCGGCTGCCTCGAGCTCCGCCACCGTGAACGACTTGCCCTTGATCCCGACCATGAAGTTGACCGGCTTCGAGACCGCGGTGCAGACGGCTCGCACCGCCGCCAGGTCCGGGAGACCCGGGGCAAACAGCACGTCCGCACCCGCGCGCTCGAAGGCCTGAAGCCGGGCGATCGTGTCGTCCAGGCTCGGGTTCCCGCGAAGGAAGTTCTCGGCCCGCGCGGTCAGGGTGAACGGAAACGGGAGCGCCCGCGCCGCCTGCACCGCCGCCGCCACGCGCGCCGTGGCCTGTCCGATGTCAAAGAGGGGCCGGGCCGGGTCGCCCGTGGCGTCCTCGATCGAGCCCCCGACCAGCCCCACCTCCGCGGCCAGCCGGATGGTCTCCGCGGCGGCGCCCGGCGTGTCGCCGAAGCCCTTCTCCAGATCGGCCGAGACCGGCAGGTCGGTCGCCTCCACGATGGCCTGCGCATGCGCCAGCGCTTCCGCGCGCGTCACCTTGCCGTCCCGGCGACCGAGGATGCCCGCGGAAGCGCCGCTCGACGTCGCCAGCGCCGCGAAGCCGAGCCCCGCCAGGATGCGCGCCGAGCCCGCATCCCATGGATTCGGGATCACGAACGCGCCTGGGCCCTGGTGGAGCGCCCGGAATTGCGCGGCCTTGTCGCCCTGACTCACCGTCATGGCACTCCTCCTGTCTGGATCGTGGCCATCCGACCTCACCTCTGGTGGAGCGGGAGGAGGGCCTCAGCAGCGGGTGACGTGCGCGGAGACCGCGAGCCACCGGCCCTGCCGGCGAGCCCAGACGTCGGTGTAGCGGCCGGACCCGACACCTCCATCCGGGCGGACGAACGTGGTGCGAGCGTGGATGATCGCGAAATCCCCCATGAGGCGGACCTTGACGTCCTGAGCCTCGAGGCCCGAGATCGAGACCGGTCGCGCGGTCTGGGCGAGGAACGCGGCCCGATCGATGAGCGATCCGTCGGGGTTGCTGCAGAGGAAGTCGTCAGCCAGGATCTCGTCGAAGCGGCGGACATCCGAGGTTTGCACCGATCTGATGTAGTCGCGATTGAGCTCCAGGAGGGTGTCCAGGTCATGCTTCGAACCGATGTCGACGTGCGTCTTCATGTGGTCTCTCTCCTCATCCCGCCCGTCCACGGCGAGGCGCCCCTCGATCTTGACCCGGCTTCGCGTCAGCAGATCGGCCGGGGTGATGCCACAGGCGACACACAGGCGCGTCCAGTAGCGCCACACGTCGCCCAGCTCCCCGGCCAGGCGCTCGCGCTGGCCATCACCCTCCGGCGTGAGCCTCCGGAGACACTCGGTGACCTCGCCGGCGTCCCCTATCAGGGCGAGGCCGACGTCCCACAACCAGTGGTCGTCAGGCCGATCCGCCGGCCCGACACCGTCCGCTTCCACCGCCCACGCCGCGAATTCTTCGAGTGTCATCGCGGCGGCCCCCGCTGCCGGTCCACCTGCCGGGCCGCCCGCTCGCCGCCATTCGACATGCGCCCGGCTGCGCGCCAGGAGCGTCGACGGCGCCATCCCGGTGACCCCGCATAGCCGCGCCCAGTAATACGCCACGTCGCCCAGCTCGTCGGCCAGCTGATCCCGCCGCCACTCGTCGTCGCGCAGCCACCGCGTGAGTACCCCGGCGACCTCACCGATCTCGCTGGCGAAGCCGAGGCCGATCTCGAGCAGCACGCGATCCTCACGCCCGCCCGCGTGATGGTTCACGCCGATGCCCGCCGCCCAGGCGACATACTCGTCGAGCGTCATGACCGCCTCCCCGGCCGGGTCGCCAGCGTGACAACGGCCCGCGCGCCTCCACGGCAGTATGCCTGAAGCGATGCGTGGAGCGGGGCGCCCACATCCGGTCATCCATCCAGGCGCTGGCGTCCCGAGCCCCGTGTTGATCCCGCACGCCCGACGAGCCGATCATAGGGCCGTGCCAGGCCGTCCGAAGGTCCCAGCCTCAACGTACTCCACCCTCAGCCGTCGCGCCCTCCTTCGCGGGGCGCTCGCCGGCGCCCTGGCCGCGCCGGGGCTCACGGGCTGCGCCGCCCCGGCCCGCCCGGAGGTCGCCGGCCGCGACCCCTTCACCCTCGGCGTGGCCGCGGGCGAGCCCGGGCCGGACGGCTTCGTGCTCTGGACCCGCTTGGCGCCCGAGCCGCTCTGGGCCGATCCTGCCGCCCCGGGCGGGCTGACGACGGGGGACGTCACCCTCACCTACGAGATCGCAACGGATCCCGGGATGGGAACGATCGTCCAGTCCGGCCCGGCAGTCGCGGAGGCGGCGTTCGCCCATTCGGTGCACCTCGAGGTGCGGGGCCTCCCATCGGACCGGCCGTACTGGTACCGCTTCACGAGCGGGGCCGCCCGGAGCCGCATCGGGCACGCGTGGACCGCGTCGCCGCCCGGCCACCCGCTGCGTGAGCTCCGCTTCGGCTTCGTCTCCTGCGCCAACTACGAGCACGGGTACTTCGCGGCCTACCGGCACCTCGCCGACGAGTCGCCGGACCTCGTGATCTTCCTCGGGGACTACATCTACGAGCATGTCGATCGGCTGCGGCCCACCGTCCGCCGGCACAGCGATGACGCCGAGGCGGCGACGCTGCCCGCCTATCGCAATCGGTACGCCCAGTACCGGCTCGACCCCGACCTGCAGCGGCTCCACGCCGAGGTGCCGGCGCTCGTGACATGGGACGACCACGAGGTCCAGAACGACTACGCCGACCAGTGGTCACCGACGGTCGATCGTCCGGAGGCCTTCCTGGCGCGGCGGGCCGCCGCGTATCAGGCTTTCTACGAGCACATGCCGCTCCGGCCGAGGCGATCGCGACCGCAAGGGCCCGCGCTCCGTCTCTACGACCGCTTCACCTACGGGGACCTGGTCGAGTTCTCGGTGCTCGACGGGCGGCAGTATCGCAGCCGTCAAGCCTGCGCCCGGCTGCCAAACTACGGGGGCGGCCATTTCGAGACCGATGCCTGGTGTCCGAAGCGGCGGGACCCTGTGCGGTCCATCCTCGGCCCGGCGCAAGAAGCCTGGCTCTTCGACGGCCTCGCGCGCTCATCGGCGCGCTGGAACGTCCTGGCTCAGGACGTGCTGATGGCGCAGCTCCGGCAGCGAGTGCCCCTCGTGGGCATGGGCCACTGGACCGACGCGTGGGACGGCTATCCGGCGAGCCGGACCCGACTCCTCCGGCACGTGGAGGCAAGCCGCGTCTCGAATCCCGTCGTGATCACCGGCGATCTCCACTCCTTCTGGGTCAACGATCTGAAGCGGGACTTCGACGACCCCGGCTCTCCGACCGTGGCGACGGAGTTCGTCGGAACGTCCGTCGCCTCGCTCGGCCCGTCCTACTCTCAGTTCATGGGCTGGATGCCAGACAACCCGCACGTGCGGTACTTCGAGAGCCGCCAGCGGGGATACGTCTCCGTGGAGCTGACGCCCGAGCGGATGACCACGCGGCTCCGCGCCCTGTCGGACGCCCGCGACCCCTGGGCCACGGTCTCGACCCTGCGGAGCTTCGTCGTCGAATCCGGCCGCCCGGGCGCGATCCCGGCGTAGCCGGCTCCGGCTGGCGCCCGGTCCCGGCAGCGCTTGCCCCTCCCGCTTCACGGATCGCGCGTCACGGGATCAGCACGATCTTGCCGAAGGCGCCGGACGTCATGATGTCCTTGTGCGCCTGGGCGGCCTGCGCGAGGGGGAGCTCCTTCCCCACCACGGGGCGCAGCGTGCCATTCTCGAGACCGGTGGCCATGGCCGCGTGAGTCTCTCGCTCTTCAGTCTCCGTTATCGCCCACAGGGTGAAGGCGCGCACGGACGCACGGCGCGTCATGAGGTCGCGCGGAGTGATCGTGACGTCGCCTCGGCTGCCGATGACGATGACGCGGCCGCTGCGCGCGAGGAGCTTCAAGTCGGCGCTGAGATTCACATTGGCGAGCATCTCCAGGATCACGTCCACCCCGCGGCCGGCGGTGGCCTTCAGAATGGCGTCCTGGTAGCCGGACTGACCATGGTCGAATGCCTGATGCGCCCCCTCGCGCATGACGAGCTCGAGCCCCTTGGCTGTCCCGGCAGTGCCGAAGACGACGAGACCCATGGCGCGAGCGATCTGCACCGCCGCGATGCCGACGCCGCCGCTGGCGCCATGGATCAGGACACTCTCGCCAGCCCGGGCATCGGCGAAGTGACGCAGCGCATGATAGGCCGTGCCATACGGGACCCAGACGCTCGCGCCCTGGGCGAAGGACGCGCGGTCCGCCAGCGGATGCACCTGGGATTCGACAGCGAGGGCGTACTCGGCATAGGTCCCGCTGAGCGTGTTCGCGGTGTAGACGCGATCGCCAGGCCTCACCTTGGAGACGCCCGCTCCGATGGACTCGATCGTCCCAGCGGCGTCGCTGCCCGGGGTATACGGGAGAGGCGGCTTGATGGCGTAGGTGCCATTGCGCATGTAGGTGTCATACGGGTTGATGCCCACGGCCTTCACGCGGACGAGAACCTGGCCCGCGACGGGCCGGGGCGTGGGAATCTCTTCGAGCTTGAGGACCTCGGGTCCGCCGAATTCACGGACCAGAATGGCCTTCATCGCATATCCCCCTTCGTGACGCCGAGTGAGGTCAATGATTCACCTCCGAGCGGTGACGGATGTCTCAGCCTCGAGCTTGAGGACCTAAATGAAATTAGGGTCCGCCGAACTCACGGAGGAGGCTAGCCTTCGTCGAGTATCCCCCTTCGTGGCGGGCACCGTGCTGGCCCCCGGTTCGGCGTTCCGCATCCGCGAGGCTAGTGCCCGCGCCGTCGATGGGCACCGAGCAGGTCCATGCCGAAGTCGCCGACCGGATCACGCCACACGGTGTGCACGTGGTTGGCGTTCCGGGTGGTGTTGTCGTACTCCACGAGAAGGCGGTGCCCTTGGAGACGGTAGTAGTGTGGTCGAGAAGGCTTGAGGCTCCCGGCCCACGCCAGATGCAGGGCCGGAAACGACGGCCCGCTGACCTTGGCCATCTCAGGCCCGGCGATCTCCTCCGGTAGACGCCCCACGTACGTGTCGAGCAGCGCCTTCAGGAGTTCGTGCTGCGATGAAGTCATCGCCGACGCGGGCAGTCCCTTCGGCACGGTCGTGAAGCGCAGGAGGTCGACGTGCGCGCCCGTCAGCCCGACCTTCGCCTCCTCGGCGTCCTGGAACCGCTCGAGATAGTCCAGGAGCTCGCCACGCCACTCGTCACGCCACACCCTCGCCAGCCGAAGTGGGCCATCGCCCTCGCTCAGAACCGTGCGATTCGCCCCGACCAGGTCGATCGGTGGCACCGGCGAGAGCACCGCAACCTGTCGCTGCTCGTCACTCAGCGAGTGGAGAAGCTCGAATGCAAGGTCGGTGCAGGCCCCGAGCGGGCGCAGCTGATGCGGCCCCAGCAGCGGGGACGAGGCGGGGTCGGCGCCCAGGAAGCATGGCGTGAAGGCACGCAGCTCTCCACCAACCACCGTGTGGTGCACCGACACGTGATGGCCGCCGAAGCGCCAGGACCACGTGTCGGCGCCAGGCGTGCCGAAGATGCGCAGGTAGTAGCGGCCGGAGTCCCGCCCGCGCGCCTGTCCGAAGGACGCCCGCCAGCTCTCGAGCTCATCGAGGACGTTCTCGAGTCCCATGATGGTCGCGGCCGTCACGTAACCGGCCCGGCTCAGTCCCGTCGCCACAAGACGCATGGCGAGCCGCTGCTGCGCCGGCTCCATCTCCCCCAGGGTGAGACCGCCATGGTCGGTCGGCGTGTAGAACCAGCGAAGGCGCTCCTCGTCTGAGGGGAATTCCCAGCAAGCCTGCCGTCGCTGGTCCGAGGACAGTGAGTCGAGCAGCGTCTGGGCCGCCTCGGCCATCCGGTCAGCGAGAGCTCCGTTGTCACGCGAGGGGCTCACAGGCCTGGTCCACGCAGCCCGAAGATCAGCTCCGGATCGCCGGGCACCCAGGTGCCATCGAACTGGGACCGGCGGCCGATGCGTCGAGTGCGCTCGAGGAGTCGAGCGCCGAGCGCGACCTGCTCCGGCTCCCACCGGGCGAGCGCGGCCGGCACGTCGCGCTCGTGTCCGATCGCCTCGGACAGGCCCCAGGCATCGGCGGCCGCCTTCGCGGTTCCCGCCGCCGCGTGCGGTCTGACCACGAACGCGGCATCACCGATGAGACACACACGGCCGAAGGCCATACGCGGCACCTCGATGTCATAGACGACCTGGAGGAACGGTTGCGTGGTCTCACCGATAAGCCGCGCCATCGCGGAAGGAAGGCGCGCCCGGGCGACCGCCCGCATCTCGGCCACATGCCGTTCACTGGCCGCGCCCGGTGGGACCGAGATCTCCCGCTGCAGCCCGCTGTCGTCAGTGAGCACGTCGTCCAGGTCGCTGCCCTCAAGATAGTTTCGGTACCAGACGAAGTTGAGGAGCCGGTCCCCGGGCGCCACCGACCCATCCGGCCCGGGTATGGGGTACACCAGGATGTGGCTGTTCGCGTACACGTAGTAGGTGATGGCGCCGTCGAACATCGCGCGGGTCGCTCCGTCCAGGCAGGCCTCCGCCACCATGCCGCGCCACGCCACGTAGCCGGAGTAGGACGGCTGGACGCCGGGCAAGAGACGCGCCCGTGCGATCGAGCCCACCCCGTCCGCGCACACGAGGAGGTCAACGCGCCGTGGCGGTCGCCCAGCGAGGTGGACCTCCACGGTGTCGCCATCATCGGCCCATCCGGTCATCTCGTGGCCGAGGTGATACCGTGATGGCTGGATCCGCGTCAACAGCTCCCGGTACACCGTATTCCACGAGCTGAACCGATACGAGTGCCGCCCGTCGTAGATCGGCTCACCGCGACGGCCCAGGTACCGGATGTGCGACGTGGCGACGCTGATGCGATCGAGGGCCACGCCGGCCCGCTCGACGAGATAGCGTGCGCTCTCCGGCAAGAAGCCGATGCCCGCGCCGCGCTGCACCAACTCGCCGGGGGACCGCTCGTAGACGTCGACCTCGGCTCCGAGGTCAGTGAGTAGCAGTGCCGCGTGAAGCCCCCCGAGCGAACCGCCAACTACCGCCGCGCGCATGCCGCGCGACGGTCAGGGCTTGCCGAAGGTGGCCACCTTGTCGACCGCGCACTCGAAGAGCACCCGCCGCTCGTTGCGTGATGGGTCGCGCAGACCGTATGGCGGGGGCTGCTTGGTGTATTTGGTCCAGATCTTGTCGACCTGGGCGGTGACGCGAGAGCCTTCTCGCGGGTCGTCCTCCGAGACCTCGCGCGTGACCGTGCACTTGATGCTGACCCAGTGGTAGGGGTTTGCCGGGTTCATCAGCAGGATCGTGAGTCGCGGATTCGTCCGGATCCACTGGACCTTCTTCCGGTGAGAGGCGACGTTCACGAGGACCGTCGAGCCGGAATAGTCGAACCACATGGGCGTCAGGTTCGGGCGGCCATCCTTCCCCTGCACCGCGAACACCGCTGTCACCGGCTCGTCCAGCAAGCGCTTGTACATCGGGTCGAGATGCTCGAGCGAGCCGATCCTGTCGTGCGACCCCACCGAGAACTGGTTCGGCTGCAGGCCGCTGGCCACATCGAGGAACCGCGCCACCGTGATCGCCATGGGCTTCTCCCTCTCCCCGTGCGACGGGTCCGTAATGAGCATCACGTTACCACCGAACTTCCGATCCTTCCGCCCTCCGCTCGACGAACACCCGCGCAAGCTCGCTTCGGCCGGAGAATGCCTTCACCGGGTCGTTCCCAGCCCGACCCCGAGCTTCGCTGTCCGGTCGGCCGGATCCAAGCGCTCGCCGTGGCTCCAAAAGGTTGCGGCCAAGGTCCACCTGACTGGCTATGTGGTCGGAGTGCCACCGGAAAAGGCCGATGCTCCGGCCCAGATCCTCGCCACATTCGGCGGCGGCGTCGACGCTTTCCGAAAGATCGCCCTCGCGACGAGCTGATGACATCGCCCGGCTTGTACTGCTTCATGTCGCCGCTTTCCCGCAACTCCGTCAGCGTCCCTTCCAGGATGTACGCGAACTCCGGCCGGTTCTTGTGGCTGTGAAGGCCGGGCACGCCGGCGGGCTCGATCGTGATGGTTCGCAACCGAAGCTGGTAGCCCGGCATGTCAGGCGCTAGATCGATCGTGCTCACCACCTTCGCGTCCAGCCCTTTGTTGTCCTTCGGCGGGCTCTGCTGGCCGATGGCCGTCCCGAGCCCGATCCCGGCTACCAGCGTAAGCAACAAGGCCCCTAAGCGGAGAGACCGTCTTGCCGTCATGAGCGTCCTCCTTTGAGATAGTTGGGTGGCGCCCACGCCTTCAACAAGGTTCGGGGGCCGTGGGGGAGAGGAATGGTGTCGTCATAGGGGGACACCTCGCCGGCGGTTGAATGCTGGCCTGGCTCGGGCGGCACTGGAGCGGATGCCACGGCGGCACATTCCCCGCGCGGGCCGCCCCGAAAGCGTGTCCCGAGGTCCGAAGTCTATCGCTCCCGACGTTCCGTCGAGAGCCCGGCTGGCGCCTCGGCCCCGGGCGCGGTAGGGTCGGGGGCGGTCCCCGCCCGGGTCACGACGGCCCCGGCGCCGCTCTTGATCCGAGCGGATCTGCGGAACGAGCAATAGGGCATGGTTGCTGAGCCGGAACAGCTAGGATGGGAGTTCTGGCTACAGTGGTTCGTGGCCACGCCGGTCGGCGTCGCAGTGGGTGCGGTAATGGCCGGAGTTCGCGATCTGAGTACGGTTCTAGCGACGGGCTCTGACTTCGGTCATTTGGTGTTCGGGGCTGGGCGGTGACTCGGCTGGGACTCGGGATCGGAGTTTGCCAGCGGTGGGTACTGCGGCGAGAGATCCCGACAATTCGCTTTTGGGTGTGGGCGGGCGCCAGTGGCCAGGCCATCGGCTTGTTCGCGAGGAATGCATCCCGCCCTCGGTGCTGGCGCGGGCGGACGAGGTGATCAGTAGTGCCTAACCGTGCCGAGTTGCCTCGCTGGGTGATCATCGTGCGGTGTGACAAGCCTGGGCTCTGCGAACACCTACGCAACAGCTACGAGGGAGATGCCCGAGCGGAGGTGATCTTCGACCGGCGTCTGGCGGCCTCGACGGAGATGCCCGTCGAGGCGGATGCGCGACGATCGGAGCGCAGAATTCGCGACCGGCGCGCTGCTGCGCAAGGCGATCGGCGCCAGGCGGCGCGACGTCAGCCCCTAACGCCCTCGCAGCATGCATTCTGGGTCACCGAGGGGTTCTTCATGGTCCGACGTGCGCCGGATGTACCGAGCGCATGACTCCGCGGATCTGGCTTGACGCCGCCGGCCGACCTCGGCCGACTCTCGCCTGCTGGACCTGTGGCTGGGAGGTCGCGCCGATGCGATTCCGGGCCGACGACCCCCGGCCGTATGGGGGGCGGCCGCTCCAGACGCTTCACGTCCCCGACTGGTGCGGGTGCACGACGGAGTATCTCCCTGTGCCCGACGGTGCCGGCTGGTGGTGGCTCGTGTCGATGTGGGAACCTGGCCAGACGGTCAATCCTCTTCGCCGATACGAGCCGGCGGAGTCCCGGTGACGGCGACGACCCCCGGGACGCCCTTGCGCGTCGGAATTTCGTTCGGCGCGCTCTACGGCGACCCGGCAGAGGTGGCTGCGCTGGGTGCCGAGGCAGAGGCCGGGGGGATCGAGATCCTTTGGGTCCCTGACTCCCCGATGATCTACCGGGACCCGTACGCCACGCTCGGGCTCCTTGCCGGGCAGACCCGACGGGTGGCGCTCGGGACGCTCGCGACGAACCCCGTGACCCGACACCCGGCGGTCACGGCGACCGCAATCCTCACCATTCAGGAACTCTCGGGCGGCCGAGCCCGGCTCGGCATCGCCACCGGGGACTCGGCGGTGCGCCGGCTCGGCGTGCCGCCCGTCCCCGTCGCCGAGCTCGAGGGGGCTGTCCGCACGATCCGCGCCCTGCTGCGGGGCGGCCCGGCGCCGGGCGACGAGGGTGGCTTTTCGCTGCGCTTCGCGCGTCCGGCGGCGGCGCCCCCCGTCTACATCGTGGCGAGCGGCTCGCGGGCCCTCGAGGCGGCGGGCCGGGTCGCAGACGGGGTCGTGCTCAACGTGGGCGTCCACCCCGTGGTGCTCCGGGCCGCGCTCGAGCACGTCCGAGCGGGGGCTCGCTCGGCCGGCCGAAGGCCCGAGGAGGTGGCCGTCGTCGTCTTCGCGTTCTGTGCGATCGCGGACGACCGGACGACGGCGCGAATGCGGCTCAAGCCGAGCGTATCGTGGTTCTGTCAGCGGGTTCCATCGCTCACTGAGGTCGCCGGCCTGCCGCTCGCGGAGCCGGTCCGGGCCGGGCTCCGCCGCTTTGACGCCGACTACGCGCGGTACGATCTCGTGCACGCGGAGGGGTGGGCCCTGGCGATGCGCGACGCGAGCTTCCTGCCGGACCCCTACGTGGACGCCTTCGCGCTTGGCGGCACCCCCGCCGATGTCACGGCCCAACTCCGCGGCCTTCAGACCCTGGGGATCCCCGAGATCGCGATCCGCCCGACCTGCCGCGAGGATTGGATGCCCACAGTGCGGGCCCTCGCGGCGTCGGTGGTCCCGGCCCTGCGCCGCCTCATCCCGAGCGCGGCCCCCGCGGCGTCATCTTCGGTCAGCGGAACCGCCAGGGATCACGCGCCAAGGACGGAACCAAAGGGTCCGAGCTCTTCCACTGCCTGATCGCCCTTCGCTACTTCGGGGATGCGCGCCGAGAAGGTCTGCGTGAGGAGGCCGACTTCACCTAGGATCAGGATCGCGTGGCTGGCGCCAGTGCGCGACAGGAGGCCAGCGATCAGGACATCGGCGTCGAGGCAGACCGCGACCGGCTCAGTCTTCCCGGTCGGGGCCACCAAGATCTTTCAGCGACAGCTTCCGGGCTCGCCGCAAACGCTCCATCTCCGCGGCAAGCCGTGGCACGACCAGGAACCGTGGGCTGAGTAGGACGGCGCCGTGCTGGATCTCATCCGGGGCGTTCGGGTCGACCTCGCGTGCCGAGTCCCAGTAGGCGCGGAGCATGGTCATGCCGCCCGTGAAATCCCACACGCACGCGGCGACCGTGCCTCCATCGCGTGTGACGCGCATCATCTCTCCCAAAGCGGCGGCCGGATCGTCGACGAAGTGGAAGACGAGCTGCGCCAGCGCACGGTCGAAGCTCCGGTCGGCGAAGGGGAGCGCCTCGGCGGGCCCGACCCGGACGTCCGCGCCGGGAACATTCGCACGGCACTGGGCAACGAACGGCTCGGACGGGTCGGCGGCGGCAACGTGATCAGGGCCGATGAGCTCGGCCAGGACCGAGGTCAGCGCACCCGTCCCGCAGCCGACGTCGACGACCCGCTCGCCCGCTGCGACACCCGTGGCCCGGGCGAACTCGTGCGCGAGCGGCCGGCTGTAGCGGCCCATGAAGCGCTCGTAGGCGTCGGCTTTCTGGAAGAGAACCTGATCAGAGCCGGGCGAGGTCATCGGGTGCATGAGCCCACCTCTCGGATATCCATGCGATAGAACCTACGCCTTGATGGGGGGCCGGACAGGCAGAACCGCAAGGTCTTTCCAGCCGATCGGAGCCCCCGCCTCCTGCGACGCCACCTCGGCCGGCTTTGTGGCGTCCCACCGGATGCCGAGGAAGCGACGTCCCGTGACATCATTCGCTTCGTCCGAACACAGCCAGTACACCGGGGGCAGTATCACATCGGGAGGCAGGAGTTCCTCGCGGCGGAAGGGAGCTTGCGAAGGAATCATCGGCGTGTTGACGACGCCCCCCGGGATCACCACGTTTGTGGTGACACCCGTCCCTTCGAGGTCGGCCGCCATCACCGCGCTGAGTGCTTCCGCGGAGGCCTTGCTTGGGCCATACGGCGTCCAGCCGCCCCTGAGCATGGTTCCCAAGCTCGTCGTGAGGTTGATAATTCGGCCCCAGCGTCTCTCGATCATCGGCATTACCAGTTCACGGCTCAACAGGAAGACGGCCGTCGCATTGACGGCGATCGCGCGCTGCCACTGCTGTGGCGTGACCTCGTAGAACTTCGGAGAGTGTATGTGGTAGTCGGGGCACTTGGCCCTGGCCGATGCCGGCATTGTTGATCAGGATGTCGACATGTCCGAACGGCTCGAGGACTTGTGACGAGAGCGCGGCTGCGTCGAAGTGAGTGAGATCTGCCCGCACGGTGGCCAGACTGGTTCCATGCGGCCACGGGCGTCGAGGTGCTCGCCCGGGATCGATCGGGCTCGCTCGGCTCGGTTCATCACAACCCACCCCGACGCTTGAGCCGAGCCGTCTTGACGTCGACTCCCGACATCACCATGCTGGCCACATCGGCCCAGATCATACAAGGAGCCCCGCGATGAATCAGCAGCGGCTGTCCATGCACCTCGGCGAGGCGATCTTCTCCCAGCGGTCGGTGCGGAACTTCAGGCCCGACCCCATCCCTGTGGAGGACCTGCACTTGATCATGGAAGCCGCGGTCAGGGCGCCCAACGGGGGGAACAGCCAGCCAGGCCGGTTCCTCATCGTCACCGACCGGCGGAAGATCCAGGAGTTCGGCAAGCTCTACCACGAGGCGTGGTGGGCCAAGCGCCGTGACGAGAAGCGAGGCTGGACGAAGCGGGAGGATATCCCGCCGGAGGAGAAGAGCTACCGCGCGGCGGCAGAGCTCGCCGACACCATCGGGCAGGTGCCGGCCGTCGTGTTTGCCTTCACGCAGCCGCCCGGCGGGGCCAACTCGGTCCTTCCCGCCTGCCAGAACCTCATGCTGGCCGCGGGCGCGCTTGGCATCGGCTCCATCCCCACCACGCTGCATCCCCAGGTCATGGAGCGCTTCCACTCGCTGTTCGACATCCCGAAGGAGATGGCCTTCCACTTCTGCATCCCGCTCGGCTACCCGGCGGTGAAGTACGGGCCGTCGAGGCGCCGACCGACAGCGGAAACGACGTATCTGGACCGATGGGGCGGCCAGGTGCCGTGGGCCTGATCGGGCACGACGCCCGGCCGGAGGGCTGACCGGGCTCGTCGCCCCTGTTACGCGAGCGGCAGGATCGACTGGACTTGGGGCAGCCCACGGGCCAGCCGCGTCCACTGCGCGTCGGGCCGCACGCGCCAGAGCTCGCCGGTGTCGGTGCCCACCAGCACGCCGCCCTTCATCTCGGGATCGGCGGTGACGGCGTGGATCTGGGCTGCCGACGGCGAGTGATCGGCGTCGCCCAGCGAACGCCAGCTCTCGCCGCCGTCAGTCGACTGGAGCAGCATGGCGCGGGCGCCGCCGGCGTCCTTGTAGCTCGAGAAAGCCGTGGGCGACGCGCCGACAGTCACCGCGTGCGGCGGCCGCGGGTCGATGCAGAGAGGACGCGTGTAGGGCGGGGTCATGCCGGACCATTGGTAGCGCCAGGTCTTGCCATGGTCGTCAGAGCGAAACATCCCGGCGATGCGCTTCGCCATCGGCTCGCTCTGGTCGATGCGCCCGAACCCGGTGGACGCAAACAGCACGCCAGGCTCATCGGGCTTGGCCACGATGTTGTGGAGATCGGGATTGCCGCCGGGCAGGGTGAACGTCCACGAGCGGCCGCCGTCCTCCGTGAGCATCATGCCGCCCACCTCGACGCCGACGCACCAGCGGTCGGGATTCTGGCGATCGATCACGATCGTCCGCGCGCGGGCGGGCCGCGGCGGATTGAGCGGCACGCACCACTGGTCGAATCCCGGCGCCCGCCGAAACGCGGCGATCTCGGTCCACGACGCTCCGGCGTCGCGCGAGAGGAAGATGCCGGCGGGCTCGGTGACCGCATAGAGCGTCTCCGCATCGCCGGGAGCCGCCGTCACATCCCAGACCTCGCGGTCGCCGATCCCGCTTCCCTGCCAGGTTCGCCCACCGTCCGCCGAGCGGAAGATTCCGGCGGTCGACCCGGCCAGGCACTGTTCTTTCACGCGCGAAAGGTGACGGACGCTCGGGCCCGTCAGGCTCGGCGACGATCCGCTGTCAGCCGCGTCCACCACAAAGATCCCCTGCGCCGTCCCGACGATCGCGATCTTCATGCGATACCTCCGATGAGCGAGACGTCCACGCCACTTCGCAACCCCTGGGCTGGCGGACGAAGCCACTCGTGGCCACTCGAATCGAGACTACGCGGCCGGCTTGTCCGGCGTCAAGGACGTTTGCGGTGAGCGGCGCCATCGCCCACGAATCGATACACCGTGACGCTCGATACACCGTGACGCGGGCCGGCGCGTCCGCCGGCCACGATGCGCAGGCTTCCTCTCACCCCACGCCCAGCATCGGCTCCGGAACGGGCAGTCCTTGCAGTACCAGCCCGGATTCGGGTGGAAGACCCCAGCCTCGATCGCGCGGAGGACCTCAGCGACCATCCGGAAGGAACATTCCCAACACAAAAGGCACCCTGTGTGGTGCCTTCCAATTTCATGCTCAACATGAGCGGCCTCTGCACCTGAAGGCCTCGGCGTATTGCGGGTCGCGCTTGATTGCTTCGTCGTAGTCTGCAAGCGCGCGAGTGTAATCACCTATGTCTCGATACGCGTTGCCGCGATTCGTATAGATCAGGGCATGCGTGGAATCGAGTCGAAGGGCTTCGTCAAAGTCGGCGATCGCACGGTCCCACTGGCCCCTGGCACGATAGACGTTGCCGCGGTTGTTATGGGCCTTGAAATCGGTCGGATTGAGACGAATCGCCACGGTGTAATCTGCGAGCGCCGAATCGAAGTCATTCCTGTCTTGGTAAGCGAGGCCTCGATTGTAATGGGCGTGGGCGACGTGTGGGTCACCACTTCGCGCGTGGTTGATGTACACCGTACAGCCTCGGATGGCGCGATCCGGATCTCTCGGTTTTGTCTGGATGCAATCGGTTCGCGCTCTTCTGACGGTTGAGTCCTCACACGCCGCCGCCAGGCACAGCGCTGCGCCGAGCGTCAGCAGCCGATGCGTCGACCGCTTCAATCTCACCATCATATTGACCTGTCATCAACCAGCGCCCCCTCACACCTCACGAGTGTGGCTGTAGGCGGCGTACCGGGCGTGGCGGCCAGCCCGGTCGACGTAGCGCGATGCGGCCGGTGGAGATCGGCCCGGGCTGGCCCGTCGGGGCCGCCACCGTCGCCGTGCTCACCGGACCGGACACATCCCGGACGCTGGCGAAGGCATCTGCCCGGCCCCACGCCTCGGGCGTGGTCGCTGCTACCGTGTAGCCGGGAAACCGCGTCTCCGCATACAGGTGTCGTACAGTGCCTGCCGCTGTTTTTGAATCCTAGGTCTTTTGAGGAGGGCGTATGCCTGCACGCCGGCGCTTCGCGGGGCGTACACACCGCGATCGGCATCGACGGAAGACGGCCCCCGAAGGAGATCAGCCGGCCAGGAGGGATACCCGGGTGGAGTCGGTCCTTGACAGATTGCTGTAGTGTACTAGTATAGCCATACAGTATGGGAGTGGCATCGATGCACCAGCGAGTGGACACGCATAGCCCAATCCCGATCCGCTGGCAATTGACGGCGCCGCGCAACCACGGCACCGAGGGCGGCCGCGCCACGCGAAACCCGGCCCTGCCGAGCATCCGGGAGCTGGCCGGCCTCCTCGACATCACTCCCAATACGCGCGTGCGCGCCATCGAGGATCTCAAGCGGAGTGGGTACCGGCCGCTTCTCCCCCTGACGGCCGCCGCGCCCTCCTCCATCCCGAGGGTGCCCGGGCCCAGGGCGCCGCGTGGGAGACGCTGGCTTCCGTCAACGGGTCGGGGAGGCTCCGCGGGCTGATCAAGAGTCCGTTCGCGGCGCGCCATGAGGGCGGACATCGGGCCCTATCGGAAATCCCGACTCAGGAGGTCCTGTCCATGAAACTCGAGACTGCAGCGAAGATCAAGTATGGCGTGTGGGGTCTGATTTGTGGGGCAGTCCTCGCCATGATCATCGGCTTTGCGTGGGGTGGCTGGACCACCTTCAGCACGACCAAAACGAGGACCCAAGAGGCGGTCGTGGCCAGTCAGGCGGCGATCTGCGTCGCCCAATTCATGAAGGAACCGAACCATGAAGCGAAACTCAAGGAGCTCTCGGACCTCGGGAGCTGGCAGAGAGCGGAAGCCATCGAAAAGGGGGGCTGGGACAAGATGCCTGGGCAAGACAAGGGTGATTATGCGGTCGCCCGGGGATGTGCCGATGGGCTTGAGCTGCTCTTCAAGAAATGAGCGCGTCGACCGCACCATGGTATCGGCGCCGTCTGCATCGCTGACGTGTTCAGGGTCGCCTCGCGACGTCACTCCCCGCGCGATCTTTCGCGATCGAGATGCCTTCGATATAGAGAACAAAGCCGAGTGCTCGAGCTTTCTCCAAGTCTGACGTCTTGATCCGATACACGTTCATCGTGCCCGTCGACGCGCCGCACATCCGCGGGTGTTGAATTCCGTCCGATTTCTTCGCCTGTGCCTCGACGGCGATGCTCGCGGCACGCAACTCCTTCTCCATTTGCTCCAGGGACACGGGTTGACCCATTTCACATTGCAGGCTCCCGTCATACTTCGCGACGTCGATTGAGGGACTGTCATACACCCAGGACTGAAATCTCTTGACTCCCTGTGGGTCACCCGGTATTCGCGGCAAATCATCCTTCGCAATCTCATAGACGTTCGCGATGCCGGTCGGGGCTCCACACAGGGCCATGATGAAACCCGGCACGACTCGCTTCTCGCTTGAGAGGACTGTGATTGTTGACGGCCGTGAGCTCCTTCGCCATGTCATCCAGGGGCACGGCCTGCCCCATTCCGCATTGAAGGCCGCCATCGTACCGGAATACCCGGACGGTGTCGGCCGACAATCCCGGCCCAGTCATCACGACCGTGAATCCTGCCGCCAGGGTAGCGAGTCGCCAGGTTCGCTTCGCGTTCCATCCTCCCGGTGAAGTTGTCGACGAACTCTTGCAATGCCCCCACGGCATCCTCAGGTCCAACGGGATACGAATCCATGTTCGCAGACCAGCACCATGATCGACCGCCCTGGGAGCCGAGACGAACCGGTCGCGCCGACCGGCGAAGTCCGCCGGGCCCGGGCCGCCACCTTATGCCGTCTTGGCTCCATCGCGTGGGTCGCTAGCCCGCGTGCGCCGGTGCGGGGCCGGGGGATCCATGCCCGCTGTCCCTCACGATCCGGTAGAGGACCCACCCGCTGGCGTCATGACCGCCGGAGGCGCTCCGCCCGCTCGAACAAGCTCAGGCGGCTTCTTCGCGGAATCGATGGATGCTCCGCGAGCACCGCCTTCCGCCCGAGCCGGACGGCCTCCGTGGGTAACGGCGCCTCGATGCGGTAACGCGCCAGGATCCCTCGCCTCTCGTTGTAGAACTGCATCACCCAATTCATCGCCGACCCCCTCGTGCGACCCTGCGGCGTCCGCGGGCCGTGACCGCCGGTGACTCCACCGCCGTCCTCAGATGCGACCCGTCATGAACAGGACAATGCGCACCAACAGCACGAGGCCGACGCCTCCGCTCGGGCCATACGGAGAGTTCTGGCCAGGTCCTCGGCGACTCCCAAGGAGCGCGAAGGCCGAGGCGCGTCCCGGTCGACACCGGCACGGGCCTCGACCTCCGTGGATCAGGCGGCCTTGACGGCGATCATCTTCCGCGTCGTCACTTGCGGCGCGGGAATCCTCACCTCGAGCATCCCGTTCGCATGCTTCGCCTCCACGTGGGCGACGTCGACGCCCTCGGGGAGCTGGAAGCTCCGCTGGAACGCGCCGTATGCGAGCTCGCGGACGAAGTAGTCCTGGCCCGCGGTATCGTGATCGGCCTTGCGCTCACCCTTGACGGTGAGGACGTTGTCCATCCAGGACACCTCGACGTCCTTCGGATCCACGCCCGGCATGGCGAGCTGGATGACGTAGGCGCCGTCGTCGATCCGCCCCTCAGCGGCGGGAAGCCACGCGGGGGCACGCGGGGCGGCCTCGTCCGTGGCGCCGTTGAAGAACTCCGGGAACAGCGCGTCAACGTCGTGGTGGAAGTGGAACTTCCGAGCGGGGGACCAGCGAAGCATGGTGGTCATGGTGCTCTCCTCTCAAATACCTCAGTACCCAAAGACTCAAACTAACTTAGCCGCGGATGAAACACTTCTGCACGGAACGCCCCACGGACTTCATACCATCCCCGATGGACTGCCGAAACCCTGGGCGCTTTTTTCCAGCTTCTCGACGACGGGCCTGGACTGCGCGCCTGCGGGGCCGGCGCTTCCGGCGAGGGCCAGGAGGATCATTGCAGCCGTCAGGTTCGAAGTCCCCGTCCCTTTGGCATTCATCGCGTGTGTCTCCCTTCCCAAAAAGCTCTCACTATCCTACTGTCCTAGTACAGTAATACACATACCCGATTCTGTCAATGAGCCGCTCCCCCGTGGAGTCCTGAGTCGATAACCGCGAGCGGATCAGCACATCGCCCGCCGGTACCAGTGCGGGGAAGACGTCGTCGGTGAGTCCCTGCCCCGCGTCGAAGGCGAAGAGCGTCAGATTGCCCCCAGAGGTTTTGCCAGCACTCGGCTCGCGATTCCCTGCTCGGTGAGCGCGATGACCGAGTGGAGTTGCAGCGCCTTTGCCGGGGGAATCGTCGCCAGTGCTGGAGGACATGCGGATCTCCTGTTCCGCTCAAGTCGGACGCCGCGCGACGGCCTATGACGACAGACGACAGTCTATCCTGTGGCGGCCCGCCGTCAGACTCCGGAAGTGGGCGCCGGATAATCACCTCCCTCCGGTGTCTGAGACGGGCATGGCCCCGGGGCGGAGCGCGGGATCATCCCGTCATCCGTTTCTCACGCTGCGACCGCATGGTAGGGTTCGAGCATGGACCCGCTCGCGAGCTCGCCGTGGACCGTGCCCGAGACGGTCGGTCCTCGCGCCTTGTTGGGCCGCCGTGACCTGCGCCCGAGCGGCGACGTCCACGCGGTCCCGGATGAGCGGCGGCGCCACCGCTCCTGATGGGCAGGAAGAGCCGGGGACAGGGCCACGAGACCGCGTTCAGGTCGCAGCCCGGCGGGCGGCGGCCGCACCATGGGCTGGCCTCCGCCACGCCCTTCGCAGGCTCCTTCCCCTCGAGAGCCCACTCAGTTCGGGCCGGGAAGCGACGGGGATCAACGCTCCTGCCGCCCAAGGGCGTCATCGTGGGGGTGCTCGCGACCGCCGCGGACGGCTATTCGTCATCTTCGCCGAGCAGTTCTAGCGCCTCGCGCGAAATCAGCCCAGGCGTTTCAGGCGAGAGCGGTCATGGCCTCCAGGGTCTTCCCCGCGCCCACGCCGATCCTAGCGACCCGCGCCATCAATGCTGTCTCGGAGTTCACGCGACCCCTCTTCCATGGGATCATCGCTCAGTAAATGCCGTTGATCAGCCTGACCATCCAGCACGGTCAGACCCAGGACGAGGCCAGACGCCGTCTTGAAACAGCGGTTCACGACATCTCCACGAAGTTCGGACCAATGCTTCGGCGGGTCGAGTGGGCAGCCGACCGCAATCGGGTGAGACTCGAAGGCGTCGGGTTTTGGATTGAACTGTGGGTCGACGCCCACGCCGTCAATGTGACCGGTGACGCTCCGATGCTCGGCCGACTACTCGGCAGTCCACTGGTCTTGCGACTCAAGCAAATTGTCGAGCGGACTTTTCAAAAACAGCTACCATGAATCGGCACTGCGGCCCCGTCCCCGCACGCCGTCCCTAGATCGCGCCTGCCCTAACTGGAAGACTTTCTTCCCGCGATTGCCATCGACTGGAAACATCCATTTTCCATTTCGCGTATCCTCAGACCCTCGCGCCCTGGCACTTTGCGGCCAGGGTGATATTCCGAACGCCTGTCGATGGGGCTCGCCGGGCTTCAGCGGCGCTCGGCCTCCGGCGTGCGGGCGTCCCGTCGATAGGGACGTCAAACCAGTGAGCCGAACTCGACGTCGACCGGCGTGGGAGTATGGACGAGCGCGCTGAACTTCAGGTTGCCATTCGAGAGGTGGATGCGAAAGACTGCGATGCTGTCGGTGTTTGGGTTGGCCGATCTCCGCGCGCTCGGACAACTGGTCGCCTGGGCGCGGACTGAGTCGCCGGCCGAGCTCGCACGACAGTACGCCGAGGGGCTCTTCGCCGGGCTCCGCGTAAAGGCCACGACGCGGAAGCAGACGAACGTGCTCCAGCACATCGCTGGCTCCCTCCGTGAGGCCCTGGACCGGCGAGACCGGGAGGAGCTTCACGGGACGATTCGCCGATTACCACCGGGGGCTCGCGCGGAAGTAGCGAGATTCTAAGAGCCCGCTAGCAGCGGGCGAAACTTCCAGAAGCACTTGGCCCCCACGCGCGTGCTCGGAAATCCGGCACGTTACACGCGCGGGCGTTCCCCACCGCGCACTTCGGTACGGGGGCGCCGACCTGGGCGGCCGTGACCGCGGAGGCGATCACGGACTTCGTCCGCATCCACGCCGCGACACTCACGCCGTCGGAATGCCGTGCCCCGGCCACGGCCACCCGGGCGTTCCTCCGGTTCCTCTCGACCACGGGAGTGATCCGCCCAGGTCTGGACGGAGCGGTGCCGACGGTCCGACAGTGGACGCTGGCGACCTTGCCGCGCGCCCTGACGGCGGACGAACTCGAGCGGGTGTTGGCAGCGTGTGACGACGCGCGTGCCACGGGGCCGCGCGATCGAGCGGTGCTGCTCCCGCTCGGACGTCTGGGGTTACGCGCCTCGGAGGTCGCGGCACTTCAGCGGACAGACATCGACTGGCGTGAGGGTCAGGTCCGCATCCGAGCCGGGAAGTCTGGCTGCGAACGGCACCTGCCGTTACCCGAGGACGTGGGGGGCCGCTCTCGTGGTGTCGTTGCGCCGGCCGCGTCCAGCGCCGGAATGCCGGACCGTGTTCATGCGGGCCCGTCCCCCCTATGGTCCGCTGACCGCCGCGGCTATCGGCGACCTCGCCCACCGAGCCGTGCGCCGGGCGGGCGTGGTCACTCATCGGGCCGGAGCGCACACGTTCCGGCACACCGCGGCGACTCAGATGGTGCAGTATGGCGTCTCGTTCAAGGCGATCGCCGACGTGCTCGGACATGCGCGTCTGCAGACGACCGCGATTTACGCCAAGCTCGATGTGCACACGCTCGCGGCCGTCGCGCTGCCATGGCCGGGAGGCGGGCGATGACGGCGACGGAGCTGCGCGACCGGCTGGACTCATATCTCGCCCTCCGCCGGGCGCTCGGTTTTGCGATGCGTCCTGACGAGCGACTCCTGCGCAGCTTCATCGCGTTCCTCGAACAGTGTGGCCTGGATGGCCCGCTGCGTGCCCAGTCCGTTCTCGAGTGGGCGACAGGGATCCGGTCTGGGCCCGGCCATCAGGCGCACCGCCTGACGGTGGCCCGCGGATTCCTCACCCACCTGCGGGCGCTGGATTCACAGGTGGAAGTGCCGGGCCCGGGGTTGCTCGGTCTGGCCAAACGACCCGTGCCCCACATCTACACGGCCGCCGACATCGCCGCGCTTCTCTGCGCGGCGCGGGCTCTCGGGCCGCAAGACTCGTTGCGTCCGCACACGATGGCGACCCTCATCGGTCTGCTGGCCAGCTGCGGGCTGCGCGCCCGGGAAGCGCTCCGCTTGCGGTTTGACCGACGTCGACCTCGACGCGCAGCCTCCGCGCCTGCTCATTCGGCAGACCAAGTTTCGGAAGTCGCGCATCGTGCCGCTCCATGCCACGACGGCGGCTGGCCTGCGAGACTACGCGGCGCATCGCACGACTCTCGGCTATGACGACCGCTGCGACACGTTCTTTGTCTCGCCCGGCGGCGCTCCGCTCACGCACCGCGCGGCCAGCTGGACGTTCGCGGGCCTCGCACGCCGCCTGGGCCTCCGTGGACCTGTGGGGGTGCGAGGCGTCAGCGTGCGTCACCTGCGCCACACGTTTGCGGTGGAGCGCTTGGCCGCCTGGTCCCGGGCGGGAGCCGAGGTGCGGGCCCGCCTCCCGGAGCTCTCCGTGTACCTCGGTCACACCAAGCCCCAGAACACCTACTGGCACCTGACGGCGACCCTGCCTCTGCTCGAACCTGCGGCCGCCCGTTTCGACGCCTACGCCAGCGGGGAAAGTGCGCGATGAGCGCCGCGGGGTCCGCTGGCGCGCTCATTCAGGGCTTCTTCGTGGACCACCTCGTGCGCCACAAACGTGTCAGTGCCCAGACCATCAGCGCGTACCGTGATACGTTCCGGCTCCTGCTTGGGTTCCTCCAGAACACGCACGGCATTGCGCCCGCCGCCGTGCGGCTCGCCGACCTCGATGTCGCCCGCATCCTCGCGTTCCTGGACCACCCGGAGCAGCAGCGCCACAACACCGTCCGCACCCGGAACGCGCGCCTGGCGGCCGTCCGCTCGTTCTTCCGGTATGTGGCCCTGCGCGAACCCGATTCCCTCGACCTGATCACTCGGACTTTGGCGATCCCGACCAAGCGCACGGACCGTCAGCTCGTCGGCTACGTCACCCGCGCCGAGATGGCCGCGCTGCTGGGGCCCCCGACCGCACCCGGCGGGCGGGGCGGCGGGACCACGCCCTGTTGCTCACGCTGTATAACTCGGGAGCCCGCGTCTCGGAGATCACGGCCCTGCGGCGCACTCAGGTCAGCCTCGGCGTCAGCCCCTCGATCGAGCTGCACGGCAAGGGCCGGAAAGAGCGCGTGGTTCCGCTCTGGACTCGGACCGCTCGCGTGTTGCGCGGGTGGTTCTCCGAACTCGGGGACGGGACGGATGGAGTGGCGTTCCCGAACGCGCGCGGCGGGCCCCTGACGCGCCACGGCGTCATGTACCTCCTGGACCAGGCTGTCAACCGAGCCCGCGCGACCTGCCCCAGCCTGGCTGCCAAGCCGATGTCGCCCCACATCATCCGACACACGACGGCGATGCACTTGCTCCAGGCTGGCGTCGATCCCGCCACCATCGCGCTGTGGCTCGGCCACGAGAGCCTGGAGACCACGCACATGTACGTCGAAGCTGATCTCGCCATGAAGGAGCGAGCCCTCGAGCGCCTGGCGCCGCTCGGTCCCGGCGCCCACCGCTTTCGGGCCGACGACGCGCTCCTGGGCTTCCTCGCCGCGCTCTGATTATGTTGAGTCACCTCGCCCGCCGAGGCCGTTCCCCGCCCTCATGCCCGGCGGGCTCACCATAATCCGGCGCTCAA
Organism: uncultured Candidatus Rokubacteria bacterium; assembly: GCA_963805625.1. GTDB lineage: Bacteria > Methylomirabilota > Methylomirabilia > Rokubacteriales > DASRDR01 > DASRDR01. The sequence goes on from CAWDVE010000010.1 coordinate 697,484, forward strand.
CATGACGGCCAGTCGTGGACACCTGAAAACCGGCCAGTGAGGTAGCCGCGCCCCAAGACGTTGACGGCGGCGGGGAGGCTGTGGTCTCCCGGCCGACATGACCAATATCTTGGGCGACGACACGCAGCAGCAAGTCCTGGCGTTGGGCCGGCTCGGCTGGCCGCTCCGCCGCATCGAGGCGGCGACGGGGGTCCGGCGCGAGACGGCCAGTGCGTATCTGAAGGCGGCCGGGATCCCGGTCCGCCTGCCCCGCCGGCGCCGCCCGCCGGTGCCAAAACCGGCCAGTAAAGTGTCCACCGACTTTGGCGGGCCCCCGGCGACCCCGGACCCCCTCCCCACCTGGCCCCCGCCGACGAGCCGCGCCCCGACCGCCAGCCCCTGTGAGGTCTCTAAGCCGTCGCGACGATCACGTGCGCTTGGATCTTTCCCGCCACCGAGCCGTTGCCGCAGCGGCGGGCGATTGCCTCCGTCGCCAGGTCGGTGGCGCGCTGAAGCAGGCTCGCGTCGCGCGCCTCGATCTCGTTGCGCAGCGGCGTCCCCTGGCAATAGGCCGTTGCCGCGTGGCCGGCGGAGCGGGCGCGACTGACCTCCTCGATCGTCCGAATGTCGATGTTCGAAAATCCCGCGCTCCGCAATTCGTCGCGGATCAGGGCGGTGTCATGGTAGCCGTGGGGCGTGCGGGCAAGGAACCGGGGCGGGTCGGCAGGAAAGAGCGACGCCACGGCTTCGGTGACGTCCATGGCGAACCCGTTCTCCTCGATCCTGTCCCAGACATTGAAGACGAACCGGCCGCCGGGCTTCAGCACACGGTGCGCCTCCGCGTAACCCGCGAGTTTGTCGGGAAAGAACATCACGCCGAACTGGCAGCAGACCGCGTCGAACGCGGCGTCCTCGAACGGCAGGTCGAGGGCGTCCGCCTGCCGCCACTCGATGCGCGGGTCCGGGCCCTGCCTGCCGGCGGCGTAGTCGAGCATGGGCTGGTTCAGGTCGGTCACCACGTAGCGGGAATTTTCCGGAAGCCGCGGTGCGACGGCGCGCGTGACCACGCCGCTGCCAGCCGCCGTCTCGAGAACCGAGCGTGGCGAGCCCGAGGCGACGCGCTCGGCGAGGTCGAGCGCATAGGCCTCGAAGATCAGGGGAACCATCAATGTGTCGTAGAATTCCGGGATCGATCCCGCGAACACGGTGTCGCTTCTCGACATCCAATCCTCCCGAGAGATAAGTCCGACACAGGCGATGCACTCTGCCGTATTTCACGGCGCAGGAACACTCAGCCCATCCCCTCCGGCCTCGGATGCAGGAAGCGCCACGGTAGAACCCTCGTGCTGGGGGCGCTCACGCCACTGGCCGGTTTTGACCTGTCCACCACTGGCCGGTCTTCAGGTGTCCACCGAGGAGGAGACGCCGGGACTACTTGCCATCGCGGCGCGCGCACGCCGTTCGATCTCGGCGATCCACTCGGCCTCGGTACGCTGCTCGCTTGGCGTATCAGGCTCCAGCGTGGCCAGCAACTCCCCGGCCAGTTCGGCCCGCTGGTCCAGCGGCAGCCGTAGAGCTTCTTCGAGAAGCCGTTCCTTGGCGCTCGCCATGGTGCGATTCTACTCTCCCCGTCCACGTAGGCCACAGTGAGCTTCTAAAGGCGCCGCACGGTCGTCCAAGCAGCCTCGGGAGGGGCCACTCCGAGCCTGGCCAGTTTGTGCACATTTTGCACACGCTCCCCGGGGGACCCGACCACCCTCAACGATTCGGCCTGCCGCTCGCTGGCCAATACGGCCTCCGCCACTGGGCGCAGCACAAGACAAACCTGCCCTCCCTCGGATCGAACCGTTGCAGATTCTGCAACAGTTGCCCAGGAGGCCACCTCCCATCCGGGCAGGGGTCGGTTCCTGCGGGAAAACACGAGTGTTCCATCCTCCCGGTCAGGGTCCAGGTTATTCAGGCACAGAAGACCGACCTCGAGGTCCAGGCCCATCCCTTCCTCACAGCTCGTCGCGGCTCGATCCGAATCCCGGCACAAATAGCCTTTGATAAACTTTCTCGGCAAAGCGGTCAGTCATGCCGGCCAGATAGTCACATACACTACGCGCCTTCGAGTCCTTCTCATCTAACCACTTCCAGGCCTCCTTCGGAACAAGCCGCTCGGGATCGGAAGCCAGCGCCTCAATAGTTGTCTAACAATCAGATGGCCTCTCCGCTCAAAGTGCTGGACCTCGGCCGCGCCCGCCGCCCTCGAGGTCCGCCGCCACCATGACGGTCGGTGGGTCGGGCGAGGGCACCAGGTGGTCCTTCGTGAACGTGAAGATGCGGCCGCGGCACGAGAGGCGCTGCTCCCCGAGCTCCTTCCCCGAGCACTGCCAGCAGACGTGCCGGCGCGGATACTGGACGGCGCCGCACGCCACGCAGCGCTGGCCGTAGAGCCGGAGATCCTGGCGCTCCTCACGCTCCATCACCGGAAGCCCCGTGAAGGCCCGGACCGGCTCCGTCTCGACGAGCCGCCGGAACAGGAGGAACTTCCCATAGTGCTGGAGCGCCCGGCCGGCCGCCACCTGGGCGGCCACCCCCCGCGTTCCGTCGAGCGCCCGGATCCGGCCGGTCGCCTCGAAGAGCAGCGCGTCGACTCCCGAGCCGTAGCCGAGGACGAGGATGCGGTCGCCCGGCTCCGCTTCCTCGAGGCATGAGGCAAGGGCGAGGAGTGGCGAGGCCACGCCCGTGTTCCCGATCCAGGTGAGCGGCGGTACCTTCGCGAGGACGCCCTCTCCCAGGCCGAGGCTCCGGAGGATCGGCAGGGCGAGCCGCGCGTCCGGCGCGTAGACCGCCGCGAGCCGAATCCTTCCGGCGCGACGCCGGTCTCGGCGAGGAGGCGGCGCGCCGCCTCGGCCATCAGCCGCTCGTACCCGTAAGCGCGGACGAACGTTGGGTCGCCCTGCTCGGGAAAGCGCGCGCCGGCGAGGCGCCAGACGTCGGAGAACTCGTGCGTGTGCGATGCAGCGCCCAGCAGCTGGGCGACGACGCCATCCCCCCAGCCCACACGCACGGCCGCCGCGCCGTCACCCCAGGTGGCCTCGACATCGCTGCCCGGCGGGGCGAGACGGACGTCCGCCCCCGCGACCAGAGCCTCGCGGGCGGAGCGGGCGCGGACCGCGTCGAGCGCCAGCCGGAGCGCGGTCGTGCCGGCACGAAGGCTCCCGCCGAGGTCGGCCACGCTCACGGCGGGTCCGCAATCCAGGACGGCAGCGAGGACCGTGGCCGACGACTTCTCGGCCTACGGGGGCGTCGTGCTGGCGAAGCAGACGAGGTCGAGGCTACCGCCGCCATCGTCGCCGAGGGCCGTGAGGGCGGCCTCCACCGCCATCGTGAGGCTGTCCTCGTCGTAGCTGGCGACGGCCCGCGTCCCGCTTCCCGCAGTGCCCCAGACGGCGCCGAGGGTCGCGGCGGACAGCCGATAGCGGGGGACGTGAATGCCGACCCCGGTAATGCCGACGGCAGGCTCGCCCATTGTCAGCGGGTCCTTCCCGTGTGTCCCTCGGCGGGCGGCGTCAGCGGGGCGGCGCGATCGTCGCCGCCGTCGCCGAGAGCGTCACGCTGACCGCGCTCTCTCGGGGCGCGCCGCCGCCAGCCTCGGGCACCTGCTTCACGATGTAGCCGTCGCGCGGGCCGGCGACGGGCCCGAGGCGGAGGCCCGCCGTCTCGAGATCGCGCACCGCCGCGTCCAGGCGCGCCCCGATCAGATTCGGCACGATGGCATCGCCGCGCCGCGTACTGTCCGGCGTGGTCTCGACGCTCCCCCGGCCAGCCGGGGCGCCCGAGGCGCTCCGCGCGCCGCGCACGGCGCCGCCGCCCTCGGACGTGGCCAGCCGCGCCTCGGCCAGGATCGCCCGGAGCCGCTCGGCCTCGGCCCGAGTCCGCGCGGCCATGACGGCCGCCTCGTGGGCGGCGAGGAGCGCGTGCTGCTCGAGGGTGTCGCGGCGCACGAGATCGGGCGCGGGAACCACCGGAAGCTTCGCGACGTCGGCCAGAAGCCTCAGCGCGTCCGTCGAGCTCGCCTGGGCGAGACGTCGGTACCCTCCGAGGGCCTGGTGTGCTGCATCCCCTTCGTCCAGGAAGGGCTTGAGGGCCGGTGACGCCACCTCGCGCTCCGGGGCAAGGGCCTTGATGAGGGCGACGGTCTTCTCCCCCTCCTCGAGCGCGGCGGCGGCGCCATCATCCGCATTGCGCGCCGTCTCGTAGGCGCGCCGGCCGGTTTCGGTGAGAGGCGCCGCCAGGACCCAGGTCGCGCCCAGCACGAGCGCCATCCCGGCCAGGAGGAGGCTGGGATGGCGACCCGCGCGATTCCTCACCGCGTCGTTTCCGCCGCCCGGCGTCCGAGTCGTGCGGGCCGCGTCACTCCAGTGCCTCGGCCACTAGCTCGGCGATGTCCTTCACCTGCAGCTTGTCCTCGGCGCCCTTGACCTTACGACCGAGGTCGACCATGGCAAGGCAGAAGGGACAGGCGGTCCCGACGGTCCCGGCCTTCGTCTCGAGGAGCTCCGCGACGCGGATCTCGTTCACGCGCTCCTTGCCCCGGATTTCCATCCACATGTGGCCACCCCCGCCGCCGCAGCAGAGCCCCTTGCTCCGGCTGCGCGGCGGATCGATCACCTCGAGACCCGGGATCGCGCGGAGGCTCGCCCGCGGCGAGTCGTAGATGTCGTTGTAGCGGCCGATGTAGCAGGAGTCGTGATAGGCGAGGAGCTCCTCACGCGGCCGGGTGAGCCGGAGCCGGCCCTCGCGCACCAGCTGGGCGATCAGGACCGAATGGTGGACCACCTCGAACTCGCCGCCGAACTGGCGATACTCGTTCCCGATCGTGTTGAAGCAGTGGGGGCACGCGGCCAGCACCTTCCGGAACCGGTAACGCTTGAGGTTCTCGACATTCTCGTTGGCGAGCGTCTGGTAGAGGTACTCCTCGCCGAGCCGCCGGGCGGCGTCGCCGCTGCAGCGTTCCCCAGGCATGACCGCGAACGAGACGCCCGCCGCCCGGAGCACCTTCACGACCGCCCGGGCGATGCTCTGGTTCCGGCGATCGTAGGACGCGGAGCACCCCACCCAGTAGAGATACTCGACCTCCTGGCCCTCCTGGATGCGCGGCACGTCGAGCCCCTCCGCCCACGCGAGACGGTCCTCGGCCGCGAGGCCCCACGGGTTCCCGGCGCGCTGCATGTTCTGTAGACTCATGCCCGCCGTCCCCGGGAGCGCCCCCTCGGAGAGCGCGAGGTACCGCCGGAGGTCGACGATCGTGTCCACGATGTCGATGAACGCTGGGCACGCCTCCACGCACGCCATGCAGGTCGTGCACGCCCAGAGCTCCTGAGCGGAGATCGTCTCCCCGTGGATGGCGCGCCCGTTCCCCTCGTGCATGAGCCCGCGCAGCTTCAGGATTACCTGCTTCGGCGAGAGCGGGGTCCCCGCGAGGTACGCCGGGCAGACGTCCTGGCAGCGGCCGCACAGGGTGCACGCGTCGAAGTCGAGGCGCCGCTTCCAGGAGAACTCCTCGAGCTTCGAGACGCCGAGCGTCTCCGCCTCCTCGATGTTCAGAATCGGCTTGAGGGCGCCCGGCGGGGTGAGCTTCACCAGGAACGTGTTCAGCGGCGTCGTGATCAGGTGGACGAAGTAGGAGTGCGGGATCAGCGCGATGAACCCGAAGGAGATCGTGAAGTGGAACAGCCAGGTCCCGAGGTGGAGGCCGCGGAGCGCGCCCTCCCCCATCCCGGCGGCGAGGAACGCCTGCCCCAGTGCCCAGCCGACCGGCGACCACGGTGCCCACCACGGCTTCACCACCGCGAGCCGGCACGCCTCCAGCACGAACCCCGTCACGTTGATGGCGAAGAGCAGGGCGAGGATCCAGGCGAAGTGAGGCGTCGAGTCGATCCGGGTCGGGCGCACGACGAACCGCCGGTAGAGCGCGAGCCCCAGCCCCACCACGAAGAAGAGCCCGAACAGGTCGAGTGACACCTCGTAGAAGAGGTAGAACGGCCCCTGGAGGAGCTTGAAGTCCAGCCCCAGCGGGAGCCTGAGCGTCACGTCGTAGTCGATCGTGGCGAGGATGGTTCCCAGGAACAGGGCGCAGAACCCCCAGAACATGAGGGCGTGCATCACCCCGGGGTACCGCTGCGTGAGGATCCGGCCCTGGAGGAGCCCGTGGCGGACGAGGAACCGGATCCGCTCCGGGATGCGGTCCAGGCGCGCCTCGGGCTTTCCTTCCCGCCACAGCGCGATGCGCTGCCACATGCCGAGCGCGAACACGCCGATCGCGACGAACGACAGCGCGTAGAGGAGGAACTGCGCCCAGGGGGGGACGTTCCAGAACGTGTCGCGGAACGGAACGTCGGAGAGGGACGCCATCGCGGTGGGGTTCACGCTCGGAGATTACAGCACGCCGTCTCGACGAGGGTCAAGGCGCGCGGCACTCCCCGCGGCTCAGGGGGCTGGAGTCGGACCGAGTCGCAGGCGCGCCGCGATCGTGCGAATGGCCGTGTAGGGGTCGACCCGGCCCGCCTCGACGTCGACCAGGACCCGCTCGAGTGCCCCGCCGTCCGCGAGCGCCCTGTCCACCTCCTGGCGCAGCTCGGCCAGGATGAGGGCACGCAGCTCCCGCGCGCGGCGCGCCTGTCGCCGGTGCTCGAGGACGCCGCTCGATTCGAGCACCGCGCGGTGGCGCCCGATCGCCTCCAGGAGCTCGACGACGCCCACGTCGTGAATGGCCTCCGTCGAGAGGATCGGCACCTCCCAGTCGAGGTCCCGCGAAGCCTGCTGGCCTTCCCGGTGCACGTGGACCATGTACTTGAGCTCGGTGAGGAGCCGCGGCGCGCCTTCCCGGTCGGCCTTGTTGACGACGAGGAGGTCCGCCGCTTCGAGCAGGCCCGCCTTCATGGTCTGGATGCCGTCACCGGATTCGGGCACGAGCACCACGACCGTCGTGTCCGCCAGCCTGACGATGTCGAGCTCGGTCTGGCCGACTCCCACGGTCTCGACGAGGACCCAGTCGAAGCCGGCGGCGTCGAGGAGCTTCTGCGTCTCGGCGGTGGCGCGGGCGAGGCCCCCGAGGCTGCCCCGCGTGGCCATGCTCCGGATGAACACGCCCGAGTCGAGCGTGTGGGCCTGCATCCTGATCCGGTCCCCGAGGACTGCGCCGCCGGTGAACGGGCTCGTCGGGTCGACCGCGATGACGCTGACCGTGGCGCCGCTCTTCCGGATCGCCGCCGTCAGCCGGTCGACCAGCGTGCTCTTCCCCGCTCCCGGAGGCCCGGTGATGCCCACCGTGTAGGCGCGGCCCGTCCGCGGGTGCGCCCGCCGCATGATCTCCGGCACATCCGGCTCGCGGTTCTCGACGCGCGTGATGAGCCGGGCGAGCGCCCGGCGGTCCCCCGCGAGCATCCGGTCGACGAGGAGATCCGCCCGGGTCTCGCCTGTCACGCGACCACACCATCCCGCCGGAACGCCGTGATCGTCACCCCGTCGTACCCGAGACCGTGGAGCAGCTCGTCGGTGTGCTCGCCCAGCTCCGGGGGAGGCGTGACCACGCGCGCGGGCGTTCCGGACATCTGGACCGGGAAGGCGACCTGGCGGACCGGGCCGAGCTTCGGATGCGCCACCTCCGTGAAGAGGCCGCGGTGGGCCAGCTGGGGGTCCCGGAGGACCTCGTCGAGCGCGAGCACCGGACCCGCGCAGACGTCGGCCTGATGCAGAAGCTCGACCCACTCGGCACGGGTCCGGGTCCGGAACAGCTCGCGAAGCTCCGCGTCGACCCGATCGCGGTCCGCGCCCTCGACGTGGTGGAGCGGGCGAAGATCCTCCCGCCCAGCCAGCCGGCAGAAGTTCGCCCAGAATTGAGGCTCGAGCGCCCCCAGCGTCACGTGGCCGCCGTCCGCGGCCTCGTACACGCCGTAGCAAGGCCACCCGCCGTTCAGCCGCTCGCGGGCGCGCTCCGGCACCCGCCCCGTGGCGAAGTAGGCCGCCAGGTGCGGGATCAGCCAGGAGACGACGCCGTCCGTCATCGAGACGTCGATGAACTGCCCCTGACCGGACTCATGCCGGTAGTGAAGCGCCGCGCCGATCGCGAACGCCGCCATCAGGGCCCCGCCTCCGAGGTCGGCGACCTGGACCCCCGGCGTGAGTGATGACCCGTCCCTCGGTCCGCTCACCGACAGGGCGCCCGCGTAGCCCATGTAGTTCACGTCGTGGCCCACTAGGTTCCGGTACGGGCCATCCTGGCCGTAGCCGGAGATCGCGCAGTAGACCAGCCTCGGGTTCTCCGCCCGGAGCGTCTCCCAGCCAAGCCCGAGACGGTCCATGACACCCGGCCGGAAGCTCTCGAGGAGGACATCGGCCGTCCCGACGAGCCGGCGGAAGACCGCCTTGCCCGCCTCGGCCTTGAGGTCGATCGAGATGCTCTTTTTGTTCCGGTTGAGGAGGAGGAAGGTCGCGCCGACATCGGACTCGCCCCAGAAGGGCCGCGTCCGCCGAGCGTAGTCCCCGCGGCCTGGCTCCTCGACCTTGATCACCTCGGCGCCGAGATCCGCGAAGAGGAGCGAGCAGTACGGACCGGGCAAGAGACGCGAGAGGTCGAGGAACCGGAGGCCCGCGAACGCGCCCGCCATGAGGGTGATTATAGGGTCAGGCTTTGACTTTCCGACAACTCGGCCCGGCGTCCGCGAGACACGCGCATCTCGTGCCGAACCCGAAAGCTGGAGGTGGCTCGTACACAGGTGAAGGCCCGGTTCCGAGGATCGCGGCCCTCAGGACTCCGGCAGGTTGAACTGTGTAGAAGCGGGGGCCCTGGTGGTTACGATCGCCGGGGTGCCGGACCAGCGCCCCGGCGATCGCGGGAAGGCGCTGAAGCGTCTAGTTGATCGGCTTCCGGAATGTCGTGTGGCAGGTGGCGCACGTCGTGCGGCCGAAGTCCTTCATCAAGGCCTCGACCTTCGGCTGATCCTTGGCCCGGGCGGCGTCGCGAATTTCCTCGGCCTTCGCTTGCAGGGTCTTGGCCACTTCCTCGAACTCGGACCGCTTCTCCCAGATCTCGGGCTTGGCGTTCGACTTGTCCGTCATGGAGCCCTGCGGAAAGAGCGACGGGATGTGCTGGGCGTTGATCGCGATCGTTTCGGCGTTGACGGCGATCGCCTCGATCTGCCCGGCCTTGAGCTTGTCGTTCATGTCCCGGGCGCTGGCACCGTTCAGCTTCATCAGCCGCTGGCGATCGGCGACCAAGTCGCCGGAACCAACCTTCATCTGAGCCTGGCTGACCGCGCTCCCGGCGAGCAGAACGGCCAGACCCCCGACCACGATACTGACACGAGCGGCAACGCGCTTCATTGGGCCTCCTTCGCGGGACACACTCGGTCCCGGCCGCGTGTGAGGTGCACTCGTCATTGCGGGACGATCTTGTTGCGCACGGCGGGGATGGTCTTCAGATACCGGGCGATCGCGAGCCGGTCCGGTTTCGTGAGGTGCTTGTAGCCAGCGGCCGTGCCGTCGATCATCTCTGCCATCAGCCCTCCGGCGACGTCGCCGTCGGGCTTGTTCCCGGTCTCGAGGAAGTCCGCGATCTCATCCTCGGACCAGGTGAGCCCTGTGTCCTTGTCCGGGGTGATGTTGGGAACGGGATCGCCTTCCGGGCCCTTTTGACTCCCGCCCAGGAATCGCGAGTTATCCGTGGCGTGCGTCGCCCCGCGCGGCGTGTGGCACTCGCCACAGTGGCCCACCGCCCGCACGAGGTACTCGCCGCGCGCCAACCCCGAGGTCGGCGCTCTTGGCGGCGGTGCCTCCCGGGGCGCGAAGGCCGCGAGCCAGGTCGGCAGGAACACGCTCTCGAACAGCGGCACGGTGATCTTCTTCGGGGTGTTCACGCGGTTGACCGGGGGGAGGCTCCGGAGGAACGCGACCAGGGCGCGCAGGTCCTCCTCGGCCATCCCGTTGAACACGGTGTAGGGATGGACCGGGACCAACCGCTCGCCGTTCGGCCGGCGGCCGAGCCGGATGGCCGTGATGATCTGGTCGTTCGTCCAGCCCCCGATCCCCGTTTGCCGGTCGGGCGTGATGTTCGAGGAGTACACGGTGCCGAACGGCCCGTCGTACTTCCGGCCGCCGCTGTTCAGGGGCCGGTCCTTCTCGGTGTGGCAGCCACAGCCGCCCGCCGCCCCGAACACGTACTTCCCGCGGGCCACGGGGTCGGAGGCGGGTGGGCCCTGCGCCGAGGCCGGCGAACACGCCAGCACACCCAGCAGAAGCGAGAGGAGCGAGGTCGACACCAGGCCCAGTTGCCACCGTACGTATCCCCGAGGGGTCATGACCCTATCCACTAGAACGCGTCAACCGGTGGACGGGTTCCAGTGACTCGATGCGTCCGCCTGGGTCTCGGCCGCGAACAGCCCCTCGTCGAGGCGAGCCTCCAGGAGCAGCGCATCCTCGCCCGTATCGATGTAGTATCCCCGGCGCCTGCCCACCTCCTGGAATCCCAGGCTCCGGTAGAGCCGACGCGCCTGGACGTTACCCGGGCGCACCTCCAGGAACGCGCGGCGGGCACCGCTCGCGCGATGGTGCACGAGCAGGGTGCCGAGCAGGAGCCGGCCAATTCCTTCACCGCGCCACGCCGGGTCGACGGCGAGGTTCGTCACGTGGACCTCGTCGGCAACCGCCCACAAGCAGAGGTAGCCCACCACCGGAGCCGGCTCACCCGACTCCCCGGTTCGCCCGCCACGGGCCACCCAGAGGCCTGCGACCCGGTTCCGCTCCAGCTCGTGGAGGAACGCGTGCCGGGACCACGGCGTGTGGAAGGACGCGCGCTCGATCTCGAGCACCGCCTCGAGATCGGCGGTCCGCATCGGCTCAATCCGGACGTCCGGCACTCTGTCGTCGCGCACGCGTGAGCTCCGCCTCCGAGGGGCGCAAGTACAGGGGTACGAGGCTCGCCGCGTCCACAGTCTCGCCGCGGTCAAGCGCCCGGCCGGCGAGCTCTCCGACCGTGACGGCCGAGGGCCCCCGGAGGTCGGCCGGCGCCAGACAGGCGCGTGTCCCGAGAATCTTGCCGAGGACCGCCGCGAAGGGCCCGACCCCGTCGCCCACGAAGACGACAGGACCATCCGTCGTGGCCCGGAGCTCCTCCGCCAGAGTCGCGGGGGCCACGGCACGCGGGGCCTCCAGGAGCTCGAGCCGCCCGTCGCGCGTCCGGTAGAGCGCCGCGTACACTTCGTTCTTCCTCGCATCGAGGACGGGACACACGGGGTAGGCGCAGTACGGCAGCCGCCAGGCCAGCGCGTCGAGTGTCCCGACGCCGACTGCCGGCTTGCCGGTGGCGAACGCAAGGCCCTTGACCGTGCTGAGCCCGATCCGGAGGCCGGTGAACGACCCAGGACCCCGCGCGACGGCGAAAGCGTCGACGTCGGCGAGCTCCCACCGGGCCGCTCGGAGCACGCCGTCGATCGCCGCCATCAAGCGCTCCCCATGCGTGACCGCCACGCTCACCCGGAACTCGGCCACGACACCTCCTGCCTCGAGGAGCGCGACCGCGCCCGTCAACGTCGACGTCTCGACCGCGAGGAGTCGCATCACGCCAGTCTAGCGACCCCTTGGAACGAGCGTCAAGGAACGACCCGCAACCCCACGTCCCAGTTGACACGCCGACCCTCGCGGGCCAGGATAGTCGGGCCACCACAGTCGCGATCACCGGCGGGGAGATGCTGCGGCGCCCGAGCGGAGCGGTCCGGTTCTGCAACAACCCCGCGTGCGAACGTTGTGACCAGCATCTCCGCCCGGGGGAGATCCTCCGGAAGGACGGGTGCGAGGTATGCCCCGCATGCCACGAGGAACTGGTGACCCAGGAACCCCGGCCCCGTCCCGCGGTGCGGGCGATCCGCGCCGCCCGCCCGAGCGGGCGACCCCGGCCCTGACGGACCGTCGAAGCCTGCCCCCTCGCTCCCGCCCCACAGCATCGCCGGGAGGGGCCGCCGCGGGCGTCGCCGGGCCCGATTCCGGCGCGCGGGAGAAGATCCACCTCGAGATCCTCCGGCGGACCGGTGCCTACCGGACGGGCGATCACTTCCTCCTGCCCTCGGGCCACCACGCCCCGGAGTTCATCGACAAGGCGCTGGTCACCACCGAACCGTCGTTCACCGAGGGCCTGGGCGACGTCATCGCGACGCACTTCGCCCCCTGGCCGGCGGACGTCGTGCTCTCAACGGGGCCGGGCGCTCTGATCCTCGCCCACTGCGTGGCCCGGGTCCTGCCGTCCCGACCCATCCTCGTCTACGCGACCAAGGGATTCACCGGGCAAGGGCGGCGGGTACGGCTGCCCGACGAGTTCACGCGCTTCGTCCGCAAGGGCAGCAAGGTCCTCATCGTGGAGGACCTCATCACGACGGGCGAGACGATCCGCCTCCTGATCCAGATGGTCGAGCAGGCGGGAGGCACGGTTGTCGGCATCGGGTGCCTCTGGCAGCGTGCGACGAAGGTCGACCTGGGGAAGGACGTCTTCAGCCTGGTCAAGCGGGACTTCCCCACCTACGAGCCGGGAAGCTGCCCGCTGTGCGCGCGGAGCCTGGCGCTCAACGTCGAGTTCGCGCGCGCCGAGCCCCCGACCGAGGAGCCGCTCGAGCCGCCGCGCCCGCGGCGGCGCTCGTCCTAGACCCGGAGCCGGCTCGCGGCCGCCGGGGCGACCCCGCGGGGGCGCCGCTGGGCGCGGTACGTCAGGACGGGATGGGCTCCGACGAGCGGACCGACTGTGACGCCGGCACGAGTGCTGCGTCCACGGCCGTCTCGAACGCCTGCCGCAGCCGCTCGAGCCGCCGCGTGAAGGTCAATCCGATCCGGGCAAAGGCCTCGAACACCGCCTCGCGTCCGCCGTCGATCGAGAGATGGACGACGCGGGGCAGCTTGTCCAGGTCCGCCTGGACGCGCTCCTGGAGCTGCTGGACTACCTGGTGCAGCTCCTCCTTGCCCTTGCGAACCGACCCGAAGATCGGCAGGACGAAGAGGTCCGCACGGTCCTTCAGCCGCGAGAGCGCCGCGGTGGCCACGGGAATGACCTCGACGCCGAGCTCGTCCAGGTAACGGCGGAGACATTCCCCCACCTTGTCGGTGAGGAACGCCTCGGGGACCGCCACCGCGCGGCGGAGACCCGGCCGGAACCAGGCAAGACCCGGGGCGAGCCACGGCCGTCCGGCCCCCGCCTCGCGCCGAAGGCTCTCCAGGTAGGCCGGGCCGAACTCGCCCTCCCACCACCGCTCGAGCGACCTGTCCGCAAACGGCGACTGCGGCGCCACCGTCTCCGGATCCCCATGGACCTCGGTCACGTACTCGTGGAAGTGCTTGTGGGCGATCATGTACGAGATCGCGTCCACGAGCCGCTCGGTGGACCATTTCTCGCCCATGGAAGCCCGCATCGTCCGGATGAAGGCCCGGCGACGGACGCTGTCGGTCGTCAGAAGGAAGTGCCGCGCCACCTTGAGGGCGATCCGCGCGAGGTCCCAGTCGAACCGGTTGGCCGCCCGCGTCTCCCGCTCCGGCCGCGGCTGGAAGGGCCGGAGGGCCTGGACCACGCGCGCGGCGTAGTTGTCGTAGCGGTAGAGCGACCGGATGAGCCAGTTGTAGCCGCGCTGGACCTCCGGGACGGTCATGAGCTTCGGGGTGAAGTTGAGGTCGGCGGCACCATGACCCATCACCGAGGCCGAGTCGTACGGCAGCAGTCGCCCCTCCTTCTCGAGCCGCGCGTGGAGCGGCGTTTTCTCGATCGCCGTCAGGACCCCGCACGTCGTGAAGGGGATGCCGGCCTCCATCAGGAAGTCGAACTGCTCCTCGAAGATCCGATGGTCGTCGTGGTCGAAGCCGACGATCATGCCGGCGACGATCATGAGGTTGTGCGACTGGATCAGCCGGATGCTGTCGAGCAGCGGCCGGTGGGCGTTCTGCCGCTTCTTCGACTCCATCAGGCTGTCGATGCGCGGGGACTCGATCCCGACGAAGATGCTCGTGAAGTTCGCGTCGCGCAGGAGCTCGAGCAGCCGGGGCCGTTCCGCCACCGTGATGGTCATCTCGGCCGAGAACTGGATGGGATAGTTGTTCTTCCGGCCGAAGTCCCCGAGGGCCTCCAGGAGCTGCTCCGCGAACTTCTGGTTCCCGATCAGGTTGGCGTCGGAGAAGCTCACGTACTTCCCGCCGAGCGCCGCGACCGTCTCGATCTCCTTGAGGATCTGCGGAATCGACTTCAGGCGCGGCACGCGGCCGTCGGTGATGATGATGTCGCAGAACTCGCACGCGAACGGGCAGCCGCGGGTCGTCTGCACGAAGTAGTAGAGGTAGTCGCCCTTGCGGATGAGATCGAACCGCGGCACCGGCGAGAGGCGCATGTCGATGTTGCCGACCTGCTTGTAGACGGGCTTGGGAGTTCCGGCCCGGAGGTCTTGGCAGAACTGCGGCCACGTGATCTCGGTCTCACCGTCGAACACGACGTCGAACGTCCCGTCCGTGAACCGCTCCGGGCAGAGCGTCGGATACGGCCCGCCCACGACGACCATCTTCCCGCGGCGGCGAAACTCCCTCGCCAGCTCGTGGGCCCGGTGGTACTGGACGTTCCAGCACCCGATCGCCACCACGTCGGCGTCGGTGTCGAGATTGATCGTCTCGACGTTCTCGTCCTGGAGCTCCACCGGAAAGTCGAGCGGCGTCATGCCCGCCACCGTCGCCAGCCCGAGCGGCGCCTGGCCGCAACGCACCCCGACGATCTCGTGGATCCCCTGGAAGCCCCAGAGCGACCGCGGGAACCGCGGATTGACGAACAGGATCTTCGGGGTCTTTTCGGCCAAGGAGATCATGCCGAGCCTCCGTGGGAGAGTCACGCCGAGCGTGCTGAAACGTCGGTTAACAACTGCCACACCGTAGCATCCAGCTTCGCGCCCTGTCAACGCCGCCGCGTCCGCGCGGGGTGGTTTGGCGCGTCTTTCTGTCGCCGGACCCTCAGCTGGGCAATATACCACCCGTAGGGGGCATTGGCGGTCTCCCCCTCTGCCCGTTGCATTTTCCGCTTGACAGGGCTGTACCCCCTCCCCTAGGATCCCGCCAGAGACGCGCCGCACGTGAACGACGCGGGCGGCAGAGGAAGGAGGTGACGATCGGTGGCGAAGAAGAAGGCGACGAAGAAGAAGAAGTAAGCGCGGTACCCATTCCACCTCGGAGGCCCCGCGGTCGCACGGCGGGGCCTCCGCGCTTTCGCGGAAGGCCGGGCACCGCCGGCGAGCCAGTAGGAGCCTCTGGTAGGGTAGCCCCGTGGCCCAGACGGAACGCGAGCTCCACGAGCACGAAGCCTACGCGCTCCTCTTCCTGACCAGCCTCATCTGGGCCGGGAACTTCATCGCTGGCAAGATCGCGCTCGAGGTCCTCGGCCCGATCACGCTGACGGCCCTCCGGACCGTCCTCGCCCTGGGCGTCCTGCTCTGGTACGTCCGCTTTACCTATCAGACGTGGCCGAGCGTGGGGACAGGCGACTTCCGCATCTTCCTGACGTTAGCCCTCACGGGCCTCGTCACCAACACGACACTCTGGTATTACGGCCTCCACCGGACGTTGGCCATCAATGCTGCGATCCTCGGCGCGATGGGGCCGGTATTCGTCGCCCTGCTCTCGGCGACCTGGCTCCGCGAGCGGCTCTCTCGTCTGAACGTCCTGGGAATCCTGGTTTCCTCGGCGGGCGTCGTCCTGACGGTGACGCGGGGGTCACTCCGGGCCCTCTTGGACCTCGATCTCCACCCGGGCGACTTCTTCATCCTGGCCGGCCAGACCATCTGGGCGTTCTACTCCGTCTACGCACGCCAGGTGTCCCGCCGGTACCCCCCGACCGTCATTACGGCAGGCACCTACATCGTCTCGGCCGGCTTCCTGGTCCCGCTCTCGCTGATCGAACGTCCCTGGACGGCGATCCCCCACATGACGCTCGGCACGGTGCTGGCCGTCCTCTACGCGGCGACGCTGGTCACCGTCTCGCACATCTGGTTCTACTGGGGGATCCGCGTTGTCTCCGCGGCGGTGGCGTCTCTCACGGTGAACCTCATCCCGTTCGAGGTGCTGGCCGTGTCGTGGCTCCTCCTGGGCGAGGCCGTGACCTGGGCCCACGTGGTCGGCGCCCTGGTTGTCATCGCCGGCGTCGCCCTGGCCACCCGCCGCGGGGATCCCTCCCCGGAGCCGACAGACCGGCGTTAGGAGCGAGACTGGCGGGATCCCGGCGGCGCCGGGCGGACGAGCGCCTCGAGCGCCCGGCCGAGAGCCGCCCGACCGCGAAGCCGCCGCACGTAGGGTCCCTCGCCACGACCGCCCTTCGCGCGAATCATCCCGACGAGACGCGCCCGGCTCGCCACTGACCACCGGTCGAGGTCGGGCACCAGCGCGAGCACGAGAGCCCACTGGCGGAAGGCCCGGCGCTCGGCGTCCGTCCACCCGGCGAGCCGCCGCAGCCCGAGGGCCCGGGTCACCCGGCGTATCGCGTCGCGCGTGGCAGCCTCGCGGTCCCCACCATGACGCCGCGCGACGTCCCGCGTCACCAGCGCGGCCAGATCGCGTGCCCGCAGACGGCGCTCCGGCTCGGGGCTGCCGCCGGGCAGCGTGAGGCAAGTCTCCTCCCGCGCGAGGCGCCGGAGCATCGAGAGGGGCGAGCGGTACCGCCGGTCGCGAGCGATCTTCCCGAGCTCTTCCTCAAGGACGCGCCGGACCGCCTCGGTCCGCGGGCGGAACCCCAGGTGCTGGTAGAAGTAGAAGGCCCCGGACCGGAGCGCTTCGGGGTTGCCCTCCCCCAGCTGGTAGGGATCCACCACCACCGTGCGCATGCCGAAGACCTGGTGATACGCGCGGAGGGCCTGGCCGAGGATCCACGCGGACTCCCCCTGCCGGAAGGACTCGAAGACATTGAACCCGAACTCCAGCGTTTCGAAGAGGCACCACCCGCCGCCGTAGCTCACCGGCACGCCGTTCCGAATCGCGAGGAAAGCGTAGTAGCCCTCGAACGGCAGCCGGAATGCCGGCTCGAGCCCGATCAGCACCACGCGCAGCCCGCGCCCCGCCTCCCCCACCAGCACGTCCTCGACGTTTGGATACGAGAAGGCGTGGAGCTCCCGCGAGCGGGTGACCATGGCGACGCGCGCGGTCTCGATCAGCTCCTCGGCCACGGCCGGCGAGGCGCGGCGAAGCGACGGGAGCGGCCGCGTCGCCTCTCGGACGACGTCCACGCCGGCGCGCCGGAGCGGCGTCCGCTGGAAGACCGGGCGCTCCACCGGGCGCTTGGCCATGGTTCGCGAGACCCCCGGGGCCGCCAGGCGGATCCGCACCGGCAACCCGAGACTCTCGTACAGCCAGTCCCGCAGTCTCGGGTCGAGCGGTGCGCGATCGAAGGCCTCGACCAGCACCTGGAGATCGGTGAGCCGCCGCCCGGCTCGCGCCACCTCGAGCCATCGGCGCACCGTGAAGCCGCCCTCGCTGAAGGCGTCGCTCTCGGACGGGGTGACCACGAGGTCCAGCGCGTCCGCGATTTTTTCCGCGTCCGGGATCCCCGCCCAGCCGATATCGGCATGAATGCCGAGCCGCGCCGCCAGCCAGCGGCTCAGCGGAAGGCCGTAGGGATACTCGAGGATCGAGCCGGCGATGCCGGAGTCCTGAAGGCGCGCCTCGCCTCGGGGCCCGAGCCTCCGGGTGCGCGCGGAAAAATCGCGCAGGAGGCCGTCTACACGGCCGAGGATCTCACGGTCGTCCGGGTACGCCTGGAGAAAGCAGAGCGTCTCGTGGAGCCGGACGAGCGCGGCGGGCTCAGCGATGGGCGTGGCCGCGATTGCCGCGAGAAGCCGCCGCTTGGCGACCCGGACTTTCGGTGAGAACTGTGAGGCGACGACCGCCAGGGCCGCCACGAGCCCGGCGCCACCCGGTGCAGCCCCCGGTCCTCTCGCCGGCCTCCGGGAGTCGCCCGCGTGAGCCATCACCCGAGTCGGAAGCCTCCGGAGCCGCGCCCTACGCGCGGGCCTTCCGACGCTTGACCTTCTCGGGTTCCTTCGGCTCCTTCTTGATGAGCCCCTTCACCTCGTCCATGAACTGGGTCACGTCGTTGAACTGGCGGTAGACGGAGGCGAAGCGGACATAGGCGACCTGGTCGAGTCGCTGGAGGCGCGCCATCACGAGCTCCCCCAGCTCCCGGCTCGATACTTCCTTCTCAGCCCGCTCGTGAAGCTTGCCCTCGATGTCGCTCACCACGTCGTCGACCGCCTGCACCCCGACCGAGCGCTTCTCGCAGGCCTTCAGGACCGAGTTTCTCAGCTTGGCGCGGTCGAAGGGCTCCCGCCGCCCGTCACGTTTCACGACCATCGGCAGGATGTCTTCGATGTACTCGTACGTCGTGTAGCGCCGGTTGCACTTCAGGCACTCGCGGCGGCGGCGGATGAACTCCCCTTCTCGGCCGACCCGGGAGTCGACGACGCGATCCTCCGTGTGGCCGCAGAACGGACACTTCACGCGAGACGCTCCAGGTAGAGCGGAAAGCGACCCGCGAGGGACGCCACATCCACCCGTACCGAGGCCTCGGCCTTCTGGTCGCCGCGCGCCCTGAGGACGCGGTCGATCAGACCCGCGATGGCGTCCATCTCGGGCTCCTTCATGCCCCGCGTGGTGACCGCCGGCGTGCCGACACGGATCCCGCTCGTGACCATGGGGCTCCGCGTCTCGAACGGGATCGTGTTCTTGTTCACGGTGATCCAGGCGCGGTCGAGCGCCTCCTGGGCCTCCTTGCCGGTGAGCCCCGTCGCGGTGAGGTCGACCAGCATGAGGTGGGTGTCCGTCCCGCCCGTCACCAGGCGATGACCGCGCCGCATGAGCGCGTCGGCCAGCGCCCGGGCGTTGGCGGTGATCTGCCGCTGGTACGCCCGCCAGTCGGGCGTCAACGCCTCGCGGAGGCCGACGGCCTTCGCGGCAATCACGTGCATGAGCGGCCCGCCCTGCATGCCGGGCATCACGACCTTGTCGAGGGCCTGCGCATGGGCAGCCCGGCACATGATCATTCCACCCCGGGGTCCCCGGAGCGTCTTGTGGGTGGTCGTGGTGACGAAGTCGGCGTGGGGAATCGGCGTCGGGTGGAGCCCTGCCGCGACCAGCCCCGCCGGGTGCGCGATGTCCGCCATCAGGAGGCACCCGAACTCGTCGGCGATCTCGCGGAACGGCTTGAAGTCGATGGCCCTCGGGAAGGCCGAGCCGCCGGCGACGAGGAGCTTCGGACGATGCTCGCGGCAGAGGTCGCGCACCTGCTCGAGATCGATCCGCTCGTCCTCACGACGGACGCCGTACGGCACGATCCGGTAGAGCTTGCCGGAAAAGTTCACCGGGCTACCCATGGTCAGATGACCGCCGTGCGCGAGATTCGGTGCGACAATCGTGTCGCCGGGCGACAGCACGGTGAAATAGACCGCCATGTTGGCCTGGGACCCCGAGTGCGGCTGGACGTTCACGTGCTCCGCGCCGAACAGCTGCTTGGCGCGCTGGATGGCCAGCTCTTCCACCGTGTCCACGTTCTCGCACCCGCCGTAGTACCGGCGGCCCGGATAGCCCTCGGCGTATTTGTTCGTCATGACGGAGCCGACGGCCTCGAGCACCGCCTCGGAGACGAAGTTCTCGGAGGCGATCAACTCGAGGTTCCGCGACTGGCGCTCCGTCTCGAGCCGGATCGCCTTGGCAACCTCGGGATCGGCCTGCTCGAGCCATCGCATGGGCATTCTTCTCCTCTGGCGGGGTCGCTGATCGCCCCCACCCTACTGGGCGGTCTCGGGAGTGTCAAGGCGCGCCCAGTCACGCGACTATACAGTCACGCCGCTATAATAGACGACGTGTCGCGCCTGGTTCGTGTCGCGTCGGTCGGAGAGATCCCGGTCGGCCGGGGCAAGTCTCTGGAGGTCGACGGCGTTCCGCTCGCCGTTTTCAACACCGGTGGCGGCTACTACCAGGTCCTGTCGGGCTCGTGCCCTCACGAGGGTGGCCCCCTGGGCAACGGGGTCCTCCTCGGAAACAGCGTCGTGTGCCCCTGGCACGGCTTCGACTTCGATGTTCGCACCGGCGCCTGCAACGTCACGCCCGATCTGTCCGTGACAGTGTACCCGGTATGCGTCGCGGGCTCCGACGTCCTCGTCGAGCTACCCTGAGCCGACCGGTGCGCCGCCGTCTCTTGCCCATCGGCATTACGCTCGCGATCCTCGCCGCCGCCGCCTACGGCACCTGGGTCTGGCTCGCCGGGCGCCACCAGGTATCCACCGAGGATGCGTACGTCGAGGGCGCGGTGGTGGTGATCAGCGCGCGCGTCCCCGGTCCGGTGGG
This sequence comes from uncultured Candidatus Rokubacteria bacterium, assembly GCA_963805625.1. Lineage (GTDB taxonomy): Bacteria > Methylomirabilota > Methylomirabilia > Rokubacteriales > DASRDR01 > DASRDR01. Next base: position 717,842 of record CAWDVE010000010.1, read on the forward strand.
GAGGGTGCACGTGCGTGACAACGAGAACGTGCAGGCGGGCCAGCTCCTCGTCGAGATTGATCCCCGTGACTCTCAGATCCGCGTCGAGCAGGCACGGGCCGCCGTCGCCATGGCAACGGCCGAGGCGCGGGGTGCCCGCTCCGAGGTCCCTCTGGCTCGCGAGAGCACCGAGAGTCGTCTCCAGCAGGCTCGGGCGACCCTCGCCGCGGCCCGGGTTGCCGTGGACGTCGGCCGCGCCGAGGAGGAGGAGGCCCGGGCGCGCGTACACAGCCGCCGGGCGGCCGCCGCGGCCGCCCAGGCCGACGTCGCCCTCGCCGAATCCACGGCCGACCGGACGAAACTCGACCTGGACCGTTCCAGCCGGCTGGCGATCGGGGGCCTCATCGCCCAGCAGGAGCTCGATGCGATCCGAACCTCCCATCGCTCGGCGCTCGCCATGCTGGACGCCGCCCGCCGAAGACTGGCCCAGGCGGAGCGCGACACGGAGGCGGCAGAGGTGGAGACGCGCCGGCGGGCGCTGTCCGTCCAGCAGGCCGAGCGCCGGGTCGACGAAGCCGAGGCCCTGGTGGCCGATGCGCAGTCCCAGCAGACCCAGGTCCCCGTCAAGGAGGCCGCAGCGGGCCGCGCGGGGGCGAGCATCGAGCAGGCGCAGGCGGAGCTGGCCGCCGCGGAGCTCCAGCTGGCCAAGACCCGGATCGTGGCCCCGGTCGCGGGAACGGTCTCGAAGAAGACCGTCGAGCCCGGTCAGATGGTCCAGGTCAGCCAGCCGCTCCTCGCCATCGTCTCGCTCGAGGGAGTCTGGGTCGTTGCGAACCTCAAGGAGACCCAGGTCGGCCGTGTCCGCTCCGGGCAGCCGGTGACCATCCGAGTGGACACGTTTCCCGACCGCGTCTTCCGCGGCCGCGTGGACTCGATCAGCGCCGGGACCGGCGCTCGCTTCAGCCTGCTGCCCCCCGAGAACGCCTCGGGCAACTGGGTGAAGGTAGTCCAGCGGGTGCCCGTCAAGATCCTGCTGGAGGATTACCATGCGAACCCGCATCTCTTGCGGGCCGGCATGTCCGCCCTGGTCACGATCGACGTCCGGTAGCCGCCCGACCCCGCGCCGGCGCGCGCCATGACCGCCGAACGCCCCGGGCAGCGTTGGGGCATCACGATCGCCGTCATGCTGGTGGCGACGATGCAGATCCTCGACACGAGCGTGACCAACGTCGCCCTGCCCCACATGCAGGGCAGTCTGTCCGCCTCCCTGGACGAGATCACCTGGGTCCTCACGTCGTTCATCGCGGCCAACGCGGTCATCCTGCCGGCGACGGGCTGGCTGGTCGCGCGTCTGGGTCGCCGCCGCTTCTTCCTGCTCGCGACCGCAACGTTCATGGTGAGCTCGCTCCTCTCCGGAGCGGCCCCCAGCCTCGAACTCCTGATCGGCGCCCGCCTGCTCCAGGGCCTGGGTGGGGGTCCCCTAATCCCACTCGCCCAGGCCATCCTGCTCGAGATCTTCCCGCCGCGTCAGCGCGGGACGGCCATGGCCATCTGGGGTCTCGGCATCATGGTCGCGCCCATCGTGGGCCCGACCGTCGGCGGCTGGATCACGGAGAACTACTCGTGGCGCTGGATCTTCTACGTGAACCTGCCCTTCGGCGCCCTCGCGCTGGCTCTCGGGAGCGCCTTCCTGGAGGACCCGCCGAGATCGGCGCCCGACTCCGGAGCGTCCCGCCTCCGGTTCGACGGGGTCGGTCTCGCGCTCCTGGTGGCCGGCATCGGATCGCTCCAGATCGCCCTGGATCAGGGCGAGCGGCTCGACTGGTTCGACTCGTCCGCGATCACAACCCTGGTCATCGTGGCTGTCGTCGCGCTCACCGGCTTCGTACTGTGGGAGCTTCGCGTCCCGCACCCGCTCGTCGATCTGCGGGTCCTCGGGAACCGAACGTTCGCGCTGGGAACCTTCCTGATCACCGTCGTCGGCTTCGGGCTGTACTCGAGCTTCCTGCTCCTCACCTTCTACACGGAGCACCTTCTGCGATACGACGCGCTCACTGCCGGGTGGGTGCTGGCGCCGGGCGGAATGGGCTCGCTCATCTCGCTGGCGATCGGCGGCCGTCTGGTCGATCGCATCGATCCCCGGTGGCTCGTCTCCCTCGGAACGGGCATCATTGCCTACTCGCTCTTCCTCATGGGCACGCTGAGCCTCGGCGCCGACTTCTGGGCCGTCCTCTGGCCGCGCTTCGTCCAGGGGTTCGGCATGGGGCTCGTCTTCGTCCCGCTGACCACGATGGCGCTGACCGCCGTGTCCCCGGCCGAGCTGCCGACCGCGAGCGGGCTCTTCAACGTCGTGCGGAACGTCGGGGGAAGCGTCGGGATCGCGGTGACCACGACCTGGCTCTCCCGCCAGACGCAGGTGCACATGGCCACGCTGATCGGTCACGTCACGCCCTGGAGCGCCGCGACGGCGGATCGCCTCGCCCGCCTCCAGGACGTCTACCTCGCCGCCGGAGCCGACGCCGACACCGCCCGACGTCAGGCCCTCCGGCACCTCTATGAGGAGGTGCAGCGCCAGGCTTCGATGAACGCGTTCGCCGACGACTTCCTGCGTCTGGCGGCGCTCTTCGCCGTGATGGTCCCGCTCGTGTGGGTGATGCGCCGCCCGTCGGACGTGCCGCAGCCTCAGCCGGTCGAGGTCGAGGCCGTCTGAGGATCGCCCGGGCCGCGGCCGCGAGGCAATTGGTTCACGCCCTCTTAGACCGGGCCCCGGCGGGTCAGGATCGCCCAGGCGCCGTCACCCGTCGACGCGACCGCGAGGACGGCATGGCCGGCGCCCGTGAGGCTCCGCGGCACGTCGCGAGCCGACGCCTCGTTGTCGACGACCACGCGCAGGACCGCGCCCGAGGCGAGCGACTCGAGCGCGAGACGCGCCTTCAGGAACGTGTAGGGACACACCTCACCTCGGAGGTCCAGCTCCTCGGCGGTGCCGCCGTCGGAAACGGACCCGGTCCCTATTCCTCGACCGGCAGGGCGGGCGTGCTCCCCCATTCCATCCACGAGCCGTCGTAGTTCCGGACGCGCGCGCCGAGGAGCCGGAGCGCCAGGTAGTCCTGGGCAGCGCGCATCCCGCTCCCACAGTACACCGTCGTTGTACGGTCTGGCCGGAAGCCGGCCGCCTCGAAGACTGCCCGGAGCGTGTCCGGATCCTTGAACGTGCCGTCCGCGTTCATGGTGGATCTCCACTCGACGTTCGCCGCGCCCGGGATGTGGCCACCCCGCGCCGACCCCTGGTCCCGCGCGGTGAACTCGGCCGGGCTCCGCGCGTCGATCAGGCACGCGTCCGGCTTTCCGAGGCTCGCGCGGACCTCCGCGGCCGTCGCGACCAGGTCCCGGCGTGCGCGCGGCTCGAAGCGGCTCGGTGCAATCGTCGGAGCGGCGGACTCGAGCGGGCGGCCCTCGCGTCGCCACTTCCCCAGGCCGCCGTTCAGGACCCGGATCCGCTCGTGGCCGTAGTACTCGAGGACGAAGAAGAGTCGCGCGGCCAGCACGCTGCCTCCATCGTCGTAGGCCACGACCGTCGTGTCATGGTCGATGCCGAGCCGCCCGAACAAGGCCGCCGCCGCATCGGGACGGATCGGGAAGCCCTCCGCGTTGGCGGCTGGGTCGTCGAGCTCGCCCGCGTCGAGATGGACGGCTCCCGGCACGTGCCCGACGCGGTAGGCGGCCCCGCCCAACATTCCGCTCCGAACGTCTACGAAGCGCACGCCGGGCGCGCCGAGCATCCGCGCCACCTCGTCCGTCTCGATCAGGAGTTGGGGATTCGCGTAGCGTCCGACACCGGCGCCAGGGACCGGAGCGCCGACGGCTCCGAGGACGGCGAGGACCGGGACTACGCAGAGAACAGCGTGGCGGGGCATCAGGACTCGCGGCATTCCGGCCTCCAGGGCATCCGCTGGCACGCCAGCGAGACCTCGGTCATTCTAGCACCGCGCTCCGTCCCGCCGGCGCCGTGAGGCGCCGTGAGGCAGACTGGCAACACCACCCCCCGGCGACGTAAGATAGGTGGGTCGGTGCCGACCCTGAGCGCCACCAAAAGGAGATCCCGCGTGAGCACCCAGCATTGGCGACGAGGACTCGACCGCCCTATCCTGATGATCCCCGGCCCGACCGAGGTTCCCTGGCGCGTCATCCGCGCCATGGCGCAGCCGGCGATGATCCAGTACGAGCCGCCGTTCGACGACGAGATCCTCGAGCCGGCGTGCCTGGACCTCCGCCAGGTGTTCCAGACCTCGGGCGAGGTGATCGCCATGCCGGGATCCGGCCGCACCGGGCTCGAGGCCGCGGCGATTTCCCTCATCGAGCCGGGCGACCGCGTCGTCGTGGTCGTGGCGGGCGTCTTTGGCAGCCTGATGAAGGAGGTCATGGAGCGCGCGGGCGCGGCGGTGACGGCCTTCGACGTCGAACTGGGCCGGCCCATCGACCTGGAGGGCCTGGAGCGGATCGTGGCGAAGGTCCGGCCGAAGATCGTGACCCTCGTCCACAACGAGACATCGACGGGCGTGACCTACCCCGCGGCCGCGGTCGGAGAGATCACGCGACGGCACGGGGCGCTCTTCCTGCTCGACACGGTGTCGTCCCTCGCCGGACTCGACGTCCAGACGGACGCGTGGGGCGTCGACGTCAACATGACGGGCTCCCAGAAGTGCCTGGCCCTGCCCCTCGGCCTCGCCATCGTCTCGGTGTCCCCGCGGGCGTTCGAGGCCATGGAGCGGCGAGCCCGCCCGTCGGCGAGCTATGCCAACGACCTGATTCGCTGGAAGCGCCAGTGGGTGCCGGCCTCCCGCGGCGGCGGAGTGCCTGAGGGTGGCCGCCGCAACCAGCCGGTGTCCATGCCAACCCACCTCACGCAAGCGCTCCGGGAAGGCGTGAGCCTCATCCTCGAGGAAGGCATGCCCAATCGAATCCGGCGCCATCGGATCGCCGGCAAGGCCTTCCGGGCAGGGCTCGCAGCCCTCAAGGTCGATCTCTTCGGCGACCCGTCGATTGCCTCCGACAGTGTCTCGGCCTTCCGCGTGCCGGCCGGGCTCGCGGCCACCGCCGTCGTGCGCCGGATGCGGGACGCCTACGGCATTCTGATCTCGACGGGGATCGAGAAGATGCGCGAGACCATGCTCCGTGTGGGCACGATGGGAATGACGGCCAGCCCGCTCTACGTCCTCCCGACCCTGTCGGCGCTCGGCATGTCACTCCGGGACTTGGGGTACCGGGCGGAGACGGGCGAAGCCCTGGGCGCGGCGCAGGCTGTCTTCGATGCCGAGACGCCCTGACCCGGAGGTCGGGCGCACGTTCTCTTCTGCGTCAGGTGCGCGACCGGAGCTCGACTACGGGGTGCGCGGGAGCTGACCGGCCTGAAGGTTGACCAGGCGGGCAGCGAGGAATGACGCCCGCGCGGCGCCAGGGCTGAGGGCGGAGGCGTAGACGGCCTGGATCGCCGCGATGTCGAGCCCGGTGAGGCTCGACGCGCCAGAGCCGGGGCTCATCCCAAGCCCCCCGCTCATCAGAGAGTTCTCCGCGCCGCCGATCAGGCGCGCGTCGATGTGGCAGAGGCCGAGTACCGCGTGGCCCACCACATCGTGGACGGTAGCGGAGACGCTTCGGTCTCGGGGCTCCACCACCCGCGCTCCCATCAGGAGTCCCCGCCCCGCGAAGCGGTACTGGACGCACCCCGCGTCCGAGGGGCACCCGGCTGCTCGCGGTAGCGCCACCTCGGTCACCGTCACCTCGTTGACTCCGGGCTGGGGATCGAGCTCGGGCGTCACCTGGAGGTTGACCGTCAGCGCGCCCGCCGTCGCTCCCGCGAGTGCCTCCGCGGCTTCGGCGAGACCGGCCTGTACGGGAGCCGGCACGCTTCTGGCGACGCGCATCCGAACGAGGGTCCCCCGGGGGTAGCCGCTCCAGAAGCCCTGGAGCGGACAGTCGGTCGAGCCGCCCCGGGGAATGAGGGGACCTGATCCGACGAAGAGGGCGTCCACCCAATCAGGCGTCTTCAGACTCTCCGCCTCGGCGCGGCGGGACTCGGCGAGCCGCGCCGCTTCGGTCGGCGACTGACCGCTCCCGCAGCCCGCCAGGAGCCAGACGACGGCGACTCCGGCGCCGAGCTGACGTGCCAGGATGTCGGTCCGGGCCACGCCGATACCCCGCCCAGTTAACAACATGACTTCTGATCATACCTCAAAGCGCGCCGTCACTGAATCGGGGAAGTGCCGGTCCGCTCCGGTCGGGGCTCGGAGTAGGATGCTGGACAGGCCTGCGGAGTGTCCTCCTCGAGAACGAGGGCCCCGCCCTCCTGTCGGGTTCTGGTCACTGACGTGACGGCACGCGCAGCGGGGAGAGGAGGCGATCCTACACGAAGAGCCGCAGTACACGGTGGACCGGGTGACGCTGGGTGACTCAATGCACGCGAAGGGATATAGGTTCGTCGTGCTCAGCCCGGGGAATGTTCCCATCGCTCACTTCACGACCGACAAAGAGGCAGAGCACGACGCGGACGCGCACAACGTGCGACACCACGGTTGACCCGTGGGTACGACGCCCGGGCACCATCTATCTGACGGACCCGACCGGCGTGGGGGGGGGTGGGAGATGACCGGACTCACCTTCGATCAGTGGCTGAAGTTCTTCTCCATCGCCGGCGCCATCGGCTCCTTCGTCTGGGGCGTGTGGGTGTGGCAGGACAAGGCGGACAAGGAGCGCAATCAGGCCCGCCTCGAGGCGGCAAAGTACGCGGAGACGCGACGCGTCGAGGCGGCCAAGCCCTTCCTGGACAAGCAGCTCGCGCTGTTCACGGAGGCCACCCAGGTGGCCTCTTACATCGCCAACGCTCCCTCGCGAGCGACCGCGGCCCGCAAGATCGAGCGCTTCTGGCAGCTCTACTGGGGAGAGCTCGCCCTCGTCGAGCGCGGCGGCGTGGCGAAGGCCATGATCGCCTTCGGTGAAGGGCTCAACGCTCAGCAATCCCCGCCAGTGCTGAGGGGGCTGGCACTCGATCTCGCGCATGCCTGCCGCGACGAGCTGGCCGTCTCCTGGGGGACGGACGCGTGGAGACGAGCGTCACCCTCGTCGCCCTGACGGAATCCGGCGAGACCCTGGGACCGCCTCGTCCCGGGGCCTACGAGGATTGCCGTCGGCCGCCTGGACGAGCGCTCGGCCGGGCTCGCTACGCAACCGCTGTGGTTTCGCGCTAAGATGCCGGCTGGACAAGGGGGGCTAGAAGTGCCCGACAAGAAAGCGGTTCTCTACCACCGCCCCGGCTGAAGCTCCTGCGCCAAGACGAGAGAGTTGCTCTCGTCGTGGGGAGTGCCGTTCGACTCGGTCGACATCGAGGCCGAGCCGGCCGCGCGCGCCGACCTGAAACGCCTCGGCGTGCCGGCGGTCCCCGCCGTCGTCGCGGTCGGAGGCGTGGTCCACGGCTGGAATCCGGGCGCGCTCGCAGAGCTGGTCGGCGTCCGGTACGAAGGCGCTCAGCGGCTCTCCCCGGCCGCGCTCGCCGAGCGCCTCGACCGGGTCCTCGCCGCGGTGGGCCGGGTGGTCCAGACCGTCGCGCCCGAGCACCTGAGTCTCCAGCACCCCGGCCGCGATCGCTCGCTCCACCAGCTCGCCTACCACCTCTTCCGGCTGAGCCTCGCCTACCGGGACGCCATGCTCGAGCGCCGCCTCCCCGAGACCTGGCTCCAGGAGATGGCACCCGCGGGGCTGCCCGACGGTCCCGCCCTCGCAGGATACGGTGCGGCCGTGCGCGTGGCGTTGCAGGGTTCGTTCGGCACCGAGGCGGCGACCGTCGGGACCGTCGAGACGTACTATGGTGCCCAGAGCGCCCACGAGCTTCTCGAGCGCACGGTCTGGCACGCGGCCCAGCACCTACGCCAGATCCACGCGCTCCTCGAGGACGCCGGGGCGCCGCCGCCGGAGCCGCTCGACCGGTCGCTCCTCGTGGGACTCCCGCTCCCGCAGTCGGTCTGGTAGTCCTCGCCATTCCCGCGGCCCAGGTCAGCGCGTCGCCGCCAATCAGGTCGGATCGAGCCGATGCGAGCGCAGCGCCATCACGGCGCTATCGTGCGAGGGCCTCCCAGAGAAGCTCCGCCGGGTGCTTCGGCACGCGCCCCGTCGTGTGCTCCACCTGCTGGCGGCACGAGATGCCCGGCGCGCAGACGGCGACGTCGGGCTCCGCCGCCCGCACGGCCGGCGCCAGACGCCGCTCGGCGATCTTGACGGAGAGGTCGTAGTGCTCCGCCTCGAACCCGAACGACCCCGCCATGCCGCAGCAGCCGGCGTCCACCTCGGTCACCTGATAGCCCGCCGCCTTGAGGACCGCGATCGTGGGAGCCGTCCCCACCAGCGCCTTCTGGTGGCAGTGGCCGTGGAGCAGCGCTCGCCGGCCGTTCGCTGCGAACGTCGGCCGGTCGCCCCGCGCCCACTCGCGCTGGAGGAACTCCTCGAGGAGCAGACTCTGTCGTGCCACGATCCGAGCATCCTCGGTGCGCACCAGCTCCGGGTACTCGTCCCGGAGCGTGAGGAGACACGAGGGCTCGAGCCCGACGATCGGCCGGCCCTGGCGTGCCGCTCCGGCGAGCCGCGCGATGTTGTCGGCCGCCACGGTGCGCGCCTCGTCGAGCATACCCTTGGAGATCATCGGCCGCCCGCAGCACCCGCGGTCGGCGAGAACCACCCGATACCCGAGGGTCTCCAGGAGACGGGTCGCCGCAATCGCGACGCCCGGCGTCTGGTAGGTGTTGAAGGTATCGTGGAAGAGCACGATCTCGCCGCGCGCCCCACTCCCCTCGGGCTGCCGGCGGCCGAACCACCGCTCGAAGGACTCGGCCGCGAACGAGGGGAGCGGACGCCGCCGATCGATGCCGGCCACGCGCTCGAGGAGCCACCGGTGGGGCGCCGAGCGCGCGATCCAGTTCGAGACGGGTGCCAGGGCGGATCCAATCCGGGCCAGCGCGTGGATCTGGCCGAAGAGCCGGTTGCGGAGGGGGAGCCCGTTGGCCCGGTAGTAGTGGGCGAGGAACTCGTACTTGATCTTGGCCATGTCGACGTTGGCCGGGCATTCGGCCTTGCACGCCTTGCACTCGAGACAGAGGTCGAGCACCTCGTACATCCGCCGGCCGGTGAATTCCGACCGCGGCATCTTGCCCGACAGCACCGCGCGGAGGGCGTTGGCGCGCCCGCGGGTCGAGTGCTCCTCGTCGAGCGTCGCCATGTACGAGGGGCACATCGTCCCCTCGAGCTTCTTTCGGCACACGCCGATCCCGTTGCACATCTCGACCGCGCCCGCGAATCCGCCCTGCCCCGAGAAGTCGAGAAGCGTGTCCGGCTCCCACGTGCGGTAGCCCGGCCCGTAGCGGAGATGCTCGGTCATCGGCGGGGCGTCGACGATATTCCCCGGATTGAGGATTCCCTTCGGGTCGAACGTGCGCTTGACCTGCCGGAACGCGTCGTAGAGCCGCGACCCGTAGAGCGTCTCGTTGAAGGGGCTGCGCGCCCGGCCGTCCCCGTGCTCGCCCGAGAGCCCGCCGCCGAACTCCATCACGAGGGCCGTGATCTCCTCGGCGATGGCCTGCATCTTCCGGATCTCACCCGCGTCCTTCAGGTTGATCAGCGGACGGATGTGGAGGCACCCGACCGAGCAGTGCCCGTAGTAGCCCGCCTTGGCCCCGTGGCGTCCGAGGATCTCGCGGAAGCGCCCGATGAACGGGCCCAGCTTGGCCGGCTCGACCGCCGTGTCCTCGACGAACGCGATGGGCTTCCGGTCGCCCTTGGTCCCGAGGAGGAGGCCGAGGCCGGCCTTTCGGAGCTTCCAGATGGATTGCTGCTCGGCGGGATCGTAGGCGATGTGGGCGACGTAACCGATCCGCTTCCGCGCGCGGAGTGTCTCCAGCGCGTCGACCTTGGCGCGCACCTCCGCCTCGCTCTCGCCGGAGTACTCGACCATCATGATGGCCGCGGGATCGCCCTGGACGAACCCCATGCGCGCGCGCTGCTCGATGTTTTCCCGGGCGAGATCGAGGATCATCTTGTCGGTGACCTCGACCGCGTACGGCCCGGTGGTCAGGAGGTCGACGGACGACTCGAGCGCCGCCTGGAGGTCGTCGTAGTGGATCACGTCGAGAGCCGTGAACTTGGGTCGGGGGACCAGCCGCATCTTCATCTCGACCACAGCGACGAGCGTGCCCTCGGAGCCCACGGCCAGCCGGTGGAGCCCGAACGGCTGGGGCTTCACGAGCTCGTCGAGGTTGTAGCCGGAGACACGGCGCATGAGCTTCGGGTACCGCGCGCGGATCTCGTCCGCGTGCTGCCCCACCAGCCGCCGCACCTCGCGGTAGATCTGCCCCTCCAGCCCGTCCGCCCGGCACTTGGCCTCGAGCTCGACCGGCGTCAGGTCCCGGAGGGTGATCTCGGATCCGTCGGCCAGGAGGCACCGGAGCTCGAGCACGTGATCGATCGTCTTCCCGTAGGCGATCGAGTGGGAGCCCGCGGAGTTGTTCCCCGACATCCCGCCGATGGTCGCGCGGTTCGAGGTCGAGGTGTCGGGCCCGAAGAGAAGGCCCATCGGCCGCACGTGGGCGTTCAGCTCGTCCTGGATCACGCCGGGCTGGACGCGGCACCAGAGCTCCTCCCGGTTCACTTCCAGCACCTGGTGCATGTACTTCGAGAAGTCGAGCACGACGGCGTGGTTGACCGTCTGACCGATGAGGCTCGTGCCCCCGCCGCGCGGCAGGACCGGGACGTTGTACCGGTTCGCGAGCTCCAGCACCGCCTGGACGTCGTCCTTCGAGCGCGGCAGCACGACGCCGATCGGCTCCACCTGGTACATGGAGGCGTCCGTCGAGTATAGGAGGCGGGAGTAGTCGTCGAAGCGGACCTCGCCCTCGACGACACGCCGGAGCTCCCGCTCGAGATCGTTGCCGACCGGGGTCAGACTGTGACTGCCAGACACTTCGGGCGCCCTACTTCTTCGCCTTGTCGATCGCGGCCCTGAGCTCCGCCGCCTCCTTCTTGTCGAGCGGCTCGAGTCGCCCGAGCACCGCGCGCGCGTCGTCGAGCTTGCCCATCTTCACGTATGCCTCCCCGAGGTACTCGAGAGCCTCCGCGTAGTCCGGCCGGAGCTTGAGCGCACGGTCGTAGGCCTTGATCGCCTCCGGGTACTTCCCCTGCTGGCGGAGCGTGAAGCCGAGGCCGTTCCACGCCTCCGGGAAGGCTTCGCGCTGCTTGATCGCCGCCTCGTAGGCCTGGGCCGCCCGCCGCCAGTCCTTCTTGTTCTGGGCGTCGAGGCCCTCCTGAAAGAAGCGCTCGGCCGACGCCGGGACGCCCGGCGGCGGGGCCGCCGGCGTCGGGCCGTCCGCCCACCCCGTCACCGCGAAGAGGAGAAGTCCCGCCCCGATCGCCCGCCCGATTCCTACCCTCTGCATCCTTCCGCCTCCCGATCGCCTTGCTGGCGCCCACCTGGTGTCCCGCCGGCCGCGTTCGCGCCCCGGCAGCTCGGCCGTCATTGTCGCACAGCCTCGGCGGCGCCTCCTGCCACCGTGGCATATCCGACGAGCTCGACGTACCCGGAACCCTCGAGAGGGCGTCCGTCCGCGGTCCCCTCCACGCGTACCGCGCCTTCCCAATAGCGGACCGCCAGATCGAGCTCCTGGTCCCGCAGAAGCGGTGTCACCACAACGTCGAGACTCGCCGACGGGATCCGGAGCCGCCACCGAGCCGGGTACCGCACCCCGCCCCGCGGGCTCGCCCAGTGATCGAGGACGAGGACCTCGACCGCGTCCCGGTCGAGGGAGCGCGCCGTGCCGTCAGCCGCGACGAGGGTGCCCTGGCTCGCCGGGGAGATTCCTCCGTCGCGCTGGCGGAGGCGGTACAGCATGAGCTCACGGCCGTCGGCGAGCTGGAGCGCGAACCAGTCCCAGCCCACCTGGTCCGGGCCAAGGGCGCTCGTGCTCCACTCCCGGTCCATCCACGCGAGTCCTTCGACCGGGAGCTCACGTCCGCTAGCCTGCACCTCTCCGGAAACCGGCAACCGCGTCAGCGAGTAGTAGTAGGACGCGTTCCCCGGTTCGGCGCCTTTCCGCGAGAGCCCGCGCTCGCCGTGGAGCACCGGCGGCTTGCCCCCCGAGAGCGTGAGGTCGATGCGGAGATCACCCTCGCCCGCGCGGAGGCGGAGCGGCCACCCGGCCCGCGCTGGGGCCTCGGCAACCCAGTCGCCGATCCACACGCGGAACGGGTCGCCCGCAGCGCCGGCGAGGTCGAGCGCGCCCCGCGCCCAGCGGTCGCGCGCGTAGAACCGGCCCGCGTCCACATCGGTCAGCGCGAGGTGAGCCATGTACACGTCGCGCGTGCTCCAGGCCGATCCCCGCGACGCCGCCGCCGGGACGAGTGCCGTGCGGAAGAACGTCAGCTGGAATCCGAAGCGCCGGCTGGCCCCCCCCTCCGCGGCGCGGAGGTTCCCGGTCCAGTACCACCACTCCGTGCGAAAGGTCGGGTGCGGGCCGTGATCCGCCGGAAACGCGAGCGGACGCGGAGCGAGCGCCCGCTCGAAGCCCTCGGCGCTCGTCGCCCCGAGCGCCTCGGCCACGGAGAGCGTCGCCCCGAGGCTCGGCGGCGAGGACTCTTCCCCATCCAGACGGATGATGAACGCAAGTCCGACGGCCAGGGCTGCCACGGTGGCGAGCACGCCGAGGAGCAGACCCGTGCCGGGACCCGATCGCCTCACGCCCGGTCACTCCTCCCGCAGCGCCGACGCGGGCGGAGTCCGCGCCATGCGCCAGGCCGGATACGCCCCCGCGACCAGGGCTGCCAGCACCGCCAGCCCCACGGCCTGGAGCAGGACGTCCACGGGAACCGTGGTCTCGATCGACCACCCGAACGCCCGGCGGTTGATCACGCGGATCAGGACCAGCGCGAGCCCGATGCCGACGGGTACGGCGAGCACCCCCGCGATCCCGCCGAGGAGCCCGCTCTCCGCCAGCATCAGCCGCCACACCTCGAGCGGCGTGAGCCCCTGGGCCCGCAGGACTCCAAGCTCCCGGGCCCGCTCAAGCTGGAGCGCCATCAGCGCGCTCAGGATCCCGATCACGGCCACCCCCGTCGCCAGGACACGCAGCACCGCGGTGATCGCGAACGTGCGGTCGAAGATCTCCAGCGAAGCTTCCCGGAGCGCCCGATTCGAGCGGATCAGGAGGTCCTGGCCCGGGCCCGCGCGGGCGCGAAGCGTGTCCACGGCCGCCTGCGGGTCGGTGCCCGGAGCGAGCACGAGCCCAACGGAGGAGACACCGCGATCCTCCCAGCTGGCCTCGTAAGTGCGGCGGCTCACCATCACCACACCCTGGTCCGAACCGTAGTCCGCGAAGATGCCGGCGACCGGGAAGGCCCGCTCGCCACGGTCGGTGCGGAGCCGGAGCGTGCTGCCCACGCCGAGGCCATGCCGGTAGGCGTACGGCTCCGAGACGATTGCCGCACCTCCGTCCTGGAAGGCCGGCCACACGCTCTCGGGAGCTCCCGCCAGGAATCGGAACTGACGGTAACTGCCGGGGCCGACGCCCAGCGCTACGAGCTGGGTCGGCCCGAACTCCGAGGCAACGCGCGCGCCCCGGTAGGTGCCAACGGCCTGGACGCCGGGCGCATCTCGGAGCCGCGCGATCACCGCCGGATCGAGGGTGGACTCACCTCCGCGGCCCGTGCGGAGTGTCGGGGCGGAGACGTACACGTCCGCGACCAGCGAGGTCTCGAGCCATCGCACGACCGTCGCGCGAAAGCTCCGGATCATGACGCCGACCCCGACGGTCGCCGAGACGGCCACCATGAGCGCGGCCACCGCCACCCCGGTCCGCGAGAGCTTCGCGACGACGCCCCGCGCCGCCATGCGGCCCGGTAGCCCGAGAAGCCACCCGAGTCCGGGGCTCGCCGCCCGGGCCGCGCCGATCATCGCGAACGGCGTGAGGAGCGCGGCGCCCAGGATCATCGCGAAGAGCCCCGCGTAGCTCCAGGCGAGGCTCCGGCCGGCGCCCGCGACGAGGAGCGTCCCCACCGCGAGCACCGCCAGGCCGGCCAGCGCCGCGCGGGGCGCCCCGCGGCGCGCGCGGGCCTCCAGCACGATCCGCTGGATCGCGGCGCCTGGGGGCGCCGCGCTGGCCTCGGCCGCCGGAACCAGCCCGGCGAGCAATGTCGCTCCGATCCCGAGGGCCGCGCCCTTCGCCAGCACCGCCGGCGACACCGCCAGGTCCCGCACAACCACAACGAAGTACAGGTCGTTGATGGTCCGGGTGACGAGTGTGACGAGTCCGCCGGCGAGGCCCACACCCGCGCCGAGACCGAGAGCCGTCGCGGCGAGCCCGAGGAAGAGTGCCTCGGCGAGGACGGTCGCGACGATCTCCGCGCGCGTGACGCCGAGGGCCCGCAGCATCCCGATCGTCGCGCGGCGCTGGACCACGGAGAACGTCATCGTGTTGTACGCGAGGAAGAGCCCCACCATCAACGCCAGAAGCGACAGGGCCGTCAGGTTCACGTCGAACGCGTGCGTCAGCTCCCCGACAAACTCGCTCCGTGCCCCGGCCGGGACCACTTCGACTCCTGGGGGGAGCGCCGCCCGAACGCGGGTCAGGACCTCCTCTCCCCGCGGTCCTAGCGGGAGAACGAGGTCGACGCGAGAGAGCCGGCCCGGCTGGCCGAGAACCTCCTGGGCCGTCGTCAGGTCGGCCACGACGAGGCCGCGGAGCGCCTGCTCGCTCCGCGCATCCTCCGGCTCGATCAGGCCTACGACGCGCACCGGACGCAACCGCCCGCTCACCCGCAGCACGAGGGTGCCCGAGACGCCCACGCGGAGCTCGGTCGCTGTCTCGCGGCTCACCAGCACCGCGCCCGGCTCGGTGACGAGTGTCCCCAGCGCGCGTGTCCCGGCCCCCGCCCCGCGCCCTCCTCGCCCAAGATATGGGCGAAACGGCGCCTCGCTGAACGGGTCGATCCCGAGAAGCTGGAGCGCGCGGCCAGGCGCCCCTTCGACGCTCACCCACGCCTCGACCACCGGCGCCACGGGATGAACCCCCACCTCCCGGGTGAGCCGCGGAACCACCCGCTCGTCGACCCCCGCTGACCCGCCGACCACCTGGTGGGTCGCTCGCCCGGTCACCCCTTCTGCCGACAGGGCGAACGCCCGCCGGGCGCTCACACTCGCGAGGTCCACCGACACCACCATCGCTACACCGAGCGCGATCCCCAGGACGGACAGAGCCGCCTGCCACGGATGCCGAGCGAGATGGCGGACGCTGGCGCGGAGGAGGATCATCCGGCAGCCGGCTCCAGCGTCTCCACCAGACGGCCCTCCTGCAGGCGGAAGATGCGGTCAGCGAGCCCCACGACCTCGCGGCTGTGAGTCGCCATCACCAGCGTGCGCCCCGCCCGCCGGGTGAGGCGGTCGAGCAGATCGAGCACCTGCCGGCCCGTGTCGAGATCGAGGTTTCCCGTCGGCTCGTCGGCGAGCACGAGCAGCGGCTCGTGGACCAGCGCCCGCGCCACCGCCACCCGCTGCTGCTCGCCGCCGGAGAGTTGCTCGGGGAATGCCGGCCCCCGGTCGGCTAGCCCGACCTCGGCGAGAAGTGCGCCGGCCCGTGCTCGCGCGGCGTCACGCGGCCGCCCGTTCAGCTCGAGCGGAAGGCGGAGGTTCTCCTCCACCGTGAGCGTCGGAATCAGGTTGAAGAACTGGAAGACGAACCCCACGTGGTGCCGGCGAAACAACGTGCGCCTCGCCTCGGTCGCCCGTGCGAGCGGGAGCCCGTCGACCACGATCTCGCCGGCGGTCGGCACGTCGATCCCGCCGATCAGGTTGAGCAGCGTGGACTTGCCCGAGCCGCTCCGCCCGATCAGGACACACAGCTCTCCGCGACGGATCGTCGCGTCCACACCGCGAAGCACCACGCGTTCGGCGTCGCCCTCACGGTACGCCTTCGTGACGCTGCGCAGCTCGACGAGCGGGGTCTCGGTGGCCGGCGCCCTCATCCGGCCGCGTCGAGCGCGCCGAAGTGGCAGAGCCGGATGTCGAGGCGCTCGACGGTCGCGCGCGCCTCGGGATCGCAGAGCGCCGCCAGCTCGACCTCGCGCTGGCGCCCGTAGCGACTGTAGGCGAGGGTCTCGTCGAAGACGCCCGGATGGCACATGAGCTCGGTGACACCGAGCGGCAGCGTGGCGAGCTGGTCCAGCAGGCGTTCGGTCGTCCAGTAGGGCTCGGCCTGCGCGTCGCCGACAAACGAGTCCGTCGTGGCGATGCCGTGGCGGCGAAGGCCGTCGCGGAAGCCCGCGTCCTGGCTGCGAAGCGGAACCCGCGCGGTCACGACCACGTCCACGACGGCGTCCATCACGCGGGGCACCCGATGGGCGTGATGATGGCTGTCGAGGTGGGTGGGCCCCCGCCCGAAGCGGCGCGCAAACGCCTCGATCTGGGCCTCGCACTCGCGCCGCACCTCGTCCGGACGCGCCCGCTCCTGGAGCGCCGCCAGATCGCGCCCGAACCGCCCGTCCGCATCAACGAGGGATGCGACCGTCTCCGCCGGTGACACGGGCCGCCCCCACGTCAGGTTGAAGTGGAGACCGAGCCCGAGACCGGGCGAGGCGGCAGCCGTGGCGTCCAGCTCCGGCTGGGCTGGCAGACTCGCCAGAACGGTCGTGCTGGTCACCAGGCCCTCGCGATGGGCGCGAAGGATGCCGCGGCTCACGCCGCCCGTCAGCCCGAAATCGTCCGCGTTGACGATGAGCCGTCGCGCCGCCGGTCCCCCGCTCATCGCACCAGATCCTCCTCTACTGAAACCTACTGACCGAGGGTGCGCCGGACGTACTGGCGCACCTCCTCCGTCAGGAGCGCCTGTCGCCCGCTGTCCGTCCCCGCGTCCTCGAGCAGCTCGAGGTCGAGCACGAGCGGAGTCGGCGCCTTCTTCCCCGCGTCCAGCTCGACCGTGAACACGCACTGCTCGTCGGACTCGGTGAACACGGCCTTCGCGCGCGTGAAGGAGCTGTCCTCGAGCGCGACCGTCTCCAGTGCGTGCCGCAGCACCCGGAGGATGCCCTCCTGGGCATCACCGGGCACGGTGCCGAACGCGCTCATCATCCGGATGTCCGCCATCCCGGGCCTCCTCCGATCAAAATCCCATGGCCGTCGCGGGACGCAGGTGGTCGACGCCGGCGGCAAGCCCCCGGTGCGTGACCTCGATGACTTGCGGCCGGGCGAAGTAGAAGCTCGAGTACGTCTCGGTGAGTGGCACGATCCGGTGCCCGCGCCGCCGGAGCTCGGAGACGGTCGCCGCCCCCATCCGGTCGTCCACCTGGACCGGGCCGCCCTCGGTGTGGAGCCGAGGCGCCTCGACGGCCGCCTGCGGGCCCAGCCCGAAGTCTATCAGGTTCGAGAGCACCTGGGGAACCGCCGACACGATCTTCCGGCCGCCCGGCGCGCCCACGGCCAGGTACGGCGCGCCGTCACGGAGCGCGAGGAAGGGCGTCATGTTCACCAGGGCGCGCTTACCGGGCTCGATGGAGTTCGGCCGCCCGGGCTCCGGATCGAACCAGATCATCCCGTTCGAGAGAAGGAGCCCCGTTTCTGGCACGACGACCTTGGAGCCGAAGAGGCTGACCGCGGTGTGTGTGAGCGACACCAGCATCCGGTCGCGATCGACCGCGCAGACCTGCGTCGTGCACTCGCCGGTCGAGCCGGCCGTCGGGGCCCGGGCCGGCTTCGCCCGGCCGCGCTCGAAGCGCCACGGATCGACTCGCCGCCGCGCGTGGCGCCGGCCGTCGTGGCGGATCCCGGCGGCCACCGCACGGGCATAGGCCTTTCCCCCGAGCGCGGCCCACGGCGCCCGGATCCGAGCCGGATCCCCAAGCCAGCGGAGGCGATCCTCGAACGAGACCCGGATCGCCTCCGCGCGGAGATGTGCCGCGCGCGCGCTCGTCGGCCCTCCTGACCCGCCGGACCCGGCCTCGAAGCACTCGAGGACGTTCAGCATCTCGAGCGCGGTCACGCCGCCCGTGGCGCCCGGCATCCCGAGGAGCGTCACGCCGCGGTACTCACCCGCGAGAGGCTTGGTCACCCTGACGCGATATCGCGCCAGGTCCGCGCGATCCAGGATGCCCTCGCCGCGCCGGACCTCCGCCTCGATGGCCTGCGCGAGCTGCCCACGGTAGAAGACGCTCGGGCCCTCCTTCCCGATGAGCTCGAGGCTACGGGCGAGCGCCGGATACCGGACACGGTCCCCGCCCCCGAGGTTCTCCGGCCGCGGCGGCCACCGGCCCCCGCGAAGATAGGTCCTCGCGGCCTCGGGAAACCGCGCGAGATCCTCCGCGTACATCGCGGTGACGCCCGCGAGATACCAGTCGACCGGCACTCCGAGGCGCGCGAGCCGCGCCGCCGGCGCCACCGCATCGCGCAGATCCAGTGTCCCCCACCGCTCGAGCGCGAGGGCCAGGCCGGCCACCGATCCCGGCACCGCGACGGCGAGATGGCCGTGCACGTTCGCGTCGCCTTCCACCGCCCGCCACGGGAAGAGATCGCCGCTTCGCCCGTGCCCGAGCCGGTACATCCGGGCATGCGCCCGCTGCGGAGCCTCCACGTTGAAGTCGAGGGCCACCGAGGCGCCCGTGCGCGGGCGGTGGATCAGCATCGAGCCGCCGCCCGCGAGGCAGGACATGAACGGCTCCACGACGGCCATCGCGAACGCGGTGCCGACGGCGGCGTCCACGGCGTTCCCTCCGCGACGGAGGATCTCCGCACCCACACGAGCGCCGAGAGGATGGCCCGCCGTCACGCAGGCGTGCGGCACCGCGAGCTGGCTCTTCGTGACGGTGAGACGCGAGGCCTTCACGGCGCGCTCATTCTCCCACGGCCCCCGCACCGCTGCCAGCGCGGGGCCGGCGCCGCCCGCTCAGAACCGGACCTGGGGGACCGAGCGCTCGGCGTGGTCCTCGAGCTCGAAGAACTCGCGGCGCGTGAAGCCGAAGGCACCGGCCAGGAGATTCGTCGGCACGCTCTCGACGCGCGTGTTGAGATCGCGGACGGCGGCGTTGTAGCCCTGCCGCGCCCCGGCGAGCATCCCTTCCGTGTCGGCAAGAGCCTGCTGGAGGGACAGAAAGTTCTGGTTGGCCTTGAGGTCCGGATAGCTCTCCGCGACCGCGTAGAGTCCGCGGAGGGCCTGGGTCAGGAGCCCCTCGGACTGCGCCACCTGCCCGGGCGTCGTGGCTCCCATGGCCCGGCTCCTGAGCTCCGTCACCTTCTCGAGGACGCCCTTCTCGTGACCGGCATACCCCTTCACGGTCTCGACGAGATTCGGAATGAGGTCGTGCCGGCGCTTGAGCTGCGTCGAGATGCCGGACCACGCCTCGTCCACCCGTACGCGTGCCCGGACCAGGCTGTTGTAGAGCCCGACAACCACCAGTGCGAGGACCGCGGCGATCCCCAGGACGACGAGTCCCGTCATTCCGATTCCCCTTCGGGCCCGGCCCGTCCCGCGCGGGTGACCGCGGCAAGGCCGTTCTCGACCCACTCCGTCCGATGGTAGCCGAAGCGCGCGAGCGCCGGAAGCGCCGATTCTGCTACCATGAAGGTCAAGACCGGCGCGCAACGCGGGATTCCCATGCGTCAACGTGTACTGATCGTCGAGGACGATGCCCCCGCTCGGAAGGGCATGGCCGACCTGCTCTCCCTTTGGGGATATGAGGTCGCCACCGCCGGCGACGGGGCCGAAGCCCTCGAGCGGGTGTCGGAGGAGTCGCCCGCGGTCGTGGTGAGCGACCTCGTGATGCCGGGCATGGACGGTCTCGGCCTCCTGTCCGCTTTGCGGGTCGATCACCCCGACGTCGCCGTCATCATGCTCACGGGCCAGGGCTCGATCGAGAGCGCTGTCCAGGCGATGAAGGAAGGCGCCTACGACTACCTCACCAAGCCGCTCGACCCGGCCCGCCTCCAGGTTCTCCTGGAGAGGGCGCTCGACCGAGCCGAGAGCGCCCGCGAGGTCCATCGGCTCCGGCGGGAGCTCCGCAATCGCGGCGCCTTCGGCCGTCTGGTCGCAGGCACGCCAGCGATGCAGGAAGTCGCCCGCCAGATCGAGCAGGTCGCACCGACCGACGCGACGGTCCTCGTGCTCGGTGAGAGCGGGACGGGAAAGGAGCTGGTGGCGCGCACGATTCACGACCACTCCAGACGCCGCCGCGGGCCGTTCGTCGCCGTGAACTGCGCGGCGATCCTGGAGACCTTGCTCGAGAGCGAGATCTTCGGGCACGAGAAGGGCTCGTTCACCGGCGCCACCGGACGCCGACCCGGCTGCTTCGAGCTCGCCGATGGCGGGACGCTCTTCCTCGACGAGATCGCGGAGATGAGCCCGGCCACCCAGGTGAAGTTCCTTCGGGTTCTCCAGGACGGACGGTTCCGGCGGGTCGGGGGCCAAGCGGAGATCACGGTGGACGTCCGGGTGATCGCGGCCACCAACAAGAGCCCGGTGAAGGCGCTCCAGGACGGCGCGCTCCGCGAGGATCTCTACTATCGCATCGCGGTCTTCACGCTCACGCTGCCCCCGCTCCGCGAGCGCCCCGAGGATCTCGGGGAGCTGGTCCGCGTTCTCCTCGAGGAGCTCAACGAGCGCCACGGGCGGGCCGTGCGGGGCGTTGACGAGGCGACCCTCGCGGTCCTTCGCCGCTATACGTGGCCGGGAAACGTGCGCGAGCTCCGGAACGTCCTGGAGCGCGCCCTCATCGTCTGCCCGGGCGACCTGATCGGCCTTGCCCACCTGCCTTCGCCCCCGTCGGCGACGACGTCCCCGGTCGAGCCGGTGACGGACCAGGAGGCCAGCGATGTCCGTCTCAGCGTCGGCACGACCGTGGACGAGGCCGAGCGACGTCTCATCCTCCGCACGCTCGCGTACACGGGCAACAATAAAACCCGCGCGGCCGAGATCCTCGGCATCAGCCTCAAGACACTCCACAACAAGCTGAACCGCTACAACCGGCCGCCGTGACGCCGAAACCCGCCCGTCCACGCAGGCTGTCCGCCTCATGGCTCTGAGCGCCCGGGCGCGCGAGCTGCTCGGCCTCACCCTCGTCGTCCTCCTCGTGGTCGCCGTCGCGA
This sequence comes from uncultured Candidatus Rokubacteria bacterium, assembly GCA_963805625.1. Lineage (GTDB taxonomy): Bacteria > Methylomirabilota > Methylomirabilia > Rokubacteriales > DASRDR01 > DASRDR01. The sequence goes on from CAWDVE010000010.1 coordinate 738,972, forward strand.
CCGCCGCGCACCTTGCCACGCTCGCGCGGCTCACGCTCGGGAGCGCGGCGGACGAGGGGCGGCTCCTCTCCCGCCAGCTCCTCCACCAGGCCGCCTACGTCCTGCAGGCCGCGGGTGCCGCGGGTCCCGTTGCCTTCCGCGAGGATCCGAGCCTCCGGGCGCTCCTCGACGGGCTCGTGGGCTATTCGCGCGTCGTCGTCTACGGCGCGATCGTCGACGCGAACGGGCGCACCCTCCTGCACAGCGATGCGACCCTCCAGGGACAGACGCTCCCGGAACGCCCGCTCCTCGACGACGTGCTCACGGCGGGACTCCCGCAGCTTGCGCGGATGCTGCTGGGCCCTCCGCAGATCTACGAGGTCCGGCTCCCCGTCCGCATCGGGGACCAGCCCTTCGGCACCGTGCAGGTGGGCGTGTCGACGAGCCTCGTCAGGCAGACCCTTCGCGACGCCCTCCTGCGAAGCGTGGCGTTCGGCGCGGGCGCCCTCGCCTTCGCGATCGCGCTCGGCCTCGGTACCGGGCGCGTGCTCCTCGGCTACCTCCGGCGAATCGCGCGCCAGGTCGAGCGCCTCGCCCGTGGCGACGCCGCCGTCGAGTTCGGACCCGGCGACGATATGGGGCGTCTCGCCGCGCGGATGCAGGGCCTCGGCGAGCGCATCCAAGCCACCACCGGAGGCGCAAGTGACCCGGGTCCAGCCGGAGCGGAGCGGCTCCAGAACGCCGTCATGCTCCTCGGCCCCGACGGCGCCGTGGCGTTCGCCAACGCCACCGCCGAGCGGCTGCTCGGCCGGACGCTCGCTGGCCGCTCGCTCGCTGATGTCCTCTCCCCCGGACACCCCCTTGCAACCCTGGCCGCCACCGTTCTCAACGGCAGTGTCGCGCCGCTCCACGACACAGTCACCCTCCCGGGAAGCACGGGAGAGCCGCACGAGTGGGCGGTCTCGGGATATCCTCTCCGCACGGACGCCCAGCCCCGAGGTGGCCTGCTCGTCTTGCGCGATCTCGAGCCCGCGCGGGCCGTCGAGTCCCTCCTGAGCTACTCCCAAAAGCTGGCGGCGCTGGGCCGCCTCACATCCGGTGTCACCCACGAGGTCAAGAACCCGCTCAACGCCATGCGCATTCACCTCGAGCTCCTGCGCGCACGGCTCGCTCAGGCCGGACGGCCGCCGCCGCCCGAGATCGCCGAGAACATCGACGTCATCGCGCACGAGATCCAGCGGCTGGACCGCGTGGTGCAGGGCTTCCTCCGGTTCGTCCGGCCGCAGGATCTCCGCCTCGCGCCCGTCGACGTCAATGCGGTCCTGTCGAACGTGGCGCGGGTCGCGCGGCCCGAGGCCGCGAGGGCCGGTGTCGAGATCGTCCTCGAGCCCGGACGGGACCTGCCCCGCGTCACGGCGGACTCGGGGCTCATCGCCCAGGCCAGCGCCAATCTCGTGAGCAACGCCATCCAGGCGATGCCGGGCGGCGGCACGCTGGTCGTCGCGAGCCGGCGCGCCGCGCCCGACGGGGTGGAGATCCGCGTGGCCGACCAGGGGATGGGCATCGCGCCCGAGAACCTCGAGAAGATCTTCCGCCTCTACTACACGACGAAGGCGGGCGGATCGGGCATCGGTCTCGCCATGGTATACCGCATCGTGCAGATGCACGACGGCCGGGTCGACGTGGAGTCGACGGTGGGCAAGGGCACCACCGTGATGCTCACGCTCCCCGCGGCCCCGGACGCACGATGAAGGTCCTGGCGCTCGCGACGCTGATCCTGGCCCTGTCTGGATGCAGGGCGCTCGGCCCGGATGTCCCGCCATGGGCGCGGCCCGTCCCCGGAGCGACCAGCCCCGCGGCGTCGGTCTCCTTCGAGGATGCGGCAAGCGAGGATGCGGCAAGCATCACGCCCGCGTCGCCGCCCATTCCCGCGCCCCCCGATCTCTCGGCTCCCGCCGCGCTGCCTCCTCCGGTCGCCCCACCGGCCCCCACCGCGCCCACGCCCCCCGCTCCGTCCCGCGCGGTCTCCCATCCGCCCGCACCACACGCATCCCCGCCGGCCCCGGCTCCTGCGCCGCCCCCCGCTCCCCTGCCGCCTCCGGCCGCGCCCAGCCCGCCGCTGACTGCGAGCTTGCCTCCCACCGAGGTGCGTCGGCTCCAGGACGAGGCTCAACGGGGAATCGAGGACACGGAGCGCCTCCTGCGCCAGCTCGACGGCCGACCGCTGGCCGCGAAGGACCTGGAGACGCTTCGACTCGCCCAGGGCTTGGTCGAGCAGGCTAGGAGGGCTCTCGGCGGGCAGGAATACGAGCGGGCGGCGAACCTGGCGACGAAGGCTCGCACCCTCGCGGACGACCTGAGCACACGCCGCTAAACCCGCCGTCCGGCAAGGTAACTTTTTACATCTTGCCGGCGAGACCTCCGTGGTAACTCTTACATCGCGTCAGGGCTGCGCACGCCCAGACGGGACGGGCAGGATCCACTCGGTGGTGGCCCAGCCGCCCGAGAAATCAGGCTGAGCGCGTCCCGGGCAGGCCACAGCGGGAGATGCCCGGCACGCCCCTTGCGTGGGCGATCGACGGACTGATCCGTCACCTAGCGGGGACTGTCCCGCACAGAGGAGGAAGTCGCATGCGGATACGCTCGTTGGCCATCCTGGTGGCCTCCCTGTCCCTCATGACCGTCGGTTGCGCAACCAAGAAGTTCGTCCGCGAGGAAGTCAGCAAGAGCGAGGCGAAGCTTGGCGCGGACGTGGGCCGCGTCGAGGGCTCTCTGACCGAGGAGAAGGCGCGGACGACCGCGCTCACCGACGAGCTGGGCCAGACGAAGGTCGCGGTCCAGCAGGCCGACACCCGCGCTGGTGAAGCCGCCAATCTCGCCCGGACGGCCCAGGGCCGCGCCGACGAGGGGGTGACCAAGGCGACTCAGGCTCAGACCCGCGCCGACGAGGCTCACGCCGCCGCTGGCCAGGCGATGGCCAAGGCGGACGAGACCAGCTCTCGTCTGACCCGGCTCTGGACCAACCGCAACAAGCGCGTCCCGGGCGACACGGTCGCGATCCTCTTCCGCTTCGACAAGTGGGAGCTGGACGACCGCGGCCAGACCGCGCTGCTCGACGTCGCCAAGCAGCTCCAGGACAATCCGAACCTCGTGGTCGAGCTCGAAGGCTTCACGGACAGCGTCGGTGCCATGCCGTACAACGTCCAGCTGAGCCAGCGGCGCTCGGAGGCGGTGCGTCGCTTCCTGGTGGAGAAGGGCATCGAGATGCACCGGATCCACTCGATCGGCCTCGGTGACATCAAGCCGTCCGCCGACAACGGAACCGCCAAGGGACGCGAGCAGAACCGCCGGGTGATGGTGCGGTTCTTCGCGCCGGCCGAATAGAGCAGCAGTAGCGCGAATCCGGGCTCAGATCAGCGCGGATTCCAGCACGATCCCCCGGTCCAGTACCCGGGCGGCGGCACCGGCTGCACTGGCGACGCCGCCCGGGACCTCCGGTCCCTCCGCGAGTTGACGCAAGAGATCGATCAGCCGTCGCATCGCGCGGATCAGATCGCCCTCGTGGCCGCCGAACGAGTGGGTGACGATTCGCGCCCAGTCGTCGTCTCCCGACGCCCATCGGAAGACCGCCGCGACGAACCCGCTCTGCACGCGCGCTGGCCGATGCAGGCCCACCCGCCGCTGAACAGCCTGGATCGCTTCCGCCGCCTCCTCCATCTGCCGGACCCGGCTCCGGAGCCGCGGCCGCTCTCGCAGGAGGCGGCGTGAGGGCTCGTCCTCGGCGGATCGCGCGTCCTCGATCAGGCACGAGACGAGCGCGGCGACCTCGGCGGGAGGGGCATCGTCGAACACACCCCGGTGGACGACCTCGGCGATCAGGAGCTCATGGTCGTGCCGGAGGGATGCCACCAGCTCTCCCTTCGGCCTGAGCACGCCCCGCTGGACGGCGTCGAACGCATCCAGGACCTCGAGAACTCGCCGATACTCCTGCCAGATCGCGTCCCGGATGCTTTCGAGCGCGGTGCGCCGATGTTCCAACCGGCCTCGCTCCTTCTCGAGTGTCTTCCAGGCGGCTTCGCAGCGCGGTCGCGCCTCCCACGGGCAGGCGTGGCACTCGATCCGCTCGAGGGCGTCCGCGGGGTCTCCGCGGCGCTCCCCTTGGACGAGCGCGTGGAGGTCGAGTTCGCCCAGGCGCGCGAGGAGCGCGCCACCATCACGCGCGAGCGTCTCCCTCACGTCGCGCCCCCATCCGTGATGGTGGGCCGCGAGGTTCCGGATGGCTGGCGGCAGCAGAAGCGGCGGAGTCGCCCAGAAGACCCGCTTGACGTTCCCCGCCTTGGTCCGGACGAGCGAGCCGTGCGGGAGAAGCGTGTCGAGGAGGACGCGGTTGCCTCGCAGCCGGTGCACCCCGACGACCACTCCGAGCCCGCCGCCGTTTCCCCGCTGCCGGAGCAGGACCACGCGGCCGGGCTCGACGTCGTCGAGCGCCCGGGCCCGGGCCGGCCGCGAGCGCGAGCCCGCCGCCCGCCGGCGCGCGTCCACCTCGGCGCGCAGCTGCCGGTAGCGCCCGATCCGGTCGAACTCGCCACACGGCGCCTCATACCGCTCGGCCCCGGCCAGCGCCTCTTGCGCCTCGGCCACCTCGCGCTCCAGGTGGCGGACCTGACGGAGGCTTTGATACTGGCCGAACGAGGATTCGACCACGTGGCGAATCGCCGCCTCGTCCCTAACGTTCTCGACCAGGAGCGCCACCGAGCCGAAGCCCAGACGGAACTGGCTCACGATCGGCTCCGGGGCGCCGTCGACCACCGAGAGCGTCTCCTCCAGGCTGTCCCGGGCGTCGAGGGCGATCACACACTGGCCCTCGGGATCGATGCCCCGCCGGCCGGCCCGGCCCGCCATCTGGGTGAGCTCGTTCGTCGTCAGCGCCCGGAATCCCCGGTCGGTGCGCTTTGTGAGCCCCTGGAGCACGACGCTCCGGGCGGGCATGTGAATACCCAGACTCATCGTCTCGGTGGCGAAGACCACCCGCACCAGACCTCGCTCGAAGAGCACCTCCGTCAGACGCTTCAGGCTCGGCAGGATCCCCGCATGGTGGAGCCCGACGCCCGCCCGGAGCGCCCGGAAGATGGTCTGGTTGAGCGCGGAGGCGCCCAGCGTGGGGCTCTCCTCGATCGCCTCGGCAATCGCCCGCTCGACCTCACGCCCCTGGGCGCGGGTGAGGAGCGTGCGGCCTTCCTCGAGGACGTCGTCCATCGCCCGCTCGCACCCGGCGCGGCTGAAGATGAAGTAAATGGCGGGCAGCCAGCCACGCCCCTCCAGCTCCTCGATCATTGCCGGCACTGCGGCCACCCGGCGGGCGTAGAAGCGGCCTCGCCCCTCGTCCCGGCCGCCCTCGATCCCGACGATCTTGGCGCGGCCGGCTCGTACGGCCTCCAGCGAATGAATCTCGGCCGCCAGATCGGCGACGTGGTACCGGAGCGGTACTGGGCGATGCGGGTGGACCACGGCCTGGATGGGCCGGTGGACCAGCCCAATCCAGTCGGCAATCTCGCGCACGTTTGCCACGGTGGCCGACAGGGCCACGAGCGTCACGTCCTTGGGCGCGTTGACGATGATCTCCTCCCAGACCGTGCCGCGACCCTCGTCCCCCATGTAGTGACACTCGTCGAGCACGACGTGGCGGAGCCCCTCCAGGGTCCCCGTGTAGAACATGTTCCGCAGGATCTCGGTCGTCATGACCAGGACAGGCGCGCGCGAGTTGACCTTGACGTCGCCGGTCAGGATACCCACCTCGGCGACGCCGAACTGGCGGCAGAAATCCGCGTACTTCTGGTTGGAGAGGGCCTTGAGCGGCGTCGTGTAGGCGACCCGCCGCTTCGCGGCGAGCGCGTCGTGGATCGCGAACTCGGCGACCAGCGTCTTGCCCGCGCCCGTCGGCGCGGACACGATCACCGAGGAGCCCTCGAGAATGGCGAGGATCGCCACAATCTGGAAGTCGTCGAGGGGAAAGGCGTACCGGCGGGCGAACGCCCGGAACAGGTCGACAGCGTCCTCGGAGATACGACCGGCGTCGAGGGCGGTCTGGATCGCAGCGGGGGGTTGGTAGGGCAACGGGTGGGCTCCCCTCCCGTGACGCATTGTACACTGAGGCGTGATGCACGCGGTTCGTGCGCTCATGCGCTCGGTCGTCCCGATGCTCGCGCTCGCCCTCGTCGTCGACGCCCTGCCCGCGGAGGCGACCCACCTGCCCGACCACCGCTTCCTGGTGCTCGGCTTCGTCACCGACGGGGAGGGCCGGCCAGTCGCCGGGGCTCGCGTAGTCGTGACCCGGCTCAAGACCGGCCTTGAGTATCCAACGACCACCGAGCGGGACGGCTTCTTCCTCGTCGTCCTCCATCTTCACGACGAGAACCAGGGTGAGCCGCTGGGACTGGACGCGAAGGGTGTGAAGGGAGAGGTGCGCGCTCGGTTCGACCCGCACGATAAGAAGGTCGAGCGAGGCACGCGCGTGGACGTGCGCGCCAACCGCCTGGTGGAGAACCGTTCGGCCTTCGCGGAGACGCTCCGATCCTACCTGAGCCGCTAGCGCAAAGGCGCCGCGCCTGATTCCTTGACAGCCCCGCAGGGCCGAAGATGTAATACGCGCGTGGGCCAAGCTCGAGGGCGAGGAGGTGTCATGATGAAGGCGTACGTGCTCGTCGAGACCAATGCGGGGAAGACCAAGGCCGTCAAGAAGTCGCTCGGAAAGCTCAAGCCCGGCAAGTGCCGGATCGACTCCCTCGACGCGGTGACGGGGCCGTTCGACTACATCGCGGTGGTCCAGGGTCCGACGCTCGACGATATCGGGCAGCTCGTGACGGAGGGGATCGGAGCCATCGAGGGCGTCACGCGCACGACAACCTGTCTCGCGGTATCGATCGGATGAGGAGGGGCGGGCGCCTCCTGATCGGCCTCCTGGCAGGGCTCGCTGCCCTCGCCGGCCCCGGCGCGAGGGCGCAGGCCCCTCAGGCCCCGCGCCCACAGTATCTCCCGTTCGCGGAGTTCGCGGCCGAGGACTCCGCCCCACAAGTCTCCGCCAAGCAGGCGTACAACGACATCATCGGCCGTTACAACAAGGCGCTGTACGACTATCACGTGACGCTCAGCCAGCACGACCAACTGGTCGACGCCGGCAATCGCGCCGGAACGCCCGCGGAGCAGGAGAAGGCGCGCGCCGAGGCCGCCCCCCTCCGGGCAAAGCTCCAAACCCTCCGCCGCGACGTCATGGCGCTGGCTGCGTCCGTCGACCAGGCGCGTCGGGCGGCCAGTCAGGCAGGGGTCACCCTCACCCGCTGATACGGCGCCGTCCGGAGTGCTCTGGCTCCGCCGCGACCCCGCCGAATCCGGCCGGAAACGGGCGGTTGGCCGTTTCGTGACACTTTCTGCGTGGTTAGCCACGTCCCCCGTGCTATCATTCGTTTCAATGCCTCCGAAGGGTCCGGTCTCTGTCCTGGTCTACCACCCGGACGAGGCCCAAGCCTATGCGCGGCTGGTCCGGGCCCCGCGCGGGCAGGTTCGACTGAGAGTCGCTGCGACCCCGGAGACGGCGCTGCCCTTCGTGGAGGAGATGGACGTCCTCTACACGTGGGGCTTTCCGGCCGAGCTCCTCCCCATGGCCCGGCGTCTCCGGTGGGTCCAGGTCATGGGAGCAGGGGTCAACGCCTTCCTTGACGTTCCCTTCCCTCCCAAGGTGGTCCTCACCCGCGTCGAGGGGGTCTTTGGGCCCTGGATGGCGGAGTACGTCTTCGGCTGGCTCCTCTGGGCCTCCCAGCGAACCGAGGTCCTGCGGGCAGGTCAGCGCTTGCGCCGGTGGGAGCCGATCAACCCCGTCCTGCTGCGTGGCAAGACTCTGGGCATCGTGGGGGTGGGATCCATCGGGCGGGTGATCGCGTCCATCGGGCACGCGTTCCAGATGCGTGTCCTCGGCCTATCCCGCACCGGCCGCCGGGTCCCGGAGTGCGACCGCGTTTACCGTCGCCCGGCTTTCCACGAGTTCCTGGCGGCGAGCGACTACGTGGTCCTGGTTGCGCCGCTCACTCCCGAGACCCGGGGAATGCTGGGCGAGCCCGAGCTCCACGCGATGCGGCCGGAGTCCTGGCTCGTGAACCTCGGCCGCGGCTCGCTCATCCAGGAGCCGGCCCTCGTCCGGGCCCTCCAGGAGCGCTGGATCGCCGGCGCCGTCCTGGACGTCTTCTCGGAGGAGCCGCTGCCGACGGAGCACCCATTCTGGGGGATGCCCAATGTGGTGGTGACGCCGCACATCTCGGGTCCGAGCCTCCCCGAGGAGATCGCCCCGATCTTCAACGAGAACCTGCGGCGCTTCCTCAGCGGCCGGCCGCTGCGGGCCCGCGTGGACATCCGCAGAGGGTACTGACCGCGGGGGCCCCGAGGGGCCCCCGCGGCCGCATCACCGCTTCGCGAGCGCCTTCACGATCTCCCGGCAGAACGCCGGCAGGTCGTCGGGCTTCCGCGACGTGATCAGGTTTCCGTCCACGACGACCTCCTGGTCGACCCAGGTGGCCCCGGCGTTCACCAGATCGTCCCTGATCGAGAAGAAGCTCGTCGCGCGCTTCCCCTTGAGGATGCCCGCCGACACCGGCACCCAGCCTGCGTGGCAGATCGCCGCCACGACCTTGCCCTCGCCGAAGGCGTCCCGCACCAGCTTCACCATGGCGGGCGACCGTCGCATGAGGTCCGGCGCGAAGCCGCCCGGAATCACCACCGCGTCGTACTCGACGGCGTTCGCCTGCTCGGCCTGAACGTCCACGCTGACGGGGTAGCCGTGCTTCGAGGCGTAGCCCTTGGCACCGCCGCTCCCCACGATGTGGACGTCGGCTCCCTCTTCCTTCAACCGGTAGTAGGGAACCCAGAGCTCCATCTCCTGGTAGAGGTTCTCGGCCAGGATCGCCACCCGCTTACCCGTGAGCTGCATCGCTTCCCCCTCGTCGGGCGGGCCGAAGCCCGCGCATTTGCCTTCGTCCGGAAGGATACACGCAAGTCGGATTCAACGCCCACGGGGACGACGAAGGGGCCGAACCGACGCGGACGGAGGTCAGCGGGACTGGACTACGCCCAGGGCCTTGGCCACGACCGCCTCGAGGCGCTCAGGGTCCGCCGGCTTCTGCGCGTAGTGAAGGATGCCGATCTGGCGGGCACGAACCTCGAACTCCGGCCGGTAGTCACCGGAGGTCATAAGGACGTGCACCCGGGGATCGATATCTTTGAGCCGGGACACGAGGGCGTGCCCCGACATGTCCCGCAGGATCACGTCGACGATCGCAGCGCGGAGGCGGCCCGCGTGAGCCAGATCGAGCGCATCCTGCCCCAGCGCGGTGTGCGTGGAGCGGAACCCTCGCTGGGTGAAGTGGTCGGCTAGCGCCCGCCCTGCCTCATCGTCCGTGTCGACCACGAGGAGAAGCGCATCATCCCGCCCTGCCCTTAGCGCGTAGGCCATGCGGGATGGTCGATGCAAGGGCGGTGCCACGGGGACTGACGGCCGCCGGCCTGGCGAAACACCGATTCAATAGGGCACTCCCGGACATACGAGACACGGCTGCCAATAGATTCCGGCGCGGAGTCAATCCGGCGCTCCCTCGACTGCCCCCTCGGCACGCTTGTCCTGTCACTTTGGCAGGACATGGCGTCAGTTGATCCCGTACTCCTTCAGACGTCGATAGAGCGTGCGACTCGAGAGCCCGAGAGCGCGCGCCGCTTTGGCACGGTCGTTACCGTGAATGTCGAGCGCCCGCAGGATGAGATCGCGCTCGGCCTGAGCGAGCGTCGGCACCACGCCGCCGGATGTAACCAGCGTCGGCGGTACCGCAGCCGCCACCGCCGCCGCCGGCTCGGCCGGACGTGCCCCGCCTAGCGCAGGCAGGTCCACGAGCCGGATCTGATCGCGGGCGCCGAGAGCGTACGCGCGCTCGATCAGGTTCTCCAGCTCCCGCACGTTGCCGGGGAACTCGTACGCGAGCAGTGCCGCCATGGCGTCCGGGGCGATGCCCTTGATCTCGCGGCCGAAGCGCTGGTTGAACTGGCGGACGAACGCGGTGACGAGCGCCGGAACGTCCGGCTTCCGGTCACGCAGGGCGGGAACGTGCATCCGGACGACGTTCAGACGGTAGAACAGGTCCTGCCGGAGACTCCCGTCCTTGATCGCGCTCTCGAGGTTCTTGTTCGTCGCGGCGATGACCCGAGTGTCCACGGAGTAGCTTCGCGCCGACCCCACCGGGCGCACGTCCTTCTCCTGAAGGACGCGCAGCAGCTTGACCTGGAGCGTGGGCGGAAGCTCCGCCACCTCGTCGAGGAAGATCGTCCCGCCATGGGCGGAGCGGAACAGGCCGAGCGTGTCGGCCACCGCTCCCGAGAACGCCCCGCGCATGTGGCCGAAGAACTCGGACTCCAGGAGCTCGGACGGCACCGCCCCACAGTTCACTGTGATGAAGGGCCCGCTGGCTCGCGCGGAAAGCCGGTGAATCGCCGCCGCCACCAGCTCCTTCCCGGTACCGCTCTCGCCCTCGATCAGCACCGGCGAGTCCGCCGGCGCCACGCGGACGATCATCCCCTTCAGCGCTTCCATCGCTGGCGAGACGCTGACCAGCTCGCTCATGCGGAGCTGCTCGCCCAGACGGCTCCGTAGCGCGTTGACCTCCTGGCGAAGCAGGCGCCGCTCCAGGATGTGGTCCAGGAGGTGGCGGAGCTCCTCGAGGACCAGGGGCTTCGTGAGGTAGTCGTACGCGCCCAACTTCAGCGTCTCCACCGCAGTCGCCACGGTGGGATCGCCCGTCATCATGAGCACCTCGATCGACGGATCGTGCCGCTTGAGGTGCCGGAGGAGCTCCACGCCATCCATCTCCGGCAAGTGGATGTCCACGATAGCGACCTCGAAGAGCTGGGTCTCGAGCAGCTCGACGGCCCGGGCGCCGGACGGCACGATCACGGCCTGGTAGCCCCACCCGCGAAGCACCTCAGCGAGGAGTTCGCGAAGTGTGTCGTCGTCCTCCACCACCAGGATGTGGAGACGCTTTATCACCGGCTCACCGGCTGCGCAGGCGGCAGGGTGAGAACGAGGGACGCGCCCTCGCGCTCGACGCGGAGCCTGACCGTGTCGCGAAGGTAGAGATCTTGAACCCGCGCGCGAAACTCCTCGACCGTCTGGACCGCGGCGTCGTTGACGGTCAGGATCCGGTCACCCGCGCGAAGTCCTCCCTGCGCGGCCGAGCTCCGCTCGGCGACGCCCGCCACCACGGGAACTCGAGCCTCCGGGACACCTGCGGTCCGCTCCTCCGTCGCGTCCCGGACGTAGAACCCGAACTCGAACGCGACCCGATCGGCAACGACCTCCGCGGGCATGCGTCCAACCCGAACCCGGACTTCCTGGCGGTCCCGCTCGCGGAGCACGATGAGGCCGAGCTCGCGGCCCGCCGGCGTGGCGCCAACCAGACGCTGGAGGGCTCGCGTCTCCACGATGGGCCGCCCGTCGATGGCAACGACCAGGTCGCCCTCGCGCAGGCCCGAGGATGCCGCCGGAGTCTCCTTCATGACCTGGGCGATCAGCACGCCGTAGCCCTCGCGAACCCCGACCTTCTTCGCGATCTCCTCCATCTCCTGCTCGGTGAGGTCCCGGATTCGAACGCCGAGCCACCCCCACTGCTCTCCCGCAGCCACGCCGCTCGAGAGAAACGTGAGCGCGAGCACCGAGACCACCGCGATCCGGCTCGCTGCCTGCCAGCGCCCACGGCCGGCGCATCCCGGCTCAGGCGTCATCGGACTCCTCCTCTTCCTCCTCACCTTCCCGGCCGGCCACCATGGTCAGGAGCTCTCCGAGCGCACCCGCCGCGAGATCCAGGCGCTCGCTCACGTCGACCGCCTCGAGCAGTCGCTGCCGGACCTCCGCGTCCGGCACCACCGCCGAGACGATGCGATCGATCGCGGCGCCGGGGGACGCCCCCGCAACCGTGAGGCGACCCACGACGTCGGGATGAGACTGACCGAGAGCCATCAGGAGCCGCGCATGGGCCGTCCGGAGCTCTTGCAGGCGTCCCGCGAAGGTACGGTCGTTCGGGCTCGGCCCGCGATTCTCGATCCGCTCCGCTCGGGCCACGCGGTAGAGACGCCCGTCCAGCGGCTCCTCCTCCAGGATCCGGACCCGCGCGCGACCGTCGAGCAGGATGTTGTAGCGCCCGTCGGCCAACATCTCGGCCTGGATGATCTCCCCCGCCCCGGCGACGCCGTGCACCGGCGGACAACCCTGGTAGTCCTTCTCCCACCCGGCACGCAGCATGACCACGCCCAGCCATCGATCCCCCGCCAGGCAATCCGCCACCATCTGGCGGTAGCGGGGCTCGAACACGTGGAGCGGGAGGACGGTCTCCGGGAAGAACACGACCTCGGGCAACGGGAAGATGGGGATGCGGAGCTCGTGCACCGATCACCGGCCTACGTCGGACGGGCCCGGCTCGGAAGATTCCTCCGCTCCGCGGGTCCCTGCATCAGCTGATGAGCGGCAGCCTCGGCGCCGCGGCCTCGGTAAGGCGGCTCCGGACACCTGCCGCCACCCGCCGGAAGGCGTCCGCCTGGGGGGATGATGGGCGCGCGACGACGATCGGTTCGCCCGTGTCACCGCCGATGCGTGTCTCGGGGTCGATCGGGATGGAGCCCAGGACCGGCACGTCGAACTCCCGCGCGAGCTTCTCTCCGCCGCCCTCACCGAAGATCGCCGTGGCGTGACCGCAGTGGGGGCACGCGAACCCCGCCATGTTCTCGACGATGCCGAGGATGGGCACGTTCATCTTCCGGAACATCTGTAGGCCCTTCCGGACGTCCAGCAGCGACACTTCCTGGGGTGTCGTGACCATGATCGCGCCCGACAGGGGAAGCGTCTGGGAGAGCGAGAGCTGAGCGTCACCGGTCCCGGGTGGCATGTCGAAGACCAGGTAGTCGAGCGGACCCCACTCGACGTCCTTCAGGAACTGCTGGACCGCCGAGTGAATCATCGGCCCCCGCCAGATCACGGGGTCCCCCTCCTTCACGAAGAATCCGATCGACATGACCTTCACGCCGTAGGCCTGGACGGGCACGATGCGGTTCGCCACCATCGCCGGGCGCCCGCGAGCCCCGATCATCAGCGGGACGTTGGGGCCGTAGACGTCCACGTCCACGATGCCGACCTCCGCGCCTTCACCACGGAGTGCCAGCGCCAGGTTGACGGCCACGGTGGACTTGCCGACACCACCCTTGCCGGAGGACACGGCGATGGTGTGCTTGACCTCGGGGATCAGCTCCTCCGCCGTGGGCGCCGCCGGGCGCGCGGGGCCGTGACCGTGCCCCGCCCCGTGGCCCCCGGGGGCGCGCGAGGCGATGCCCGCCTTGACCTCGGACACGCCGGGAAGCGCCTGCACAGCCTTGCGAGCCCGGCTGTGGATCTCGGCGCGGGCGAGCGGCGGCTGCTCGCCGGTGAACTGGAGCGTGAAGGAGACCTGACCGGCCTCGACCGTCAGCCCGTCGACGAGCCCGAGGGTCACGATGTCCTTGCCGACGTTCGGATCGAGCACGCCGCGGAGCACCGCCAGCACGGCATCCTTCGTGAGCCCGGTCGCCTTGCCCCCGCCGAAAAGACCCATCGCGCCTCACTATACGGAAGGGGTCAGAGGGGGTCAAGCAACGCAGCCCCGGACGGCGGGCTCATCGCTCGATTGTCTTGGCCAGAATCACTGGAAGTCGAGGTCGCGCAAGTGGTCGGGATCGAGCGCCTCCAGGGCCGCAAGCTCAGCCGCTGTCGGCGGCGCGAGGAGCTCGATCTCCCCGAGCGCCTCGACCGCGAAGCCCGTTTGGCGCGTCACCTCCTCCAGCGTGGCGTCCGGCTGGAGCGCTTCGAGCCGCAACCCCGCCGGCGTCGCGCGGAACACGGCGAGCGGCGTCACCACGCGGTCGAGATTCCCGGTCGCGGTAACGAAGTCGACCGAGGACACGAGCGAGGCAAGGTCGTGCCGCGTCCGGAAGACGATCACACGCCGGACGACCTGGAACAGCACAGCCGCGCCCCCACCCCCGGGCAGGCGGACCCGAGGCCGGGTGAAGTCCCCGATGACGGTGGAGTTGACGCGGCCCCGGCCGTCGACCTGTACGCAGCCGAGCAGCATCACGTCAATCCGGCCGCGCAGCGCCAGCTGGTAGACGTCGACGTTCGAGAGCACGACGGGCGATCCGGTCAGCCAGCCGGGACCCGATGATGAGCGCGGGAGCGTGTCCGGAGCACCGTCCAGACCGCCCCCGATCGAGATGTGGCGAAGCCGCGGGGCGTGGAGTCGCCGGGCAAGGGCCAGCGCGAGCGACGGCAGGACAGAGTTCACACCGTGGCACGCCACCTCGCCGTCACGGACCAGACGGGCGAGGGTGACGGCCATCATCTCGGGAACGCCCACCACCCCGGCGGCCCGCCCCTCGGACTTCCCCACGATCATGGGCGCGCCCTGGGGTTGCTCGGACGGCCCTGGGTCGGTGGGCTCAAGGGGTCGACTCGAGGTACGCGCGGAGCCCTTCGAGTGTTCGTGCAGCCTCGAGGTACCGGCGCACGCTCGCCTCGTCGATGTCGTAATACCCCGGGCAACCGCCCGGCCGGGCGCCTCCGGGCAGCTCGACCACGGACGCAACGGACAGCTCGGAAATTCGCGTCAGCTCGGGGATCCGGGCCAGCTCCTCCGGCGGAACGATGCGCTCCGCCGTGAGGATCACCTCATCCGCCGCCTGGGCCATCAACACGTCGTAGCCGGGCGACCCGACGATACGGGCGTTCCCGGCGGCATCCGCCTCCTGGACGTGGAGAATGGCCCAGCGTGGCCGGAGCGCTGGCACCACGTAGATCTCGTCCCCCGTCCACGGATCCTTCACGGTCCGGAAATCCGCCGTGGCTGGCAGGTCGGTATCCCGGAAGCCGGGGACCGGCTCGAACGGCACGCCCAGGGATGCGGCCCGCAGCCCCGCCATCACGCCCACTCAGGAGAACTCGCGCACCCGGATGAGCCCGGCCTCGACAGCCCGGCGGTAGTTCGGGAGGGCACCGCCAAAGGCTGACTCGAGGGACGCGACACCGGCGTCCACCTCCGCAAGGCACCCGGAGGCGCAGAGAAGGTCGAGGTCGTAGGAGGGTGAGGGCTTGGACAGGCGGAGATTCCGCCGCCCCTGGCGAGCGAGTTCCCGGACGAACGCCGCCGGGATGCGGTGCAGCATCACGCCGCCGATAGTGATGTGGTCCCCGTCCGCGACGAGCGACGCCGCCCGTGCCAGCGAGACGAGCTTCCCTTCACTCATCGCAGCGATCTGGTCTCGACAGTGTCAGCCATTCATCCAGCCGGCCTTCGGCTGGCATCACGAAGATCCGGGGCAGACCCGAGGCGACGAGGACCAGGGACATCGCGTTCCCCAGTCCGCCGAGGGGCCAGCGGTCACCGCCGGCGGGCTTTCGGCGGAGGCCGCTTGGCGAGGCGGAGATCGGCCAGCACCGCCCGGGCCGCCCGCACGCCCTCGGCGGCCGCCCCCTCCATGAACCCCTGGAACTCCGTCGACGTGTGCTCCCCTGCGAAGTGAACGTTGCGCTGCCGGACGGCCTCGTAGCCGCCGAACGCCTGATATTGCCCGACCCGGTAGTACGAGTACGACCCGTTCAGGTTGGGGTCGAGGAAGGGCACGGACAGGGTCGCCAGCCCATTCCACTCGGGTGTGACCCTGGGCCACACGGTCTCGAGGGTCGCCAGTGTCGATCGCGCCACGTCCGCCACGTGCGAGTGGGCGCCCGCATCCCCCCAGGGCAGCGGGGCCGCCAGGGCTCCGGACGCCTCGTCGAGCCCGTAGCAGACGAGGAGGCCGCTCCCGCCGGACTGACCGCGCGAGGACTCCCAGGTCACGAGGGGTCCGCGATCTGTGGCCACGACGCCGGTCCCCGGCGGCGCGGCGTCCGGCCTGCGCCAGGAGCGGCTGGCCAGCTGGAGGTGGAGCTTCGAGTTGCGCCCCATGCCCAGTTCCTCGATGGCGCGCCGCTTCAGCGGGTCGAAGCCGGCCCGGGCGTAGTCGAGACCGCGGAGAACGGCGAATGGCAGCGCCAGGATCACATGATCGGCCCGGACGCTCTTCGACCCCTCGGGTGTCTCGAAGTCCAGGGCAACGCGGCCATCGGCTTCGCGCCCGAGCGCCCGGAGTCGCGAGTGAAGCCGCACCGTATCCTTCGGGAGGGCTGCCGCGATGGCCCGAGGCAGCCGGTCGTTGCCGCCCGCGATTCGGAAGCGCTCGTCGGACATGCCGGTGAGGGACAGCCGTCCTCCGGGCGGCTGCTCCCCGAGGAGGTATACGAGATTGAGCGCCGACTGGTCGGTCGTCGGAGCGCCGTACTCGAGCGCGTAGGCCACGTCGAGAAGCCGGCCGAGCCGCGACGACGTACCGCCAGCGACGCGCGCCTCGATCCACTCCCGGATGCTCATGCGGTCGAGCGCCACCCCCGCCGGCGTTCGGGTCTTGTGAGTCGTCTCGTCGCCCGCCGCGGCGAGATCTCGCCGGAGGAGCGGATACATCGCCTGGAACTCACGATCGGCGTCGGCCACCGGGTAGAGACCACCCAGCACGTGGAACGCGTCCTCGGAGCCGGGCGCCTGGGCGGCGTGAAGATCAAGCGTCCCGAGACTGAAGCGCCGGGCGAGTCGAAGCATGGTCTGATGATCGGTGTTGATGAGCTCCCCGCACCACTCGCTGACCTGGCCGTCCCGCCAGTAGCCTGTCGCGTTCGAGTGAACCCGGCCACCGACCTGTCCCGCGGCCTCGTAAACGGTGGCGGGGATGCCGGCGTCGTGAAGGGTCAGGGCAGCGCAGAGGCCGCCCAGCCCCGCCCCGACGATGGCCACCGTGGCCGGCGGCTTTCGCGGAGGCGCCTTCTTCGCCAGCGGAGGCGCCTGCGCGGCCTCGAGCCGATCGGCGCCGAGCGCCATCCAGGCCGCCACCGCGCCCCCGCTGAGGAGGAAGGCACGCCGCGAAACCGGGCACGAGCCGTCGCCCCGGACCGGCTCCGGACGCCGCCCTTCCCGCGCTCGGGCCCACTCGGCCCGGATCATGGCGGCCGGGACGCCCCGCCGGTGAGCGACGAACTGGACGGCGGCAAGGGTCACGACCGCTTGTCCGAGTGGCGTCCTGGTCATGAACCGCTCCTCGTCGTTCGCCCGGCGGATCAGTTCGCGGGACGAAGCTTTCGGCTTCCGCGGAAGATGGCTCCGCCGCTCGGCGGAATCGTAGCACAGGGAGTCTGCGCTCCCCACAGCACGCGCTTGATCTCGGCCAGGAGCCGGTCACCCTTCCCCGCGCCCTCATGGGGCGCGACCGCAACACGATCAGGCCATCCCCACGAGTTCCATGACAGAACCTCGCCAGGATTGCTATAGTGCGCGCCATGCTGGAGCGTCTGCCGGGCTGGCTCAACTGGGCGCGAGACACGGAGCATGCGCGCCGCGTCGCCATCCTGGGGCGCACCCCTGTCTTCGCGGGTCTCTCGCGCCGGCTGCTCGCGCGCCTCGCAGTGCAGCTCTTCGAGAAGGCCTACGCCCCCGGCGAGACCGTGTTCTCGGAGGGCGATCCCGGGAAGGGCCTGTTCATCGTCCTGGACGGCGAGATCGAGGTCGTCCGCGACACCGGCCAGGGCCCGCAACGGATCGTGACCTTCGGCCCCGGTACCGCGTTCGGCGAGCTTGCCCTGATCGACGACCTCCCGCGCTCCGCCACCGCGCTCGCAACGTCGCCAACCCGCCTCCTGATCCTCTACCGGAGCCACTTCGAGGACTTGGTGGCCGGGGACCGCGTCATCGCGCTGATGGTCTCGAAGAACCTCCTGCGCCTCCTAGCCGGCTACGTGCGCGCCGCCAACGTGACGCGCGCCAAGGTCGAGGCGGCCGCCGGCCCAGCGGCCAGCGCCCCGGCGCCCGTCGCCGCCGGCAGCGCTCCGGCGGCGGTCCGGTGAGCGAAGGCTCCGTCCCTCCCGAGTCCCCGCAAGCGCCGCCACCGCCGCCACCGGCTGTGCCGGCGGCGCCCCCGCGTGGCGCGTCGCCGCTCGCGTGGCTCGCGGTCATTACGGCCGCCGTCGGCCTCGGCTTCCTACTCCGGGGCCTCGTGATCCCGATCGCGCTAGCCGCCCTCCTCGCGTATTTCCTGAATCCCCTCGCCGCGCGGATCCAGGGCTTCGGGATCCGCCGGACCGTGGCCGTGACCACGCTCTTCGCGGGCTTCGGCCTGCTCGGGGTCCTCCTCGCCACCGTGGTGGCCCCGCGCTTCCGCGCGGAGGGCGCGGCGTTGATGTCGAACCTCCCCTCGCTCGCCCGGACACTCGAGGTGGGGATCGACGGGCTCCAGGTGGAGCTCGCCCGGACCTACCCCCAGACGCAGCGCTTTCTCCCGAAGGAGCCGCGACACGAGGGCTGGCTATTCGAGATGATCGAGGAACGCATGGGCAACGCCTCCGAGCTCCTGGCCCATGTCGGGCTGATCGCCTTCATCGTCGCGCTCACGCCCATCTTCGCGTTCTTCTTTCTCCGCGACGGGGGAGCCATCGTCGCGTACCTCATCGACCGCCTGCGACCCGTCCACATCGAGACGACCGTCGCTGTCTGGTGCGAGATCGACCGGATCATCGGTCGCTACCTCCGCGGCCTCGCCCTCGACGCGCTCGTGATCGGCGCCTTGACCACGGTGGGCCTCTGGCTCGTGGGCGCGCCGTACCCGTGGCTACTCGGCGCGTTCACGACCCTCGTGAACCCGCTGCCCTACCTCGGGACCGTCCTGAGCGTGGGCATGGCCGCGATCGTGTCGATCGCCAACGGGCAGCCGTTCCGCCAGATCGGCTGGATCGTCGCGGTCTACGTGATCATCCGGATCCTCGACGACCTCGTCGTGGCGGCGGTCACGATCGGCGGCAGCGTCCACATGCACCCCATGCTGGTCATGGTATCGATCCTGGTCGGGGAGCAGACGCTCGGGCTCCTCGGCATGGTGGCTGCCGTACCCCTGGTGACCGTGGTCAAGGAGAGCGCGCGCCTCCTCCTCGAGCACCGCCGGAATCTCGCGCGGCCCCACGTGCCGACGGGCGGACGGGCGGGACGCATCCCCCAGTATGTCTGCTGACCTCACGCTCCCCGCCCGGCTGCTCATGGGCTCGGGACCGACGAACCCCGACCCCCGGGTCCTCCGCGCGATGGCAACTGGGCTCGTCGGGCAGTTCGACCCGGCGTTCACTGCCCTCATGACGGAAACGCAGGATCGACTCCGGCAAGTCTTCCGGACGCGGAATCGCTCGACGTTCCCGGTCCCCGGAACCAGCCGCGCCGGCATGGAGGCGGCGGTCGTGAGTCTCGTCGAGCCGGGAGAGCGAGTCGTCGTCGTCGAGAATGGCCGTTTCGGGCTCCTCTTCGAGGAGATCGCCCGCCGCGCGGGCGCTGACGTCACGGTGGTGCGGGCGCCCTGGGGCGAGCCCGTGGACCCGGACGACGTAAGGCGAAGCCTCGACACCACGCCGGCGGCGGCCGTGCTCGTCGTCCACGCCGAGACCTCGACCGGCATCATGAATCCCGTGCGGGAGGTGGCGGCTGCGGCCCGCCGGCAGGGAGCGGTCGTGATCGTGGACGCGGTGTGCTCCTTCGCGGGAGCGCCGCTCGAGACGGACGCCTGGGAGCTCGACGTCGTGGTGGCCGGCACCCAGAAGTGCCTGGGCTGCCCGTCAGGCCTCGGCCCCGTCACCTACTCGGATGCGGTCGCCGCCCGGATGGCGCGGCGCCGGAGCCCCATCCGCTCGAATTACCTCGACCTCACTCAGATCGACCGATACTGGAGCCCCGAGCGCCTGAATCACCACACGGCGCCGACCACGATGGTCTACGGGCTCCGGGAAGCGCTCGGGATCGTGCTGGAGGAGGGCGTCGACGCTCGCATCGCGCGGCACCGGGGCGCGGGCGCGGCGATGGCGGCGGGGCTGGCGGCCCTCGGTCTCGAGCTCTACGGCCAGCCGTCAGGCCCGGGCAAGATGCCGATGCTGGCTCCCGTCCGCGTGCCGGATGACGTCGACGACGCGGCGTTCCGCTCCCGGCTGCTCGAAACGTACGGGGTCGAGATCATGGGCGCGTTCGGCTCCCTCGCCGGCCGGATCTGGCGGATCGGCACGATGGCCGGGAACGCCCGGCCCGCGGCGGTCTCGCGGACCCTGGGCGCCCTCGCGGACCTCCTCGGGCCGCGTGCACGCGGGGCGCTCCGCGACGCGCTCGCGGCAGCGGACCAGCACTTCGCCGCGCTGGCCCGCGCCGCGGCCCCCGCCTGACCCGGGGCATCTCCACCGCAACGAGCGCGCCCGCCCGCGGCGCGCTGAACACCACGGCCAGCGCGGTGTACCGCACGGGCTGATGGGGTCAGGATTCGCCGCGGAGCGTCGGATCGAGAAAGTCGCGTAGCCAGTCCCCGGTCCGGCTGACCACGAGCGAGGTCAGCATCAGCAGCACACCGGGGCACACCGAGATCCACCAGGCCGAGTCGAGGTATTCGCGACCCTCGTGAATCATCCCGCCCCAGGACGGCGTCGGAGGCTGGATCCCCAGTCCGAGGAAGGAGAGGGTCGCCTCCAGCACGATCGCCCGCGCCAGCTCGAGCGTTGCGATCACCATGAACGTCGACGTCACGTTGGGCAGCACGTGGCGGACGAGCACGCGAGGCACCGATCCGCCGAGGGCGAGGATCGCACTCACGAAGTCGCGCTGGCGGAGCGACAGGACCTGCGAGCGGAGCACCCGGGCGTACGTCACCCAGCCCGAGAGCCCGACGACGATGATCAGGTTGGGAAACGACGGGCCCAGCACCGCGATGATCCCGATGGCGAGCAGGATGAACGGAAACGCGAGCTGGGCGTCCGCCACCGTCATCACGACCTCGTCCACCCACCCGCCGCGGAAGCCTGCGACGAGCCCGAGCAAGCCCCCCACGGCACCCCCGACCGCCACCGCGGCGAAGCCGATGGTCAACGATACCCGCGTCCCGAACACCATGCGGGAGAGCACGTCGCGGCCGAGCTGGTCGGTGCCGAGAAGATACGCCTTGCCATCGGAGGCCTCGAGGGTCGGCCCCTTGAGCCGCGCACGGAGTGAGCCGCGCTCCGGATTGTGCGGCGCGAGCAGTGGCGCTGCAAGCGCCACTGCCACGAGCAGCGCGACGAACACGCCCGAGGCGTAGAGCGGCCATGGAACGCGCGCCCGTCGCGCGGCGGGAGGTGCCGGCAGCGCCAGGGCCAGGGTGTCGGACGACACGGTCCCCGCCTCCTTCACGCCCGCGCCCGCGGGTCGAGGATCCCGTAGAGGACGTCCAGCACGAGGTTGATCGCGATGAAGAGCACCGCTGCGATGAAGACGGTCGACTGCACCACCGGATAGTCGCGGTTGTAGATGGACTGGATCGCGAGGCGCCCGATGCCGGGCCAGGCGAACACCGTCTCTGTCACGACCGCGCCGCCGAGCAGCGTGCCGAACTGGAGGCCCGTGATGGTGAGGATCGGCAGCGCGGCGTTCCGCAGGGTGTGCTTCGTCACGACCCAGAGCTCCGACACGCCCTTGGCCCGGGCCGTCCGGACGAAGTCCGCGCGGAGGACCTCGAGCACCGCCGATCGGGTGATCCGCGCGATCGAGGCCATCGTGAAGGCGCCGAGCGTGAGCGCGGGGAGCACGAGGTTCCGCCAGTCCCCTCGCCCGGAGGTCGGGAACAGGTCGAGCCGGAGCGACAGCACCAGGATGAAGAGGATGCCGATGAAGAAGGTCGGCGCCGACTGTCCGACGAGGGCCAGACCCATCGCGGCATGGTCGAGGAGAGAGTTCCGCCGCACCGCCGACAGGACGCCGACCGGAAACGCGACCAGCACCGCCACCACAAACGCGACGAGTCCCAGCTCGAACGTCGCCCGCAGGTAGGACCGTGCCACGTCCATCGCAGGCTGCCGGAAGTGGATCGAACGCCCGAAGTCGCCCCGGAGCACGTTCGCAAGAAAGACCCCGTACTGGACCGGCAGGGACCGGTCCAGGCCAAGGTCGTGCCGCACGCGTTCCATCTCGGCGATCGGAGCATCGGGCGGCAGCAGGAGGGGCACCGGGTCGCCCGACAGGCGCATCACGACGAAGACGACCGTCGAGACGAGCCACAGCGCGACGAGGGTCCTGAAGAACCGGTAGGCGAGGAAGCCGCCGAAGCCGCGCATGGGCGGGAGCGGCCGGTCCCGGAGCGGACGCCCCGGGACCGGCGAGCTACCGTCGCGGCGCTAGGCGCGCCGCAGCTTCATGTTGAAGCGCCGGACCTCGAACTGCTGATTCGGGTTCGGCGTGAAGTCCAAGTGCTTCTGCAGCCCGTAGTCCTCGTAGGGCTGCATGATGATGACCCAGCCAAACGCCTTGTCCAGCATGATCTTCGTCATCTTGCGATAGGCCTCGGCCCGGAACTTCTCGTCGAGCGAGAAGCGCGCGGCGTTGCCGAGCTCGTCCCACTCGGCGTCCCGGAAGTAGTCTTGGGGGCCGTTCGGCGCGAGCAGGCGCCACATCATCCCGTCAGGATCGCGGAGCGTGGAGGTGGGATCCGTCCACCAGAGACCCTTGAAGGTCCTGTTGCGGTTCTTCTCGGCGCGCACAGAGTACTCGACCACCTCGACGGCGGCGTTCAGACCCACGTCCTTCCACATGCTCGCGACCGCCTCGGACATCGCCTTGTCCTGGGCGACGTAGCCGATCGTCGTCTCGATGATGATCGGCTCGTTCTTGTACCCCGACTTCTTCACGAGCTCTCGCGCCTCCTTCGGGTCGAAGCGGAGGGGTGGGAGGGACGAATCGTAGTGCCGGTCGCCCTGCGCGATCGGCCCGTTGGGGACGATCGCCCGACCCCGGTACATCTCCTTCACGATGGACTCGCGGTCCACGGCGAGCGCCATCGCCCGGCGGACGAGCTCGTTGTTCAGCGGCGGGTTCTTGGCGTTGATCCCGAGGCAGTACAGACCCGCGTAGAGGGCGCCGACGCCGCGCGTCGTCGCGTTCTGGTTCACGCGATCCCAGTGGTCCGACGGGAGCTGCGTGATCGCGTCGACCTCGCCCTTGAGCAGCGCGGCCACGCGAGGCGCCGTCTCCGGAATCGGACGGAACACGACCTGGTCGACCTCGATCTTCCCGCCCCAGTAGTCCGCGTAAGCCTCGAAGACGGCCTTGTCGTCCTTGACCCAGGACGAGAGCCGCATCGGCCCCGTCCCCACGGGCTTGGCATTGAACGTGTCCGGCCCGACGTTCTCCAGGTACTTCTTCGGAACGATCTGTCCGCCGTAGAACGCGAGCCGGTCCGGGAGCAGCGGATCCGACTTCTTCGTGTGGACCACGAGCGTGTACGGGTCCGGAGCCTCGATCCGGTCGATCGTCGTGAAGACGGTCGCCACCATCGTCTTGGCCGCCGGATCGAACGTCCGCTCCAGGCTGAACTTGGCGTCCGCCGACGTGAAGGGGTCGCCGTTGTGCCACTTCACCCCCTGGCGGAGCTTGAACGTCCATGTCGTGGACGTGGTCGCCTTCCACTCGGTGGCGAGCCCCGGATACACCTTCTGGTCAGGATGCCGGCTGGTCAGGTTGTCGAAGACGTTGAAGGAGACCCGGATGTCGTTCGAGGACGTCGAGAAGTGCGGATCGAACTTCGAGACGTCACCGCTCTGCGCGACCACCAGGTCGCGCTTCTGCGTCATCTGCGCTCGCGCCCGCGCCGGAGCCGCCGCGTCGGCCAGCGTGCCCGCCCCGGCCGCGGTCAGCCCGAGCAGCCCTGCGCGGCGCAGGAAGTCGCGCCGCGACACGGCACCTCTCTCGAACGCGTTCACGAGCGCCTCGACCGTCGGAGTTTCCGCGTTCCGCCTCTCATGCTCCATCGTCAGCCTCCTCGCCTGCGGGTTGACACACCGATGCCGTCTGGATCGCGCCGTTGCGGGGTACGCCAAAGGTAGAGAATGGCCGAACCCTTGTCAAGCCGAGGAGCCGCATGGTAGGGTCGCCGCGGGCCTGATGGCGCTCACCCCGGCCGAGTTCCGCACCGCGCTCCGCTCCTTCGCGACCGGCGTCACCGTCGTGACGACTCGCGATCGGGAGGGACACCCCTCGGGCCTAACCGCCAGCGCCTTCACGTCCGTCTCGCTGGATCCGCCGCTCGTCCTCATCTGCGTCGATCACGCGGCCACGGCCCACCCCGATCTCCGCGAGCGGGGCTGGTTCGCCGTCAACATCCTGCGCCGCGAGCAGGAGACGTTGTCGCGCCGGTTCGCGGTGTCGGGCGGTGATAAGTTCCGCGGCGTGGCGTGCCACGACGGCCGGGCGGGCCTACCGCTCCTCGATGGCGCCCTGACGACCCTCGAGTGCCGGATCGTCGAGGCGCACGAGGCGGGGGACCACACGATCTTCATCGCGCAGGTGGAGGCCGCCTCCGTCACGGGGGGGAGGCCGCTCGTGTACTTCCACGGCAGTTACCACGGCCTCACGGCGGGCGGTGAAGCCCCGGCTGGCGGTGGGGGCCAGCCCTGACGACGGGTCGGACCGGCGCGACGCGTCAACCCGGCCAGCAGGCACTCTCACCTGGAAGGTGTCGGCTCGCCGCTGTCGGGAAGCGTCGCGCTGCGCCCGCCGTCGATGCGCCGTATCACGGTCAAGAACCGAGGGGGGGTGTCATGCCACAGCATCCCGCGCCTCTCCGCCTCGAGCCGCGCGATCTCGACGATCGGCTGTCGGCCGGCGCCGTCCTCGTCGATACCCGTGATCCGCGAGTGTTCGGCGCCGGACACGTCGCCGGCAGCCTGAACGTCTGGATCGACGGACCCCAGTTCGCGGAGCGAGTCGCCTGGTTCGTTCGGCCACGTGCCTCGCTCGCCCTCCTCGTGGAGACCGAGGCCGACGTTGCCCGTGTGGTCCCTCCCCTCGTTCGGGTCGGGCTGGACGACATAGCTGGGTACGTCGTCGGCACCGCCGCGGTGCGCGCCTGCGGGCTGCCGGTCGCGACTCTGGCCAATATCACCGTCCAGGAGCTGGCCCATCGCGTCGCTCACGAGCCCGATCTCGTCGTCCTCGACGTGCGGGAGCCAGCCGAGTGGATGGACGGGCACATGCCGGGCGCGCGTCATATCCCGATGCGACAGGTTGGGGAGCGGATCGCCGAGATCCCGCGGGATCGCCGGGTCGCCCTCACCTGCGCCGGCGGCACCCGCTCGAGCCTCGTCGCGAGCCTGCTCCTCGCGCGCGGCTTCACGGATCTCGTCAAAGTCTGGGGCGGGATGAACGGGTGGGCGCAGGCAGGGCTGCCGATCGCCCGCGACTGAGGAACCGCGTGAGCCGAAGCGCACGCGTCGGCCCATGAGCCAATCCGAGTGACACGCGCCGGGCTCCGCGGCCCGGGCAGGGGGCCGGCGAGCTTCCCGTGAATCTCCTCGAGATCTACCCCAAGGGTGACTTCTACACCGGCGCGGCCATCCAGCTCCGCGATCTCGCGCGCGGGCTCGCCCTGCACGGGCACCGCGTGTCCGTGGTGACGCGGGCGAGCGAGCGGTGGGCCGCCGAGGCCCGCGCCGCCGGCTTCACTCACCTCGGGTTCTTCCGTGGACCCGTAGATCCCGTCGGGGCCGCGCGCCTCGCCGGGGTTCTCCGCCGTGAGCGGATCGAGGTCGTGCACGCCCACAAGGGCGGAGGGCGGACCCTCACGCTCTTCGCGCGAGGTCTCGGGCCGCGACCGCCCCTCGTGGTCAATCGCGGCGTGAGCTTCCCCATTGCGCCACTGAGCCGTTGGGTAGACGGAAGCCGCGCCGTGGCGCGCATCGTCGCCGTGTGCCAGGCGATCAAGGACGATCTCGTCCGCCAGGGGCTCCCGGCGGCGAAGATCGACGTCGTCTACTCCGGAACCGACACCGACTGGTTCGACCCCGGCCGCGCGAGCGGTGCCGGCGTCCGCCAGGAGCTCGGCCTCCACCCCGGCGCACCGCTCATCACGCAGATCGGCGTCCGGGAGCCCAAGGGCAACGACGACCTCCTGCGGGCGTTCGCGCGGATCCGCGCGGCGCGGCCGGACGCCCGCCTGCTTCTCGTGGGGGCACGCCCCGAGAAGCTGGCGCCTCTCGAGATCCTTGCCCGGGCCGGTGGCCTGGGCGATGCGGTCACGATCTGGGGCTACCGGGACGACGTGCCCGAGGTGCTCGCCGCCACGCAAGTCTCGGTCGACGCCTCCTACGAAGGGCTCGGCATCACCGGCACGCTCCGCGAGTCCCTGGCCATGGAGACACCGGTGGTGGCGACCCGGGCGATGGGTAACCCGGAGCTCGTCGGCCACGAGGAGCATGGCCTCCTCGTCCCGGCCCGGGACCCCGAGGCGCTCGCGGCCGCCGTTCTCCGGCTCCTCGCTGACCCGGCGTGGGCGCGGACTCTCGGACAGGCCGGCCGCGTCCGAGTCGTGGCGGGCTTCTCAACCCGGGCAAAGATCGAGCGGCTCGAGACCCTGTACGCTCGCGTGGCCCGCGCCGGTTCGTGCCAGAGCTGATCGCTCAGCTCTCGACCCGCCGGCCCCCGCGGCCGCCAGGGGCGCCCTGACCCCGATCTGGGCGCGTCTCCCGCGCACCAGAATCGCGCCGCCGAACCCACGCCGCTGCTACAATACGCGCACGGACTCGCCGTGAGCGTCTTCAAGCGCCTCCTTCCGTACGTCCGTCCCTATTGGTCCTGGCTCGTCGCCGGGGGTCTCCTGGCCATCGTGGTCTCCGGCGCCGACGGGCTCATCGCCTGGCTCGTGAAGCCGGCCATGGACGAGATTTTCATCCGGCGCGACCTGACGATGCTGAAGCTCCTCCCGCTCCTCATCCTCGGGGTGTACGTCGTCAAAGGCGTGGGGCGGTACGGCCAGTCGTACATGATGGCCTCCGTCGGCGAGCGGGTGATTACGGCCCTCCGGCGCGACCTCTACGCGCACATTCAGGCCATGCCGCTTGCGTTCTTCCAGGGCCGGCACTCCGCCGACCTCATGTCCCGCGTCGTGGTCGATGCCAGCCGCCTGGCCCGTCTGTCGTCCGAGGTCCTGGTCATGGCGTTCCGGCAGGTCTGCACCGTGGTCGCGCTCCTCGCCGTCATGCTGACGCAGGAGACGCGGCTCACACTCCTCGCCCTGATCGCCTTCC
Organism: uncultured Candidatus Rokubacteria bacterium; assembly: GCA_963805625.1. Classification (GTDB taxonomy): domain Bacteria; phylum Methylomirabilota; class Methylomirabilia; order Rokubacteriales; family DASRDR01; genus DASRDR01. The sequence goes on from CAWDVE010000010.1 coordinate 766,204, forward strand.
CCCTGGTCGGGCTCACGATCCGCTCCATGGGCCGGCGGCTCTACTCCATCAACCGCCGCACACAGGAGCAGATCGCCGCGCTGAACACAGTCCTCCAGGAGGCGCTGGCCGGCACTAAGATCGTCAAGGCCTTCGGTCGCGAGGCGCACGAGCAAGCCCGATTCGACCTGGTCAACCGCCGGTTGCTCGAACTGTCGCTGAAGGACCGCCGAGTCGATGAGCTGTCCGAGCCCATCATGGAGATCCTCGCGGCCCTCGGACTGATGGCCATCCTCTGGTACGGGGGCTTCCGCGTGATCCAGGGGGCCATGACGCCCGGCACGCTCTTCTCCTTCGTGACGGCCACCCTGATGCTCTACGGTCCCGTGCGCAAGCTCTCCCGGATCGCGAACCTCGCCCAGCAGACCACGCCCTCTGCCGAGCGGATCTTCGAGATCCTCTCCCTCCAGCCCGCGGTCTCGGATGCACCGGACGCGCTCACGCTGGACGATTTCCGTCAGGCGATCGAGTTCGACCACGTCTGGTTCCGCTACGAGAACGGCGAGATGGCGCTCAAGGACATCTGTCTGACCGTCCGGCGCGGCGAAGTGGTCGCGCTCGTGGGAATGAGCGGTGGCGGCAAGTCGACCCTGACGGACCTCATCCCGCGCTTCCACGACGCCACGCAGGGCCAGATCCTCGTCGACGGCATCGACATCCGGCGCTACACGCAGGCGTCGCTCCGGAACCAGATCGCGATCGTCACCCAGGACACCTTTCTGTTCCACGACTCGATCGAGGAGAACATCGCCTATGGCAAGGTGGGCGCGACGGCGGAGGAGATCGAGCGCGCCGCCCGGGCCGCCTACGCCCACGACTTCATCGTCGCGATGCCCGACGGTTACCAGAGCCTCGCCGGGGAGCGCGGCGTGAAGCTCTCCGGGGGGCAGCGGCAGCGGATCGCCCTCGCGCGGGCGTTCCTGAAGGATCCTCCGATCCTCATCCTGGACGAGGCCACCTCCGACCTCGACGCCGAGAGCGAGTACATCGTGCAGCAGGCTCTCGCCGACCTCACCAAGGGGCGGACCGTCGTCCTCATCGCGCACCGCCTGTCGACCGTCCGTCTTGCTCACCGGATCGCCGTATTCCACGAGGGCCGCATCGTGGAGGAAGGCACCCACGACGAGCTCCTGGGCCAGGATGGTGTGTACCGGCGCCTCCATGCGCTCCAGTTCGCGACCTCCAGCGCTGGCGGTGCCGGTGACGCAGGCAGCTGAACGACCGTGAACTGAGCGCCGGTCAACCGTGGATCTCGCCGCGCCCCGCCCCCTCCCACTCGGTCGCTCGCGCGACTGGCCCGCCCTCGCCCGGGATGGCGTCCTCATGGGGTTCTTCGTCGCCATGGCGTGCTCGATCAGCCTCACCCAGGGACTGCTGGCCCTCCTCTGCCTGCTCGTCCTCACCCCGGCGGGCTTGGCGGGACGCCTCGGCGCAGCCGAGACGCACGCCGCGACCGTACCGGCTGCCGGGGCGTGGAGCGACCTCGCCTCGCTGCGCCGGCATCCCCTCACGCCCCCATTCCTGACCTTCGCCGGGTTGACTCTCCTGTCCGCCGCGTTCTCGGGCAACCCGGGGTGGAGCTTCTGGATCGCGCGGGATCTGCTCCGGATCGCGACCTTCTACCTGGTCCTCCTGTGCACGCGGGACAGCCGCCACGCGATGCGGCTGTGGCAGGCCTTCCTGGCGACCCTGACCCTCATGGCCGCCTACGGCCTCGGGCAAGCCTTCCTGTGCGGCACACGCCCGGCCTCCGTGTCGACGGCCTGGCTGTCCGAGATCTGCACGCACGCCCAGCGGGTCCGTGGGCCCTTCAGCATCTACATGACCTTCGGCGGGGTTCTCTTCCTCGGCGTGCTGTTCTTCCTGGCGTACCTCGCTAACGTACCGTGGCGTCGCGCCTGGTGGATGCTCCCGGGCGCCGCGGTCACCGTCGCAGCGCTCGCCTTCACCTATTCGCGCAATGCCTGGCTCGGTCTGGCTGCCGGCGCCCTGGGGCTCGTGCTGACGGCCCAGCGGACCTTACGGATCGTGGCACTTCTCGCCGTGGTGCTGGCCGTGGGAGCCATGGCCATGCCGGGTCCGGTGGCCCAGCGCGTGCGATCGGTCGTCAACCTGGAGGACCAAACCCTGCGTGACCGGGTGGCGATGTGGCGGTCCGGCCTCTCCATGGTCGCCGACCATCCCCTGCTCGGCGTCGGCCCAGGCGAAGTCCGGACCTGGTACCAGCACTACCGGCGCCCCGAGGCGGTCCGGCCGAGCACCGGCCATCTCCACAACTCCGCGATCCAGATCGCCGCGGAGCGCGGACTCCCCGCCCTCATCGCCTGGATGTGGCTCTGGGTCGTCTTCTTCCGGGAGGGATGGCGGATCCTGGGCCGAGCCGAGCGGGAATCCCCGATGCGGCGCGCCCTGGTCTGCGCGAGCCTAGCGGGCGTTGCGGGATTCCTCGTTGCCGGCTTGTTCGAGCACAACTTCGGTGACGCCGAGGTCGCGACGGTGGTCTTCGCGCTGATGGCCCAGCCCTGGGTGGTCGAGCGGGAGCTGGCCGAGGCCGGAACGACCGGACACGTGCCCGCCGGCTAGGGCATCGCTCCGATCACGTTTGTGGCCGGCCGGTTCGCCGGCACCCGCCGCTACTGCGAGGGTCTGGGCTCCTCCACGGCATCGAGTGCCGCCGCGGCGGCCTCGCGCACGGAGCGATCCTCGTCGTGCCAGGCGGCGTGGCGGAGAGCGTCCGACGCGCCTTGGACATCGGACCCCAGCATCGCCAGCGAGTCGGCTGCGAAGCGACGGATCGTCGGATCCTCCTCCGTGCTGAGCGCCTCCACGAGTGCGGGGATCGTCCGAGGGCCGAACCGCGAAACGACGCGGCGGGCCTTCCAGCGCCAGTCGTCCGAGGACTCCGGAAGCATCGCCACGTCCCGGAGCAGCGAGCCGTGCAGTCTCACAGGCGACCAGAAGCCGAGCCGCGCCGCCAACGTCTAGTTGGCCGGAGCGGCGATCGGCGCCAGAAGTGTCCGTGCAGCCACGGTGTCGGGCCCGGGTGAACGCCGAGCCACGATGCGCGGCGTGTCGGGGAGCGCGTCCTCGACCATGACCGCGATTCGCTCCCAGCTCCGCCGCGGCGTCAACTTCAGGTAGTGGTCGGTGAGGTAGTGGGCCAGCTCGTGGCCAACGAGCGTCCGGCTGTAGTACGGAATGGCCACCACGTTCGTCCCCGGCAGGTAGAGCGCGCGGGCGTCGGCGCCGTGGGGCGCCACCGTCACGAGCTGCCGGTACAGATCCGCGATCCGGCTGGCCGACATTACCATGACACGGACCTTCGGCTGGTTCGGATTCAGCGTCACGTTGAGGATCTCGACGACCTCCTCGAGGAGGTCGTCACCTTGCTCGGCCGCGATGTGCTCATCGCCGAAGTTCTCGACGGTGGCGTAACGGGTGTGGGCGAGCGCCGATCCCTCGCGGTAGGTCACGTCGGCACAGCCCAACACAACGGGAAGAAGAATGAGTGGAGCCAGGACTCGCAGCACATCCGAGAGACCCATGGCAAACTCCTTCCGGAAGCCGCCTTCCGGAGGAGCTCACAGGCTTCCCCCCTGCTTCTTCGGTAACCCGGCTCTCAGGCGCCCAACACCGTCCTGATCCGTGGCTTTGCGTCCCCACCTCGCGGCGGGTTTGCCTTGTCGGAAGCGGCTTACCTATTCGGTTGTCTCGGCCTTTACGACTGCCGCGTCCGGGAGATTCAAGTCCGGTGCCAGGGGAATTGCTAGAAGATCTGGCTCGCCGTCGGGATGAGGGAGTACTCCCCTAAGTGATGATCACCGTTGATATCCCTGGAGAAAAGTGAGGTCCGGCCTACGGTAGGGGTGAGACCAAGGCAGGCCGAGCCTAGCCAATCTTACATACGCCTCCTGTCACTTCGCGGCCGACGTGTCGCCGGGTGAGGACGAGCTAGGGGTGGTCGAACCGATTCGAGATGGGTAGGCGCCAATCGCGACCAAAGGCCCGGGACGTGATCTTCACGCCCGGAGGCGCCTGGCGACGCTTGTACTCGTTCCGGTCCACCATCGTGATGACCTGCCGGACTGTCGCCTCATCGTATCCCAGCGCGACGATGTCCCCCACCTCGCGGTCCTCCTCGACGTAGGCTTCCAGGATGGCGTCCAGCATCTCGTAGGGCGGGAGCGTGTCCTGGTCCGTCTGGTTGGGGCGCAGCTCGGCCGATGGCGCTCGCCGGATCACGGACTCGGGAATCACGGGACGACCGCCCTGGGCGTTCCGCCAGGCGGCGAGTGCGTACACCATGGTCTTCGGGACGTCCTTGATCACCGCGAAACCCCCGGCCATGTCGCCGTAGAGCGTGCAGTAGCCCACGCCCGTCTCGCTCTTGTTGCCGGTCGTCAAGACGAGCCAACCGAACTTGTTCGACAGCGCCATCAGGAGGGTGCCGCGGACGCGGGCCTGGATGTTCTCCTCGGCCACGTCCTCCTTGAGACCCTTGAACGGCGCCGCCAGGACCTGCCGGAAAGCCCGGGTGGCCGGCGTGATCGGCAGCGTGAGGAACTCGATGCCGAGGTTCCGCGCGACGCGCCGGGCGTCGGCCCGCGTCCCAGCGGACGAGAACGGCGACGGCATGGACACCCCGACCACGCCCTCGCACCCCAGCGCATCCACGGCGATCGCTGTCGTGAGCGCCGAATCGATGCCGCCCGAGAGACCCACGACGACGCGCCGGAACCCGTTCTTCCGGACGTAGTCCCGTGTCCCGGTGACGAGCGCCGCGTACACCTCGGCGTCCCGGTCGAGGAACGTGGTGGACCGCGCCGGCACCGCGGGACGCGGCCGCTCCGGCAGGGGCGCCAGAGGCACGCGTCGAACCGGGGCCACCGCCATCTGCTTCTCCTTGCGCCGCCGCGAATCGCGAAGCCTCGCGCGGAACACCGCATCGAGGTCGAGGTCGGCGACCACCAGGTCCTCCTCGAACGCCCGTCCGAGCGCCAGCCGGTCACCGGCAGGGTCGAACACCATGGACTGGCCGTCGAAGACCAGCTCGTCCTGACCGCCGACCAGGTTCACGAACGCGAGGTACCCCACGTGGTCCGCCGCCCGGGTGGCCAGCATCTTCTCGCGGAAGCGCACCTTGCCAACGTGATAGGGCGACGAGTTGATCGAGACCACCACCTCCGCCCCGGCAAGCGTCTGCGCGGTCATGGGCCCGGTGGGGTACCAGATGTCCTCGCAGATATTCACCGCGAGAACCGGGCCGCCTTCGCCCAGCTCGAAGACCGGAGTCTCCACCCCGGCCTGGAAGTACCGGTTCTCGTCGAAGACGCCGTAGTTCGGCAGGTACTGCTTGTGGTACACGCCGGCCACAGCCCCGTCGTGGCAGACGGCGGCGGCGTTCATGATGTCATCCTGCCGGTCGACGAAGCCGACCACGACGATGAGGCCGCTCGACGCCCGCGCCACCCGGTCGAGGGCACGCAGATTCGCCTCGATGAACGCGGGCCGGAACAGGAGATCCTCGGGGGGGTACCCGGTCAGGCACAACTCGGGGAACGCGACCAGGTCGACCCCGAGTGCGCGCGCCCGCTCGATCTCGTCGAGCACCCGGCGAGCATTGCCCTCGACGTCACCGACGCTGACGTTGAGCTGGGCCAGGCCGATCCGGAGCTGTCGCACGCGGATCCTCCGGCCCGGAGTATATCAAATCGTCCTTGACGAACCTCGGAACGCTCCCGATCATGAGGGCGCGATGACGGATGTCCCGGTCGAGCGCCGCACGTACTTTCCGCAGGCCGTTCCGGCCGGCGCCGAGCGGCGTCCCTGCCCTGTCTGCGGGCGCCTCACGCTGGCCCCCTGGTATCTGCGCCGGGATCGGGAGCGGCACGTCTGGCGGCGCTGGGTCTGTACCGCCTGCCAAGCCCACCAGGACCTGCCCGAGGACCAGTCCGCCTGACGGGTCGGGTTCCGACTGTCCGACAGATTGCTGGCAACCGTCGGAGGAATCGCCGAGAAGCCGAAGCCTGATCCCGGTCCCTGGGCAAGGCCGTCCAGTTCCACTCGGGCACGACCGGATTCGGGGCGGGAACTCCCGGCGGCATGGGATTCAAGCTCAAGTACTGCCGGCCCATCCCCACCTCGACGACGTCGCCGCGGACTTCCCCGATCTCACGATCATCGCCTGCCACCCGTCGTGGCCCTGGCAGGACGAGATGATCGCCGTGTGCCTCCATAAGACGAACGTGTTCATGGAGATGTCGGGTCAAGGCCCCCGTGGGACGGCCTTTGCCCGGCAGCGCGCCCAGACCCGGTTCCAGCAGCTGCCGGAAGAGGTTGAGGAGCTGTTGGTCGATGGGCTACGTGCGCCGAGTGCCCTGCCCTCCTTGACGACACCAGCCGCCGGATGGTAGTCAGGGCTCCGTGAAGCTCGCCGGCAAGGTTGCCCTCGTCACCGGTGGCGCCCGCGGGATCGGCCGCGGCATCGCCCTCGCCCTCGCAGGTGAGGGTGTCCACGTGGCCGCCGCCGACATCGGAGTGCCGACCGACGGCGCCATCGAGTACCGGCTCGCCCGGCCCGCCGACCTCGAGGAGACAGTTCGCAGCATCGAGGGCCGCGGGGTCCGATCCCTCGGCATCGCCGGAGACGTCACCCAGGCCGCCGACGCCCGCCGGATGGTCCGGGACACGGTGACTAGCCTCGGCAGGCTCGACATCGTCGTGAACAACGCCGGCGTTCTGGCCGGAGGGCCGTTCGAACAGCTCACCGAAGCGCAGTTCGACCGCATGATGGCGGTCAACGTGAAGGGTATGGTGCTCGTGACGCAGGCCGCCCTGCCTGAGCTCCGGGCGCGCGGCGGGGGCTCCATCGTCAACATCGCGTCGATCGCGGGAAAGACAGGCCGTGCCTTCACCGCCGGCTACGCGGCCTCGAAGTTTGCCGTCGTCGGGCTCACGCAGGCTCTTGCTCACGAGTTCGGGCCCGCCAACATCCGCGTCAACGCAGTGTGCCCCGGCCTCCTCCGAACGACGATGTGGACCGACGGCGTCGCGCCCGCGCGCGCGGCGTCCCTCGGCGTCCCGGTCAACGAAGCGTTCGACGCATTCGTCCGCCAGACCACCCCCCTGGGACGCGAGCAGACGCCCGAGGACATCGGCGAGGCCGTCGTCTACCTCTGCCGCGCGGAGAACGTGACCGGCGTCGCGCTCAACGTCGCCGGTGGCGTGGAGATGCACTAGCCCCTGCCAGCTGAAGCTCCCCAGGCCGATCCTGCGCTCCCCGGATCACGTCAAACCGCGAAAAGACGCGATGCTTCGGATAGAATGACGGGGCCTTCGCCGGCAACACCTTCTTCGTCACGCATGCCGACGGCGCGAGAGTGGGGGGCGGTATGAGGATCTGCCGATGAGTGGTCAGCCGGGCGAGCGCTCGGCTCCGATCAGGATCGGCCTGATCGCGGGCGGCCCGGATGGCGTGGCGCTCCTCCAGCTCCTGCTCGGATGGCCGGCGGCGAGGGTCGTCGTCGCCGTCGATCCCTTGCCCGGCGCGCTCGTGCTCCAGCAGGCCAAGGCGCGGGGAGTCCCGGCGGGGACCCGTCACCTGGAAGTCTTCGGTCACCTTCCCGTGGACCTGGTGATCGAATCCACAGGGCAAACGGCCATCCTGGACGAGTTCCTCCGGACGAGACCCCCGGGGATCGAAGTCATCGGCGCCAGGAGCCTCCCCTTCCTTCGCACCCTGCTGCGTGACCTGACCGAGAGCCTCGAGCAGCAGGCGGCGGCCGGTGAGATCCTCCGGATCATCAGTAGCTCCCCCACCGACGTGCAGCCGGTGCTGGAAGCCGTCATCGAGCACGCCGCGCGGCTCTGCGACGTGCCGGACGCGGATCTCTTCCGGGTCGAGGGCGAGGTGCTCCGCCTGGCGGCCAAGATCGGGCCCCACCCCTTCTGGTCGATCGGCGAGGCCGCGCCCATCAATCGCGACTGGGTGACGGGGCGGGCCGTGGTCGATCGGAAGCTCGTCCACGTACGCGATCTCTCCACGTCCGACGCCGAGTTCCCGCAGGGTGCGGCCTACGCCAGGCGCTTCGGCCACCGAACCACCCTCGCCACGCCCCTCCTGCGCGAGGGGACACCGATCGGAGCGATCCTGCTTCGCGGAATGGAGCTCCGCCCGTTCACCGACAAGCAGATCCAGCTACTCGAGACCTTCGCCGCCCAGGCCGTCATCGCCATCGAGAACGCGCGACTGTTCCGGGAACTGGAAGTCCGCAATCGGGACCTGACCGAGACGCTCGAGCAGCAGACCGCAACTAGCGAGATTCTGCGCGTCATTTCCAGCTCACCGACGGACGTCCAGCCCGTCTTCGACACGATCGCCCAGAGCGCCGCCCGGCTATGTGAAGCCCAGTTCTGCTTTGTCTTCCGGTTCGACGGGGAGCTCCTTCACTTCGTCGCACAAGAAGGGCTCACGCCCGAGGGCGTCGAGGCCCTGCACGGCGCCTGGCCGATGGCACCGAGCGTCGGGAGCGCCGCCGGACGGTCGGTCCTCAGTCGCGGTGTCGCGCACATTCCGGATGTCCACTCAGACCCGGATTACGTGCTGGGCGCGGTCGCGGAAGTCGCCACCTACCGCAGCACCGTGGGCGTTCCAATGCTGCGCGATGGCGTTCCGATCGGGGTGATCACCGTCTCGCGATCCCGGGCCGGAGCCTTTCCAGACCGGCAGATCGAGCTCCTCAAGACCTTCGCGGATCAGGCCGTCATCGCCATCGAGAACGTCCGGCTCTTCAAGGAGCTGGAGCAGCGGAACCGCGACCTCACCGAGACGCTCGAGCAGCAGACGGCCACCGGCGAGATCCTCCGCGTCATCTCGAGCTCCCCGACCGACGCGCAGCCCGTGTTCGATACCATCGCCCGGAGCGCTTTGCGTCTCTGCGAAGGCGGATTCAGCGTCGTCACCCGCTATGACGGTGAGCTCCTCCACCTCTCGGCGCACGCGCACGCGGCCATTGAGGGCGTGGATGTCATGCGGCGGATCTTCCCGATGTCACCGAGCCGGATCAACCTGGTGGGCCGCGTGATCCTGACGGGCGCGGTCGTGCACGTGCCGGACGTGCAAGCCGACGCCGAGTATGCGCAGACTCTCAGCCAGACCCTCGGTAACCGCAGCTCGATCGGTGTGCCGATGCTGCGCGACGGCCACCCGATCGGGGCGATCATGGTGGGCCGCCTCGAGGTTCGCCCGTTCTCCGACGCCCACATCGCGCTGCTCCAGACCTTCGCCGACCAGGCCGTCATCGCCATCGAGAACGTCCGCCTCTTCCAGGAGCTGGAACAGCGGAACCGCGACCTCACCGAGACGCTCGAGCAGCAGACCGCCACCGGCGAGATTCTCCGCGTCATCTCCAGCTCCCCGACCGACGTCCAGCCGGTCTTCGATACCATCGTGCGGAGCGCCGCGCGCCTCTGCGAGGCCTACGATGTGGTCATCTTCACGAAGGAGGGCGAACGGCTCCACGTCGGCGCGCACCACGGGCCGATCCCGCTGGACTTCGCCGACCAACCGATCCGCCGCGACTGGGCCACGGGGCGGGCAGTCATCGACCGCGCGCCGGTCAACGTCCGCGACCTCAGCAAGGAGGGCATCGAGTTCCCGGGAGGGCAGGCGCTGGCGCTCCGCATGGGTCACCGAGGCATCTTGTCCGTTCCCCTCATGCGAGAGCAGGAGGCCATCGGAGCCGTCACGATGCGGCGCACGGAGGCGCGGCCGTTCTCGGAGAAGCAGGTCGCGCTGCTCCAGACCTTCGCCGACCAGGCCGTCATCGCCATCGAGAACGTCCGCCTCTTCAAGGAGCTCGAGCAGCGCAACCACGATCTCACCGAAACGCTCGAGCAACAGACCGCGACGGGCGAGATCCTGCGCGTCATCTCGAGCTCCCCAACCGACGTCCAGCCCGTCTTCGACACCATCGCCCAGAGCGCGATGCGGCTCTGCGACGCGGCCTACAGTGTGATCGGGAGGTACGACGGTCAGCTCCTGCATCTGGTCGCCCACGCGCGTGTCCGCGAGGAGGGGGTGGAGGCCCTGCAGCAACTGTTTCCGATGCGCCCGAGCCGAGCGACCACCACTAGCCGGGCCGTCCTCGAACGGACCGTGGTGCACGTCCCGGACGTCCTCGAAGACCCCGACTACGCTAGACCCGTGGCTCTGGCGCTCCAGAACCGGAGCACTCTGGCGGTGCCCATGCTGCACGACGGTGAGCCGATTGGGACGATCTCCGTCGGACGGCTCGAGCCCCGACCGTTCACCGAGAAGCAGATCGAGCTCCTCAAGCTCTTCGCCGACCAGGCCGTCATCGCCATCGAGAACGTCCGGCTCTTCAAGGAGCTGGAGCAGCGGAACCGCGACCTCACCGAGACGCTCGAGCAGCAGACGGCCACCGGCGAGATCCTCCGCGTCATCTCGAGCTCCCCGACCGACGTCCAGCCCGTCTTCGACACGATCGCCCAGAGCGCGGCCCGCCTCTGCGAGGCCCAGACGTGCTTTGTCTTTCGGCTCGATGGTCAGCTGCTCCACTTCGTGGCCCACCATGGGCTGACGGCCGAGAGTGTCGAGAACGTGCGCTCTGCGTGGCCTATGGCCCCAAGCCCGGGGACCGCGGCGGGGCGATCAATTCTCGGCCGCAGTATCGCGCACATCCCGGACGTCCTCGTTGAGCCCGGCTATGCGCACGGCACCGTGGCGGTAGTCGCCAACTTCCGCAGCGTTGTGGCGGTCCCGATGATGCGGGACGGTGTCCCCATCGGAACGATTGCCGTCCACCGGTCCCAGGCCGGACTCTTCCCGGACCGCCAGATCGACCTCCTCAAGACCTTCGCCGACCAGGCCGTCATCGCCATCGAGAACGTCCGCCTCTTCCAGGAACTGGAGGCACGGACGCGGGACCTGACGCGCTCGGTCGGCGAGCTCCGGGCGCTCGGTGAGGTCAGCCAGGCCGTCAGCTCCACACTCGACCTCGAGACCGTCCTGGCGACGATCGTCAGCCGGGCCGTCCAGCTGTCCGGCAGCAACAACGGGATCGCCTACGAGTTCGAAGAAGCCTCGCAGAGCTTTCACGCGCGAGCCACGCACGACGTTACACCAGAACACCTGGAGGCGTTGCGGACGGCGCCCATCCGGCTCGGGGAGGGAGCGGTCGGCCGCGCTGGGGTGATCCGTGAGCCCGTCCAGGTCGCGGATATCCAGGAAGAGTGGCAGCTCGTCGCGCCTCAGGTCCGAGCGCTTCACGCCCGAGAGGGCACGCGCTCACTGCTCGCGGTCCCGCTCATCCGGGAGGAACGGCTACTCGGTGGCCTGGTCATCCTGCGACGAGAGCGAGGAGCCTTCTCGCCCGAGATCGTCGCCACCCTCCAGACCTTCGCGGCTCAGTCGGTGATCGCCATCCAGAATGCCCGGCTGTTCCGGGAGATCGACGCGAAGGGCCGGGAGCTGGAGAGCCTCTCCCGGAACATGGAGCAGCTCTACCGGCTCTCGACCGCCCTCCAGGAGCCCCTCTCGCTCGACGAGCAGCTCACGCGCGTCCTCGACGCGGCCCGTCAGGTCGTCCGTCTCGACCGCCTCCACGTCTGGACGCTGACACCGGAGGGCGACGCGCTCACGCTCGGGGCCGGAGCGGGCCTCACGGAAGACGAGTGGCAGCCGCTGGCACACTTGACCATTCCGCTCGGGGAAGCCGGCGCGCTGGCCGCGGCGTACCGCGAGCGCACACCCATGCTCTACACCGACCAGAACCGGCTGCCTCCCGAGCTTCGCTTGCGCCCACCCTATTCGGGACTCTCCGCCCTACGGACGAAGAACCTCCTGGTCATCCCGATGATCGCGCGCGGGCACCCGGTCGGCGTCCTGTCTGCCGACAATCGGGTCAGCCGCGAGCCGATCCCGCCTCACACGGTCGACCTCCTCCAGACGTTCACCGCGCAGGCCGCGGTCGCGGTCGAGAACGCGCGCCTGTTCCAGGAGATCCAGGACAAGGGCCGGGAGCTCGAGGTCGCGAGCCGTCACAAGTCGCAGTTCCTCGCCAACATGAGCCACGAGCTCAGGACGCCGCTCAACGCCATCATCGGCGTCACGGAGATGCTCCTCGAGGACGCGCAGGCCGCTGCCCAGCCGGACCAGGTCGAGGCTCACGAGCGCATCCTCCGCGCGGGCAAGCACCTGCTCGCCCTGATCAACGACATCCTTGATCTCTCGAAGATCGAAGCGGGCAAACTGGAGCTCGCGCTGGAGTCGGTCGCCGTCGGTCCCTTGGTCGAGGACGTGGTTGCGACGATCCGGCAGCTCGCATCGAAGAACGGCAACCAGGTCGTGGTGGAGTGTCCCGCTGAGGTGGGCACGATCCGGGCGGACTCGACGCGGCTCCGCCAGGCACTGCTCAATCTCGCCAGCAACGCCAGCAAGTTCACCGAGCGCGGCGTGATCAGGGTCGAGGTGAGGCGCCGACCGGACGACGGCGGCCGGGACTGGGTCACCATGGCGATCTCGGACACGGGCATCGGGATGACCCCCGAGCAGATGGCGAAGCTTTTCGAGGAATTCACCCAGGCCGACGCCTCGACGACCCGCAAGTACGGCGGCACGGGACTCGGCCTGGCGATCAGCCGGCGCCTCTGCCGCATGATGGGCGGCGACATCACCGTGGCGAGTACGCCCGGGCAGGGCTCCACCTTCACGATTCGCCTCCCGGCTGACGCGCGGACCCCCGTCCGGGCCGAGGCCGAGCCGGCGCCTCGGGCGAGCGTCCCCGGACCGGCGCCAGAGCCTTCGGGGAGAACAGGGCGCACGGTGCTGGTGATCGACGACGACCCCACGGTGCGGGATCTCATGGACCGCTTCCTGGTCAAGCAAGGTTTCTCCGTGATCACCGCCGCGAGTGGCATCGAAGGCCTTCGCTTGGCCCGCGAGGCCCGACCGGCCGCGATCACGCTCGACGTCATGATGCCGGACCTCGACGGGTGGACCGTGCTGGCCGCGCTCAAGGGCGATCCGGCGCTGGCCGGCATCCCGGTGATCCTCGTGACCATCGTCGACGAGAAGGCCCGGGGATACTCACTGGGCGCGACGGACTACATGGTCAAGCCGATCGAACGTGAGCGCCTGGCCGGTGTCCTGAAGAATCTTTGCGGCAACCGGCCGGCGCCTCATGTCCTGGTGGTGGACGACGACCCGACCGTGCGCGCGGTCGTCAGTCAGACGCTGGAGCGCGCCGGCTGGTCGATCGCCGAAGCGGAGAACGGCCGGATTGCCCTGCAGCGAGTGGCCGCGAGGCGCCCCGACGTGATCATCCTCGATCTCGTGATGCCGGAGCTGAATGGATTCGAGTTCCTCGCCGCACTCCGGCGCGACCCTGCCTGGCGTAGCGTGCCCGTGGTGGTCCTCACGTCGATGGATCTCACCGCCGAGGACCGCCGGGTGCTCAACGGCTCGGTCGAGCGGATCCTCCAGAAGGGCGCGTGGGAGCGCGACCAGCTCCTGGCCGAGATCGGACGCGTGCTGGCGAGCGTCGTCCCGACCGGATCCAGCTCTCCGGGAGGCCCGAGGTGACGAAGATCCTGTACGTCGAGGACAACGACGACAACGTCTACATGCTGCGCGGCCGGCTGACGCGCGCAGGCTTCGACGTGCTCGTGGCCGGGGACGGCGAGCAGGGCGTCGTCATGGCGGCCACCGAAGCGCCCGCCCTGATCCTCATGGACCTGAGCCTCCCGGTCCTGGACGGCTGGGAGGCCACGCGGCGGCTGAAGGCCGCGGCGGAGACTGGCTCCATCCCCGTCATCGCGCTCTCGGCCCATGCCATGGAAGGCGAGCGTGCCCGGGCGCTGGCGGCGGGCTGCGACGACTTCGACACCAAGCCGGTCGACTTCCCGAGGCTGCTCGAGAAGATCCGGACGCTCCTCGCGAAGGCCGCGCCGTCATGAGCCTAGCCGCCGCGGGTCAAAAGCCGTCCAGTCAGAGCCGTCCGATCGGCGCCCCATCCGGTCACTGGGTCACCCGGTGAGCCAGGGCGGGCCTGCGCTGCTCGTCGTCGACGACAACGAGGACAACCTCTACACCCTGACCCAGCGCCTCCGCCGCGAGGGTTACACGAGCCTCACGACCGCGCGCGACGGCCGCCAGGCGCTGGAGCTCCTCCGGTCGCAGGCGTTCGACCTCGTCCTGCTGGACGTCATGATGCCGGAGCTAAACGGCTACCAGGTGCTGGAGGCGCTCAAGGCCGACGAGCGGCTCCGGCACGTCCCCGTGATCATGATCTCGGCGGTGGACGAGCTCGAGAGCGTCATCCGCTGCGTCGAGCTGGGCGCGGCGGACTACCTGCCGAAGCCGTTCAACCCGACCCTCCTCCGGGCCCGCATCGGCGCCTGCCTCGAGAAGAAGCGGCTCCACGACCAGCTCGCCGAGTGGACCCGGACGCTGGAGGAGCGCGTGCGCGAGAAGGTCGCGGAGGTGGAACGGCTCACCCGCCTCAAGCGCTTCTTCTCGCCGCAGCTGGCCGAGCTCATCGTGGCCGGCGGCGCGGACGACCCCCTCAAGACCCACCGCCGGGAGGTCACCGTCGTGTTCCTCGATCTGCGGGGGTTCACGGCGTTCGCCGAGACCTCCGAGCCGGAGGAGGTCATGCGGGTGCTCCGCGAGTACCACGCCGAGATGGGCCGGATCATCGTCGAGCACGAAGGGACGCTCGAGCGGTTCACCGGGGACGGCATGATGATCTTCTTCAACGACCCGGTGCCGCTCCCAAAACCCGCGGAGCGGGCCCTCCGGATGGCGGTGGCCATGCGCGAGGGGGTGGCGGGGCTCGGCGCTGCCTGGCGCAAGCGCGGCTACGACCTCGGGCTCGGCGTCGGGATCGCCGAGGGCTACGCCACGATCGGCGCCATCGGGTTCGAGGGTCGCTGGGACTACGGCGCCATCGGGACGGTGACGAACCTCGCTGCGCGCCTGTGCGGCGAGGCCAAGGGCGGCCAGATCCTCGTGTCGTCTCGCGTCGCGGGCGCCGTCGAGGGCCTGGCGGACCTCGAGGAGGTGGGAACCCTACCGCTGAAGGGACTCCTCCGGCCCGTCCCGACGTTCAACGTGGTCGGGCTCAAGGCGGGCGGTTAGCGCGCCTGAACCCGGTCCCAGGCAGGCGCCCCGCCCTCGTCCGCCTCCGCATCGCCTCCCCCGAATCGTGCGTCTGGGCGGCACCTTCCCCGCCCCGTCGGATGTCGACCCGGATGCAACCGCCCTGGAACGTCAGACCATGCTATTGTTGAATATCTCAACAGAGGAGGAACGTCGTGGCCACCGTGAATTTCAGCGTGCCCGAGGATGTGAAGAGAACGTTTAACAAAGCCTTTGCCCGTGCGAACAAGAGTGCGGTCGTCGCACAGCTCATGCGTCAGGCGGTCGAGGAGCGTCTCCGACAGCGCCGGCGGCGGCGGGCTATCGAGCGTCTGCTCCAACTCCGGCGAAGGATGAAGCCAGCGCCCGAGGCCGCCACGCGAGCGGCGCGTTTGAAGGGACGCCCGTGACGGAGGTCGTCCTCGACGCCAGTGTCATCGTAAAGTGGATCTTCCCCGATCAACCTCGGGAAGCTCACGCGGAGCGCGCCCTGGACCTGCTTCACGCGGTCCATGCCGGCCGGCTATCCGTCCTGGAACCACCCCACTGGCTGGCCGAGGTGGCGGCGGTGGTCACCCGCCTCGCCCCTGACCGCGCCCCCGACGTCCTGGCGATGATGGACGCGATGGAGTTCCCCGTCCTGGACGAGTTGGAGGTGTATCTCGAGGCTGCGCATCTATCGGCCCGCTCGGGTCAGCACGTGTTCGACACCCTGTATCACGCCGTGGCCTTCCGTCGACCGGAGACCTCGCTTGTGACCGCGGACGAGCGCTACTACCGGAGCGCGCGGCGTGCCGGCAGGGTCATGCTCCTGCAAGACTTCGTCGTACCGGCGAAGTGAGCGATCGGCCCCCTCCACAGCCACCCGCCGGTGCGCGCTCTCACTCCCGGAGGGCGGCGCGAATGCCGCGGTAGCGATCCATGACGTCACGCGGGTCTTCCGGCCACGCGATCGTCAGCCCGGACGTCAGCCGCGCCCCCGCCTCCTCGCCCTCCGCCCGGTCCTCGAGCACGTCGCGCACCACCAGCTCGAAGCGCGCGAGATCCGTCGCCCCCCGCGCTCCGGGCAGCGGGAGCACCTCGACCTTGACGTAGAGGCATAGCTCCGCGTCGGCGAACACGAGCGTTGCCCGGCCGGACTCGCGGAGGTGCCGGCTCGAGCGGGACCCCGCGTGAAGCGCCAGCCGCAGGCGCCCCGCGTCGAGGGCCAGGATCTCGGCGTACGAGACGAGGGCGGGGTGCGCCCACCCGTACGGGTCGATCGTGGCGAGCACGATGGCGACGTCGAGCGGCGGCGCGGCGGCGGGCGCCATCAGGCGCGAGAGAAGCGCGTCGGGAAGAACGGGCCCGAGCGAGCGCGTCACGCGAGGAGTATGGCACGCTGGGCCGGGCGGACGCGGCGCCCGGCCCAGCGTGGTCCCAAAGCAAGGCGGCTGGCTAGATGTCGTAGTAGAGGGCGAACTCGTGCGGGTGCGGTCGCAGCCGGATCGCGTCGACCTCGTTCTTCCGCTTGTACTCGAGCCAAGTCTCGATAAGGTCGGGCGTGAAGACATCGCCCTTCAGCAGGAAGTCGTGGTCCTTCTCCAGATTGTCGAGCACCACGTCCAGCGCGCCCGGGAGCTGCTTGATGGCCTTCTGCTCCTCCGGCGGCAGCTCGTAGAGATCCTTGTCGATGGGCTGTCCAGGGTCGATCTTGTTGACGATGCCGTCGAGACCGGCCATCACGCAGGCCGCGAACGAGAGGTACGGGTTGCAGGACGGATCGGGCGTCCGAAACTCGATGCGCTTGGCCTTCTCGGATCGCGAGTAAACCGGAATCCGGATGCACGCGGACCGGTTCCGCTGGCTGTAGACGAGGTTGATCGGCGCCTCGTAGCCTGGCACCAGCCGCCGATAGGAGTTAGTCGACGGCGCGATGAACGCCAGCAGTGCCGGCGCGTGCTTCAGGATGCCGCCGATGTAGTGGAGACACATCTTCGAGATGTCGGCGTACCCGCCGACCTCGTAGAAGAGATTCTTGCCGTTCTTCCAGAGCGACTGGTGCGTGTGCATGCCGGAGCCGTTGTCCTGGAAGAGCGGCTTGGGCATGAACGTCACGGTCTTGCCGTGCGCCCGGGCCGTGTTCTTGGTGACGTACTTGTACCACATCACCCGGTCGGCCATTTTCGTGAGCGTGTCGAAGCGCATGTCGATCTCGGACTGCCCGGCGGTCGCCACCTCGTGGTGGTGCACCTCGACGCGCACGCCCACCTTCTCGAGGTTGAGCACCATCTCCGAGCGGATGTCCTGGAAGTGGTCCATCGGCGGCACGGGGAAGTAGCCCTGCTTGTAGCGCGGCCGGTACCCGAGCCCTTCCTTCCCCGTGTTCCAGGCGCCCGCCTCCGAGTCGATCTGGTAGAAGCCGAAGTTGTAGCCCTGATCGAACTTGATCGAGTCGAAGATGAAGAATTCCAGTTCCGGCCCGATGTAGACCGTGTCGGCGATACCAGTCTGCTTGAGGAAGAGCTCGGCCTTCTGGGCAACATAGCGGGGGTCCCGAGTGTAAGCCTCCATCGTCACGGGATCCTTCACGTTGCAGTTCAGGACGATCGTCGGGACCGCGGTGAACGGGTCCATCTGCGCGGTCGTGGGGTCGGGCATGAGGAGCATGTCCGACTCGTCGATCGTCTGGAATCCGCGGATCGACGACCCGTCGAACCCGATGCCCTCGGCGAACAGCTCCTCGTCGAGGTCGTGCGTCGGGATCGAGAAGTGCTGCCACAGCCCGGGCACGTCGATGAAGCGGAGGTCGACGATCTTCGCCCCGCGCTCCTTGGCCGCGTGGATGACATCCTTCGGCGTCTTCGTCTCCAGCGGCTTCACGTCATCAGCCATGCAGGGTCCTCCATTGAACTGGTTGTCGGTTGTGGACGCCGGCTCGCCATACCGGCCCGCGGTGCAACCGCGCCGATTCTAGCGAGCATCCCTTGCCTCTTCAATTACCATCCGAGTACCATCCGAGCCCTGGCATCCGGGCACGCCAAGGCGTGCCGCAGGGCCATCCGGCCCACGG
Source organism: uncultured Candidatus Rokubacteria bacterium (assembly GCA_963805625.1). Taxonomy (GTDB): domain Bacteria; phylum Methylomirabilota; class Methylomirabilia; order Rokubacteriales; family DASRDR01; genus DASRDR01. Next base: position 784,455 of record CAWDVE010000010.1, read on the forward strand.
CACGCGCAAGGTCTCGGCCCGATCCTGTTGCCGGGTTCCGAGAAGCAACCGCCGTGCCGGTGCCGAGTGCGGGCGTGACACCGGAATTCGCGCGGTTCCAAGAAGGCCACGGCGGCGCACTTGCCGAATCCGTGAGCACCTGCCCACGCCGTGGGCACGGCGGCGCCAGGCGTTGACGGCCCGCGCCGAGCCGGCTAGTGTCGACATACACCCCGAAACCCACCCCGACCCCGAGAGGGAACTTCCCGATGACGGTCGAACTCGAAGCGATGGAGAGCCGGTCCCGCGAGCTACTCTCTACGGCCGGTACGATCCTGCCCGGTGCGTGTCTCGGCCAGAACTCCCTGCCCCCCGAGCTCTCGTTCGTCGTCGACCACGGCGAGGGAGCCCGCCTCGTCGACGTGCGCGGGCGCACCTATCTCGACTACGTCCTCGGGTCGGGCCCTCTGCTGCTCGGGCACGCGCACCCGGCGGTGGTCCGGGCGGTCCAGGAGCAAGTGGCGCGAGGCTCTACGTTCCACTGGCTCTCCGAGCCATCCATTCGCCTCGCGGAGACGGTGGTGCGCGCCGTGCCCTGCGCCGAGCAGGTGCGCTTCGTCTCCACCGGCACCGAGGCGACCATGTTCGCCTGCCGCATGGCGCGCACCGTCACCCGCCGTGAGAAGATCCTGAAGTTCGAAGGCGGCTGGCACGGCTTCCACGACTACGCCATGGCCGGGAACTGGCGCGTGCCGTCCGAGGCGCCCTACCCCTATCCCGGGCCGGACATCGGCGGCATCCCCCGGGGCGCCCTGGAAAGCGTCCTCGTGGCGCCCTTCAACGATCTCGCCACGACCGAGCGCATCGCGACGGAGCGGGGTTCCGAGCTCGCCGCGATCATCGTCGAGCCGCTCCAGCGCTCCATCCGCCCACGGCCCGGATTCCTCGCCGGGCTCCGCGAGCTCGCCCACCGCCTCGGCGCGCTCCTGATCTTCGACGAGGTCGTGACCGGCTTCCGTCTCGCCTACGGGGGCGCCCAGGAATACTACGGCGTCCTCCCCGACCTCGCCGTCTACGGGAAGGCGCTGACCTGCGGGTTCTCGCTGGCGGCGATCGCGGGGCGTGCCGACGTCATGGCCACGGCCGATCCCGCGCGGAAGGGGTCGCTCGACTACGCGGGGCTCTCGGGCACACTGTCGGGCAACGCCCTCGCGTGCGCGGCGGGGATCGCGGCCCTGGCCGAGCTCCGGCGCCCGGGCGTCTACGAGCGACTCCACGCGCTGGGTGAGCGCCTGCGAAGCGGAATCGCGCGGCGGGCGGACCGGCTCGGAGTGCCGGTCCAGGTCCTCGCGGACGGCCCGATCGCGCAGGTCTTCTTCATCGCTCCCGAGGCGGACCTGTCCACCGATCGCGCCCTCCGCGCGGCGGATGGGCGCAAGGCGACCCGGTTCGGGCTCGAGTGCTTGCGGCGGGGCATTTTCACGATCCCCGGCACGAAGCTCTACCTTTCCCTCGCGCACACGGACGCGGACATCGACTGGACGCTCGATGTCATGGAAGAGGCGCTCCGTACCGTCGCCTGACAGGACCGGATGGAACGCCGACGGCGCCGGCGGACCCACTGTCGCGCGGAGCCGCTTCTGATGCGGCTTCGAGCGGCCCGCGTGAATATTCGCCCCTTGCATGGCCGAGGGACTTGGGCTTAGGATCGGTCGCTGTGAAGCAGGGCGGCCGCGGAACAGATCGTCGGCGAGGACTCAAGCTCGGCTTCCACCTTCCCTGCCGAGGGCCGCTCGCTCGAGTCGACGTGCTCACGCGGCTAGCCCGGGCGGCCGACGCGCTCGGCTACTCGGTCGTGACGATCTCCGATCACGTCGTCCTGCCGACTCGCTCCTCGGCCCCGTACCCCTACGACCACTCAGGCACCTTTCCTGGCGGTGCCCAGCAACCGTTCATCGAGCCGATCCCATTGGCCGCATGGCTCCTGGCCGTCACGCGGCGACTGCGTGTCGCGATCAGCGTGCTCGTCGTCCCCTACCGCAATCCCGTCGTCACCGCGAAGCACCTCGCCACGATCGATGTCCTCTCCGGCGGACGCCTGACCGTGGGCGTGGGCGTCGGGTGGTGGCCCGAGGAGTTTGAGGCTGTGGCCGCCCCTCCGTTCTCAGAGCGCGGCGCTGTCACCGACGAGTACCTCCGGCTCATGAAGGCGCTCTGGACCGAGGACGAGCCCCGCTTCGCCGGCAAGTACTATCGGATCGGGGACATCACGATGTTCCCCAAGCCCGTTCAGAAGCCACACCCGCCGATCTGGGTCGGGGGCCATACCGAGGCAGCGCTCCGCCGCACCGCCGCCCTGGGTGACGCGTGGCATCCCATCGGGCTCCGGGGCCCCGCCGGCCTCGCGCCCGACGAACTCGCCGAGAAGATGGGCCGCATCCGGACGCTCGCACGACAGAACGGACGCGATCCTTCGTCAATCGGAGTTGCCTTCAGAGGGCCGCTCGACCTCTGGCCGACCAGGTCGAAACCCGGGGCGGACGCGCCTCGTCCCTTGAGCGGCCCACCGGACAAGGTGGTCGCGGACCTCCGCGCCTACCAGTCGGCTGGTGTCGACACGGTTATCTTCGACTTCCCGAAGCCCGATCCGGGCGCCATGGTCACGCTGATGCGGCGTGTCGCTCGGGAAGTGCGGCCGCGCCTCGCCCGTCGCGCCACATCGCGCGCCCGATGACCACGACTGACACGTTCGCCGCGGAGGGTCGAGTGGCGCGCCTGGCGACGGTCGACGAGGCGGGATACCCGCACGTGGTGCCGGTGTGCTACGCGACGAACGGGCACGCGTACTACTCCCCACTGGACGCCAAGCCCAAGAAGAACCCGGTCGGCCGGCTCAAGCGCGTGCGGAACATCCGCGCCAACCCGCGTGTCGCACTGTTGATCGACCACTACGAGGAGGACTGGGCGCACCTCCGCTTCGTCATGGTGCAGGGTCGCGCCGAGCTGCTGGACGGCGGGACGGAATGGAAGGCGGCCCGGATCCTGCTCGAGGCGAAGTATCCGCAGTATCGAAGCCTCCCGCTCCCGCCCGAGGCACCGGTCATCAAGATCGTCCCCGACCGCGTGGTCCGCTGGAGCCCCGGCTCGTGAGCGCTCACGCCGGGCTGTCGGCCGCCGTCGCGGCCGCTCTCGAGCGGATCGGGACCGGACGGCCGCTCGGACGCGCTGACGGCGTGGCGCTCATCGACGCGGCACCCGGCGAGCTCGGAGCCGTCCTGGAGGCGGCCGCCGTGCTCCGCGATCGGGGCAAGGGGCGGACGGTCACCTACTCGCGGAAGGTATTCCTGCCGCTGACGAACCTCTGCCGGGACGACTGCGGCTACTGCACCTTCAAGCGGGATCCGGGCCAGCTGGGTGCCCGCACGATGGAGCTGGACGAGGTGCTCGCCGTCTGCGAGGCCGGGGCGCGGCTCGGTTGCAAGGAGGCGCTCCTCTCGCTCGGCGACAAGCCCGAGGTCCGGTTTCCCGAGCATCGCGAGTGGCTCCGCCACCGAGGCTACCGGACGACCATGGACTACGTCGTGGCGGCGTGCCGCGCCATCGCGAGGGAGACCGGACTCCTCCCCCACGCGAATCCCGGGCTCATGAGCGAGCGCGATCTCCGGGCGCTCCGCGACTGGAACGTCAGCGTGGGGCTCATGCTCGAGACCTCGTCCGACCGGCTCGGCGGCCCCGGCGGCCCCCACGAGCGCGCACCGGACAAGCGGCCGGCGCGGCGGCTCCGGACGATCGAGGCGGCCGGCCGGGCGGGCATCGCGTTCACGACCGGCATCCTCTTCGGGATCGGGGAAACGCCGGCCGAGCGCGTCGACTCGCTCCTGGCGATCCGCGAGCTCCACGAGCGCTACGGGCACGTCCAGGAGGTCATCGTTCAGAACTTCCGGGCGAAGACCCGCATCCCGATGGCGCGGCAGCCCGAGCCTTCGCTGGACGACCTCCGCCGGACGCTGGCGGTGGCCCGTCTCCTGCTGGGGCCGGACATGAACGTGCAGGCCCCGCCCAACCTCTCACCGGGGACCTACCCCGCTCTGATCGCCTCGGGTCTGAACGATTGGGGCGGCGTGTCGCCTCTCACCATCGACCACATCAATCCCGAGGCCCCGTGGCCCCACCTCGCCGCGCTCGAGGCCGCGACGGCTGCGGCCGGCGCCCGCCTGCGGGAGCGCCTGGCCATCTATCCCGAGTTCATTCACCGTCCGGGCTTCGTCCCCGAATCCCTGCGCCACCGTGTCCTCGCCTTGGTGGACGCCGCCGGGCTCGTTCCCGATCGCGCCGTCCAGGTGGCCCTCTGACCACCATGGACGACGAACGACAGGAGATCACGCGGCAATGATGGATGCCTTCCTGGCTCGCTACTGGACGGGCCTCGACCGGCGCGTGCGCGCGGCGCTCGACCGCGCGCTCGACGGCGGCGAGATCACCGTGGACGATGGGCTCGCGCTCGCCGAGGCAACGGGGCGCGAGCTGAGCGCGCTGACCCTGGTCGCCGACGAGCTGCGTGCCCGGCAGGCGGGCGACGTGGTCACCTACGTCGTCAACCGGAACATCAACTTCACGAACGTCTGCATCAAGCACTGCACCTTCTGCGCCTTCAGCCGGGACCACCGGGAGGAAGAAGGCTACTTCCTTCCGCTAGAGGAGGTGCTCCGCCGGGCGCGCGAGGCCCGGGATCTCGGGGCGACCGAGGTATGCATGCAGGCCGGACTCGCGCCGAAGCTCGACGGCCGGTTCTACATCGACCTGTGCCGGGCGGTCCACGACGCGCTGCCGGACCTGCACATCCACGCGTTCTCCCCCGAAGAGGTGCTGTACGGCGTCACGCGGTCCGGAATGTCCGTCGCGGAGTACCTCGGCGAGCTCCGCGAGGCCGGTCTCGGGACTCTTCCCGGCACGTCCGCCGAGATCCTCGACGACGAGGTGCGCGACCTCATCTCACGGGGCCGGATCTCGACCGGCCAGTGGCTCGAGATCATCACCACCGCTCACCGACTCGGTATCCAGACCACCTCCACGATGATGTACGGTCACGTTGAGACGCCGGCCCACTGGGTCCGGCACATGGCCCTCCTGCGCGACGTCCAGAAGGACACGGGCGGCTTCACCGAGTTCGTGCCTCTGTCGCTCATCCACCAGGAGGCGCCGATGTACCGCCGTCACCTGGTCCGGGACGTCCGGGCCGGGGCAACGGGCGCCGAGGTCGTGCGCGTGCACGCACTCGCACGCGTCATGCTCGGGGCAACGGTGCGCAACATCCAGTGCTCGTGGGTCAAGGAGGGGCCCAAGCTCGCCCAGATCCTCCTCGCCGCAGGCGCCAACGACCTCGGCGGGACGCTGATCAACGAGAGCATCTCGACCTCGGCCGGGGCGGGTCATGGCCAGCTGGTGCCGCCCCGGGAACTCCGCCGGCTCGTGCGAGACCTCGGTCGAATTCCCGCGCAGCGCAGCACGACGTACGGTATTCTCAAGCTCTACGCTGACGGGCGCGACGACGACACGAGCCCGCTGGATGCCGTCGAGAACCCCGACGAGCAGTTCGGCTCGTACCGCCGGCTCACCGCGTCGAGTCAGTTCCGGTTCGCGAAGCTGAAGCCGCCCGGCGCCGGCCGGGGCGGAACGGAACTGACGGGCACGGCAGGTCGGCTCGGAGAGTGCAGCGAAACTCCACAGCCACCCGTTCGCGGTGGCGTCACCACCACACCCTGAGAGGAGGCGGTTCTATGGCGAAAGTCATGACGAAGGCGGCAACGGTGAGCCACTTGGCCAGCAAGACGGGCCTAAGCAAGAAGCAGGTTGCCGCCTTCATGGATGAGGTTCAGGCACTGGCCGTCAAAGAGGCCAAGAAGAACGGCGCGTTCGTCCTGCCGGGCATCGGCAAGGTCGTCCTCTCGAACCGGAAGGCGCGCATGGGCCGTAACCCGCAGACCGGCGAGCCGATCAAGATCGCCGCGAAGCGGGTCGTGCGCATCCGCGCGGTCAAGGTTCTCAAGGACGCGATCCTCGGCGGGAAGAAGTAGCGCCGGGCACATGCCGCGGTCGGCGCGGCGGCCGGTCTCGCCGGCGGCCGGGTCGGCACCATCCGTCCTGGAGCCCCGCATCTGGCAGGGCGTGGTCTACCAACCCTGTCAGGGCGGGGCTCCTGTGGTCCGGCAGCTGTTTCACTTCGCGGGCGCGTTCGCGCCCGATCTGGAACCAGACGAGATAGCGTGGGAGGCCCGGGCCGGGGACCGGGTCGTTGGCGGCGTGCTCTGCGAGCGGCGCGGCGCCCACGGTTTCATCCACGGGCCCGTGGTCGTCGATCCGCCACCCGGCACCGAGCCGATCGAGGTGGCCGCCCAGCTCGTCTCACCCCTCGTCGATGCGGCCCGCGCGCTCCCGCTCGATTCCCTCTTCACCCGACCCCAGGGGCTCGACCGCGTGTGGGTGCGGCTGGGTTTCGTGCCGATGCCCGAGGCCTTCCTGCCGGCCGCCCTGCGCGGGCGGCCCGGGTCGGGTCTCCATGTCTGGCGCCGTCCCGGTACCTACGCGGTCCCCGTCCCGGACGCCGAGGGCGAGGGCCGGCGGCGCGGGCGACGGTGATCGTCGCCCTTGCCGGAGGAACCGGCGCCGCCAAGCTCCTGCGCGGCCTGATCCACGTGATGGAGCCCAGTCGCCTCTTCGTCGTCGGCAACACTGGTGACGATCTCGACTGGTGGGGGCTCCGCGTGTCGCCCGACCTCGACTCCGTGGCCTATGCCCTCGCGGGCCTCCTCGACGCCACGCGCGGCTGGGGGGTCCGGGACGACACCTTTCACTGCCTCGCCGCGATGGGTCAGCTCGGTCGCGAGACGTGGTTCCGCCTGGGCGACCGCGACTTGGCGACCCACCTGCACCGCACCCTGCTCCTCCGCGCCGGCGCCTCCCTCACGATCGCCACCCGCGCAATCACCGAAGGGCTCGGCGTGACGGCGCGGCTCGTGCCCATGTCCGACGACCCGGTGCGGACCGAGCTCCGCACGGGGAGCGGCTGGCTCACCCTGGAGGAGTTCTTCGTCCGTGAGCGGTGCGGGCCCGATGTCCTGGACGTCGCGTACCGGGGCGCCGAGAGCGCACGGCCGGCGCCCCACGTCCTCGAGGCGATCGACGCGGCCGAGGCGGTCGTCGTATGCTGCTCGAACCCCGTGACTTCGATCGGGCCTATCCTCGCGGTGCCCGGCATCTTCGACGCCCTGGTCCGCACGCTGGCGCCCGTGGTGGCCGTGAGCCCCATCGTCGGCGGGCAGGCAGTCAGCGGACCCGCCGCGAAGCTCCTCACGGCCCGGGGCCTCGACGTTTCCCCGCTGGGCGTGGCGCGGGCGTACCGGCCCTGGCTCGACACCCTGGTCATGGACAGGGCGGACGCGGCGCACGTGCCGGCCCTCCAGCGAGACGGCGTACGGGTGGTCCTCGCGGATGTGCTCATGCCCGATGCGGTGGGCGAGGCCCGACTCGCCCGCGTCGTCCTCGAGGCCGCCGGAGCCGTCCCGTGAGGGTCGTCGTCGTCCCCGCCAAGGAGTTCACGGTCGCGAAGCAGCGCCTTGCCGACGCGCTGCCGGCCGCCGCCCGCGTGGCACTCGCCCGCGCCATGCTGGAGGACGTCCTGGCCGCGCTCGCGGGCGCGCCTGTCGACCGCGTCGTCGTCATCACGCCCGACGCCGAGGTCGCCGCGGTCGCCGAGCGGTGGGGCGCGCTCGTCGTCCGGGAGACGGAAGGCCATGGCCACACGGCCGCGGTCGCGCGGGGCGTCGCGCTCTGCCGGGAGTGGGGCGCGACGGTCTTGCTCACGGTCCCCGGGGATCTCCCCTGCCTCACGGCCGACGAGGTGCGTCGCATCCTCGAGGCCTGCGGGCCCGCTCCCGCGGCCGTCTTCGTCCCGTCCCGGAGCGGGCTCGGCACCAACGCGGCGTGCCTCACGCCGCCCGATGTGGTCCCGCTGCGCTTCGGCGAGCCCTCGTTCGCCGATCACATCGCGGCGGCGCGGGCGCGCGGCATCGAGCCGGTGGTGCTTCCTCTGCCGGGTGCCGGGCTCGACATCGACCGCCCGGAGGATCTCCAAGCGCTCCGTCAGGCGGGACCGGGGACGCGCGCGGCCGTCGTGCTCGGAGCCTCGGCCGACGCGCCTCTGCCGCGCGCCCCGAAGCTCGAGGTGTTCGGGATCCGCGGGCTGCCGGAGCTCCAGCCCGGGGACGATCTCGCGAGCCTCGCACTGGCAGCGGCCGTGGACCAGGGCACGCCGTTCGCGCCCGGCGACGTGGTCGTACTCAGCCAGAAGGCCGTCTCCAAGGTCGAGGGCCGTCTGGTACGACTCGCCGACGTGGCGCCATCCGCGCTGGCGGTCGAGGTCGGGCGCGCCCATAAGAAGGACCCCCGGCTGATCGAGATCATCTTCCGCGAGTCGCGCCGGGTCGTCCGGATGGACCGCGGTGTCTTGATCACGGAGACGCGCCACGGTCTGATCTGCGCCAATGCGGGAGTCGACCAGTCCAACGTGGGCCTCGGCTGGGCGAGCCTCCTCCCCGAAGACCCCGACGCCTCGGCGCGCACGTTCGCGGACCGCGTACGTGCCGCGCAGGGCGTCGAGGTCGCGGTGATCGTCGCCGATACGTTTGGCCGCCCGTGGCGGGAGGGTCTCGTCAACGTGGCGATCGGCGTGGCGGGTCTGCGGTCTCTCCAGACCTACCTCGGCGTGCCGGATGCCCACGGTTACACGCTCCAGGCGACAATCCTGGCGGTGGCGGACGAGCTCGCCGGCGCGGCCGAGCTCGTGATGGGCAAGCTCGACCAGGTTCCGATCGCAGTGGTGCGTGGCTACCGCTACGAGCCCGGGCCGGGCTCGGCCCGCGAGCTCCTGCGCGACCCGAACATGGACCTGTTCCGGTAGAGCCCCGCACGCAGCGACGCTTCGCCCGGTAGCACGGCATCGAAGGTGCTGGCGGCCGTTCTCTCGCGCGCCCGCATGGTACGCTAGCCCCGGCCATGAGCCAGGACGCCGAGCCAGCGGGCCGCTTCTACGCCTTCCTGCGGTTCGCGGCACGCTTCTGGATTTGGTTCCTCTTCCGCGAGGTGGCCGTGCGCGAGGCAGGGCGCGTCCCGTCGAGGGGCCCCGTTCTCCTCTGCGTCAACCATCCCAACAACCTCATCGACTCGCTCCTGGTCGCGGCGGCACTGCCACGGAAGGTCCACTACCTCACCAACGCCTCGCTCTTCCGGAACCCGATCCTCGCCCGCTTCCTGTCCCGTGCCGGCGCCATCGCCGTCTACCGGCGGCAGGACGACCCGGACCGGCCCGATCGCAACGCCGAGGCGTTCGCCGCGTCCCGTCAGGCTCTCGCCGCCGGCCACGTGCTCGCGATCTATCCCGAGGGCACCACGCACGCCGAAACTCGCGTCCAGCGAATCAAGACGGGAGCGGCGCGGATCGCTCTCGACTACGAGACGGCGCGAGCGGCCGCCCAAGCAGCCGGAGGTCCGGACCCCGCTCCGCCGCTCGTCCTGGTTCCGGTCGGGCTCTCCTTCGAGGCCCGGAAGGCCTTCCGGGGCCGGGTGCTCGTCGCCTTCGGGGAGCCGGTTCCGCTCGGTCTCCACGTGGCGCGGGCCCGCGAGGAGCCGGTGACAGCCGTCCAGGGTCTGACCGACGCCATCCAGAGCGCGATGGAGGCCGAGGTCGTCCACGTCGACCGGATCGACGTCGCCCAGGTGGTCCGTGCCATCGAGGATTTGTACCGTGACGAGCTCGTCCGCCAGCTCCGGGCCGAGCGGGGACTTCCCTCCGCGGCGATCGACGTCTTCCGCCTCTCCCGCGCCATCGTCGAGGCGGTCGCGCATTTCAGGGCGCACGATCCCGATCGGCTCGCCGCGATCTGGCAGCGGATCCAGCGCTACCGCGCGCTGCTCGCCGAGTGGCACGTGCGCGACCAGGCGGTGGGAGCCCGGCTCCGGAAGGACGAGCCTCACCACCGGCTGCGCTCGTCCGGCGCGGCCGTGCTCGGCCTTCCCGTCTTCCTCTATGGGACCGTCGTGAACGCGCTTCCGTATCTCATTCCCCGCTGGCTTGCCCGCGCGTTCGCGCGGAAGGAAACCGACTACGCGACGATCCGCCTCCTCTCGAGCGTGGTCGCATTCCCCCTCTGCTGGGGGCTCGAGTCCTGGCTCGTCGGGGCGGTCGCGGGGACGGGCTGGGCGCTCGCGTTCGCGGTCTCCTTGCCCCTGAGCGGTCTCCTCGCCTACCACTATCTCCGCGGTCTCGACCGGCTCCGCGCGAGGACCGGCTTCGCCGTGCTCGCGTTGACCCACCGTCAGGCGGCGGCGCGGCTCCTGACCGAGCGCCGGGCAATCCTCACGGCGCTGGAGCAGGCGAAGGCGGAGTTCCTCGCCACGCGGGACGCCGCGCATGCGAGCCCGGACCGGCGAAGCCACCGGCCCCTGGCCGCCGCCGGAACGGCGCCACCTCCCACCGTGGCGGAAGACGGTGCGATGGAAGGCCACAGCGCGGAGCCCGTGCAGTGGGGGCCCCCCGAGAGGCGCGAGCGTCTCCGATGAGCGTCCTCCGCCTCGAAGAACTCTCGGCACCGGCGCTCGACGCGCTCGATCGAAGCCGGACGCTCGCGGTGGTCGGGGTGAGCCCTCTCGAGCAGCACGGCCCGCACCTGCCCGTCGGCGTCGATTACCTCGTCGCCCGCCACTTCGCCGGGGCGATCGCCGAGCGCCTCGTCGCGCGGCGGCCCGGGTGGACGGTCCTCCTCACGCCGACCCTCCCGCTGGGTAGCTTCACCTTCGAGGCGGTGGGAACGATCGGGGTGCGCCAGCGGGTCGTCCGCGACGCGGTCGTCGACTACGGGCGGGCGCTCGCCCGGGCCGGGTTCCGGTACATCCTGGTGTCGAACGGGCACGCCGGCCCCGGCCACCTGGTCGCGCTGGAGGAAGCGGCGGCGATCGTGTCCCGCCGCCATCGCGTGGCGATGGCATCGTTCACGGGCCACATGGCGTGGGAGTTCTTCCGCGGGCGATACCTCGCACGCATCGAGGCGGCGCTGGGACGATCGCTCGCGCCCGACGAGCGGCGCGCCCTCGCCGACGACGCCCACGGCGGATGGTGGGAGACCTCGCTGATGCTCCTGCTGCGCCCGGAGCTCGTGGACGCTGGCTACCGCGACCTGCCGGCGACGCGCTATCCGCTGGCCCGCCGGGTCCGCCCCAACTACCCGCTACGGGGCAACGGTCAGGGCTACGTGGGCGACCCGGCGCGCGCCGACCTCGCGTTCGCGAAGGCGACCCTCGAGGTACTCGTGGCCGAGGCCACCGAGCTGGCCGAGGGGCTGCTCGACGGCCGGCTCGAGGCCCGCCATCTCCGCTCGCCGTTCCGGCTCGTCCCGTTCCTGCGGACCGACTTCTGGCCGGTCGCCGGCGCTCTCCTCGCGGCCGGCCTGGGGGGCCTCTGGCTCGCCCGGCCCGCCTGGCGTCGCCCGCGGATGGGCGCTCGCGCGAGGTCAGGGTCCCCTGGTCCGCCTTCTTCCTCCGAGAAAGGAGCTCCGCCTCGATGACCGACCGACCGCTCCTGGTCCCCGCCCCCACTCTCAAGGCCTTCATCGTCTCGGTCTTCGATCGCTGGGGTACGCCCCCTGCCATCGCCGATCTCGCGGCCGACCTGATGGTCCGGACCGATCTCCGCGGCGTGGACTCACACGGGGTGGGCATGCTCCCGACGTACCTGAGGTGGTATCGCCGCGGCTGGATCGTGCCGGCCGCGGAGCCGAAGATCACCCGCGACGAGGGAACGACCGCGGTCGTGGACGGCCAGCAGGCGTTCGGGCACTACACCGCCACCCTGGCCATGGAGCTCGCCGTCGCCAAGGCGCGCGCCCACGGGGTGGGGTTCGTGACCTGCCGCAACTCGAACCACTACGGGGCGGCGGCCAACTACTCCATGATGGCCCTCGCCCACGACATGATCGGGCTGAGCCTGACCAACTCAGGGCCGGCCGTCGTCCCCACCTACGGGCGTCAGGCCATGCTGGGCACCAACCCCATCTCCCTCGCCGCGCCGGCGGGCCGCCACTTTCCCTTCGTCCTCGACATGGCAACCAGCACCGTGGCGATCGGGAAGCTGTCGGTGGCGCTCCGCTGGGGAAAGCCGATCCCGCCTGGATGGGCCCTCGACGAGGAAGGCCAGCCGACGACGGATCCCACCGTCGCGTACGAGATCCGGCACCTGACCCCGCTCGGCGCGACCCCGGAGCTCGGCGGGCACAAGGGATACGGCCTCGCCGTCATGGTCGACATCCTGTCGGGCGTGCTCGCCGGCGCGGCATTCGCGGACGTTCGCCGACGCGACCCCAACCCGGTCCGTCCCGACATCGGGCACTTCTTCGGCGCGATCGACATCGCCCGCTTCCGTGATCCGGATGCCTTCAAGGCCGACATGGATGACCTCCTCCAGACGCTGAAGGACTCGCCGAAGGCCGAGGGGCAAGACCGCATCTACGTCGCCGGCGAGCCGGAGTGGGAGTGCGAGGAACGTCGGCGCCGCGAGGGAATCCCGATCGCCCCCGGCCTCGTGACGCAGCTCCGCGAGATGTCGGCCGAGACGACAGTCCCGTTCACGCTCAGCACCTGAGGAGGAGCGGATGCCCCAGTTCGCCTACTTCTGCGGTCACGAGCAGTTCCAGCCCGAAGTCCTCCTCGAGCACGCCGTCCTCGCGGAATCGATGGGCTTCGACGCCCTGACCGTCTCCGATCACTTCCACCCCTGGGTCGACGACGCCTCGGCGTGCGGGTTCGCGTGGACGTGGCTCGGCGCCCTGGCGGCGCGCACGCGGCGGGTCCGCATCGCGACGGCCGTCACGTGCCCGCTGTTCCACTACCACCCGGGACTCATTGCGCAGGCGGCAGCGACTGTCGACCGGCTGTCGGCCGGCCGGTTCGCCCTCGGCGTCGGCACCGGTGAAGGCATCAACGAGCGGCCCCTCGGCTTTCCGTTCCCAGGGTACAAGGAGCGCGCCGCCCGGATGACCGAGGCGATCGCCATCATGCGGGGTCTCCTGGCGGGCGAGAAGCTCGACTTCGCCGGTACTTACTACCGGACCGACAAGGCCCGCCTCTACAGCCCGCCGGTCGGCCGGGTTCCCATCTGGATGTCGGCCGGTGGCCCGCAGTCCGCCACGCTCGCCGGCCGAATCGCCGACGGGCTCATCCTGAGCGTCAAGGTTCCTGCCGAGGCTCGCGAGCAGATCATCGACCCGTTCCGTGCGGCCGCGCGGGAAGCCGGCCACCCCGCGCCAACCCTGGTGGCGCAGCGCTGGTCGATTCTCGCCGCGGACGAGGACGAGGCGTGGGAAGCCCTCCAGGCCTGGCGCGGGCTCCGCGTGGAAGGCCGTCTGGAGGAGGTCGACCCCGCCGTGCTGCGGGCTCGCGCCGACGCCATGAACCGACGCGAGATCATCGGAAAGTACGCGTGGGCACGCCGGCCCGAGGATCTCGTCGAGATCTATCGGCCGCTCGTCGAGGTCGGTGCGGACATCGTCACCATCCAGGTGACCTCCGTCAACCAGCCCAAGACGATCGAGGCGCTCAGTCGAGAGGTCCTTCCGGCATTACGTGCCATGGGGGCACGGTCATAAAGCTCGCGTTCGTCCTGGCCGCCGTGCTCGCGCTCGCGGGATGCGTTGCGGTCGAGACATCCAGACCGACCTGACCCCGCTCAACCTCCGAGGCGGGGGCGAGCCGAAGGCCGATGACCCCATCTACGTGCACGATCACGTCCGCGCGCGCCCGGTCCGTCTCTCCGACGGGCAGATCCTCTGGCAGGCCGTGTGGCCTCAGGGGCTACCCGGGGGACGAGGCGGCCAAGCTGTCGGACCTCGTGGCCGCCGGGGGCGTGCTCCGGCAGAAGCTCGCGGTTGCCGCAGAGCGATGCTCGGACGAGCTCGTGGAGTTCTTCCAGGGCGCGGACTGAGCCGCAGACTTCCGATTCCCGCTGCGCCTTCCCTGGCGCGGCACGCGCCTACCGTCCGCGCGCGACTCCGACCGCAAGGAAGAGCACGACGAGGACGAGCAGAAGGACGACCCGATCGAGCGCCCGCACGCCCGACAGGGCCGCAGCAGGCTCCGTGCCCGCCTCGACCGCGCGAACGGCGCGCGGCAGCACGGCGAAGTCCCGGTGCGCCGCGAGGGCCAGCAGCGCGAGGACGACCACGAGCTTGGCCGCCAACCATGGGCTGACCAGCGGCACGCGCCGGAGGTTCTCGAGGCCCGTCACGACGAGGATGGCGAGGGCTGCCCAGGCCTCGACGCGGCCCCGTACCAGCAAGGCGAGGCCATCGCGAGCACCGCGCGAGACCGCCGGCAGGACGAGGTGGCTCGCGTAGAGCGCTCCCCCGGCCCAGGCCACGGCAGCCACGACGTGCAGCCAGACGACGACCAGCCGAAGCATCGGGGGCCTACCGCGCGAGCATCGCCGCCAGCGCGGACTCCTGATCCGAGAAGTCGACGAACACGTGATCGGGCCGGTGGGCGGCCAGATCCTCAAGGGTGTGCCAGCCGGTCGCCACCGCGATCGCCATCGCCCCGAACGCCCGCGCGCACCCGATGTCCCGCGGCGTGTCGCCGATGATCACCGTGTCCGGCCCGCGGAACGCCCGGCCCACGAGCCGCTCGGCCCGCCCGGCCGCCACCTGCGGGAGCCGGGTGCGGTCGGCATCGTCGGACCCGTACGCGCCCAGCCGAAAGTGCGGCCACAGACCGGTGGGGCGTAGCTTGATCCGGGCCCCGGCCTCGATGTTGCCGGTGAGGAGTCCGACCACCACGTCGTCGCGCGCGGCCAGGGTCTCCACCAGCGCGCGAACCCCGGGGTAGACGCTCACCCCGCGCCCGTCTCCGATCTCCGTCTCGAGCAACGCTTCGTAGCGACGGTATGCCGCCGTCTCGCCGGCGGCGATCGCCGACTCGCCCATGCCCGCGCGCCCGAGGAGGTCGCGGATGATCTGCGGGTCGGTTCCGCCCCGGAAGTCGTAGCCATCGATCGGGCCCGCCGTGCCGTACACATCCCGCAGGGCCTGGTCGAGCGCCCGCCGCCCCGCCCCGCTCGCGGTCAGAAGGGTGCCGTCGATGTCGAACAGGACGAGCTTCACGGACGCGGCAGTTCCGGGGTCACGCGAAGGGAGACACCGCTCGAAGCCGCTCCACGATGGGCGGAAGATCCGACAGGACCACGTCGATCTCATCGGGGGTCGTCCAGCGCCCGAGGGTGAAGGCGAGGGCGCCCTGCGCCTCGCGCTCGCCGAGACCCATGGCCTGCAGCACGTGCGAGGGCTCTCCGGTCAGAGCCCCGCACGCCGTGCCGGACGCCGCGGAGATACCAGCTAGATCGAGGGCCAGCACGAGGCTCTCGCCCTTCACGTTCGAGACGGCGAACCCCGCGTGCTGAGGGAGGCGGTCCCGGCGGGGCCCCACGAGCCGCAAGGAGGGGCACCGGACCTCCAGGCCGTCGACCAGCCGATCGCGAAGCACTTCGAGACGCGCCGCCTCTCCTGGGCCCTCCCGGAAGGCGAACTCGGCGGCCACGCCAAGTCCCACCGCACCCGCGAGGTTCTCGGTACCCGAGCGCAGGCCGCCCTCCTGCCCCCCGCCCACGAGCTGCGGGGCAAGACGAAGCCCAGGCCGGACCCACAGCGCGCCGACACCCGGGGGCCCGTAGAGATCGTTCGCACTGACGGTGAGGAGATCGATGCCATCGCTCTCCACCGCGATGGGGAGTCGCCCGACCACACCCACGGCGTCCACATGGAGCGGCACGCGCGCCTCGCGGGTGACGGCCGCGATGGCTCGCCAGGGCTGCACCGTTCCCGCCTCGCCGTTGGCCGCTCCTAAGGCGACGAGGCACGTGTCAGGCCGCAAGGCCCGACGCACGTCGTCGGGAGAGACCCGGCCTTCGGCATCGACCGCCACGGCCGTGACCTCGAGCCCCGCCTTGATGAGATCCCGGCAGGGGGCGAGGACCGAGGTGTGCTCGACGGCGCTCGTCACAATGTGGCGTCCCGGGCCCCGCAAGGCCACTCCCTTGATGGCCAGGTTGTTGGCTTCGGTCGCCCCACTCAGGAAGACCACGCCGTCGGGGCGCCCACCGACCAGGCGACCCACCTTCGTACGGGCCGCGCGGAGCGACTCCCGCGCCTCCTCCCCCAGGCTGTGGCGGGCAGCGGGGTTACCCACCCAGCCCTCCAGGAAGGGCCGCATCACGCCCAGCACCCGAGGGTCCACTGGGGCGAAGTCCGAGTAGTCGAGATAGGCCCGGCGGGCGGGACGGACCCCCCCGCCCAGCCTATCGGATCTTCCGGACCAGGAAATGGTAGACGGCGCCGTTCTTGGCGACCTCAAGGAGCTCATTCCCCGTACGGCGAACCCAGCTGCGCATGTCGGCATCGCTAGCCGGGTCGTCCGACAGCATCTCCAGGACCTGCCCAACTGTCATCTCGCGGAGGGCTTCCCGGGTCTTGACGATGGGCATTGGGCAAAACAGCCCGAGGCAGTCCAGGGTCCGGTCGGCGGACAGAGGCTGGACATGGCTAGGAGTGCCCACGCGAGGCCACGCTACTGTAGGGTTGCGCAGTGTGTCAAGGCCCCCTAGGCCCCCTTCGGCCCCTACAAATACCTTGACTCCCCGATCCCACCAGTGGAACCATGTGGATCAAGCGTGAATAGTCCACAATAGACGCGAGATAGGAAACGGAGCCGAGGGACATGGAACCCGTTGAGCGGAAGGGCCGTGGTGCCGGCGAGATCCTGACCATCCGCGAGGTGGCCGGGTACCTCAAGCTGCCGGTGTCCACCGTCTACCGCCTGGCTGAACGGCGGGACCTCCCTGGACACAAGGTCGGGCGCCAGTGGCGGTTCCACAAGTCGGTGCTCGACGACTGGTTCCGAGAGCACGCGGCCACCAGCCGGTCCACCGTTCTGATCGTGGACGACGAGGAGGCCATCCGGGAGCTCATGGTCACGGCCCTCGCCTCCAAAACCCGGGACGTCCTCACTGCGGGCAGCGGCGACGAGGCCCTGGAAATCGTGAAGCGGACCGATGTCGACCTCGTCCTCCTGGACCTCTCCATGCCTGGCATGAACGGCGTCGACACCTTCCGGGAGCTCCACACGCTGCGCCCGGCCTTGCCAGTGATGATCGTGACCGCCTACCCCGACTCGGACCTCATGGCCAAGGCGCTCGAGATCGGCCCGTTCTCGATGATCTCGAAGCCGGTGGACCTCCTGCAGATCCAGAAGACGGTCGATCGCATCGTCGGCAGCTGATTCCGTCGGCTTGACCCCGCCGACCCCCCCTGTTATCACAGTAGCGCGGCGGCCCTCTCTCGACCCCGCACCCCTGTCCGGCAGAAGCCGGACGCTCATCTCGAGAAAGGCGGTGGCATGTCTGGAACCGAGAGTGGGTTGATCCGAGGCCTCGAGGGTGTCGTCGCGGCCACCACCCGGCTGTGCGACCTGGACGGCGTCAACGGGCGCCTGACCTACCAGGGATACGCCATCGAGAACCTCGCGCGGCACGCCTCCTTCGAGGAGGTCACGTGGCTCCTCTGGCACGGCGAGCTCCCCGGCGAGGCTGACCTCGCGGCCTTCCGCAAGGACCTGATCGAAGCTGCGCCGCTCCCGCCCGAGGTCGTGAAGGTGCTGAAGCTCCTGCCGAAGACGATGCATCCGATGCGCGTGCTCCAGATGGGGGTCGCTCTCTTGGGCGGCCTCGACCCTGACGCGGAAGACAACTCCCCCGAAGCGAACCGGCGCAAGGCGACTCGGCTCGTGGCTCGCGTGTCGTCCCTGACCACGGCCTTCCACCGGATCCGGATCGGCCGCCGGCCCATTGCGCCTCGCGCGGATCTCTCGCATGCTGCCAATTTCCTCTACATGCTGTCGGGCCGGAAGCCGCGCGTCGTTCCGGTGCGAGCCTTCGACGCCGCTCTCGTCCTCTACGCGGAGCACGAGCTGAACGCGTCGACCTTCACCGCCCGGGTGGTCGCGTCCACGCTCTCGGACGCGCATTCGGCGGTGTCGGCCGCGATCGGGGCGCTCAAGGGCTCGCTCCACGGCGGAGCGGGCGAGGCGGTGATGCGCACGCTGGAGGAGATCGGCCAGCCAGACAACGCGGATACCTTCACCCGCCGTGCCCTCGCCGAGAAGCGGCGGCTAATGGGCTTCGGCCACCGCGTCTACAAGGCCGGCGATCCGCGGGCCAAGATCCTGCGCACGCTGGCCGCGAAGGCCTGCAGGAACTCGTCCGAAGCGGTGTGGTATGAGACGGCGATCAAGCTTCACGAGGCGGTCAACCGGGAGAAGGGTCTGATACCAAATGTCGACTTCTACTCGGCCCCGCTCTTCAAGGCGCTCGGAATCCCGGTCGACCTGTTCGTCCCGGTGATCGCCGTCTCCCGGATCGCCGGCTGGACGGCGAACCTCCTGGAGCAGTACCAGGACAATCGCCTCATCCGCCCGCGTGCGGACTACGTGGGACCCGGCCCACGCGAGTTCCGACCGAGTTCCGTTCGGGGCGCCTGATGCCCGAGAGCCTCGTCCAGAAGCTCGTGACCGGACACCTGGTGTCCGGCGAACCCGCACCCGGTCAGGAGATCGGCCTCCGGATGGACCAGGTCCTCCTCACGGACACGAACGGCACGATGGCCTGGCTCCAGTTCGAGGCGATGGGCTTCGATCGCGTCAAGGCGCCCACCGTGGTCACGTACGCGGACCACCAGGTCTATCAGTTCGACGCCCGCAACACGGAGGATCACCGGTACCTCCAGACCGCCTCGCGGCGCTTCGGCGGTTTCTACTCGAAGCCCGGCAATGGCATCTGCCATCAGGTCCATCTCGAGACCTTCGGGGCACCCGGGCTCACCCTTCTTGGCACGGACAGCCACACCCCGCTCTGCGGCGCTCTCGGGATGCTGGCGATCGGCGCGGGCGGCCTCGACGTCGCCTGTGCCATGGGCGGGAGCCCCTACTACTTCCCGCTGCCCCGCGTCGTCCAGGTGGTGCTGACGGGCCGCCTCCGGCCCTGGGTCGCCGCCAAGGACGTCATCCTCGAGCTGCTCCGCCGGCTCACCGTCCGCGGGGGCTTCGGCAAGATCTTCGAGTACGCGGGTCCAGGTGTGGCGACCCTGACGGTGCCCCAGCGGGCGACGATCGCGAACATGGGCGCCGAGCTCGGCCTGACCACGTCGATCTTCCCCTCGGACGAGGTCACCCGGAGCTACCTCGCGCGCCTCGGGCGCGACGCGACCTGGCGGCCGCTCGCCGCCGACGCCGATGCCCGCTACGACGACACGCTCGAAATCGACCTCTCGACGATCGAGCCTCTCGTCGCGCTTCCCGGATCCCCGGACCACGTCGTCCCGGTCGGCGAGGTCGAGGGAACGTCGATCGAGCAGGTCCTGGTCGGCTCGTGCACGAACGGCTCGTGGGAGGACATGTCCGTCGTCGCCGAGGTGCTGCGCGGACAGCATGTTCACGCGGACGTCTCGTT
The DNA here is from genome assembly GCA_963805625.1 of uncultured Candidatus Rokubacteria bacterium. GTDB lineage: Bacteria > Methylomirabilota > Methylomirabilia > Rokubacteriales > DASRDR01 > DASRDR01. The sequence goes on from CAWDVE010000010.1 coordinate 804,028, forward strand.
CGTCCTCTTCCCGGCCAGCCAGCAGGTCCTCGAGACGATGGCACGCCAGGGTCTCGTGGCGGACCTCATCGCGGCGGGCGCGGTCATCTCCGAGTCGACGTGCGGCGCATGCCCCGGCATCGGCCACGTCCCGGCCACCGGCTCTCGCAGCTTGCGGGCGTTCAACCGGAACTTCCCAGGGCGAAGCGGCGTCAAGGGCGACCAGGTCTATCTCTCGTCCACCCAGACGGCGTGCGCCTCCGCTCTGCGCGGCGTGATCACCGATCCGCGGCGTCTGGGCGAGGCACCCGAGGTGATCTTTCCGTCTCGCTTCACCGCTTCCACCGCTGGCCTCGTCCTGCCGGCCCCCGACGGCCAGGACGCGGCCGTCGTGAAGGGTCCCAACATCCGCGAGGTGCCGGTCGGGCGTCCGCCCGGCGAGGAGGTCTCCGGCCCGGTCCTCATCAAGCTCGGAGACAAGGTGTCCACCGACGACATCTCCCCCTCCGGCTCCCAGGTCCTCGTGTTCCGCTCCAACATGCCGGCGATCGCAGAGTTCACGTTTCGGAACGTCGATGCCGAGTTCGTGGCCCGCGCCCGGGCCGGAGGCGGGGGGTTCATCCTGGCTGGCCAGACCTACGGGCAGGGCTCCTCGCGCGAGGCTGCGGCCGTGGGGCCCATGTTCCTCGGGATCCGCGGGGTGCTGGCGAAGAGCTTCGCGCGCATCCACCGCGCCAATCTGATCAACTGGGGCGTGCTCCCTCTCGAGCTCGCCAACCCGGCAGACTACGACGCGATCGCGGCCGGCCACCAACTCCGGATCACCGACGTCCACACTGGGCTGACCACCGGCACGCTTACCGTCGAGGACCAGACTGCGGGCCGGCGCATCGAGGCGCGCTGCGTGCTCACGGAGCGCGAGCGCGCCATCGTGCTGGCGGGAGGACGCCTGGCCCACACGCGCGCTCTCGCGGAGTCGGCGGCCTGATGCAGCGGCGCATCCGCGCGGTCTTTGTCCGAGGCGGCACGAGCCGGGCGCTCATCTTCCACCAGCGGGATCTCCCCGCGGACCGCGAGGCGTGGAACCCCATCTTTCTCGCCGCGCTCGGAAGCCCCGACCCCAACGGCCGGCAGCTCGACGGCCTGGGCGGAGGCATCTCGTCGCTCTCGAAGATCGCGATGGTGGGACCGGCCACTCGCGCGGATGCCGACGTCGACTACACCTTCGGCCAGGTGGAAGTGATGCGAGCGGCCGTCGACTACCGGGGAAACTGCGGCAACATCTCGTCGGCGATCGGTCCCTTCGCGCTCGACGAAGGGCTCGTCCCAGCCCGCGAGCCCGCCACGGTCGTGCGGATCCACAACACCAACACCCGGAAGCTGATCCATGCCCACGTGCCCGTGGAGTCGAGTCAGGCCGCCGTGCGGGGGGACTTCGCGCTCGACGGGGTGCCGGGCACCGGGGCGAGGATCGCGCTCGACTTCCTCGACCCAGGCGGCGCCGTCACGGGATGGCTCCTCCCCACCGGCCACGCCCAGGACACCCTCGAGGTGCCCGGTCTCGGGACGATCACCGCGTCCCTCGTCGATGCCACCAACCCCATGGTGTTCGTGCGCGGGAAGGACCTCGGCCTCGACGGGACCGAGCGACCCGAGGATCTCGACGGCCGGCCCGGGCTGCCGGCGCGGCTCGAGGCGATCCGGGCCGCCGCGGCCATCAGGATGGGGCTCGCGCGGACTCCGGAGGAGGCCGGCCGCACCAGCGCCGCCGTGCCCAAGATCGCCATCCTCGCGCCGCCGGCAGGGTACCGAACCCTGGCCGGCGAGACAGTCGAGCCGCACACCGTCGACCTCGTCGCGCGCGTCGTGTCGATGGGCAAGGTGCACCGGGCCTTCGCGCTGACCGGCGCGATGTGCCTCGCGGTGGCGGCCCGCATCCCGGGGACCGTCGCCCACGAGGCCGCAGCCCTCCCCGGCGCCGCCGGAGACGTCCGCATCGGCCATCCCTCCGGGATCCTGCCGGTCGCCGCCGCCGTGCGGCCCGGACCCGACGGCGCCCCCGTGGCGCAGACGGTCACCGTCTACCGCACCGCGCGCCGGCTGATGGAAGGCTTCGTCCTCGTCCCTTGACCCCAGCGACCGAGGAGGCAACCCATGGCAGCGACCAGACGCGAGTTCCTGAAGGGTGCAGGTGCCACGATCGCGGCGGGCGGCGTGCTCGTTCCTTCCCGGTCGACGCGGGCACAGGCGCGACCGGGGGTCCCGGCGGACCCGATCAAGATCGGCGTTCTCGCCAGCCGCGCCGGCGTGACGGCGCCGGTCGGCCAGGCGGGTCTCCGGGGCACGGAGTGGTGGGCTGACCGCGTCAACCGGGGGGGCGGCATCCTCGGTCGTCGCGTCCAGCTCGTGGTCGAGGAGGAGACGAATCCGAAGGACACGGTCGAGCGCTACCGGAAGCTGGTCCTCCAGGAGAAGGTCGACGTGGTCGTGGGCGTGATCTCGACCGGCGTCTCGCTCGCTCTCGGCTCGGTCGTCGAGGAGATGGACACACCGTGGCTCGCCTGGGACGGCACCACGCAGAAGGGCGTCGAGGAGACGATACCGAGCCCCAAGTGGGCGTTCCGGAGCACGGACAACGAGGTCGAGGCGATCGTGGGCGGCATCCTCACCGCCAAGTACTTCAAGGGCGTCAAGACGATCGCCGGCATCAACAACGACTACTCCTACGGGCATGACTGCTGGGAGTCCTACCAGGCGGTCCTCAAGCGGCACGGCATGGAGGTCAAGCCGGTGCTCGAGCTCTTCCCCAAGCTCGGCGAGACCAACTTCACCTCCCATATCGCCGCCATCCAGCAGGCAAAGCCCGACCTCCTGATGTGCTCATTCTGGTCCGGCGATGCGACCATCTTCATGAAGCAGGCGGCGGCGGTCGGGCTCCTGAAGAACATGAAGGGCGTGTTCACGACCGCGGGGGGGGTCCACGACTCGCTCAAGAAGGACTTCACGCCCGAGGGGCTGCTCCTGGGCTACAACTCGATGTACTTCGACGACCCGAAGGCCAGCGCCCTGCTGAAGCAGTTCGTCCAGGAGTACAAGGCAAAGCACGGCGAGTACCCAGCCTACGAGTGCGACCACGCCTACTTCTGCGTCGAATCGTACAGGGCCGCGGTCGAGAAGGCCTACCCGGGTGCGGGCCAGTGGCCGTCGAAAGCCCAGGTCGTCAAGGCCCTCGAGGGCATCGAGGTGGAGTCCCTTTCCGGCAAGCGGTCCTGGCGCGAGGACCACATTCAGATGTGCAACTTCTATCAGGGGATCACCACCCACAAGAACTCCTACGACTTCGTGACGATCAACCCGGTGGAGGTGGTCTCCACCAGACAGGGGATGAAGCCTCCGGGGACCAAACTCTTCGACTGGATCAACTCCTGGAAGGTCTAACCGAGGGAACTCTCTCGACGGCGATTCGGGGCGACGGCGGGGTGAGGCCGCGCCTCTTTCGGCTCGAACGCGTCAGCCGGTGACCCGCCACAGCTACAACGGCCTGCGGGTGGGCCTCTCGATGCCGGGATCGCCATGACGACCACCCACGTCGTCAACGTGGTCACGGGCGGTCTGTTCCATGCGGCGATCCTGTTCCTGGTCGCGGCCGGGCTCCAGGTGGTCTTCGGCGTCCAGAAGATCTTCAATCTCGCCTGTGGCTCCTTCTACGCCCTCGGGGCCTACGTGGGGGTGTCGGCCGTGCAGGCCTTCGTTCAGGGCGGCGGCCCCCCCGCCCTGTTCGTCCTACCCCTCGTCGCGGCCGGCCTCCTGATCGGCCTCGTCGGCATCGTGGTGGAGCGAGGCCTCCTTCGGTTCATCTACGACCGCGACGAGACGTTCCAGCTCCTGCTCACCTTCGCCGTCGTCCTCATGCTCGAGGACCTCATCCGGATGATCTGGGGGGCGGCGCCCACGTCGACCTCGGGCCTCTACCTGATCTACGGTCAGATCCACCTCCTCGGCGCCACCATCCCGACCTACAACCTGATCGTCATCGGGGCCAGCATCGCCATCGCGGCCGGCATCGGGTGGCTCCTCACCCGCACCGCGTTCGGGCGGATCATGCGGGCGGCGGCGGAGAACCGGGAGATGGCCGAAGCGCTCGGTGTCGACATGCGCTTCGTGTACGTGCGGGTGTTCACGCTCGGCTGCATGCTCGGCACCCTTGGCGGCGCGCTCGTCATCCCGTCGACGGCAGCCATGAGCGAGATGGGGGTCGAGCTCATCGTGGAGGCGTTTGCGGTCGTCGTGATCGGCGGACTCGGCAGCATGCGCGGCGCCCTGGCGGGCGCGCTCGTGGTGGGCGTGCTCCGCGCCGTCGCCATCGCGGTCTATCCCGCGCTCGAGATGCTCCTGATCTACCTGATCGTCATCGCGGTGCTCGTCCTTCGCCCGCGCGGGCTCTTCGGAAAGGCGGCCACCGCGTGAGGCAACTCGGAGCCATCGCGCTCCTCCTGACGGTCGCCCTCGCGCTCGCCCTCCCCCGCGCTGCCCCCGCCTACCACATCACGCTCATGCTGCCCTTCATGGCCTACGGCATCACGCTCCTCGGCCTGAACCTCCTCTTCGGGTACACGGGGCTCGTCTCCTTCGGGCACGCGCTGTTCCTTGGCATCGGTGCCTACACCGGGGCGTTCCTCACGACGCACACGCCGGTGCGCTCGCTGGAGCTCATCCTGGTAGTGGCCGTGCTCCTCGCCGTGGCGGTGGCCGCGCCGGTCGGCGCCCTCTGCGTTCGCTACGTGAAGATCTACTTCGGAATGCTCACTCTCGCCTTCGGGATGCTCTTCTACACGTTCGTGCTGAAGTTCTACCACCTCACCGGCGGCGACGAAGGGATGCGCTTCCTGAGGCCCACACTCCTCGGCCAGCCCTTCGCCGACATGTCGAAGACGGCGTACCTGGTCGGCCCTTTCTACTACTACTCGCTCGCGCTTCTCGTGCTGGCCGCCGTCGTGATGTGGCGGATCGTCCACTCGCCGTTCGGCCTCTGCCTTCGCACCGTCCGCGACAACCCCTTGAAGGCCGAATCGCTCGGGCTCTCGGTGCCGAGGTATCGCTGGTACGCGTTCGTCACCTCGGCCGTCTACGCGGCGGTGGGCGGCGTCCTGCTGGCCACGCCGACCGGCAACGTGGACCCGACCCTCGCGTACTGGACTCATTCCGGCAACCTCGTCTTCATGACCCTCCTCGGAGGGTTCGCGAGCTTTTTCGGCCCGATCCTGGGCGCCTTCGTCTTCATCTACCTCCAGGACACCGTGATGTCCGTCTTCCCGTACTGGCGGCTGGTCTTCGGGGCCATCCTGGCGGCCCTCGTCATCTTCGCGCCCACCGGCCTCGTCGGCCTGGTGGCGCTCGCACGGCCCGCGGAGCCGGTGCGCCGATGATCCTCGAGGCCCGCGATGTGCGCCAGTTCTACGGCGACTTCTGCGCGCTGGACGGGGTGAGTCTCGCCGTCGAGCCCGGGCAAGTCGTCGCGATCATCGGGCCGAACGGCGCCGGAAAGTCGACCCTGATCAACGTGCTGACCGGGCTCCTCCACCCGACTGCGGGGGTGGTGCGCTTCAAGGGGCGCGACATCCGGGGAATCGGCCCGGTCCGGCTCGCGCGGCTCGGCCTGGCTCGGAGCTTCCAGCTGGTCCAGATCTTCCCGAACCTGACCGTCCGCGAGACCCTCCAGGCGGCCGTCGTCTCGCGGCTCGGGCGCGGGCAGCGATTCCTCGCCTCCCTCGCGACGGATCGCGAGGTCGCCCGCGACGCCGAGCACGTCGCCGAGCTCTTCGGGCTGGCCGGGCGCCTTGCTGCGCCGGCCCGCACGCTACCGCAGGGGGACAAGAAGCTCCTGGACGTTGCGTCCGCGTTTGCCCTCCGCCCGGAAGCGATTCTGCTCGATGAGCCGACGAGCGGAGTGTCGACCCGCGACAAGACAGCGGTGATGGAGATGCTCGTCCAGGCCTCTCGTGGCATCGGGGTCCGAACGATCCTGCTGGTCGAGCACGACATGGACATCGTATTCGGCTACTCCGATCGGATCATCGCTCTCCAGCAGGGCCGGATCCTGGCCGATACCACGCCGGAGGGGGTCCGGCGAGACGAGGCGCTGGTGGCGGCGGTGGTCGGCCGGCTCCCTGCCGTCGGCGCTCTCGGGGGATCTGGACTCTGATGCTGCGACTCCACGGTGTCGATGTCTTCATCCAGTCGAGCCACATCCTGCGGGAGGTGTCGCTCGAGGTGCCCCCGGGAGCGCTGGTCTGCCTGGTCGGCCGGAACGGCGCAGGGAAGACAACGACGCTCCGCACGGTCATGGGCTACCTCCAGCCCGTGAGGGGCCGGATCGAGCTGGACGGGGCTCCGATCGGCGCCTTGCCCACGTACGAGATCGCTCGCCGCGGGGTGGGGTACGCACCCGAGGAAGGCGGGATCTTTGGCGATCTCACCGTCGCCGAGAACATCGAGATCGCCACCTGGACTCGGCCCGGAGGCCGCCCCGCCGCAGAGCGGATGGCTCTTGCCTACGACGTGTTCCCGCGTTTGCGCGCCTACGCCGCGCGCGGCGGGACTCACCTGTCCGGGGGCGAGCGCAAAATGCTCGCGATCGCCCGGGCCCTGGCCCTCGACCCTCGGCTCTTGCTACTCGATGAGCCTTTCGAGGGTCTCTCGCCAGCAATCCTCCCTCAGGTGGGCCAAAGCATCGCCGCCATCGCCAGCCAAGGCCGTGCGATCCTCCTGGCCGAGTCGAACATCCACCACGTCCCGCCCGAGACGAGCTGCCTGTACGTTATCGAGCGCGGTGAGATCATCTACGGGGGCCCACCGGACGGCGCACGGGGGGACCCGGCGGTCCTGCGCGTGATCGGCGGAGCGGCCACCCCCTGATCCGTGGCGACATCCCACTCTTCCGCCGGTAACCGTGATTTTGAAGCGATGCGGCCGCTTGACCGCCCCGCGGAGTCCGCCTAGACTGCTGTCCCGGGCTTTGCCAGCACCCTCACAGGCTCAACCGAGACAGCAGCGACCGCTTCGAACGGAGGATCCGACATGAACCTCGATGGCAGGAGACCGGCGCTCACCGCCCTCGCCTTCTTCCTCGCCCTCACGGTGTGGGCGAGCCTGGCGGGGCCCGCGGCCGCCCAGTCCACCAAGTTCAAGGAGGCGCCGATCCTGGCCGAGCAGGTGAAGGTCGGCAAGCTGCCGCCGGTGGAACAGCGTCTGCCCTCCGACCCGCTGGTCGTCCCGGTCGTCGAGCGGACCGGTCAGTACGGCGGTGTGTGGCGCCGCGCGTTCCTCGGTCCCGCCGACTTCAACAACTACGTGCGAGTCGTCTACGACGCGCTGGCGCGCTTCTCGCCGGACGGCGCCAAGATCGAGCCGAAGATCGCGGCTGGCTGGCAGTCGTCGCCGGACTTCAAGACCTGGACTATCCGGCTCCGCAAGGGCGCCCGCTGGTCTGACGGCGCGCCCTTCACGGCGGACGACATCGTGTTCTGGTACAAGGACGTCGTCCTCAACAAGGATCTGACGCCGGCCCTTCCCGGGTGGATGCGGAACAGCGACGGGACACCGGCCGTCGGTCGAGAAGGTCGACGCCCAGACGGTCCGCTTCACGTACAAGCAGGCGGCCACGCTCTTCCTGACGGCGCTCGCCAACCAGGACGGCGGCGACCGCACCTACGCGGTCTTCCTGCCGGCCCACTACCTGAAGAAGTTCCATCCCGTCCTACGCCAAGAGGGAAGACATCGACAAGGCGGTCCAGGCGGCGGGCTTCAAGACCTGGACCGAGCTGTTCGCCGCGCAAGAACGCGCCGTTCGAGAACCCGGAGCGGCCGACGATGGCGGCCTGGGTGCCGGTGACCCGGGTGAGCGACCAGGTGTTCACGCTCCGGCGCAATCCGTACTTCGTCGGCGTCGACCCGGACGGCAACCAGCTCCCCTACATCGACGAGGTCCGCTTCACCTTCTTCGCCGACATCCAGGCGCTCAACCTGGCCGCGATCGCCGGCGAGTTGGACATGCAGGAGCGCCACATCCAGATGACCAACTACCCGGTCTTCAAGGAGAACGAGAAGAGCGGGAAGTATCGCGTCATCACCTGGCCGACCTTCGGCGGCGCGGACGCCGTGGTCGCGTTCAACCAGACGTACAAGGCCGACCCGGAGCTCGGGCAAGCTGCATGGCGACGAAGGACTTCCGAATCGCGCTGTCCCATGCGATCAACCGCGACCAGATCAAGGAGTCGGTGTTCCTCGGCCTCGGCGAGGCGCGCCAGGGCGTGCCCGCCCCGTGGCATCCGTACTTCCCCGGCGACGAGTGGGCGAAGAAGTACACGCGAGTACAAGCCGGACGAGGCCAACAAGCTGCTCGACGGCATCGGTCTCACCAAGAAGGACGCCCAGGGCATCCGGCTGCTGCCGAACGGCAAGCCTCTCGATCATCGAGACTCAGCGTCGTGCCGGCCTTCGCCGCGTGGCCGGACGTCGCCCAGCTGATCGCCAAGGACTGGGAGAAGGTCGGCGTCAAGACCGTCGTCCAGATCCGGGAGCGCGGCGCTCCACTTCAAGATGCGCGAGGCCAACGAGCTGCAGACCGAGATGTGGAACGAGGACACCAGCGCCTTCCCGTTCACGGGCAACGCCAAGGCGGACGTGCGCAATTCGCCCGATCCTGACCACCGGGCCGCTGTTCACGCCAGTGGTACGAGACCAAGGGCAAGGAAGGGCATGGAGCCGCCGCGCGCCGATCAAGAAGATCGTCGAGCTAGTCGACACCGCCCGGACGGTCGGTCCCGACGGGCAGGTCAAGGCGGCCCAGGAGATCTATCCGAATCTGGGCGGACAACGTCTACGAGATCGGGACGGTCGGGCTGACCCCGATGGTGCAGGGCGTCGTCGTGGTCAACACGCGCCTCCGCAACGTCCCGACCACTCTGGGCAATGACTGGCCGCTCCGGAGCCCCGGCAACGCTCGCCCGGAGCAGTTCTTCTACACGAGGTAGCCGTCGGCCGGTCGCGCCCGGTCCCACCCGTGATGGGCCGGGACCGGGCGCCGTCTCGGCCGCTCGTCCTCGACCTCGACTGCGTCCCTTCCCGAGCCGACCCGATCCGAGCCGCCCCGAACGCCGTAGTCTCGAGCACCGAAGCGGATCAACGATGACCCGCTACGCCCTGCGGCGCCTGGTCCTCCTGCCCCTGCTCCTCTTCGTCTTCTCGGTCGTCGTCTTCGCCATCGTCCAGGCGCCGCCGGGCGACTTCCTGACGTCGTACATGGCGACCCTCGCCTCCTCCGGGAGCTCGGTCAGCGCGGAGCAATTCGAGGCGCTTGCGCAAGGACTACGGGCTCGACCAGCCCCTCTACGTCCAGTACTGGAAGTGGATGGCGAACGTCCTCCAGGGCAACCTCGGCCTGTCGCTCGAGTACCAGCGGCCCAACACGGAGCTGATCGGCGAGCGGCTGGTCCTGACCATCATCCTGGCGCTCTTCTCGTTCGTCTTCACCTGGGTGGTCGCGATCCCGATCGGGATCTACTCGGCGACGCACCAGCGGTCGGTGGTCGACTATGTCATCACGGTCCTCAACTACGTCGGCGTCGCCACGCCCAACTTCATGCTCGCGCTGATCCTCATGTGGGTCGCCTTCGCATACCTGGGGATCAGCGTCACCGGTCTCTTCTCGCCCGAGTTCGTCGAGGCACCGTGGAGCCTGGCCCGGGTGATGAATCTCCTGGCGCACATCTGGCTGCCGACCGTGGTTCTGGGCGTGGCGGGCACAGCCCGGCTCACGCGTGTGATGCGGGCCAATCTCCTGGACGAGCTCAACAAGCCCTACGTCGTCACCGCGCGCGCCAAGGGGCTCAGCGAGTGGCGCCTGGTCCTCCGCTACCCCGTCCGGCTGGCGTTGAACCCACTCGTGAGCACGATCGGCTGGTACCTCCCCGCCCTCTTCTCGGGCAGCCTGATCGTCGCGACCGTGATGAACATCCCCAACATCGGCCCGCTTCTTCTCCGGGCGCTCATCAATCAGGACATGTACCTCGCGGGCAGCATCCTCCTCATCTACTGCTTCCTGGCCATCATCGGCACCCTGATCTCCGACGTCCTCCTCGCCTGGCTCGACCCTCGAATCCGCATGGACAGCTGACTGGACGTGGACGAAGCAACCCGGCAGCCGGAGCGTCATGAGGCGCTGATCCCGGATGTCACTGACGTGGCCGCTCCGCCGTCGGCGGCCGAGGAGCGGGTCTCCCTCGCGTCGAACTGGACCCTCGTCTGGTGGCGGTTCCGGAAGCATCGTCTCGCCATGACGAGCGCCGTCATCCTGCTCGCGCTCTACGCCGTCGTCCTCTGCCCCGACTTCTTCAGCACGCAGGATCCCGAGTTTACGGAGGCCCGTCTGGCGTTCATCCCGGTGCAGCGCCCGCGGCTGTTCGAGGGGATGCGGTGGAGCCCCTGGGTTCCGGCGGTCGTCGGGAAGCGCAATCCGACCACGCTCCGCATGGAGTGGCAGGTCGACCCCACCCAGAACGTCCGCGTCCGCTTCTTCGTCCGGGGCTACCCCTACCGCGTGCTCGGCCTGTTCCCGGCGAGCCTTCACCTGCTCGGGGCCGCCGACGGGAGCACGACGGGCCGCGTCCACCTCCTGGGGACCGATCGCCTGGGACGCGATCAGTGGTCGCGGCTCATGCACGGGACCCAGACCTCCATGACCATCGGCGTGGTGGCGGTGACGCTGAGCGTCCTGCTGGGGGTGCTGCTCGGCGGGGTTTCCGGGTACTTCGGCGGGCTGTCCGATCTCGTGATCCAGCGCCTGATCGAGCTGCTCCAGTCGCTCCCGACCATCCCGATCTGGCTGGCGCTGACGGCTGCGCTGCCCCGTGACTGGACGCCCATCCAGGTGTTCTTTGCGATCACCGTCATCCTGTCCCTGGTGGGGTGGACGACCCTTGGGCGTGAGGTGCGGAGTCGGTTCCTGGCGCTCCGCGAGGAGGATTTCGTCCTGGCCGCCGAACTGGCCGGGTGTGGCCGCCCGCGCATCATCCTCCGCCACATGGTGCCCACGTTCCTGAGTCACATCATCGCGACCAGCACGCTGGCCATCCCGGCCATGATCATCAACGAGACCTCGCTCAGCTTCCTCGGGCTCGGGATCCGGCCCCCCGCGATCAGCTGGGGGGTGCTCCTGCAGGAGGCGCAGAACATCCAGACACTGGCACTCGCGCCCTGGCTCCTGATTCCGGGCCTCCTGGTCATCCTTTCCGTGCTCGCGTTCAACCTGGTGGGTGACGGCCTCCGCGATGCCGCAGACCCCTACAGCCACTGATCCCGCCGTGACGGGAGCGGCGGTGGACTCCGCCCCCCTCCTGTCGGTGCGAGACCTCCGCGTGTCCTTCTTCCTGGAGGAGGGCGTGGTCCGCGCGGTCGACGGTCTGAGCTTCGACGTCTACCCCGGCCAGGTGCTCGGGATCGTGGGCGAGAGCGGCTGCGGCAAGTCGGTCGCGATGAGGGCCGTCCTCCAGCTCGTGGAATCGCCAGGCCGGATCGTGTCGGGCCAGATCCTTTTCCGGCCTGCGGCCGAGAGCGCCATCGACATCACCCGGCTCGCTCCCCGGGGCGCGGCGATGCGGGCGATCCGGGGTGCCGAGATCGCGCTCATCCCCCAGGAGCCGATGGCCGCGTTCAGCCCGGTCCACACGGTCGGGGACCAGATCGTCGAGGCGATCCAGCTCCACTGGCGGCAGTGGCGGCCCGATGGACCACCGCTCAGACGCCCCGAGGCGCGGCAGATCACGGCCGATCTGTTCCGGGACGTGGGGATCTCCATGCCGGCTGAGCGCCTGGACGCCTACTCCTGGCAGCTCTCGGGCGGCCTCCGCCAGCGGGCGATGATCGCCATGGCGCTGTCCTGCAAGCCCCGGCTCCTCATCGCCGACGAGCCCACGACCGCGATCGACGTCACGACCCAGGCGCAGGTGCTGAACCTCCTGCGCGAGCTCCAGCGCAAGTACCGGACGGCTGTCATCTTCATCACGCACGATCTCGGGGTCATCGCCCAGATCGCCCGCGAGGTGGTGGTGATGTACCTGGGCCGGGTCATGGAGCAGGGGCCCGTCGACGCCATCTTCCACCAGGCGAAGCACCCCTACACGCGCGCCCTGCTGCGCTCCATCCCGGGCCTCCAGGCCACGCCTCGCGTCCCCCTGCCGATCATCACCGGCTCCCTCCCTCACCCGTTCAACCGGCCCCGAGGCTGCCCCTTCCACCCGCGGTGCTCCGAGGCCATGCCCGGGGTCTGCGACCAGCGCGTACCGGCCCTCCGTCCCGTCGGTGACCAGCAGCTGGCGAGCTGCTTCCTCTACCACGACGTGGAGGCAACGTCGTGACGCCAGGAGCCGGGACCCAGGCCGCCTCGGCGACCCCGCTGCTGGACGTCAGGCATCTGCGAAAGTTCTTCCCCATCCAGAAGGGTTTCTCGCGTCGGGTGGTCGCCGAGGTCCGGGCCGTCGACGACGTGAGCTTCGAGGTCCACGAGGGCGAGACGCTCGGGCTCGTCGGCGAGAGCGGGTGCGGCAAGACGACGACTGCCCGCTGCGTCCTCCGGGCCATGGCGCCGTCGAGCGGACAGATCCTCTTCCGGACGCGCGAGGGGTCCGTCGTGGATCTGGCCCAGCTGTCCCGGAAGGAGCTGCGCCCGCTCCGGCCCGAGATTCAGATGGTCTTCCAGGATCCGTTCGGGTCCCTCAATCCGAGGATGACCCTGCTCGACAACGTCGGCGAGCCGCTGCTCGTCAACGGCCTTCGCGACCGCCGCGCGCGACGGGACCGCGTGGCCGAGCTGCTGCGCCTGGTCGGCATGCGCCCCGAGTTCATGTACCGCTTCCCCCACGCCTTCAGCGGCGGGCAGCGGCAGCGCATCGGCATCGCCCGGGCCCTGGCGACGGAGCCGCGGCTCGTGGTCGCCGACGAGCCGGTCTCCGCGCTCGACGTCTCGGTGCAGGCCCAGGTCCTCAACCTCCTTCTCGAGCTCCAGCAGCGCCTCCACCTCACGTACCTGTTCGTGGCGCACGACCTTGGCGTCGTCCGCCATATCTGCGACCGGGTCGCGGTGATGTACGTCGGGCAGCTCGTGGAGATGGCCCCGGCGGCCTCTCTCTTCGCGCGACCCCGGCATCCATACACGGCCGCGCTCATGAAGGCGGTCCCGGTCCCCGACCCCCGGGTCCCCAGCGGGGACGTGGCGCTCCAGGGTGAGGTGCCGAACCCCGCCAGCCCGCCTTCCGGGTGCTACTTCCACCCCCGCTGCCCCTTCGCGGTGGAGGTCTGCCGGACCGAGACGCCGGAGCTCCGCCTCGTGGCGTCCGGTCACCTCGCTCGATGCCACCGGGCGAACGAGCTCGCGCTCGAGGGCATCGTCCCCGCCGACCCGATGGCCTCGCGAGGGTGACCGTGCTCACACCGCCTGGCCTGATCCCCGGGGGCGCCGAGAGGAACCCGCTTGTGTGTGATCCGGCCCGGCGCGATCATCGACGGCGGGCTGGTGGTCACGCCGGCCACGCCGATCCGGAGCTGACATGAGGAGCGAGAGGAGACCTCGACGATGGCCGCGACGACGCCGCTACCCCTGATCCCCTCCACCGTGGTGGGCTCGCACGGCCGCGCCGGCTGGTGGCATCTTGGCGTGAAGGCCTGGGAAGCCGGCGAGATGGGTCCCGCCGACCTCGACGAGATGCTGGACGACGCTGCCGACACGGCGATCCGGGACATGGAGCGCGCGGGCATCGACGTGATCACCGACGGCGAGGTGCGGCGGCTCGACGGCTACGTCGACTCGTACTACGCGGTCATCAAGGGGATCCGGCCGATCGCGGTGCGCCGGAAGCTCGGCCCCTGGGGCTACGACCAGCAGACCCGCTACGAGACGGTCGCCCGGATCGAGACACCCGACGGGGGCCTCGGCATCGTCAAGGAGTTCGAGTACCTGAAGGCCAACACCATGCGGGGGATCAAGGCGACCTGTGCCGGGCCCCTCACATTCGGCTCTCGAATCCACCCGGGCGCGATCTACAAGGACGTCGTCCAGGTGGCGGAGCGCTTCGCGGAGGTCATCAACCAGGAGCTCCGGGGGCTGGTCGCCGCCGGGGCCGAGTTCATCCAAATCGACGAGCCCGCCCGCGGCCACGTGAGCGGCCAGGAGATGGCACGGCTCTTCAATCTGGCGACCGAGGGCGTGCGGGCGCGGCTCGCGTTCCACGTCTGCTTCGGGAATCGCTTCGGACGCTCGCGGTTCGACCGCACCTACCGGCCTTACTTCCCGGCGCTCCTCGAGGCGCGGACCGACCAGTTCGTGCTGGAGTTCGCCGGGCGCGAGATGGCCGAGCTCGACCTCATCGGGCAGTACGCCCGCGAGGGACGCGAGCTCGGGGCCGGCGTGATCGACGTCAAGGGCTTCCATCCCGAGACGCCCGACGAGGTCGCCGACCGGATCCGCAAGGTCCTCAAGGTCTGGCCGGCCGAGAAGCTCTACGTCAATCCCGACTGCGGCTTCGGCTGGAGCCCCCGCAACATGTGCAACGGCAAGATCCGGGCGCTCGGCGCCGGCGCGCGCCTCGTCCGGAAGGAGCTCGGCGCCGGCTGAGCCCGGCGCCGGTCAGCCCACCCAGGCACGGCGCGGTGGGCGACATGCCCGCCGCGGCCTAACTCGGGCGAGTCGCACGGGCGGCGCGCCATCCAGGAGGCCCCATGGCACCTACGGGCACGATGCGCGCGGTCTTCTACCAGGGCGCGCGGACCTTCACCCCGGGCAAGACCGCGATCCCCACCGCCGGCCCTGGCGAGGCCCTCCTCCGCGTCCTGCGGGTGGGCATCTGCGGGACGGATCTCCACATCTTCCAGGGTCACCTCGACAACCGCGTTCCTCACGGCGGGATCATCGGCCACGAGACGTTCGCGGAGGTCGTCGAGGCGCCTGCCGGCAGCGGCTTCAAGGCGGGCGACCGCGTGGTGGTGGAGCCCGTCCGGTTCTGCGGGACGTGCCGCGCGTGCCGGATCGGCGCCAGCTACATCTGCTACAACCTCAAGGTCCTGGGCGTCGATCTCCCCGGGGGGATGCAGGAGTACTGGCCGGTGCCGGTCGATCGGCTCATCAAGGTGCCCGACTCCCTGACCGACGATCACGCCGCCGTCATCGAGCCCCTGGCCGTCGCGACGCACGACGTGACTCGAGCCGGCGTGAAGACCGGAGACGCGGTCCTGGTGTTCGGCGGCGGCCCGATCGGCTGCCTGATCGCCCTGGTCTGCCGCCACCGGGGCGCCCGGGTCGCCGTCGTCGAGATCAACCCGTTCCGCGTCGAGATGCTCCGGCGCCTGGGTCTCGAGGTCGTCGGGCCCGGGGTCGACCCGGTCCGCTTCGCCACCGAATGGACCGACGGCGATGGTGTCGACGTCGCCTTCGAGGTCACCGGCCACCCGGCCGCCGTCAAGGCGATCACCGAGGTCGTCCGCGTGTGGGGGACAATCAGCATCGTCGCCATCCACTCGGAGCCCATGCCCGTGAACCTCCACCGGTTATTCGCGCGCGAGCTCAGTCTCCACGGGAGCCGGCTCTACACACGGGGGGCGTGGGAAGAGGCGATCCGCCTGGGGGCGAGCGGCGCGGTTCCGCTTGCGCCCCTGGTCAGCCGAATCATCCCGCTCGAGTCTCTTCAAGAGGGGATGGAAACGGCGCTGGGCGGCGGGCCGGTCATGAAGGTGCTCGTCAACGTGACGGCCTGACCCCGGCTACTCCCGGGCGGCTTCCAGGTAGAGCTCGTTGTAGGCGCGGTGGCGACGCTCGAAGTTCGCCTCGCACTCCTGGACCTGGCGAGGCGCCTTGAACCGCTCCCGGCACCGGAGGCGCTCGCCGGCCATCTCGTCCATTCGTGCAAGCGCCCACCGCCGCCGGGCCTCGCGGTCCCGTGGGGCCGGCTGGTCGGGACCGGCCGCGCCCACGCCGCTCGAGGCGGCCAGAGGCAGCGCCCATGCCAGGGCCGCGGCCGCCAGCCCCCGGATCACGTCCCGTCGCGCCCAATCCTCGCCCGTCTTGGCGCTCGCCTTCCCGTCTGTCCGGATGCTCCTCATGACTCCCTCCTCTCGGCTCCGATCGCTCGTGTCTCCCCACGTGGCCGCCCTGTATCGCGGCCGATGCGCCTGCCGCCCGATTCGCCCCGCACACCTCCGTATTCCGACCGTGACCGGGGCCGCCGCGCGGTGCGTGCTATCCTCGGCCGCATCCGATCAGCAAGCGGCGGGCCGGGCCCGTAGGCGCGGCAGCGACACGGGCTGGGACGGCCGAAAGGAGCGTGGATGCGCTTCACGGGGCGGGTGGCGATCGTGACGGGCGGCGGGGCCGGGATCGGCCGCGCGACGTGCCTGGCGTTCGCGCGGGAGGGCGCGGCGGTCGGCGTCGTCGATCTCAAGGCCGCCGACACGGTCGCCGGTGACATCGAGGCCGCTGGCGGCCGAGCCGCGCCCTACGCGGCGGATGTCTCGCGGAGCGCCGACGTGGAGGCCATGGTGGACGACGTCGTGCGGCGATTCGGGAGCGTCGACATCCTGGTCAACAACGCGGGAATCGGCCGCCCGGGTGGAATCATGGACGTCACCGAGGAGGAGTGGGACCGGACGCTCGCCGTCGACCTCAAGGCCCACTTCCTCTGCTGCCGCGCGGTCGTGCCTCACATGCGGCGCCGAGGGCGCGGGCACATCGTCAACGTGACCTCGATCGCCGGGCGGCACGTGAGCCTTGCCAACTCGATCCCGTATACGAGCGCCAAGGCGGGCGTGATCGGGTTCACCCGCCACCTTGCCCAGGAGCTCGGCCCGGACGGCATCCGCGTGAACGCGGTGGCCCCGGGTCCCGTCAAGACCGAGCTCTTCTACTCCGCGGTAGCCCGCGGCGGCGACCGGGAGGCCGAGCTCCGCGCCCGCATCCCGCTCCGCTACGTGGGCGAGGCCGAGGAACAGGCGGCAGTGATCCTCTTCCTCGCCTCGGACGCAGCGAGCTTCGTCCACGGCGCGATCGTCGACGTCAACGGAGGGCTGCTGTAGCTCGGCGCGCGCGGGTCGGAGCCGGCGGCCCCGCAGCGCTCGAGGCGGTCAGCATCGCCCCTATGCCAGCGGCGGCGCTCCGCGCATCGCGGGCGTCGACGGCCACGCACCATCCTTGATGAGTGACCGCCGCGGTGTAGGCGAAGTCGCCGGAACCTGCGATTCGCGGGCGGGCGTCCGCGGCTCATGAACTTTCCCGTTGCAGTCCGGTGTCCCCGCTTCGACAATGGGAGCCTGCGCCGGCAGCCGCCGGGCACGCGCGAATCGCGCACGGCGCCACACGCCCTCGCCGAGGGAGGAACCATGCCCCTATATCTGGACATTCACAACAAGATCGAGGGTTTGACTGCTCCCGCGGTGTCCGATGCACACGCGGCGGATTTGCGGGTCCAGCACAAGTACGGGGTGAACTACCTCCGTTATTGGTACGACGAGGGCACCGGCAAGGTGTTCTGCCTGGTCGAAGCGCCGAGCAAGGAGGCCGCCGCCGCCGTGCATCGCGAGGCCCACGGGCTCGTGGCGGACGAGATCGTCGAGGTCAGGGAAGGCAGCTGATCCCCGGCCGCCACCTTCGAATGCGCTGCCCGCAGTGCGAGCACGACAACCCACCCGGAGCCAGGTTCTGTAACGCCTGCGGGGCCGGGCTCGCTGGCGCCTGTCACGCGTGCGGTCAGGTCAACGCCCCGGGCAGCCGCTTCTGCAGCGCCTGCGGGCAGGCACTCGGTCCGCCCGAACCTGGCGGGCCTCCGACCCGGTTCGATTCCCCGGGTGCGTACACCCCTCCCCATCTCGCGCAGCGCATCCTCGCCAGCCGGCAGGCTCTCGAGGGCGAGCGCAAGCAGGTCACGGTGCTCTTCGCCGACATGAAGGGGTCCATGGAGCTTCTGGCCGACCGGGACCCCGAGGACGCGCGGCGGCTCTTCGACGCCGTGCTCAAGCGCATGATGGAGGCCGTCCACCGCTACGAGGGCACGGTCAACCAGGTCCTGGGCGACGGGATCATGGCGCTGTTCGGGGCACCGCTCGCCCACGAAAACCACGCCGTGCGTGCCTGCTACGCGGCGCTCCGAATGCAGGAGGACATCGGGCGATACGGGGACGAGATGCAGCGCGCCCTCGGCGTGCCCATCCAGATCCGCGTCGGTCTCAACTCCGGCGAGGTCGTGGTCGGATCCATTGGTAGCGACCTGCGGATGGAGTACTCAGCGGTCGGACAGACCACCCACCTGGCCGCCCGGATGGAGCAGATGGCAAAACCGGCCTCGGTGCTTCTCACCGCCGACACCCTGCGGCTTGCCGAGGGATACGTCCAGGCCAGGGCGCTCGGCCCGGTGCCCGTGCGCGGGCTGGCCGACCCGGTCGAGGTGTTCGAGCTGGTCGGTGCCACGGCGGCACGGACACGTCTTCAGGTGGCGGCGGTACGAGGGCTCACCCGGCTCGTCGGGCGCCAGGCCGAGCTGGGCCTGCTGCGCCAGGCGCTTGACCGGGCGCGGGACGGACGAGGTCAGGTCGTGGCGCTCGTGGGAGACGCGGGGGTCGGGAAGTCGCGGGTGGCCTGGGAGATCACGCGCTCCCATCGGACTCGCGACTGGCTCGTCCTCGAGGGCAGCGCGGCGTCCCACAGCAAGGCGACGAGCTGGCTGCCCGTGATCGACTTGCTCCGGGCCTACTACCGCATCGACGACGGGGACGAGGCCCGCACGGTCCGGGAAAAGCTCATCGGACGGCTCCTCGCGCTCGACGAAGCCCTGCGACCCACTCTCACGGCCTTCGAGGCCCTGCTGGAGATTCCCGTCGAGGGAGTGGAGTGGGGTCGGCTGGACGCGACGACGCGGCAGCGACGGACAGTGGAGGCTGTGAAGAGCGTGCTGCTGCGGGAAAGCCAGATGCAGCCCCTTCTCCTGGTTCTGGAGGATCTCCACTGGATCGACAGTGCCACGCAAGCCCTGCTCGACAGCCTCGTCGAGAGTCTGCCGGCCGCACGCGTGCTCCTCCTGGTGAACTATCGCCCCGAGTACCGGCACGGCTGGGGCGGGAAGACCTACTACAGCCAGCTCAGGCTCGACCCGCTACCCGCCGAGACGGCCGAAGGGATGCTCGATACCCTCATGGGCGGGGACGCCGAGCTCGCTCCGCTGAAGAGCCTCCTGATCGACCGGACTCAGGGGAATCCGTTCTTCCTGGAGGAGACCGTCCGGAGCCTGGTCGAGAGCCACGCCCTCACCGGGGCGCCCGGCGATTACCGCCTGGCCACCGCCCTGCCCGCCATCCAGATCCCGGCAACGGTGCAGGCCGTTCTCGCCGCGAGGATCGACCGTCTGCCAGCCGAGGACAAACGACTGCTGCAGCTGGCCTCCGTCGTCGGCAAGGATGTGTCGCTCCCCCTCCTCCGGGCCATCGCCGACATGCCCGAGCAAGGGCTCCAGGACTGCCTGTCCCATCTCCAAACCGCCGAGTTCCTTTATGAGAAACGCCTGTTCCCTGACCCCGAGTACACGTTCCGGCACGCTTTGACCCTCGAGGTCGCGTACGGAAGCCTGCTCCACGAGCGGCGGCGCGAGCTTCACGCGCGGATCGTCGACACGATCGAGCGCCTGTACCTCGAGCGGCTGACCGAGCACGGCGCGCGCCTGGCCCACCACGCCTTCCGCGCCGAGGCGTGGGCCAAGGCCTTGGCCTATCTCAAGCAGCAGAGCGAGACGGCAGCCTCGCGCTCGAGCCTTGACGCCGTGCTCGGCAGTAACGCCGGCGTCGGCAGCGCCGAAAGCGCGGGGGCGCTCTGGTGGAGCGGCGAGCACGCCCGGGCGATCGAGGTCGGCCAGCGAGATCTGGCCGTCGCGGCCAACTTCAGGAACTTCGGAATGAACATCGTCGCGACGTGCCGCCTTGGCCAGACTCATCACGCGCTCGGCGACTACGGACGCGCGGCGGACTTCTTGAGGCGCGCCCTCGCGTCGCTACAGGGCGATCTCGAGCGGGAACAATTCGGGATGGCGGGACTGCCCTCGGTGTTCGCCCGAGCATGGCTCGGCTGGTGCCTGGCCGAGCTGGGCGACTTCCCCGAAGGCATCGCCCGAGGCGAGGAGGGAGTCGCCATCGCCGAGGCCGCGGACCACGCCTACAGCCAGATCGTGGCGGCCTGGGGTCTGGGGACCCTCTTCGTCGTGCGTGGAGACCCGGAGCGTGCCATCCCCGTCCTCGAGCGAGGGTTGGTGGTGGCCCGCATGGCGGACATCCCGCTACTCTTCCCGTTCGTCGCCGCCCCCCTCGGTGCGGCGTATGCCCTCGCCGGGCGGGTCGACGACGCGTTGCCGCTCCTCGAACAAGGCGTGCGCCAGGCCGTCTCCATGAACCTCCAGGCGAACCACGCGCTCAGGCTCACCTGGGTCGGTGAGGCCCTCCTGCTCGCGGGCCAGATCGAGCGGGCCGGCGAGCAGGCGGCGCAGGCGCTCGCCCTCGCCGAGCACCAGGGAGAGCGAGGCAGCCAAGCGTACGCCTGGCGGCTGGCCGGAGAGATTGCCACGCTGCGCGAGCCGCCTGACGTGGAGGCAGCGGTCACCGCCTACCGCGACGCGCTCCGCTTGGGGGCCGAACTCGGAATGCGGCCGCTCGTGGCGCGGTCTCACCTGGGGCTCGCCGCCACACATCGGCGCATCGGCGCGCAGGCCGAAGCTCGGGCCGAGCTGGACGCGGCCGCCGAGGCCCTCCGCAGGCTCGGGATGACGCACTGGATCGGCCGAGTGGAGGCGCTCGGGGTCGCGCCGGGCTAGGAGCGGGAGACCATGCGGAGGGTGGGACGCCGGACCCGGCAACCGCGGCTTCCGGCAGGGACGGGCCGAGTGCTCCCCCGCCGATTCTACGAACGGCCGGCCCCTCGGGTGGCCCGAGAGCTCCTTGGCTGCATCCTGGTCTCCCGCGTCGGGGCCGCGCTCACGGCCGGACGGATCGTCGAGACCGAGGCGTATCTCGGACCGGAGGATGGCGCCTCACACGCCGCGTTTCGGCCGTCCTCCCGGTGGCTCTTCTATGGGCCTGGAGGCCTCGCCTACGTCTTCCAGGCCTACGGCCTCCACGCCTGCCTGAACGCCATCGCGGGAGCGGCGGGGACGCCTGGCTGTGTGCTGATCCGTGCGCTCGAGCCTCTCGCGGGGACGAGGTCGATGGCGCGCCGACGCCGGCATCCGCTCCCGCGCCGCCCCTCCGCGCGGGCGCTCGCCGCACTGACGAGCGGGCCGGCGAGGCTCACCCAGGCGCTCGGAATCACGCTCCGCGACAGCGGCCGGGACCTCCGGCAGTCCTCTCTCCGCATCCACGCGGCGGCCCGGCCCGGACGCCTAGAGGTGGTCACGAGCCGGCGAGTCGGGATCACCCGGTCCCCAGACCTGACGCTGAGGTTCTCGCTACGAGGCAGTCCCTTCGTGTCGAGACCCCAGCCCTGAGCGCGCGCCGGGAACGAGGCGCGGATCGGAGGCTTCGGGCGCGGGCCCCCCGTGCAGGTCTCTGCCGCTTAGCTACTTCCGATCCCCTTGATTTGACGGCAGGATAGCCGATCCGGTCTGCGAAGCCGGATTACGAGGGCCCCACCGATCGGACTCGACTGCGGTCAGGAAGTCGAGCACCGCCCGGTTGAACGCCTCCGGCTCCTCGAGGTTGATGGTGTGCCCGGCCTTGGGGATGACGACCAGCCCAGAGGTCCGGATCTTCCGCTTCAGGAAGATGCCAGGCTCGAGGCACGGCTCGTCCTCGTCCCCGGTGACGATGAGGGTGGGCACCGTGAGCCGCTCGAGATCGGCCTCGAGCTCGTAGACCGACGGCCGCTCCAGCTGGACACCGCGCATGGTGAGGCCGTGGCCGAGGGCTGACTGCGCCGCAAACTGGTCGTGGAACTCCTGCCAGCCTTTCGGGTCCTTGTCCCGGAACTGCACCCGCGTGGGCCCCTGGCAGTAGACGTCGGCGAGCACCGCCATGGGCTCGCTGAGAAACCGCTGGGCCGTGGCCGCAACGTCGCGCTTGAACTGGGCACGGTCGGTGGCCACGCTCCCGTACCCGCAGCCCGCCACGACCAGTGACCGTGCTCGGTCGGGATAACGGATCCCGAAGTGGAGCGTCGCGTAGCCGCCCATGGAGAGCCCGCAGATATGGGCTCGGTCGATCCCGAGCGCGTCGAGGAATCCCCGGATGTCCTCCACGGCCTGGTCCTGGGAGTAAGCGCTGCTGGCCGCCGGCACGTCGGAGGGCGGGTAGCCGCGGGCGTTGAAGGCGATCGTCCGGTAGCGACGGGCGAAGAAGCGCACCTGGAGGTGCCAGCTCTGGGCCTCGCCCGCGAATTCGTGAACGAACACGAGCGGGGTGCCTTGGCCGGCCTCCTCATAGTAGAGGCGGATACCGTTGACGGGAACTCGGGGCATGATGGCTCTCCGGTAGCCGCGCGCGGCGTCACCCGAGCGCGACGGGCAAGGATCGCATTCCGCGGAAGACGAGCGAGTCGAGCCACTCCGGCGAGTCGGCGCGCGGGGCCAGCCCCGGGAACCGGGACAAGAGGGCCGGCAGGGCGACCTGCCCCTCGAGCCGTGCCAGGGGGGCGCCGAGACAGAAGTGGATCCCGTGGCCGAACGCGAGATGGCGATTGTCCACGCGTCGGAAATCGAGACGGTCCGGCTCCGGGAACTGGCGCGGGTCGCGATTGGCTGCGTACGCGATCAACTTCGGACCCGGTCGCCGCGAGGGTCCCAGAGGGGCTCGGCGGCCACCAGCCCCTCGACCCATTCTCCGAAGAACTCGACGGCGACCGACGTCCCCGGGCTCGCGAGCTCCACCGGGAGGTACGCGTAGGCGATCGACAGGCCCACCGTGTAGCCGAAGCCGCCGCTCGTGACGCGCCCCACCACGCGGCCCGCCACGCGCACGGGCTCGCCCCCGAGCGCGACCCAGGCGGGGTCGGAGAGGGTCAGGCACGTGAGCTTCCGGCGTGCGCCCTCGGCGCGCTGGCGGACCAGCGCCTCGCGGCCGAGGAAGTCGCCCTTCCCGAGCTTGACCGCGAACCCGAGCCCGGCCTCGTACGGCGTGTCGTCCGGGGTGATGTCGGCGCTCCAGTACCGGTACCCCTTCTCGAGCCGGAGGGAGTCGATGGCGCGGTAGCCGGCCGCGGCCAGGCCGTGAGGCTGGCCCGCCTCCCACAGCGTGTCCCACAGCTCGAGGCCGTACTCCATGGGCGCGTAGATCTCCCAGCCGAGCTCGCCCACGTACGTCACCCGCACCGCGAGGGCGGGAACACGCCCGACCGCCAGCTCCCGCGCCGTGAGGTACGGGAAGCCGGCGTTCGAGACGTCGGCCGTCGTGGTCGCCGCGAGGATGTCGCGAGCGCGGGGCCCCCAGAGACCGATGCAGCATGACCCTCCGGTGACGTCGAGGAGCGAGACCGACCCGTCCTCCGGCAGGTACCGCTGGATGAAGCCGCGGTCGTGCGTGCCGAACGCCGTGCCGGTGACGATTCGGAACCGGGTGGGCCCGAGCCGCGTCACCGTGAAGTCACACTCGATGCCGCCCCGCCCGTTGAGCATGGACGTGTAGACGACCGAGCCCACCGGCTTGTCGACGTCGTTGCCGCAGAGCCGCTGGAGAAGGCCGAGCGCGCCCGGGCCCACCACCTCGAGCTTCGAGAAGGACGTCTCGTCGAAGAGCCCCGCTCGCTCGCGCGTCGCCAGATGCTCGGCCTCGATCGCGGGTGACCAGATCCGCCCCGCAAACCCGCGTGGGCGCCGCCCCTCGTCACCCGCCACCGCGTTCGGCTCGAACCAGTTGGGCCGCTCCCAGCCCGACTTCTCGCCGAACGCGGCCCCGAGTTCGCGGAGCCGCGGGTACGCCGGCGACAGGCGGAGCCGCCGCCCTTCCTCGCGCTCCTGGTTCGGGTAGCGGAGGTCGTAGTACGTGCGGTACACCTCGTGGGTCCGCTCGAGGGTGAGCCGGCGGGACCGGTACTGAACGCCGAACCGGCGGAGGTCCATGTGCCAGACGTCGAGCCCGGGATCGCCCTCGACGATCCAGTCGGCCATGATCCGTCCCATGCCGCCGGCGCCAGCGATGCCGTGGGCGCAGAAGCCGCACGCGACGAAGAAGCCCCGGACCTCCGGCGACTCGCCGAGGATGAACTCGCCGTCCGGCGTGAAGGCCTCGGGGCCGTTGATCAGCCGGACGATCTCCGCGCTCCCGATCGCCGGCACCCGATGCACCGCACCCTCCATCAGGGGGGCGAAGCGCTCCCAGTCCGGCGGCAGGAGCCGGTGGTTGAAGTCGGCCGGGATGCCGTCGAACCCCCACGGCGCCGGCTCGCGCTCGTA
The DNA here is from genome assembly GCA_963805625.1 of uncultured Candidatus Rokubacteria bacterium. Classification (GTDB taxonomy): domain Bacteria; phylum Methylomirabilota; class Methylomirabilia; order Rokubacteriales; family DASRDR01; genus DASRDR01. Next base: position 828,459 of record CAWDVE010000010.1, read on the forward strand.
CCCGCCGGCCACCAGCCCCCCGACCTCCTCCCGGAAGTAGACGAGATGGTCCGGATCCCGGAGCATCGGGATGGCGGGATGCACCCCCTCGATGGGCTTCGTGACGAGATACTGGTGGGCCATGGGCACGAGTGGGATCGTCACGCCCACCATCCGCCCGATCTCCGGCGCGTACATCCCGCCCGCGTTCACGACCACCTCGGTGCGGATGGTCCCCGCCGTAGTCTCGACCTCGCGGACTCGGCCGTCTCGCACGCCGATGCCAACGACGCGGGTGCCGGTGCGGATCGCCGCTCCGCGCTGCCGCGCGCCCTCCGCCAGCGCCATGGCGAGGCCACTCGGGTCGAGGTGCCCGTCGGTCGGGAGGTAGACGGCGCCGAGGACGCCGTCGAGCCCCATGACCGGAAAGAGCCGCTGGGCCTCGGCCGGCCCGATCTCCTCCAGGGGGAGCCCGAAGGTCTTGGCCCACCCGGCCTGGCGGCGGTGCTCGAGACCACGCTCGGCGGTGCACGCGAGCCGAAGGCTGCCGGTCTCCTTCCAGCCCGGGTCGCGTCCGGTCTCGGCGGCGAGCCGCCGGTAGCACTCGACGCTCCACATCATCAGCCGCGTGAGCGCGACCGAGGAGCGAAGCTGTCCCACCAGCCCCGCCGAGTGGAACGTCGACCCGCTGGTCAGCTCGGCCCGCTCGACCACCACCACGTCGCGCCACCCCTTCGCCGTGAGATGGTACGCGACGCTCGTGCCGCCCACGCCGCCTCCGACGATGACTGCCCGCGCGTGCTCGGTCACGGCGCCAGATTGTAACAGGGCGACGGGGCCTTGACACGGCCCACGCCGACCTGTGAACTTGAAGGTAACGACCGACCCCCGATCCTTCACGATCACACGCTGCTCGCGCGAGGAGCCTGCCATGAAGCGCGTTAGTGCCTCCCCCGAGAACTTGTCCAACGTGGCCCGACGCCAGGTCCTGATCGGCGCGGGCGCCGCCCTCGCCGCCGCCACCGCCTGGCCCGGCCCGGCGGCCGCCCAGGCTCGAAAGGGTGAGATCATCGCCGGCCTCTCCGAGCGCATGCTCACGCTCGACCCGGCGAACCACTACTCGATCTCCGCAACCTCGGTCCTCCGCCACATCTATGATCCACTGGTCGAGGTGACGAACGACTCGAAGTTCGTCTCCTGCCTCGCGGAGTCGTGGACGCCCGTGAACAACACGACGTGGCGATTCAACCTGCGGAAGGGTGTCAAGTTCCACGACGGCACGCCGTTCACCGCGGACAGCGTCATCTACTCGCTCAAGCGCGTCCGTGACAACACGAAGCTGATCAAGGCGTTCGTGTACCAGGACATCGAAGACGTCCGGAAGGACGGCGACTTCACCGTCATCGTGTCGACCAAGAAGCCCTTCGGCTCGCTGCCCGCTCACCTCACGATGCTGGGGATCCTCCCGCACACGGCTGCCGCGAACGAGGACGCCTTCTTCCAGAAGCCGGTGGGAACCGGTCCGTTCAAGTTCGGAGGCTGGACACACGGCGAGCAAATCGTCCTCACCGCCAACGCCGATTACTGGAAGCCCGGAATTCCCAAGGTCGAGAAGGTGACGTTCCGATTCATCCCGGAGCTCTCGACCCGCGTCGCCGCCATGCGGGCCGGCGAGCTTCACGTCATCGACCGCGTATGGCCGGACAACGTGCAGACGCTCCGCTCGACTCCCGGCGTCCGGGTCCTCGACACGCCCGCCATCGAGGCGCAGCGGTGGATCTTCCAGCTCGCCAGGGACCCGGTCAAGGATCCCCGCGTCCGGCGGGCGATCTCGCTGGCCATCGACCGGAACGTCATCATCAAGGACCTCTTGCTCGGGTATGCGCGCCCGGTGGACAGCCCCATTCCCCCGGGGCTCATCGGTCACACGAGCCTCGCCCCGAAGGCCTACGACCCCGAGAAGGCCCGCCAGATCCTGAAGGAGGCGGGGTACAAGAACCTCTCGATCGATTTCGTCCTGATGAAGGACCTCTATCCCAAGCAGCTCGAGATCGTCCAGGCGGTGGCCGCCATGCTCGGGGACGTCGGGATCACCGTGAACATCAAGAACCTTGAGATCGCCACGGCTCGCGAAGCGAGGTCCGCGGGGAACTACGACATGTTCTTCTCGGGCTGGGCGCACATGCCGCACGACCCCGACTGGTACCTCGGTCAGTGGTTCACCAAGATGGGGGCCGAGAAGCTCACGCGGTACGACAACCCGAAGGTGGAGCAGCTCATCGCCGAGGGCCGCATGCCGGATCCCAAGATCCGCCAGCAGAAGTACGAGGAGATCGAGAAGGCCCTCTGGGAAGACGAGCCGGAAATCTGGCCGTACTACAGCGTCGCGATCTACGCGGTGAGCGACAAGCTCCAGAACTACCAGGCGCGCCGCGACTACTACGTCCTGCTCTACGACGTCAGCATCCGGTAGTCCGACTCTCGCCGTGCCCGCCGGCCGGCCCGGCCCTCCGAGCGTATCCGGAGGCCGGCCGGCGGCGAGGCAGGCGGCGGGGAGCGCGCGCCAGTCCCCGCCCCTCCCCACACGCTGATGCAGGCCTATCTCCTCCGGAGAACCGCGCAGTCGATCCTCACCCTCATCGGCATGTCCGTCCTGGTCTTCGTGATCCTCCGGGTGCTACCCGGCGATCCCGCGAAGATGCTCCTCCCCGAGGGCGCCCCTCAGTCGGCCGTGGACGACCTGAACCGCCACCTCGGACTCAAGGAGCCCCTCTACGTCCAGTACGGGATCTTCCTCCGGAGCGTCTTCCAGGGCGACTTCGGCCAGTCCTTCCAGTACCGCGCCCCCGCCCTGCTGGTCGTCAGGGAGCGGCTGCCTGCAACGCTCCAGTTGACCTTCTACGCCATGATGCTGACGGTGATCTCCGGGGTCACGATCGGGATCGTCGCCGCCGTCCGGCGTGGCACCCGCTACGACTACGCGGGCACGCTCCTGGCCGTGCTGGGGCAGTCGCTGCCGAACTTCTGGCTCGGCATCATGCTGGTCCTGCTGTTCGGAGTGACGCTCCGCTGGCTGCCCACCTCGGGGTTCCAGAACTGGACCTATCTCATCCTGCCGAGCATCACGCTCGCCGCGTACCCGACCGCGCTGGTGGCCCGGCTGACGCGCTCCAGCATGCTCGAGATCCTGAACCGCGACTACATCCGGACCGGACGAGCCAAGGGCCTGGCCGAGCGGGCCGTGGTCCTCCGCCACGCGTTGCGCAACGCCACCATCCCCGTGCTGACTGTGATCGGGCTCCAGATCGGGACGCTGCTGGGCGGCGCGGTCATCACCGAGTCCGTGTTCGCCTGGCCGGGGATGGGGAAGCTCGTCGTCGACGCGATCTACTTCCGGGACTTCCCCGTCGTGCAGACCGTCCTCATCATCTCCGCGACGATCTTCGTCCTGATCAACCTGCTCGTCGACGCGCTCTACACGGTCGTCGACCCGCGCATCCGCTACCGCTGAGCCGCGCATGCTCGCCTTCGCCCGCCGAAACCCGCTGATCCTGGTCGGGGGCGTGATCCTGTTCGTCGTCGTCCTGGCGAGCGTCTGCGCGCCGTTCCTGACGCCCTCGGACCCCGTACGCCCGAGCTTCGGCCAGCGTCTGAAGGCACCGTGGGGGCTCGGCGGCACCTCCGCCCGCCCGCTCGGCGCCGACAATCTCGGGCGCGACATCTACGCCCGGCTCCTCTACGGCGGGCGGATGTCCCTCGTACTGGCAACGAGCGCGGTCGTCCTGGCGACGGGCGTCGGGGTGCTCGTCGGGCTCCTGGCGGGATACCTGGGAGGCCGCCTCGACGATCTCGTGATGCGCCTCGCCGACGTCCAGCTCACCTTTCCCGTCATCATGCTGGCGATCGCCATCGTGGCCGTCGTCGGGACGAGCCCGTTCGCCCTGGTCGGCGTCCTGGCCCTGTCCGGATGGGTTCTCCACGCCCGAACCGTGCGCGCGAACGTGCTCACCATCCGCCACCTCGAGTACGTGGACGCGGCGTGGGCGCTCGGGGCGAGCCAGCTCCGCGTCGTGTTCCGCCACGTGCTGCCGAACACCCTCGCGCCGATCCTCGTCATCGCGTCGAGCCAGTTCGCGACGATGGTGCTGCTGGAGTCCGGCCTGTCGTTCCTCGGCATGGGGGTCCAACCGCCCCAGCCCTCCTGGGGCGGCATGCTCGCCGAGGGCCGAGACTATCTGTCGAACGCGTGGTGGCTCGCGACGGTCCCGGGCGTCGCGATCTCCCTCGTCGTCCTGGGTGCGAACCTGCTCGGCGACGGGCTCCGCGACCTCCTCGACCCACACCTCCAGGCCTGAGGAGCCCGCCGCACCTCGCCCTCGGCCAGGACGGCCAGGGGGATCGCCGGTCCGCTCCGGGTATCCGATACGTGACCGGTCCTGCATCAGGATCATGCCCGCCGATTCCGGCTGACGGACGGCCTCCTCGGGCTATCATGGGGTAGTTCCGCCGCGAGCGGAGACTTCGCGAGACACTCGCACGTGCGCGCTCTCAAGATCCTGGCTGTCATTCTCGTCGGGGCCGTCGCCCTGCTGGGCGGCGCCCTCTTCGTGCTCGCCCGCTACCTCGATTCGGAGGCGTTCCGCCGAGCGGCGATCGCCGCCGCCCAGGAGACTCTGGGCGCCTCCGTGACCGTGGGCGAGCTGCACGTCTCGCTTTTCTCGGGCGCCACCTTCCGCCAGGTCGTCGTGGGCAATCCCCCGGGCCTTCCAGGCGAGCTGCTGCGGGCCGAGGCCTTGGTCGTGCGCCCGCGGTTCCTGCCGCTCCTCCGACGGCGGCTCGAGATCGCGGAGGTACGCCTCGATGCTCCGACCGTCACCCTGGCCCGGAACGAGCACGGCGAGTGGAGCTTCGAGCGCCTGGTGTCCAGACCCCTAGCTTCACCTTCCACCGGGGGCTCGGCGGGCGGCGCGGAGGCGCCGGTGCCTGTCCCCGTCCCTCCCACCCTCGACGTCGTCGTGCCGCGCCTGGCGGTCAACCGGGGCACGCTCGTGGTCGCACGCGAGCGGAAGGGACCGCTCGTGGGGGCGAGTGGCATCGAGGTGACCACGTCGCTCTCTCGGGTCGGCGGCGCCCTGGCCGGTCAGGGACAGCTCACGGTCGCGTTGCTCCGACTCGCGGAGCGCGTCGAGGTCCGGGAGCTCACCGCCCCGCTCCAGTTCAGCGGCGGCGACCTCACCCTCGCGCCGCTCCGTGGTCAGCTCGCGGAGGGGACGCTGGGGGGCCAGGCCACCGTCCGTCTGACAGGGCCGACGCGCTATGCGATCTCGGTAGATCTCCGCAACGCCCGCACGGAGAGCCTCCTGGCCACTCTCGGCGGCCGGAGCCTGAGCGGCCGGCTCGAGGCACAGGCGAGCCTCACCGGCACCCCCGAGGGAACCACCGGGCACGGCCACGCGGAGATCCGAGACGGCCGGCTCCACGGCTTCCCGGTGCTCGGCGCCGTCGCCGCCGCGCTGGACCTGCCCCTCCTGCGCGATCTCCGGTTCCAGGAAGGCGCCATCGACTTCGTGCTGGCCGGTGACGTGCTCCGGACGCCCGTGGTCCGCTTCGTCTCGGGTGACGTCAGGATCCTCGGCAAGGGCGAGATCCTGCTCCGGACCGGCGAGCTCGCCCACGAGTTCACGCTGCTGGTGCCCCCTGCCGCCGTGCGCCGCGCGCCGCGCGAGATGCGGGCGGCATTCACCCAGCGCGCCGACGGTCTCGCGGGCGTCGACTTCCGGGTCTGGGGACCCTACCGCTCGCTTCGAACCGACCTGCAGGATCGCGTCCTGAGCGGGTTCGCGGAGTCCCTCCTGCGGAAGGGGCTCAAGCAGTTCCTGCGCTAGCAGCGCCCGCGCGAGTGCCAGGCGCCGCGCGTGACGCGAATCGGCGCGGCGATTGTCCCGGTACGACCGCTCGGCTATATTGGCCTCCATCATGACGCGGCAGCGCGTGTTCTGCGGATGGTGGGTCACCATCGCCTTCGCCGTCATGGTGTTCCTGTCGACCGGCGTGCGCTTCGCGGTCGGTCCGTTCCTGAAGCCCATCGTCACGGATCTCGGAACCGACCGCGCCACCTACTCGCTGATCGTCTCGCTGAGCCTCGTCCTCTACGGGGCGTTCATGCCGTTCGTGGGCCGGCTTGTCGAACGCTGGGGCGCCCGCCCGGTCGCCGTGCTGGGGATCCTCGAGCTGACCGGCGGTTACGGTGCTGCGTTCGCGATCGCGAGCGTCCAGCTCCTGATCGCCGCAGTCGTCAGCCTCACCATCAACGAAGCGGCGTGCGGCGTTGCCCGGCTCCGGGCAGCCGCCGCGGAGCGATAGGTCGGCGCGGCCGCCATGGGCTTCGAGGTCGTCGTTCCCCGAGCTTCGTCCGTGGAGCTCGGAGCCCTTCTCGACCGGCTCGCCACCGCCGGGTTGCCCAGCACCCTGGCCATGGTCGACAACGTGCTCCAAGGCCCGGGCGCGACCCCTCCCGCCGTCTGGCGCGACGCCCGGCTCCGGACGCCCGCCGGCGTGGTGACGCTCCGCCGGGTTCCGAGCGGCGTCGCCGTCGTGGTGTTCGGCAACGCGGACGAGCCGCTCCGCGCGGCCCAGCGCACGATCGCCGAGACACTCCTCGCCCTCCATTGAATCCGGCCACTCCTCGCCCGCAGGTCCGCCAGTGACAGCCGTCGACCCGGCCGCCACCTTCACCGTCGACCTCGACGCGCTCGGCGCCGTCGGCTCGGGTGTCCTGGAGGACGGGACCCGGAGCACATCGATGCCGTCGAGCGCGCGTTTCTCCGTAACGAGATGGCTCACCCGTACCTGGACGCGATCAGGAGCCGCCGCCTGAAGAATCTCTCGAGCCTCGCCTTCGGCGGTCCAGACCTCCGCACCGCATACCTCGGCTGCCTGCTCGGGGACAGCCTGGCGACTTTCCGGGCACCGGTGGCCGGACTGCCTCCCTCGCACTGGCACCTCGCGACGTGACGCCCATGAGGATCACGGACGTCGAGGTCTACGTCGTCGATCCGACGCAGGGAGCCTCCACGTACAACGACGAGCCGCAGAACGTCTGGACCTTTGTCCGCGTCGTCACCGACGCCGGCGTCCACGGCTGGGGCGAGTCGACCAACTTCCCTGCCAACGGGAGCCTCATCATCGCCGACGCCATCCGCCACCTTAGGCCCTGGATGGTCGGGCAGGACCCGGCCGACATCACGGCGATGTGGCACCGGCTCTTCCGCAAGGCGACGTACCTCGGCCCGCGCGGCCTGCCCACCGCGGTGGTGAGCGGGATCGACATCGCGCTCTGGGACATCAAGGGCAAGGTCACCGGCCGGCCGGTGTACGACCTCCTCGGCGGCAAGGTACGCGACGACGTGCCGCTCTACGCGAACGGCTGGTTCGCCGCCCTGGACGGCCACCCCGCCTGCGCGACACCGGCGGAATACGCGGCCGCCGCCCGGCGTGTCGTGGCCCAGGGACACGCCGCGATCAAGCTCGACCCGTTCCACGAGATGATCCCGTACCACACGGGCTACCTCGCGGGGCAGATCACCACCGCCGGCGAGGAGTTCGGCGTGGCGTGCGTGGCCGCGATTCGCGAGGCGGTCGGTCCCGGGGTCGAGATCCTGATCGACGCGCACGGCCACTACAACGTGCCGACCGCCGTCCGGCTCGCCCGGCGACTCGAGCCCTACCGCATTGGCTGGTTCGAGGAGCCCACGCCGCCCGAGAGCCTGGAGGCGCTCCGCGCCGTGCGAGAGCAGGTCTCGGTGCCGATCTGCGTGGGCGAGCGCCTCTACACTCGGTGGGACTTCCTGCCGGTGCTCGCCGGACGGCTCGCGGACTACTTGATGCCCGACGTCGTCTGGACAGGCGGGATCAGCGAGATGATGCGCATCGCCGCGCTGGCCGAGACGTACCAGGTGCCGGTGACACCCCACAACGCGATGGGCCCGCTCCAGGTGGTCGCCGGCGCCCACGCGATGCTCGCGGTACCGAACTTCTACCGGCTCGAGCACAACGTGGCGAACGTGCCCTGGTACAACCGCTGCCTCGACCGTCCGCTCGACCTTCGCGGCGACCGGCTCCACCTGTCACAGCGGCCCGGGCTGGGTGTCGAGCTCGACGCGGCGTTCCTCCAGGGCCATCGCGCCCGCGGCTGGCCGGGGTAGCCGAGCCGGGGACCGCCGATGCAGATCCGAGCCAGCCGTCGTGGACGGAGAAGGGGATCCCGGCCGTGATCGCCGACCGGGGTTATGTGCACGGCTACTCGGACCGCGAGAAGGACCGGCTCATCGATCAGGCCACCACCCTGACGGAGCTCCTGCACTCGGACACGTATTACCCGCCGGGCCACATGGTGCTCGAGGCTGGATGCGGCGTCGGAGCCCAGAGCGTCGCACTGGCCAGCCGAAGTCCCGACGCCCTGATCGTGTCCGTCGACATCTCCGCTGATTCATTGTCTGCCGCGGAGGAGCGGGTGCGGGCCGCCGGGATCCACAACATCACATTCCAGCAGGCGGACATATACGCGCTGCCCTTCTCCCCCGCGAGCTTCGACCACGTATTCGTCTGCTTCGTGCTTGAGCATCTCGCATCGCCAGGCCAGGCGCTTGCGTGCCTCAAGAGCGTCCTCAAGCGTGGCGGTACCCTCACGGTCATAGAAGGCGACCACGGCTCGACGTACTTCCATCCGGAGAGCCCCTACGCGCGGAAGGCCATCCAGTGCCTTATCGACCTGCAGGCACACGCCGGGGGCAACTCGCTGATCGGGCGGTCCTTGTACCCGCTCCTCATGCATGCCGGCTTCGAGGGCGTGACGGTGTCCCCACGCATGGTCTACGCGGATGCCAGTCGACCGCAGATGGTCGATGGCTTCACGAAGAAGACGTTCACGGCGATGGTCGAGGCCGTCCGCGAGCGCGCGCTGGCCGCCAAGCTGATCGACGAGCACACCTGGACGCTGGGGATCCGCGACCTGTACCGGACCTCGGAGCCCGACGGCACGTTCTGCTATACGTTCTTCAAGGCCGTGGCACGACGGCCGGACTAGCCGTTCGAGCGACGGCGGCAGGGACCTGATGAAGTACGCCGTCCTCGATGACTTCCGCTGGAACGGGCGATAGGACCGATTGGGTGGTGACCCTTCGTCGGCTGTCGACCGCAGGCCTCCTACTTCTCTGGGGATTCCTTGGCGTTGGTGCAGCTCACGCCCAAGAAGGCGCGGCCCTCGAGCCACACGATTCCGCCTGGTAGCGACCTCGCGGTGACCGTCGAGCTCCAGAAGTGGCGCCCTCGTGGGAGAGCTGGCGGGCAGGCGACTATCGCGTGGTTCTGGAGCTCCGCAAAGCCTAGCCTGCCCCCGCGGGAAGCTGCACGTCCCGACCGCTTGCGCTCGCCCGTTGGGCCGCCTCCAGAACCTCCTGGACATCCCGCCCCACGTCGGGGGCGCAGAGGCCCTCGACGGCGCGGCCGGCTCGGAGACACGTCAAGAAATACGTCGGTCCGTCGCGCTCGGCGCTCGGGAGGGGCGGCGGCTGGAGGATCTCGCTCCCGGTGGCGAAGACGACCTGCACCCGCCCCGGTCCGACCGCCTGGCCTTCGCGGGTCGCCCGTGGCTGGTGGACGATGAGCGTCCCGGCATCGCCGTAGACGACCATCCCGAGGGCCGGCTCGTCGCCGATCTGGGTCCAGCTCGCCTCGAGGAGGGCAACCGCCCGCGAATAGCGCAGGACGACCACCGCGGTGTCCTCGGCCCGGAGGCCCGGCTTCCGGAGCCGCGCTGTCACCGCCGTCACTGCGCGGGGTCGCCCGAGAAGGACGCGAGCGAGCACGGCGCCATAGCCGCAGTAGTCCACAAGGGCGCCACCGCCGTTCCGGGCTGGGTCGTAGAGCCACGCCGAGAACTCCGGCGAGCAGCCGAACTCCCGCGGACCGGCGTGCCCTCCCCGGTGACTGAGCTGCACGGGCTCCCCCACACGCCCCGCCAGCGCGAGGGAGAGCCCGTGGCGAAGGGCAGGCCGCCAGGCCGTCGGCCAGTTGACCATGAGGGGCAGCCCGCTGGCACGCGCGGCGGCGAGCAGGGCCTCCGCGCCCGCCAGATCCGCGGCCATGGGCTTCTCGACTAGCACCGGGAGGCCACGCCCAAGCGCCCGCACTCCGAGCTCGGCGGCGGAACGGTTATCGGCAAAGATCAGGACCGCGTCCAGATCGGAGCGCTCGAGGAGCGCGTCGTAGGTGGGATGAAGGGCCACGCCCGCGTGCTCGCGGCCCAGATGGTCCCGGAGCCTTGGCGACGGCTCGGCGACCGCGACCAGCTGGCCGAGCCCGCCGGTGGCGACCGCGGCAAGGTTGCGCCAGACGTGGTCGTGGCTCAGTCCGAGGACGCCGACCCGAAACCGCGCGGTCATGCGACACCCCCGGCCGTCAGGCCGGCCAGGTCTGATCGCCGCCGTCGACCCGCAGCACTTGGCCCGACACGTGGCGCCCCGCGTCCGTCACGAAGTACGCCACGGCGTGGGCGATGTCCTCCGGCCGCCCGTAGCCCTGGAGCGTGCCCACGTGCTCCACGACCCCGGCCTTCGCCTGCCCCGTCGCGACGAAACGAGGCGTCATCGTGCCGCCCGGCGCCACGCAGTTGACCGTGACGTTGTAGGGCCGGAGTTGCACGGCGAGGCAGCGCGTGTACTCGTGCACGGCCGCCTTCGCCGTCGCGTACATCACGCCTTCGGCCCGGCCGCTCAGACCCGCCACACTCCCGAGGTTGACGATGCGCCCCGCCCGCCGCTCGATCATCCCGGGTGCGACCTCCCGGCAGACGTAGATGCACGAGAGGAGGTTCCGGTCGATCACCGCGCGGAGGTCCTCGAGCGCGATGAACACGCCGTCGTTGTTCGGAGGCCGCCCGCCGCCCGGCCCGGTCGCCCCGGCGGGGCCGATGTCACCGCCCGCGTTGTTGACCAGGATGTCGATCCGGCCGTACTCGGCGCGGATCCGGGCGGCCGCCGCCTGGACCGCCTCGGGCCGCGTCAGGTCGGCGGCCACGGCCAGGACGCGCCGGCGCGTGCGTGCCGCCACGTCACGCGCCACCTGGTCGAGGGACTCACCCTCGCCGAAGGCGCGCGCCGACGTCTGGGTCGTGCCGTGCACGACGAGGTCGGCGCCGAGACGGCCGAGGTGCTCGGCCATCACGCGGCCGAGGCCGCGAGACGACCCCGTCACCCACGCGACCTGACCCGCCAGAGATGTGTCCGTCATGATCTCGATCCCTCTCCTACGGCACGACCAGGCGGCCGTGCTCGATGACCTGACGCCCGTTGGCTCGCACCGTGGCGTCGGTCAGAAAGAACCACTGGTGGTAGCTCGACCGGTAGGGACCGCCCGACTCCGCGTTGTCCCCCACGCTCACGCGGATCACCCCTGCCCCGTAGCCGTAGTAGGGAATCGCCGGCAGCCCGGGTAGCACCGCAAGCTTGGGGTTGACGCCGACGTTGAACTCGCCGAAGCGGTCGCGCTCGCCGGACTGGGTCTGCCACACCGCCTCGAGCCAGGCGCTGTGGTGCTGGCTGGTGAGCCGGGTGATGCGGTTCTCCGAGAACTCCAGCCGCACGCTCCCGACCTGGCGTCCCGCGAAGGTCTCGGCCGGGGTCACCAGGACACCCTCGGTCCGCTGGATGTCGACCGTCCGGATTGCCCCCGCGGGCAACTCGACCTCGCGGTCCCGGGCGCTGCCTGGTCGCGCGTAGCCATCGATGAACGCCTTCGAGGCGTCGCCGTTGCCCAGATGGAAGTGCGCCCCGCGAAGCTCAAACCGGAGGCGCGTCCCCCGCGGGTCCGTCACCTCGATCTCGCTGTCCTGGAGCACCTGCGCCACGCGCCGCTGGTGCGCCGTGAGGGCGGCGTAGTCGATCCAGAGCGCGGCGTCGTAGAGTTCCGACAGGCGCCGGAAGAGGCCGGCGTCCATCGACACGTCCATGATCCAGTGGAAGTGGACCGCCCGCCCCGGCCAGGTCTTGATGATCTCCTCGGTCTGCCAGACGTTGTACGCCCAGCTTGTCGGAAGCCAGATGTAGACGTCGGCCAGCGCGAAGAGCGCCGAAATCGTCCGATCCTCCATCACCCGCGAGGCCGGATCCTCCCGGCGCCGCAGCTCCTTCCTGGCCCGCTCGAGACCAGGCGGGTGGAGCATGTGGACCGCCACCTCCACCGCCCCCGCCCGGTTGACCTCGATCCGCACGGCCTCGGTGAGCGCGGGGAAGTATGTGGGATCGGCGTGGATCAGCACGCGCTCGCCCGGCGCCATCCGGAGCGCGTCGTGGACGATCAGCTGCGCGACACGCGTCCAGTCCGTCTGGTAGTCGTACGGAATCCCCATGGCGCCGGAAAGCCCTACGTAAAAGCCCTACGTAATGGTTGGGCGGTCAGACGGGTAACGCTCGTAGCGGCGGTCGCGGACGACGCGCGCGATCCGGGCCACCGCCTCGTGAAGATCGGTGAACGAGGTGTAGAGCGGCGCGATCCCCAGGCGGAGGTTGTCGGGATAGCGGAAGTCCGGCAGCACCGCCATCTCGTCGATGAGCGCCCGGTCGATCCGAAGCGCCTCGGGGTGCCCCAGCGAGATGTGGGAGCCCCGCCGCGCGGAGTCGCGAGGCGAGTTCAGCGCAAAGCCGAGCGGCTCGAGCTCCCGCTCCCACAGCCGCACGAGGTACTCCGTCTGGGCGACGGACTTCGCGCGGACGCGGTCCATTCCCGCCTCGAGTAGGAGGTCGACGCCCGGCTCGACCGCGAGAAGCGACAGTACCGGCGGCGTCCCCACCAGGAACCGCAGGATCCCCGGCGCCGGGCGGTAGTCCGACGCCATGTCGAACTGGTCGCGGCGCCCGAACCATCCCCAGATGGGATTCGCGAGTGGCTCGTGGAGGTCTCCCCGGACGTAGAGGAAGGACGGCGCCCCCGGCCCGCCGTTCAGATACTTGTATGTGCACCCGACGGCGAGGTCGGCTCGGGCCCCGGCAAGGCCAATGGGCATGGCCCCGACGGAGTGCGACAGGTCCCAGAGAGTGAGGGCGCCTGCCCGGTGAGCGAGGGCAGTGACGGCGGCCATGTCGTACACGAACGCCGAGCGGTACGCTGTGTGCGAGAGGGTCACGAGCGCCGTGTCCCCGTCGATCGCGCGCGCGAGCGCCCCCTCCGACACCGTGAGCCCGTCCTCGGACTTCACGATCACCAGGCGGTGCCCCTGGCCAAGAAGGTCGATCGCCCCTTGAAGCACGTAGAAGTCCGTGGGGAAGTTCATCTCGTCGGTCACGATGACCCGGCGACCGGGCCGGGCTCGGAGCGACGCCACCACGAGCTTGAACAGGTTGACCGACGTCGAGTCCGACACGACGACGTCGGCCGCATCCGCCCCGACCAGGCCCGCGAGCTTCGCGCCGATCCGCTGGCTGGCAGTGAACCAGCCCTCGCCCCACCCCCGGATGAGCCGACCGCCCCACTCGCGCTCGATTGCCTTCCGGAGTCGAGGGCCCGTCTGTCGGGGCAGCCGCCCGAGCGAGTTGCCGTCGAGGTAGACGAGGCGCGGGTCGCTGACGACAAACTCCCGCCGGAAGCGCGCGAGAGGGTCGGCCGCGTCCAGGCGGTGGGCCTCGGCGAGAGCGCCCGCATCGCCGGCACCCGCTGGGACCGCCCGGCGGGCGGCCACCGGCGCCGCCGCGGGTGCCACGTGGCGGCGCCGGCCGACGCCGTGCCTCCGGGGCGCCGCGGGCCGGCGCGCCGACCCGCGGCCGGACGTGTCTCGCGATGCCGATCTGCGCCGGCGCCGACGCGGCTGGCGCTCCTCAGGCCCCGCCATCGACGGCTCTCGCCTCCTCGCGGATCCACGGGCGCGTGATCACTGGCGTCCCTCGGCTCCGCGGCGGGGCCCGGCTCCTGGCATCCGGGCGGCCGCGGGCTCCGGCCCGATCCGGACGACCATCTTCCCGAAGTTCTTTCCCTGGAGCAGACCGCTGAGCGCCCCGGGAGCCCGCTCGAGACCGTCGACGACGTCCTCGCGGTACTTGAGCTTCCCCTGCCGCACCCAGTCGGTCAGCTGGGCCAGGCCTTCCTTGTACCGGGCGGCGAAGTCGAACACGAGGAACCCCTGGATCCGCACGCGGTTCACGAGCACGAAGCGCTCGTTGCGCGGCGCGAGCTCCGGCTCCGTCAGGTTGTACTGCGAGAGGAGACCGCACACGGCGACGCGCGCGAAGAGGTTGACGTGGCGCGACACCGCTTCTGTGACGCGCCCGCCCACGTTGTCGAAGTATACATCGATCCCGCTCGGACAGGCCGCGCGGAGCGCCGCGTCCAGGTCGGGGGCGGTGCGGTAGTTGATCCCGGCGTCGTAGCCGAGCTCCCTGGTGATGTAGTCCACCTTGGCGTCGGAGCCGGCCAGGCCTACGGCCCGGCACCCCTTGAGCTTCGCGATCTGGCCGACGAGGCCCCCTACCGCTCCCGAGGCCGCCGACACCACCACGGTCTCTCCGGGCTTGGGCTGCCCCACCTCGAGCAGCCCGAAGTACGCGGTGAGGCCGGGCATCCCGAGGACCCCGAGCGCAGTGGAGATCGGCGCGACCGTCGGGTCGATCTTCCGGACGCCCTTGCCAGCCGACACCGCGTACTCCTGCCAGCCCAGGCGGCCCTCGACGACATCGCCGACGGCGAAGCCCGGGTGGTTCGAGCGCACCACCTCGCCGACCGTGCCGCCCTCCATGACGTCGCCGAGCGCCACCGGCGGCACGTAGGACCGCGCGTCGCTCATCCGTCCTCGCATGTAGGGGTCGAGCGAGAGGTAGACTACGCGGACGAGGAACTCTGCCGCGCCCGGCTCCGGGACGGGGGACTCGACCAGCCGGAAGTCACGCTCCGTCGGGTAGCCGACAGGTCGCGCCGCCAGCCGGACCTGCCGGTGCGTCGTCGGGATCATGCGACCGTCCCCTCCTTTCGTGCACAAATGGTCGCAGCAAGCCCCACGGCCAGCGAGATCCACAGGAACCGGAACCGCATGACGTCGAGGTGCACGCTGGTGAGAAGCACGGCGCCACAGCCCAGAGCCTGATAGCGGGCCAGCTGCCCGGGAAACGCCTGGCCCGGTGCGGTCCACATCGGCCGCAAGCACAGCACCCAGAAGGCCGCCCAGGCCGCGAGGCCCACCAGTCCCACCTCCGCGGCGATCGTAAGCGGCTCACTCTGCCCCGTGGCGAAGCCGAGGCTAGCCGGGGCATGCCCCGCCTTCTTCGCCCACCGGAGAATCATCGGCCACGTGTCGGGCCCCCATCCCAACAGGGGCCGCTCGAGAACGCCCTTCCAGGCGATCCACTTCAGAATGAAGTAGTTGTCGTGGACGTACTCGACCCTGAGATCCAGCGTTTGCACGCCAGTCTCGGGGATCGTGGAGTAGTAGTGGCTGTCCGTCAACGTCCGGGTCAGATCGCCTGTCCGGGTGAGCTCAGCGTCGGTGATCCGCCACGTCGACAGCGCCATGACGCCGAGGAACCCTACGGCGTAGGCGACGGCAAGCGCCCGGGCGGGCGCGGGGCGACGCCGGGGGCTCACCGAGCGATCACCGCTGGTCAGCCGCCGCGCGTGTGCATCTCGAGGTGCGGGTCCTGCCGCAGCCCCTCGATCTCGACCAGGACCCCGCGATGCCCGATGACCTCGAGCTCCTTCCGCTCTTCGGCGCCGCGATCACGGCGCCGTGTCCACCCGCTCGCGATGAGGGCCCGGAGCTCGTCGCGCGACGCTCCGTCCCGGAGGGGCGTCCGGAGGTCCACGCCCCTCTGCGCGTAGAGGCAGAGATACCAGGTGCCGTCGGCCGTGAGCCGGCTCCGGTCGCAGGTCCGGCAGAAGGGCGTGGTCGTCGAGGCGATGATGCCGAACGTCGTGCCGTCACGAAGGCGGAACCGCTCGGCCGGGGCGGACGTCTCCTCGCGAATCGCTTCGATCGGCCCGTACCGCGTGGCGAGGCGCTCGAGCATCTCCGCACGCGAGACCACCTGCTCCCGGGACCAGTGGGTCGCACCTCCCACGTCCATGTACTCGATGAAGCGCACCTCGGCGTCGACCCTCCGGCCGAACTCCACGAGGTCGACCAGCTCGTCCTCGTTGACCCCCCGGATGACCACGGTGTCGAGCTTGAGGCCCGGGAACCCGGCCACCCTCACGGCCTCGATCCCCCGGAGGACGGCGGCGTGATCGTCCCGCCGCGTGAGCGCCCGGAAGCGCTCCGAGCGCATGGTGTCGAGGCTGACCGTGACTCGGTGGAGGCCGGCCTCCCGGAGCGCCGCGGCCTGGCTGGCGAGCAGGACGCCGTTGCTCGTCATCGCGAGGTCGCGAACGGCCGGAACGACGGCCAGCAGGCGCACCAGATCCGGCAGGTCTCGACGGAGCAAGGGCTCCCCGCCCGTGAGCCGAACCTTGTCGACCCCAAGCTCGGTGAAGATCTCCACCAGCCTCTGGATCTCCTCGAATGTCAGGAGATCCCCTCGACGAAGCCACGCGTACTCTTCCTCCGGCATGCAGTACTGGCAGCGGAGGTTACACCGGTCGGTCACCGACACCCGGAGGTTCCGGAGCGGGCGTCCGAGCGTGTCCCGGAGGTCAGGACCGGCAGGCGGCGTCATGGACCTCCATTATGCCGCAGATGCCACGATGGGCGCTCACGACGGCCAACCAGCCCTGCCACCGACATTGCGGGGGGCGGGCCGCGATTGCTAGGCTATACGACGGGAGGTGCCTCGGTGCCCACACCACCGGTCCCCTGGAAGCTCGGCAGGCAGATCGCGCGCAACAGCCTGAACGGGCCCGAGCGCCTCGGGCGCGCGTGACGCCCGGAAGCGCGCGTCCATGAGAAGCGCTCTCATCGGGGCCCTCGCCACCGTTGCCGTCGCAACCCCGGTGGCCGCCCAGGACCCTCCTCCGCCGTCTGCGGTCCGATTCGTGACGCTGAACGTGCTCCACGGCGGAGCGCTCTCGGGCTGGACCGGGCGGGACAGCCGCCTCGAGGCGCGCCTCGACCTCGTGAGCGAGGCCCTCCGGGCGCTGGCCCCGGACGTGGTCGCGCTCCAGGAGTCGTCGTGGAGCCGCGATCGGGGCGAGGTCGCGAGCCGGCTCGCCGGGCGGCTCGGTCTGAACCACGTCTACGCGCCCGCCTCGATGCGGCTCTTCGATACGGGGTGGCTCAACCGGGCTGCCGCCGCCTTCATGGACTTCTCGGAGGGGCCGGCGATCCTGAGCCGCTTCCCCATCGTCCGCTCGGAGACGCACAAGCTCCCGCGCTGCGGCAGGTGGTTCGACCCGCGCGTGCTGCTCTTCGCGGAGCTGGCGACCCCCAGCGGGCTGCTTCCGGTGTTCTCGACGCACACCAGCGGCCATGTCTGCCATGCGGAGGCCGTCGCCACCCTAGTCCGCGAGCGCCAGGGCAACCTGCCCGGTGTGCTCATGGGCGACCTCAACGCGGTCGAATCGTCCGCAGCGATCAGGGGTCTGGTCAGCGCGGTGGGCCTGGTGGATGCGTTCCGCACCGTGCACCCGGACGCGCCAGGATCCACGGTCTGGCAGCCCGTCACCGTACCCGAGCGGCGGGCCTTCCGCCGGGTCGACTATGTGTTCGTCGCTCCGGGCCATCTCTTCCCGGGAGCCATCCTGGAGAGCCGCGTCGTGGTCGACACCCCGGGCCGCCTGCCTGACGGCAGTGCGCTCTGGCCGTCCGATCACTACGGCGTCCTGGCCGATCTCAGCGTCTTTCCGCCCATTCAAACCGGCGCGACGGGCCAGAGCGATTCCGGACAGGATTAGAAGGGCGCCCGCCGCCTGGGGAGTTCTGAGCGGCTCCCCGAACAGCGCCCACGCCAAGGCGCCTGCGAGAAGCGGCTGCAGGATGCCGCTCAGCGCCACGAACGCCGCCGGCAGATGGGCGAGCGCGAACGTGAGGAGACCCTGGCCTCCAGCATGGGAAACGAGGCCGAGCCCGAGCAGCACCGCCCAGCCCTCGGGCGTCGCCGGAACCAGCCGATCTCCGGACAGGACCGCGATCGGGATCAGCGCGACGCTCCCGACAAGCCCCGTGACCGCCACGACTCTCGCGGTCGACCAGACCGCGCGGAGCCGGCGCGAGAACCTACGCGGGGCGTGCCCGGATCGTCGGCCGGGTCCGGGAGGCCGCCCTGGCGGCCTCGGTGCGGGCTCGTTCCACGGCGAAATATGGCTGGGGCGACGGCCTGATCGTCGAGCTCCGCCGGCGAAGGCGCGCCGCGTCCGCGGTTGACACCGAGACCGCGGCATCCCATCGTAGTGAGCCGGGAGGAACCGAGCATGATCCGCACTCGCACCGTCGCGGTCGCCGCTCTCACCGGTCTTGCCCTCGTCGTCACCGTCGCGCGTGGCATCCACGCCCAGGCGCCGAAGCGGGGCGGCGTGCTGACGCTCGCCCGCCAGGGTGAGGCGACGAACCTCGACCCCCACAAGGTGCCGGCGTTCACGAGCCACCGGGTCTTCGAGCTCGTGTACAGCACCCTCACGCGGCTCGGGCCGGACGTCCTGGTCCAGCCCGACCTGGCGGAGAGCTGGACCATCTCGCCCGACGGCAAGCAGATCTCCTTCCGCCTGCGGGCGGCAAAGTTCCACAACGGCGACCCGGTCACGAGCGCGGACGTGAAGTTCACGCTCGAGCGGATCGCCAACGCGGACACGAAGGCCGTGGCGCGAGCCTGGTTCGGCGACATCGAGCGTGTCGAGGCACCGGACCCGCGGACCGTGGTCCTCCAGCTGAAGCAGCCGAACGTCGCTCTGCTAGTCTACCTCGCGCACCCGAACGCGAGCATTGTCTCGGCCAAGATCGCCCAGGCCGCTGGCGGCGACCTGTCGAAGAAGGAGCACGCGATCGGCTCGGGCCCGTTCCGGCTGGCCGAGTGGGCGCCGGACAACTTCATGCGCTTCGAGGCGTTCCGCGAGTTCTACATTCAGGGGCAGCCGTACCTGGACGGCGTGCGGATCAACATCGTTCCCGACGAGGCCGGCGTCGTTGCCGCGCTTCGCACGAAGGCCGCGGACGTGGCCCTGATCGCCGACGCGCGGGTCGCCCAGACCCTCGGCCGGGACGCGGGCGTCACGGTCAGCGCCAAGCCGAGCTTGAACTACCATCTCCTGTTCCTCAACACGAAGCGGAAGCCCCTCGACCATCCGAAGGTCCGTCAGGCGATCGCCTACGCGATCGACCGGAAGCAGATCATCGACACCGTCGCCCTCGGCAGCGGCGATCCCACCGGCCCCCTCCCACCCTCGCTCACCCAGTACGCGGTGCCCGTCGGCGACTACGAGCTCTACCGGCGGGACGTGGGGAAGGCGCGCCAGCTGCTCCAGGAGGCCGGCGTCGGGCCCGTGAGCCTCACGATCCTGACCCAGACGACGGAGCCCGTGTACGCCAAGGACATCGCCCAGATCGTCCAGCAGCAGCTCGGCGAGGCCGGCATCCGCGTGAACATCGAGCTCCTGGAGTTCGGCCAGTGGGTCCAGCGCTGGCTCAAGGCCGACTTCGACATGGCCCCCGGGCTCAACTCGGGACAGCCCGACCCCGACTTCTATCTGTTCCGGTACTTCACGAACGACGGGAACCTAAACTTCGTCCATTCTTACCAAAACGACGCGTCCAGCGATGCCATCAAGCGCGCCCGGACGGTCGCCGATCCCGCCCGGCGCCGGGAGCTCTACGCGACCGCGCAGAAGGAGCTGGTCGCCGGCGTCCCGTTCGTCTGGCTATACGTCGGGCGCGACTACGTCGGGCTCCAGCCGAGCACGAAAGGCTTCGTTCACCTCCCGACCGGCTCGATCGCCTACCTGCGCCAGACGTGGCTGGATAAGTAAGGCCGCGCGTGCGGCCCTCCGGGGCCGCACCGGCCAGGCCTCGCCGTGACGCGCTATCTCCTGCGCCGGCTCCTCGCGCTCGGGCCGACGCTGATCGGCGTCTCGGTGCTGTCGTTCCTCTTCCTGCGCCTGGTCCCCGGCGACGCCATCGCGGTGCGCCTGGGTACGAGCACCGTGCTGACCCCGCAGCAGCTCGCCGAGCTCCGCGCCTATCTCGGCCTCGACCGTCCGCTGCCCCTGCAGTACCTCGGCTGGCTCGGCGCGCTGCTCCGAGGCGACGCAGGCTACTCCCTGCGCACGGGCCAGCCGGTGGTGGGGGAGATCGCGAGCCGTCTCCCGGTGACCCTGGAGTTGGCCCTCGCCGCGGCCCTCGTCGCTCTGCTGATCGGCCTCCCCCTGGGAATCCTGTCCGCGCTCCGGCCGAACTCAGCGCTCGACCTGACGGCGCGAACCCTCGGGCTCCTCGGACTCTCGCTCCCGAATTTCTGGCTGGGCACCCTCTTCGTGCTCCTCCTCGCGCGCTACTTGCGGTGGATGCCGAACACCGGAGGGTACGTGGGCTTCACCGAGGATCCGTGGGCGAACCTCCGGTTCCTCCTCTTCCCCGCCCTGACGCTCGGCGTGGCGATGGCCGCCGTCGTCATGCGAACGACGCGCTCGGCGATGCTCGACGTCCTCGGCGCCGACTTCGTCCGGACGGCCCACGCCAAGGGCCTCGCCGCCTCGGCGGTCGTCGGCCGCCACGCGCTCCGGAACAGCCTCATCGTCGTCGTCACGATCCTGGGCGTGCAGGTGGGATACCTGCTGAGCGGTGCCGTCGTGGTCGAGGAGATCTTCTCGGTCCCGGGCCTCGGCCGCATGCTGCTGACGGCCATCAACCAGCGCGACTACGCCCTGGTCCAGGGGACGGTGCTGGTGGTGGCGATCCTGTTCGTGGCGGCAAACACCCTCGTCGACATGCTCTATGGCTGGCTCGATCCCCGGATCAGCCTGGGCTGAAGCGCGCCCCGGAGGCACGGGGGCCGGTACCCGGGCGCCGCTCGCTGCCGGGGGCCTCTCCCGCGTGGCGGTCGCACTCGTGCGTAACCGTGCCGCGCTCGCGGGTCTCCTGATCGTCGGCACCTTCCTGATCGTCGGCGCCACCGCGGACCGACTCCCCTTGCCGAGCCCCCTCCGGATGGTCCCGCAGGACCGGATGGCGGGGCCCAGCTGGGCCCTCCCGTTGGGGGCCGACGTCTTCGGCCGGGACCTCCTCGCCCGACTCGTTCATGGCGCCCGCTTGTCACTCGAGGTCGCCTTCGCCTCGGTCCTGGCCGCGCTCGTCGGGGGGTCCACCCTCGGCCTCGTCGCGGGCTATGCGGGCGGCCGGGTCGATCAAGCCCTGATGCGCGTCATGGACGTGTTCTTCTCCTTCCCGGCCGTGCTCCTCGCCCTCGGCATCGTCGCGGCGCTGGGGCCGCATCCCGCCAATGTGGTCCTCGCGATCGCCGTCGTGTACACGCCGATCTTCGCCCGCGTGGTCCGGGGTCCGGTGCTTGCCCTCAAGGAGCGCGAGTTCGTCGAGGCGAGCCGGGCGCTCGGCGCCCCGGCCGGGCGGATCGTCGGCCGCCACATCCTGCCGAACCTCGCCTCGGTGCTCGTCGTCCAGACGAGCATCGCGCTCTCGTGGGCCATCCTCACCGAGGCGTCGCTCTCGTTCCTGGGTCTCTCCGCCCAGCCACCCACCCCGTCGTGGGGCGCGATGCTGAACGAAGGCCGCCAGAACCTCGAGCTCGCGCCCCACCTCGCCGTGTTTCCGGGTCTGGCGATCATGCTGGCGGTCCTCGGATTCAACCTCCTTGGGGACGGCCTCCGCGACGCCCTCGATCCCCGCCAGCAGCCGTGACTCGCCACGCCGCCCTCTCGAAGCCGGCCTCCGAGGCCCTACGCGGAGTGAGCTCCCGAGCGCGGCGGCATCCTCCTCTCCGGATCCGACCCGCCCGGCGGGCCGACCTCCCCGCCCTCGCGACCCTCATGGCCGCGTCGCCGCTCCTCGAGCGCTACGGCACGACTCGTCGGGCGGCTCTCGGCGCGCTCGCGCGGGGCCGTGCGGCGGGTGACCGCTTGATCGTCGCGGTGGCGCCGGACGGCCGAATGGCCGGGATGGCCTGGGTCCTCACGAGCCGGATCCTCACGGGAACGGCGTACCTCCGTCTCCTTCTTGTTGCCGACGATCACCAGCGTGCCGGTACCGGCGCCGCCCTCCTGGCCGCCGCGGAGGCGGTCACCCGGGCGGTCGCGAACCACCTGGCCCTGCTCGCCACCACCGGTAACGCCGGCGCCCGGCGATTCTACGCGCGTCACGGATACCATCACGTCGGCGACCTCCCGGGCCTGGCGCGCACCGGGCTCGACGAGGCTCTTTACTGGAAGACGCTCCGGCCGCACGGCAGGCGCCTGCCCGTCTAGCCGTGCCCCGCCGCGCCGGGCTCGCGGGCAGGCCAGCCGCCGTTCGGGTCTCGCCGTGAACCGTCCGGATTGACTCGCAAAGAGGGGCGACGGAGAATTCGGGCACCGCGGATGACCACGACCGGACGGGTGCGGGGCGGCTTCAACCAGTACGGCTTCACGGTCGGCATCCTGATGCTCGACACGCGCTTCCCTCGCATCCCGGGTGACATGGGGCACGCCGCCACCTTCCCGTTTCCCGTTCGCTACCACCGCGTGCCCGGAGCCTCTCCCGAGCTCGTGGTGCGACAGGGGGCGGCTGGGCTCTTGCCGGCCTTCGTCGACGGGGCGCGCCAGCTCGAGCGCGAGGGCGTAGGGGCCGTCACCACCAACTGCGGCTTCCTCGTGAAGTACCAGGCAGAGCTCGCGGCGTCGGTGCGCGTGCCGGTGCTGACCTCGAGCCTGCTGCTGGTGCCTCTCGTCCACCGGATGCTTCCGCCGGGGCGGCGCGTCGGCATCCTCACCGTGAACGCGGCCGCGCTCGCGGACGAGCATCTGCGCGGCGCCGGCATTGGCCCGGACATCCCCCTCGCCGTGGCCGGCCTGGAAGGCGAGAAGGAGTTCACCCGCGTCCTGCTGGGCGACGAGGCGGAGCTCGACGTGGACCAGGCCCGCGAGGAGCACGTGCGGGTGGCACGGCGGCTCTCGGCGGACCACCCGGATCTCGGTGCTCTCGTCCTCGAGTGCACGAACATGCCGCCGTACACGCCGGACATCCAGCGCGCGTCCGGCCTTCCCGTGTTCGACATCGTCTCGCTGGTGACCCTCGTGCACGGCGCGCTCCTGGCGGGGCTCCCGCCGAGACCGGCCTGACCCGCCGGCGACGCGCAGCACAGCCGGGCGAGGTGCGCGCGGCTCAGGATCGGGCGCGCCCGGCGGCACCCGCGCGACCCCGGCCGGGCGAACGTCGGAAGAGCTGACGGGCGCCGTGCTCGAACCGCTCCTGGACGGACGCTATCGACTCCTCTGGCTGACGGGCCTCTGCAGCAGCACCGCGCGCTGGATGGACGTAGTGGTGCTCGGCTGGCTGGCGCTCTCACTCACTGACTCGCCGCTGATGGTGGGCGTGGCCGCGTTCTGCCGCGCCGTCCCCATGATGGCCCTCGGCCCCTTCGCGGGCGTCCTCGCCGATCGGCTCCCCCGGGTGCGCGTGATGATCGCCGTGCAGATCCTGAACGTCGCCGCGTCGTTGGCCCTGGCGCTCCTGTTCGGCGCGGGCCTCGCCGGGTTCGGCACCTTGATCGGGATCGAGGTCATCCTGGGAATCGCCTGGGTGCTCGACTTCCCGTCACGCCGCACCGTGCTGTTCGTCGTCGCGGGCCGAGAGCGCCTGACCGCCGCGGTCTCGCTCGAGACCATGTCGATGCAGGCCGCCAAGATGATCGGCCCGCTCTTGGGCGGCCTCCTCCTCGCCCGGCTGGGACCCGCCGCGTGCTACCTCGTGTTCGCCGCTTTCTCGCTCGGCGCCCTCGCTGCCACCCACCGCCTTGCGCAACGGGTGGCGCTGCCCGGCGTGCCCGGCAGCGAGCCGGTCCTGGACAGCCTTCTGACGGGTCTCCGGGAGGTCCGCACGCACCCGGCCATCCTGAGCGTGCTCGCGGTCACCGTCCTCATGAACGCCCTCGTCTTCCCCTACCAGCAGATGCTGCCGGTCTTCGCCCGCGACGTCCTCCACGTGGGGCCGGTTCCGCTGGGGCTCCTCGTCACCGCGCAGGGGCTCGGGGCCCTGATTTCCTCGGCGGTGATCGGAGCCCGGGGCGGCCCCGCGGGCCAGGGGCGGCTCTTCGCCGGTAGCTCCCTGGCCGGCGCCCTGCTGCTGCTCGCCTTCGCGTGGTCGCCGTGGTACGCCCTCTCCCTCGCGCTCCAGCTCGCCATCGGGGCCACCGATTCCGGATTCGGAACGATGCAGAGCGCGATCGTCCTCCTCACGGCGCCCGTGAAGGCTCACGGGCGTGTCATGGGAATCCTCTCGGCCTGCATCGGCACCCAACCCCTCGGGAGCCTGTGGATCGGCTTCCTCGCGAGCCGCATGGGCGCACCGCTCGCCACGGGCCTCAATGCGGCGCTCGCGTGCGTCCTCATGATCCCGGTGGCGCTCCGACTTCTCGCGACGGGCCCGATGGGCCGGCCCCGGCCCGCCGTGCCATGATGGAGTGGATCCAGCGACAAGCTGCTCCGACGCCCGCGCGCCGCTGGATCGTTCACTGGTTCAACGTGCTGTGGTGGCGGTCCGGCAGTCAGCGGTCGCCGTGCGAGGCTTCTGGCTCGCCAAGCGCTCGGGACAGCGGCAATTCGAACGAGTGCGGTCCACCGGGGCTCGTCCAGGAAGGCCAGCGCGCCGTGGGATCCCGCGCAGACTCAACGGCGCGGTCGACCTTTCTCGGAGCAAGGAGGTGACTATGGGCAGTCATTGGATGTCCAGCTCCGTGCGCCCGTGCCGTGCGGCGGGACCCATCGTGGTCCTCCTTGCCGGGTTGCTCGCCGCGTGTGGCGCCATCGGAGCCAGGTCGACGGCCGCCCAATCCACGGGAACCGACTGCGCCGAGCCGATCCCAGAGATCTTCACCCGGGTGTCGCCCGCCGTGGTGTCCATCGCGGCCACGTCGATCAACCCGTACCGAGTCTCCGACCGTGTCCGTCACGTTGTCGGTTCGGGCTTCTTCTTCGACACCGCGGGCCTGATCCTGACCAACGCCCATGTCGTGTTCGACCGCCAGTCCATCCGGGTGACGCTCGACGACGGAACCAGTGTGTCCGCGCAGGTCGTCGGAGCCGATCCAATTCTCGACGTCGCGGTACTGCGTATCCCGATGCCTTCGGAGGGAGAGTTGCCCATCATCCCCTTGGCCGACTCCGACCGCGTCCGTGTCGGTGAGGACGTCGTCGCGATCGGAAATCCTCTCGGGCTCGACCAGACGCTGACCCGCGGGATCGTGTCCGCAATCAACCGCATCCTGCCCGACGCACCGCTCTCGCTCTTGGAACCCCTCATTCAAACCGATACTCCCATCAACCCCGGGAACTCCGGCGGGCCGCTCCTCAACCACTGCGGTGAAGTCATCGGCATCACGACCGCCATGATCCCAGACGCGCAAAGCATCAGCTTCGCCGTCCCGATCAACGTGGCGAAGACGATCCTCCCCTCGCTCCTGGAACGAGGCCGGGTAATACGCCCGTGGATCGGGTTTCAGGGCCAGCTCGTGGACCCGGCGATGCAGGATCTCCTACGGATCCCCTTGGTGGAAGGCCTGCTCGTCGAGGTAATCGAGCCCGGGAGCCCGGCCGACCGCGCCGGCCTTCGCGGGGGGCGGCTCGAGATCGCCATTGCCGGGCGCGAGTACCTTTTCGGAGGCGACATCATCACCGCCATGAACGACACCCGGCTGAACTCGCCGGAGCGACTCATCGAGGCCATGCGCGGGGCGAAGGTCGGCGACGCCGTTCGTCTCACCGTGTTCCGGCAGGGAGAGTACATCGAAGTGGAGTACGTGCTCCCGGAGCGGCCGCTCCTGCCCGGCGACGTGTCCGGTCAGTCTTCCATGACCCCCGCCGCCGGGCGGAGCCAGCCGGCGCCCGGTCGCCGCGGGCCGGCCCCGACGCGCCGCCGGCCCGCTTCCGAGACCACCTATCCATCCGACGCGATGCCCGCAGGCCCCGAGTGATTTCCCGCTGGGCGTGGGTCTCAGACCCTCGCGGGACGCTGATCCTGCTGCTGGCCTGGGCCACTGGCCACGCGCTCCTCCGGCTCGCCCTCTCCTCGGCCCTCACCGCGGACGACGCGCGGGAGGCGGTGCTCGCCCAGAGCCTCCAGTGGGGGTACCAGGCGCGGCAGCCGCCGCTCTACAACTGGCTCGTGTGGGGGGCCTTCCGTCTGGTCGGGCCCGGCCTCCTCGCGCTCACGCTCGTGAAGTACGCGGCCCTCGTCCTGGCGTTCTGGCTCGTGTATCTTACGGCGCGGCGGATCCTGACCGACCCGCGACTCGCCACGCTCGGCGCCTTCTCGTTTCTCCTGATCGTCCCGATCAGCTGGACGATCCACGAGGCGCTGACCCACAGCGTCACCGTCCTCGCTGCCTGCGCCGGTACGGTCTATGCCCTCGTTCACCTCGGAGACGCGCCCAGCCGTCGCGTCTACGCGGCGCTCGGCCTCGCCGTCGGGCTCGGGCTCCTCTCGAAATTCACGTACGTCCTCTTTCTTGCCGCGCTCGTCCTTGCGACCCTCTCCGTGGACCGGTATCGCCGGGTCCTCCTGAGCCCCGGGGTCCTGATCGCCGCCCTGGTCGCGACGCTCCTGGTGCTCCCGTTCGCGCTCTGGTACGTGGGCCAGGGCCACGACCTTGGCCGCCTGTACGCGCGCGAGGTCCGGATCGAGGAGCAAGACGCGTGGGCCGAGCAGGCACGAACGGGCCTCGCGTACGTCGCCCGCCTCGCCGCATCCTACCTGGTGCCGGTGGGGCTGGTCCTGGCCGCGTGCTTTCCGGCGATCTACCGGCGTCTGCCGTCGGGAGCGGGCGGCTCGCCAGGCGGTCGCCTCCTCGGGTGGCTCCTCGCCTGGATGCTCGCCCTCCTCACGCTGGCCGCGCTCGTCGGAGGCCTGGGCTTCCTCAAGGCGCGCTGGCTGATCCCGGCGTTCTTCCTGGTCCCGCTGTACGGGTTGTGGCGCCTCGAGCGTCACGGCGTGCCCGAGAAGCGCCTAGCGGCGTTCGCGGTGGTCCTGATCCTCGCCGAGATCGCCGTCGTCGGCACGCTGTCGGTCCGAGTCGTGGGCGCAAGCCTGTTCCGCCGGCCGTATCGGATGAGTGAGCCGTACGACGCGGTGGCAAGCGGGTTATCGCGCGCGGGCTTCACGCGCGGAACCATCGTCGCAGGATTCGGAACGCTCGCGGGAAACCTGGCCGTCCGCTTCCCGCACGTCCGGGTGCTCCACACGGAGTATCCGGACTTCCGGCCGCCCCCCGGAAGCCCCGGGCAGTGCCTCCTCGTCTGGGACCGCCACCGGCGCGGGCGGGGCAGCCCCGCGGCCCCCGAACCGCCCGAGGACGTCCAGCGCTTCGCCGCCGCGCTGGGGGTGGCGCTCACGGGCTCGGAGCCGGTCGGCGTCGTGGAGGCGCCCTTCCGGTTCGCCCCGGCCCAGGTCCGGCACGTGTACTACATCATCTTCCCCGAGGGGGCGGGCCAGTGCCGCTGACCCCGGACCGCGCCCGCTTGCGTGCGCGGCCGTCCTCCGGGACAATCAACGCGATGCGAATCGGCAACGTGGAGGTGCGCGGGCTCGCGCGGCTCGCGCCCATGGCGGGCGCCACCAACGCGCCCTTCCGTCTCGTGGCGCGGGAGTGCGGGAGCGGGCTCACGACCACCGAGGAGATGGACGCCGCCTCGATCCTCTACGAGACTCCGCACGCGATCTCTGCGACCGCCTACTACCCGGCCGAGCGGCCGCTCGCGATGCAGCTCCTCGGCAAGAACGGCGAGGCACTGGCGGAGGCCGCGGCCCGTTGCGAGGCGCTGGGGGCCGACGTGGTGGACCTCAACATGGGCTGCCCCGTCCAGAGGATCACCGGCAAAGGCAAGGGCGCGGCCCTCATGCGGGACGTGCCGGCCGCCGCGCGGATCCTCCGCGCCATGCGGGCCGCAATCCGGGTCCCGCTGACGGTCAAGATCCGCGGCGGCTGGGACGACACGCACCTGAACGCCGTCGAGGTCGCGAGGATGGCCGAGGCCGAGGGCGTCGACGCCATCACCGTCCACCCGCGCACCCGGGCCCAGCAGTTCACCGGGAAGGCCCCGTGGACGATCATCGCCGAGGTCGTCGACGCCGTTCGGATCCCCGTGACCGGCAACGGGGATATCCACTCGATGGCGGACGCGCGCCGCATGATGGCGGAGACCGGATGCCAGTCGGTCATGGTCGGGCGCGGGGCCCTCGGGCGGCCCTGGGTGTTCGACGAGGCCTACGAAGCGCTGCCGCCGATGGCCCGACACGCTTATCGGGCGCGGGTCATCGCCCGCCACGTCGCCCTGATTCAGGACCACTGCTCCGCGAGGTACGCGCTGGTCCAGATCAAGAAGCACCTGTCCTGGTACACCGATGGACTGGGCCACGCGCGCGAGTGCCGGGTCGCCATCTTCCAGGCCCGCTCGGCGGACGAGGTGTGGGAGATCTTCCAGCGCTACACGGCGCGGGTGGAGCGCGAGTACGCGCCGGCGCTCGAGGCCGCCACCGCGTGACACGGCGACCGGCAGGAGGAGACCGCTGATGCAGCGGATGACCGGCGGGCAGGCCCTGGTGGCCTCGCTCCATCGCGAGGGCGTGCGCGTGGTCTTCGGGCTCCCGGGCGTCCAGCTCTACGGCGCGATGGCCGCCCTCCGCGACGAGCCTGGAATCCGCTTCCTGGCCACCCGCCACGAGCAAGCCACGACATACATGGCCGACGGCTACGCGCGAGCGAGCGGTGGCATCGGCGTCGCGCTGGTCGTGCCCGGACCGGGCCTCCTCAACGCCTCCGCGGGCCTCTCCACCGCCTACTCGGCGTCGTCGCCGGTCCTCGTGGTGGCGGGACAGATCCCCAAAGGGAAGATCGGCCTGAACATCGGCCTCCTCCACGAGGTGAACGACCAGCTCGACGCGATCGCCCCCATCACAAAGTGGCGACACCGGGTGCTCGAGGTCGCGGAGATCCCCGCCGCGATCCGTGAGGCGGCCCGCCAGCTCCGGACCGGTCGGCCGCGCCCCGTCGTCGTGGACATCCCGCCGGAGACGCTCGAGGACGAGGGCGAGGTCACCCTCCTGGATCCGGCCCCGGCCGAGCGGCCGCCGGCGGCGCCGGCCGAGCTCGAGCGCGCCATCGAGCTCCTGGTGGCGGCACGGAACCCGGTAATCGTGGCCGGCGGCGGCGTCAACCTCGGGGGCGCCCACGATGCCCTCCGCGCCGTCGCCGAGCACCTGCAGGCCGCCGTCGTCATGACCGCTGAGGGCAAGGGGGCGCTGAGCGACGCGAGCGACCTCTCGCTGGGCGCCGCGCTCTGGCCCGGCTCCCCGGTCCGCCTCCATCTGGACCGGGCGGACGTCGTCCTCGCCGTCGGCACGCGGCTGGCGACGGTGCCGCTCCAGCCGGCGCAGCAGGTGATCCAGATCGACGTGGACCCGGAGGAGATCGGCCGCAACCACCCGGGAACGCACGGTCTGGTCGGCGACGCCCGGGTCACGCTCGAGCGGCTCGGCGACCGACTCCGCGCGGCTGGCCCGGCGCGTCCGTCACGCCGCGCCGAGCGCGAGGCCGTGCGGGCAGCGACGACGGCCGCCGACGACCAGGAGCCCCAGGCCTCCATCCAGCGGAGCCTCCGCGCCGGGACGCCGCCCGGCGCCATCCTGGTCGGCGACATGACCCAGATCGGCTATCACTCGCGGCCATTCTGGCCCGTCTACGAGCCCCGGACCTACCTCACGTCCTCGTACTCCGGCAATCTCGGCTACGGCTTCCCCACCGCGCTGGGCGCCAAGGTCGCGTGCCCCGACCGACCCGTCGTCGCGGTGTGCGGCGACGGCGGCTTCCTCTTCAACAGCCAGGAGCTGTCGACGGCGGTACGGCACGGGATCGGGGTGGTGGTCGTCGTGTTCAACGACGACGCCTACGGCAACGTCGCCCGGGACCTCGACGAGGCCTGGGGCGGCAGCGTCGGCGCCGATCTCGCGAACCCCGACTTCGTGCGGCTCGCCGAGGCGTACGGCGTGACGGGCCTCCGGGCCAAGGAGCCGACGGATGTAGGTGATCTCGTCCACGAGGCGATCGCGCTCGAGCGCCCGGTGCTGATCGAGGTCCCCGTGGGGCGCATGCCCCGTCCCCGGTTCTTCGCCCCGCGCCGCGCGCCGAAACGGCTGGACCGGTAAGGCGTCACGACCTGCACGCCACCAGCAAAGGTGGGCAGAGGAAGTCACCATGTGCGGCATCGCCGGCTTCTTCGACAAGTCCGACGTCGGTAGGGCCCCCGCGGGCGCGACGCTCCTCCGGATGCTCACCGCGCTGAGCTGCCGCGGGCCCGACTCCGCCGGGGTCGCCCTCTGGGGGCCCGGCGAAGACGGCCTCATCGTACGGGTGAAGCTCGGCGACGGGGGCGATCTCGAAGCGCGCCGGCGCGAGGTCCTTCGGCGGGCCAGGCGGGCGACCCGCGTCCAGGCCTCCGCGGTACAGGGCGCCCTCCTCCGCCTCGTGGTCGCGAAGACCGATCCGGCAGAGCTGGCGGCCGCCATCGAGAGCGTGGCCCCCGATGTCGAGGTCGTGAGCATGGGGCAACGGCTCGAGATCGTGAAGCAGGTCGGCGCGCCGGGAGGCCTCGACGCCGAGTTCGCCGTCTCCACGTGGACCGGCACCCACGGGCTCGGGCACACGCGCCTGTCGACGGAGAGCCGCGTCGATCTCTCCCACTCCCAGCCCTTCTGGGCCCACGGGACGCCCGATCTCGCCGTGGTGCATAACGGGCACATCTGCAACTACCACCGGCTCCGCCGGATGTACGAGCAGGAGGGCGTGCGCTTCTACACGGAGAACGACTCCGAGATCATCGGCCTCTACCTGGCCCGGCAGCTCGCGGCCGGACGGACACTCGGAGAGGCGTTCAGAGCGTCGGTGCGCGACCTCGACGGCAGCTTCAGCTACCTGGCCGCGACCGCCGACGCATTCGGGTTCGCCAAGGATCCCTTCAGCCTGAAGCCGCTGATCGTCGCGGAGAGCGAGGGCGCCGTCGCCATCGCCAACGAGGAGGTCGCGCTCCAGGCCGCGCTCGGTGGCCGGTACCACGCACGCGAGGCTGGGGCGGGCGCCACCGGGCTGTGGGAGCTCAAAGGCCGAGCGTCGGTGCGTCGCGTGCGCCGGGTCGCGTGAGATGAAGGCGATCGACTGCGCGCCCCTGACCGTCAGGCAGATCAACGAGTCCATCCGGCGGCTGATCGAGGCCGGAGAGCGCGAGATCCTCCTCCAGAACCCTGGCGCCCGGCACAACCTCGCCGTGGCCGTCCTCACCGACACGGCCATCACCATCGACGGGCCGGTGGGCTACTACGCGGGCGGGATGAGTGACGGCGTCCGGCTCACGATCCACGGGTCGGCGGGCTGGGGCCTCGCCGAGTGCCTCATGTCGGGCACCGTCGTCGTCGACGGCAACGCGGGGAACAGCGCCGCCGCCTCGATCCGGGGAGGCACCGTCGTCGTGCGGGGCGACGCCGCCGCGCGGGCCGGCGTGTCGATGAAAGGCGGCCTTCTCGTCATCGGCGGTGGCTGCGGCTATATGACCGGCTTCATGATGCAGCGCGGCCGGATCATCGTGTGCGGCGACGCGGGCGATGCGCTCGCCGACTCGATGTACGAAGGGGTCATCTACGTGGGTGGCGAGATCGCCGCGCTGGGCAGCGACGCGGTCGTGTCGGAGGCAAGCGCCGCCGAACTGATGGAGATCCGCGCCACGCTCGCGCACCACGGCCTCGAGGGGCCACCCGCCTTCCGGAAGGTCGTGTCCGGACGCAAGCTCTGGAACTACGACAAGAAGGACATGGAGACATGGAAGGCCGCGTTCTGAGACCGCTGCGCCCGAGTCAGATCTACCGCCCCGACGTGATGGAGGACATCCACGTCAAGGCGGAGCTGGGCCGGTACCGCTTCCGGGGCTTCGGCACGCTCCGGCCCCGGCCCCTTCCCAGCCTCGACGATCTGACGTTCATCCCCTGCTCGCTCACCCGGATCCCGCTCGAGGGCTACCGCGAGCGGTGCCGCACCACGACCGTCCTCGGGACGCGCCACGCCAAGCGGCCGATCGAGCTCGAGATCCCGGTGATGATCACCGGCATGAGCTGGGGGGCACTCTCCTACAACGCCAAGGTCGCCCTCGCCCAGGGCGCGCGGGCCGCCGGCACCTCGACGACCACCGGCGACGGGGGCATGCTGCCGGCGGAGCGGGAACACTCCCGCGTCCTCGTGTACGAGGTGCTCCCGAGCCGGTACGGCATGAACGTCCATCATCTCCGCTCGGCCGACGGGATCGAGCTCACCGTGGGCCAGGGGGCCAAACCCGGCACGGGGGGCATGCTGCTCGGCTCCAAGATCTCCGCCGAGATCGCCGCGGCCCGCGAGCTGCCGCCGGGGGTGGACCAGCGCAGCCCGGCGCGGCACCCAGACTGGCTCGGCCCCGACGACATGATCATCAAGATCGAGGAGCTGCGCGAGGCCACCGACTGGCAGGTTCCGATCTTCGTGAAGATGGGCGCCACGCGCGTCTACGACGACGTCAAGCTGGCGGCGAAGGCGGGGGCCGACGTCGTGGTGGTGGACGGCATGGAGGGCGGCACCGCGGCGTCGCCGGACATCCTCCAGGACCACACCGGCATCCCGACCCTGGCCGCGGTTTGCGAGGCCCGTCAGGCGCTCCAGGACATGGGTCTCTACGGCCAGGTCCAGCTGATCATCGCGGGCGGGATCCGGTCCGGCGCGGACGCGGCCAAGGCCCTGGCGCTCGGCGCCGACGCGGTCTACATCGGGACGGCGGCGCTGATCGCGCTCAACTGCAACAAGCCCATCCACCTCGAAGACTACGAGGCGCTCGGAACGGAGCCCTACGCCTGCCACCACTGCCACACCGGTCGGTGTCCGGTCGGGATCACCACCCAGGATCCCGAGCTCATGAAGCGTCTGCCCATTCCCGAGGCCGCCGAGCGGGTCACGAATTTCCTCAACGCCATGACACTCGAAATCCAGATGCTCGCCCGGGCGTGCGGCAAGGCCGACGTCCACGACCTCGAGCCCGAGGATCTGCGCGCGCTCACGCTGGAGTCCTCGGCGATCACCGGACTGCCGCTCGTCGGCACCCACTGGGTGCCCGGCCGGGGGCGGGAGCTCTAGGGTCTCCGGCCGACGTCTTCCTGCCGAGGGAGACTGGCCGCCCACCGAGACAGGCCACCGCGCCCCCACGTCGCGCCCTCAACGTCGGGCCAAGGAGCCACGGATGACCCTGGAGCAGATTCGCTCGCGAGTCCAGAAGGACAAGGTCGACTACATCCTGGCTCAGTTCGTGGACATTCACGGCACGCCGCGCTGCAAGGGAGTCCCGGCGCGGGCGCTCGATCTCTTCATCGAGGGATCCGCCGGCTTCGCCGGCGCGGCGGTGTCTGGGATGGGACAGGGCCCGCACGATCACGACATGATCGCGATCCCCGACCTCGGCTCCTACACGCCGGTCCCGTGGGAAACGGGCGTCGCTCGCTTCGCGTGCGACATCACGGTGGACGGCCAGACCTGGCCCTACTGTCCGAGGACGGCGCTCCGCCGCATGACCTCCGAGCTCCTGCGCGAGGGGTTCGTGATGATGGTCGGCGCGGAGGCGGAGCACTTCCTCGTGCGGCGGCGGGAGGACGGCAGCATCGAGCCGTTCGACCCGGACGGCGTCGACACGCTCGAGAAGCCCTGCTACGACTTCAAGAGCCTGGCCGGGTCGATGGGCTACCTCCGCACGCTGGTGAAATACCTCGACCAGCTCGGCTGGGAGCCCTACGCCTCCGACCACGAGGACGGGACGGCGCAGTTCGAGATCAACTGGAAGTACTCGGACGCCCTTACGACCGCGGATCGGGTCACCTTCTTCAAGATGATGACAAGCCAGGTGGCCAAGACCTTCGGCGCCATCGCGACCCACATGCCGAAGCCGTTCGCCCACCTCACCGGGTCCGGCACTCACTTCCACATCTCGCTCTGGGACGCCGCCCGGCAGCGGAATCTGTTCCTGGACGCGCGTGACCCGCGCGGCCTCGGGCTGTCCCGCCTGGCATATCAGTTCCTCGGAGGCGTCGTCCAGCACGCCCCTGCCCTCACCGCCGTGGTCGCCCCGACCGTGAACGACTACAAGCGCCTCTCGGTCGGCGAGTTCCTGACCGGGGTCACCTCCGGCTTCACCTGGACCCCCGCGTTCATCAGTTACGGCGACAACAACCGCACCCAGATGTTCCGGGTGCCCGAGCCGGGACGCTTCGAGTGCCGCCTGGTCTCCGGCTCCGTGAACCCGTACCTTGGCATGGCTGCCTTCGTCGCCGCCGGTCTCGACGGCATTCGCCGCCAGCTCGATCCCGGAGAGCCGAACGTCCGGAAGAACATGTACCGCGTGACCCTGGACGAGGTGAGGCGAGAAAAAATCGGCTTCATCCCCCAGAGCCTGGCCGACGCGATCACCTGCTTCGAGGCGGACCCCGTCGTCCAGCAGGCTCTCGGGGCCGAGCTCTCCGCGGAGTTCGTCAAGATGAAGCGGCAGGAGTGGGTGCGGTACCACAGCACGGTGAGCCGCTGGGAGATCGACCGCTACCTCACCCTGTTCTGAGCGGGTTCCCCTCGGACCCGGCACACGCGACCGCCGGAAGCTAGGAATCTGGATGAGTGATCCGACGTTCGCCGGGCTCCGGCTGCGATTCATCGGCTCCGGCGACGCTTTCGGCAGCGGCGGGCGCCTCCAGACCTGCCTCTGCCTCGAGGGTCCCGGCGGCCGGGTCCTGATCGACTGTGGCGCGACGGCCCTCATCGGCATGAAACGCGCGGGCGTCGATCCAGGATCGGTCGGCTGCGTCCTCCTCTCCCACCTCCACGGCGACCACTTCGGCGGTGTTCCCTTCCTCGTCCTCGACGGCCAGTTCGGTCGGCGCGAGAGCCCACTCGTGGTCGCCGGCCCGCCGGGGTCCCGGGAGCGCGTGACGGCGGCGATGGAGATCCGGTTCCCCGGCTCCTCCCGGGCGGCCCGCCGATTCACCACCGACCTCGTGGAGATCCCGCCGGGGGCTCCCACTGCGATCGGCTCAATGCTGGTCACCGGGTTCATCCTGAGGGGGCAACTGGAGATCGGGCTCAGCGATGGCACACTCCATCGATTCGGGCGCGGTGATGCCCGTCTGGTGGAGGACACGACCGGGGCTGGGCACACGACGCGGGTGGTCGGGAGCGGGCCTTGCCTCACGATGTTGGTCCCGCTCGGCGGCGACGGAGACCACTGACCGTCGAGGGTTGGCTGGGATCATGAGCGGGCGGCTTCCCGAGGTCGTCATCGTCGGGGGCGGCTTCGGCGGGCTCTACGCCGCCAGGACGCTGAGGGGCGCGCCCGTGCACGTCACGATCGTGGACCGACGGAATCACCATCTCTTCCAGCCGTTGCTCTATCAGGTGGCCACCGCAGCCCTGAACCCCGCGGACATCGCCGCCCCGATCCGGAGCGTGTTCCGGGGATGGAGGAACGTCTCGGTCGTGCTGGCGGAGGCCGTGGCGGTCGACGCCAACGCCCGAAAGCTCATCCTCGCCGATGGCGAGCTCCCCTACGACTACCTCGTGCTCGCGACCGGCGCGACCCACTCCTACTTCGGTCACGACGAGTGGGCGCCCTTGGCGCCCGGTCTCAAGAGCATCGAGGACGCGCTCGAGATCCGGCGCCGGGTGCTCCTCGCCTACGAGATGGCCGAGCGGGAGCAGAACGCCGAGCGCCGTCGCGAATGGATGACGTTCGTGATCATCGGCGGCGGGCCCACGGGCGTCGAGCTGGCCGGCGCGCTGGCAGAGATCTCGCGCCAGGCGCTGGCACGGGAGTTCCAGCACATCGACCCCAGCCACGCGCGCATCATCCTGATCGAGAGCATGCCGCGGGTGCTCCCGCCCTATGCGGAGGACCTCTCGGCCAAGGCCCGGGCGCAGCTCGAGCGGCTGGGCGTGGATGTCTGGACCGGCGCCCGCGTGACCGGGATCGACGCCGGTGTCGTCCACCTGGGCCAGGAGCGGATCCTCGCGCGGACCGTCGTCTGGGCCGCGGGCGTGGCGGCCTCACCGTTGGCGCGCACGCTCGGTGTCCCGCTGGATCGCGCCGGACGCATCCTCGTCCGCCCCACCCTCGCGATCCCCGGCCACGACGACATCTTCGTGATCGGCGACCTGGCGGCGGTGGAGCAGGACGGCAAGCTGGTCCCCGGAGTCGCCCCGGCCGCGATCCAGATGGGCCGGCACGCCGCGCGAAGCATCCGCCTGAGTCTCGCCGGCCAGCCCGGGCAGGCGTTCCGCTATCGCGACAAGGGCAGCTTCGCGACGATCGGGCGCGGCAAGGCGGTGGGCGAGATGCGCGGGGGCGTCAAGCTATCCGGCTTCCCCGCCTGGATCGCCTGGCTCGCGATCCACATCTTCTTCCTGATCGGCTTCCGCAGCCGGGTGCTGGTGATCTTCCAGTGGGCGTACTCGTACGTCACCTTCCGGCGCGGGGCCCGCCTGATCACCGGGGCGCCCCCGCCACCGCTCCGGTAGCCGGCCCGATCAGCCGATGCGCCTCAGCCGTCAGGCGATGCGCCCCAGCCGTCAGGCGATGCGCCCCAGCCGTCAGGCGATGCGCCCCAGCCGTCAGGCGATCCGGATGATCCCCGGCTCGACCTGCTCGAAGCGCGTCGCCACCTCCGGGTCGTGGCCCGCCACGACCCGGTCGCGTGAGCCCGCCAGGGCATGGATGGTCTCGAAGCCGGCCAGCATCTCCGGCAGGCTCGTGATGATCTGGACAGGCTGGAAGCGCTCCACGTTCCGGTAGAAGTGGGACGCGTCGGACGTGAGCACGATCCGGCCCTTCGCCGTCTCCACCGACACGATCTGGAGCCCCGCCGTGTGGCCGCCGATCCGGTGGACCCGGAGACCCGGCAAGACTTCCCGGTCGCCCTGGACCAAGCGGACGCGCCTCGCGTAGTTGAGCCGAACCAGCTCGGCCAGCGCCTCCGGGTGGGCAGACATCCGATACGCGTCGTAGCGGGCCACGGGCCCGGTCCAGAACGCGACCTCGTCCTGCTGGACCCAAAACTCGGCACCGGGAAAGTGCCGGTAGCCGGCCCAGTGGTCCCAGTGCAGATGCGTCACCAGCGCCGTGGGGATCTCGTCGGCCCGCACGCCGAGCCGCGCGACCATGGCGGCCGGGCTGACGTAGCCGCGAAGCCCCCGCGCGGCGGCGTCCTCTTCACCGAACCCGGTGTCGACCAGGACTGGATGCGGCCCGCCGAGGATCAGCCAGACGAAGAAGTGGAGCGTGATCCGCTCGTGCGACGGCTCCCGGTAGAAGAACTCGCACGCCGTGGTGTCCCGCTCCCCGCACTTGAGCGCATAGACCTGGTACACACGCAACCTCCGTCGAATGGAGTGGGCCCGGGTCGGGCCGGGGTCCAGTCTACCGCGTGAGCCAGCTGAGCAGGCGGCTCGGGAGGAGCGGACCGGCGAGAGCGGCCGAGGCTACCCGGTCGGCTTGGAGCGGGGCCGATCCGGGCTTCGAGCGGACAGGGGACGGCAGCGGATAGATGGCCCGTGTCGCCGCGGCGACCACGTAGACACGCAGGTTGTTCGATTCGGGGTCCGCGGGGATGAGGAAGAAGCCCAGAGGATCCGTCGCGGGGCTGTCCGTCACCCCGACCATCACCTCGCCGTCACGGAACCGGACCTCGACGTGCGGTCGCACCACCTCCCCGGTGGGGAATTTCTGACCATCCTGTCGGGCAGGATTCCCGATGAAATCCCGGACGAAGAAGACCGCCTTGAGATCGCGCACGAGCACCTGGGTGGACGCTCCGATCGCACTCGGCTGCTCGAAAACATGGAACCGCGCTTGGGCGGGACCGAAGTCGAACGTGTATCCCTTGACCAGGCGCCCGTCGGCATAGCGGGCGACCACCTTCCGGTGACTCGCGGTCATCGTGGCTCCTCTTCGGTTGAGGGCGAGCCAGTCTCGCGCCGGCGGTCTCTGACTCAGGCCATAAACCTCCCGCCGCGCGTCTAAGAGCAACATCCGTGCCACAGAAAGACGGCCAGCGAACCAAGTCGCTCACCCGGCGACCAGCGATTCGCTGGCCGCGCTTGCGGGCCTGGAACCCCCAATGTAGATTGGCTCCCGGTCATGGTCGCTCGTCCCCTCGGACTCGGACGGCACCGCGCCGGGCTCGCCGCATGTGTCATCCTGTCGGTGCTGGGCGTTATGGCTGCCCTGGCTCCCTGGATCGCCCCCCAGGATCCCCTCGTCCAGAACCGGACGGACCGCTTCCTGCCGCCATCCTTCCCCCACCCCTTCGGCACCGACGAGTTCGGGCGCGACATCCTGAGCCGGGTGATCCACGGCGCTCGCATCTCGCTCCTCACCGGCGCCGTCGCGGTGCTGATCGGCGGGATGGTAGGGGTGCCTCTGGGGCTCCTCGGAGGCTTCGCGGGCGGGCTCACCGACGCCATGATCATGCGCGTGCTCGACTTCCTGCTGGCCGTGCCGGCGATCCTGCTCGCCATGGTCATCATCGCGATCCTGGGCCCCGGCTCGTTCAACGCCATGCTGGCGGTCGGCGTCGTGAGCGTGCCGGCGTTCGCGCGGCTGACGCGCGCCAGCACACTCACGCTCAAGGAGCGCGATTTCGTAGTGGCGACGCGGGCCCTCGGCGTCGGCCCCGCGTATCTCATGTTCCGTACGATCCTGCTGAACGCGCTCACGCCGATCGTCGTCCAGGTCGCGGTCACCGCCGCGGTGGCGATGCTGCTCGAGGCCGCGCTGTCCTTCCTCGGGCTCGGCACCCAGCCGCCCGCCCCCTCCTGGGGCTCGATGCTGAACACCGGCCGCTCGTTCCTCTACCACGCGCCATGGTACGGGCTCTTTCCCGGCATGGTGATCACGGTATCGGTCCTCTCCCTCAACGCGCTCGCCGACGTGCTGCAGGCCGTCATCGACCGCGGGGGGCGGGCCGCGCGACTGGGCCGGAGCGGATGTCCTGATGGCCCGCTACGTTCTCTTTCGCGTGTTCCAGCTGCTGCCAGTCCTCCTCCTCGCGTCCGTCGCGGTCTGGCTGATGATCTACTTGATCCCAGGCGACCCCGCGATCGCGCTTCTCGGGCCCGACGCCACGGAGGAACAGATCCAGCTCGCCCGCGAGCGCATGGGTCTCCACCGGCCGCTCCCGGTCCAGTACGGGCTGTGGCTCGGTCGCGCCGCCCGGGGGGACCTCGGGGTCTCCTACATCAGCGGCGTCCCCGTGGGAACGATGCTCAGGCAGCGCGTTCCGGTAACGATCCAGCTGACCGTGGCGTCCCTCGCGGTGGCGCTCGCGATCGCCGCCCCCTTGGGCGTCGTCGCTGCCGTGCGGCCGCGGTCCTGGATCGCCCGCGCGGTGACGGGCTACAATGCCATGGCGATGGCTGTCCCCACCTTCTGGCTCGGCATTCTGCTGGTGCTCTGCTTCGCGCTCTGGCTCCAATGGCTTCCCGCGTCCGGCTTCGTTCCCTTCTGGGAGGAGCCGGTGCGCGCGCTCCGGTTCCTGGTCCTCCCCGCCTTCACGCTTGGGGCCTACGTCTCCGCGGTGCTGGCCCGGTTCACGCGCGCGGCCCTGATGGAGACGCTCTACCAGGACTACGTGCGCACCGCGCGAGCCAAGGGGCTGGGGGAGCGCTCCGTCGTCGGAGGCCACGCTCTCCGGAACGCGCTCATCCCGATCGTGACCGTCGTCGGACTCCAGTTCGGCGCCTTCATGGGCGGGACCGTCATCACGGAGGCGATCTTCGACTACCCGGGGCTCGGTCGGATGCTCCTCCAGGCCATCCTGACGCGTGACTACACGGTCGTGCAGGGCACGATCCTCTTCGTCGTCGTCGCCTTCGTCGCCATCAACCTCGTCACCGACCTCACGTACGCGCTTCTGGATCCGCGGATCCGGTACTCGTGAATCCACCCAGGAAGGAGACGCCATGACCCGATTCCGCTCCCCGAGCCGCCGTCGATTCCTCCAGGGCCTTGCCGCAGGCAGCATCGCGGGGACGAGCCTCGCGACCGCGGTGCGCCGCGCCGCCGCGAAGAAGCGGGGCGGCACCGTGACCGTGGGTCTGCCGCAGGACGCCATCAGCTTCGATCCGCACAACCTCCTCTTCCAGGGCTTCCCGATCCACCAAAGCTTCTACGACACGCTCATCCGCTACGACCAGACGCTTCGCCCGCTACCCGGCCTCGCCGAGCGCTGGACGATCGCGCCGGACGGGCAGTCGGTCACGCTCGTCTTGCGAAAGGGCGTGAAGTACCACAGCGGGAAGGACATGGTCGCGGCCGACGTCGTGAAGAACTTCGAGAAGGCCGCCGACCCCGCGCGCGGCTTCAACATGCTGCCGGCGGTCGCCAACGTCGCCGAGGTGACTGCGCCGGATGCCGGAACGGTCCTCATCAAGTTCAAGAAGGTGTCGCCCGAGGCCACCGACCTTCTCCAGGCCATGTCGATCATCGACCCCTCCGGCATGGACGGCATCGCCCGGCGCGCCGCCGGGAGCGGACCCTTCAAGTTCGTGGAGTGGATCCCCGGGGACCGGATCGTCGGGGAGCGCAACTCCGACTACTGGAACAAGCCCGCGCCGTACGTCGACCGACTCGTCTACAAGGTCTTCGGCGACTCCGACGCCATGGTGGCCGCCCTCCAGTCCGGGATCATCGACCTCTGCACGTCCTTCCCGCCGAAGGACGTCGCCCGCCTCTCGCGCGACTTCAACATGGTCCGGGGCCATCCGGGGGCGCTGACCTACGAGTTCCGCATCAACGTCACGAAGCCGCCCTTCGACCGGAAGGAGGTCCGTCAGGCGCTGCACTACGCCATCGACCGGAAGGGGATCGTCGAGAAGGTGCTCTTCGGCATCAGCCAGCCGACGGTGCTCCCCTACAGCCCTCACTCCGCTGCCTACGACAAGACGGCCCTCGACAAGTACCCCTTCGATCTCAACCGAGCAAAGGAGCTCCTCGGGAAGTCCGGCGCGACGAGCCTCAAGGCCGAGGCCATGGTCGTCAGCTCCTATCCCGAGCTCGGGGCCATCGCCCAGGTCATGCAGGCTGATCTAGTAAAGATCGGGTTCGACCTGTCCATCGCGGTCATCGACCCGACGCAGGGCAGCCGGCGGCTCCTGGCCGGTGACTTCCACTGCACGCCCTCGTTCTCCGGGAACACCCAGAAGTATCCGACGCGGGTGACGCTCAACAGCATCTGGCGCATGGCCAAGAACCCGGTGTGGGGCGACAACGTCCCGAAGGCGTACGTCGACGCCGTCAACGAGGCCAGCGGCACGATCGACCCGGCCAAGCAGAAGGCGGCCTTCGCGAAGTTCAACGCGGCGATCCTCGACGAGTCCTGGGTGATCCCGATCGCCTATCGTCAGAGCGTGTTCGGGGTGGCCAAGCACGTCGACGGCTTCGCGTACACTGTCGACGACATGGCGGTGCTCGAGAACGTGAGCCTAGAGAAGTAGGCGCGGCGTCAATGCGCATCTCGGGCGCCGCCGGACGGCTCGGGCGGGATCGGTAGATGGCTCCGGCGGCGCCCGTGCGGATCGCGATCGGGCAGTTCATGGAGGAGTCCAACACCTTCGTCCGCCAGCGCGCGGATCTCGCGCACTTCCGCGCCACCCAGCTCCTGTACGGAGACGATATCGTCGCGCGCCTCCGCGGCACCCGGGCCGAGGTGGGGGGCTTCCTCGACGTGCTGGGCCCTGCCGGCGTCGAGGTGGTCCCGACGGTCGCGGCCAACGCCGTCTCCTCGGGGCCAGTGACCCGGGCCACGTTCGACCACGTGCGGGACGCGCTCCTCGAGCGCCTGGCCGCGGCGGGGCCGGTCGACGGCGTGCTCCTCGCGCTCCACGGCGCAATGGTGCTCGAGGACGGGCCGGACGGCGAGGGCGAGCTCCTCGCCGCGGTCCGGAAGGTCATCGGCCCCGCCGTTCCGCTCGTCGCGACGCTGGACCTTCACGCCACGATCACGCCCCGGATGGTCCAGGAGGCCGACGCCCTGGTCGGGTACGACACGTACCCGCACATCGACCTCTACGAGACCGGCGCCAAGGCGGCGGCCCTCCTCCTCCGGACCGTGCGGGGAGAGGTGCACCCCGCCACCCTCTTCGCGCGCGCCCCTATGCTGGTGCCGGCCGAGGGCCAGGGCACGAACGAGCAGCCGATGGCCGGGCTGATGGCCGAGGCCAAGCGCCTCCAGGCGCGGCCCGGAGTCCTGGCAGTCTCGCTGTTCCCGGTCCAACCGTGGCTCGACATCCCCGGCACCGGGTTCTGCGTCATGGCCGTCGCCGACGGGCCCCGGCGCGCCGCCGAGATCGAACCGATGGTCCGCCAGCTGGCCTGGCAAGCCTGGGAGCGGCGACGAAGCTTCGCGGCCGACCTCCTGACCGTGGACGACGCCATCCGCCGCGCCCTCGCAGCCGAGGGCGGCCCGTTCATCCTGTCCGAGTCGGCGGACAGCACGGGATCGGGCTCCCCCGGCGACAGCGTCCACGTGCTCGAGCGCCTCCTCGCCCTGGGTGTCCAGGCGCGATGCCTCGTGACGGTGGTCGACGCTCCGGCGGTCGCGCGCGCGATCGCCGCGGGTGTCGGTGCCGACGTGTCCACCACGGTCGGAGGCACCCTCGACCCGCGGTACAACCGGCCGGTACCCATCGCGGGCCGCGTCCGGATCCTCACCGACGGCCGCTACGTCTCGTCCGACAAGAAATCGCTCGGCGTCGAGTTCCAGATGGGGCGGGCGGCGGTCATCGAGGTCGGGCGCATCGCCGTGCTGGCAACCGAGCGGCCCGCGTTCACCTTCGACCCCGCTCTCTACCGTTCGGTCGGCCTCGAGCCGCGGGACGCGAAGATCGTCGTCGTAAAGTCTCCGCTGCAGTTCCGAGATGGCTATGGCGACATCGCGCGGGCGTGCTGGGTCGTCGACACGCCCGGGCCGAGCACGGCACGCGTCGAGCGTCTCGACTGGCGCCACCGGGCCCGGCCGCTCTTCCCCTTCGAGGACGACTTCGAGCCCGAGATCCGCGCCGTGCTCGGCTCCGGGCGGGGCGGGACCGAACCCCCCCGATGACCGGCACGCCTCGCGCCCCCGTCCCGATCTTCCGCTGGAGC
Organism: uncultured Candidatus Rokubacteria bacterium; assembly: GCA_963805625.1. GTDB lineage: Bacteria > Methylomirabilota > Methylomirabilia > Rokubacteriales > DASRDR01 > DASRDR01. The sequence continues at coordinate 871,776 of CAWDVE010000010.1, forward strand.
GGAGCGCTCTGGGGCTTCGTCGAACACGACCGCCTCTACGACCGCTACGGACGGCAGGCAGGATGGGTCGAGGCGGTTCCGGGCCGCGGGCCCGACGTGTTCGATCTGGACGGGCGCTTCCTGGGTGAGCTGTTCGGCCGTCACTACGTGATGCGCCACACGCTGCGGGAGGAGCCAGTCCACCGCACTCCCCGCGTGCGGACCATCCACCCCGCCCCGCCCGACCCGGTGCCCGCCCGTGACCCCCGGATCCCAATCGACGATTGGACGGACGCCTTGCCCTGGCCGCTGCCGCCGCCGGACCCGCCGGCCCGCTGACGGCGGCCCGGCGCCGGCGACGTGTCACTCACCCGGGCGATGCCCCTCCTGCGGCCCTCGCCACGGCCACGGCGCCAGCACCCGGCATGGCTGGTCTGCGTGGTCGCGAGCGCGCTCCTCCTCGGCCCGGGCATCGCGTGGGGCGCAACGTTCCGGGTCGATCCCGAACGGACCCGCCTGGCCGTCAGGCTCTACCGCGAGGGCGTCGGGAGCCGGCTTGCCCACGACCACGTCGTCGAGGCCACCGAGGTGACGGGCCGCGTCGAGTACGACGTCGATCGGCCCGAGGGGAGCTCGATCGTGATCGAGGCTCGCACCTCCTCGCTCCGGGTCGATGAGCCCGCGGCGCGCCGGCGGCTCGGTGTGGAAGGCGATCTCTCCGACAGCCAGCGCGCGGATGTCGACAAGGCCATGCGCGCCCCGGACCAGCTCGACGTCGCACGGCACCCGACGATCCGCTTCGTGTCGACGCGAGTCCTCCTCGAGGGGGATGGTCGGCTGCGAGTCACCGGCCAGATGACCCTTCGAGGCGTGACGCGGGAGGTGTCCTTCCCGGCCACGGTGGCGCTGGAGTCCGGCACTCTCAGGGGCCGGGCGATGCTGACCTTCCTCCAGTCGAGCTTCGGCTACCAGCCCTACCGCGCGCTCCTCGGCGCGATCCGGAACAAGGACGAGGTCACGCTCCACGTCGACCTCACGGCCACCCCGTGAGCACCCCTGGCCCGGCGGACAAGGGCTCGGACCCGCGGGACGTCACGGTGCCGAAGTCGGTGGCCCAGTGGCGCTCCTTCGGCCGCGGGTACCTCCCGGGCCTCGTCGGCATCGAGTTCGGCGACATCGTGCCCGGGCGCGTCACGAGCCGACTGGTCGTCCGACAGGAGCTCATGGCCCCGAACGGCTACCTCCATGCCGCGACGGTCGTGGCGCTCGCCGACACGTCGAGCGGCTACGGAACCGTGGCCAGCCTCCCGGAAGGGGCTCGCGGCTTCACGACGATCGAGCTCAAGTCGAACTTCCTCGGAACCGTCCACGAGGGCGCGATCGCGTGCGAGGCGACGCTGACGCACGGCGGCCGTACCACCCAGGTCTGGGACGCGCGGATCACGGACGAAGCCACGGGGCGGGTCATCGCCCTGTTCCGCTGCACGCAGCTCCTTCTCTACCCGCGCGAGGCCTCCTCCGGCCGACCGCCGTGACCGAACCGACCAGGCGCCTCCGTCATGGAGCGACGGCGACCCCGGCGGCGGCCGCCCGCTCGACGGCGAGAGCGACCCGGAGGGCCTGGACGGCGTCGCCAGGCGTGACGGCAGGCGATGCCCGCCCGCGCACGCAGTCCACGAAGTGGCGCAGCTCGAAGTAGAACATGCCCCCGGGGTGCCCCTGCACCGACGGGGCGGACGCCGTGTCCACCTGGACCGCGCGCTGGCCGTCCGCCCGCCGGAGCCCCGTCTCGATGGTCGCGATCGACAGCGAGCCGGCGCTCCCCACGACGTCGAGTCGGTGGTCGCCGGCCGCCGGAAAGCCCCGGGGCAGGATCCAATTGAGCTCGGCGATGCCGAGCACCCCGCTCGCGAACCGGAGGAGGGCGCAGTTGGCATCCTCCACCGGGAACCCCTGCTCTCGCAGGAGTCCCCATTTCGACTCAGCCGTGACCCGCTCCACCTCGCTGCCGGCGAGCCAGCGCATCACGTCGTAGTCGTGCACCCCGAGGAAGAGCGGGAGCGAGCATCGCCCCCCGAGGCGGTCCTGCGCCGCGACGGTGTTGGCCCGGCGCGTGTAGATCGTCTGGACCGCGCCCAGCTCGCCGCGCTCGACCGCCTGTCCGGCCTGGTCGTAGCGCGGGTCGAACCGAAGGCAGTGCCCCACCAGCAGCACCACCCCTGCCCGATCAGCAGCCTCGACGATCGCCTCGGCGTCGGCCACCGTGGTGGCGATGGGTTTCTCGACGAGGACGTGACGGCCACCGCGGAGCGCCAGCTCGCACGGCTCCCGGTGGAGTCCGTCCGGCGTGCACACGCTGACGGCATCGAGATCGTCGCGCCGGAGCAGCGCCGTGAAGTCCGAGTACGCGGAGGCGCCGGTCCGGGCGGCGAGCTCGCGCGCGGCGGCCTCGCGCACGTCGCAGACCGCGACCAGCTGGACGTCCGGCAGGCCCGCATAGATCCGCGCGTGCCGCTCGCCCATGAACCCGGCCCCGATCACCGCCATCCGGACCGGCTGCATGCCCGCGATCATCGCACGATCTGTCCATCTTCCGCGCGGCCCCGCTCCGTGCTTGAATGGTCGGCGCCATGCGCGTCCAGTCCCTCTTCGACCTCGCCGGCCGGGTCGCCATCGTGACCGGCGGCGGGACGCACCTCGGCCGCGCGATGGCGGAAGCCCTCGCCGAGCTCGGGGCGGCCGTGTATCTCGCGAGCCGGGACGCCGCGCGGTGCGAGCGGGTCGCCGCTGAGCTCCGGGCATCCGGCCTCGACGCGACCGGTCTCGGCGCCGACGTCACGGCCGAGGCGGAGGTCGACGCACTCGTGGGCCGGGTGCTGGCCGAGCGCGGCCGGGTCGACGTGATGGTATGCAACGCGGGCGGCGCCTTCACCACGACCTATCTCCCCGACGCCTCGATCGACGAGCTCCGCCAGGCTCTCGAGCTGAACGTGACCGGAACCTACGTCTCCGCCCAGGCTGCGGCCCGGGCGATGATCCCCCGGCGGCGGGGCCGCATCATCACGCTCGGCTCGATCCACGGCACGCTCGGCGCCGACAAGCGCCTCTACGCCGGGCTCGACTATCAGCGATCGGGCCCGCCGTACCAGGCGGCGAAGGGCGCGGTCGTCAACCTCACCCGGGCGCTCGCGACCGAGCTCGGCGAGCACGGCATCACGGTCAACTGCCTGTCTCCGGGCCAGATCCCGTCGCCGGGCACGGATCCGGAGTTCGTGGAGCGCTGCCGCCTCTCGAACCCGCTCGCGCGGACCGGCACCCCGGCGGATCTCAAGGGCGCCGTGGCGCTGCTCGCCTCCGACGCCGGCGCCTGGATCACCGGTCACAACCTCGTGGTCGACGGTGGCTGGAGTGTCTGGTAGGGTGAGCGTCGTGCCCGCTCCGTCCCGGCCCGCCCCGACCGAGGCCACCGCTCTCCGACATGCCCGACGGCTGCTCGCGCGCCATCCCCTCATCGATGGCCACAACGACCTACCCTGGACGATCCGGAACGACGCAAAGGCACGCGGCGACGTGGGGGCCTACGACCTGCGCCGGCCCGCCCGCGGGCAGACGGACCTCGCGCGCCTTCGGGCCGGCGGGGTCGGGGGTCAGTTCTGGTCGGTCTACATCCCCGGCGACCTCGCCGGCGGCCGGTTCGCGCGAGTGCAGCTCGAGCAGATCGACATTGCGCGGCGGGTGATCGCCCGCTATCCCGAGCGGCTGGCGCCGGCCTTCAGCGCGGCCGACGTCGAGCAGGTCAGGAGGCGCGGGCGGATCGCCTCGCTCCTCGGGATCGAGGGCGGCCACGCCATCGAGGGGTCGCTGGGGGCGCTCCGCGCCTACTACGACCTCGGCGTGCGGTACATGACGCTCACCCACAACGTCACCCTCGACTGGGCGGACTCCTGCAACGACGTCCGCCGCCACGGCGGGCTCACCCACTTCGGCCGGGAGGTCGTGCGCGAGATGAACCGGCTCGGCATGCTGGTCGACCTCGCCCACACCTCGCCCGAGGTCATGGCGCATGCCCTCGACGTCTCCGTGGCGCCGCTGATCTCCTCCCACTCGTCCTGCCGGGCGCTGACGGACGTCACGCGAAACTTCCCCGACGCCATCCTCCGGCGCCTGCCGAAGAACGGCGGCGTCATCATGGTCACCTTCGTCGGCCCGTTCGTGTCCCAGGCGGCGGCCGACGCCCGCGCCCGCGCCGTGGCCAAGCTCAAGCCGAGGATGAATCGCATCGCCGATCCGGTCGAGCGCCACCGCTTCGAGCGGGCCCACCTCAAGCGGCAGCGGCTGCCGAAGGCGACCGTCGCCGACGTCGCCGACCACGTGGAGCACGCCCGTCGTCTCGCCGGCGTGGACCACATCGGTCTCGGCGGCGACTACGACGGCAACGAGGAGTGGCCGGTCGGGATGGAGGACGTGTCGACCTATCCGGTCCTCTTCGCGGAGCTGATCCGCCGCGGCTGGTCCGACAAGGACCTGGTCAAGCTCTCCCGCGGCAATATCGTCAGGGTCATGCGCGAGGCCGAGGCGGTCGCCGCCCGCCTCCGCCGCCGGCCGGCGCCGCCCCCAGCTCGTCGGAGCCGGCCGGGATCCTAGAGCCTGTCGAAGCCGTTCCGACGGCCCGGTGAGGGCCGATTCGGGCTGCGATCCCACGGTCGCGCATCACGCCGAGGGCGCCGGCAGCCGGCGCAAGCGGTCCCCTGGATCATGGCCATCGAGAACGCACCGAATGGCGCCCACACATCCGAGGGATTGAACGCCTCGATCATGCCGGCCTCTGTCGGTGGGGATCGGATGCGTCGACGCGCTCGATCATAGCCTCCCGCCTCGCGCTTGTGTCCGCGTCCGAGCCATGGTCTAGTCGGAGTCGCGGCGGCCGATCGCCCCGCGCCAACCCGGTCCGAGAGTAAGGGGGACACCGAGACAGTGCAACGGATCATCCGCGAACAGGCCCGGAAGTACGCCTTCGACTGGCGGGACGAACCGCTACTTCGAGTCAAGCTCGGCGAGACTTTCGAGATCGAGACCTATGACGCGAGCACGGGATACTTCCGGACGTCCGAGGACCTCGCCATCCCCGCGAAGCGCCCGGGATTCGACCGCGTTCCGCCGCTCGCGAACCCGATCGGCGGCCCGGTCTGGGTCGAGGGCGCCGAGCGCGGCGACACGCTCGTCGTGAGCGTCGAGGAGATCCTGGTCGACGGCTACTCCTGGATCGCGGTCGGGCCCCGGCGCGGGCCTCTCGGCGAGTCGGCGCGATGGCCCGAGCTCTCCGAGCGCTACACGACCAAGATCTTCCGCCACACCCCGGGTCCGAGCGGGACGACCCGGGACGGCACGCTCCACTTCAGCGACCGGATCAGCTGGCCGATCACGCCCTTCATCGGCACCATCGGGGTCGCGCCCGAGCGCGAGGTGACGACCAGCCTCGACGGCCAGGGCGAGTGGGGCGGCAATCTCGACATCCGCGACGTCGCGCCGGGGCACCGGATCCATCTCCCCGTGTTTCACGAGGGGGCACGCTTCTACCTGGGCGACGTCCACGCCAGCCAGGGTGACACCGAGTTCACGGGGACGGCCGCCGAGACCAAGTCCACCGTGCGTCTCCACTTCGACCTGGTCAAGGGCCGGACGGTGCCCTGGATGCGGATCGAGAAGGCGGCCTCGATCGTCTCCGTGTTCGCGTACCGACCGCTCGAGGTCGCCGTCGAGACCGCCACGGTCAACCTGATCGACTGGCTCGTCCGTGACCACGGCTACTCCGCGACCGACGCGTATTGCCTGGTCAGCACCTGCCCGGACTTCCGGATCAACGTCTACCAGATGTGCCGGGTCGGGAAGCTGAGCTACGTCGCCGGTGCCGAGCTCCCCAAGCGCTACCTCCCCGGACCGGCCGCGTGAGCCCGAGCCCCATCGGCGCCTCGCCCCGCCGGAAGGAGGACGCTCCTCTGCTCGAGGGGCGCGGGCGATACCTGGACGACCTCCGGCGTCCCGGGACGGCCTACCTCGGCGTGGTGAGAAGCCCCCACGCGCACGCCCGCATCCGCGGGATTGCAACGGACCAGGCACGCGCGTTGCCCGGGGTCTCGGTCTTCGCCTCCGCCGACCTCCCGGAGGTCGCACGAGGCATCCCCGCGCCGTTCGGCGGGACGCCCAACACCCGTCCCTACGTCCAGAGCGTCCTCGCGTCGGAGGTCGTGCGGTACGTCGGCGAGCCGGTGGCCGTCGTCGTCGCGGACGACCCCTATCGTCTGGGCGACGCGCTGGACGGGGTCACGGTGGACTACGAGCCGCTTCCGCCCGTGACGACGCCCGAGTCGGCGGCGCGCGGCTCCGACCGGATTCACGCGGACTGGCCCGACAACGCCGCCGTCGTCGCGCGCGGCGGCATGGGCGACGTCGAGCGCGCCTTCCCGACCGCCGACCTGATCGTCGAGGAAGTGCTCCGCCATCCGCGGATCACGGCCGTGCCGATCGAGCCCCGCGGCGTCCTCGCCTACCGGGACTCCGAGTCCGGCCTGCTCGTCGTCTGGTCGTCCACCCAGAATCCCTATCTCGTGCGGGACGCCGTGTCCGTGGTCCTGGGGATCCCGGCCGAGGAGGTGCGCGTGCTCGCGCCCGACGTGGGCGGCGGGTTCGGCCCGAAGGGGGCCGTCTATCACGAGGAGCTGCTCGTGCCGGCGGTCGCCCTCCGCCTGGGGCGGCCCGTCAAGTGGGTCGAGGGGCGCCGCGAGCACTTCGTCGCCACGGGACACGACCGCGAGCAGATCCACCGGGCGCGGATCGCCTTCCGACGCGACGGGACGATCGTGGCCATCGACGACGTGTTCCAGGCCGACGTGGGCGCCTACCCTGTCGAAGGGACGGGGCTCACCCTCAACACCGTGAACCACCTGCCGGGGCCCTACCGGGTGCCCAACTACCGGAGCGTCGGCACGAGCTACGTGACGAACAAGACGCACAACGCCGCCTATCGCGGCGCGGGGCGGCCGGAGGCCGTCTTCGTCATGGAGCGGCTCCTCGACATCGGGGCGCGGCGGCTGGGGCTCGATCCCGTCGAGATCCGCCGGCGCAACCTGGTGCAGCCGGGCGAGATGCCGTACCGGTCGGGCATCACCTACAAGGACGGGGTCACGGTTGCCTACGACCCGGGCGACTTCCCCGCGGGCCTCGAACGCGCGCTCGAGCTGCTCCACTACCCGGAGCTCCGCGCCCGCCAGGCCGCACAGACCCGGACGTCGCGGAGGATCGGGATCGGGGTCGCCTGCTACGTCCAGGGCTCCGGCATCGGGCCCTACGAAGGCGCGCAGGTCCGCGTCGACCCGAGCGGCCAGGTCTTCGTCACCATCGGCGTGGCCGCGCAAGGCCAGGGCCATCAGACCACCCTCGCCCAGATCTGCGCGGCGGAGCTCGGCGCGCCCTTGGAGGACGTTCACATCGTGGCGGGCGACACGCAGCTCTTCCCCATCGGGATGGGCACGGGGGGGAGCCGCGTCGCTGCGAACACCGGGCCAGCGGTCGCCCGGACCGCGCGCGAGGTTCGCGCCCGGGCGCAACAGGTCGCCGCCGAGCTCCTCGAGTGCGCGCCCGAAGACGTCCGCATCGAGGCCGGCCGGGCGTTCGTGGCCGGCGTTCCCGGACGCGCCCTCACCCTCGGTCGCATCGCCCACGCAGCCATTCGCTCCAAGGCGCTCCGCAAGACCGGAGAGCCCGGCCTCCAGCGATGTAGCTACTTCTACCCCGACACCGTGACCTGGGCGTCCGGTACCCAGGCCGCTGCGGTCGAGGTCGACCTCGAGACGTGCGAGATCCGACTCATCGGGTACGCCGTCGTCCACGACAGCGGGCGTGCCATCAATCCGGTCATCGTCGAGGGTCAGCTCCAGGGCGGCGCGGCCCAGGGGATCGGCGCCGGCCTCTGGGAAGAGCTCGTCTATGACGACTCCGGTCAGCTCGTGACGGGAAGCCTTATGGACTACGGGCTCCCGAAGGCCGACCAGCTCCCGATGCTCCACGTAGCCCGCCTCGACCATCCTTCGATCGTGAACGAGCTTGGCATCAAGGGAGTGGGCGAGAGCGGCGCGATTCCCGGCGCGGCGGCGATCGCCAACGCGGTGGAGGATGCGGTCGCGGACCTCGGCGTCACGATCCGCGAGGTGCCAGTGACGCCCGCGCGGCTCTTCGCGCTACTCGAGACGGCGCGGACCCGGAAAGCCTGAGCCCGGAGACACACTTGCGCGGAAGAGCTGGCGCCACGCAAAGACGGTCACAAGGCTCGGTCCGCCGGAAAAGAAGAGCGCCCATGTCGCCGACCATGGCGACCAGCCAGCGGGGCGCGTGAACCTGCGCATCGTCCGAACAGGGCGGCCCCGATCGGGATGGCTCCGGCCCGCGATGACGAGCACTCCCATCCAGCGGCTCGGGGGGGGCTCGCCAGCCACGAAGAGTCCTATCTACGCAGGAAGTCCAGCACGAGCCGGCCAAAGGCGTCCGGCATCTGGTCCACGACCGCGACCGTGCCCCCCACCAGCGGCGCGAGCCGGCTCCCCGGGATGTGCCGGGCGACCACCTCCGCCTGCGGCGACGCGAACGGGTCTTCCGTCCCCCATGTCACGAGCGTCGGGCAGCAGACCCGGCCGATCCTCTCCTCCATGTGGTAGCGGCTGCAGGCGCCGTGCCCCTCCACGATCTTCTCGCCCGCCCGGAGCGCGTCGGCAACGAACCGCGTCAGGAGGTCCGGCCGCTCCTTCGGATAGAAGCGTTGCCGGATCTGCCAGAGCTCGGCCAGATGGGTGCCGTCCGGCTTCGCCTCGACGTGGTCGACGCGGTGTCCGCCCGTCCGATGGCGCCGGTCGCGATCGGCCGAATCGACGTAGGGGCACGAGGAGAGAACGAGCCGCTCGACGCGCTCGGGATGGGACGCTGCCAGCTCCATCGCGATCACGGCGCCCGTATGGTGCCCGACGACGGCCAGCGGCCCGACGCCAAGGCCGTCGAGCAGCGCGATGGCTCCGCGCGCGTAGTCCTCGATGTCGCACCGCCGGTCCGGCTTGTACGACTCGCCGTAGCCGATCGTGTCCATGGCGATCACCCACCGCTCCCGCGCCAGGATGGGGATGACCTCGCGATACTCATCCCACGAGCGCGGCGTCTGGTGAAGGAGCAGGACAGCCCGGCCGGCACCGGCCGTCACGTAGTGGATCTGGCCATCCGGCGTGTCCAGGAACCGTCGGTGCACGGTGCTCTTCTCCTCGTGTCAGGCTGGAGGGAACGGCCGGAGGTCGGTCACGGCTCGCCGGACAGGGCGCGCCGAGGATTGTCCACCGTCATCCGGTGGTAGAGCTCGTCTCCGATCCCGAGGCTCCGGAGCTCCTCGCGGAGCCCGGTCGCCACGAACGCGTAGCCACGCCCACCGTAGGCGACGTAGTCCGTGCGCCAGCACACGTCCTGCGACAGGACGAGGTGCCCGACGAGACCCGCGTCCACGAGCTGCTTGATCCCCTGGAGCATCCGCTCGTGCTCGTACGGCTGCGGGTACCCCATCCGGTCGAACGAGAGAAACGCCCCGCGCTTCGCCAGCGCCACGTGGTACTCGTGGACCGGATAGGAGTGCGCGTGACCGACGATCACCCGCCGCGGGTCCACGCCCTCCTCCCGCAGGATGTCCAGCTGGTCGAGTCCGACCGGGGAGTTCAGCGCGTGCGTGGCGATCGAAAGCCCCGTCCGCCGGTGTGCCCGCGCCACCGCGCGGAAGACCCGCTCCTCGACCGGGGAGATCCAGGTGAAGTGGGAGCCGATCTCGCCCAAGAGGCCCGCCCGGACGTCGGTGCCGTCGATCCCGTGCGTGACGTCACGCTCGAGCTCCTCCGCGATCTGGTCGGTCTTCGCTCGCCAGAGCCGGCGTTCGTAGTACGGCTCACGGTACCAGCCGGCTCCGAGGACGATCTGAAGACCCACACGCTGCGCGATCTCGCGAATCGCGAGCGCGTGCTTCGTGGGCGTGATGTCGTGGTCGTGGCCCCGGAGGCCCCCCGTCGTCTGATCCACCAGCGTCACCCCGCCGGCCTTCTTGTACAAGGCGAGCTCCCGGTACGCGAGCTCCGGATCGTTCAGCATGCTGTTGCGCCCGAGGACGTCGCGGGTGAGATCCAGGAAGATGTGCTCGTGAATCAGCGTGAAGCCGAGGTCCCGGGCCGCCACCGCCCCGGTCACGGTCATGATGGACGCCATCGCTCCTCCCGCTTGGAGATCGCGCGCCGCTGCCGCGGCGAGCGCTTGTCTCGCTACTCTCGCCGGCGCGTGAGGAGCACGCCCGCGACCACGGCCACCCCTCCCACCACCGACACCAGCGCGACCCGCTCCCCGAGCAGGAGCGCGGCCGCCAACACGGCGAAGAACGACTCCATGTTGGCATAGATCGCGGTCCGCGCGGCGCCGAGACGCCGCACGGCGGCGTACCACAAGAGGCTCCCCAGCGCGCCGCCGGCCGCGCCGGCGTAGAGAATGCCGGCCCAAGTCCACCACGGCAGCGCCCAGTCCTGGGCCACGAGCCCCGGCACCGCGAAGGGCACGAGCCCGATCGTCCCCGTCAGGGTGATCCAGAATGTACCGGCAAGGGTACCGCGGCGCTGGAGGACCGGAGCCGCGAGGATCGTCCAGACGCCCCAGGTGATCGCGGCCCCGACGGTGAGCAAGTCCCCGAGCAGGGACGCCTCACCGGCCGCCCCGCTGGCCGGCCAGCCGATGATCAGCACCGCCCCGCCGACGCCGAGGGCAAGCCCGAGGACGTCGCGCCGCCCCAGGCTGACGTGGCCCAGCGCCTGGCTCATGCCGAACACGAAGAGCGGGGTCACCGTGAAGATGAGCCCGGAATGGGACGCGGTGGTGAGGTGGAGCCCCCACGAGTAGAGGATCTGGTTCAGCGTGAAGCCGATCAGCCCCGCGGACAGGAGCGCAGGCACGTCCTCCGAAGACGGCGAGCGCCACCCACCCGAGCGACGGAGGATGACGGCGAGGACAGCCAGGGAGACCAGCCCCCGAACCAGCATCAGCGTGAGCGGACTCATCACGGTCATGATGCCCTTCAGGACGGGGAAGCTGACGCCCCATACGAAGACGGCGAGCAACGCCCCGCCGTCCGCCCACGTCAGCACGATCGGAGGGCGGCCCGGCGGATTGGCCGGGGAGCGGCAGGCGCGCCACCCGCCCGAGACGGCAGCGGCGGTCGCGCAGGCACCCGGTCATGGTACGCGAGGCAACCGGCGCGGGCTACTCGGCGCGTCCAGCCTGGCTATCGTGACTCGGACCGCCGCGCATCGGCGTACCTGCAATCGGCCCACTACCGGCCGTCGCCCGGCCTTGACAGGCGCAGACCGGCCCGCCTAGCATCGCAGTATTGGAGCTCACACGCGATGAGGGGTTCGTGGCTCCCGTTCCGCCGCGCGAGTTGCCCCACCTCGGCCGGCGGATCCGGCGCGCCCTTCGAAGCTCGGTCGTCCTCGGCGGTCTGATCGTCTCCGTCCTGATCGTCGCGGTCGCCCTCTTCGCGGGACTCCTCGCGCCCGTGGCGCCCGACGAGCAGAACTTCGATCTCCTGGAGACACCCCCGGGACACCAGGCCTGGATGGGTACGGACCGTCTCGGTCGCGACGTCCTCAGCCGGGTAATCCACGGCACTCGCATCTCGCTGTACGTCGCGACCGTCTCCATCGGGTCCGCCATGCTAATCGGCGGCGCGCTCGGGCTGACGGCCGGCTATCTCGGTGGGCGGTGGGACAATCTCGTGAGCCGGGTGATGGATGTATTCTTCAGCGTGCCCGGTCTGCTCCTCTCCGTCGGCATCGCGGCGATGCGGGGCCCCGGGATCAACAGCGCCGTGATCGCGATCGCCATCGTGTACACGCCGATCTTCGCCCGGGTCATGCGGGGCCCGGTCCTCGCCGAGCGCGAGAAGGAGTACGTGGACGCGGTGCGGGCGCTCGGCGCCGGTCGGGCGAAGGTCGCGCTCAAGCACGTCCTGCCGAACGTGCTCTCCCCCTTCGTCGTTCAGGGAACCGTGGCATTCTCCCAGGCGATCCTGATCGAAGCCTCGCTCAGCTATCTCGGTCTCTCGGTCCAGCCGCCCACCCCGTCGTGGGGCAACATGCTCAACGAGGGTCGGACGTACCTCGAGACCGCTCCCTGGATCTCGGTCTTCCCCGGCCTCGCCATCATGACGGCGGTGCTGGCCTTCAACCTGCTCGGTGACGGACTTCGCGACGTGCTCGATCCCCGCTCCCAGTGACAACCTCTCGTGCCCAGGAGGCATCCCATGACCAAGCGTGACAGTCAGTTGGACCACGACGCTCCTCGCCCCAGCGCCCCGAGCCGCCGCGACGTGCTCAAAGCGGGCGGCGCCGCCCTGGGGACGCTCGCCCTCGGGCGGGGCGCCTTCGCCCAGACGCCGAGGGCCGGCGGAAGCATCATCTCCGCCCAGAACAACGAGGCGACCGGCCTCGACCCGCAGCTGGTCCCGGCGTTCTCGCGGAGCCGCCGCTCGCCGCTGACCTACAGCCAGCTCGTCCGCTTCGACGAGAACATGGCGGTCCAGCCCGAGCTCGCCGAGTCCTGGACGCTCTCCGACGACAAGCTCACCTGGACGTTCAAGCTCCGCCAGGGCGTCAAGTTCCATGACGGCCAGGAGCTCACGAGCGCCGACGTCAAGTTCACGTTCGACCGGCTCCTCGAGAAGTCGGCCGGCGGCAAGGCCGACTTCACCGCGGTCGACAAGGTCGAGCCGGCGGGCAAGTACCAGATCAAGTTCGTCACCAAGGAGCCGTTCGCCGCGCTCCTGGCCGCCCTCGGCGGGTTCTGGGGCTACATCGTGAGCGAGGCCGGGGTCACCAAGGGCGGCGGCGACCTCAACAAGATGACGATGGGGACCGGCCCCTTCATGCTGGCCGACTGGAAGGTCGAGCAGCAGATGGTCTTCAAGAAGAACCCGAACTACTACAAGAAGGGGCTGCCCTACGTCGACGAAGTCGTCATCCGGACCATCCCGGACGAGGCGAACATCGTCGCCGCCCTCCGCACCGGGCAAATCCACCACGCCTTCATCGAGGACAACAAGAACTGGAACCTCCTGAAGGACGAGAAGACCCTCACGGGCTACCGGTCGTCCCGTCTCGGGTACGACTACCTCAACATCACCGCGACTCGCGGCCCGCTCAAGGACGTTCGGGTCCGACAGGCGATCAGCTACGCGGTCGACCGGGCGGCGGTGTTGAAGGTGGCGGCGGCGGGCTTCGGACGGTTGACGGCCCCCGCGACGGCGCCCATGAAGCAGTGGCAGATCCCCGAAGAGCAGTGGATGAAGTACTACAGGCCCGACATCGACAAGGCGAAGAAGCTCATGGCCGAGGCGGGACAGGCGGGCGGCTTCACCGTCAAGCTCTGCGTCATCCCCACCTTCCCGACCATGGTCAACGGCGCCCCCGTCGTCGCGGCGAACCTCAAGCGCATCGGGATCAACGCCGAGATCGAGAACGTCGAGTACGCGGTCTGGATCAAGCGCTGGCTCGCGAAGGACTTCGACATGACGATGAACACGACGCCGGGCTACGCCGACCCCGACACCGCGTTCTTCCGGGCGCTTCACTCCACCAAGGGGCAGAACTGGAACAGCTGGAGCGTCCCCGACCTGGACGGGCTCCTCGAGGAGGGGCGGAAGACGTTCGACCAGAAGAAGCGCAAGGAGATCTACGACAAGGTTCAGATCATGATCCTCGAGAACGTGCCGCACCTCTGGCTCTTCTCGGCCGACCACATCGACTTCAGCCAGAACTATGTGAAGGGCTGGGTGCAGCACCCCACGACGAACCTCTACGGGTTCGAGCGAGTCTGGCTCGACAAGGCATAGAAGAGCGAATACCCGGTCCCGGGAGCAGCCGCAGCGGAGCGCCTGTCGGTTGTCCTGTAATTCGTGCGCCCTACGCCGGGGACAGACTGCCCGACCGTCAAGCCTGTCCCCGGCGGGAGGGCTCTGTCGCGGTAAGATGCGGCGAACGAGGTGAGGCTCGCTTGGACCTTCCGAGGGTTCGAGCGCTGGCTCTATCGAGGGCGCCGTCCCAATGCCCTGGCTCGAGTGCTCAATCGAGTCTGGGCAACCGTCAATGCCTTGGGCATCGCCCCGAACCATCTGGTCACGCTGGAGGTGGTGGGGCGTCGGTCGGGGCGCACGATCTCCTTCCCTCTGGTAATGGCCGTCATGGACGGGCAGCGGTACCTCGTGTCGATGCTCGGCACCGAGGTGGCGTGGGTTCGGAATGTCCGGGCGTCTGACGGCCATGCACTGCTGCGTCACGGAAGGACCGAACGGGTGCGGCTCGAGGAGATCCCGGTCGAGAAGCGCGGCCCAGTGCTGAAGGCCTACTTGAAGAGAGCGCCCGGAGCGCGGGCGCATCTGGCGGTGGACAAGGACGCGCCGCTCGCGGAGTTCGAAGCGATCGCCGCAAGCATCCCAGTGTTCCGCGTCCTGGCGGCAAGGTAGCTCCAGGCCAGACCGGCTCGATACAGGGATGACGCGTGACGACGCCTGGGGCGACCGGGGGGCACGCGTCGCCACCGAGTCGAGTGCGTGGCGACTGTCCAGCTCAGCGCGAGGAGAACTGCGTGTCAGCAGGCGAAGTCGATCCGACTGAGGCACTTGCTGCCCGGGAGATCATCACCACGCGGGTTGTCGACGCGGCACGCGAGCGGGTGTTCCAGGCATTTGCCGACCCGCATCACCTCGTGCGGTGGTGGGGTCCGAAGGGCTTCACCAACACCTTTCACGAGTTCGATCTGCGTCCGGGCGGCACCTGGCGCTTCGTGATGCACGGTCCCGACGGCGCCAGCTATCAGAACAAGAGCGTGTTCGTCGAAGTGCTGAAGCCCGAGCGCATCGTCCTCCAGCACGTGTCGGGGCCGCAGTTTCAGCTGACGATCGCGCTCGCCGAGCAGGAGGGCAAGACCAGGATCACCTGGCGAATGCTCTTCGAGTCTGCCACCGAGTGCGACAGGATCAAGAGGTTCGCGGTCGAGGCGAACGAGCAGAACCTCGACCGCCTGGAAGCCGAGCTGGCGAAGATGGCATGATGCTCGCGCTGACACCCTGATGGGTCGCTACCTGGTCGTCCGCCTCTATTCGATGGTCCTGACCCTCCTCGGGCTCACGGTCCTGGTCTTCCTCATGCTCCGCCTCATTCCGGGCACCGTCGTGGAGCAGATGATCGGCGCAGACGCGGTCATGAGCCAGCAGATGGTGGATCAGCTCAAACGGTTCTTCGGGCTCGACCAGGCCTGGTACGTCCAGTACGGCCGCTGGCTCGGCCAGCTCTTTCGAGGCGACCTCGGGACGTCCTGGCGCACGGGGAAGCCGGTCCTCTCCCTGATCCTCGAACGGCTTCCGGTCACGATCGAGCTCACCGTGCTCTCTGTCCTCTTCTCGCTGGTCCTGGGCGTCGCGGCCGGGATCCTGTCCGCCGTCCGGCGCGACCAGACGATCGACCACGTCACGCGGATCGGTACGCTGCTCGGCCTTTCGGTGCCGGTCTTCTGGCAGGGCACGATGCTGATCCTGTTTTTCTCGCTCTATCTCCGCTGGATGCCGCCAGTCATGTGGGTCGACCTCCTTGCGGACCCCCGGCGGAATCTCACCATCATGGTCCTCCCTGCCCTGTGCCTCGGCACGGCGGCCGCCGCGAACGTGGCCCGCACCACCCGCTCCTGCATGCTCGACGTGCTCGGCTCCGACTACGTGCGCACCGCACTCGCCAAGGGGCTGGCCGGTCGGGCCATCGTGCTGAAGCACGCCCTCAAGAACGCGATGATCCCCGTGGTGACGGTGGTCGGCCTCCAGCTGGGGATCCTGCTGGGCGGCACGGTCGTGGTGGAGGAGGTCTTCACGCTCCCCGGAGTGGGCCGCCTGGTCCTCTGGTCGATCTACCAACGAGACTACCCGGTGACGCAGAGCACGATCCTGTTCATCGCGGCCCTCTTCATGACCCTCAACCTGGCGGTCGATCTGTTGTACGGTTACCTGGAACCCCGCATCCGGTACGGGGACTGAGCGGCTGCGCTCCAGGCCCCGGCGCCGGCGCGGCCCGGAGGGAGACCCTACGGAACCATGAAGGCCCCGGTCCTGTTCGAGCAGCGCCAGCCCCTCCGCGTCGAGGAGCTCGAGGTAGAGCCCCCGCGCGAGGGCGAGGTCTCCGTCCGCATGGTGGCAAGCGGCGTCTGCCACAGCTGCCTCCACGCCGCCGACGGCAGTTGGCAGGGCATCCCGCTCCCCATCGTGCTCGGCGACGAAGGATCGGGGATCGTCGAGGCAGTGGGCCCCGGTGTCCGGCACCTCCGGGCCGGCGACCACGTGGTCCTCTCCTGGGCTCCCACCTGCGGGCGATGCCACTACTGCGTCATCGGGCGGCCGAACCTGTGCGAGAACCGTCAGCCCGGAAAGGGCGTGCTTCCCGAGGGCACGACACGCCTGTCGCTCGCCGGGAAACCCGTCTACCAGTACGGCCACGTCGCCACGTACGCCTCGCGCACGGTGGTGGCGGAGTCCAGCGCGATCCCGATCCGACCCGACATGCCCCTCGACCGCGCGGCCCTGATCGGGTGTTCCGTCATGACCGGGGTTGGCGCGGTGATCAACACGGCTCAGGTGCCGCCGGGCGCCAGCATGGCGGTCTTCGGCGTCGGCGGCGTCGGGCTGAACGTGGTCCAGGGCGGGGCGCTCGTCACCGCGCATCCCCTGGTGGCGGTCGACGTGCGGGCCGAGCGGCTCGAGCACGCGCGGGCGCTCGGTGCCACGCATGTGGTCGACGCGTCCCGGCAGGATCCGGTCGCCGCCATCCGGGCCATCACCCGGCGTGGCGCCGACTACACCTTCGCCGCCGTCGGAGACGTGCGGGCGATGGGGCAGGCGATCGACTCCCTCGCCCCGGGAGGGACCGCGGTCATGATCGGGGTCCCGCCGACCGGGACGACGGTTCCGCTCAGCGTCCAGCCCCTGGTGAGCCAGGAGCGGGTGATCCGGGGCTCGATCTACGGGAGCGCCCGGACCCGCGAGGACTTTCCCCGGCTGGTGGAGCTCTACCTCGTCGGCAAGCTTCGTCTGGACGATCTCATCACCCGCCGCTACTCGATCGACGAGGCGGACCAGGCGTTCCGGGACCTCGCGGCCGGGGCGCTGGCGCGTGGCCTGATCGTCTTCTGAGCGACCCGATGCCACCGCCGACGCACCGGCCGACGCCGTTGACGGTCTATCTTCCCTTCAACCGGGACTGTCTCCGCGGCGGCTTCGTCCCGGCGAAGACGGGCGCCACGCCGCCGGCACCCCACGGCCACTGGCTCCTGGTCCAGGATCAGGCGCTCCTCGTCGTCCCCGACGGCGACCGGTTCCGCCTGCCCGAAGGCGAGCGGCCGGCCGGCCTCGACGGCGCCCTGAGCGACCCCATCTGGCTCGGCACGCTCGGAGACACGCCCTGCTGGGTCATAGGCCTGCCGAAAGGGGCCGCCGTCCCGACCGCCCTTCAGCGCGAGACCCTGGTGCCGATGCAGGGCACGCGGCTCCCGGACGAGCTCCTCTCGCTCGGCGGGATGGCCATGCAGCTCCTCTGGTGGGAGTCGACCAGCGGCCACTGCCCGCGCTGCGGCGAGCCGACCGCGCGCATTCCCGGCGAGTGGGGAAAGCAGTGCCCGCGCTGCCGCTACGAGCATTATCCCCACCTCCATCCCGCCGTGATCACGCTCGTCCGCGACGGCTCCCGCGTCCTCCTGGCCCGGAAGGCGGGCTGGGCGCCCGGGCGCTACGCCCTGGTCGCCGGCTTCGTCGACAACGGCGAGTCGCTCGAGGGCACGGTCGCCCGCGAGGTCAAGGAAGAGGTGGGGGTCGACGTCACCGACATCCAGTACGTCGGGAGTCAGAACTGGCCGTTCCCGAGCCAGCTCATGATCGGGTTCGTCGCCCGGTACGCGGGCGGCGAGATCGCGATCGACAAGGAGGAGCTCGAGGACGCGCGCTGGTTCGACTGCGCCAAGCTCCCGAACGGCCCCTCCCGCCACTCGATCGCCGGCTTCATCATCGCCAACCACGCCCGACCCTGACCCCGGTCCACCCACGGAGGACTCGTGCGTCCGAACAGTCTCAAGGCCAAGCTGCGGGCCGGCCAGCGTGTGGTCGGCGCCCTCATCACGATCAACAGCCCCGAGCTGGTCGAGACGTTCGGCCACCTCGGCTACGACTTCGTGTTCATCGACGGCCAGCACGGCGGCCTCGGCGTCGAGACCGCCCGAGAGCTGATCCGCGCGGCCGAGCTGACCGGGATGACACCGCTGGTACGCGTGCGGAAGAACGACGCGGCGGAGATTCTCGAGTACCTCGACCAAGGGGCGGGCGGGGTGATCGTCCCCGACGTGACGAGCCGGGCCGAGGTGGAGGCCGCCGCAAAGGCGACGCGCTATCCGACGCGGGGAACCCGGGGCGCCATGGCCATGTCCCGCGCGGCGTTCTACGGAGTACCGCAAGCGGGCGCCGCATACTACCGGCAGGCGGACGAGGAGATCCTCTGCTGCGCCATCTTCGAGAACCACGCGGTGCTCGGGGAGCTCGACGCCGCCGTCCGGGTCCCGGACCTCGACGTGGTCGTGATCGGCCCCGGTGATCTGTCCATGTCCATGGGCATCCCGAACGGCTGGAAGGATCCGCGCGTGCAAACCGAGGTAACGCGGATCCACGCGGCGGCCCGCGCGGCGGGCAAGCCCGCCATGATCGTGGCCCTGGACCACGACGACGGCCGGCGCCTCCTCGCCGAGGGCTACCAGGCGCTCCTGGTCGTCAGCGGACCGCTCCTCGTGAACGCGGCCCGGAGCTTCCTCCAGGTTCTTCGCTCCTAGGACGAGGAGACCGGTCATGCGCGCCGCGACCTGGCACGGAGAGAGCCGATTCACGCTCGATGACCTGCCCGAGCCCACCCCCGGCCCTGGACAGGTGCTGATCGCCGTCGACACGGCGGGCATTTGCGGGAGCGACATCCACGCCACGCAGGGGCTCTTCCCTCTGACGCCGCCCCGGGTGATGGGGCACGAGTACAGCGGGACCGTGCTGGCGGTGGGTCGTGGCGTGAGCCGAAACCTCGTGGGGCGGGCGGTTGCCTGCGAGCCGAACTACGGCTGCGGCGCTTGCAATGATTGCCGCGCGAGCCGCATCAGCCAGTGCCAGCAGGCCGTGCGGGTGGGCGGCTTCGCCGAGCGCGTCGTGCTCCCCCGGTACTGCGTGCATCCCCTCCCCAAGGGGCTCGATTCCAGCACGGCGGCCCTCGCCGAGCCGGCGGCCTGCTGCCTCGAGGGGCTCGAGATGGCCCGGATGCGCCGAGGCGCGATCGTGGTCGTGATCGGGGGCGGCATCATGGGCCTCCTGACGCTCGCGCTCGCGAAAGCGCGCGGCGCGGGGACGGCGATCCTGTCGGATCCGGTCGCCAGCCGTCGCTCGGCTGCCGGGCGCCTCGGTGCCGATCTCACGGTGGACCCTACCGCCGAGGATCTTGCCCGAGTGGTGGACCGCGCGACCGGCGGCCGCGGGGTCGACCTCGCCTGCGAAGCGGTCGGGAAGCCCGAGCTCCTGGCCGCGGCGGCGCGACTCGTGCGCCCGCGCGGCGTCGTGCAGCTTGTCGGCGTCTGCCCGAAGGGAAGCACCCTTCCCGTCGACCTTTTCGATTTTCACTTCCGCGAGCTGACCCTCACCGGCGCCTATGGTCGCGGGACAGCCTTTCGCCGCGTACTACCGCTCCTGACCAGGATCGGCGCCGCGAGTCTCGTGACCGACCGGTATCCCCTCGAGCGCATCACCGAGGCGTTCGCCCACGCGGCCGCCGGACGGGGCCTCAAGACGGCCATCACCCCCGGCAGTGCCAACCCAGGGAGCCACGCTTGACCAGCCGCACCCTCCGAGCTCCCCGTCGTCGGGTCGCGCCGATCCCGCCGGCACCAGGATTTGTGCCGCGCGGCGCAGTGGGTACACGGAGCCGGCGCTTCTCGATCTCCAGATCGTAGCGGGCCCTTAGGTTCAGCCAGAGACACCGCCAGTTCGGTCACGCCAGCAGGAGGCCGGAGGACCGCCCTTCGAGCATCGCCACGCCGGCGTCCCCTTCGAGGGCGCTTCTCCACCCAAGCGAGGTCGAGGCCATTCGGAGGGCCCTTATGTCGACTCGCTCACGACGTTGCGGCCTCGAGGTACCCGAGGTGACAAGCCCGTTCCCGGCCGTTCCACGCTCCCCAACGGGGGCCTCGGATGCCGATCGTGTCTCGTCAACGTCGAGTGCTTCGAAAGATTCCCGGGCTGAAAGACGACGACACCTCTCAGCGCAGGGTGAAGGCCTCCAGCGTGGCGGAAAGCGTCCGCGCCCGTCCAACGCTGGCAACCACGCGGCCTGTGCCCGCGGCCTCCACGGCGGAACCGGCCGGGGCTCCCTTGACCCCGATGAGCGCGTGGGACATCCAGAGGCTGCCACGGAGGTCCTGCTGGCCACCCACCGATCTGAGCGCGGCCACACCCTCCGCCGTCAGCCGACCGCCGCCGTCAGTCTTGACCCCGGCGATCACGATGATTCCCGCCGGTAGGGCGTTGATGCGCTCAGCCATGCGACGCGACTCCGCTTCACTGCGGAACGTGTCGAAGTTTTCTGACCACAGCACGTGGCCATCTCCGCCGTCGAGGGCCACGACGTTGTACCCTCGCCGGGGAAGGGCTACCGCCTCGTGCCCGTTGACATGGGCCGAGACCAGGCCTCCGCGGCCTTCCTGGTCGCGGCCCGCGCTGACGATCTCGATGTCCACGGGCGACCCCACGCCTGTCGTTCCGATACGGTAAGCCGCGGCCGAACCGGCCACGTCCGGCCTCACCTGGTAGCGATGGAGGAAGCGCAGCTCGTTCCGGTCCGCCGCCCGGAAGGGAGGCGACAGAGCGAGGGTACCCGCCCCGGCGGCGTGGATCCGGTGAAGCGGGTGACCATTGAGGCTGACCTCGACAGACTGCGTCACGTCAGGATCGTCGCCATCGAAATGGAGCACGAACTCGGCCGTCGCGTGCGCGCGGACGAAGCTGGAGGAGAAGTGGCGGCGAAGGTCGATGCCCGTCTCCGGTGTAACCGTGAGCTCGTAGATGTCGTCCGGACCGAGCTGGCCGACGAGGCGAAAGCCGGGGAGCCGCTCCTCTCGAAGGCGCTCGGCCAGGTGAGTCGGGTCCGGATGAACCACGATGTAGCGCAACGGGACGATCTGTCGGACGGCGTGCGCGAATCCGGCCGGATCGAAGATCGGCCGCGTCGCGCCAACGATCTCTTTGGCCGTCGCGAGGGGGAAGCCGCCTCCGCCGTTCACCAGCAGTTTCCAATCCGTGTTGGCGGCCCAAAACATGGCCCAGTCGTCGACAGCCCCCTCGGCCATTGGCAGCTCGAGCACGGCGAAGTCGCCTGGCTGCGTGCCCAGCCAGGGATAGACCGGTGGGACGGGAGGAAGGTGGGTCCATGGGAGCGGAAAGACGTTCAGCTCCACCACCATGGCGGCGAGAAGGGCACCGAGCACCACACCTCGCCTGAGGGAGAAGCGATCAGCAAGGGCACTCGCGCCGAACGCCACCAGGAGCCCGAGGGGCAGGGCGAACGCGAGACTCCAGCGGCCTGGCGCCCGAAAGGCCGACGCGCCGGGGATATGGAAGTACACCCAGCGGAAGGGCGCCGTCCCCCAGGGGTGCTCGGCGATCTTGATCGTGGGGGCGAGCGTGAGGAGGTAGGCGAGCACGGCCAGGAAGAGGGCGACCAGCACCCACTCGCGGGCGATCAGGGGCCCTCCCCGTCGCTGGCGGCCCTCGAGGGCGATGGCCGCCAGGGCGAGCGCCGGCAGAATGTTCACCGGCAGCGTGAGATCGTGGATGCCGAGGCGGGCCGCGCTCGCCGGCAGGAGGAGGCTCGCAGCGGCGACGACGGTCACCACGATCACGCAGAGGCCAGCGCTCGCGGCAAGGATGCGCTGTGTCCGGCCGATCCATCGGGGCGACTCCGCGGCGGATGCGGCGGCGAGCGTTCCCAGCGCGACGACGACCAGGCCGAGAGCGACGAAGCCGGGAAACAGGCCGCCCTCGGAGCGGTTGAGGTACAGCAGCCGCTTGCCGTAGGCGGTGTTGAAGACACCGGGGTCGAAGAGTGACAGGAGATCCATGCCGTACCACTCGGCCTCACCGACGTCGCGCTTGAGGCCGAGTTCGCGATGCTGATCGGAGTACGGCCCCAGGAAGGGGGCGAGGGCGACGATCAGCAGGGCGAGGGCGAGCGCGCTGCGGCGTGCGAGGCGGAGAGTCAATGCCGCGGGCCGCAGGAGGAGGAATGCCGCGACGAAACCCAGAAGAACAAATGCCAGCCCGAAGATCTGGTAGAGTCCCGAGAGCGTCTGGGCCCACAGCGCGGCGACGAGCAGGGCCAGGTCGCGCCAGCGAGCGCCCTGGAGAACGCGGTGGAGGGTCCACAGGATGAGAGGCGGCAAGGCCGCCATCTGGTAGGTGAACTGGCCGAGGTGGTCCATGCGATTCGTGAAGAAGGCATAGACCATGCCGGCGAGGAGGCTCGGCAGCACGCGGCGCGTGAGGGAGTAGGCGAGTAGATATGTGAAGGCGCCGCTCGCCGCCAGGGCGGCGACGACGAACAGGTTGACTACGAACAGGGGGGTGGCGCCCAGCGCAATCAAGGGAGCCGCCAGGAGACCGGCGAAGAACTCCGGCTGCTGGTACGCGACAGTGTGCGAATAGGGGTAGTAGAAAGGGAGATCATGGATGCCCAGAGGATCGTGCAGGATCTGGTGGGCGTTCCAGGCGACGATGCTCGTCTCCATCATGTAGTCGCCGCCCTTGCCGCGCAGGATGGTCGTCGACAGCTGGAACACGAGGGGATAGGTATATATGGCGGCGACGGTCAGGTAGAAGAACACGACCAGTGCGCCGTGCCGTAGCCGCGTCACCCCCGTGCCTTCCTCCGGTGTGCCTTCGCTTCGCGCGTGGGGCCCATGGTAGCACCCACGCCAACCGCCGATCGCGCCCCCTTTGGGGGACGGGGGAAACGGCCGAGCAGTGGCATTCTGTCGACCACCCTCGTACACTTTTCCCATGCGACTCCATCCGCGCGAGGTCGGACGGGGTCGCAAGACGGCCATTACACCCGGCACCCCATCCCCGAGGAGCCACGCATGACCAGCGTGAATTCGGAGTTCACCGTCCGCCGTGATGTTCCCCAGACGATGCGCGACGGGACGGTGCTCCGCGCCGACGTCTACCTGCCCAAGGGGATCGGACCCTTCCCGGCCCTCCTCGAGCGGACGCCCTACAGCAAGGACAACTCCCCCGAGTGCCAGGTTGGCTCGCCTCCCTTCTTCGCGTCTCAGGGCTACGCGGTCGTGATCCAGGACGTCAGGGGCCGCTTCGCCTCCGAGGGCCGCTTCATCCCCTTCCACGACGACGGCTGGGGCACGACCCGCGACGGCTACGACACGGTCGAGTGGATCGCCGCTCAGCCGTGGTGCGACGGGAACGTCGGCACCATCGGCGGCTCGTACGCGGGGGCGACCCAGTACCGGCTCGCGCCGACGCGCCCGCCCCACCTCCGCGCGATGTACGTGCGCGAATCCTCCGCGGACTACTGGGCAGAGTGGGTCTACCATGGCGGCGCCTTCGAGCTCGGCTTCATGGTCGAGTGGACGTTCAAGTGGACCTACAACAACCTCGCGCGGCTGGCGCGGAGCCCCGAGGAGCACGCGCGGCGGAAGGGCATCCTCGAGAAGGCACTGCAGGAGCTCCCGAGCTGGCACCGTGAGCTGCCGCTTCATCCGAATCCGCTCGCCGAGGGCCTGGACGACTGGTACAACGAGTTCCTGGCTCATCCGGACGACGGCCCCTACTGGTGGCGCTGGAACATCGGCCACCGTCACGGCGACATCGAGACCCCAATCGTCCACATGGGGGGCTGGTTCGACATCTTCCTCGCGGGAACGATCAAGAACTTCGTCGGCACGCGTGCCAAGGCGCGTACCCAGGCAGCGCGCGATGCGCAGCGCCTCGTCGTCGGGCCATGGATCCACGGGCCGTGGAACATGGCCAAGACCGTCCAGGGCGAGATCGACTTCGGGCCCGAGGCGATCCGGGATTACAACGCCATCCGCGTGCCCTGGTTCGACCACTGGCTCCGCGGCGCCAAGAACTCCGTCCCCGACGAGCCGCGCGTCCAGCTCTTCGTGATGGGCGAGAATCGCTGGCGCACCGCCGACATCTACCCGTGGCCCGGCGCGCGCGAGACGCCGTGGTACCTCCGTGACGGCGGGCGCCTCGGGCCGGAGGCGCCGGCCGGGGCAGAGCAGGCCGACGGCTACCGGTACGATCCGGACGACCCGGTCCCGACCCTGGGCGGGGCGACGCTCAACATCCCGGGCGGCGCCTACGACCAGCGGCCCATCGAGGGGCGCTGTCTCACGTACACGAGCGTGCCCCTCGAGCGAGACCTCACCGTGATCGGCGACATCCGCTGCGTGCTCCACGCCATGTCCACGGCGCCGGACACCGACTTCGTCGTCCGGCTCACCGACGTCCATCCCGACGGGACCTCCCGCCTTCTCTGCGACGGAATCCTCCGCGCTCGCTATCGCGACTCGGGGAGCCACCCGACCCCGCTCACGCCCGGCCGGGTCTACGAAGTGACGGTGGACCTCTGGGCGACGGCCAACACGTTCCGGAAGGGTCACCGCATCCGCGTCGCGGTGACGTCGTCGAGCTTCCCCCGGTTCGACCGCAATCTCAACACCGGCGGCCCGACCGGCGCCGAGGCGCGGGGCCAGGTCGCGCTGAACACAGTCTTCCACGACGCCGCCCGCCCGTCCCGGATCCTCCTGCCGGTGGTGGAGCACGGCCCGGAGCACTAGTCTCGCCTCGGTGCCGCGTCGTGCTTGACGCCTGGTGGGCCTTCACGTTAATGAACGAGATCGCGGGGCCGCAGCTCGCGCAGACCGTGCAGCTCGGCCTCGAATATGATCCGCACCCGCCCTTCGATGCGGGTTCGCCCGCGCGCGCGCCGAAAGCGATCAAATCATCGGCGGACGAGCGTTACGCGCATCGCATCGCGGCGTTCGAGGAAGTGCTGGGCCGGGTCGCGCCTAGTCTCTAGCACCGAGGTGATTCAGACTGCCCGCTTGCCCCGGCCTCCCCTTCAGCCGTCACACAGCGACGCCCGTGACGCTGGTATGATCTAGCGTCATGAAGGCCATGGTCGCGACACGTTGGGGCGAGCCGTCGGACCTCGAGTATGTGGACCTGCCCGACCCCGAGCCGGGGCCTGGCCAGGTGATCGTCGACACTCGGGCGGCGGGATGCAACTTTCCCGACATCCTCATGATCCAGGGGAAATACCAGGTCAAGCCGCCCCTCCCGTTCAGCCCGGGCCATGAGATCGCCGGCGTGGTCCGGGCGGTCGGCTCCGGCGTGACGCGCGTCCACCCCGGGCAGCGTGTCATCGGCAACCTCGAGTGGGGCGGTTACGCGGAGCGGGCGGTCACCGCCGCGGAGCGCGTGCACCCGATTCCCGACGGGATGCCGTTCGACCAGGCCGCGGCCTTCTTCGTCGTCTACCAGACGGGCTATGCGGCCCTGGTCCGGCGCGCCGCTCTCCAGCCGGGCGAGTGGCTCCTCGTGCACGGCGCGGCGGGGGGCGTGGGGCTCGCGGCGGTCCAGCTCGGGAAGGCGCTCGGCGCCCGCGTCATCGCCACCGCCGGCACGCCGGACAAGCTTGAGGTCGCCCGGCAGTCGGGAGCGGACGTCCTCATCGACTACCGCACGGAGGACTGGGTCGAGCGTGTGAAGAGCGTCACGGGCGGTGAGGGGGCGGACGTGATCTACGATCCCGTCGGGGGCGACGTCTTCGACGGCTCGACCAAGTGCATCGCCTTCGAGGGGCGGCTCCTCACGATCGGCTTCGCCGGGGGGCGCATCCCGACCCTCGCCATCAACCGGGTCCTCCTCAAGAACTTCAGCGTGGTGGGGGTCCACTGGGGCTACTACCAGCGGCGCGGCTCGCCCCTCGTCCAGGAGTGGACAGACGCCCTCCTGAAGCTCTACGGCGCGGGCCGGATCCGGCCCGTGATCTACCGCGCCTATCCCCTCCGCGAGGCCGCCGCCGCGCTCCGCGCGCTGGCGTCTCGCGAGTCCTACGGAAAGGTGGTCCTGGTCCCATGAAGGAGCACGTCCGAACGCCGCGATTCCTCTCCGCGCGGGAGCTCGCCGACTACCGGCGAGACGGCTTCCTCGTCTGCCGCGGCCTCTTCGGGCCTGGCGAGGTTGCCGAGCTCCGCCGCGCGACCGAAGAGGTCCAGGCGTGGCCCGAGCAGCCCGGCGTCTGGATGGTCTACGGCGAGAAGAGCCTGCGCGAGCCCGGACGCCGGCTGACGAACCGGATCGAGAACTTCTACCCCCACCATCCGGGGTTCAAAGCCCTCTTCGACGGTGACAAGCTCCTCGGGCGTGTCAACGACCTCCTCGGGGAGCCGGCAGTGCTCTTCAAGGACAAGATCAACTTCAAGCTCGGGGGCGGCGACGGGTTCAAGCCGCACCAGGACCAGCAGGCTGGCTGGAGTGTCTACGCGTCCCTGTTCGTGACCGCCCTCGTCGCCATCGACGACGCGACCGAGGCGAACGGGTGCCTCGAGCTCGCGGCCGGCCACCACACCCGCGGCCTGATCGGCCCCGAGTGGGCGCCCCTGTCCGAGCAGGACCTCCAGGGGGTCGAGTTCGTCCCCTACCCCACCCGGCCGGGCGACGCGGTCTTCTTCGACTCCTTCGTCCCCCATCGTTCGGGCCCGAATCTCTCCGACGAGCCCCGGCGCGTGCTGTACGTCACCTACAACCGCCTCGCCGAGGGCGACCATCGGGCGCAGTACTACGCGGACAAGCGGAAGAACTACCCGCCCGACGTCGAGCGTGAACCGGGCCAACAGTACGTCTACCGGGTCTGACCCCATGAAGATCACCGGGATCGAGACGTTCGTCGTCGACGCGGGGTGGCGGCCCTGGCAGTTCGTCGCGGTCCGCACCGACGTGGGCCTCACCGGCTACGGCGAGTGCTCGGATGGCCGCAACCCCTACGGTATCGTCGGCACGGTCCGGGACTTCGAGCCCGTGCTGCTCGGCCAGGACCCCCGACCCGTGGAGCGGATCTACTGGGACCTCTACCGCATGGCGCGTCAGAGCCCTGGCGGCATCGCCGCCAAGGCGATCGCCGGGATCGAGCTCGCGCTGTGGGACGTCAAGGCCAAGGCGCTCGGCGTGCCCGTGTCGGAGCTCTTCGGGGGCCCGCTCCGGCTCCGCCAGCGCGTCTACTGGTCCCACTGCGGGACCTCGCGGGCCATGAACGCCGCGACGATCGGCGTGCCGCCGCTCCGCACCATGGACGACGTCTACCGGCTCGGCGAGGAGGTCGTCCGTCGCGGCTACCGGGCGCTCAAGACCAACATCGTCTATCCGGGCGATCCGGCGCGCGTCCACTTCCCCGGCTTCGGTGGCGGGCCAGGAACCACCGACCAGACGGTGACCCCCGAGATGGTCCACCACCTGGAGACGCTCCTCGGCACCTTCCGGCGGGCCGTCGGCCCGGATGTCGGCATCGCGCTCGACCTCAACTTCAACATGAAGCCCGAGGCCGCGATCCGCGTCTGCCGCGCGCTCGGCGGACTCGACCTCATGTGGGTCGAGATCGACATGTACGACGCCCTGGCGCTCCGCGAGGTCAAGGACGCGGCGCCCATGCCGATCTGCTCGGGCGAGAATCTCTACGGTCTCCGCGGCTACCGGCCGTTCTTCGAGGCCCGGGCGATGGACGTGGTGATGGTGGACGTGCCCTGGAACGGCTTCGCCCAGTCCCGAGAAGGTCGCCGAGCTCGCCGAGACCTACGAGCTGAACGTCGCCCCCCACAACTACTACAGCCATCTCTCGACCCTCCACTCGCTCCACCTCTGCGCCACGGTGCCCAACGTCCGCATCATGGAGATCGACGTGGACGACGTCCCGTGGAAGGACGAGCTGGTGGACGCTCCGCCGGTGATCGAGCGGGGCGAAGTCATCTTGCCGACTCGGCCCGGGTGGGGCGCCGACCTCGTCGAAGCCGTCGCCCGGAAGCACGTCTGGGAGCCCGGACGCCTGCCCGGCTACTCCGCGGCGACGCAGATATACGCCCGGTAGCTGCTGGCTGGCCCCGGGCCCCGGCCGGGCTCTGGGTCCAATGGAGGTCGCCCGAGCCCGTGGAGTCGCCGACCGTGACACCGCCGCCCGGTGCTGCCCCGGTTCCCACCCGCTACCGTCGGTCGCCTCTCCTGCTCCCCCTGGTCGCGGCTGCGCTTGTGATCGCGGCAATCTGGTACACCACCAGCGCACTCAGCCCCCTGCCGCCGCGCACGGTGACCATGGCCACCGGCCCCGACGGGGGTGCCTATCAAGAGGTGGGCAAGCGCTACCAGGAGCTCCTCGGCCGTCACGGCATCACGCTCGAGCTGCTCCCAACCGCGGGGGCGCTCGAGAACCTGGCGCTGCTGCGCGACCCTCGCTCGGGGGTCGACATCGGGCTGCTCCAGGGAGGCATCACGAACCAGAAGGAGTCGCCCGATCTGGCGGCGCTCGGCACCGTGTTCTACGAGCCTCTCTGGTTCTTCCACCGAGGCGTGCTCGAAGGCAGGGGTCTGGAGCCGTTGCGGGGGCGGAAGATCTCGATCGGACCCGAGGGGAGCGGCACCCGGGCGCTCGTGCTCCAGCTGCTGGCGCGGCAGCGGTTTGACCAGGGCTTCGCCCAGCTGCTCGCGCTCTCCCACCAGGAGGCCGCCGAGGCGCTGATCCGCGGCGAGATCGACGCGGCCCTCATGCTGGCGGGGTGGGACTCCCCGGCCGTCCGCCAGCTGGTCACCGAGGACGGCATCGCGCTCGTGAGCTTCCCCCGCGCCGACACGTACGTGGCGCTGTACCCCTTCCTCAACAAGCTCACGCTGCCTGCGGGCGTTGGAGACATGGCAAAGAACAGGCCGCCGGCGGCAGTCACCCTGTTCGCGCCGAAGGCCAGCCTGGTGGTGCGCAAGGACTTGCACCCCGCGATCCAGTCATTGTTTCTCGATGCGGCGGAGCAGGTCCATTCCGGGCCGGGAATCTTCCACCAGACGAGACAGTTCCCGGCCGCGGAAGCGGTCGACCTGCCCCTGAGCGACGAGGCGCGCCAGTACTACCGCTCGGGCCGGCCGTTCCTTCAGCGTCACCTGCCCTTCTGGCTCGCGGTGGCGATCGGCCGGCTCCTCGTCTTCCTCATCCCCCTCGTCGGCGTGATGTATCCCCTGTTCCGCCTCATGCCCGTGCTGTACGCCTGGAGCGTGCGCCGGCGGATCGTCCGGATGTACCGAGACCTCAAGGATCTTGAGAAGGATGCGCCCTCACCGGACGCGCTGAACGAGGGGCTCGACCGGCTGGAGGAAAGGGCCCGCCACCTCCAGGTTCCGCTGTTCTACAGCGACTCGCTGTACACGCTCCGGGTCCACATCGCCATGGTCCGCGAGCGCGTCCAGAGCACCATCGGCCACCACGGGCCCAGTGACGAGCCGCCGCCGCAGGCATCCAGCCGGACGTCCTGACGGGTAGCTGCTGTATATTCCTCGCGGCATGGGGCTCGGCGAGGCCGACACTCACGCCAAGCTCATCGACCCAACCCTCCACGCGCGAGGCTGGACCGAGGACCTGATCCGTCGTGAGGAAACGGCCGGCGCGGTCGAGCCATGGCAGGGCCCCGGGCCCGTTACGACTCGGCGGGCACGAGGTCGGCGAAGAGCGCGCTGTGATCGCTGCCCCGCAGGGGGAGGACGCGCGTCTCCGTCGCGACGAGCCCCCGTACGAGCACGTGGTCGATGCGGAGGAGCCGCACCGAGCCGGCCCACGGACCCCACGTCCGCCCGGGCCGGCGCCCCATCCGGCGCGCGGCCTCCGCGGCCGCGTCGTCGAACCGGGCGGTGAGACGCCGGTACGCGGGCCAGAGCGGCGTCGCGTTGAGGTCCCCGGCCAGCACGCGCCGGCGCCGGGGCGTGGCGTCGAGATGGGCGCCGATCTCGTGGATCTGGCCGCGCCGGTCGCGGATTCTCTGGAGGACGGGACGGACGTGGGGAGCGGCGAGATGAACGTTCAGGACCTCCACGGGCTCGTCGCCCTCGGGCCCGACCAGCTCGGCCACGAACGCCGAGCGATACGGAAGCCGGAGCTCCCGAACGCTCCCCGGCACCCGGAGCGCGATCCCCATGCCGTCATGGTCTCGCGCGGGCTCGAGCTTGCCGAACGGCAGCACGCGAGCGAGCGCCTCGGCCTGAGCGGGGTCGAGCTCCTGGACGAGGACCACGTCAGGCTCCACCGCCTCGACCAGGTCCGCAAACGCCTCGGCGTCGGCCCGGCCGTTGGCGAGGTTCGCGGAGAGGATCCGGAGGCCGAAGCGCCTCACGTCGAGGTCACCCGGGTGACGACGGGCGGGATCCGGTCCGCCCACGGCGCCGCGGACTCGAACGCCGCGGCCGCCGCGAGCACCGCCGTCTCCTGGCGGCGCCGCCCCACGATCTGGACGCCCACCGGAAGGCCGTCCCGCGTGATGCCCGCCGGAATTGAGATCACCGGCAGCCCCGTCACGGAAATGGCGTACGTGAGAAAGAACCACTGCGTGTAGTTCTCGAGCGGCTTCCCATCGATCTCCACCGGATAGGGCTGCTCCACCGGAAATGGCCGAACGGCCACGGTGGGAAGGACCAGAAGGTCGTAC
This sequence comes from uncultured Candidatus Rokubacteria bacterium, assembly GCA_963805625.1. Taxonomy (GTDB): domain Bacteria; phylum Methylomirabilota; class Methylomirabilia; order Rokubacteriales; family DASRDR01; genus DASRDR01. The sequence goes on from CAWDVE010000010.1 coordinate 902,670, forward strand.
CGCTCCATGAAGCCCCGCACCCGCTGCCACAGCGTGCTCCGGAGCTTCTCCGCGCGGCCAACGTCCTGAACCGTGAGCCCGAGCCCCTGCTCGATGTTCCAGACGAGGCCCTTCTGCATCTCTCCGCGCCACTCGGCCAGCCGGTGGGCGTGGAGCGCCGCCATCGAGAACCCGCGCGTCCCCAGCACGATGTCGTTCAGCTCCGCGAAGGACGGCGAGGCCGTCGTCACCCGGGCGCCGAGCGCCCGGAACACGCGGCTCGCGTCCGCGGCCACCCGCGCGATCTCGGCATCCACCGGAATGAGCCCGCCGAGATCGGGCGTCCAGGCCACGCGCCAGCCGCGGACCGAGGGCCGGCGGACCGCCGCCGGGAAGGTCCGCGTGTCCACGTCGTAGGAGAGCGGCGCGCGATCGTCCGGTCCGGCCATGACCGACAGCATCAGCGCGACGTCGGCGACGGACCGCGCCATCGGCCCCGACACCGAGAGCGAGTCCCACGCGAGCTCCCTCGGGTAGACGGGCACGAGCCCCGGCGTCGTCCGGAACCCCACGACGCCGCAGAACGCGGCCGGCGTGCGCAAGGACCCGCCCAGGTCCGAGCCCTGGGCGAGCGGACCCATCCCGGTGGCGAGCGCGACCGCCGCCCCACCGCTCGAGCCGCCGCAGGTGAGCGCGAGGTTCCAGGGGTTGCGTGTCGCGCCGAAGACCGCGTTGAAGGTGTTCCCGCCCGCCCCGAACTCCGGGGTGTTGGTCTTGCCCACGACGATGGCGCCCGCGGCCTTCAGGCGCGCGACGGACAGGGCATCCTCCGATGGCACGTGGTGCTCGAAGATCTTCGAGCCCCACGTGGTGCGAATGCCCCTGGTGGGCGTGAGGTCCTTGATCGACACGGGGACCCCGTGGAGAGGCGGGAGGACGGCCCGGCGGCGCAGGGCAGCTGTCGCCTTCCGCGCCGCGCCGAGGGCGGCCTCCCGGGCCACCGTGACGTAGGCGTTGACGAGGGGGTTCACGGCGTCGATCCGGGCCAGCACCGCCTGCATCACCTCGAGGGGTGAGACCTTGCGCGCACGATACAGACGGGCCAGCTCGGTGGCCGGTGTGAAGCAGAGGTCACGGTCAGGCACGACGGACTCCTCCTCGGCAGGCTCCTCAGTGGGCGCCGGACACGGGATCGCATTGTATCAGGCCCGGCGTGTACGGGACCTCTTGCGCCGCGTCACGAGCCCCCTGACAATGGCGCGGGAGGGGTCCACATGGACGTGTACGCACGGCTCGGGGTGCGGCCGATCGTCAACGCCCGCGGCATGAACACCATGGCGAGCGGGTCGCTGATGCCGAAGCCGGTCCTCGATGCCATGACCGAGGCGGCTGGCGCCTTCGTGGACATGGCCGAGCTCAACGCCCTCGCCGGCGCGCACATCGCGCGCCTGGTGGGCGTCGAGAGCGCCCACGTGACCTCGGGCTCGGCGGGCGGGCTCCTCCTCGCGGCGGCCGCGTGCATCGCCGGCGACGACCGAGAGCGCATCGCCCGCTTGCCCGACACGACGGGGATGCGAAACGAGATCGTGATCCAGCAGTGCGATCGGATCCCGTACGACCAGGCGCTGCGCATGGCCGGCACCGTCCTGGTCGAGGTCGGCAGCGCGGACGACTGCACGCCGGAAGCGCTCGAGGCCGCCATCGGCCCCCGGACCGCCGCGCTCATCTACATCGTCTCTCCGGGGCTCGCCGAGCGCGGGGTCGGGCCCGAGCGCATGGTAAAGATCGCCCACGCCCACGGGCTCCCCCTGATCGTCGACGCGGCGTCCACCCTGCCGCCGGTCGGGCACCTCCGGCGCTGGACAGAGATGGGCGCCGACCTCGTGATCCTCAGCGGGGGCAAGGGCATCCGGGGCCCCCAGAACACCGGTTTGCTCGTCGGCCGCCCCGACCTCATCCGCGCCGCGGCGGCCAACGGATCGCCCAACTCCGCCGTCGGGCGCCCCTGCAAGGTCAGCAAGGAGGCCATCATCGGCCTCGTGGCCGCTCTCGAGCTCTTCCTCCAGGAGGACCATGACGCCGAGTGGGCGCGCCACCTCGACGAGGGGCGCCGGATCCTCGGCGCGGCCTCGGGTATCGCCGGCGTACGAGCCCGCCTCGAGGAGGACCGCAGCGTGTGGACCTCGCCAACCCTGCTGCTCTCGATCGACCCGGCGGTCACGGGTCTCACGCCCGACGCGGTCATGGACGCCCTCCGTCGGGGCCACCCCCCGATCATGGTCCGGGTCCACCGGGGCGAGCTCCTGGTCGACCCCCATTGCCTGCGCGGTGACGAGGCGAGCCTAGTGGCCCGGCGCCTCCGGGAAGAGCTGCTCCGGCGGCCGGCCCGATCCTGACAACCGACTCTGAAGGAGACTGCGAATGGACTTCCGGACTCTCGTCGATGCGTGGCAGGCGGGCACCCTCTCCCGCCGGGCCTTCCTGGAGCGCGCCACCGTGCTCGGTGTCGGAGCGGCCGCCGCCGCCCTGCTGGAGGGCCGGGCGGCCAGGCCCGCCGCGGCCCAGACGACCCAGAAGCGCGAGCTCGTCATCGCCCAGGGCGGTGACATCTCGAAGCTCGATCCGCACTTCTCGACCTCGTCGAACGACATCCGCGTGACATTCAACGTCTTCGACAATCTGACGAACCGCCACCCGGACGGCAAGCTCCAGCCCGGGCTCGCCACCGAATGGAAGGCCACGGGCCCCACTACCTGGACGTTCAAGCTCCGCCCGGGGGTCAAGTTCCACAACGGAGACCCGTGCACCTCCGAGGACGTGAAGTTCTCGATCGAGCGGACGTACGACCCCACCATGAAGACCCTCGTCTCGAGCGTCTTCACGACGGTGAGCCGCATCGAGACGCCCGATCCCAGCACCGTGGTCATCCACACCAAGGCCTCCGATCCCTTGCTGCCCGCGCGTCTCGCGTTCTACGGCGGTCAGATCATCCCGAAGAAGCACGTCGAGCAGGTGGGCGGCGACACGTTCAACGCCAAGCCCGTCGGCACGGGGCCCCTCCGCTTCGTGTCCTGGACTAAGGACGACCGGCTCGTCCTCGAGGCCAACCCGGACTACTGGGGTGGACGGGTCGAGGTCGACCGCGTCGTCATCCGACCGGTTCCCGAGATCGCCCCGCGCGTGGCCGGTCTCCTCAAGGGGGAGACGGACCTCATCACCCAGCTCACGCCCGACCACTGGGATCGTATCAACCAGAGCCCGACCACCAAGGGCGCCTCGGCCCTCTACGCCGGTCTCTACGTGCTCGGCACGAACTCCAAGGTCCCGCCGCTCAACAACTGGACGCTCAAGAAGGCGATGCAGCTCGGCGTCGACCGGGAAGCGATCGTGAAGGAGCTCTGGCGCGGCCGCGGCATCATCCCTACCGGCCCCATCGCCAAGGGCGACGCCCACTTCGACCCGAGCCTGCCCCCACTGGCGTACGACCCGAGCAAGGCGAAGGAGCTCGTCAAGCAGTCGGGCTACAAGGGCGAACCCATCTACCTCGAGACGACCGTCGGTCTCCTGGCGAACGACAAGGCCATGTCCGAGGCCATCGCGGCCATGTGGAAGGACGTCGGGATCAACGTCGTGGTCGAGGTGGTCGAGTTCTCGGTGCGGGCCCAGAAGAACCGCGAGCGGACGTTCAAGGGCCTCTGGTGGTCCGATCCCACGTCGACCCTGCGCGATCCCGACGGCATGATGTGGCGGCTTATGGCGCCGGGTGCGCCGCACGACTACTGGCGGCATCCGGAGTTCGACGAGCTCGGCAACGCCGCCCGCAACTCGATGGACGAGGTCTTCCGCGCCAAGGCCTACAAGCGGATGACCGAACTCTTCCTCGAGTTCAACCCCTGGATCCTCGTGATCCAGCCCAACGAGGACTACGGGCTGCAGAAGTACGTCGAGTTCGCCCCGAATCCGAACCAGGCCCTCGAGCTGCGGAAGTTCAACTTCAGGATGCGGCGGGCGTAGGGGGCTTCGGCCCCGGCTCCGGCGCTCTCCCGCCGGGCCGGGGCCCTCTGCTCCCCTGTTCCTCGAACCCCATGTCGCTGCCCCTCTTCGCGACCACCGTCATCGGCAGCCTCCCGCGACCGGCCTGGGTCCGGGACGTCATCCTCGATCGCAAGGCCGGACGCCTCGACGAGGCCGACGCGGACCGCCTCCTGGACCCAGCCATCGACACGGCCATCCGGCTCCAGGAGCGGGCGGGGCTCGACGAGATCACCGACGGCGAGTGGCGCCGCGAGAGCTACGTCAAGGTCTTTGCCGAGCGTGTCCGCGGCTTCCGGCCCGACCTGAACCCGAGCGGTGGCCTCCCCTACCCGGCGGTCGTGGCGCCGATCGAGTACCATCGCGAGATCGCGGCGCCGGAGGTTCGCTACACGCGCGCCCGGACAAGCCGCCGCGTCAAGGCCACCTTGCCGGCGCCCTACATCATCGGGCGCCGGATGTGGCATCCCGAGCACTCGCGGGCCGCGTACCCGACACGCGAGAAGCTCATGCGCGATTGCGTCGGCGTGCTGCGCCGTGAGATCGAGGCGGTGCGCGCCGCCGGCGCAGATACGGTCCAGCTCGACGAGCCGTGGCTCGCGACCCTCGTGGACCCCAAGTTCCGGGCCGAGGAGGGGATCGCGGACGTCCGGTACGAAATGGACCTCTGCGCGGACCTCCTGAACCAGACGCTCGCCGGCCTCGGCGGGATCGAGACCTCCGTCCACCTCTGCCACGCGCACTTCGCGCGGCAGCACAAGACCGAGGGGTCCTACGACCTCATCATGCCGGCTCTCGCGCGCGTCCGGGCCGGGACCATCTCGCTCGAGCTCGCGACCCCGGCCGCCGGCGGGTTCGCCTCCCTGGCCCACTTCCCCGCAGCGCCGCGGCTCGGCCTCGGCTGCATCGACCACTGCGACCGACGGGTCGAGACCGTGGACGAGGTGATGCAGCGGGTCGAGGCTGCAATGCGCTACGTCGACGGGGAGCGCATCGTGCTCCACCCGGACTGCGGCTTCGCCCCTTCCGTCCAGAACCCGATGGACCTCGACGAGGCGTACGAGAAGCTCAAGGTCATGGGCGAGGCCGCCGCGCGTCTCCGCGAGCGCCACGCCTAGCGCCTGCTCCCGGACGGCCCCGCAAGCCCCGCGGAGCGCCCGCGCTCGGACGTGAGGCCCTCTCGCTCAGCATGGCAACCGACGTCGGCTCGAACGGCCGGTCTTGACGCCGCCAGCACTGTCCCGATAGGCTCCCGACAGACAGCCGGCGCGGGCCTTCGCGTCCGGCAAGCGGACCCCTCGAGACGGAGGTCGACGCCATGTGGGCGCGCGTGCTGGGGATTCTCGTCACCGTTCTCTGTCTCCTCGGGTCCACCGGGCTGCCCGGCGCCGCGGCGCCGAAGGCCGGCGGCACCATGAAGGTCGCCCTGCTGCGGGATCCCACCGGCTGGGACCCTCACATCAACTACGGCGCCACCACCTACACCTTCCAGGCCAACATCTACGAGGGACTCCTCCGCTACTCCCTCAAGGGCGCGCTCGAGCCTGGGCTCGCCGTGCGCTGGGAATCGCCGAATCCGACCACGTACGTGCTGCACCTGCGGAAGGGCGTCCGCTTCCACAGCGGCAACCCGTTCACGGCCGACGACGTCAAGTGGAACATCGAGCGGATCATCGCGCCGGCCACCAACGCGACGCGGGCCAAGGAGTTCGACGTCGTGGAGGCCGTGACCGTGGTCGACCCCTCCACGGTCCGGATCGCCCTCAAGCAGCCCGCCGCGCCCTTCCTGGAGCTGCTCGCCGCCGCCGAAGCGGTCATCGCCGACAGCAAGTGGGTCACCGCCGGCGGCGACCTGAAGAAGGCGACCAGCGGGACGGGGCCCTTCAAGCTCGGCCCGTACGAGACCGGGGTTCGCTACGCGCTCGTCAAGAACCCCGACTACTGGGAGTCCCCCTATCCGTATCTCGACCGCATCGAGCTCTCGACCGTGGCCAAGGACGACGTCCGGGTCCAGGCGCTCCAGACGGGGAGCGTCGACCTCGCCGAGTACATCCCCTGGCAGGAGGTCAAGGCGCTCGAGAAGGATCCGCAGATCAAGGTGCACGTGGGCTACGACACCTTCAACGTGATCCGCATGAACCCGAAGCGCCCGCCCTTCGACAACGTGAAGGTGCGGCAGGCGCTCAACTATCTCGTCGACCGCAAGGAGATCATCGAGCTGGCCTGGGGCGGTATCGGCCGCCCGTTCGGCGCCGGGCTGATCCCCGACGGACACTGGGCGTTCCCGAAGGCGCTCCAGGGAACCTGGTCCTACGATCCCGCGAAGGGCAAGCGCCTCCTCGCCGAGTCCGGCGTGAACCCCGGCACGACGCGGATCGTGTTCGACTCGACGACGCTCTCCGTCCACATGGACTCCGCCCAGATCATCGTGACCCAGCTCCAGCGGGCCGGCTTCACGCAGATCGAGCTGAAGCCGATGGACGTCCCCACCCAGCAGCGGAAGCGCGTCTCCGGCGAGTACCAGCTCATGATGGACGGCTTCAGCCTCCCCTGGCCCGACCCCGACTTCTACGCCGGGTTCTTCGCCACGGGCGGCGCCTCATACGCTCGCGCGGTGGAGTTCAGCGACGCGGCCCTCGACAAGCTCCTGGCCGAGGGGCGCGGCACCGCGGACCAGGCGAAGCGCGCGGCCGTCTACGCGCAGGTCGAGCAGCGGGTCGTGGAGCTCGCCCCTTGGGTGTTCCTCCACTGGCGGCCTCAGGCCGAGGCGCACCGCGCCACCATCGGCGGCTACACGCGACTGCCCGGGGCCCTGGGCAACAAGAGCCTGGGCGGACTCAAGTACCTCTACCGGGAGGGCTGAGCGATGGGGTTCGACGGCGCGGCCTTCGTGGATCGCTTCAACACGGTATGGAACGGGCACGACGTGGACGGCATCCTCGCGATGATGACGGACGACGTCGTGTTCGAGGCGTCCTTCGGCAAGGATCCATGGGGGACACGCGTCGTCGGCAAGCCGGCGGTGCGTGAGCTCCTGCGGGGCATGTTCGCGCGGATCCCCGACGTGCGCTGGGACGAGATCCGGCACTACGTCCATCCCGACGTGGCGGTGGTGGAGTGGATCACGAGCGGCACCCCGCACGGCGGCACGCGCTACGAGGTCTACGGCTGCGACGTGCTCGCCCTCCGGGCCGGGCGCATCGCGGCCAAGCGCTCGTTCCGAAAGGGTGTGATCTAGCCTCCCGGGGGATGCTGCCGCCCCGTGTGGACCTATCTCCTCCGCCGGCTCGGACTCGCCCTCGTCCTGCTCTGGGTCGTTGCCACCGTCCTCTTCTTCTCGATCCACCTCCTGCCGGGTGACCCGGCGCTCCTCGTCCTGGGCGGTGACGCGGCCCAGGCGAGCCCGGAGCAGATCGCGCGCGTCCGCGCCCGCCTCGGGCTCGACCGCCCGCTGCCGGTCCAGTACGCCGCCTGGCTGGGCAAGGTCCTCCGGGGCGACCTCGGAACCTCGCTCATCGACGACCGCTCGGTCGCCCGCGACCTGGCGAACCGGCTCCCGCGAACGCTCCAGCTGGTCGTCCCAGCCACGGCCCTCGCCATCGTCCTGGGTGTGCCGCTCGGAATGTTCGCCGCGCGCCGGCGCGGGCGCCTCGCCGACCCGGCAGCCTCGGCGCTCGCCCTCGCCGGCTTCTCCATGCCGGTGTTCGTCGTCGGCATGGTCCTGGTCCTGGTGTTCTCGCTCCGGCTCCGCTGGCTCCCGCCGGCGGGGTATGTCCCGCTCGCCGAGGACCCCGGCGGGTTCGTCCGCCACCTGGTACTGCCGGTCCTCGCGCTCGCAGCCGCCCCGCTGGCGACCGTGATGCGGATGACGCGGTCGAGCTACCTCGAGGAGGCCGCGCGGGACTTCGTCCGAACCGCCCGGGCCAAGGGCCTCGCCGAACGCGTCGTGGCGTGGCGCCACGTCCTCCGGAACGCGCTCCTCCCCGTGACCTCCATCGTGGGGCTCCAGGTCGGCTCGATGTTCGCGAGCTCCGTGCTCGTCGAGTACATCTTCAGCTGGCCCGGCATCAACGCGCTCCTTCTGAACTCCCTCGGCACCCGGGACTATCCGGTGATCCAGGGGGTCGTCCTGCTGGGGTCGACCCTCTTCGTCGCGGTGAATCTCGCCACCGACCTCTGCTACGGGCTCGTGAACCCGCGTATCCGGCATGGCTGAGACAGTGAGCCTGCCCGGGACGCCCGCTCCCGGAGAAGCCCTTCCCGGCGGCCCGGAGCTCGTCGCCCCGGCACGCCGCCGGGCGGCCTGGCGGCGCTCGCGCCAGGTTCTCGTCGCGGGTCCGATCGTCGGCCTGCTCCTCGTCGCGGCGGCGCTGGCCCCCCTCCTGGCGCGAACCGACCCCAACGTGCTGAACCCGCGCGCGAAGGCCCAGCCGCCGACGCTCGCCCATCCGCTGGGGACCGACGAGTTCGGCCGGGACCTGTGGAGCCGGCTGCTCCACGGAGCTCGCATCACGCTCGTGGTCGGGCTCTCCAGCGTCGCCGTCGCCGCCAGCCTCGGCACGCTCCTCGGAAGCGCCGCCGCCTACGCCCGCGGCCCCGTAGAGGCGACGATCATGCGGGTGATGGATGGCCTGCTGTGCTTCCCGCCGATCCTCCTGGGGATCTTCGTGGTGACGTTCCTCGGCCCCTCCCTGCGCAACCTGATCCTGGTGATCGGCGTCCTGTACGTCCCGCGCTTCACGCGCGTGGTGCACGCGAGCACGCTCGCGGTCCGGGAGCTCGAGTACGTCGAGAGCGCCCGGGCGCTCGGCGCGTCGGCGGTCCGGGTCGTGGGCGGGACCATCCTGCCGAACATCGTGGCGCCGATCCTGGTGCAGGCCTCGCTCGCCGCGGGTCACGCCATCCTGCTCGAGTCGGGCCTCTCGTTCCTGGGCCTGGGCCCGCCCCCGCCCACCCCGTCGTGGGGACGCATGGTCGAGCAGTCGGGGCGCTTCATGCAGCTCTCCGCCCTGCCCCTCCTCTGGCCGTCGGCGGCCATCTCGCTCACCGTCCTCGCGTTCAACGTACTGGGCGACGGGCTCCGCGACCTCCTGGACCCTCGCCTCCGCCGCGGCACCTGACGACCGGCGGCCTCACCGCGAGTCCACGCGCCGCCCGGACCGGGCACCCCTGACTCGCCGCCTGACTCCCCCGGCGGCGGCGATGCTATAGTCCCTGCCACCGGACGGGAGCGAGACCCCCCCGATGTGCGTACAGGCCACTACAGTCAGGTACAGGGCATGAGCTCGGAACCCTGGGACGCATTCTTCGATGCTCACTACGTCCTCACCTACGCGCCCCTTCAGCCCGAAGACCGCTCCCGTGCCGAGGTACTCGCCGCGACGCGCCTGGCCGGACTCTCGACAGCCTTCCGGGTCCGGGACGTGCCATGCGGGTACGGCCGCCATGCGGTCCCACTTGCCGCCGAGGGCTACCGCGTCGTCGGTCTCGATCGATCGGTGACGCAGCTCGACGAGGCGCGACGCCGCCGGGGCGCGGCGAACGGGCTGCGGCTGGTCCGGGCGGACTACCGTGAGATCCCGCTCGCCACCGGCACCTTCGACGGGGCTTTGAACCTCCACAGCTCGCTGGGCTATGCAGGCGACGAGGGAGACCGGGCCGTGCCGGGCGAGATCCGGCGTGTTCTGCGTCCCGGAGGCCGCCTCGTCATCGAGACGAACCATCGCGACCGGCTGCCGCCGCGGAGCCCGCTACGCGAATGGTATCCCCTTGGAGACGGCGCCTTCCTTCTGACCGAGAGTCGGATCGAGAGTCGGATCGACCGAGTGGGTGGCACGGTTGAGCTCACCCACACGTATCTGCCGGCTGGGGGTCTCCCGCATACCCGCACGATCCGCTGGCGAGCCTACTCGGCGACCGAGCTCTCCCGGATCCTCGTCGACGTGGGCTTCGGGGAGATCACCTGCTACGGGAACCTTGATGGCGGACCGTTCGCGCCCGACACGCGCCTCGTCATCGTGGCAGCCACACCGGCGTGACGGGCAGCGGCACATGACAGAGCCCGTGGCCCTCGAGACCCCCCGGCTCGCCCTACGCGAGTTCCGCGACAACGATGCCCCGGCCATTCATGCGTACGCGAGCGACGCCGAGGTCGTCCGATACCTCGACTGGGGGCCGAACACCCGCGAGGACACCGCGCAGTTCCTAGCCATGGGGCGGGCCGCCCGGGCCGCCCTCCCCCGAACCGCCTACCACCTGGCCATCGTCCTCACGGCCACCGGCCGCCTGGTCGGTGGCTGCCGCATCGAGATCCGCAATGCCGCCAACGGGGCCGGTGATCTCGGTTACGTCCTCGGCCGCCCCTACTGGGGCCAGGGCTACGCCACCGAGGCCACGCGCGCCCTCGTGGGATTCGGTTTCGAGAGCCTGGCCCTCCACCGAATCTGGGCCACGTGCGACGTTCGCAACGCGGCCTCGGCACGGGTCCTCGCGAAGCTCGGGATGAAGCGCGAGGGCCACCTCCGCCACGACGTCCGGCGGAAGGGCGAGTGGCGAGACTCCTACCTCTACGCCATCCTCGAGACGGAGTGGCCCGGACCGGAGCCGACCTAGTGGTTGGCGGTGCCCGTCACCGCCCGAAAGTCCGGGGGTCGCGATCCACGGGATGGCGGGAACCCGCCGGCCCTACCCCGTCCACGCGGAGTGCTTCACGCGTCTCAGAGCACGGGATGGACCGCTTCCTCTGTCTCTTGCCGCCTCTCCTCGGATCCTGAGGGTGACGCTCCTCGGCACCTCTCCGGGGTCACTCACGATCCGAAGCCCTTGTAGCTCAGCACGGGTCTCAATCGACGTACAATCCGCGTCAGCTCCGACTGGGCGCGCATCACCCGGCCGATGTCCTTGTACGCGCCCGGCGCCTCGTCCCGCAATGCCTCCGCGCGCCGATGATCGAACCAGACGCCGCGCAGCTGCCGCTGAAGCTCGGTCACCCCGATGCGACGACGGGCCTGGGAGCGACTCATCGCACGGCCCGCTCCGTGAGAGCTCGAAGAGAGGGACCGCTCACATCCTCGGCCCTCGACATGGAACGTCGGTGTACCAATAGACGGACCAACAGCGAGAGGGCTCCGCACGGCCGTTCGGAGCCGGACGCGTCGGCGATCTCGGCCCGTCCGGCCCTACCGCGTCCGGGCGTAGTGCTCGACGCGGCGCTCCAGGCGGGCGATCACCTCCGACACCGCGTACGCGAACGAGAACACCACGATCACCAGCGCCCAGAACTCCTCGAACAGGAAGTTCTGCGAGTAGGTCTCGAACAGCTCCCCCACCCCGAGGATCGCGATCAGGAGCTGGCCGATGACGACACCCTTGACGCCGCGGATGGCGCCGAGGCGGAGGCCGGCGAGGATCTCCGGCAGGGCGGCGGGGAGCAGGATCTTCCGGTAGAGGTCACCGCGCCCGGCACCGAAGCAGGAGGCCATCTCGACGAGCGAGCGGCCCACCTGCCGGACGCCCACCTCGGTGTCGAGCACGATCACGAACACCGCAAACAGGAACACGGTCACCACGACCGTCGTCTGCCCGATACCCACGACGGCCATCAGCAGGGGGACCAGCGCCGAGACCGGTGCGCTCACGAACACGTTGACCCAGACCCGGAGGATCCGCCCGACGGTCTCGGAACGGGCCATCAGGATCCCCACCGGGATGCCGACGGCGATGGCCAGCACCATGCCCAGGGCGAATGCGCGCAGCGAGATCCAGGCCGCGCCCGCGAACTTGGCGGACGTCACCACGGTCGCCCCGCTCGCCACCACCCGGCTGAGCGGCGGAACGATCGACACGACCCCCCCCCGCCCGACCGCTTCCCACACGAGGCACCAGACGGCGAGCGCCGCCGCCGTCAGGAGCGGGGAGCGGCCCGAATCGGTCTCCGGCGCCTCACCCCACATGCTGCTTGAGCACCTGCCAGATCTCGTCCACGGCGTCCAGGTAGCCCTTGTCGCGGCGGATCTCGTCGGGGCTCCGGCGCCCCCGGTCCACGCTTGGCTGGACCACCCGGTGGACCGTCCCCGGTCGGGGTGTCAGCAGCACGATCTGGTCGGACAGGTAGACGGCCTCCTCGATGCTGTGGGTCACGAAAATCACCGTCTTCCCACGGTCGCGGAGGAGGAGCAGGAGGTCCTCCTGGAACTTTCGCCGGGTCTGCTCGTCGACGGCCGAGAACGGCTCGTCCATGAGGATGATCTCGGCGTCCACCGCCAGGGCCCGCGCGAGCCCCACGCGCTGCCGCATCCCGCCGGAGAGCTGGTGCGGGTAGCTCTGCTCGAATCCGGCGAGGCCAACCTCGGCGGTCCAGCGGCGCGCCGTCTCCTCGCGCGCCTCGCGCGGCTCGCCGCGCAGCTCCAGGCCGAACGCCACGTTCCGGAGCACGGTGGCCCAGGGGAGCAGCGCGAAGTCCTGGAAGACGAACGCCCGCTCCGGGCCCGGGCCCTCGACGCGCCGCCCCCCGACCCGCACCTCGCCGACCGTCGGCTGGATCAGGCCCGCGACGATCTTCAGCAGCGTGGTCTTGCCGCACCCGCTGGGGCCCAGGAGCGTGGTCAGCCGCCCCCTCGGGAAGGTGACGGCAACGTCCCGGAGGGCTTCGACGCCCGTCGCGTACCGTTTGCCCACCCCGCGAACCTCGACCGCCGCGTCGGTCATGTCGTCAGCCCCGAATCTCCGGCGGGAAGATCCGCCGCTCGACGCGTTCCAGGCCGTGGATCGTCAGCGCCCCGAGCGCGATGATCGAGGCGATCGCCGCGAACATCTCCGGGTAGTCGGCCACTGACGAATGATAGGTGATCAGGTCGCCGATGCCCGTGGGCGTGATCAGGAGCTCGGCGATCACGACCCCGATGAACCCCATCGCCACCCCCAGGCGGAGCCCCACGAAGATGAGCCCTCCCGCGTGCGGCAGGACGATCTTCCACACCGCTTGCCGACGCGTCCCGAGGAACGCCCGGCACATCTCAAGGAGCGACGGCGAGGTGTTGCGGATCCCCTTGTACGAGTTCATCGCGATCACGGGAACCGCCAGGACGGTCACCGCCAGAACCTTGGCGGTCAGGCCGATGCCGTACACGTACGTGATCATGGGGATGATCGCGGCCATCGGGGCGGCCTGGGCGATCACGAACAGCGGCAAGGTCAGCCACTCCACCGAGCGGCTCAGGCCCATGGCCACCCCGGCCCCGACCCCCAGCGTCGCCGAGATGGCGACGCCGATCACGAGCGGCTGGAGCGTGGACGCGTATGCTCGCACGAACGAGCCGTCCAGAGTCATCCGCCCGAACGCCAGCGCGGTCTGGCTGAACGGGGGAAAAGCGGGGCTCACGGGCCACCGCCCCGCCCATTCCCAGGCCGCGAAGGCGAGCAGGAACGACGCGCCGACCCAGAAGGCCCGGCGCGCCGTCCAGTCCGTCACGCGCGGATCAGGATCCCAGGCGCCCCAGCGCCGCCTTGAGCGGCGCGAAGTACCAGAAGTCCGCGGCCTTTACCCCGTCGCCCTTGATCTGACCGGCCAGGGCGAAGAACTCGAGGTCGTTGGCCGCGGCCCGCTCGCCGCCACCGTCCCCGGGGAAGATCCCGCCCTGAACGCCTTCCTGGTAATAAGGCAGGACCTCCGCCTCCATCTTCTCGGGCAGGTCCTTCAGCAACCCGAGGCGCTTCCGCTCCTCGACGGCGAAGGCCGGATTCGCGTTGATCGCGCGCGTCGCCTTCAGCAGCTCCTCCACGAGCACCGCGACCCCCGCCTGGTTCTTCTCGAGGAAGGCCGTGGTCGCGAAGAGCGCCTCGTCGCTCGCCTTGAGCTCACCGAGGGGCAGGATCACGAACCGGTCCGGCGCCTCCTTCATGACGTAACTCTTGTTCGGCGCGTCCAGGATCGTCGCCTTGATCGTGCCCTTCAACAGGGCGAGGGCCCGAACCTGCGATCCCGGCACGTAGCTGATGCTCTTGTACGTGATACCGTGCTGCTTGGCGGCCAGGACCATGATGGCCTCGGTCCCAGAGCCGCGGGCGTGGACCGCCAGATCCTGACCGTCGAGGTCTTTCCACGTCTTGTAATGCTCCTTGCTGACGATCGGGAAGAACTGCAGGGTGCTGAGCTGGTAGAAGAACCGGATCGGCACCGTGACCTTCTGAAGCGCCGCATAGGGCGTCCCCTGGCCGACGTCGGCCTGCCCGTTGATGACGGCCTGGGTGGCGATCTCCTCGCTCTTGAACGGGGTGATCTCGACCTCGACCCCGCGGGCCTTGGACCGCTCCGCCGCGATCAGAAGCGGCAGGTCGTCGATCCCGACGACGTCGCCCAGCGCGTAGCGGATCTTCGTAGTCCCCTGGGCAGAAACGCTCCCGGCCATGATGCCGAGCACCCCGGCCAGGGCAATGACGGCGATGGACAACCGGCGGGTCCGCACTCGCATGGCTTCCCTCCTCGTGACGATGTGGATCCGTCGAGCCGCCGCGACCCTCCGGCGGCGGCTGGTGAGACCGCGACTCCTAGACGACGCGCACCGTGAGCGTCCCTACGCCCTCGACGGCGCCCTTCAGCACGTCACCCCGCTCGACCGGGCCCACGCCGGCCGGGGTGCCCGTGAAGATGAGGTCGCCCGGCGCCAGCGTGAAGAGCGTGGAGAGGTAGGCGATCATCTCCGGGATCTTCCAGATCAGCTGGGCCAGATCCCCGCGCTGTCGCGTCGCCCCGTTGACCTCCAGCCAGACGGCGCCCTTCGTGGGGTGGCCGATCTCCGACGCGCGACGAACGGCGGAGCAGGGCGCCGAGCCGTCGAATGCCTTGCCGGTGTCCCACGGCCGGCCCATCTTCTTCGCCTCCGCCTGGAGGTCCCGCCGGGTCATGTCGAGCCCCACGGCGTAGCCGTACACGAGGTCCAGGCCGCGTGCGGCGGGAACCTCGGCGCCTCCCGAGCCCAGCGCGACGACGAGCTCGAGCTCATGGTGCACGTCCGAGCTGTGCGAGGGATACGCGAAGTCCTTCCCGTCGGTGACGATGGCGTCCGCGGGCTTCATGAAGAAGAACGGCGGCTCGCGGTCGGGATCGTGGCCCATCTCCCGCGCGTGCTCGGCGTAGTTGCGGCCCACGCAGTAGATCCGATGGACGGGGAAACACCCGCGGGTACCCTCGACGGCCAGGGAGGGGGTCGGCGGTACAGGAATCACGTACTCCATGCGGCTCCTCCAGGAAATGGTCGGCCGAGGCCTCGGCGGGGCTCTCCATTCATTATCATATTGCCTGGCCCAGCGCGCCAGAGCGCCGGACGGCTGGCGCTACTTCCGGGTCGGGACCGCGCGCAGCTCCTCGACGGTCTTCCGCGTCTTCCAGGCGGCCAAGTCGCCATCGTCAAAGAGGAGCTCCACGCCGTACCTCTGATAAACCCAGATATCCAAGGGACGCCGCCCTTCCAATACGCTCCCTCGCGTTTCGCGACCCCACTGCGCCTCCAACTCGCGATCGGAGCCGATCGGTATCACCCGATCCGGCTCTCCCCATCGATTCCGGAAGGCCTTCTGACCGATGTCCACGCGAAGGAGCCCTTGCTCGAGCGACTGCAGTCCGCTACCGGCCGCGTACGGCTCGGCCGTCGTCTGCGGTTGGGGAATCACCCGGAGTTGATCGACGCTGCGATCCGTCGCGAAGTGATAGCTGACCGCCCGAAGCGCACGCCGCCAGAGCGCCCATCAGCACGATGAGGAGCGTCTGGCGGACATCCGGACATCGGGTCCGGCACGGACTCGCGAATTCCATGGACCCTCCGGTTGCTACGAGTGGGTGTCCGCCTTGGCCCGATTCGGCGCCACCACTATCGCACACACCAGGCAGCCAGGGGGCGTCGGGTAGCGCTACCGGGCGGGCTCCTTCCCTCGGAGCACGCCGAGATACTCCACGATCGCGCGCCGGGCCAAGCCTCCGAAGTTCATGGTGATCAGCCGCACGCCGCGCTGGCTCATGGCCCGTGCCTCGTCTCCGGTCGCCGCCGGGTACATCACGACCTTCCCCGCCCCGAGCGTGAGGTCGATTGCCCGGTCGACCAGCCGCCGCACCTCGGGGTGCATAGTGGCCCCGCCAAAGTACTGGCGCCCGAGGGTGAGCGCCATGTCGCCGGCCCCGACGAAGCAGCCGTCCAGGCCATCGACCCGGAGGATCTCCGGCAAGGCCTCGACGGCGCGCGGCTCCTCGATGAGCCCGAGGCACAGTACCTCGCGATCCGACTGCTCGAGGTGCTCGAGCGGCGTCTGGGTGAAGCCGTAGCCCGCCGCCCTGCTTGAGCTCGCCGCGCCGCGGATCCCCCGCGGCGGGTATCGGCACGCGCGGACAAGCCCTTCGGCATCGGCCGCGTTGTTACAGTGCGGGAGGATGAGGCCCTCAACGCCAGCGTCGAGGTAGCGGAGAAGCAGCGAAGGTTCGCCGTTCGGGACGCGCAGGAGCGCTGTCGCGCCCGCGCCCTGGGCGGCGCGGGCCAGGTTGCGGACCCCCTGAGGATCGACGCCGGCGTGCTCACCGTCCGCGATCAGGAAGTCGAAGCCCGCAAACGCGCAGAATTCGAATAGCTCCGGCGACCAGAACTCCTGGAACAGCGGCCCCACGCACGTCTGGCCACCGGCGAGCTTCTCGCGGAGTCGGTTCGGGCGCGCCATGGGTCGTGCGCCTATCCGGACAGACGCGCGCGCAGGTCGCGCACCGTATAGCGACCGGGGCGCTCCCGCAACCGGGCCATCTCGGTGATGAGCTCGAGCAGGAGCCGGCTGTAGGGCGTGGGCACGCCGTGCGCGTCGCCGAGTCTCACGATCTCGCCGTTGAACCAGTCCGCTTCGACCTGGCCGCCCCCGTGATAGAGGTCCTGCCAGAGCGACGGCCGGTGCTTGGGCTCCTCCTCGGCCGGCACGGTCACCCCCGTCACGGGCCCGCGGAGGTCCTGGATGCGCTTCTCCACCGAGCCGAGACCCGGTGGTCCCTCGAACCGGATGCCGGCCGCGCGCAGGACGCGGACGCCCTCGTCGTAGACGTCGGCCATCCAGGCGCGCACTTCCGGGTCGGACTGGGCCTCCTGACCTGACAGGCCGAGCAGCCCGAAGGTGGCGTTGTTGAGGTTGACCGCCATCTTGTTCCACTTGTGAACGGCGATCTCTTCGGTCGTGTACGAGGGAATGTCGGTCTTCGCGACGGCCTGGGCCACCTCTCGCGCCGCGTCGGAGAGGCCAGACGGCCAAGTCCCGAAGCCGAGCAGGCCCGCGCTCGTGTGGACGACCTCCCCCGCCACGAGACGCTTCGCGCCGATCATCACCATGACCCCGTGCACCGCCCGGAAGTAGCGCGCCGCCATCTCCTCGTTCCGGATTCCGTTCTGGGCGCAGAAGATCGGCAGATCGAGCGGGGTCACCCGCCGGAGCGCGTGCATCGTCGCGTCGGTGTGGTAGGACTTGACGGAGCAGACGACGATGTCACCGTCGCGGAAGGAAACGGCTCCGACATCGGTCACAGCCGGGACACGCAGGATGTGGTGACCGTGGACGCCGCGCAGGTGGAGGCCGTGCCGGTTGATCGCCTCCATGTGCTCCCGAAGCGGGTCCACGAAGACCACGTCGAATCCGGCCTTGGCGAGCTGGCCGCCCACCACACCGCCGATGGCACCAGCCCCGAGCATCACGAAGCGCATCGACCCTCCTATAGCTTCCGGACCGTCACTCGGCGCACATCACGCCGCGGCAACGGCACGAAGAGCGACGTGGGCTGATCGTCCAATGGTGGGGGTGAGTGGCGCTGGGCACCCGCCGCGCCTCCTACGACCGCCGGACCCAGACCGCCGTGTCGTGGAACACGGCTCCCCCGTTCGGGTACCCGGGCTCGGCGCTCGTCAGCGCGTTGATGCCGATGCCGCCCTCGAAGTGCTTGTTCGGCCAGATCCCCTCGACCACGACCACACCGCGCTGCTGGCCCTCGCGCGGCCGGGCGTGGGCCACGACCACCCCGCGCTCGTTGCCGAGAGTGACGCGGTCGCCCTCGGCCACGCCGAGCGCGACGCAGTCGTCGGGGTTCATGAGCGCCGTGGGGCGCCGCTCCCGGGCGAGCGAGCCGGGGGTCTCGGTGAAAGTCGAGTTGAGGAACGTTCGGGCCGGCGCTGCCACCAGCCGGAAGGGCTTCTCGGCCGTGGCCTGATCGATCACGTCGAAGTGGTCCGGCAGCCTCGGCATCTTCGACCCGCGGCCGCCGAAGCTGTCCCAGTCTGGCTTGAAGCGGAACCTTCCATCCGGCCACTTAAAGCCCCGCAGGAAATGAGCTTCCTCGAACGGTAAAGCCATGTCCTGACCGCCTCGATCCACGTTGGCCTGGGCGTCCCACATGCCCGAGCGCTGGAGCGTCCGGTCCATGATCTCCCACGCGGTCATCCCGAAGCCCGGGTGCTCGGCCCCGAGCCGGCGGGCGAGCTCGGAGATCACGACGTGGTTCTCCCGGCATTCCCCCGGCGGCTCGACCACCTTCCGGGCCACCTGGAAGTACGTGTGCCCGCTCGCCGTGTAGAAGTCGTCGTGCTCGAGGAACATCGTGGCCGGGAGCACCACGTCGGCGTAGGCCGCGGTCTCGGTCAGGAACTGCTCGTGCACGCAGAGGAACAGATCTTCACGCGCGAGACCTCGGTGGACCAGGTGGAGCTCGGGGCACACCATCGCGGGGTTCGTGTTCTGGACGAGCATCGCGGTCACCGGCGGGCCGCCCCGGAGCGCCTCGGGGTCGCCGGTCAGGATCGGCCCCAGACGCGACTGATCGAGAGCGCGAATCGTCGCGTCCACCCGGTCGAGACCCTCGATGAGGGTGCGGTCGAGCGGGTAGAGGGCGGTCTGTCCGTAGAGCGCCCCGCCGCCCGGGTACTGCCACGCCCCCGTCACCGCCGGAAGGCAGGACACCGCGTGCATGCTGGCTGCGCCGTTGCGAGAGCGGCTGAAGCCGTGATGGCAGCGGATGAAGCTCCGCTTGCTCCGGCCGTACAGTCGAGCGAACGCGACGATCTCGTCGACCGGCAGCCCGGTGATCTCGGCAGCCCAGGCGGGCGTCCGCGTCCGGAGGTGCGCCGCCAGCTCGTCCGGAGCGTCGGTGTACCGGCGCATGTACGGCCAGTCCGCATAGCCCTCGGCGAAGAGGACGTGCATCACGGCGCACGCAAGCGCCCCGTCAGTGCCCGGACGGAGGGCCAGGTGCACGTCGGCGCGCTCCGCCGTGCCCGTCCGATATGGATCCACGACGACCAGTCGGGCGCCCCGCCGTTGCGCGCGAATGACGTGGGTCATGACGTTGACCTGGGTATTGACGGGATTCCCGCCCCAGATCACGACGAGCTCCGAGTGCTCGCCCACCTCTCGGAGGTCCACACCGCGCTTGGCGCCGACCCCGGCGATCCACCCCGTGTCCGACAGCGTGACGCAGATCGTCGAGTACCAGCGGGAGTAGCCCATGACGTGGCGCAGGCGGTTGATGCCGTCCCGCTGCACCAGTCCCATGGTGCCCGCGTAGAAGTACGGCCAGACGGTCTCGAGGCCGTGGCGGGCCGCCTTCTCGGTGAACGCCTCCGCGACGCGATCGAGCGCCTCCCCCCAGGAGATCCGGGCGAACTGGCCCGAGCCCTTCGGCCCCACGCGCCGAAGCGGATGGAGCAGGCGGTCGGGGTGGTGAACGCGCTCGGCGTAGCGCCCCACCTTCTCGCAGATGACGCCGGCCGTGTACGTGTTCCGCGTGGACCCTCGCACCCGCCCGATCGTGTGGGCGTCCAGGCGCTCCACGTCGAGCGCGCACGTGCTCGTGCAGTCGTGTGGGCAGACCGAGGGAACGAGCGCGATCGCGCCCCGGCCACCCCTCCCGGCCGCGCGCGCGCTCAGATCGTTCGTGAGCATGCGTCGAGGATACCGTCCGGGCCCAGGCTCTGACAATCGCGGAACGCCGCGCCGTGGTGCGACGCCGCCTGAAGGCCCTCCGGGCGAGTTCACCGGGCAGTCTCGCGTGGATCCAGCCAGAGAGCGAGGGCGGACTGGAGCCCGATGGCCGCGAGCGAGGTGGCGGCCATGGCGCGCGCGCTCGGAGGGGGCGTCGTGGCCAGCCCGCCCGCAACCGTCAGCAGCGCCCATAGCGTCACGACACCGCCGAGGCCCCATCGCGCCCCGCCGCGCGCTGGCCTCGGGGATCCGAGATAGATCCACCATCCGAGGCCGCCGATCACGCACTCGACGGCGAGCTCGAGGCCGGTGTGACGCCACAGGCCGAGCCCGAGCCGGTAGGAACCCGGTCCCAGCAGAGGGAGCCCCGCGACGTGGACCAGCGCGTCCAGGAGGAAATGCGAGAAGACGGTGGCCGCGACCACCACCCCGGCTCTCGCATTCCACCCGCACGCGCGGGCGACGCCGAAGGCGGCGGCCGACCAGGAGAGGCTGGCGATCAGCCCGTGCGAGTAGGGGAAGGTGAACGTGAGGTAGTGCACCTCCCCGAAGTTCGCTGGGACGTGAACCTCTTCGAGACCCAGCAGGACGAAGATCCAGAGGAGGACGTCCAGCAGCATGGCGGCGAGGAACAGCACCCCGAGGCTGAGCCGCGGCGCCATCCGCTTCGCCGCCAGGCCGGCACCCAGATGGCCCACGAACATTGCGCCATAATAGCCCCGCGGACTCGCCGGGGATCGGGGTTCGATCGTGACCTCCACCCTGCCTTGACAGGGAGCAGTGCTCCGGTCACGGTAGGCGACGGTGATCGACGATCTCGCCCAGCCGGGCTCCCGGCGCCTGCACCGGCGCGACCTCACGCCCGCACTTCCCGATCTCACGAGCCCGCAGCGACTCCGGGGCCTGACGGGCCCCGTCGACGTCTGGCGAGACCCGGAGGGTGTCCCGCACGCGCGGGCCGGATCCCTCCACGACGCGTTCTTCGCCCAGGGATTCGTCCACGCCCAGGATCGCCTGTGGCACATGGAGTACGACCGCCGACGGGCGAGCGGACGATGGGCGGAGCTCGTCGGCGAGGCCGCGGTCGCCCAGGACGTGCTGGCGCGCCGGCTCGGCCTCGACCGAAGCGCCCGCGTCGACTACGCGGGAGCGACCGCCGAGACGCGCGTGATGCTCGAGGCCTACGCGGCCGGCGTCAATACCTTTCTTCGCGCCACGCAGGTCTGGCCCATCGAGTTCCAACTCCTCGGCACGCGACCCGAGCCCTGGGCCCCGTGGGACAGCCTCGCCGTCTTCAAGATCCGCCACGTGGAGATGGGGCCCTGGCAGATGAAGCTCTGGCGGGCCCGCCTCGTCCGCCACCTCGGCCCGAGGCTGGCCGCTTACCTGTCCCCCGGGACCTCCCCGGCACCGATGCTGATCCTGCCGCCCGGCACGGAGTACCGGGGGCCGGCGCCCGGCGCCCTGGAGACCCTGAGCCGGAACGATCCCGCCCTCGCGTCCCTTCCCGGCTGGGTCGGCGGGAGCAACAGCTGGGTTCTCGCCGGGTCGCGCACCGCCTCCGGGCGCCCCCTCGTCGCGGGCGATCCCCACCGCGCCCTCGACACGCCGAACTGCTACTACCAGAACCACCTCGCCTGCCCCGACTTCGACGCCATCGGGCTCTCGTTCCCCGGCGTCCCCGGCCTCTCCCACTTCGGCCACAATCGCCACGTGGCCTGGTGCGTCACGCACGCGATGGCGGACTACCAGGACGTCTTCGTCGAGCGCTTCGATCCGACCGACCCGACGCGGTACGAGTTCCGCGGCGAGTGGCGGCGCGCCGAGGTGCGGCGTGAGACCATCCAGGTCCGCGGCGGCCGGGCGGTCGACGTCGCGATCACGGTCACGCACCACGGTCCGATCGTGCTCGGCGAGCCGGCGAGCGGCCACGCCGTGTCGCTCCGCTACACGGCGACGGCCGAGCTGAACCGGACGTTCGACGCCTTCGTCCCGATGCTCCGGGCCGCCTCCTCCGGCGATCTCGAGGCGGCCATGCAACCGTGGGTCGATCCGGGCAACAACCTGGTGTTCGCCGACGTCCACGGGACGATCGGGTACCGGACCCGCGGGCGTGTGCCCGTCCGCGCCCAGACCAACGCGTGGCTCCCCGTCCCCGGCTGGGACGGCGCCCACGAGTGGACGGGCGCGATCCCGTTCGAGGCGATGCCCGCGCTGCGGGACCCGGCCGCGGGCTGGATCGTCACCGCCAACAGCCGGATCGTCGATGACAACTACCCGCACTACCTCGGGCTCGACTATGCGCCGGACTTCCGGACCCGCCGCCTCGCAGCCCGCATCCAGGACCTCCACGGTGCGACGGTCGCCGACATGGCGGCCCTCCATGCGGACCGCACCTCGATTCCCGCCCGGAGCCTGGTGGAGCTGGCAGGCCGCATCGAGCCGCTCGACGCCGGCTCGCGCGCGGCGCTGGCGATACTTCGCCGCTGGGACGGCTGCATGGACGTGGACAGCACGGCGGCGACGGTCTACGCGGCGTTCCGGGCGCGACTCGTGCGGGACGTCCTGAGCCCACTCCTCGGCCCCCTCGCGGCAGACGCCTTCGCGCCTGCACTGAGCGCCGCCGTCGTGCACGTGGCGCGTCTCCGCGGCCGCCTGGCCGAGTGGATCCGCGAGGACGACCGGACGCTCCTGGCGGCGGGCGACGACTGGGGCAGCGCGATGTCCCGCGCGCTCGCGGGGGCGGTCGCCACGCTGCGCGAGACGCTCGGGCCGGACCCCGCGTCGTGGACCTGGGGCCGTCTCCACGTCGCGCGCCCGCGCCACCCGCTTTCGGCTGCGTTCCCCGCGGCAGCGGAGCTACTCGACCCGCCTGCCTCCCCCGCGGGCGGAGACGGTGACACCGTGCAGGCGGCAGACTTCGTCCCGGCCGCTGGGTTCGAGCTGACGCTCACCTCGGTCGCGCGCTACGTGTTCGACCTGGGTGACTGGGAGCGGAGCGCGTGGATCGTCCCGCTCGGCGCCTCGGGCCATCCGGGGAGCCCCCACTACGCCGACCAGTCGGCGGACTGGGCGGCGGTGCGCCTCCGCCCGATGCGGTACGACTGGGCCCGCGTCGCGGCCGAGTCGGAGAGCCACCAGCGGCTCGAGCCCGCCCCGGCTGACTAGTTGCCCGCCCTCAGTCTCTGAGCCCGGGCATGTCGAACCCGCGCGCCGCGAGCCCGGCGACGAGCTCCGCCTCCTGGGCGGAGGTCAGCTCGACGAGCGGCGGCCGCACCGTCCGCCAGCCCGGGTCCTGGAGGAAGTGGGCGATGGTCGCCTTCAGGGCGGGGATCATGGGCACCCGCTGCAGCACGGCGCGCGTGGCCGAGATCTCGGCCTGCTGATGGTCGGCGTCGCCGGACTGCCAACTCCGGTACAGACGGTCGATCTGGCCGGGGTTGACGTTGCCCGTCGCGGTGATGCAGCCGACGCCGCCATGGCGCATGTTCTGAAGAAGGAAGACCTCGCTGCCGGCGAAGACGTCGAAGTCCGATCCCCGAAAGGCGTCCAGCATCGCCTTCGTGTTGCTCCAGTCCCCCGAGGAGTCCTTCACCCCCGCCACGATTCCCGGGTAGACCGCCAGGAGACGCTCGATGAGGGCGAGGCTGATCGGGACCTGGGCCACGGGCGGGATGTGATAGAGGTACAGCCGGAGCCGCGAGTCTGCGACCCGCTCGATGACCTCCGCGAACGCCCGGAACAGGCCCTCGTCGGACACGCCCTTGTAGTAGAACGGCGGGAGCATCAGCGCTCCCGCGCACCCCAACTTCACGGCATGCCCGGTGAGCCGCACCGAATCGGTGAGCGCGCAGCAGCCCGTGCCCGGCATCAGGGTCTCCGGCGGCACGCCTCCCTCGACCAGCGCCTCGAGCAGCTCTATCCGCTCGTCGACGGAGAGGGAGTTCGCCTCGCTGTTCGTGCCGAACACCGCGAGGCCGCGGCAGCCGTGACCAAGAAGCCACCGGCAATGGCGCACGAACCGCGCCGCATCGGGCGCCAGGCGGGACGTGAAGGGTGTGACCACCGGTGCCAGCACGCCGGACAGCCGCGTCGTCGTCATCTCCATTCCCCCTCGGTGTCACGCGCGATGGAGGTCTCGATCGGGCTCGATCGAAGATGATACACCGCGATCGAGACTCGATGGTGGGCGAGGGTGGCAGCGCTCGTACCCCCTGGGCCGCGCTTCTCGTGCTCTGCAGCCTGCTCGCGCTCCATAACGCCATGCGGATCGGCCCGATCACCTTCATCGAGGAGCTGCGCGGCCGCTACGGCGCCGACTACACGGCGGCCGGCAACGTGGTGGGCGCATACACGCTTGCCTACGGGTTCGCCCAGCTCCTGGCGGGGCTCCTGACCGACCGCGTCGGAAGCCGGCGCCTGATGCTGGCCGGACTCGGCCTGGCCGCCGCGGGCTCCGCAACATTCGCCGTGACGGACAGCTACGCGGTCGCCGTCCTGGCGCGCCTCCTGATGGGGGTGGCCGGCGGGTGCCTCTACACGCCGACCATCGCGTACACGTTCGCCGCCTTCCCGGATGCGCTCCGAGGCCGGGCGATGGGCTTTGCGGAGACGGGGGTCGGGGCCGGGCAGGTGCTCGCGCTCCTGGGACTCCCGACCCTCTTCGCGGCGATCGGCCTCACGCCGGCATTCCTCGCGCTCCCGGTGGCGGCCCTCGGCCTCGCTCTCGCCGTAGCCTTCGGGCTCCCGCACATCCCGCCAGCGCCGCGAGCTGCCCGCGGGCGAATCCGAGATCTCGCCCGGGAGCGCGACTTCTGGCTCCTGGCCGTCGGCTTCGCCTTCGTGGGCATGCTCGCCCAGGTCGCCGTCCTCTCCTGGATGCCCACGTATCTCCGCCAGATCCACGGCTTCGGCGTGGTCGCCGCGGGCGCGTCGACCGGCATCGTGGTGACGGGCCTGATGCTCTTCTCTCCCCTCTTCGGCATCCTCTCGGACCGGCTGACCGCGCGCCGGCCGGTCATGCTCGTGGGATGTCTGCTCGCGCTCGCGGGCTTCGTCGTCCTTCTGGTCACTCGGCACCCTTGGGTGGCCGTCGGCGCCGCGCTCCTGGTCAGCGCCAGCATGGCGGCCACGATCCCGATGCAGGTCGTCTTCGCCTCGGAGCGCTTCCGGGCCGTCGGGGCCGGCACGGCCATCGGCCTCGTCAACACCGGCGGACAGATCGCCGCCTCGCTCGGCGGTCCGCTCTACGGCACGTTCCTCGACCGCGGCCTCGGGTTCGGCATGGTGTGGGGCGTCGCCACGCTGCTCGGCCTCCTGCGCGTCCTGGCGGTGCTGGGCATCCGGGAGCGGCCCTCGCGCCGTTGACCCGGCCGCGTCCCAACCTTGACCCTCCGAGAGCGGCGGGTGTACGGTCGGCTTCGATGCGAGCATCGAGACGGTGCGCGGCAAGACGTGCCGCTGATTCCGGCACGGGACCCCAGCAGTGATCCCGGCCGCACGGGCCGTCCTCCTCACGGCGGCCCTCACCCACGTCCTCCACGACGGCTTCTCGGACGCGCTCTACGTCCTCCTACCGCTCTGGGCAACGGAGTTCCACCTCACGCTCACCGGCGTCGGCGTCCTCAAGGCGGTCTACACTGCCGGCATGGCGCTGTCGCAGATCCCGGCCGGGATCCTCGCCGAGCGCTGGGGCGAGCGCCGCCTGCTCGTGGCGGGAACGGCCGTCACGGCGCTCGGATATCTCGCCGTGGCCCTGACCGCCGGCGGGATGCTCCCCCTCATGGCGTTTCTCCTCGTGGCCGGGCTCGGCTCCGGGGTCCAGCATCCGCTGGCCTCGTCTCTCGTCTCGCGCGCCTACGAGACTGGGCCCCGACGCGCGGCGCTCGGAACGTACAACTTCGCCGGGGATCTCGGGAAGATCGCGGTGCCCGCGGCCATCGCGCTGACGGCGACTCTCGCCGGCTGGCGCGGCGCGAGCGCTGTGTACGCGCTGCTCGGCCTCGGGGGTGCGCTCCTCATCGCGGTCGCGCTGGGTCGGCTTCGGGCGGGCGGCGCCGTCGGGGCGACGGAGGAGATCCGCCTCTCGGCGGGGGGCTGGGGCATTCGTGACGCCCGCGGCTTCCAGGCGCTCGCCGCGGTCGGCATGATCGACACGGCGACGCGCACCGCGCTCCTGACGTTCCTCCCCTTCTTGCTGCTGGCGAAGGGGCTCACCGTCGCCGGCCTCGGCCTGGCGCTGGCGGTGCTCTTCGCAGGCGGGGCCGCCGGCAAGTTTGTCTGCGGGGTCCTCGCCGAGCGGGTCGGGATCGTGCGCACCGTGATCCTCACCGAGCTGGCCACGGCCTGCGGCATCGTCGCGGTCGCCCTCGGCCCCCTGACAGTGGCGCTCGGGGTGCTCCTGCCCCTCGGGGTCGCGCTGAACGGGACGTCGTCCGCCCTCTATGCGACGGTGGCCGATCTCGTCACGCCAGAGCGGCGGGCCCGCGCGTACGGGCTCTACTACACCCTCGTCGTCGGCGCGTCCGCGGTGGCGCCTCTCGCATACGGCGCGCTCGGCGACGCCCTCGGCATCCTGGCCACCCTGCTCGTGACGTCGGCGGTCGTGCTCCTCACGGTCCCGCTCTGTCTCGTCCTGCGCAGCGCCCTCGCACCGGCCGAAGGCGCCCGGCTCGCCGCCTGAGGCAACCGGGGACCAGCAGGAGCCCGGCATGTCCACGGTGGCGACGTGACGCGCTCGTCGGGGCTCGGCCTCGCCGTGCTGCGTGTCATCCTCGGCGTCATCTTCCTCATGCACGGGTACCTCGGCCTCGCCGTCATCGGCCCGGGCGGCATCGCCGGTTATACGACCCGCATGGGGTACCCGGCAGTGCTCGGCGAGGCTCTCGGGTGGTACCTCATCGTCGCGCACTCGGTGGGCGGGATCATGTTGATCCTCGGGCTCTTCACCCGCGGGGCCGCGCTCGCCCAGCTGCCGATCATGGCCTCCGCGTTCTTCCTTCACCACCTCCGGCAGGGCTTCTTCCTGACGGGCATCGTGGTGGACGCGGCGAGGGGGATCGCCATCGCGGGCGGGTACGAGTACACTCTGCTGGTCCTCGCCGCCACCGTGACCCTCGTCCTCGCGGGTGGCGGCGCGCTCGCGCTCGACCGTCGCACGCGCTGAAGCGCCAGACGGCGTCGAGCCAGCCTGTGCCCGGGAGATCCCCGCGCTGACACCCACGCCCCCCGCTCATCGGCTGGGGTTTCTCTTCATCGCCCTGTCGGCCGTCCTCTTCGCCTCGCTAGGGGTCGCGACCAAGGGCAGCCTCGAGCTCGCAGCAACCAACGCCCTCTCGATCACGCTCCTGCGGACGGCGATCGCGCTCCCGACCCTCTGGGCGATCTGCGCCTTCATCCTGGGAAGGCGATGTTCCGGATCGTCGGCGGCGAGCTCGGCATCATGGCCGTTGCCGGGCTGATGATGGCCCTCCTCGCCTGACTCCTCTTCGATGAAGGCCTCGGGGCGATGGGGCTGCTGGGCGCCGCGCTCCTGCTGGCCGCGATGGTGATGGTGTTCCGCGGGGGCAGGGCCGCCGCGGACCGGCCCGCGGCGGTCTGATCCCGGCGGGACCGGTCTACGCCGGAGCGACCTCCACCGCAGCGTCGAAGGCGGCCTGGCCCGCGGCGAAGGGAAATAGATCGACCGCCTCGTCCGGAATGACCGGCTCGCCGGAGGTCACGGCGTTGAGGCCACCCCAGCCGTCCCGCATCCAAACCGTCCCGGCGGGCACCCGCGCCGTCACGTGCGCCCTGGCGCCGAATGCTCCCCGCTCGTTGAAGACGCGGACCGGCGCCCCCTCGACGAGGCCGCGGGCCGACGCGTCGGCCGGGGCGATCCAGAGACGAGGCTCGGGATCGAGGCGGGCGAGAGTCGGCAGCGCGCGTCCGTGATCGTAGAACCCGTGGAACTGGGTGAGCGTGCGGCCCTGCCTGAACACCAGCGGATGGGTCGGCGCCGGCGCGGGCTCGTGGACGGGCAAGGGCGGCAGCCCGAGCGAGGCCGCGCGCTCCGAGTAGAGCTCGACCTTGCCGGAGGGAGTCGCGTAGACGTGCGCGGGATGACCGACGTGCGAGATCCGCAGCGCGCGGATCCCCCCTTCTGCCCTGAGGGCAGCCACCGTTGCGTGACCCGTCGCCGGGTGGTCCAGGATGGCATCGAGCGGGCCCTCGTCAGTGGCCCAGGGGTAGAAGTCCTCGACGCCGAGGCGCCGGGCGAGCTCTCGGAGGATCCACACCGCCGGCCGCGTCTCGCCGGGGGCCTCCAGGACCTTCGGCATGAGGTAGAGATGCGTGTTCGTGCTCTTGCAGCCGAGCTCCTCCAGCCACGAGGTTCCCGGCAGCACGACATCGGCGCACTGCCGCGCCGTGTCGTTCAGGAAGAGGTCGTGACTCACCACGAGATCCGTTCGCGCGAGGCCCTTCGCTAGACGCCCCGCATCCGCATACGAGGACAGCATGTCCGTCCCGAAGAGGAGGAGCGTGTGCACGCGGCCCTCGACGAGGGCCTCCGTGACGCGGGGCATCTGGTTCAGCACGTAGGCGCCCGGCGGCCGCCGCTCGGGCACGGTGATGTCGGAGAGCGCCTGGCCGTGGCTGGCCGCGCCGTGCCGCGGCCCAAAGCCGCCCCCCGCCACGCCGAGGTGCCCCGTGAGCGCCGGAAGGCAACCGATCGCGCGTGCGCCTTGCCAGCCATTGCCCCCTTTGTGCATCGAGCTCCCGCCCAGCAGGATCATCGCGGGGCGCGTCGTTGCGTAGCGGCGGGCGAGGCCGGCGATGCGGTCCGCGGGTACCCCGGTGATGGGCGCCGCCCACTCGGCGCCGAGGCCGCGGACGTGCGCGGCGAGAGCGTCGAAGCCGACAGTGTGGCGGGCCACGAACTCCGCGTCATGAAGCCCCTCCGCGACGATGACCGACATCATCGCCAGGGCAAGCGCGGCGTCGGTTCCGGGCCGGATCAGGATCACCTCGTCGGACTGCGCCGCGGCCTCGGTCTCGCGCACGTCGATCGTGACGACGTGGGCGCCGCGGCGGCGGGCGGCGGCCAGATGCGGACCGGTGTTCGGCTGGCTGGCGAGGTTGGCGCCCCACAGCACGACGAGGCGCGCGTGCACGCCCATGTCCTCCTTCGTGTTCGCCTCGAGGATGCCAGTCAGTCCCAGGCCGAAGCCGCCCAGCCCCCAGCAGATCATCGCGGGGTGCCACCACTGGCAGCCCCAGAGATTTGCGAAGCGCCGGAGGAGGTGAGAGTCGACCCGCGTCCCGTAGTTGTTCGCGAAAAGCCCGTGCCCCGACCAGAGTCCGACCGCCTCGCGGCCCGCTTCGCGCATCCGGCCGGCGATCATGTCGAGCGCCTCGTCCCAGCTGACCCGGCGCCAGGCGTCCTCTCCCCGGCGCATACGGACGAGCGGATGGAGGAGCCGGCGCGGGTTGTCGACGATCTCGCGCGACGCCTGGCCCCGGACGCAGAGGAATCCGTGGCTGTCAGGGTTGTCCGGATCGCCCCGCACGCCCAGGAGGCGCCCGCCCTCGACGGTGACCAGCATGCCGCAGAGCGTGGGGTGGCAGTTCATGGGGCACATGGTGCGGATCGTGCGCTGGCCGCCCTCCGTCGTGCTCATTGACCCGCAGTATACTGACCCGGTCACGGGATCGTAAACATGGCCCCCGGACCAGCCCTCCGGATCCCGGGAGAGAACGATGCGGATCACCAGCCTGGAGACGCTGCATGCCGATGGCGGGCGGCGCGCATTCGACTTCGTCAAGGTCACGACGGACGATGGCCTCGTCGGCTGGAGCGAGTACAACGAGACGTTCGGCGGATCGGGCCTCACGGCGCTGATCCGCCGCCTGGCGCCCGCCCTCGTCGGCAAGGACCCGCGGGCCCATGAGGCGCTCGTCGCGCTCATGCAGGCGCTTCGGCGGACGTCGGCGGGCGGGGTCGTCCAGCAGGCCATCGGGGCGATCGAGAACGCGCTTCTCGACGTCAAGGCCCGTGCGCTCGGTATCCCGGTCTACGAGCTTCTCGGCGGGCCGGTTCGGGACAGGATTCGCCTCTACTGGTCGCACTGCGGAACGTACCGGGTCGCCTGGTGGCAGGAGCTGCAGCTGTCTCCCGTACGGACGCTGGACGATCTCGTCCGGCTCGGGCGCGAGGTCGTGGCCCGCGGCTACACGGCGCTCAAGACGAACGTCCTGCTCCTGGGCGACAACCCACGCGCCCACGTCCCCGGCTTTGCCCGGGGCGAGAGCTTTCCCGAGCTCAATGCCGACCGGCACGTCCTCCGCGCGGTCCGAGACCAGCTGGCGGCATTCCGCGAGGGCGCCGGCCTCGACGTCGACATCCTCGTCGATCTGAACTTCAACTACAAGACGGAGGGGTTCCTGAAGGTCGCTCGCGCGATCGCGCCCTTCGACATCCTCTGGGTCGAGATGGACACCCGCTCGCCGAGCGCCCTCCGATACCTCCGCGATCACAGCGAGATCGCGGTGGCCTCCGGGGAGTGCCTCTTCGGGCGGCGCGAGTACCGCCCGTTCTTCGAGCAGGATGCGATGGACGTGGCGATCATCGACGTCCCCTGGAACGGAATCGCCGAGTCGGTGAAGATCGCGGCGATGGCCGACGCCTACGAGGTCAACGTGGCCCCGCACAACTTCTACGGCCACCTCGCGACCATGATGAGCGCCCACTTCGCGGCCGTCATCCCGAACCTCCGGATCATGGAGATCGACCCGGAGACGGTGCCCTGGCAGGACGACTTGGTCACGCGAGCGCCCCGGGTCGAGGCCGGGCACCTCCTCCTGCCGACGGGGCCTGGATGGGGCACTGAGGTGGACGAGGCGGCTGTCCTGGCCCATCCTCCGAGGACGGCGACCTAGTGAGCCTCCACACCTAGCGCAGCGGACGGCGCCAGTCGCGCATCGTTCGGCTGTCAGCAGAGGGCTGCGGCGACCGACGGCTTCCTGGGCAGCGCCAGGTCCTCCGCGAGCGCGTCCACCAGGAAGCTCGTGACGCGGGCGATGACCGCGCCGTCCCGGAGGATGCGGCGGTGCCCGAGCCGGTGTGTCGTCACGAGCTCGGCCTCCGACCAGGCCTCCGCGATCGCGGCGCCCTCTATCCACGGAACCTCGGCATCGTCTCGATCGTGAACCACGAGGGCCGCCATGGGGAGGTCCCCGGCTAGGCGCACCAGGTCGAATGCTTCCGGCGGGACGCCGACCCGGGCTTCCAGCCGACGATCGAGCCGCTCCCGCGCTCTGGCGGACAGACCGCACGCGTCCATGAAGCGCCCGAGATAGCCACGGAAGTCCGCCGCCGGCGCGACGAGGGCGATTGCCGCCGGCAACTCGACGAACCCGCCGAGGAGCGCCTGGCGGACCGCCCAGGCGCTCACGGCAGCGCCTCCGGAGTGCGCCACGATTGCTCGCACGGGGCCCACGTCGTCGACGAGGCCGCGGAGCGCCGCGGCCATCTCGGGAATCGTGGCGACCCGTCCCTCCGAGAGGCCGTGAGCCGGCGCGTCGAAGGTCGTTACCGAGAAACCGCGCGCCAGCAGCGGCCCGACAAACGCGCCCAGCTGACCGCCGCGCCCTCCCCAGCCGTGGACGAGCAGGACCCGTGGGCCGGCGCCCCAGGTCCACGTCGCGATCCGCCGCCCGGCCACGTGAATGGAGCCGGGGCGCGCCCGGACCAGGATCTCCCGCTCCCGCTCGGGCGCCGGATGTCGTGGCGGCGTCAGGAACAGGCGCTCCGCCACCCGGGCGGCGAGAGCGGGCAGGATTCGGCTCAGCAAGCCGACACTCTCCAGGGACATCCGCTGGATCAACGGCGTCCTGTAAGACCGAACGATCGTGCTGTTATCGAGTGTCAAGATCGGTGATGTACGCATCTGGCAGATCTCCCTTCCTAGCGGCCGACGCGGCGGGCCTGGGCGAGTAGCGATTCGAAGGCCCGTCTCACGCGCGTCTCAGCGCTGGGGTCGCGGAGCAGCCGGGCCAGGTGATGGTAGGAGAGCATGGCTCCGTGAAGGTCGTAGGCGAACTGCTCGGGGTCGAAATCCGGGCGGAACTGGCCTTCCTGGATCCCGGTCCGAGCCGAATTGGCGATCACCTCCAGCCAATCCTTCTGGGATTGCACGACGTACTCCCGGGCCGCGCCCGGGCGGTCGTCCAGCTCCACGGCAGCCGCGATGAACGGGCATCCGCCGGGTAGCGCGGCCGATCGCTCCCAGTTGAGCCAGCTCTCGAACAGCGCCCGCAGGCGAGGCTCCCCTCGCGGCGCGGACAGTCCGGGCTTGACGACCTGCTCGATGAAGCGCGTGCGCGCCGTCTCGAGGACCTGGAGGAGCAGCTCCTCCTTGCCGCGAAAGTGGGCGAAGAGCCCGCTCTTGGACAGTTGGAGATCCTGGGCCAGGCGCCCGATCGTGAGGCCCTCCAGGCCCTCCTTCGTCGCAATCTGGAGGGCGTGGTCAAGGATGGCGCGTCGGGTCTCTTCGCCTTTCGACACTCCCGTACAATAGTACGGTCGTTCCTTTTATGTCAAGCGCCTTCCGGGCCGCCTCCGATCGTCCTGAGCCTCGCCTGCCTCGCCTGTGCGGGCGCGCTCCTACGCGTTGCGCTCCAGGACCGATTGCAGGAACTGCCGGGTCCGCTCGTGCCGGGGCGTGGTGAAGATCTGCTCCGGGCTTCCCTCCTCCACCACCACCCCGTCGGCCATGAAGAGGACCCGGTCGGCCACGTCGCGCGCGAAGCCCATCTCGTGGGTCACGACGATCATCGTCATGCCCTCCGCCGCGAGCTGGCGCATCACGCGGAGCACCTCCCCGATGAGCTCGGGGTCCAGGGCCGAGGTGACCTCGTCGAACAGCATCGCCTTGGGCTGCATCGCGAGCGACCGCGCGATGGCCACGCGCTGCTGCTGCCCGCCGCTCAGCTCCTGCGGATAGGCGTCCACCTTGTCGGAGAGTCCAACCTTGGCCAGGAGCGCCTCCGCCTTGCGCCGGGCGTCCTCGCGCGGTTCGTTCCGGACGTGGACCGGGGCCAGCATCACGTTTTCGAGGGCCGTCAGGTGCGGAAACAGGTTGAAGGACTGGAACACCATCCCGACCTCCGACCGCAGCGCCTCGACCCGGCGCTCGGTGTCGACGACCACCTTGCCGTCTCGAACGTATCGGTAGACCGGCTCCTCCTCCAGGTAGATCGTGCCGCTGTCGACCCCCTCGAGGTGATTGATGCAGCGGAGCAACGTCGACTTCCCTGCTCCTGATGGGCCGATGATGCAGACCACCTCGCCCTTGTCCACGGTCAGCGAGACGTCGCGAAGGACCTGGAGGCGTCCGAAGCTCTTGTTGACCTTGTCCAGGCGGATCATCACGCGGCTCCCTGAGCGACGCCCCTAAGGAGGGGCTGCCGGCCCCGTCGGTATCCGATCCGCATGCGCCGCTCGAGGTACTGGACGCCGAGCGACCCCGGATACGACAGTGCCAAGTAGATCATCCCAGCGATCGTGAAGATGGTGAAGTACTGGAAGTTGGTCGCCGCGATGATCTGGCCGCTGAAGATGAGCTCCTTCACCGTGATGGTGGAGGCCAGGGCGGTGTCCTTGAACAGCGAGATGAAGTAGTTGCCGAGCGGTGGCACGACGATACGGAGCGCCTGCGGCAGGATGACGAGACGCATCATCTTGGCCCGCGACATTCCGAGGGAGAGCGCCGCTTCCACCTGCCCCTTCGCCACCGCCTGAATACCGGCCCGGTAGACTTCCGACAGGTAGGCCGCGTAGTTGACGGTGAGCCCCACCACCCCGGCCGCGAACGGCCCGACCTTGATCCCGAACGCGGGCAGCACGAAGTAGATGTAGAACAGCTGCAGCATGCACGGAGTGCCGCGGATGACCTCGACGTAGACCGTCGCCGCCACGCGGACCGGCTTGATCCGGGAGAGACGCGCGAGCGCGACGACCAGGCCGAACACGAGGCTCAGCGCCATCACCGAGAGCGTGAGCTCCACGCTGATGAGCGCCCCCCGGAGCAGGTCTGGGAGGTAGCTGCCGGCATCGCGGAAGTTGAAGAGCGAGAGCAGGTTGTCGAACATGACGCCTCCGCCTACGGGTTGGGAATCAGGCCGGCCCGAATCTCCGTGAGAACACTACGGAGCGCGAGACTGGGTCGCGCGAGCGCGAGTTCCGGGTGTCCGCTCGAGGCTCCCAGCCACGCCCGCCGGTGCACGGCGGCGGCCCGGCCGCCTGTCCCGCGCTCCGGCCGCCGAGTCGGCAGCGGAAGTGCGGGACAGGCCCTGCGGATCGACTGCGCTGGCCGTGTCTACTGCGACAGCGCGTTCGGGATGACCACGTACCGGGCGGGCAGCCCCGTCTTCACGAGGAACTTGCCCACCGTGCCGTCCGCCCGCATTTCGTCGATGGCACGCGACAGCGCGTGGTTCAGGTCGACGTCAGTCTTGCGGAGCGCGTACCGTGCGTAGCCGAGCTGGAGCTCGATCGGCATGGCGACGGAGCTCATCTCCATGTTGATCCCGGGATGCGCCTTGATGAACTGCAGCATCTTGATGTCGTCGTCGACGATGGCGTCGACGCGACCGGCCGCGAGATCGGCGAACTCTACGTCGCTGGTCGTAAAGAGCTTCAGCTCCTTCAGGTCCTTCCGCGCTTCCATGATCGGCTGGTAGAAGGTCCCGCGGTACGTCCCGACCGTCTTGCCCGCGAAGTCCCCCCACGTCATGATCTTCTTCGGGTTGCCCTTCTGGACGGCCACGGCCGCGCCGTACCAGTACGCCGGGCTCGTGAAGTCGATGACCTTCAGCCGGCCTTCGTTCTCGTGGATGTTGTCCACGATCACGTCGATGCGCTTCGCCTGCAGGGCGGCGATGAGGGAGTCGAAGGGCATGATCTCCCACGTGACCTTCTTGATGCCGAGGCGCCGGGTGATCTCCCGGAACATGTCGACGTCGAGCCCGGCGTACTCCTTGGTCTTTTCGTCCTGGTAGGTCCAGGGGAAGTCCGGCACGATACCGAGGGTGATTCCGTCCTTCACGGCCCGCGTGTACGAGCCGTCGCCACCGGTGAAGCTGACACCGAGGATGGGCCCGGTCGAGCCGTACTCGTCGACCCCTGCCCGGGAGACCCAGACAAGTCCGACGAAGACGGTGATGGTTAGCAGGGCGACCAGAATTCCACGCGCTCGGTCACGCATGGGCAGAGCCTCCTGTCCGTTTTGCTAGGCTTCGCGGTGCGGCGGTTGCAGGCGGGCGGCATGCCAGTCTGGCCGCGCAGCGGCCACTGCTATGGGCCGGCCGCCACATGATCGGTGGGCCCGGGACGAACTGTCAAGGGTCGCCCGGCCCGCTGTTGCGCAAGGAGGCTGTCACCTCGGCCGAAAGGTAGGCAGGTCCGCCTAGGTCAGGCTCGAGGGCGGCGATTCTCCGGATCGAATGGGGGCTCGGCGAGGACACGGGCGGGGCGGCGCTCGCCCAGGATCTCGACAGCGAGCGGCGCGCTGGGCAGCGAGACCTCGGCGTCGAGGTAGGCCACCGCCAGGCTGCGGCCGAGCCAGTGGGCGAAGCCGCCGGAGGTCGTGATCCCCGCGACGCAGTCGCCCGCCCAGACGGCCTCGTTCCCCCAGCAGTCGGCGTCGAGCGCGTCGACCTCGAGGGTGGCCAGGCGCTTCCCTACGCCGTCTCGCCGATGACGGAGCAAAGCGTCCCGACCGATGAAATCCCCCTTGTCGAAGGCCACGAAACGCTCGAGCCCGGCCTCGAGCGGCGTCACCTCAGTGTTGATGTCGGCCCCCCATGCCCGGTAGGCCTTCTCGAGCCGCAGGGAATCCATTGCGCGGAGGCCGAAGTCGACGAGCCCCAGGTCCGCTCCCGCGCTCTTGAGCGCTTCGTAGAACCCCGTCTGGTATTCCACCGGGTGGTGGAGCTCCCAACCGAGCTCCCCCACGAAGTTGATCCGGAGCGCCCGGACGGGCACGGAGCCGACCTGGATCTCGCGCGCCGAGAGCCACGGGAAAGCGGCGTTCGACAGGTCGGCGTCGGTGACGCGCGCCAGGACATCCCGGGCGCGGGGTCCGGCAAGGATCAGGACACCCCAGGCGGGCGTCACGTTCTCGATGGCCACGCTCCCGTCCGCCGGCGCATGGCGCCGGAGCCAGTCGAGGTCGTGGAGCTCGGCGACTGCAGCACTCACGACCAGGAAGCGCTCGGGCGCGAGCCGCGTCACGGTTACGTCGCACTCGACCGCGCCCGTCGGCGTCAGGAGCTGCGAGAGCGCGATCCGGCCGAGCCGGGGGAGCCGGTTCGCACACAGCCGGTCGAGGAAGGCCTCCGCGCCCAGACCGTGCACCTCGTACTTCGAGAAGCTCGACAGCTCGAGCACCCCCACGCGCTCGCGGACGGCGCGTGCTTCCCGGCCCACGGTCTCGAACCAGTTGGTCCGACGGAAGCTCGGCCGGTCGCGCGGCTCCGTCCCTGGCGGCGCGAACCAGTACGGCCGCTCCCAGCCGTTCCGCACTCCGAAGACCGCGCCGGCGGCGTGGAAGCGGTCGTAGAGCGGGCTCGTCCGGGCCGGCCGCCCCGGCCGGCGATCGTCCTGGGGGTAGACGATCGCGTACTCGTCCTCGTAGATGTCGATGCACCGGGCGACCGCGTAGTGCTCCGTCGCGTACGTCCCGTAGCGGCGCGGGTCCACCTCCCAGAGGTCGATGGACGGCTGCCCCTCCACGATCCACTCCGCCAGGTAACGCCCCGCCCCACCCGCCTGGGTAATCCCGAAGCTCACACCGCAGGCCAGCCAGAATCCGGGTAGACCGAACGCGGGGCCGAGGAGCGGGTTCCCGTCCGGCGTGTAGGTGATCGGGCCGTTGACGATCCGCGCGACGCCTGCCCGGGCGAGCACGGGCACGCGCGCCATCGCGGACTCGACGATCGTGCGAAGCCGCTCGGGATCCGGCGGCAGGAGGTCGGCGCCGAACTCGGGCGGAATCCCACCGACGCCGAATGGCTTTGCGTCGCGCTCGTAGGGACCAAGAAGGAGTCCCTGGCCTTCCTGGCGCAGGTAGTACGACACGTCAACCTCGCGGAGAAGCGGCAGCTCGCGGCCGAGCCCCGCGATCTCGGGAATGGCCTCCGTCACCAGGTACTGGTGCTCCATCGGGACGATCGGGAGATCGAGGCCGACCAGCTGGCCGACCTCACGCGCCCACGTGCCAGCCGCGTTCACGACGACCTCCGCCAGGAAGTCGCCCCGATTGGTGGCGATCCGCCATTCGCCGCTGGCCGTCCGCTCGAGCCCGGTCACACGTGTGTGCCGGTGGACGCGGGCACCCCGATCTCGCGCGCCCTTGACAAGGGCCTGCGTCACGCTGGTCGGATCGACGTGACCGTCTTCCGGGTTCCAGACCGCGCCCAGCAGGCCGCGCGTCTCGACGAGGGGATGCAGCCGCCGGATCTCGTCGGGCCCGATCACCTCGAACGGGAGCCCGATCGTCCGCGCCTTGCCCCGGTGGCGCCGGTACTCGTCCATCCGGTCCGGCACCGAGGCGAGCCGGAGACTCCCGGGTCGGTGGAACCCGACCGCCTGCCCCGTCTCCGCCTCGAGCCGCTGGTAGAGCTCCGTGCTGGCGAGGTGGATCCGCGATAGGTTGAGGCTCGTGTTGAAGTGCGGCGTATTGCCCGCCGCGTGCCACGTCGACCCCGACGCCAGCTCGCCCCGCTCGATCAGGACCGTGTCGGTCCACCCCGCACGCGCGAGGTGGTAAAGGACGCTGGCGCCGAGGATGCCGCCGCCGATGACGACGACGCGGGCCGTCTCGGTCATGGCTCGGCGTCCTCCGGCGACTCGCTCTCGGCTGGCAGCGGCGGGAGCACCGGAGGCGCGTCGCAGGGAGCCGAGGCCCTCGTCAGCTCCCACGAGACGGCGTCCATGAGGCTCGTTTGGGCCCCGTAGTCATACGTAATCGTGTACTCGCCCTTCATCATCCCCCGGGAGCGCCCAGGATGCGTGGCTCCTCCGGGTCCGGGTCCCTGCCCATACGGATCCCCGTGAAGAGCTCCTGACTGTGGGTCGGTGGCCCACTGGCCCGGGAGCACCCTCCGACCCCGGTCCGCTCGTCGCGAACCTCGGTGCGCGAGCGCCCGACCGAACGCCAGGTCGTCGATGCCGGTGAATTCCACGTGAGCTGGCCGCCCGGGGTCAGTCCCTCTCGCGGGCGAGGTAGGCGGCGATGCGCGCCGCCTCGCGCTCGCGGAAGCGGACCGCGACGCGCAGCTGCTCGAGATACTGATCGAGGATCTTCCCGCCGAGCTCGATCCCGTGGGCCGGGAAGAACGCGCGCACCTCAGCCTCCCACTCGGTGCGCACGAGCGCGCTGACGCCATCGAACACCCGTCGGAACGCGCTCGGGGGATAGAGCCGCCGCATGGTCTCCCAGTGGCCCTTCACGAACTCCCAGGCGAGCCCGCGCCCCCAAACGCTCACGAGCATCGAGCGGACGACGTAGGGGGCATCCTGGCTCCGGATCTCGCCGTCCAGCGTGTGCTGGAGAGTCTGGGTGATGAGCTCCGGCTGGCGGAACGCCGCCAGCGCGTAGAGGTACCGCTGTTCCTCCTGGGGGCTCCGGGCGTGACGGAAGCGCTCGCGAAACTCGGCGTACTCGGCCTCGTCGCCGGCCCGCGCCAGGATGGCGATCAGCGCGGGCAGCACGTTGGGATCGACCGCGTGCTCGTCGGCCCGGTAGCGCGCGTACAGCTCCTTCGCCTGCGCCTGGATCTCCCGGTCGTCGCCGAGGACGCCGAGCGCGCGGAGGAGGTCGCCGCGAAGCTGCCGCGTGAGCTCGTCCTCACCCGGCCGCGGCGTCCAGCCCAGCCGGCGGGCGGCCGGACCCACGCGGTCTCGAACGAACGCCTCGAGCAAGCCCCGGGCGTCGTCGTCGATCGTCCGGTTCACGTAGGCGAGGGCGCTGACCAGCACCGCCCAGACGTTGCGGTCCGTCTCATCGCGGAACCGCTCCGTCAGGTCGAGGAACGCAGGGGCGTCGAGGTCGCCGGCCTGGGTGAGGGCGAAGCAATCCGACACCAGGCCGAAGCGCTCGATCGGCGCAAGGACGGCCAGATCGGCCGTCAGCCGGCCGAGCAGCGCCGGCGCGTAGCCCACCCGGTAGAAGCCGTGACCTCCGGCGTTGACGACAACCCACTGCGGCGCGCCGGGGAGCGCGACGTCATCCTCGGCGGCGGCCAGGAGGAGCTTCTGCTCCACCACCTTCCCCGCCACCGACGCCCGCACGGTCACGGGAACCCGCCAGAGCTGCGCGGGCTCGTCGGCGCTCCCCGGCGCAGGCTCACCGAGGTACGTGAAGCGCCGCTGCGTGAGGCGGAGCTTCGGCCCCTCCGCCCGGACCCCGACCAGGGGGTAGCCCGGGTGGAAAACCCAGCCGTCCATGACGTCAGGGATGGGCTGCCCGGACGCCTCGCCGAGCGCCTTCCAGAGATCGGTGGTCTCCGCATTCTCGTACTCGTGCCAGCGGAGGTAGAGGCGCACGCCCTCGCGGAACGTGTCGGGCCCGATGTGCTGCTCCAGCATGCGGAGAACCGACGCGCCCTTCTCGTACGTGAGGAGATCGAACATCGCCTCGCAGTCCCGCGGGGCCCGGACGTCGTACTCGATGGGCCGGCTCGCGTGGAGCCCGTCGACCCCCATCGCCGCGGCACGGGAGACGCCGAAGCTCACCCAGCGCTGCCACTCCGGCTTCCAGGCGTGGACCGCGAGCATCTCCATGAAGGTCGCGAACGCCTCGTTGAGCCAGATCCCATTCCACCACACCATGGTCACGAGGTCGCCGAACCACATGTGGGCGAGCTCGTGCGCGACCACGTCGGCGATCCGCTCGAGGTCGGTGTGGGACGCGGCCGCCTCGTCGACCAGGAGGGCGGTCTCGCGGAACGTGATCGCTCCCAGGTTCTCCATCGCTCCCGCCGCGAAGTCGGGGATCGCCAGGAGATCGACCTTGTCGCCCGGATACGGGATGCCGTAGTAGCGCTCGAAGAAGTCGAGGCAGAAGGCCCCCGCCGTCCGCGCGTAGGCGGCCAGGTGGACCTTGCCCTGGACGCACCAGACGCGGAGCGGCGTCTTGCCGACCATGACCGGCTCGGTCGACTCCAGCTCCCCGACGATGAAGGCGACGAGGTACGTCGACATCCGGATGGTGTCCCCGAACGTCACCGCCCGCCGGCCGGGCCCCGCCGGCTCCTCCCGGACGGGCGCGGTGTTGGAGATCGCCGTGTAGCCGTCGGGCACGACAAGCGTGACGCCGAAGACGGCCTTCAGCGCCGGCTCGTCCCAGCACGGGAACGCGCGCCGCGCGTCGACCGCCTCGAACTGCGTCGCCGCCATGACGTGCGTTCGCCCGTCCGCATCCTTGAACGTGCTGCGGTAGAAGCCGTGGAGCTGGTCGTTCAGCATGCCCTGGAACGTGAGGCGGAGGCTCCACTCCCCGGGTCGGAGCGCGCGGGAGAAACGCAGGTGGACGCGATCGGTCGCGGGGTCGAGAGACGCCGTGCCTTCGAGCCGAGTGCCGTCGGGCCCCTCGGCGGCGACGTGCGTGATCGTGAGCTCGACGGCGTTCAGCTGAATCTCGTCCGTCTCATCGCGAATCTCGACCTGGACGGCCTCCTCGCCGGCGTACGTGGCGGCATCGAGGTCAGGCTCGAGCCGGATGTCGTAGCGGCTCGGGACGACCGTCCTGGGCAGGCGATGGCTGTTCACGTGGCTCCCCTTTCCGCGCTCCGGCGCCCGGCGCCGGTCAGTGTCGGTGACAGTGGGCCACCTGGCTCGCACTCCCGCGGGGCCCCGGAGGAGGATACCATCCGGCGGGGCGATGCGGCCCCTTGCCCCGCCCGCCGTGCCTGTCGGGGCCGTCACCGTTGACGCCGCCGAAAGGCACGTGTATATGACGCGTGGGTTCACAGACGTGACTGTCACTTCGTTCAACTCCTGAGAACCCCCCGGGGAGGTCCTGTCAGCATGAGCGAGCGCGCGCGAACCTTGGCCGAGCGCTTCGAGCAAGCGAACCGCGAGCTAATCCACACGGTCGAGGGGCTGTCGGACGCTCAGTGGCGGACCAAGGCCGCCGGCGAGGGCTGGAGCGTCGGCGTCGTCGCCCATCACGTCGCCGGGGGCCACGCGGCACTTTCGGATCTGGTTCAGAAGATCGCGAACGCCGAGCCCGTCGCGGTCGACATGGATGCGCTCCACACGAGAAACGCGGAGCACGCCGTTCAGTATGCGCACACCACCAAGGCCGAGACGCTGGCCCTTCTCCGCCAGAACGGGGCCGCGGCGACCGCGGTGGTGCGTGGCCTCAGGGACACCCAGCTCGACCGCGTCGGCGGCTCCATGGGAATGACCGCCGCCCAGGTCATCGAGCGAATCCTCATCGGCCACGTCGTCGACCACCACGGCAGCATCCGGAAGGCCATCGGCACCTAGCCGGGGCGGGCGGCCCTCCGGGACGACCCGGGGGCGCCGGACCGTCGGCACACTGTTCGATGCTCGACAAGTCGGCGCTATCGGCCTTCCTCCTCCTCACGCTCCTGCTCCCGGCGTGCGGAACGCTCGCGCGAGATCCGAGCTGGTGGCAGGCGCGACGCGATTCCTCCGGGCAGGCTCCCGATCCCGCCACGACGCCCGAAGCGGTGATCCAGGTTTACGCCGCGCGCACGGTCGGATGGAAGGGGGTCCTCGGAGTCCACACATGGATCGCGCTGAAACGGTCGGGCGCGGCCCAATACACGCGGTACGAGGTCATCGGCTGGGGTGTCGATCGAGGAGCCTCAGCCCTCCGCGTGAACCGGACGGGCCCGGACAACTACTGGTTCGGCAGTCGGCCCGATCTCCTGGCCAACGTGCGCGGGGACGGTGTGGACATCCTGATCGACCGCATCGAGGCGGCCGTGGGCGCGTATCCCTACCCCTCGAGCTACCGCACGTGGCCGGGACCCAACAGCAACACGTTCACGGCCTTCATCGGGCGGGCCGTTCCCGAGCTGCGCCTCGATCTCCCGCCGACGGCGGTCGGAAAGGACTTCCTGCCGGGAGGCGCTCCGGTCGGGCTCGCACCGAGTGGCACCGGGGTCCAGGTCTCGCTTCTCGGCCTCGCCGGCCTGCTGGTGGGGTGGGAGGAAGGGGTCGAGGTCAACCTGCTCGGGCTCACGTTCGGGCTCGACTGGAACCGCCCGGCTCTGAAGCTCCCGGGCCTCGGTCGAGTCGGCGTCCCCGACGCTCCTCCTCCCTGACGCGCCGCCGGCCCGAGTCCCGCAGGAGCCGCGCGAGCGGCGCGGGTTCACGGCGTTGCGGGCACTCCACGGTTCCCCTATCATGCGAAGCGATGAGTACTGCGACCCGCTCGGCTGTCCCGCGGCACCGCGCCGCTGTGCCTCCCGCCACCCCCTGCCTCTTCGGAGGAGCCGCGTGAAGAAGAA
This sequence comes from uncultured Candidatus Rokubacteria bacterium, assembly GCA_963805625.1. Classification (GTDB taxonomy): domain Bacteria; phylum Methylomirabilota; class Methylomirabilia; order Rokubacteriales; family DASRDR01; genus DASRDR01. The sequence goes on from CAWDVE010000010.1 coordinate 945,192, forward strand.
CTTCTACAGTGACAACGTCTCGGGCGCCGCCCCGGAGATCCTGCGGGCGATCGTCGAGTCGAACGCGGACGACACCGCGCCGTACGGCGGCGATCCGTACACGCAGCGGCTCGAGCAACGGATGGCGGAGCTCTTCGAGACGGAGGTCGACGTCTATCCTGTTGGTACCGGCACGGTGGCGAACGGGCTCTGCGCCTCGCTCATCTCGACCCCGTACGGCGGCATCTACTGCGCCGACGTCTCGCACCTTCACGCGAGCGAGTGCGGAGGGGCGGAGTTCTGGTCGGGCGGCAACGCCCGGAGCGTCCCGGTCCCGACCGTGGACGGGAAGATTCCCGTTGCCACGCTGGTGGAGACCATCGAGGCGGGCGCCCTCCGGGCGGCCGACGTGCCGGGCCGCGCGGTGAGCCTCACGCAGGGGACCGAGGCCGGCACGGTCTACACCGTCCGCGAGGTTCGGGAGCTGGCGGCGGCGGCCCGCGCGAAGAACCTCCTGGTCCACATGGACGGCGCCCGCTTCGCCAACGCGGTCGCTCGCCTCGGCTGCGCGCCGGCCGAGCTCACTTGGAAGGCCGGGGTCGACCTCCTGTCGTTCGGTGCCACGAAGAATGGAGCGCTCTGCGCGGAGGCCGTCGTCTTCTTCAATCGCGCCCTGGCCGAGACCATGCGCTACCGCCGGCGCCGGGCGGGCCACCTCTTCTCGAAAATGCGCTTTCTATCCGCCCAGTTGGTCGCCTTCCTCGAGGACGATCTCTGGCTCCGGAGTGCCCGCCACGCGAACGCGATGGCCGCGCGCGTGCGCCAGGGACTCGCCAGCCTCCCGGGTGTCCGGTTACCCCACCCGACCGAGATCAACTTCGTACTGGCGGCGCTTCCCAAGCCGGTGTGGGATGGTCTGGTCGCCGACGGGTACAGCTTCTCCCGCCGCGGCGCGCCCCGGGACGGCGTCGTCCGGATCGCGTGCGCCTGGGACACGCCCGCCGAGGCCGTGGACGCGCTGGTGGAGGCCGCACACCGGCACGCAGGGCTCGTCCCCGCGGGCGCCACGGCCGGGCGCCGCGGGTGAGGTGAGGGCGGCGCGGCGGCCGCCCTGCCCTCGAGCCGACCATCCCCCCCGGGGACAAGGCTCCCCCTGATGCAATTTCCCGCCGCCCTCCGGGCGCTGAACCACCGCGACTTCCGCCTGTTCTGGATGGGCCAGTCCATCTCGTCCGTGGGCAGCTGGATGCAATCGGTCGGGCTCTCCTGGCTCGTTCTCGAGCTCACCAACTCGCCATTCCGTCTGGGCGTGGTGAGCGCGCTCCAGTTCGCCCCCGTACTCCTCTTCTCGGCCGTCGCCGGGGTCGTCGTGGATCGGACGCCGAAGCGTCGCCTAATCCTCGGCACCCAGATGGCCTTGATGCTGCCCGCCTTCGTCCTCGCCGGGCTGTCGTGGACCGGCTGGGTGCGCTACTGGCACGTTGCCACGCTGGCGGGCGTGATCGGCCTGGTGAACGCGCTCGACATGCCCTCCCGGCAGTCCTTCCTCGTCGAGATGGTCGGCCGGGAGGATCTGCTGAACGGCATCGCGCTCAACTCCGCCACGTTCAACTCCGCCCGGGTCATCGGCCCCGCGCTGGGTGGGCTTCTCATCGCCCGCTACGGCACGGCGGTCGCGTTTTTGCTGAACGCTCTGTCCTTCCTCGCCGTGGTGCTGACCCTCACTGCGGTTCGGGTCGGCTCGGAGGCGAATCCGCGGCGCGGCACGACGATCCGGGAGGAGCTGATGGACGGCGTCCGCTATGCGACACGCACGCCGCTCGTCGCGCTCATCCTGGGTCTCGTGTTCGCGGTCAGCACATTCGCCATGAACCACGGCGTCCTCGTCCCCCTCTTCGCGCGCGAGGTCCTGCACGAAGGAGTCCACGTGTTCGGCCTGCTCATGGCGGCGCTCGGCGCGGGGGCCGTCGTTGGCGCGGTCGCCCTCGCGACGCTAGGCGGCGGGCGGCCTCCGCTCGCCGCCGTAGTCATTCCGGGGATGGGGGTGGCTCTCGGCATTCTCAGTCTCGCGTTCGTGCGACACTTCGCCTTGGCAGCGGTCGTCCTGTTCCTCGTCGGTATCATGCAGATCGTCTTCCAGAACGGCTGCAACACGATTGTCCAGGTCACCGTGCCGGACGAGCTCCGCGGGCGGGTCATGGGCGTCTACATGATGGTCTTCGCCGGCGCGACGCCCCTGGGGGCCTCGCTCATCGGCTCGATCGCCGAGGGCGCCGGCGTGCCCGCCGCCTGCCTGGTCGGCGGGGGGCTCGCCCTCCTCGGCGCCCTGTTCCAGCTCGCTCGCTGGCGGCGGGCCAAGCACGTCTACGCGTGAAGCTACGCTCCCCTCGGCGACACGCCGTCGACCCCGACGTGGTGCTGGGGGCAGGACGGCCCGCCCCGCTGATGCGTCTCCTCGAGACGGCCCTCCGGGCCGGGATCCAGGCGCCGGTGCCCTTCCTGGCCCGCCCGACGTGCATGACCCTGCCCGCCGCCCTCGCCTCCGGCGTCACCGCGAGCACCGGGTGCATCGGGAACCGCGCCTACACGGATCTCGGCGACGACGAGCTCTACGTGGCGATTCCCGGGAGGGACCTCGCCAAGCTGGCGTCCGAGTCCCAGACCATCGCGACGGCGAACGCCGCGCTGTCCAACTACCATCGTGGGCGGCGCCAGGCCCTCTCGACGGAGTAGCCCGCCAGAGCGGCATGCGCATCGGAGTCGACCTGGGCGGTACGAAGATCGAGGCCGTCGCGCTCGACCGCGACGGGCGCGAGCGCGGCCGGCGCCGTGTGCCGACGCCGCGCGACCGCTACGCCGCGACGCTGGCCGCGATCACCACGCTGGTCGAGGGGCTCGAGCGCGAGGGCGGCGAGCCCGCGCGGGTCGGCATCGGAATGCCGGGAGCGCTCTCACCCGCTACCGGGCTCGTGAAGAACGCGAACAGCGTCTGGCTCAACGGCCGCGCCCTTCGCCAGGACCTCGAGCGCCTTCTCCACCGGCCTCTCCGCTTCGCAAACGACGCGAACTGCTTCGCGCTGTCCGAGGCCCGGGACGGCGCCGGCGCGGGGGCGCGCGTCGTCTTCGGCGTCATCCTGGGAACCGGCGCCGGCGGCGGCATCGTCGTCGACGGCCGTGTCCTGACGGGCCCGAACGCGGTCGCCGGGGAGTGGGGCCACAATCCCCTCCCCTGGCCGCGCACCGGGGAATGGCCGGGTGCGGCCTGCTACTGCGGGCGGACGGGCTGCGTGGAAACCTTCCTGTCTGGACCCGGCATCTCCCGGGATCACCTCGAGGCAACCGGCGAGGGGCTCAATGCGACGACCATCGCCGCGCGCGCGGCCGGCGGCGACGAGCGCTGCGAGGCGACGCTCGCCCGCTACGAGGAGCGGCTCGCCCGGGCGCTGGCAGCGGTCGTCAACCTCCTCGACCCGGACGTGATCGTGCTCGGCGGCGGGCTCTCGAACCTCACCCGGCTCTATGAGAGGGTTCCGGAGTGCTGGGGCGCCTGGGTGTTCTCGGACCGCGTCGACACCCGGCTCCGCCCGCCGCAGCACGGCGATTCGAGCGGTGTCCGGGGAGCGGCGTGGCTCTGGGAGGCCGCCGAGGACGACGGAAGGCCGAGCCCGTGGCCGCCTCCTACCGGCTGAGCCCCGTCCGCCCGGCGGTCAACGCGCTGGTCCGGGGCCTGCCCGGCCTGGGCCTCGGCCCGCCTCGCACGTACCTCCTGACCGTCCCCGGACGCCGCAGCGGGCGGCCGCGATCGACGCCGGTGACGCTCGCTCGTCGAGGGCGGTGGGCAACGCTGGCTCGTGGCCCCCTACGGCACCGTGGGCTGGGTCATGAAGGCGCGCATGGCTGGACGTGTCACCCTCTCCCGCGGGTGACGGAGAGAGACCGTGCTCGTGTCGGAGCTCGACTCCCGGAAGAGCGCCCCGGTGCTCCGTCAGTACGCGCGCGAAGTGCCAGTCACGCGCCCGTTCTTCGACGCAGGGCCCGACGGCCCGCTCGAGGGGTTCGCCGCCGAGGCCACCCGTCACCCGGTGTTCCGAATCATGTTGGCGAGCACCGCGAGCGAGTCCACGCGAACGAGGTCGGGGCGGCTCGCATGACGCCCGCTCCGGTCGATCAGCACGGCCCGCAGGCCCGCGGCGTGGGCTCCCTCGCAATCCTCGACCGGCGAGTCCCCGACGTGGAGCGCCCGCGCGGCGTCAACCCCGTGATGCGCAAGCGCCCGCGCGAAGATCGCGCGGTCCGGCTTGGTCGCGCCCACCTGGCTCGAGAGTGTCACCGACTGGAACCAGGGCGAGAGGCCCAGGCCCTCGAGAATTCGCAGGACTCGGCTGTCGAAGTTACTCACGACGCCGAGCCGAGAGCCGAGGGCACGGAGGGCGGAAAGCGCCGGCATCACGTCCGGGAAGACGTCCCACGTGGCCGGGTCCTCGAAGTGGCGGTAGACCGCGTCGAAGTACGCGCCGAACGCGCCAGGGCCGAAGCCGGCCAGGAGCCCGGCCCCGGCGAAGACGTCCCGCACGATCCCCCGCCAGACCTCGCGCTCGAGTCCGGGAACCGCCTCGGCCGGCGCGCCGGGGAACGCCATCGGTGGCGCCGCCCGGAAGGCGCGGGGAAACTCGCGCTCGAGCGCCTTTGGATCGGGGGCAGGCCCGAAGCGACCGGCGACGCGCGCGTACTGTACGCCGACCCCGTCGCGGACCCGGATCAGCGTGCCCGCGACGTCGAAGAAGACCACGGTTGCCGTCACCCTCTCCTCCGTGTCGCGCCACGGACCGGCGGGCTCGCAGGCTCCCGGCTCCGGCGATGAGCGCACCAGATCCCCCGCGACCCGCACCCACCCCGTTCCACGAGGCGGCCGGCGAGGGACTGACCGTTCGCGGGATGCTTCACGTCCCCGCGGGTAGCGCCGAGGACGGCCTCGTCCTCACCCACGGCGCCGGCTCGTCCTCCGACAGCCCGCTCCTCGTTGCGCTCGCCGAGGCACTGGCAGCCCGGGGCGTCGTGGTGCTTCGCTGCGACCTCCCGTTTCGCCTGGCTCGTCCGCATGGGCCGCCGTCGCCAGCCGGCGCCGCGCGAGACCGCGCCGGGCTCCGGGCCGCCGTAGCGGCGCTCGTGCGCACTGGTCTCAGACGTGTCGGGCTCGGCGGCCACTCCTACGGCGGCCGTCAGGCGAGCCTCCTCGCCGCGGAGGAGCCCACTCTGGCGAGCGCGCTTCTCCTGCTCGCCTATCCCCTCCACCCGCCGGGACGGCTCGCAGAGCTCCGGATCGCCCACTTCCCGCGACTCCGCACGCCCGCCCTGTTCGTCCACGGAACCACGGACCCGTTCGGCTCGGTGGCTGAGCTCCGGAGCGCCCTGGCCGGAATTCCGGCCCCGACAGCCCTCCACCTCGAGCCCGGGGTCGGCCACGACCTCGGCGCGTCGCGGCGCTCGCGCAACGCGCTGTCGGAGCTGGCCGCGCGCATCGCGGAGCGCTGGCTCGAGGTCGAAGCATGAGGTCCGGCAAGATCGGCAGTCTAGCACGGTGCCGGCGCGCCCCGCGCGCTGGGCGAGTGCTCGGCCAAACCTGCTATATTTCACGGGATGGTGATCCACGAGCGCGTCGCGCGACTCCGGAACGAGCTGAGCAAGGACGGCCTCGCGGGCTTCCTCGTCCCGCGAGCCGACGAACACCAGGGCGAGTACGTGCCGCCCCGGGCCCAGCGCCTCGCCTGGCTCACGGGGTTCACCGGATCCGCGGGGCTCGCGGTGGTCCTGACCGACAGGGCGGCGATCTTCGTCGACGGCCGGTACACGCTCCAAGTGCGGGACGAAGCTCCCGCTGACGCGTTCGAGTACCACCACGTGACGGAGAGCCCGCCCGCCGAGTGGCTCCGTCTGCGGCTCCGCCAGGGAGACCGGCTCGGCTATGATCCGTGGCTCCACACAATCGAGAGCGTCGAGCGGCTGCAGACCGTATGCGGCAAGGCGGGCGCCACGCTGGTTGCCGTCCCCGAGAACCTCGTGGACCGGATCTGGGACGATCAGCCGCCGCCGCCCCGCGGGCCGATCGTCCCCCACGACCTGAAGCACGCCGGGCGGCCCTCCCCGGACAAGCGGCATGAGATCGGCGAGCTCCTGGCGCACGACGCCGTCGACGCGGTGGTCCTCGCCGCTCCCGACTCGATCGCGTGGCTCCTCAACGTCCGGGGCAGCGACGTCGTCCACACGCCGCTTCCGCTCGCGTTCGCGGTGGTGCACCGCGACACGACCGTGGATCTCTTCGTGGATCCGGACAAGCCCGCGCCTGGCCTCCTGGAGCACCTCGGCGAGGGGGTGCGCGTGCTGGCTGGGGATGCGCTCGGCCCTGCCCTGGACCGCCTGGGGGCGACACGCCGGACGGTCCAGGTCGATCCGAGCTCGACGGCGGCGTGGATCATCGCGCGCCTCACCGCCGCCGGCGCGACGGTGACGCGGGCGGCCGACCCCTGCCTCCTCCCCAAGGCCACCAAGAACGACGTGGAGCTGGCCGGGGCCCGCAGCGCCCACGAGAAGGACGGCATCGCGCTCGCTCGCTTCCTCGCCTGGCTCGCCCGTGAGGGACCGGCGGGACGCCTCACCGAGATCACCGCGGCCGAGCATCTGGACGCGCTGCGCGCGGAGGAGCCCCTCTTCCGCGACGTGAGCTTCCCCACGATCTCGGGCGCGGGGCCGAATGGCGCCGTCGTCCACTACCGCGCGACGCCGCGCACGGACCGGCGGATCGAGGGCGGGATGCTGTATCTGGTCGATTCCGGGGCGCAGTATCTCGACGGAACGACTGACGTGACCCGGACCGTCGCCATCGGCCCGCCGACGGCCGAGCAGCGGGACCGGTTCACGCGGGTCCTCCGGGGCCACATCGCGCTCGCCATGGCGCGCTTCCCGCAAGGAACGACCGGATCCCAGCTCGACGCCCTGGCCCGCGCCCCGCTCTGGGACGCCGGCCTGGACTACGACCATGGCACGGGCCACGGGGTGGGCAGCTACCTGTCGGTCCACGAAGGTCCGCAGCGGATCTCCAAGGTGGGCAACAACGTGGCGCTCCGCCCCGGGATGATCGTCTCCAACGAGCCCGGCTACTACAAGACCGGGGAATACGGGATCCGCATCGAGAGCCTGGTCGTCGTCGCGCCCGTGCCATCGCCGCGCGGCGGCGAGGTCACCCTCTACGGCTTCGAGACGCTGACGCTCGCACCGATCGACCGCACTCTCGTCGACCCGGGGCTCCTCACGCCCGCGGAGATCGCCTGGCTCGACGCCTACCACGCGCGCGTGCGGGAGGCGATCACGCCGAAGGTCGACCGGGAGACCGCCGTGTGGCTGGCCCAGGCCACGCAGCCGCTCACGCCTCCCTGAAGCCGGCGTAGCGGCGCGGGCTCCGAGCCTCCGCCGCGGGCACGACGACCCGACGGCTCTAGATCCGCTCCTCCTGTCTCACGGTCCGCTCCTCCACAACGTTCCCCGTGTTCAGTGTGGTCCTGGGCTCGAGAAGCACCACGTGAACCTCGTCGGTCAGGGCGAGCGGGCAGTGCTCCACGCCCCTCGGGATGATAATCAGCTCGCCCGGCCCGAGGTCCCGGTCGCCATCACGGAGCTGCATGCGAAGACGTCCCTCGATCACGAGGAACAGCTCGTCCTCCGCCTCGTGGTGGTGCCAGACGAATTCACCCTTGAGCTTGACCAGCTTCACGTAGCTGTCGTTCAGCTCGCCCGCGATCCGCGGATTCCAGTAGTCATGGATGCGGGCGAACTTCTCCCCGAGGTTCACGATCTCCACGAGAGCCTCCTCGACCGGCACGCTGTGGTTCGCGTCACTTCCCTGCGCCTGGGACCGGAATCCCGAGCTCGCTCAGTCGAGCCCCCAGCTCCGCACGCGCGAAGGGACGATACGGAACATCACGCGGTCCGCCGGCATGGCCCGCCCGCCCCAGCGCCGCTCGAGGTACGGGCGGTACTTCTCCACGAAACGCTCGGCCAGCACCCGCCGCTCGGGCCCGTCCGACAGGAACTCCGCCCGCCCGTGCACGCTGACGCCGCGCACGTCGCCGGTCACACCGCCTTCGGCGATCACGCAGACGCGCGGGTCGCGGTGGAGATTGCGGACCTTCTGGGTCCCCGCGACACTGATCATGGTCAAGACCGCCGGGTCCTGAAGAAACCACATCGGCATCGCGAGCGGCGCGCCGTCCGCCTGCACGGTCGCGAGCACGACGACCTCCTTGGTGGCGAGAAACTCCTGGATCCGACCCTGGGCGAGGCTCATGGCTTGCCCACTCCTTCCGTCCGCACGGACGGCGTCTACCGCATCTCACGGCCGCCTGGCGCCAAGGTTCCTCGAACCGACCCGCCCGCGGGCAGGACGATCACGGCGAGGCCGCCGAGGATCAGAGCCATTCCAGCGTAGCGCATCGGGCTGAAGGCCTCCTGGAAGATCAGCGCGGACGACAGCAGGCCCGTGCATGGCGCGATGAGGGCGAACGGCGCCACCGCAACGGCCGGATAGCGCTGGAGCAGGCTCCCCCAGCTGGCATAGGCCACGACGGTGGCCATGACTCCCAGATAGACCACGGCCCCGATGCTGAGCCACGACGCGCTCGAGATGGCGTCCAGGAGGGACGGGCGCGGATCGTAGAACGCCGACGCCAGGAGGGGGACGGCAGCGGCGGGACGAGGCTCGCCCACACGACCAGCGGGAAGATCGGGACGCTGGCCGCGCGCTTGACCAGAAAGATGCGGCCTCGACGACGTCGCGCCGGAGGCGGACGATCACCTCGTCCTGGGGCTCGGCGCCGCTGTTGCCGACCTCGAGGCGGTAGATGAAGGTGCAGCCGTGCTGCCCGCACATCGTGAGCGGGGGCTCCGGCTGGTAGCGCCACGACGCCCGCCTCCACCAACGCCCGGCGGCACCAGCGCGCCCAGTCCCGCACGCGCCGAGGGTATCACGCGCATCCGCGGAACCCGCCCGAGTCCGAGTCCGCACCGCGCGTGGGGCTTGTCGGCGCTCGCGTCCTCGGTCAGACTGTCGTCTTGCGGCCCAAGGCGCAAATCGTCCCGCTACGGGACAGGGCCCGATGCGAAGAGACGATGACAACGACGGGCGGCGACCAAGCGATGGTGCTCCTCGTGGAGCTCTTCGTCCATCCGGGCCGCGAGGCCGAGCTAAGCCGCTTCGAGACGGATGCGGCCCGCATCATGCGCCGCCACAGCGGTCGGATCGACCGGGTGGTCCGGCCGACGGGCCGGGCGCACGGCGCCATCTTCCCGCACGAGATCCATCTCGTCTCGTTCGCCAGCGCCGCCGCCTTCGAGGGGTACCGGGCCGACCCCGAGCTCCTGGCGCTGGCCCCGCTCCGGGGATCGGCCATCGCCCGAACGGAGGTCACCATGGGGATCGACGGCGAGCCGTACCTGGACGGCTCACCATGAGCGGACGGCTCTCCGGTAAGGTCGCCATCGTCACCGGGGGCGCCTCGGGAATCGGGCGGGCAACGTGCCGCCTCTTCGGGCGCGAGGACGCCGCGGTGCTCGTGGCGGACATCGACGAGACGGGGGGCCGGGCCGTCGCCGAGGAGATCGCCCGCGCGGGCGGTCGGGCGACATTCATTCGCCTCGACGTCACCCGAGAGGCCGACTGGACCTCGGCGATCGAGCATGACCTCCGCCAGTACGGGCGCCTCGACGTGCTCGTCAACAACGCCGGGCGCGGAGGCCTCCCCGCCCGCGTGACCGCCGAGCACGTCGCCCTCGACGACTGGGACCTCATCATGGCCGCGAACGCGACGAGCGTCATGCTCGGCACGAAGCACGCGATCCCGGCGATGCGCCGGACGGGCGGCGGCACGATCGTGAACGTCGTGTCCATCTACGCCCTCGTCGGCAGCCGCTCGGGCACCTCCTATCATGCTTCGAAAGGGGCGGCCCGCGCGCTGACGCGCGCCACGGCCATCCAGTACGCGCCGGAGGGCATCCGGATCAACGCGGTGTTCCCGGGCTTCGTCGAGACCGGCATGACCGCCGAGCTTCACGCACGGCCCGGTGTCCGGGAGGAGCGGGTGGCGCTGACGCCGCTCGGGCGCGTCGCCGAGCCGGAGGACATCGCGCCTGGGATTCTCTACCTCGCCTCCGACGACTCGAGCTTCGTGACGGGCACGGAGCTCGTGATCGACGGGGGCATGACGGCCCGCTGACCGGCGGCGTATCGGGAGAGGCGCGGTGGCATCCGACGAGATCCTGGTCGCGCGGGACGGGCCGGTCCTGACCCTCACATTCAACCGGCCGGCGGCCCGGAACGCACTCACGTGGGGCATGTACGAGGGCCTGACCCGGGCCTGCGAGGAAGTCGACGCCGACGACTCGATCCAGGTGCTGATGCTCCGCGGCGCGGGAGGCCAGGCGTTCGTCGCGGGCACCGACATCGGGCAGTTCCAGGCCTTCTCCGGGGCGGAGGACGGCATCACCTACGAGCGTGACGGCGACCGGCGCATCGACCGCCTCGCGGCGGTCCGGAAGCCCGTCATCGCGGCGATCCAGGGCTTCGCGATCGGCGCCGGCCTGCGCATCGCCGCGGCGTGCGACATCCGGATCGCCACGCCCGACGCCCGCTTTGGCGCCCCCATCGCGCGCACCCTAGGCAACTGCCTGTCCGCCCAGGCGTACGCGGGACTCGTCGACCTCCTGGGGCCGTCGCGGGTCACGGCGCTCCTCTTCACGGCCAAGCTCCTCAGCGCCCAGGAGGCGCACGCCGCGGGATTCGTCCACGAGATCGTCGCGCCGGAGGAGCTCGACGCGCGTGCCCGGGCGCTCGCCCAGGAGATCGCCAGCCACGCCCCCGTCACGCTCCGTGTGACGAAGGAGGCCCTCCGCCGCATCCGGTCGGCTCGACCCGCTCCCGACATCGACGATCTGATCTCCGAGACATACGGCAGCGCGGACTTCCACGAGGGCGTCCGCGCGTTTCTCGAGAAGCGCACCCCTCAGTGGAAAGGTCGCTAGGCATGACGACGCCTCAGGCCGCTCCCGCACCCCACGAGACCTACGCCACGCGGTTCAGCTTCCGGCCCGTCGCCCTCGGGCGACGCGGCATGGTGGCGACCGCGAACCCGCTCGCCACCCTCGCCGGTCTCCGCATGTTCGCCCGCGGCGGGAACGCGGTCGACGCCCTGGTCGCGGCGGCCGCCGCCATCGGCGTTGCGGAGCCCTACATGTCCGGCCTCGCCGGGTGTGGCGTCCTCGTGCTCACCCACCCCGACCACCGGCCGCAGGTCCTCAACTTCTTGGGCCGCGCGCCGTCCGGCACGACCCGCGAGCGGCTCCACGGCGCCAACCACACGAGCGGGCCGCTGTCCGTGGCCGTCCCCGGTAACCTCGCCGGGTGGGCGCGGGTTCTCGCCGATCACGGTACGCTGCCGCTCAGCGACGTGCTCGAGCCCGCCGCCGAGCTGGCCGAGGCCGGTCCGCCGCTGACCCCGTTCGACCGGCAGATGTTCGACGAGCATCTCACCCACCTGGACGCGGAAGCCGTCCGTACCTATCTCCACGGCGGCCGCACACCGGGCGTCGGCGCACCGCTCGCCCAGCCGAACCTCGCCGCCGCGTTCCGGCGGATCGGCCGCGAGGGCATCCAGGCCGTCTACGGCGGACCCTTCGGCGACGGGATCGTGGCAGCGCTGGGCGGTGTCATGACCCGACGCGACCTCGAGGCATACCCGGAGCGGCTCGGGTGGGACGACCCGATCACGACGACCTACCGGGACGTGGAGGTGTTCGCGCCGGCGCCGCCGTCGAGCGGCTCGCAGGTCATCCAGACGCTCAACGGGATGGCCGGGTGGAACGTGGGCTCCTTCGAGCACCTCGGACCGGACCACCTCGCCGTCATCGCCGAAGCCGCGCGCGCCGCGCGCCTCGACACCCATCGCCATATCGGCGATCCCGATGTTGTGGCAGTGCCGGTCGAGCGACTCCTGAGTCCCGCACGGACCGAGGCCCTCCGGGCCGAGATGCGGGCACGCCTCGACGCGCCGCGCCGGCCCGTCGCGGTGGCAGGCGGGAGCGATGCAAGCGGCGGAGCATCGACGACCCACCTGGCCGCGATGGACTCGAGCGGCCTCGCCGTCAACGTCACCCAGAGCCTCGGCAACGGCTTCGGGAGCGGGATCGTCGTCCCGGGCACCGGGATCTGCCTCAACAACGCGCTCCACTGGACGAGCACCGACCCGGGCCACCCGAACGTCGTGCAGCCGGGCAAGCGCCACGAGTGGCCAGTGGCGCCGATCCAGCTCTTCCGCGGGGGAAAGCTCTGGGGAACCGTGGGCACACCGGGGAGCTACGGCATCCTGGTGACAACCGTGCAGGTGCTGGCCAATCTCATCGACTTCGGCTTGAACGTCCAGGACGCGATCGGAGCGCCTCGATTCCGCTGGCTGGACGAGGCGATCGATCCGCTCCCGGCGGACAGGCTCCGGATCGAGTCGCGGGTCCCCGAGGCGACGCGCCGGGCGTTAGCCGCCCGCGGCTACGGGCTCGAGGTGATGGGCCCCTGGTCCATGCGGGTGGGCGGCGTTCAGGCCATCCTCCGCGACCAGGCGACCGGCTGGCTCATGGGCGGCGCCGATCCCCGCCGGAACGGCTACGCGATGGGGTGGTAAGCCGTCCCGGCGGCACCGACGGTCGGACGGGCGTGTGTCGTGAACCGCGCCACGACCGTCGGCCATCCGGGATGGCCAGAGAGCCCCGGCGGGGTCGGCGCAGCGTCAGAACATGGTGTTCCCGTTGGTCGACTCCGCCGGGATCGTCTGTAGCACGTCCCAGTGCTCGACGATCTTGCCTCGCTCGTCGAAGCGAAAGATGTCCATGCCGGCCCAGTCCTCGTCCCCCGGCCACTCCTGGTGGCAATGCAGGACGACGTAATGCCCCTCGGCGATGGTGCGCTTCACGTGCACGCGCTTGCGCGGATGCTCCTTCGCCATCCGCTCGAAGAACTGGATGAACGCCTCCTTGCCGTCCGCCACGCCGGGGTTGTGCTGGATGTAGACGTCCCCCACGTACTTCCGGACGGCCTCCGCCGGCTTGCCCTGATTGAACATGAGGTCGTAGAAGGCCATGGCGGTCTGCTTGTTGCGCTCGAGCTGATTGCTCATCGCTGTGCGCTCTCCCCGCCCATCCCCGCCGCGGGATCCCTCGACGCGTCGACCAGGCGGCCCCCGGTGACCGCGAGGAGGTCCTGCACCCTCAGCTCGAGATCCACGCCGCGGACGCCCGCGCTCACGTGGACCCGCTCCCAGCCCGCCGCGCTCCTGTCCACCAGCACCTCGAACGCCCCCGCTCGCACGGCCAGCGCCGAGATCCCGCCGACCTTGAGACCGGTGAGCTCCTCGGCCTCCCGCTGGCTGGCCATGCGCAGCCGCTTATCCCCCAGCGCGTGCCCGAGGCGTTTCAGGTCGACCTGCCGGTCCGAGGGCACGAGGACGAGGAGCGGCTTCGCGCGCCCCGTCGTCTCCCGCAGGATGACGAGTGTCTTGAGCACGGAGGCGCCGGGCACCCCCAGGAGGTCGGCCGCCTCGTCAGCCGAGTGGAACGCTCGCGCGGCGTCGTAGACCCGTACCCGGTGCTCGACGCCCCGCGCCTCGAGGAGCCGCGCGGCGTTGGTCTTCGGCGCGTCGGTCATCGGAGCCGACGGGAGCGCCGGGTCAGTAGCCCTGCGTGCGATCGACGACGTTCCGGAGCGGCCGGCCGCCCAGGTAGCGCCGCAGGTTGTCGAAGAAGATGTCGAGACACCGCGACACGTAGGCTCGCCCGTCGTCGACAGCACAGTGCGGGCTCAGGATGACGTTGGGCGTGGTCCAGAGGTGAGACTCCGGAGGAAGGGGCTCCTCGTGGAACACATCGAGCACCGCGCCCGACAGCTCCCGGGTCCAGAGCTTCGCGGACAGAGCATCGTAGTCGACCACGGGTCCCCGCCCCAGGTTCACGAGGCCGGCGTGCCGTGGCAGGCAGTCGAGCTCCTTCGTGCCGATGAGGCCGCGAGTGTCCGGCGTGAGCGGCGTCGTGACGACGACGAAGTCGGCCTGACGGAGCGCGACGCGCAGTCCCTTCGTGGTGAACATCCGGTGAACCCAGCGGTGCGGCCGGCCGCTCCGGCGCACGCCGAGGACGCGGAGGCCGAACCGCCGCGCGAGACGCGCCACCTCCCCGCCGATCCGGCCGACCCCGACGATCACCACCGTGCGGCCCGCGATCGGGGTCATGAAGATCGGATCCCATCGCCGTTCCCGCTGGCGCGTCACGAAGTGCGGCACCCCGTGATTCAGCATGAGGAGCGCGGTCATCGCGTACTCCCCCCCCTTCAGGATGTGGACGCCGCTCGCGTTGGTCAGGACCACGTGCGGCGGGAGGAGCGACACCAGCTTCTCGACACCCGCGCTCGTCGACTGGATCCACCGGAGGTGCGGCGCCCGGGTCGCGAGGTCACGCCCGTCGACGTGCGCGGCGACCAGGATCTCCGCCTCGCGGAGCCCCTCCTCGAGAGCCGGCGGGTCGACGCCGAAGGTCACCCGCAGCCGCCGGCGGAGCTCCGGGACGCCCTTCGCGCCGCTGGCAAACCTGGGAGGCGTCACGGCGTCGTTGGGGCTCAGCGGATCGTTCTGGATGTGCAGGCGAATCCGGCGGTCGCGCGGGGGCATCGGCACTCCTCGTGGTTCGGGGTTGCGACGGATCCGACATCAGGGGTCGTCGGGCATTCTAGCCCACCTTGGCGCGCCGTGGGCCGCGGCGCCCGCGTGCTACACTTCGTCGGCCCGACAGCGTCCGGGACCGCCGTCCGGCGCTCGGCCCAGGAGGCGTGACGGCCCTGTCACTCGAGCGGTTCTTCTCGCCGGCGGACCACGCGGCGATCGAAGCGGCGGTGCGCGAGGCAGAGACGCGGAGCGCCGGCGAGGTCGTCCCGTATGCCGTCGAGCGCTCCGACCGCTACGCGCGCGCCGTCTGGACCGCCGCGACCCTGGGCGCCCTCGCCGGAGCCCTGGCCGCCGCCCTCATCCGGTGGTCCGGGGACTTCTGGGGAGGCCCCGTGGCGCTCTGGATCGCGCTGCCGCCGGCAACGGGCGCCGCCCTAGCCGGGCTCGCGGCGTTCGCCCTTCCTGCCCTGCGCCGCCTCCTCGTATCCCCCGAGGTCATGGCCGAGCGAGTCCGCCAGCGCGCGGCCGAGGCCTTCCTGGCGGAAGAGATCTTCCGCACCCGCGATCGCACCGGAATCCTGATCTTCGTCTCCCTGTTCGAGCGCCGGGTTGTCGTTCGGGCCGACCGCGGCCTCGACGGCGTTGTCACCCCGGGCGAATGGGAGGAGATCGTGGCTGGCATCGCGGCGGGCATGCGCCGTGGCGAGCCGGGGGCGGCGCTCGCCGACGGCATCCGGCGCTGCGCGACCCTGGTGGGTCGCCTCCCTCCGCGACCGGACGATCGGGACGAGCTCCCCGGTCAGCTCCGCCTGGGCCGCGAGTGACCCACCGCGTCGCGGGAGCGGCCTGGCTATGGAACATCCGGGGAGGCGGACGGGCTCCACGCATCCTCCTGCTAGCCAGCCTCGCCCTGCTGCTCGCGGCTCCCGCCGCCTGGAGCGCGAAGGAGGTGCCATTTCTCGGCGCCCGTGTGAACGATCTGGCTGGCATCGTCCCCCCGCCGCTCCGGGAGCGCCTCGAGACGAAGCTGGCCGACCTGGAGCGCCGGACGGGCGCTCAGGTCGCGGCCCTGACAGTCGACAGCCTCGAGGGCGACTCGATCGAGGACTACGCGGTGCGGGTCTTCCAGACGTGGAAGCTCGGCCGGAAGGAGGTCAATGACGGGGTTCTCTTCGTCGTGGCCCGACAGGAGCGCCGCATGCGCATCGAGGTGGGCTACGGCCTCGAGGACCGCCTTACCGACGCCCGCTCGCGGCAGATCCTGGACGACATCGTCCGGCCCCACTTCCGCGCCGGGAACTTCGGGCCTGGCATCGAGGCCGGCGTCGACGCCATTGCGGCGGTCATCGAGGGAGCGCCGCTCCCCGTGCCGCATCGCAATCCGGCTCGCCAGATCGGCTCGGTCGTCGGGATCCTCATCTTCTCGCTCATGTTCCTCGTCGTCATCGGGACGTTTTCCGTGGTCGCGCTCCTCACGCCGGGATCCGCCGGCTGGTTTCTCTACCTGTTCCTCACGCCGTTCTACGCGATCTTCCCGTCGATTGTCGTCCCGCCGTACGGCGGCGTGATCGCGGCAGGGATCTGGCTCGCGCTGTTCCCGATCATCCGGAGCATGCTCCACAGTCCCGGCGGCAAGAAGTTCCGCCAGCGGCACGGCTGGGTGGTCACCCCTTCCACGGGCGGGGGACGATGGAGCGGCGGGGGCTCGTCGGGCGGCGGCTCCTCGGGCGGCGGTTTTTCGGGGGGCGGCGGATCCTCGGGCGGCGGCGGAGCTTCCAGCAGCTGGTAGGGATCCCGACAAAGACTCGCCGGGGAGCGTGGCCCCCGCCCCCCGGCGGATCCATCTGCGCTCGCGTCCCCGCTCGCACCTGGAGCGTTCTCGGGACGACCCGCGCGCTCCCCTGTGCAGGGGAGCCGTGATGTCGGGATTCCGTCACCGGATTGCCCGGCGACGGCGAC
This sequence comes from uncultured Candidatus Rokubacteria bacterium, assembly GCA_963805625.1. Lineage (GTDB taxonomy): Bacteria > Methylomirabilota > Methylomirabilia > Rokubacteriales > DASRDR01 > DASRDR01. The sequence continues at coordinate 961,877 of CAWDVE010000010.1, forward strand.
GTCTAGCGCGGTGGCGTGTCCTCCATGGATCGACCTCCTTTTTGACCCGGCTCCCTACCTCGAGCCCTTGACGAGGATCGCGCGCCCCCCGTCACCTCAAATGAACCAAGAAGAGGATCGCCTGTCAAGAGGGTCGCCACATGACCCGCCGCCCCCTCTCTCGCTGTCTTGACGCATCCTCCTCCAGGCCGCCAAGAACGCGCGCACGCTGCTCCACTCCGGCGTGACCACGCTCCGGGAGAACGGGGCCAAGGGCCGGGTCGCGTTCTCGCTCCGCGAGGGTATCCGCCGGGAAATCGCGCCCGGGCCGCGGATGGTGATCTGCGGCTGCCCCATCACCATCACGGGCGGTCACATGGGCTACTTCGGCTCCGAGGCCGACGGCCAGGACGCCGTGCGCGCCGAGGTGCGGAAGCTCCTCAAGGAGGGCGCCGACGACATCAAGATCGTGGCCACCGTGCTCGACGTCTGGCAGGCCGGACAGCGAGTCGAGCGTGGGGTGGTGTAGGCTCGCTCCGGCGCGTCGTGCCCGTCGGAGCCGGTGCTAGGATGTTGGCCGGGAGGACGCCATGACGGGGACCCTCTATGACCTCGTGCTCCGGGGCGGCCGCGTGATCGACCCGGCCCAGGGTCTCGACACCGCGCTCGATGTAGGCCTCCGCTCCGGGCGGGTCGCGGCGGTGGCCCAAGCTCTCCCCCCCGGGGACGCTCGTGAGGTCGTCGACGTCCGCGGACAGATCGTCCTTCCCGGGCTCATCGATACCCACGCGCACGTCTACCAGTACGTCACCGGCCGCTTCGGCCTCGAGGCCGACATGGTGGGCGTGCATTCGGGGACGACCACCGTGGTCGACCAGGGCGGCCCGAGCTGCATGACGCTCCCGGGCTTCCGGAAGTTCGTCGCGGAGCCGGCGGCAACCCGGATCTACGCCTTCCTGTCGGCCTACCTCGTCGGGGGGCTCGAGGGCCACTACTACCCGGCGCTCTACGGTCCCGACGGCGTCGACGTCCCCGCCACCATCCGCGCCGCCCAGGAGAACGCGGACTTGGTCCGCGGCATCAAGGCCCACGCCGAGATCGGCGGCGTGGCGCGCTGGGGGCTCGAGGTCCTTCGCCTCGCCGCCGAGATCGCCCGCGAGGCCGATCTCCCGCTCTACGTCCACTTCGGCCAGCTCTGGCCCTTGCCCAAGTCGGGAGCGGGCGCCGCGGACCCGGACGCGATCCTCCCGCGCGTGGTCGAGATCCTCCGCCCCGGTGACGTCCTCGCGCATCCCTTCACTCGTCATCCCGGGGGCTTCGTCGACCGCGCGGGGCACGTGCACCCGGTCGTCCGCGAGGCGCTCGCGCGCGGCCTGCGCATCGACGTGGGGCACGGCTCCCATTTCAGCTTCGACGTGGCGCGCCGAGTGCTCGACGCGGGGATCGTGCCCGACACGCTCGGCGCCGATCTCCACGGCTACAACACCGAGGTGCCGCGGCCGGCGGGCACGCCGCCAGACGCCCACCCGGACCCCGAGCTCCACCCCTTCGCCGGGAGCACGCGCTTCAGCCTCGCGCGCGCGATGACGGGGCTCATGGCGTGCGGGCTCACGCTGGAGGAGGTCGTGCCGATGGTGACCCAAAACGCCGCGCGGATGCTCGGGCGAGAGGACGAGCTGGGCACCCTTCGCCCCGGCACCGTTGCCGACGTCACGGTGCTCGACGACCGGCACGGCCGCTTCTCCCTCCGGGACAACGGCGGCACGGAGGTGATCGCCGAGCGCCTGCTGATGCCGGCGTTCTGCCTGCGGGCGGGCCGGCGCGTCGACGCTGACGCGCCCATTCTTCCGCGCGCGGTCGCGGCCTGAGCCCGCTCCCCTAGCCCAGAGCGGGCGGCGATCGCCGCGCCCCGCCCTCGTGCCTCGGCTCGAGCTCGTTCAGGGGACGGCCCGGATCACGCGAGTGGGGGCCAGTACCGCACTCGCTGGATGTTCCCGTCGCGGCGAGCCAGCATCCAGGTCGAGCCCTTCTTCTTCGGCTCGCCCGCGCCCACCAGAGCCTCCACGACGTCCCCGTGCGTGCATAGGACCACCGGCCCTGGCCCGAGCCGCCCAAGAAGCGCGCGAGCTTCCTCGACGGACGCGCCCTCGGCGATCGCCTGATCGGGCTCGACGGGCATCCCCAGCCGGGCGGAGAGGGGCTCGAGAGTCTGCACGCACCGGACGTAGGGGCTCGAGACCAGCCGAGCGAGCGGGTAGCCGGCGAGCGGCGTCACCATCGCGTCCGCCTGACGGCGCCCCCGCCCGTCGAGCGGGCGCAGGCGGTCGTCGCCAACCCAGCGGTTGCGATCGCCCGCCTTCGCGTGACGCACGAGGAGGACGAGCGACCGGAACGCCGGCTCTAGAGCGTCCAGGATCGCGCGGTCGCCCGGGTAGGAGAGCTGCCGCCCGGCGACCGACAGCGGGACCCAGCGGACCTCGTCCACTTCCGAGTTCGGCTGGAACGCGCCGTCCCGGACGGTCATCAGCCAGTAGCGTACTTCCTTGTCGCGGCCCCGCCGGTCGCGATACCGGCTCTCGCCGAGCTCCGGCCCCAGGAGACAGTCGAAGCCGGTCTCCTCAGCAACCTCGCGCAGTGCGCACTCCTCGTCCGACTCACCGGGCTCCACCTTGCCTTTCGGCAAGGTCCAGTCCCGGTGTCCGGGGCGATGCACGAGGAGAACCTCGACCTGCCGGCCGGGCCCGACTCGGAGGACCGCCCCGCCCGCTGCCCGGACCTCGGACGCTAGGCGGCCTTCCACGCGCCCTGTCGCACGAGCTCGTCGCCGACCTTCTTTATCCCGCGGTCGAGACCATCCACCACACGGTCCACCTGCTCGCGCGTGATACAGAGCGGCGGCGACAGCGCAATGACGTGACCCACGGGAAGCGCACGGACGATCAGCCCATCCTCGAGACACCGGGCCGCGACCTGCTGGCCCACCTTCAGCACGGCGTCGAATGGCCGCCGGCTCGCGGGATCGGCCACGAGCTCGATGCCGGCGATGAGGCCGAGGCCCCGGATCTCCCCCACCAGGGGGTGCCCCTTGAACCGCTCCCGGAGGCACGCCTGGAGGTAGGCGCCGGTGCGCTCGGAGTTCCCGACCATGTCCTCCCCGAAGAGGATGTCGAGGTTCGCCATCGCCGCGGCTGCACCCACCGGATGCCCGCTGTAGGTGAAGCCGTGGGCGAACGCTCCCACCTCGGGCGACCCCGCTTGGAGCACCGACCACACACGCTCGGACAGGATCACGGCCGAGAGCGGGAAGTAGCCGCTCGTCAGCCCCTTGGCGACGGTCACCAGATCGGGCTCGATCCCGTACACCTCGGAGCCGAAATTGCGCCCGAGCCGGCCGAAACCGCAGATGACCTCGTCGGCGATCATCAGCACGTCGTGCTTCCGGAGCACGGCCTGGACACGGTCGAAGTACGTCCGGGGCGGCACCAGGACTCCGCCGGCGCCCATGACGGGCTCGGCGATGAATGCCGCGACCGTGTCCGGTCCCTCCCGCTCGATGAGCGCGTCGAGCTGCGCCGCGAGGGCGGCCGCGTACGCCTCCTCCGTGGTTCCCGGCGCCGCGTCGCGATAGTAGTAGGGCGACGCGGTGTGGAGCACGTTCGCGATGGGCAGGTCGAAGGCCCGGTGGAACATGGGCAGGCCGGTCAGGCTGGCCGCGGCGACCGTGCTCCCGTGATAGCCGCCGAGCCGCGAGATGATCTTCTTCTTGCCGGGCTTCCCACGGAGGTTGCTGTAGTACCAGACGAGCTTGACCTGGGTGTCGTTCGCTTCTGAGCCGGAGTTTGCGAAGAACACCTTGCTCATGCGGCCCGGAAACACCCCCAGCAGGCGGTCCGCGAGCCGGATCTGCGGCTCGTTGGACATCGACGAGAACGTGTGGTAGTAGGCCAGGCGCCGGGCCTGCGCCCCCATGGCGTCCGCAACCTCGGTCCGGCCGTAGCCGATGTTGACGCACCAGAGGCCCGCGACGGCGTCGAGGTAGCGTCGGCCGCTCACGTCGGTGAGGGTGAGACCCGACCCCTCGGCCATGATCCGCGGGCCGGTCCGGAGGTGGTCGGCGATCGACGTCGCCGGGTGGAGCACGCTCTCCTTGTCGAGCGTCTCGAGGGTGGGTCTCTCGGTGGCCTTGCCGCTCATCATCGGCTCCTTCGGCACGTCCGCCACCGATGGCGGGCGGCGTGGAATGGGTGGTCCAATCGCCTATGATACGCGAAGCGGCCGCCGCGCGCGCGTACTGTCCGTCAGCTCCCGCGGTGGTACGCACGGAGCGCCGGCGAGCGCCAGGTGATCAACGCCGTCGTGACGAGGCTCCCGACCCCGCCGACGACGACCGCGATGCCGGCGCCGAGCCACTGGGCGACGACCCCCGACTCGAACTCCCCGAGCTGGGGGCCTCCGATGAAGAACAGCATGCTGATCCCGACCATCCGGCCCCGCAGCCGGTCGGGCGTCTCGAGCTGGCGAACGATGTTGCGGAGCACCGCGCTGACCGTGTCGGCCGCCCCCGTGGCCGCGAGGGCGAGGAACATGGGCCAGAACGTCCGCGAGAGCCCGAAGACGACGGTCGCCGCGCCGTAGATCGCCACCGCCGAGAGGAGGACGACACCGCGCCGCTTGATGCGGCCAGCGAGGCGGACCATGAACGCGCTCGTCAGCACAGCCCCGATCGACGGGGCGGCGTAGAGCCAGCCGTAGCCGCGCGGCCCCACCTGGAGCACGTCCTGAGCGAAGAGCGGGAGGAGCGCCGTGGCGGAGCAGAAGAAGGTCGCCAGGCCGTCGAGCAGCATCGTGGCCCGGAGGAGAGGCATCCCGAAGACGAACCGGACACCCTCACCGAGAGCGCGGAGGCTGACGGCACCCCGCGCGGCCGGCTGCACCGGCGGCAGGTCGCGCATCAGGAGAATCGCTCCGATGGTCGTCAGGAACGAGAGCGCGTTCAGCGCGTACACGGTGGCCACGCCGGACGTCGCCAGCGTGATCCCGGCGAGGGACGGCCCCACGACGGAGGCGGTCTGGAAGAGGATGGAGTTGAGCCCGATGGCATTGGGCAGGTGCTCACGCGGCACGAGGCTCGGGAGGAGCGCCTGCCGGGCGGGGGCGTCGGCCGCGCCCGCCGCCGCGCCGACGCCCGCGATGATCAGGATGATCAGGGGATTCGCCCGGTCCGCCGCCGTCACCAGGGCGAGCGCCGTGGCGGCCAGCATCATCACCACCTGGGCGGCGAGCATGAGCTGCCGGCGATCGACGGCGTCCGCCATCACGCCGCTCCAGAGTCCGAACACGAGAATCGGGCCGATCCGCGCGAGACCGACCAGGCCGAGCGACAGCGCCTTCCAGCCCGGTGGGGCGAGGAGCGAGATGTGCCAGAGGATCGCCGCCCCCTGCATCATCGTGCCCGACATCGACACGATCTGGCCCATCCAGAGCAGGCGGAAGTTCCGGTGGCCCAGCGCGACGAACGTCGGTGAGGCGGCCGCGGACATGGTTAGGGCCGCCCCGCGCGGCTCCGAGGAAGCGGAGCGGCGCGCCCCGACCCCCAGGCCTCTCGCACGATCGCCCACCGCTCGTGATCCCGCCAGCGCCCTCCGATCTTCAGGTAGCGCGGCGAGAAGCCCTCCTTCCGGAAGCCGAGCCGTCGCACGAGCCTGCGGGAAGCAAGATTCCTCGGCTGGATGTTGGCCTCCAGGCGGTGGAGTCCGAGACGCCGGAAGGCGTGGCGGAGGACGAGCGCCAGGCCTTCCGTCATGTACCCCTGTCCCGCGTGAGCCTGGAAGGCGTAGTAGCCGAGGTAGGCGCTCTGCAACGCGGCGCGCACGATCTCGCTCACGTTGACCACGCCCACGATGGCGCCGTCCGCGCGCCGGCAGACGAGCAGGCGGACCCGGTTCGGTCCGGTCGCTCTGAGCCAGCGCGCCACCGCCGGAGCCGTCGTCGGAGGGTAGACCCACGGTCGGTGGAGCCGGCGGCTCTTGCGAGCAAGCTCGGCGAGCGCCGGCGCGTCGCGCGCCTCGGGCGCCCTCAGCAGGACATGCCGTCCCGTCTCGAGCGCCCCTGACCGCCGGCGCCCGCTCGCCGGCTGGGGGGACGGTGGCACTAGACGACGACGCCGCGAAGCGTGAGCTCGCGAGCCCGGTGGCAGGCGACGAGGTGCCCGGGCGCGATCGCCTCGAGACGTGGCGTCTCGGTCCGGCAGGCCGCCACGGCGTACGAGCATCGCGGGTGAAAGTAGCAGCCTGGCGGTGGGTTCGCGGCGTCCGCCACGTCGCCCTCGAGCACGATGCGCCGGGTCCGGAGCCGCGGATCCGGCTTCGGCACCGCGGAAAGGAGCGCCTCGGTATAGGGATGGCGGGGCGTGGCGAACAGCCGCTCCGTATCGGCAACCTCGACGATCCTGCCCACGTACATCACCGCAACTCGATCGCTGACGTGCTTGACGACCGAGAGGTCGTGGGCCACGAACAGGTACGTGAGCCCGAGCTCGGTCTGGAGATCGAGCATGAGGTTCAGGATCTGCGCCTGGACCGAGACGTCGAGGGCGGAGACCGGCTCGTCCGCGACCACGAGGCTCGGGTTGAGCGCGAGCGCCCGGGCGATGCCGATGCGCTGGCGCTGCCCGCCGCTGAACGCGTGCGGGAACCGCCGCATGTACTCGGGCCGGAGCCCGACCAGCCGCAGGAGCTCGGCCACGCGCTCGCTGCGCTCGTGCCGGGTGCCGACGTGGTTCACCAGCAGCGGCTCCCCGACGATGTCGAGCAGCGTCTTCCGGGGATTCAGCGAGGAGAACGGGTCCTGGAAGATCATCTGCATCTCGCGCCGGAGTGGGCGCAGCCGGCGCTTGGGCAGGGTCGCGACGTCGAGCACCTGGCCATCCCCTCCGCGGAACAGGATCTCGCCTGCGGTGGGAGTGATCGCGCGCAGGATGCAGCGAGCCGTCGTCGTCTTGCCGCAGCCGCTCTCCCCGACGAGCGAGAGCGTCTCGCCCCGGCGGAGCTCGAAGCTCACGTCGTCGACGGCCCGGACGTACCCCGCGAGCCGGCGCAGGAGGCCCCGGCGAATCGGAAAGTACTTCCGGAGCCGCCGCACGTCGAGGAGCAGCCCATCGGTGGCGGTGGCCTCGTCGAGCCGGCGCGATCGGGCCGACCCGCCGTTGCCGGGATGGCCGACGGGCTCCGCGGCGGCGCCGGCCAGGTCGCTCACTGGCCCGCCTGGGCGCCGGCCGGAACCTCGGCCGAGGCACGCGGCGGATGGTGCAGGAAGCAGCTCACAGCCACACCGCTCTCCCCGTCGAGTGGCAGGAGCTCCGGCTCGTGGCGCTCGCACGTGCCCCGGATCCACTCCACGCAACGCGGGTGGAACGGACAGCCCGCCGGCCGGTTATGGGGATGCGGGATGGAGCCCGCGATGGTCGGCAGCTTCGTCCGGACCTGGGCCTGGATGGACGGGATCGACCGCAGCAGGGCCTGCGTGTACGGGTGCCGGGGCGCGTGGAAGATCGCGTCCACCGGACCGCGCTCGACCACACGGCCGAGATACATCACCACTACCTCGTCGCACATCTCGGCGACCACGCCGAGGTTGTGCGTGATCAGGATGATCGCCATCCCTTCCCGGGCCTGCAGGTGGCGGAGCAGATCGAGGATCTGCGCCTGTGTCGTCACGTCGAGCGCCGTGGTCGGCTCGTCCGCGATGAGGACGCGCGGCCCGCAGGCCAGCGCCGTGGCGATCATCGCGCGCTGTCGCAGGCCTCCGCTCATCTGGAACGCGTACTCGTCCACGCGGCGCTCCGGCTTGGGGATGCCCACCTGGCGTAGGAGGTCGATCGCACGCTCGCGCGCCCCGCGCGCATCCAGGCCGAGGTGAAGCCGGATCGTCTCGATCATCTGGTTCCCGACCGTGTGGACGGGGCTGAACGAGGTCATCGGCTCCTGGAAGACGAGCCCGATCTCCCCGCCCCTGATCTGGCGGATCTCCCGGCTCTCGGGATCGAGCTGCGCGACGTCCACCGTCTCCTCCGGCCGGCCGTTCGCGGACGGGCGCCGGAGGCGGATCTCCCCGCTCACGATCCGGCCCGGCCGCTCCACGATGCGGAGGATCGACCGCGCGGTGACGCTCTTCCCGCACCCGCTCTCCCCGACGATGCCGAGGGTCCGTCCCGCGTGGAGCTCGAAGCTGGCCCCGTCCACCGCCTTGACCACCCCCTCCTCCGCGAAGAAGTACGTCCTGCAGATCCCGCACCTCGAGGATCGGGGTCAGACTTTGACTTCTTAACAATCCCGCGTCACCCGTGGCGAATTGTTTGGAAGTCAAAGTCTGACCCCGTCAGTGGCCGTAGGGGTCGGCTGCGTCGCGCAGGCCGTCGCCCATGAAGTTGAACGCGATGATCACGACGATCACCGGGACCGCGGAGAACAGGAGCCACGGCGAGATCGCGAGCGCCTGGATGTTCTGCGCCTGCTGGAGAAGGACGCCCCAGCTGATCGCGGGCGGCCGGAGCCCGAGCCCCAGGAACGAGAGCGACGTCTCGCTGATGATCATGGCGGGAATCGCGAGGGTCGTGGCCGCGATGATGTGCGAGAGGAACGAGGGCACCATGTGGCTCAGGATGATCCGGGGGCGGCTGCACCCGGCCAGCTCGGCCGCCATCACGAACTCCTCCTCGCGGAGCGAGAGGAACCGTCCGCGCACCACGCGGGCAAGCTCGGTCCAGCCGATCAGCGAGATGATCACCGTGATGGCGAGGTAGACCTGGATCACTGACCAGTCGTTCGGGAGCGCCGCCGCCAGACCCATCCAGAGCGGGATCGTCGGGATCGACCGCAGGATCTCGATGACGCGCTGGATGACGGTGTCGATGGCACCACCGTAGTAGCCGGAGATGCCGCCGAGGAACACCCCTAGCACGAGCGCGATCGCGACGCCCGCGAGCCCGATGGTCAAGGACGTCCGGCTCGCGTACACGAGGCGCGACCACTGATCCCGCCCCTGCTCGTCCGTCCCGAGGAGGAACAGCGTCTCCTCCGGCTGGGCGTCCTCGACGCCCACGAGATGGAGGCTCGCCGGAACCAGCCCGAGGAAGTGATACTCGAATCCGCGCACGAAGAAGCGCACCCGGATCTTCTTCGACGAGTCCGGCGTGTAGACCCGCTTCAGCGTGACCGGATCGCGCTGGCCGGTCAGCCCGTAGACGTGCGGGGAGAAGTGGCCCTCTTCGAACCAGTGGATCCGCTGCGGGGGAAGCAGCGAGCGCTGGGCCTCGGACGCCGTCGGCGGCGCGTATGCCAGGAACTCCGCGAAAATCACGCCGAGGTAGAAGAGCACGACGATGACCGTGGCCACCATCGCCAGGCGGTGGCGCCGGAAGCGCCACCACATGAGCTGCCACTGGCTGGCAACCGAGATGCGCTCCTCGGCGACCTCGCCGACCGCGAGATCGATCCCGGCGGCGACAGGTTCACCGGCGTCGGACCCCGGGCTGAGCGCGGTGACGGGCTCCGCGGAATGCCGCGCGTGGGGGACCGGCACCTCGGCTATCGCTTGCCTTCCATCCGGATGCGCGGATCGATCCAGAGCAGGAGGAGATCGGAGAGGAAGGTGCCGACCACCGTCAGGACTCCGAGCAGCAGGACGATGGTCCCGGCAAGGAACATGTCCTGGGCCACGAGCGCCTTCAGGAGGAGCGGCCCCACGGTGGGCAGACTCAGGACCAGGGACACGATGATGCTGCCCGACACCACGTACGGGAGGAGGTAACCGATCGTGCTCGCGAAGGGGTTGAGGGCCACCCGCACCGGGTACTTCAGGATGACCCGCAGCTCGGGCACCCCCCGGGCGCGCGCGGTCATCACGTACGGCTTCCGGAGCTCGTCGAGCAGGTTCGCGCGCATGATCCGGATGAGCTGCGCGGTGCCTGCCAGTCCCAGGATGAGCGCGGGCAGCGGGAGGTGCTTGATCAGGTCCCACCCCTTGGCCAGGCTCCACGGCGCCTCGATGAACTCGTCGGAGAAGAGCCCGCCGATGCTCATGTTGAAGTAGCGGAAGCCGAGGTACATGAGGACGAGGGCGAGCATGAAGCTCGGGACGGCGAGCCCGATGAAGCCGATGAACGTCGCGACGTAGTCCCCGACGGAGTACTGGCGGACGGCCGAGTAGATGCCGATCGGAAGCGCGAGGACCCACGTCAGGATGATGGCGGCCACCGAGACGACCATAGTGAGCCACAGGCGGTCCCCGATGACCTCTGAGACCGGGCGCCTCCACTCCAGCGCCATCCCGAACCGCCCCTGCACGACCTGTTTCATCCAGCGGAAGTACTGGACCAGAAGAGGCTTGTCGAGCCCGTACTCGCAGTCGGAGGGCCTCCGCCTCCTGCTCAGAGACGCTCCCGCCCGACGCCGACATCTGGGCGATGTAGGAGGTGATGTAGTCGCCCGGCGGCAGCTGGATGATGACGAAGGCGAGAACGGAGATCGCCCAGCACCGTGAGCAGCGCGAGGATCAGCCGCTGTACGAGATACGTGATCACGGAAACCTAGTCTACCCTGGCGACGCCCCCGGCCCGCCTCCCGGGCGGCCGTGCTGGCCGCCCGGGACCGGGACCGGAATGGGCGTCGTGACCCTTACGCCTTGAAGTAGTACGTCGAGGGCTGAGAGGTGCCCGGCGTCCGGCAGTGCTGAGCATTGATCTGCCGCGCCGCCATGTTCCCCATCTTCCGGCTGGCGATGCGGACCCCCATCGTCGCCGGCGACTGGCCCACCGTCCCGATGGAGTACTGGCCGTCGATCATGATCCGGAAGATCTCCTGAGCGATCTTGATGCGCTCAGGCAGCTTCTTCCCATTCGCGGTGCGGAACATCTCGAGCGCCTTGAGCAACTCGGGATCCTTCGGCGCCTTTCCCTGCTTGCCACCCGAGGCGTACCAATCTGCGATTGGGTGCCCCATCAGGGCCTCCGCCGGATCGACCGGGAGACCGTGGCGCGGGAAGAGGTAGAGCAGCTCGGTGCCGTCGTTCGCCCAGATCGCGATCTGGTGCTCGTTGCTCCGCGATCCGGGTGAAGAACAGGCTGCGCTCGACCTCCTTGACGTCGGCCTGGATTCCGATCTTCTTCCACTGCTCCTGGATCATCTCGGCGATCTGAGTGTGCGGGATGAAGGCGCCCGCCGCGGTCAGCAGCTCGATGCGGAGCCGGCCCTTGCCGTCGAGACGCAGCCGGTAACCGTCGCCGTCCTTCTTGGTGAGGCCGATCTTGTCGAGCAGCGCGTTGGCCTGCTTGAGGTCGAGCGTCGACCACTTCTTCCGCCACTCGGGCCCCGGGCTGTAGGGCGTAGTCTCGCTCGGGGCGACGGATCCGGGTACGCCGATCCCCAGCCAGAACGTCTCGTTGAGCTGGTCGCGGTCGATGCCCATCGAAAGCGCCCGACGAAAGTCGGCCGTGTGGAGCCACTTGGCGATCTCGGAGTCGGCGTCGTAGGCGTGGTTGATCTGGAGCGTGGCGTCGGAGCCGTTCAGGGCCGGGATCGAGCTTGACGTCGTAGCCGACCTTGTCCCGGTTCTCGAGGAACACCGGGAGCTTGGTCATGGCCGTGTGGCGCTCCTGCAGATCGTACTGGCCGGCGATGGCCCGGAGGTTCAGCACCTCGAGGTTCTCGGCGAGCGTCATCTGGATCCGGTCGATGTACGGAAGCTGGTTGCCGGCGGTGTCGACCTCGTAGAAGAAAGGGTTCCGCTCCATCACCCAGGTCGGGTTGTTGATGGGCGTGACGATCTTCCAGGGCGTCAGCACGGGCAGCTCCGGGGTTGAGCCGCCAGTCCCAGCGGTTCTTGATGTATGCCAGCCAGCCGTCGAAATTGGCCGCCTTCGCCTTCGCGTTCGCGGCGTCCATCCCGATGTACTTCGGGTGGAACTGCTTGATGTAGTGGGCCGGCATGTAGGCACCCATCGCGCGCCCCTGCATCTGCCAGAGGGCCTGGCCGCCGCCCATCGCGGTCGAGCCAGCCAGGATGTCGAGGAAGAGGTAGTTCGGCTCCGGAAACTCGAAGAGCACCGTGGTCTCGTCGATCTTCTTGATGACCCCGGACTTGCCGTTGATCATGAAGTCCGGATGCGGGGTCGGCGTGATGTCCTTGTTCAGGTAGACGTCCTCGTACCAGAACACGAAGTCGTCGGCGGTGAAGGGCTTTCCGTCCGACCACTTGTGCCCTTTCCGGAGGTAGAGGGTCACCGACTTCCCGTCGTCGGCGAGGAGCCACTGGCGCCCGACGCACGGCATAACCTTGGTGCCGGTGTACTCCCAGAAGAGGAGCTTGTCGGCGGAGACGATGCGGTTGCCGTTCTCGCCGTCGCCGGGGCCCGTGAAGCCGCGGCGCCAGGTCCCGCCGTAGCGCCCGATTTCGTGCACCGGCTTGATGACGAGAGGCTCCTTCGGGATGCGCTGCTCCACCGGCGGGAGCTTGCCCTGCTTGACCAGCTCGGCGAGCATCGGAGCCTCGCTGAACTTCGTGGGCCACTTGGCCGGGTCGAGGATCAGCTCCGGTCCCTCGAGCTTGCCGATGAGCTGGGCCCCGAGCTTCGGTGGGGCCGCCCCGCCGGCACTCTGCCCGCGAACGGTCCCCGGCACCCCCACGGCGGCAAGGCCTCCGGAGAGCAGGGCCGCGTTCCGCATGAACTCGCGTCGACTCACACCATTCCGCTTCCTCGGCATCACGGACCCTCCTCGTTGACGGTCCCGGTCGGAAGACAGGGGGCTCGGGGCACGCTGTGTCGGCCCGGAGTCTAGCACGGCGGGGTCAGACTTTGACTTCTTAACAGTTCACGGCGGGTCACGGCGGGTGACGAGCCCCTGGCCCACCCTGGCCGGATCCGCCACGGCCGATTGCTCGGAAGTCAAGTCTGACCCCCGGCTCTGGCGGCTCCGCGGGCGTCCCGGCCGGCGATCCACCACGGCTGGGCGCAGAGCCAGCCCAGGAACTCGACGATCGTGTGCGCCGCCAGGTACGACGTGATCCCGGTGCCGATGTCGAGCATCGGATTCACCTCGACGAGGTCGAAGCCGACGATCCGCGTGTGCTCGGCCAGGGCCCGCAGCGTGTCCCGGAGCTCCGCGTAGAGGAACCCGTTCGGCTCGGCGGACACGCAGCCCGGGACCAGCGGGAGGTCGAGAACGTCGACGTCGACGCTCACGTAGCACGCCGCATCGCGAGGAATGCGGTCCACGAGGCCGCGCGGCGAGACGTCCCGGAACTCCTCCATGGTCACGATGCGGTTCCCGTCCCCCAGCGAGTCGTCCATCATCACCCGCGAGTTCCGGAGGCTCCGGATCCCCACCTGCGTGAGGCTCCGCACGTGGGCCATCCGCGCGATGTGCCGGAACGGATGGCTGTTCGTCAGCTCGAGCCCGTGGACGAACGGCAGGTAGTCGAGGTGCGCGTCGAAGTGGACGACGTGGAGCGACTGCGCGTACGCGCGCACGACCGGATACGTGATGCCGTGGTCGCCGCCCAGTACGACGGGCAGTGCACCCCGGGCGAGGAGCCGGCGCACCATCTCCGTCACATTGTCGAACGTGCCCGCCACGTTGGTCGGCAGCACGTCGGCATCCCCCGCGTCGACGATGCGGCCGTGGGAGAGCTCGTGGGTCAGGAACTCCCGCCGGAGCGACGGGTCGTAGTAGCCCTGACCGCGTCCGCCGAAGCGCATCGAGTGCTCCCGGATGCCCCGCGGCCCGAAGCGGGAGCCCGGCATGAACGGGGATCCCTCGTCGCTCGGGACACCCATCACCGCGATGTCGGCGTCGAGCCGGTCGAGGTCCGTCGCGATGACGGAGCGCAGGAACGACGGAATGCCGACGAACGGGGCGTTCCAGCGAGACTCGCCGGACGGTTGCATCGGCGGGCCGCTCAGGCGCCGATGCGCGCCGGCGCGCGGCCGCCCGTCCGCTCCGCGCTCGCCGGGCCGAGCCCGTGGCGCGCGAGCACCGCCGCGATCGCGCGGCGTTCCGCCTCGGTCGACGGCACGAGCGGCAAGGCGGGCATGCCGCTCCCGATCCCTATCATGGCGCAGGCCGCCTTGAGCGCCGGCAGCCAGTGCCCGATCTCGTGGATCGCGCAGAGATCCAGGACCGCGCCCTGGAGCCGGGCGCACCCGGCGCCATCGCCCCGAGACGCCGCCGCCCGGAGCTCGACCAGCAGCGCGGGCACCACGTTCGCGAGGCCAGGGACGAGCCCATCTCCCCCCATGCGGAGGCTCGCGGCCACCAGGTGCTCGTGGCCCTGGAGCACCCGGAAGTCGGTTCGTGTCGTCTTGATCGCGAGGAACGCCTGGAATGCGACGAAGTCACCGGCGGAGTCCTTGATCCCGAGGACCCGGCTGTCGCGCGCCATCTCCGCCACCGTGGCGGGCGCGAGGATCTGGTGGGTGCATTGCGGGATATTGTAGAGAAGGGCCGGTCGGTCGGTCGCCTCGATCACCGTCTCGATGTGGCGCCGCTGGGCGGCCGCGTCGACGCCGAAGTAGTACGGAGATCCGACGACCACCGCGTCGGCCCCCTCGGCCGCCGCCTGGCGCGCCGCCTCCACCGCCGGCGCCGTGGCCGGCAGCATCACCCCCGCCAGGACCGGCACCCGGCCGGCGACAGCCCGGACGAACGCACGGACCACGACTCCGCGCTGGCGCGAAGTGAGCCACGCCCCCTCGCCGCAGCCTCCCAGAATGAATAGCCCGCTCGAGCCGCCCTGGAGCACGTGCTCCACCAGGATGCCGATCGCGTCGTCGTCGATCTCACGGGTGGCGTCGAGCGGCGAGATCGTCGGGGGGACGATGCCGGTGAGAGCCCCGTCCCAGGTCCAGCGGCGCCCGGCGCCCGGCGTCGTCATGCGGAGCTCCGCCCGCCGACGAGCGCCCGCTCCGGCGTGCCGGTCCCGAGCACGTCCTTGAGCGACGCCTCGATGATGTCGAGCATGTCGTCCACCTCGGCGGCGGTGATCGTGAGCGGCGGGGCGAGCGCGAGCATCCAGTGGCTCGCGCGCAGCAGGAGGCCCCGCCGGCGCGCGGCCTCACGCACGCGGATCCCGAAGTTCACGTCGGCCGGGTAACGCTCGCGCGTGGCCGGGTCACGGACGAACTCGACGCCGATGAGGAGTCCCTCGCCCCGGACATCCCCGATCACGGGCAGGCGCCGCCCCATCTCGCGGAGGCGCGCCATCGCCTGGGCCCCGCGGGCTCGCGAGTTCTCGACGATGCCGTCGTCGAAGATCTGCCGGATGGCGGCGATCCCGACGGCGGAGGCCACCGGGTTTCCGCCGAAGGTATGGCCGGCGTGGAACTGGACCTGATCGACGGCGCTGCCGTAGAAGACCTGACCGATCTTCGTGGTGAGGAGGTTCGCGGACAGCGGGGCGTAGCCTCCGCTGATCCCCTTCCCCACGCAGAAGATGTCCGGCCAGGCGTTCCAGTGCTCGGCCGCGAACAGCTTCCCCGTCCTTCCGAATCCGGTGATGATCTCGTCGTAGATGAGGACGATGTCGTACCGGTCGCACAGCTCTCGCACGCGCGGAAGGTACTCGCGCGGGGGCACGACCACGCCCGCCGACGTCATGATCGGCTCGGTGATGAAGCCCGCGATGGTCTCGGGGCCTTCGAGCTGGATGACCTCTTCCAGGAGCCGCGCGTACGTGGGGCCGACCGACTCGGAGCCGCCGGGGAAGGGGGGGCGGTACGGATCCGGGGTGTGGAGGTGGATGAACCCGCCGGGGAGCGGCTCGTAGGGCACGCGCCACCCCGGCCAGCCGCCGGCAGCGAGGGCGTGGCCGGTACCGCCGTGGTAGGCGCGGTAGTGCGACAGGATCTTGTACTTGGTCCCGTGCCCCACCTGCTTGTGATACTGGCGGGCCATCTTGATCGCCGCCTCGGTCACCTCCGAGCCGCCGGAGAGGAGCTTGATGGTCGTGTACTGGGGCGGGGTGATGTCGAGCAGGAGCTTCACGAGCTCGAGCGCCCGGTCGCTGGTCCCGAGCGTCGGGGCCGCGAGGGCCAGCCGCTCGATCTGGCGAGAAGCAGCCTCCGCGAGGCGCTTGTTGCCATGGCCCAGGTTGACGCAAAAAGTCCCGCTCAGCCCGTCGATGAAGCGCCGTCCGTCGACGTCGATGACGTGGATGCCACGACCTTCGGTCAGGATCAGCGGGTCCTCGGCGAACTCCTTCATCGGCAGGAAGTCGACCATGATGTGGCGGGCGAGCTCTTTCATCGCATCTCCCTTGGCGGCTGGACTTGGGCGGCACCGCGCTTCCGGCGCAACGCACGCACCCGATTGTACTGGCGCGCCCGGCGGTCGCCAAGGGGACCCGTCGCACGGTGCCAAGGCCGCGCGCGGGTGGCGGACAGGCCGCGGGACCCTGTGGTAGGGTGAACCCGGCCCTCCGGGGACGCCGGGGGGGCAGAGGCCCACACGCCCGGTCCAGCCGGGCCAGGAGGAACGACCATGGCGGAGGCGGTGATCGTCTCGACGGCCCGGACGCCCATCGGCAAGGCCTACCGGGGTGCGTTCAACAACACCCACGGGGCGGTCCTGGCGGGCCACGTCATCGAGCACGCTGTCCAGCGCGCGCGGCTCGACCCGGCGGAGGTCGAGGACGTCGTGATCGGATGCGCGATGCCCGAGGGTGCGACCGGCCACAACATCGCGCGGCAGGCGGCGCTCCGTGCGGGGCTCCCCGTCACGGCCGCCGCCACCACGATCAACCGCTTCTGCTCCTCTGGCCTCCAGGCCGTCGCGGTCGCGGCCCAGCGCGTGATCGTGGACCGCGTCCCCGTCGCCGTGGCGGGCGGCGTGGAGTCGATCAGCCTCGTGCAGAACGAGCACCAGAACCGGTTCCGGCTGACCGAGGACTGGCTCCTCGAGCACAAGCCGGAGGTGTACATGTCGATGCTGAACACGGCCGAGGTCGTGGCCAAGCGCTACGGCGTCACACGGGAGATGCAGGACCGCTACAGCCTCGAGAGCCAGCGCCGGATCGCGGCCGCCCAGCGCGAGGGCCGGCTGGACGCCGAGATCGTGCCGCTCAAGTCGGTCAAGCTGGTCACGGACAAGGCGACCGGCGAGACGCGCGAGGAGTCGGTCACCCTCGCCCAGGACGAGGGCAACCGCGCCGACACGACCGCCGAGGGCCTCGCCGGGCTGAAGCCCGTGGTCAGCGCCGCCGGGACCATCACCGCCGGCAACGCGAGCCAGCTGTCCGACGGCGCCTCGGCCTGCGTCGTGATGGACGCGAAGCTGGCCGAGCAGCGCGGCCTCCAGCCGCTCGGCATCTTCCGCGGGCTCGCCGTCGCCGGGTGCGAGCCCGACGAGATGGGGATCGGGCCGGTCTTCGCCGTGCCGCGGCTCCTCGAGCGCCACGGGCTCACGGTGGACGACATCGACCTCTGGGAGCTCAACGAGGCGTTCGCGGTCCAGGTCGTCTACTGCCGCGATCGCCTGGGCATCCCGATGGAGAAGCTGAACGTCGACGGCGGTGCGATCGCAATCGGCCACCCCTACGGGATGAGCGGCGCGCGCATGACGGGCCACGCCTTGATCGAGGGGAAGCGCCGTCGGGCGCGGCGCGTGGTCGTGACCATGTGCATCGGGGGCGGCATGGGCGCGGCCGGCCTCTTCGAGATCGCGTAGCGACACTTCGCGCGCCGGACCCTCCCGGCTCACCGCGTCTCCCGGTGTAGAATGCCGCGGGACGACATGGGCGAGACTATCTTCTTCGGCTACGACCGCGCGGCCCTCGACCGCGAGTACGACAACCGCGGGAAGGTCGCGAACTTCGCCGAGTACCTATCCCGCTACCCCGCCGAGAGCAGCCGCATCCGTGACACGCTCCCGAGCCGGCTGGATCTCCGTTACGGCCCGAATCCCGGGGAAACGCTCGACCTCTTCCTGCCGGAAGGTCATGGTCCCTGGCCGGTCCACGTCTTCGTCCACGGCGGCTACTGGCGTGCGCTCGACAAGCAGGACTTCAGCTTCGTCGCGGGGGCGTTTCAGCCCGCCGGCGTCCTCGTGGCCGTGATCAACTACGCCCTCATCCCGACCGTCGACATGGACGAGTTGGTCCGGCAAGTGCGCGCCTCGGTGGCGTGGCTCCACCGGAACGTCGCGGCCCTCGGCGGTGATCCCGCGCGCCTCACCGTCTCCGGGCACTCCGCCGGCGGTCACCTGGCCGCGATGCTGATGTCGACGGACTGGGGCCGATTCGCCCGGCTCCCGGGCGACGTGGTCAAGGCCGGCTGCGGCATCAGCGGGCTGTACGACCTGGAGCCCATCCGCCTCTGCTACCTGAACGAGACGCTCGGGCTCACGCAGGAAACGGCGCGCCGGAACAGCCCCGTCCACCTCGTCCCACCCAGCGCCGGCCGGCTCCTGCTCGCGGTCGGGGCCAAGGAGGGCGACGAGTATCATCGCCAGACCGAGTCGCTCGCCGCCGCCTGGCGGCGGCGCGACCTCGCGGTCGAGGTCATGGACATGGAAGGCCACGATCACTTCTCCATCATCACGGAGCTCGGGAACCGAGGAACCCCGCTCAGCCGAGCGATCCTGCGCCAGATCAGCGTCCCCGTGGCCGGCCGCGAGCCGGCGGGGCGATGATCCGCGAGGTCCCCGGACGGAAGCCGCGGATCCACCCCGACACCTGGATCGATCCGTCGGCCGAGGTGATCGGAGACGTCATCATCGAGCAGGGCGCGAGCGTCTGGCCCGGAGCAGTGCTTCGCGGCGACGAGGACAACTACGTCCGCCTCGGCAAGAACTCGAACGTCCAGGATGGATCCGTCCTCCACGTCACGCCGGAGTTCCCGTGCGTCGTCGGTGCCGGCGTGACCATCGGCCACCGGGCCGTCGTCCACGCCTGCACCGTCAAGGACAACGCCCGAATCGGGATCGGGGCCGTCGTCCTGACCGGCGCCGTGATCGAGGAGAATGCCCAGGTGGGCGCGGGCGCCGTCGTCCCGCCGGGCAAGATCGTGCCGGCGGGCTGGCTGGTGATGGGGGTCCCGGCCAAGCCCGTGCGCCAGATGGTCCCCGAAGAGCTCGAGGAGATCCGGCGCAACGCGACGGCGTACGTCGCACTCTGGCGCCGAGATTACGGGCCACGCTCCGACCCCCGCTAGACGAGGGGGGAAGGACGCCAGTCCGAACCGACACCGCCGTCTTCCACACGAGGAGGATTCATGTCGTTCCACACGCGCTATCTCTTCTCCGCCGCCATGGACGTCGATCCGAGCCGGGAAGCCCTCTTCCACGAGGTCTACGACAAGGAGCACATCCCGGCTCTCCTGGAGGTGCCGGGCGTCGTGTCGGCCGCACGCTTCAAGGTCCGCGAGCTGACGCTGATGATCGGCGGGGAGCGAAAGACCATCGACCCCCAGGGGGCGCCGCGCTACAACGCGCTCTACGAGCTCGAGTCCCCGGAGGTCCTGGTCACCTCGGCGTGGGCCCGCGCGGTCGAGCGGGGACGGTGGCCGACCGAGGTCCGGGCGTTCACCCGGAACCGCCACCACCTCCTCTACGAGCGCCTCTGAGCCAGGGCCGCGGGGTCAGACTTTGCCTTCCCGACATTTTCCCTCCAGCCTGAAGGGGGAACCCTGAAATGTCGGGAAGGCAAAGTCTGACCCCGGGCTGGGATCCCGCGAAGTACCTGGAGTTCGCGGGCCATCGGCTGCGCCCGGCCCTCGATCTCCTAGCCCGCGTGCCGACGACCGCGCCCGCCGTGGTCCACGACCTCGGCTGTGGCGCGGGCAACGTCACCCGGCTCCTGGTCGAGCGCTGGCCGGGCGCGGCGGTGACCGGAGTCGACGGCTCGGCGGCCATGCTCGACACCGCCCGAGCCGCCGCGCCCACGGTGACGTGGATCCAGGCCGACATCGGCGCCTGGCGCGGCCCCAGGCCGGCCGACGTCGTCTTCTCCAACGCCGCGCTCCACTGGCTCGACGATCATGCGGGACTCTTTCCGCGCTTGCTCTCGGGCATCGCGCCGGGCGGCGTCCTGGCCGTCCAGATGCCGCGAAACCACGGTGCGCCGTCTCACACCGAGATGGTCGCCGCCGCGGAGGCGGGACCCTGGCAGGAGCGCCTGCGCCCGGCGCTCCGCGCGCGACCGGTCGCCGGACCTGCCGTCTACCACGACATCCTCGCCCCCCACGTCTCACGGCTCGACATCTGGGAGACCGAGTACCTGCACGCGCTGGAGGGTGACAACCCGGTCGTCGAGTGGACACGCGGGTCGGCGCTCAAGCCGCTCCTCGATCGCCTCGAGGAGCCGGAGCGCTCCGGCTTCCTGGCCGAGTACTCGGCACGGATCGCCCTCGCCTATCCCCGCCGGCGCGACGGCCGGACACTCTTCCCCTTCCGCCGCCTGTTCATCGTCGCCATGCGTTGACAGGCAGACGAGGCTCGAGATGCGGTTCGTGACCTACAACATCCAGTACGGCAAGGGCCGGGACGGCCGCTTCGACCTCCGGCGAATCGCGGACGCGGTCCGGGAGGCCGACGTGATCGCCCTCCAGGAGGTCGAGCGGTACTACATCCGGTCGGGCATGGTCGACCAGCCAGCCGAGCTCGCGGGCCTCCTGCCCGACCACCACTGGGTGTATGGCCCCGGCCTCGATATCGACGCGAGCCTGCGTGACCGGGCGGGGCGGCTGGTCCACCGCCGGCGACAGTTCGGGAACATGCTGCTCTCGCGCGAGCCCATCCTCTCCTCCCGCTGCTTCCCCTTACCCAAGCTCGGCACCGTGATCCAGCACAGCCTCCAGCGTGTCGCGCTGGAGGGCGTGATCTCCGGGGACTCGGGCGGCTCCGGCCCGGTGCGGGTGTACTCGATCCATCTCACTCACCTCGCCGATGCGACGCGCGGACCCCAGGTCGACGCGATTCTGGACATCCACCGGCGCGCGCCCGCGGAAGGCGGCGCGTGGTGCGGTACCGCGGGGGCGGACTGGACGCAGGGCGAGCCGGCGCCGCCGATGCCGCGTGCCGCGCTTCTCATGGGCGACTTCAACCTCGATCCTGCCTCCCCGCTCTACGACCGGATCGTGGGGCCGCTCTCACCGGAGTACGGGCGGATGAACGCGATCGAGGGATTCGTCGACGCCTGGGTGGCCACCGGGCACGGTGAGCGCGACGGCGTCACGTGTCACGGGGTTCACGTCGGCCAGCGAATCGACTACTGCTTCGTCAGCACGTCCCTCCTGCCGCGGCTCCGCGGCTGCTGGATCGACGATGGGGCAGCGGGATCCGACCACCAGCCGGTGTGGACGGAGCTGGATCTCTGACGGCGCCGGGCGCGATCCACGCGAAACCGGGCCCGAGGCCGGATCGAAGCGCGATTCGTTCACCCCCGTGACGAAGCCGCGCTCGACTTCAGGCGGCGACTCCGAGATCCGATACTGATCGCGGCGCGGCCGGTGCGGCTCGAAGGGACCACCGAGACGCCGTGATAGAGTGGACGCATCGGAGGTGGGAGAGCGCATGACAGGGGCGGAACGCCGGCATACCGAGACCGTGGACGTGGGCGGGGTCTGGGTGGGGAGCACGCGCCCGATCGTCGTCCAGTCCATGACCAACACCGACACGGCGGACGTGCCGGGGACGATCGCCCAGGTGCGTGCGCTCGCCGAGGCCGGCAGCGAGCTCGTGCGGGTGACGGTCAACAACGACGACGCGGCGCGCGCGGTGCCTGACATCGTCCGCGAGGTGGACGTGCCGGTCATCGGTGACTTCCACTACAACGGCCACCTCCTGCTCGTGAAATATCCCGCGTGCGCCAGGGCACTCGCCAAGTATCGGATCAATCCCGGCAACGTCGGGGCCAAGCACCGCGACGAGAACTTCGCGACGATCGTCAAGATCGCGATCGACCACGGCAAGCCGGTCCGCATCGGCGTCAATTGGGGGAGCCTGGACCAGCACCTCCTGACCGAGATGATGGACGCGAACGCGAAGCTCGCGGAGCCGCGTGACGCGCGCGACGTGATGCTGGACGCGATCGTGGAGAGTGCGATCCGCTCGGCCGAGCTGGCCGAGGCGACCGGGCTCGCCCACGACCGCATCATCCTGTCGGCGAAGGTGTCGGGCGTGCAGGACCTGGTCGACGTCTACCGGCGCCTCGCGCCCCGCTCCGACCATCCGCTCCACCTCGGCCTCACCGAGGCGGGCATGGGGATGAAGGGCATCGTGGCGAGCACGGCGGGGCTGTCCATCCTGCTCCAGGAGGGGATCGGCGACACCATCCGGGTCTCCCTCACGCCGCGTCCCGGCGGCGACCGGACTGAGGAGGTCCAGGTCGCCCAGCAGATCCTCCAGTCGCTCGGGCTCCGCATCTTCGCGCCGCAGGTCACCGCCTGCCCCGGCTGCGGCCGGACGACGTCGACCTTCTTCCAGGAAATGGCGGAGGAGATCCAGGGGTACCTGCGGAGCGAGATGCCCCGCTGGCGCGAGCGCTATCGCGGCGCCGAGACGCTCCGGGTCGCCGTCATGGGCTGCGTCGTGAACGGGCCCGGCGAGTCCAAGCACGCGGACATCGGCATCTCGCTGCCCGGCACGTTCGAGGAGCCGAAGGCCCCGGTCTACGTCGACGGGAAGCTCCTGCTCACGCTCCGCGGCGACACGATCGTCGCCGACTTCCTGCGGATCCTCGAGGACTACGTCGACACGCGCTTCGGCGCGACGCCGCCCGCCCGCAGCTGAGCGGCGCGGGGGCCTAGTCCCCTTTCGCCGCCGCGTCTTCCCCGCTCGGGCCCGGGCCGGAAACCTGGCGCGAGAGCTGGCCCGACAGTCGCCGCGGTTGGCGGGAAGGAGGCTCCCCATGTGGTCGTCCGCGATCGTGGCGTCGCTTCACTACCTGGCGCTTGCCATCGGCCTGCCCGCGGTGTTCCTGCGCGGGCGCGCGCTCAAGGGATCGCTGGACGACGCAGGGCTCCGGAGGCTCTTCGCGGCCGACTCGGTGTGGGGCGTCGCGGCCGCCCTCTGGGTGGCGACCGGCCTCCTTCGGGCGTTTGGCGGGCTCGAGAAGGGCTCGGCCTTCTACCTCCAGAGCTCGCTGTTCTACCTGAAGATGGCGCTCTTCCTGGCGATCGTGGTTTTGGAGATCTGGCCGATGCTCACCTTCATCGGCTGGCGTCAGGCGCAGCGCCGAGGCGCCCGCGTGGATACCAGCCGGGCGCCCGCTTTGTTCCGAGTGAGCCACATCCAGCTCGCCCTCACCGTCGTCATCGTCTTCGTCGCCTCCGCCATGGCTCGCGGGCTCTGGTAGGCTCGCGAATCAGAAGCACGGCGCGGGGCGGTGGGTTGCCTGCTACTCCGGCGACCAGGGGGGGACGGCGCTGAAGAGCCCGTCGACGACGCCGATCTGGTAGGCCATCCAGAGGCCGAAACCGAGGCTGATGAGACCCGACGCCGTCGCGAGGTGGCGGTTGAGCCACGCGAAGCGGTGGGCGGTCACCGCGAAGGGCACGGCGACCGCCGCGGTGATCAGCATCATGCCCGCGATCGTCCCCACCCCGAAGACGAGGAGATACCCGATCCCCCACCACGGGTCGCGGATCACCGCCAGCACGAGCAGCGCGACCGCCGCGGACCCCGCGAGCCCATGAACCAGCCCGACGACGAGCGGGCGAAGGATCTGGTACGCACCGAATTGCCCCAGAGTGCGGTCGAGCCGCGCCTGGGGCGTCGCCTCCTCGGGGTGCCCGTGCGCCTCCGGCGCGTGGCCGTGGACGTGGCTGTGGACGTAGTCGCCGTGGACGTGCGGGTGTACGTGACGGTCCCCGTGGCCTCCGGCGTGGGAGGCCCCCGCCCGCGCCTCCTGGATCCGTCGGGTGACGCCGGTCAGCGTCAGGACCCCCAGCAGGACCAGCATGATCGCAACGGAGAACTCCACCCCGAGCCCCACGCGGGGCGGAATGACGAGACCGAACAGGATGATCGCGCCTCCCACGCTGAGGATCGTCAGCGTGTGCCCGAGCCCCCAGAGCCCCCCGTCCACGCGGCCGCGCGCACCGAGCGCTGGCGGCTCACGATCGTCGTGACGGCGATGACGTGGTCGGGGTCGGTCGCGTGGCGCATCCCGAGGAAAAAGCCGAGGAGGAGGACGGACAGGAGTGGGGTCATGCGGGATACCTTACGAGATCAGCGGCCCGCCCGCCACCGCCGCGCGACCTCACCGCCGGGGCCGCCGGCGACCCGGCGATGGCGGCGCCCCGGCCGGCCTCCGCACGGCGCCGCCCGGCATCCGCTCCTCCAGCTCCTCGAGCGTGCGCGGCCAGTCCTGGTGGAGGAGGCGTGAGAGGGCGCGATCCGCCAGGAGCCGCCCGCCGGTCTGGCAGACCGCGCAGTAGTTGGTCTCGTTCTCGGCGTGGACGATCCGCTGCACCGGCGCCCCGCAGTCGGGGCACGGCTGGCCGTACCGGCCGTGGACCGCCATTCCCTCGCGGAAGGCCGTGACCTTCTCCGGGAAGGCCAGCCGCGCCGCCGCGGAGAGACGCTCGGCCCACTCGACGAGCACCGCGCACGCGGCGACGTGGAGCCGCGCGAGCTCGGCGCCGTCCAGCTGGTCCGTCATCCTCACCGGCGAAAGCCGCGCGCGATGCAGGATCTCGTCCGCGTACGCGTTGCCGATGCCGTCCAGAAGGCGCGGGTCCGTGAGGGCGCGACGGAGCGTGTGCCGCTCCCGGGACAGCGCTCCGGCAAACTCGGCGGCGGTCGCCCCCAGGACGTCGAGGCCGCCGGGGTCGAGAGCGGCGAGCGCCGCCTCGCCCCGCGCCAGGTGAATCGACGCCCGACGCCGGGTTCCGGCTTCGGTGAGAGTCAGCGTGCCGCCCGGGAAGTCGAGCGCCGCGAGCCCCACCCGGCCCGGCGGGCGCGCGCCTGCCGGTCGCCAGTGAAGGCGGCCGGCGATCATCAGGTGGATGACGATGAAGCGCTCGCCTTCGAGCGCGAGGACGACGCGCTTGCCCAGGCGGCGGAGTCCCACCACGGTCCGCCCCTCGACCTCGGCCACCGGCGGATCGACCGAGCGGAGGACGAACGGGCTCGCCAGGCGGACCCGCTCGAGCGGCCGTTCGAGGACGCGCGGCTCGAGGGCCGTCAGGTACGCGACGACGTCGGGTAGCTCGGGCAACTGTCCGCGCCTGGCATAGGTCCGGGTACGATCGGCGAGTCCGCTCCGATCAGCTCCTCGATTGCATTGCACGAGGCGGCCGGAGTCAAGGGCCGCACGCGCGTGCTAGCATGATCTCGGCGCGCCGGAGTAGAGCCACGACGTGAAGTGCCACCCCGGTATCCTCCCCCGCCCGAGACCGTCGACACCGACAGCCTGGTCGTCGACATCGATCGATCGCCGTGCCAAGCCACGGCAAGGAGCGAGGCCATGCCAAGCAAGAGCTACGCCGCCGGCCACGTCCTGCTGAGCCTCGACGGCACGCTTCGATGCCTCCTCGCCGGCCTCGAGGACGCATGCAAGCGCGTGACGAAGATCGATTCGTTCACGGTCAAGCAGAGCATCGTCGAGTTCGCCACCGGCGGATCCGCGATCAGGACGAAGCATCCGACGACGCTCGAAATCCCGAATCTCAGAATCACGTTCTCGGCGGCCGACGCGAAGCCGTGGCAGGACTGGTTCGACGACTTCGTGATCAAGGGCAATGCCGGCCCGGGGAACGAGAAGAACGACACCATCGAGTTCCTCGATCCGAGCGGCAAGGCGACGCTCGGCACCGTCAACCTCGTGCCGTGCGACATCTTCTCGCTCGATCTCGAATCGCTCGGAGGGACCCGGAACGCCGGTCCGCGGTACGCCGCGGAGCTCTACGTCCAGGGCATGCAGGTCGACCTGAAGAACGTCTGATTGAGAGCTCGCGACGCTGCGCGACGTCCTCGGCGTCCCACGGGTGACCGCCCGCGCCCGCCTCAGACCGGCGTCGAGCTCCGCAATCCCCACGCCGCGCGCCGTGCTACGGTTGGGCCGCCGATGGCCCGTGCCGAGACCGCGCTCCTCCGTCTGCCTGGCTTCCCCCGGTTCGCCTGCTCCGCCATGCTCAACACGGTCGCCTTCGCCGGCGAGCAGGTCGTCCTCGGGTGGCTCGTCCTCGATCTCACGAACTCGCCCCTCCTGGTCGGCGTGGCGCTCGCCCTTCGCATGGCGCCCCTGCTCGTTGTCGGCCTGCCCGCCGGCGTCCTGGCGGACCGGGGGGATCGTCTCGTCCTTCTCCGCGCCGCCAACACGACCATGGCGCTCGCCCTCACCGCACTCGGCACCCTCTCGGTGCTCGGGCGCGTGACGATCGTGCCGGTCCTGGCTCTCACGGTTCTCATCGGCTGTGCGCGCGCTCTGCAGCAGGTGACGCAGCAGGTCCACGCCCACGACCTGGTCGGCGCCGCGCGACTGACCGAGGCGCTCGGGGTCCTCGGCATCGCGATGCGCATCGGCGGTCTCACGGGCTCGCTGCTCGCAGGTCGCCTGATCGGCGGCCTTGGACCGGGCGTCGCGTACCTTGCGGCCGCATCCGCGTCGCTCCTGGGCACCCTGATCCTCCCCCGGCACTCCTCTCACGCGGTCCGCCCACCCACGGCATCTGGCTCGGTGTGGGAAGGCTTGTCCGGCTTCGTCGAAGCTGTCCGGAGGGAGCGGCGCCTGCCACTGCTCATGGGGCTGACGGCCGCCGGCGAGGTCCTCGGCTTCTCGCACCAGGCCGTCCTGCCGAGCCTCGCTCGCGACATCCTGCGGGTGGGACCGGAGGGACTCGGCGTGATGAACGCCACGCGCCAGGCGGGCGGGATCATCGGCATGCTCGGCGTCGGCCGCCTGAGCCAGATGGGCGGGCTCACGGTCGTCTTCGTCGCCGTCCTCGGGGCGTTCGGCGCAGGAGTGGCCCTGCTGGGTCTCGCTCCCGGCTACGGAACCGTGCTCCTGCTGCTCCTCCTGATCAACGCGGTCGGCGCGATGGCAGACGTCCTCGGACAGAGCCTCATGCAGCAGGCCGTGCCGGCCGCACTGCGGGGCCGGGCGAGCGGCGCCTGGGTGGTGGCGATCGGCGTGGGGCCCGTGGGACAGTTCCAGATCGGGGCGCTCGTCTCTTGGCTGGGCGTCGCCCCCGCTCTGGGCCTGAGCGGTGCCGCGCTCGTCGCGGTGGCGCTGAGCGCCCGGTTCCTCATGGCGCGTGCGCGCAGGCTCTGACGCGAGCCGCCGCCGAGGTCACCCGGCAGACACTCCGGCCATCTGCTCCCGCCCGATAGACGGGTGGCCCGGGCAGACCTTCCGGCCCCGCCCGGGCCACCTGGCGGTGACGCGCAATCGAAGTGGAATGCCTCCCGCCGCTCGCTAGCAGCAGCCCCCGGAAACCGCGGGCTTCTTCGGCGGCTCGATGAGCTCGATGCGCGCGTCGTCGGGCCCACGGACGAAGGCGATGCGTGGCCCGTTCGGCACCTGGATCGGACCCTCGAGCAGCGGGCATCCGAGCGCGCCCAGCCGGGTGATGTCGGCGTCGAGATTCGCCGAATCGAAGCCGAAGTGCTCGATGCCGTGGTGCGGCATGGCGTCGCCCGCGCCCAGCTTCTCGCCGGTCCTGGCGCCCGAGATGTTCACGGCGATGCCGCCGTCCTCGCTCATGCACCGGACGAAGCGGTCACCGAAGACCCGCGTCTCGTCGGAAAGGATCTTGAAGTTGAACGCCTTGACGTACCAGTCGGCGGTCCTCCGGGGATCCGGAGCCTTGAGGTGGATGTGATTGATCCGGAATGCCATCGTGACCTCCAGGTCCATGGCCGGCGCGCGGCCGGCCGGGAAGTGAGCCATTGTCGCCGCGGAATCCTCCCGCCGTGACCCTTCGCCTCCGCGGCCCTCGGAACGGGTCCCGGCCGGATCAGACGAGGGCGCGTCGGCCGAGCTTCACAGGACGGCCGCCCTGGATCACGTCCACCGCGTCACCCAGCGCGGCGATGTCCGCCGCGGGGTCCCCGGCAACGGTCATCAGGTCGGCCACGAGTCCGGGCCGAATGGCGCCGATCTCGTGCCCGAGGCGCATGGCCTCGGCGGACTCGGCGGTCGACACGGCCAGCGCTTGCCACGGTGAATACCCGAACCACTTCACGAACGCCCGGGCATTCGCGGACGACGCGTCGAATCGAGCGTGCGCCATCCCCATGTCGAGGCCAGTGATGAAGCGCACCCCCCGCGCGCGCATGTCGCGGGTGATCTCCACGTGCTCCTCCATCGACACGGGTGCGGCCGACACCGACCAGTGAGGCTTGGGAGGCGGCGCGCCCGCTTCGAGCGCCTCGTGCCCGAGGAGGTGAAGCCCGAAGGTCACGTCGACCGCCTGGCCGTTGGCCGCGATCCGCTTCGACACTTCGGGATCGTACTCGAGCCCTTTCCGCGGGTCCGCCGAGAACCACCGGGCGTGCACGAGGTGGTGGATGCCGGCCTCGGCGCAGTTTCGCACGCCGTCGGCCGACAGCGTGTGCGCCACGATCTGCATGTCCAGGCGCTCCGCCTCCCGAACGGCCGCGCGGAGGGTGGTGGCGGGGTACTGGACCGTCCGGGGGTTCGCCGTCGGCGTGAACATGCCGCCGGTCGCCATCATCTTGATGCAATCGGCGCCGAGCTTCTTCTGCCGGCGCACCGCGGTGATGACCTCGTCGACGGTGTCCGCCTCCGTCCCGAACATCCAGCAGTGCCCGGCCGTCGTCGTGATCGGGGTGCCGGTCAGGATCAGGCGCGGGCCGGCCACGACGCCCCGCCGCACTGCGTCGCGGATCGGGAACGCGATCTCGTTCTTGCTGCCGATGTCGCGGAGCGTCGTCACACCGCTCATGAGCACGGCCCGGACGTTCGCGGCGGAGCGGAGGAGCAGCGCCTCGTGCGACTCGGTGGTGACGAGGTGGTAGGCGTCGGGCGTCGCGGAGCAGTGCATGTGCGCGTGGACGTCGACCAGGCCGGGCAGGAGCGAAACGTCGCCGAGGTCGTGGACGCGATGGGTCGAGCTCACGTCGGGCGGCAGCTCCCGCTGCGGCACCACCGCCCGGATCCGCTCGCCTTCGGTCAGGACCGCGTGGTCGGGCAGCCATCCCGACACGGTCGGATTCGCCACCCGTCTCGCCTTGAACACGGAACGCTCCGCCACGAATGCCTCCCTGGGTGTGCAGCGGCGGCGTGTGCCGCCAGCGCGGTCAGCCTACGTTCGCGGGCCCCGGCACCGCAAGTTCCCGCGGCCGATCAGATGAGGGACGCCAGCGCGTCGCCGACCTCGCGCGTCGAGGCCTTGCCGCCGAGGTCGCGCGTCACCGTCTTGCCGTCGGCGACCACCGTCTCGATGGCCCGTACGATGGCGTGAGCGGCGGCGGTGTGCCCCAGGTGCTCGAGCAGCATGGCCCCGGTCCAGACCTGCGCGACCGGGTTGGCGATCCCCTTTCCCGCGATGTCGGGCGCCGAGCCGTGCACGGGCTCGAACATCGACGGGTGCTCCTTCTCCGGGTTGATGTTGCCGCCGGGCGCCAGTCCGATCGAGCCCGCGATGGCCGGTCCGAGATCGGAGAGGATGTCGCCGAAGAGGTTCGAGCCCACCACCACGTCGAACCAGTCGGGGTGCTGGACGAAGTGGGCGGTGAGGATGTCGATGTGGTACTGCGCGGTCTTGACGTCCGGGTACTCCCGCGCCATCGCCGCAAAGCGCTCGTCCCAGTACGGCATGCTGTGGATGATGCCGTTCGACTTGGTCGCTGAGGTGACGTGGCGCCGCGCCCGCGTCCGGGCGAGCTCGAACGCGAAGCGCATCACGCGGTCGCAGCCTTTCCTCGTGAAGACGGACTGCTGGACCGCCAGCTCGTCCTCGGTGTCCCGGTAGAGTCGTCCGCCGATCTCGGAGTACTCCCCCTCGTTGTTCTCGCGCACGATGACCATGTCGATCTCGGCCGGAGAGCGGTCGGCGAGCGGGGAGCGGACGCCCTTCAGGAGCCGCACGGGGCGCAGGTTGACGTACTGCCGGAAGGTCCGGCGGATGGGGATGAGGAGTCCCCACAGGGACACGTGGTCCGGCACGCCGGGGGCGCCCACCGCGCCGAGGAAGATCGCATCGCAGGCTCGGAGCTGCTCGAGGCCGTCCTCGGGCATCATCCGGCCGGTCTTCGCGAAGCGCTCGCAGCTCCAGTCGAACTCGCTCCACGCGAGCTCGAACCCGAAACGCCGCGCCGCCGCCTCGAGAACGCGCTGGCCCTCGGGCACAACCTCCTTGCCGATCCCGTCGCCGGGAATCACCGCGATGCGATGGCGCATGACCCCCCCCTTCATCAGGTGACGTCGGCGGTCCCGCCGCGCGCTGGACGGCACCGCGTCGTCACGGATCCGAGGGTATCCCGCCCATCGGACGCGGTCAATGAGACCTCGGCCCTTGGGTGAGCCGCGTCCTTCGGCGACCCAGGTGCCGACCGCCTTGGGCCTGCTAGCGCCGATCGAACGCGAGGCGCGCGCCCAGCACCAGGAGAGCGAACCCGGTCACGGTCTCGATCACGCGACGCACGCCGAGCCGGCGCAGCACGTCGCCCGCCCGCTCGACCACGGCAGCGTAGACGGCCAGCCAGGCCAGCGTCATCGCGCAGAACAGGAGGCCCAGTGCAAGAAGCGCCGGAAAGGAGGCGCGCCCGCCCGGCGTGAACTGCGGCAGGAAGCTCGTGAAGAACACCGCCATCTTCGGGTTCCCGAGGTTGCTGAGGACGCCCTGCCGGAAGGCCGTCCACCCTGCCAGCGGCGGGCCGTGGCCGAAGGCCCCCGCCGGTCCCGCTTCACCGCCGCCCCGTAAGGCGACCCACAGGGCCTGCGCGCCGAGCCACACGAGATAGGCTGCTCCGGCGAGCCGGAGCGCCGCGAACACCGACGTCGACGCGACGAGCAGCGCGACGATACCGGCGCTCGTGGCCACCGTCCACACGGCTTGTCCGGTCGCCACCCCGAGCGCGGTCCCGAGGCCGCCACGCCGCCCGCCGCCGAGCGTGTTCCGGATCGTCAGGGCCGTGTCGGGCCCCGGCGTGACGATCACGAGGACGGCAATCCCCAGGAAGGCGACGAGGCTCGGCTCCACGAGCCCGAGCCTCCACTGCGCCGCCGCACCTCGTCAACGGCCATGAGGCGCGGGCCACGCCCGGCCATTCGCCGGCGGAGACGGTCAGCGCAGACGAAGCTTCGGGTCGATGGCGTCGCGGAGACCGTCGCCGACGAAGTTCGCGGCGAGCGCCACCATGAGGATCGCGACGCCCGGAAAGGTCGAGATCCACCACTGGGCGGTCAGCTCCCGTCCCTCCGCCACCATGGCGCCCCATTCCGGGGTAGGCGGCACCGCCCCGAGGCCCAGGAAGGACAGGGCCGCCGTGATGATGATCGCGTTGCCGAAGTCCATGGCCATCAGGACGATCGACGGGGCGGCCGCGTTCGGAAGCACGTGCCGGAGCAGGATACGCCGGTCGCGAAGGCCGAGCGCTGCCGCCGCGCTGACGAAGTCGCGTGCCTTGAGCGCCAGCACCTGGCCCCGGGCCAGGCGCGCGTACGGCGGCCACCAGACGACCAGCAAGGCCAGCATCGAGTTCTCGATGCTCGGGCCCAGGGCGGCGGCGATCGCCATCGCCAGGATCAGGGCTGGGAAGGCGAGCACCATGTCCACGATCCGCATGGTCACCTCGTCGAACCAGCCGCCGAGGTACCCGGCGAGCGCGCCGTACAGCGTCCCGAAGATCGAGGCCACGACCACGACGACGGCGGCGACCGGGAGCGACACCCGGCCGCCATAGAGGACACGGGTGAACACGTCCCGCCCCAACCCGTCGACGCCGAGCCAGTGCTCGGTCGAGGGCGCGCCGAGACGGTTGTCGACATCGACCTCGGTCGGGTCGAACGAGGAGAGGAGCGGCGCCAGGACCGACACCGCCACCCAGGCGAGAATGACGAGCGCCCCGAGGACGACCATCGGCTTCCGGATCAGCTGCAGGAGGACCCGGCGGCCCTCGCTCCGCGACAGCGCCGTGGCAGCGGGACCCAGGGTCCCGTCCGCGACCGCCACCGCGCGCGTTGCCGACGCCGTCGCCATCTACGAGTACCGGATCTGGGGGTCGAGCCAGCCGTAGAGGAGGTCGACGACAAAATTCACCAGCGTGTACATGAGCCCGATCACGAACGTTGCGCCCATGATGGCGGGAAAGTCGTTGGTGACGGCCGACTGGAACGCGTAGCGGCCGAGCCCGGGCCAGGCGAAGATCGTCTCCGTCATCACCGCCCCCGAGAGGAGCCCGCCGTAGGCGAGGCCCAGCACGGTCACGGTCGGGATCAGCGCGTTCCGGAGCGCGTGCCGCGCGATCGTGGCCCCTTCCCGCAGTCCCTTGGCCCGGGCCGTCCGCACGTAGTCCTGGGAGAGCACGTCGAGCATCGATGCGCGCGTCACGCGCGTCACCAGCCCCATGATCGAGCTTGCGAGCACCATTCCCGGCAGGATCAGGTGCGCGACCGCGTCACGGAAGGTCCGGTAGTCTCCCGCGAGGAGACTGTCCACCGTGTAGAACCCGGTGACGAACGGCGGCGAGTCGATCTGGGGGCCGAGCCGGCTGGGGCCGACCGTCCAGTGGAGCGTCGCGTAGAAGACGACGAGGGAGACCGTGGCGAGCCAGAAGATCGGCAGCGAGACACCGATGAGCGACAGGAGGCGCGCCGCGTGATCGATCACGCTCTCGCGCCGGATGGCGGCCACGACGCCGAGCGGCACGCCGATCACGAGGGCGAAGAGGACGGCGACGGTGGACAGCTCGATCGTCGCCGGCAGGAACGCCTTGAGGTCCTTGGTGATGGCCCGCCGCGAGTTGATCGAGTTGCCCAGCTCGCCGCGGGTCAGGTTCCCGAGAAACCTCAGGTACTGGACATGCAGGGGCTTGTCGAGTCCCCACTTCTCCTTGAACGCCTGGACGATCTCGGGCCGCTGGGACGCCACCTGCCCGAGGTTCGACACGATCGGGTCGGAAGGGACGGCGTGGGCAATGAGGAACGAGATGAGGGTGACCCCCACCAGCGCCACCATCATCAGCCCGAGGCGTCGCGCAACGTACTTGGCCATCGCCTGATAAAGCGCGGGGACCGCACCGACTGCGGTCCCCGCGACGTCTTCGTTGAAGTCCGGGACTGGTTCCGGCGCTACTTCTTGTCCACCGGGTAGATGCGGGCCGCGCCGAGCGGCAGGTACTCGTAGCCCTCGATGTTCGGGCGCACCACGACCTCGGCCTTGCCCTGGACGAGGTTCACGTACGGGCCGTTCTCGACCAGGTACGCAAGCAACTCCTTGTACATCGCCGACCGCCGCTTCGCGTCGACCTCGGCGTCGGCCTTCTTGGCCATGTCCTTGGCCGTCGGGTCGTCCCAGCGGAGACGCGGCGCCCAGGTGTGGAGGATCATCTGGCCGGTGAAGTCACTGGCGCCGATGTAGTCGGGCTGGTTGTACGAGATGACGGCGATCTCACCCTTGGCCCGGTACTGCGTGAGCATCACGGAGAACTCCTGCGGGACGAGCTGGACCTCGACTCCGATCTTCTTCAGGTCGGACTGGACCTTCTGGGCCACCGACTCGTAGGTGATGCCCGCAGGCGACGGGCCCGTGCCGTACTTGAGCGGGTACTTGAAGCCGTTCGGGAAGCCCGCCTTGGCCAGGAGCTCCTTGGCGAGGTTCACGTCGAACTTCGGATTCAGCTTGTCGGCGTCCGCCTGCGTCTCGAGTCCCAGGACCCCAATCGGATAGACGGCAGGGCCGATGACCGCGCGCCCGTTCGTCAGCTTGATGATGCCGGCGCGGTCCACGGCGTGCCGAAGCGCCTGGCGCACTTCCTTCTTAGCCAGCGCCGGGTGGAGCGCCGGGTCAACCGTCACGCCCATGTACATGTTGTCGAGCGACTGGCCGACCAGGATCTTCACGTTCTTGTTGTTCTTCATGGCCGCGGTGAGGTCGGGGGTGACGTTGAGCGCCACGTCCACGTCCCCGTTCTCGACCTGGAGCTTCTGGGTGGCGGGCGAAGGGACGTCGCGCGCCTCGATCTTCGCGATCTTGGCCGGGCCCTTCCAGTAGGTCGGGTTCCGCTCCATGATGACGACGTTGTTCCTCTGCCAGCCCTTGAGGATGAACGGCCCGCCACCCGCCGAGTTCTGGTTCAGCCACTCCTCGGCCTTGTCGTCCTTGTCGGCGGTCGCTGAATCGGTCGCCCCGTGCTCCTTCGCGAGCTTCGAGTCCATGATCGCGGCGTTCGGGCCCGACAGGACGGGCAGCCAGTCGGCGAACGAGTCGTTGAGGACGGTCTTCACCGTCATCGGATCGATGACGACGACCTCCTTGAGCGGGTCCATCATCCAGCCCGGGTTGGCCTTGAGGTTCTTGAGCCGCGTCAGGCTGAACTTCACGTCCTCGGCCGTGAACGGATTGCCGCTGGCGAACTTCACGTTGGGCCGGAGCTTGAAAGTGTACTCCTTGCCGTCCGGCGACACCTTCCACTCGGTCGCCAGGATGGGCAGGAAGGTGTTCAGCTCCTTCGGGCTCTTGTGGGCGACCAGCGTGTCGTAGACGTTGAGGTCGACGAAGGCCGCCCCGAACTCGAACTCGCGGCCCGGATCGAGCGTCCTCACGTCCGACTGGTCGAGGGCCATGATGAGCGTCTTTCCCCCCGCCGGCTGGGCCAGCGCGGTGGGGCTCGTGCCGCCGATCAGGGCTGCGAGCGAGAGAGCGAGAACAGCGAGTGTCAGGGTGCGTCTCATTGAGGCCCGTCCTTCCTGCGCGATGATGATAGTGGTTCCACCCAGCCGCCAGCCGCAAACCGCCCACGACGGCGGCGCCCCCTGGGAGGAGCGCCCGCCACGGCGCACCGTAAAGCAGGGGGTTCCCGCCTGTCACGTCGGGGGGTTCCCTGACACAGCAGCGCAGGCGCATTGTACCCGAATCGTCCCGAGCGCGCCGCGCCCCCCGGTCGACCGTCGCCAGCGCCCGTTCGCACGCCCGCTGACGGCCGGTCCGGAGCCGCGCGGTCCGGCGCGGAACCGGCCTGCCCACAGGTGTACCGCCGTCGTATGATGACGGGAGCATGCCGACCGGAACGCCGAACCCGCCCCCGCGCCGGGCCCGTCAGACCCCTGCGCCAGGGCCCCATCTCAAGCCCGCGCGAGAGGATGCCGCCATGAAGCTCACGGGAGATTTCTGCGAGAGTCTCTACAGCACGATGGTGAAGATCCGGCGATTCGACGAGAAGGTCGCCGAGCTCTTCCAGCAGGGCATCGTGAAGGGCACCGCCCACAGCTACGTCGGCCAGGAAGCCGTGGCCGCGGGCGCCTGCGCCAACCTGCGCGAAGACGACTTCATCGTCTCGAACCACCGGGGCCACGGCCACACGATCGCCAAGGGCGCCCGAATGGATCGCATGATGGCCGAGCTGATGGGGCGCGAGGACGGATACTGCCGGGGCTTGGGCGGATCGATGCACATCGCGGCGCTCGACCTCAACATCCTCGGGTGCAACGGCATCGTCGCCGCGGGCGTGCCGATCGGCGCAGGGGCCTCGCTCGCCGCGAAGATCCAGGGCACCGACCGGGTGGCGCTCACGTTCTTCGGGGACGGCGGAGCCAACCAGGGCGTCGTCCACGAGACCATGAACCTCGCCTCCGTCTGGAAGCTTCCCTTCATCTTCCTCTGCGAGAACAACAAGTACGCCCTCTCCACGGACACGAAGCGCACGACGGCCGGCGAGATCGCGAAGCGCGCGGCCGGCTACGACATGCCGCACGCGCGCGTGGACGGCAACGACGTGCTCGCCGTGTACGAGGCCGTCAAGGAAGCCGTGGCCCGGGCGCGGCGGGGCGAGGGCCCGACCTTCGTCGAGGCGGTGACCTACCGGTGGGGCGGCCACAGCATGCGCGCGAACCTCCCCGACTACCGCACCAAGGAGGAGGAGCGCGAGTGGATCGAGCGCGATCCCATCGTGCGCTTCGGTCACCGAGTAGTGGAGCAGAAGACCCTGACGCCGATGCGGCTCAAGGAGCTCGAGCAGGCGGTCGAGCTGGCGCTCGACGAGGCGGTGCGCTTCGGAACGGCCAGCCCGGAGCCGACCGTGGAGATGATGGAGGCGTCGGTCTACGCCCCGCACGCCTCGTGGGACGAGCCGAAGGTGCGGGGCACCCGGCAGCTCGCGATCAACGAGGCCCTCAACGAGGCGCTCCACCAGGAGATGGCCCGGGACTCGCGCGTGTTCGTCATGGGCGAGGACGTCGGGCTGATCGGCGGGATCTTCCAGGTCACCAAGGGGCTCCGGGACCGCTTCGGCGAGCACCGCGTGCGCGACACGCCCATCTCGGAGGCGACCTTCGTCGGGGCGGGCGTCGGCGCGGCGGTGGCCGGCATGCGCCCGGTGGTGGAGATCCAGATCTGGGACTTCATCGCGATGACGATGGACCAGGTCGTGAACCAGGCGGCGAAGTTCCGCTACATGCTGGGCGGGACGCCCACCGTGCCGCTCGTGATCCGGGGCCCCCAGGGCGGCGGCATCCGCCTGGCCGCGCAGCACTCGCAGAGCCTCGAGGCGTGGTTCACCCATGTCCCCGGGCTGGTCGTGATCGCTCCCTCGACGCCGTACGACGCCAAAGGGCTCCTCACCGCGGCGATCCGCGACGACAATCCGGTCATCTTCCTCGAGCACAAAGCGCTCTACCCTCTCAAGGGGGAAGTGCCGGAGGAGCCGTATGCGATCCCGATCGGCAAGGCGGACGTCAAGCGCGTCGGCCGGGACGTCACCGTGGTCGCGACCCAGGCGATGGTCGCCCGCGCCCTCCAGGCGGCCGGGGATCTCGAAAAGGAGGGCGTGAGCGTCGAGGTCATCGACCCGCGCACGCTGGCGCCCCTCGACGAGACGACGATCCTCGAATCCGTCGGCAAGACGCATCGGCTCGTCATCGCGCACGAGGCGGTCAAGCGCGGAGGCTTCGGGGCCGAGGTCGCCGCCATGGTCAGCGAGAAGGCGCTGGACGAACTGGACGCCCCGATCGCCCGCGTCGCCGCCCGCTTCGTCCCGATGCCCTACAACGACAATCTCGAGCGGGCGACGATTCCCTCCAAGGAGGACATCGTCGCCGCGATCCGGTCCCTGCTCGGATGAGCCCCGCCTCCCATCCTCGCGGCCGTCCGCCGGAGAGGCGGCCGTGAGGATGGACGCGATCCCCTTCGACACGACCGACTGGGGCGCGGTCAAGCCGACCCAGCACGCGGGAGAGACGGGCTCGGCCACCTGGCGGACCCGCGAGGTCGGCGGCATCCGCGTTCGGATGGTCGAGTACTCGCCAGGCTACCGGGCGGATCACTGGTGCCGGAAGGGCCACGTCCTGCTCGTGCTGGAGGGCGAGCTCGAAACCGAGCTCGAGGACGGGCGGCGCTTCCTCCTCCGCCCGGGGATGACCTACCAGGTCGCCGACGCCCACGAGGCGCACCGCTCGTCCACGCGGACCGGCGCGCGCCTGTTCATCGTCGACTGACTCACGCCGGCCGCCCTCAAGGCATGCGGCTCCAGAGCCAGACCAGGTCCCTCAGGAAGGGGCCACCCCACATGGCGATGGAGAGCAATGAGCCGAACAACAGGACCGCATCGATGCTCAGTCGCCCCTCCCGCTCCCAATAGACGTCGCGGAACGTGAGCCACAGGGCGAACTCGTCCAGGGTCAGGGCCGAGGCGACGCCGAACAGGAGCGCCGTGAGCTGGGACGTCCACGGGGGGCCGGCAGCGCTCCCGGTTCCCACCTGGATCAGCCAGAGATAGCCGACCCCGAGCAAGAGCAGAATCCCCCAGACGAGATGATGGATGTGCCCGCCCTTCGTCACGACATCGTGGAACGGCCCTCGTCCCGCTCGAATCAGATGGGTGATCGTCCGAATCACCGCGAACGCCAGGAAGAAGGCGATCGAGGCCAGGAACATGCGCTCGTGACGCGCGCTCTGGAAGTGAGCCGCGTAGAGCTCGCCGGCCGTGCTCGCCGTCGCGCTCGCCGCAGGTCCGCGACCGCGGTCTTCCAGCAGCGAGAGAATGCGCGGCACCGTGGCGAACCCGACCAGGCCGAGCAGCAGCGCGACGAACAGGGCACGCCGACTCCGCACGCGGTCATGTTAGCGAAGCAGAAGGAGGCCCATCAAGATGCAACTGCGTGCCTCGAGGAGGCGCCCCATGGCCGAGGGACGCCGTTCATGGCGGTCGTCGTCGCGCGACTCGTGGCGGGCTATCCCCGCCAGGGGGCGACCGCCTGAGGGCAACGGACTCCCAGCGTCACACCGAGGCGCAGGAGGCCTCGGACAACTGCGCTCAGCGGGGCAACGACGCTTGGCCCGCCTCCCGGACGGCCTCTCCGACCTCAGCAGCCGGCGCCGACACGTCGATCCCGACCCGGAGCGCCCGCAGACCGTGGACGCCCTGGAGTTCCTCGAGCGCATGGTCTTCGATCTCGCCGGTCACGTAGCCCCGCGCGCTCAAGTATTCGAGGTACCCCCGGTACTCGGCCGCCTCGGCCGGCTGCGAGTACACGATCGCCAGCTGGCGCGGCTGCGTGATCCGCTCGTGCGTTCCCCGCACCAGCGCTTTGTCGATCCGCTTCTTGATGACCTCGTAGCGGACGTTGTAGGCGCCGTCGACGTCGAAGCGCCGCTCGTCGAAGCGGAAACGGATCGACAGCGGCGTGTGGTGGGCGAGGACCAGGTGCGTCGTCGCGAGTGGCACGGCCAAGCGGGGCAGCACCGCCTCGGTCCGGCGCGCGATCCCGCATGTCACCATCAGCTGCCAGAGGCGCAGGTTCCGGAGGTACAGCTCGTCGAACCGGCCGTCCTCGACCAGACTCCCCCCGACGTAGATCGTGTGGTCCACCCCGTCGGTCCGCTGTCGCTCGAAGTAGTGCGGGAACATCGACTGGGCCAGCTCCTCCTCGGCGTCGAGGTATGCCGAGATCGTGTCGCTGACCAGCGTCATGCTCTCCTCGTAGTCGCGCCGCTGCCTGTACACGGTCCCGAGCTCGGGATCGAGTGTCACCCGGTAGGTCCCGAGACGTTCCCGCACGGCGGGACCGAAGTCGGCGAGCTGCTCGAAGAGCGGCTCGACGTGCTGCCGGAGGAACGCGAGCACCGCCACCTCGTCCCCCGAGGCGAGCGCCTGCTCGATCTGCCGAGCGTGCCGCTCGATCCGGTAGACGGTCTCGTCGAGGATCGGGAGCGGCCGGGCCGCCCGGGCCGCCTCGACGACTGCCAGGGCCAGGCGCAGGTGGACGCCCAGGTCCGCCTGGACCGCGAGGTTCCGCTGCACTGACGACCCGCGGATATCCGTCGCCGCGTAGAGCGGGTAGACGTCCCGGAAGACGATCGGCTCTAGCTCCGTGGCCTCCTCGCCCTCGTGCTCCTCGATGCTGTCGAGGACGGCGCGCCGGAAGCGCCACTCCACGGAGGGATGGATCGCGGTGCACTTCTCCTTGATCACGGCCTGCACGCGCGCCTCGAGCTCGTCGAGGCTGCGTCGCACCGCCATCGAGAATAACGGCAGCACCTCGCGGAGCTTGATCAGGCTCACAGGACTCAGATCACCGGCATTCGGGGAGCTCAGCTCGAGCGTGCCGATCGGCCGATCCTGGTAGTGCAGCGGCGCCACCAGGACGTTCCGGACCCCGTTGGCCAGGAGCGAGTCCTCGTACTGGGTCCGCCGCGGATCGTCGATAAGGTCGTCCAGGACGAGGGGGCGGCCCTGAGACACCGCCCGCTCGTGGACGGACCCGGCGAAGTCGCTCATCCTGAGGTGCTCGGTGTCCGCGAAGATGCACCCATGCTCGATCTCGCAGTTGTAGTTCAGGACGAAGACGCGCCCGTCGTGGAACGCGGCCAGGCCGAGGCGCACGGCCGGCCGCCGGAGGAGGGTCCGAAGCTTGTCCTCGAGCTCCTGGAACCGCTCGGTGGAGACGATCGACTCCTTGTCGATCAGGTCCCGCTCGATTGCGGAGAGCACCTCCTGGTCCGTCACGTCCGTCGCCCGCACCACGACGAACCCTGAGAACTCGAAGGTATCCGGCAAAAGCCGCTCCCCGAGAAGCTCGTGGCCCGCGCCGCCCCGGAGCACCCGCGCACGCGTCGCCTCGTCGAGGAGCGGGATGGGGCGAAGCGCCCGCACCTCGAGGAACCGCGTGTCGAACTGGATGCGAAAATGCCGCTCGAGCCCGGAGTCCGGATCGCGCGCGGCGAGGATGAGCGGGTAGTCCACGTCGAGCGTCATGCCGTAGTGGGTGCGCAGGATGGCGTCATAGGCGTAGAGGAGCCGCCCGTGGGCGGCGCCCTCGGCGTCCAAGTTCAGCCACCCCTGGAGCGTCCTGTCCGCGTCGAGCAAGAGGCGCTGGAAGTTCGGCGTCGCGTGGACCGCGCGCAGCTGGAAGGGAACCGTGGCGGCGGCGTAATCCTGCTCCCAGGACGCCGTCGGGAAGACGCGCGACATCAGGACCTCGACCAGCTCGCGGTGGCGCTCGAGCACCGAGGGGTCGTCGATCGAAGCCCGGAGCTCGGGCGCCCGCGTGAGCCCCTGGCAGACCGCCCGGGCGACGTCGCCCGCGATGCCCGGCTCGGCGGCCGCGCGCTCCCACGCGTCGACCAGCGGGGCGAGGCTCAGCTCGCGCCGGAACGGGAACGCCGTGGTTGGAAGCTCGAGCCTGAAGCGTGTCTGGGAAGCGGACGGAGTCGGCCGGTCCATGAGACCTCCGCGGCGCCGCCCGCAAGGACGACCGCCGCCCTGATCTGGCGCGGCACCCCGCGCCGGCGGGGCAGCCCCACGCTTCTCAGGCTATCACGCCTCGCAACGAGGGTCCGGAGAGACGGGTGGGGTCCGTCAGAGGCCGCGCTCGAGGAAGATGGGCGCCATCAGGTTGTCCGCGGGCGCGTAGTCGTCGGTCAGCACGACGGGATTGGCCCTCCGCAGCCAGTCCTCCAGGGCATCCGCCGGCATGACACCGACCGCGGTTTCTCCGTCGGGCCCCCGCTCCGGAATCGCCCTGAGCCGGCCGAGGTCGAGCGCCGTCGCGCTCGCGGCGACCACGTAGGTCCGCGCCCGCGGCACCAGGGTGCCGCCCACGTCCGAGAGCACGTACACATGGGGGAAGACGTCCCGGAGCGTGCGCACGACGGAAGCCATGAACCGGCCTCCACGCATCCTGTCGATCACCAGCGCCAGGTAGAGGCCATCCGGCTTCAGCAGACCGCGCACCTTCTGCGCGAACTCGCGCGTCGCCAGGTGATACGGGACCTGGTAGTCGTTGAATGCGTCTCCGAATACGAGATCGTACGTCGCGGTTCCCTGCTTGGCCTCCACCACCTCACGGGCGTCCCTGTTGTGGGTGACCACCCGCGTGGTCGGGCTCAGCCCCAGCATCTCGCCCGCCGTCATGGTGACCCCGGGATCGATCTCGACGACCTCGAGGACGGCGTCAGGGTAGGTCACCTCCATGTACCGCGGCAGCGTGTAGCCCCCGCCCCCCACGAAGAACGCCCGGAGCTGCGGCGACCTCTGGGCAGCGTAGGCCGTGAGTGCCGCGTACGTCCTCAGGTAGGGGTAGTGGAGCCGCGTGGGGTCCTCGATCGAGTTGTAGCTGTGGATCAGCCGGTCGAGCGACAGGACCTGGTACACGTGGCCGTCCGCCTCCCGCTCGGAGCTCACCCGGATGCAGTAGTAGCTCGTCTCCCGGTGGCACCAGGCGTCCAGGGCGCCGCGGAGGTGGATCTGTCCCAGGGTCACGATCAGGAGGAGGACCAGCAGGGCGTCCACGACCCGCGGCCAGCCCGCCCGGCGAAAGAACTCGCCGGTCCCCCCCGCTAGGCCGATCAGGATCAGACCCACGCCGAAGATGACGGGCTTCGTGCCGAGCCAGGGGATCAGCAGGAAGCCTGTGAGGAAGGTCCCTGCGATGCTGCCGAGCGTCGACCACGCGTAGATGCGCCCGACGACGTGACCGGCGCGCCCGAGATCCGCGAGAGTGAGTTTCACCACGACTGGCGACACCATGCCAAGGAGGGCGCTCGGCACGAAGAACAGGAGCCCGGTGAGGAGCACGATCCGAACGACGACCGGAAGGCCCCGCGGCACGAGCCCCAGTAGGTCGGTCGTTGTGAACGGCAGGATGGCGAGGCTCACCACTCCGCCCGCCGCCAGGAGGAGCCCGAGAGTCCGCCGGGACCCGGCCAGATCCGCCACGAGGCCGCCCAGATAGTTGCCGAGCGCGATGCCCGCCAGCACCACGCCGATGATGCTGGTCCAGGTGTAGAGGGAGACGCCGAGGTACGGGGCGAGCAAGCGAGCGGCGGCGATCTCGAGGACGAGGGCGCAGGCGCTCGCGACGAAGACGACGCCGTACGCCGTCCACGCGCCCCAGCGGATCACGCGGTCCGGGCTCGCCGCGGGAGTCCCGCGAGGACGACCCGCGCCTCCCGGACGATCCTCTCGACCACCTCGCTGGCGCCGGGCAGGTCGCGCACGAGACCCACGCCCTGGCCCGCCAGCATCGGGAAGTACTCTCCCTCTCTGCGCCGTCGGGCCTCCTCGATGACGTCCTGAGCGGCCCGCGTCTGGAGCAGCGGTGGCAGGACCGGCACGCCCGACGCCTGGTACTCGGCGGTGTAGGTGTTGCGAAGCGTGCGCAGCCACAACCCCGAGAACGCGTCGGTGACCGTCGTGTCGTCCCCCTCCCGCTCGAGGAGCGACTTCTTCCAGAATTCCGGCGCCATGGATTCCCGCGTCGCCACGAACCGGGTGCCGAGCAGGATGCCCACCGCCCCGAGGGCGAGCGCGGCGACCAGGCCGCGCCCGTCGGAGATGCCGCCCGCAGCCACGACGGGCATCTGAACCGCGTCGACGATCTGGGGCACGAGCGCCATCGTCCCGACGCTGGCGGCGTCGGGCGAGGGCCGTTTCACCCACGTGGAGCGATGGCCGCCGGCCTCGCCGCCCTGGGCGACGATCGCGTCGACGCCCGACGCGGCGACCGCCCGCGCGTCTTCCACCGTCGCCACCATGGCGACCACCTTGATCCCCTGTGCCCGGCAGCGGGCCACGAGGTCCGGGCCAGGATCGCCGAGCCCGATGCTGAAGACCGGCGGGCGCTCCTCGAGGATCACCTCGAGCTGCGCCGAGATGATGTCGGGCACGGCCCCGGGCCGCTCGGCCCGGGGCGGGAGCCCGAGCTGGACGCGGAACCCATTGAGCACCGAATGGACGGCGGCCAGCCGGTCGTCGGAGATCGTCGCCGGATCGGCGGGTGGACGGAGCTCCTTGTGAAGCCACAGGTTGACGCCGAACGGGCGGTCGGTCAGCTCGCGCACGTGGCGAATCCGGCTTCGCAGTTCCTCGGGGGGTACGGTCAGGCCGGCCAGGACCCCCAGGCCGCCGGCGCGTGACACCTCGGCGACGAGGTCCGGCCCGGCGATGCTTCCCATGCCGGACTGGATGACCGGATACTCGATCCCGAGCAGATCGCACAGGGCCGTCCGCAGGACGTCCCGCATGCTGGGCCTCCTCTCAGGCGCTCGGCGCGTGGCTCCTCGCGTCACCGCAGGCGAGCGCGCCGGCTAGCATCCCGAACGCGACCAGCGTCAGCCCCACGGAGAGGATGATGGCCCGCGTCCCGAAATGCGCGATCAGGACGAACCCTGTCAGGAACGTGCCAACGAGGCTGCCGACGGTCGACGCGGCATAGACCCGCCCCACCACCTTCCCGGCCTGGCCGAGGTCGTCCAGCACGTGCTTGATGGCCACGGGTGGGACCATTCCGAGCAGGACGCTCGGCAGGAAGAAGAGCAGGGTCGTGAGCAGCACGATACGGAAGACGAGCGGGTAGCTTCGGGGCGCGAGGGTCCCGAGACCGTTCGCCAGGGGCAGCACGGCGACGCTCGCCAGCCCGCCGGCGGCAAGGAGGATCGCGAGCATCCGGGCGGGCCCCGCGCGGTCGGCCAGCACGCCACCCAGGTAGTTTCCGAGCGAGATGCCGGCGAGGACGACGCCAATGATGCTGGTCCAGGTGTGAATCGACACGCCGACAAACGGGGCCAGGACGCGGCCGGCCACGAGCTCGAGAATGAGGGTGCACCCGCTCGCGATTAGAACAATCAGGTACGACACCCAGGTCCGCTCAACCACGCCGTCCCCTTCCCCGGTCCCCGCGCCGCGGCGGCCATCGCCGGGACGTGGAGAGGCCGCCGTCTCATCACGCGCCGGCCACCCCGCGCCTTCCCGCCCTCACCAGAGGAGGATGACGTAGCCCGGGCCGCCGGGGAGTCCCGGGCGCCCCGCATCGCCTCCGGCGCCGCCGGCACCGGTGCGTGGCGGCGGCTCAACGCTTCCGCGCGCGGCGGCACCACTGGTCCCCCCGCGGCCGGGGGACAGACAGGTCGAGGGCGACAGCGGAGCCGGCCGACAGACCTCGCCCGGCGCGCCGTCGATTCCGTCCCGCCCGATCCCCAGCGCGACCTCGGCGCGGCCACCGCGGCCGCCGGCGCCAGGCCCGCCGTCCGGCCGCGCTGGACGGCCACCGTGACCGGCTCGCACCGAGATCAGCACGGTCCCCGTGATGGCATCGCGGAGCTGTGTATCACGTCCGTCCCCGCCCCCGCTGGGGTCAGGCTGGCCCCCGTCGCCCACGACGAGGTCGTACGTCGTCCCAGGTACGACCGCCAGCACGACGCGCTGGTACGCTCCGGCACCGCCGCCGCCACCGCCGCCCTGGGCGCCTGGCGAGCCTGGCCCACCAGCTCCCCCGGCCCCCCAGACCTCCATC
Organism: uncultured Candidatus Rokubacteria bacterium; assembly: GCA_963805625.1. Taxonomy (GTDB): domain Bacteria; phylum Methylomirabilota; class Methylomirabilia; order Rokubacteriales; family DASRDR01; genus DASRDR01. The sequence continues at coordinate 1,006,760 of CAWDVE010000010.1, forward strand.
ATCACGCGTGTCACACCGGCAGGCGCCGTCCAGGTCCCGCTTGCTCGATACTCACGCAACCCGCCGATCGGCGCGGATGGCAACACGGGCCCCGCGACCGCCGCAGTCTGTGCTGGCGCCACCGCCAGCGATCCAGGTCGGCTGTCCACTCCACGAGGCCCCGCTGGACCAGCAGGGCCGGCAAAGCCCGGTAGACCTGCCGGACCCGCCGGACCCGGTGGACCCGATGGACCTGCCGGACCCGCCGGACCACGCACGCCCGCGGGACCCTGGAGCCCGGCCGAGCCTGCGGGTCCCGGTGGGCCCGGTGGCCCGGCTGCCCCGGTGGCCCTCAGCGTGATCTCGAGCTCCGGCTCATGACTCGTCGCCGCGTTCTCCTTGCTGTCGAACTCCACGGAGACGCCGGCCGCGTTCGGCATCAGTACGAGACCGTTGTTCTCGAGCGTCCGGTCGAGCCACTCCTGGACGAGCTCGGTCACGTCCACCACCAGGAAGTGATTCCGATCCTGCGGCGAGACGGGGATGCCCATCAGCTCGTCTCGGCCCCGGCCAGGAGCGTTCGCTGCCGTGAGCGTGCCCTCGCTCCATCCGCCGCGCACGGAGTGGACGTCCAACAAGCCGCCACGGGTCACCTTGGCTACCCACAGCCTGAGAACGGCCCGGGCGACGTCGGCACCCCGGGTGCCGGCAGGCAGGGTCGTCAGGTCGAAGCGCACGAAGGCCTGAGCGGCGGCCGGGCCCGGGCCCTGGACCAGGAGCGTCGGCGCCGAGCCGAAGTTCGCCGTCCGGGCGGACTGGGACGTGTGCGCGTCGTCGCTCAGGCGTGCCAGCACGGCGGCCGCCGGCGCGGGCAGCCCGCCGACGATGGCCACGACGAGCAACGGCGCACCCGTGGCGCGCAGGGTTCTCCAGACGGTCGTTCGCACCAGGATCCTCCTTGACTGCGATTCCAATCCGCGGGACGGCGCGGCCAGCGCTGGCTCAAAGGCAGGATAGGGTACGGCTCCGGCCCTGGCAACCGTCGCGTGCCTTAAGAGCGAGATCTCTTCTGCCCGGGAAGTCGAAGCATTCGAGCCGTGACACCGGGCTCACGAGGAGTCGGGTCCGGGATATCGCCGCCATGCCGGCGCAACAGCACGCTTCATTGCTGGCCTTGCCGGACCAGGCGCCGTGCTCTACGCTCACGCCGTACCGGTGGAGCGGGGCATCCCGCCGCCCGCACCCGAGGGGGTTCGCATGAAGCTCCGTGACAAGGTGGCGCTGGTGACGGGCGCCGGATCCGGCATCGGCCGGGCCGCGGCACTGCTCTTCGCGCACGAGGGTGGCCGCGTGGCCGTCGTGGACCTCCGCGAGGACGCCGCCAGGGACACGGCCGAAGCGATCGAGCGTGCCGGGGGGCAGGCGCTCGCGCTGCGCGCGGACGTGAGCCGGAACGCGGACAACGAGTCGGCCGTCGCCACCACCGTGGCGCGATGGGGGCGCCTGGACGTCTTCTATGCCAACGCGGGCGTCCCCCAGGCACCGACACCGGTCGAGGACGTCGACGAGGCGACTTTCGATCGCATCATGGCGGTCAACGTCAAGGGTGTCTTCTTCGGCGCGAAGCACGCGGCGCCGGTCATGAAGCGGCAGCGCGCCGGCGTCATCCTGGTGACCGCCTCGACGTCCGCCATCCGCCCGCGACCGGGAGTGCAGACCTACTCGGCCTCGAAGGGCGCGGTCGTCGCCCTGACGAAGAGCCTCGCTCTCGAGCTCGCTCCGTTCGGCGTCCGGGCCGTCGCGATCGCCCCCGTGGCAACGGAGACGCCGATGCTGCCGCGTTTCTCGGGCAAGGAGCGGGTGGACGAGGACCTCCTCCGGAAGTATCTGCCCACAATCCCTCTCGGGAGACTCAACACGCCCGAGGACGTAGCCCGGACCGCGCTCTTCCTCGCGTCCGACGACGCGGCGATGATCACCGGGGCCTGCGTCGAGGTCGACGGGGGTCGTTGCATCTGACCTCCACCCTATTTCTCCGGTACATCCTTCCCGGGAGAGTTCGACCCCTTTCGCACCAGCCACGCGTCAGGCCAGGCTCGATAGAATTCGTCATCGGCCTCATCAAATCGATAGGTTAGACGGGACAGTCTCAGCCATATCTCCAGACCATGGAATTCCTGGCTCCGCTCTTGGACGACACATAAGCCATCTTGAGATACCGTCATTGCGCCCCGGCCACCAGCTTGGTTTCGCCGTGGGAGGTCTGCTCCTCGTGGTGGGGTCCCTCGTGGGCTGGAATCTGATCGTCGCCCGGCAGCTGACCGAGGCTCACCGGAGTGTGGTAGACGCGGCGATCCCCGCGATGCGCCTCGAGGTCGGCCTCCTCGACCATAGCGCCTGGACTTCGAGCTGGAGCAGCGGAAAGGAAAGCCCTGACGGCGCGCACGTGGAGAGGCGATGAGCGTGCGGCAATGCGGCGGAGCGCAGGCCGCCCGGAGGATCAGATGACCGCGGCCCGATCCCTCTGGCACGAGGCGCCCGACCTCCGCGAGTTCGAGGCCGGCGTCCTCGACACGCGACCCGGCATGGTGTTGCTGACCCGATCGGCCTTCTACCCGGGGGGCGGCGGGCAGCCCGCCGACCGCGGCGTCCTACGCTGGACGGGCGGCGAGGTACAAGTGGAACGGCTCGAGGCGGATGGCGGTGCCCTCTGGCACGTCCTGGCGGAGCCCGTGGTGATCGAGGGGTCAGTCCTGGGTGTGGTGGACGCGGCGTTCCGGCAGCGGATGTGTCAGCTCCACACCGACCTCCACATCGTCAACGCGCTCGCCTTCCGGGCGTTCGACGGAGCGCTGGTGACGGGCGCCCAGATCGGGGACGACGGCACCGCCCGCATCGACCTCGATCTCCCGGGTGCTGACAACGACCGCGTGCGGGCGCTGGAGCCGGCGATCAACGACGCGATCCGACAGGATCTCGCCATCGGCCAGGTCTACGTGCCGGCCGACCTCGCCGGCCTCGAGCGCGGGCTACTGCGCAGCCGCTCGGTCACTCCCCCGCCCCAGGCCGACGGGACGATCCGGGTGATCGAGATCGCGGGGCTCGACCGCCAGGCGTGCGGCGGTACTCACCTCTCCTCGACCGGCCAGTCGCCGCCGGTACGCATCCTCAAGGTCGACAACAAGGGACGCCACAACCGGCGGATCCGGATCGGCCTCGCCGACTGAAGGGCCGGGTCAGGCTCCAAGCCAGCCGCCGCGCGCGCGGGCCCGGGGACCGGTGAGCAGCCGCCGCACGTCGGTCGTGTAGGCCACCTCGCTGTCGTCCCGTGGCGCGTAGCCGAGGATGCGCCGGGCGCTCTCGAGCGACCAGAACGCGCGCGTGTTCCCGCTGATCCCGTACGCCACGAGCCACGGCACGCCGTCCAGGTTCCGCACGTCCCGTGTCGCGACCGCGCGCCGGACGAGCTGCCGGAGGTCGTGGGTCGCGGTGTACAATCGGGCCGCCATGGCGCAGGCCGTTTACCTCCAGACGTACGGCTGCCAGATGAACGAGCGGGACTCCGAGGAGATCCTCGGCATGCTCGCGGCCCAGGGGTACGCCGTCGTCGCGCGCGAGGAGGAGGCGGACGTGATCCTTCTGAACACCTGCTCGGTTCGCGCACACGCCGAGGAGCGAGCGTTCGGGAAGATGGGGCTCATGCAGACGCTCAAGCGCGAGCGCCCCAGCCTCGTCCTGGGCGTCCTCGGCTGCATGGCCAAGGCGCAGCGGGAAGAGATCTTCCGTCGACTCCCCCAGGTCGACCTCGTCGCGGGGCCGGCGGAGATCTACGACCTGCCGGATCTCCTGGCCGGCGTCGCCGAGCGGCGGCAGCGAGCGGCGCTCGGCTCCGGTGCCCAGGTCCTGGCCATCGACCGCAAGGTGCGGCCGCTCGACCGCCGCCCGGCGACCGACTACCGCAGGGGCCGGGTCGTCGCGTTCGTGACGATCATGGAAGGCTGCGACAAGAAGTGCGCCTACTGCATCGTGCCGACGACGCGGGGCCAGGAGGTGTCGCGCCCGGTCGACGAGATCCTCGACGAGGTCCAGCAGCTCGCGCGCGCCGGCTACCGCCAGGTAACCTTGCTGGGCCAGAACGTGAACTCCTACGGGAAGCGCTTCCCCGACGGATCCGGCTGGGTCGGGCCCGGCCGCCGGCGCGCGCTCCTTCAGCTCGAGGCGCGGGCCGACACGGACGGCGTCCCGGCCAATGGGGCGAACGAGTCCCGCTTGATCGACTTTCCCGCCCTCTTACGGGCGATCGACGGAAGGACCTCCATCGACCGCGTCCGGTTCACGACGAGTCACCCCTTCGACGCCCACGAGGAGCTGTTCCGAGCGATGGCGGAGTGCCGCGCGGCCTGCGAGTTCCTGCACCTCCCCGTCCAGTCGGGCTCCGACCGGATCCTCCGCGCGATGCGTCGCGGCTACACGGTGGAGACCTACCTCGGGCAGATCACCCGCCTCCGCGCGCTGGTCCCGGACGTGGCGGTGTCCACGGACATCATCGTGGGCTTTCCCGGCGAGACGGAGGCCGACTTCGAGGCGACCTGCGCCCTCATGGAGCGCGTGCGCTACGACAGCGCCTTCGTCTTCAAGTACTCGCCCCGGCCTGGCACCGAGGCGGCGGACTGGCCCGACGACGTGCCCCAGCCCGACAAGGAGCGGCGCAACCAGATCGCCCTGGAGCTCCAGGCGCGCATCTCCCGCGAGAAGCTCGAGGCCTGGGTCGGCGGTGAGGTCCAAGTGCTCGTCGAGGAGCGAAATCGCCGCGGCCAGCTCGCGGGCAAGAATCGCGGCAACACGACGGTCGTCCTCGAGGGCCCCGATGCCCTCATCGGCGAGCTGGTCCCCGTCCGCGTGCTCCGTGTCACCGGTACCACGATGATCGGTGAGCTGGCGGACCGCGCCGCGCTGGCGCGGTGATCCGGCGGCCCGGCCCCCGACAGGTCTCGGGATACTCCGGCAAGCCCCTCGCCTCGAAGCTCGGGATCCGTCAGGGCTCCCGAGTGCTGGTCGTCGCCGCGCGGCATGGCTATCGACGTCTTCTCGGCGAGCGTCCCGACGGCGTGCAGCTCTCCCGACGCGGCGAGGGCCCGTTCGACCTCACCTCTTCGTCACGACGCGGGCGGCGCTCGCGACCCAGCTCCCCGCCCTCGTCAGCTGCATCACACCGGCCGCGGCGATCTGAGTATCCTGGCCCACGCGTGCCGCGAAGGTGCCGACCGACGTCACCGAGGACACCGTGCGGGGGGTCGCGCTGCCGCTCGGCGTCGTGGACGTGAAGGTCTGCGCCGTGGACGAGGTGTGGTCCGGCCTGAAGCTCGTCATCCGCGTCGCGAGCCGCCCGCGTGACGCGCCTCTGGAATCGGTGACGGCCCGGCGGCCGTTGACGCCCCTCGAGGGTGCAGCGACACTGAAGGTCGTCCGCTCATCGCGGACCAGGGGGAGACCCACATGCGACTCAAGGGCAAGATCGCGCTGATCAGCGCGGCCGCGTCCGGCATCGGGCGAGCCGCCGCAGTGCTCTTCGCGCGCGAGGGCGCGGCAGTGGCCGTGGCCGACATCGACAGGGGAAGGATCGGTGACACTGTCGGCGAGATCACGGCCGCCGGCGGACGAGCGCACGGCATCCCCTGCGATCTCACCCGGGACGCCGACAGCCGGCGAATCGTGCGCGAGACGCTGGACGCCTTCGGCGGCCTCGACATCCTGTGGAACAATGTCGGGCATCCGGGACCGGGGCGGGTCGAGGGCATCCTCATGGATGACTACGACCTGGCGATGACGCTCAACGTGCGGAGCGTGGTCATCACGACGTCCGAGGCGATCCCGGCCCTTCGCGCGCGGGGCCGCGGGAGCATCCTGTTCACCAGCTCGATCGCCGGGATCTACGGCTCGCCGTTCAGCCCCGTCTACTCGGCGGCGAAGTTCGGCGTCACCGGCCTCACGAAGTCCCTCGCCCTTCGTCTCGCCGCGGACAACATCCGCGTCAACTGCGTGTGCCCGGCGCCGATCGACACGCCGATGCTCGACATCTTCATGGGCCGGCCCGACGTGGAGGCGAACAAGCACGAGAACCTCGCGCGGATGAAGCAGGCGGTTCCGCTCGGGCGCGTCGGCACGCCGATGGAGGTGGCCCAGGCCGGGCTCTTCCTCGCCTCCGACGACGCCAGCTACATCACGGGCGTGGCGCTCCCGGTCGACGGAGGATACACGGCGAGGTAGCCGCCCGGACCTGCCGATCCCGCGAGGGCGCCGGCGAAGCTGGCGGCCGGGGAGGGCTTGACGCTCTGCGAGGCCTTGTGGCTTGTATCGGGATCTGATGCCTGGGGTCCTGTCGATGGACGCCTTCGTCGCCCGGATGAGGGAGCTCACGGCTCCCGCCGTGGACGCCGGGATGGTGCAGCGCTTTCTCGGCACTCACCTGATCGAGCCGGCCTCCATCGAGCGCTACCTCCGCTTCGAGGGCGGCCGCTACACGCGCCATCTCGTTTTCAAGAACTCGGCGGTGGAGCTGCTCGTGCTCTGCTGGAGCCGCGGCTCTTTCGCGCCGATCCACGGCCACGAGGGTGAGCTCTGCTGGGCGCGGGTCGAGCGCGGCCGGCTACGCTTCACGAGCTATCGGGAGCTGTCGCGGAGCCCGCTGAGCCTCGCGCCGCTCGGACACCCTGTCGAGGGCGGGCCGGGCCACGTCGACGGTCCTGCCGAGATCCATGCCGTGGAGACGATGGGCGAGGACGCCGTGACCCTTCACGTCTACGTCAGGCCGTACGAGGAGTGTGACATCTACGAACTCGCTCGCGGCGTCATCCGGCGCGTGCGGCTCGGCTACGACTCCGTCCCCGAGCACCCCGCCGCCTCCTGAGCGTTCGGGTGAGAACCCGGCTGAGATCGCTGCCCCGTCACAAAGGTGCAGGAGCGGGAAGCTTCGGCTAGAGTGGGGCACGGAGAGGATCACGCGCATGGCCGACCGAAAGTACCGTCAGCAAGGCTACCGAAGCCAGGGCCAGGGCGCAGACCCGCGCCGGCCAGAGCGGCCGCCCGGCGACGCCCCGCCGCGCGGCAGCATGCTCGCCCAGCGAACCGTGTCCCGGTGCGGGGCATGCGGCGTCGTCCTGCCGATCGCCACCGCGTCGCTGGAGCAGTGCCCGAGCTGTCGGGCCGCCATCCATGCCTGTCGCCAGTGCTCCCACTTCGACACGAGCCGGCGCTTCGAGTGCACGGAGCCCATCCCCGAGCGGCTGGCGGACAAGGCCGCCCGCAACGACTGCCGGACGTTCACGCTGCGCGTCACGGTCGAGCGGAACGCCTCGCCCGACTCGACGCGCCCCAGCGACATCCGCCGCGCGTTCGACAACCTCTTCAAGAAGTAGCCGGCCGGCCCCGCGGCAAGAGCGCGCGCCCGTCCAGCGGTCGCGCCGACGGCGCTACGGTGACCCGCCATGTGATATGTTTCGCGTGGTCCCGAACTTCCTGGACGAGGATGGAGCGCTTGCTACGGCGAGAGTTCATGACGCTACTCTGCGGTACGGCCGCGGTGGATGCATTGCTGCGGCCGCTCGCCGCTTGCGCGCAGCAAGGGGAGCGCGTTCGACGCATCGGCGTGCTGATGCATCTGGCGGAAACCGATCGTGAAGGGCAGGACCGATTTGGCGCATTTCTTCATGAATTGACGCGATTGGGCTGGATTGATGGAAAGAACATGAAGCTCGACACCCGCTGGGGTGCCAACGATCCCGATCGGCGACGATACGCGGCAGAATTAGTCGCGCTGGCCCCCGACGTCATCCTTGCGTCGACCTCGCTTGCCATGGTGGCGTTGCAATCGGCGACCCACACTGTGCCTATCGTGTTCTCGAACGTGGCCGATCCGGTCGGTGCTGGGTTTGTGGGCAGCCTGGCTCAGCCGCGCGGCAATGTCACCGGCTTCACGCTGTTCGATTACACCTTCAGCGCGAAGTGGCTCGAGCTCCTCAAAGAGATCGCACCCCGCGTGAATCGCGCGGTGGTCATCCGCGATCCAACCAGTCCTGCTGCGATCGGACAGTTTGCCGTGATCCAGAGTTCTGCCCGGTCATTCGGGATGGAAGTGAGCCCAGTCGGCGCGCGCGACGCGGCCGAGATCGAGCACGCCATCAAGACCTTCTTGCGCCCCGAACACGGCGGGATCATCGTGACGGGAAGCGCGTTTGGGGTGGCGCAGCGTGATCTGCTCGTTTCACTCGCAGCTCGCTACCGTCTGCCCGCCGTGTACCCTTTCCGCTATTTCGTCAACGGCGGCGGCCTCGTCTCCTACGGGCCGGACACCACCGACCAGTACAGGCAAGCGGCCGGCTATGTCGATCGCATCCTCAAGGGCGAGAAGCCGGGCAATCTTCCGGTACAAGCGTCGACCAAGTATGACTTGGTGATCAACCTCAAGACCGCTAAGGCGCTCGGCCTTGACTTGCCGCCGAAAACCCGCGCCCGGGCCGACGACGTGGTCGAGTAGCAACAGGGGTCAGGGCCCGCCACCATAGGGACCGTGATATTCGCAGTACCGGGCCAGGATCGCCCCAAAAGGACAGCCGATGGTGGGGCGGCTCGTCCCACGCTCACGCCGCCCGTCGAGGCATGCGCCCACATGACCAGGCTCGCCCGACGACTTACGCCTCGCCGGCCGAAAGATGGCGCTCGATGTGCGGGGCGACGAGGTTCGCGTGGTCGCGGGCGAACATGTGGCCGGCGACCGGGAGCACGACCAGCTCGGCGCGCGGCAGTAGCCTCGCGAGGCACCGGCCGACGCCGAGGGGGCTGATCGGATCGGCGTCGCTCCACACGAGGAGCGTCGGCGCCGTCACCGACTGGAGCCTGGCCGAGAGGTCGGGCCGCTCGGTGAGGATCCACGGAGCCGCGCCGGGAAATTCCTCCGCGTAGTCAGGCCGCCAGTCCTCGGGCTCGAACGGCGAGATGTCGATCCCGGCCGACGTCGCGGTGAGGACGATGCGGCGCACGCGCTCCGGATGGGCGAGCGCGACCAGCATGGCCACGACACCGCCCATCGACTGCGCGACCAGATCGGCCGGCCCGGGGCCTGCCCGGCCCAGGACCAGCCGAGCGAGATCGTCGAGGCCATTGACGTCGGGGCGGGACGGTACGCGGCCGAGCCCCGGCCAGTCGAAGAAGGTCGTGTCCCAAGCCGCCGGCAGACGCTCGGCGACCGGGTGCCAGAAGCGCCCGCCCCCCGAGGCTCCGGGCAGGAACAGGACGCGGCGGGACGAGGTCACCTGAGCGTCACGTCGAGCGGACGACCCGGCCTCTGAAGGGAAGGCCGCTCAGTACCCCGCGACGTACGGCAGGGCGCGGGCGGTACGCTCGATCGCGTCGCCTGCGTCCAGCAGCACGCCCATCGAGTTCCAGCCGCCGCTGACGAGCTGGTGGCGGGCGCCGTCAGGGATGCCGGCCTGGATCACCCGGCCGTTGAACCGGACCTCGCGGCGCTCGACGTCAACCTCGATCGGCCGGTCAGGGTGTTTCTCGACCTCGCGGAGCAGCCACTCGATCTCGGCCGGCTCGGCGGTCAGGCACGGGATCCCGAGCACCGTGCAGTTCCCGAAGAAGATCTCGCCGAACGAGCCGCCCACGACCGCGCCGACGCCCCAGTCCCGGAGCGCCTGGGGCGCGTGCTCCCGCGACGAACCGCAGCCGAAGTTCTGGCCGGTGATCAGGACGGACGCGCCCTGGAACTGCGGCCGGTTGAACGGGTGCTCGGGCACGGCCTTTCGCTCGTCGCCGAAGACGTGCTCGCCGAGGCCGGCGAAGGTCACGCTCTTCAGGTACCTGGCCGGGATGATCCGGTCGGTGTCGATGTCGTTGCCGGGAAGCGGGATCCCCCGCCCCACGATCTGCCGTCTGGCGTGCGCCGTGCTCACTGGGTCACCCTCCCTCTGCGCCGAAACTTGACCGGACGGCCTTCGGCCTGTGGACTCATCCGAGCATCTCCCTCACGTCGGTGACGGCCCCCGCGATGGCGGCAGCCGCGACCATGGCCGGGCTCATGAGGAGGGTCCGACCCGTCGGGCTCCCCTGCCGGCCCTTGAAGTTCCGGTTGGAGGATGAGGCGCTAACCTCGCGTCCCTGCAGCTTGTCCTCGTTCATGCCGAGACACATCGAGCAGCCGGCCTTTCGCCACTGGAAGCCGGCTTCCTGGAAGATCTCGTGGAGCCCCTCGGCCTCGGCGGCTCGCGCGACCTCCTGGGACCCAGGGACGATGAGCGCCCGGACGCCCCGGGCGACCTTCCGCCCGCGGGCGACCTCGGCGGCGACCCGGAGGTCGGACAGCCGCCCGTTGGTGCAGGATCCGACGAATGCCACGTCGATTTTCGTGCCCGCGATCGGCTGACCGGCCTGGAAGCCCATGAACTGCAGAGCCTCGTGCCAGGTCGACCGGTCGTCCGCGGGCGCCTCGCGGGGATCCGGGATGCGCTCGGCGACACCGACCGACTGGCCAGGATTGATGCCCCAGGTGACCACCGGCTGGATCGCGGCGCCGTCGATCCGGGCGATGTCGTCGAAGGGCGCACCCGGGTCGGTCGCCACGCTCTTCCACCACGACACCGCCCGGTCGAACCCCGCCCCCTGCGGCGCATAGGGCCGGCCGCGGAGGTAGTCGAAGGTCGTCTGATCGGGATTGATGTAGCCGAAGCGCGCGCCGCCCTCGATCGACATGTTGCAGACGGTGAGACGCTCCTCCATCGTCATCCGCTCGATCGCCGGGCCCGCGTACTCGTAGGCATAGCCCACTCCGCCCTTGACGCCCAGCACGTGGATGATCCAGAGGGTCACGTCCTTGGCGTAGACGCCCGGGGCGAGGCTGCCGTCGACGCGGACCTGACGGATCCGCGGCTTCGCCATCGCGAGGCACTGCGTCCCCAGGACGTCACGGACCTGGGTCGTCCCGATCCCGAACGCGATGGCCCCGACGGCGCCATGGGTGGAGGTGTGACTGTCGCCGCACGCGATCGTCATCCCGGGCTGGGTCAGACCCAGCTCGGGGCCGATCACGTGGACGATCCCCTGACGGCCGCTGTCGAGGTCGAAGAAGGCGACGCCGGAGGCCTTCGTGTTGCGGACGAGATGGACCGTCATCTCCTCGGCCAGCTCGTCCGCGAAGGGGCGCTGCTGGCCTTTGGTCGGAATGATGTGGTCGATCGTGGCGAACGTGCGCTCGGGCATCCGCACCCGGAGGCCCGCTTCCTTGAGCATCTGGTAGGCCTGCGGGCTCGTCACCTCGTGGACGAGGTGGAGGCCGATCAGGAGCTGGGTCTGCCCGGAGGGCAGCGTCCGCACCGTATGTGCTTCCCACACCTTGTCGAGCAGCGTGCGCGCCATGAAGGACTCCTCTTCCTCGTACGGGAGGCTCGCCCGGTTGCCGGGACGGCGGCCGATGAGCCTCGCGAAGAGTATCGTGCTCTATCTATATTGTGTAGTCCAGTGAAACATTGTGAATCCAATGTTAAGATTTGCTTAATGATCAATGCCGCCCTCTTTCCCGCCCTCGAAACCTTGCTGGCCGTGATCCGCACGGGCTCGGTGGCGGGGGCGGCACGCCAGCGCCACATCACCTCATCGGCGGTGAGCCAGCAGATTCGGCGGCTCGAGACTCACTTCGGCATCAAGTTCTTGGAGCGCGCCGGCCGCGGCGTCCGCCTGAGCGCCACGGGCGAGGCGGCGCTCCCCGTCGTGCGAGAGCTCTGGATCGGGGCCGAGGCTGCGTTCGCACAGCTCGCCGAGCTGGCCGGCCACCCCACCACCACGCTCCGCATGGCGGCCAGCGATTACCTCGGCAGGGCACTGCTGGCGCCGGTGCTCCGGGACTTGCTGGACCAGGAGCCGTCCGTGCGCTTCGAGATCGTCACCACCCACTCACGCGAGGGGGTTCGTCTGGTTGCGCGCGGCGACATTGATCTCGCCGTGGTCACGGGGCAGGACACCCCGCGGGGTCTCGAGGACCGCCACCTGTTCGACCAACCCTTCGTCTGGGTCGGCCCGCGGCGCCAGCGTGGGCAACGGGCGCCGCTGACTGAACGGCTGCGTCGCGAGCCAATCCTGCGCCTGGCCGCCGAAAGCCGCGGCCGCGCGCTGCTCGACCAGTATCTCGCCGACGCTCGGATCCGCCCGGTGTCGACCATCGACGTGCCGAGCGTGTCGCTGCTGCTCTCCTATGTCTCGGGGGGGCTCGGCATCGGGCTGGTGCCGGCCCTGGCGCTCAGCGAGGCGCCTGCGGATCGCACCGTCAGCGCACCCGCGCGAGTGCCAACGCTACCCGTCACCCTGGTCTGGCGCCCCGCCGCCCACCGCCAACCTGCCCTGGCCCGTCTGGCCGCCCTTCTCACGACCGCCGGAGCTCGGGCGGGCGCGCGGCTCGCCCGTGTACGACGTGCCCCGTAAGCGTGCGGGGGCCTGCGGCTTGTCACCTCGTAGACCAGGTGAGGACCGATGCGGAGCTACGTCTGCCAGGACGGCGGCGCCCGGACGGTGCCAGAGCCTGGAACCTACACCAACCCCCGAAAGAGCACTCTGACTTCCAGGACGCTTCAGGAAGCGACGCAGTCGCCAATGACAACTCGTTCTCGGAGGCGCGGGTCGAGACCCTGAAGAACCGGCAATCCACCCACGCCGACTTCATAAGAAAACGGTCCTGGTTGGCGATGGAAACCTGAGCTATGCTCAGGCGCCGCGATCTCGACCTAGAAGGAGAGTGTGAGGGCTTCACTGCTCGTCCTCGTGGTGATGGTCGGCCTTCTCGCGGCCCCGCTTGCTGTCGAGGCGCAGCAGGCCGTGAAGGTGTGGAAGATCGCGTTCCTCGGCAGCTCCCTTTCCGTTGCCTCTCCATTCATTCAGGCATTCCAACAGGGGCTTCGCGAGCTCGGCTACGTGGAAGGCCAGAACATCGCGATCGAGCGCCGATCCTCCGAGGGAATGACCGAGCGGCTCCCCGACCTCGCGGCCGATCTGGTCCGCCTCAAGGTTGACGTCATTGTCGTCGACACCTGCGGAGCACCGATCAACGCCGCCAGTCAAGCAACCAAGACGATCCCCATCGTCGTGGCGGCCTGCAACGATGACCTCGTTGCGACCGGGCTCATCTCCAGCCTTGCTCGACCGGGAGGCAACATCACGGGGCTGTCCGAGCTAACGCCGGAGCTCGGGGCCAAACGTCTCGAGCTGCTGAAAGGGGTCGCCCCCAAGGTGAGGCGGGTGGCGGTCCTTTGGAATCCAACCTCTTCCGAGCGGTTCAGCGCCAATTTCCGCTTCTGGTCCTCCGATTGGGTCGAGGTGCGAGGCGCGGCCCAGGTGTTGGGCCTGACACTTCAATCCGTGGAGATCCGAGGCCCCGACGACTTCGATACGGCGTTCTCAGCCATGACCCGCGAGCGCGCCGACGCGCTGATTGCGTTTTCCGATCCTTCAATCGTCTTACACGGAAGACGGATCGCCGACCTCGCGGCAAAGAGCCGCCTGCCGGCCGTCTACGCATCCAGAGAGGTTGTGGATGCGGGAGGCCTAATGTCCTACGGGCCGAGCGTCTCGGACATGTTCCGGGGTGCCGCCGTTTATGTCGGCAAGATCCTGAAAGGGGCCAAGCCCGCCGATCTCCCGATGGAGCAGCCCACGAAGTTCGAGCTGGTCATCAACCTCAAGACCGCGAAGACCCTCGGACTCACGATTCCCCAGTCGCTCCTTGGCCGGGCGGATGAGGTGATCCGGTGAGGCCTTGGCGCCCGAATCATCATCTCCACGGAGACCGCACGCGCTTGTCGCCGCATCCCAGCGGCGTCCCACGGGCGACGAGCCGACCTGGGTCCTCGACCCCGAGATGCTCCATGAGGTGCTGGAGGTGATGACCGACGTGGCCGAGGAGGGTGTCCGATGAGACGATGCGTGACTGTGTGGCTGGCGAGCGCCCTGCTGCTCGGCGCAGCCGCGTCGGTCCGGGCCGAGACAATCCTGGAGAAGATCGGCCGGACGGGAGTCCTGACCGCGGGAACGAAGAGCACCAATATCCCCTTCGCGTTCATCAACGAAAAGAATGAGTGGATCGGCTTCGCCATCGACCTCCTGGAGAACATCCGCGCCCGCTTGGAGAAGAAGCTGGCCAAGCCGATCAAGCTCGAAAAGAAGGAGATCAGCAACGCGACCCGGATCTCCCTCGTGGTCAATCGGACCATAGACGTCGAGTGCAGCACCACCACCTACACCCGGGCCAGGGACGAGGCGGTCGACTTCTCCATCACCTTCTTCTTCACCGGCGCCCAGCTCCTGGTGAAGAGGGGGAACGGGATCAAGAGCCTGGCGGACGTGGCCGGCCAACGCGTGGGGGCCACCCGCCAGGCGACCGGCGAGACGGCCCTGCGCGCCGCCCAGCCCAAGGCCGACGTGGTGACCTTCCAGGACCTCGGGGCCGGCTTCCTGGCACTCGAGCAGGGGAGGATCGTCGCCTACACCACCGACGGTATCCTCCTGGCCGGGCTGGCCGCCAAGGCCAGGAACCCGAAGGACTACGAGGTGGTCGGAGACTTCTTCTCGAAGGACCCCTATTCCTGCCTAGTCCCGGAGAACGACTCCAAGTGGCGCGACTTCGTGAACCACACCTTCATGGAGCTGATCGACAGCGGAAAGTACTTCGAGCTCTACGACAAGTGGTTCGGGGTGCGCGGCGTGGTCCCCTATCCCATGTCGGACCAGGTCCGCACCTACATGCTCATGCAGTCGATGCCGGATTAGGGTCGAGGCTGACGGCTGGGTCCGGCGCTCGACTCCGAGAGGATCAACGAAGTCCTGGAGATGATGACCGACACGGGCACGAAGGGTGTCCGATGAGACGATGCGTGACTGCGTGGCTGGCGAGCGTCTTGCTGCTCGGCGCGGCCGCGCCGGTCCTGGCCGAGACGGTCCTCGAGAAGATCAGCCGGACCGGGGTCCTGACCGCGGGGACACGGGGCAACGCAATCCCCTTCGCGTTCATCAACGAGAAGAACGAGTGGATCGGCTTCTCCATCGACCTGCTCGAGGCCATCCGCGCCCGCCTGGAGAAGAAGCTGGGCAAGCCGATCAGGCTCGAGAAGAAGGAGATCACCCCGGAGACCCGCATCCCCCTCCTGGTGAACCGTACCCTCGACGTCGAGTGCGGGTCCACTACCTACACCCGGGGCCGGGACCGGGACGAGACGGTGGACTTCTCTATCACCTTCTTCTTCACCGGTACCCAGCTCCTGGTGAAAAAAGGGACTGGGATCAAGAGCCTGGCGGATGTGGCCAGCAAACGCGTGGGGGCCATCCGAGGAACGACCGGCGAGAGGGCCCTACGTACCGCCCAGCCCAGGGCCGACGTGGTGACCTTCCAGGACACGCCGGCTGCCTTCCTGGCACTCGAGCAGGGAAGAATCGTCGCCTACGCCCACGACGGCATCCTCCAGGCAGGGATGGCTGCGAGGGCCAGGCCGATGGAGTACGAGGTGGTGGGGGACTTCTTTTCGAAGGACCCCTACGCCTGCATGGTTCCGGAGAACGACTCCAAGTGGCGCGCCTTCGTGAACCACACCTTCATGGAGCTGATCGACAGCGGGAAGTACTTCGAGCTGTACGAGAAGTGGTTCGGGGAGCGGGGCGTGGTGCCCTATCCCATGTCGGATCGGGTCCGCACCTACATGCTCATGCAGTCCATGCCAGAGTAGGGGCGAGGTTGCCGGCCAGCTCCGGCGCACGACCCCGAGAGGACTAACTATAATAATAGGTCCTGGAGTTGATGATCGACATGGCCACGCACGGTGTCCGATGAGGCGATGCGTGACTGCGTGGCTGGCGAGCGTCCTACTGCTCGGCACGGCCGCGCCGGTCCTAGCCGAGACGGTCCTGGAGAAGATCAGCCGGACCGGGGTCCTGACCGCGGGGACACGGGGCACCTCCATCCCCTTCGCGTTCATCAACGAGAAGAACGAGTGGATCGGCTTCTCCATCGACCTGCTCGAGGCCATCCGCGCCCGCCTGGAGAAGAAGCTGGCCAAGCGCATCAAGCTCGAGAAAAAGGAGGTCACCCCGGCGACCTGGATCCGGCTGGTGGCCAACCGGAACGTCGACGTGGAGTGCGGGTCCACCACCCACACCCGGGGCCGGGACCGGGACGAGGCGGTGGACTTCTCCATCACCTTCTTCTTCACCGGTTCCCAGCTCCTGGTGAAGCAGAGCAGCGGGATCAGAAGCCTGGCGGACCTGGCCGGCAAGCGGGTGGGGGCCGCCCAGGGAACGACGAACGAGAAGGCCCTGCGCGCCGCCCAGCCCAAGGCCGACGTGGTGACCTTTCAGGACCACGCAACCGGCTTCCTCGCGCTGGAGCAGGGAAGGATCGTGGCCTATGTCTCCGATGGCATCCTCCTGGCCGGGCTGGGCGCCAAGGCCAAGAACGCCAAAGACTACGCGGTGGTGGGGGACTTCTTCTCGAAGGACCCTTACGCGTGCATGGTCCGGGAGAACGACTCCAAGTGGCGCGACTTCGTGAACCACACCTTCATGGAGCTCATTGACAACGGGAAGTTCTTCGAACTCTACGACAAGTGGTTCGGGGAGCGGGGCGTGGTCCCCTATCCCATGTCGGACCGGGTCCGGAACTACATGCTTATGCAGTCCATGCCCGAGTAGGAACGAGGCTGGCGACCGGCGTCTGATCGGGGCCCCCGGTCGATGCCAATGCCGGTACGGTCACCAGGATCCTGGGACGGAGGATGCGCGCCGCCTGAGCGCCGGCTGAGAGCCGGGTGTCTCGTTCTCACCGACGCGTTCCGGCCCTCCCTCACGAGAGAAGATGTCCGTGAGTCAAAGTCTGACCCCATACTAGGTCGATGACCTGGCTCACCGAGACCGAGCGCGACCCGCGGCCGGCCGGCGACCGCCTGGCGGCGCTCTGGGCGGAGCCCGGAATCCTCAGACTGCCGGGGGCCCACGATCCCCTCGCCGCGCTCCTGGCGCGGCGCGCGGGCTTCCGGGCCCTGTACGTCTCGGGCGCCGGGCTGTCGGCGACCCTCGCCCTGCCCGATCTGGCCGTCCTGACTCTCGACGAGCTCCTGTTCTTCACCCGCGCGATCGTACGCGCGTCCGGGCTGCCCGTTCTCGTCGACGGCGACACGGGATACGGCGAGGTGCTGAACGTCGTACGCCTCGTGCGGGAGCTGGAGGACGCGGGGGCGGCGGCGGTCCAGCTCGAGGACCAGGTGATGCCCAAGAAGTGCGGGCATCTTTCCGACAAACGCCTGGTCGCGCCCGAGGAGATGGCGCGGAAGGTCGCGGGGGCCGCGCGGGCGGCGCGTCACCTCCGGATCGTCGCCCGGACGGATGCCGTGGAGCTCGAGGGCCTCGACAAGGCGATCGCGCGAGCGCGACTCTACCGGGAGGCCGGAGCGCACGTGATCTTTCCCGAGGCCCTTCGGACCGCCGACGAGCTCCGGGCCTTCGTCGACGCGGTCCCGGGGCCGCTCCTCGCCAACATGACGGACTTCGGTCGGACGCCGCTCCTCCCCGCCGACGAGCTCGCCCGCCTCGGCTACAAGCTGGTGATCTGGCCCGTCTCGGCCCTGCGGGTGGCCGCCGGCGCGATGGCCGCCTTCTACGCGGACCTGGCGCGGACCGGCACCCAGGCCGGGTGGGTCGACCGGATGCAGACACGACGCGAGCTGTACCAGCTGATCGGCTACCACGACTACGAGGCGCTCGACGACAGCATCGCCCGGAGCGCCCTCCCCGACGAGCGGCGCGGCCAACATGGAGGTCCATAGGATCCGCGTCCACCCGGCGGCCGCGCGCCTCCCACGAGAGGGCCAGCTCGCCTGGAAGCTCGCCGCCTTCGCGGTGGCGGCCCCCGCCGCGGGTGTCGATGCCGACGTCGCCGAGATGGTCGCCTGTCGCGTCATCGACAACGCGTCGGTCTCCCTCGCCGCCATCGACCGGGCACCCGTGGCCGCGGCGCGCGCCATGGCGCTCGCGCATCCGCGCGCAAGCGGGGCGACACTCTACGGGCTTCCTGCGACGACCACCGTCCACGCGGAGTGGGCGGCGTGGGCGAACGGCACGGCCGCCCGGGAGCTCGACTTCCACGACACCTTCCTCGCCGCCGACTACGCGCACCCCGCGGACAGCATCCCGCCCCTCATCGCCGTCGCCCAGCAGAAGGGCGTGGACGGCGCGCGCCTCCTCGCCGCCATCGCTGCCGCCTACGAGGTGCACGTGAGCCTCGTCAAGGGGATCTCGCTCCACGCACAGAAGAAGGACCACGTGGCCCACCTGGCGCCGGCGATCGCCGCCGGGCTCGGTGCGCTTCTCGGTCTCGAGACCGCTGTCGTCTACCAGGCGATCAACCAGGCGGTGCATCTCGGCTTCTCGACGCGCCAGTCGCGGAAGGGCGAGATCACCTCGTGGAAGGCGTCCGCCCCTGCCTGGGCGGGAAAGCTCGCCATCGAGGCAGCGGACCGCGCAATACGGGGCGAAGGCGCCCCGAACCCCATCTACGAGGGCGAGGACGGCGTGATCGCCTGGATGCTGGCCGGCCCGGACGCCGAGTACGCGGTCCCCCTGCCGGCGCCGGGCGAGCGTCCCCGCGGGATCCTCGAGACCTACCCGAAGGCGCACTCCGCGGAGTACCAGGCCCAGGCGTTGATCGACCTCGCGTTCGATCTCCGGCGCCGCATCGCCTCGGGAAGCTGGCCGCGAGTGCGTGAGGTCGTCGTCCGCACGAGCCACCACACGCACACGGTCATCGGCTCCGGCTCGAACGACCCCGAGAAATACGACCCCGGCGCCTCGCGGGAGACGCTCGATCACTCGATCATGTACATCCTCGCGGTCGCCCTCGAGGACGGCAGCTGGCACCACGTCGACTCCTACCTGCCTGAGCGCGCGCACCGTCCCTCCACGCTGGCCCTCTGGCGGAAGATCCGGACCGTGGAAGACCCCGTCTGGACGGCGCGCTACCACGACCCGGATTCGGCGCGGAAGGCGTTCGGCGGCCGCGTCGACGTCACGCTCGACGACGGCAGCGTCGTGAGCGAGGAGCGCCTCGTCGCGGACGCGCACCCGAACGGCCGGCGCCCCTGGCGATGGCCGGACTACCTGGGAAAGCTCGAGCAGCTGACCGACGGGCGCCTGCCGCGGAACGCCCGAGAGCGGCTGATCGACCTCGCGGGACGCCTCGGGCGGCTCTCGCCCGACGAGGTTCGCCAGCTCAACCCGCCGCTGCCGGCGGGCACCGTCCTGCCGGATCGCCCGGACGGGCGCGGCATCTTCTAGCCCCGACGCCGAGCTGCGGGCAGGCCGCGCGCCCGGCAAGCCGCGTGCGGTAGAATGAGGCGCACGGAACGCCTGCCAACTTCAGTCGACTCTCCAACGGAGGCCAACGGAGGATACTGCCGATGAGAATGAGAAAGGGAACGCTCGCGCTCCTCACGCTCGCCGCTTTGGCGCCGCTCCTGGCGCTCGCGGCTGAGCCCATCAAGCTCATGGTCCCCGCCAATCCGGGCGGCGGCTGGGACGCGACCGGGCGCGCCGTCCTCACGGCACTCGAGGCCGAGGGCATCCACAAGGCCGGCGCCCAGGTCACGAACAAGGGCGGGGCGGGCGGCACGATCGGCCTCGCCGAGTTCGTAAGCTCCATGAAGGGCAACGACAACGCCATGATGGTCATGGGCGCGATCATGGTCGGCGGGATCCTCACGAACAAGTCGCCCGTGACTCTCGACCAGGTCGTCCCGCTCGCCCGGCTCACGATCGAGTACAACGCGATCGCGGTCGCGCCGAGCTCGCCCTTCAAGACGGTGAAGGACCTCGTCGACGCGCTGAAGGCCGACCCCGGCAAGGTGTCGATGGGCGGCGGCTCGGCGGGCGGCGTCGACCACATCACGCTCGCGCTCATCGGGCAATCGGCGGGCGTCCCCGCGGCCAAGCTCAACTACGTCCCCTTCCAGGGCGGGGGCGAGATGATCGCGGCCGTCGCGGGCGGCAAGCTCGCCGCGGCGATCTCCGGGGCATCGGAGTTCAAGCAGTACGTCGACACGGGACGGCTCCGCCTGCTCGCCGTCACGTCCGACGCGCGCCTGGCAGGCGTGAACGCCCCGACGCTCAAGGAGTCCGGCGTCAACGTCGTCATCGGGAACTGGCGCGGCCTGGTCGGACCTCCGGGCATGTCGGCCGGCGGCCGCTCGACCATGATCGCGATGCTCGACAAGATGCACCCCTCGAAGGCCTGGCAGGAGACGCTCAAGAAGCAGGGGTGGGACGACGCGTACCTTTCGGGCGAGGCGTTCGGCGGATTCCTGAAGGAGGAAAACGTCCGGATCGCCGCCGTGCTCAAGGAGGTTGGTCTCGTCAAGTAACCGGTGTTCCTCGGATCGCCGCGACGCCTCGGGCCTCGGGCGCTCGTGACGTCGCGTGCCTCCGGGGGCCGGGCATGAACACGGATCCGGCGCGGAAGCTGACCCGGTGAGCGGTCCCACCGAGGCGGCTCCCGCGCCGGGGACACCGCCGGCCCGAGGCGGCCGGACGCCGTCCCGCCCCTGGTGGCTCGGCGCCGCCGTCATCGCCTGGGGCCTCGTCTGGCTCTACGGGGCGCTGTCCCTCCCGCAGGCCGCCACCTACGCCGTCGTCGGACCCGGCTTCTTTCCGGCCGTCATCGGCACCGGGCTCGTCCTCCTGGGCATCCTGCTCCTCGTCGCCGTCGCCCGCCGGGAGAGCTTCAAGCCCCAGGAGGCGGAGGACGCCGACGTAAGCCGGCCTCCCTCACGGGCGGCGTTCTGGATGACCGTCGCCGCCGGCGTGATCCCGGTCTTCGTCATCCGCTCGCTCGGGTTCCCCGTCGCGGCCGCCCTCGCCTTCGCGCTCACCGCGCGGGCGTTCGGATCGCGCCGCCTTCTCCTGGATCTCGGCGTCGGCCTCCTCCTCGGCGTCGCGTGCTGGCTCCTCTTCTCACGACTCCTCGGCCTGTCCCTGCCCGGATTCCCCGCGCTCGGAGTGACATGAGCCCACAGGCCGCCACAGGCCGAAGGCTGTCCGATCGGGCCCGTCCGATCGGATCCGTCCAATCAACTCCCGCGGCGCCAGGATAGCGTAGCGAGCGTGGACGCCCTTCAGCAGCTCGCCCACGGCTTCGCGGTGGCGTTCTCGCCGCTGAACCTCTTCTGGGCGCTCGTGGGCTCGGTCCTCGGAACGGCGATCGGCGTCCTGCCCGGCATCGGCCCCGCGCTGACGATCGCCCTCCTCCTTCCGGTGACGACGCAGATGAACCCGACCGGCGCGTTCATCATGTTCGCGGGCATCCTCTACGGCGCGATGTACGGCGGATCGACGACGTCGATCCTGCTGAACACGCCGGGCGAGAGCGGCGCGATCATGACGGCGCTCGAGGGCAACCGCATGGCCCGGCGGGGCCGCGGGGCCGCCGCTCTCGCCACCGCAGCGATCGGGTCGTTCGTCGCCGGCACCCTCGCCACCATCGCGCTGACGTTCGCGGCGCCGACGGTGGCCGAGCTCGCCTTCGTCTTCGGCCCGGCGGACTACTTCGCGCTCATGGTGATCGCCTTCACGTCGGTCTCATGCGTCCTCGGCTCGTCGCGGGTCCGCGGCTTCGTGTCCTTGTTCATCGGCTTGGCCCTCGGGGTCATGGGCATCGACGCCCAGACGGGACAGGCGCGGCTGACGTTCGGATCGCCCGAGCTACTGGACGGGATGGAGCTGGTGGTCGTGCTGGTCGGCCTCTTCGCGATCGGCGAGACGATCTACGTGGCAAGCCGGTACGGGGGCGGCGCGCTCCTCCTGAATCCCTTGGCTGGCGGCCTGTGGATGACTCGCGAGGACTGGCGCCGCTCGTGGAAGCCGTGGCTCCGGGGCACGCTCCTCGGCTTCCCGATCGGAGCGCTCCCCGCCGGCGGCTCGGAGATCCCGACGTTCCTCTCCTACATGATCGAGCGGCGCCTCGCGCCGAAGCGCGAGGAGTTCGGCCGCGAGGGCGCGATCGAGGGCGTGGCCGGACCCGAGGCGGCCAACAACGCCGCGGCGGCCGGCGTCCTGGTTCCCCTCCTCACGCTCGGCCTGCCGACCTCCGCGACCGCCGCGATCCTGCTCGCCGCCTTCCAGAACTACGGGCTCCAGCCAGGTCCCTATCTGTTCCTGAACAACCCCGACCTCGTGTGGGGCCTCATCGCGTCGCTCTACATCGGGAACGTCATGCTGCTGGTGCTGAACCTGCCTCTGGTCGGTATCTGGGTACGCCTCCTCCTGATCCCCCGCCCCTGGCTCTACGGCGGCATCATGGTCTTCGGCATCGTCGGTGTGTACGGGCTCGGCGCCTCGGAGCTCGACCTCGCCCTCATGGTCCTGATCGGCCTCGCCGGCTACGCGATGCGGGTCTACGACTTCCCGATCGCGCCGGCGCTCCTCGGCATGATCCTCGGCCCGATGGCCGAGACCCAGCTCCGGCGGGCTCTGGCCATCGGCCAGGGGTCCCCGTGGACGCTCGTCGAGTCCCCGCTCTCGGCGACGCTCCTCCTCCTGGCGATGGCGGTGCTGCTGCTCCCCACCGTGCTCCGGCGCCTCCGCCCGGCCTGAGAAGAGGATCCCGTGTCGACCGTGGCCTACTTCTCGATGGAGTTCGGGCTCCACGAGGAGTTCCCGTCCTACTCCGGGGGCCTGGGCGTGCTCGCCGGCGACTTCCTCAAGGGAGCCCACGACCTCGCGCTGCCCGTGGTCGGGGTGGGGCTCCGCTGGGCGGAGGGCTACACGACGCAGCGGCTCGACGCCTCGGACGAGCCCGCAGACGAGTGGCACGAGCATCACCCGAACTTCCTCGACGACACCGGCGTCCGCGTTCGGGTCCGCGTGGCCGGACGCGGCGTCGAGTGCCGCGTGTGGCGCGTGGGCCGCTACGCGATCGTGCCTCTCTACCTCCTGGAGCCGACCGATCAGCGGGACCGGTGGATCACGCGCCGGCTGTACGACCCCCGCCCCGACTGCCGCATCGCCCAGGAAATGCTCCTCGGAATCGGAGGGGCGCGGGCCCTCAGGCAGCTCCACCCGGAGGTCCGCACCTATCACTTCAACGAGGGGCACGCCGTGTTCGCGGGCGTGGAGCTGATCGCGGCCCAGATGGAGGACGGGGCGAGCTTCGAGGCCGCCTGGCGCGCGGCGCGGGAGCGCGTCGTCTTCACCACCCACACGCCGGTTCCGGCCGGGAACGAGATCCACTCGCTCGCCGACATCCTGCGCCTCGGCGCCGGATGCGAGCTCGTCGCCGCCGAACTCCGCCAGCTGGGCGGCGACCCGTTCAACATGACGGCGGCCGGGCTCCGGCTGGCGCGTCGGGCGAACGCCGTGTCCGAGCGCCACGGCCAGACCGCCCGGGCCATGTGGGCCGACGTCCGCGATGCGGCGCCGATCATCGCCGTCACGAACGGCGTGCACGTGCCCACCTGGCAGGACCCGCGCATGGCGGACGCGCTCGCGAGCGACGAGCCGCTCGAGACCCTCCGCCGGGAGCTCAAGGTCGAGCTCCTGACCGTGATTGAGCGGCGCACCGGCATGCGGCTCTCCCCCGACGTCCTGACCGTGGCGGTGGCGCGACGCGCGGCGACCTACAAGCGCCCCGACCTCGTGCTCAGCGACGTCGAGCGGATCGGGCGCCTCCTGAAAGGCCGGCAGCTCCAGCTCGTTTTTGCCGGCAAGGCGCACCCCGCCGACCGGGCTGGCAAGGCGATGGTGACGCGGCTGGTCCGGACGATCCGCCAGTGGCCGGATGCCGCCGTCTTCCTGGAGAACTACGACATGGGGCTCGCGCGGCTCCTCACGCGCGGGACCGACGTGTGGCTCAACACGCCGCGGCCCCCTCTCGAGGCGAGCGGCACGTCGGGGATGAAGGCCGCGCTCAACGGGGTGCTCCACTGCTCCACCCTCGACGGCTGGTGGCCCGAGGGATGCGAGCACGGCGTGACGGGATGGGCGATCGGCGATGGGGCGGAGGGCGAGCCGTCCGAGGAGCACGACGCGCGCGATCACGCCTCGCTCCTCCGCATCATCGAGGAGGAGATGCTGCCCGCCTACGCGGACCGTCCCCGGTGGCTCGCGATGATGCGGGCGTCGGTCCGCATGGCCGCCGGGCGCTTCTCCGCCGAGCGCATGGTGCGCGACTACTTCGCCCGCCTCTACGCGGACGCCTGACGGCGCCCGCGCTCCCGGACCCGGGCCGTTGACGACGGGCGATCTCGACCAGCCGCTTCGCGACGCCTTCCGGTTCGAGGCCGCCGATCTCGCCGCGAACCGTGCGGGCCGGCTCTCTCCGCGCCAGACGGCGCTCCTCCACGCGGGCCGGAGGGGCATGCAGCTGTCGCTCGCGGTTTTCGTGGCCGTGATGCTCGGCAGCGTGGGCCTCGTGGCCTTCTTCAGCGGGCGCCTTCACACCCCAGGGGGCTCTCTGAGCGGCGTCGGGGTGGCGGCGGGCGTCGGCCTGGCCGTCGTGCTGGTGGGATATCTCCTGAGTCGCCCGTATCTCTGGGCGGTCCGCTCCCCGCAGCTCAGGGTAGCGCGAGGCCCGGTCGGGATCGTCTCCGACGCCCTCGACGACTGCCGAGTCCGGATCGGCGGGACCGAGCTGCGTCTGCCGGACGCGGACGCACTGCCGGCCTTCCAGGCGGGAGTCGAGTACCGCGTGTTCTATCTGGCCGGTCCCGTGGCAACCGTCCTCTCCGGGGAAGCCCTCTCCGGCGGAGGGGCATCCCGGGAGCCCGGCCCGGACGCCGAAACCGATGCGGCAGAGCGCGCCGGGGCGAGCGTCCAGATTGGCCAGGTCAGGCGCGCCTACCTGATCGTCGTCCTACTGGGAATCCTGGCGCTCGGCATTCCCCTGGCCGGCGTCCTCGCGGGCGACCTGCCGGCCCGCTTCCGCCCCCTCGCGTGGATCGGCCTCTTCGCCGTCGCCAGCGGGTTCGTCTGGCTCGCCCTCGCCTGGCTCACCCCCGGGAAGCGCCGCCGGTCCTGAGCACCCGAGCAGCAGCTCCAGCGGCCGGAGCTGGCCGGCAACCGGCTACCCGCGTCGCGCCGCGAACGCGAACGTGATGTCGGGCACGTGGGGACGCGCCGTGACCTCGACGAAGCCCGCGTCGGACATCGCCCGCGTGATCCCCTCCACCGTGTGGGGGTGCGTCGAGGCCGAGATCGCCAGGTTCGCGAAGTACCAGAGGGCGGCGTTGCGCGGCCCGGGGCGGTCCCCGTGGAGGGCGAAGTCGTGGATGACGAGTCCCCCTCCGGGCGGGAGATACGCGTGGGCGCGGGCCAGGAGGTCTCGCAGGACCGGCGGACCGTAGGAGCTCACTACGTACGAGAGGAGGATGAGGTCCGCCCCCTCCGGCCAGGCCCCGGTGACGACGTCCCCTGGCACGCAGCGGATCCGGTCCGCGAGGCCCGCCTCCCCGACGATCTTCCGGGCTACGGCGACCACCGCGGGATGGTCGACGACGATCGCCGATAGCCCGTGCCGCCGCACCATCTCGATCGCGAAGACGCCCGAGCCGCCCCCGAGATCCAGGAGATTGGTGAACCGCGCGACGTCGGGCGTCTTCGCGAGGAGATACGCAGGACCGGACGAGCCCGCGTGCTGACCGCGGATGAACTCCTCCGTCCGGACAGGATCGTCGAGGAAGCCGGCGTAGGTCGCCCCGCCGGCTCCGCCCCGCACGACGGCACGGGCGGCCGGGACCTGGGAATAGAGAGTGGCGGCGATCTGGCGCAGGTAGTAGTCGCCCATGTAGCCGCGCGCGTGACGCACCAGGTACCGGTCCGCCGCCGCGCTGTTCCGGTAGCGGTCTCCGTCCCGCTCGAGCAGGTCCGTCGCCACGCACGCCTCGAGGAGGGCGAGGAGCGGCCGCGGCTCGGTGCCGAGCCGCTGCGCCAGCTCGGCGATCGATGCGGGACCGGCCGTCAGCTCGGTGAAGAGACCGACCTCGAGGGCGGCGAAGAGCGCCTGCGAGCCCATGAAGCCGTACGCGACCGACGAGATGGCCATGACGCCGTCGTCGTGTCGAGCGGCCGAAGGGCGGTCGCGCGAGTCGTCCGGCCGTGTCACCACGGCGAGAGCGTAGGCGGGCCTGCGCGAGGCGTCAACCGTACGGCCTCGTGCACGGGTGGCGCACGGCCTGGCATCCGGCGAGACGGCGCCTGTCAATGAGGGAACGAGACACCCGGGTCCACAGATTCGTGCAAGGAGAGATAGGGGGCCCTGGCCTTGACCTACCCAGACTTCTGCCACTCCGGTTGGGAGTCCGGCTCGCTCGGGCCGTTCAGGGGTCTCTCTCTCTCTCGGGCGGCCCCAGCTCCGTCTCCACCTGCGTCAGGTAGAAGCCCATGTCCATCTCACGGTACATCTTGGCGGCGACTGCGAGGTGCCCGTCGGTCTCTCCCCCGTCGGTCGTGCGGCGATAGAGTTTGCCGAGGCCGAGGTGGCAGTGGGCGGCGAGGGGGCGCATGCCGAGCTCGTCGGCGAGAACGAGGGCCTCGCGATAGTGGCCCTCGGCGCCCTCGGCGTCGGACGGATCGCCCTGGGAGCCGATCTCACCCAGGAGCCGGAGCGCATAGGTTTCGTGACCCCGCTGTCCCAGTTCGCGCGTCAGGGCCAGGGCCCGCCCGCCCGACACCCGCGCATCGTCCAGTCGGCCGGCGACGAGGTACGCCTCGCCGACGTCCACGAGAAACTTCGACAGATATATGCCCGTCCCAAAGGGTTGGCGAGCCTCCTCGGCCGAGCGTAGCAGGTCGAGGCCCTCCTCCACACGCCCCGACCGGACGAGGACATGACCCAGGGCACCGCCGTTGTGCACCGTCAGACTGAGAATGTGGGCCTCACGCGACACCGCGAGTCCGCGCTCGAGCAGCCGGACCGCCTCGCCAAAATCCCCCTTGAGCCCGTGCAGGTACCCAAGCAACCAGAATGCATGGCCCGCGCTGGCGGCGTGACCCAGCGCCTCGGCAAGGCGGATCGCTTCCTGCCCGTGCACGAGACCATGCGAGAAGGCGCCGCGCTCTGCCAGGGCTCGCGTCAGGAGGCAGCACCGCCGGAAACCCGTAGAGGCCACAGCGCTCGTGAGCCAGATCGCCGTCGAGCGACTGCACGACCTCTCCGAGCAGCTCCTCGGCCTGCCGATAGTCACCGCCGTCAACGCAGGCCGTACCGAGCAGGTAGCTCGCCGCGATCTGGAGTGGGACGTCCCCGATCGTCTGGCCGATCGCACGCGCTTGCTCGGCGGACACGCGCTGGGGCTTGGTGTCATCCATGCCGAAGAAATTCTGGCTCATGTGGAGATAGACCCACCCGAGCCGCCGGGGCTCATCGAGCACCCGCGTCAGGCGTTCGGCCTGGCCGAGCAGCTCGGCGCATCGCCCGAGCTCTCCGAGCATGTAGTGCACGTTGCGAAGATCGAACCGCAGATCGATGCCCTGCTCGACCGTCTCGCGGGTCTCCGGCAAATGCGCCAGGGCCTCGAGCGCCTGCTCGAAGCAGATGGCCGAATCCCGGTTGGCCGATCGCGCGAACGCCTTGGCCCCCGCCTGCCGGAGGTAGGCGACTCCCCGCTCCCAGAGCTCGCCTCGGAAGGCGTGGTGGGCCAGCTGTTCGACGTTCTCGGTCAGCCGATCGGGGTGGAGCGCCTCGATGGTATGGGCGATCCTTGCATGCAGGGTCCGCCGCCGATCATGCAGCACGCTCCCGTACGCGACCTCGTGGGTGAATGCGTGCTTGAAGGTGTACTCGAGATCCGGGAAAAGACTCGTCTCGTACAGGAATTCGGCCGCCTGTAGGTGGCTGAGCACCAGGCGAAACGTGTCCTCCGGCGTGTCCGCGATGGCGTGGAGGAGCGCGAACGGCACGTCCTTTCCGATGACGGATACGGTGCCCTCGTAGTGATGGACGGCCTCCATCATCCGCTCCAGCACGGGGTCGAGCACCTTGCGCGCCTCCTCGGGGTCCCGGTCAGCGAGCAGCTCCATCGAGCCCTTCAGGTCGGCGAAGAGGACAGTCACGTGCTTGCGCTCACCCTCCAGCGCGCTCTTGGAGGTGAGGATCTTCTCGGCGAGGTGTTTTGGCGTGTAGGCCTCAGGGGCATCGAAGCGCTGAGCCGGAGGCGGCCTCGCAAAACTTCGCGCCCGCCTCGTTTTCGTGCTGGCACCGGGGACAGTTCATCGGCCGGCCTCTCTCTTATGCAGGGCGGCTAGTATATGCCAGACCCGGGGTGGACCGAGCGTGATCCTTGATCGCCCTCGACACCAAGCTCCAAGGAGGCCCCACTGCCCGCTCGTATGGCAACGAGGGTAGCCCGCGGGCCGGCGCGCCGATCAGCGCGTCGTCAGCGCCCGCGCGCCATCTCGGTCCAGCAGGTCTCGAGGCGGGCGAGAGCCTCGGGGGACAGCGGCCCCTTCCCCAAAGCGGCCGCCGCGCCCTCGAGGTGCTCGAGGCTCGAGTAGCCGAGGAGCACCGTCGACACCGCGTCCGAGCCCAGGGGGAAGCGCAGCGCCGCCTCGACCAGGCTCGCCGCATGGCCCTCCTCGACCAGCACCCGCAGGGCTCGGGCCCGGCCGACGTCGGTGGCATAGTCGGGCCCCGAGCCGATCGGATCGACGGCCGGGACGGCGATCGGGTGACGCGCGAGCTCGCCCGACAGCGCCCCCGCGGCCAGCACCCGGATCACCACGACCCCGATCCGCTGCGCACGGGTGCGGGTGAGCAACCGGTCGAAGTCCTGACCCGGGAAGCCCGGCGGCACGGCGAAGCCGGCGCTCGGATTCAGCAGGTTGAAGCACACCTGCGCCGAGTCCACCGCCCCCGTCGCGAGCACCCGGTGAACCGCCGACGTGTCGCCGATGGCCGTCATCCCGACGAACCCGATCTTGCCCGCCCGGCGCAGCGTCTCGAACGCCGGAAGGATGCGCTCGAGAACCTCGTCCGCCCCGGGCTCGCCGGCGGCGCGTGCGGCACGCACCGGATCGTGGAGCTGGAGGAGATCGACTCGATCGCGCCGGAGCCGCCGGAGACTGGTCTCGAGCGAGCGCGTCACGGCCTTCGCCGGGTCCGCGAGCCCGTCCGCCCCCAGACGCACCTTCGTCGCCACCAGGCATTGCGCCTTGAGAGCCTGGAGGGCCTCGCCCAGATGCTCCTCCGACACGCCGTCGCCGTAGAGTGGCGCGGTGTCGAAGAAGTTCACGCCGAGCTCGAGGGCGCGGGCCACGGCCCGCTCCCGCTCGGCCCGGGTGCCCCGGATCATGAGACCGCCGACGTTGCCGCAGCCGAACCCCAGGGCCGACACGCGGAGGTTGGTGCGGCCGAGCACGCGGTACTCCATCTGTCTCTCCTTGTCCATGGTGAGTCGGAAGCGCGGATCGCCCGGCGCGAGGCTATCCGGCCGCGATCATCTTCTCGAGCCGCTCGAGCTGGTCGCCCGTCCCGAGCGCGAGCAGGCGGTCCCCGGCCATGAGCGTGAGGTCGGGCGGCGGATTCGGAATCGGCGCTCCCTCGCGGAGCACCGCCAGGATGGAGGCGCCCGTCGCCTGCCGCACGGACAGCGTCTCGAGCGTCCGGCCGATCGCGCCGCTCGATTGAGGAAGCGATACGTCCTCGATCGCCAGGGCTTCCTGGCCTCGGCTGAGCGCCGTCTCGAAGAAGTCGACGACGGCCGGGCTCAGGATCAGGTGCGCCAGACGGTGCCCTCCGATGGCGTAGGGGCTGATGGCTCGATCGGCCCCGGCCCGGAGGAGCTTCGGCACGCTGGCCTCGTCGGCGGCGCGCGCGACGATGCGCAGGGCCGGGTTGAGCACCCGCGCCGACAGCACGATGTACATGTTGGTGGCGTCGTTGGCCGTGGTGGCGATGAGACCCCGGGCCCGTCGGATGCCGGCCCGCTCCAAAACGGCGTCCTCGGTGGCGTCGCCCGCCAGGTGGAGGTAGCCCCGATCCTCGGCGAATCGTGCCGCCCCCGAACCCGGGTCGAGGGCCAGGAACGGCGTCCGGGCCTCGGCCAGCTCCGTCACGGCCTGCCGCCCCACCCGTCCGAGCCCCGCCACGATCACGTGCCCCTCCAGCTCCGCGATGCGCCGCTCCATCCTGCGCCTCCCTCGGGGATCGGCCATGCCCGTCGCCACCAGGTGGTCGAGCACGACGCTGAACGTGTAGAAGAAGGCACCGATCCCGGCCAACGCGATCACCATGGTGAAGACACGACCCGGCCCATCGAGCGGTTTCACCTCGCCGTAGCCGATGGTGGTGATCGTCGTGAAGGTCATGAACAAGGCGTCGAGCCACGTGCCGCCGATGCCCCGCCAGAGCCAGCGGTAGCCGACCGCACCCACGGCCACCACGCTGACGAGCAGCGAGAGCGGCAGCACGAGGCGCGTCTTGAGCGAACCCGGGCCGAGAGTTTCCACCATGAGTCGCTGCACCCCTCCCGCGGCGATTATACTGGCCGAGGCGTCGGCCCGGCGGGAACCCGTCGGCGTCGCCGCCTCGGCTCCCACCCAGGCCCTGCGGAGGTCTCGTCATGATCGACGGCTGCTCGGGCGGCGACGACGCCCTCTTCGACGTGCAGAAGGTGGCGGACGGCGTCCACGTCGCCGTGGCCACGCGCACGTACAAGGTCAATTGCAACACCGCGCTCATCGAGACGGACGATGGCATCCTCGTGGTCGATTCCCACTCGAAGCCCTCGGCTGCGCGCGCCGTCGTCGAGCGGCTCCGGGCGATCACGCCGAAGCCCGTCCGCTACGTCGTCAACACCCACTTCCACTGGGACCACTGGCAGGGCAACGAGGCGTATCCCTCCGCCTACGGCCACGTCGAGGTGATCACGAACGACATCACGCGCGAGGCCATGGTTCGCAAGAGCCTGAAGCGCATCCAGGACCACGTGCGCCAGATGCCCGCCGAGATCGAGGGGTTGCGCGCTCAGCTTGCCGCCGCCACGAGCGCCGACCAGCGCGCCGAGCTCGGCTCGAACCTCCGCCAGGCCGAGCAGTACCTGGCCGAGGTCCGCGCCCTGCGCCCCGCCCTTCCGACCATGGCCTTCGAGCGGACGATGCGGATCCTCCAGCGGGACCGCGAGATCCATCTCCTCTTCCTCGGGCGCGCCCACACCGAGGGCGACGTGTTCGTCTACCTCCCGAAGGAGCGAGTGGTGGTGACCGGGGACGCCGTCATCGGCTGGACTCCCTTCATGGGCGACGGCTATCCGCAGGATTGGCCGGAGACGCTGCGGCGCCTCGAGCAGCTCGACTTCGACCGGATGATCCTGGGTCACGGCCAGGTGGCGGGGCGCGACTGGCTCCGCACGTTCCGGAGCTACGTCGAGGATCTCGTGGAGGCCGTCCGGCGGGAGGTGTGGGCCGGCGCCGGGCTGGAGGAGACGAAGGAGCGCGTGCGGGACGCGCTCGCGCCGAAGTACGAGGCTGCGCTCACGCGCGAGGGCGGCACCTACCGGCCCTGGCGGACGCTCGTGCTCGCCAACATCGAGCGCGCCTACCAGATGGTGAGCTAGCCTCCGGGCGTCTCGGACCGCTGGGCCGCGGCGACCGCGAACTGGAAGACTATGTTCGCGGCGAGGATGCTCGACTGCGCCCGGGTGTCCGTCAACGGATTGAGCTCGTTCAGCGCGAAGCCGTGCACGAACGGCGCCAGCGCGACGACCAGGTCGAGGAGCTCCCGACTGGTGAGCCCGCCCGGCTCGTGCCAGCCGACGCCGGGCGCATGGGCGGGGTCGAGGACGCTCTGATCCCCTACCAGGAGACGCAAACAATCGCGGCCAGCGTCGCGAGCGCGCCGGCCGTCTGTCGCCCCGTGAGCCGCTCTCCCAGCAGCAGGCACGCCAGCAGAACGGTGGCGGCGGGGTAGAGCGAGGAC
Organism: uncultured Candidatus Rokubacteria bacterium; assembly: GCA_963805625.1. GTDB lineage: Bacteria > Methylomirabilota > Methylomirabilia > Rokubacteriales > DASRDR01 > DASRDR01. The sequence continues at coordinate 1,038,720 of CAWDVE010000010.1, forward strand.
AGCACGCCGGCGACGTCCAGGCGGCCGACCTGGGCCGCGAGGACAAAGAACGCATTTCCCCCGGTGTCGAGCAGGCCGGCCAGACAGATGAGGCCGAGCGCCGAGCGCCCCGGGAACCTGAGCCTCCCCGTCATGCCACCGATCGCCGCCAGCACTCCCATCGAGGTCGCCCGCGCGGCGGTGAGCGGCCAGAGGACCGTGGATCCGCCGGCGCGGTGGATGAACACCAGGAACAGGCCGAAGCTCACTCCCGCCAGCAGGGGCAATACGAGCTCGCGTGGACCGGCCCGATCAGCTCCGCTGCCGGCCGCCGTGAGCAGCCACACGCCCGCCAGGGCCAGGGCGAACCCCGCGAGCCGCAGCGATCCCGGCGACCCGTAGAGGGTCGCCCCCACCAGCACGGGCACGACGGCTCCCACCACGCCCGACACCGGCGCGGCGATCCCCATGCGCCCGGAGGCGAGCGCGGAGTAGAGTGCGAGGAGGCCGAAGGCTCCGTTGGCTCCCGCGAGCGCTGCCCACCCCAGCTGGCCAGGGGTCGGGACCGCCTCCCCGGTCACGGCCGCGAGGACGACAAGCAGCGCGATGCCGACCCCTTGCGAGACAATCACCACGCCAGCTGCGGGAGCGCGCCGGCTGGCCAGCCCGCCGCTGAAGTCTCCCGCGCCCCAGCTCACCGCCGAAGCGAGCCCGAACGCGACCGACCCGAAGGTGGAGGAGTCGCCCGCCACGAAGGCTCGCGCCGCGCCCTAGTGGATCGAGAAGTCCTCGGCCTTCTCGGTGATGAACTCGAGGAGCGCCGGGACGCCGGCCTCCGTCTTCTTGATCCCGCGCCGGATGGCCGGGATGATCTCCGCGGGCTCGGTCACCCGCTCGCCGTAGCCCCCGAACGCCTTCGCCATGTCGGCATAGTGCCCGGAGATGTCGGTGCTCCGGTACTTCTCCGTCGCCGCCTTCATGATCTTGAGCTCGATCGCCATCGAGAAATTGTTGAGCAGGATCGACAGAATGGGGATGCGCTCGCGCACCGCCGTCTCGAAGTCCATCCCGGTGAAGCCGATCGCCGCGTCCCCCCACACGTTGACGCACAGCCGCTCGGGATGGGCCAGCTTCGCCCCCATCGCGAGCCCGAGGCCGTAGCCCAGCTGGGTCGTCTTCCCCCAGCCGATGTAGGAGAGCGGCGTGACGCACTCCCAGAAGGGCGAGAGCTGGTCCCGCGGGCTGCCCGCGTCGTGCGTGATGATCGTCCGGGAGACGTCCACGGTGTGCAGGAGGTCCCAGATCACCCGGTACGGCGAGAGCGGCTTCGTCGCCTGCGTCAGGCGCGGCATCCACTGGGCGACCCACGCGGACTTCGTCTCGCGGATCCGCTCCGTCACGGAGCCCGACCGCCCGCGAGCCTTTCCATGGAGACGATCCTTGATCTCCACGAGCAGGGCGTCCAGAACGAGGCCTGCGTCGCCGATCAGCGCGTGGTCCGCCCGCAGGTCCTTCGAGAGGTCCGCGGGATCGAGCGTCGAGTGGACGATCCGCTTCCCCTTCGGCATCTTCACGCCGTAGTTCGTCGTGGTGAAGCTACAGCCGATGCCGAAGATCACGTCCGCCTCGTCGAGGAACTGGCGCACCGCCTTCGGGACCGACCGGCCGCCCGACCCGAGCGAGAGCGCGTGGGTCTCGGGGAAGGCGCTCTTCCCCTCAAGGCTCGTCGTGACCGGGCACTCGAGGAGCTCGGCGAGCGCCCGGAGCCCCTCCCACGCCTTGGCGTAGTGCACGCCCTGGCCCGCGTAGATGACCGGCCGCTCGGCCGCCACCAGCACCCGGGCCACCTCGCTCACCGCCACGGGGTCGGGCGCCACGCGCGTCCGGAGGGCGGGCACGTAGTCGAGAGGCTCCGGCACCTCTTCGGTCATGAGGTCCACCGGGATCTCGACCAGCACCGGACGGGGCCGCCCGTTCCGCACCTGCGTGAACGCCCGCCGCATCGCGTCCGGGATCGCGTCTGCCATGATCACCTGCTCGGCCGACTTCGTCACGTGCTGGTAGTTGAGGAAGGCGTTGAAGTTGGGCGGCACGTTGGTCTGGCGCCGCGGGAAGCCGCCGGGAATCACGACGATGGGGACCGAGTCGCCGTAGGCCTGGGCGACTCCGCCGAACGAGTTCTCCACGCCCGGGCCGTGCTGCATCGCGAACACGCCGATGCGGTCGCCGGAGGTGACCCGGCTCACCGCGTCGGCCATGTGGAGACCGGTGCGCTCCTGGCGTACGATGATCGTCCGGATGTCGGCCTGCGCGGAGGCCTCGATGACGGTATTGACCGGATACCCGATCAGGAACTGGACTCCTTCACGCTTCAGGATCTCGGCAACGGCGGCGGCCCCTTTCATGGATGTCCTCCTCGGGACAGAGATGACGTCGGCACGCGCGGATGATAGCACGTCAACCGCGCGCGCCGCGGCCCGGCGGCGGCTCGGCACGCATCCACTCGATGGGCTCGCGCGGGCGCGTACGGGACATCGGGACCTCCGGTTCCCAATCAGGGGCGCGAGATTCCGCCGCGCACGCCGTGCTAGACTGACTCCTGCCCGATCGGCGGGCCGGTCCGGCTCAACGCCGGACCGACACTAGCGTCAGCGAGGACGACCATGACTCACCCGATCCGGATCACTCGCGCGACCCAGAAGAAGCCGAAGCCGCGGGACAACGAGCTGGGGTTTGGCACGGTCTTCACGGACCACATGTTCGTCGCCGACTTCCACGAGGAGAAGGGCTGGTACGATCCCCGGATCGAGCCGTACGGGCCCATCACCCTCGACCCGGCCGCCGCGGTGCTCCACTACGCCCAGGCGATCTTCGACGGGCTCAAGGCCTTTCGCGGGAAGGACGGCCGCGTCCGGCTCTTCCGGCCCCAGAAGCACGTCGAACGGATGAACCTCTCCGCCCGGCGACTCTGCATCCCGGAGCTCGACCCGGAGCTCGGCCTCCAGTCGCTGGTGGAGCTGGTGCGCCTCGAGCAGGAGTGGGTGCCCTCGAGCGTCGGCACCGCGCTCTACGTCCGGCCCACGATCATCGCCAACGAGCCGTTTCTCGGCGTCCGGCCGGCAAAGCAGTACCTCTACTTCGTGATCCTGTCGCCCGTCGGGGCGTACTACAAGGAGGGCATGAATCCCGTCAAGATCCGCGTCGAGGACAAGTACGTCCGCGCGGCGGAAGGCGGCACGGGCGGCGCCAAGACGGGCGGGAACTACGCGGCGAGCCTGCTTGCCGCCGAGGAGGCTCACGCAGCTGGCTTCACGCAGGTGCTGTGGCTGGACGGCGCCCACCGGAAGTACGTGGACGAGGTGGGTACGATGAACATCATGATGCGGATCGGCGACGAGGTCCTCACGCCTCCGCTCACGACCGGCACGATCCTCCCCGGCGTGACGCGGGACTCGGTGCTCACGCTCCTCCGCGAATGGGGAGTTCGCGTGTCCGAGCGCCCGGTTGCCATCGACGAGGTCGTCGAGGCGGCGCACCGGGGCACGCTCCGCGAGGTGTGGGGCACCGGGACGGCCGCCGTCATCTCGCCGGTTGGTGAGCTGGCCTACAAGGGTGAGCGCTTCGTCATCGGCAGCGGGCGGATCGGCGAGCTGACGCAGAAGCTGTACGACGCCATCGTGGACATCCAGTACGCGCGGGTGCCGGATACCCGCGGCTGGACCGTAGCAGTCTGACGGCCGCCTGCGCCGTGGCTCAGCGACAAGTGGCCTGGCGCCCCCGCGGGTAGCGCCGGCCCGGGGTGCCCGACGCGCCGAGCCGGGGGGGTCCCCCACGCCGGGCGGCGGGGGTCGGCGAGACGCATGGGACTGGGCCTGCGACAGGACCTACCCGGGTCCGGTCAGTCATTCTCGAACGTGTCGAGGTGACCTCATGGCATACGAAGGACCGCGGTCGCACCGTCCGTTGATCATCGGGCGGCGGGGCGCCGTCGCCTCGAACCACCCCCTCGCCACCCAGGCGGGCCTCCTCGCGCTCCAGGCAGGCAGTAACGCCGTCGACGCGGCGGTGGCGGTGGCCGCCACGCTCTCCGTCGTCGAACCGTTCATGTCCGGTCTCGGCGGCGACGGCTTCTACCACGTCTACGTCCGGCGGACGGGTGAGGCGGTCGTCTTCAACGGAACCGGTCCGGCCCCGCGCGCGGCGACGCCCCAACGCTACGCGTCCCGCATCCCGATGGCGGGACCCCTGGCCATCTCGGTCCCTGGCTCGGTGGGGGCGTGGGGCACGATGCACGCCCGCTTCGGACGGCGCCCTTGGGCATCGCTCCTCGAAGGAGCGATTCACTACGCTCGCGACGGATTCGGCGCTACCCGCGCCTGCCGGCACTTCGCCGGGGAGCAAGTCGGCTCCCTCCTTGCCGACCCGCGTAGCGCCCGGGTGTTTCTCCGCGATGGACGCCCGCCGGCCGTTGGCGCGGCGATCGTCCAGGCCGACCTCGCCCGCACCCTCGAGCGCCTCGCGACAGCAGGAGCCGAGGATTTCTACCGCGGTGAACTCGCACGAACTCTCGCCGCCGGATGCCGGGCGGCCGGCGGCCTGGTGACCGCCGACGACCTCGCCGCGTTCGAACCCGAGACTCAGGCGCCGATCGAGCTCGTCTATCGCGGGTACACCGTCCGTGAGGCGCCGCCGAACTCCATGGGCTGGGTGCTTCTCCAGGAGCTCGGCATCGTCGAGCACTTCGACCTCGCCGCGATGGGCCCCCTCTCTGCCGACCTCGTCCACACGCTCGTCGAGGCGAAGAAGCTCGCGTTCGCGGACCGTGAGCTCTGGAGTGGGGACCCGCGGTTTGTGGGGGCGCCGCTCGACGAGCTCCTCTCGCCCGCGCATCTCGCGCGCCGCGCGGCCGAGATCGACCCGAAGCGAGCGGCACCTGCCGGGATGGCCACGGCCACAGCCGCGGGCGACACCACGTACTTCTGCGTGGTGGATGGCGATGGAAACGCCGTATCGGGCATCCAGAGCCTCAACAGCGCGTTCGGCTCCGGCGTCACCGCGGGCGACACGGGCATCCTCCTGAACAACCGCATGACGCCCTGGCACCTCGAGCCGGGCCACCCGAACCGCCTCGCGCCGGGCAAGCGGGTCCGCCACACGATGAACCCGCCCATGGTGTTCAAGGACGGCGAGCTGTGGGCCGTCTTCGGCACGCCAGGCGGCGACAATCAGGTCCAGGTGAACCTGCAGGTCCTCACCGCCATGGTCGATCTGGGCTACGATCCCCAGCAGGCCGCCGAGATGCCGCGCTGGTCGAGCACCCAGCCTGGCCAGGAGGCCAACTGGCCGCACGACTGCCCCGACGCCCTGAACCTCGAGGAGCGCTTCTTCGACGAGGTCCAGGCCGACCTCGCTGGCCGCGGCCACCCGGTGGTCAGACTCGGCGACCTCGATGGACCCTGCTCCGTCGAGATCATCCGCCGCGACTCCGGCTCGGGAATGCTCCTGGCCGGCTCCGATCCCCGCCGCGACGGCTGGGCGCTCGCCTACTGAGACCACGCAGTCGCCTGCTCTCGGCCCTCAGCTCCCCGCGTGAGGGGGACCGCTTCGGAGGGTGACCGGCTCCGCGCCCGAGATCGGCCCCGACTACCGCGTCTTGCCCCGGCCGAGGATCGGCCAGACGGCCTCGACCCGCCCGGCACGGATGCCGTACAGCTCGTCGTGCAGGAATAGCGTCGAGTCGCAGTACCCAGCCACGAACTCCACGCGGTCCCCCACCCTGGGGCTCACGGCCGGCTCGGCGAGCGCGATCGTCGCGTGCTCCGCCGACACGTTGAGGGCCCGCACTTCGCCCAGGTTCAGGGGAGCGGGAGGCGTCGGGTAGACGGCCATGCTCTTCCATCCGGCGTCGCACACGATCCGGGTCGGGGTCGACCGGCTCGTCACCGTGGTCAGGATCGTCAGGGCCTGTTCGTGCTCCACGCCGTAGGCCTTCCGGTAGTGAACGTCTCCGAAGATCCCGCCGCCCGCCTGCACCTCCGTCACGCCCGGCAGGGTCGCCGCGATCTGGTACGTCCCGGTCCCCCCGCAGCTCACGATGTCGACCGGCAGGCCGGCGGCCCGGCACGCGTCGGCGCTCGCCGTGAGCATGCGCACGGCCGTCTCGATCGCCCGGCGTTTCTCCGCGGGATCGGCGATGCTCGCGAGCCGGCCGCCCTCCCACCCCATCAGGCCGGCGAACTGAAGCTCCGCGCGGGCGTCCACCCGCCTGGCCAACGCCACCGCCGGCTCCCCCGGCTCCACCCCCGCCCGATTCATGGCGATGTTCACCTCGACGACCACGCGCAGCGGCGCCCCCGCCCGACGGCCGGCCTCTGCCAGCGCCGTCACGTGCGCCTCGCAGTCCACGGCCACGATCGGATCGGCCCGCTGGCGCAGCGCCGCAAGCCGCGCTATCTTCTCTGCCCCGACGATCTGGTTGGCGATCAGGATGTCGCGGATGCCGGCCGCCGCCAGCACCTCCGCCTCCCCGACCTTGGCGCAGGTGACCCCCCGCGCACCCGCGTCGAGAAGCTTCCGCACCAGGGCCGGCGTCTTGATCGCCTTCGTGTGCGGGCGCCATCCGATGCCGGCCTCCGTCACGATGATCCGCCGCATCGTCGCAATGTTGCGTTCGAGCTTGGGAAGGTCGACCAGCAGGGCTGGCGTGTCGAGATCCCCGATCGGGCGTCCAACCATCTCCCCGAGCCCGGTCACCAGACCGTCCCTCCTTCGGCGCCCACAGGTGCCCTCACTTGAGCACGCTCGCCGTCATGCCGCGGATGAGCCGCTCGGAGAAGAACACGTAGATCGCGATCACCGGCAAGACCGAGATCATCATCCCCGTCGCGATCATGCCGATGTCCTGGAGCTGATCGCCCATGAACTTCATGATCCCGAGCGGCAGCGTTCGCTTCTCATCGTCCGTCAGGAGCACCACCGCGTAGAGGAACTCGTTCCACAGGTCGATCAGGTTCAGGATGACCGTCGTCGCGATCGCCGGGAGCCCAAGGGGCACCGTGATCCGCCAGAAGAGGCCGTAGTCGGAGCACCCGTCGATGCGGGCGGCGTCGAAGTAGTCCTGCGGGATCTGCGCGAAGAAGCTCTCCAGGAGATAGAAGGTCAGCGGCAGCTGGATCGCCGCGTACACGAGCATCACCCCCGCCCGCGTGTTGAACAGGTGGTACTCCACCAGGACCTGGAAGAGCGAGATGATCGTCAGCTGCGGCGGAAAGATGATCGCGCTGAACAGCGCCACGTGGACGAGCCGGTTGCCCCGGAAGCGATACCGGGCGAGGCCGTGCGCCACCATCGCCCCGACGACGGTCACCAGCACCACCGCCGAGAGCACGATCACGGCGCTGTTCCAGAAGTACGTGCCGTAGTTCGACGTGGTCCAGGCGGCCACGTACTTCTCTAAGTGGACGGGCACCGGCGCGGCGTACGGATTCGCGCTGATCTCGGAGGTCGTCCGGAGCGACATGGCCGCCAGCCACAGCATCGGCCCCCCGGCCAGGACGGTGTACCCGGATACGGCGAGCAGGATCAGAAACCGCGTCAGGGACCGGGTCCAGCGCACGGTCTAGTACTCCAGCCGGTCGCGCCGCCGGAGGAGCCACGTCAGCGCCAGCACGAGCACGAGCACCACGAGAAACCACAGCGACGCCACCGCCGACGGATACCCGAGGTCGAACGTGCTCCACTCGAAGGCCCGCTTGTAGACGTACGTCGACACCGTCTCCGTCGACCAGAGCGGTCCGCCCTGCGTCATGATCCACACGAGATCGAACACCTTCATCTTGCCGATGAATGACAGGATCAGCAGGCTCAGCAGCGTCGGCCAGACCATGGGGATCATGACGAAGAAGAGCTTCCGGCCCCAGCCGCAGTTGTCGAGGTCGGCGGCCTCCAGCACATCCTTCGGGAGGGCGAACAGTGCAGCCAGACACACGACCATGCTGAAGCCGGCCCACTTCCACGCGTGTGTGAACATGACCGCCCAGAGGGCCGTCGCCGGATCGCCCAGCCACGAGTGGACGAAGCGTCCGAGCCCGACCCCCCGGAGCCCGAGGTTCACGAGCCCCCAGTCGTAGTTGTAGATCCATACCCACAGGATGCCGACCACGACGTAGGACAGCAGCACCGGCGTGAACCAGACCACCCGGAAGAAGCGCGCGAGCGGCACCCTCGCGTAGAGGCCTAGCGCGAGAGCGAGACCGATCGCCACGTCCGCGACCGGCGCGATGCCCGCCCAGATCAGCGTGTTGCCGACCGCCTTCCAGAAAACGCGGTCCCGGGTCAGGAGCTCGGTGATGTTCCGGAGGCCGACGAACTCCACAACCCCGCGAGGCTTGATCGTGTGGACGCTGTTGTAGAAGGTCCGGACCGCGGGGTACAGCGTGAAGCCCACGAAGAGCAGCACGGCTGGCGCGAGGAAGAACGCGATCACCACGCCGCGCGCGTGGAGAAGCCCGCGCTGGCGGCCAAGGGCCCGGGGTGCGGCAGCGGCCGGCGCCCTGCCCCCGGAGGTCATCAGGTCAGCAGGCCGCGTCGCGAGTGGAGCGACGGGGCACGAGAGGCAGCTCGCCCCCGGGGAGCGCGCCGCCTACTCCAGGCGCGCTTCCCGGGGGACCGAACGCAATCGCAGCGAAGCAGCCGGCTACCCTGTGAAGCAGCCCTGATTCATCATGTCCACGGCCTTGTCGACGGTTAGAAGACCGCCCGGGAAAGCCGTGTTCATGACCTGCACGAAGGTGTCCCGGCACTGCCCCTGCAGGTGGTCGATCGGGATCCCGATGAAGTACTCGCTCGTCTTGTTGCGATCTCCCAGCTCCTGGAAATAGGGCGCGTACTTCCCGGTGACCTTGCTCATGTCCGTCTTGATCGCAGTCTGAAGCAGAATCGTGCTCAGCCAGCTCGCGCCCATCTCGGGCGTCGCCATTTCGTTGAGCATGCCGGCGGCGAGCTTCGGATACTTGGTGGCGGCGTTGATCGAGAAGCTCGCTCCCACGGCGAGGGTCTTGCACTGGTTGCAGGCGCCGCCCTCCATCGCGGGGATGTTCATGATCCCGAGCGGGAAGTTGTCCGGCTGGCCGCCCTTGTCGGGCGACACGAAGGCGCGCGCCGTGTACCAACTCCCCATCGGAAACATGAGCCCGCCCGGCTTCGTGTGGAAGTAGTAGTGCGACTCCCCGAGCTTGAGCGTCGCGAAACTCTTCGGGTACGCTCCCGCGTCGACCAGCGACTTGACGTACGTGAACACCTGGACAACCCCCGGGTCCTTGTAGGAAAGCTTGCCGGCCAGGAGCTTTCCGTAGTCGTCGCGGCCGAGTTTCTTCAGCAGCGTCTCTTCGAGCACGTAGGCGCCCGGGTACGGCCGGTCTCCCACTCCCTGCACGATCGGGGTCGTGCCGGCGGCGGCGGCTTTCTTGACGATGTCCAGGAACTGGGCCTGGTTCACCTGGCCGTTCGGGGGCAAGTCTACCCCGAGCTTCTTCATCAGCTCTTTGTTGTAGTAGAGCTCGACGGTATAGACCTCCTGCGGCAGCGCGTACGTCTTGCCGCCATGGGTCCACACCTTCCGCGCCCACTCGTGGATGCTCCGCCAGTCGACCAGATCGTCGAGCGGCAGGAGGAAGCCGTTCGTGATGTACTCGACCTGGTCCGGCTCGTCGTAGAAGATGTCTGGCGCCTGGCCGGCTCGCAGCGCCGTCTTCAGGGCCGCGTAGAGGGCGGGCTTGTCGAACCACGTGATCTTGACCTTGACGCCGGGGTTCTTCTTCTCGAAGGTCCGGGCGGCCATCTCGCGCCACGCGACCTTGGACGGCTGGTCGGCTTCGTGGCTCCACATCGTGATGGTCGTCTCCTGCGCCTGCACGATCGGAGCGACGAATCCCGTCACGAGAGCCACGGTGGCAACCGTCAGCCAGCGGCGCGCGGTCCCGCGCGCCTGAAATGGATGGATTGAAGCCATGATCGACATGATTCCCTCCGCTTCTTGAAGCCGGTCAATCGAGACGGCTCACTGTCGGCCGGCGCTACCATACGCTCGCCGGGTCAGAGCCGCGAGGCCGGCGCAACGGTAGCCCGTCCTCCTTGGCCCGTCAAGGCAGCGTCCGGATTCGGCGCACCGATGACCGACGGGGCCCGATGGCGCTGCCCCGGAGGCCCGACTATCATGCTGGCACGCGGCGTCGTCCGGCCGAGTCGTGGCTCGACCCTGGCGCCTGGAGGAATACTGGGTGGCGTCCGAACGGATCATCGACTGTCACGCCCACATCATCGACCCAGCGCGGTTCCCGTTTCCCGACGGACCCGGCTACAAGCCCCGGCCGGACGAGACGGGGACCCGCGAGGCGTTCGGCGCCATGCTGGATCAGCTCGGCGCCCCGCACGCGCTGCTCGTCCAGCCGAGTGGCTACGGCGTCGACAACGCGGCGATGCTCGACGCGATGGCCGCCAGCCCCGGCCGCTTCAAGGCGATCGCGGTGGTAGACCCTGAGGCCAGCGACCGGACGCTCGAAGGGCTCTCGGACGCTGGCGTCGTGGGGGTGCGGTTCAACCTGCCGAGCTATGACCCCGGCGCCCTCAGCCGTCCCGAAGCGCCGATCCTCCTCGATCGGCTCCGGGCGCTGGGCCTGTTCGCCCAGGTCTACGCGAACGACGCCCAGTGGGCGGAGGTCGCCCCGATCCTCCGCGCGAGCCGCGTGCGAGTCCTGGTCGACCACTTCGGCGTCCACGACCTCGCGGGCGGCGTGGCCCAGCCCGGGTTCCGGGCCGTCCTCGCCCTCGGACGCGAAGGTCAGGCGACGGTCAAGCTCTCCGCCCCGTTCCGCCTCTCGTCTCGGCCCGACAGCTACGGCGACCTGGACCCGTTCGTCGAGGCCCTCCTCGGCGCGTTCGGGTCCGGCGCGTGCGTCTTCGGATCCGACTGGCCCTTCCTGGGCCTCCGTACGCGCCCCGACCTCGGCCAGGTGCTGCAGACTCTCGGACGCTGGCTGCCGGACGGACGCGACCGCCAGCGCGTCCTGTGGGACAATCCGTTCCGGCTCTTCGGCTTCCAGGAGGCGAGACCGTGACGGCTCGGGCCGGCCGCACGACGCCGCTCCGAATCGCGCTCGCGGGCGCGGGCATGATCAGCTGGTACCACCTGGTCGCGTGGCGCAACGCCGGTGCCCGGGCGCGCGTGGTCGCCGTGTGCGATCCGGACCCGCGGCGTGCCTCGGCGCGGGCGGAGGAGTTCGGCATCGCGCGTGTCTACCAGGACCCGGCGGCGATGCTCGCCGGCGAGACGATCGACGCCCTCGACGTCGCGTCCCCGCGCGAGACCCATGCCGCGTGGGTCGAGGCGGCGGCCGACCGTGGCATCGACGTCCTCTGCCAGAAGCCGCTCACCCCCACCCTCGCCGAGTCCGAGGCCCTGGTGGAGCGCGTCGGCAGCCGGGTTCGCCTCATGGTCCACGAGAACTGGCGGTTCCGGCCCTGGTATCGCGAGCTCAAGCGGTGGATCGCCGACGGGATGCTCGGCGAGATCGCGCTCGCCAGACTCTCCACCATCTCCTCCGGGTTCCTGCCCGATGCGAGCGGTCGCCGACCCGCATTGGTGCGCCAACCGTTTATGGCGCACGAGCCGCGCCTGCTGATCGCAGAGTCGCTGATCCACCACCTGGACACCATGCGCTTCTTCTGCGGCCCGCTGCGCGTCGTGGGCGCCCGTGCAAGCCGTACGCTCGTTGAGGTGGTCGGCGAGACGCAGGCGGCGATCTTCCTGGAGACCGCCGCGGGAGCGCCGGTCACCGTGATCGGCACCATGACCGCGCCCGGCTATCCGCCCCGCCCGCCCGACCGGCTCGAGCTGATCGGCAGCAAGGCCAGCGCGATCCTCGCCGACAACGAGCTGCGGCTTCTCGGGGTGAGCCCTCGCGCCGAGCGCTACGATCCGGACGCCGGCTACCAGGCGAGCTTCGACGGCGTCATCACGCACTTCGTCGAGTGTCTCGAGACCGGCGTTCCGTTCGAGACGGGGCCGGCGGACAACCTGGAGACGCTCCGGCTGGTCGAGCACGCCTACTGGGCGGCCGGCCTCCACGGCGTGCCGCCAGTCCGCAGCTGAGCACCGGCCGATCGGGGCCGCGCCACGCCCGACACACGGAATGGCCGAAGACGGGGCGACGCGCTTTCTAGGACCGCGGTCGCCTGAACCTCGCGACGAGCCCGGCGGACGATGAGATCCGCAAACCGGGCGGTCGGGTCGAAGCCGATGACAGCCTCGGCGTTCGCGACGAAGTTGGACGTCGAGTTCACGTCGTAGTAGTAGACCCGGCCGTCGGCCTTCGAGACCAGGTACTCCACGCCGCCAACGTCGATGGACGCTGCACGGGCAAGCCGGATCACCGTATCGATGGCCTCCGCCGGAGCGTCGAACCGGCCGACGGTCAGGCCGAGGGGCGCGCTTGCCGGGCACGCTCCGAGATCGGCGCGCGGCGTCGCCGCGCCAGCGGGTACCTGGCAGATGTCAGCCGGGCAGAGATTGAACCCGGCCTGCGCGTCACGAACGATGCGGATCGCATAGAGGTACTCGCCGCCGAGTACCTCGACGCGGACGATCGCGCCGTCTGCGGACTCGACGTACTCTTGGACCAGCGCCGTGCCGTCGGGACCGAGATCCAGGCGATCGACAGCCGACTCGAGCTCGGCCTTCGAATCCACGCGCAGGATCCCCGCCCCCGATCCCCCGACGTTCGGCTTGACGACCACCGGAAGCCGGAGCTTGTCGAGTGCCGCCAGGGCCTGGATCGGATGGTTCACGACGATGCTGCGGGGATAGCGGGCGCCGACCCGCTCGAAGAGACCGAGCTGGAGCGCCTTGGACTTCTCGAAGCGGTAGGCGGCAACGGGATTGACGACGGGGATCCCCTGGGACTCGTAGTGAGCCAGAAGAGCTTCAGCATAGAAGAGCACGCTCTTGTGGCCTCGCGTGTGGGAGGACGGGCTCGTGCGGTTGACGATCACCGAGTAGCGGGACCGGCGGTCGCGCGGGTCGAACGCGTGATTCGAGTGGTCGATCTTCTCCCAGGAAAGCCCTCGCCTGTCCAGCTCGTCGAGGAGCCGCCGAGACCACTCCGGGTGCTCGTCCAGGATGCCGATGGGACCAGCCAACGACCCCGTCATGTTCGAATCCTCTCGCTTATGATCATTTGTCGATCGGAATTAGGTATTTTTAGAATGCGCCCGGTAACGCCCGACTGTCAAGGAGGGATCAAATGCGACCCGGTCGAGTCCCGTTACGCCAATTGGGACAATGTCTTGCGGATCATCCGATTACAGCCAGGACCGAGATCGAATCAAGCACCGTAGCCGCGCGCCGGGGCCTGGCAATCGAAGCGGTCAGTCGAACGACGCCCGGACGGCCCCGAACGGGGTGAACCGGGTCTCGATCCGGTCCCCACGCGCGATCGGATACTGCTTCGTGAAGGAGCCCGACATGATCCGGTGCCCGGCCTCGATCCGGCGGCCGAACTCTGCGAGCTTGTTGGCGAGCCAGGTTACCGCCCCGACCGGGTGGCCCGTCTCCGCGCTCCCAACGGTATGATCGACCAGCCGGCCGTTGATGAGGACCTCCACCGTTGTCTGCGTTGGCTCCCATCCTGGCGGCAGGGGCATGGACGGGCCGGTGACGAAGGCCTTCTGTTGTTCGTCGTCGGTGATCCCTAAAGAGACGTCGGCTCGGAAATCGCCCCGCCCCTCGATGATCTCGAACGCCGGCTGGACGGCCGTGATGGCGGCACGAGCTTGGGCGGGCGTGACACCGGGCCCCTGGAGGGGTACCCCTACGGTCAGGCAGAGCTCGTTCTCGAAGCCGGGCTCGATCAGCTCGCGATGCTGGAACAGGACCCCGGTGTCGCGGTGGCCGCTCTCGAGCAGGAACCCCAAGACCGGCTCGTGCATCCCGAACTGCCTCTGGATCACCGGAGCCGTCAGACCGACCTTCCACCCCGTCAGCCGCTCGCCTCGCGCCACCCAGCGGTCGAGAAGCCCGAACTGCACCCGGTAGGCCTGCTCGACTGTCAGCCGGCCCTTCCACTCTGCCGGGAAGTAGCTCCGTCGCATGGTATGCGCCCAAATCGACTCCGTGACCGCCTCGATATCCATTCGGGTTCCTCTCCATCTGATCGAACGGCCTTCGGCCCATGAAGTCGGACGGCATTCAACTCCTGACGGTCAACTCCCCAGGCGCGCGCGGGCCTCGCCGATCCGGCGGCGAGCCTCGGGCGCATACCAAGCGTCCACGAAGGCGCGGCGAAGTGGGGCAAGCGTCGCCCGCGCGCGCTCCACGGCAGGCCCCTTGAGGGCAGCCTTGATGGCCTCGAAGGCGGCGGTGGGCGCCGCCGCGAGCCGGCCACAGGTCTGGCGGGCTGCCTCGACGACGTCGCCGTCCACGACCTCCGAGATGAGCCCTCGCTCCAGGGCCGCACGCGAATCGACGAGCTCGCCCTCGTAGAGCGCCGCCTCGATCGACCGCGCCGGGACGGCGTGCCGGACGATCTCGAGCGCCGACGCCGGGAACGGCACGCCCAGCCGGATCTCGTTCAGCCCGAACCGCCCGGCGCCCGCGCCCATCACCCGCGCGTCGCAGGCCAGCGCGAGCACGGCGCCGCCAGCCACCGCATGGCCGCCGAGGGCGGCCACTACGGGCCGAGGAAAGGCGAAGACGCGCAGCATGACCGTATCGAACCACGCCATGAACCCGTCCATGGCGTCCCGCTCGAGCCCGTACAAGGTCACGAGGTCGAGACCCGCCGAGAAGAACCGCTCGTAGCCCGTCAGGACGACGCCGCGCGCGTCCCCGCCCGCCGCCTCGTCGAGCGCGCGCTCGATGGCCGCGAGGCTTCGAGGGTTGAGCGCGTTGGCCTTGCCCGAGGTCAGACGGACCAGCGCCAGCCCGTCGCGCCACTCGACGCGGTACGGCACCGCGTCCCCGGTGATCCGCTCCGGCATCCCGCCGGCCGCGTCAGCCTGGCCGGGCGGCGGCGAGGCCCGACTCGAGCCGCGTGAGACCCTCGGCCAGATCCTCATCCGAGGATGCGTAGGAAAGCCGCAGGAATCCCCCCGACCGCGGGCCGAAGGCCTCCCCCGGCGAAACCACCACCCGGTGCTCGAACAGGAGCCGCTCGGCCAGGCCGCGCGTGTCGTGCGTCACCGCCCGAACGTCGGGGAATGCGTAGAAGGCGCCATCGGGCCTCGGACAGCGCACCCCCGGGATCCGACCGAGCCGCTCGACGACCAGGTCCCGGCGCCGCTGGTAGGCGCGCCGCATCGTCTCGACGCAGTCCTGAGGGCCGCGGACGGCCGCGAGGGCGGCGCGCTGGGTCGCGGAGTTCACGCACGAGACCATCTGCTCCTGGACGACCGCCATCACGCGCAGCATGGGCGCGGGACCGGTGAGATAGCCAATGCGCCAGCCCGTCATCGCATATTCCTTCGAGAAGGAGTGCACCGACACCGTGCGGTCGCGAAGCCCGGGGAAGGACGCCGGGCTCACGTTCCGGATGTCCCCGTACGTCAGCGCCCCGTACGTCTCGTCGGAGACGAGAAGCAGATCGTGCCGGACGCAGATGTCCGCGATCGCGTGCAGGAGGTCCCGCGGGTAGACGGCGCCCGTCGGGTTCGATGGGCTGTTGATCAGGATGGCCCGCGTGCGCGGCGTCACCGCCGCCCCCACATCCTCGGCGTGCGGCAGATACCCGCGCTCCGGATCGGTCCGGACGAAGACCGGCCGGCCGCCCGCCAGGGTGATCTGTCCCTCGAAGTTCGTGTAGCTCGGGTCGGTGATCAGCACCTCGTCCCCCGGATCGATCCCGACCATGAACGTGAGCAGTAGCGCCTCCATGGCACCGACCGTCACGAACACCTCCGAGGCCGGATCGACCCGGTAGCCGTTGACCCGCTCGATCTTCTCCGCGATCGCCTCCCGGAGGTCGAGGTACCCCTCGTTCGGCGAGTACTTCGTGAAGCCGTCGTGGAGCGCCTGACAGGCCGCCTCGACGATGTGCGGGGGCGTCGCAAAGCCAGGCTCACCCACCGCCAGGCTGATCGCCCCGGGGACGTGGGGCGTCATGTCGAACATACGGCGGATGAGCGACGGGGGCACCGCCCGCGCCCGTGCGCTCACCCGGTCTGTCGTGCTCCCCATGAGGGCCTCCCTCGATGCGCGGTGGGGTCAGGCCCCCGCGATGACGGCGATCTCGACCAGGTAGCTCGGAGTCGCGAGCCGCGCCTCCACCGTGGCACGAGCCGGCGTGTGCCCCTTCTCGACCCACGCATCCCACGCCGCGTTCATGCCGTCGTAGTGGCGGATGTCCGACACCCATACGTTGGCCCAGACGAGCTTGGACTTGTTGCTGCCGAAGTGCTTCAGCGCCTCGTCAATCTTGTGCAGGATCTGCTCGGTCTGACCCTTGGCGTCCAGCTTCGTGTCGTCGGCGACTGTGCCGGCCACGTAGATGGTGTCTCCGTGCTTGACGGCGGCCGAGAGGCGCGGTCCGACCTTGAAGCGATCGATGCTCATCGGTGTCTCCTCCTGAGGGTAACGGTGAAGCTGCGAGTGCTCATTGGGACCTCAGCCGAACCAGAGGCGTTCGGCCGTCCCGCCCATGACGAGATCCAGCTCTTCCTTGGACAGAAACGTCGCCACCCGGGGCAGAAGGTGCCGGCTGCGGACGTAGCCGCACCCGGCCAGCACGTGGGGAAAGTCCGAGCCCCACATGCACCGCTCCGCGCCGAAGGCGCGCACCGCCGCCCCGGCAAACGGCAGGCCGTCTCGATACGGGTACCGCTCGGGGCACCAGTGGTGGAAGCCCGAGAGCTTGACGTGAACCTGCGGGTGACGGGCGAGGTCGAGCAGAGCCCGGAACGCCGGCTGGCCGAGCCCTTCCGCAGGCACCGGTGTGTTGAGATGGTCGACCACGATCCGGAGCGACGGGAAGCGGGCCAGGAGCGGTGGCAACCGCCCGAGGTCCGTGCCCCCGTGGAGCACGCAGGCGATCGTGCCGGTCTCCGCCAGGGCCTCCCACAGCGGCAGGGTCTGGTCGGTCGCGAGCCAGGGGCCGCGGCCGGGCCGCTCGCCCGGCCTGAACGGGCGCAGGCGGATACCGGTCACGCCCTCGTCCCGCCAGCGCCTCAGGACCGCCGGAGCCTTCGCTCCCCTCGGGTCGATTACGCACACACCGCGGAAGCGGTCGGGGAAGCGGCGGAGGCACGACACCATGTAGCGGTTGTCCCAGTGGTAGAACCACGGCTGGACGAAGACGGCGCGGGCGACACCGGCCTCGTCCATGTAGTCCATGAAGAGCTCGACGGAGGCCGTGGCCTGCGCGCTGTAGCCGATCTTCATGGGACCCGGGTCGAGGCCCGCGGCGGTCCCGTCCCACACATGCAGGTGCGAGTCGACCACGGCGTAAGCCACGAAGACAAAGGGTAGCACGAGCATTCCCGAATCGGCAGCGGTCTACTGGTTCCCGGCTCGTGCGATACTGCCGCCACGCATCGCCGAGCGGCCGAGACGATGTCCATTCACTCTGCGATCGGAGGTCCCATGAGCGATCGGCGCGACGTGGTGATCGTCATCCCCGGGGATGATCCCCCGCAGATCCAGGGCTCCCCGCATCTCGAACGCCTCCGCCACTACGGGGAGGTGCGGCTCCACACCGACCGGCCCGCCACGCCCGAGGAGAAGCTCGCGCGGGCGCGCGACGCCGTCTGTCTCGTGAACACCCGGGGGGCGATCAAGTGGCCCCGCGAGGCGCTCCTGGCGTTGCCGCGGCTCCGGATGGCCACCGTGTGCGGCATCGGGACCGATTCCTTCGACCTCGTTGCGGCGGGCGAGCGGGGCATCGTCGTGTGCAACATCCCCGGCAAGACCGCGCCCATCGTCGCCGAGCACGCGTTCGGGCTCATGCTCGCGGCCGCCAAGCGCGCCCACTTCCAGACCGCGGAGCTCAAGGCGGGTCGCTGGACCCGCATGGACAACGTCTATCTCCACGGCAAAACGCTCGGTGTCGTCGGGACGGGGGCGATCGGCGGCATGATGGCTCGTCTCGGGCGCGCGATCGGCATGGACGTGGTCGCCTGGACGTTCAGTCCGAGCCCGGCGCGCGCGGCCGAGCTCGGCGTCCGTTACCTCCCGCTCGACGAGCTCCTGCGGACGGCGGACGTCGTGTCGCTCCACGTCCGGCTCACGGCGGAGAGCCGTGGCCTCCTCGGCCCGCGCGAGCTCGGCCTGATGAAGACGGGCGCCATCCTGGTCAACACGGCCCGCGGACCGGTCGTGGACACCGACGCGCTGGTGGCCGCGCTCCACGCTGGCCACCTGGCCGGGGCGGCACTCGACGTGTTCGACACCGAGCCGCTCCCCGCGACGCATCCCCTGCTCGCCTGCGAGCAGGTCGTGCTCACCCCGCACAACGCCGATCAGACGCCCGAGGGAATGGACCTCCTGAACGCGGGCGTCGTCGACAACGTGATCGCGTTCCTGGAGGGGCGGCCCCAGAACGTCGTCGGGTAGCCCGCTCCCGGTGCCGCGCTACCAGCGGCTCGGTCTCCGGACCTGGGCCGCCGCGTGTTCGACCGCCCTCCGGGGCCCATGCGGCGTCGGCCGGTTCATCGCAAGCACCTTGTAGCAACCACAGCGTCCTATTGCCCCGTTGCCGGGCACGGAGGGACCGTGCCACGAAACCAGGGAATCGGGCCTGCTGCTTGCAGGCCCACCTGCAGGATGGCTGTGGTTCGTCAACGGCATCGGCGTGTCCGGCCGCGCCTATTAGCGCCGACACTACCCTCTCAGCGTCTTGCGAACTTCAGGTGCGTCACCTTTGGGGCAGCGACCGTCCACACGAGCTCGGGCCCGTGCAGATCGGCGCCGGCGGGTTCATCGCGAAGTTAGACCACCGGGCGCGTGCCTACGAGGACGGGCTGGAAGAATCGATCGTCCACCCGACGAACGCCCTGAAAGCCGACTACGCTCATGAGCTCGCCGACCTGCGCAACCGGGATCGCGAGATAAGAGCTCTTCAGGATGGTTGCGCATTCGTCAACGCTGTCCGCAGGCGTGATCTCAAACGAAAGATCATATCGCGGTCCCCGCCACGCTCGCTGACGCCATTCGCCTCGTCGTGGGCCGCGAAGACACGGGCTCTAGCTCGAGTCTGCGCCGGCGCTACCGGTGGCTCTCCGTCTGCAGTCGCCGCAGCGTCTCCTCCAGCTTTCGCAAGTCCTCCGCGAAGCCTGCGAAGTCGCCTCGACCGAAGCGCTCGCGCGCCCGGGTGAAGTGCTCGAGCGCCTCGGCCGCCAGCCGCGGCGGGATACCGCCCGCGGTCGGCGGCGCCCCGGCCGCCGCGGGCGCGCCGGCGGCCGCTGCGGGACGGGCGCCGAAGAGCTGCTGGAGCGAGGCTTCCAGTGTCTCGTCCATCGCGATCCGGTTCCCGTAGGCCACGATCACTCGCTTCAGCTCCGGCAGGCGCCCGCGCTCCGCCGCGAGGTAGAGGGGCTGGACGTAGAGGAGCGACTCCTCGATGGGGATCGCGAGGAGGCCCCCCCGGATCACCTGCGAGCCGGCCTGGCCCCACAGCGAGAGCTGCTGGGAGATGAACGCGTCCTGGTCGATGCGGGCCTCGACCTGCCGCGGGCCGAACACGAGCTTGCCCTTCGGGAACTCGAAGAGCACGAGCTTGCCGTAGTCCGGCGGGTCCGAGCGCGCCGCCAGCCACGCGATCATGTTGTCCCGGCGCACGGGAGTGAACGGCAGGAGGAGGATGAACTCCTCGCGCTTCTCGGCGGGGAGCCGCATGATCGTGTAGTATGGCTCCATCTCCGTGTCCCGGCCCTCCGTCTTCCGGATCGGGACCGTCCAGAGGTCCTCCTTGTTGTAGAAGACCTGCGGATCGAGCATGTGGTACTGCGCGTACATCCGCGCCTGGATGCCGAAGAAGTCCTGCGGGTAGCGGATGTGGGACCGCAGGTCCTCGGGCATGGCCGAGAAGGGCCGGAACAAACCGGGGAACGCGCGCGCGTAGGAGGCGACGAGCGGCTCGTTGGGCTCGACGACGTAGAAGGCCACCGTCCCGTCGTAGGCGTCCACGGTCACCTTCACCGAGTTGCGGATGTAGTTGCCCACCCCGGGGGTTCGGTGAGAGTAGGGGAAGTAGTCGGTCGTGGTGTAGGCATCGACAAGCCAGACGATTCGCCCGGCGGTGGTGATGACCGGGTACGGGTCGCGGTCCACCCGCAGGAACGGCGCGATCTTCTGCACCCGCTCGGCGACCTGCCGGTGGTAGAGGATCCGGCTCTCGGGGGTGAAGTCGTCGGACAGGAGGATCTTGATCTCGGCGAACCGCGCCGCAAAGACGATACGGCGCCCCAGCGACCCGATGCCCACGCCGCCCGTGCCCGAATAGGTCGTGTAGACGTTCTGATCGCCCTGCGGGTAGTTCAGCTCGGGCGCGCGCATCTTGACCAACACGTACGCGTTCGCGACCTCGCCGTAGTAAACCTCCGGCCGGCTGATCTTGAGCGGGCCGACGGCCGCGGGCGGGATGTCCTTGACGAAGAACTCCGGCAGCCCCTCCCGCGTCACGCGGTTGACCGGGCCCACCACGGCGCCGTACCCGTGCGTGTACACGAGGTGCTCGTTGATCCAGATCCGGCTCGGAAGATGGGCGGACGACAGCTCGCGGACGGACAGCATCACCTGCCGGGACTCCCCGTCGAGCTGGTACCGGTCGTTGTCCACGTCGACGAACTTGTAGTAGGTGCGGATCTCCTGGAGCTGACCGTAGGAGTCGAGCGCGGGCCGGTGCTCCCACAGGCGGATGTTCTTGATGGTCGTGTCGTTCTTGCGGAGGACGGCCGCGGTGAGGTTCTCCTCGGCCGGGAAGGGCCGAGACTCGATCCGGTCGAGCCCGTAGGCGCGGTTGGTGGCGGCGATCGTCCGCTCGATGTAGGGCCGCTCGGCCACGATCTCGTTGGGAGCCACCCGGAACCGCTGGACGAAGGCTGGATAGGCGGCCAGGCCGATCAGGCCCCCCGCGATCCAGAAGGCGAGCCCGACGAAGGCAAAGCGCAGACCGGGCCGCGTCATCTGGACCAGGCACAGAACGGCTGCGAGGCCGGCCAGGCCGATCATGGCGTAGAGTGCCGGGAGGCTGGCGTTGACGTCCGCGTAGCTGGCCCCGAACGATGCCCCGCCCGCGGAGAAGAGGAGGCCGAAGGCGTCCAGCGAGTACCCCCACGCCTTGACGACGAGGAATGCGGCTCCCAGACCCAGCAAGTGCCCTTTCGCCCACGGGGCGACGACGAGGCCTCGGGGCGTCAGCCGCGCGCCGCGAGAGAACACGTACACGGCGGCGACCGCCGCCAGGGTCACGGACAGGACCAGGGTGAGAAACTGGAACGCGCCGAGCAGGAGCGGGTACGTGAAGACATAGAACCCGACGTCCCGGCCGAAGAGGGGCTCGGTCACGCCGAAGACCCCGGCGTTCCGGAACCGGATCAACGTCTCCCATCGAGCCGTCCCCTGTCCGCTCAGCATGAACGCGATCACGAGACAGCCGGGTAGCAGGAACTTCCGGTAGAGCGGCTCCACCTGGCGCCAGCTCGGGAGCTGGGGCAGATCGTCCTCGCCGGCGAGCTCGACGAGCGGCCCGTGTCCCCGGCGCGTCGCCAGGAGATTGAGATAGAGCACCAGGAACGCCAGGACTCCGGTTCCCACGCCCAGCAGGATCTTCGTCGACAGGATGGTCGCGAAGACCCCCGAGAAGCCGACCTCGTCGAACCAGAGCCAGTCGGTGTAGAGCTCGACAGCCTGTCGGCCGAACGGCAGCACCAGGAACAGTACGACCATCCCGACGAATACGCCTATCCTTGCCATGCTCCCCTTCGTCGTCTCGGAAGGGACGACCCGAGTCACCCCGACCGCGATTGGTTGACCGCGAAAGCGCTGCCGGCCGCCGGCGCCTCGCCGGTGGACGGACCGGATTCAGCCGCCGGCCGATCGCCGGACGGCACAAGGACACTAGGGGACGGGCGGACTCCGCGGGGCGCCCGCGGGGAGTGGACGTGACGCAAGGTCGTCTCGGAGGTTCCCCTCACCTGAGCAGCCGGCGAGATCGGACGCCAGAACGGCCGGCGCGCACGCGGGCGGGAGCGCCGGCGCCGGCGGCCGCTGGACTGGGCGATCGTCCGCCGCGACGTCGAGCTGGGCTTGGCGATACCGCGCGAAGACGATCCCGGGGGCGCGGTCGACAGCGCCGCCCCGCCCCGTCCGCGGCATGGCGGCGGCGAGCGGGATCAGATAGACAAACAGACCCAGCACCGCCCCCGCACGGGCGAAGGTCGTCGGCCGATGGCGTCGGGGTGGCCCGGAACGCATGCCCCGAAGAGTAGCAATCCCCGCCAGGGTTGACAATGCGAGCGCGTGATACCTTCGGAGCTAGCGCGCCCCTCGCCCGTCCGTTCCATCCCGTCAACCTCCGGGTGCTCCGAAGGGGAACCGCCATGGACGAACACGAGATGCGACACTGGCTTCACCGGGTCCGGGGCGGGCATCGTCTCACGCCGGCAGTTCCACGACGACCCTGGACGGGCCGGATCCCCAGAGCCTCATGGAGCAGTTCGCCTCCCGGGAGGTCTCGTCCAAGCAGAACCGCTGGCACGCTTGCCGCACCGGCGCCTCACGCCGCTCGGACGCCGCGGAGGGCCGGAAGGTGCAGCGGCCTTTGGTGACTTCACGACGTTGCCCTTGCCAGGACGGGGATGGTATGACTTCACGTCGGCCGCGACGCGTGACCCTCTAGCTCATGATCTCGACTCGGCCTCGTCGCCCTCGCCGCGCTGACGATCGCCTTCGGGGCCGGACCGGCCGAAGCCGCGGGGACCTTCCGGATCGCCATGGGCGTGGATCTCGACACGGTCGACCCGCTCAGATGACGACGACCACCGTCGCGAACATGGTCGACTACGTGGCGGAGACGCTTACCGCGCTCGGCCCGACGGGAAGGCCCAGCCATGGCTCGCCGAGAGCTGGACGCTCGCGCCGGACGGGCTCACCCACACGTTCAAGCTCCGGAGGGGCGTCGTCTTCCACGACGGGACGCCGTTCGACGCGAAGGCGGTCAAGTTCACGTTCGACCGCCTGGAGGATCCCGCGATCCGCGTGCCGGTTCGCACGTCGCTCCCGCTCAAGGAGATCGAGGTCGTGGATGCCTCCACGGTCAAGATGACCCTGACTCGGCCGTCGGCGCCCTTCATCTCGGCTCTGGCGCAGACCACCACCGCGATCGTGTCGCCGGCGGCAGCCGACAAGAACGGGAACGAGCACAAGAACATCGTTCACACTGTCGGAACCGGGCCCTACGTGTTCAAGGAGCGGAAGAAGGGCGAAAGCTTCACGGTCACTCTGAACGACAAGTAGTGGGGCAAGAGGCCGAGCTACGATACGGTCGTCTACGCCCGCGCCATCGCGGCAGCCGATTCGGCTGGGTAGGCCTCGCCGGCCCTGGCGATCGATCCGCTGTAGCGACACCGGCACGCCGGGCACGCGGCCCGCTGGCGATATCCGGCTGGGCGCACCGGCCGTCGCAGAGGTACCATCGGAGAAGCGGCAGTTGCTCGCGGATTGCCCTCGTCTCGTGACGGCCAGCAGGCGACAGGGCTCCCGCGGGCGCCCGCGAACATCCGCACCCTCCGGCATCCGCTGGCAGAAGGAGCATGACATGGAAAGAAAGCAGGCGTCGGAATACCCGCAGGATCTCCTGGACCTGTTTCATGAGTACCAGCACGGCGAGATCACCCGTCGTGAGTTCTTCGATCGCGCCGCGAAGTTCGCCGTCGGCGGACTGACCGTGACGGCGATCTGGGAAAGCCTCAAGCCCAACTACGCGTGGGCCCAGCAGGTCCCCAAGGACGACATGCGGATCACGGCCTCCTACGAGACAGTCCCCTCGCCGGGAGGCAACGGCTCGATCAAGGGCTACCTCGCTCGTCCGGCGCGGGCAGCCGGGAAGGTGCCGGCCGTGGTCGTCATCCACGAGAACCGCGGGCTCAACCCCTACATCGAGGACGTGGCCCGCCGCCTGGCGGTCCTCGACTTCGTCGCCTACGCCCCGGACGGCCTCACGTCGGTCGGCGGGTATCCGGGCGACGACGAGAAGGCCGCGGCGGCGTTCGGGACCGTGGACGGTCCGAAGATGGCCGAGGACTTCTTGGCCTCGGCGAAGTGGCTGAAGGCGCGCCCGGAGTCCAGCGGCAAGCTTGGCGCCGTCGGCTTCTGCTTCGGCGGCGGGATCGTGAACCAGCTCGCGGTGCGGCTACCCGAGCTCGACGCGGCAGTCCCGTTCTACGGCCGCCAGCCGAGCGCCGACGCCGTACCGGAGATCAAGGCGTCGCTCCTGCTGCACTACGCCGGCAACGATCAGGGCATCAACGCCGGGATCCCCGCCTACGAAGCGGCGCTCAAGGCCAACGGCAAGGCGTACGCGCTGTATGTCTACGAGGGCACCCAGCACGGGTTCCACAACGACACGACACCGCGCTACGACGAGAAAGCCGCGAAGCTCGCGTGGCAGCGCACGACCGACTTCCTCAACCGGACGCTTCGCTAGCATCCAGAGCAGCATCCGGCCGGCGGGCGGGGCCCTCGAGCTCGGGGCGCCGGGAACCGCCGGATGTCGCCCGCGCGCGCGATCCGTGGCTCGGCCCGGCCCTCCGCGGCGTGATCACGCTGCGGAGGGCCGAGGCTCGCGACACTCCAAGACGCCTCTCGCCCTCTGACCAGGGACCGGCCCCATGGCCGCGCGGCCGGCTGGGAGGCGGCTAGCGGTCGAGGAACAGGCCGCCGCTCAAATTCAGGTTCGCGCCGGTGACGTAGCTAGCCTCGTCGGACGCGAGGAAGACGACGCACGCCGCGACCTCGTCGGGTCTCCCCTCGCGGCCGAGCGGGATGTGGAGGCCCGGCAGGGTGGAGCCGGCGATGCCCCCCATGTCGGTCGTGATGAGCCCCGGCGCGACGGCGTTGACGCGAATCCGGTGCGGCGCCAGCTCTCGAGCGAAGGACCGCGTGATCGACACCAGCCCGGCCTTCGACGCCGCGTAGTGGGCGCACGGGTTGATCCCACCGCTCCACGCCGCGTCCGAGGCGACGTTGACGATGGCCCCACCCTCCCCGCGCTCCTGCATCGCGCGCGCCGCGGCCTGGGCGCAGAAGAACGCGCCCTTCAGATTCACGTCGAGAACCTGGTCCCACTCCCGCTCCTCAATCTCGAGGGCGGGACGCCGCTCGAAGACACCGGCGTTGTTGACCAAGACGTCGATGCGCCCGAACGCGTCGAGCGTCGCTCGGACCAGGCGTCTCGCCTCGGCCACCCGGCCCAGGTCGGCAGCGTGCCATGCCCCGCGGGCGCCGATCGCGGCGATCTCGGCGAGCACGGCGCGGCCGGCGACCTCGTCGCGGCCGTTCACGACGACCGCGGCACCCTCACGCGCGCACGCAAGGGCGATCGCCCGCCCGATCCCACGCGTGGCTCCCGTCACGACGACCGCGCGCCCGGCGAGCCGCTGACCGGCCGCGCTCACGGGCGACCAGACGGTGGGCTCACCGGGGCTTGCCTCGCGTGCTCGGCTTGCGCGGCGGACGCCAGTCCCAGCCGGTCTTCACCGGGCGTGGCTGGCGGGGCCCGCCGGACTTCCGCGTCCCCATCAGGGCTTGCGGAAGACGATCCGCCCCATGTAGGACTCGGCGGTGCCCTTGACGTCGTCCGAGTCGATGCCGAAGGACACGCCGCCGGGATCCTCGGACTCCTCGCCGTAGATCTGCTTGAAGTCCTCGCGGACGTCGCGCCGCTCGGTGACCCATTTCCCCAGGTCCGCCGGCCCCGAGCGAACCACGACGTAGGTCACCGTCCCTGTTTTCTCGCTCTTGAACACGGAACCCACCGGGGCCGTCGTGTCCCAGATGTAGCCGATGATCCGCGAGCGAAGCGCCTCCGGGAAGCGGGGCCAGATGACATAAAGCTGGGCGGCCTCGTCGTCCGTCGCCGCGCGCCGCGCGTCGGCTCCCTTGGGAAGCGCCGCGACCTTCCAGGTCCACTCGAGGATCGGCGTCTCGGCGAGCCGGACCTTGCCTCGGATGTCCTTGTTGACGTTGGAGCTGTCGCTCGCGCTCTTCATCTGGACCACGCGCTGCCCGTCCTGCTCGACCACCGTGAAGTTGTACGTCGGGCTGCCCCAGTCCTGCTTCTGCCAGCCGGGCGGGATGCCCCTGGCGCCCACGGGGGCCGCCGACCAGTCCTCGATGACGACGACGTCCGCCGCCAGGACCACCGCGGCGACGAACATGCCGGCAAGCGCGACCATCCGGATTCCCAACCCACCCCTCATACGGTACTCCCTCGTTCCCCCGCGGCCGCAGCTGGTCGCGTGCCGTGAATGGTGACCATCCCGCGGAGCGAGTCGTCTCGTCTCCAGCATACCGGACGGACCCCGATCCGTGGGGTAGCGAACGCACTGTCTGTCGGCCGAGGGGCGAGAGGTCGTCAGAGGCTCAGCGTGACTTGCGCCCGAGGGCGGCGAGCGAGGCCTCGGCCTCGTCGAGCTCCACCGTGCTCGGCGGCGTCCCGCCGAACCGCGCGCGCTCGTAGAGCGTCGTCACGCGCGTGAACGCCGCACCGGCCGCCGGCCCGAGATCGAAGACGCGGCCGCTGAACTCCCGCGCGGTCTCGCCGGTGGCCGGGCGGAGACCCCGCCGCGCCGCGGCCCGGAGAGCGCGTCGGTAGAAGCCGGGTGGGCGGCTCCGCGTCGAGCCGAGCCCGCCCCGACGGTGACACCAGGCCGCCCACGCGCCAACGGCGCCGACCGCCAGGACGATGGCCAGGGCGCCCGCGCGGCCCAGGCGAGTCCGCGTCTCCGGATCGAGCCCGGCCGACCAGCCGCGAAGCCTCGCCAGCCGGAACTGCACCGACTGGACGGCTCGGATCTGGTCGTGGAGCGTCCAGTTCACCACGTAGCGGTGCCACTGGAGCCGGAGAGAGTCGAGGTAGAGGAACGCCGGCGTCCGGTCCGCGAGCACGTCGACGGTCGCCCGCGGCGTCGGGTCGAAGGTCACCCAGCCCCTGTCGGGAACGTACGCCTCGACCCAGGAGTGCGCGTCGTAGTACCGGACGATGTAGTACTGGCCGTACGGGTTCCACTCACCGCGCTGGAAGCCGTTGACGACCCGAGCCGGGACGCCAAGGCTCCTGAGCATCACCGCCATCGCCGCCGCGAAGTACTCGCAGTGGCCGGCACGGCGGACGAAGAGGAACTCCTGGAGCGGATCCAGCTGGCTCACCCGCTCGATGTCGAGGGTGTAGCGGAACTGGGTCCGCAGGAAGGCCTCCACGCGCCGGGCAATCTCCGACGGCGTCCGGCTCGTGCCCGCGACCTGTCGCGCGAGCGCCGGGATCGCCGGCGCCAGCACCGGGAGCTGCAGGTAACGCTCGAGCTGAACGTCGTCGAGGGGCGGCGCCAAGCGCGCGAGGGCCGCGCTCCGCACCGACGGGCCCTCCACCTCGGACTCGACCGTGTACCGGAGCCGGGCGCCGGGGGACGCCGTGGACAGCGCGCCCATGTCGTCCATCGCCAGCACCGAGGTGGCCATCGACAGGCGGAGGACCCGCGCGGCCGCGAACACCACCTCGGAGCCGATCGGCTCGAGGAAGATCTCCTGGCGCAGGAACAGGCCGCTCCCCCGCAGGAGACCGACGTCGAAGCCGCCCGAGCTTGGCTTGACCAGACGCGTCTGGCGGGGATACCGGACGCTCCAGGCCTGCCCGTCGAAGGTGTCCAGCACGACGCCCCGCCAGCGAAGGTTAGGGTACCGGTCGGGCTCGACCTCGTCGGGCAGGTGCACGCGCATGACGACGTTCGAGTCTGTGAGGATGCGTCCGTACGACCCGAGCTCCACCCGCTCGGAGAAGCCGGTCATCATCTGACCGAGGCGCGCGCGGAGCGGCAGGGTCGCCAGCCCCACCCGCGGCAACAAAAAGAAGAGGCCCCCCGCCACCAGGAACACCGACACGGCCGCGACGCTCGCCAGCACGGTCACGTAGCGCGTGGGCACCGCCTCGGTCCCCGCCGGAAGTCCGGTGTGACTCTCGCTCACAAGGTGCTGGAGGAGCGCGATCCAGCTGAGCAGCCCGACGAAGGCGACGAACGTGAAGAGGAACCCCACCCCGAACGCCGACCCCGAGGCCGCGACGAGCATGAAGAACGCGAGGAACGTGACCGTGCGCGAATCACGGACGCTCTGGAGCGTCGCGAGCTTGTAGAGCACCAGGAAGAGCAGGAGCCTCACCAGGGCGTCGAAGACGCTGTCGGCGAGGTAGGCGATGTCCACCACGGAGGCCAGCGCCGCGAGGGGAACGAGGACCCGGCCGCCCACCAGGCGCCCGGCCCCCGACCGCGGCTGGAGGAGCCAGGCCACCACGAGGAGCACCGCCACGAGCAGGACACCGCGCGAACCGAGGAACTCGGCCAGGTAGAGGGCGAACAGGCCGTCCGCGACGAGAAGGTAGAGCGTGATCCGGAGGGCCAGCGGCACCATCATCACGCGGAGTCCAGGCTGATGCGCGTCTCTCGGAGCCAGCCGTCCGAGGCAAGGCCGGCGCCAGCGCTCGGGCCGGGCGGGACGTAGAGCGCCAGCGCGGTCAGGATGCGCCGCTCCTGGCCACGCCCTCGGTCGAGGGGCACGGCTCCCGCGGCGCCTGCCAGCTCCACGCCGGTGCCGTTGCGGAGGAGGTGGACGGCGAGCGATGCCGCCTCCGACAGCGCCCGCTCGAGGCGCATCCCGTCCGCCGCGCCCGTGCCGGTGAGCACGATCCGCGTGTCCTCGGTCGCGTCCTCCTCGAGCTCCCTCACGATGAGGTTCCCCGACTTGGCGGTGGTGGGCCAGTGGATCAGGTGCGGCTCGTCGCCCGCCCGGTACGCGCGTAGGTTGTAGAGGTCGTGCCCTCGGCCGCGCCGGCGAGCCGCGGCCTCGCCGTTCGCGGCCTCGCGGATCTCCCGCGGGCGCATCGGATGGACGGCCGGGAACACGAGGACCTCCTCGTCGAAGAGGAGCGGCGGGCCGATCTTGACGAAGAGCCCGAAGGGAAAGGCCGTGGCCGCGCGGAGCCTCGGAAGCCGCCGCCGGCCGCGGGCGGCGAGCGTGATCTCCCACCCCACGACCCGCTCGGTCCCGGCAGGAATCCGCGACACGTAGGCGAGCCGCCGGGGAGTCCCGAGACCCCGCCGGTCCTTCAGCCCGATGGCGCGGAGCCAGTCGTCGAGGGTGTGGCGAGGCCGCCAGGGGGCGAACAGCCCGCTCCGGCCCGGCAGCGGACGATCCAGCGCCTCGAGCGCGACCGAGTAGGACGCGAGCCGCCGCTTCCGGTTGGCCAGCACGATGGTGACGAGCGCGGGCTGGGTGGCGTGGATCGCGTCCGGCAGGGTCACGGTCACGTGGAGGCCGCGGATGGTGAGGTCCGAGAGCATGCCCGACACGATGATCAGGGCGAGAAGCATGGAGCAGAGGAGATACGCGAGGTTGTTGCCCGTATTCACCGCGGCGACGCCGAGCCCCACCGCCGCGAACACGCACCACCAGCCGTCGCGGGTCGGGCGGATGGCCTTCGTCCGCCGCCACCACCAGCTCGCCAGGCGCCGCGCCAGGTGGATCATTCAGTGGTGGTCGAACAGTGGTGGTCGAACCTCTGGGGCGTCGTCTCGCGCCCCCCGGTCAGCGGGGGACCGGGACGTCCTGCACGATCGTGCGGATGACCGCCTCGGCGCCCACGCCGGCTCCGTCCTGCCCGGGGCCCGCCAGGAGGACCCGGTGCGCGAGGGCGGGTACCGCGAGACGCTTGACGTCGTCGGGCACGAGGAAGTCCCGCCCGTCGGCCAGCGCGTGAGCTCGCGCCGCGCGAAGCAGCGCGAGGGAGCCGCGCGGGCTCACTCCGAGCGCAAGCATGCGCGACCGCCGCGTCGCGGTCACGATCGAGAGGACGTAGTCCACGACCGAGTCGTCGGCCCGGACCAGCTCCGCGGCCTCCTGGAGCTCGACCACGTCGGCCGCATCCAGCACCGTCTCGAGCGTGTCCGTCACCGGCGTCCCCGCACCGCGGAGAATGGTCCGCTCGTCGGCCTCACTCGGGTAGCCGATCCGGATCCGCAGAAGAAAGCGGTCGAGCTGGGACTCCGGCAGGGGGAACGTCCCCGCGTGCTCCCGCGGGTTCTGCGTCGCCAGCACCATGAACGGGCGCGGCAGGGCATGCGTCGTGTGATCCAGCGAGACCTGCGCCTCGTTCATGGCCTCGAGCAAGCTCGACTGGGTCTTGGGCGTCGTCCGGTTGATCTCGTCGGCCAGCACGATGTTCGTGAAGATCGGGCCGGGCTTGAACACGAACTCGTGCTTGTCCGGCTCGTACACCGCCACTCCGAGTACGTCGGACGGGAGCATGTCCGACGTGAATTGGATCCGCTGGAACCCGGCGCCGATCGACCGGGCGAGCGCGGCCGCCAGCGTCGTCTTCCCCACCCCGGGCACGTCCTCGATCAGGAGGTGCCCCTTCGCCAGGAGGCCCACGATCGCCAGCCGGACCACGTCTGCCTTCCCGACCAGGGCACGTGACAGATTGGCCTCCAGTCGGGTGATCTGGGCGCGAAGATCCCTGGGTCTTGCCATGGCGAGGATTATCGCATGCAGGGCCCGTGCCGGCCGGATGGTCTCGCCAGCGGCGACCGCCCCCTCTCTGATCCGGTGGATACGGGCGGCGATCTTCCCTCCCGTGGCGATTTTCCCGGCCCCAGGAGTGCGAGCCGGCCCTAGAACTGGGCAGGCTCGAGCGCCACGGCCAGGGCCTCGAGCCCACGGAGAGTGCTTGACGGTCGCCAGATCGGGCGCTCCGCGGCAAGGGTGAGTGCCGGAAATCGTCGTAACACGGTCCCGATCGCCACCTGAGCCTCCAGCCGGGCGACCAGGGCGCCGAGGCAGTAGTGGATCCCCGACCCGAACGCGAGATGGCGCGGCTCCGTCACGCCCGAGATCGAGCCGGTCGGGCTCGGCGAAGTGCGCGGGGTCGCGGTTCGCCGCGCCGAGAAGACCGAGGACGGAACAGCGCCTGGTGGGGTACGGGTCCGCGAGGAACTCGGAATCGAGGAAGTTCAACTCGCGCATGCGCGCCCTCCGACGGGGCGAGTGTAGCGCGGACGCCGATCCCGGACCGTCACAGAAGATTCACCGTCCGCTGACAACGCTGACATCGCGCCACGCAATGCTTGGGCGGCCGGTCCGCGGGGCCGGAGGAGGTACGCCATGGCGACGAGACCACTCCACGTCCTACCCCCGCACTGACGTTCCCCGAGAGCGGCCCGTCGCTGTCCCGGCAGTCCCGGGCCTGCTAGCCGAAGATCGCCTCCGGCAGGAACGCAGAGACGATCCAGTTCGGCGCGTCGACGATCTCGCTGATGCGGAGGTCGGCGGCGACGCTCGTGACGACGTAGGCCTCCTCGCGCGTGAGCCCGCGCTCCGCCACCAGGTGCTCGATCAGGTAGCGGACGGCCTGCTGGGCTGAGAGGAAAAGATCAGGCCCATGGGCCGTCGTCGCGAACTCGGCGCCACGGCTCGGCTGCGGCCCGGCGGTCCGGAACTGGGGCTCGCGGAGTGGGCGCCCCTGGCGGAGCCCGACCCGGAGCGTGACGCGGGCCGACATCTCGACGGCGCTGATGCAGACCTCCCCGTCGCCCTGGGCGCCGTGGGCGTCGCCGACGGACAGGAGGCCCCCCTCGACCCACACGGGAAGGTACACGGTCGTCCCCGCGGTGAGCTGCTTGATGTCCATGTTCCCGCCGTTCTTCCGGGGCGGCATCGTGGTGTGGCCGCCGGGCTCGTCCAGCGCGGTCCCCAGGACTCCGGGGAACGGCGCGAGCGGCACGGCCACGCGCGCGCCCGAATGCGCGTGCATCCGCGCGAACGCGCCGTCCTCGAGGTTCCAGATCTGGAGGAACGCGTCCGGGAAGTCGGCCTCCGGCAGGAGCCCGCGGCCGGGGCGGATGTGGGTCCACCCGAAGGGCGCCGGCTCCACCTCGACGATGTCGACAACCAGGACGTCCCCCGGCCGAGCACCGCGCACCGCGACCGGGCCCGTGAGCGGATGGCCCTTCATGGGCCCGCGCGCGGCCGTGTCCCGGCTCGTGGACGCGGGCGTGTAGTAGCCGTCCGCGGCGTCGCGCGTATCGAGGATGAGCGTGTCGCCGGGCTCCGCCACCAGGCGCGGCGGGATCGCGTTGTTCCATTCGTAGTGCACGACGGCGGCGTCGAGCCGGCGAGTCTCGGACGTGGGGACCTCCTCCTCCTCGAGCGCGAGCGGGTTCGGGGCGCCCGACGCCCTCGTGGGCGCTAGTGTATCGTACCGGCGTGGCACGTCCCCTCATCCTCCTGTGGCTCGACGAGGCGGAGGTCTACGCGCGGGCCGTCGAGCGCGCGGGACTCGGCGGGCGCGTGGAGCTGGCTACCGTCAAGACTGGGGAGACGTCGGGGCCGGCCCTGCTGGGCCGCGTGGAGGGAGCCCTCGCGTGGCGGATCCCGCGCGGCACCTTCGCCGCCGCACCGCGCCTCCGCTGGGTGCAGACGCTCACGGCTGGCGTCGAGGGGTGGCTCGCGCGCGCGGACCTCCCGCCCGCGCTGACGCTCACCTGCGCGCGCGGCACCCACCACGTCCAGATGCCGGAGAACATCCTCGGGGCGCTCTTCCATCTCACGAAGCCTTTCGCGGCCGTCCAGCGCGACCAGGAGGCACGCCGATGGACGCGCCGCGTCTCGGAGCCCCTCGCGGGCAAGACGCTCGGCATCCTGGGACTCGGCGCGATCGGCCAGGAGGTGGCGCGGAAGGCCGCAGCGCTCGAGCTGACCGTCATCGGGACCCGGCGCGAGCCGGCGCCCGTCCCGCACGTGGCGCGCGTCCTTCCCCCCGAGGGGGCGGGCGAGGTCCTCGGCGCGGCGGACTTCGTGCTCCTCCTTCTCCCGGTGACGCCGGCCACCCGCGACTTCATGAACGCCGGACGGCTCGCCGAGATGCGCCCAACGGCGTGGCTCCTCAACTACGGGCGGGGCGAGCTGGTCGTCGACGCCGACCTCGTCGACGCCGTGAAGCGACACGTCATCGCGGGCGCCGTCCTCGACGTCTTCCGGACCGAGCCCCTGCCGGACGACCACCCGTTCTGGACGACGCCCGGCATCACCGTGCTTCCCCACTTCGGAGGGCTCCACCCCACCCGCGACGAGCTGGTGGCCGCCCTCTTCGTGGAGAACCTCCGGCGGTTCCTCGACGGCGCGCCGCTCCAGCACGTCGTCGATCGCACACGCGGCTACTGAACGACATCGCGGCCGGCGACGCGGTGAACGTCCTGTCCATCCAGTCGAGCGTGGTCTACGGGCGCGTGGGAAACCGCGCCGCGGTGCCCGTGCTCGAGCGCCTCGGCCACGACGTCTGGCCGCTCGACACCGTCGCCTTCTCGAACCATCCGGCGCACGGCACGTTCCGCGGGCGGATCGTCCCCGCCGCCGAGGTGGCGGCGCTGGTCGAGGGCCTCGCCGCCCGGGGCGTGTTCGGCCGCTGCGACGCGGTCCTCTCGGGTTATCTGGGCGAGCCGGCGACGGCCGCGGTGGTCGCGGACGCGGTCGTGCGGATGCGGGCCGCCCATGGCGGCGCACTCTTCTGCTGCGATCCGGTCATCGGGGAGGTCGGGCGCGGCGTGTACGTGCGCGCAGGGATCCAGGAGGCCATCCGCGACCGCCTCGTCCCCTTGGCGGACGTCGTCACGCCGAACCCGTTCGAGCTGGAGCTCCTCACGGGCGTGGCGCCCGCGACGCTCGACACGACGCGTGCCGCGGTGCGAACCCTGGTCGGCCAGGGGCCGGGTCTGGTCGTCGCTACCGGCCTCCGACTGGCCGAGGCGCCCGGCGAGCTGGCAGTCCTGGCCGCCACCCGTGACGAGGCGTGGCTCGTTCGTCACCCCCGGCGGACCGTGCGCGTCTGGGGCACCGGTGACGCCTTCGCCGCGCTGTTCCTCGGCGTCTATCTGGGCCGTCGTGACGCCCCGGCCGCGCTGGAGCATGCCGTCGCCGCGCTGGACGAGGTGCTCGCCGTCGCCGAAGCGCTGGACGCCGACGAGCTGCCGCTGGTCCTCGCCCAGGACGCCATTGTCCACCCACGCGCGCGCTTCTCGGCAGAGCGTCTCGGCGGGTGAAGGGAGGCGCCCGTGGCCCCTCACCTCAAGTAAAGACTGAAGCTCGGTGTTCGATCACGTCGTTCCGGGAGGAAGGATGACCAAAGGTGAGATCGGATTCGTGGGGCTCGGCCGGATGGGGCTCCCCATGGCCCGGAACCTGGCCGCGGCCGGCTACCGCGTCCACGTCCACGACGTCGCCCTGCCGGCGATGGAGCGCGCGGCTCGAGCGGCGGGGGTCGTGCCCCACGCCTCGGCCGGCGAGGTTGCGGGCGCGTCGGCCGTCGTGTTCACGGCCCTCCCGAACGATGCCATCGTGCGGGAGACCTACCTCGGCCCGGCGGGCCTCCTCGCCGGGGGTCGCCCCGGCCTCGTGACCTGCGACTGCTCCACCGTTAGCCCCGGCGCCACGCTGGAGGTCCACCAGGCGGCGAAGGCCCGCGGGATCCATCACCTCGACACGCCGATGCTGGGGTCGTCGCCCCAGGCCGAGTCGGGCGAAATCTTCTTTATGGTCGGGGGTGACGCGGCGCAGATGCCGGTGATCCAGCCACTCCTCGACGTGATGGGGCGCCTCACCATGCACGTCGGGCCGGCGGGCACTGGCAACCGGATCAAGCTCCTCCACAACGCGCTGGGCGCGGTGAACGCGGTCGCGGTGGCCGAGTCGCTCGCGCTGTGCGACGCGGTCGGCGTCGACCCGCGGACCTACTACCAGGTGGTGAAGAACGGCGGCGGCATGGCCTACTCGACCTACTTCGACCGGCGGGTGCTGCGGGTGGTCGACGGGAACTACGACCCCACATTCACGCTCGATCTGATGCTCAAGGACGTGACCCTCGCCAGCGAGATGGCCGGGGACCTCCTCTCTAAGCTGCCGATCCTCCGCGAGACGCTGGCGGCGTACGCGGAGGGTCAGCGGCGCGGTGCCGGGCCGGAGGACTTCTCGGCGGTCACCCACGTCCTCGAGGGCCGCCTCGGCCACCGCCTCTTCGAATCCACGCCCTGATTT
This sequence comes from uncultured Candidatus Rokubacteria bacterium, assembly GCA_963805625.1. Lineage (GTDB taxonomy): Bacteria > Methylomirabilota > Methylomirabilia > Rokubacteriales > DASRDR01 > DASRDR01. Next base: position 1,074,037 of record CAWDVE010000010.1, read on the forward strand.
CAAACTCCGGGGTCAGACCCCGATTTTGGCGTTCGGCACCGAGGTATCCAGTCTCACACTTGGGGGCCTGACCCCGGTTTTGGTTTCCCTCGGGGTCAGGCCTTGACTTCCCTACACTTCCCGACGCAACGCGAGATGCATGGAAATCAATTGCCTGACCCCGAGCGAGCCTCGATCAACGCCGGCGCTTCCGTATCATCGCCGGCGTGACCGAGCTTGTGATGCCCACTCCGAGGCTCACCTCGAAGAGGGCGTTGCGTGCCGCGGACTGCTCGGCCACACCCGCGACGGTCTTCTGGTCCTCCGTAACCGCGATGAACCTGCCGTTGGCGTCGGGCCCGACGCGCTGGCCGCTGGTCACGGCGTCGCCGGCGAGGCATCTGTACGTGCCGATCACGCCGATGTTGCCCGAGTCCCCGTCACGGATGTCCTCGAGCGCCACGCCGTAGAGCACGTCGGTGTCTGCGGCGCAGGGCGCGATCCCGCCATCCGCGGAGAGCTTCACGGCGAAGCCCTGCTTGATTGTGGAGCCCGTCGTGTTCTTCTTCCGCTGCGTCAGGACCAGGAACTCTGCCATGGTGGTTTCTCCTGTTTGCTCCGGGAGTTAGCGGCGCACGCCTCAGTGGGCCGCGCTCAGGTTCACGAAGGGCCCCTCGCGCTTCGCCTCACACGCGAGCTCGAAGACGGTGTCGTAGTCGAGGGTCAGACCCTGATTTTGGCGTTCGGCACCGAGGTATCCAGTCTCAAACTCGGGGTCTAGCCCCGGTTTTGGTTTCCCTCGGGGTCGGCCTTGACTTCCGTACACTTCGCGACACGCGACGCGAGATGCATGGAAATCAACGCCTGACCCCGAGCCGGGGCTTCGATCAGCGCAGGCGATTCCGCATCGACACGTCGGCTTGTGACACAACCTGGGAACGGAACTGTTCCTGAGAGCGGAACTGTTCCTGGGATCTCGACGCCGAGGAGAACGTCGCCTCGATCAGGATGTCGTTGAGTGTCCCGGAGCAGGGGTCCAGCCGCAGCAACACGTCATCCTTGTCGTAGTCCCAAAACATGACCCCCGTCTCCCAGAAGACGTTCCGTGCGACCAGGCCGGTTTCGTCCATCGTGGACGGGCCATGGGCCACGGTCCCGGCTATGGCGTTCGTGACAGGAGTCCCGTCACCGTGCACGAGGAAGATGGCCGGTCTCGGCAGGTTGTAGAAGCTGCCCTCGAAGGTGAAGGCGTAGATCCGAGCCAGCTTCGGCTTGTCAGAGCCGGCGAACTTGAGCTGTTTGAGGAGGAAGCCGCTATCGCCCTTACCCGTCCCATACGACGACGAGCTCAGCGTCACGTCGTCCAGCTTTCGACCATACAGCTTGACACTCGATTCGCTCAGTAGGGTCTCTGCCATGTCACACCTCCCTCAGCGTGTCCGCGATTGTGTCGGTCAGGGTGATCGCACAATTCCACCGCGGTCGCGGCGCGATGGGGCGAGCGACCTGGCGATGGGGCCGGGCCGAATCTCGCGCCAGGCGAAGCTCTCCCAGATGAGCCGCGCGAACCTGCCTCCCGTCAGGTAGCGGTCAACAGCTAACAATGCGTCGAGGACGTCAAAGTAATTGAGGTAGAGCGGCGACAGCCGTCGCCATACGTGCGCGAGCCCAGTTCCGAGATAGTCACGCGTCTGCTGGAGCACCACCTTAAACGCTTCATGCCGGCCGTCGTAGGCAGCGGCGAACCGAGCCTCGATCTCTGGGTCGTCCACGGTGACTCCCGAGACCCGGCCCGACGCGCGGTCCAGGTCGGCGCCGATGAGCCCAGCGTCGACGAGGAACTGCTGGTACACGTCAACGAAGATGTCGAAGATGGCACCCGTCAGCGGCTGAGACAGATCGTGGAGCGCGCACGAGATGTTCTCGACTCTGGAGACGTCTTCCACGTCAGACATGCACAGATCGTTGTCGGCGATCCGGATCTGGGCGGTCTCCGACAGTTCGCCGATACGGTTCAGCTCGCTCAGGTAATAGAGGTTGCCGGCGGAGCGTCGGAGAACGTGATCGAGCACCGCATGAAAGTGCAGGCATCCCACAAGGGCAACCAGGTCGGCGAAAGACTCGTGAAAACCGAAGAATTGATCGGTCCGAGCGTCCGGCGGGGGGGTTCCGACTTCCGAATAGATCAGGAGGTGCCCCACCTCGTGGGCGAGCACGTCGAAGTTCTGCCAGTGGAGGCGCGGCACACCTCGCTCGTCCAGAGCATATCCAACCTCGATGAAGCCGAACCCGGACTGGGCATTCGCCCAGTCGATGTAGGGTATGAGCTCGAGGCGATTGTGGGTTCGTCGGAAATGCCACTCGATCCGGTGGCCAGCGTAGGCCTCCCAGATGTCCAGGACGCGCCGAACCGTCGCGTACATGTGTGCGGACCGGAATTCGGGACTGTCGACCTCCAGATGGTCGAAGTGCCCATCCGGGCCGGACAAGGTGGGCGGAAAGGCGGGGCCGACGTATGGCGGCAAGTAGGGGAAATCGTAGGGACCGGGCTTTCCGATCGCGTCGACCACGTACATGCGCTCATCGGCGGGACCCGGCGCGATCGTCCCCGGTGCTCGAGCGATCCACACCCTCTCCGGCTCACGGAACGCCGCGAGCGCAGGGTCTTGCGCGAATAGCCAGAATCGGGTGCCGCGTCCGAGGGTGATCGGGTCCCAGTGAGAGGTCACGCCTCACTCCTCGGGGTTGCGCGTGATACCGTCGGGCGTGTCGCCCCGCGTCACGTGGATCCATTCACGCCAGAGCGCCCGGTAGAACGACCCCGTGTCGGGGAAGCCGATGTCCACCGCGTGCTGCGCGATGTCATCGGGTACCGGGACGCCGAGGCGTTTCTCGAAGTACCAGAGCGTCAGCTCGAACTTCGTGCGCTCGTCGAGCTGATCCTCGACGGGGTCCGCTCCGGCCCGCGCGCGCCGCTTCATCCGAGCCCGCGCCGCGTAGCGCGTGTAGTCACCCCGGACGCGGAGATCATCCAGGAGATGGGCCTCGGCTCGTGGTCGGGCCAGCGCCTCCAGCTGCTCGATCCGCGCCTCCTCGTCGATCAGCCGGCCAAAGCTGGCGGGCGTGAGGTCGTTCTCTGCCAACCAGCGGTCGAGCGCTCCGCCGCCGAACAGGCCTAGGCGGCGCCGCAGTCTCGCAGCCGCCCGACGCCGAGCCTCATCGCTGGGCGCGAGCCCCTCCGACTCGCACTCTCGCAGCGTCGCCATCCGCATCAACCCCGCCCGTCTGGCCTCCACGTAGGCCCGGCCGTCCAGACGAAGCTCGTCGAGCAGCATTTCTGGCTCGAGCTCCAGTCGCTCGAAGTCCTGGGTGGCCCGGTTCCACATCGCGCTCGCCTGGAACACGTATTCGACCCGAGCCGGCGGAGGATCGCCGACGAGAAAGTCCCTCATGGTCGTCAACATGGCAAGCGCGTCCAGCCGCTTCTGGTTGATAGACCCAGTCGGTAGCCAAGCGCGAAGCGCGTCGAGGTCCGTGACCGCGAGACCATGCTTGGCGCCGCAGGCCAGAAGCCGCTGGTACGAACGATCGGGATAGAAGAGCTCCTTCGCGAGCCGGACGAGCATATCCCGGATGGTCGCCGAGACGACCCCCGCCTCCTGGGCTGATGCTAGCGTGCATCGGATGTTGACCATGGCTTCGGAGAGGGGAACGAAGCCAACCTCGGCCGCACCGTGAACCACTGCGACCTCGTCGTCGTCTTCGAACGCCTCTGCCTGATAGGGCGCGAGGCTCCCGTCGCGATAGGCCTCGAAGATCCGGCCTATCCCCTTCATGCCGAATGCCGCGAGCTCGGCCGCTCGCAGAGCACCCATGCTTGCGCTCCCGAAGACATGGACACCCTGGGCCATCGCCCACAGAATTTCCTTGTGCCAGACGGATGGAACCTGCTGGAAATAGCCGTCGATGATGCCCAGGGCACGAGGTCGATGATGCGCGACCGCCCGATACACGTCTCCCTGCTGCGCCGGAGGCAGATAGACGGCATCCAGCACAGACCTCGCATCCGATACAGGGAGCGTGGGTCCGGTGAATACGCAGGTCGTCATGCCAGCCGACCACTCACGGCGCGGGCCCGCGGCCCTGGCACGTACTTGCCGCGCTCGCCGTCGTCGAGTCCCTCCAGGCCGGGGATTAGGACCCGAACGACCGGTATGCCCAGCTCCGGCTTGGTCAAGTTCACCGCGACGACTTGCCGAATCCCCACGGCGCGGAGATGTTCCAGAGCCCAGGTCACATCCTCGTCGAGACTATCCTGGTCGCGAGTGGGCACGTCGTGAAAGTCGCCGGTGGCCGTGTCGGCCGCCATCAGGCTGCGACATTCCTTCAGGCGTCGAGCGCGCTGCGCCGGCGTGTAGTCCTCTGCCCAGAAGTCGTCGCGGGAGCCAGCGATGTAGGTGGTGCGAGCCTGAGCGGCCTCGGTCAGCGCGCGGAGCAGAGCGATACCGCGCGCGGGATGGCAGCCGGCGGCGAACTCAGGGTCGGCGCCATCGTCGTCCCGCCCGAGCACCAGGCAGGTGAATGACGCGATGCCGACATCGGAGGTGGTGTCCCACACCTTCACGGCAATGTCGGCGCGCGCGAACTGGTCGAGCACCCAGCGACATGCGTCGTCGTTGACAGTCTCGAGGTCCAGCGCGCGCCGTGACCTCCGGGGCGTGTGCTTCCACAACGCGCTCGCGTCGCGCTCGATCACCTCGTGTATCCCATGGCTGATGGCTTCGAGCATGTGGTTGCCTGATGCGAGCCCGTTCGTGTTAGCGAGAAAGCACCCGTGCGCGGGGCCACGAGGCATCGTGTAGTCCGTATGCACTAATTCGTATGGCACCCAGCACGGAGACTGGCTGATGAGATCTTCGCCCTCGATCCACAACAATGGCTCATCGTCGGTATAGGAGCTCGTCTTGGCGCGTGGGAGTGCGGCCACGTCGATCAGGGGATGAGTGCGCCCGAGCTCGCGATACGTCCCTAGCTTGAGAGAGGAGGTGATGGTCTCGGCGTGAAAAGTCTCGACCGCTTCCATCAGCCCGGATGCCTTGGCCGCGGCCAGGTCCAGACCCTTGCCTTGGGACACGGCGATGGAACGAGAGTTCGGTCGGCAGACCATGACAACCGGGACACCGATCCGATCGAGGCCGGTGATGTTGGCGACGCGGGTTATGCCCATCTGGGAGGCAAGCGGCCCGATTCGTTTCAGCGTATCCGCCGGGGCCACCGTTCGGTGGGTCCCGAGACGATGGGCCTTGACGGCTTCAGCGGTCGGTGTCGCGGCAGTTGAGCAGCCCCCTCCGAAGTGACCGGTCCCGTCCCCCTCCGCGCGCTGGGCACCACGAACGGCAGTCGTGGACGACCGGGGCAGGCCCGCTGCGGACTGGGGGCTCAAGTCAGGATCGTCCATTGCGCCCCGCTCACTAGGAGGTCGTCCCGGGTGCGGGAGTGGGAGCCAGCTCTTCAAGCAGCGCGCGTGCCTCGAGTAGGTCGACCGTGTCGAAACCCTCCCGGAACCACTCATAGACGGGGACCAGCAACCCACGTGCAGCAGCGTGTCGATCTCGTCGACGCTCGAGCATAGCCAGACTCATGGCCGCTCTCAGTTCGAGCGCTCGGGCCTTCTGCTGGCAGGCAACTGACAGAGCCCTACGGAACTCGGCTTCCGCCTCGCTGACCCGCGGAGGCGACAACGCCAGGAGGGCCTCCCCTCGGCTCCGGTGGAGCTCCGCAGTCCAGTAGCACAGCCCCATCTGTTCCGTCTCGGCGAAAGCCTCGTCGAGCATGTCCAAGGCCAGCTCCGGCTGGCCTGCCTTGACGCACGCGGTGGCGAGCATCTCCCTCAGGATCGGGAAGTCCTCGCCAGTGACCATGGCCTTCAGCTCGTCGAGTCCTTGACGCATATATTCGATGCCGCGCTCGGGCTCGCCCAGCTCGGCCAGCGCCCAGCCCTGGAACACCGTGCCCTTGACCCGATAGGCCGGGAATCCGTGGGCCTCCGAGTACTGGATGAGCTCATCGGCGCGGCCCTGGACGGTCCAGGCGTCGCGGCGATAGCGGTGCAGTAGCAGGCTCATGTCGAGCGCGTGTACGAGCGAGCCCGCATGCGCGAGACGGCGCGCCCACACCATCGCCTCCCCGCCCGCCGCGAGCGCCTGATCCGGGAACCCGAGCAGCCACAGCGAGAACGCGCGCTCCCCCGCCCCGCACACCTTCGGGTCGTGCCCGCCGTAGACCGCCACGTGGGCGCGGTAGTTTCCGGCGTCATACAGGCGCACGCCCTCGCGGACGTGCTCACAGCACTCTTCGTGCCGGCCCAGGTGGAACAGACTGGCCCAGAGACAGTGGTGGGCTTGAAGACTGAGGCCAGGGTCGCCCAGCCCGTCGGCCAGTGTCAGCAGTTTCTGCCCTATCTCGAGTCCCGTCTCGAAGCGTTCGGAGATACGCCATGCACCCCACATCGCGGTGAAGTGCTGGGGGGAGTCGGGGAGAGAAGAACAAAGCTCCAAGGCCCGGGCATAGGTCTGCGCCACCTCGATCGTCCGCGGCCCTTTCGTGTTGATGAGCACGGGGCCCAGCGTGAGGAGCAGGTCGAGCTCCCCCCGTCGACGTTCGGTCGTTTCAGGAAGAGTGGCGAGGAGATCCAGCCCCTTCTTCAGGTGGGAGATCGCCTCCACGTTCGCTGACCGCTCACTCGCGCGTCGTCCGGCCAAGTGCCGATAGTGGAGTGCCTTCGGACCGAGATGGGCCTCCGTGCAATGATGCGCGACCAGTTCAGGGCTCGCCTCCAGCGTCTCCGGAAACTGGGTCTCCAGCACCTCGGCGATCCGCGCATGGAGCGCCTGGCGCTGGGTGAGCAGGAGGCTTCCGTAGGCCGCGTCCTGGACGAGCGCGTGCTTGAACGAGTAGGTCGCACGGGGCGCTGTACCGTCGCACAGTATGAGCTGCGCGTCGACGAGCTCGTCGAGCGCCGCGTCCAGCTCGGTGTCTGGCATAGACGCTACCGCGGTTAGCAGCTCGTACGAGAATTGGCGTCCGATCGCGCTCCCGATCTGGGCAACCTTCGGGCCGGAAGCGAGCTGGTCAAGGCGCGCCATTAGTGAATCGTGGAGCGTCGCCGGGATCGCGAGAGGCGGAATGGCGCCGGTGAGCTCGTACCGGTCTTCGTGTTCCTGGACCAGCCCGGATTCGAGCACCGTCTTCGTCAGCTCCTCGATGAATAGCGGCACGCCGTCCGTCTTGGTGACGATGTGCTGCAGGATCTGCTCGGGCAGGGACTTTCCGTTGGCCACCCGCCGCGCGATCTCGGCCGCTTCCGTCGGACTCAGCCGGTTCAAGGTGCAGCGCGTGACATGGGGCTGCCTGGGCCATTTTGGCGCGTAGCTCGGTCGGCAGGTGATGACCGCCAGCATCCGCTGGCTCCCGGCACGCTCCACGAGGACATCGAGCCACTCCTGCGAGGTGGGGTCGATCCAGTGCACGTCCTCGAACACCAGGAGCAAACCCGGCTCCTTGGCGAGACCCTCGACCAGGCTCTGAAGTGCGGCCAGTGTCTGTTCTCGTCGACGCTGCTGCGTCACGCCGACTGGCGCATAGCGATCTCCCGTCGAGACAGAGACGAGAGGGGCGAGCAACGGGACCATCGTCTCAACAGGGTGGCCGCACTGAGCAAGCAGCGCCTCGAGCCTCGCCAGCTTCCGCTCCATCGAGTCCTCACGCTCGAACTCGGCGAGGCGTTCCAATGCGGTACCGAGCGGGTAGAGTGCACTGTTTGCGTGATGTGGCGAACACTGGAGCAAGACGACTCGCTGCGGCTCTTGCGCGATCTGCTCTCCGAGATTCTGGATGATTCGAGACTTTCCGATCCCCGGCTCGCCGCTCAGCAGCACCACTTGCCCCTGACCGCTCATGGCATCGTTCCATCGCCGCATGAGAAGACCGAATTCTTCCTTCCGGCCGACGAGCGGCGTGAGGCCGGCAGGGTGCGCGGCTTCGAATCGGCTCAGGGTCTCGTTCAGGTGCATGACCCGCCAAACCCGAATCGGGCGGGACATGCCCTTCAGGGTAGCGAAGCCAAGGTCCTCGCATACGAATCGGTCCCCGACCAGATGACGTGTTTCGTCGGTGATTACCACGGCGTTCGGGTCCGCCGCGGCCTGCAGGCGCGCCGCGAGATTCAGGGTCTCCCCGACCAGACCGGCCTCCTCCCCCGGGCGCCCGCCAGGAGAATCACCCGCGACCACCAAACCCGTCGCGATTCCCACGCGAACCGCCAGCTGGATGTTCGCAGCACCGATCGGCACCGGCCGAAGCTCCCTCACGGCTTCCACGATCCCAAGACCCGCCCGCACGGCACGCTCAGCATCATCTTCGTGCGCCATCGGATACCCGAAGTTCGCGAGAATGCCGTCACCGAGATACTGTGCGACGTGACCACCAAACCGCCGGACTACGGAGGAGCAGGTGGTCAAATAGGTTCGGATGAGCCCCCGGAGGTCCTCTGGATCCAACTGGCCCGATATGGAAGTGGACCCGACAAGGTCGGCAAACAGGACGGTCACACGTCTTCGCTCGGCCTGACGCGCCCCTGGGGAGACGCTGCGTGGATTCTGGGTAGCCGTGGACGGCGACCGATCCGGGGGCATGGGTGAGCCAAGGCCGTGAGCGAGCACGGCGCCACATTCCCCGCAGAACTCGAAGTGCGTTGGGTTCTTGAAGCCGCAGGCGGGACATGCGTTCCTCAGCAGCCGGCCACACCCGCCACAGAACCTCGACGAATCCGGATTGTCGAACGCACAGGCGGCGCACTTCAAGCCGAACCCCCTTCTTCGGGCAGCCGGCCTACTGAGGAGGTGGCGGTGACAGTAAGGCAGCCACGGCAGCTTGTCAAGTCGACGTCTCACTATCGTCGCACGTTCCCATCGCCGTTTGGGATCAATGGTGTCACGTCGACCCCGAAGACTGATGCGACTGCGACCGATGATTCATGAATCAAAAAGGCCTCCAATGCGATCCCTGCTCATCCCAGCAATCCGCCGCGCCAAGCCCCAGCGTATGAAAGTCAAAGTCTGACCCCCATCCGCTCGATGCGGGCGAGACGGCGCTTGAGCGTGGGGTGTAGGCCCATGAGTAGGCCCTCGCGCTCGGTGAACGTCCCGCGCTGGGCCCGCTGCCCGGTGGTCTCCACGATGAAAAGGTGCGCGACCCCCTCGCCGCCCGGGATCACCGCGCCGGTCTCTCCCAGGTGCTGGAGCCCGCGATAGAGCCCAGTCGGGTTGCGGGTGAGCTGGACCGCCGTCGCGTCGGCGAGGTAGCGCCGGCTCCGCCAGAGCAGGCCCACCGGTAGGCTCGCGAACAGTAGGAGGAAGCCCGTGGCGGCCGTGGCGAAGGCGAGCAGCGCGAGGAGCGGCGGGCAGATGCGGACGAGGATGCTCCCCAGCCGGCCGAAGTACTCGCGACCGAGTCCTGCCACCGGGTCGTCCCCGCCGCCCCCGGCCCCGAAGCGCTGCCGGTGCTCTCTGAGAAGCTGGATCAGCGCTCGGGCCCGTTCGGCCCGCGACTCCGGCGACTGGAATGTGCTCCGCAAGGGAAACGTGAACCACCGCCAGGCGACCCGCCGCGGAAGCCGCGCGAACGGAGCCAGGATGACGACGATCAGAAGCTCGAGCACATAGAGGAGCGAGTGAATCTGGGCCGCGCCTCGGAGATCCCCGTTCCCAATCGAGCCGATCAGATGAGCGAGGAGGCCCTCGGTCTCCTCGCGATCGAACTCGTCCAGGAGCCGCCGGCCGACGACGACGTAGCTCTCCGTCAGGTCCGTCCCGACGGCCGCGGCGTTCGCCACCTTGGCGTCGAGGAGACGCACCTCGGGTGCCGGGATCCCGGCGGCGATCGCCATCTCCTGGACCACGTTGACGAGCTGACGCTCCTCCAGGTCCCCGGCCACAGGTGGTCGGGCGCCGATCGCGAGGAGAGTGTGCCCCACCCCTGCCGCGCGCCACACCGACCGCACCGTCAGCCAGCACACGAGCGGGAGGAGGAAGCCGATCACCCAGACCGCGTCGCCGTCGCCCGGCAGGAGGCTCGGCAGCCGGCCCACGACCCCGAGCGGGGCCAGGCCCACGTCCCAGCTGGGGTGCGCGAGACCGGCTGTCGCAGGGCTCAGGAGCGCGAGCGCGCCGATGCCGAGGCAGAGCACCGCGGGAATGAAGACGAGGGCGAAGAGGACCAGGAACACGTTGGCGACGAAGCCCACCGCGGACACGAAGCCGCACCCGCCCACGACCAGCGCGTAGGCGAGCGTCAGACGCCACGTCGCCCGGCGGTTCCGGGCCTGGAACTCGAAGAAAGGCGTGCGCTCGGTCGGGCGGGTCTCGGCCATGTCCGGCTCCGCGCGATGATCGCGCCGACACCAAGGTCGCGCAAGCCGCCGGGGTCAGACTTTGACCTCCCGACATTTCTCACGCGCGGGCGGCGAGCGTGCGCTCGAATTGTCAGGAGGTCAAAGTCTGACCCCGGCATGCTACCCTCGCGGTCACCTCCATGGACACGCCGCCGACCAGCCTTCTTGCCCGCCTTCGCGACGAGTTCCCCGACTCGTCGGGCCGGCGCCTGCGCGCCTGGCTGGTGGCCGGCCGGGTGCGCGTGGGCGGCGAGATCGTTCGCGATCCGCGGACGCCCGTGGCCGCGGCCGATCGGATCACGCTCGGCCCGGCGCCGCCTCCCGCCCTCGCCGCGCCGCTCCGCCTGGTCCACGAGGACGAGTCGCTTCTCGTCATCGAGAAGCCGGCGGGGCTCCTCACGATCGGGACCGAGCACGAGCGGGAGCGCACGGCCTACCGCATGGTGTGGGCCTATCTCAAGGGAGCGCGCCCCTCCCGCCGGCCGTTCATCGTCCATCGGTTGGATCGGGAGACCTCGGGCCTCCTGGTCATCGCCAAGACCCCGGAATCGAAGCAATACCTCCAGGCGCAGTTCTTCTCGGGCACCGCGGAACGGCGGTACGTCGCGATCGTCGAGGGTGTGGTGATGGCGAACGAGGGAACGCTCCGCGACATCCTCGTGGAGGAGCGCTCGCTTCGCGTCAGGCCCGCCGATCCAACCCGGCCTCCGCCGAAGGGCCGGCGCGCGCGCATCGCGATCACCCGGTACCGCGTGATCGAGCGGCGAGCGGACGTGACCCGGGTGGCGCTCCAGCTCGGCACGGGCCGGCGTCATCAGATCCGCGTCCAGCTGGCGAAGCTCGGCCACCCGGTCGTCGGCGATGGCCGTCACGGCGCGCGCCGGGATCCGCTCCGCCGCTTGTGTCTTCACGCCACGCGACTCGGCTTCCGCCATCCCGACACCGGGGTGCCGGTCCAGTTCGACAGCGCGCCTCCCGCCGCGTTCGCCAGCCTCGGGCGACCGGCAGATCGCCCGTCGCCGCCCCCTGCCTCCCGCCCGGAACGTCATGTGCGCGATACGATCCGCCGGCCCGCACAGCCCGGGCGGCGGCCGCCGCGCGCCGGCTCGGCACCGAGGCCATCGTGGGCGGAGCGGAGCTCGCCACCTCCAGCGCCCGGCCCGGGACGTGACGCGCGCGACGCGATCCGCCGGCCCCCCCAGCCCGGGCGGCGGCCACCGCACTACGGCCCTCCGCCAAAACCATCGTCGGCAGGACGCCGGTCACCACCCCCCCCGCCCGGCCCGGAGCGTGACGCGCGCGACGTGATGCGCCGGCCCGCACAGCCCGGGCGCCACGCGATCCGCGGCGGCCCCGGACAGCCAGGGTGGTGGCCGCCGCGCGCCGGCACGGCGCCAAAGCCATGGCCAAGGGAACGACCACCGCGCCGACCCCCGCGTTGACCCGCCGTGGCCCCTCCGCTACGCTCGCTGTGCGAGGCGACGGCGGAGACCGCCGCCCATACTCCACGGCACCCGAACGGCAGGAGGCCCGGTCATGGCACAGGCAGCAGGCGAGCGAGTTGCGTACTTCAACGGCCGAATCGTCCCCGAGCGGGACGTGCGGGTCCCGTTCCGGGATCGCGGCTTCAAGTACGGCGACGCGGTCTTCGACACGACGCGGACCTTCGGGCACCGCATCTTCCGCCTGAAGGAGCACCTCGACCGCCTCTATCGCTCGCTCCGTTATCTCCGCATCGACCCGGGCATCGGGCTCGAGGAGCTCAAGCGGATCACCGAGGAGGTCCTGCACAAGAACCTCCCGCTCCTCGAGCCCGACGACGACTACTGGGTGACCCAGCGCGTGACCCGGGGGCTCGATCCCTCGGACCGCGCGACATTCGGACAGTCGGGGCCGACCGTGATCGTCGAGTGTCTGCCGCTCCCGCTGCGCGAGCGAGCCGCCCTCTACCGTGACGGCATCCGGGTCGTCGTGCCATCCGTGAGGCGTGCCGCGCCGGACAGCCTCAGCGCCCGGACCAAGACGAACAACTACCTCAACGTGGTCCTGGGTGACCTCGAGGCCAAGGCCCGTGACCCCGAGGCCTGGGCCATCCTCCTCGACGTGAACGGGAACCTCGCCGAGGGAATCGGCAGCAACGTCTTCCTCGTCCGCGACGGCGTGATCTATACGCCGCGCGAGCAGTTCGTCCTGCCCGGGATCAGCCGGGAGACAGCCATCGAGCTCGCGCGAGAGCTCGGCTACACCGTCCACGAGCGGGACATCGACCTCTTTGACGCGTACAACGCCGAGGAGGCCTTCCTCACCTCGACCAGCCTCTGCGTCTGCCCCGTGCGGAGCTTCAACGGGGTGGAGCTGGGCGGGGGCCGGGTCCCGGGGCCCGTCACCCAGCGCGTCATCGAGGCCTACTGCCGCATGGTCGACTACGACTTCGTCGCCCAGTATCTCAAGCGGCTCACGCGCTAGCCCCCCATGCGGGAGCTCTATCCCGAGATCGAGCCGTACCAGCAAGGGCACCTCAAGGTCTCGCCGATCGACGAGATCTACTACGAGCAGAGCGGCAACCCGAACGGGCGCCCCATCGTCTTCGTCCATGGCGGTCCGGGGGGAGGGACGGAGGGATTCCAGCGCCGGTTCTTCGATCCGGCGACCTACCGGATCGTCCTCTTCGACCAGCGGGGGGCCGGGAAGAGCCGACCCTACGCCTCCCTCGAGGACAACACCACCTGGCACCTCGTCGGCGACATGGAGCGCCTCCGCGAGGAGCTCGGGATCGACCGCTGGGTGGTCTTCGGCGGCTCGTGGGGCAGCACGCTCGGGCTCGCCTACGCGGAGAGCCACCCGGATCGCGTGCGCGGGCTGATCCTCCGGGGGATCTTCCTCGTCCGGCCCAAGGAGATCGCGTGGTTCTACCAGGAGGGCGCGAGCTTCATCTTCCCCGACGCCTGGGCGGCGTACCTCGAGCCCATCCCGCCCGCGGAGCGAGGCGACCTCGTCGCGGCGTACTACCGGCGGCTGACGAGCCCGGACGCGTCGGTGCGCGCTCGCGCGGCGCGCGCCTGGAGCGTCTGGGAGGGCTCGACGAGCAAGCTCACCCCCGACCCGAAGCTAATCGCCCGATTCGCGGGCGACACCTTCGCGGAAGCCTTCGCGCGGATCGAGTGCCACTACTTCGCCCACGGGTCGTTCCTGCGCCACCCGGAGCAGCTGCTGGACGACGTCCAGCGGATCCGCCACATCCCGGGTGTCATCGTCCAGGGACGGTACGACGTGGTGTGTCCCATGGTCTCGGCCTGGGAGCTCCACCAGCGCTGGCCGGAGGCGGAGTTCCACGTCGTCCCCGACGCGGGACACTCCGCCCTGGAGCCGGGAACCGTCCACCGGCTGGTGGAGGCGACCGACCGCTTCCGCACCCTGCCCTAGCCTCGTCCGGCCATCGCAACGCCGTCGGACGGCGAGGACACCGCGTCGAGAACTTCACGCTGATGGGGGATCCCGCCTGCTGCTTCACGCTGGGGACCAACGACTTCCTGGTCGGCGGCGGCGACCGCTACCAGGCCCTGAAGGCGGCGGCCGAGGCGCCGGGAGCCCGGAAGACAGCCATTCCCGAAACGGAGCAGCAGGCCCTGATCGCCTGCGTGGATCGCGTCCTCGGGCGGCGCGTCGACGTGCCCGATCCGGTCAGGACCCCGCGCATCGTCCGCATCGGTGGCTAAGGGCCGCGGAGGCGGACAAGCGGGTCAGGCCGACGCCCGCGGACACGGCACAGCGAGCGCCTCGATCCGCTCCGCGGAGACCGGATGCGCGCGGATCCAGGGTGGTGGCGGGATGTCTCGGCCGAGCCGCTCCCCCTTGGGCCGGGCCGGTCAGGGCTCGGGCGGGAGGAGGCGAACCTCCTCGGGCGGCCAGGAGAGCGCGATCCGCGCGCCGCGCCGGAGCGTGGATCCGCCCGCGCGGCGTGAGCGGGTCACGGTGAGTCGCTCGCCTCCGTCGAGGCGAACCTGGCCGCGCTCGGTCGGCCCGGGATCGGCCACGTCCTCGACGACCCCCGCGAGCCCCTCGTTCCCCGCACCGGCCTCCGCAACGACCGCCGCGTCCGGACGGAGCAGCACGACCACGCGATCGCCGGCGCGGGCCGGGCTCCCCGCCGCGTCGATGCGCTGTCCCCCGGCGGTCCGGAGGAGCACGTTCTCGCCCGCGATGGAGACCACGACGGCGTCGAGGAGGTTCGACTCCCCCACGAAGCCCGCCACGAATGCGGTCGCCGGGCGCTCGTAGAGCACGCGGGGCGCCGCGACCTGCTGGAGCCGCCCCGCCCGCATGACCGCGACCCGATCGGAGAGCTCCATCGCCTCGTCCTGATCGTGGGTCACGAGGACGACGGTGATGCCGAGCGCCCGGTGAAGCTCGCGGAGCTCCGCCCGCATCGTCTCGCGGAGGGCACGATCCAGCGCCCCGAAGGGCTCGTCCATCAGCAGCACGCGCGGCCGGAAGACGAGCGCCCGGGCGAGCGCGATCCGCTGCTGCTGCCCGCCCGAAAGCTGCCGCGGCAGCCGGTCCCCGTGGCCGGGCAGGCGCACCAGCTCGAGCATCGCACCCACGCGCGCGGTCACCTCCGCCTCGGAGGCCCCCCGTACGCGAAGCGGGAAGGCCACGTTCTCCCAGACCGTCAGATGCGGGAAGAGCGCGTAGTCCTGGAACACCATGCCCACCGCGCGGCGATGCGGCGGCCGCGCCGACACGTCCGCGCCGTCGATCCGGACCGTCCCCCCGTCGGGCGCCTCGAACCCGGCGATCAGGTTCAGCACCGTCGTCTTGCCGCAGCCCGACGGCCCGAGGAGCGTCACCAGCTCACCGGGCTCGACCTCCAGCGCGAGACGGTCGACGGCCGCGACCGCACCAAACCGCTTGGTGAGATCGACCAGACTGAGGCGGGCGCCGTCGCGCCTCTCAGGATCGGGCCCTCGCGACAGCGCGCCAGCCGACGGCGCGCTCGGTGCCGGGGCCACCGCGGAATCCGGCACGCGATCGTCCCCCCGCCGTCCGGCGGCGCCGAATCTCGCCACGACACCGAGCAGGCCGAGAGCGCCGAGCATCTGGAGGGTCGCGACGGCGGTCAGGAGCGGGTTGAACTCGTCCTGGGTGATCGTGCTCCACATCTTCCGCGGGAGGGTCGTCGTGGCGGGGCCGCTGACGAACAGCGCGATCACGACCTCGTCGAAGGAGACGATCGCCGCGAAGAGCGTGCCCGCCAAAATTCCACGCCCCACGAGAGGAAGCGTCACTCGCCAGAGCGCCTGCCACGCCGTCGCGCCCAGGCTCCGGGCGGCGCACTCGAGCCGCGGGTCGAGCCCGCGCGCCGCCGCCTCGACGCTCAGCACGACGTAGGGTACGCCCAGGGTCGCGTGAGCGAGCACCAGCGCGACGAGCGTGCCGCCCAGGCCGATCGCCGCGAACCCCGCGTAGAGCGCGATCGCAACCAATAGGACCGGGACCATCACCGGGAGGAGGACGACGGTCCGGAGTGCCCGCCGGAGGCCCGCGGTCCCGCGCGCCCGGCCGAGGGCGAGGCCCGCAGGAGTACCGAGGAGGGCCGCCAGGAGCGCAGCCAGGACGGCCACCACGACGCTCGTCGCGGCCGCCTCCCGCCACTCGCGGTCGGCGAGTACCCGCCTGTACCACTCGAGCGTCAGCGCGTCCGGGGGAAAGGCGAGCCAGGTGGTCCTGGAGAGCGACATCGGCACGAGGGCAAGGATGGGCAGGAGGAGGAAGGCGATGCTCAGCCCCGCCGCACTCCCCATCGCCAGGCGGAACGGCACGTCAGCGCCTCCCTGCCCCGACCAGGGCCTCCAGCCGGAGCGCCCGCTGAGCGGGTACGAGCGCGACGATCGTGGCGACCAGCAGCACCAGCCCGAGCGCGGAGGCGAGGGGCCAGTCCTGGGTCTGACTCACGTGGGCCTCGATCAGCATCGCGAGCGTCGTCACCTTCCCGCCCCCGAGAAGGGCGGGCGTGATGAAGAACCCGAGCGCCACCACGAAGAGGAGGAGGCTGCCCGCGCCGACGCCGGCCCGCGACAAGGGCCACCAGACCCGCCGAAAGGCCTGCCACTCGGTGGCCCCGAGACCGGCCGCGGCGCGGAGGAGGCCGGGGTCGATCCCGCGCATGGCGCCGTACAGCGACAGGATCATGTACGGGAGCAGGACGTGGATCATCCCGATGTGCACGCCCACCTCGTTGTAAACGAGGGGCACCGGCTCCCGCACGACGCCGAGCCCCAGGAGCAGGCGGTTGACGGCGCCCTGGCGCTGCAGCAAGACCATCCAGGTGAAGCTCCGCGCGAGCACGCTGATCCAGAATGGCGCCACGACCAGGGCGAGCAAGAGCTGCCCGCGCCATCCCCGGGCGCGGGCGAGCGCGTAGGCGACCGGGTATCCGAGCACGAGGCACGCGAGCGTCACCGTCACGCTCAGCCGGAATGTCCGGAGCAGCGCGTCGCGGTAGAGCGGCGTCAGCAGGAGCTCGCGCCACGGCGCTCCGGTGGGAGCGGTCGGCGCCATTGTTGGCACGAGCCCCCAGACGAGCACCCGGGCGATCGGCCCCACGAAGACGACGACGAGGAAGGCGAGGAGCGGCAAGACCGGCCACAGTGCCAACCGGGTCGAGCCTCCGGGGTTCACGTCCCGAACCCGGTGTCTCCGGCGCGGCCCGCCGCGCCGGACTTCAGATCACGCGCGCGGGAGGAGCACCCGGCACGCGCGGCGACGACCTTCGATCTCGTTTGAGCGGGCGGCCTCGTCCCGACGGGTCGGGAGACGATCGGTCGACAGCCCCTCAGCCGAGGAAGGTCAGCCAGCG
Source organism: uncultured Candidatus Rokubacteria bacterium (assembly GCA_963805625.1). GTDB lineage: Bacteria > Methylomirabilota > Methylomirabilia > Rokubacteriales > DASRDR01 > DASRDR01. The sequence continues at coordinate 1,091,322 of CAWDVE010000010.1, forward strand.
CTTGAGGACCGCGTCGATGTTCTTCGCCCACCAGGCGCTGTCGACCTGGACCTGCCGCTCCACGTTGCCGGGCGCAGTCGGGAGCAGGGCCAGCGTCTCCTTCGACATCTTCTGGTAGGCGAGGCGATTCGGGACCCCGTACGGGAACAGCTCGGCGAACTGCGCCTCGGGCTCGGGGCGCGTGTAGTGGGCCATGAGCCGCATGGCCGCCTCTCGGTTCTTGGCGCCCTTCGGCACGATCCAGAACGACTGCATCCACGCCCCGTTGTCGAACGTCCAGTCGACGTCGGCCCCGGCCTTCTTGAGGTCGATGAGCCGGCCGCTGAACCCCTCGATCAGGTCCACCTCGCCCCCGCGAAGGAGCGTCTGGATCTGGGCCGGGTTCTTGTACCAGACGTTCACGACGTCTTTCCGGCTCTCGAGGAACCGGAACGCGCGGTCGACGTCGAGTGGATAGAGCGCCCCCGGCGCGACGCCGTCGGCCAGGAGCGCGAACTCCAGCACGGGAACCGGCTGACCGTACATGGCGCGCCGGCCCGGAAATGCCTTCGGGTCGAAGAAGTCCTTCCAGGTGCGGGGCTGGCGGCCGGCGGGGAACTTCTGGCTGTTCCAGCCGAGCGAGTACGCGTACGCGACGGACCCGATGCCCCAGTCGCTCGCTGCGGACGGGAGCAGGTCGCCCCGCGGGATCACGGAGAAGTCGGCTCGCTCGAGCATGTCGTCGGCCGCCAGGCGCAGCATCATCTGGCCCTCGGCGTCCACGAGGTCCCACTCGACGGCCCGTGCCTGCACCATCGCGCGGATCTTCGCGATGTCCGGAACGCCCACCGTCCGGACCCGGATGCCGGTCTCGCGCTCGAACGGGTCGAAGAAGAGCTTGCGCTGCGCTTCGGTGTAGGTGCCGCCCCAGGTGCACACGACGACCTCGCTGCTCCCCTGGGCGCGGGCCGTCCGCGAGCCCAGCGCGAGGCCAGCTCCGGCCGTCACCGCTCCGGCACCCAGCGCGTGACGGAGGAACGTCCGCCGCCCGATACCGGTCCGATCCAGCGTTCCCCGCTTCGTCATTCCGCCCTCCATGGCGTCAGCGCAGAGCGCGCCCCCGCGTCGCGGATCAGCCTAGCACAGCCGTCACCGCGCTCCGCGAACGTGCTCGTCATTGGCTGATCGCGTCGCGTCCCAATTGGCCCCGCTGACGAGCCTGACCGGAAGGCTCACGAGAATCCGCCGCCGAGGCGCGGTCGAATGACGCGGCGGAACGCCTCGATCTCGCGCTCCGGCATGTCGTAGCCACCCGCCAGCGTGTGCGCGGGGAACAGAAAGACGTGCTCCACGCCGGCCTCCTCGCGGGCGCGTAGCAGGCGGTCGGCGCAGTGCTCGGGCGGTCCGAAGAGGCCGAACGCGTCCGCGATCCCGGCGGCGAGATCCTCCGAGACGTCCCCGGGCGCCACCACGTTCGGAACCGGAAGACCGGCCAGGTGAAGCCAGTAGAGATTGGACGCGCTCGGATAGGTCAGCCACGGGTGCCCCGGAGCGAACCACTCCCGGGGCCAGTGCCGCGCTGCCGCCAGGCTCTCCTCGATGGCGATGGTCGCGATGAACACGGTGCGGAAGCCGGCGAGCGAGCGGTCCGCCCGGCGAGCGCCCGCCTCGAGATGGCGACGGGCAGCGGCCACCGACTCCCGGTGGAGACCGACCATCAGGAGAGCGCCGTCGGCCACCTCGCCCGCCAGCTCCACCATGCGCGGGCCCGCGGCCAGCAGATAGACCGGGAGCGGTGACGGTCCGAGGTTCCGGATCCGGCTCGGCGGGTCGCCGAAGGCAACCGACTCGCCGGCGAGGAGCCGGCGCAGCGCGACCACGGCCTGGCGCATCGTGTCCACGGTCGCCCGGCGCCGCCCGACGCTCCGCGCCGAGAGAAAGCCCGGTGCGACGGTGAGACTGATCCGCCCCGGGGCGAGCTCGTCGAGACTGTGCGCCAGCGAGGCCAGCAGGACCGGATGACGAACGATCGGACTCGAGGTCGCCGGGTAGAGCCGCATCCGCCGCGTCCGCTCGGCGGCGAGCGCGAGAACTAGGTAGGCGTCACGCCCGCTGTGGGGATGATCGTGGACGCCCACCCCGTCGAAGCCGGCGTCCTCGCACCGCGCGATGACGTCCGCAACCTCCAGGATGGGGCGCCCGACGGGAACCCGGATGTCTACCTGCACTCGGGCCTCGTCTCAATCCCACTGCCGTTCGAGCTGACCAACGGCGAACCGGCACGAGGCCCCACGGCGCTTCGCCGACACACGCCGATGGCGGCAGGCTCAGGACACGTCGGCACGGCGGACGACGGTCCGGTCGAGGTCGCCGATGCGCGGCACGCCGGTGAGCGCGAGCGCATGGTCGACCTCGTTCGCGAGGATCTCCAGCGCCCGCCGGACACCGGCCGATCCCCCGACCGCCAGGCCGTAGAGGTACGGGCGGCCGACCATCACGGCCTTCGCCCCCAGCGCGAGAGCGCGAACCACGTCCGCCCCGCGCCGGACGCCGCCGTCCAGCAAGACCTCCATCCGGCCGCCGACGGCGTCCACGATCTCCGGCAGGGCTTCCACCGTCGCGGGACAACCGTCGAGCTGCCGCCCGCCGTGGTTCGAAACGACGAGCCCGTCGACGCCGTGCTCGGCTGCGCGCCGGGCATCCGCCACGGTGAGAACCCCCTTCAAGAGGAGCGGGCCGGACCAGAGTGACCGGAACCACGCGAGGTCGGCCCAGGCGATCGACGGATCGACCTGCCGGTTGGCCACGCCGGCCAGCGTCACGACGTCCGTCCGCGGCGCGCCCGGCATGCCCACCAGGTTCGCCAGCGTGAGCCGCGGCCCGAGGAGCACCCGGCGCACCCATCCCACTCGCCGGAGGGTGTCGACGAGGCTCCGTACCGTCACGCGGGGCGGGACGGTGAAGCCGTTGCGGAGGTCCCGCTCGCGGCGGCTGATGACCGGCACGTCGACCGTGAGGAGGAGGGCGCGGTACCCCGCCGCCCGGGCTCGCTCGACGAACGCCCGCGTCAGGTCCCGGTTCTGCCACACGTACAGCTGGAACCACAGCGGCCCCGGCGCCCCCGCCGCCACCTCCTCGATCGAGCAGCTCGAGTGAGTGCTGAGCGTGTAGATGGTCCCGGCCTCGTGGGCCGCGCGGGCGGCCGCCACCTCACCCTTGGGCCAGCAGAGCCCGGCCATGCCGGTCGGCGACACGAGGACCGGGGTCGCCACGCGCTCGCCGAGGATGACGGTCGCCTGCTCACGCTTCGAGACGTCCACGAGGACGCGCGGCTGGAGGAGGAGCCGCTCGAACGCTGCGCGGTTCCGGGCCACCGTCTGCTCGTCGCCGGCGCCGCCCTCGACGAAGTCGAAGACCGCGCGGGGCAGCCGCCGCCGGGCGACGCGGCGCAGGTCGTCGATGGTATAGGCCCGGGCCAGGCTCCTCATGTGCGCGGTGATGATACCATCGCCTCCCGTGAGGTTCGTATGAGTGGCCAGCGCTTCGGGGAGACCGTCGAGCTCACCTGGCAGGGTGGCCTCCGCTTCGAGGCGCGCGCCGGCGACCACACGCTGGTCGTGGACAGCGAGCGCGGGGCCGGCGTCTCTCCGATGCAGGCGCTCGCCGTGAGCCTCGCCGGGTGCATGGCGATCGACGTCGTGGACATCCTCCAGAAAGGGCGGTTCGCGCCGGAAGGGGTGCAGGCCCGTCTCGAGAGCGAGCGCCGGCCGGAGCCGCCCCGCTACATCACGCGAGTGGCGCTCCACTTCGTGGTCCGGGGCGCCGTAGCCGCCGACCGCGTCGAGCGGGCGATCGAGCTCTCGCGCGAGCGCTACTGCTCCGTGTGGCACAGCCTCCGACCGGACATCGACTTCCGCACGTCCTTCGAGATCGTACCGAGCCCAGAGCCTGGCCGTGGTGTCACAGACCGCTGACCCCTCGGCGTTTCACGCCTTCGAGCGGACCGGATGGGAGAGCATCCCCCGGGCGTACCAGGACGCCTTCGGCACGCTGACGACCCAGGCGATCGAGCCGCTCCTGGACGCCGCGCGCGTGGGCCCGGGCGTCCGCGTGCTCGACGTCGCGACGGGGCCGGGCTACGTCGCGGCCGCGGCCGCCCAGCGCGGTGCCGCGGTCGTGGGGGTCGATTTCTCGGCGGCGATGCTGGCCGAGGCTCGCCGGCACCACCCCGGGATCGAATTCCAGGCGGGCGACGCCGGCGCGCTCCCCTTCCCCGACGCGAGCTTCGACGCCGTCGTCATGAGCTTCGGCCTCCTGCATCTCGCTCGCCCCGACCAGGCGCTGGCCGAGACGCATCGCGTCCTCCGCCCCGGAGGCCGGGTCGGCTTCACGGTCTGGGCCAGGCCGGAGGAGGCGGTCGCATTCGGCATCGTGCTTCGCGCCATAGAGCGCCACGGCCGCCTCGACGTGCCGCTCCCACCAGGACCTCCCTTCTTCCGCTTCAGCGACCCGGAGGAGTCCCGCCGAGTCCTGCTCGGGTTGGGCTTCCGGACGCCGGAGGTGGTGATGGTGCCGCAGGTCTGGCGACTTCGGTCTCTCGACGCGCTCTTCGACATCATGCGGGACGGGACGGTCCGGACGGCCGGGCTCCTGCGCGCCCAAACGCCCGAGGCACAGAACGCGATCCGCGCCGAGATGCGGGACGCGGTCCGCGCCTACCGGCGCGGGGGCGAGATCGAGCTCCCGATGCCGGCCATCCTCGCCTCCGCCGCCAAGCGCTGAGGGAGGCGGAACTCGACCGCCCGCCGGACTCGTCAGCCCGCCAGCTGGCGGATGACGAGCTCGCGGTGGTAGTCGGCGTCGCCCCAGGTCGCCTCGAGGGTCTTCGCGCGCTTGAAGTAGAGATGAAGGTCGTACTCCCAGGTGAACCCGATCCCGCCGTGAACCTGGATCGCCTCGCCGCACACCTTTCGCGCGGCCTCGCTCACGTAGGCCTTCGCCACCGACGCGGCCATCGCGCCGCCCTCGGGGTCCGCATCCAGCGCCCAGGCCGCGTAGTAGGTCGCCGCGTGGGCATTCTCGACCTCGAGGAGCATCTCGGCGCACCGGTGGCGGATGGCCTGGAAGGAGCCGATCGGCTGGCCGAACTGCTCCCGAACCTTCGCGTACTCGACCGACATGTCGAGGCACCGCCGGGCCGCGCCGAGCATCATGGCGGCCGCGCCCGTGGCGCCGCGACGGAGGAGGTCGTCGAGGATGCGGCCGGCAGCGCCCGCTTCGCCGAGGCGCGCGCCGTGGTTCGCCCGCACTCCCTCGAGCCGGACGGTGGACCATCGCATCCCGGGGTCCATGGCCGGCACCGGTGAGACGTCGAGGCCGTCGGCCCCCGCCTCCACGAGAAACAGCGAGAGCCCCTCGGGGCCTCGCGCCGGCACGAGAAGCAGATCCGCGACGTGGGCCCACGGGACCCACTGCTTCACGCCGGTGAGCCGCACCCCGCCCGGAGCAGGCTCGGCCCGGGTCGCCGTCGCCTCCGGGCGCCAGTCCAGCTCCCCGTCGAGGAGCGCGACGGTGGCTCTCGCGGCCCCGCCGGCGATGGCGGGCAGCCAGCGTGCGTGCTGGGCGGGGGTCCCGACCGCCTGGATGCCCTGGGCCGCCACGACGGTCTCGAGGTACGGACCCGGGAACGCGACGCGCCCCAGCTCCTCAAGGACGATGGCGGTCTCCACCATGCCGAGGGCGCTCCCGCCGTGGGCCTCCGGAAGCGCGAGGCCGAGCCAGCCGAGCCGCGCCAGCTCCTTCCAGAGATCGTCGCGCTCCCCGCGCGGATCGTCCCACAGCGCGCGGACGACGGCCGCCGTCACGTGCTCGTCGAGGAACGCGCGGGCGGTGCCGCGCAGGAGCTGCTGGTCCGGGCTGAGGGCGAAGTCCACGCGGCGCTCCTAGGACCGCACCCGGTCGGCGCGAGCCTCCTTCGGCAGCCCGAGCACCCGCTCACCGATGATGTTCTTCTGGATCTCCGAGGAGCCCGCGTAGATCGTCCCCGCCCGGGACCAGAGGAATGCCGTCGCCCAGGTGCCCGGCTCCCCCGAGGAGGTGTCGACGTCCGTGAAGCCGTCGGCGGCGCCAGTCATCGCCTGACCCCAGGGCCCCAGGATCTCCTGGACCCACTCGTGGTAGCGCTTCTCGAACTCGCTGTAGGAGAGCTTCGTGATCGACGCAGCCGGACCCGGGGACTCACCCTTCTCGAGGGCCGAGAGGATCCGCAGCGCCGCGTAGCGCTGGACCTCGAGGTCCACGTAGATCCGGGCGAGCTTGGTGCGGACCCCCGGGTCCTCGACGAGAGGCCGACCGCCCCGCTGGAGCGTCCGCACCGCCCGGAGCAGCTGCCGGAACGCGGCGGCGTAGCGGGTCACGCGCGCGAGCGAGTTGCCGCCCCTCTCGTAGGAGAGTGTGGTCTGCGCGATCGCCCAGCCTTGCCCGAGCTGGCCGACGAGGTCCGTCTTCTCGACGCGGGCGTCGCTCATGAAGACCTCGGAGAAGTGCGCGCTCCCGGTGATCTGGCGCAACGGGCGCACCTCGACCCCGGGCTGACGCATCGCGATCAGGAAGCACGAGATGCCCTTGTGCTTCGGGACGGCGGTGTCCGTCCGCGCGAGGAGCAGCCCCCAGTCGGCGACGAGGCCGCCGCTCGTCCAGATCTTCTGCCCGGTCACCACGAAGTGATCGCCGCGATCCTCGGCCCGCGTACGGAGGCTCGCCAGGTCCGAGCCCGCGTTCGGCTCCGAGTAGAGCTGGCACCAGAGCTCCTCCGCCGTCAGGATCTTCCTGAGGTAACGGCGCTTCTGGGTCTCGGTGCCATGCACGATGATGGTCGGCCCCACGATCGCGATGCCGAGGGGGTTGATCGGCGCTGGCGCCCCGGCGCGGGCCATCTCGTCCGCCACGATGGCCTGCTGGAGGGGGGTCGCGCCGCGCCCCCCGTACGGGACGGACCATCCCATCCCCACGTAGCCCGCGTCGTAGAGCTGGCGGTGCCAGGCGCGCCTGGCCTCGAGAGCGGCGGGTTCCTCCTGCGGGACGTTTGCCTCGAGCCAGCGCCGGGTGGCCTCGCGGAAGCGGAGGTCTTCGGGCGAGTACCTGAGATCCATGCGTCGCCTCCCCGCCAGCCCTCGGCCAGCTGCCTCCCACGATATGCGGGCGGGACCCGCGGCGCCAGCCTGAGACGGAAGGCGGACGGGCCTCGCAGGAGGGGATCGTATCAGGTACGGCGGCCGCGTGAAGAGGGCTGCCGCGCGGCGGCCTGAGCTCGGTGTGCCAGGCCCGACGAGGGGGATCAGGCCGGAACGGCCTCCGCCACCGAGGACCGCCGGAGCATCACGTCGGCCACCTCGGTCGCGGTCGGCCGGCCGAAGAGGTATCCCTGCCCCTGGTCGCAGCCGAGGCCCCGCAGCTCGGCGAGCTGCTCCTTCGTCTCGACACCCTCGGCCACGGCCTTGAGCCCGAGCGCGCGCGTGAGGCCGACGACCGCGCGCACGATGGCGGCGTCTCCGCGGTTCGCGGGCAGGCCGGCCACGAAGGAGCGGTCCACCTTCAGCACGTCGATGGGGAACCGCTTGAGGTAACCCAGGCTCGAGTAGCCCGTCCCGAAGTCGTCGATGGCCAGCCGGATGCCGATCGCCTTCAGGTGCTCGAGGGTCTTGACCGTGGCGTCGGCGTCGCCCATCGCGGTGCCTTCGGTGATCTCGACCTCGAGTCCCGAGGCGTCGAGCCCCGACTCGGCGAGCACCTGCCCCACGTCCTGGACGAGCCGCGGGTGGCGGAACTGGCGCGGCGACAGGTTGACGGCCATCACGAGATCGAGGCCGATCTCCGGGTCGGCCCGCCAGAGGGACGCCTGTCGGCAGGCGGTCTCGAGCACCCACCGCCCGATCGGCAGGATGAGGCCCGTCTCCTCCGCGATGGGAATGAACGAGCCCGGCGGGATCAGGCCGCGCTCGGGATGCTCCCAGCGAACCAGGGCCTCCAGCCCCACGATGTGGGCGGAGCGGAGGTCCACTTGGGGCTGGTAGTGCAACCGGAGCTCGCCCCGATCGAGGGCCCGGCGCAGCTCGGTCTCCATCTTGAGCCGGCCCTTCACCGTCTCGCGCATGCTCGACTTGAACACCTCGAAGCAGGCACGGCCGTTGGCTTTCGCCCGGTACATGGCGATGTCGGCGTTGCGCAGGAGTCCTTGGGCGGTGGTGCCCTGGTCGCGCCCGCCGAGGGCGATCCCGATGCTGGCGCCCACGAAGATCTCTTGGTTCTCGATCCGGAACGAGCCGCGGAACGCCTCGATGATTCGCTCGGCGACGAGGGCCGCGTCCGCGCTCAAACCGACGTCCTCGAGCAGCACGGTGAACTCGTCGCCACCGATGCGCGCGATGGTATCGACGCGCCGGAGGCAGCCGCGGAGGCGATCGGCAACCTGGACCAGTAGCTGATCGCCGTGGTCGTGCCCGAGGTTGTCGTTGACCAGCTTGAAGCGGTCGAGGTCGAGGAAGAGCACCGCGGCGAACTTTCCCCGGCGCGCGGAGCGCTCGAGCGCCTGCTCGAGCCGATCCATGAACAGCATGCGGTTCGGCAGCCCCGTCAGCTGGTCGTGAAGCGCCCGCTGCACCAACTGCGCCTCGAGGGACTTGTGCCGGCTGATGTCCCGGGCATTGAGGACGATGCCGCGCACTCCGGGCTGGTGGAGCAGGTTGGTCCCCTTTACCTCGAGCCATCGCCACGAGCCATCGCGGTGCTGCCAACGAAGCTCGACCGACCGCGATCCGCGCTGTTCGAGCAGCTCGGCGTGGAAGACCTGCGCGCTCTGCGCGTCCCCCTCGTGGACGAGCGCCCAGCCGCGGGTCCCGACCAGCCGGTCAGGTTCGTAGCCCAGGACCGTTTGGACCGCGGGGCTCACGTGTCGGACCGTGCCATCGGGCTCGAGAACGAGGATGACGTCCGCAGCGTGCTGCACCAGGGCCCGGAAGCGCTCCTCGCTCGCACGGAGCCCCTGCTCCTCGGTCGCCAGCAGGCGATAGGCGCGCCCGAGACGGAGGACACGGAAGCCGAGCCAGCCCACAGCCGCGCCGCCGAGGCTCGCGAGGACCGCGACGCCCACCGCGAGGGCCCGATGGGTCCGCTCCAGCACGCCGGCATACGTCCCGGCGGCAAGCCCGGTAGCCTGGCTCACCTCTTCGAGCCCGGCGCGCGGCGCGACAGCCCGAGCCTGATCGAGGCGTCCGGCGAGGAGCAGCGCGAAGGCCTCGTCCACCGCGACCTGCTGCACCTGCACTGCGGCGCGCACCCGGCCAGACGCCCGGGGGCCGCCGTCCAGGCGCAGGATCCGGTCGAACGCGCCGATGTGTCTCTCGTCACGATCGAGCGTGTCCAGGTCGAGGGTGAGATGCTGCCGCGCCTCCCGCAGCCGGCCGGCGAACTCCGCGCCACGGCGCGGGTCGAGGATCGCCTGGCGCTTGATGACGTGTTCCTGACCGATGCGCTCCTCCACCTGGGACATCAGGAGAAGCGCACGACGGTGAGCCACAGTCTGCTGGACGAGGAGGAAACCGCCGGCGACCGAGAGCGCGGCGACGGAGAGCGCGATCACCAGCGCGAGACGAGCCGACCGGTCGACTGTCCGCCCGACGGGCCCATCTTCGGGCCGCCGGGAATCGCCTGCTCCCTCGGGGCCCGCAGATGATACCCGCGCGGCTTGGAACGGCCAGCGGCGAACTCTGCCCTTCACAGGCTCTCCCACGCAGAGGTTGAGGGCTCCCGGGATCCTCCGGGACACCGTGCGGGGGTAAGGCAAGTCTCGTGCCTGGGGAAAGCACCCGGAAAGGGGTGGGGGGGAGGAGATTCGGGCACCGATTGACCCAAACTCCCTCAGCCGAGACTGGAGGGAGGGATCGGAACTCTCTATGGGGACTGACAATCTGACGTGTGACGAAATGCCGCGACCGGCGCCGAAGATCGTCACACACGAGACACCCCATCAGGCCCGCCCGCGCGCCCAGGGTCCGGGGCGGGGTCAGAACGGCGGGGGCAGCCCAGGGATCCCAAGCAGGAGTCCGAGTCCCCAGCCCGCCAGGACCACGCCCACAGCCGCCGTCATCGCCCGGCCCCAGGCGACGACCTTCTCCACGAACATGACCACGGCCAATGCCAGCATCCAGCCGAGATGGGCCCCGCCGACCGCGAACATCACGAGCATCAGGGCCCAGCAGCACCCGACGCAGTACAGACCCACGGCTCCAGGCGGTCCCCGACAGGAGAAGGGGCGGACGTGGCGGCCACGTTGCCAGCTAGGCGGCGAAGCGGAACGAGCCCTCGACCGCGTTCCGGTTCACGAAGGACCACTCCATCCCGTGCTCCGGAATGTGAACCTTGTGGTAGGTCGCCTTGGCCACGTACGCGGGCGAACCCGGGATGGTCGTGAAGATCGTGTTGCTGAGCGTTGTGGGGTTGCCCTTGGCGTCGACGTACGGCGCCATCGCCGCTTCCACCTTGTCGCCGATTTTCATGGTGGAAGCATTGCGCCCCCGTCGAACGGCGCTACTCTACGGCCGCGCTTCGAAGGCCGTCAAGGGCCGCCGCCAGCTTGACACGCGCGCGGCCCGGCCGTATCTATGGGGCCTTGTGCAGAGGCATCGCGTGAGCCAGGAGACCCTCGGATCGAGGCGGTGCGCGTGAGCGACCGGTTCGATCTGGCCGTGGTCGGAGGGGGGATCGTGGGGCTCGCGACGGCGCGCGCGCTCCTCGCGGACCGCCCCGGCCTTCGCCTGGTGATCCTCGAGAAGGAGGCGCGGCTTGCCTCGCACCAGACCGGACACAACAGTGGCGTCATTCACTCCGGAATCTACTACAAGCCCGGCTCGCACAAGGCGCGGCTCTGCGTCGAGGGCGCCCGGCTGATGAAGGAGCTCTGCGCGCAGCGCGGGATCCGCGTCGACCCGATCGGCAAGGTGATCGTCGCCACCTCCGAGGCCGAGCTGCCGCGACTCCAGGCGCTCTTCGAGCGCGGCACCGCCAACGGCGTCCAGGGCCTCAGGCTCCTCGACAGGGACCACCTCCGCGAGATCGAGCCTCACGCCGTGGCCATACGCGCGATCCACTCGCCCACCACCTCGATCGTCGACTACGGGGAGGTCGCCCAGGCTCTCGCGCGGGAGCTGCTCACGCAGGGCACCGTCATCCGGACCGGATCCCGGGTCAGCGCGATCCAGCGGACCGACGAGGGGTTCGACCTGTCGACCGGATCCGGCCCCATCCAGGCGCGCCGGCTCGTCAATTGCGCTGGGCTCTACTCGGACATCGTCGCCAGGCTCGCCGGCGCCCGCCCCGGCGTGCGGATCATCCCGTTCCGGGGGGAGTACTACATGATCCGGCCGGAACGGCACGATCTCGTGCGCGGCCTGATTTACCCGGTCCCCGATCCCGAGTTCCCCTTCCTCGGTGTCCACTTCACGCGCACCGTCCACGGCGACGTCGAGGCGGGGCCGAACGCGGTGCTGGCCTTCGCCCGCGAAGGCTACCGCTTCGGGCGGATCCATCTGCGGGAGCTGGCAGGCACCCTCGGCTATCGGGGCTTCTGGTCGATGGCCCGTCGCTACTGGCGGACCGGAAGCTACGAGATGTACCGGTCGCTCAGCAAGGCGGCGTTCGTGCAGGCCCTCCGGCGACTCCTGCCCGAGATCGGACCGGCCGACATCACCCCCGGCGGCGCTGGCGTCCGTGCCCAAGCCGTGGCCGAGGACGGATCGCTGGTCGACGACTTCCGCATCGCCAGGTCCACGGCTGCGATCCACGTCCTGAATGCGCCGTCTCCAGCAGCCACGGCCTCGCTCGCCATCGGCCGCCATATCGCGGGGCTCGCCAGGGAATCGTTCGTCCTCGGCTAACCGCCACCGTGGGACGCGGGTGACGCCGGGCGACGCCTCCGCGCTGAGGCCGGGGGAGTTCGAACCGGCGCCACCCACCGCGCCAGGTCCCAAAGCCAGTTCGAGCGGCGCTAGTTGCGCGGCGGCGCGACCCTGGCTGCGAGGAACCCGGTGACCTCCGCGATCGCGTCGGCCCGAGCCTCAAGATCGGTCCCCACGGTGGCACCACAGCAGCCGCCGGGCTTGCTGTGGTTGCGCACTTCCGGCCGGTAGCGGAGGGGCGTCGCCGGTGCGTCGAAGCTGTGGTGGGCGCCAGGGTACACCTTGATCGCGATCGGCGCGCCGGCCGCCTGCGCCCGCTCGACGAGCGCCATGCACGGCGCGGCCGGCGTCCAGTCGTCGAGGGCGCCCACCAGAACGTAGAGAGGCGCGTAAGGGCGAAACTCCGGCCCTCCCGGGTAGTTCCGGGTGCAGTTCGGGTAGAAGGCGACGGCGGCGCGGAAGTCCCGCTCGGCCGTGCCCTGGTCGAAGAGCACGCTGAGGGTGGCCGCCGCCCCGTTCGACCAGCCGAGGAGCCCGATCCGGTCCGCCTGCACGTCGAGCCGGCCCTGGAGATAGCGCAATGCGCCCCGAGCGTCGTCCGCGCGGTCGCGCACCGGCGAGAGAAGGTGACGGCCGGTGCACACCTCGTCGATGCCGCGCGTCGTGAAGCTGTCCACCAGGAGGGCGACGTAGCCGAGGTCGCGTAGGTGCTCCGCCCAGAACCGGAGCTTCCCCTGGATTCCTCCCGCAGGGGTCCGGAGACCCGTGCAGCCGTGAAGCAGGACGAGGGCCGGGAACGGTCCCGCGCCCTCGGGCTGGAAAAGCACGCCTTCGAGCCGGGCGGCAGCCCGGCCGTCATGTGGCTCGCCGACGAAGCTCACGAGCTCACCCGCACCGGACGCCGGGGAACTGGCCACCGCGTCACTGCGCGGTGCCCGGCCCGCCGCCGCGAGGCCGATGGCGCCGCAGGCGGCGGTCACGAGTGCGGCAAGCCAGGACGCCACGCGCGGCGCTCGCCTCACTGCATCGGCGAGTAGGGCGTTGGCCGCCAGATCTCGCTCCGGATCCGCGCGATGATGGGACCGTCCTGCTCCGACTCCGCGCGGACACGCTGCCACTCGGGATCGGCCCCGAAGGTCGCCCAGGCTCGCTCGCGGTGCCCGAGGTCGTCGAACCGGACTACGTAGTGGAGCACGTTGGAGATACCGATGACCACGTCCCAGAATCCAACGACCTCGATGCCGTGCTTCCGGAAAAGCCCGATGGTGTGGTTCTGGAACCGGGCGTGCATGGCCGGCATGCGGCCGGGAACGACCTCGTAGCTGCGCAGCTCGTAGATCACCGGTCGAACTCCTGTTCGGCGTGTGGCGTGGGCGTGAAGGACACGAGGGTCCGCGCCGCGCGAAGCGCGCGGCGAAGGCCGGAATCGAGATGCAGCGTCGCGAGCTCGTCCCACGTGAACCACCGGAGGGCCCGGGCCTCCGCGGCCAGGCGGCGCAGGCTCGCACCGCGGGGCGCGACGACGAGGTACCGAAGATCGAGATGGCGGTGTGTGGGATCGTCACCGCGGGCCGGGATGGGATGCACGTCGACGTCAAGCGGCCGGGGCGCCGACGTGTGGAGGGCCAGCCCCTCGATGCCCGTCTCCTCGCGCGCCTCCCGGAGGGCGACCACCTCACCCTCACGCTCCCCGGACTCCGCATGGCCGCCGGGCTGGAGCCAGCGCCGAAGCTTCCGGTGGTGGAGCAGGAGCACCCGGTCCCCCGTCGCCGACACGACCACCGCACTACCCGTGAGATGCCCCTCGACGATGCCGCGATCGAAGGGATCGGGATGGCGGTCGAGGAACGCCAGGATCTCGGAGAGGTCGCTCGCCTCCTTCGCGTCCGCCGGAGCGTGCCGTCTCAGCAGGGCGTGAAGGGGTGAATCGCCCGGGACCTCGGTCACGCCGCTCGGCCCGTCGCCGGACCCCACGACCTGCTCGACACTCGCGACGTGAAGGCGCTCCCCGCGGACGATCACGATCTCCAGCACGGTAGGGCGGGGGCGCGGCGGTGTCAACAACATCACGCGAGCTTCCGCCCGTGTGGCACACTCGGACCGTGGGACTGGGCCGCACCACTCGCTTCGCGCCATTGCCCGCCGGCGCCCGGCGCGTCAGCGTGATGCGGGCGGGCACGGTCGGCGTGAAAGCCCTGGCGCCTTCCGATGAGCTCCTGGCGGAGTTCCAAGCCCGGAAGCGCGCGCTGATGCGCGCCGGCGCGACCGGCGACGCGGCCCACGCCGAGGCGCACCGGGCGCTCGGCTATCGCGAGCGCTTCCTACGAGAGATTTGCGGCCGGCCGGACGCGCTCGCCGCCCTGCGCCAGCTCATTGCCGAGGCCCGCACCGGGGACGTCTACCTCATGTGCATGTGCGGCTACCAGACGCCCGGGCGCGCGTGCCACACCTACGCGCTCCTCGACCTCGCCCGCGAGCTAGACCCCACGGTCCGAGAGCTGACCGAGCCCGCCCCGCGACGGCTGGCCTCGACCTCTGAGCAGGCTGCCCGACGTGGACGGCGCCACGGCGATCGCTAGGACGGCCTGACCCCGGCGCTAGCCGGGCGCCGCGCCGCGGCAGATCTCGCAGGGACACCACTCCCGAAGCTTGTGGAACGTGTAGATCCCGGTCGCGTGGCCGTCGCTCCACCGGACTCGGATCGCGTACCGGCCCACCAGCGTGACCTCCTCGGCCCGGATGTCCGCGCGGACCGAGCGCGGGTCGAGCAGGCGCTGGCCGGTCAGCTCGTGCACGCAGCCGGCGCACGGGCACCGCTCGCGGAGCATCTTGTTCGGGAAGACGCTCCGGTGGCCGTCGGACCACGAGACGTGGATCTCACGGTCCTCGATCCGGCGGATCTCGACCGGCGACGCATCAGGCATTGTTTGAGGATCCCCCCCCGAGCCCGTATCCTACCAGCCGTGGCGCCCGTGCCCGGCCGAACCGTGGTCGCGTGGCTGCTCTACGACTTCGCCAACTCGGCCTACGTGGCCGTGATCCCCGGTACCGTCTACTCGAAGTACTACGCCCTTGCCGTCGTCGGGAACGAGCACGGCGAGGGCGACTTCTGGTGGGGTCTCTCCGTGACGATCTCCATGGTGATCGTCGCTCTCGCCTCCCCGCCGCTCGGCGCCATCGCCGATCACGCCGGGGTCCGGAAGCGGTTCCTCGGACTCCTGACCTATCTCTCGGTGGGGGCGACGGCCCTCATGGCCACGGTGAAGCCGGGTGACGTGGTGTGGGGCCTCCTGCTCGCCGTCGTCGGGACGGTGGGCTTCGAGGCCGCCATCGTCTATTACAACGCGTATCTCCCTGACCTGGCCGACGCGTCGTGGCGGGGCCGGCTCTCCGCGTACGGGTTCGCCACGGGCTACGCGGGCTCGGCCCTCGCGCTGGCGGCCGCCCTGCCCTTCGCGCTCGGGGGCTGGTATGGCGGCGCCTTCCTGACGGCCGCGGCGCTCTTCGGCCTCTTCGCCCTGCCCGCCATGCTCTTCCTGCCGCCAGATCGGCCCGGAAGCCTCTCGCTCGGCGGCGCCGTCCGCATCGGCTTCACCGAGTCCCGCGACGCCCTCCGGCGGATCCTCCGGCTCCCCAACCTGCGAGGCTTCCTCCTCGCGTACCTCTTCTTCGAGGACGGGACCAACACGGTCGTGTACTTCTCATCGGTGTTCGCCGGTCACACCCTCGGCTTCGCCACCGCCGAGGTGATCGGCCTCTACTTCGTGGTCCAACTCTCGGCCCTGGCCGGCGCGTGGCTCTGGGCGCGGCCGATCGACAGGTGGGGGCCGAAGGTCGTGGTGATGACCACGCTCGTCCAGTGGTGCCTCGTCGTGCTGGCCGCGTACTTCGTGACGACGAAGGGCCAGTTCTACGTGGTGGCGATCTTCGCGGGGAGCGGGCTTGGGGCCATCCAGGCCGCGTCGCGCACCTTCATGGCGAGCCTGATCCCGAAGGGGCAGGAGGCTTCGCTCTTCGGCTTCTACTCGCTCTGCGGCAAGACGGCCGCGGTGATGGGCCCGGTGATCTTCGGGACCGCGTCCCTCCTCACGGGCGGGAACCAGCGCGTGGCGATCCTCGCAGTCGGCCTGATGTTCGTCGCCGGCCTGATCCTGCTCGCTCGCGTCCGGGCCGGCGGCCCGGCGCCCGCGCCGGCCTGAGGGCGCGGTCGGGGGATTCCGCTCAGGCGCGGATCCGGGCGCCCTGCGGATCGTACAGCACGTCGGGGGCGACCTCGGCGGGCACTCGCTCTCCGAAGACCTCGACCTCGAGCGGCGTGCCCACGGCCCCGGCGAGGTCGACCGGCAAGTACACGAGACCGATGTTGCGGCCCACCGTGTAGCCGTAGCCGCCGCTCCGGAGCCGTCCCAGCACCTGGCCGTCCTTCCACACCGCCTCCCCGCCGTAGATCGTCGACGCGGGGTCGACCGTCACCGTCGCGAGCCGACGCGTGACGCCCGCGGCCTTGACCCCGAGCAGCGCCTCGCGCCCGATGAAGTCGCCCTTCCCCAGCCGGACGCAGAAGCCGAGGCCGGCCTCGTAGGGGTTGTCCGACGGCGTGATGTCAGCGCTCCAGTAGCGATACCCCTTCTCGAGCCGGAGCGAGTCGAGAGCCTTGTAGCCCACTGGCGCGACGCCCTCGGGCCGGCCGGCCTCGAGGAGCGCGTCCCACACGCCGCACGCTCTCGCGGCCGGCACGTAGAGCTCCCAGCCGAGCTCCCCGACGTAGGTCACCCGCTGGGCCCAGACGTCAGCCGGACCGATGCGGATCGAGCGCGCAACGAGATACGGGAACGCGGCGTTCGACACGTCGTCTCGACTCACGCCCGCGAGGACGCGCCGGGCGGCCGGGCCCCACAGCCCGATCACCGCCAGCTCGTCGGTCGCCTCGCGGACCTCGACAGAGCCGTCACGCGGCAGGTGCATGCGGATCCAGCCGAGGTCGCCCGGGACGAACCCCGATCCCGTCACCACGCGGAAGCGCTCGTCGGCCAGCCGGATAACGGTGACGTCCGCCTCGATTCCCCCGCGCGAGTTGAGGAACTGCGTGTAGACGACGCTGCCGGGCGGCTTCCCGATTTCGTTGTCAGCGAGGTGCTGGAGGAGCGGCAGCGCACCCGGCCCCCGGACGTCGATCTTCCCGAACGAGGTCATGTCGAGCAGGCCGACGCGCTCCCGCACGACGCGGTGCTCCTCGCCCACCCGGTCGAAGAAGGCGGGGCGCCCCCATCCCCACGCGCGCTGGTCCGCCCCGGCGCGCCGGCCGGGCCGGCCCGGCTCGAAGTAGAGGACGCGCTCCCAGCCGTTCTTCTCGCCGAACACGCCCCCGAGCGCCAGGCACCGTCCGTCGAGCGGCGAGAGGCGCCGCTCCCGCACCGACTCGTTCTCGTCATGAGGATAGCGGAGCATGTAGTAGTAGCGGTAGGACTCGCGCGCCCGCTCGGCCGCGTACGCACGGTCCTCGTACACCGGACCGAAGCGCCGCACGTTCATCTCGCTGACGTCGTAGGGAGGCTCTCCCTCCACGAGCCACTCCGCGATGATGTCGCCGATCGCGGCACCCGCGCCGAAGCCCGTGTGGGAGAGCCCGGCCGCGGCCCAGAAGCCGGGCACGCCGGGCACCGGTCCCAGCAGGGGCCGGCTGTCCGGGGTGATGCCCTCCGGCCCGTTCGTGAGGTGGGCCATCTCCGCCCGGCCCAGGACAGGGACGCGCCGGATCGCGCCCTCCATGATCTCGCCGAAGAGCTCCCAGTCTGACGGGAGGAGCCGCTGGGTGAAATCCCACGGCACGCCGTCCACCGACCAGGCCACCGGCTCTCGCTCAAAGCCCCCGATCAGGAATCCGCCGACCTCTTCGCGGAGGTAGACCAGATTCTCCGGATCGCGGAGGCAGGGAGTCGCCCGCGGCAGCTCGTGCCCTGGGATTGGCTTGGTGGCCAGGTGCTGGTGGACGAGGGGCGTGATCGGCAGACTCACGCCCGCCATCGCGGCCACCTGGCGGCCCCACATCCCGGCCGCGTTGATCACCATCTCCGCGCGCACCCGGCCGCGGTCGGTGACGACGGCCGCGACGGCGCCGTCCCGCGAGCGCTCGATGTCCGTCACGCGGACTCCGGTCTCGATCGTCACCCCGAGCGCCCGGGCGCGCCGTGCGAGCTCGGTCGTCGCCCCGCTCGGGTCGATCCACCCGTCCCCAGGCAGGTACATGGCCCCGTGGAGGTCGTCGGGGGACATGAGCGGGAACAGCTGAAGGGCCTCGGCGGGCGAGATGGTGTCGACGTCGAGGCCGAGGGCGCGCGCCGTCCCGACCTGCCGCCGCAGGAAGAGCCACTGGTCCCGGCTCGAGGCGACCCGCAGGCTCCCGACCTCGTGCCAGTGCTCGGGTGAGCCCGGCTCCGTCTGGAGGCTCCGGTAGAGGCGGATCGAGTACTGCCGCATGCGCATGATCGTCGGGGAGGTGTGGAAGTGCGTCACCATCCCCGCGGCGTGCCACGTCGACCCGCTCGTGAGCTCGCCCTTGTCGAGGAGCAGCACGTCGGTCCACCCCTTGCGCGCCAGGTGGTAGGCGATGCTGCAGCCGGCAATGCCGCCGCCGATGATGACGACCCGCGCCTGGTCTCTCACTGGCCTCCCCGCGCCCGCATGGCGAGCGGACGACCGCTCCATTCTTCCCACGCGGGCTCAGCCCGTCAATGCGGAAGGACCGCGGAAACGGTGAGCGCTACCCAGCGACGGCCCGGTGAGGTGCGGAGCATGCCCGAGATCTGCCCGGACCGCGTAGGCGACGTCGAGAGCCTGCCGGCACAATTGGTTCGCTGTCCGATCCGCCGGGCGCTCACCGACGGCCTGCCTCCCCACTCCTCTACCTTCTGGGCTCCTGCTCGGAGCGGATGACAGGTATCTGGCACAGACCTCCTCGCCGAGATGTCCGGCTACCGCCACGGCTGAAAGTTCACCGGGAGGCTCGCCGACCTGGCGCTGCCCACCCACAGGCTCGGCGACGCCATGGTTCGCTTCTATAGCCGCCCCACCAACGCGGAGACTGAAAGGGAGCGACGCAGGCGTCCGTCTGCTGGTCACACGGTAATCGCCATGGAGAGGATAACGACATATTCTCGGTCCATGGGAGCCAGGGGAACTGGGAGGGCTGGGCGATGATCCCGCGTGTGCTCGTGGTGGGAGCCCTGCTGGCTGCCTGGGTGACCGCCCAGCTCGGGGGTCCCGCGCTTCCGGGCTCCGCGAGCTCGGTGGCCCCACCCGCCCGACAGGTGCGATGGGAGGTCGTCCGCAGCTCCCCCCATGACCCCGACGCCTTCGTCCAGGGACTCGTGTGGCACGACGGGGGGTTCTTCGAGAGCACGGGCCTCCTCGGTCGGTCGACGCTCCGCCGGGTCGAGTGGCCGAGCGGTCGGGTGCTGCGAAAGGTGGCGCTACCGCCGGACGTGTTCGGTGAAGGTCTCGCCCGGGTCGGCAACCGACTGGTCCAGCTCACGTGGCGATCCGGGCGGGGGTTCGTCTACGACCTGGCGACCTTTCGACTGCTCCACGAGTTTCGTTACGAGGGCGAAGGATGGGGGCTCACTCATGACGGCAGGAGTCTCATCCTGAGCGATGGAAGCGACGTCCTCACCTACCTCGACCCTCAGCGCTTCGTCTCGACCCGGAAGCTCGCCGTCACCTGGAACGGTCGACCGGTGCATCGGCTGAACGAGCTCGAGTTCATCGATGGCGAGGTGTGGGCCAACGTGTGGCACACCGATGTCATCGTCCGGATCGATCCGGCATCGGGTCGGGTCTCGTCCTTTCTCGACATGTCCGGGCTCCTGCCAGAGGACCGGCGCCCCGAGGGTGGGGCGGTGCTCAACGGCATCGCCTACGACCCGGCCACGCGGCGGGTGTTCGTCACCGGCAAGCTCTGGCCTCTCCTCTTCGAGATCCGCGTCCGCTGACCGGATCTCCGGCCGCCCCAGCGGGCAGCGTGGCGCGAGAAGGACGGCCCTCCCCACTCCTGGGCTGAGGCCACGACGCGCCTCCGGCGCCAGGCCTAGGCGACGACCGGCATCGGCAGGTACACGGCCGCGACGGTGAGGAGGCCGGCCGCGATCGGGCGCTGGAGGAAGATACCGTAGTCGCTGCGAGAGATGATCACCGCACGGCGGAAGGCCCGCTGCTCACCGTCGCCGCCACGCCTGGGTCCGTCGCTCGAGCCACCGCGCGAGCACCGCGTGTATCGCGCGGGCGCCCACGTTCGTGTAGAAGATCATCATTGCCATCGCCGCCGCCGCCGCGACGTCCCCCGTGTCGTCCATGTTCAGGACCG
This sequence comes from uncultured Candidatus Rokubacteria bacterium, assembly GCA_963805625.1. Lineage (GTDB taxonomy): Bacteria > Methylomirabilota > Methylomirabilia > Rokubacteriales > DASRDR01 > DASRDR01. The sequence goes on from CAWDVE010000010.1 coordinate 1,111,611, forward strand.
AGACCGATGCTAGCTCCGTGCTGGGCCCGTACAGGAACACCACTCCGGACACGGTCGCCATGGCGTTCACGAACAGGTACATGCCCGTGTCGAGGATGGCGGGCAGGCACACCGGCACGGTGACCTTCCAGAACGTACGATATACGGGCTGCCGCAGCGACATCGCCACGGTCTCGAACTCGGGGTCCATCTGCTTGAGCGCGGTCAGCGCCGTGAGGTGCGCCACCGTGTAGAAGTGGACGACGGTATTGATGACGAGGATGGCCATCGTCCGGTAGAGGCCATTGAGCGGGTTCCGGGGGTCATTGAAGAAGAAGATGTAGGCGAGGCCGAGCACCATGCCCGGCACGGCCATGGGCAGCATGGCGAGGAACTGGAAGCCCGTCCGTCCCCACCGGAACCCCCGCCCCTTCTCCACGACGTAGGCGCCCACGAACACGACCACGATTCCCACCACCGCGGTCAAGAGCCCGAGGCGGATGGAGTTGTAGTAGGACAGCCAGCCCCCACCACCCTTCCGGTCGAAGTCGTAGTTGGCGAGCGTCAGCGACAGGTTGTAGGGCCAGAACTTCACGAGGGCGCCAAACTGCGAGATCGCGATGAGTCCCACCAGGAAGAGGCCGATGACCGTGCAGCAGGCCAGCATGGCGCCGTCGAACGCCGGGTTCGGCTTGGGGACGTAGGGCACGGCCCGAACGGTCAGGAGGGCGACCTGCCGCCGCTGGACGAGCCGGTCGACCAGGAAGGCACAGCCCGCGGGCAATAGGAGCAGCACGCTCACCACGGCACCCATCTCGAAGTTCTGCTGACCGATCACCTGCTTGTAGACGTCCGTGGCGAGAACGTTGTACTGCCCACCGATGACCTTGGGCGCCCCGAAATCCGTGATGACCATCACGAAGACCACGAACATGGCGCTGATGAGACCGTAGCGCGCGCCCGGCAGGGTCACCGTGAAGAAGATGCGGCGCCGGGTCGCCCGCAGGGCGACGGCGGCCTCGTACAGCCGGGCGTCCGCCAGCGACAGCGCCGTGACGATGATCAGGAGCGCGTGCGGAAAGGTGAAGAAGACCTCCGACATCACGATTCCGATGGGGCCGTAGATCGAGTGGCCCAGCAGAAAACCCTTGACCAGGCCCTGGTTGCCGAAGAGGTAGACCAGGGCCAGCCCAGGCAGGAGCGACGGGACGAGGATGGGTATCAGGGCCACCGTCTTGAACAGGGGCTTCCAGGGCAGGCAGCTTCGTGTCAGCGCGTACGCGTAGAGGAAGGCGAGCGGCACCGTGATGGCGGTGCTCAGGAGCGCGACGAAAAGGCTGTTGCTGATCGACTGGGCGAGCGCGGGAGTCTCGAAGTAGCGCGCGTAGTTCGCGAGGCCGACGAACGCCCCGTTCGGATCCTCGACGCTCTTGGCGAGCATGATACCCAACGGCAACGCCAGGGTCACGACGAGGTAGAGGCCGATCAGCGCGAGGAGCCCGCGCATGAGCCAGTCGTCGCGCGAGGCTCGCTGCTTGACGACGGCGGCGGGCACCCCGGTAGGGCCGACGGCCGTCGCCGCGCTCACTTGAGCCACGGCACGGCTCCCCGTGGGGCTCCCGACATGGCGTCACCATAGCCGAGGCGCGGCGGGCGCCGCAATGGGCCCGCCATCGGCACTGAGTTCGGCCGCCGTCGCCGGTGCGGTGCTACAATTCCGGCCCGCAGCATGCGTCCCGTCGGAGCCTCGTGCCAGGCGGTGCGACTCGGCGCGGCGGTGGCGAGCCTCGCCATGGCCACCGCCTTCTACTGCTGGCCCGTCGTCGGTCCGTCCCCCACTCGCAGCATCACGAGCGACCTCGCCGCCGACACGTATCCCTGGCGCCGATACGTGACGCAGGAGCTGTTCCAGGGCCGGCTGCCACGCTGTTCGAGGTGGGACGATCCGGATCGTGTCGTGCTGCGGGTGCGCGCCGCCGAGGCCGGTCCGCTCGTGCTGAGCGACACCTACTATCGCGGATGGACCGCGACGGTTGACGGGCGACGCACGCCCATCCTCCGCGCGAACCTGCTCTTCCGAATGGTGTGCGTGCCCGCCGGCGATCACGTGGTCGAGTTCACGTTCCGTCAGCCCAGGTTCCACCTGGGGCTCGGGATCACGGTCGCCACGGCGATCGGCGCACTCCTCATCGTGCTGGGACCCGTCGCGCGTGACCGGACGGCCTGGCCTGACTGATGTCCAGGGGAGGTTCTCGACCGATGGATCCGTCGACGATCGCCGGAATCTGGCCAATCCTCTACGCCTTCTTCGACACCGGGGGACGGATCGACCGCTCGGCCATGCGGCGACAGATCGACGCCTGCGTGACCGGGCACGCTCACGGCGTCGCGGTGATGGGCCTGGCCACCGAGGTGGGCAAGCTCGACGTCCGCGAGCGGCGAGAGCTCCTCGAGTGGGTCGCGGAGGACCTCGGGGAGCGGGCGCCCCTCGCGGTCACGGTGGCCGAGCCGAGCGTTCACGGCCAAGCCGAGATGGCGCGCGCGGCGGAGCGCCTGGGAGCGGGCTGGGTGATCCTCCAGCCGCCCCCGGTGGCCGGGCTTCCGGAGATCGAGTACGTGCGATTCCTCGGCGCGGTGGCCGACCGGGTCTCGCTGCCCGTCGCGGTCCAGAACGCGCCCGGCTATCTCGGGGTGAGCCTCTCGAACGCCGGGCTCCGTGAGCTGTCCCGCCAGCACCCGAACGTCTGCCTGCTGAAGGGCGAGGGCCCGGCCGTGGTGATCCGCCGCCTGATCGAGGAGACGCAGGGCGCCTTCCGTGTCCTGAACGGACGCGGCGGCCTCGAGCTCCCGGACAATCTCCGCGCGGGCTGCGTGGGACTGATCCCCGCCCCGGAGTGCTTCGACGTCCAGGTCCGGATCTTCGAGCTGATGCAGAGCGGGCAGCCGGCGGACGAGGCGGAGGCGGAGCGGCTCTACCGTGGCATCCTGCCGCTCATCGTCTTCCTGATGCAGTCGGTCGAGAATTTCCTCTGCTACGGCAAGCGGCTGACGGCGCGCCGCCTCGGGCTCGGCGAAGTGCACGACCGCCCGCCGGCCCTGCCGCCCACCGTGTTCGGTCTAGCGTCCGCCGAGCGCTACGCCGCGGACCTCGGACCCTACGGCGTCAGACCTTGATTTCCCGACATCTTGTAGGCGCGCCGAGCCCTCGCACGCGGAATTGTCGGGAAGTCGAAGTCTGACCCCACGCCTCAGATCGCCCGGAGCCAGGTGTCCGAGAGCGTGTACCCCTCCGGGAACGGATCCTCGGGGTCGCAGCCGTACTGCCCGATGTCGGTGACCCATCCCCGGCCCGCGACGGTCGTGATCACGGCCGGCTTCCGTCCGACGCGGGTCGTGCCGACGATCTCGGCCAGGAAGTGACTGCCGATGACGGACTCATGGTCGAACGGCTGCCCCTTGCGGATCTGCCGCCGGGCGTGCATCACGGCCAGCCGGGCGGACGTTCCCGTCCCGCAGGGCGAGCGGTCCAGCCGGCCCGGCGAGACGACGACCGTGTTCCGCGCCGTCAGGCCACGGCCCTTGCGGCGGAGGGGCCCCATGAACTCGGTGATCGTCACGTCCCGGATCTTCGGATTCTCGGGGTGCACGACCCGGAGCTGCTCGCGCGCGGCCTCCCGGATCTTCTCGCCCAGGCCGCAGATGTCACGCGCCTCGTCCGGCGTGATCCCGAACCCGAGCCGCGCGGCGTCGACGAGCGCGTAGTGCATCCCGCCGTACGCCACGTCCATCGTGACGGTGCCGATGCCATCGACCTCGACCATGGCATCGAGGTGCTGGACGAAGGCCGGAACGTTGCGGAACTTCACCTGGAGGACCCGGCCTCCCTCGCAGCGGCAGGTCACCTCGATGAGCCCCGCCGGAGCTTCGAGGGTGAGCCGCGTCTCCGGCTCCCGCATCGGGAGGATGCCCGTCTCCAGGATCGCGGTCACCGTGCAGATCGTGTTGGAGCCTGACATCGGCGGATACTCCGTCGACTCCATGATGACGTACCCCAGCGCCGCCTTCGGGTTGCGAGAGGGCAGGATGAGGTTGGCGCTGTGGACGGCCGCGCCGCGAGGCTCGTAGAGGAGGAACTTCCGCAACCCGTCGTCGTGATGCACCAGCCACTGCATCTTGTCGAACATGGTCCGGCCGGGAACGTCGATGACGCCGCCCGTCACGACCTTGGCGTACTCCCCCTCCGCGTGTACCCCGACCACGGTCAACGTCCGCTTCCAGCGCATGAACCCTCCTCGCGCATGTGTGCGCGCGCTCCGGTCTAGCAGAAGCGCCGCTCCCGCTCAACCCCCTCGGTCAAGGCTTGTCGCCAGCATTCGAGACTCCTATGATGCGGTTCGTGCACCATCGGAAGCTCCCGGGTGGGGGGCCAGCCCGCTGGGCGCCCTCTCGCGCCGCCTGATGGTGCGGGCCGGTCTCCTCCTCCTCGTCCTGCTGCTGGCCCTGCCGTCGGCCAACTACCAGATCTTCGACGGCCTCCCGCTCTCGCGCGCACCCGAGTTCCTCGGATTGGCGCTCCTGATCCCGCTCCTCGTCAGCCGTGGGCTCCGCCGCCTCCACGGGCGCTGGATCGGGCGATGGCCGCGGACCGTCCAGGTGGCGCTGGTCGCCGCCGCCGTCGGCGCCCTCGGCCTGAAGGTCGTCCTGCTGGCCTCCGGCACTCACCAGGGCTTTCTCGCGTGCTACCGGTCGCCTCTCGAGGCGCCGTCCACCGGCCCTTGCGAGCGGTCGTTCGAGAGTCCGTTCTTTCGCTTCTCCGTCACGCGCCTCGACCGCACCATCGACTTCGGCGAACACGACTGGGACCTTGGCTTCCTGAACACCGTTCGCTTCGACCGCCACTACGAAGGGCTCGGGGGTCGGCTGCGCCAGCGCCTTCCGATCGAAGCGTTGTGGCGAGGCGCCGTGCAACGGCCGGAGCCCTGGGTCGCACGCATCACCTACGTGGGCGAGGCAACCATTCTCCTCGACCCCGATGGCCCCGCGGCGAACCGCACCTCCACCACGCTGCCCCCGCACTACGGCACCCCGGCAGTGATCTTCGTGCCGGTACCCGGGGGTCAGCACGCCGTCTGGGTCGACTACCGCTTCGACGACGACTCGACCTGGGGCGGCCCCCCGCCGGTGGGCGCCTGGGCCACCTTCCAGATGGAGCGAGGCCGGGGTCCGGGCGGCCGTGAGCCCGGAGCGCCGGTCACCCCGATCCGACCAGCGTGGCCGTGGCGAGCGGCGGCGGCGGCGGGCGACGCGGCCACCGCCGCCCTCGCGATCTCCGTCCTGCTCTTCTACCTCGGCCTCCTGTGGCGCGACGCGTGGCTGCTGGCACTGGTCGGCGGAGCGACACCGCTGGCCGACCGATTCGACCCCGCGGGGCTCCAGCTCTCGAGCAGTTTGGGGCTCTGCTTCGTGCTCGCGCTGGTCGCCGGCCCCGTGCTAGGACGGCGCTGGCGCCGGCGGCTCGTGGGAGCCTTCTTCGCGACCCTCTACGTCACGTGGTTCGTCACCCTGCGGACGTTCCGACGCCTCGACGTCGTCACGCTTCGGGAGTGGGCGGGCGATCCTCTCTTCTACGAGTCCCAGGCTCGCTCGATCCTGGACACGTGGTCGCTCGAGGGCGGGGAGCGCATCTTCGTCTACCAGCCACTGTTCCGGTACATCCGGTTCGCGGAGCGGCTGGTCCTCGGCGAGGGCGACGGGCTCGTCAGCATCCTCGCGCTCGCGGCGCTCTACTGGGGGCTCTGCTGGGCGTTCGCCCGTCTCTGGGCCCGCCCCCGAGCCGACGGACCACGGATGATCGTGTTCGGAGGAGCGGCCCTCCTGATGCTCGCGCTTGCCAGCACTCCGCCCGTCGTGTTCTTCGTCCAGGCGAGCCTGTCCGAGTACCCGACGTGGAGCTTCCTCGCCCTGCTGTTTCCGATGCTCGTCGTCAGCCGCTCGCCGGTCCAATGGCGCGCGGGAGCCATGCTGGCAAGTCTCTCGCTTCTGACTCGATCGAACCAGGCTCCTGCCGTGCTCGCCCAGCTCGGCGTCTTTGCCTGGCGCACCTTGAGGCTCAGGCCCCGCGCCACGCTGGGCGCCCTGACTCTCGCCGTGCTAATCCTCTCGCTTCCCGCCTGGCACAACCTCTACTACGGCGGGCAGCTGGCGCTGACCGGCAAAAGCCAGCCGCACCTTCTCAGGCTCTCGCCCGCGACGTGGCCCCGGATACTCGACGACGCGGCCGTCCTGAGGAAGGCGCTCAACCAGCTGGACCACGTCTTCTACATCAATCCCGTCCACGACCCGCCGCCTCGTGGCGACGAGCTCTCCCGGACCGCCATGCGGGGCCTCCAGGTCCTCTGGGCGGCGACCTGCGTCCTCGCGCTCCGGCGACAGGGCTTCGCGCGGGGCACGAAGTTCTTGCTCGTCGGCCTTCCGCTGCTCTACCTCGGGGTGCATCTCATCTACGTCGTGGACGACTACTACCCCCGCCATATCATCGCCGGCCACCTCGCCATGGGTCTTGTCACGCTGAACGCGGTAGGACGAGGGTGGCCGCGGCGCCCCGCCTGATCGCGCGCGCCAAGCGCCTTTCGTCAGGTCCGGTCGGCGCGCCGCACGTCCAGGAAGGTGCTCTGGTAGGTCGCGCCCCCGCCGAGGTCGCTCAGCCGGTCCCCGCAGAGGAGGTTGATGGTCCCCGACAGCGCCTCGCCCACCGGCCGCTGCCCGGGGACCAGCACGACTCCCGGCGCGACCTCGTCGGAGACCCGGAGACGCATGCCCACCGTGCCGAGATCGTTGAAGAGTTCGACCCCGTCACCCGGCTGGAGCCCGCGCCGCCCCGCCTCGACGGGGTGGAGGATCACGACCGGCACGCCTTCGCGACGCCGGAGGGCGTGGTTACCCGTGAACGCCGTGTGGCTCTGAAAGTACCCGGGTGCCGTGAGCAGGCGCAGCGGCCACCGCTGGCCGAGCGCCGTCTCCTCGGCGTCCTCATGCCAGTCGGGCATGGGTGACAGCCCCTCGGCCGCGAGGGCCTCCGAGTAGAACTCGAGCTTTCCCGACGGCGTCCGGAATCGCTGACCGTGCGGATAGGGGTCGATCTTGACCGGGCCGGCGTTCCGGAGCACGTCGGGATCGAGGCTCGCCGCCGGCCCCGTCGCGCCGACGAAGGCCGCGCGGACCAATTCCGGCGTGGTCATCGAAAACACCGCGTCGCCAACCCCGAGCCGACGGGCCAGCTCCTGAGCAAGCCTCACGTTGGACCACGCCTCGCCCTGAGCCGGCACCGCCTGCGGGGCGAACTGCACGTAGTAGGCCCCGTACGCCCGGAAGAGGTCCTCGGTCTCGAGATACGTCGTCGCCGGCAGCACCAGATCGGCGTAGCGAGCGGTGTCGGTGAGGAACGGGTCGTGAACGACCGTGAAGAGGTCCTTGCGCATGAGCCCCCGGCGGACGGTCGCGGCGTCTGGGCACGTGACGGCCGGGTTGTTGGCCGAGACGAAGAGGGCCCGGATCGGCGGGTCGCTCAGCTCGAGGAGCGCCTGCCCCAGCCGTGAGTGGTTGACCAGCCGCGTCGCGGCAGGCCCCGACGGCCGGCGCACCGCCTCGAACGAGAAGCCGAAGCCACCGACGGTCGCCAGCAACGCGCCGCCACCGGGCTTCCCGTAGGCGCCGACGACGGCGGGCAGACACGCGACCGCCCGCACGCCCTGCCCACCCTGGCTGCTCCGGGACATCCCGAACCCGATCCGGATGTACGGCGCCCGCGCGCGGCCGTAGAGATGGGCGAGGCGCTCGACGTCGGCGTGCGGCAGCCCGGTGATCGTGGCGACCCGATCCGGGCCGAATCGGGGCAGGACGTCCCGCTCGAGCCGGTCGAACCCGACCGTCTCACGCGCGAGGTAGTCCCGGTCCGCCAGCCCGTCCCGAACGAGCACGTGCATGAGGCCGAGGGCGAGCGCGGCGTCGGTGCCGATCCGCGGGGCGACGTGCCAGTCGGCCTGGGCCGCCGTGCGGCTCCGCCGGGGATCGATGACCACGAGCTGCGCTCCCCGCGCCCGAGCTTCCTCGGTCTTCGCCCACGCGTGGACCGCCGTTGTGACTAGGTCGGCGCTCCAGGAGATGATCAGATCCGAGTGGACCATCGCCTCCGGGTCCGCCCCTCCCACCGGCCCGCACGTCATCTCCCAGGCAACGTCGGCACACGTGTCGCAGATCGTCCCGGCCTGGAGGCGAGTGGTGCCGAGGGCGTGGAATAGGGCCATCGGCACCCAGCGGTTGAACTGACCCTGGTGCGCGCTGTAGCAATAGCCGAGGATCCCGAGCGGCCCGTCCTCGCGGCGGATGGCCAGCCAGCGCTCCACCAGCTCGGCGAGGGCCTCGTCCCAGCTCACCGGCCGGAACTCCCCGGCGCCCTTCGGCCCCGTCCGGCGAAGCGGCGTTCGCACGCGGTCGGGCGAGTGCACCAGCTCGGGCTCGCGTCGGACCTTCCCGCACACGAAGCCGGCAGTGAATAGCTGGTCGGGATCCCCCTCCACGCGGACCAGCCGTCCATCCTCCACGTGAGCGAGGATCGAGCACATGTCGGGACAGTCATGGGCGCACACCGTGCGGATCACCGTCGTCGTCACGCGGAACTCCCTCCCCTGGCGCCTCCGGCGGGGCGCGGGCTGGCCGGGATCGTCGAGACCATGCTAGCGGGAGAGGGGTGGCTCCCGTAAAGGGCCGCTTCCTGACGGTCTCCAGGGGCCATTATCCCCTGGTCCGGCGATCAGGTGAGAGCCGCGGGGCCCGGGTAGACTCGGAGTCGCCGCCGAGGGAGCACGACCGGCAGGGCTTGCCCCTCGGCAAGATCCAGGCGGCGAACCAGATCCACTGCGAGGTCAGCCCGGAGCGTCACGCCATCCATGGCATCGCCGGCCAGGTCGACCCGGAAGAATGAGCCCAGGAACTCCATAGCTTTGATCTGCACCGTGACCGCGTTCTCCTCGCTCCCCGTGACGCTCTGGACGCGGATGTCCTCGGGACGGATCGCGAGGGTCAGACCAGTGCCCGCAGAAAGCCCGTCGATGTCACACGCCAGCTCGAGCCCGCCGAACCGGACCGTGCCCGGGCGGACCACGACGGCCGGCATGAAGTTCATGACGCCGATAAAGTCGGCGACGAACGCGGAGGCCGGCCGTCGGTACACCTCGACTGGAGTGCCGACCTGCTCGATCACTCCGCGGTTCATCACCACGATCCGGTCCGCGATCGTGAGCGCCTCTTCCTGGTCGTGGGTGACCATGATCGTCGTCACCCCCACCCGGCGCTGAAGCTGGCGGATCTCGTGCCGGAGGTGGACCCTCACTTTCGCGTCGAGGGCCGACAAGGGCTCGTCCAGGAGGAGCAGGCCCGGCGAGGTCGCGAGCGCGCGCGCAAGGGCTACGCGCTGCTGCTGCCCTCCCGAGAGCTGGGCCGGATACTTGTCGCCCTGCTCGGGAAGGCCGACCATCTCGAGGAGCTCGCGCACCCGGGTCCGGATCTCCGCCCGGGTCAGGCGCGCGTTCTCGAGCCCATAGGCGACGTTCTTGGCGGCCGTGAGGTTGGGAAACAGGGCGTAGGATTGGAAGACGATCCCGAAATCACGCTTGGCGGCCGGGAGCACCGAGACGTCGCGGCCAGCCTGCTCGATGTGCCCGCTCGTCTGGGGGTCCAGGCCCGCGATCGCCCGGAGGAGCGTCGTCTTCCCGCACCCGGACGGGCCGAGGAAGCAGACGAACTCGCCCTCGTCGACGTCGAGCGAGATGCGGTCGAGGGCGGTGAACTCCCCGAACCTCTTCGTGAGGTCGCGGATGCGCAGGAAGGCTGAACGGGTCTGCGCGGCCGTGACGGTCATCGCGAGCGGGCCCCGCGGGCTCGGGTCGCGCGAGTCGCGCGGGGAGCCGACCGCCCGGCGGCGGCCGGCCCCATCACGGACCCGCGACGCCCGTCCCGGCTACTTCTTTGGCTCGGACTTCGCGCCGTACCGCTTCTCCCACTCCGCCAGGATGCGGGCGCGGTTCGTCGCGGCCCACTGGAGGTCGTTCTTGGCCATGTGCTGGAGCATGCTGGTCGGCAGGTGCTCGACCGGCTGCGCGATCGACGGAATCGCCGTCACGGCGTAGCCCTCGTTGTAGAGCTTCATCGCCTTCTCGCTCACCGACCAGTCCACGAGCGTCTTCGCCGCCTCGAGGTTCTTGGTCCCCTTGACGATCGCCGTCGCCTCCATGTCCCAGCCCGACTTCTCCTCCGGGAAAACGATGTCGATCGGCGCGCCCTGCTTCTTCACGCGGGCCGCCCGGAACTCGAACGCGACGCCGATCGGGTACTCGCCCTGTCCCGCCATCGTGCACGGCTTCGAGCCGGAGTGCGTGTACACCCCGATGTTCTGGTGGAGGCCGTCCATGTACTTCCAGCCCTCGGCCTCGCCGAAGAGCTGGAGCCAGCTCGACACGTCGAGGAACCCGGTGCCCGAGGACGCCGGGTTCGGCATCACGACCTGGCCCTTGTAGACGGGCTTGGTCAGGTCCTTCCACGAGGTCGGCTTCGGCAGGCCCTTCTTCGCGGCCTCCGTGGTGTTGAAGCAGATCGCGGCGACCCAGGCGTCCATCCCGACCCACGCCGGCGGGTTCTCCTTGTCACGGAACTGGGGGTCGAGCTTCTCGATGCCCTTCGGCGTGTAGGGCAGAAGCATGCCCTCTGGTTTCAGGACGAGGAGGCTCGTCGCGGCCAGGCCCCAGATCACATCCGCCTGCGGATTGGCCTTCTCGGCCAGGAGCTTGGCGGTGACGACACCGGTGGAGTCACGAACCCACTTGATCTCGATGTCCGGATAGTCCTCGTTGAAGCGCGCCGCGTACTTCTTCAGATCGTCGGCCTCGATGGCCGTGTAGACGGTGAGCGCCGTCTTGGCGGTCGCGCCCGCGGCCCCGAGACCCACCAGGGCCGCGGCGACGACGAGAACGAGGACGACGGATCGCATCGTGGGCCACCCGCTTCGGATCATCGTGACCTCCCTCCGGCTGTGTGTGACACGGCGTGAGCAGGACGACCAAGCCGCGCACATTCTAGCCCAACGCAGGACACGCGAGAAGGGCGGCCCGTCACCGAAGCGTAACGAAGCCGCCCGGACGTTCACGCGGCCCGGCGCGAGCCCGGTCCCGGTGTCTCAGTCAACGACGGCGGGAGTGGGACGGGCGCGAACGCGCCGGAACAGCAGGACCAGCGGCAGGCACGCCATGGCCATGACCGCCAGCACCCGGAAACAATCCAGGAAGGAGAGCAGGGTTGCCTGCTTGACGAGCGTCCGGTACAGGAGTCCGAGGGCAGCGGACCCGGCGACGGCGGACCCAACCTGGGGGTCAGGTGGGCTCGGGCGTCCTCCAGCCAGCGCTGGTACGCCGGATCGTAGGGGGTGAGGTGCGACACCAGGCGGGCCTGGTGAGCCTGGGTGCCTCGCGTCAGGAGGGTCGTCACGGCGGCGATGCCGACGCTCGCACCGATGTTCCGCATCAGGTTGAAGATGCCCGTTCCCTGCCCCATCTGCTCTCGCCCCAGCGTCCCCATGGCCGTCGTGGTCAGCGGGACGAAGATGAGCGGGCCCGCGAAGCCGTTCATGACGCTCGTCCAGACGACGTCCCGCTGGGCGATGTCGAGGTTCATGCGGCTGTAGATCAGGGCCGACCCGGCGGCCAGGCTGAAGCCCGCCCCGATCAGGAGGCGGCTGTCGATCCGCCCGATCAGCCGCCCGACGAGAATGCTGGCGGTGAGCGCCCCGAGGCCGCGAGGGCTCACGGCCAGCCCGCTCTGGAGCGCCGGATACCCCAGGAGGGTCTGCAGGAAGAGCGGCAGCAGGGCGGTCGTGCCGTACAGCACGACCCCGAGCACCGTGATGAGGGCGGTCCCGATGGCGAAGTTCTGGTTCGCGAGCACGCGCAGGTTCACGATCGGCGCGATCGGTGGCGAGCTCACGAACGACGAAGGCCACGAACCCGGCCGACCGAGATCAGCGCGCACCATCGCACCCAGGGCGCGGCGAACCAGTCCACTTCCTGGCCCCGGTCGAGCACCAGCTGGAGCGTGCCGAGGAACACCACCATGAAGCCGAAGCCGAGGTAGTCGACGCGCCGCTGGCGCGCCGCACGGATGTACGGCGGATCCTCGATGAAGGCGTGCGCCATCAGGATGGCGATCGCGCCCACGGGCAGGTTGATGTAGAAGACCCACCGCCACGAGTAGTTGTCCGTGATCCAGCCGCCGAGGGTGGGGCCGAGGATGGGCGCGACGATCACGCCCATCGCGAAGGCCGCCATCGCCGCGCCGCGCCGCGCCGGCGGAAAGCTCTCCATGAGGACGGCCTGGGCGATGGGCTGAAGCGCTCCGCCGCCCGCGCCCTGAAGGATCCGCGCCACCACGAGCATGCCCAGGCTCGTCGCGGCGCCGCAGAGGGCCGACGCCACGGTGAACACGACGATGCAGGCGACCAGGAAGCGCTTGCGCCCGAACCGGCTGCCCAGCCAGGCCGTCATCGGCAGCACGATCGCGTTCGACACGAGGTAGCTCGTGAGGACCCACGTCGCCTCCTCGGGTGTCGCGGAAAGGCTGCCGGCGATGTGCGGAAGCGAGACGTTCGCCACGGCCGTATCGAGCACTTCCATGAACGTGGCCAGCATCACCGAGATCGCGATGAGCCACGGGTTGAAACGGGGAACCCACTCGACGGGGGCCCGGCAGGCGGCGGGGTCGGCTCCGCGTCGGCCCCTCCTTTTCGTTCCATATGAATCACATTACAATACGTGAACGTGAGTGTGAAATCAGTCCACGAGACCCGGAAGCGGCGGGCCGCCGTCCCCCGGCCGACCGGCCGGAAGGCGCGAGAGCGGGCGCGGCGTTTCGCCGACGTGCTGGCTGCCGCCCGGCGCCTGTACGCCCGCAAGGGTTACCAGCAGACGGCCATGGTCGAGATCGCGCGGGCCTCGGAGCTCGCCGTGGGAACGCTCTACCAGCTGTTCCCGTCCAAGGAGGCGATCCTCCGGAGCCTGCTCGAGGAGCGAATGGACGAGCTGATCGCGCGCGTGCGCGCGGCCGTCGACGGGGAGCGGGAGGTCCGCGACCAGCTGCGGCGCGTCGTGGAGACTCACCTCGCGTTCGCGCGCGGAGAACGCCGACATCCTCCGCCTCTATCTCTCGGGCTGGATCGGCTACGACACGCGAACCCGCCAGCGGTTCGGAGACCGGATCGACGCGCGCTACGAGCGCTACGTCCTGGTGCTGACGGCGGTGTTCAAGCGGGGCGTGGAGACCGGCGCCCTCGCGCCGAGGCCGCCGCGACGGCTCGCGGTGACGCTGGCGGGCCTGATTCACGCCGTGATCCGGCGCGGCCTCCGGGAGCGGCGGATCGACTTCACGGCCGAGGGCGACGCCCTCCTCGACATCCTCCTCCACGGGGTCCTGCCTCGCGGGCCTGCCGCCGGACCCTCGCGATGAGCCTCGATCCCGAGCTCGACGCCCTGCCCCGCCGCCGGCGCCGGCGGTGGGCGCCGAAGCGGATCGCGTTCCTGGCGCTGATCGCCGCCGCTGCCGTCGCCGGTGCCATCTACGGTCACGCGTGGTGGCGCCACCTGCAGGCCCACGTCTCGACGGACGACGCGTACGTCGCGGGCCGCATCGCGCCGGTCAGCGCCCGGGTCGCGGGCCACGTGGCCAAGGTGCTCGTCAACGACAACCAGGACGTCCAGGCGGGGGATCTCCTCGTGCGTCTCGACGCGCGGGACTTCGAGGTCGCCCTCGCGGAGGCGCGGGCGGCCGCGGAAGCCGCGCGCGCCGACCTGCGGAACGCCACGCTCAACGTGCCGCTGACCGACGACACGACGCGGAGCGCGGCCACTCAGGCGGCGGCCGCGCTCGCCGCGGTCGAGCAAGGCGCCGAGATGTCGCGGCACGACCTCGAGCAGCGGCGCAGCGATCTCCGCGCGAAGCAGGCGGCGGTCGCCGCCGCCGATGCCGGCGTCCGCGCCGCCGCCGCCGACCTCGACCGGGCGCGGCAGGACCGCGATCGGCTCGTCGAGCTGTTCCGGGGGCAGCTCGTCGCCCGCCAGGATCTCGACCACGCCGAATCGGCGTTCCAGAGCGCCAGGGCGGCGCTCGACGGGGCCCGCGATCGGCTCGGCCAGGCGCATGGCGAGGCGCAGCAGGCGGCAGCCGCCGTGGAGAGCCAGTCCTCGGCCTTGATCCAGGCCACCCGGCGCGTCGACGAGTCTCGGGCGACCCTGGCCAGCGCCGTGAGCCAGCGACAGCAGGTCGGGGTGCGCCAGACGCAGGTCGACGCCGCGCGCGGCCGGCTGGAGCAGGCGCTGGCCAACCTCGCCCAGGCGGAGCTGAACCTCGCGTACACGACCATCCGCGCGCCGATGAGCGGGCGCGTGACCAAGAAGACGGTCGAGGTCGGCCAGGTGGTCCAGCCCGGCCAGCTGTTCCTCTCGGTGGTCGATCTCCGTGACGTCTGGGTCATCGGAAACTTCAAGGAGACCGACCTCACGGACGTGCGACCGGGCCAGCCGGCCGCGATCACGGTCGACACCTACCCCGGCGTCGTCTTCAAGGGGCGCGTCGATTCGATCCAGGCGGGGTCGGGCGCGGTCTTCTCCCTGCTGCCTCCGGAGAACGCGTCGGGAAACTTCGTGAAGGTGGTCCAGCGGGTGCCCGTCAAGCTCGTCTTCGAGCCGGGGGAGACGACGAAGCACGCCCTCGTCCCCGGCATGTCGGTCGTGCCCACCATCGCCGTCCGCTGATCACCTGACCCACGGGACCGGTTTGCCGCCTCGGTGAGCGCCGGGCTACCCCAATCGTGGGCAGTCACCTGACTCCGGGTGTCCCCCGCCACGGCAACACGCCGAAAAGTCGGGGCGATCCCTCGACTCCCTCCGCGCGGCACGCCGCTTGCTCTGGTGCCGCTCCCTGGCTCTGGCGGCCTTCGGGGGCGAGCCCTGGGAAGGCCTCGCCGCCGACGTGGCGGGCGTCGTCGGGGCCTGCCCGGGGGTCCGCGCGGCCGGCGGCGCCCTCGCGCGGCGTGGCGTCATCGTCCGATGCCTCGCCGAGAGCGCGGCGGCCCTGGGTGACGCTGTCGAGCGCCTCTGGGCCCTGGTGCGGCGCCGGATGCTCGACTGCCCGCCCCTCGCCCTCCGGAAGCTCTAGCTCGCGCCCAGCCTGTTTCTTCGTCCAGGACACACCCCGTCTCTCACCCTCGACTGATCTCGCCCCACCCGCTTGATCCACCAGACCATGGCGACCGGGCCGCCGGGTGGGGTATTCTCCGGCGAGAAGGCATGACCACCTACCGCATCCCGTTCAACCGTCCCAGTCTGACTGGGAACGAGCTCCGCTACATCCAGGAGTCCGTGGACTCGGGGCGGATCTCAGGCGACGGCGTGTTCACCGAGAAGTGCCGACGCCTGCTCGAGGAGCTGCTCAGCGCCCCCCGGGTGCTGCTGACGACGTCCTGCACGACGGCGCTCGAGATCGCCGCCCTGCTCCTCGACCTCGGGCCGGGCGACGAGGTGATCATGCCGTCGTTCACCTTCGTCTCCACGGCGAACGCGTTCGTGCTCCGCGGGGCGCGCCCGGTCTTCGTCGACATCCGTCCCGACACGCTCAACCTCGACGAGCGACTCCTCCCGTCGCTGGTCACGCCCCGCACGCGGGCGATCGTCCCCGTGCACTACGCCGGCGTCGGCTGCGAGATGGACGCGATCCTGGCGGTCGCGAGCCGGCACGGCCTCGCGGTGGTCGAGGACAATGCCCACGGCCTGTTCGGCACCTACCGCGGGCGACCGCTCGGCAGCTTCGGCGGCCTGGCGGCTCAGAGCTTCCACGAGACGAAGAACATCAGCTGCGGCGAGGGCGGAGCGCTCGTCATCAACGACGAGCGCTACGCCGAGCGCGCCGAGATCCTCCGCGAGAAGGGCACGAACCGGAGCCGCTTGTTCCGCGGTCAGGTGGACAAGTACACCTGGGTGGACGTCGGATCGAGCTCGCTCCCCTCCGACATCCTGGCGGCGTTCCTGTACGCCCAGCTCGAGGCTCGTGGCAGCATCCAGGCCAGGCGCCGCCGTATCTGGGAGTGCTACGCGCGGGAGCTCCCAGGATGGGCCGGCGCCCACGGCATCGGGCTTCCGTCCGTTCCGGCGCACTGTGAGCAGCCGTACCACCTCTTCTACCTAGTCACCGCGTCGCTCGAGCAGCGCACCCGGCTCATCGCGCACCTCAGGCAGCGCGGGATCCTGGCGGTCTTCCACTATCTTCCGCTGCACCTCTCCGAGATGGGCCAGCGCCTGGGGGGCAAGCCCGGGGACTGCCCGGTCACCGAGGACCTGAGCGACCGCGTGCTCCGCCTCCCCTTCTACAACGACCTCGGCGAGGAGGAGCGAGCCTACGTGGTCGACAGCCTGCGCGCCTTCGACGGTTGACGCCCTGAGCGATCCGACAAACCTCGCGCTTCGGGCTGAATGAGGCAGCTAGCCGGTCGGCTGGGGCGCGGCGTCCGCGAGAGCCGCGAGCCGCTCCTGGTCTTCGCCGTCACCCGCGGGGCGCTCTTCCTGCTCGCCTATCTCAGCCTCGCCGTCCTGCCGCTCAATTCCGATCCCGGTGTCGCGGGCCCCACCGGAGGCCCCTGGCGCGGCTTCCCAACCAACCTGTGGCTCGACGGCTGGGCCCGCTGGGACGCCGGGTGGTACGACCACATCGCGACGCACGGCTACGTCGACCAGGCCGTCGGGCCGGCCGGCCAGCGCAACCTGGCGTTCTACCCCGTCTATCCCCTGGCCATGCGGCTCGTGAGCCTCGCCGGACCGGAGCCGCTGGCTGCCGGGATCCTGGTTTCGAACCTGGCGTTCCTCGGCGCGCTCCTGCTGCTCCACCGCGTGGCGCGCGCGCGCTTCGGCGCCGAGGCGGCGTTCAGGTGCGTCCTCCTCCTATCGGTCTTTCCCTTCTCCTTCTACTTCAGCGCCGTGTACTCGGAGGGCCTGTTCCTGTTCCTGGCTGTGGCGTCGCTGTTCCTGGGCGAGCGAGGGCATTGGGCGGGGGCGTCGCTCTGCGCGCTTCTCTGCGGCGCCACGCGCGCGCCCGGACTCGCCCTCGCGCCAGCGCTGGGCCTCCTCTACCTCGACCGGATCCGGTTCGATCTCAGGAAGGTGCGCCCGGACGTCCTTTGGCTCGGACTGAGCGTCCTCGGGCCCGTCCTGTTCTACGCGTACCTGCACGTCCAGTTCGGCGACCCGTGGCTCGCGTTCAAGGCGACACGGGTGCCGGGCTGGTGGCAAGGGGGATTCAGCCTGAAGCCCGTCGAGCGGGCCGTGCGGGCCTTGCGCTCGATCGAGAACCTCCGAACGGGCCAGTTCCCTGTGGTCTACGACCTGAACCTCCTGGCGGCGCTACTCTGTCTCGGCTCGCTCGTTCCCGTGTTCCGGCGGCAGCCGCTGGCCTGGGGTCTTTTCAGCCTGCTGATCGTGGCATCGGGTGTGCTCCAGCCGGGCGGCTGGGGACGCTATGTGCTTCCGGCCTTCCCGGTGTTCCTGGCCTGGGCAGTCGCCCTGGAGAACCGCCTGGCGTTCGCGGGAGCCGTCGTGCTCTCCACGCTCTTGCTGGCGCTGCTCACGATTCTGTACACGCACTGGTACTGGGTGGCCTAATCGCCCTCACTTGGAGATCACGCCCGGACGGAGGAGGTGCGGGGCCTCCGGCGCGTGCCAATGAAAGGTCGCCCGTGGGTTTCGGAACCGCCAGCCGAAGTGTGCGACCAGGTTCATGATACGCGTGTTGCCGGCCGAGAGCTTGGCCGTGATCCACCGGGTGCCGAGGGCCTTCAGATCGAGCTGCATGCCTGTCATGAGCGCCAGCGCGGCCGGCGTGCCCTTGGCCGCCTCGGTCACCCCCATGATGCCGACCTCGGCACGGTCCTCGACGAGCCTCAGCTGGAAGAAGCCCTTGACGTTGCCCGGCTTGCCGACGACGTACACGCGGTCCGCCGGATCCGTTGAGGTACAGGCGCTCCGGACCCAGTGACGGTAGCGTCGATCCGCCAGGTCCGGTGGGAAGCACGGATCGGCGCTGTACCGCCCGTGACGGAAGGTGTGTCCCGCGATCTCCTCGATCTGCGGATGGTCGTCCACGGTACCGAGCCGCACCGGACGCGACGGGGGCGGCGCATCGTACGTCTGGATGCGAAACGCGACGTCCAGGGTCTGCTCCACGGACACGAATCCCAGCGCAGGCATCAGCGCCCGCCAGATCCGGTCGTCCGCGGGAACGGTACAGGAGACGAGCTCGACCCGGTGCGTCGACGTCCACGCGCGGAGTCGATCGCCACAGGCCACCAGGTCAGCCTGAAGGGCGCAGGGCTCCCCGGGCTCGTAGGTGCCAACCGGAAATCCGAAGATGTCCGTGTCCCAAGGCACGACGAACACCCCACCCCACTCCGGGCGCTCCGCGTCGAGCGGCTGGACGGAGACCTCAGGCATCGCCGTCCAGGGATTCGCCGATCCGCTCCCGGACCACGTACGCCGGCTCCCGCAACACGCGATGGTGGATGCGGGCCACGTACTCGCCCAGGATGCCCAGCGTGAACAGCTGCGCGCCCGAGAAGATCGCCAGCGCCGATGCGAGGAACCGAAAGACCGACAGGGGTTGCCCGGTCGCAAGGTAGGACCCCAGCACGAAGGCGAACGCGGCGAGCCCCAGCAGCATCACGACAAATCCGACGAGACTGGCGAGACGAAGCGGCCAGGTGCGAAAGGTCGTCGTCAGGTCGATCGCCAGCTTGGCGAGCTTGAACCAGCTGTACTGCGACCGGCCGTGACGCCTCGGCTCGTGGCGGACCTCTACCGAAGCGGTGCGGGTCGTCGTCCACGCGAGCAGCGCATCGATGGCGACAGCCGGCCCCTCGTAGTGGGCGAACCCCTCGCGGAGAACCGTCCGGAACGCCCGGAAGGCGCTCGCCCGGGACGCGATCCCTACTCCGAGCACACGGTGCAGCCACAGCTTCGTGAGGCGCGACGAAAGGTTCCGCGAGAATCCCTGCTGGGGCAGCGCGGGCACCCCGTAGACGAGGTCCTGGCCCTGGCCAAGCGTCCCTAGCAAGAGCGGGATCTCCTCCGGAGGATGCTGCAGGTCGTCGTCCATCGTCACCGTGGCTGCGAAGCGGGCGGCACGAATCCCGGCCAGGAGCGCGTTGTGCTGGCCGTAGTTCCGCATCAGATTGATGCCGCGAACCCAAGGGTACTTCCGCGCCGCTTGGCCGATCGCCTCCCAGGAGCCGTCCTGGCTGCCGTCGTTGACCAGCACCACCTCAAACCGGTCGGCGGCGCCGGGCAGGACCGCGGCGAGGCGCTCAGTCAAGATGGGAAGCGTCGCGTGGCTGTTGTAGACCGGGATCACGACCGTGCACTCACGCTGCTGGCAGTACCGACTCTGGGGGGATTCCGGCGGGGTCGGCACCGTCATGCCACCGGCATCGCGGCTCGTCGCACCGACAGCACGAGCCGACACCCGGCCAGCCGCCTCGCGGTCGCGCCGGGCAGGAGGGTGACACAACGCCATCGATAAGCCAGCATTCGTCAGCCTTAGCCGAGAACGTTAACATGGCCGCCCGTAATCACGCACCCTCCGCGCTCGAGCGGAAGTCGTCGACCTCGAGAATCCGATCCGCCCGTCATGAAGGACCCACTCGATGTGGCACCTTGGCGCCCCGGAGGCTCCGGTCTTCGGGTGCCGGTGGGCGGCACCGTAAGCTCGGTCGGTTGACTGTGTAGCAATGATGTGGTACGGCTTCCATATCACAGTGTGGATTGTGCCTATGCCCAGGGCTTCCCGAGCCAAAAAGGTAATACAGGTTCCGATCGAGCCGAGCCTCCTCTCGAGGATCGACGATACCGCTCGGTTGGTGGCGGAGAGCCGCGCGGCCTTCATCCGGGAGGCGTGTAAGATGCGCCTGCGTGAGCTCGACGCCGCTCAGCAGGACCGACGGTACGTGGAAGGCTACAGCCGGAAACCCGAGTCGACAGCCTGGGCGAAGACCAGCGCGCTCCTGTTTTCCCGGGTCCTGCCCCGGGAGAAGTGGTAGGGCGGCGCGGTGAGACGCGGCGAGGTGTGGTGGGCCCACCTGCCGCGCCCGATCGGACGCAGGCCCGTCGTGTTGCTCAGTCGTGACGTGGCCTACCGAGTCCGTACAGCGGTGACGGTGGCCCCCGTGACCCGGACCGTCCGCAACATCCCGGTCGAGGTCGCGCTCGACCGAGCGGACGGACTCCCTATCCGTTGCGTAGTGAACTTGGACGACATCACCACCATCCCCAAGACCCTCGTCACCGAGCGGATCTCGACTCTCTCCGTCGAGCGGATGCGTGAGATCGACGAGGCGGTCCGCTTCGCGCTCGACCTGTCCTGATCGCTGGGCCGCGAACTGCCAGGCCTACCCCGCGGTGAACCCTCCGTCGACCACGAGCTCGGCGCCGGTCATGAACGAGGACTCGTCCGAGGCGAGGAACAGCGCGGCAAACGCGATCTCGCGCGGCTTCGCGATCCGCCCGAGGGGGATGCCGGTCTCGAACTCCTTCCGGACGGCGTCGCTCAGGTACGGGGCCTGGAGCGGCGTGTCCACGATCCCCGGGTGGATGATGTTGCAGCGGATCCGGTCCTTCGCGAACTGGATCGCGAGAGACTTGGTCAGGGAGATGAGGGCTCCCTTCGCCGACGTGTAGGCGTCCTGGGCGCGCGTGAAACCGACCAGCGCCGACACGGAGCCCACGTTGACGATCGACCCGCCGCCGGCTTTCCGGAGGTGGGGAATGCCGTGCTTGGTCACCCAGAAGACGGACTTCAGGTTGACGCCCATCACCCGCTCCCACCAGCCGTCGTCGGTCTCCAGCACGGAGCGGTCGCGGTCCTTCCAGAGGACGCCCGCGTTGTTGTAGAGAACGTGCAGCGCGCCGAACCGGCGCGCCGTCTCGTCGATCATGCGCTGGACGTCGGCCTCCACGGCCACGTCCCCCGCCACGGCGAGGGCCTGGCCGCCCGCGCGCTCAATGAGCGCCACCGTCTCCTCGGCCGCGGCCTTGTTGATGTCAGCCACGCCGATCCGGGCGCCGTGCTCGGCGAACAGGACGGCGGCCTCCCGCCCCATCCCCATGCCGGCCCCGGTGATGAACGCCACCTTCCCCGCGAGCCTCGGCCCGAGGCCAGCCCCGTCCACCGTCATGACCCATCCTCCCCGTCGTCGACCGAACTGGCGGTCGAGCTGAATGACGCCGCCATCCTACCTCACTCCACACGGCTTAAACCCGCGGCGCGGCGCTGGCACAATCGTGTCAGTTCTCAGGGCACTCGGACCCGGAGCACGGCCGGGCGGATCCGCACGGTCAGGACCGGGCCGCCCGTGACGGCCTCGCCGTCCACGTGGAAGAGGATCGGCTCCGTTCCCGTGATCTCCACGGTCGGCGTGCGCGTCGTGCGAACGCCGGGCGCCCGGTCCAGCGTGCCCCGGAAGAGATGGAGCGCGTCGCGGAGGGCCACAAGCGGGGGGCGCGCCGCCACCGTCACGACGTCGAGCTGACCGTCGTCCGGTCGCGCGGTGGGAGCGACCACGGCCCCGCCTCCGTACTGGCGCGCGTTCGCGCAGATGATGACGAGGGCCCGCTCCTGCCAGGTCTCGGCGCCGACGCGGATCGTGTACTCGCGGGCGCGATAGCGGAGGATCTCACGCACGCCGATCGCCAGGTAGGGCCAGAGCCCGCGGCGTCCGCCGCGCCGGGCGTTGAACAGCGCGGCGACGTGCGCGTCGAGTCCGATGCCGGCCAGGTTGACGAACAGGTGTCCCTCGACGTCCCCGACGTCGATCACGCGCTCCCGCCGGCCGAGCGCGACGGCAAGCGCCCCGGCCGGGTCCCAGGGGATCCCGAGCTCGCGGGCGAGGCCGTTGCCGGAGCCGGCCGGCACGACACCGAGGGCCGTGCCGGTCCCCGCCAGGGCGCGGGCGACCTCGTTCACCGTCCCGTCACCGCCCCACGCGCAGACGACCGCCGTGCGCGCGGCCACCGCGGCGCGGGCGAGCTCGAGCGCATGGCCCGGCCCCTCGGTGAGCCGCACCGTCCCCTGGACACCCCGCGCGGCGAGCACGCTCTCGGCGAGGGCCAGCCGGCGGTCTCCGGTCCGGCGGCCTCGCGGGCCCGCGGCCGGGTTGACGATGACGGCGACGGACGCGGTCAGATGCGCTCGAAGCCCCGCATCAGCTCCCAGTCGGTCACGATCTGGTCGAACGTCTGCTGCTCGAGCCGCGCGGTGTGGAGGTAGTGCTCGAACACCTCGTCGCCGAGGGCCTCGCGGGCGACCCGGGATCCCTCCAGCCCGGCGATGGCCTCGCGGAGCGTCTTCGGAACCTGCGGGAGCTTCGGGTCCTCGTAGGCGTTGCCCTCGTAGACCCGGGGCGCCGGAAGCTTCTTCTGGATGCCATGGAGCCCGGCCGCGATGGTCGCGGCGAACGCGAGGTAGGGGTTCGCATCGGCGCCAGGGATCCGGTTCTCGACCCGGAAGGCCGAGCCCTCGCCGCAGAGCCGGAAGCCGCAGGTGCGGTTGTCCCAGCCGGCCACGATCCGGGTGGGCGCGAACGAGCCCGCCTGGTAGCGCTTGTACGAGTTCACGTAGGGCGCGTAGAAGTAGGAGAACTCCTTCGCCATCGCCATCTGTCCGGCGAGCCAGTGGCCGTAGAGGGCCGAGCCGAACCGGCGGCCCTTCTCGTAGAAGAGGCTCTTCTTCCCCGTCCGGTCCCACAGGCTCGAGTGGAGGTGGAAGGACGAGCCCGCGGAGCCCATGTCGTACTTCGCCATGAACGTGATCGAGCTCCCCTGGGCGTGGGCGATCTCCTTGGCTCCGTGCTTGTAAAGCGTGTGGCGATCCGCCATCTCCACCGGCTCGGCGTAGCGGAGGTTGATCTCCTCCTGCCCGCACCCCCACTCGCCCTTCGAGAACTCCACCGGCACCGCGGCCGCCTCCATGCCGTTGCGGATCGCCCGGACCAGACCCTCCTCCTTCGTCGTCTGGAGGATGTGGTAGTCCTCGATGTACTGGGACACCGGCGTCAGCCCGTGGTAGCGCTTCGAGCGCGCCTCGCCGAACGACTCCTGGAAGAGGTACAGCTCGAGCTCCGACGCGACCATGATCCGGTACCCGAGCTTAGTCGCCCGGTCGACCTGGCGCTGGAGGATGCGACGCGGGCTGACCTCGATCGGCTCGCCCCCCTCCTCCGTGTAGAGATCGCAGAACACGAGCGCCGTCTTCTCGAGCCACGGGATCCGGCGGAGAGTCCCGAGGTCCGGGACCGCCTTCATGTCCTGGTACCCGGTGGCCCACGAGGCGAATTTGTAGCCGGGCAAGGGCTCCATGTCCACGTCAACGGTCAGAAGGTAGGCGCAGGCGTGCACCCCGTCACCCGCGATGTGCTCGAGGAAGTGGCGCCCGACGACGCGCTTGCCCATCAGGCGGCCCTGGACGTCGGGGAAGACCGTCAGCACTGTGTCGACCTCGTCTCGCCGGACGAGGGCTTCCAGATCCTTGAGGTCGAGATTGCCGGGCATGGCTCCCTCGGTCCCCGACGCGCGCGCCCGATCCCGGGATGGGGCGGCCGGCCGGTCTAGAAGGTGAACAGATCTCCGCGCCGGTGCGCGAGGGCGGGCAAGGTCTTGCGGATGCGCTCCGCGTGGCCCAGGTCGATGTCCGCCACGACGACGCCCTCGCGGTAGCCGGCCCGGGACACGACCGTGCCCCACGGGTCCACGATCATCGAGTTCCCGTAGCAGGCGTGGCCGGGAGGATGCGAGCCGCACTGGGCTGCCGCCAGCACGTAGACCTGGTTCTCGATGGCGCGAGCTCGCACAAGGACCTCCCAGTGATCCCGGCCAGTCTCCATGGTGAAGGCGGCGGGCACCGTGATCAGGCGCGCCCCCCAGGCGGCGAGCCGCCGGTAGAGCTCCGGGAAGCGGAGGTCGTAGCAGAGGGTGAGGCCGACCGGGACGCCCGCGAGCGAGGCGACGACGACCTCCTCGCCGGGCGCCATCGTCGCCGACTCCTGGTAGGTCGTCCCCTCGACCTCGATATCGAAGAGGTGGAGCTTCCGGTAGCGGGCGACCAGCTCCCCGTCCGGGTTGAGGACCACCGACGTGTTATGGACGCGCTCGTTCCCCTCGACGGCTTCGAGGATCGAGCCGCCCACGAGCCAGAACCCGTAGCGGCTCGCCAGCCGGGCGAGGAACTCGGTCGTCTCCCCAGGGATCGGCTCCGCCACCTCGGCGTGGCGCTTCCCGGACCCGAGGTAGGTCCAGAGCTCTGGCAGCACCACGAGGTCCGAGCCCCACGCCGCGGCCTGCGCGATGAGCATCTCGCCGCGCTCGAGATTCTCCGCTTTCTCGTCCTTGCTGTTCATCTGGACCAGCGCAACACGCACGGCCTTGCCCTCCGATCGTCGTCCGCCGGCAGCCCGGCAGGCGCAGCCCCCATCCTAGCCCAGTCGTGCGAAGCGCCGCCAGATAGCCCGGAGGCGGGCTCAGCGCACGGACAGCGGAACCGGGGGCAGGAGCAGAACGAGAAGGATCAGGGCGAACAGCCCGAGTGCGCGACGACGGCCGTCGAGCGGAGTGATGTCGTCCATGGTCGGACCGTGCCGGAAGCCCATGATGCCGACGATGAGCGCCGCCCACACGAGCCAGTTGATGCTGCCGAAGGCGAGCCCGATCAGCACGAGGCCGCCCACGGCGAGCTTCGAGATGAGCGCGTGGCGGACGCCGAACAGGGCGTAGACGATGTGGCCGCCGTCGAGCTGGCCCGCGGGAATGAGGTTCAAGGCCGTGACGAAGAAGCCGAACCAGGCCGCAACCCCGACCGGGTGCAGCAGGATGTCGAAGTCGGGCGGCAAGGCGCCCAGCGTCAGCCGCTCGAGGAGCTTGGGGAGAAGGGCGTCGCCGAATTGGACGTATCCACCCTCCGTCGGTCCCTGGGGGATCCGGACCACGGACGAGAGCCTCAAGCCGAGCACGTAGATTGGCACCGCGACCACGAGACCCGCGAGCGGCCCGGCCACGGCCATGTCGAACAGCGCCCGGCGATCGCGGATCGCACCCCGAAGACGGATCACCGCGCCGAGCGTCCCCAGGAGGAAGGGCGGGATCGGCGGCACCGGGATGAAGTACGGGAGCGACACGGGCATCCCGTGACGTCGGCCAAGCGCGTAGTGCCCCAACTCGTGGACGCCCAGGATACCGAGAAGCGACGCGGCAAACGGCAGACCGACGACGATCCGGCTCGGATTCCGCCACAGCTCATCGAGCGGGACCCCGCCCAGGATCAGGGTGCCGGCGAGGAGCGTCGTGACCACCGTGGCGAGGAACAGCGCGAGATGAACGAGCGGGCGGGACGGCTCGGCGACCTCTGCCTGGGCAAGCGCGTGCACCCACACCGTGCCCTGATCCTCCCGGAGGAACGGCGCGTACCCATGGCGCGCCAGGCGAGGCCGGAGGCGCTCGACCGCCACATCGGGCTCCACGAGGAGTCGACCCCCAAAGGCGAGCGAGCGTCCGAGGAGCCGGCGCTCCTGGACGATCAGGACGTCGTCGAGCTGGCTCCGAAGGAGCGCCTCGAGCGGGAACATCTCCTCCCAGCTCGGGGGCTCTTCGGGGGCGCGGCGAGACCAAAAAGGCACGGGGCGTTCCTCTCGCTCAGCCTATCACGGCGTCCGTCAGGGCCCCGGCGGCGCCTGCCCGACTCGCATGAGCCGGCCGACGAGCGGCAACACCGCGGCGAGCCCGCCAGTGAGGTAGAGGGCGGCCACCACGGCTTCGAGTGCGCTCGCGAGCACCGACTCCTTATCCCGTCCGCCGTGCTGCGCCTCCCCGCGGCCGAGGCGGAGACACGCGTCCACCCCTAGCTCTCGCGCCCAGGCGGCCAGGCCGCGCGTCGAGACGATCTCCGCCCGGTGAACCGTCAGCGTCCCCGGCCCGGCACCGGGGTCACGCTGGACCAGGAGGCTTGCGACGACGAGCCCGAGGACAGCGTCGCCCAGGAAGGCGAGGGTCTCGTTGTGCTCGGCGGGCGGGTGCTCGTGCGCGTACGAGGGGTGCGTCAGGGCCTGGAGCAGGAGCTCGGAGAGCCCCGGAAGGCCGAGCCGCGCCGAGAGCGCGGCCAGCGCCTCGGTCTCGACCTCCCCTGGCCGCGGAGCGGGGCCGCCCGGCGCCTCACCGGACGAGGATGGAGCCGATTGTCCCTCGGGATCGGATCCGGGTCCGCGGGCCGCGCGGGTCAGACGCGCCAGCGCCGGAAGGCGAGGGTCGCGTTGGTGCCGCCGAACCCGAAGCCGTTCGACAGGGCGGTCTCGACCTCGGCCTTCCGCGCCACGTTCGGCACGTAGTCGAGATCACACTCCGGGTCGGGCGTCTCGTAGTTGATCGTCGGAGGCAGGATGCCGTGCTTGATGGCGAGCACCGTGACGATCGCCTCGATGCCGCCCGCGGCTCCGAGGAGGTGGCCGGTCATCGATTTGGTCGACGACACGGCGAGCCGCCGGGCGTGGTCGCCGAACACCTGCTTGATCGCCAGGCTCTCGGTCCTGTCGTTGTACGGGGTCGAGGTGCCGTGGGCGTTGACGTACCCCACGTCCTCGGGCCGGACGCCCCCGTCCCGCAGGGCGCCCGTCATGGCACGAACGGCCCCGTCACCGTCCGGGTCGGGCGCGGTCATATGGTAGGCGTCGGCCGTCATGCCGTAACCGACGATCTCCGCGTAGATGCGCGCGCCCCGCCGGCGCGCGTGCTCGGCGTTCTCCAGCACCACGATCCCCGCCCCCTCGCCAGCCACGAATCCGTCGCGATCAGCGTCGAACGGCCGCGACGCCCGCGCGGGCTCGTCGTTCCGGGTGGACAGCGCCTTCATCTGCGCGAACCCCCCGATGGGGAGCTCGTCAATGATCGCCTCCGAGCCCCCGGCGACCATGAGGTCGGCGTCACTCCGCTGGATGATCTTGAACGCATCGCCGATCGCATGGTTACCCGTCGCGCAGGCGGTCACCACGGAGGAGTTCGGCCCCTTCAGCTTGTACCGGATCGAGAGCTGCCCGGACGCCATGTTCACGATGAGCGACGGGATGAAGAACGGGGAGATCCGGCTCGGCCCCCTCTCGAGAAGCACCCGGTGCCACTCGAGGACGGACAGGATGCCGCCGATCCCGGAACCGACGAGAGCGCCGGCACGCGTGGGGTCCACCTGGGAGAAGTCGACCTTGGCGTCCTCGACGGCCTCCACTCCCGCGGCGAGCGCGTATTGGATGAAGAGGTCGAGCTTCTTGAGCTCCTTCTTCTCGATCACCTTCAGCGGATCGAAGCCCTTGACCTCGGCGGCGATTCTCACGTCGAGGCGCTTGGCGTCGAACCTGGTGATGGGCCCGACGCCCGACCGGCCCTCGCAGATGGCGCGCCAGTACTCCGGGACGGAATTCCCCAGGGGCGTCACCGCCCCCAGTCCCGTCACCACGACCCGTGTCTTGCCGCCGTCCGGTGCCATCGCCCCTCTGACCTCCGTCTCTGGCGTCGCTGGCGTCGCTGGCGCCCCGGGGTCCTAGGTGTTTTCCTTGATGTACTGGATCGCGTCACCCACCGTCGTGATCTTCTCGGCGTCCTCGTCCGGGATCTCGATGTCGAACTCCTCCTCGAACGCCATCACGAGCTCCACCGTGTCCAGGGAGTCCGCGCCGAGATCCTCGATGAATTTCGCGGCCGGGGCCACGTCGTTCTCCTCGACACCGAGCTGCTCGACGATGATCGCCTTGACCCGTTCCTCGACCGGCTTGTCGCTCGTAGCCATCTCCGTCCCTCACCTCCTCACATGTACAGCCCACCGTTGACGTGGATGACCTGGCCCGTGATGTAGCTCGCTCCCTCAGAGGCCAGGAACCGGACGACCTCCGCCACCTCGCGCGCAGTCCCGATCCGCTTCAGCGGGACCTGACCGACGTACGCCTGCCGCATCTCGCCGGACAGGCCCGCGGCCATGTCCGTCTCGATCAGGCCCGGCGCGACGGCGTTGACCAGAATACCCCAATGGGCCAGTTCTCGTGCCGTGGACTTGGTGAGTCCGATCAGCCCTGCCTTCGCGGCTGCGTAGTTGGCCTGGCCGGGCGTACCCATGACGCCCGCCACCGAGGTCACGTTGACGATCCGGCCGGACCGCTGACGGATCATGAGGCGCGCTGCCGCCCGGGTCGCCTGGAAGGCGGCCCGGAGGTTGACGCCGAGAACCTCGTCCCAGTCCGCGTCCTTCATCCGGATCAGGAGGCCGTCCTTCGTGATGCCGGCGTTGTTGACGAGGAGATCGATCCGATCGAACCGCTTGTCGGTCTCGGTCACGATCCGCTGGACGTCCTCGCCCCGGCCCATCTCGGCCACCAGGCCGACGACCTTCCCCGCGCGTCCTTCGAGCCCCGCGGCAATCTCCTCGACCTTCGCGGCATCCCGGCCCGTGAACGCCACCGTCGCGCCGTCGTCGAGGAGGGCCTCCACGATGGCGCGCCCGATCCCACGCGTCCCACCGGTGACGAGGGCGACGCGGCCCGCGAGAGGTTGACCGGAGGTGGCCGAGTCGCTCACGACTGGGCCCCCAGCGCCACCAGCGCCTTGTCGAGGCCCGCCACGTCCTCGACCGCAATACCCGTGAGCGCGCCGTCGATCCGCCTCAGAAGCCCGGTCAGGACCTTCCCCGGCCCAACCTCGATGAACGTGCGGCATCCCTCGCGAGCCATGCGCGCGACGCAGTCCGTCCAGCGGACCGGCGCCGTCACCTGGCGGACCAGGAAGGGTCGCACGTCGTCCGCCCGCGTGGTGAGCTCGGCGTCCACGTTTCGGACGACGGGCGGCCGCGGATCCGCCACGCGCACCCCCGCGAGGACCGCGGCGAGCTGCTCGGCCGCCGGCGTCATGAGGCGGCAGTGGAAGGGGGCGCTCACCGGGAGCAGGACGCTACGCTTCCCGCCCCGCGCGGGGGCCAGCGCCACGGCGCGCTCGATCGCGCTACGGTGACCCGCGACGACGATCTGCCCCGGGGAGTTGATGTTCGCGACGTCGAGCACTTCGCCCTGCGCCGCGTCACGGCAGATCTCCTCGACGACCGGCAGCTCCACGCCCAGGATCGCGGCCATCGCCCCCGTCCCGACGGGCACGGCCTCCTGCATGAACTCGCCCCGGCGCCGGACGACACCGACGGCTTCCGCGAAGGCGAGGGACCTCGCCGCGACGAGGGCCGTGTACTCGCCCAGGCTGTGGCCGCCGACGATCGACGGGACGAGCCCCCACTCCGCGAGGAGCCGGGTGCCTGCGACGCTCACCGTGAGCACGGCGGGCTGAGTGTTGGCGGTGAGCTGGAGCTCGGACTCTGGCCCTTCGAAGCAAAGCTTCGCGACGTCGAACCCGAGCGCATCGCTGGCTTCCTCGAAGACCGCGCGTGCCGCGGGCGAGGCTTCGTGGAATGCGCGCCCCATTCCCACGGCCTGCGAGCCCTGGCCTGGGAAGCAGAACGCCAGGCGCGCGTCAGCGGCCACGCGCATAGATGCGCACATGTCCGCGCGCACTGTCAATAGTGACGGGGCGCGTTGGGCTCGGTCGGACCCTCGTCCGCGCGGCCCTTACGCGCCTCGGCCAAGGACTGGCCCAGCTCCCCCGCCAGCGCGGCCCGGATGTGCCCGTTGACGTCGGCCTTGACCCACTCTGCGGCGGTCCGGATCCCGTTCTTCACGGCCCGGGCCGGCGAAGCGCCGTGACCGATGATGCACGCGCCGTTGATCCCGAGAAGCGGCGCGCCGCCCGTCTCCGTGTAGTCGACCCGCTTCCAGAGCCGGCGGAAGGCCGGGCGGACAAGCAGCGCCGCCAGCTTCGTCGACACCGAGCGGCCCATCTCCTCCCGGAGGAGGTGGATCAGCATGTCGGCAAGGCTCTCCGAGACCTTGAGGCACACGTTGCCCGTGAACCCGTCCGTCACCACCACGTCGGTGTTCCCGTTATACAGATCCCGACCCTCGACGTTCCCGACGAAGTTGATCGGCGACTCGTCGAGGCGCTTGAAGACCTCGCGGACCAGCTCGTTGCCCTTGCCTTCCTCCTCGCCGACGGACAGTAGGCCCACCCGAGGCTCGGCGACACCGAGGATGTCCCGGGCGTACACGTGCCCCATCACGGCGTATTGGGCGAGGTGCCACGGCTTGGGATCGATGTTGGCGCCGACGTCGAGCAGGATCGTCCGGCCCCGCTTGTTCGGCAGTACCACCGCGATGGCCGGACGGTCGACGCCGGGCAGCACGCCCATCGTGAACATGGCGATGGCCATGGCCGCACCCGTGTTCCCGGCGGAGATGAACGCCGACGCCTCCCCGTCGCGCACGAGCGAGGCCGCGACCCGCATCGAGGAGTCGCGCTTGCGCCGGAGGGCGTGGGACGGCTGCTCCCCCATCTCGACCACCTGGGAGGCATGCCGGACGGTGATGGGGAGCGGGCCCAACCGGTGGCGGGAGAGCTCGCGCTCGATGAGCGTCCGGTCGCCGACAAGGATGACGTCGAGACCGTACTCGCGGGCGGCGGCGATCGCCCCCTCGCAATTGACGGGCACGCCGCCGTCCCCGCCCATCGCGTCGACGGCGATCTTCATCGGCCGATCACCCGGCGGCGCCGGGGCATCGAGCGCGGCGCCTAGGCGCCTTCGGTGGAGATGACCTCTCGTCCCCTGTAGTACCCGCAGTGGGGACAGACGTGGTGGGGAACCTTGGGCTCGCGGCACTGTGGGCAGATCGAGAGCGTGGGGGCCTCCAGCTTGTAGTGCGTGCGGCGCTTCCGGCCGCGCGTGATCGAGTGTCGCCGCTTGGGCAGGGGCATGGGTCCGATCTCCTATTGGAGGCGCCGGAGCGCCTCGAGCGGTGCCAGCCGCGGATCGGTCTCGCGCGTCTCGCACCGGCACTCGGTAACGTTGCGGTTGCCGCCGCACACCGGGCAAAGCCCCCGGCAATCAGGACGGCAGAGGGGTTTCATCGGCAAGGCCAGATCGGTCTCGCTCCGCAGGAGCCCCGCGACGTCCAGGACGTCTCCCTGGTAGAAGTCCACTTCCAGGTCGTCCCGCCCGAGCTCGACCTGTCCCTGGCGACTGTTGGGCTGAGGGACGAGCTGAAGGTCGACCACGGGCTCGACACGCGTCACGAGGGACTCGAGGCACCGGCTGCACAGGAGGAACGCGGTCGCCTCGAACCGCCCGACGACCGCCACCTTCTCCCCGAGCCGCTCGACGAGGAGGTCGACGGCGTCGAGAGTCCAGGACGAGTCCGGATAGACTCCTCCGAGGGCGGCCGGATCGAGCAGCCGGAGGCCGTCGTCGGGGATCTCTGAGACACGGATCTGCATGCGTAGCTCGCCTGAGACGTCAGTGGACGGATAAGTGTTGATTAAATCGATCTTTCTAAGGCGGTCGCAGTATACGGGCCGGCCCTGGGGGTGTCAAGGGAAAAGGCGGCGAGGGCCCTGGCCGACTCCCACGCGACACCCCCGCTCGTTGACGCTCGGGGGGGCGTCTGCTAGGTTTCCAGGTGACACCTGATGAGCGGCAGGGGGCGATCCCTGTCCGCGGAGCGAGGGAAGCTGACGATGAGCAACATGCTGAAGACGACCGTGTTCCTGGCCCTCCTGACTGGCCTGTTCATCGCCGTGGGCGGCCTCCTCGGGGGCCGGAGCGGCATGATGATGGCGTTCGTGTTCGCGCTGATCATGAACTTCGTGTCGTACTGGTTCTCGGACAAGATCGTCCTGAAGATGTACCGCGCCCAGCCCATCGGGGAGTCCGAGGCGCCGGTGGTGCACCGGATCGTGCGGAACCTGGCCACGCGGGCAGGCATTCCCATGCCGAAGCTCTACCTGATTCCCTCGGAGTCGCCGAACGCCTTCGCCACCGGGCGGAACCCGCAGCACGCCGCGGTGGCGGTGACCCACGGCATCATGCGAATCATGGACGAGACGGAGCTCGAGGGGGTGCTCGCCCACGAGCTCTCCCACGTCCTCAACCGGGACATCCTGATCTCGACGATCGCCGCGACGGTGGCCGGCGCGATCTCGATGCTTGCCAACATGGCCCAGTGGGGGCTGATGTTCGGGGGCTCCCGCCACGACGACGAGGGCCGGGGCACCAACCCGATCGCGCTGCTCCTGACGGTCATCCTGGCGCCGCTGGCCGCAATGCTCATCCAGATGGCGGTGTCCCGCTCGCGCGAGTACCAAGCTGACGCCTCCGGAGCCCAGCTGACCCGCAACCCGAACGGCCTCGCGTCGGCGCTGACCAAGCTGGGCCAGGCGAGCCGGATCGTGCCCATGGACGCCAACCCGGCGACCGCACACCTGTTCATCGTGAACCCGCTCAGCGGGCGCTCGCTGAGCAATCTCTTCGCGACTCACCCGCCGCTCGAGGAGCGTATCGCTCGGCTGCGGGCCATGCGCGTCTAGATCAGCCGGGTCTCCGGCCCTTCAATGCGGCCGCAGGTCCCCCGAGAGTGGGGCCTGCGGCCGTTGCGTTCCAGGAACGAGATTCCTGCGTGACCGGACCCCTGGCTCGGCCGTACCCTAGGCTCCGATGATCCAGACCAGCGGACTCGTGAAGCTCTACGGGATGCACGCCGCGCTGCGCGGCGTGACGCTGGAGGTCCCGTCGGGACAGATCCTGACCATCCTCGGCCACAATGGCTCCGGGAAGACGACGCTCGTGCGGCTCCTGGCCACCCTGGCGCGACCCACGGCCGGGCGCGGGCGAATCGGAGGCCACGACCTGATCGACGGGCGGGACGAGGTGCGCCGGCTGGTGGCACTCGTGGGGCACAGCACCCACCTCTACGACGACCTCACGCCCCGGGAGAACCTGGCTTTCTGGGAGGCCCTCGCCGGCCGCCGGGCTGACGCGGACCAGATCGACGCGGCGCTCGCGAGGGTCGGCCTCGACGCCCAGGCCGGCACCCGCGTGCGCGCGCTCTCGAGCGGCCTCCGGCGGCGCGTGGCCCTGGCGCGGGCCATGCTCCGCGAGCCCCGGGTGCTGCTCCTCGACGAGGCCTTCTCGGGGCTCGATCAGGACAGCACCAAGCGTCTCGAGGACTACCTCCACGCCTTCAAGGCCGGAGGCGGCGCCGCGGTGGTGGTCACCCACAGCCTCGGGCGTGCCCTCGCCATCGCCGACCGCGTGGCGGTCCTCGCCGGGGGCCGCATCGCGGCCGAGGCGACCCGCGCGAGTCTCACCGAGGAGGCCCTCCAGCGGCTCTACCTCGGTGCCACGGAGGCGACGACGTGAAGGGGAAGGCCGGGGCGTGAGCTCGTTCCTTCGCACGGCGTGGGCGGTCTTCTGGAAGGACCTGGCGATCGAGCGGCGGGCGAAGGAGGGCGCCAACGCGCTCGGATTCTTCGCGATTCTGCTTCTCTTCCTCTTCTACTTCGCCCTCGGGCCCGACGGTGACCGCATCCGCGCCGCGCTCCCCGGTCTGTTCTGGCTCGCGTTCATCCTGGCCGGGGTGCTCGGGCTCGGCCGCGCCTTTGCGCTCGAGCGCGAGAACGACTGCCTGGACGGGCTCATCATGACGCCGGCCGACAAGGGGGCGATCTATCTCGGCAAGCTCGCGGGAACGACGGCGCTGATGCTGGCGATGGAAGTGGTCTTCGTCACGGCGACGGGGATCTTCTACAACCTCGACATCTGGGCGGCGGTGCCCCGCCTGCTTCTGGTCGCCCTGGCGGGCACGATCGGGTTCGCAGCCGTGGGGACCCTGTTCGCCGCCATGACCGCCCACCTCCGCGCCCGGGAGGTACTGCTCCCGGTGCTCCTGCTGCCGCTTGCGGTGCCGGTCCTCCTCGCCGCCGTGAAGCTGACGGACCTCGCGCTGGCGGGCGAAGGCTGGGGCCCCGCGTGGCCATGGTGGCAGCTGCTGCTCGGCTTCGACATCGTGTTCCTGGTCGCCGGGCTCCTCACCTTCGAGTTCGTCCTGGAGGCCTGAGCGTGCACCGGATCCTCGGCGGGCTGGCGGCGGTCCTCCTCGCGGTCGGACTCTGGCTCGGCCTGGGCGTGGCGCCCCGGGACGCGGTGCAGGGCAACGTGCAGCGGATCATGTACGTCCACGTCCCCGCGATCCTGACCGGCTACGTCGCGATCGGCCTCGTCCTGGTGGCGAGCGTGGCCTACCTGTGGACACGCCGGGCGGCCTGGGACCGCGTGGCCGCCGCCGGCGGCGAGCTGGCCGTCTGCTTCGTGGGGCTCACGCTGGCCACCGGATCGATCTGGGGCAAGCCCACATGGGGCACGTGGTGGACCTGGGACGCGCGGCTCACCTCGACCGCGCTCCTGTTCGTGATCTACCTCGGCTACCTGCTCCTCCGGAGCGTCGTGGAGGACCCCGAGCGCGCGGCGACCTATGCCGCGGTGCTCGGAATCGTCGGCGCGCTGGACGTCCCGATCATCCACTTCTCCGTCGAGTGGTGGCGCACGCTCCACCAGCCGGCGACCATGCTGAAGCCCCAGGCCCCCTCGATGGATCCGGTGATGCTCCGGGCGCTCCTAGTGAACGTCGCCGCCTTCCTGGCGACGTTCTCGTACCTAGCGATGCGGCGGTATCGGCTGCTGACGCTGCGCGCCGAGGCTCTCGCGCGAGCGATCGGGGATCCCTAGGAAGCCGCGCCCCGCGGCGCAAGCGGCACGCCGTGCGCGCGGGCCGAGGCGACGACCTCGAAGGTTCGGTCTGCCTCCACCTCGCCGTTGACGGCGATCTCCACTCTCCAGCGGCCAGGTCTGATCGTCCTTACCTCGAGCCAGAAATCCCCCGTCAAGACAAAGCCCGGGAGTGCGAGCTCCGAGCTGAGAAGACGCTTTGTCATCCGGGCGGTCATACCACCATCCGGGCCGAACCATCGGACGCGCATCTCGTAGGAGCGGCCCGGCTCGACGTTGCCCAACGTGACGAAGACGTGAACTCTTTCGTTTTCACTTTGCGAGAACTGCTCGCGCGGTTCCCCCGGAATTGCTCGGCTGCGACAGTCCGTCTCACCGCTCTGCTCACATGCGGCGATCACGGCCTTCATGCGGGGCTCGAGCGTCTGCTCTCGGGAGCGTGGCTCCCACCGAACCGACGAGGTAAGGAGCACCGTGACAACACCTGGACGGCCACCGGTGGGCGCGTCCCCCGTACGGGACGTCACCGCCGATGCGCACCCCGCAAGAAGTGCCGCAGCGCACACGCCTCCAACCCGGCGGCTGAAGAGACGGCTCGATCTGTGCCGCAGGACGACGGCCCGCGGCCGGCATCGCTAGGCGTCGGGACGGCGTCAAGGCGCCTCGGTAGTCCAGAAGAACTCGCGCCGCCCGCCGCGTGGAACGACCACGAGGCCCGACGGATCGACACGGTAGCGCTCCCGGTCGGCGGCGGAGTCGAGGCCCAGCTGATACCCCGCCGGGATGATGTTGTAGCGGTCGACGATGGCGCGCCGGAGATGAGCTCCCTTCCCCACCGACGTGAAGTCCATCACGATCGAGTCCTCGATCACCGCGCCCTCGTTCACCCACACGCCGCGCCCCAGGATCGAGTTCCGGATGGTGGCCCGCACCACGAGAGAGCCCTCACCCAGTTGAGCGTTCTCGAACTCCCCCCCGGTGATCCGCGCCGGCGGCCCGTCGTAGCGGCCCGCATGGATCGGCCAGCGCCGGTTGTCGAGGTCGAAGGCGGGCGTCTCCCCCAGGAGGTCCATGTGCGCGCGCCAGTACGCCTCGAGCCCCCCCACGTCCCGCCAGTAACCAGGCTCCTCGTAGGGCTTGATCCCGGGCACCGCGTTCCCCTGGAAGTCGTAGGCGAAGACCCGCGCGGCCGGGACCAGCGCCGGGATGATGCTCTTCCCGAAGTCGTGGTCGGTGTTCTGGCGGGCGTCGGCGAGGAGCGCCTCGACGAGGACTCGCCGGGAGAAGAGGTAGTTTCCCATCGACACGAGCGCCTGCCGGGGGTTCCCGGGCAGGGCCCGCGGAGCCGTCGGCTTCTCGACGAAGTCGACGACGCGGCCGGTCGCGTCGACAGCGAGATTGCCGAAGCTCGACGCCTCGGACACCGGTACCGGGCGCGCCGCAACCGTGACGTCCGCGTCGTGCTCCCGGTGGAACGCCACCATCTGGTTCACGTCCATGCGGTAGATGTGATCCGCGCCGAACACGGCCACCAGGTCGGGGTCAAAGTCGTCGATCAGGTTGAGGTTCTGGAGGACGGCATCCGCGCTGCCGCGGAACCACACCTCGCCGATGCGCATCTGCGGCGGCACGACGGCGATGAAGTGGTCCGGCACCAGGCCGCTCGTCTGCCACGCGATGCGCAGATGCTCGATCAGCGACTGCGACATGTACTGGACCAGGACGTAGAGCGAGAGGATGCGGGAGTTCACGAAGTTCGACAGTACGAAATCGACGATCCGGTAGCGCCCGCCGAACGGCACCGCGGGCTTGCTGCGCTCGCGTGTGAGGGGCTCGAGACGCGAGCCCCTCCCTCCGGCGAGAATCAGGGCGAGAACGCGGTCTCGCGGCATCGATGAGCCCTCGGGGCGCCGGGCATCCGAGTGGCGTCCCGGCAGCGCGTCCGGGAGTATATCAGGCCGGCCCGGGCTTGAGCATCACCACGCCGAGCGGCGGGAGGGTGAGCGTCACCGACCACGGCTGGCCGATCCACGGCCGGGGCTCCGCCCTGACGCCGCCCGCGTTGCCGAGGTTGCTCCCTCCGTAGTAGGCGGCGTCTGTGTTGAGCAGCTCCCGGTAGAAGCCCTCCACCGGCACGCCGACGCGGTAGCCGTGCCGGGGAACCGGCGTGAAGTTGCACGCGACGAGCACGAAGTCTCGGGCGTCGCGCGCGCGCCGGACGAAGGCCACGACGCTCTGGTCGGCATCCGAGCAGTCCATCCACTCGAAGCCGGCCGGCTCGAAGTCGACCTGGTGGAGCGCCGGCTCCGCCCGGTACACGCGGTTCAGGTCCCGGACGAGGCGCTGGAGCCCGCGGTGGTACGGCCCCTGGTCGAGGAGGTGCCAATCCAGACTCGTATCGTGATTCCACTCGCGCGTCTGCCCGAACTCGCCGCCCATGAAGAGATGCTTCTTGCCGGGGTGCCCGTACATGAACCCATAGAGGGCGCGGAGCCCGGCAAACTTCTGCCAGTCGTCACCCGGCATCTTGCCGTGGAGCGAGCCCTTGCGGTGGACCACCTCGTCGTGGGACAGCGGAAGCACGAAGTTCTCGTGCCACGCGTAGAGCAGCCCGAACGTGATCTGGTTGTGATGGTATTTCCGGTGAACCGGATCGAGTCTCATGTAGTCGAGGATGTCGTGCATCCAGCCCATGTTCCACTTGAACCCGAATCCGAGCCCGCCGACGTACGTGGGGCGCGAGACCATCGGCCACGACGTCGACTCCTCGGCGATGGTCATCGCGGCCGGGTGATACCGATAGACGACCTCGTTGAACTGCCGGATGAAGGCGATCGCCTCCAGGTTCTGGTTGCCCCCGTGGCGGTTCGGCAGCCACTCGCCCGGCTGCTTCGAGTAGTCGAGGTAGAGCATCGAGGCGACCGCGTCCACCCTGAGCCCGTCCAGGTGGTAGCGTCCGAGCCAGTAGAGCGCGTTGCCGATGAGGTAGTTGGCGACCTCGTGGCGGCCGTAGTTGAAGACCAGCGTCCCCCAGTCCGTCTGCTCGCGCTGTCGCGGGTCCGCGTGCTCGTAGAGGTGGGTACCGTCGAAGTAAACGAGACCGTGAGGGTCGCGCGGAAAGTGGGCCGGCACCCAGTCGAGGATGACGCCGATCCCGCGGCGGTGGAGCGCGTCCACGAAGGCCATGAAGTCCTTCGCCGTCCCGTACCGGCGGGTCGGCGCGAAGGCGCCGATCTGCTGGTAGCCCCACGATCCGTAGAAGGGGTGCTCGCCAATCGGCAAGAGCTCCACGTGGGTGTAGCCCAGGTCGCGAACGTAGTCCCCGAGCGCCTCGCCGAGCTCCCGGTAGGTGAGGAACCGGTTTCCTTCCTCGGGGACGCGCCGCCACGATCCCAGGTGGACCTCGTAGATCGAGATGGGCGCGTCCAGCGCGTTCCGGCGCGCTCGCTCGGCCGCCCAGGCCCCGTCGTCCCAGGGGTGCCCGTCGAGCGAGGCCACGACCGAGGCGGTGCGCGGCTCCTCGACCTCGAACTCGAAGGCGAAGGGATCCGCCTTCAGGGCGAGCAGCGCCCCCTCCTGCGCCAGGATCTCGAACTTGTAGCGGCTCCCCTCGCCGAGCCCGGGAACGAAGAGCTCCCAGATGCCGGCGCCGGGATGGCGACGCATCGGGTGTCGCCGGCCATCCCAGCCGTTGAAGTCGCCCACGACGCTCACGCGTCGGGCGTTCGGTGCCCACACGGCGAACACCACGCCCGCCACGCCGTCCAGAACGGTCGCGTGGGCGCCGAGCTTCTCGTAGGCCTGGTAGTGCGTACCCTCGCCGAGGAGCAGACGGTCGAAGTCCGACAGCGTCGACGGGAACCGGTACGGGTCCTCGATCTCCCGGACGCGCCCGGAGGCGTCGGTCACCGCGAGGCCATACCGGAAGAGCGCCGCGCGCCGGGGAAACGTCGCCTCGAAAAGCCCGTCCGGATGCAGGCGCTCCATCTCGCGAGGAGCGACGCCGGGCTCCCCCGGGCGGACCTCGGCCCCGACCGCCCCGGGAAGGAACGCGCGGATCGCGACCGCCGTCGCCCTACCCTCGCGGCAGACATGGGGACCCAGGACGGCGAAGGGATCCGGATGCCGGCCCGCCACCAGGGCCTCCACGTCCGAGGCCGGCAAGGAGCCGCGAACCGCCGATGGGCCCATGTCCTCGCCCATGTGGTCGATTGTACGCGGACCGGCGCTGCGAGGACGCGGGTATACTACGTTCGATGAGCCATTGGACGTTCGTGCTGGGCGCGTACGTGCTGGTCTTCGGCGTCCTCGTCACGTACTGGTGGCGCGTGGAATCCGGGATCCGGATGCTCGAGCGCGAGATGGAAAGCCGGCCCGCGGGAGGGCGGCCATGATCCGGCGGCGCCGCCTCCTTCTGGGCGCCGGGGTCATCGTCCTCGCGCTCGCCGCGCTCATCCTCACCGGCGTCAGGCAGTCGGTGGTTTACTTCGTCACCCCGTCCGAGCTCATGGCCGAGGACCGCCCTGCCGGGCGCGCCTACCGCCTGGGCGGCATGGTGGTCCAGGGCTCGCTCAAGCAGGACCCCGCCGTGCACGAGCAGCGGTTCCTCCTGACCGACGGCAAGGCGTCCGTCCCCGTCTACCACCGTGGCATCCCGCCGGACCTCTTCGGCGAGGGTCGCGGGGCCGTCGTGGAAGGAAAGCTCGGCGCCGACGGGACGTTCCAGGCCAGCACGATCATGGCGAAGCACTCCGAGGAGTACCGGGCACCGGCGGGGAGCGTGCCGGGCCACGAGGAGCTTCTCCGGACCCTCCGGCCGCCCGGCGGCAGCGCTGGCGGGAGCGGCGCGCCCCGGTGAAGCTCCAAGCTCGCTGGCTCATCCCGTTCGCTGCGCTTCCGGTCGTGGGGCTCCTCGCCTACGGTTTCCGCACCGACCCCCGCGCGGTCCCCTCACCCCTGGTCGGCCGCCCGGCTCCGGCCTTCGCGCTGACCACGTTCGACGGCAAGGCCATCAGCCTGGAGAGCCAGCGCGGCAAGGTCGTCGTCCTGAATTTCTGGGCGTCCTGGTGCTACCCCGCGTGCTACGAGGAGGCGCCGGTCCTCGAGGCAAACTGGCGACGGGTCGAGGCACAGGGAGGGGTGGTGCTCGGCGTCGCCATCCAGGACAAGAACCCGGCCTCGCTGGAGTTCATCCAGCGCTTCGGTCTCACCTTCCCCAACGCCCCCGACCCCGCAGGCAAGGTCTCGATCGACTACGGGGTCTACGGCGTGCCCGAGACGTTCGTGATCGACCGGCGAGGGGTGATCCGCCGGAAGCACGTCGGCGCCGTCACCGAGGCGGTCTTCCGCGAGTGGGTCGAGCCGCTCCTCGGCGAGAGCGCGGCCATCGGAGGAGCGCAACACATCCAACAGGACGAAGGCCGTCAGAATGACCGAAGGCCCGAGGCGGCGTGGCGGGTTGCCAGCTGGATGATCCCGCCGGCCGCCGCAGGCCGGAGGCCGTCGGATAGGCTTTCCCAATGAGCGCGGCAGTGCGGCTCCTGACCGTCTGGCTCCTGATCCTCGCCATGAGCATCGGCGCCGGCCGCCTGACCCTGGCGGCGACGGTGAGCGACGAGGAAGTTCACGCCATCGCGACCCAGCTGCGCTGCGTCGTCTGCCAGAACCTCTCGGTCGCCGACTCGCCTTCCGAGATGGCGCGCCAGATGCGCGACCTCATCCGGGAGCGGCTGGCGGCGGGGGACCGGCCCGAGCAGGTCATGGCCTACTTCGTCCAGCGCTACGGCGAGTGGGTGCTTCTGGCTCCCCCGGCCCGTGGGCTCAACCTCCTCCTGTGGCTCGCGCCGTTCGGGGCGGTGGTGGGTGGCCTCGCCCTGGTCGTGACCCTCGCGCGGCGCTGGCGACGCCACCCGGCTTCGCTGGAGCCGGCGGCAGCCCCCGCCGTGGGTCCGGCCGAGCGCGAGCGGCTCGCCGCCGAGCTCGAGCGTCTAGGTGACTAGCGGGATTCCCCGATGACGACGGCCCTCCTGACCCTCGCGCTCGCGGTCCCGGCACTGGTCTTCGCCGTCTGGCCGTCCCTCGTGCGCCGGAGCGGCCGAGCCGGTCTCGTCGCCGCGCCTGCCGACGACGAACGGGCGGGGCTCGAGAACGAGAAGGTCATCGCCCTCCGGGCGCTCCGCGAGCTCGAGCTGGACCGGGTGGCGGGGCACGTGGACGACGAGGACTATCGCGACCTCCACTCCCGGTACGAAGGCGACGCGGTCGCCGTGCTTCGCCGGCTCGACGCTCTCGGACCGGTCGCGCGACCTTCCCGGGGTGTT
Source organism: uncultured Candidatus Rokubacteria bacterium (assembly GCA_963805625.1). Classification (GTDB taxonomy): domain Bacteria; phylum Methylomirabilota; class Methylomirabilia; order Rokubacteriales; family DASRDR01; genus DASRDR01. The sequence continues at coordinate 1,152,716 of CAWDVE010000010.1, forward strand.
CCCTCGCCGACGCCGGTCGCCACGACACCCTGGACCCGGCAGCCCGCCGTCCTCGGCGCGATGGGAGTCGGGCTCCTCGTATTCGGGGTCGTCCTGGGCCTCCTGGTCTCACGCTACTCGACGCCGGCGCCCCCGGAGCCCGACATGACCACCGCCCGGCCCGGGGCGCCCTCCGCCATGGCGCCGGGATCCACCGGCGGTGGCAGCGGCGGCGGCGGCGCGCCCCGTCCCCTTTCGAAGGAGATGCTCGGGGGGATGCTCCAGGCGGCGCACGCGAGCCTCGACGCCGGCCGCTACCAGGAGGCGATCGCCGCCTACACCGCCATCCTCAGGCGCGAGCCGCGGAACGTCGACGCCATCACCCACCTCGGCGTGATCCTCGCCCTGGCGGGCCACCACGCCGATGCGCTCGAGGCGTTCGACCGGGCGCTCGCCATCGATCCCAACTACTCCCACGCGCTCTGGGACAAGGCGGGGGTCCAGGAGGCGCGCCAGGACCATGCGGGCGCGGTCGCGACACTCGAGCGCTTCGTGCGCGTCGCGCCGGCGGGGCCCGATCGCGACCGTGCCCAGGAGCGGCTCCGGGAAGCGAAGGCCCGGCTCGCGGCCACGCCGAAGGCGGGCGCGCCCGTCGTCCGTCCATGAACACACAGGCGCCACAGGCTGCCACAGGCCAAAGGCCGTCCGATTGGTACCGTCCGATCGAACCCGTCCGATCCATCCCAGCGAGAGCCCACGGGCGGCGGGGCCCCTGGACCGGCTAGCCTGGTGAGCATGGTCCCCGAGCTCGGCGCGGCCGCCCTACTGGCCGCCCTCGTCGTCGCCGCCGCCGGCATGGTCTTCGGCGTCCGTGCGAGCCGCGTGGCGGCCCCGGGATGGCTCGCGAGCGCGCGGCGGGCGGCAATGGCCCAGTTCGTCCTCGTGACCCTCGCCGTCGTGGCCCTCGAGTACCTCCTGATCACGAGCGATTTCAGCGTCCGGTACGTCGCCAACACGAGCACGTCGGCGAGCCCGCTGCGCTACAGGATTGCCGGGCTCTGGGGGGCGCTGGAGGGCTCGATCCTTCTCTGGGAGTGGCTGCAAGCGCTGTTCGTCCTGCTCGTCGCGCGCCGGGCGGCGGCGCTGCGCCGGGAGCTGTCGGGGTACGCGCTGGCCGTGCTCTTCGTCGTCTCCGGGATCTTCCTGGTGATGATGACGGTGATCGCGAGCCCGTTCGAGCGCCTGGCCGAGCCCGCCCTCGAGGGCCGGGGGCTCAACCCGCTCCTCGAGGTCACCGACATGCTCGTGCACCCGCTCCTGCTCTACACGGGCTACGTCGGCTTCGTGGTCCCGTTTGCGTTCGCGGTGGCCGCCCTGCTCGCTGGCCGGCTCGACGGCACCTGGCTCACGTTGACGCGGCGGTGGACCGTCACCGCGTGGCTGTTCCTCACCGCCGGAGTGCTGTACGGCGGCTGGTGGTCATACCGGACGCTGGGGTGGGGCGGGTACTGGGCATGGGATCCGGTGGAGAACGCTTCGTTCATGCCCTGGCTCATGGGAACAGCGTTCGTGCACTCGGTCATGGTCCAGGAGCGGCGTCCGATGTTGAAGATCTGGAACATGGCCCTGATCACCCTCACCTTCGCGCTCACGATCTTCGGGACCTTCCTCACCCGGAGCGGCGTGATCTCGTCGGTCCACGCATTCGCCAGCGGCGCCATCGGCCCCTTCCTCCTGGCCTACTTGGCCGCGATCCTGCTGACGTCCCTCGGGCTCCTCGTCTGGCGTTGGGACCGGCTCGGGGAGCGCGCGGAGCTCGACGCCCTGCTGTCGCGCGAGTCCGTGTTCCTCGTGAACAACGTGCTGCTCGTGGCCTTCTGCTTCACCGTGTTCATGGGCACGATCTTCCCGCTCCTCTCGGAAGCCGTGACGGGGGCCAAGGTGTCGGTCGGCACGCCGTACTTCAACTGGGTGAGCGTGCCCATCCTGCTCGTCACGCTCCTGCTGATGGGGGCGGGCCCGCTGGTCCCCTGGCGGCGCGGGTCGTGGCCGGTCCTGGGGCGCATCCTCCAGGGGCCCGCCGCCGTCGCCCTCGGCGCGAGCCTCCTCACGTGGCTGGTCGGGGGGCTTCCGCTCGGGCTCGTGGGTCTCGGCTACACGCTCCCGTACTTCGTGGCCGCCATCGTGCTGGGCGAGCTCTGGCGTGCGGCGCGGGGCCGCCGCCGCGCGACCGGCGAGCCCTGGCCGACGGCCATCGGCCGACTCCTCGCGCAGAACCACCGGCGCTACGGCGGGCTCGTGGTCCACCTCGGCGTGGTCCTGGTCGCGATCGGCGTCGCCACGTCGACCGTGGGCAAGCTCGAGCGCGAGGCGACTCTGAAGAAGGGAGAGACGCTCGAGCTCGGGCGGTACGCCGTGCGCTTCACCGGGCTCTCGGCCGGGGAGCAGCCGACGCACCTCCTGGTCCAGGCCGCCCTGGAGGTGAGCGAGGCCGGCCGGCCCGCGGGGACGCTCCGGCCGGGCCAGCGGCTCTACCGGGGATCCACCTCGCCGTTCGCGTCCGTCGCGGTGCGATACGGCTTCGTCCGAGACTTCTACGTGATTCTCGGCGCGTTCGACCGCCAGGGCGAATGGGCCCAGATCAAGGCTCAGGTTCACCCGATGGTCGCGTGGATCTGGCTGGGAGGGCTGGTGATCCTCATGGGCGGCGGCCTCGCGCTGTGGCCAGCGGGACGGCGGGCGCCGGTGACGGTGCGAGCCCCGGCCGGAGCGGCGATCGCCGGGGGTGGCGGCCCGGAGCCCCCGCGCGATTGACGGTCACGAGGTCCGGTGCTCTAATCCGCCCCTGTGGCGGCGCCCCGTCTACTCCGTAGCCTCCTCATCGCGGTCGCGCTCGGCGCCGCCGTGGCGCTCGGGCTCGCTGCCGCCGCAAACCTCTCCGCGACGCTGGAGGCGCTGGGGCGGTTCCACTGGGGGCTCGGTCCCCTCATCGTTCTCGCGGTCTTCGCGAACTGGGCTCTCCGCTTCGCGAAGTGGCACTTCTACCTGCGCTGCCTCGACGTCCCGCTCCCCTGGCGGCCAAGCCTTCGGGTCTTCCTCGCCGGGTTCACGATGGCGATCTCTCCGGGAAAGCTCGGCGAGGTGCTGAAGGCCGTCCTGGTCCGCAACCTCGTCGGCACGCCCGTGAGCCTCACGGCGTCGATCGTGATGGCGGAGCGCCTCACCGACGTGGCCGGGCTGGTCGCGCTGGGTGGGCTCGGCGTGACCGCCCTCCCGCGTGGGCCGCTCCTCCTGAGCGGCATCGCTCTCATGCTCGTCGCCACCGTGGTCGCGCTGAGGACACCGGCGGTCGGACGCCAAGCCCGGCGGCTCCTGCCCGCGCGCCTGGTCGAGCCCGTGCGGCTGTTCGTCCACAGCGGGCGCGCGCTCCTGTCGACGCGCGCGTTGGTGGTGACCCTCGGTCTCTCCGTCGTCTCGTGGTTCTTCGAGTGCCTCGCATTCGCCCTGATCCTGGACGGGCTCGAGGTCGTCTTGCCGCTCCGCGTGACGACCTTCGTCTACGCGTTCGCCTCGCTCGCGGGAGCCGTGTCGATGCTGCCGGGCGGCCTCGGGGTGGCGGAGGGGAGTCTCACGGGGCTCCTCGCCGGACTCGGGACCCCGCTTCCCGAGGCGGCGGCCGCCACCCTCCTCGTGCGGGGCGTGACGCTCTGGCTCGCCGTCGCCCTCGGCGTCGTGACCCTGCTCGTCGCGTTCCGGGGGGAACCCGAGGGGCAACCGGCGCGCGTCTAGTCCCGCCGACGAGGCAGCGGCATCCCGTCCCAAAGGGGCGTGCTATCCTCGCCTCTGTGGCGGCCCCCGGAGCGGCCCGGAAGCGCGTCGACCAGCTGAGGAAGCTGATCGCCCGCCACGACCACCTCTACTACGCGCTCGACCGGCCCGAGGTCTCCGACGCCGAGTACGACGCGCTCATGCGCGAGCTCCGAACGCTGGAGGCCGCGCACCCCGAGCTCCTCGCCCCCGACTCCCCGACGCAGCGCGTCTCGGGCCAGGTCTCCGACGCCTTCGCCACGGTCGAGCACCTGGCGCCGATGCTGTCACTCGAGAACGCCACGAGCGAGGCGGATCTCCGCGAGTTCGAGGCGCGGATCAAGCGCGCCCTGCCCGTCGTGGACTTCAGCTACGTCTGCGAGCCCAAGGTGGACGGTCTTGGTGTGGCGCTCCTGTATGAGCACGGCGTCTTCAAACGGGGCGCGACCCGCGGCGACGGCCGGCTCGGGGAGGACGTGACCCCGAACCTCCGGACCATCCGCTCGATTCCGCTCCGTCTGGTCGGCTCGCTCGAGCGCTGCCGGCGCGTGGAGGTCCGGGGCGAGGTCTACATGAGCCACGCGGCCTTCGAGCGGCTCAATCGCGAGCTGGAGGCCCAGGGCGAGGCGCCGTTTGCCAATCCTCGCAACGCCGCGGCCGGGGCAGTGCGCCAGAAGGACCCTGGCGTGACCGCGAGGCGGGACCTCAGGATCTTCGTCTACCAGCTGAGCCATGCGGAGCCGTTCCCGTTCGAGGCCCACTCGGAGGTGCTGGCAGCGCTCCGGGAGAGCGGGCTCGCGACGAACCCTCGGAGCCAGTCGTGCGCGACCCTGGATGAGGTCTGGGCCTACTGCCAGCGGCTCGAGTCCGAGCGGGATCGGCTAGGCTACGACGCGGACGGAACCGTCGTGAAGGTGGACAGCCTCGGTCACCAGCGGCGGCTGGGCGCGACGGCTCACCACCCCCGCTGGGCCATCGCCTACAAGTTCTCGGCCCGAAGCGCCGAGACACGCGTGCTCGACTTCAAGGTGAACGTCGGTCGGACCGGTGCGCTGACTCCCGCGGCAGTGCTCGCGCCGGTTCGCATCGGCGGGGTCACCATAAACAACACGACACTGCACAATTTCAACGAGGTTCAGCGGCTGGACGTCCGCAAGGGCGACACCGTCGTGGTCGAGCGCGCAGGCGATGTGATCCCACACATCGTGAGGGTATTGCTGGATCGCCGCCCGGCCGACGCCGCGCCCTTGCCCCTCCCGGACCGATGTCCCGTCTGCGGCTCGAGCGCGTCGCGACCGGAGGGCGAGGTCGTCATTCGCTGCACGAACGCCGCCTGCCCCGCGCAGTTGAAGGAGTCGCTGCTCCACTTCGGGTCGCGCGGGGCCATGGACATCGAGCACCTCGGCGAAGCCGTCGTCGACCAGCTCGTCGAGCGGGGACTGGTCCACGACTTCGCCGACCTCTACCGGCTCACCGTCGCCCAGCTGGCCGAGCTCGAGCGCCTCGCCGAGAAGTCGGCGACCAACCTCGTCAACGCGATCGCCGGCTCCCGGAACCGCGGGCTGTCGCGCGTCCTCTACGCCCTCGGGATCCGCTTCGTCGGAGATCGCGCGGCCCGCCTCCTGGCGGAGCATTTCGGCTCGGTCGATCGTGTCGCAAGCGCCACCGTCGAGGAGATCTCCGAGATCCACGGTATCGGCCCGCGAATTGCCGAGTCGGTGCGGCTCTTCTTCGATCAGCCCCCCAACCAGAAGGCGGTGGAGCGCCTCCGCGAGGTCGGGGTCGTGCTCGAGGAAGCCTCGCGACCCACCGGGCTGAAGCCCCTCGCCGGAAAGACGTTCGTCCTGACCGGCACGCTCGATCTGATGTCTCGCGACGAGGCGAAGACCCGCATCGCCCGGCTGGGCGGCCGGGTGTCCTCGTCCGTCTCGCGCAAGACCGACTACGTCGTCGCCGGCGAGGAAGCCGGCTCGAAGCTCGAGGACGCCAAGCGTCTCGGGGTCGCGGTCCTCGACGAGGCGGCCTTTCTCGAGTTGACGGCGCCGGACACGCCCTGAGAGGAGGCGCCCCATGATGAAGCTCGCGGCAGTCCTGCTCGTCGCCATGGCGGCTGCGCCCCAGGCCGAGCAGGCGGGGCTGCTCGAGCGGCTCCGGAACGGCGCGGTCGAGGAGCGGCGGATCGCCGCCGGGCGGCTCGGCCAGATCGGCGACGATGGGGCGACCGCGGGGCTCGTCCAGGCGCTCCACGACCCCGACTCCACCGTCCGCAGCGAGGCCCACGACTCGCTGTGGGCGATCTGGCACCGCTCCGGCGACCCCGCGATCGACACCCTCCTCGGGCAGGGCATCGCCCTCATGCAGGCCGGCCGCCTGCCGGAATCGGTCGCGGTCTTCAGCGAGGTGATCGCTCGGGCGCCCGGATTCGCGGAGGGCTGGAACAAGCGTGCGACCGCGTACTACATGATGGGTGAGCTCGACCGCTCGCTGGCCGACTGCGAGGAGGTCGTGAAGCGCAACCCGGCCCACTTCGGAGCGCTGTCCGGCTTCGGCCTGATCTACCTCCAGAAGGAGGACCTGCCCCGAGCCGCGGAGTACTTCGAGAAGGCCCTGGCGGTGGACCCCACCCTCGCCCAGGTGGAGGCCGTCCTGGAGCGGATCCGGGAAGTCCTCCGACAACGACGCCAGCAGTCCATCTGAATCGAGACCGACCAAGACCAACGGAGGACGCATGACCCCCCTCGACCCCCAGGTGCTCGCCGAGCTCTCCCGCATCTCCTCTCCGACCATCGCCAACGCGATCGAGACCTTCAACGTGAAGCCCTGGAACACGGGCTTCGTGTCCTCAGACATCGTCTGCCGATTCCCGCGGCTTCCGGCCATGGTGGGGTACGCGGTGACGGCGCTGATCCGGGCGGAGCCGCAGCCCATCGAGGGCCACCGCGCCAACGAGTTCGCCTGGTGGGAGCACGTGGCGGCGAGCCCCGGTCCGCGCGTGGTCGTGATGCACGACATCGACGAGCCGCGCGGCCAGGGCGCGTACTGGGGGGAGGTGCAGGCCAACATCCACCGGGCGCTCGGGTGCCTCGGGGTGGTGACCGACGGGACCGTGCGCGACCTGCCGGAGGCCGAGGCCGCCGGCTTCCACTTCTTCTCGGCGCATGTGTCCGTGTCCCACGCGTACGTCCACATGGTCGACTTCGGCGCTCCCGTCAAGGTCGGCGGTCTGTGGATCCGGCCGGGGGACCTCCTGCACGGCGACCAGCACGGTGTCGTGGTCGTGCCTCCCGAGATCGCCGCCAAGATCCCGGAGGCGGCGGCCCGGATCGAGGCGCGTGAGCGCAAGATGATCGCGGTATGCCAGAAGCCCGGCGTGACGGTCGAGGACCTCAAGGCCGCTCGCACGGCCATGCGGCAATCGTACTGAGCCATGACGACTGCCGGGCTCGCGCCCAGCTTCTTCGAGACGGTCAACCTCTACTTCGAGCGGGCGGCGGCCCTCACTGACTACCCGCGGGGCCTCCTGGACCAGATCAAGGCGTGCAACAGCGTCTACGCGTTCCAGTTCCCGGTGCGCACCCGCCGCGGGTACGAGGTCATCTCAGGGTGGCGGGCCCAGCACAGCCACCACCGCCTCCCGGTCAAGGGAGGCATCCGTTACGCGGCCGAGGTCAACGAGGACGAGATCAAGGCGCTGGCGGCGCTCATGACCTACAAGTGCGCCATCGTCGACGTCCCGTTCGGCGGCGCCAAGGGCGGCATCCGGATCGACGCCAAGCAGTACGATGCCGAGGAGATGGAGCGCATCACGCGCCGGTACACGGCGGAGCTGATCAAGAAGAACTTCATCGGGCCGGGCGTCGACGTGCCCGCGCCCGACTACGGCACGGGCCCCCGCGAGATGGCCTGGATCTCCGACACTTATTCCGCCTTCAATCCCGGCCAGATCGACGCGCTCGCCTGCGTGACGGGGAAGCCCGTCACCCAGGGCGGCATCCGGGGCCGCGTGGAGGCGACGGGCCGGGGGGTCTACTTCGGTCTCCGCGAGGCCTGCGCCGACGCGGACGACATGAAGGCGCTCGGACTCTCGACGGGCCTCGAGGGCAAGCGGGTCGTGGTGCAGGGCTTCGGGAACGTCGGCTACCACAGTGCCCGGTTCTGCCAGGAGGCGGGCGCCCTGATCGTGGCGGTGGCAGAGCGCGACGGCACCATCTACCGGGAGAACGGCCTCGACGTCGAAGCCGCGCAGAAGCACCTCCACGAGAAGGGCTCGATCCGGGGATTCCCTGGCGCCCGTGACCTGCCGACCGCCGAAGGGCTCGAGCTCGACTGCGACGTCCTCATCCCGGCGGCCCTGGAGAGCCAGATCACCGCCGCCAACGCCCCGCGGATCCGGGCCTGTATCGTGGCGGAGGGAGCCAACGGGCCGACGACGTTCGATGCCGAGCGCATCCTGCTCGAGCGCCGCGTCCTGGTGATCCCCGATATCTACCTGAACGCCGGAGGGGTCATCGCCTCGTACTTCGAGTGGGTGAAGAATCTCTCCCACGTCCGGTTCGGGCGGGTCGGAAAGCGCTTCGAGGAGGCGGCATTCGAGCGGATGCTCCTCGCCGTCGAGAAGGCCACGGGCCGCCTCTTCTCGCAGGAGGAGCACCGACGGATCGCCTACGGTGCGGACGAGATCGACCTCGTGAACTCGGGGCTCGAGGAGACCATGATCGGCGCCTACCGGCAGATCCGGGAGCTGATGCGCCGGGACGCGCGGGTCAAGGACCTCCGGACGGCCGCCTTCCTGAACGCGCTCCGGAAGGTCGCGAACAGCTATCAGGAGCTCGGCATCTTCCCGTAGGCCCCGGCGCTCGACGGACCGGGATCGCCGCCCCCTCAGCGGGTACCCTGGCCGGAGCGCGAGGATGGGCGACCGCTCCGGATGTCCAGGTAGAGGTTGTAAACCGCGATGAGCGCCGGGAACAGGTTGGACAGGATGCCGACCGAGTCGTTCTTCCCCCAGGTGAAGTAGGCGAGCAGCAGGGCGCTGCCGGTCACGCTCATGTACCAGAACATCCGCGGCACCGTCGGCCGGCCCTCGGCGCGCGAAGCGTACAGCTGGACCAGCCAGCGGCCGGTGAACAGGGCCAGACCCAGGTAGCCGACGAGCTTCCAGGGGGTGAGCGTTACTCCGAAGTAGCTCGTGATCACGTCGCGCATAAGCATCCCGCCCCGTCGGAGACGCCGGCACGCGCCCCGGGCCGGCGGGCCGCCGGCTACCGGTGCTCGCCGACCCGGTGGAGCTTCAGCAGGTTGACCGTGCCGCGCACCGCGAGGGGCGCGCCCCCCACGATGACCAGGATGTCGTTGTAGCGCACCGACCGGTCCGCGAGCAGGCTCGCCTCGATGTCCGTCACCATCTGGTCAATGGAACTCTGCGACTTGATGAGCCGCGAGATGACGCCCCAGTCGAGGGCCAGCCGCCGCCGCACACGCTCGTTGGGCGTAAACGCGATGATAGGGACCGGCGGCCGGTCCTGGGAGATGAGCCGCGCGGTGGAGCCCGACTGGGTGAACGCGACGATCGCGCGGGCCTTGAGCTCCCGCGCGGCGAACGACGCCGAGTCCGAGATCGCCTGGGGGAACGACACCTCGCCACGCCGCGGGCGGTCCATCGTCTGCGACGGGAAGGCCGTTTCGGTCCGCCGGATGATGCGGTCGAGGACCCGCACGGCCTCGACGGGGTACGCGCCGGTCGCCGACTCCGCGGACAGCATCACCGCGTCCGTGCCGTCCAGCACCGCGTTGGCGACATCCGAGACCTCGGCGCGCGTGGGACGGAGGCTCGCGACCATGGACTCCAGCATCTGGGTGGCCACGATCACCGGGGTCCGCGCCAGGCGCGCTTTCCGGAGGATCTCCTTCTGGGCGATCGGAACCTCCTCGAGCGGGACCTCGACCCCGAGGTCGCCGCGCGCCACCATGACCGCGGCGGTGGCGTTCAGGATCTCGTCGAGGCGCCCGAGGGCCTCGGGCCGCTCCAGCTTGGCGACGACCTGAACGTCGGAGCGGAACTCGTTGATGACTTCCCGAACCTCCAGGAGGTCCGCCCCCGACCGCACGAACGAGACCCCGACGTAGTCGACGCCGTGCCGGAGGCCGAACTGAAGGTCCTCGCGGTCCTTCTCGGTCAGGATGGGGAGGCGGAGCGTCGTGCGGGGGAGGTTCACGCCCTTGTGATCCCGGACCATCCCCCCCGTCGCGACACGGCAGAGGACGTCCTGGTCCCGTACGTCCTCGACGTCCAGCGCGATCCGGCCGTCGTCGATTAGCACGCGGTCCCCTGCCTTCACGTCCTGGGCGAAGCCGGCGTAGGAGATGCTCGCCCGCTCGGCCGTGCCCGGGACGGTCTCCGTCGTCAGGACGAAGGCGTCCCCGCGCCGCAGCATCACGGCCCCGCCGCCAGCGAACGTGCCCAGGCGAATCTTGGGACCCTGGAGGTCCTGGAGGATCGCTATGGGCTTCCCGATCCTGACCTCCACGGACCGGATGCGCTCCATCGCCTGCAGGTGCTCCCCGTGGGTGCCGTGGGAGAAGTTCAGGCGGGCCACGTCCATCCCGGCCCGCGCCATCTGCTCGATGATGCCCTCGGCGATGGACGCCGGCCCGATGGTGCAGACGATCTTGGCGAAGCGCTCCCGGGACATCGTCAGGCCGTTCCCGGGACGGCCAGGGCACTGGGCGCCATCGGCTGCCGCGTCATCCCGGCCGGCAGGAGCGGGTCGCGCACGTCAGAAGGCTCCCTTGTCCAGGCTGTAGAAGTTCCCATAGATCGACTCACAGGCCTCTCTGAGCCGCCGGCGCTCTGCGTAGCGAGGGCCGAACCGGTCCAGCGCCTGGCTGCTCGTGTCGGCCCGCGTCCGCCCCTCCAGGACCAGCTCGCTCAGCCACTCCCCCACGAGGAGCGACCCTGCGATCCCGATCGCGTTGCACCCCGCCGCGACCCAGAGCCCGCGGGCGGTCGGGACGGCGCCGAGCAGATAGTTGCCATCCGGCGTGAAGGTCGGCAGCCCGGCGCAGCCCTTGAGAACCGGGGCGCCCGCGAGCGCCGGAAACGCGCGGGTGAGGCCGCCGGCGAGCTCCTCCAGCACCCCCAGATCCTTCTCGGTGTGCTCGATCTCAAACGTGAGCGGCAGCTCCGTCATCGAGAAGGCCTTGGGATGCGCCTCGAAGCCGCCGAGCATGAGGCCCCCGACCTCAGGCCGGATGTAGACAGAGGCATCCGGTACGCGGACCACCGGCAGGTTCGCCGGCACGTCAGCCATCGGCGCCGTTGTCCAGTGTTGGTGCCGCAACGGCACCGTGTCCACCGCCAGCCCCACCGCGTCCGTGACTCGCTCGACCCAGGGCCCCGCGGCCACGATCACGCGCGGGGACAAGAGCACGCCCGCCGGCGTGTCCACGCCGCGCACCACACCCCCCCGATCCAGCTGGATCGCGGTCACCGGCCGGTCCGTCTCGAAGATCACCCCGAGGCGCCGGGCAGCGCGCGCGATCGTCATAGCCAGCGTGTAGGGCTCGACGTACCCGTCCCCGGGAATCCACGCCGCTGCCTTGACGCCGGCGGTGTCGAGGAAGGGCACGCGGGCGCTCGCCCATTTGGGCGTCAGCAGCTCGACCTCGAGACCCCACGCCCGCGCGTTGGCGACGTGCTCCTCGAGCTCCCGGACTCGCCCGTCCGTCAGCGCGAGCTTGAGGCTCCCCACCTGCCGGAACCCACTCTCCTCGCCGTGCTCAGCCGCCCAGTGCTCGAGACGATCGACGACATGGCGGATGGACCGGACCATGAGCTCGCTCGAGCGGAGCTGGCCGACGAGCCCCGCCGCCTGCGGGGTGTTCCCGCACGCGAGCTCGCGCCGCTCCAGGACCACGACGTCGCGTAGACCGGCCCGCGCCAGATGATAGGCGATCGAGCAGCCCCAGATGCCGCCGCCAATCACGACGGCGGCGGCTTCGCGTGCGGGACTCATGAGACGTCGGGGATGTGCCAGCCAGGCTGGGCGGGCAAGCGGCGAGGACTACGACGCAGCGGCCGACGCCGCCTGCTTCTGCCGCGCGATCTCGAGGAGCTCGTGGGGCAACCCGAAGCGGACATCCTCCTCCACCACGCGGAACTCTCGCACCGCCGGCGCGCCGCGGGCCCCGAGGTAGTCCACCACCTCGCGCACGAGGAACTCCGGCGTCGACGCGCCGGCCGTCACGCCGATGCGGGTACACCCATCGAGCCACTCCGAGCGGATGTCGCGGACGTCGTTGATGAGCCGCGCGCGCGTGCCTAGCGTCTCGGCGACCTCTCGGAGCCGGTTCGCGTTCGAGCTGTTCGCCGCGCCCAGCACCAGCACCAGGTCCACGTCGTTCGCAAGCTGCTTGACGGCCGCCTGCCGGTTCTGCGTCGCGTAGCAGATGTCGTCACGCGCCGGCCCAAGAATGGCCGGGAACCGGCGGCGGAGCACCTCGATGACGGCCTTCGTGTCGTCCACCGACAGCGTCGTCTGCGTCAGGTAGGCAACCTTCGCGGGGTCCTCGACGGTCAGCTGCTCCGCCTCCTCGACCGAGTCGATGACCACGATGCGCCGGGGCGCCTCTCCGAGGGTCCCGATCACCTCGTCGTGGTCCGCGTGGCCGACGAGCACGATCGTGCGCCCTTCCTTCGCGTACCGGATGGCCTCCAAGTGGACCTTCGTGACCAGGGGGCACGTCGCGTCGATCACGCGGAGGCGCCGCGTCGTCGCAGACTCCCGCACGGCGGGCGATACCCCGTGGGCGCTGAAGATGACCGTCGCGCCCTCCGGCACCTCGTCGAGCTCCTCCACGAAGACGGCGCCCTTTTCCCGGAGTGCCTCGACCACGTGCCGGTTGTGGACGATCTCGCGCCGGACGTAGATGGGCACGCCGACGACCTCGAGGGCCTGCTCGACGATCTCGATGGCCCGCTCGACGCCGGCACAGAAGCCCCGCGGCCCCGCCAGGACGATCTCGGCGAGCGATGTGGGAATCGAGGGCTCCTCGTGGCCCGCTGTTCGCATGGACTCTCAGTATAGAGGCCGCGGGCCGGGGGACGCAAGCAACGCCCGGCGCGTGCTGGCCGTCACCGGAACAGGTAGTTCACTTTCAGGCCGGGCGCGCGCTCGGCTCGCGATGCGACCCGTCACCCCCCGCGATCGCCGGCGTCACGGACGGATCAGGACCTTGAGCGCCTCGCCTCGGCTCATCAGATCGAGGGCCCGCGGCACGTCGCCGAGCCCCATCTCGTGGGTGACCAGCGGCGTGGGATCGAGCGTGCCGTCAGCGAGCAACGCGACGGCCCGCCGGATCAGCGCGGGGGTGTGGTGGAACACGCCCAGGAGCCGCAGCTCCTCGTAGTGGACCCGGCGCGTGTCGAGAGGGACGCTCGTGCCGGGAGCGCAGCCGCCGAAGAACACCACGGTGGCACCCTTGCCCGCGACGGCCATCGCCTGCTGCCACGCCTCGGGCCTCCCGGTCGCCTCGATCACGCAGCGCACGTCGCCGCCGGCCGCCTCGCGCACGGCCGAGACCGCGTCGGGCACCCGCGCCACGTCCACGCAGGCGGCGAAGCCAAGGCCGCGAGCGCGTTCGAGGCGAACCCCCGTCTTTCCCGCGAGGATCACGCGCGCTCCCCCGGCGCGGGCCAGGAGGCCGAGGAGGAGGCCGAGCGGCCCGTGGCCCAGGATCACCACGGTCTCCCCCGCCCCCACCTCCGCCGCATCGATGGCCCGCAGACAGCAGGCAACGGGCTCGGCGAACGCGACGCGCGCCGCCTCGGCGGCCGGCGACACCGTCACCAGGTTCCGGGCCACGAGGCGTGGCGGGAGGGCGATGTACTCGGCGTAGGCGCCGTTGACGAAGAGGAGGTCGTCGCAGAGGTTCGCCCGGCCGCGGCGGCAGGCCGCACACGACCCGCACGGGGCCGAGTTCGCCGCAACCGCCCGGTCCCCGAGCCGCACGTGACCCACGCCCGGCCCGACCGCGGTGACCGTGCCGGCAAATTCGTGACCGAAGACCGTCGGCACCCGCGGGATCATGACGGGATGGCCCCGCCGAAGCGTCTTCACGTCCGTACCGCAGGTCAGCGCCGCCTCGATCCGGAGCACCACCTCGCCCGGGCCTGGCTCCGGCACCGGCGCATCCTCGAATCGGAGGTCGCCGGGACCGTAGAAGACCTGCGCCCTCACCCGCCCATCTCCACGAAGACCTTGAGCGCCTCATGGCGCTCCATGAGGCCGACCGCGTCGGCCATGCGCTCGAGGGGGACGCGATGCGAGCAGAGCTCGTCCACCCGGACCGCGCCGTTTCGGATGAGGTCGAAGGCCTCGGCCAGGTCCGCCGGGGACGACGAGTAGGTCGCGGTCAGGGTCAGCTCCCGCTTGTAGAACTCGCCGAACGGCACCGGCCCCTCGCCCTCGCCGACGAAGAGGTGAACCGCCCCGCCGTCGCGCACCCAGCCGAGCGCGGCCCGGACGAGGGCGGGAGCCGCGGCCGCCAGCACGACCACGTCGGCACCCCGGCCCTCGCTCAGATCCGCGATGGCCCTGCCGGCCCCATCGGGCGCCGCGGCCGCCTCCGCGCCAAGCGACTCCGCCAGCGCCCGGCGGGCAGGAAGCGGATCGACTCCCACGACGCGCGCCTCGCGCCGGCGGGCGAGCTGGAGGAGGAGGCAGCCCATCGCCCCGAGCCCCGCCACGACGACCGTGTCGCCTGCCTCCACCGCCGCGCGCCGGATCGCCCGGACGCAGCAGCCGAGAGGCTCGGTGAACGAGGCGACGGCGTCGGACATCTCGGCGGGCACGCGGAAGGTCACGTGGCGCACGTTCTCGGCGGGGACGCGCACGTACTCGGCGAAGCCACCCGGGTCGAGGTTCGAGGCCTTGAAGGCTCGGCACATCGAAACGCTGCCTCGCCGGCAGTAGTGGCAGGTGGAGCATGGGACGTGGTGGGCCACGACCACCCGTTCGCCCGGGCGAAACCCTCCGGTGCCCTCGCCCGCCTCGGCCACCTCGCCCACGACCTCGTGCCCGAGGACGGCCGGCCGCGACACTGGCCCGCGAAGCTTGGCCAGGTCCGAGCCGCACAGGCCGCATCCCAGGACCCGCAGCAGGAGCTCGCCGGGGCCAATCCGAGGGACGGGGCGGGTCTCGACGCGGATCTCGCCGGTACCTGCGTGGACGGCCGCCCTCATGGGGCGAGCTGGCCGTGCAGGTAAGCGCCGAGCGCGAGGGCGATCTTCTTCGGAGTGGGAACCCGGATGCGACCCTCGAAGACGCGGAACTGGCGCGCCTCGATCTCTCGCAGGAGCGCGCGGTAGATGCCGCCCATGATCTGCGCCGCGATGAGGCGACGCCGGTCAGCCGGTGGCAGGGCCGCCTTGGCAGCACGGTAGTACGCGTGCGCGCGGTCGGCCTGGAAGCGCATCAGCCCGACGAACGCCGGGGTGTGCCGCCCGCGGATGAGCTCGTCCTCCGAGTACCCGAACCGGCGGATCTCGTCGAGCGGTAGATAGATGCGGCCACGCTCGGCGTCCGTGCGGAGGTCGCGCATGATGTTCGTCAGCTGGAGCGCGACTCCCAGGTTGACCGCGTAGTCCCGGGCCCGGGGGTCCGTGTAGCCGAAGACCTCGATGCAGGCCAGACCGACCGCCCCCGCCACCCGATAGCAGTACTCGTACAGCTCCTCGAACGAGGCGTAGCGCCGCTTGTCGATGTCCATCTCGACGCCGTCGAGGATCGCCTCGAGATGCCGGCGCTGGACGGGAAAGGCCCGGACCACCTCGGCGAGATGCTGGGCAATCGGCTGCGTCGGGCGACCGTCATACGCACGACCCAGCTCGAGCCGCCAGTCCGTCAGGATGCGGCGCTGCGCGCTCGGTGTCGCCGCCCCCTGATCCACGGCGTCGTCTGCCGTTCGGCAGAAGGCGTAGAGCGCGTAGATGGCGTGCCGCTTCCGTTTGGGCAGGAACAGGAACGAGTAGTAAAAATTCGACCCGCTGCGACGGGTGAGGATGGCGGAGAGGTCAGCCGCGTTCATGACGTGATGTGACACCGGCTGCGCGGGCCGGCTGGATGTCCACGATTATACACGGCGTCGGCGCGGAGCATAGTCGTTCGCCCAGAACCAGTCCACCGCATCGCGGAGCGCCTGGTCCACGGGCGTCTGGGGCAGCCCGAGCTCCCGGATCGCCCTGGATGGGTCGAAGAACATCCGCTTGGCCGCCATTCGTACGGCAGTCCGCGCGACGATCGGCTCGCTCCCCGTCAAGCGCGCCACGAGCTCGGCGCTCGCGCCGAGCGCCAGCGCGGCCCGGTGCGGCAAGCGCACCCGGGGCGCCCGCACCCCGGTGTAGGCCGCAAGCCGCTCGAAGATGGCGCGGAGCCCCAGGTTCCCCTCCGCATGCCCCAGGATGTACCGCTCGCCGACTCGGCCGCGCGCGGCCGCCAGGAGGTGCCCTCGCGCAACGTCGCGCACGTGCACGACGTTCAGCCCGGTTTCCAGGTAGGCGAGCATCCGACCCTTCAGGTAGTCCACGAGCATCCGCCCCGTCGGCGTGGGCTTCCAGTCCCACGGGCCCACGGGCGCCGAGGGGTTAACGATGACGACGGGCAATCCGCGAGCGGCGGCCGCCTCCGCCTCGCGCTCCGCGAGGAACTTCGACCGCTTGTAGTCCCCCACCATGTCCTCGAGCCGGACCGGCGTGTCCTCCGTGCCGGACCCGCCCTCCGGCGGCAAGCCGAGGGTGCCGACACTCGACGTGTAGACCACGCGGGCGACGCCGGCCGCGGCCGCGGCAAGGAACAGCGCCCGCGTGCCGCCGACGTTGACGCGGTAGAGCACTGCGGGGTCTCGCGCCCAGAGGCGATAGTCGGCCGCGACGTGGTAGAGCACCTCCACGCCCGCGAGCGGCACCTCCAGCGAGCGCGGCTCGGCGAGGTCGCCCGTCACGATCTCGACCGGAAGGTCGGCCAGGGCGCGCCGGTCGCTCCCCGGCCGGGCCAGGACGCGCACGGAGACCCCCTCCTCGAGCAAGGCCCGCACGACGTGGCTCCCGACGAAACCGGTCCCGCCGGTGACGAGCGCTCTCATCGTGCCACGAGCGCCGGCCGGCCTCTCGGGCCAAGGCCGCGCAGGCATCCGTCAGCCGGGCACCGCGGTCGAGACGGGATGCGACGCGGATCGACCACGGCCCTAGACAGAATGAAACGGCCGCCCGATTGGTCAGCCGCGGCAAGCGGCCTCAGGTCGCGGTCACCGCCGTCGCGCGCGCACTGTGCGGCTTCGTCTGGGCCGTGACAACCCAGGCGGCATAGTGGACCGACAGCTTTCGTGCTGACGATCCGCGAAGCGTGGACGAGCGGGGCCACGAAAGGAGAGCCCTCGGCCCTTCTATGCGGCAGGGCGTCTTCGGACCCCGGATCCGCATTCCTAGAGCGAGGCAGCTCCCGACGGCTCACTGTCATGCGGCCCTGCCCTCGGGCAATCCGCGAATCTCAGAGTGACTCGTCGTCGCTGCGTATCCGCTCGTCCGCGCTTCCGGCTCCCACGAGGTCGACCACCCCCTTCGACCGGACCCCCGGCTACCCTTGACGGACCGTTTCATCTCAGAAGGGGTAGTCGAGGCCCACGTAGATCGCCGGCCCCTCCCGGCTGTACGCGAACTCGATGTGGCCGACGACGCTCGGCGGAGCCAGCCCGCGAAACCCGACACCGGGAGTGATCTCGAAGGGGGTGTCGGCAAACTGCTCGAGCGAGTTGAACACCTTGCCGACGTCGATGAAGGGCGCGACCTGCAATTCTGCGTTGACGCCGAAGATGCGGGCGCGGAACACGCTGGTGCGCACCTCGACATTGAAGAGCAACCTGGCGTCCCCGTAGAAGCGATTCTCGCCGAAGCCGCGCAGCGTGTCGACCCCGCCCAGCGTGGGCAGCACCTGGAAGGGGGTGTTCGACTCACCCGAGATGCCCTCGAAGAGTCCCCGCAGGACCAGCACAACCCGCCGGTCGAGGAAGGGCTTCAGGTACCTGCCTTCGCCACCGGCCTTGATGTAGTCGGCGTCGCTCCCGAGGAGCTCGGTGGAGGCCTCGGCAAACACGCTGACGTAGAGTCCCTGCGTCGGCGTGGTCAGCGAGTCGCGGTTGTCGTGTATGAAGGCAACCCGCTGGGCGTGGATCGTGGCGCCCTGGATCCCCGGGAGGTCCGGGAAGAGGTCACCGGTGTAGGGCAGGCCCGGCACACCCCCTGGGGCAACCTCGAACCGCTGAAGGGTCTCGCCGAGGGACAGTCGCATGGTCGGAGTCACGTTGACGCCGAAGATGGCGTACCCCCCCGTCGTCTCCAGCGTCATGTTGGATTCGTCGATCTTCTCCGATGAGGGGCCGATACCGAAGAAGCGGATCGAGGACACGCGCTCGTGCAGAAACTGGAAGTCGGTGTGGAATCGGCCGCCGAACACGTCGAGGTTCTTGTACTGGATTTTGAGCTCGCGGTCGATGTTCTCCGAGTAGGAGGCGATGAACTCCAGGCGCTCGAGGGCGCTCGCGTAGAGGAAGTACCGGAAAGTCCCCGTCACCCCGCGGATCTCGTTCCAGGTTATGGATGGGGCCACGATGGTCCGGATACGCCCCTCCTCGTCCTTGAACATCCAGACCGGAAGGATGCCGTAGGTCTCCCCCTCGTTCGGATCGGTGTCGAACGCGGGCAAGGGAAAGAAGGAATACGAGGTGTCCGCCGCCGCCGGACGCGGCAGCGCGAGCAGGCAGCCGACCAGGAGCGCGGTGAGAGACCTCAGGGCTCGCCCGGTGTGTCCACGAACGCCCGAATGAACCGGGCGAGGCTCTCGAGCGCCTGGTGCGATCGACCGCCGAGGCGCCAGACCGCGCCGACCAGAGCCGGACGCCCGAGGAGGCGCGCCACGGCGCGGATGCGCGTGCGGCCATCTGCCCCCACCACTCCGAGCAGCTCTCGCGGTACGTCGTCCTCGGGGCCGTCCGCAATGGCCCGGACGGCCAGTGCGGGAAGCCCGGCGCGCCGGGCCCAGGCGAGGACGTGGGCGCTTTCCATGTCGACAGCCAGCACGCGCTGCGTCGCCCACCACTCTGCCTTCGCCGCCGGGCTCGTCACGACGTCGTCCACCGTGAGGAGCCGTCCGACCTGGTAGCGGAGCCGGGCGGCATCGAGGGCGCGTGCGGCCCGGCGTCGGAGACCAGGATCCCCGCCGTCACTGCAGGACTCCGCACCTGGGGCCGCCACGGGGTCCCCGATGATAACGTCACCCGGCCGGAGACCCGGCCCGCAGCCACCCGCGAGCCCGGTCACGAGTAGCGCGACGGGCTCCCGCGAGGCCGGGGGGATGTCGAGACGGTCGAGAAGGGTCGCGCGAGGACCCACGATCCGGACGGTCAGTGCCCGCCGGGTGGCCGGCGGCAGCCGCCGGAGCAATCCGCGGGCCTCCATGACAAGGCCGGCGACGACGAGGACGCGACCCTCGCGCGTGAGCTCGACCCCTGCGTCACGGTGGCGGTGGGCCCGCCGCCCGTCCGACCTTCTCCGCCTGCTTCCGGGCAAGCCATGCGGCGTAGGACTTCCCGGCCGCGGTGTCCTTTCCAGTGAAGTGGATCGTGCGCACCTCCGCGTACGGAACGCGGTAGGGTCCGCCGCCCTCGGCGTCGAACATCTCGAGGTACGGCACGGGAGCGTCCGCATCCCGATTGAACACGTAGCCGTGGAGCTCCGCACCGTCACGCTTCACGACCGTCGTGTTCCCCCGGTAGTCGAAGGCGAGCTCGACGATGTGGGCGAGAGACATCTCGGCATCCGGCTCGGGCGCCCACCCCTCGAGGGGCTTCTCGACCTCCATCACGCGCGCCCGGTCACGGTGGCCACCACCGTGTCCCGGAATCCGCGCCAGCTGGAGAAGGTCTCCTGGACGGCCGTCGCTTCGAACCCGCAGTGGACCATGCAGTCGCGGCACTTCTCGTTGCCGCTCCGCTTCCCGTAGCGCTCCCACCGCGTGCCGTGGAGCAGATTCTCGAAACTCTGCGCGTAGCCCTCCTGGAGGAGATAGCACGGGCGCTGCCAGCCGAAGACGTTGAAGGTCGGATTCCCCCAGGGCGTGCACTCGTAGTCTCGCTTCCCCATGAGGAACTGAAGGAACAGCGGAGACTGGTTGAACCGCCACCGCCGCTTCGGGCTCGACAGGATGCGACGGAAGAGGTCGTTGGCCCGCTGCTTGCGGAGGAAGTGCTCCTGATCGGGCGCCTTCGAGTAGCTGTAGCCGGGGGACACCATCATCCCCTCCACGCCGAGGTCCATCATCGCGTCGAAGAACTGCCGCACCCGCTCGGGATTCGCGCCGTCGAACAGGGTGGTGTTCGTCGTCACGCGATATCCCCGGCGAAGCGCCTCCCGGATTCCCTCGACGGCCTGGTCGAAGACGCCATCCTTGCAGACGGCCTCGTCGTGCTCCTCCCGGAGCCCATCCATGTGGATGCTGAAGGAGAGGTACTTCGAGGGCGTGAAGACGCCGGCGTCGAGCTTCTCCTTGAGCAGGATGGCGTTCGTGCACAGATAGATGTACTTCTTCCGCGCGACCAGCTCCGTCACGAGCCGCCCGATCTCCGGGTACATGAGAGGCTCGCCGCCCGGAATGGACACGATGGGGGCGCCGCACTCGTCGACGGCCTTGAGACACTGGTCGACGGTGAGGTTCTTCCGGAGGATCTGACCCGGGTACTGGATCTTGCCGCAGCCCGCACAGGCGAGGTTGCAGCGGAACAGCGGCTCGAGCATGAGGACGAGCGGGTACTGCTTGCGCCCACGAAATCGCTGCGTGAGCACGTAGCTCGCGACGGTCCACATCTGAGAGATGGGTACGCTCATACGCTCCGCTCGCCGGGTCTCATGCGGGCCCGCCGGCGCGCGCCGGTATCCGGCCCGCCTGGTCCCGCGATCGTAGAGAGCATACTACAACGGCTGCCAGCGGCACGTGGAGGAGAACCCCGACGCCCAGAAGCGCGGGCTCGGCCACCGCCGCCGTGATCGCGAGGTTGAAGGCCAGCACGAGATAGTAGAGCGCCACGGCCTGGCGTCCGTGCTCCGGCCAGCGCGTCCCCCAGGCGGGCCGCGCGCCGCCAACGCGAGGGCCGAGGACGGTCCAGCCCCACGCGATCGCCGCCCCGACGAGCACCCAGCCGACAAAGTTCGCGGCCGGCACCCCGAAGTACCAGCCGGGCTCTGGATAGTAGAAGATCCGGCCGAGGAACCACCGGTCGCCCCGCACCGCCAGCGGATCGATCACGATGTCGAGCCACATCATGAGGAATCCCGCCAGGCCAGCCAGGCGAAGGCGCGCGCCGGTCCGGGCCTGGGCCGTCTCTCCCCCTACACCGAGGAGCTGCCCGGCCAGTCCGAGACTCGCGTACGCGAGAAACGTGAAGGACACAGGGTCGAAGAGGGGGACGTTCGAGACGTAGAGCTCCCGCCCCGCGGTCGCCCCGGTGTAGTGGTAGAGCCCGAAGGGGATCCCGGTGCGCGTCGAGCTCCACTCGGCGGTGAACGCCAGGCCCCCGGCCCAGGCGGTGAACGCCACCGCGCGTCGCCAGCCCCACGCCGCCGCCGCGGCGGCGAGGTAGACGGCGAGGAACCCGAACACGTACGGGCGCAGGAGGACGCTGCCCCACGCGCGCCCGAGCACTGCCCCGAGCCCTGCAAAGATGAAGAGCTGGTCGCCGTCGCCCATCGGTTCCGAGCCACCCATGCTACACTAAGCCGCAATCGGCGGGACCAGGGACCCCAGCGATCAATGATAGATACGAGCCGAGTCGACGCGGCGCTCCGGCGCTCGCAGGACCATCTCCTGCGGCTTCAGTCCCCGGCCGGGGACTGGGTCGGGGAGCTGGAGGCCGACTCCACCATCACGTCCGAGTACGTCCTCCTCCGCCATCTCCTCGGGACCGTGGATCGGGACCTCGAGCAAAAGGCGCTCGCGTACCTCAGGGACCGGCAGGGCACGGACGGCTCGTGGAACCTCTACCAGGCCGGGGCCGGCGACCTCTCGGCGACCATCAAGGCGTACTTCGCCATGAAGATGGCCCAGGTCTCCCCGGCCGATCCCGCGATGGCTCGCGCCCGGCAGTGGATCCTGGAGCGGGGCGGGCCGACCCAGGCCAACGTCTTCGCGAAGATCACCCTGGCCCTGTTCGGCCAGTACCCCTGGGGCGGCGTGCCGGCGATGCCGGTCGAGATCATGCTGTTGCCCCGGTGGTCCTACTTCAACATCTGGGAGATCTCCTACTGGTCGAGGACGGTCCTCATCCCCCTCCTGATCGTCATGGACCGGCGGCCGGTGCACCCCGTTCCGCGCGGCTCTGGCATCGACGAGCTATGGGCGCATCACCTCCACCTCGACGACCCGGCGTATGCGCGCCGCGGGCTCGTGTCGTGGAAGAACATCTTCATCGGCGTCGACGGCTTCCTCAAGACGTGGGAGGCCTTCGGGCCTCGCCCCTGGCGGGCCCGGGCGATCCGTACCGCCCACGACTGGCTGGTCCCTCGGATGACCGTGCCGGGCGGCCTGGGTGGCATCTATCCCGCCATGGTGAACGGGATCCTGGCGATGCGACTCCTGGGCTATCCGGATGATCACAGACTGATCACGGGGCAGCTCAAGGAGATCGAGGCGCTCGGCGTCGAGGAGGCGCGTCGGTTTCACGTGCAGCCGTGCGTGTCGCCCGTCTGGGACACCGCGCTCGCGGTCAACGCCCTGCTGGCGTCGGGGCTGCCGAGTTCGCACCCGGCCCTCCTTCGCGCCGCGGACTGGCTCCTGGACCGCCAAGTGCTCGAGACGGGGGACTGGCAGGTCAAGCGCCCGGAGCTCCCGCCCGGTGGCTGGGCCTTCCAGTTCGACAACCCCTTCTACCCGGATCTCGACGACACCGCGGTGGTCGCCATGGGCCTGGCCCAGATCGACCACCCGGACGACGGCCGGCGGCGCCTTGCCATCGACCGCGCCGTGCGGTGGCTCCGGGGCATGCAGGGCAAGGACGGCGGCTGGGCGTCGTTCGACACGGATCAGACACGGCTGCTCTTCAACAACATCCCGTTCGCCGATCACGGGGCGCTCCTAGACCCGGCCACGGAAGATCTCACCGCGCGCTGCATCGAGTGCTTCGGGCGGCTGGGCGTCCCGCGTGACGATCCGGCGATCCAGCGGGGCCTCGCGTTCCTCCGCCGAACCCAGACGCCCGAGGGCGCGTGGCACGGGCGATGGGGCGTGAACTACCTCTACGGGACGTGGTCGGTCCTCCGGGGACTCGAGGCGATAGGGCTCCGTACCGACGATCCCATGGTCGGGCGTGCGATCCGATGGCTCGAGGCTCGCCAGAACTCGGATGGCGGCTGGGGCGAGACCTGTGATTCCTACGCCGACGCCCACCTCAAGGGACGCGGCGTATCGGGACCGAGCCAGACGGCGTGGGCCCTCCTCGGCCTGATGGCAGCGGGCCAGGCGGCCACCCCGATGGTCGAGCGCGGGATCGAGTTCCTCCTGCGGAGCCAGCGAGCCGATGGCGGCTGGGACGACCCGCTCTGGAACGGAACGGGTTTTCCTCGGGTCTTCTACCTGCAGTACCACCTCTATGCCCACTACTTCCCCCTGTGGGCGCTCGGAGCGTGGCGCCGGCTCACGCGGTAGAGCACGGCGAGAGCCAGCCACAGACCCCGTTCACCCCCCGAATGCCCGGTTCCCTCGGCCTCGACTCCATCCAGGGTCTCGGGCGGTTCGGCCTCGATACCCTCTCGGCCCTCGGGCGCTTCGGCGTCTTCCTGGGCGAGGCGCTGCGCTGGGCCGTGGTCCCGCCGTTCAAGGCCCGCCAGGCGCTCCAGCGGGTCTGGTTCGTGGGCTTCCGCTCGATGTCCGTGATCCTCCTGACCGGGGCGTTCACCGGAATGGTCCTCGGGCTCCAGGGCATGCTGATGCTGCAGCGGGTCGGCTCGGAGGCCTTCGTGGGCCCGCTGGTGGCGATCGCGCTCGTGCGTGAGCTCGGCCCGGTGCTCGCCGCGCTGATGGTGACCGGCCGCGCGGGATCGGCCCTCGCCGCCGAGATCGGCGTCATGCGCATCACCGAGCAGATCGACGCCCTGACCGTGATGGCGCTTAACCCGATGCGATACTTGGTCGTGCCGACGCTGGTGGCGGGGCTCGTCGCCCTTCCCCTCCTCGCCTGGGTATTCGACGTCGTCGGCATCTACGGCGGTTATCTCGTGACGGTGAAGCTCTTCGGGATGTCCTCCGGAACCTACTTTGGGCAGATCCGGGCCTTCCTCGACACCGAGGACATCTGGGTCGGCTTCTGGAAGGCGCTCGTGTTCGGGCTCGTCATCACGTGGGTCGCCTGCTACAAGGGCTTCAACGTCGGCCACGGCGCCGAGGGCGTGGGGCGCGCCACGACCGAGGCGGTCGTGCTCGCGTCGGTCCTCATCCTCGTGCTCGACTACCTCCTGGGCTCGGTGATGCCGTGACGGGTGCGCCAGCCCCCGCGATCCGGGTCGAGGCGCTCCGCAAGCGCTTCGGAAGCCAGGAGGTTCTCTGCGGGATCGACCTCGAGATCGCGCCGGCCGAGCTGATGGTCGTCATCGGGCGGTCCGGGGGCGGCAAGTCCGTGCTCCTCCGGCACCTCCTCGGACTGGTCCGGCCGGATGCCGGGCGCGTGATCATCGACGGCCAGGACGTGGCCAGCCTCCGCGGGCAGGCCCTCGACCGGATCCGGGAGCGCTTCGGGGTCGTGTTCCAGGGCGGCGCCCTCTTCGACTCGCTCACCGTGCTCGAGAACATCCTGTTCCCGATCCGGGAGCGCCGCCGGCTCCCCGAGGCCGATCTCCTGCCACGGGCCCAGGAAGCCCTGGCCCAGGTCGGCCTCGGGGAGATGGGCCACAAGTACCCGGCCGAGATCTCCGGAGGCATGCGGAAGCGCGTCGCCATCGCGCGGGCGCTGGTCACCGAGCCCCAGGTGGTGTTCTTCGACGAGCCGACGACCGGGCTCGACCCCATCCTCGTCAACTCGATCCACCACCTGGTCGTCGGGCTTCATCGAAAGTTTGGCTTCACGGCCGTCATGGTCAGTCACGAGATCCCGGAGATCTTCCAGATCGCCCACCGTGTCGCGGTGCTCCACGAAGGGCGGATCCACACGGTTGGCACGCCGGAGGAGATCCAGGGCTCCAGCGACCCTGTGGTGCGTCGGTTCATCCACGGCGAGGTCGAGGAGCAAGCCGTCTAGCTGCCATCCAGCTGGTCAAAGCGGAAGCGCGAGAAAGGGCACGGAGGCGGTCATGGGGCGACGAGTGGAGCTCGGAGTCGGGCTGTTCATGGTCGCGGGAATCCTCGCGCTGGCGTACCTGTCCATGAACCTGGGCAGGGTCGACGTCCTGGGGCGTCAGGGCTACGTCGTCTACGCGGACTTCCCTACCGTGGGCGGGCTCAAGTCCGGAGCGGCCGTGGAGATCGCCGGCGTCTCGGTCGGCCGGGTGCAGTCGATCGGGCTCAAGGAGTACCAGGCACGGGTCGCCCTCCGGATCGACGAGGCCGTGAAGCTCCAGACCGACGCGATCGTCTCGATCAAGACGAAGGGTCTCATCGGCGAGAAGTTCATCCAGATCAGCCCGGGAGGCTCAGAGAAGCTCGTGCCGGCCGGCGGGCGCCTCACCGAGGTCGAAGCGCCGATCGACATCGAGGAGTTGATCTCGAAGTATGTATTCGGCAAGGTGTAGGCTCATGCGCTGGCACCGTCCCCCCAGTTCCGGCGCCCTGGCAGCGAGGTCCGGCACAGGCGTCCCCGTCCGGGTGCTGCCCGTGGCTCTGGTCTTGATGCTGGGCGCGACATTCACCCCCGGGTGGGCCGGGGCTCAGGGCACCACGCCCGTGCCGGGACCGCCGGCCGTCCGGCTGACGCTGGACGCGAGCCTCCGGGCAGCGCTCGGGCGGAGCCCCGAGACCCGGCAGGCCATCGCAGAGCTCGAGGGCTTTCGAGGCAAGCAGCTCCAGGCCGTCGGGATCGGCCGCCCGCAGATCGAGATCCAGACCGTAGTCGGCCCGTCGCCCCGGGCCCGCGGGAACCAGGTCTCCTCCCCTGACGACCAGTACTCCCCGGACATCACGGGCGCGTTCGTGCGGGGCACGGTCAGCATCATCCAGCCCATCTTCACGTGGGGTCTCGTCGAGAACGCGCGCATGGCCGCCGACCACGGCGTCCGAGCGGCACAGGCTGGCGTCGATGTCAAGAGCACCGAGGTCGCGCTCCGCGTGAAGCAGGCGTACTGGGGGGCCGTGACGGCCAAGACGATCCGCGCGTTCCTGGTCGAGGTACGCGATCAGGTCGACCAGGCGATCGCGCGGACCGAGCGGCTGGTGGAGGGCGGATACGCGACCGACATCGACCTCTACCGGTTTCGCTCCAAGCGCGGTGAGCTCGAGCGTTTCATCAACCTCGCGGACAAGACGATAGACCTCGCCACCCAGGCCCTGGGAACGTGGACGGGCCAGCCCAAGGGGGTGGCCGTCGACCCGACGGATGAGGCCCTGCCGACGGACATGAAGCCCATCCCGGCGCTGGACCTGTACGTTCAGAACGCGCTCGTCGGGCGCCCCGAGTTCTCCCAGCTCCGGGAAGGCATCGAGGCGCGCCGGAGACTGGTCGAGGTCGAGCGCAAGCAGGGCTATCCGCTCTTCTTCATCGGCCTCCTGGGTGATCTCGCGTACGCGACCAACCGTGACCGGCTCGAGAACCCCTACGTCATCGACCCCCTCTACCACACCGCGGTGGGGCCGGTCATCGGCTTCAAGTACAACCTCGACTTCGGGATCCGCGCCGGCAAGGTCAAGGAAGCCGAGGCGGAGGTCCAGAAGCTCGAGGCCTTGCGGGACCACGCCCTCGACGGAATCCCGCTCCAGGTTCGCGACGCGTACACCACGGTGGTGGAAGCCGAGCGGAACGCCAGGGTCCTGTCGGAGGCGCACGACAACGCCAAGCAGTGGCTCGTCGCGAGCTCTTCGAATGCGGACCTGGGAGTCGGGGATCCGGACGACCTGGCCGACGCCTTCGTGCAGTATGCCCGGACTCGAGCCGACTACCTCCAGGCGCTCTACGCCTATGTCTTCGGCCTCGAGCAGCTCGCCCACGCCGCGGGCCAGGACGTCGCCGACGTGCAGCGGCTGGCTCCGTCAAAGCCGTGAGAGACTCCATCCGGAGGACTGAACGCATGCGACGGCTCGCCGTCTCGCTGTTCATCGTGGTGCTGGCCCTGCTGGCCGGGCGCGCCGCCCAGGCTGGACCGCCGACCGACCAGCTCAAGGGGGGCATCGACCGGGTGTTGGCCATCCTCCAGGACCCCGCCCTCAAGCAGCCCGGCAAGGCCGAGGAGCGTCGTCAGAAGATCCGCGCCATCGCCAACGAAGTCTTCGACTGGACCGAGACGGGCAAGCGTGCGCTCGCCCGACACTGGCAGGGCCGGTCGCCGCAGGAGCGCGAGGAGTTCTCGAAGCTCTTCGCCGATCTTCTCGAGCGCTCGTACGTGGGCAAGATCGAGGCCTACTCCGGCGAGAAGATCCTTTACGGCGACGAGACGCTCGACGGGGACCAGGCCACGGTCCGGACGAAGCTCCTGACCAAGAACGGGAACCAGATTCCGATCGACTATCAGATGCACAAGGTGGACGAGCGCTGGCGCATCTACGACGTGAAGATCGAGAACGTGGGCTTGGTCTCCAACTACCGCTCCCAGTTCAACCGCATCATCCAGCAGTCCAGCTATCCGGATCTCGTCCAGCGGCTCAAGACGAAGCAGGAAGAGCTTCAGTTCGACGAGGACGCCGCGGCGAAGGGCAAGAAGCCGTGACGGGCCTCGTCCTGGCCGCGGGCCTCGGCAAGCGCCTGGCTCCCCTCACCGAGGAGCGGCCGAAGGGCCTGATCGAGCTCGGAGGGCGGAGCCTCCTGGCGCGCCTCCTCGACGGCCTCCAGGTCGCGGGGGTACACGAGACCGTCCTCGTCGTCGGCTACCGCCAGGCGATGATCCGGGCCGCCCTCGGCACCTCCCACCGGGGCATGCCGCTCCGCTACGTCGTCAACCGCGATTTCGAGAAGGGCCCGCGGCTGTCGCTCTGGGCGGGCCGCGCGGAGTTCGAGCGGGACGACGTGGTCCTGGCCGACGGCGACGTGCTCTTCGCGCCGCCCCTGCTCGAGCGCGTCGTCCGCGCCGCCGAGCCGAACGTGTTCCTGGGCGAGCCCGAGTTCATGGACACCGGCGAGGAGATCAACCTCTACCAAGCCGGCGAGCGGGTCGTGGCGATCCGCCGGGGTGTGAGCGGGCCGCCGGCCGTCCCCTACGACGCCAGGGCCGAGTGGGTCGGCTTCGTGAAAGTGTGTCGTGTCGCGGGGTCCGCCCTCGCAGCCGGACTCGACGCCATGGTCCGGGGGGGCCGTGTCGACGGCGACTACGAGGTGGCCCTCGACGGCCTCCTGGCCGGGTACCCGTTCGCGATGTGCCCGACGGCTGGCCTCCCCTGGATCGAGATCGACTTCCCGCAGGACCTCCACGCAGCGGAGGTCGAGGTGCTGCCCCGGATCGCCCGGCTGGCCACGGAGTGAGATGCCGAGAATCTCGGTCAGGGCGCCGCGCGCACGAGGTCTCTGGCCAGGTCGTCGGCTAGACGCCCGATCCGTCGAAGGCCCTCGTCGTCGAAGCTCCGACCGGGTCCGTCCAGGAAGCCCAGCGCGCCGCGGATCGCGCCGTCAAGGCGGACTGGCACTGCCGCCACCGTCCTGAGCCCCTCCTCCTCGAGGCGCTCGCGGAGCCACGGCGCGACGGGAACGCGAGGATCGGCGAGCAGGTCCGGCGTCCACACCGGCCGACCTTCCCTCACCGCGCGCCCCGCCATCCCGACGCCGGCGGCCAGCGTCTGCCCGACCCACCCGCCCGCCCCGCCAGCACCCGCCGTGGTGACGCAGGAGAGCTGACCCAGGGCGTCGTCGAGCCAAAAGAGCGCGGTCCGCTTCACGCCGAGCTGCGCGCGCGCCGCTGCGAGGGCGCCCTGGGCCGCCGCGGACACCGGACCGGACCCGAACGCCGACGCGGGCAGCGAGTCCATCACCCGCTCACTCGACGGCGATCGCGTCGATCTCGACCAGCATGTCCGGATGGATCATCGTGCCGCACTCGACCCAGGTGCAGGCCGGCCGGACATCGCCGAACGCCTCGCGGTGCGCGCGAGCCACGGCCTCCCACTGGGCCATGTCGGCGAGGTAGACCCCCGTCTTGACGACGTGACCGAGACCGAGCCCGAGCTGCGCGAGCGCCTCCGACATCGTGCGGATCGCCTGGACGGTCTGGGCGTACGCGTCTCCCCGGCCTACCACCGCGCCGCCCTGCCCCGCCGCCGTGCAGCCCGACACCCAGGCCATGTCGCCGACCCGGACGGCCCGCGAGTAGCCGACGAGCGGCTCCCAGCGTCCACCGGACGAGACCCGCTCACGCGGGCGCATCACGGCCCGCCGTTGCGGGCGCCCCGCTGGAAGTGCGGCATCACGCGATCGGCGAAGAGCCGCATCGAGCGCATGATCTGCTCGTGGCTCAGGTACCCGGCGAACTGGGTGACGTTCAGGAAGTCCGTCACCTCGAAGTAGTCGATCAGCTCGCGGAGCCGCTTGACCGCGTCCTCCGGCCTCCCCGAGAGCCGCGCCAGCGTCGGGATCCGATCATAGAGGGTGTGCTGGTGCTTCTCGGCGTCGGCCGTGATGCTGTCGAGGAAGCCGAAGTACCTCTCCATGCCGCGCTCGAACGTCTCGTTGGCCTCGGCCGCGCTCTCGGCAAGATAGCAGAACATGGTCAAGGCGACACGCATCCGGGCGGGGTCGTGGCCGTGCTCTCGGTACACGCGCCGGTAGGTGTCGATCTGGGCCCGGAGCACTTCCGGCTTCTGGTTCGCGGGGAAGGTCAGGATGGGCCACCCCAGTGCCCCGTACCGGGCGAAGGACGCCTCGCTGATCGAGGCCCCCCAGCAGGGAATCGGATTCTGGACCGGTTTCGGGTAGATGCTGGCGTGGCGCCCCCGGAACAGTGGGGTCGCGTAGTCCAGGTCGTGGAGCTGGGCGAGGGCCTGACGGACCACGCTGAGCGACTGGTCGAAGCGGTCCTGGCTCTCCTCGAGCCTGACCCCGAAGCCCATGAACTCGTGGGGCTGGTAGCCTCGCCCGAGTCCGAGCTCGAGCCGCCCGCCGCTCAGGCAATCCACCATCGCCGCCTGTTCCACGACCCGGATCGGGTGGTGCTGAAACGGAAGGACGACCACGCCGCTGCCGAGGCGGATTCTCCGCGTCTCGCGGGCGGCCGCCGCGGCCATGAGCAGGCAATCCGGCACCAGTGCGTACCCGGCGAAGTGATGCTCGGCGAACCAGCACGCCCAGTAACCCAGCTGGTCCATGAGGCGCACCTCGGCCAGCTGCTGCTCGTACCGCTCCTGACTCGACTGGCCCTCTCGCCGGTCGCAGAGGACGAGTTGTGAAAAGCGCATCGTCCGGCTTCCTCCACATCGCGACGGCCCGTCTGGCACTTGTTGGCGGCCGGATGGCCGGCGAGAGCCGTCCCCCGCGTGCCGATCGTGACCGCAGGTCGCGACGGCCGTGACTGTAGCGACGGCCGTTCGCCGCTGTCAAGCGACCGGCACGCCGCCGCGCCGTCTCTCATGCCGCATGCCGCACGTCAGCCGTGTGCCGGTCGTGTACCGGCCATGTGCCGCCACATGGCGGATTGACGGACCGGACGCGCCGGGCTAGCGTTCCTGGGTGACGAACGAGCAAGCCCGCGACGACGCGAAGACCCGGAAGGCTCGGCCATGAAGTTCGGCCTCATCGCGCAGATGCAGGCGCCGAAGCCGTGGCCCGAGGGCGAGAACGTCGACCATCGGATTCACTGGGACACGCTCGCCGAGGCGGTACTGGCCGAGGAGGCCGGCTTCGACTACTACTGGGCGACCGAGCATCACTTCTACGAGGAGATCGCCCACAGCTCGGCGCCCGAGGTGTTCCTGGCGGCGCTGGCGGCCCGCACCTCCCGCATCCGCCTGGGGCACGGGGTGGTCGTGCTGCCGTGCAACCATCCGGTTCGGGTCGCGGAGCGGGCGGCCACGCTCGACATTCTGTCCAACGGACGCGTCGACCTCGGCACGGGCCGGGGAGCGTCCTGGTACCACACCGAGGCATTCGGCGTCTCGATCGAGGAGTCGCGGGAGGTCTGGGACGAGGCTCTCCGGGTGATCTGCGGTCTCTTCGTCAACGACACCTTCCCGGGGCACAAGGGGCGTCACTACGAGGTCCCCGAGCGCAAGCTCGTGCCCAAGCCCGTCCAGCGGCCGCATCCCCCGCTCTGGGTGGCGGCGACGAGCCAGGCGACCTTCACGAGCGCGGCGCGCGCGGGGCTGGGCGTCCTCGGGTTCACTGCCGTGCCGCCCGAGGAGCTGGCGCCGGCGGTGTCGGCGTACCGCGCGGCCCAGGCGGCGGCCGATCCGGCGGAGTTCTTCGGCGCCGCGCCCAACTTCCAGGTGGCCGCGTTTATGACGGCGCACTGCGACACGGACGACCGTCGCGGACGTGCCATGGCCGGCGCGGCCGCGCGGTGGTATCTCGGGGACAACGAGGCGCCCTTGAACCGCGTGCGGTTCGGGCCCGACTTCGACCGCGCCCGCTTCGCCAAGTACACGGACGACGCGCTCGTTCGCGACCGCATGGTCGTCGGGGGCGATCCGGACACGTGCTCTCGCGTCATCGAGGGCTGGGCGAACGTCGGCGTCGATCAGCTCATCCTCATGGTGCAGGCCGGCGTGACGCCCCACGACGAGGTGATGCGCGCCATCGAGCTCCTCGGCACCAAGGTCCTCCCGCGCTTCCAGGACGCGCCCTGACGCCGCGGACGCCGGCCCGGGGAGCTCAGCGGTCGGCGCGGCCCCGGAATCGGAACAGGGCGACGAGCGTCCCCGCGTCGAGAATCTCCCCGGCGTCGGCCATCCGGTAGGCCTCGGCGAGCGGCGCCGGCACGACCTCGATGTGCTCGTCGGGGTCGAGCCCGCGCACGGACGGCCGGAGCTCTCGCGCGACGAAGAGGAAGATGCGCTCGTCGGTGAGCCCGGGATCGGCGAGCGCCTCCCCCAAGGGATCGAGGCGCCCGGCCTCGTAGCCCGCCTCCTCGACGAGCTCGCGGCGGGCGCACGCCTCGGGCGACTCCCCTGCCTCGATCGTGCCGGCCGGCAGCTCCCAGATCTCGGCGCCGATGATCGGCCGGTACTGCCGGATCAGCACGAGTCGGCCGTCGTCGAGGAGCGGCAGGATGTAGGCCACGGCGGGCACGCGCACCGCGTCGACCGAGACGCGGCGACCGTCGGGCAAGACGTGGCGCTCCCGCCGGACGCGAAGCCGCCGTCCCCGGTACTCCGGCGGGTCAGACCCGGACACGCTCGCCCCTGGGATCCCAGAGCGGGGCCTTCCGGACCTCCGCTGGCACAAGCCTCCCGAACGACTCCACCGCGACCGCGGTACCCGGCCGCGTCAGCCCCACCGGGAGGTACGCGAGCGCGACGTTGTGCCCGACCGTGTGGCCGTAACCACCGCTCCGCACTCGCCCGACGACCTTCCCCGCCGAGACGACGGCCTCCCCGCCCCAGAGGACGCACGCCGGTCCGTCGAGGACGAGGGGCACCAGCTTTCGCTCGGGGCCCGCCGCCTGCTGGCGGAGCAGGGCATCGCGCCCGATGAAGTCGCCCTTGTCGAACCGCACGCAGAAGCCGAGGTTCGCCTCGAGCGGCGTGTCGCTCGGACAGACGTCGTCCCCCCAGTAGTAGAAGCACTTCTCGAGACGGAGCGTGTTGAGCGCGTAGTATCCGACGGGCTCGATCCCGAACTCCCGGCCGGCGGCCAGGACCGCGTCCCACACGCGCCCGGCGCCGTCCGGGGGCGTGACCAGCTCGTAGCCGAGCTCGCCCGCGAAGCTCACGCGATTGGCACGAACCTCGACCCCTCGCACGTCGATGACCTGGGACGTGAGGTACGGAAACGCGGGGGTGGACAGGTCGCCCCGGCTCACCCTGGCAAGCGTACGGCGCGAGTCGGGACCCCACAGGCTGACCACGGCGTGGCGCTCGGTGACGTCGGCGAGCTCGACCGAGCCGTCGTCCGGCTGGTGAAGCCGGAGCCAGCCGAGGTCCCCGGCCGCCGAGGCGGTCCCCGTCGTCACCCGGAACGCGGACTCCCCGAGGCGCGTCACCGTCACGTCGCACTCGATGCCGCCCCGCAGGTTCAGGCACTGCGTGTAGACGAGGCTCCCGACCGGGCGGTCCACGTCGTTGCAGCAGAGCCGCTGGAGGAAGGCCAGAGACTCGGGACCGGTCACGTCGAGCTTGCCGAACGACGTCATGTCGAGCACGCCCACGCGCTCGCGCACCGTGCGATGCTCGCGCGCCACGTGTTCCCAGTAGCTCGGGCGCTCCCAGGTCCGCTCGTCGGCGCCTTGCCGCCGGCCGGGCCGCCCGGGGACGAAGTAGTGGGCCCGCTCCCAGCCCCCGCGCTCTCCGAACACGGCACCCTGCGCGAGAAGCCGCTCGAGAAGCGGGCTCGTCCGTAGGGGCCGGCCCCACTCGTTCTCGTCGCACGGGAACTGGGGCGCGTAGTAATACCGGTACACCTCGCGCGCCTTCTCGGCGGCGTAGCGGCGGTCGCCGAGGTGAGCCCCGAAGCGGCGGACGTTCAGCTCCCACACGTCGATCGAGGGCTCACCCTCGAGAATCCATTCGGCCATCACGCGCCCCACGCCGCCCGCGCCCGCGATCCCGTTGATCGACATCCCCGCCGCTACCCAGAGGCCGGGCCGCCCGGGGACCGGGCCGAGCGCGTAGTGGCCATCCGGTGTGAAGCCGTCGGGTCCGTTGACGAGCTGCAGGATCTCGGCCTTCTCGACGGCCGGGAAGCGCCGGATGGCCCCCGCCAGGAGCGGTTCGAACAGCTCCCATTCGGCGGGGAGCAGCTGCTGCGTGAACTCCCAGGGAACGCCGTCGAGACGCCACGCCTTCGGGTCCGGCTCGAACCCGCCGACCAGGTATCCGCCCACCTCCTCGCGCACGTACACGAGGTTCTCCGGATCGCGCACCACTGGCGTCTGGCGGGAAAGCTCCTGGCCCGGGACGGGCCGCGTGATCAGGTACTGGTGCATCAGGGGAATGATCGGCAGGTCGACGCCCGCCATCGCCGCCACGCGAGGCGCCCACTGCCCAGCCGCGTTGACCACGCACTCCGCGCGGATCGCGCCTGCGGTGGTCTCGACTCCCTGGATCCGGCCGCGCGGGTCGAGCCGGATGCCGGTGACCCGCGTCCCGGTGACCACCTCCGCCCCGAGGGCGCCGGCTCGGCGCGCCAGCTCACGCGTGATGCCGTTGGGCTCCAGGTACCCGTCGTCCGGGACGTAGACCGCGCCGTGAAGGCCCGCTCCGCTCATGAAGGGGCAGATCCGCAGCGCCTCGGCGGGCGCGATGATCCCGACGTCGAGACCGAGGGCTCGCGCCCGACTCACGTTACGCTGGAGGCCCTGCAGCATCGGAGCACTCGAGGCGAGCCGAAGGCTCCCGACGGGCCGCCAGCCGGCGGCCTCGCCGACCTCGGCCGCGAGCTCCCGGTAGAGCCGGATGCTGCGGTTCATGAGACGCATGTCGGCGGGCGACGTGCGGAACTGTGAGACGAGACCGACCGAGTGGAAGGTCGTGCCGCTCGTCAGCTCGCCCTTCTCGAGCAGGACCACGTCCCGGCAGCCGGCGGTCGCCAGGTGATACGCGACGCTGCAGCCGATGATGCCGCCGCCGACGACGACGACGGCCGCCTCGCTCCGCATGATCGCCCCTTTGCCCGCTCGGGCCTGCGACCCCGGGTCCCGTCGCCGCTCCTGCAGGCTAGCGCCTGGGTCGAGGCGCAACTGCTTCTAGGTCAGGACATCCTCGAGGACGCGGCCGTCGACGCCGGCCGCGTCGATCCCCGTCAGGCGGCAGAGCGTCGGCATGAGGTCGATGGTGCGCCCGGCCCGGATCTCGGCGCCGGCCCGCACACCCGGCCCCGTCACCAGCATCGGGATTCGCTGCTCGTGCTTGGAGCCGTGCGAGCGCAGTCCCGTCTCGGGGCGGTGCGCGGGCTCGTCCTCCCAGACGCCGAGGGCGACGTCCCGGGCCGCCCAGCAGATCAGGTCGCCGACGCGCTCGGGTGGAAGGTGATCGCGCCGCGCCTCGGCGTTCGGGACCACCTCATCGATGCCGGCGGTCCGCTCCAGGATGGCGTGCGCCTCGCGCGCCTTGCCCGGGTCTTCGAAGTAGAGGTAGAGCGCCCCGCCGAGATCCCGGTGGTGTGCGTAGAGCCCATCCCGGATGAGAGGCACGCCGTGGGTCGTGATGCCGGCCTCCGCCAGCACCCGCACCGGCGAGACGGAACGGAGCTTGGCGTTCATTCCGTGATCCGCCGTGAGGACGACGACCGTCTCGGCAGGGTCGTACACGTCGAGGAGCCGCCCGAGCGCCTCGTCGCTGGCCTCGAGGTAGCGCTGCATGGCGGGCTCATCGGGCGCCAGCATGTGCTGGGGGTAGTCCGTCGTGGCCACGTAGAGGAAGGCCGGGCGCTCCCGGAGCGCGACCTCGCGGGCCATCCGGAACACCCAGAGATTGATGTCGAGGGAGAAGATCTCGGGCGGGGGCCCGGCCACCGCTCGGTGGGTCTCCGGGTGCGTCTTCATATCGACGCAAACGTCCAGGCCCCGACGGAGGAGCTTCGTCAGCTTCTCCTTCGCCGTGACGAGCGCCGTGGACCAGCCGGCTGCCTTGAAGTGCTCGAACACGAGAGGCTCCTGCACAAACGAGACCTGCTCCATGAAGACGTCCATCCGCGTAGCGCGATCGTAGTAGAAGTTCGTCGACAGACCGTGGCGCGCCGGGTAGGTGCCCGTGAGCAGCGAGATGTGGTTCACGTTCGTGAGGCTGGGGAGCACCCCGCGACCGTCGAGGGTCGAGGCGCCGGCCTTCATGAGCCCGGCCAGTCGCGGCATCCGGGCCGGCTGGACGTAGCCCGGGTCGAATCCGTCGAGGAGGAACATGAGGACGTGCTTCGGTCGCGTCATCAGTCAGCCTCCGGGGTCACCGTCCGACCCCCACCGCCAGCTCTGAAAGGCTGGCCCGGAACGCCTCGACCACCCCCTCCATGTCCCGGGGGGTGAGCGTCCCCATGTTGGACACGCGAAACGCGTACGTGCGGATGTCCCCCTGGCCGGCGTAGATGATGTACCCACGCCGCTTCATCGCGTCGTGGAGCCGGTCGTAGGCCAGTCCTGGCAGGAGCCGGAACGTCGTGAGGATGCTGGACCGCGCCGCCTCGGGGACCAGGATCTCGAAGCCAAGCGCCGCCATGCCGCGCCGCAGCACGCGGGCGTTCTCCGCGTACCGGGCGATGCGGCCGGCCACTCCCTCGGCGTCGAGCTCGACGAGGGCCTGCCGCATCGCGTGGAGGACCTGGACCGCAGGGGTGAAGGGCGTGTTGTCCCGTTCCTGGCTCGTGTAGTGGCCGTGGAGATCCAGATAGACGCCGCGCGGTGGCTGCCCGGCCAGCGCGTCCAGCGCCGTTCGGCGACCGAGGACGAAGGCGATTCCCGGAACCCCCTGCAGACACTTGTTGGCGCTGGCCATCACGAAGTCGACGCCGTCGGCGTCAACGTCGAGCCGCTCGCCGAAGAGCGAGCTCATGGCGTCGATCAGGACCCGGCGCCCCGCCCGCGCGGCCACCCGCGCGACGTCCATCACCGGGTTCAGGAGGCCCGTCGTGGTCTCGTGGTGGACGACCGCCACGTGGCTCAGCTCGGGACGCGCCCGGAGCGCGGCCTCGACGTCGGCCGGGGGCACGGGGGTGGTGACGTCGTACGCGAGCACCTCGGCCGCGATCCCGTGGACCCGCGCGATCCGGGCCAGGCGGTCCCCGTAGACGCCATTGTTCACGATCAGGACCGCGCGGTCCCTCGGCACCACCGAGCTGACGGCCGCCTCCACGGCGGCGGTCCCCGACCCGCTGAACAGCACCGCGGCGAAGCGCTCGTCGCAACCGGCCAGCCGGACGAGCCGAGCCCGGCACTCCCGCATCATCTCGAAGAACTCCGGCTCTCGGTGGCAGAGGTCTGGCATCACCAGGGCCTCCCGCACCGATCGGCTGGTGTTGGCAGGGCCGGGGTTCAGCAGGATCCACTCGCGCTCGCGCATCTCCGATCCTCCCGGCCGTCAGGCTACCCTCGCCGCCGCCGCCCGTCCACTCTGTCATCGATCGCCCGACGGGAGCGATCCAGCGACCCGGTGGGACCTCGGGCTCTGCGGCAGCTCCGTCGCGGTCACCCGGCTGATCCCGCCCGGCCCGACGAGCGGCCCCGTGGTTTCTTCCTTGCAGCGGAGAGAGTGACACGCTAGATTGCCGCTAGGAGGACGATACCCAAGGCTATGGCGCAGCTTGCCTTCCTGATCTCGCTCGTGGCATTGGGAATTTCCATCCTCGCCTACCAGGAAGCCGGCGGCACGAAGGACCTCACGAAGAAGGTCGAGTCGCTCCGGGACGATCTCCGGCGCGAGACGGCGGACGGCCTCTCCAAGCTCGAAAAAGCCCTTCGCTCGGCCGAATCGGCGAAGCCGAAGCCGTGATCCGAACCGAGCACACACCCGGGCGCCTCGAGCGCTAGAGGCGGTGGGCAGCGAACCCGACCCCCCTGAAGCCGACCCGCACATCGAGCCGCGCTCCGCCGAGAGCCGGGTCGTACTGCGACGGCACCGGCTATCCCACCTGCCCGGTCTCGAGGTGAACGGCAGCATCTTCGATACCCGATACGCCCCCGGATCCTCGCCGGGACACTGCGACGGGATGTGCTGTTCGAGCGGCGTTAAGGTCGATGTCGCCCACCGCGATCAGATCCTCGCCCACGCCGATCTCATCCGGCGCGCGATGGACCCCGGCCAGGACCAGGATGTCGGCGGCTGGTTCGAGGAGACGGAGACCCCGGACTCTGACTTCCCGTCCGGCCGGTGCGTTGGTACGCAGGTGCGCGGGAACGGGTGCGTCTTTCTGAACGCGGCGCGGCGGTGCGTCCTCCAAGCGGTGACGATCGCCATCGCCCGGCCGGGCTTCGATCTCAAGCCATTCTTCTGCTCGGCCTTCCCCATCACGATCGCGGCCGGCGCCTTGTGGATCGACGAGATGTGTCTCGACGCGCCCGAGGGCTGCTGCCGGCCGACCCCCGGGGGCCCGCTGGGCGTTCTCGACGTCTGCGAGGCCGAGTTGCGCCACACGCTCGGGAACGAGGGGCTCGAGGAGCTCCGCCTGGCAGTCAAGGAGTAGCCGCCATCCAACGCGCCAGCGCCCACGTCCCTGTCCTCGGCCGCGCGGTCCGCGCGACCGGCCAGGCGGTCGTGACGGGAGCGCCCGAACGCAACGGCAGGCCGCGGTCAGCGCCTCGGATCGGCTTCGCCTTCAACAAGAAACCGGACGACGGGGCCCCACCGGCCATCGCGCCCCCCAGGA
Organism: uncultured Candidatus Rokubacteria bacterium; assembly: GCA_963805625.1. Lineage (GTDB taxonomy): Bacteria > Methylomirabilota > Methylomirabilia > Rokubacteriales > DASRDR01 > DASRDR01. The sequence continues at coordinate 1,191,167 of CAWDVE010000010.1, forward strand.
ACCGGAGTCTCGGGGACCCCGCGGATCTCTACGCCGAGTGGGACGACGAGGTCACGATCGCGGCAATCGAGGCGGCACTGGCGGAGACCGGCGAGGTCACGCGGCTGGAGGCCACGGAGGACTTCCCGCTCCGGCTTCGGGAGTCGAAGCCCGACATCATCTTCAATGTGGCGGAAGGGCTCTGGGGGCCGAACCGCGAGGCCCACGTGCCAGCCCTCTGCGAGTTCTGGGGCGTGCCCTACACGGGAAGCGATCCCCTCACCCTGGCGATCTGTCTGGACAAGGGCCGCGCCAAGGAGATCCTTGCTTACCACGGCATTCCGACCGCGGAGTTCACCGTCGCCCCCGGAAGGGCTCCGCTCGACGGGACCCCGCGGCTGCCCGTGGTCGTGAAACCGATCCACGAGGGCTCCAGCAAGGGGATCACCCAGGCGTCGCTCTGCCGGACTCGGGCCGAGGTGGGGCGCGCCGTCGGCCTGGTGTGGCGGCGTTACCGCCAGCCGGCGCTCGTCGAGCGGTGGCTGCCCGGCCGCGAGTTCACCTGCGCGATACTCGGGAACGGCCCGAGCGCCCGCGTCCTGCCGCTGGTCGAGGTCGATTTCGACGCGCTGCCTCGCGGGGCGGCGCGCCTCTACTCGTACGAAGCCAAGTGGTTGTGGGACCGACCAGAGCGGCCGCTCGCCATCTTCCAGTGCCCCGCCTCGCTCCCGCGCGGGCTCGCGCGGCAGATTGAGCAGACGGTGCTGGCCGCCTATCGCGTCTTGCGCTGCCGGGACTGGGCCCGCATCGACGTTCGCTGCGACGCCCGAGGGGTGCCACACATCCTCGAGGTGAACCCTCTCCCGGGGGTGCTTCCGGACCCGGCCATGAACTCCTGTTTCCCCAAGGCTGCGCGGGCTGCCGGCATGGACTACGGGTCCATGATCCGGGCCGTCCTGCGGGCCGGAGCCGTGCGCCATGGCATTGTCGTCTAGGCCTCGGCTGGGAGTGCGGGGGCGGCTCCGCGTGGCGGTCATCACCGATGCCCTGTCGGAGGCGACGGCCCAGGCCCTCGGCACGCCGTCGGCCCCCGGCAACCCCGGGCCGGTGCTGGCCGCGCTGCGGGCGCTCGGCTACGACCCGGTGCTGGTCGAGTTCAACGGCAACCCCTCGGAGTGGCTGGCTGAGCTGGCAACCGGGCGCTTCCAGCTGGTGTTCAACCTGTGCGAGGGCCTGAGCAACCAGGCGGCCGGCGAGCCCGTCGCCGCGGCTCTCGTCGAGCTCCTCGGGATTCCCCTGACCGGCGCCTCGTCCGACATGCTCGCGCTGTGTCTCCGGAAGGACCGGGCGAACGCCGTGCTCTGCGCCCACGGGGTCCCGGTGCCGGAGTGGATCCTGGTGCGGCCGGGCGTCGCCCGGGCACGGTGGCGCCGGTTCCCGGCCATCGTCAAGCCGGCCGGCGAGGACGGGTCGTTCGGGATCGGCGCCGACTGCATAGTAGGCGATCGGGCCGCGCTCGAGGCCGTCGTGGCGCGCGGATGCCAGCAGTGGGGCCGCATGCTCGTCCAGCGCTTCGTCGGAGGCCGGGAGTTCAACCTGGCGATCGTCGGTGGGCGGGTGCTTCCCCACGCCGAGATCGACTTCAGCCGCCTTGCTCCGGGACTGCCCGCGGTGGTGACGTACGCGGCGAAGTGGGAGCACGGCAGTCCGGCGGACCGGGGGACGGTGCCGAGGTGCCCCGCGCGCCTGCCGGCCCGACTCGCTGCCCGTCTGACCCAGCTCGCCGAGCGCGTCTGGGCCGCCGTGGACGGCACCGGATACGGCCGCATCGACGTCCGTGTCGACGGCCGGGGCACGACGTTCGTCACGGACGTGAACCCGAATCCGGACCTCGGGGTCCGGGCGGGACTGGCGCGCCAGGCGGCCGCCGCGGGGTGGAGCTATCTCGACCTGATCGCCCGGATCGTCGAGGACGCCCTCGCCCGTGCGCGCCGGGCAAGCGGACCCGGTCCGACTCCTCCAGCGGCGCTCGCAGACGCTCGACGCCTGATGGAGGGCATGCCCTACACCCAGCGCCTCGCGTCGGCCCTCGGCCGGCGTGAGCCAAGGGGGACGAGGCCGACGTGACCTATTGGCAAGAGAGTCTCCGCGAGTCGGTGACCACGGTCGACGAGCTCGTCAAGCGCTTCGGGGTCGACTACATCGACCAGGAAGCCGTGCAGCGAGCGATCGACGGGTTCAACCTCCGCATCACTCCCGAGATGCTCAATCTCGTGAAGGAGCCGGGAGACGCGATCTGGCGGCAGTACGTTCCCACGGCCCAGGAGAACGAGGTGGTGGACGGGATCGTCGACTCGCTCGGCGAGGATGCCGATTCGCCGGTCCCGAACATCACCCACCGCTACCCCGACCGTGTCCTCTTCCTCGTGAGCCCGGTCTGCGCCGCCTACTGCCGCTTCTGCACGCGGCGGCGCAAGGTGGGCGATCCCGAGAAGATCCCCCTCGGCCAGTTCGACGCAGCGTTCGACTACATCCGGCAGCACACCGAGGTCCGGGACGTCAGCCTGTCTGGGGGCGACCCCCTGATGCTCTCGGATCGGCGGGTCGAGTATTTCCTTGCGAAGCTCCGGGCGATCCCCCACGTCGAGATCGTGCGCATCCACACCCGGATCCCCTCTCAGCTGCCCGAGCGCATCACGCCGGAGCTCTGCGAGACGATCAAAAAGTTTCACCCCGTGTTCGTGAACGTGCATTTCAACCATCCGGACGAGCTGACGCCGGCAACCCGGACCGCGCTCGGGATGCTCGCCGACGCCGGCTGCCCCCTGGGCAGCCAGACCGTCCTCCTGAAAGGTGTAAACGACGATCCGGTCATCATGAAGCGGCTCATGCAGGAGCTTCTCAAGTGCCGGGTCCGACCCTACTACCTCTACCAGGCGGACCTCGTCGCGGGCGGGGAGCACTTCCGGACGTCCGTCGCCAAGGGAATCGAGATCATCGAGGCGCTTCGGGGATGGACCTCGGGGCTGGCCGTCCCGCACTTCGTCATCGACGCGCCCGGTGGCGGCGGGAAGATCCCGCTCTTGCCCGAGTACGTGCAGTCGGTCACCGATCGGGAGGTTGTGCTGCGGAATTACGCCGGCAAGACGTTCCAGTACATCCTACCGAAAGCGGACGACCCGCCCCCGCTGAGGCCAGCTGTCGCCCCGGCCCGCGGAAGCTCCGCGCCAAGGCCAGGAAAGCAGAAGGGGCGAGTCGCGAGTGCGGCTCACCCCTTCCCGTTGCCGTCCCTGAAGGCTCAGAGGAATCCGGCCGGGCGCTGACGCTCCGGCAGGGCGACCCCGCTCCGCCGGAACTCCGCGCGGAACGCCTCGGCGTCGGGTCCCTCGAACCCTGCCATCCCCTCGCGAAGCAGGGACGCGGCTGATGCGCATCGGCTCTTTCGCAGCGACGCAGCCTGCAGCACTCCCGCGATCGCGACCACGAACCCACCAGCCAGCACGAAGTCCAGCATGTCGACCTCCCTCACGCGGCCTGGAGCCGTCGAGCGTGGCGCGCCACGGTGCCGAGCGGACGAACGACGGCCGGTTCCGGGGTCAGAACCAGTTCGTACCGGCCCGCGCCCGCCCGCGTCAGGGTCTCGTGGGCGATGGCCACGATGCGGCTCACCGTCGCCGGCCGGCCGACTGGGACCTGGATCTCGACGCGCCACGGGCCTCCCAGCGGCTTGGTGACCAGCGGGGCCACGATCGGTCCCAGCTCGTCCGCGATGGCGTCGGTCAACCGCACCTGCCGGGCGACCACGGCCTCCCGGCGGTGGTCGCGCCATGCGGCGAGCCCGAGCAGTCCCAAAATCACAAGGATCGGCGAGGACATTGTCAGGGTCGCGATCGCTACCGTCATCATGTGGGGCCTCCTCCCTCTTGCCTGTTGAGACACCGCTCGGACGGCGGCGTGAAACCACGGGAGGCGGCAGCGGGAGCGCTGCTACTGGGCGAGAAAGGGCTCGAGGGCGGCCAGGGTCTCGGCCGGAGCTTCCTCGGGCAGGAAGTGGCCAGAGGCCACCGGCTGACCCCGGACGTCGCGGGCCCAGTCACGCCAGATGGCGAAGTACCGGCGGCCCGTGGCCCCCGACGACGGTGTGGATCTCGGCCTCGCGCGTCCGGAGCCGCTCACGGCGGAACCCCGAGAACAGCGCCTCGTCCGCCGGACCCGCGGGATCGGGCTCGCTCAATTGACCTCGTGGAGGGGGTGGAGGTCCGGGCGGCAGCTCGTGCAGGGGTGGAGCCCGACCGCCTCGGCTCGGCTCCGGGAGCCGAAGTAGGTCAGCAGCCCGGACCGGAGCGTCTCCATCGACGGGCAGCTTGGGAGGCAGTACTCGCTGTCGCCGGGCGCGAGCAGGTACATTGCGCCCCGCGCCACTGCGAAGTCGTTGTGCGCCGGTACGAGGGGCACGCCTTCGGTCGCGAGCAACTGCCGCTTCCGACCGGTCTCACCGCCCGCGTAGCCCGTCAAGAGACCCGACGCTCCCACCACCCGGTGGCACGGGATGGCGATGGGGACCGGGTTCCACCGGAGCGCTTGCGCCACGGCCCGCACCGCCCGAGGCTGTCCCAGGTCGCTCGCCAGCCGCTTGTACGACACCACCGCGCCGTACGGGATGCTGGCGGTGCGCTCGAGAACCTTCCGCTGGAACGGGCTCCTCGCCAGCCGGAGGTCGAGCGCCCACGGGAGCTGCTGCGCCCGCCCCTCGATGTACGCTTGGAACTCCCGGTAGAGCTCCTCGGACTCGCCTCCGTCCTCGACCGCCTCGATCCCACGCATCCGCGCGAGACGCGAGGCCCCGAGATCGCGTCGGCCGTGGAGGTACTCCAGCAGGACGACTCCCTGCTCCGAGTGCGCCAGGAGGATCGGCCCCAGCGTCGAATCGAATACCCGGTAGGCGACGATGCGGCTCCGGAGGTCGTCGAGCCTCGCGTCGAGCCGCTCACGCGACTGCGCCACACCCTGGGCGTCCACGGCCGCCTCCCGGATCACCCCGAGCTCGCGATCGATGGCCTGGTAGCCCGAGTGCTCGACCCGGCACGACTCGCACTTCGCGACGTGCGCGGCCACGCGGCCCTCGGTGCCGGCGTCCGCTTCGCCGATCGCCGCGGCCACGAGGTCCGCCTCGATCTCGGTGCAGCTCGCCCCCTTTCGCTTCACGACACGAGCTCCTTCCCGATCAGCTCGCGCCCCTCGAGGGCACGGCGAACCTTCCGGAGAGCCTGAAATACGTGGGCCCGAGCGGTCTCGGCCGAGCACTCCAGGCTCCGGCCTATCGCTTCGTAGTCGAGCCCGTGGACCTTCCGCTGGAGGAAGGCCAGGCGCTGCTTGAGCGGGAGCCCGGAGACGACGTGCTCGACAGCCGCCCCGATCTCCTGCGACAGAGTGACGGTGTCCGGCCGCTCTTGGTCCGTCTCCCGCACCTCGGTCACCACCGCGGCATAGGCCAACCGGCGCCGCTTCTGCGACCGGAAGTGGTTCCGGGTGAGGTTCGTCGCGATCGCGAAGAGCCAGGCCCGGGAGTTGGCATCGGGCGGGAGCGTCCGGTGGGCGCGGAAGGCCCGCAGGAACGTCTCCTGCGCGAGGTCGTCGGCATCCTGCCGCCGCCCGGTCACCCGGAGCACATACCGGTAGATCTCTGCATGGTGGTCAGACATAAGCGCCTCGAACGTCCGATCGCCCATCACTCCCAAAGACCCCGCAGCCGGGCCGCCGTGAAAGGGCGCCCAGTTCGGCCCTGGCGCGCCAGCGGATGAATCGTGATTATTGTCAACGTAATAAACATGTTATCTATCATCGTCTCGGAATCAGTCTGATCTAGAGCCAACACCAGTCGAGACCCGTCCTCAAACCTCGGCGAGCCTCGCTACCTCGCCGGCCGCGCCTCACGCTGGGCGTGGCCGGAGAAGGTCGCCTCCGACGGATCGGCCCGAGCCACGTCCACCATCGTCGAGTGGAACGCCGGCCCCCCGCCCATGTCGGCGAGACCATCCGAGGTGAGGACGTTGACGCCGCGTCCCCCCGGCATGAACTTGTGCCACCAGATCCCCTCGATGACTACCTGGCCCTGCAGGGTGTCGTCGGACAGGACTGCGGTAAAGAGCGCCCGTCCTCGGTCGTTGAAGACCGCGACGAGGTCTCCCCCGGCGATCCCTCGGGTGACCGCGTCGTCCGGATGGACGAGCACCGTCGGCCCACCCTGCCGCGCCCGGAGCAGGGCCGACTGGCTGAACGACGAGTTGAGGAAGAAGCGATTCGGCGGGACGTGGCAGCGAAGGGGGTAGCGTGGCCCGACGGCCGGATTGTCCCAGCTCTCCCGGAGCGGGACGTACGTGGGCAGCGGCGGCAGCCCTTGCTTGGCGAGGGTCTCGGAGTAGAACTCCACGCGACCCGAAGGCGTTGGCGCCCCGTCCGCGAAGGGCCGGAAGGGCCGCGGCACGGCGATCCGCGCCGAGTGCTCGACGCGGAGGCGTTCGTGGGTGATCCCGTCGGCGACCGCACCCGCCGCCCGGAGATGAGCGTCGATGAGCCCCGGGAGCGGCGTCTCGTAGTGGCGGTCGGGCATCCCCATGGCACGGGCCAGCTGCCCGAAGACCTCCCAGTTCGTCCGGGCTTCCTCCCGGGGAGCGATCACCGGCTCGGCCAGCTGGAGGTAGAGGTGGCCGAACGACCGGTAGACGTCCTGGTGCTCCATGCTCGTGGTCGCCGGAAGAAGGAGGTCCGCGTAGTCTGCCGTGTCCGTCTGGACCTGCTCGTGCACGACGGTGAAGAGGTCCTCGCGAGCGAGCCCCTCCAGCACGAGGCTCGAGTTCGGACAGACCGCCGCCGGGTTCGAGTTGTACACGTAGAGCGCCATGACGGGCGGGCGGAGATCCGCGTCCGTCAGGGCGCGCCCGAGCTGGACCATGTTGATCGTGCGCGGCGCGGGCGAGGGCAGGAGGTCCCGCCGCTCGAGGACCGTATCGCCGGGGCCGAATGTGCCGGAGCTCCCGAGGAGCGCCCCGCCGTGCGGGTGCGCGTAGGCGCCCGTGAGGGCGGGCAGGCACGCGATGGTCCGGCACGTCATGCCGCCGTTCTCGTGCCGCGACAGCCCGATGCCCACGCGGAGGTAGCTGGCCCGCGTCCCGCCGTATCGCCGCGCGAGGTCGACGATCGCGTCCGCGGGGAGCCCGGTGATCGCGGACACGCGCTCGGGCGGATAGGCGCGGACATGCTCGCGGAGCGCCTCGAAGCCGAGCGTCGCGCGCGCGATGTAGCCGTGATCGAGGAGGTCCTCCCGGATCAGGACGTGAATCAGACCGAGTGCCAGCGCCCCGTCCGTCCCCGAGCGGATCATGAGGTGCTCGTCCGCCTGTCGGGCTGTCCGGGTCCGGTAGGGATCGATGCAGACGATGTGCGCGCCGCGCACCCGCGCCTCCTTGACCAGGGTCATCAGGTTGATGTGAGTGTAGGCGGCGTTGATTCCCCAGAGGACGACCAGCTCGGCGCCCACCATCTGCTCCGAGTCGTTCCCGGCGACGACGCCGAGCGTGGCCCGCCATCCCGCATAGGCGGTCGACACGCAGATCGTCCGGTCGAGCTGACTCGCGCCGAGGGCGTGGAAGAACGGGTGACCCGCGTAGTACTGGATGCGGCCCAGTGTCCCCGCGTACGAGAACGGCAGGATTGCTTCGGGGCCCCACTGGGCGATGATCCGCGTGAACCGGTGGGCGATCTCCTCGATGGCGTCGTCCCAGGAGATGGGCTCGAACTCGGCGGTCCCCTTCGGCCCCGCGCGCCGCATCGGGCGGAGCACGCGCAGCGGGGAGTACACGCGCTCCGCGTAGTCGTGCACCTTGCCGCAGATCACGCCCCGGGTGAACGGATGCGCCCGGTCCCCGGCGACGTCGACGATCCGGCCGGCCTCGGTCGTGACCTCGAGCGCGCAGGCGGACGGGCAGTCGTGGGGGCAGACGGAGGCGTGCGTGTGGCGCGTCATCACTCCTCCTCGGGTCCGCACTGTGTGCGCATACTATACGGGCGTCAGTATCGTCGCGAAGATCTTGGCCGGCCCTTGCCCGTGACCCGCGAGCCCAGGGTGGCGCGGAATCGAGACGGCGGCTTGCCCCACTCCTGGCGGAACGCGATGGTGAAGTGGCTGTGATCCGCATATCCGAGGTCGAGCGCGAGCGCGGTCAGGTCCCGGGCCCCTTGCGCCAGGCGCTCGGCGGCCACGCGCGCGGGGATTCGGGTCACGTACCGGCGAATCGGCACGCCCACCACCCGGTGGAACGTCCGCGACAGGTGGAAGGGCGAGCGTCCGAGGGCACGCGACAGGACCTCGAGGGGCGGCGGCCCGCTGATGCTCGCCTGAAGGTGCGTCCGCGCCGTCTCGGCGAGCTCGCGGGCTCGCCGGGCTTCTCCCGGCCTCGGCGGAGAGGCCCTCCCGGCAGCCGCCGTAGGCCTCCCGCACGACCTCGTCCGCCAGTGGCCGACCAGGTCTCAACCGCCAGGGCGGGCGCGCGGCCGGTGCGGAGCGCGGCGAGGAGGTCGTACTGAGGGCGCAGCGCCCGGGCAGTGCAGAAGGTGCGGCTCGAGGGGAACGCGGCCTCCGCCCGGTCGGTGGCGCTCGGCGCATGCGCCGCCACGACGTCTCGCAGCAGCCGGGGTGAGAGCGACACCGTGGTGCAGTCGTCGCCCCCCGCAACCGGGTGGGCGACCCGATAGGGACGGCCAGGGGCGACGAACAGCACGTAGCTCGGGTCAGGGGCGATCGCCTCGCCGTCGATGACACACCGGAATGCGTCGAACCGCACGAACACGATGCCGTGGGCGTCGAACTGCTCTCCCGGCCCGACGGGATGGCACCGACGCGGCACCGGTAGTCCGTGACGGAGATCTCCGGCGAGCTGAACAGCCGGTGCTCTTGCTGCTGGAGCTCGAGCTGGCGGCTCACGGCGCCTCGTCCGGCGCCGAGCGCGTCGCATACTCGTACCCCCGCCGGAGCCAGCGGAACGCGCGCGAGAGGACCTCCGGGTCCTCGACGTCACACTCGATCCAGCCGCGGCCCGCGAACCGACGGTGCGGCCGCACCCCGGGCGTCGCCAGCGCGCGGGTCTGATCCGAGCGCGACAGCCGCACCCAGAGGTCGTTGTCACGCGGCCGGATGGGATAGCAGGCGAACAGCTGCTCGCCGACGAAGTAGCCGAACCGCCCGAACATCGGTGTGATCCGGACGCCGAACCAGCCGCTCAGGACCCGGTTCAGCTCCGCCGACACTCCCTCTCCTCCCTGGCGCATCACCCGCCGATCCCGGCGCGCGCGGCCTGTCCCGCGCGGACCAGGCGGGGGGCCGGCCCGTCGCTTGTGCATCGTCAGATCCGTCGCGGCGGGACACGCCGGTAGAAGAGCAGCTCGCGCGTCCCTTGCGGCAGGTTGTCGATGTAACCGCTCGGCGCGAAGCCGAGAGCGCCGTGGAGGCGGATCGCGGGACCGTTCGTCTCGTCGACGGACGAGAAGACGCGGGGGGTCGGGGAAACCGCGTCGACCGATCGCATCAGCTCGCACGCGATGCCCCGCCGCCGGAACTTCTCCTGCACGACCACCAGCGAGACGAACGTGCACTGGAACCAGTCCGTCCGGTAGGCGCAGAGCCCGACGACCTCGCCGTCCGCCTCCGCGACGATGAGGTGGTGCTGTTCCAGGTGCGCCTTGACGAGCGGCCCGGCGCGGTCGGGGCCGACGACGAGCGCCGCCAGCTCGGCGCACGGTCGTGCGTCACCCTGGCGCGGCGGGCGGATCTCGATCAGCGCCATTCTTCCCTCACACTTGCCCCCGCACCGCCGCGCACGGGTTCAGCCGGCGCGTCCACGCCAGGCGCCGCCAGGAGAGCCCGGAGCGCCGCCACCACGCGATCGACGTCCGCCCAGGGAGCACCGCCGGGAGAACCGGCGATCGCCCGTACATTGGCACCGAGTGGCGCCCACACCGCCGGATCGGTCGGCCCGAAGAGCGCCACGGTCGGGCAGCCCACGACCGCCGCGAGGTGGGTCGGGCCCGAATCGTTGCCCACGACAGCGCGCGCGAGCGAGAGGAGCGCCGCGACCTCCGGAAGCGGCCAGTCCCGGACCAAGCGGTCCTCTTCCAGCGCCCCGGCCTCGAGGAGCGCCTGCACGACCGGTCCGTCGGCCGGCCCGGCCAGGGCGACCAGCGGAAGGTCGGCGGCGCGGAGCCGGCCCGCCAGGACCGCGAAGCCCGGCCACACCTTGGCGGTGCTCCCGGCGCCAGGCTGGAGGACCACAGCCTCCGCGGATCCGATTCCCCGGACAGCGAGCCACGCCCCGGCCACGGCCCGGCCGGCCTCCGTCACGCGAAGGCGCACGGACGGAAGGCCGGCCGGAAGAGGCCCCAGCGGAGCCAGGGTCTCGAGGAGATAGCGGCTCACGTGACGGCCGGTCCCCGGCGGCGGGACGGCTCGCGCGACCACCGTCGGACGGCCGAGCCGGGCGAGGTTCGCTCGAAAGGCCGAGTCCCCTGCCCCGAGCCAGCACGCGAGGGCGTCGAAGCTCGCGATGCCGTCGTGCGCCGCCGCACCGGGCGGCTCGACGAAGAGCCGATGAAGGGCCAGGGCCTCGAGGTCGCACGCGTCGTCGACCAGGCCCAAGCCCCTGAAGAGAGGCACGAGCCGGGAGGTGACGGCCAGGGTCGTACGGAAGCCGAGCGCGCGCAGATGACCGAGCGCGGGCCCGGCCAGGAGCACGTCACCCAGCGCGCCTGGATGGACGACCAGGCAGCGCGGGATCACGCCGCCGCTCGGCCCCGCGGGACAGGCCCCGGCGTACGCGCGCGCCAGCGAGGAGCGACGTGGCGGGCCACTAGGCGGACGCCCACCTCACCGGCCCACCAGCCGAAGAGCGCGCCGCCGAGCACGTCCGAGAGGAAGTGGGCGTTCAGCACGACGCGCGAGGCGCCCACGCCGGAGGCCGCCGCGAGGATCCACCCGCGGCGCCGGCCCGGCGCCCATCCCACGAGGGCGGCGGCCGCCGCGAAGGCGGTCCCGGCATGACCCGACGGGAACCCGTGGTAGTCACGCTCTCCGAAGCACGGCCAGTGAAAGAACCCGCGGCGCGCCGGCGCGTCTGGCGGCGTCGCCGCCCCGACGCCCCAGCCGTCCACGAGCCGAGGCCGCGCGCGACAGGCGACGTGCTTGACCACCTGCGTCGCGAGTCCCGCGAGGAGGACGCCTGCCACGCCGCCCACCGCCGCCTGCCACATCTGGGCGTCAGCCGTCCGGTGAGCCAGGACCGCCAGGCCAAGGAGGCCGACGGTCGCGACCTCCGTCGTGCCCAGGAGCGTGAAGCCGTTCGCGAGGAGGCGCACCTCGTGCGAGACGAAGTGGCGGAACACGAAGTCGTGGAGCATCTCGTCGGCCGGGGTCGCGGCCGCCAGGACGGCGAGCGCGAGCACGGCCGCCTGGACCATGCGGGCCCGGTGAAGCCTCTCGATCACGGGCGCTAGTATCCGCCCCGCCAGCGGCGCGGCGCAACCTGCGCGGGGCCCGTCGGAGAGCTCAGGGGGCCGGGGAACGGCGGCCGAGGATCTCGGCGAAGGCCCGGGGCCGCGGGTCGGCCTCGATCTCCTCGAGCGTCTGGGGCAGCGCCAGCGACCAGTTCGCGCGGCGGTCGCCCGTCGTCCCCGGGAGATTCGGCCGCTCGGCGGCGCCGAGGACGTCCTCCAGCGTCGCCGCGGCCAGGACCGAGGGCGCCTCGGCGAGGCGCTGGTGGATCGAGAGCGCCACGGCATCGGACGGTGCGTCGTCCGGCAGCCGGGTCAGCTCGCGAAGGCGCGCCCGGAGTGCCTCCGTTCCCGCCACGTTCGGCGGGATCCCGACGGCCTCCTGCTCCCGGAGGTCGCTGCCGGTCCAGAGGCCCCGCACCGTCGGGAGGTCGTGCGTGGTGACTGCCGCGAGCGACAGCCCGGGGTAGCCGGCGGGCGGGCCGGGCTCGAACCAGAGCACGCGGGTCGAGAGGATCCGCTCGGCGGAGAGACGCTCGCGTACGCCGGGCGCCACGGTTCCAAGGTCCTCGCCGATGACAAGGGCGCCCGCCCGCTCGCTCTCGAGCGCGAGGATGGCCAGAAGGTCGTCGGTGGGGTAACGGACGTACGCCCCGCTTCGAGCCGTTGCACCCCCGGGAACCCAGAACAGCCGGAAGAGTCCCATGACGTGGTCGACGCGCATCCCACCGGCGTGACGGAGCCCGGCCCGCACGGTCTCGACAAACGGCCCGTACCCCACGGCGCGAAGCCGGTGCGGCACGAACGGCGGCAGTCCCCAGTCCTGCCCCTCGAGCGCGAAGTCGTCAGGCGGCGCCCCCACCGTGACGTCCTGGGCCAGCACGTCCTGCCACGCCCAGGCGTCGGCGCCCTCGCCATCGAAGCCGATGGCCAGGTCGGTCACCAGGCGAAGCGCCCGCCCGGCGCGAGCCAGTTGCTCGTCGAGCAGCCACTGGAGCCAGGCGTGAAATCCGACCCGCTCCCGCTGCGCGGCGGCGAAGTGCTCGACCGCGGGGGACGCGGGATGCCGGTGCTCGGCCGGCCAGCGCCGCCACCCCGATCCGTGACGCTCGGCGAGCGCGCAGAAGACCGCGAACCCCTCGAGGCCTCGACCCTCGCGAGCGCGATAGCGAGCGAGCCCATCCGCGCCGACGGCACCGCGCGCCCACAGGCTGCCGAGGGCCGCCATCTTGAGCCGGAACACGGCGTCGCGATCGATCCGGCGCTCGGCGTTGAGAGCACGCCCCTGGACTGCCAGCCGCTCTACGTCGATTCCGGCCTCCGCCGCACCGGGCACCTCCTCGACCCGGAGGTAGAGCGGATTCCGGTAGCGGCGGCTCGACGGAAAGTACGGGCTCGGCTCCTGCGGCACGAGCGGGAGCGCCGCGTGGAGCGGGTTCAGAACGACCGCGCCCGCCCCGAGTGCCCTCGCTGACCAGTCGGCGAGCTCCCGGAGGTCGGCGAGATCGCCGATCCCCCAGCTCTTCCGTGACCGGAGCGCGTAGAGCTGGATCGCCCACCCCCAGCTCCGGAGTCCTTCGGGGAGGTGGCAGCGCGGGGGCGCCACGATGAGGCGCACGGCCGGCCGGCCGTCGAGCGGCCGGAGCTCGTGGTAGCCAAGGGGCAGATCCGGCGGGAGTCCCCGATCTACCCGGAGGAGCGTCCCGCCCTCGAGGGCGAGCTCGACGGCCCCCTCGACGGCCGGCAGCGGCTGGCCGTGGCGGTGGACGAGCGGACCGGCATCCGGTGGAGGCGTCTGGCCGGTCGCGCCCATCGCCACGCGGATCCGGGCCCGCGCCTCGGTCCCCGTCCGGCGCCAGGCCCCGCCGGTGTCAATGTAGCCATCCTCGATGCCCCAGGCGTCGGCGCTCAGGGCGAGGCGGCTCCGTCGCCCGCGGGCAGCGTGAAGGTCATCGTCGTGCCGTGGCCGAGCACGCTCTCCACGTGAAGCTCACCCCCATGAGCCTGGACCAGATGCTTCACGATCGCGAGCCCCAGCCCCGTCCCGCCGACCTCCCGCGACCGGATCTTGTCCACGCGGTAGAAGCGCTCCGTGATCCTCGGCAGCTCGGTCGAGGGGATCCCGATGCCCGTGTCGCGGACCCGGACCGCGACGCGCCCCTCGGGCCCCGCCCCGGCCTCGATGCGGACCTGGCCGCCCTCGGGTGTGAACTTGACCGCGTTGTCCACGAGGTTCACCAGGATCTGGACGAGACGGTCCCGGTCCGCGCGGACCGTCAAGCCAGGCGGCACGGCGCCTTCCAGCGTCTGGTGGTTCTGGGCGGTCTGGCGCTCGAACATCGCCACGACCCCGGCGACGACGTCGCCCAGATCGAGCCGCATCGGCACCAGCGTGACGCGGCCGCTCTCGATGTTGGACAGCTCGAGCAGGTCGTCGATGAGGCGGTCGAGCCGCTCAGCATGCGTCCCGGCGATTTCGAGGAAGCGCCGCGCGTGAGCCCGGTCGTCGAGCGCGCCGTCGAGGAGCGTCTCGAGGTAGCCCTTGATGCATGTGAGCGGCGTCCTGAGCTCGTGGGAGACGTTGGCCACGAACTCGCTCCGGACCCGCTCGAGCCGGCGGAGCTCGGTCACGTCGTGAAGGACGAGGAGCACGCCCGCCGACTCCGGCCCGAGGCCGAGAGGCGCGCCCCGCGCCGCGACCACGCGATTGACGGGCGGGCCCAGCTCGAGCTCGTGCCGCGCCGGCGACGCCGAGGCCCGCACCTCCTCCACCAGATCGAGGAGCCCCTTCTGCCGGATGACCTCGACGAAGGATCGCCCCTCGGCGGCCCCGCTCTCGACCCCGAACATCGCCCGCGCCGCGGGATTGAGGAGGAGGACCCGGCCCCGGTCGTCCAGCGCCACGACCCCCTCGGTCATCCCGTCGAGGATCGTGCGGACCTTGGCCTGCTCGTCGCCGAGACGCTCGATCTTCTCGCGAAGCGCGAGGGCGGTCCGGTTGAGAGCGACCCCGAGCGCGGCGATCTCATCCGTTCCCGCGACGGGCACCGCCTGCGCGAGGTCGCCCTCGGCCATCCGACGGGCGGCACTCTCCATCCCCCGGAGGGGCCGCGTCACCCGCCGGCTCACGAAGAGCCCGATGACCACGGCCACGCAGACGGCGAGGATGGCGCCGCCGACGACGGTGCGGCGGACGAGCGTCCGGGCCTCGTCGACGTCGTGCGTCGGAAGCGCGAGCCGGAGAACGGCGCGCCGCCTGCCCTCGCGCTCGATCGGCACCGCGACGTACAGGAGGTCCCGCCCGAGGGTCGCGCTCCGGCGGACGTCGCTGCCGACCTCGCCCGCCAGCGCCCGGCGCACCTCCGGTCGGCTGGCATGGTTCTCCATCTCGCGAACGGACTCGCGGTCGGATTCGGCCAGGACGGTGCCGTCGGCGCCGATGACGGTCACCCGGGCCCCGACGACCCTCGCATAGCGCTGGGCACGTCCCTGCAGGTCGGACCCTCCTGGCGGGCCGTCGAGCAGGGGCGCGAATGCGTCGTGGAGGAGCCCCGCTTGGGTGACGAGCGTCCCCTGGAGCCGCGCGACGGCTTGCGCCTCGAGAGTGCGGCTCACGTAGATCCCCATCACGAGGACGCCCAGGCCGGCGACGACTCCGAGGAGGATGGTGAGTCGCGCGGCGAGACCAAAGCGGCGCCGGGCCGCCCCGTGCGGCGTCACGGTCCGCCGTCGAACCGGTAGCCGACGGCCTTGACCGTCACGATGCGGCGCGCCTCGGCTCCGAGCTTCGCGCGGAGACGTCGGACGTGGACGTCCACGGTCCGCGACTCGATCTCCGCGGCGTTCACGTAGCCCCACACCGATTCCAGGAGCTGCTCGCGGCTGAGCACGCGGCCGTCCGCCCGCATCAGCGCCGCGAGAAGACCGAATTCCTTGGCGGTCAGCTCCACGGGGTGGCCGCCGACCGTCACGGCGTGCCGCGCCTCGTCGACGTGGAGATCGCCCGTCGTGCGCCCCGCCGCGGGCGGCTCCGGCCCCTCGACGCGCCGGAGCACCGCGCGGATCCGGGCAAGGAGCTCCCGGGGGCTGAACGGCTTCACGACGTAGTCGTCCGCGCCGAGCTCGAGGCCCACGACCCGGTCCACCTCCTCGCCGCGGGCGGTGAGCATGATGATGGGGAGGCGCCGGGTGGCGGCGTCTCCGCGAAGCTGACGGCAGACCTCCAGACCGTCGAGCCCGGGCAGCATGAGGTCGAGGAGGGCCACGTCGGGACGCTCCGCGCGCGCGAGCCGGAGGGCGGCTCCACCGTGGGCCGCGTGGACGAGCCGCATGCCCGCCTTCTCGACGTGGTAGCGGACGAGGTCGGCGATGTCTCGTTCGTCCTCCACCAGTAGCACCGTCACCGGCACGCTTACCCTCCTCGCGGCTGAATTGTAGCCCGGGAGGGCCAGACGCAACCGGGCGATCGACGGAACCGGGGGAACGCCCGGGGATCAGACGACCGCCGCTCGCGCCTCCGTCATCTGGCAGAAGTAGCGGTGGACGGTCAGGTCCTCCGTGAGCTCGGGGTGGAAGGTCGCGACCAGGACCGTGCCCTCGCGCGCGAGGACGGGGTCGCCCCCGTAGCGGGCCAGCACCTCGACGCCGGGGCCGACACGGCGGATGCGTGGCGCTCGGATGAAGACCATGCGGAGCGGATCACGGCTCTCACCGAGCGCCGCC
Organism: uncultured Candidatus Rokubacteria bacterium; assembly: GCA_963805625.1. Taxonomy (GTDB): domain Bacteria; phylum Methylomirabilota; class Methylomirabilia; order Rokubacteriales; family DASRDR01; genus DASRDR01. The sequence continues at coordinate 1,207,406 of CAWDVE010000010.1, forward strand.
GGCGTCTCCGCCTCGAAGGACTCTCGCTGCCGGCCGTAGCTGTTGCGCTCCACGGTCACGTCGATCAACCCGAGAGAGGGCTGATTTGGCCGCTCGACCTCCCGGGCGAGGACGATCAGACCGGCGCAGGTGCCGAAGAGCGGACGGCCGCTCGCGTGAAATGCCCGGAGGGCGGCCCCGAAGTCCCAGACGTTCATGAGGTGCAGGAGTGTGGTGCTCTCACCGCCCGGAAGGACCAGGCCCTCCACGTCGTCCAGCGCCTCGGGCTTTCGTACCTCCACCGGCTCCACGCCGGCACGGCGAAGGGCTGCCGAATGAAGCGCGAAGTCCCCCTGGAGCGCGAGGACGCCGATCCGCACGTCCTCACCAGCCTCGGGTCTGGAGGAGGTCCCCGGCGGCGAGCTTGGAGGTCTCGAGGCCCACCATCGCGTCGCCCAGCTCCTCGCTCACCTTCGCGAGCACGTCGGGATCTCGGTAGTGGGTCGTCGCCTGCACGATGGCGCGCGCCCGGCGCTCCGGGTCGCTCGACTTGAAGACGCCCGAGCCCACGAAGACCGCCTCGGCTCCGAGCTGCATCATGAGGGCCGCGTCGGCCGGAGTGGCGATGCCGCCCGCGGAGAAGTTCGGCACCGGCAGGCGCCGGTTCGCCGCGACCCACCGCACGAGGTCGTAGGGCGCGCCGAGGTTCTTCGCCTCGGCCATGAGCTCCTCGGCGCCGAGCGAGGCCAGGCGCCGGACGCCCGTGGTGAGCGCGCGCATGTGCCGGACGGCCTCGACGATGTTGCCCGAGCCGGCCTCCCCCTTCGTCCGGATCATCGCGGCGCCTTCGCCGATCCGACGGAGCGCCTCGCCGAGGTCCCGGGCGCCGCAGACGAAGGGCACCCGGAAGGCGAGCTTGTCGATGTGGAAGTGCTCGTCCGCCGGGGTGAGGACCTCCGACTCGTCGATGAAGTCGACGGCAAGGGCTTCCAGGATCTGCGCCTCGACGAAGTGCCCGATCCGGGCCTTGGCCATCACCGGGATGCTGACGGTCTGCTGGATCTCCCGGATCTTGCTGACGGCCGCCATGCGCGCGACGCCGCCGTCGCGCCGGATGTCCGAGGGGACGCGCTCCAGCGCCATGACCGACGCCGCGCCGGCCTGCTCGGCGATCCGCGCCTGCTCGGCGTTGGTCACGTCCATGATCACCCCGCCCTTGAGCATCTCCGCAAGGCCGATGTGCTTGGGATCTGCGATCCTGAGACCGTTCACGTCGCTCATCGTGTGCCGCTCCTTTCATTCGTCAGGGCCGAAGCCCTCCGAAGCCCCAAGTCCGAGATCAGACCACCAGCGCCTCGAGCCGGTCGGGGACCGGCCGGGGGCTGCCGCTCCGCCGCCAGTCCGCGATCGCCTCGGCAAGCCGCCGGACGCCGTCGTCGATCCGCCGCACGGGCACCGAGGAGAACGACAGGCGCGCCGTGCCCTCGCCGCCCCCGTCCACGAAAAACCGCGCCCCGGGCGTGAAGCCCACCCCGCGGCGGAGAGCCCCCGGGAGGAGCCCTGTCGCATCGCAACCCGCCGGCAGCGTGAGGAGGAGCGAGAAGCCGCCACGGGGCTCCGTCCAGCTCATCCCCTCCGGCATGTGGCGGCCGAGCGCCTCGAGCAGGGCCGTCCGGCGGCGGTCGTACTCCCGCGCGATCCGGGCGATGTGCCGGTCCAGCAGGCGTCGCTCGCAGAATCGGTGGACGGCGGCCTGGATGAGCGGGCTCGTCCCCAGGTCGGCGAGCTGCTTCGCCGCCCGCAGCCGCTCGACGACCGGCGGCGGCGCCACGAGCCATCCGAGCCGGAGGCCCGGGAACAGCACCTTCGAGAAGGTGCCGATGTAGAGGACGAGGCCGTTCCGGTCGAGCGCCCGGAGCGGGAGCGGCCGCCGGTCGCCGTAGTAGAGGCTGCCGTCGAAGCCGTCCTCGACGACCGGCACGTGATGGCGCGCCGCCGCATCGAGCACGCGCCGCGCCGCTTCGGGCGACATCGTCACCCCCGTCGGGTTGTGCGCGGTCGGCTGGCAGTAGAAGAGCTTCGGCCGGTGGCGCGCCAACACCTGCTCGAGCGCTTCGGCCGACGGCCCCTCACGGTCCCAGGGCACGGGCACGAGCTGGGCTCCCGCGGCCCGGAACACCGAGATCGCGCGGGGGTAGGTCGGCTGCTCCATCGCCACGACGTCACCCGGATCGACGAACGTGCGCGCGATCAGATCGAAGCCTTGCTGGGAGCCGTTCACGACGAGGATGTCATCGGCGCGCGCCTCGACGCCGAACCGCAGGAGGTAGGTGGCGAGGTACGCTCGGAGCGGCAGATAGCCGTCACCGCCCGGCGGGTACTGGAGGAGCGCCGCGCCCTCCGTCCGGACCACCTGGTTCAGCACCCGCCGGAACGCGTCGGTCGGGAAGAGCCCGCTGTCCGGCGTGCCCTCGGCGAACGAGATCACGGGTCGCCCCCCCGCGGGAGGGACGGCCCGTCGCTCCGCGCCCGAGCTGGCGATGTGGGCGCTCCGCGAGAACAGGCGCGACCAGTCGAGGGGGACGCGCGCGGACGAGAGCGGCGCGGGGCTCGCGACACCCGCCGGCGCCGCCGCCACGAACGTCCCCTGCCCCACGTGCGCCCGCACCCGCCCCGCCGCCACCAGCTCCTCGTAGGCGAGCGCGACGGTCGTCCGGTTCACGCCGAGAGCCTGCGCCAGCTCGCGCGTCGCCGGCAGCTTCACCCCCGGGGCCAGCCACCCCTCGCGGATCAGCCGCTCGATCTGCTCCTGGATCTGCCGGGCCAGCGGCACCGCACTCCCGCGGTCGAGCTGAAGGCTGAGCGCCATACCAGCCATTTTCGTGATATTCGTGACACGGTCAACAGCCAATTGGCGACGTCTCCCCCCCGCCAAGCTGAGCGGCGGTGGAGTCGCCCTCACACCGGACCGGCTGAGACCGTGGGACTCCCCAGGGTTCATCCGGTCGCGCACCTCGGACATGAATCTGGTCAGGGTCCGGTAGTTCTCGTCGGCGAAGCTCATCTCCAAGAGGTCGCGTGGGTGGAACCAACGGAATGGCGGGTCGAACACGCTCACGTCAAAGGTACCGTCGATTCGCTCGAAGACGTCGCTCTCGAAGAACGGCTGGCGGCGAGTATGGCGTTGACCCCGCTGCCGGTCCCCATGTCGAGCACCCGGTCGTCGTCGCGGACTTCACCGAGCACGGCCCGGCCGAGGAGGTCCGACATGGCTGTCAGCGGGAAAACCTGCTCGGGAATCACCAGCGTGAGTCCGAGGTAGCTGACTTCGCGGGTGTCGTGGCTGTGGAGCTCGACCGACGCGGCCTCCATCCCGCCGCCGACACGATGAGACTACTGCCGGCCGTCACAACGGCAAGGTGTGTTCCCGCCTCCCGTCCTCCCGGCCCTTCGCCGGCTGGTCCCCCGGGCACACCTCGACGGGCAACCCCAACCGCCGCCAATCTAGCCGGAATTGCAGCATGGGTCACGCGGCCACGTATTGGGCCGATCTGCGGATCGAGGACGGACGCTCGTCGGAGGGCCACATACCCTGACTAGCCCTTGAGCCCGCTCATGACGACCCCCTGGACCACCCAGCGCTGGCAGACGACGAAGATCGCCAGGATCGGCAGGATGCTCAGGACGGCGGCCGCGGTGACGAGGTTGTACTCGATGAAGTAGATGTTCGTGAAGCTGACCAGCCCCATGGTCACGACCTTCATGGTCGGGGAGTTGATCACCACCAGCGGCCAGAACAGCTCGTTCCAGGTCCACATGAACTTGATGATCAGGAGCGTCGCCAGGGCCGGCCGGACGGCCGGGAGGATCACCCGCCAGAAGATCCCGAGCTCGCTCGAGCCGTCGATCCGGGCGGCGTCGATGTAGTCGCTCGGCACCACCTCGATCGACTGTCGCATGAGGAAGACGCCGAAGACGCTCACGAGGTCGGGCGCGAGGATGCCGAGGTAGGTGTCGAGGAGCCCCAGGCGGCTCACCCACAGGTACAGCGGGACGACGACCGACTGGAACGGGACCATCAGGATGCCGATGATCGCGAAGAAGAGCAGGTTGCGGCCCGGGAATCGGAACTTGGCGAAGCCGTAGCCGGCGAGCGACGAGACGATCAGGCTCGACACGGCCGAGACCGAGGCGATGAGGGCGCTGTTCAGCAGGAAGCGCCCGAAGGGCTGGCGGGCGAAGACCTCCCGGTAGTTGTCCAGGTTGCCCCAGCGATCGGGCAGGACCTGGAGCGGAACCCGCTGGATCTCGGGCACCGTCTTGAGCGACGTCACCGCCATCCAGAAGAACGGAAAGAACACGGTGATGGCGCCGGCGGCGATGAGTGCTGCCGTCAGCCAGCGCCAGCGACCGAGGCTCACTGCGGCACCGTCGCTCCGCGGGAGTTGATCGGACGGCCTCGATCGGACGGCCTTCGGCCTGTGGCGGCCTGTGGCCTCAATGCTCGACCTCGCGCCGGAAGAGCCGCCACTGGACGAGCGTGACCAGAAGGAGGCACGCGAAGACGAAGACGGCCATGACCGAGGCATCCCCGAGGCGGAAATACTTGAAGGCGGTGTCGTAGAGCAGCATGATCACGGTCTGGCTCGCGCTCGCCGGCCCGCCCTGGGTGGTCGCGTACACCTGGTCGAAGATCTTGAAGTTGAAGATCAGCTCCAGGATCGAAACCATGACGAGCTGGGGGTTGAGCAGCGGGAGCGTCACGGACCTGAAGCTCCGCCAGGCCCCGGCGCCGTCGATGGCGGCCGCCTCGTAGTACTCCCCGGGAATGGCCTGCAGCGCGGCCAGGAAGATCATCGTGTCGAACCCGAGGCGGACCCAGACGTTGATGAGCGCCAGGGACGGCAGCACCTGCTCCAGGCTCGACAGCCACTTCTGTGGACCGATCCCCACCCGGCCGAGGAGGTGATTGATGAAGCCGTACACCGGCTCGTAGAGCCACTGCCAGACCAGGGCCGCCGCGACCAGCGAGACGGCGAACGGCAGGAAGTACAGGACGGCCCACAGGCTGCGCCAGCGAACCCTCGCAAAGCGATTGAGGCCCAGCGCCACGACGAGCGCCAGCACCACCGTGGCCGGGGCCGACAGGAGAAGCAGCTTCACCGTGTTGCGGACGGCCTGCCAGAAAGTGGGATCGGTCAGCACCCGCTCGTAGAGCCGGAGGCCGACGAACTGGCTCGCCCCACCCGGACGCGTCCGGTAGAAGGAGCCGAGGACCGATTCCGCCAGGGGGACGAGGAAGACCGCGGTGAAATACACCAGGGCGGGCAGGACGAAGAGGAATCCTGCCCGCCGCTGGCGGTCCGTGTAGGTCCGGGGAAAGGCGAGCCGGATGACGCGGCCCACGATCCGGCTCGCTCTCCCGGACTCAGTCCGACCTAGTCTTGAAGGATCCGGTCCATCTTCGCCGCGGCCTCGTCGAGGAGCGGCTTCGGCTGCCCCTTCCCGTAGAGGACGCCGACGACCGCTTCGCCGAACGCGGTGGCCAACTCGTTCGACTTCGGGTGGAAGTACGTCGGCGGCACCGGCTGGGCCAGCATGTCCTTGGTCGACTGGTAGTCGGGCCGGCCTTTCGCGTATGCCGAGTCGAGGTTCGCGTTGAACACCGGCATGAAGCCGCCGAACTGATGCTGGTCGAGATCATCCTTGGCGTTCGAGATGAAGCGGATGAACTCCCAGGCCACTTGCTTGTTCGGGCTGTTCTTGTAGACCAGATTCGTCCACGGGAAGAGCGCCCCGGCGCCCGGGCACGTCTTCCCGCACGGGAGCGCGGCGACCTTGAACTTCACCTCGGGCGCGTTCTTGTGAACCCACCCGAAGAACCAGGACTCGCGGAAGATCACCGCCGCCCGCTTCTGGCCAAAGGCGTCCTCGGGGTTCCCCAGCGCGAGACTCGCCACCTTGTCCTTCAGCACCAGATCGCCGAAGAACTGGAGGGCGGCCACCATCTCCGCGCTGTTGGCGAAGCCCGTCGCCTTCTCGAGATCGGGCGAGAGCATGCGAGCGCCGTACGCGTGAGCGAACGGCAGGAACTTGTCGGTGATGCCGACCGGGTGGCCCTTGTGCCGGATGGCGAATCCAACCTGCGTGTCCCCGGAGGTCAGCTTCTTCATGGCGGCCAGCCACTCGTCGAGGGTCTTCGGTGGCTTGTCGGCATCGAGACCGGCCTTCTTGAAGAGGTCGACGTTCATGTACATCTGCTGGAAGTTGCCGTGCTCGAGCGGCGTGCCGTAGCGGACGTTCTTCCACTTCCCGATCGGCACCATGTACTTGGGGATCGATTCGTCCCAGATCTTCACCAGATCCTGGGGCATCGGATCACAGAAGTCGTACTGGCCGCACCACTGGTGCGTCATCCCATTGAAGAAGTCGGGCGCCCCGCTCTTGCCCATCAGGGCGGCGAGATACTTGGCCTCGTAGCCCTGATAGGGAACCGTCACCACCTCGATCTCGTAGCCCGTCTTCTTCGCGAACTCCTTGCCCTTCTCCGCATACCACTTGTTGAAGTCGGGCTGCTGGTCCCAGTGGGTCCAGTAGACCAGCTTCTTCGTCTGGGCGGGGGCGGGCGGGATCGCCACGGTCACGGCGCCGACCGCGGCGGCCAAGGCCAGGCTGAGCCACATGCCGCGTCGCATGCTGCGCTCCTTTCGAGTCAGAGGGTTCGTCAGGCTGGGAAGGGACCGGATCTCCAGCATCGTACACAGTCCACCACCACGGGCCCGCCGTCAATCGGGCCTGGGAAAGCTCGGTGATCGGAGGTCAGCGCCGTGGCTCGGTCTTTGCCCGCGACACGGCGAGATAGACGCCCGCCGCGAGCCCGAGGCTCGGCAGGGTCGCGCCGAGCGCCGGGAGCCCGCCCATGCCGAGCGGCTCGAGCCGCCCCGCGATCCACAGGTAGGTGCCGAACCCGAGCGCCCAGGCGAGCGCCCCCTGCCAGCGTACGCCGGGAGCAACCCCGCCCTTCCCGGTGGACCCGAGGAGCGTGGCGGGCGTGTAGTGGCCTCGCCGAACCACGAAGTAGTCGGCCGCCAGCACCCCGAAGAGCGGCACGAAGACGGCGCCGATCAGGAGGAGGAAGTCCTCGTAGCGGGTCACGTCGAAGACGAGCGCCAGGGCGATCGCCGCGCCCCCGAGCGCCCCCACCAGCGGCCGGACCGAGACGCGGGGGAAGACGTTCTGGATCGAGACCGCGCACGAGTAGAGGTCGGCCCACGCCTCGTCGGTCTCGTCGGCGAGCAGCACGAGCAGGATGAGCGGCCCGGCCAGGAGCGCGATCGCCTCGACGAACGCCTTCGGCTCCGGACTCGTCCCGATGCCGAGAAGGATCAGCGCCCCGAGCGCGTAGAACCAGACGTTGGCGACCAGATACCCGAGCGTGGTCCCCCAGAAGGCCGGGGCCGGCCGGCGGGCGAATCGGCTGTAGTCGGACACCAGCGGCAGCCACGAGATCGGCATGGCGATCACGATGTCCACCGCCGCCCAGAACGAGAGTCCCCCGGCTGCCGGAGCGGCCCAGAGCGCCCCGACGTCCACGCGGCCGAAGAGGCGCCAGGTCAGCCAGGCCGTCGTCAGGATCACGGCCCCGAGGGCGAACTTCGTGAGCCATTCCCGTACCACCGCGACCGGCCCCCAGAGGCCAAGCGCGATCACGGCGCCCCCGAACCCGGCGATCCAGAGCCACGTGGCGTCGAAGCCGGTCAGGCCCCGGACCACCGCGTTGGCCGCGTGGCCCATGATCACGAGCTCGAACACGGTCCAGCCGAGAAGCTGCGCCACGTTGAACCCGGTCGCGACGTACGAGCCGCCGCGCCCGAGCGCCGGCCGGAGGCACACCATCGTGGGAAGCCCGGTCTGACTGCCGACGATCCCGGTCAGCCCCAGCAGTGTCACGCCGATGACGCTCCCCACCGCGATGGCGCCGAGCGCCTGCGGGAGGGAGAGGGCGGGAACCAGGAAGCTCCCGGCCAGGAGGACCAGGAGCCCGATCCCCAGGTCGCCCCACAGCACGGCGAATCCCCAGGCCCCGAGCTGTCGCCCCTCGGGCGTGACGGGCTCGAGCCCTTGCGAGGTCACCACCTCGGTGGCCATGGCGCATTCTCCTCGGCGACGAGACCTGAAACAACGAAGGGCGCCGGGAATCCCCAGCGCCCTCGGTGTGGGCTCGTCGTACGTTGGCGTCCCTACGCTGGCATTACCCAGATCAGGTTCCGGCGGTCGGCGGCGTTCCGGCCGCCCTCTCAGCTCGGCGCTCTCCGAGCTCCCGCGCTCGTGTCCTCCGCTGGCTATGCCGTCACGATCCCCTCCTCGGGTACATTCCAACCTACTCTACGCTGAAGGGGGCGCCGGTGTCTGCCCCACGGGGACCCGAAGACCCTTCCTGAGCTCCTTGTCGCCGCGCTCCCGTACGTCCTCGCCCCGCACGATGTAGATCACGTCCTCGGCGATGTTGGTCGCGTGATCCGCGATCCGCTCGAGGTTGCGGGAGATCAGGATCAGCGCCAGGGCGCGCGGAATCGTCGACGTGTCCGCCATCATGTAGACGAGCAGCTCGCGGAACACCTGGTCGCGCAAGCTGTCGACGGCGTCGTCACCTTCGATCACCGCGCGGGCCAGCTCCGGATCCCGGCGCACGAAGGCGTCCAGGCTCTTCCGCACCATCTCCTGGGCCAGCGCGGCCATCCGCGGGATGTCGATGAGCGGCTTGACCTGAGGCTCGTGGATCAGCGCCCGCGCCCGGAGCGCGATGCTCACGGCCTGGTCGGCCATGCGCTCGAGATCGCTGTTGATCTTGATGGCGGCCACCAGGAAGCGGAGATCCGAGGCCATCGGCTGCTGGAGCGCGAGGCGGGTGAAGCAGCGGTCGTCGACCTCGATGCAGAGGAGGTCCATCTCCTCCTCGTGGGCCAGGACCGCCTGCACCAGCGCCTCGTCCCGGTCCACGAGCGCCCGCACGCTCTTGTGGATCATGGTCTCGGCCAGGCTCCCCATCGCGAGGAGCTTCTCCCGGATCGCCTGAAGCTCGACCTCGAAGTGTCGCTCCATGGCCGTCCTCCGCGACCTAGCCAAACCGGCCGGTGATGTAGGCCTCGGTCTTCGGGTCCTTCGGCATGGTGAACAGCTCCTTGGTCACCCCGAACTCGACCAGCTCGCCCAGGAGCATGAAGCCCGTATAGTCCGACACCCGGGCGGCCTGCTGCATGTTGTGGGTGACGATCACGATGGTGTAGCTCGACTTCAGCTCCCGCATCAGCTCCTCGATCTTCGCCGTGGCGATGGGATCGAGCGCGGAGCACGGCTCGTCCATGAGGAGGACGTCGGGCTCGACGGCGATCGCGCGGGCGATGCACAGCCGCTGCTGCTGCCCTCCCGAGAGGCTGAGTGCGCTCTCGTGCAGCCGATCCGACACTTCGTCCCACAGGGCCGCCGCACGGAGGCTTCGTTCGACGATGGCCTCCAGCTCGCCGCGACTTCCGACGCCAAGAATGCGCGGACCGTACGCGACGTTCTCGAAGATGGACTTGGGGAACGGGTTTGACTTCTGGAACACCATGCCCACGCGCTTGCGGAGCTCCGTCACGTCGAGCTTGGGATCGTTGATATCCATGCCGCCGATCCGGATCTGGCCGGTGACGCGAACGCCATCGACTAGATCGTTCATCCGGTTCAGGCAGCGGAGAAGAGTGCTCTTCCCGCAGCCCGATGGTCCGATGTACGCCGTCACCCGCTGTTTGGGAATGGACATGCTGATGTCCTTGAGCGCCTGCTTCAGCCCGTACCACAGATTGACGTGCTCGATCTCGACCATGGGCATCTCCATGACCGATGGCACGGATGCTTGCGGGTTCAGGCCCACAGCGATCTGGACGTTCCCGGTCATGATTATCTCCTAGACGGCGGCCGTCGCATACTTCCGGCGGAGTCGGTTGCGCATGCTAATGGCGAAGAGGTTCAAGAGCACGACGATCCCGAGCAGGAGCAGGGTCGTGGCGAAGACCATTGGACGCGCCGCGTCAACGTTGGGCGACTGAAATCCCACGTCATAGATGTGGAACCCCAGGTGCATGAACTTGCGGTCGAGGTGGACGAACGGCCAGAAGCCATCCACCGGCAAGGCGGGCGCCAGCTTGACGACGCCCGTGATCATCAGCGGCGCCACCTCGCCGGCAGCGCGAGCCATGGCCAGGATGAGACCGGTCAGGATCGACGGCATGACGGCCGGCAGCACCACTCGCAGCGTCGTCTCGAGCTTCGTGGCGCTCAGCGCCAGCGAGGCCTCGCGTATGCCGCCCGGAATTGCCGCCAGCCCCTCCTCGGTGGCGACGATGACGACCGGCACGGTCAGGAGTGCCAGCGTCAGGGACGCCCAGAGGATGCCACCGGTCCCAAAGGTCGGCGTGGGGAGCGCCTCCGGAAAGAACAGGTGGTCGATGGAGCCCCCGACGACGTAGATGAAGAAGCCGACCCCGAACACACCGAAGACGATCGACGGCACCCCGGCCAGGTTGTTCACGGCGATGCGCACCGCGCTCACGAACGTACCCTGCTTCGCGTACTCCCGGAGGTAGAAGGCCGCGAGCACTCCCAGCGGCGTCACGAGCACACTCATGATCATGACCATCATGACGGTACCGAAGATCGCCGGGAACACGCCGCCCTCGGTGTTCGCCTCGCGAGGGTCGTCGGCGACGAACTGCCAGGCCTTCGCCGCGTAGTGAGCCACCTTGGCGCCGGTCCCCATGGCGTTCGGGAAGTAGACGTCGACGACCTGCGCCAGAGGAAGCGCCTTCTCCTTCCCGTCGTCGGCCGTGACGACCACCATGTCGGTCTGCTTCGTCCGCAGCTCAGCCAGGCGCGCTTCCTGAACTCGGTAGCGCTCCTGCTGCGTGGCGAGCTCCTGCTGGAGCGCCGTGACCTCCGGCCCCGACGTGACCCCTCGAAGCTCCAGGCCTCGGAGCTTCAGCCGAATCTGCTCCTGGGCATAGTTGATCCGCCCGATGTCACCCTTCTCGATGCGCCTGATCTCCGTCCGGACCCCGCTCGCCCCCGGAAGCCGCTTCTCCACTTCCGGCCAGCTCGCCTGGGGTCCGGAGGCCACGATCTGGTCGCCGCGCCGGACTTCCTTGATCGTTCCGATCAGCGCGCCCCACTCGGTCCGTTCGATCACCACCGCTTCAGTGGGGTAGTCACGCGTGACGATCTGGCTCTCGTCGACCCACTGGAAGTCGGCGCCGTAGAGGTCGCGGTTGGCCACCTTGAGCTTGATCCGGTACTGGCCCAGCTTGCCTGGGATGGGCTCGCGGTCGGCCAACTGCCCGGTCACGATCTTGCCGTCGCGGAGAGTGGCGCGCAGCACGTTCTTGGGCCAGAAAAACCCGAGCCCGTTATGGAGGATGAGCCCGATGAGCCCGGCCACCAAAAGGAGCGAGAGCGCCAACGCTCCGCCCGTCAGCCAGATGAACGGCTCCCCGCTTCGCCACAGCTTCCTCATAGGTACCGGAATTTCCTTCTGAGCTTCAGGCGCACCAGCTCGGCTACCGTGTTGAGCGCGAAGGTCAAGCAGAACAGCAGGAGCGCAGCAAGAAAGAGCACACGGTAGAGCGTGCCTTGCTCCGGAGCCTCGGGCAGCTCCACGGCGATGTTGGCGGACAGGGCGCGGAAGCCGTTGAAGATGCTCCAGTCCATGACCGGCGTGTTGCCGGTCGCCATCAGGACGATCATGGTCTCGCCCACTGCGCGCCCGAAGCCGATCATGATCGCCGAGAAGATGCCGGGGCTCGCGGTCGGCAGGACGATCCGGAGCGCGGTCTGCCACCGGTTGGCTCCCAGCGCCAGCGATCCCGCGCGGAGGTGGCCCGGAACGTTGGCGAGCGAGTCCTCCGCGATCGTGAAGATGATCGGAATGACGGCAAAGCCCATGGCGATGCCCACCACCAGGGAGTTTCGCTGATCGTAGGTCAGGCCGAGGGCCGAGAGCAGCCAGCCGCGGTAGTTGCCCCCGAGCAGGAGGACATCGATCAGGTTCCCCAGGACGAGCGCGAGCCACATCCCGGCCACGACCACGGGAATCAGCAGGAACACCTCGCTTCCAGCCTTGACCCGTCCGCGGATCCGGATCGGCACCGCCTGCCACGCGAGCAGGCCCAGGACGATCACGATCGGGAGCACGAGGGGGACGAGGAACAGTCCGGGCACGATCCGCTCGACCATCGGGGCGAGCCAGAGACCAGCCAGGAAACCGAGGACGACGCTGGGCAGCGCCGCCATGATCTCGACGACCGGCTTGACGTAGGCCTTGAGGTTCGGGTGCATGAACTCGCTGACGTACACCGCGGCCAGGAGCGCCAGCGGCACGGCGATGAGGAGGGCGTAGAACGTCCCCTTGAGCGTCCCGTAGATCAAGGGCGTCAGGCTGAACTTGGCCTCGAAGTCGTCGGTCCCGCCAGTGGACTGCCATACGTAGTCGGGCTGGGAGTACCCCTCGTACCACACCTTGCCGAAGAGGGTCCGCCAGGTGATCTCCGGGTGAGGGTTGTCCAGCTGCCACTGCGACACCGTCCCGCTGTCGTCGAGCGTCACGATTCCGTCTGCCTTCGGCGTGATCGCCACGCTGCGCAGCGTCGCCCCCACCGCCTTCAGCGACAGCAAGGTCTGGCCCGAGGTGCCGTAGTTGAGGTGCACCTGGCCGGTCGCGTCGGCGGTCGCGAAGCCCTTCTCGCGCTTCGACGCACTGATGTCGATGACGGCCCCCTTCTGCCGCTCGAACTGGTAGACCCGTGTCAGACGCCGCTCGCCGCCTCCCGGCGGCGGAACGATCTGCCAGGTCGAGACCCCGCCGGATGCGTCGCCGACAACCAGCGTCCGGTCGCCGATGAGGAGGCCGAGCGCCGTCACCGCAACACCGGGGCGAGTGGTCACGTCCGTCACCTCGACCCTGGCGGGGCTGGCCGGGTCCCGGAGGTCATAGCGAACCACCTGACCCTGGGAGGTCCCGATGAACAGATCCTCGGCGCGTCCGTCCAGCGCGAGCTTCGTGACCCCTCCGTCGATCTCCAGGTTGAGCGTCTGCCGCGACTCCTCACGGGTGCTGGGGCCGATCAGGGCCTTCTTCTCGACCGTCGCGTGGACCACCAGCTCCGCGGGACCGACCTGCGCGATCGAGATGGGCCCGGAACCGGGAACCGCGGAGGTCAGTGTCCGGATCGGCCGTTTCCGCTCCGGGTCGAGGGCGGATGGCTCACCGAAGACCGGCCGTGGCGTCACGGTGCGCTCCCCACCAAGGAACGCGGCCTCGAAGTTCATCTCGAGGGGAATCACGCGCCCATCCGACGTACCGATGGCGTAGCGCGAGTGCCCTCCATATCCGATGGCCGAGACTTGAGCACCATCTAGACCAACGATGGGAACCGGCGGCAAGGCGCGACCGTCCTTCAAGCTCAGGAGCTGAAGCAGGCCACGCCGGTCGATCCCGTACGCGATCGCGCGATACTCGTCGACCCCGAGGCCCTCGCTGCCGGCCAGCCGCCACGCCGCTGCCGGATCGGTGGCGGGGTAGGACCGGACCAGCGTTGCCGTCGGCACCTTGAACAAGGGGTAGACCTCGGCGACGATGACGAAAAGGATGGCGAGGATGGCGGCGATGATGACGAGGCCACCCACGACGACCAGGCGCGACGCCCACTGATCAAGACGGATACGGCGACTGGTTCGGGCCGCAGAGACGACCAGCGGGCGGGCCGGTGCTGCCGGCCCGCCCGCCCCGAGGGTCTCGAGATTGACGGCCATCTACTGGATCTTGCCCAGCTCTTCCTTGGCAATCTGGGCCGGGATCGGGAAGTAGCCGTCCTTGACGACGACCTCCTGGCCTTCCTTGGAGAGGATCAGCTTGGCGAATTCGCGAGTGAGGGGATCCAAGGTCTTCCCGGGCGCCTTGTTCACGTAGACGAAGAGGAATCGGGCCAGCGGGTAGGAGCCGGCGTAGGCGTTGTCCGCGGTGGCTTCCTCGCACTTGCCGCCGGCCTTGTCCGCGAGCGGCACCGGGCGGACGCCGGCCGTCGCGTAGCCGATGCCACTGTACCCCACAGCATAGCGGTCCACGGTCACGCCCTGGACAACCGCCGCCGACCCAGGCTGCTCCTTGACCTCGTCTTTGTAGTCGCCGTTCTTGAGGACGTGCTCCTTGAAGAACCCGTAGGTTCCGGAGGCCGAGTTACGCCCGTAGAGACTGATGGGCCTGCTGGCCCATTCGCCGGTCAACCCAAGCTGGCCCCAGGTCTTGACATCCTCCTTGTAGCCGGCACGGCGCGATTTCGAGAACACCGAATCGACTTGGGCCATCGTCAGGCACTTGATCGGATTGTCCTTGTTGACGAAGACCGCCAACGCGTCAACCGAGGTACGGATCGGTGTCGGCTTGTAGCCGTACTTCTTCTCGAACTGGTCGACCTCGGTGCCCTTCATCTCGCGAGACATGGGACCGAGCTGCGCCGTGCCGGAGATGAGCGCCGGCGGCGCCGTCGACGAGCCCTTGCCTTCGATCTGGATCTTGGCATTCGGGTAGAACTTGTTGAATTGCTCGGCCCAGAGCGTCATCAGGTTATTCAGCGTGTCGGAGCCGATGCTCGACACGTTGCCGCTGACACCGCTCGTCGCCTTGTACGAGACGAGGGCTGGGTCCACCTGGACCTGGGCCGCGGCGGGCCCCGCACCTAGGATGGCCACCACGGCGACGGCCGCGACGATCGCTCGGGTCTTCATGCGCTCCTCCTCATCTAATGTTGATGCTGGGCGTGTCGGTCGCGTTACCTTTGCGTAACATCGGTGTTACGGGGGTTACCGGCCGGACTCCCGGTAGCGGTATCCCACGCCCCGGACGGTCTCGATGGCAGGCTCCGGAAGACGAGCCGCCACGAACTTCGCGCGGAGGCGCGCGAGGTGCACGTCGACCGTCCGGGGCTCGACGAAGCCGTCCCGACCCCACACGAGGTCCAGGAGCTCGTCCCGCCCGTAGACCCGGCCCGGTTCGGCGGCCAGCGTCGCGAGCAGCTCGAACTCCTTCGGGGTGAGCCCCACCGGGCGTCCGCCCACCGTGACCTCGAACCGCTGCCGGTCCACCACGAGGTCGCCGACCTTGATGCGGTGGCGGCGCTCCTCGATCTCCGGCGGCCGGGTCCTCCGGACGACGGCGCGCACGCGGGCGACCAGCTCGCGGGTCGAGAAGGGCTTCGTCACGTAGTCGTCGGCCCCCAGCTCGAAGCCGAGCACCTTGTCGCCTTCCTCGGATCGGGCGGTGAGCATGATGACGGGCACGGCGCGCGTGGCGGGGTCCTGCTTGAGCCTCCGGCATAGCTCCCACCCGTTCACCTGGGGGAGCATGAGGTCGAGCAGCACCAGGTCGGGCCGGCCCTCCTGCGCCTGACGGAGCGCATCGGCGCCGTTCGCCGCGACGACGACCTCGAACCCTTCTCGGGCCAGTGTGTACCGGATCAGCTCGGCGACATCCCGCTCGTCCTCGGCCACCAGCACGCGGGCTGCAGGACGGCGGCTCGGTCCGTCAGCCGGCCGTCGCGCGGTCATCTCGCTCGTATCACCCGTGATCCGCATCCGTGAGCGAGTCTCGCGTCTCGGCGTTGCGCCCGAATGACGGCAAGGTAAATTCTGGGTGACCTCCTGCCCGCGACCGCCCGGGAATGTCCCGCGGTCGCTGCCGACCGACGGTCGCCCCATCCGGGCCGAGGCGGCGGGGCCATCTAACGCGCACGGAGACGTGATTGACCCGGACCTTCTGGGTGAACGTGATCTCGATCACCAGGAAATCGGTGGGGTGCACCGTGACGGTCTCGTGCCCCGTCAGGACGCCGAGCTCGCCCATCAGGAGGCCCTGAGCGAGCTGCGCAAGATAGAAGGCCGCGGCGTCGCGACGGGCTCGGCCCCGGAACTGGGACGGGATGGATACCACCGGTCCACCTTGGTTCCGGATGTATTACCCACCCATTACGCGATCCCCAAGTTTCCGCGACGGTGGACAACATGGTGGATATCGGCGTCACGAAAACGTAATGGAAACGGCCTCCTGGGCCGCCGTACCCTCGGGCGGTGCCCCCGCCGGGCGGGAGTTGTCGCGGCGACGCCGGCCGGGTAGCATCGAGGTCCGTGGCTGGCGATCTGGTCGCCCTCGTAGAGCTGGGCTCAAACGCGGTTCGCCTGTTGGTGGCGCGACTGGGACCCGGCGTGGGGTTCGAGGTGCTCGAGGAAAAGCGGGTTCAGACGCGGCTCGGAAGCGGCCGCCCTGGCGTGCTCCAGGCCGATTCGATCGCGCGGACCGTCGCCGCGGTGCACCAGTTCCTCGCCCGGGCCCGCCGCGACCGGGATCCGCGGGTCATCGCCGTCGCGACGGCCGCCGTGCGGGACGCCTCGAACCGCGAGCGTCTCCTAGGCCCGCTCCGGCGAAGGGACGGCGTCGAGGTCCGGATCCTCAGCGGGCGCGAGGAGGCGCTACTCGGCGCCCTCGCCGTGCAGTCGAGCCTCCATCTAGAGGACGGGCTGGTCGCCGACCTCGGCGGCGGCAGTCTCCAGCTGACGCGCCTTCGCAAGGGACACGTGGCCTCGACCTCCGCGGTGCCGATCGGCGCGGTGCGGATGACCCAGCGGTACCTGCGGGGCGACCCGCCCGTCCCTCGCGAGCTCCGAGATCTCCGGACCGAGGTGCGCACCCGCCTCGCCAAGGCCCTCCCGCCGGCGGAGCGGGGCGAGGAGATCGTCGCGCTCGGGGGCACCGTGCGGACGCTGGGGCGCATCCACCTCGCCGCCCGGGGAGAGGAGCACCGGTCGCGTCACGGCCTCCGGCTCCAACAGCCGGACATCGCGCGAATCCGTGTCCGGCTCGAGTCCTTGCCGCTCCGGAAGCGGCGTCAGGTGCCGGGGCTCCGGGCGGAGCGGGCGGACATCATCGTGGCCGGCGCGATCGTGATCGAGGAGCTCATGACGTTCGGCGGCTACTACGGCTTGACCATCTGCAAGCAGGGCGTGCGCGACGCCCTGCTGCTTCGCGAGACATTCGCCGAAGAGGGTTGAGGGACATGTCGGACCGGATGATCAACCGCGAGCTTTCGTGGCTCGAGTTCAATCGCCGGGTGCTGGAAGAGGCCCAGGACCTGACCGTGCCGCTCCTCGAGCGCGTCAAGTTCCTGTCCATCTTCAGCTCGAATCTCGACGAGTTCTTCATGGTCCGCGTGGCGGACCTGAAGCAGCGCATCTGGGCGGGAGACCAGAGCGCCGCCGCCGACGGGCTGTCCCCGGCCCGGACACTGGCGGCGGTGTCGGAGCGCGTGCACGCGCTGGTCCAGGAGCAGCACCGGAGCTTCCTCGAGGACATCCAGCCCCGTCTGGTCGCGGAGGGCATCCGGATCGTCCGCCCGAAGGAGGTCACCCCCGAGCAAACCCAGGTCCTGGAGGCCTACTTCCAGCGAACGCTCCTCCCGGTGGTGACGCCGCTCGCGATCGACCCCGGACACCCCTTCCCGCACCTCGTCAACCGTGCCCTCTGTCTGGTGGTGTCCCTCCGGCCCACCGAGCCGTCGGTCCTCCCGAGCGCTGCGCTGGCGGTGATCCACATCCCCGCCCAGGTGATCCCGCGGTTCATTCGGCTGCCGGGGCCGCCCGGCGAATACAACTTCATGCTGCTCGAGGACGTGATCCGGCTGAACCTGTCGAGGCTCTATCACGGGTACGAAATCCTCTCGGCGCATGCGATTCGCGTGACGCGCGACGCCGACGTCCAGCCCGTGGCCGGCCGGACGGCCGGAGATCTCCTCAAGGAGATCGAGCAGAGCCTGCGCGAGCGCCGGATGGGCGACGCGGTCCGTCTCCAGTACGATCCCGACCTACCGCCCGGGGTGCTCGCCCGGCTGGTGGAGGAGCTCGAGCTCGAGCCCGCGGACCTCTACCCGGCGGAAGGGTTCACGTCGTTCACCGATCTCGGGCAGCTCTACGCCGCGGTCGACCTCCCGCGCCTCAAGGACCGGCCGCTGGTCCCGCACCCCGTGCCGGCCTTCGAGGGTACTGACGTCTGGAGCGCGATCCGTGAGGGCGACATCCTCGTCCACCACCCCTATCAGCCGTTCGACGTCGTCACGCGCTTCGTGCAAGAGGCCGCGACCGACCCCCGCGTCCTGGCCATCAACATGACGCTCTACCGCGTGAGCCCGACCTCGCCGATCGCGAAGGCGCTCACCATCGCGGCCCAGGCGGGCAAGGAAGTGGCCGTGCTCGTCGAGCTCCGGGCCCGGTTCGACGAGGAAGCCAACATCCGCTGGGCGCAGGCGCTGGAGGAGGTGGGGGCCCACGTCGTCTACGGCCTCATCGGCTACAAGACGCACTGCAAGGCGTGCCTGGTCGTGCGCCAGGAGGCGGACGGGATCCGGCGCTACTGCCATCTCGCGACGGGGAACTACAACGTCCGGACCGGCGGGATCTATGCGGACCTCGGGTTGTTCACCTGCCGAGAGCCATTCGGCGAGGACCTGACGGAGATCTTCAACCTGTTGACCGGTTACACGCGGCCGGTGCGCTTCAACCACCTGCTGGTTGCGCCGACCGGGCTCCGGAACGCGCTGGCGCAGAAGATCCGCCGCGAGGCGACTCACGCTCGTGCGGGCCGCCCGGCTCGCATCGTGGCGAAGGTCAATAGCCTCGTCGACTGGCCGATCATCCAGGAGCTCTACGAGGCAAGCCAGGCGGGAGTCCAGATCGAGCTCATCGTCCGAGGCACGTGCTGTCTCCGGCCCGGCGTGCCGGGGCTGTCGGAGCGCATCCGAGTGGTCTCGATCATCGACCGCTTCCTCGAGCACGCGCGGATCTACTACTTCGAGAACGGCGGCGCGGCGGAATACTACCTCGCCTCCGCCGACTGGATGCCGCGCAACCTCGACCACCGCGTCGAGATCGCGTTCCCCATCCTCGACCCCCGCCTCCAGGCGGAGGTGCGCGAGGTCCTGGAGGTCCAGCTCGTGGACTCGGCGAAGGCACGCCTCCTCCAGCCCGACGGCTCCACGGTCCGCGCGCACACGCCGGGATCGGAGCCCGTCCGCTCGCAGGAGCGGATCTACGAGCTGATCGGGTCCCGGCGCGCCTGAACGCAGTGCCGGGTAACCTCGCCGCCGAACAGGCGGCCGAGCGTCATCGACTTGTAACACTCAGGGACTAGGCTGCTCGTGTGGACGCGCTCCCCGGGATGCTGCGCGAGCTGGCCCTCTACGGTCTCGTGGTCCTGGCCTTCCTCGGGCCGATCGAGGCGTTCCTGCGCTTCCGTCTCCGGCAAGCGACACACCGAGGTGACCCGCGCGGCTATCTGGCCGTGGCCGATCCCTGGGTGACCGTGGTCATTGCGCTCGCCGGAGCCGGCGCCATGATCCTGGTCAGCGCCCTGTCCTGATCGCCCGTCGTTCTCGTCGTCGCGCCGCCCGGATCCGGTAGCCGAGATGTGACCTTCCCGTCATCCTGCCTCAACGCGCCGTCGGTACGGTTCGGTGCGGACACGGCCCGTCGAGCGAACGGCCCGGCGACGCGGAAACCGGCACGAGCGCCCGAACGAGGGCAGGAGGACGGCGTGAGCGAGACGAACATCGTGACCGAATTCCGCTGGATCGAGGCGGGAGCGGGCATTCCGGTGCTGTGCCTACACGGCCTGTTCGGCGCGAGCGAGCACTGGGAGACGACCGTGGAGACCTTGGCGCCCCGCTGCCGGGCGATGGCGCTGACCTTGCCCATCTTCGAGACACCCTCGGATGACCTCTCGGTGATGGGTCTCCGAGCCTACGTCGAAGCGTTCATGGATGCCGAGCGTGTGCCCCCCGCCGTCGTCGTCGGCAGTTCGCTGGCCGGCCACGTCGCGCTCGACCTCGCCCTTCACGCGCCCGAGCGCGTCCGGGGACTCGTGCTCTCGTGGTCGTCGGGTCTGTTCGAACATGGCTTCGGCCGGATGGAGACCTTCGAGGAGCGGCTCAACGAGATCCACTGCCCGACCCTGCTCGTATGGAGGACCGATGACCGAACAACACCCCGCAACATCACCATCCGAATGCTCGAGCGTATCCGGTCAGTCACGCTCCGGCTCGTGCCCGAATGTGGTCGCGCACCGACCCTCGAGCGGCCGGACGCGCTCGCTCGTGCTCTGGATGAGTTCCTTGACTCGCTCGTCCCCGAGGCCGCCGGCGTGTCCTGAGTGTCGTCGACCGGAAACAGCCATGATCTCGACTCGCCAGACCAGAGCGCAGGTGGTCAGGCCGGCTTCAGGGCCTCGGTGAACGCGCGGGCCGCCCGCTCGGGATCCGGAGCGCCGAGGATCGCGCTGCGGACGGCAACGCCGTACGCCCCGGCGCTCACCACGGACACGACGCGGTCGGCCGTGAGGCCGCCGATCGCGTAGACGGGGATTGGGGCAGCGAGCCGGGCGAGTCGCCCGAGCGTAGCGAGGCCCGCCCCCGGATGGCCGGGCTTCGATTCCGTGGAAAACACCGGGCCGACGACAACGTGCGACACCTGCTCGGTCAGCGCTTGGCGTGCCTCGGCCTCGTCGTGGACGGCACGGCCATAGAATGTCGGCCGGGGTGGAGTCAGTGGTGGCGCTGATGCCGGCAGGTGGAGCCCGACGTCGAGCATCAGCGCGAGCGCGGGGTGGCCGTTGACGAGGAGCTGCGCCCGCGTCCCGCGGAGCCGCTCGAGGATCCGCCGGAGAAGAGCTTCGACCTCAGCTTCCGGCAGGTCCCGCTCCCGCACCTGCACGAGCCCGACACCTCCCGCGACCGCCGCCGCCACGACGTCCACGAGATCGCGCCCGCGTGTCTCGAGGCGGTCGGTCACGAGCATGAGGCGTGAGAGCGCACCCGAGGGCTGCGCCCCGCCGGGGCTGGTCAGCGGTCCGGACCCCGTCCTGTCTCCACCCGTCCGGCCCACGGGCTCGACGCCTCCGCGTAGAACTTGCGAGGCATGCGGCCGGCGAGCCACGCGTCACGGCCGGCCAGCGCCGCGTGCCGCATCGCGCGTGCCATGCGGACGGGATCCTGGGCACGCGCCACGGCCGTGTTGAGCAGGACGGCGTCGACGCCCAGCTCGAAGGCGATGGCGACGTCGGAGGCGGTGCCCACGCCGGCGTCCACCACGACGGGAACGCGCGCCCGGCTCCGGATCAGCTCGATGTTGTGGGGATTCCTGATGCCGAGGCCCGAGCCGATGGGCGCGCCGAGCGGCATGACCGCCGCGCACCCGAGGTCCTCCAGCCGCTTCGCCGTCACCGGGTCGTCGTTGGTGTAAGGCAGGACCCGGAAGCCCTTCCCGACGAGCTCCCGCGCCGCCGCGAGAAGTCCCTCCACGTCGGGAAGCAGCGTATCCTCGTCGGCGATCACCTCGAGCTTCACGAGGTCCGTCCCGAGGGCCTCCCGCCCGAGCTCCGCCGTCAGCACCGCGTCGCGCGCCGTGAAGCACCCGGCCGTGTTCGGCAGGAGGTGGAGGCCCCGCCCGCGTAGCGCGTCGTACAGGTTCTCGGCTCCCGCGCCGAGCCCCACGCGCCGGACCGCGACCGTCACGAGCTCGGTGCCCGAGGCCTCCAGCGCGTCCAGCAGCACTTGGCGGCTCGGATACCGCGCCGTCCCCAGCAGGAGACGCGAGCCGAGCGTCAGTCCGGCGAGCTCCCAGCGATCCTCCGCCATCCCCGTCACCCCGTCATCCCCCCTGGACCGCGCCGACGATCTCGATCCGATCGTCCGGCGCCAGCATGGTCCTCTCCCAGGCGGCCCTGGGAACGATCTCGCCGTTCCGCGCGACCGCCAGGCCGCGACCCGCCGGGTCGAGGCCGAGGGCGCCCAGGAGCGCGCGAACGTCCGCGGCGGCCACGCGCCGACGCTCGCCGTTCACCCAGAGCTCCACCGCTGTCGGCGCCGTGGACCCGCTCACGCGCGGGGCGCCTCCGCCCCGGCGGCGGCCGCCGCTTCCAGGCGCTCGAGGCTGAACGGGGCGAGCGCCGCCGGGGCCGCGCCGCTCACGATCCACTCCGCCAGGTGGTGCGCGGTGGCAGGGGCGAGGAGGACGCCGTTGCGGAAGTGCCCGGTGGCGACGTAGAGCCCCCGCGTGGCGGTCCGGCCGATCACGGGCAGGTGGTCGCGCACCGCGGGCCGGAAGCCCACCGACAGCTCGGTCACGGCGAGATCGTAGACACCCGGGACGAGCCGCCACGCCTCCCGCAGAAGGTCGAGAACAGCCCCGGCTGTCGGGAGCGCGTCGAGCCCTTGCTCCTCCATCGTCGCCCCGACGAGCATCTCCCCTCCCCGCCGCGGAACCAGGTACACGTCGGGCGAGCGAACGACGTGGCGGACCAGCTCCGGCCCGGCGAGGCGCACGATCTGGCCCTTGACCGGCCGCAGCCCGAGCTCGGGCACCGGCCCGAGGACGTCCTCGCTCCAGACCCCGCCGGCCAGGACGACGGCCTCGGCCCGCACGCGGAAGGCGATCTCCCCGGCCACCCCGGAGACGGCCTCGACCTGCCCCGCGGCGTGCTCGATCCGGGTCGCCCGGCAGCCGACAGCTACCCGACCCCCGAGTGCCGTGAGCGCCGCTCCGAGGGCCCGCACGAGGGCGCGCGGATCGACCTGGTGGTCCCCCTCGGCGAGGAGTGCCGCGACGATCCGGCCGGACAGATGCGGCTCCCTCGCCTGCGCCTCCTCCACCGTCAGCCGTCGCGCCGCAAGCCCCTTGGCGCGCTGCATGGAGAACAGCCGCTCGAGGTCGGCGGCCTGGTCTCGATTGAGCGCGACCCACAGCGTCCCCTCGGTCCGGTAGCCGCACGACTGGCCGGTCAGGCCCTCGATCCCGGCAACGAATCCGGGATAGCGCCCGAGGCTGTCGAGCTCGAGCGCGACGAGGGCCCGGTCCGTGAGGTCGGCCTCGGAGGTCGGCGCGAGCATGCCTGCCGCCGCACGCGTCGCGACGCCCGGGGCGTCGTCCCGATCCAGGACGAGCACCTCGCGGCCACGCCGCGCCAGCTCGTACGCCACCGAGAGGCCGACGACGCCTCCGCCGATGACGACCGCCTCGCTCCGAGAGGGCAGCTCGCTCACTGGCGACCGTGGCTCCGCCGGAGTTGATCGGACGGCCTTCGGCCTGTGGCCGCTCACGCCGCCCGCGTCCCCAGCCACGCGTCGATCGCCTCGCGGAACTCGCGCGCCGCCGCCGCCGGGTCGGCCTGGCACACGACGGCCGAGATCACCGCCACGCCGTGTGCCCCGGCCTCGAGCAGGGCGCGCACGCGATCTGCCGTGACGCTGCCGATCGCGATCACGGGCTTCTCCACCGCCCGGACGATGGCCCGGAAGCCGTCGAGCCCGAGGGGCGGCGCGGGGTTCGCCTTGGACCGGGTCCCGAAGACCGGGCCGACGCCAAGGTAGTCGACGTCGGTGGCCGCGACCCGCAGCGCCTCCTCGAGGCTGTTCGCCGTGCCGCCGATCAGGGTGTGCGGCCCCAGGACGCGACGGGCCGTCCCCACGTCCAGGTCGTCCCGGCCGAGGTGAACCGCACGGACGCCGGCCGCCATCGCCACGTCGACGCGATCGTCCACGACCAGGCAGACGCCGGCCCCGTCGAGAGCGCGCCGCATGGCGCCGGCGATCTCGATCAGCGCCCGGGTCGTCGACGGCCGCTTCTCGCGGAACTGGACCGCGTCCGCCCCGCCGGCGGCCGCAAGGCGAGCCAGCTCGATGTGGGAGAAGCGGTCCTGAAGGGCCGTGTCGGTGATGACGTGAAAACGGCCGACCGGCGCCTTCACCGGGGACCCCCGGGACCCGCCAGCCGCGCAACCCAGGGCTCGCACTCGCCCGGGCACCGCAGGTAGAAGAAGTGGTCGGTCGGGCCGATCCCCTGCCCGATCGGCAGTCCCGCACGGATCGCCTCGGTGACGTACGCCTTCGCCCGGCCGATCGCGTCCTCGAGGGCGCGTCCGTGGGCGAGCTGGGTCGCGATCGCCGCCGAGTAGGTGCAGCCGGTGCCGTGGGTGTGGCGCGCCTCGACGCGCTCGCCCGGGAAGACCCGCACGCCCTCGCGCGTGACGAGGACGTCCGTCGCCGGTCGTTCCTCGAGATGTCCGCCCTTGACGAGCACCGCCCGGGCGCCCGCCTCGACCAGCAGGCGCCCCGCGGCCTCCGCCTGGGCCAGCGTGCGTACCTCTCGCCCCGTGAGCGCCTGCGCCTCGTGCACGTTCGGCGTGACGAGCGTCGCCAGCGGGAGGAGCAGCTCGCCGAGCGCCGAGACCGCGTCGGAATGGAGAAGGGGGAAACCCGTCTTCGAGATCATCACCGGATCGAGGACGTAGTGCGGCGGCCGATGATCTCGCAGCGCCTTGGCGACCGTCTGGATCACCCGGGCGGAGGCCAGCATGCCCGTCTTGACCGCGCCGACCTGGAGGTCGCCGAAGACCGCGTCCACCTGGGCCCGGATCAGGTCGAGGTCGACCTCGGCCGCGGCGGTCACACCCCGGGTGTTCTGGGCGGTGATCGCGGTGATCGCGGACGCGCCGTAGCCGCCGTTCGCGGAGATGGCCTTCAGGTCGGCCTGGATGCCCGCGCCCGCCGAGGAGTCAGAGCCCGCAATGGTCAGGACAACCGGGATCATGTGCGCTCCCTACGCCGGCATTACCCGGGTCAGGTTCAACGGGTATGTTCTCAGGCTCGGCCGCACGGACCGAACCACCCCGGTGAGACAATTCGATGATAGCGCAGGATCGGGTGTTTGCAAGGATGCGGCCGAGGAAGCTCCCGCCTGTCGCCGAAGTGTGACGGCCGGGTCATTTCCCCGCAACACCCGAGCCGTAGCCTCCAGGCCGATCGAATACATTCGACAGGAGGCAGGCATGAGTCAACCGGACGACACCTTCTCGAACCCCACGTCGGGCCCCTCGCTGGAGGACGTTCTCGCGATCCGCTACTCGCGTCGCCAGGTGCTGACGGGTGGCCTCGTGGCGGCGGGAGCGGTGCTCCTGGGCGGAGGGGGCGGCCCCCGGACGGCCCGGGCGGCGAGTGACCTCCTCGGCTTCCGGGGACGACCACGAGGTGACGAACAACTGGTTCCACGAGCGCGTGCTCGAGGACGACCGCTACACGGTGAAGAGCGCGGGGCTCCTCTCAGCCAGGGCGAAACGAGCCATGTTCGACTTCACGCCGCTCGTGGGCAGCAGGGCCGAGAGCGACCGCGTGTATCGGCGGATCCGGCGCGGGCCGAACCTCGACCTCTTCATGCTCGACATGCGGAGCTACCGCGGCCCGAACACCGAGAATCGGGAAACCGTGCTGACCGACGGCGCGCGCATCCTCGGGCGGGAGCAGGCCGTCTGGCTCAAGCGCGAGCTCCTCGCCTCCCGGGCGACGTGGAAGGTGATCGCCGCCGACATGCCGCTCGGTCTGGTCGTCTACCACGACGCGGGCAAGAAGTGGGGATCGGAGGCCGTCGCCCAGGGCGAACGGCCCGGCGCTCGGCCGGGAGCTCGAGATCGCCGATCTGCTCCGCTTCGTCAAGCACAATGAGATCCGTAACGTCGTGTGGATCACTGCCGACGTCCACTACTGCGCCACGCACCTCTACGAGCCCGGCCGCGCGCAGTTCACGGACTTCGAGCCGTTCTACGAGTTCGTCTCGGGCCCGCTCCACGCCGGCGGCTTCGGCCCGAACGAGCTCGACGACACCTTCGGTCCCCGCGTGGTCTTCACGAAGAACCCCGCGGGCCTCGTCAATGCCGCTCCGACCGAAGGGGGGCTCTACTTCGGTCATGTCCGGATCGACGGCAAGAGCGGGGTCATGACGGTCAGCCACCGGGATCTGGCGGGCACGGTCCTCCACTCGATCGACCTGTCTCCCATAGGCTAGCGCCCCGCCCGTGAAGGCCAGGCTCCCACGCGCTCGAGGCCGGGGCGCGTGGGGGCATCCCGCTCCGGACGTCTAGCCCCGAATCGAGAGCGCTCCTTCGCGGCTGGCGGGGCTGAGCGCCCGCACGAGGCACTCGGCACCCGCCAGGTTCGTCGCGAGCGCCACGTTGTGCACGTCCGCAACGCGCAGGAGCGCCGCGATGTCGGGTTCGTGTGGGTGCGCCGTCAGAGGATCGCGGAGGAAGATCAGGGCGTCGATCTCTCCGGCCGCCATCTCGGCGCCGATCTGGACGTCACCTCCGCGGGGACCTGCAAGCACCGTCCGCACACGTAGGCCGGTCGCGTCGCGGATCGCCTCACCGGTCGAGGCCGTGGCCAAGAGCTCCCAGTCCTTGAAGTGGGCTCGGTGCCGCTGGACGAAGGCGACCAGCGCGGTCTTCTTGGCGTCGTGGGCCACCAGAGCAACCCGCCATCGGCGCGGGCTCCAGTCATCGCTCAGCATCGTTCTCGTCTCCTCTTGCATGGGTTCTCTCGCTCTCATTCGTGGAGGAGTCTAGGACCGGGCCGTGACGCCGGCATTACGCCCGGGTGAACTCCGGGAGACGGTCGGGGAGCCTCGGTCCGTGGTAGGGTCTCGCGGGGACGGCGCGATGAACACGGGAACCAGCCCCTCGATCAGCGTGGTCATGCCCGTGCACAACGGGGGCGCCCACCTCGACGCGGCCATCGGCAGCGTCGTCGGCCAGACGTGGCGAGACTTCGAGTTCGTCATTCTCGACGACGCCTCGACCGACGACACCCCGGCCATCCTCGAACGCTGGGTGGCACGAGATCCGCGCATCCGCCTCGCGCGGAGCCCAGCCCGGGAGGGATGGGGCGGAAGCTCGGACCGGGTTGCGCGGCTGGCGACCGCCCCCGTGTGCGCGCGGATGGACGCGGACGATGTGGCGCACCCGGAGCGGCTGGCCCGCGAGTGGGCGGTCCTGCGTGATCACCCCGACGTCGTCCTGGTGGGAACGCTCTCGGAAGGCATCGATCGGGAGGGTCGCCGGGTTCGCCCCCGCGACCGGTGGGTGCTGCTGCGGCGTACCAGCCTTCCGCCCTTTCCCCACGGCACGATCATGTTCCGGCGCGCCGCGTTCCTGGAGATCGGAGGATATCGTCGGGACATCGAGGTCGGCGAGGACCTGGATCTCTGCCAGCGGATGTCACACCGAGGCCGGGTGGTCGTCCTCGTGGACGCGCTCTACCAGTACCGCTTCCACGCCGGATCCGCGACGCGTGAGTTCGTGGAGAACGGGACTGGACGCGTTCTCGACCAGATCGCCACTGCCCTGGACCGGTCACGAGGGGCGCCCGAAGGTCGCCCCGGTCACCCGGCCGGGCGCTCCGGCCGGGCGCGCGCGCGGGCCCTGTACTACGCCACCGCGTGCACCGTCTGGGCCGGCGACAGCCCCGGCGTGGCGCCGCTCCGCTCGCTCGCCCGGACGGGCTTCCTCACGCCCGGTGCGCTCAAGATCGGCCTCTTGGCCGGCAGCGCGCTCGGGAGCCCGGCCGCCGTCCGCGCGGCGATGGGATTCACCATCCGGGTGCGCGACCACCTCGCCGGCTGGCTGCTCGGGCCGCGTGCGATGGTCGACTGGCGGCCGCGATGAGGCTCGGGCGCGCCGAGCCTGCGCCACTCAGCCCGAGGCGGCCCGACGGAAGCGGAACGCGTTCTCCAGCAGCGCTAGGTCCATGTGGAACCGGTCGGGACCGACCGCCTCGACCTTTGCCACGATCGTCGTCATCTCGCCGGCGGCGAAGGCCTCGGCCACCCCCTCCATGAACTGGAAGAGCGTGTGGGCCTCCAGTACGCGCGGGCAGCCGGCGGCGCGCGCGACGGCGGCGAGGTCGGTCCGCCCCGACGCCGTGTGGGACACAAACCCCCCCGTGGAGAGCAGGCTCTCGTTGTCGAAGACGATGTGCGTCAGGTTCGCCGGCCGGTAACGGCCCAAGGTGGCCAGCCCGCCGAGGTTCATCAGCACCGAGCCGTCGCCGTCGAGGACGACCACGCCCGCCTCCGGCCGGTTCAGGGCCAGCCCGAGCCCGATGGAGGACGCGAGCCCCATCGCGTGCTGGAGATAGAAGAACGTCTCGCGATGCCCGAGGTCGTAGAGCTCCTGGGCCGTCGACCCCATGATCGTCACCACGAGCCGGTCGCCAAGCTCGGGATAGAGGGCGCCGAGACAGTCGGCCCGCTTCATCCGGGCGCCCGCCACCGAGGAGGCACGCGCACCGCTGTCAGTCCTCCATGAGCTCGCGCGACAGGAGCAGGGCGACCGGCCCGAGCGATGACCAGGCGAGCGCCTGGGCGTCGTGGATCTGCTGGCCGACGCGCCCGGGCTCGCGCGCGTGCTCGAACGGCAGCCCGAGCGCCCGCAGGACGGGCTCGGTCACGATGCCGCCCTGCGTGTGCCACGGGTACGGCTCGCCGAAGTGCCCGCGGTGCGCGATCAGCATGACGAGCGGGATATGGTAGAGCATCGCCAGCGACACGATCCCGTTGATGCTGGCGAGGAAGCCGTGGTTCTGCATGAGGAGCGCGTTCCTGGCGCCGGCGAAGTAGGCGCCGGCGGCGATACCGATCGCCTCTTCCTCCTTGGCGACCTCGACCAGCGTCATCTCCGGATCGTCCTCGGTCAGCTGGAGGAGGTAGACCAGCCAGGTCTCGGGGAGCGCCGTGAGAAAGCGGATGCCGGCGGACTGGATCCCCCGGTAGATCGCCTTCGAGTTGTCCCGGGAGACCGTCATGAGGTCGTGGTCGCCGCGCGGAGCTTCGGGTGCGGCGGGTCGGTCGCCGACGCCGACGGCAGGAGATCCCCATCCCGGAACCGCGACCACCGGAAGGGCGCGAGATCCCACCCGGCGGCGTGGCCCTCCACGACCGACTCGGCCATGATGGCCCCGATGGCCGGCGAGTGCTTGAAGCCGTGGCCGCTCCATCCGAAGTCGGCGTGGAGGCCCTGGTACTCCGGGATCGGACCGAGCACGGGCTCGTGATCCGGCGTGACGTCGTAGACTCCCGAGTACCCGCCCATCGACAGCCCGTGCTCCATGATGGGAAAGCGATGGGCGATCAGCTCGGCATTCCGAATGACTTCCTGAGGGTCGGCGCCCTCGTTGTACTGGTCGGGATCGACCACCTCCTGGTAGGTGGAGAGGCCGACGATCGTCAGGTTCCCGGTCTCGGGCCGCATGTACGTGCCACTCGGCCGGTCGATCATGCCGGGGTGCCCGTCGAAGCCGGGCGGACGCCGGAAGAAGCACATCTGGTGGCGCTTCGGAGCGACCGGCACCGTGATCCCGAGCGGCGCGAGAAGCGCTGGCGCCCAGAGTCCCGCGCAGACGACCACGGCCGGCGCGTGGATCTCGCCCGCCGCCGTGCGAACGCCGGCCACGCGGCCGCCCGCCACGAGGATGGCCTCGACGGGCACGTGCTGGACGATGGTGGCCCCGAGCTCGCGGGCACTCGCGGCGAGCGCGTTGGTCGTCGCGGCAGCGTCGGCGTACCCGGATTCCGGCTCATGGGCGGCCACCGCCAGGTCGTCCACGGTCATCGCGGGCACCAGCGCTTTCACCTCGCCAGGGGTCAGCAGGTCGACCCGCACGCCGAGAGCGCGCGCCCGCCGGACGTTCTCGCTGAGGTTGGCCGCCCGGTCGGCCCCGGCGAGCCAGAGAATACCAACCTGACGGAAGCCCGGGTCTCCGCCGCCAATCTCATCCGACCACCGCTGGAAGCGGTGCGCCGAGGCGTTGCCGGTGCGTGTGAGGAAATCCATGGCGTAGAAGCGGCGGACCAGCGCCGAGGACCGGCCCGTGGGGCCGGACGCGAGGAACTTGCGCTCCACGAGCACCACCCGCCCGGCTCGCCGGTGGGCGAGATGGTAGGCGACGCTGGCTCCATGGACTCCGCCTCCGACGACGACGATATCGGCCGTGCGCGGCACGTCTGCCATGCGGATCTGGCTCCTTTCGGTAGTGGCTCAGGATCGATCGCTCCCGGAATCCGCGAGCCAGTAGGATAGCAGACGATCTTGGGTGGGAGCCGGTCGACCGGACACGTGCCCGCCGTCGGGATCTCGGCCCGGGAAACGGGAGCCGGGACGCTGCCCGGCTCCGAGAGGAGACTCGTGCATGGGTCGTCTTCGTGCCGGCGTCTGCCGCGTGGACATCACGCCTCCCCTCGGCGTCGAACCCGGCGCCTGGCGGCTCCGGACCGGCCGCGCCGACGGGGTTGATGAGCCGCTCGTCGCGCAGGCGCTCGTGCTCGATGACGGCAGCCGTCGAGTGGCGCTCGTCGCCACCGATCTTCTGTGGATGCCGCGGCACGTTGCCCAGGCCGCGCGGCGCCGGATCGCAGAGCTGACCGGGATCCCCGCCGAGGCCGTGCTTCTGAACGCCTCCCACAACCACAGCGCGCCGGTGCTGCTCGAGCCGGACAGCGTGCGAGCAGCCGTGCGCACCGAGGGTCTCGACGGATACGCGGCCGCACTGCCGGACCGGCTGGCCGGGGCCGTCTACGGGGCCAACGTCCACCGGCAGCCGGCGGCGATTGGCGCGGGAGTCGGGCGGGCCCCGGGAGTCTCCGTCAACCGCGTCGACCCGCGTCGGTCGGTCGACGACACCGTAACCGTGCTCCGCGTGGACGGCGAGGGCGGCATGATGGCGATCGTCGTGGGATTCGCGTGCCACGGCACCTGCGTCGGGGGCCAGACTCTCCGGTGGAACGCCGACTTCCCTCATGCCCTCCGGGTGGCCGTCGAGCGGGCCCATCCGGGAACCGAGTGCCTGTTCTTCCAGGCGTGCGCTGGAGACCTGGCGCCGCTCGACTACTGGTTCGGGAACGAGGCCGCGGTCCGGCACGGCTATCCGGCCCGCGACCGGGTCGGCGGGGCGCTCGCGGCAGAGGTGCGCCGGGTCGTGCCGACGATCTGGACGGCGGGCGAGCCCGAGCTCACGGTCGAGAGCCGCCTGGTCCCGCTCCGCCGGCGACGCCTCCCGTGGTCCGACGCCGACCTGGATCGCGTGGAGCGGCGACTCGCCGCTGAGTCCGAGCCGGCGTTCCCGGAGGTCTGGGCCGACGAGGTCCACACCGCGACGTCCGCCCAGCGCTTCCCGCTTCACTACCAGCGAGGCGCCCTCGCCATGTACCGTGACATGCGGCGGCGCCAGGACGCGCCGGTCCAGGCCGAGGTCCAGGCGCTGGCCATAGGCGACATCGCGATCGTCGGCACCGGGTTCGAGCTCTTCAGCGGCCCTGGCCGCGCCGTTCGCGAGCGGAGCCCGTTCAGGACCACGCTCGTCCTCGGCTACTCGAACGACTACCTGGGCTATCTCCCGCCGACGGAGGACTTCGACCGGATCGCCGACGTTCCGCTGGACGCGGTGCTGGACCAGGACCGGTACCGCTGGGCGTACGGCATCACGAACACACACCTCGACCGGGGCGAGATCGATCGCCTCCTGGCCTCGGCCGACGACGCCCTTCGGGCGATCCACCGGGGGCGTTGACGTGAGGGAAATCTGCTGGTCGCCGTCGGGGCGGCGGCGGGCGATGGCCAGGTCCGGGATCTCTACGCCGGCTGTTGGTTCGGCAGCCTCTCGATGCGAAGCTTCACGCTGTCGGCCTGATCAGCCTAGGCCCTATTCCGGAATCAGCTCAGCTCACTTACCACAATGTTCCAATCACTTACACTAACTCACAGCAGATCTGGCTTCAATGCCAGATGGCAGGCATGAGCCACCCGCGCCACCGAGCTCCGGGAGCCGGAGGCCCCTAGCGCATCCGGGGGGCGAGCCGGTCCTTCAGACCCTTCAGGCGAAAGCCCAGCATGATCGTCAGCACGCCGAAGACGATCGCGAATCCGCCGATCCACCACAGCACGGCCAGCGCGCCGGCGCCGGGGGCCACGACCAGGACCACACCGAGGGCGAGGGACAGGAGGCCGCTCAAGGCGAGCAGCCACTCGTTCTCGATCTCCTTCCGGAGGTGGAAGGCGGCGATGATCTCGAAGATCCCGCGGATGATCGCCCACGCCGCGATCAGGTAGAGGAGCGCCAGCCCCGTGAGCCCGGGGTAGAGGAAGGTCACAACCCCGACGGCCACGCCCGCCAGGCCGGCCAGCAGCACGCCCCAGGGGAAAGGCCCCGCCTGGCGTCCGACCAGGGCCCACGCGACTGCCAGCACTCCCTCGACCAGCGCATAGGCGCCGTAGAGCAGGACCAGCACGGCCAGCGTGATGCCCGGCCAGGCGAAGGCCCCGACGCCGAAGAGCACGGCGCACACGCCACGCAGCACGATCGCCCACCAGTTCTGTGCCAGCGTCCTCAGCATCGGACCCTCCTCCCGTTCTGAGCGATTGACGGCCATCGGCTCGAGATGACGACCACCCGAGCCCGTCTAGCGCGAGAGCAGAGGCGAAAGGGCCTCTGGATCACCGCCACGTCTTGCGTCCCCGTCTCTGGACCTCTCGCCAGCAATCCTCGAAGGCCGCCCGCGCGGCCTGCCGGCGCGCGTGCTGGCGCTCGACGAGGAGGCCGGCGACGAAGCCGGCACCCGGGCCCGGAGCTTCCCTGGCCAGCTCGCGCAGGCGCGCCTCGGCCACGGCCGCGTCCTGGTGCTCCCCGAGAATGTCCTGGAGCATCTTCACCCGGTCGACGAAGCGCTCGGCGGCCTGACCCACGGCCGGGGCAGCCAGCTCTGCGGCATAGCGAGCGCGCTTGGCCTTGATCCGGACCATGTGGAGGTCCGCGTCGCCCGGCGTCTCCGGGAGCGACTTGACGGTCCTTCGTAGCTTCGTCCACGCACGAGTGGCCACGTCGGCCAGTGACACGTCCGCGTCCACCACCGGTGGATGCGAGATCGTCTCCTCGATGCGGTCGAGGAGGGTGAGGTAGCGGGGGCTATCGAGGGCCGCCAGAAGCTCCTCGCGGGAGCGCGCGCCAGCCTTCTCGAGCCGCCTGAGGAGCGCCCGGCCGGCGCTACGGTCCTGACGCTCGAGCCTGCCGAGCTCCTCGCGGAGATGCTCCCGCATCACGTCGAGGTCACGCCGGCCACCGAGTGTCGCTCCGAGCCAGGTCAATTCTTCCCGAAGCGCCTTGATGGGCCTCGGCGCGAACATCGGCCGGGCCGCCCGCATGACTGCGCGGAGACGCCGCACGGCCACTCGCATCTGGTGGAGCTCTTCCGGATCCTCGCCGAGCCGGGTGCCCGGATCGTGCGCGCGAATGGCCTCGAGCTGGATGCGCATCGCGGCCAGCACCCGGTCGAGCGGCGTGGCGGACGGGCCTGGAGGCTTGACCTCGAGGGAGAAGTCGAGCCCCAGCGCTCGGAAGACCTTCGGCGCCCCCTGGCTCTCCGTGGCGCCGCCCGCCCGCAACAGGGCGCCGAGGCGCTCGAGGACCGCGTCGTCACCAGTCCCGACCAGCTCGATCTCGACCTCGCGAAAGCGCCGCTTGACCTTCCGCCCGTCGAGCACCGCCACCGAGTCCAGCACCACCTCGGCGACCGGCCGCCTCCGCTCACGTACGAGAACCCCCGTGCGCCGGGTGCGGAGCGTGGCGATGGGTCCGAGGTGAGCTTCGCGCGTGTAGACGCGGAGGAGACGTCCGAGCTCGTCCGGGAGCCGGAACGACGAGCCCGGCAGCTCCAGCTCCAGGCGCCCCACCTGGCGCGGCAGCTTGACCTGCCAGAGCGGCCGTTGCTTCTCGATGCGGCAGCGAAGCGTGACGCCGGAACGGGCGAGGCGATGGTCGGGCGTGTCGTAGTATCGGGAGACGAACACCCGCGGAACCAGGGGCCGACCGGGAAGCCTGGGCAAGCGGAAGCCCGGCTCGACTTCGAGCTTCAGCTCACGCTCGAGGATCTGTTTCACGCCACTCGACCCAACCGGAGGCCGGGCTTCGCCGGCTCCCGCATCCAGAATAGCCCACGCCGGCCTCAGGCCGCCACCGCCGGTCCGGCCGCGTACCGGCGCCCTCCCGGCCAGCGCGATCGCCGTCCGGACACCGCCTGGTTCGAGCGCATCGACACGACCTGGCCGGCGTACAATCCCGCCTGATGATGACGCCGACGGGCGCGCTCGCTGACGCACCGCCGAGGCGCGGCCGGTGAGGCGGCGACTCGACCTCCGGGGGCTCGGGCGCGGGCTCCTCGGGTTCTGGGCCCTCTACTTCGCCATCGTCGCGCTCTCGAACCTGACGGACCTTGGCCAGAGCCTCCACCTCCTGCCGGCGGACTGGCGCTGGGTCTCGGGCAACCTGGCATTCATCAGGGCCAGCACGGAAAGGCTCCCGGCCTGGACGAGCCAGCTTCTGCTCGCGGGCGTCATCGCCTGGCAGGCGCTCGCTGGCGTGCTGTTCTGGCGGGCGGCCCGGGATCCGGCCGGACGATGGCTGGGTCCGGCCTTCGTGGTGAGTCTCTCGCTGTGGGCGACGTTCATCCTGCTCGACGAGCTACTCCTGATCTTCGAGACCGGCGCGGAGGCTACCCACTTCCGGCTCATGATCGCCGAGCTGCTGACCCTCGTCCTGCTAAGGCCCGGCGGACTCCTGGGAGCGACGGAGGGTTCCTCCCCACCGCCGGACTAGGCAAGATGGCGGTCCGCCCGGTAGTGCACCCCGAGCAGATCGGCCCCGAAGTTGCTCCGGGGGTCGTGCCAGACCGAGTGGATGTGGTTGGCGTTGTTCTGCGTGTTGTCGTACTCGATCAGCACCGTCGGTCCGTGGAGTCGGTAGTAGTGGGGTCGTTTGGCGTCGATGGGACCGGCCCAGGCGAAGTGGATCCGCTCGATTCCGGCCGCGTTGAGCTTCCAGAGCTCGCTCTCCGCAAGGTCGCCGCGCATGTTCCGCGCGTAGGTCTCGAGAAGCCGCAGGGCCAGCGCACGCGACTCCCCGCCGAGATTCCCGACCGGTGCCCCCACGGGTGCCCGGAGGCTCTGGTCCCGGCCCGGGCCGCTCACGATGTCACCGAGCGACTCGGCCGCGATCGTCGCGCGCGCGCGCGGCCGGATCGAGGCTCCCGGCAAGGGCCAGGCCGAGATCCTGCTCGGCCTGGAGGGCGCGCAGTCCCTTCAGGGGACCCGACGGCACCTCCGCCGGGTTCGCGCCGAGGAACGCGGGGGTGACCGCGATGGCCCCGCCGGGGACGACCGTGAAGTTGAGCGAGAGATGGTGGCCCTCGAACCGCCACCCCCAGGGCGCGCCCTGATCGGGCGTCCCGAAGATCGTGACCGCGTAGTTGTCGGGGTCTCGCGTGAAACCGCCGAAGGTCTCGAGCTGGCGGAGAACGCCCTCGAGCCGCATGACGTCATGCGCCTTGGCATAGCCGGCCGCCGAGAGTCCAGCCTGCAGCAAGGCGTGGGTGGCGGCACGGGCATCGGCCGTCATGTCCTTGAGCGGCAGCCCCTCCCGCCGGCGCGGCACGTAGTGCCAGTTCAGACGCTCGGCCTGCGTGAAGGGGAAGGTCGCTTGCCGAGCCCGTCGCGGGTCGAGCGTCCCCAGGAACGCGAGCGCGGCCCGGGCCATGGCCTCGTGCCCGCTCTCCTCGGCCCAGAGCCACGTGGGCCGCCCGGCGGTCCCCAGCGCAGCCGCGGCCGCAAGGCCGTGGAGAAGCCCCCGTCGCCCGAGCCGTCGGGCTCCCACGGTTACCGGAGCGCAGTCGGGGCCAGGCGGCCCACGACGCGAAACCGTCCGCCCGTCTCAGGGACCAGCGTGACGAACTCGCCGGGCACCGGATTGACGCCGGTCAAAGCCAGGATGTTCGCGCCGTGGGTGACCAGCACGAGGTTGCCCGTGGCGGGGCGCTCACCGGCCAGCCCCCGAACGGCGCGCGTGCGCTCCGGCTCGCGGGCTCGCTCCTCGAAAACCGAGTCGAGCGGCTCCCACGGCTCCACGCGTCCGAACGCCAGGCGCGCGGTCTCGAGGCACCGGCACCAGTGGCTCGACAGCACGCGCCCGACCGGGATACCTCGGGACCGAAAGGCCGCGCCCACCCGCCGCGCCTCATCCCGACCGGCTTCAGTCAGGTTACGCTGGGTGGAACAGTCCGCCAGTTTGAAGACGGGCGGGTCGCCGACCCCAGGCGTGGTCGTGGCGTGCCGCATCAGAACGACCTGACCGCCTCCGCGCAAGAGGGTCCACAGCGCCTCGTCGGCGGCGACCCCCGTCGGCGCCAGGAGGAACAGGGCGAGCACGCTGACGAGCCGCATCGCGAAGGGACTCCCCTCAGGGCCGCCTCGAGCCCGACTTCATCCTATACGGAGCTTGACCGATCCGTTACCGTGTCCCTAGGGACGCGCGCAGACGCTGCGGACCGGGACGGAGGCAGCTTGATGACACGGGACCGGGGCTGGTGGCCACCACGCCGAGAATTCCTGGGAGCGGCCCTCGCGCTCCCCTCCGCCGTCGTCCTGGCCGCGAGCCAGGCACTTGCCCAGCCGCGGACGCTCGCCGCGACACCGAGCTGCGTCGACAAGGGCGCGCCCACGCCGCCCCAGACGGCGGGTCCGTTCTACAAGCCCCGCTCGCCGCGCCGGACCTCCCTCCTCGAGCCGGGCATGGGCGGGACGCGAATTGTCCTCACGGGATCGGTCCTCACAACCGACTGCCGGCCGATCGCAGGCGCGCTCCTCGACTTCTGGCAGGCCGACGACCGGGGCGCGTACGACAACGCCGGCTTCCGCCTCCGAGGCCACCAGTTCGCGGACGAGCACGGCCGCTACCGGCTCGAGACCGTCATCCCCGGGCTCTACTCAGGGCGGACGCGCCACCTCCACGTCCGGGTGCAGGCGCCGAACCAGCCGGCCCTCACCACCCAGCTCTACTTCCCGGGCGAGCCCGGCAACCAGGGCGACTTCATCTTCCGGCCGGAGCTCGTCATCGCCGTGCGGGACGAGGCGGGTGCCAAGGCCGGCGCCTTCGACTTCGTGCTGGCAGTCCCCGCTCCGAAGCCGGCCGGCTGAGCTGGAGGAAGCGTCCCGATGGGACACGTCGAGAAGGTCGATCGCACGCTCCCGCTGAACCAGATGATCTTCTACGTCCGCCGCGACGCGGAGCTCCGGCGCCGCTGGCGCGAGGACTTCGACGCCCTCGCCCGCGAGTTCGGCCTTTCGGCGGAGGAGATCGCAGCGGTCAAGGCTGCCGACGTCCGCCGGCTCAACGAGATGGGCGTGCACCAATACTACGTCTCCCAGATCCTCCGGCTCTCGTTCGGCGCGGCGGGCGCCTCGAACACGCATCCGGCCCTCGAGGCCTTCCGGCGCGCGTACCCCGAGCAGGTGCAGTAGCGCACACGATGGCCACCGTCGTCGCCGCGATGGCCGCGACCCACGCCCCGGGGCTCACCGGGTGGTTCGACCGGGCACCCGAGACGGATCAGAAGGTCGTCCTCGACGGCTACGGCGAGCTGCGTCGCCGGCTCGAGGCGGCTCGGCCCGACGTCCTGCTCATGCTGGCGAACGACCATCTCCTGAACTGGCCGATCAACAACATTCCGGACTACACGGTCGGGATCGGGGAGGAGCACGTCGGCCCCGCCGACTGGTTCGACGAATGGCTCGCGCTCCCCAAGTACCGGGTCCAGGGCCGCCCCGATCTCGCGCGCGCGATCGTCCGGGAAGGCGCGCGGCTCGGCGTCATGTTCGCGTACCTGAATCGCCTCGAGCTCGACGACGGCATCTCGGTGCCGCTCCACTACCTGACGCCCGGCATGCAGATCCCGCTCGTGCCGATCACGCTCAACTGCACGGTGCCGCCCATCCCGTCATCCGAGCGAGCCTACCGCCTGGGGGAGGTGCTCCGCGAGATCGTGACGACGCGCTGGCCGGCGGGGATCCGCGTCGCGGTGATCGCGACCGGCGGGCTCTCCCACGAGCCCGGCGGACCGCGCTACCTCCAGGTCGACGAGGCC
Source organism: uncultured Candidatus Rokubacteria bacterium (assembly GCA_963805625.1). Classification (GTDB taxonomy): domain Bacteria; phylum Methylomirabilota; class Methylomirabilia; order Rokubacteriales; family DASRDR01; genus DASRDR01. The sequence goes on from CAWDVE010000010.1 coordinate 1,245,293, forward strand.
TTCGACCGCTGGTTCCTCGAGCGCCTCGCGGAGGGCGACCACCGCCGCATCGTAGGCGAGTGCACGGTCGAGCGGATGGAGACCGCGGGCTCGGGGGGCACCGCGGAACTCCTCGCTTGGATCGCGGCGCTCCCTTTCACCGCCGGCCCGGCCGAGGTGCTCGGCTACGCGCCGACGCTGGCCTGGCGCACGGGAACCGGCATGGTCGCCTGGCCCTGCATGGCCTGATACTCTCTCCGCAGCTCTCGAGGCACGCATGGCACACGCACAGGACAGAGCGCCCGAGGAGGGGGCACGATGACCAGGGTGGCTTGGGTCCTCGTGGCCGGAGTGCTGGCATCCTGGTGACAAGCGGAGCGCCGCCGAAGGACGCCAGACTCGACACACCGGAGGACTTGGTCGCGTTTGCGCAACGCATGATGCTGGGCGACTCTCGACGATTCCGGATAGTAGAGTCTATGGCCGTTCGGGACTCCTCTCTGGGAGCGGACTGCGTCCGCTTCGACTCGACTCTCGAGGAACGCGACAACCCGAGAGCGCCGGGAGCCGTACTCGTCGTCGTCAACCGCGAGAACCATCTGTGCCGCCATCCGCACGCACGCTCGCCGATGCTCGTTCTGTTTGGCGCCAGCGAACGGTATGTCCAGGGGGCCGTCAGTTCACCGCTCCTCTCGGACACCCTCAAGACACAGTGGGAACCGTCAGTGCGAAGCGTCCAGTTCCTGCGTCCGCGCTAGAGAGCCTAAACCACGCACGATCGTCAGCAGGCTGTCTCAGGCCTCATCGCCTTCGGCCCGGCTCTTCGGCCTGCCTGTCCCACGGGCCCGGGCTTGCGCCGCGCGGACGATCACCGGTCGAAGGGAGGAGCAGCCTGAAGGCGCCCTCAGACGGCGGCCGCGCCCGCCAGCGCGCACTGATGGTCCTGCTCCCCGGTGCCGCCTCCACAGCCGATCGCCCCGATGAAACGGTCCCCGACGACGATCGGGGCGCCGCCCGTGCTGGGCAGGATCTCGCCCGGGACGAGGCCGGACAGGGAGTTCCAGAACAGCGAATGCTCCCGCGCCGCCGCGTCCTCGGGCCGGATCGGGCGTAGCCGCACCGCCGGGCCGTCGCGCAGGAGGACGGTCCGCCCGGGTTCCAGCGGGAGCCCTTCTCTGCCGGAAGCCGGTGCTACGCTCCCGGATATTCCTCGAACGAGCCGAACCGTCGGACGAGGGCGAGGTACTCCTCCCGCGAGAGCTTCGGCCCCGCCTCCGCCTTGACCCGGCGAGCCTCGCGGGCCCCGTCGAGGAGCAGATCGACGACGGTCATCGCCATCGCCTTGGCGGGATTGACTGCCGCCAGCACGTGGTCGACGACCACGTAGTCCGCGCCGTGGATCACGCCCTGCACGCCGCCCGCGCGCGGATGCGCCTCGGGCATGATGAATCCCAGGTCGCCAACGTCTGTGGATCCGGTGGAGTGACGCGGCCGCCCCATGTTGGCCTCCCCGACGACGGCAGCGCAGTTGGCGCGCGTCAGGGCGACCAGGTTGGGATCCATCTGCTGGGGCAGGTAGCCCGGGATCGTCGTGATCTGGACCCGCGCCCCCATGGCCTGAGCCCCCGCGCGCAGGCTCCGGTCCACTTTCCGCGCCGCGTCGGCGATCGCTTCCACGGTCTTGCCGCGAACGAAGGTCTCGAGCCGCACGTCGGCCGGCACGGCGCTCACCGCCTCGCCGCCCCGGGTCACGATCGGGTGGACGCGGATCGTGTCGTCGTCGCGGAACGTCTCGCGGTTGGCGTCGATGGCGTGGAGCGCGATCTGGGCGGCCTTGAGCGCGTTGATTCCGAGGTGCGGCGCGCTCCCGGCGTGGGCGCCCCGGCCCAGGAAGCGCATGAACTTCACGACGCAGCCGTTGTGCGTGTCTCCGACGCTCGCCAGGCCGTCCTCCGGGCGGGCGTTCGTATGGGTGATGATCGCCATGTCCACGTCGTCGAACTCTCCGAGCCGGATCAGCTCCGCCTTGCCCACGAGGAACTCGATCTGGCCCCGCTCCCGGAGGCCGAGGCGCCACTCCACCTCGATGTACTCCTCGGCGGGCACGGCGAAGAGCACCACGTCGCCATCGAGCTCGTCCATGACGGCCTGGAGACCCATGCCGGCGCCGATCATCGACGCCACCTGGGCGTTGTGGCCGCACGCGTGGGCCGCACGTGTGTTCGGGTCCGCGAAGGGGTGCTCCCCGACGATCAGGGAGTCGAGCTCGCCGAGGACCGCGACGGTCGGGCCGCGCGAGCGGCCGCGGAGCCGGGTCTTCACCCCGGTGAGGGCCAGCCCTTCCCGGCACTCGAGCCCCATCCGGCGGAACCACCCCGCGACGAACTCGGCGGTGCGCACCTCGCGGTAGCCCGACTCGGGATGTTTCATGATGTGCTCGCTGATCGCGACGATCTCGCCCTTCCTGCGGTCGATCGCGGCGCAAAGGCGCGCCTTCAGCTCCTCGGCAGTCGCCATCCGGCCTCCTCTGCCCGACGGGTTCGCCCGTCTGGACGCGAAGCGACGGTACACCACGGCCGTCGGGGGGAACAAGCGGCCGGACGAACGTGAACCGCCGAGGACCTCCGCCGCGGCCGTCTAGTCGGGTACACTCGGGCATGCGGTGACACGCCCGCGCGCGAGGAGACGCATGGCACAGCGAAGGTTCCCGGTGCTCGTGGCAACCGACGGCAGCGCACAGGCCCGCGCCGCGGTCGAGACCGCGACGGTCTTCCCCTGGCCCCCCAATAGCACGGGGCACGGCGTCGTCGCGCGGGGCACCCCCGTGCTGACCGACGCGACCCCGGCTGTGTGGGAGGCGCTCCTGGAGGTCGGTCGGGCCGAGGCCCGCCGCGCGGAGCAGCGCCTCCAACGGCGCTGGCCCGACGCGGACGTCGTCGTCACCGATTCGCCGCCCGTCCCGGGAATCCTCGCGCGGGCCCGCAAGCTCCGTGCGCGGGTGATCGTGATCGGCTCCCGGGGGCTGGGCGCAGTCGGGCGCCTCCTCCTCGGAAGCGTGAGCCGGACCGTCGTGCGACGGGCACCCTGCGCCGTGCTGGTGGTACGAGGATCGGCGCGGGCTCCACGCCGTTTCCTGATCGGCGTCGACGGCTCACCCCACGCGCGCGGTGCCGTGGCGTTCGTCGCCGGCCTCACCCCGCCGCGCGGCGGCCAGGCGCGCCTGCTCCGCGTGGTCGAGCCCGTCCGGCTCCCTTCCACCGGGCTCGTGCCCGCTCGCGTGCGCGCCCTGTTGACCCAAGAGGCAGAGAACCTCGAGCAAGAGCACATGGCCGCGGCGCGGCGGCAGCTCGAGGCCGCCCGCGAGCGACTCACGCGAGCGGGGTGGAGTGTGAGAACCGAGGTCCGGATGGGCCGCCCGCTCGAGGATCTCCTTACCACTTCGACGGACGCCGACGTCCTGGTTGTGGGCGCGCGGGGCATCGGCGCGGTCGAGCGACTCCTCCTCGGCAGCGTCGCTGAGGGTGCAGTGAGCCGCGCGCCGGTCCCCGTCCTCGTCGTCCGCTGAGAGCCCGAACCCGTCGGCACTCTTCGAGCCCTGCCCAGGGGATAGGAGGCCTCGGATGCACGCGCACGACGATGCCGGCCAGGCTCACAGGAGCCACGGGCACCCCCATCCCTATCTCTCGGCCGCCGCGGGCGCGCTCGTCCGGCTCTCGCCGAGCCTCTACTGGTACCGCGACACGTGCAACGTCTATCTCCTCGTCCGCGGGGACCGCGGGCTCCTGATCGACTTCGGCTCGGGCGGCATCCTCGCGCACCTCGCCGAGGTGGGGGTGAGCGAGATCGAGTGGGTGCTCCACACACATCACCACCGGGATCAGTGTCAGGGGGACCATCTCCTCGCGGTACGGGGCGTTCCGATCGCGGTGCCCGAGCGCGAGGCGGCGCTGTTCGCCGAGACCGACGCGTTCTGGCGGCTCAAGCGGATCTACGACAACTACGACGTCTCCAGCATCGGGTTCACGCTGCCCCGGCCGGTCCCCGTCGCCCGGGCGCTCCGCGACTACGAGACGCTCGCCTGGCGCGGCTATGACATCCGCGTGCTACCGACTCCGGGCCACACCAAGGGCTCGGTCACCTTCGCGGCCGAGATCGACGGCGTGCCGACGGCGTTCTGCGGCGACCTCGTCGCCGAGCCCGGCCACGTCCACACGATCCATGACCTCCAGTGGCAGTACGGCCTGCCCGACGCGGTCGGTGCCGCTCTCCACTCCGTGACGCTCCTCGCCGGGCTGCCGCTCCAGCGGCTCTGTCCCTCTCACGGCCACCCGACGGACGACGCGACGGGGGCGCTCCGCCTCCTCGAGCCGAAGCTCCGCCTCCTGTACGGCCTCCAGGGCGAGATGCGGAAGAACCGGGTCTGGCCGGTCTGGCCTCACTCGGTGGACCAGCCGAAGGCCCACGTCCTCCCTCACCTCTGGGCGAACCCCCACTCGGTGGCGAACTGCTACGCGCTCATGGCCGACGACGGCCGGGCGCTCCTTCTCGACTACGGCTTTCCGAGCTGGGATCACATGGCAGCGGACATGCGCTTCGTCGAGCACTCGCTCGACGAGCTGAAGGCCGTCGCGGGCCTCCGGTCGGTTGAGGTCGTGATCCCGAGCCACTACCACGACGACCACCTGGCGGGGCTGCCTTGGCTCCAGCAGACCCAGGGCACGAAGGCGTGGATCTTCGAAAACTTCGCCGAGATCGTGTCGAACCCGGCCGGCTACAACGTGCCGTGTCTCCTACCCCACCCCATCCGCGTGGATCGTGCTCTGACGGACGGCGGGCGCGTCTCCTGGGACCGGTGGACATTCGACGTCTTCCACATGCCCGGACACACCTGGTGGGCGCTCGGCCTCTTCGGCGAGATCGACGGCACGCGCGTGGCCTTCACCGGGGACAACCTCCTCCAGGGGACGGTGAGCCCGCTCCGGGCCGCCGCGCCCGTGTACCGGAACAAGATGCTCGCGGATTCGATCGCGGTCGGCGTCCGGCGGCTGATGGAGTTCGAGCCGGAGCTCATCCTCACCGGCCACACGGGGGCGCTCCGCGTCGACCGCAAGATGCTCGAGGACTTCCACGGCTGGGCGCGCCAGATCGAGGGCGTCTTCCGGACGCTGGTCGCGGTGCCGGCCGAGGTGAACTTCGCGCTCGATCCGAACTTCGCGATCCTCTACCCCTACCGGAACCCCGCCCGCCCGGGGGATCGACTGTCGATCGAGCTCCGGGTCACCAACCACGGGACGGCCGACGCGATTACCCGCGCCAGCCTCGTCGCGCCGCCGGGATGGTCGGTCTCGCCGGGCGAGGCCGCGACCACCATCGCGGCCGGCGAGAGCGGTGTGCTCCGGTTCGTTGTCGAGGTGCCGGCGGGAGCGGCGGGGCGGCACGTCCTCTGCGCCGAGCTCGCCCTCGGCGAGAGGCGCTTCGGCCAGATCGCGGAAGGGCTGGTCGACGTCACCTGATCGGGCGGCCGCCCGCGCTGAAAGCACGGGACTCGAAGCTTCACGGGGTTCCCGACGGGACAGCACGAGCGCTGACGGTTCCGGTCCGCGACATCGCCCGTGCGGCGCAGGTGATCTGACGCGAAACAAGCGCAGGAAGCGAACGATGATGGGCCAGCGGGCCAGCCGCCGAGACTGCGAACGGTGTCCGGCGGGGCACGATAGCTGGCGGCATGGCGCCTAAACCGTCCCGGTTTCGCGGCCCTCTCGGGGTTGGATGAGCGCAAAGAACAGCGCTCTCACACCCTCCACCTTGAATAGACCTTTTTGGGCATTGCCTTCGAAGATCTCTGCTTGGCCGCCGCGCTCAGACGAAAAGTCACTCGCGGCATTGAATCGTCGCCGCCGCCGCCGCCAGGAGGCGATCCAGCAGCAACTCGAGCCCCAGCCCGATCGGGAGCCCAGCGCGCGTGGTCCGGCAGCCTTCCCGACCGCCCGCGAGCCGACGAAGACGGCAACCTCCGTCCTCGGCGCGGCGCGGCGCGCCTCAGGGTCACCCCGATCGGCGGCCCGGGCTCCGGGCACGGCCGCCCGAACGACGAAAGAGTTCGTCCCACAGCTGCACCCCGAGCACCCCGAGGAGGAGTGGGCCGTCCGAGCCGAGGTGAGCGCGATGCCGCGCCAGGAGGGTCGCGACCGTCCCGGGCTCGAAGTACCCTGTGTCGCGGAGTCGATCCGGCGACAGGAGATCCTCGGCAAAGGCCGGAAGAGGGCCCCGGAGCCAGCGCGCCATCGGCGCCTGGAGACCCATCTTGCGCTGCCACACCATCTCGCCTGGCAAAAGGTCGGCCACCGCCTGGCGCAAGACATACTTCCCCGCGTATCGCGGCCGCAGCAGGTGTTCCCCGCGAAGGCGACGGACCTTGAGCCGAGCGGGGATCTCGGCACACAGCTCCACGAGCTCGTGGTCGAGGAAGGGCACCCGCGCCTCCAGGCCGAACGCCATCGAGGCGGCGTCGAGCGTCAGCGTGTTGTACGCCGGCAGTCGTTGGCCGAGGTCGTGCTGCTGGAGACGCTCGAACCGGTTCCGGGGCCGGGGTTCCGGGATCCCGTCTCCGGTCGCGGATCCCGCGTCTCGGAGCTGGTGCTGGAGGTCCGCGGAGTACAGCCGGTGACGCCCCGCGGCACCAGGGGGTCCGGCCATCCGGCGGAAGCGGGCCAGCCCCATCTCGCTCGGCCCCAGCGCGATTTCCCGGCCCCAGGAGCCCAGCAGCCGGTGCGCCACGAATCCCCGAAGGGCGCGCGGCAGCAGCGCCGCGGGCCGCAGGAGTCGGTCCGCCATGTGCCAGGGATACCCGCCGAGCAGTTCGTCGGCGCCTTCCCCCGTCAGCACGACCTTCACGCGCCGCGCGGCCGCCTCCGCCAGGAGCAGGCGCGGGATCTCGGCGTTGCCTGCGGATGGTGACTCCGCGTGCCACAGCGCCTCCGGATATCGCTCGAAGGCGGAGCGCTCGCACCACACTCGCTCGTTCGGGACCGCGTACCCGGGAACCCGGTCGAGCGTCCGTCGGGTCCGGGTCTCGTCGAACGAGGGCTCCTCGAAGCCGAGGGTGAAGGTCGGCAGGAAGTGACCCATCCGGCACGCCAGGGCGACGACCGTGCTCGAGTCCAGGCCGCTGCTGAGCCACGCCCCGACCGGGACGTCGGACCGCAGGTGCAGACGCACGGTCTCCTCGAGCTTAGCTCGGAGCCGCTCGGCCGCGGTCGCGCCGTCTGCATCCCCCCTGCCCGGAGCGGTCCGCCCGACCGGCAACCGCCAGTACGGCCGGATCAGCGTCTGGCCCTCCCGGTACGAGAGCCAGTGCCCCGGCGGGAGCCGGCGAATCCCCTGGAACAGGGTGTGCGGGTCGAACACGAAGCCGTACCCGAAGATCGCATCCAGCGCACGCACGTCCGTCGGGCCCGGATCGACACCGCCGGCCAGGATCGCCTTCTGTTCCGACGCGAAATAGATTCCCTCGGACGTCAGCGCGTAGTGAAGGGGCTTGATCCCGAGACGGTCGCGCACCAGCCAGAGACGCCGGCGGGCAGCGTCCCACAGGGCGAAGCCGAACATTCCCCGGAGCTGGCTCACCGCCTCGAATCCGTGGTCCTCGTAGAGGTGCACGATCACCTCCACGTCGGACTGGGTGCGAAACCGGTGGCCGCGGGCCTCGAGCACGGCGCGCAGCTCGACGTGATTGTAGATCTCCCCGTTACAGATGACGGCCACCGTACCGTCCTCGTTGCTGATCGGCTGGTCGCCGGTCCTGACGTCGATGATCGCCAGGCGCTGGAGCCCGAGGCCAACACCCGGCTCGATGCGGAAGCCCTGGCCATCCGGCCCCCGATGGCGCACGGCCATGGTCATCGCCTCGAGGACGCCCCGAGGCGGCTGGCGCCGAGGGTCCCCAAGGGCCATCCCCGCGATTCCGCACATGGTGCTACGGTCCCCCAGGGCCGCAGCCGGGCGCCCGCCGAGCACCGGGCGGAGCCGGCCCCTGAGCCTTCGGAGCCGTCGTCGCCAGCGGGCCCGCCGGCACGGGAACCGAGGCATTCAAGCTCGCGTAGCCGACATGCGGCGCTTGGCTCCTCGGCATCGTGGGATCCTTCCTCCCCCAACAGGGGAGCAGGCTCCATGGACTCGGGTCAAGGCCAAAGTGTCGAGCCACGATCCCGTCAAGCCGACCATCCCCTGGACGCACGCGATGAAAGGGACGCCGGGATGATCCTCCGCGCAGGCCAACGGGTCGTTGACCCGCCGCCGCTCGGCGGCAGGGATACTCCGGTGTGGAGTGCTCTGGCGACCACAGTTTGACTACCAGCTGCGGCGATCGCGAGTCTCAGTCGAGCGCGTGCGGTCGATACCCAACGACGCCAAAGCCGCCCTCGTGGAGTCCGTGTCGAGCGAGGCGATCTCGTCGCGTGACTTCCAGGATCGGTACGTGAGGACTCGCACGCCCGAGGTCATCCGAGGGGGCGCGAGGCACTGGAAAGCGTGGTACGAATGGGATGCAGGTTATCTCCGGCATGGCAGGGCTCGATCGGACGACGTTCCTATACGGATTCGCACGAGCACCAGGGATTCGCCACGTTCATGTGTCAGGTGCGCGGCGCGAAGAAGGTCGTCCTTCACCCGCCGGATGTCCTGCACTCCAGGAGCCTCTATGCGAGCCGATGGATGGGCAACTGGTCGCCAGTGCGGTTCTTCGACGTCGATCTCGGGCGCTTTCCCAGGTTTGCGTGGATTCGACCTCACAAGGCTGTCATAGGCTGACGCCCTCTACATCCCGGACCCTTGGTGGCACGCGGTCGTGTCGGCCGACCACGAGCTCGAGGTCACGGTTACCGTCTGGTTGAAACCCCCCTTCCTGACGATCTCGTCTCCGCAGACACTCCGCCGGTTCATCGATCGTCGGCGCATTCACGGTGTCAACCTGACCTACCGGACCGACGAGATCCCGGCGGCCATCCATCGGATCGTCCTGCGTCTGACGCGAGATCGAATCTCTAAACGGAGGCACGGTCCGTGGGTCCGTGATCTTGCGTTCACGGGGCGATGGCGGGATAGATCGCCGAGTGCTCCAGCCCGGGGTGCCGCCGGCCGTAGCGCGCGGGCACGTCCTGGGTCCAGTCGCTGGGGATGGTCAAGGAAAACAGCAACAGGGCGCCGAAAACGAGCCGCCGCCACCAGAGCCCTCGAGGCCCCTCGGCCTCGAGGGCGTGGTCGGCCGGGGAACTCGCACGCTCGGCCTCGCCAGGCCGGCGCAGGCACCTGACCAGCAACAGGAGACCGATGACGGAGACACCGATGTTGAGCGCCTGTCCCGTTGCGATGCCGAGCCACGTCGTCGGGTACTCGCGATACACGTCCACGACGATCCGCAGTGACGCATAGAAAAAGAGGAACAGGCCGGTCACCACACCCCGGGGCGGATGGCGCCGGCGCACGTATAGGAGCAGCGGGATAAGGAGGAGATTCTTGAAACCATCGTACAGGACGACGGGGTGCCGGAATCCCTCCGCGTCCGGAAACTTCACGGCCCACCAGACGTCCGTCGGGCTGCCGACGATCTGGCCGTCCACGAAGTTCCCCAGGCGGCCGGTGCCCAGGATGACGGCGGCGGACACCGCGAGAACGTCCGTCAGCACGAGAAAGGACCGGCCATACAGCCAGGAGAAGATCGCGACGCCGAGCGTGCCTCCGAGTAGAAGGCCGTGGGTGGCCATGCCGCCGAGCCAGTAGGCAGGCACGAGCCCGGGGTGACTCCGGTAGAACGGCCACTCGTAGAAGATGACCTCGACCACCCGGCCGCCGAGGAGCGTGCCGAGCGCGACCCAGATGGCCAGCCCGTAAGCGCGCCGCCGGGAGAAGCCGAGCTCCACGCGGTTTGCGACAAGGAACAGCAGGATGCTGGAGAAGCCCACCGCGTAGGCGAGGCCGTACCACCAGAGATGCATGCCGAAGACGGACCCGATGATCGGGTCGATGCTGTGGACATACGGACCCCGGAGGGAGACCGGCAGAGTCACTCGGCGCCTCGCGGCATCCCGCCTCGTCGCCGGGCCGCGACGGGCCGCGCGAGGCGAGGGCGCATCAGGCCCGTGACGGGCTGTCGCGGCAGGCGGGACACGCGAGCGAGCGAACGGCCAGGACAACCCATGGCAGATGCCTCCACCTCGACTCAGGCCGAGCACAGATCACGCAGGGCCGGGACGATTGGGCCGGTCGAGCGAAGGTTGCTGGGTTAGCGACCCAAGCGCTACGCCCTGCGACCGCGGCTCGCGGTGCCTTTGCCCAGGACCTCCTCCACCCACGTGTAGGCTGCGACCGTCGTCGGGAAGCCCACGGTCGGCGGGGCCAGGGCTACGACGTGGCGGATCTGAGCGGGTGTGACGCCGGCTTCTAGGGCCCGGCGCGCGTGCGCGTGCACCGCACCCTCGAGCCGGCCCCCGATGGCCATGCCGAGCTTCACGAGTTCCCGAGTCTTGGCGTCGAGGGGCCCAGCCTCGGCGCCCGCCTGCCCCAAGGCTTCGTACGCCTTCGCGACGGCCGGATGGTGCCGCGTGAACGCCAGGAACGGCTTCGGGAGCTTGGGCATCACACTTCCTCCATTCGGTCAGGGGTGGTTACACTCTCGTGATCCGAACGCAGGCTTCCTTGGTGGGCCCGGGCACCGGGCCCCGTCAAGTCAGTGCCGACAGCCGTCTGGGCCCGGCGGGTCCCTCCGCGTCGCCCTCGTCTCGCATCCCTCCACCGGAATCGCCGCGTGGGACTCAAGTCAGAGTCCTGGAGGGCCCCGGGTCCAGCAATCCGCCCGTCCCGGAACAGGGAGATGAGCAAGGTGAGTGCCAGACGTGCGCACCCGAGGACCAACAGTCCCGTGCAGGGTTGGAGAGAGCCGCCCCCTGGAATGGTGGGGTGTGGGAGGGACGATGTGGCACTGTTGCCCCGTTCACGTGGCCACCGAAAACGCCGTCGGGTGGGCGGCTCCCGGCCGCGGCGAGGCAACCGGCCGCGGACTGATGGTCGCGACTTCGGCCAGATGTCGAGCCACGGCCCCGATGGCTTTCGCGGGGCCCTTGCGCCGGGCGACGCGTTCATACCGCCGGCTGATGTGACGGGGCGACGTGCGCCCGCGTGTCAGACAGATCGCGTTCGCCGCTTCGACGAACGCCCACTTGAGGTAGCGGTTGACGTCGGGGCGCGCGCGGGACCAAATCGGGGCTTCCCGCCGCTCGCGTGGACACGCGGGGGGTCCCGCATAGCTCGCCACCTTCTCGGCCGTGGCCACCCGCGTGATGTCCCCCTCCTCGAGGGCAATCACCACGGCTAGCGTCAGCCCCACCCCCGGCAGGGTCAGCAGTTGTCGAATTACCGGAGTCGGCGTGAGGGTCGCCTGGATCCGGCGCTCCAATTCGCCCACCACGCGGTCCAGGTGGCGTGAATCCGTTTCTTGAGCGGCGTCCGCTGTCGGACGAATACCATCCGGGTGCGCGGCAGATCGCGCTGGTCCCGGAGGGCGCCGGGCGGAATCCACACCGTCGGCAGCGTGCCCGCCTGTTGCCGTCGATTGAGACCCGCGCACGTCGAGCCGATCGGTCTTGGTGATCTCGCCCATCCTCAGCTTCGCCTTGCGCGCGTGCACAAGCTTGGGGACGCACCCCGCCGCCTCGATCTCGTCGACGATCCAGTACCAGTTGCCCATCGTCTCCACCGCCACCGAGGACCCTCGCTCACACCGTTCGAGAAACTCCCACCGCACCCCGCGCTCATGCGCGATCCGTTGCTCACGAATCAGCCGTCCGTCCGGTCGCACCACCGACGCCAGCGTGTCGCGCGTGTGCGCATCGAACGCGATAGACTCGATCGGCTGCGCCTCCTCTCGCGGCTCACACCGCCGAGTCTTGTCCAACGCCCACGGTACCCGCACCGTGTGTGGAGGCGCCGCGCTTTCATCCCATCCGCGGGATTCGAACCCGTGTATGATCCCGGCTCAGGAGCCCATGCTGGCTCGATCTGCCCGAGCGAGGCGATTCGCGGCGGGCGAGGCCCCGGGGGGACCATGGCACACGAGTTTCGCTATCTCTTCACGCCGATCCGTGTCGGAGGCCTGACCCTCCGGAACCGCATCTTCTCCACCGGGCACGCCGAGGCCATGGCCGAGGACGGAAAGCCCGGCCCGCGGCTCCGCGCATACCACGAGGGCAAGGCGCGCGGCGGATGCGCGCTGACGATCATCGGCGGCTCGTCGAGCGTCCACCCCTCCTCCCCGGCGAGCGCGTGGAACATGCCGGCGAACCACGACGACTCGATCATCCCGGCCTACCGCGCGACCGCCGAGGCCATCCATCGCCACGGGTGCCTGGTCTTCACCCAGCTCACGCACATGGGGCGGCGCGCCCAGTCGGACAACGAGGGCTGGCACGTGCTCCTCGCCCCGTCCCAGATCCCGGAGCGCGTCCACCGCGAGACTCCACACGCGCTCGAGCCCGAGCAGATCGCGATGCTCGTGCGGGCGTTCGGCGATGCCGTACGGCGGTGCCGCGAGGGCGGGCTCGACGGGGTCGAGCTCTCGTTCGCCCACAACCACCTGGTCGATCAGTTCTGGTCCCCGATCTTCAATCAGCGGGCGGACGAGTACGGCGGGAGCCTCGACAACCGGATGCGCTTCGGATTCGAGGTCCTCCGCGAGATCCGCCGGCAGATCGGCACCGACTACGTGGTTGGCGCCCGCATCTCCGGGGACGAGTTCACCGACGGCGGCCTCACGGCCGAGGACATGGCGGAGATCGCGCACCGTCTCGCCGCCTCGGGCCTCGTCGACTTTCTCTCGATCATCGGCGGCGCCGCCCACACGTTCGCGCTCCAGGCGGGCGCCGTCCCGAACATGTCGTACCCGAACGCCGTGTACGTCCCGCTGGCGGCGGCCATCAAGGCGGCCGTGCCGGAGATCCCGATCTTCCACGCCACGCGCATCGTCGACCCGGTGCACGCGGACCAGATCCTGGCCGACGGGTCGGTCGACGTGGTCGGGATGACCCGGGCGCTCATCGCGGACCCGGACATGCCGAGGAAGGCCCGCGAGGGGCGACTCGACGAGGTCCGCCAGTGCGTGGGCGCGAACGAGGGCTGCATCGACCGCATCTACCAGGGAAAACCCGTCACGTGCATCCAGAACCCGGGCGCCGGACGGGAGGCCGAACTCGGAGACATCGGGCTGGCGGCGACTCGGAAGCGGGTCGTCGTGGTCGGAGGCGGGGTGGGTGGCCTCGAGACGGCGCGGGTCGCGGCGCTCCGCGGCCATCGCGTGGTGCTGTTCGAGAAGGGCCACGAGCTGGGCGGGCAGGTGCTCGTCGCCGCCCGCACGCCCGCCCGCGGGGACTACGCGGGGATCGTGCGGTTCCTGGTACGCCAGGTGGAACGGCAGGGCGTCGACTGCCGGCTATCGGTCGAGGCCGACGTCGAGAGTGTTCTGGCCGAGGCGCCCGACGTCGTGGTCGTCGCGACCGGTTCGCACGCCCACGTCCCGGCGCTCCCGGGACTCGACGGCAAGCACGTCGTGACGGATCGTGACGTGCTCCTCGATCGCGTCCAGGTCGGGGAGCGCGTGGTGGTGGTGGACGACGTCCACACCCAGCAGGGACTCTCAACCGCCGACCACCTCCTCGAGCGCGGCCGCCGGGTCGAGGTGGTGTCCCGCCTCTTCTATGCGGGGCAGGACGTCGGGATCACGTCGATCGTGCCGCTCTACACGCGCCTGTTCTTGAGGGGCGTGGTCTTCACACCCCACACCGACCTGGTCGCCGTCGAGGGATCGACGGTCGTCGTCGCCAACGTCTACACCGGCGAGGAGCGCCGCATCGAGGGCGTCGACACGGTCGTGCTATCGATGGGCGCGCGCTCGACGGACGCGCTCTACCGGGCGTTGCGCGGCCGCGTCCCCGATCTCCACGCGGTGGGAGATTGCGTGGCGCCCCGTGGCGTCCACCACGCCATCCTCGAAGGCACCCGCGTCGCCCGCCTTCTCTGACGGGTCAGACTTTGCGTTCCCGACATTAACGCGCCGCATCATAGACCGACTGGGTGAAATGTCGGGAAATCAAAGTCTGACCCCGGTCTGGGTCGTGGCGGAGGAGGCGGCCGGCGAGCCGACGCTCGAGGCACTCGGTGAGGCCGTCGAGCTGGCGCGGCCCGGCGCCCCGGGCGTGGTGTCGGTCGGTCCCGTCGAGACCCGCGAGGTACTCGCTCCACTGGCGCGCCACGGCGCGGCCCGGCTCGTGCTGCTCCGGACGCCCGGCGTCGCGTCACCGGCCGAGGTGGGGTGCGCGGTCGGAGCGTGGCTCGGGGCGCACGGCCCCCCCGCGCCGATTGCGCTCCTGCCTCACACGCGCCACGGGCTCGGGGCCGCCGCGTACCTCACCGTCCGTCTGGACGCAGCCCTCGCACCCGAGGCCGTGGGTGTCCGAAAAGAGGCCGACGGCGGCCTCGAGATCACTCGCCCCGCCTACGGGGACCGCTTGTACGCGACCGTGCGGATCCGGACCGGGACGGCCGCGGTCATCACGCTCCGGCCCGGCGCCCTCGGCGTCGGGCCGCCCACTGCCGGCCCCCTGGTGACCGTCGAGGAGTGGCCGGCAATGACCGAGGGCGCGCCGGCCGCCGCGCGGGTCCGGCGCGTGATGGCGGCCGATCCCCGCACCGTCGATCTGCGCGACGCCGAGCGCATCGTCGCCGGCGGCCGGGGCGTGGGGCCCGACGGCTTTCGCCAGCTCGAGATCCTGGCGGATCTCCTCGGCGCCGCGGTCGGTGGAAGCCGGGTCGCCGTCGACCTCGGCTGGATCCCCTGGGAGCGGCAGATCGGCCAGAGCGGCCGCGCGGTCGCCCCCGAGCTCTACCTCGCCTTCGGCATCTCGGGCGCGAGCCAGCACATGGCCGGTATCGAGCGCGCGCGCACCGTGATCGCGGTGAACGCAGACCGGACCGCGCCGCTCCTCGGGCGGGCGCAACTCGCTGCCCTCGCGGACTGGCGCCCCGTCGCGGAGGCGCTGATCGAGCGCCTCCGGGCGCGCCGGGGCTAGGCGATGGAGGACGTCACGCGCGCCGTCTGGTGGAACGTTCCCCAGTGGCTGGCGACCCTGTTCTACCTCGGCACGGCGGCAGGTCTCCTCGTGAGCGCGCTCGCCCTCGCCCGCCACGCCCGCGCCGTGCTCCGCGGGCGGCCGATCGGTCCCGCGCCGGGCTTCCGTCTCGGCCCCGCGATGGGGCGCGTGCTGGCCGACGTGCTGTCGCATCGCCGGCTGCTCGAGGACCGGGCGGCGGGCTGGGCGCACGCGCTCCTCTTCTACGGCTTCCTCGGCCTCTTTATCGGGACCTGCCTGGTCTTCGTCCACGATCGCGTCGTCTCCTTCCTCGTCGGCCCGGTGTATCTCCTCTTCTCGTTCATTCTCGAGTGGGCCGGGCTCGCCTTCCTCGCGGGCGTCGGCTGGACCGCCTGGCGGCGCCTCGCCGGCGGAACGCCCCGGCTCGAGCGAAGCGGCATCGCGCTCGGGATCCTGGCTCTCCTCGGCGCCATAGGAACGACCGGCTTTCTCCTGGAAGCGGCGCGCATCGCGGCAACCGACCCGTCGTTCGAGACCTGGTCGTTCGTCGGATGGGCAGTGTCCCGCGCCCTGCGCGCGGCGGGCGTGGCGGCCACGCCGCTTCACCGCGCACTCTGGGGTGTCCACGCCGCGCTCTGCTGGGTCTTCTTCGGCCTCATCGGGGCAACCGTCCTCCGCCACATGGTCGCCGCGCCGCTGCAGCTCGCGTTGCGCCAGCTCAGGACCCCTGGCCGACTCGCCCCCTCCCTCGGGGAACCCGCTCCCCTCGCGCCTCAGCGCCTCACCTGGGCTCAGCTACTCGACGCGGCCACCTGCGTCCGCTGCGGCCGGTGCACGGCGGTGTGCCCCGCGACGGCGGCCGGCAAGCCGCTCGATCCCAGACGCGTGGTCCAGGCAACGCTCCAGGCGATGCGCGAAGGTCGTCCGCTCGAGACTCTGGTCAGCCCCGAGGAGGCCTGGTCCTGCACGACGTGCGCGGCATGCGTCCGCGCGTGCCCCTTCGAGATCGAGGTCCTGGACAAGCTCGTCGACCTCAGGCGCACGCTCGTGGAGACGGGCGCCGTCGATGCGGCCACAGCCCGGGCGCTCGAGGCGACCGTGGAACGCGGCAACCCGTTCGGCGGCGTGCCGGCCGATCGTCGCGCGTGGGCCGTGGACCTCGGAGTGCGCGAGCTCCGGCCCGGCGAGACGACCGACGTGCTCTACTGGGTCGGCTGCGCCGGGGCCTTCGACCCTCATGGACGGCGCATCGCGCGGGCCACCGCACAGCTCTTGCAAGCAGCGGGCGTGGAGTTCGCAATCCTAGGCTCCGCCGAGACCTGCACCGGGGATCCGGCGCGGCGGATCGGCGACGAGGCCGCGTTCCGCGAGGCCGCCGGCCGCGTGGCGGGAACGCTCGGTGGCGTCCGGTTCCAGCGGCTCCTGACCCATTGCGCTCACTGCTTCAACGTCTTTCGCAACGAGCTCGCCCCCGCGACGGACGGCACCGCCGTCCCGGCGGTCCACCACACCCAGCTCCTGGCAGAGCTGGTGCGGTCCGGCCGCCTGGCGCCGCGGGCGGTCACAGCCGAGCCCGTGACCCTCCACGACCCCTGCTACCTCGCTCGCCACAACGGCGAGACCGCGGCGCCGCGGGCGGCCCTCGCCACCGCGCGCGGCGGGCCGGTCGAGATGCCGCGGAGCGGCGAGGGCACGTTCTGCTGCGGGGCGGGCGGCGGCGGGGCCTGGGTCGAGGTACGCCAGGGCTCGCGGATCGCGGCACTCCGGATGGCGGAGGCCCGGGAGACCGGAGCGAGAGTCGTGGCCACAGCCTGTCCCTTCTGCGCGCTCATGCTCGGGGGCGAGACCCAGCCGGGCGACATCGCGGTCCGCGACGTCGCCGAGCTCCTGTGGGAGAGCCAGCCCGCGGGCACGGGCGGCGGCGCCCGGCCGGAGCCCTCGTGATCGCGCTGGTCCTCGTCCACGAAGGGCTCGACGTCTCGATCGACCTCGACCTCCGCGCACCCGGGCCCGACGGCGGCACCGTGGGCCACCGAGGAGGCGACCGGCTCGTCGTGACGGCCAGGGCGGACCGCGCTGCCCTCGAGTGGGCGCTGGCGCTCACGGACCGCGTGGTCGTCCTCACGGTCAGCCCTCCTGGGTCGGAGGGCGTGCTCGCGTGGGCCCTCGGCCGGGGCGCTGGTCGGGCCGTGAGGATCTGGGACGACGCGCTCGACGTGCTCGATCTCGGGTCAATGGCGCGGGTCGTCTCGGCGGCTGTACGGCGGATCGCCCCGGATGTCGTCGTCGCCGGAGAGCGCGGCCTCGCCGGCGCCACCGGCGCCCTCCCCGCGCTCGTGGCCGCACACCTCGGCTGGCCGTGCGTCGACGGCGCCATCCGGCTTGCCCGCGAGGAGGACGAGCTCGTCGTCGAGCGGCGGCTCCAGGGCGGCCGCCGCGAGGAGCTCGCGGTCCAGTGTCCGGGCGTCGTCACCGTGGCCGCGGATTCCGCCGAGCCGCGCTACGTGTCGATTCGCGCCCGGCGCGACGCGGCACGACGCGGCCACGAGACCTGGTCGTTGGCGGACCTCGGTCTCACGGAGGACGCCGTGCGCGGGGCGGTGAGGGTCCGCGTGGACCGGGTGGACTGGCCCAGGCCGCGACCCCGCCGGACGGCCACGGCAGTCCCGGCGGGTCCCGCTCGCTCGGCCGCCGACCGCCTCCGCCAGCTCGTCGGCGGCGGCCGCGCCGGCGCCGGACAGGGTGCTCCGGCGGTCCCGTCCGCGTCCGGTCTGGTGGAGGGCGACCCCCGCGCGGTCGCCGACCGCATCATGGCCTTCCTCGAGCAGCGCGGCTTCGTCTGAGCGTGCGAGAAGGAGCGCCTCATGAACGCGTCGGACTTCCTGCCCGCCGAATTCAACGTCGCAAGCTGGTTCGTCGACCGCCCCGTGGCCGAGGGACGCGGGACGGCGCCCGCGTTCCACTGCGAGGGTCGGATCCTCACCTACGCCGACGTGCGGGAGCTCGCCGATCGCACCGGACACGCGCTCCGCGAGCTGGGCGTCGAGATGGAGCAGCGCGTCGTCATGATCTGCCTCGATGCGCCCGAGTTCCTCGGCGCGTTCTGGGGCACCATCAAGATCGGCGCGGTCCCGGTGCCGGTGAACACCCTCCTGCGGGCCCCGGACTATCGCTACGTTCTCGATGACAGCCGCGCCCGGGTGGCGGTCGTCTCGTCGGCCCTCCTGGCCGAGGCGACTCCGGCGCTCGAGGACGCGCGACATCTCCGCCACGTGCTGGTCGCGGGCGGCGCGCCCGGGCCCCACCTCTCGTTCGAGGACCGGATCGCCCGGGCGCCCGCCACCCTCGAGGCCGCGCCCACCTCTCGCGACGACGTCGCGTTCTGGCTGTACTCCTCGGGCTCGACGGGCCGCCCAAAAGGAGCCGTCCACCTCCACCACGACATGGTCATCTCCGCCGAGACCTATGCGAAGCAGGTGCTCGGCCTCCGGTCGACCGACAAGGTGTACTCGGCCGCCAAGCTCTTCTTCGCCTACGGTCTCGGTAACGCGTGCTACTTCCCGATGAGCGTCGGCGGGCAGAGCGTGCTGTACCCGCAGCGGCCGACGCCGGACGCCGTGTTCGAGCTGATCACGCGTCAGCGTCCGACGATCTTCTTCGGCGTCCCGACGCTCTATGCTGCGATGCTCGCCGCGAAGGAGGCCGAGGGGCGGTTCGACCTCTCGTCGCTCCGCCTCTGCGTGTCGGCGGGCGAGGCGCTGCCGGCGGATCTTTATCGCCGCTGGCACGAGCGCTTCGGCGTGGAGATCGTCGACGGCATCGGCACCACGGAGACCGGCCACATCTTCCTGTCGAACCGGCCGGGCGGCGCGCGCCCGGGGTCCTCGGGCCTGCCGGTCCCCGGCTATGAGTGCGCGATCGTCGACGACGAGGGCCGGCCCGTCCCGCCGGGGGAGATCGGGAACCTCCGCGTCCGCGGCGACTCGACGATGGCGTACTACTGGAACAAGCACGAGAAGACGAAGGACACGCTCTTCGGCCCGTGGATCCAGACCGGCGACAAGTACCACCGCGACGCGGACGGCTACTTCTGGTACGACGGCCGGGGCGACGACATGCTGAAGGTCGGCGGCATCTGGGTCTCGCCGATCGAGGTCGAGGCGACGCTGATCCAGCACGACGCGGTCCTCGAGGCCGCCGTGGTCGGCCAGGAGGACGACGACCGGCTGGTCAAGCCCCGAGCCTACGTCGTCCTCAAGGACCCCGGCCGGGCGTCCGAGGCGCTCGCCGGTGAGCTCCGCGCCTTCGTGAAGGACAAGATCGCTCCCTACAAGTATCCGCGATGGATCGATTTCGTCCCGGAACTTCCCAAGACCGCCACCGGCAAGATCCAGCGCTTCAAGCTGCGCCAGGGAACGGCCCGCACCTGACCGGGCGCGACGTGCTGTGCGCCCTCGCCGGGGCCGTCGCCTTGCTCCTCGCTCTCGGCCTCCCGGGCGCCGCCTCGGCGCGGTCGCCGCTCGTCGCGGAGCTCGAGATCCTGGCCACGCGGTACCACGAGAACCCGGCGCGGCTCGACGCGGTCCGGGACGGCCTCGCGCAGGCGGCACAGCAGGAGCCCGATCCGGAGACCTGGATCGCGCTCGCCCGCGTCTGCTTCATCTGGGGTGACGTCCGGGCGACCACCGCCGAGCAGAAGCTCGCCGCCTACGCCGAGGGACGGGAGGCGGCCCGACGCGCGGTCGAGCTGGCGCCACGCGCTCCCCTCGCCCACCTGTTCCGCGGGATCAACGCGGGGCGCTGGGGTCAGACGAAGGGCGTCATGCGATCGCTGTTTCTCCTGCCGGAGGTGCGCGAGGCCATCCGCCAGACGCTCGAGCTGGACCCCCGGCTGCCGGCCGCCTACGCGCTGGCAGGGAACGTCGACTACGAGGTCCCCGGGCTCTTCGGGGGCAGCCTGGAGCGCGCGGAGGGATACTTCCGTAAAGGGCTCGAGGTCGACCCGCGCTTCACGGCGCTCCGGATCGGCCTGGCCAAGGTCCTGCGAAAGCAAGGGCGGGTGGTCGAGGCGCGGCGGGAGCTCAGGGCGGTGCTCGACGAGACCGCCCCGACAAACCCCGCGGAGTGGTCGATGAGTGACCGTCCCGACGCCCGCGCGCTCCTGGGCGCGCTCGGAGGCTGAGAACCCCAGCGCCGAGCCGGCGCTCACCAGCTCGCTTGGCCCCGGCCAGTCGGCGCGAGGTGGGTCGGCGGATCAGGAGGCCCGGGAGCGGGCGGGGACGACGAGGAAGTCGAGTAGGGCCCAGCTCGCGGGCTCGAAACCGCGACGGTCGCGGCGCCGCCGCTCCGACCCCGGCGAGGAATCGCCGGAGGATCGTCGCCGCTCGCCGATCCGCCGGTCCCAGACCACGTCGACCCCCTCCGTCGCGAAGGCCGCCCGCAAGGCCGCGAAGCGATCGACGGCCCCTGCTCGCACGATGATGAGCGCAGTGGGCTCGACGGCGCGTCCGGCTTCATTCATGCATGTGCCCCCGGAGGATGTACTCTGCGCCGGAGCGCTCGCCCCGTCAACGCCGCCTCGGTCGACACGCCGGGGCATCCTGGTCTAGGCTTGGCCCGCATGGATGACCTGGAGACCTCCGGAATGGCCATGCGATTCTGCGTGATCGGTGCAGGAAGCATGGGCTCCCTCTACGGCGGGCTTCTGGCCCGCGCCGGCTTCGACGTGACCCTGCTCGACGTCTGGGCCGAGCACGTGGACGCCATCCGGCATGAGGGACTTCGGCTCGACGGCATCACGGGCGACGTGGTCGTCCGGATCCCTGCGACCGTGCGCCCCGCGGAGGTTCCGCCCGCCGACGTCGCCCTCGTGCTCACGGACGCCAACGCGACCGTCGAGGCCGCCGCCGCCGCCCGGGCCCTGCTCCGTCCCGACGGATTCGCCGTGACGCTCCAGAACGGCATCGGGAACGTGGAGGCGCTCGCCGAGGCGCTCGGACCGACCCGGGTCGCTGGCGGACTCTCGTATCACAGCGCGGCCGTGCGGGGGCCCGGCCAGGTGAGCCACACCCACGCGGGGCCGACCTGGCTCGGCGAGCTGGACGGGGCCCGGACGCTCCGGCTCGAACGCCTCGCGACCGCCCTCCGGACCGCCGGGTTCGTGCCCACGATCGTCGAGGACATCCAGGGTCTCATCTGGGCCAAGTTCATCCACAACTGCGCGATCAACGCGATCTGCGCCGTGACCGGCCTGCGGGTCGGGGAGATCTCCAGCCACCCCGGGGCCGACGAGCTGCAGACGCGCATCATCGAAGAGGCGCTCGCGGTCATGCGGGCGCAGGGCGTCGTCCTACCCGAACCCGATCCCATGCGTAGCATCAAGGAATTCTGCCGCATGAAGTTCAACAAACCCTCGATGCTCCAGCACGTCGAGCAGGGCAAGCGGACCGAGATCGACGCCCTCAACGGCGCGATCGTCAAGGCCGGACGCCGGCTGGGAGTGCCGACACCCTACAACGAGGCGCTCGTGTGGCTCACCCGGGCCGTGGAGCAGCGCATGCGGCGCCTGGTTCACGAGGGATCACCCGACTACGCTCGGCTCGAGGCCGAGGCCAAGACCAAGACAGAGGCCCGGTGAGCGTCGACGGGCTCCGCGTGAGACCGGACCGCAGCGGTCGGAACGGGTTTCCCTCGACCGCGCCGGACGTCGTGCCAGGCGCGATGGCCATGCCGGCCGCCGCCGGCGCCTCGCCCCTCCAGGGCCGCGGCATCGTCTGCATGTCGTCCATCGACTGGGAATTTAACTGGCAAGGTCACCAGCAGATCATGTCCGCACTGGCCGAGCGGGGCAATCATGTGCTGTTCGTGGAGAACACGGGCGTGCGGGCACCCACGCTCACGGATCTGCCTCGCCTCGTGGCGCGCGTGCGCAACCGCTGGCGGAGCCCGGGGCCGCTCAGGCGGGAGCGTGACCGGCTCCACGTTCACTCGCCGCTGGCGCTTCCGTTCCCCTATGCGCGGATCGCGCGCGCGGTGAATCGTACCCTCGTGCTGCACCACGTCCGCCGCTGGATGCGGGTGACCAGCGTGCGCGCGCCGGTCCTCTGGACCTTCCTCTCCACCCCCCTTGTGCTGGATCTCATCGAGGCGATCCGCCCTGCGCTGAGCGTGTACTACTGCGCGGACGACCTCCCAGAGACCTCGGCCGGGGCCCGGAAGATCCTGCCGAGCGAGACGCGGCTCTTTCGAGAGGCGGACCTCGTGTTCGTCACCGCCGAGCGCCTGCGGGCTCGCGCGGCGGCCTCCCGCTCCCAGGTCGACGTGTTCCCATTCGGGGTCGACCTGGAGCCTTTCGAGCGCGCGCGCGACGGGAACGGACCCCTGCCCGCGGACATCGCGTCCCTGCCCCACCCGATCGTGGGGTTCGTCGGCGAGGTGAAGCGCTGGATCGACGAGGCGCTCCTGATCGAGGTCGCGGCGAGGATGCCACACGCCAGCTTCGTCCTCGTCGGGCCGATCGGAACCGACGCGTCACGCCTCGCCCGGCGCCCGAACGTGCACCTCCTGGGGCCGCGCCCGCACGCCGAGGTGCCCCACTACCTCAAGGCTTTCGACGTCGCGATCATCCCGTACCGGCTGGCCAACGTCACGGCGGCCATCTATCCGGCCAAGCTGAACGAGTACCTGGCGATGGGGTTACCCGTCGTCTCCACGCCGATCGCGGAGCTGGTCCGCTTCGACGCGTCGCACCGCCACGTGATCTCGCTGGCCGGCAACCCCGGAGCCTTCGCGAGCGCGATCCGCGCGGCGCTCTCCAGCCGAGCGTCCGAGGCCGCCGCCCGCCGCGTGGCGGTGGCGCGAGGAAACGCCTGGGATCCCCGCATCGACCACATGGTCGCTCTCGTCGAGAAGGCCCTGGCCGCCCGCGCGTGACCGACGCCGTGGTATAACCAAGCAGCCATGGCGATCTTCACGGGACGGATCGAGCGGGCCATCGCGCTTGCCATCCGGGCCCACGAGGCCCAAGTCCGGAAGGGGGACGGGCAGCTCCCCTACGTGGTCCACCCGGTCACCGTCGCCCTGATCCTCTCGCGCTACACGGGGGACGAGGACACGATCATCGCGGGCCTCCTCCACGACACCCTCGAGGACACGCTCGTGACCGCGGAGGAGATCGAGCAAGCATTCGGCGAGAAGGTCCGCGACACGGTCCGCGATGTGACCGAGCCCGACCTGCCGGGCCTCTCGTGGGAAACGCGCAGGGCCCGTTACCTCAGGCGGCTGCAGACGGCGCCGAGGCCCGCCCTGCTGGTGGCGGGCGCGGACAAGATCGCGAACCTGATCTCCATGATCGCCGCACACGCGAGCGCAGGTGACGCGCTCTGGGAGCGGTTCCACGCGTCGCCCGCCCTGAAGCTCGGATTCTATCGCCAGGTCCACACGCTGATCCGGGGATCCTGGTCCGGCTGCCCGCTCCTGCAGGAGTACGGCAACCGCCTGGAGGAGGCCGAGCGCAAGCTCGGGGCCCGACTCTGAGCGGCGGTCCGGCTGCCGTTCAGCCGGGACCCGCCGATCGTGCTGGTCACGACACATCCCAAACGCTCGACGCGCGTCAGCGCTGGCGGCGACCCGCCGCCCAGAAGCTCGCCGCGGCCAGCCCCAGCGCCGCGATGGACGTGACGAAGGCGTATCGGTAGCTCCCGGTGAGATCGTAGATCACCCCCCCGAGCCACGGCCCGATGGCTGACCCCACCCGGTTGCCGAAGGTGACGACGCCGAGCACGGCCCCGAAGCTCCGGCCGCGGTAGACATCCGCCGTCAGCGCCGCGACGATCGGGCCCCTAGCCCCGAGCGTCAGGCCGAACGCCAGCACGTAGGCCCACAGGAGCCACCCGGGCGTTCCGGGCGCGAGGAGGAGTAGGGCCAGCGTTCCGGCCGCCGTTGCCACGTAGCTCACCAGCGCCGTTGGAACCCGGCCCCACCGGTCGGAGAGCGTACCGAACGTCACGCGCCCGACGGCTGACAGGAGGCCGACCGCTCCGAACGCGGCCGCCGCCCGCCGCGGGTCGATCCCAGCCTCCACGATGTGCGCGACCTGATGCGTCGTCACCATGAAGTTCGAGACCGGCGTGAAGAAGAACGCGGCCGCGAAGCACCAAAAGCGCGGCGTCGCAAGGGCCGCCGCGAGCCCTGGGCCCTCGTCGGTCCGCTCGAGGCCGTGGGCGGGAAGATGGGCCGGTTCCGCCAGCCTCCGCGGCGGGAGCACGACCGCCGGCAGGAGGAGGAGCCCGGCGCCCATGCCGAGGCCCGCCATCGCCCAGCGCCACCCCACCCGGTCGATCAGCAGCGCGGCGAGCGGCCCGAAAAGGAAGATGCCGAGCCCCATCCCCGAGAACGCCACGCCATTCACCGCGCCCCGCGCGGTGGGGAACCAGCGGCTCAGGATGACCAATTGGGCGACGCTGCCCAGGAGTCCAGCGCCCACCCCTGCAACCCCGCCGAACCACAGGAGGAGGCCCAGAGGCGAATCGGCGGTGGCCGCGAGGGCGACGCCTCCGCCGAGGATCACCGCGCCCGCCAGCATGACCGGACGCTCGCCAAGCCGCCGCATGAGGGCGTCCACGATCGTCCCCACCAGCCCCATCACGAGGTTATGCGCCGAGAAGACGGCCGCCGACAGGCTTCGCAAGCCGCCCAGCTCGCTGGAGATCGGGAGGAGAAAGACGGGGAAGCTGTTCGACAGCCCCTGCGCGAGCACGACCGTCACGAAGGCGCCGGCGAGAGCCCGCCAGCGCGGCTCCCGGGATGCCGTCAGCCACGCAGAGGGGATCATGCGTGGCAGGATGCGCTCGGTGGGTCAGCCCCGTCCAGCGGCGCGCCGGGCGACGCGGCGATCGTGGCCCGACCCGCGCGGACAGCGTCAGTCCGCGCGGTAGCCTACGAGCGCGGCCGCGCGCGAGCGACGGTCCACGGTCGAAAGGCGCCGGATCATCGCCGGCGTCAAGAGCGCGCGATGCCGGATGACGGCCAGGTGCTCGGCGACCCACCAGAGATCATCCGCCGACGTCATCCAGCCGGGGCGAAGCCGATCGAAGTGGGCGAGGTTGACCGGCGGCGAGTAGGCTCTGAGGGTCCGCTCCCCGCGAAGGTTCATGTACCCGTCGAAGTAGCTCATCACGAGCTCTCGGAGACCGCGGTAGACCGGCTCGCGGTACCGGAGTCCCGTGAAGTTCGACTTGGCAATGGCCCCCCAGCGGCCGTCGACTCGGAACACGGCCACGACGTGATCGGTGTCCTGCACCGCCTCGAGATCCAGGAGGAGCGGGGGGAAGCCCAGGGCGCGCAGCGCCGCGGCGGCGAAGATCGCTCCTTCCAGGCAGTGCGCGGTCCGCTCCCGCAGGACCTGACGTGGCGACCAAGCGGTCCGCGCGAGATGATAGGGCATCGCGTCCAGGGCGCGCTGGACGCCCGCGGGGGTGTGGAGGACGCGCAGAGCGCGCCACTCACCCGGAGTGAAGCCGCGCGCGGCCGGCGGGGTGGCGGCGAGACGGTACGGTCTCCCGTGAGGAACCCGGCGAGACGTGAGGCGGACCGGCAGGCGCCGAGAGCGGGTCAGACGCAGGGCTCGCGGGAGGCTTAGCGGCAGACGGACCGGGTCGAGGTCGGAACCCAGACGGTCATGCGCTGACCGTCGGGATACACGCGCATCTCCCAGTGGCCCGCGACGGTGACGGTCTCACAGCCCGCGGGGGGCGCCGCAGCCGACGCGGCTCCAGGAGCGGATGGCGCGGCCCCCGTGGCGGGGTCAGGGGGAGCTCCCAGGGGCTCGGGAGTCGGCGCCAGCGAACTAGGGGTGTCGAATGCCGGAGGTCCTGGCGGAGGTGGCGCTGAGCCCAGATAGGTGGCTCCAGGCGCATAGGCCGGATAGGCCGAATACCCCGGAGACACGGGATATGCAGGATACGGCGCGTACGCCGGATAGGGATAGACAGGATACGCGGGCGCCGCGTAGACCCGCGGATAGGCCCAGAACGGAGCTGTCAGGAGCGTCCCGACGCCGACCCCGAAAGCGAAGCCACCGCCGTACCAGCCGGACCCATATCCGTAGCCATGCCCGTAGCCGCGTCCATAGCCACGCCCGTGACCCGACCAGTGTTGCCAGCGAGCGCCGCCCCCGCTGTAGCCTCCGTGCCCGCGCGATCCGCCTCCGCCCCCCCGCGGACCCGGCGCCGCGGCGACCAGCGTGGGCACCAGCAGGAGCCCGATCGCCACAATCAGCGCGCCCCGGATCGTTCCTCGTCTCACGGCTCCCCTCCACCGGCACGCCCTGAACATCGCGCCAGAGCCACTATACACCCGGCCGGAGGAACCAGTCCTCGAGCGCCTCGCGAGTGCTCCGGAAAGCCAGCGCGTCCCAGGGGATCTCTTGGCGGGCGAAATAGCGAGTCTCGCTCACCTCGTGGGCGTCGGCCGCGGCCTCGAGACCATGGGGCACCGTGACGTGGTATGCGACGATCACGACCGGCGCGTCCGCGTACGAGTAGATCCCGACCAGCCCGCCCGGCTCGAGGTCGAGGCCCACCTCCTCGCGCATCTCGCGACGCGCGGCTGCCGCCACGCTCTCCCCCCAGTCGACGTATCCGCCCGGAAACGTCCAGAGACCGTGGGAGGGCTCGATCGCCCGGCGGGTCAGCAGCACGCGCCCGTCGCGCACCGGAATGGTCACCGCCACGATCTTCGGATGGAGGTAGCAGACGAAGCCGCATCCGCTGCACACGGGGTACTCACGCATGTCCCGGGAGACGATCCGGCGCACGACGGTCGCCCCGCAGAGCGGGCAGAAGCGGAGCGTGTCCGGCCTGAGCTCTCGCTCCGGCACCAAGGGCTTCCGCTCAGCCATCGGCGGTCCTCCGCTCGGAATCCGTGCGGAGCGCGGTCGAATCCGGGTTACCGGCGTGGTAGCGGGCGAAGAGAGGGTGGAGATCCCGGGCGCATGTCACCGCACGGAAGTCGAACGCGACACTGGGCGGCGTCACCAGGAACGCGTACAGCTCGTCCTCTGACGGGCCGGCGTGGCTCCCCCGCTCGTCGAGGTAATTCACGCAGCCGGCGTCCGCGTAGTGCCCGTACAGGATGACGTCGCCGCCCGAGGGCATGCTGAGGAGGTCCTGCAAGCCCCGCACGACGATGTCGCGATCGGGTCGGTCGAACACGGGACAGCCCGTCGTGCCGGGGGGCGGGGGGATCCGGACCACCTCGCCTCGATAGTAGCACAGGAGTCCCTGGGCATCCCGGGCGAGGACGAAGCCGATCGCCGCGTGCCGCGACAAACGCGAGAGCGCGCCGGGATAGCGGGCCTCGATCTCCTCCGCCAGCACGCGCGCGGTCGTGTGGATCAGATACACGTTCACGTTGGGGCCCGCCGGGACAATGCAGAAGTCGCCGACCCACACGGCGTTCCGCTCGCGCATCGGGCGCCCCGTGGCGGCAAGGAACCGCTGCCACCTGCCGGTGAACGGCCACAGTGGCAGCGGCGGATCGACGTCGCTCTTCGGTCCCGTTGGCCGCATCGACTGCGCTGGCGCGACCGGCGACGGCGATCCGCCCACGGCCCCCGCTGCGGGGCCGAAGCAGCCGATGATCGCCTCGGCCACGGACACCCCGCCCGCCACGGCGTGGAACGGGACCGAGCGGATCTGACCGTGATCCGACAGGACGAAGAGGTCGTACCCGTGCTCCGGAACTCGGCGCAGGACTCGCGCGAAGCGTGCGATGCTCCGGTCGACGCCCCGGAGGGCGCGCAAGGCCTCAGGATGGCGCGGGCCGAGATCGTGGGCAGCCACGTCGTAGTCCACGAAGTTCACGAAGAGGGCCGGCACGCCCGCGTACAGGTCGACCGTCACTCCGAGGGTGAAGAGCTCGCGCAGCCAGCCGCCGATCAGGAGCTGCGTGAGCATCCGTCGGAACGACGTCACGCGGCGGCCCAGGCTGAAGTCCCGGAGCGCCCCACCGAGCCAGCTGAGGAGCTCCCACAACGAGACGACCGACATCTTCGCGACCAGCCAGCCCAGGATCAGGCACGACACGATCAGGGTCCGGAAGCCGGCCCGCCCCCAGAACGGATGAGTCTGAAGGACGTGGGCGAAGGTGAGCACCGTGTCGTCGGCCCCACCCCCGAACACACACCCGTAGGTGCGACCCCCGCGGACGATGCCCTGCCCCGGCCGGGCGTGGGCGGCCTCCACGGCCGCCGCATCCCATGGCCGCGGGAACCACCGATAGGTCCCCGTCCGCTTGTCGAGGAACTCGAAGCCCGGGACGTCGACAGGGCCGCCGTACATCAGGCCCGCCTGGAACGCCGGCGTGGAGGTTGGCAGGCCGGACGGGATGGCGTGGAGCTCGACGGCCCCCCTGTGGATGAGCCTCCCGAGCGCCGGCATGCGCCTCCGAGTGGTGGCCTCCCGCACAACCTCGTGAGAGCATCCGCAGATCTGGACCACGAGGAACCGCCTTGTGGGAGCCGCCGGGGCCGGCGGCATCCGGGTGATCCGGGCCCACCGGGCGAGCCTGTCGAGCAGACCGACAACGCTTCGGCCCGGGGCGGACCACCAGTGGGTGGATCTGGTCATCGACCCCGATCCTACGGTCGGGGCACCCTTCGGGCAACGATCGCCTTGCGCCCCGGAGAGCGCCTCTGCTACCGTTTCGAATCATGGCCGAGCGAGAACCTGCGGGACCCTTCTGCTTCGACTGCGTCTGGTTTCCCGAGGCGCCCGCGGACCTCGAGGAGTCGGCGCCGGACCGGGCCGCCAGCCGAAGCCTCACCGCCGACTTCCTCTGCCCGCATATCCGGCGTCGCGTCGTCCCCACCTACGCGGCCCACTGCCCCGACTATCAGGAATCTGCCGGGGACCGCTGAGCGGCGGACGTGCGCATCATCGTGATCGGCGCCGGCGAAGTGGGCTACCACATCGCCGCCCGCCTGTCCCACGAGGCGCACGAGATCGTGGTCATCGAGCGCCACCCGGAGGTCGTGCGCCGGGTGGAGGAGACCCTGCGGATCCGGGCCATCGAGGCGGACGGTTCGTCGCCCCGAGCCCTCGAGGCGGCGGGCGTCCAGGACGCCGCGATGGTGATCGCGGTGGCGGACGTCGACGAGGTCAACATCGTGGCCTGCGCCATCGCGCACCAGTACGGCGTCGCCACCAAGATCGCGCGGGTCCGCGACATCGAGCTCGGCGAGCATCCCATCCTGGCCGGCGGCAAGGTGCTCGGGATCGACCTCCTGATCAATCCGACGCAGGTCGTCGCCGATGAGATCCTGCGCGTCATCAAGACGACCGGGGCGGCCGAGGTGGCGGACTTCGCCGACGGCCGCGTCCAGCTCCTAGGCGTCAAGGTGGGTGCCAAGGCGCCCCTCGTCAACCGGCGCCTCCGCGACCTCCGCTCGGTCCAGGCGTCCGCGCCCTTCCGCGTCGTCGGGATCGCGCGAGGTGAGCGCCTCATCGTGCCGACAAACGATACCGTGCTCGCCGCCGAGGACCACGTGTACGTCGTGAGTCGCCGGGACGTGATCCCGGACATCCTGGTCCTCATGGGCCGCACGGCGGCGGCCACCCGGCAGGTCTTCATCATCGGAGGCGGGCGCATCGGTCTCGAGGTGGCGCGCGCGCTCGAGGCCGACGAGATCGCCGTGACGGTGCTGGAGCGGAACCGCAGCCGCTACGACGAGCTCACGCGCGAGCTTGCCCGTGCCCGGGTAGTGCAGGGCGACGGCACGGACGTCAAGCTCCTGGTGGACGAGGACATCGGCTCGGCCGACGCTATCGCCACGCTCACCGACGACGATCCCACGAACCTCCTGGCCGGGCTCCTGGGCAAGCGGCACGGCGCGAAGAAGGCCGTCGCCCTGTTCAAGCGTCAGGACCTCATCCCCCTCGTTGGATCGCTCGGGATCGACGCGGCGATCAGCCCGCGCCTGCTCACGGCCAGCGTGATCCTGAAGTACGTGCGGGGTAAACGGGTCGTCTCGGTGTTCGAGCTCCCGGAGAGCGAGGCGGAGACGCTGGAAGTGGTCGTGCAGCAGGACACGCCGGCCGCGGACCGGTCGATCGAGGCGCTGGGCCTACCGGCCGACGCGCTGGTCGGCGCGGTGGTCCGCGGCGATCAGATACTCACGGCGGACCACGACCGCGTCCTGGCGGTGGGCGACCACGTGATCCTGCTCGCCTTGCCGCGGGCCATCCCCACCGTGGAGCGCCTCTTCGGGCTGTAGGCAGCCCCGCTACGCGGGGCGCTCGTCTTCGGGCGCGGGCGCGGGCGGCGGCGTGTCGGGACCGCCCACCATCGCGTCCCAGTCGATCGGCGGGCCGCCGCCCCCGACCTCGCCCTCCTTCGCCCCTTCCTTCTTCCGCTCGGCCTTCGCGTCGCGCTTGGCCTTCCGGGCCTGCTCTCTGCGCCACTTCTCACCGCTGTAGGATCGTCGCCCCATGCTCCCCTCCGCGCCGGCGTGTTGAGATGCCAAGGCCCTCCCGGAGGCCCGGAAGGGCCGCTCTTCGCCCGTCCCGATCGCGAGCGCTCAGAGTACTGGACCGATGATCCAGGGCGCGAACTCCTCCTCCCCGATCCCCTGAGTCTCGCTCTTCGTCTTCCTCCCGGACGCGACGGCGACCACCTCCTCGAAGATTTGCCGCCCCACGGTCGGAAGCGGCGTGCCCTCGAGGATCACGCCGCAGTTGATGTCCATATCCTCCTCCATCTGCCGGTAGACCAGCGAGTTCGTGGCCAGCTTGATGGAGGGCACGGGGCGGCACCCGAAGACGGAGCCGCGGCCGGTCGTGAACACCACGATGTTGGCGCCTCCGGCGACGAGGCCCGTGACCGAGACGGGGTCGTGCCCGGGCGTGTCCATGAAGACGAAGCCGCGCGTGGTGATCGGCTCCCCGTAGAGGAAGACGTCCGTGAGGGGCGTCGTGCCGCCCTTGGTCACCCCTCCGAGCGACTTCTCGAACACGGTCGTGAGCCCGCCGGCCTTGTTCCCGGGCGCCGGGTTGTTGTCCATCTCGGCCCCGAGGACACGGCAGTAGTACTCCCACCACTTGAAGCGGTCGATCAGCTTCTTGGCCACGCCCTCGTTGACGGCGCGCCGGATGAGGAGGTGCTCCGCGCCGTATATCTCCGAGGTCTCCGCGAGGACACCGGTGCCGCCGTAGCGGACCAGCTCGTCCACCGCCCAGCCGAGCGCCGGGTTCGCCGTGATCCCGGAGTTCCCGTCCGAGCCGCCGCAGTTCGTCGCGAGGATCAGCTCTGAGACCGGCTGCGGCGTCCGCCGCGCCTCGTTGGCGACGGGCAGGAGGTCCAGCACCGCCTTGATCCCGGCCTCGACAGTCTTGCGGACTCCACCCGCCTCCTGGATCGAGAGGACGCGGGGCCGCCCGAGTCGCTGGCGCTCGATGAAGGGAACCGTCTGGTTCACCTCGCAGCCGAGCCCGATCAGGACGTAGGCGCCCACGTTCGGATGGCGGGCGTAGCCCCCGAGCACCCGCATGAGCGCGTCGTGGTCCTCGCCGAAGAGCTTCGTGCCGCACCCCGACTTGTGGGTGATCGCGATGACGCCGTCGACGTTCGGGAAGTCGCGCTGGACGTCCCGGAAGCGTTCCCGGATGAGCTGGCAGACGCTCGCCGAACAGTTGACGGTCGAGATCACCGCCACGTAGTTCCGCGTCCCCACTCGCCCGTCGGCCCGCTTGAACCCGTCGAAGTAGCGCATCTGGTCCGGGGGGTAGTAATCGACCGGCCGCACGTCGACCCCGACCTCGTACTCCCGCTGGTAGTCGCCCACGGCGAGGTTGTGCGTGTGGACGTGCTCACCCTTCTCGATCGGCTGTGTAGCGAAGCCGATGACCTGACCGTAGCGGCGGACCGCCTCTCCCTTGGCGCGGGCCCGCCGGGCGATCTTGTGCCCGGGGCGGATGTCACACACCACCTCGAGGCGCTCCCCCTCGTGGTCGAGGACCGTCCCGGTCGGGATGGGCGCCTTGGCGATGACGACGTCGTCGTCGGAGTGAAGGATGAGCGCCTTCGCGCGAAGGTCGTGCGTCGCCATGCCCGGAGCTCCTCTCGGTCCTCGGTCGGTGGCTCCTCGCCCGCGCCCGCGGACAGGAACCGCCCCCCCGGTCCTTATACCACACCCAGGGCGACCGGAACCGCTCCCCGGCGCTTCCAGCCGTCCCGACGCTACGGTAAGATTTCGCTGCATGCGCAGCAGGCGTCTCACGGTCGTCGCCGTCGTGGCGCTCCTCGCGTGTCTGGCTGGCCAGGCTCCGGCGCAGCTCGCGCCGCGGCCGGTCGCGCCGCGTCCGGCCGCGCCGACCGGGCCCGCCCTCCGCCTGGGGGCGCTGCTCCCCTTGACCGGCCCGGGCGCCTGGTTCGGCGCGGAGCTCAAGCAGGGACTCGAGCTCGCCGCGGCCGAGCTGGATCCGGCGCCGCGGCAGGGTGGCGCGGCCCCCGGCGGCGGCACCTCCGAATCGGGGACGCCGCCCGCGGGCGCAGCGGAACCCAAGGCCGACACCGGAACCCGGCCGCCGGCACCCGCTCCCGCCGGGGAGACCGCTCCCGCGGCTGCCTCACCCGAGACGAAAAAGGCCGAGAATCGCCCTCCGCCCGAACCCGTCGAGCCCGCGGACCGGCCCCGGACGCTCGCGCTCGTCGTCCAGGCGGTTGACGTCCAGCCTCTCGACGTGAGAGACGCCGAAGCCGAGGTCAACCGGATGCTCGGCACGGGTATCAACGCGATCCTGACCGCGTCGCCGACACCCACGC
Source organism: uncultured Candidatus Rokubacteria bacterium (assembly GCA_963805625.1). Lineage (GTDB taxonomy): Bacteria > Methylomirabilota > Methylomirabilia > Rokubacteriales > DASRDR01 > DASRDR01. The sequence goes on from CAWDVE010000010.1 coordinate 1,278,226, forward strand.
TCGCCGTCTATCCGCTGGCGGCGGGGCGCGACGTCCTGGTGCTCCACGCGGGCCTCGCGACCGAGCGCTTTCCCGCGACGAGCCGGAGTTTGTTCCAGCTCAGGCCCTCGGCGGCCGCCCGTGCCGACGTCCTCGGTGCGTATGCCTGGGAGCGCGGCATCCGGCGCCTCGGCGTCCTGGGCGACAGCGACAGCTTCGGCCGCGCGGTCCGCGCGGCGGTCGCCGCCCGTTGGCGACAGCAAGGCGGTCACCTCGCCCACGACGAGAGCGTGTCGCTGGATGCCTCCGATCTCAGGTCGCGCCTCCGGGCCCTCGCCAGGGTCGCGCCCGAGGCCGTCGTGCTGGGATTCCAGGGAACGGCGCTCGGGGAAGCCGCGCGCGCGCTCCGTGACGCCGGCTTCGCCGGGCAGATCCTGGCCACGGACGACGACAGGGCGGCGCGCCTGGCCGGCGGACGCGCGGTCGACGGCGCCCTGATCCTGGCGGACGCGTTCGTTCCCCTGCCCGGCACGCGCGGGGCCCGATTCGCCCGGGCCTACGAGGCCCGCCACGGGCAACCCCCGTCCCGCTTCGCGGCGAACGCGTACGAGACAGCGACGCTCCTCGCCGAGGCCGCTGAGCGCTCCCTCCGCGATGGACGCGGCGTCACCGGCTCCAGGCTCCGCGACGTCCTCGTCACAGGGCGCCGCTTTCCCTCCCTCTACGCGGGCGAGCTGATGGTCCGCGACGATGGCACGATCGCGCGGCCACTGGCCCTGTTCCGGGTCGAGCGCGAGGGCCTGACGTTCGAGACGTACGTGACGGTCGACGGACGAGCGATCGGCGGCGCGCCGGGGAGCGATCCCTGACCTTCCGGGACGGCGGGCTCGACCTCTCTCCGGAGGAACGGGCCCTCCGGGCCGCCGTAGCCCGTGCAGGCGCCGAGACGTTCCGGCCTCTCGCCGAGGCGTGGGGAGAGCGCGACGAGCTCAACTGGGATCTCGCACGAGCCCTCGGTCGCGAGGGCCTCTTTCCGCGGCTCGTGCCCGCCGCCTACGGGGGCGGTCTCGAGGGGCCGTTCCGATCGGTGACCCTCTGTCTCATCCGCGAGGAGCTCGCCCGGACGTCCCGGCCGCCGAGGAGTTGTTGGCGATCCAGGGGCTGGGGAGCTACCCCATCCTCCTCGCGGGCTCCGACGCTCAGAAGCAGCGCTGGCTCCCACCGCTGGCCCGAGGCGAGACCGTTCCCCGCATTCGCGCTGACCGAGCCCGAGGCGGGCTCGGACGCTGCCGCCCTAACGACGCACGCCGAGCCCCGTGGCGACCACTGGGTGCTCACGGGTCGGAAGCGCTTCATCTCGAACGCGCCCGTCGCCGACCCTCTACGTGGTGTTCGCCCGCACGGGACCGGCGCCCGGCGCCAAGGGCCTCTCGGCCCTCGGCGTCCGAAGGACGCTCCGGGCCTCACCGGGACACCCATGCACAGGCTCGCCCCCACGTCATCGGCGAGCTCACCTTCGAGGACTGCCGCGTCCCCGCGGACCACCGGCTCGGCGCCGAGGGTGACGGCTGGCGGGTGGCGATGGGAACGCTCGACGTCTTCCGCGCGTCGGTGGGGGCGCAGGCCGTGGGCCTGTGACAGGCCGCCCTCGACCTCGCGCTCACGCACGCGCGGCCCCGGACCCAGTTCGGCCAGCCGATCGCCCAGATCCACGGAGGTGCGGGCGTGCTCCGCGGGGCCCCGATCGAGCGCCTGTACCGGGAGGTGCGCGCCCCCCGGATCTACGAAGGCACCTCCGAGATCCAGCGCCTCATCCTCGCCCGCCAGCTCTTGCGAGAGGCCGACGACACGGGCTGACCGTCAGCGACGCGCGGCTGCGACCGGGGGCAGAACGAAGATCAGGTCCTCGACGCTCCCCTCCGGATGATGCCGGAGCAGCTCCTGCCGGACGATCCTCACCGCCGTTTCGCGAAGCTCGGGATACTCGACCTCGCCGCGGACCTCCACCGTCGGCCCTGCCCGACCCGTCAGCGGGACGTGCGCCACCGTGGTGACCACGGTGGCTCTCAGGCGCGGCTCCCGCATGAGGGCGTCGGCGATCTGGGCCTCGATCGCGATGGCCTGAGCCCGTCGCTTCCGGCGAAGATCCAGGACGGCCACCGCCAGGATGAGCCCACCGAGGAGCGCCACCGCCAGGATGATCACGGCCGCCATCGGACTACCTCCGTCGGGCCCTGGCAACGTGGTTCCCCCGGGGCCCGGGGCAGGCAGTCCCTGGGCGAACGCACTGGGCCGAGGCCACGCTCCCAAGAGCGTGAGATACGCGAGGGTGACCAGGGATCCGAGCCGTCGATTCATTGCAGACACCTCCACGGGGCCGACTGCAACCCGAGCAGGCCGGCGCCCGCCGCTCCCGCTCCTTCAGCGCTCCCCGGGGGCGCGCACGTCGCCCGCAACCCGCGGAGCACGACAGGGCTCCCGTTCTAGGACTTGACCTCGAACTTCCGCGCAGTCTTCTGCAGGCCGGCCTCGACGTACGAGATCATCACCGTCGAACCGGGCTTGATGTTCGTCCACTCGACCTGGAGCCCAGGTGGAATGGTGAGCGTCTCATGGAACAACCTCTTCCAGCGACACCGAGTCGCCCTGTGCGCGCCCAATTGACGCGCAGGGGCCACGCCAGACGGACGCATACCCCAATCAGATGGAAGAGCAACAGCAATGCCATCCATCAGAGATGCGGAAGAACTCCCTCTCCACACCCGAGGTGTCGCGTCTCATGACAGGATCGCGGTGCCCGCGCGCGATTCAGGGGTCCTCGCAAGCGACCACCCTCCGTCCCTACCGTAGGAATGCGCGTGCAAGAACTACAGCTCTGGAAGAAGCTACCAGTCCCGCTCGGGGCAGGAGACGCGGGATCCCGGCGTAGGACGCCAGCGGCCGAGTGCCGCTGTGGGCGCAGGGGAAGTCTCGGTGACGCCTCGAGGTCCTCGGCTTGGAGCACGGCGAGCCGATCCGCCTTGCGTCGTCCTGCCTCACGTGGAGGGAGCGAGCGGCGGCGAGGGTTGCGACACCACCGGATCCGGGGAGGTCACGGACGCTCCCTCCGGAGAGCTACGGGACCAGCGTCTCCTCCCGCCATCCGTCCGCCTGCCGGATGAAGCGGCGGCGGTCGTGGAGCCGGTCCGGGGATCCCCGCCATGCTTCGATCCGATCGGGAACGAGGTAGACCCCCCGGAGCAGGTCCGGCCGGGGCACTGCCTCGGCTGTGGGATAGCGCTTGCGCAATCCGTCGATCCCCTCGAGGAACCGCTCGCGCGACGGGACGGCGCTCGACTGGGGCCCATACGTCGCGTAGTAGACGTCAAGCAGCCGGGATTCGTGGACCTTCTGATTCCAGTAGGTCTCGACGAGGGCGTCGGGCATGGGCGCGAGGGTCCCGCGCACGCGGTACTGCCGGCGGATCGTCAGCCACAGGAGAAGCAGCTCGTAACGCCCGGACGAGAGCGGCTCCCACTTCGGGCTCGAGCCGCTGATCAGGAGACCGATGCCTTGAGGCCCGACGTCACGAAGGACGATCGGGCGCACGCCCGGCGCCCCGTCGGCAGCCCCGCCGGTCGCCAGCACGCAGAGGTCGGTGAACGGATCGCCGGCCGCCCGGGCTCGGGCTCGGTCACCGACGACGAGCGAGATGGGATCGCCCGGGGAGGCGGTCACGGATGGGCATTGTACCAGGAGCGTCGGTGCCGGACCGATCTTGGACGGACGAATGTGGCGGAGGATCGCGCGTTCTGGTAGGGTCTCGACTGAGAAGCATGTGATCGAGCTCGGCGTGTCGGACGCGTCTCCGGACGTACCTCGAGGCTGGTTCCGCCGCGCCCGCCGGGTGTTCGGAGCGGCGCTGGCGCTGGCCGGCTGTGTCGGGTTCCTGCCTCAGCCCGCGCCGTCCGCCGACCTCTCGACGATCCGGCTCCCCTCCGGTTTCGCGATCGAGCTCTTCGCCCGAGACCTCGGGTACCCGCGCTTCATGGCGCTCGACCCTCGCGGCACGCTGCTGGTCTCGGTGCCGCGCGCGGGTCGCGTGATCGCGCTGCCCGACGACAACCGAGACGGCCGGGCTGACGCCGTCGCGCCGGTCGTGGAAGGCCTCGAGCTCCCGCACGGGCTCGCCTTCCTCGATGGCCAGCTCTACGTCGCCGAGACGGGGCGGGTCCTGCGTTTCGCCTACGACGCGGCCACACGCCGCGTCAGCGGGGGGCCGACGGTCGTCATCCCCGACCTCCCGGCCCGCGGCAGCCACTGGACCCGGACCATCGCCATCGGGCCCGATCGCCGGCTCTACGTGTCCGTGGGGTCCTCCTGCAACAGCTGCGAGGAGCGCGAGCGCCGCCGCGCGGCGATCTACCGCTACGACGCCGATGGCCGAGCGGCCGTGCCGTTCGCGACGGGACTGCGCAACGCGGTCGGGATCGCCTTCCGCCCAGGAGCCGCCGAGCTCTGGGCTACCGTCAACGGCCGCGACTGGCTCGGAGATGACCGTCCCTCCGAGTACATTACGCGGGTCGACGAGGGCGGCTTCTACGGTTGGCCGTACTGCCACTGGACGCCTGCGGGGCTCGCGTCTGACCCTGACCTCGGGGGGGGCGACCACTGCAAGGCGGCGCGCCGGCCAGGTCTCCTCTATCAGGCGCACACGGCTCCGCTCGGGCTCGCCTTCTACACGGGATCCCAGTTTCCCCCCGAGTATCGCGGCGATCTCTTCGTCGCGCTCCACGGCTCCTGGAACCGCTCGGTGCCCGCTGGCTACAAGGTCATCCGCGTGAGGCTCGGGGGAACCGAGCCGGTCGCCGAGGACTTCGCGACAGGCTGGCTCGTGGGCGGCCGCCACTGGGGCCGGCCGGTGGACCTCGCCGTGGCGCCCGACGGCGCGCTCTTCCTGTCCGACGACAACCTGGGCGCCGTATACCGGATCACCTACCGGGGCGGCTGACCACGCGTAAGCTCGACACGGTAAGGGCTACACGCTGTCCTTCCCGGGGAGCGGCGGGCGCGACACCGGCGCCCGGAGCGGCGCCGGCACGCATCCATCGAGCGGTGGCGAGCGGTGGCGAGCGGTGGGCGGCTGACGGGGAGGCGCGGCACGCCCGTTGCTCAGGGTCCTCACCGCCGTGTCGCCGGGGTTCCCCTCATTGCGTCTCCCTGACCGCCTGACCGCGCTGGCCGTCGCCGCCCGCCAGCGGCGCGGCCTCCTGGTGGCGGTCGCTCTCGTCGTCGTCCTGAGTCCTCCGATCGCCTTCGGGATCTGGACCTGGCGGACCGCGGCCGCCGTCGACCTCTCGCGACTCGAGGATGCCGCTCTCATCTACGCCGCCGGCCAGGTCCTCGCCCCCGGTGTCTCGATCGAGGCTGTCGACCTTCCCGGCGCGCTCCGCCGCCTGGGGTATCGCGAGACCCAGTCAGCTCCGGCGGCTCCCGGTCAGTTCCGTCGCGAGACGGCCCTGTGGGAAGTCCACCTCCGGCCGCGCGACGATCCCGGGTCGACCCGTCCGGCCCTGCCGGTCCGGCTCCTGGTGGACGGCGGCCGAATTCGCCAGCTGATCACGGTCGCGGGCGAGCCGCTGGAGGAGATCGAGCTCGAGCCGGAGACGCTCACCGGACTCGGCGGGACAGCCAACCAGCTCCGGCATCCCGTCGCGCTCACGGCCGTGCCGAAGCACCTCGTCCAGGCGGTGCTGGCCGCCGAGGATCACCGCTTCTTCGAGCATCCCGGGGTGGATCTCCGCGCCGTGGCGCGCGCCGTCTGGGTGAACTTCCGCCGTGGCGGGCTCGCCCAGGGGGGGAGCACGCTCACCCAGCAGCTCGTCAAGAACCTCGTGCTCACGCCCAAGCGGACCTGGGGGCGGAAGGTGCGCGAGGCGGCGCTCGCCCTCGCGCTCGAGCAGCGCTACTCCAAGGACGAGATCCTCTCGGCCTACCTGAACGGCATCTACCTCGGCCAGCACGGCGGCTTCGCCGTGTACGGCGTCGGCGCGGCGTCGCGCAGCTTCTTCGGCAAGGACATCGAGCGGCTCACGCTCGGCGAGGCCGCCACGCTCGCGGGGATCATCCGGGCCCCGAACACCTATTCGCCCGTCCAGCATCCCGAGCGCGCGCGCGAGCGGCGGAACGTGGTCCTCCGCCAGATGCGCGACCTGCGGATGCTCGACGACAAGCGGCTCGCCCAGGCGAGCCAGGAGCGCCTGGTCGTCCAGCGTGGGACCGTGATCAACGCCCTCGGGCCGTACTTCGCGGACTGGGTGCGGGGGCAGGTCGAGCAGGTTCAGCCGGCCGACGAATCGTCGACGGGCGGCCTCCGGATCTACACGACGCTCAATCCCGTCCTCCAGCGCGCCGCCGAGGGGGCGCTGGTACGGGGTCTCGACCGCCTGGAGGGCCAGTACCGCGCTCTCCGGCGGAGCGACCCGGGAACGCGGCTCCAGGGAGCGATCGTGGCGCTCGACGCCCGTACCGGCGAGATTCGCGCGATGGTCGGGGGGCGAGACTACGGGCAGAGCCAGTTCAACCGGGTCGTCCAGGCCCGGCGGCAGCCCGGCTCGGCCTTCAAGCCGTTCGTCTACCTGGCGGCGCTGGGCCACGGGCCGCGGGGCGAGCCGCCCAACTTCACGCCGGCGTCACTCCTCGAGGATCGGCCGCTCACCATCGGCACCGGCCGCAACGCGTGGACCCCGCGCAACTACGAGAACCGGTACGAGGGCACGGTCACGGTGCGCCGTGCGCTCGAGCAGTCGCTGAACGCCGCGACGGTGTGGATGGCCGAGACCGTTGGCTACGATGCCGTCGTCCGCGCGGCGCGCGAGGCCGGGTTCACGAGCCCGATGGAGCCCGTCCCGGCCCTCGTCCTCGGAAGCTTCGAGGTGACGCCGATCGAGCTGGCGTCGGCGTTCGCGGCGCTCGCGAGCGGGGGAGAGCGGGTCCGCCCGACCGGACTCCGCGCCGTGGTGGACCGGGAGGGCGGGGTCAGCGAGCCGCGCACCGATCGGAAGCCGGGGCTAAGGCCGGACGAAGCGTTCCTGGTCACTCACCTGCTGCAGGGCGTGATCGACCGCGGCACCGGCGCCTCGGCGCGGTCGCTCGGTGTGGAGGGACCCGTCGCCGGGAAGACCGGCACGACGAACGAGGGTCGCGACACGTGGTTCGTCGGCTACACGCCGCGGCTCGTCGCGCTCGTGTGGGTGGGGTTCGACCAGCGGGACGTGCTCCGCCTCTCGGGCGCGCAGGCCGCGCTCCCGATCTGGGCCGACTTCATGCGCACCGCCCTCGGCGCGGTGCCGGCCTCCGCCCCCGAGCCGCCGCCCTCGATCACCTTCCGGGAGGTGGATGCGGCCAACGGCAAACTCGCCACCACCTGGTGCCCGGTCGTCATTCGCGAGGCGTTCCTCGCGTCGACCGAGCCGCGAGACACGTGCCCCGACCACGGCCCGGCCGCCGCGGTCCGCTCGTTCTTCCGCCGCCTCTTCGACTCGGTCCGGTAGCCCCCCGTCGTCCCTGGCCCGCCCCCCAGGATCCGGAATCGCCCAGCCTCAGGCTCGCTGTTCGCCACCTGACTCCGCGAGGCCGGCCGGATTGCCTCCACCGTACCTTCCCCGGTACGATACGGACACACCATGCGACTCACCGGCAAGGTCGTTCTGATCACCAACGTCGGTCAGTACATGGGTCCGGCGTGCGTCGAGGAATTCGCGAAGGAGGGTGCGATCCTCGCGCTCCACGAGCGGACGGAGGCCCGCGCTCAGTCCGCCTTCGAGCTGGCGCGTGCCCACGGCCGGGAGGCGACCGTGGTCACGGGCGACCTCACGGTCTCCGGCGAGGCCAACCGGGTGGTGCGCGCGGTGGCGGAGCGTCATGGGCGGCTCGACGTTCTGATCAACAACTCGAGCCATTCCACGGTCGGGGGGCCGGTCGACGAGGTCTCCGACGAGACCTGGCGGTCCATGGCAGCTCACCTCTACGACGAGCCCTTCTTCTGCCTTCGCGCGGCGATCCGCGTGATGAAGCGCCAGGGCCACGGCAAGGTCGTGAACATCACCTCGGCGGTGGCGATCCCGGGGCTGCCGAACTACACTGCGTACTCGGCCGCCCGGGCCGGGACGAACGGTCTCACGCGCGCGGTGGGCCGCGAGGTCGCGCGCCACAACATCCAGGTCAACGCGATCGCGCAGAACTTCGTCGAGAACCCCACCTACTTCGGACCCGAGGTCACGGGACAGCCCGAGAGACTCGCCCGCGTCGTCCGCAACGTCCCCGCCGGACGTCTCGCGCGGTCGGAGGAGTCTGCGAAGCTGTGCGTCTTCCTCTCGTGCGACGACTCCGACTTCTTCTGCGGCCAGGTGATTCCGTTCGCGGGCGGCTGGATCTGAGCAGCCGACCGCATCGCAGGTCATGACGGATCTCGCCGCCGCTGACCTCTACCAGCGCCTGGGCGGGACTGCGCCGCCCCGTGTTCTCGACGTCCGCAACGCCGAGGAGTTCGCGCGGTGGCGGGTGGAGGGCCCCCACCCGGTCGATGTGCTGAACGTCCCCTACTTCGAGTTCGTCGAGCGCGAGGAGGCGTCGGTCAAGAGGGTGACCGACTGGCTGGGCGCCCGTGGAGAGGACCTGGTGGTCGTCTGCGCCGAGGGCGGGTCGTCCGCCTACGTGGCCGAGATCCTCCAGGGCCGGGGACTTCCCGCCGCCAACCTGGCCGGGGGCATGGTCGCGTGGGGGCTCGGCACCGCGATCCGGCCCATCGCCGCGAGCGGACCGGCCCGTCTCTGGCAGGCGCTCCGCTTCGGACGGGGGTGCCTCTCGTACGTCGTGGCGCGGGGGGGTGACGCCGTCGTCGTCGACCCGCACCGGGGACTTGACGCCTACCGCGGGCTCCTCGAGCGCGAGGGGCTCCACCTCCGCGCGGTCTTCGATACTCACCTCCACGCGGACCACGTGTCCGGCGGGCCGGCGCTCGCCCGTGACGCCGGGGTGGGCTACCACGCGAGCCGGCGCGACTTCGAGGGCGGAACCGTCCCAGTCGAGGGGCTGGTCGACGGCCAGCCCGTGCGGATCGGTCGACTCGAGGTCCTCCCCATCGTCCCCCTCGGCACTCCGGGCCACACCCCGGGCAGCACCTCGCTCCTCGTCGCGGACGCGCTCCTACTGACCGGGGACACCCTCTTCGTCGACGACGTCGGGCGGCCGGACCTCGGCGGCCAGGCGGCGGCGTGGGCGCGGGATCTCCACCGGACGCTCCACGAGCGGCTCCAGCCGCTCGGCGACGCGATCGTGGTACTCCCGGCCCACGCGAGCACCCTCGCGGCATCCGGGCCGCTCGGCGCCGTGGCCGGCACGCTCGGCGTCCTCCGGCAGCAGAACCGCGCCATGCGACTCGACCTGGACGCCTTCGTCCGCGAAGCCGAGCATGCCGCGGGCTCGGCCCCCGCCGAGTACGCGAGAATCCGGGCGATCAACCTGGGCCGCGAGACGGCCACCGAGGCGGAGCTGACCGAGCTCGAGCTCGGCAAGAACCAGTGCGCGCTGTCGAGGAGGTGACCCATGGCGGACTACCGGACGGTGGACGCGCGCGGACTCAAGTGTCCGATGCCGATCGTCAAGGCGAAGAAGGAGATCGACGCCATCCCGGTGGGCGAGGTGCTGCGCGTGATCGCGACCGACCCCGGCTCCGTGCTGGACTTCCAGGGGTGGATGAAGACCAGCACGAGCTACGAGCTCGTGAAGCAGGAGGAGAGCCAGGACGAGCAGGGCCGGAAGACATTCGTGCACCTGTTGAGGAGGAAGGCATGACGACCGCGACGACGTCCGAGCTGGCGATCGACCCCGCGGTTCGCGCGTACGTAGACGAGCGCCTGGCCGAGTTGCGCGCGCGGCAGCCCGACGACCGGGTCACGCTGGTGGTGTTCTCCGGCGAGCTCGACCGGAACCTCGCCGCTCTCGTCATCGCGACGGGCGCCGCGGCAATGGGACTCGAGGTCTCGATCTTCTACACCTTCTGGGGGCTCTCCGCCCTCAAGAAACGGCCGACCCTCAAGGGCAAGGGTCTCAAGGAGAGGCTGTTCACCCTCATGACGCCGAGCCGGTTGAACCGGATGCCCGTCTCCAAGATGAACTTCGGTGGCGCCGGGCGCGTCATGCTCCAGTCGATGATGCGGGACAAGCAGGTCACCTCCATCGACGAGTTGTTCGACATGGCCCGTCAGCTGGGGGTCAAGCTGATTGCGTGCACGATGTCCATGGACGTGATGGGCATCGCCCGAGAGGAGCTGATCGACAACGTGGAGGTCGGTGGCGTCGCAACCTTCCTGGGGGACGCGGCCCGCTCGCGCGTGTCGCTCTTCGTCTGAGCGGTTCGTGACCCGGCCCGGAGCCGCCTGAGCGCCAGCCGTGGTCTTCCAGCCGGAGCTGTCCTTGGTCGTCGAGGGTCGCGAGGGTCGAACGCCGTTGCTCCTTCACCGTGCGCCACATCGTCTGCGCCGGCTACACGAGCCGGGACCGGGCGGATGGCGAGCGGCACATCCGGGAGCTCGAGGGCCTTGGCATCGCGCGGCCGAAGGAGGTGCCAGTCTTCTTCGCCGTCGCCTCCTACCTCGCGACGGTCGAGCAGATCATCGAGGTCCAGGGCCCCTTCACGTCGGGTGAGGCCGAGGTCGCGCTGGTCCTCGGGCCGGGTGGCCCCTGGGTGACGGTCGCGAGCGACCAGACTGACCGCTTCGTCGAGCGCCACTCCGTGCCTGCCTCGAAGCAGCTCTGCCCCAAGGTGCTCGCCTCGACCGTCTGGCCCCTGGCCGATGTGGAGGACCACTGGGACGACCTCGAGCTCCGGGCGTGGGTTCGAAGCGGCCGGAAGCGGCACCTCTACCAGGAGGCCAAGCTGGGAAGCCTCCTCGCGCTGGACACGCTCCTCTTGGGTCTCCGCCGCCGCGTGGGCCGCGCGCTCGACGGCGTGGTCCTTCTCTCGGGGACGGTGCCGACCGTGGACGGCCAGCTAGTCTATGGCGACGCGTACGAGCTCGAGCTCGCCGACCCGCGACTCGGCCGAGCCATCCGCACCCAGTACGCGGTGCGGGTGCTGGAGGGCGGGAAGCGGTGATGACCCCGCCCCAAGCGTTCGCCGGTGCCCTCCGACCCCCTTCGAGCCCGGGCCCGTCGACACCGTGTGTCAATCCGGCGCGCCCCCTCGACCAATTGGGGTGAGATAGCCACCCCCTGGCAAGATAGTCCCGCCTGGCAGGCTTCGATGGCGAGGGCAAGCAAGGATCGGAGGCCGATAATGAACACTGATTCGGTTCCGCCACCGGAGGTCGAGCACGCGAGGGTCAATGGCGTCGACCGTCCCTATCTTGGATTGCGGCGAACACCGCCCATCGCTGTATTTCCAAATCGCGACTCATTGTCATTCGCGGAGGAGGGCACCTCGCGCCGGCTGAACATGCCTCGGCATTCAACGAAGCCCTCCTGAGCTTCCTGAAGACCCTGTGACTGGCAGGCCGTCAGCGGCGTCACGCCTCCCGGCGGGCGGCGCTGACGAGGCGACGCCAGCGCAGCGCAATGATCCAGGTCAGCGCGCCGGCCACCAGCACCTGGCCGATGTCGACCAGGAGGTAGAGCCAGCTCACCGCCAGCTCGCCGCTGATCCAGCTCGCCATCGTACCGATCAGAACACTCCCGACGGCGAGGATCCATCCCCGCAGTCGGCCCGACATGAGACAGGCGACGACGAGACCCAGAATGACCCCGAAGCCGACGGGGAAGACCTCTTCCATGGGAACCTCCTCAAGACATCGGGCTGAGCGGACTCGATGCGCGCGACTCTAGACGGCGGGCTCGGACCTGTCAATCGTGACCTGCCGGCCGATTGCGGCACCCCACAGCCTCGGCCTATCATCGGCGGCGTGCCGCTCCGAGCCTCGACTCGGAGCGGCAGCCAGACTCTCGGGAAGCGAGGTCAACTCGATGGATCCAGCGTGGTCCCAGGGCCTTCGTTGGCGCTGCATCGGCCCGCCCCGGGGCGGCCGCGTGGTGGCCGTCGCCGGGCACCCCACCGAGCCCATGGTGTTCTACTTCGGCGCGGTGGCAGGCGGCGTGTGGAAGACGACGGACGGCGGCACCTACTGGGAGAACGTCTCCGACGGCTACTTCCGGACGGCGGCCATCGGCGCGCTCGCCGTGGCCGAGTCCGATCCCAACGTCATCTACGCCGGGACGGGAGAGGCGACGATCCGGATCGACGTCTCCTACGGCGACGGCGTGTACAGGACGACCGACGGCGGCAAGACGTGGACCCACGCCGGGCTCGGGGACACGCGCCATATCGGCAAGATCCAGGTCCATCCGAGGGATCCCGACCTCGTCTACGTCGCCGCGCTCGGCCACGCCTTCGGGCCGAGCCACGAGCGGGGCGTGTTCCGGTCCCGGGACGGCGGCCGTACGTGGCAGCAGATCCTGTTCCGGAGCGAGCGGGCGGGAGCGATCGATCTCGCCCTCGACCGGACCAATCCTCGCATCCTCTACGCCTCGACGTGGGAGGTGTACCGCCACTTCTGGACGCTGTCGAGCGGCGGCCCCGATAGCCGGCTCTACAAGTCGGTCGACGGGGGCGATACCTGGGCCGATCTCACCGACAATCCCGGGCTGCCGCTGGGGATCATGGGAAAGGTCGGCGTCACCGTGTCCCCGGCCCGCCCCGACCGCGTGTGGGCCATCATCGAGGCGGAGAAGGCAGGTCTCTACCGCTCGGATGATGGTGGACGGAGCTGGGAGCTCGTCTCCGACAACCGCGACCTGATCCATCGCCCCTGGTATTACTGCCACGTGTTCGCCGATCCGGTGGACCCCGACACCATCTACGTCACCAACCTGAAGATGTGGAAGTCGACTGACGGCGGGCGCACGTTCACGGAGATCACGACGCCCCACGGTGACAATCACGACCTCTGGATCGATCCTCGGGACCCCCGCCGGATGATCGAGGGCAACGACGGCGGCGCCTGCGTCTCGTTCAACGGCGGCCAGAGCTGGTCGACGATCTACAACCAGCTCACCGCGCAGTTCTACCACGTGGCGATCGACGACCAGCATCCCTACCGCGTCTACGGCACCCAGCAGGACAACTCGAGCGTGAGCGTGCCGAGTGCTTCGGAGAACGGGGGTATCACTTGGGGTAACTGCGACCCCGCGGGCACCGGGGAGAGCGGGTACATCGCGGTCGATCCTCGCGATCCGAACGTGGTGTACGTCGGCGCGGTGGGGAGCTCGCCGGGCGGCGGGGGCGCCCTCCAGCGCTACGACCACCGGACACGCCAGATCCGGCTGGTGACAGTCTGGCCCGAGGTCTACTACGGCTGGGGCGCCAAGGACTTGAAGTACCGGTTCGCCTGGACCTTCCCCATCGTCTTCTCGCCTCACGACCCCGGCACGCTCTACGCCACCGGGAATCTCGTCTTCCGGACGCGGGACGAGGGATCGAGCTGGGAGGCGATCAGCCCCGACCTCACCCGGCAGGACCTGACCAAGCTCGAGGCGTCCGGCGGCCCGCTCACCAAGGACACGAGCGGGGCCGAGCACTACGGCACGGTGTACGCCTTCGCGGAGTCGCCTCGGGAGCGCGGCGTGCTGTGGGCGGGGAGCGACGACGGCCTGATTCACGTCTCCCGGGACGACGGCCTCACCTGGCAGAACGTGACGCCGCCCGACCTGCCCGAGTGGTCGCTGATCGCGACGATCGAGCCTTCGACCCATGCCTCGGGCGCGGTCTACCTCGCGGCCACGCGCTACAAGGTCGACGACTACCGCGCCTACCTCTACAAGACCGAGGACTACGGCCGAACCTGGCGGAATCTCGCCGCGGGGTTTCCGCCCGGGGAGATCAGCCGCGTGATCCGGGAAGACGCCGTCCGGCCCGGTCTCCTCTACGTCGGAACGGAGACGGGCATCGCGGTCTCCTGGGATGACGGCGGAACGTGGCACAGATGTCCGTGGAACCTGCCGGTGAGTCCCGTGTACGACCTCGCGATCAAGGGCAGCGATCTCGTGGCGGCGACCCACGGGCGCTCCTTCTGGGTCCTGGACGACCTCACTCCCCTGCGCGCGCTGACAGCCGAGGTCACCGCCGCGGTCGCGCACCTCTTCCCGCCCCGGGCGACGGTGCGTCCGTGGCAGAACTGGAGCGTCGACCTCTTCCGGGGCCCCGGCAAGACCTACAAGAACTACATGATGGCGCTCGGGACCGGGCTCACGTTCTACGAGGAGCGGACGCCCGAGGGCGAGCGCGTGCGCACGTTCCTTGACGCCGGGGAGAACCCCCCGGTCGGCGCCATCGTCTACTACGCCCTGGGCGAGGCGACGGGGGGGCCTGTCTCCCTGACGTTCCTCGACGACAAGGGCGCGGTGATCCGCACGTTCACGACGAAGCCGGAGACGCCGCCGGCCGCCAACGCCGGGGCGGCCGCGGGGACCGCCAGCCCGGCCGCTCTGACCCCGCCGCCGGACGAGCGCTACATCACGGCCAGGCCCGGTCTCAACCGCTTCGTGTGGGACCTCCGCTACCCCGGCGCGGAGAGGGTACCGGGCGATGTCTCGACCGAGAAGGCGATCACCGGGCCGCTCGCGCCGCCGGGCCGCTACCAGGTCCGCCTCACGGTGGGTGACCGGTCGTGGACCCAGCCGCTCGAGGTGAGGAAGGACCCGCGCGTCTCCGCCACCCAGGGGGAGCTCGACGCGCAGTTCGCACTGTGGCGCCAGATCCGCGACACCCTGTCGGAGACGCACGCCGGGATCAACCAGCTGCGGCGGATTCGCCGCCAGGTCAGCGACTGGTCCCAGCGCCTCCGCGAGTCACCTCCTTCTGACGCGTCCTCCCCAATTCGGGGCGCGGGCTCTGGCGGACCTCGACCGCCTGGCCGAGAGGGTTCCGGCGTCGTGCGGTCCGGGGTCATCGCCGAGGCGGCCGATCGACTCCTGGCAAAGCTCACCGAGATCGAGACCGAGCTGATCCAGACCTCGGCCCGGAACTCGATGGACGCCCTTCGGCTGCCCGCGCGCTTGAATCTCCGTCTCGCCTCCCTGGTCAGTGTGCTATCGAGCGCCGACGCGGCGCCTCCCCGGCAGGCGTTCCTGGTCTACGAGCATCTCGCCGGCCTAGCCCGTCGGGAGCTGGGCCGGCTCGAGGCGCTCATCGAAACCGACGTGGTCGAATTCAACACCCTGGTGCGCGAGGCCAACCTGCCAGCGATCGCAACTCGATAGTCCTTCGACCGGCCGCCCACACGGCGTGAGGAGACACATGGCGAAGACACGCGGGACGGGACTCCTGATGCTCTGGACGGACATCGACGCCGAGCACGAGGCGGCGTTCAACCGCTGGTACGACGAGGAGCACCTGGACCGGCTCCTGGCGGTGCCGGGGTTCCTCTCGGCCTCGCGCTACGTGGCGCTCAGAGGCGGCCCCAGGTACCTGACGATGTACGAGCTGGAAGACGTCGCCGTCCTGCGGACGGCCGCGTTCCTGGACGAGGTGCGGTTCCGACCGTCACCGGAGCGGCAGCGGGCGTCGGGCGGCCACATCGGCCGCAATTATCTACTGAACGGCTATCGCCAGATCTTCCCGGCCCGGACGGATCCGATCGAGCTGACCATGGGACCGTCACCCTACCTCCAGATGGGGCGCATCGACGTGCCCGCGGCCATCGAGGAAGAGTTCAACGACTGGTACAACTGGGTCTACATCCCGACCTATCTCACGGTGCCCGGTGTCATCCGCGCACGGCGGTTCGTCGCGGTCGACGCCCAACCCAAGTATCTGACCGTGTACGAGTTCGAGCGGGCCGACGTGCCGGACAGCGAGGCGTGGAACCGAGCCCGCGAGTCGAGCCCGTGGAGCCGGCGTATCCGCCCCCAGATGCGCCTCGACCCCGGCTCGCCGGCGGTATTTCGACGGATACGGCCGGGTCAGGTGCCGTGAGCGGTGGCCAGTCGAGATCAGGCCGCCTCGTCGATCTGCATTGTCCTGACCTGCTCGCCTCCGCCGGAAGAGATCGGCGCAAACATTCGGGCATTCTCGGCAATCAGAGTCGAGCAACTGACGGCTTGGGTCGTCAACCCGTCGGCGGACGAGGCCCCGCCGACTGTCCCCCGGACAGCCCCGCGACATCATGTTCGTCGCCCGGCCGTTGCCCGTGAGAAGATCGCTATAAGGTTGGTCGGCCCGCCAGCACCCTGGAGAGTCTGACAGCCAGAGAAAGGTCGGTTCGTGGACTCGATCAGCGAAAGTATGTTCGGGGACTCCGAGTCGTACCGAACTGCGCTACAGCAGTTGGACGCGGTCGCCAAGCGCCTTTCTCTCGATCCAGGTGTTCACGAGCGCTTGCGGTACCCACGTCGAGCTCTTGTCGTCAGCGTCCCAACGCGCATGGATGACGGCCGGACGGAGGTCTTTCTCGGGTATCGGGTGCATCACAACACAATTCTCGGCCCAACCAAGGGGGGCATTCGCTACCACCCAGGCGTCTCGCTGGCCGAGGTGTCGGCCCTCGCCATGCTCATGAGCTGGAAGTGCGCGCTCATGGAACTGCCCTACGGCGGCGCGAAGGGCGGAGTGGCCTGTGACCCGGGGCAGATGAGTCGGCGCGAGCTGGAACACATGACCCGGCGCTACACCGCAGAGGTCATGCTCGTGATCGGGCCGGACCTGGACATCCCAGCTCCCGACATGGGCACGGACGAGCAGACCATGGCCTGGATCATGGACACGTACGCCATGACCCAGGGCCGGACGGTGCCCGGAGTCGTGACGGGAAAACCGCTCCTCGTGGGGGGATCCGCTGGACGCCGCGATGCCACGGGGCGCGGGCTCGTCTACGTCCTCGGCCAAGCCGTGCGAGAGATCGGACTCGAGCTCCGGGGCGCTCGGGTGGCCATCCAGGGTTTCGGGAACGTGGGATCGGTGACGGCACGGCTGCTCTGGCGTGAGGGAGCCACAGTGATCGCCGTCGGCGACGCGCGAGGCGGAGTCTTCAATGCACGAGGTCTCGACATCCGGGCCCTGGCCGCGCACGTCACGGAAGCTGGTACGGTGGCAGGCTTCCCCAACGGGGACCCGATCTCGAATGCCGAGCTGCTTGAGGTTCCCTGCGATGTGCTCGTGCCAGCCGCGCTCGGTGGCCAAATCACGGAGCGGAACGCCGACCGGGTGCAGGCGAAGATCCTCGCGGAAGGCGCGAACGGTCCCACGAGCCCGGAGGCCGATGAGATCCTCGCTGATCGTGGCGTCCTGGTCATCCCTGACATTCTGGCCAACGCGGGCGGCGTTATCGTGTCCTACTTCGAGTGGGTGCAGGGCCTGCAATATCACTTCTGGCGGGAGAGCGAGATCAACTCGCGTCTGCAGGAGATCATGACCCGCGCGTTCAACCGGGTAAACGCCATGGCCAAGCGCGAGCGGGTGAACCTTCGGACGGCGGCGCTGATGGTAGGCGTCCGGCGGGTGGCCGAGGCCTTCCAGTTGCGAGGCTTCTATCCGTGAGGGCTCAACTGGTGCGCCGGGGACGTTTCCCTTGGCTGCGTGGGTGGTGATCGAGTCCTACCGGTCGTGGAGGGTTCATTCCTATTCCTGGCCCTGCCCCGAACGGCTGGCGACACTTTGTTCGGACACGAGGCACGCGCGATCGTAGATCTCCCGGTGCTTCGCGCCGCTCTGCACCCGACCGGTAACGATGCCGAGCCCGACTCACCTTGATCCAGAGACCGCGAGCCGCCCGGCCCGCGGTCGGGGCCGTGCGGGACAGCGCCGTCAGCCGGCGGCGCCGCTCAGGAGCGCGAGCGCCTCGTCGTGGAGATGCCCGTTCGAGGCGAGCGCGGTACCGGAGTAGATCGTCGGGCGCCCGACGAAGTCCGTGAACCGCCCGCCGGCCTCCTCAAAGAGGACCTTGAAGGGCGCGATGTCCCAGGCTTTCACGTCGGCCTCCAGCATGAGCTCCGCCTGCCCGCGCAGGACGAACGTGTAGCCGAAGTAGTCGCCGAAGCCGCGCTGGCGGTCCGTGCGCTCGACGAGGCGGACGAACCCGTCCCAGCACCGCCCCCCGTCGAGCGGGCGGAGCAGATTCAGGCTCGAGTGCACCAACATGGCGTCGCCCAGGCGGTCGACGGGCGAGACCCGGAGCCGGATACCATCCGCCCACGCCCCCTGCCCGCGCCGTGCCCAGAAGAGCTCCCCCGTCGCCGGCGAGTGGACCACGCCCAGCGTGACTTCCCCGTCCTCCTCCAGGGCGAGGAGCGTCGCCCAGTAGGGAATCCCCCGGATGAAGTTCTTCGTCCCGTCGATGGGATCGACGATCCAGCGCCTGGACTGGCTCCCCTGGGCTCCGAACTCCTCACCGAGGAACCCGATGTCGGGGAACTCGGGGCGGAGCCGCTCCACGATGGCGACCTCCGCCTCGTGGTCGGCCTGGGTGACGGGCGTCTGATCGGCCTTCCGCATGACGCGAAGGTCCCTGCGGAAGTAACGGAGCGCGAGCGCGCCGGCGGTGCGGGCCGCATCGAGCGCGGCCTCGAGGGCGCGGTCGGTCACGACCGGGGCAGTCCGAGCACGCGGTCGCCGATGATGCTGCGCTGGATCTCCGATGTCCCGCCGGCGATGGCGAAGCGACGCGCGAAGACCGTCTGGAAGGCCCAGCGGCCCCCGTCCGGCGCCCGCGAAGTCCCCCGCCAGAGCTGGCCGTGGAGTCCGAGGAGTCCGCTCGCCGTCTCTGCCATCCGCACGTACGCCTCGCTGAAGGCGAGCTTCAGCACCGAGCCCTCGGGCCCGGGCGGCTCACCGCGGAGCCGGCGCGTGACCGAGCGGAGGCTCGTGAGCCGGAGCGCCTCGGTCTCGATCCAGCACTGGGCCAGTGCCTGCCGCACAACCGGATCCTTCGACGCCGGCCCGTCACCACGCGGCGTCTGCCGGGCGAGGTCAAGGAGGCACCGGGTGAAGTGGTGGAGGTTCGTCTGGTTCCCGAGACCCGTTCGCTCGTGCATGAGAACCGTGATGCCGACCTTCCAGCCGCCGTCGAGCGGTCCGAGGAGGTGATCCCGGGGCACGCGGACGTCGTCGAAGAAGACCTCGTTGAACTCCGCGTCGCCAGTGAGCTGCACCAGCGGCCGGACGGTGATGCCCGGGCTCCGCATGTCCACGAGGAGGCACGAGATGCCCTCGTGTTTCGGCGCCGCCGGGTCCGTGCGGACGAGAAGGATGCACCAGTGACTCCGGTGGGCGTTCGACGTCCACACCTTCTGGCCCGAGACGCGGAAGGTGTCGCCGTCCAGGACCGCGCGCGTGCCGAGCCCCGCGAGGTCGGATCCCGCCCCGGGCTCGGAGAAACCCTGGCACCAGATGTCGTCGGCCGCGAGGATCGCGGGCAGGAAGCGTCGCCGCTGCGCCTCAGTCCCCCACTCCATGATCCCGGGACCCGCGAGCATGAGGCCGATGGTGTTCACCCCGGGCGGCGCCCCCGCCCGCACCATCTCCTCCTGGAAGATCATCTGGTCGACCAGGCTCGCGCCGCGCCCACCGTACGTCTGGGGCCACGCGATCCCGACCCACCCGCCACGGTGGAGCCGCTTGTGCCACGCGAGGCACGCGTCGAACGACCGGTCGGGGTGGAGGGTGAACTCGTCGTCGGTGGCGGGCCACTCCGCGCGATGCGCGGGGAGCTCGCGCTCGAGCCATCCCCGCAGCTCGGCGCGGAAGGCCTCCTCGTCCGGCGAGAACGTGAAATCCATCGTCAGGCCGTGTGGTAGCACACGCGGCTGGGGCGGTCAAGAACGCGCGATGCGGGAGCTTGTCAGGGCGCCGCCGCCGGCTTCCGCGACACCCAAGCGCGGCTTGCACTGCCGGGCGTCATGGTCGAGAATCGGCGCGCACCGGCAGCAGCAGGGCCACCACTCACCCGGAGGTCTCGATGCCCAAGCAGCGATACTGCGCGAAGACCACCTTCGATTCCTCTTCCTACAGCCAGGGCGTCAAAGTCAGCGGGTCCGGCACCACCCTCTACATCTCGGGCCAGATCGCCCAGGACGCCAAGGGCCGCGTCGTCGGCCGGGGCGACTTTCCGGCCCAGGCCCGGCAGACGCTCAAGAACCTGAAGGCCATGGTCGAGGCCGGGGGCGGTACGCTGTCCGACGTCGTGAAGCTGACCTTCTTCCTCACCGACGTGCGCTACCGGCAAGATCTCGTGCCGATCCGCGAGGAGTTCTTCGGGCCCAAGCTCCCGGCCTCCACGCTGATCACCACCCCGGCGCTCGCGCACCCTGACTACCTAATCGAGATCGAGGCCGTCGCCTTCGTGGAGGGTCGTTGATGCGGCTCCAGGGCAAGGTCGCCGTGGTCACGGGCGCGGCCCGGGGAATCGGGCTCGCGATCGCCCAGCGGTTCGTCAAAGAAGGGGCTCGCGTCGCGCTGGCCGACCGGCTCGCGGCGGAGGTGGAGACCGAGGCGGCTCGGCTCGGCGCCTCCACGCTCGCCGTCCCCACCGACGTGGGGGACGCCGTGGAGGTGCGCCGCCTGATCACACGCACCGTCGAGCGCTTCGGTCGGCTCGACTGCATGGTGGCGAATGCCGCGGTCCAGGCCGAGATCCCATTCCTGGATCTCACCGAGGAGGAGTTCGACCGCGTCATCCGCGTGAACCTCAAGGGCACGTTCCTCTGCGGGCAGACCGCCGCGCGTCACATGGTGCAGGCCGGCACCCGGGGCACGATCATCAACATGAGCTCGGTCAACGCGGTCGTCGCGCACCCCGTGCTGGTGCACTACGCCGCCTCCAAGGGCGGCATCTCCATGCTGACGAAGGGCATGGCCGTCTCGCTCGCGCCCCACGGCATCCGTGTCAACGGGATCGGGCCGGGCACGGTCAACACGCCGATCAACGCCAACTTCTTCAGCATGCCGGGCATGATCGACCGGTTCCTGATGCGAACTCCTCTCGGGCGCATCGCCGAGGCGGACGAGATCGCGAGCGTTGCGGTGTTCCTGGCATCGGACGAGGCATCCTACGTGACTGGCACCACCATCTACGCCGACGGCGGGCGACTCGCGCTCAACGGCCTCATGGCGCGCCCGCAGTAGTCGGCCCGTGGCGATTCTCGACCGCTTCCGCCTCGACGGGAAGCGCTGCTTCGTCACCGGTGGCAGCCGGGGGCTGGGGCGCGAGATGGCGCTGGCCATCGCCGAGGCAGGCGCCGACCTCATCCTGGTCGGCCGCGATCGCCCGGCCCTTGAGGCGACTGGCGCCGACGTCGAGCGGCGTGGTCGCGCCGCCGTCCTGATCCAGGCCGACGTCAGCCAGCCGCTCGAGGCGGAGCGCGCGTGCCGGACGGCTCTCGAGCGCCATGGCCCAGTCCACATCCTCGTCAACAACGTCGGCGGCCGCCGGATCGACGTGCCCACCGAGAGCCTCGAACTCGCGCAATGGCAGGAGATCGTCGACCTCAACCTCACCAGCACGTTCATCTGCACGAAACTGATCGGCGGTGCCATGGTCCGGCGTGGTCAGGGGGGCCGGATCATCAACATGGCCTCGGTCTCGGGGCTGGTCGCAACGCGCGGCATCGCCGGACGCAGCTACGAGACCAGCAAGGGCGCCGTGATCCAGTTCACACGAGCGGTGGCTGCCGACTGGGCGCCCCATCGCGTCACGGTCAACGCCATCGCGCCCGGCACCTTCCTCACCGAGCCGAACCTTCGCTGGAGCCGGCTCAATCCCGCCATGATGGAGACGTTCAAGGCACAGATCCCAATGGGCGAGTTCGGCCGGCCCGAGGACCTGGGGCCCCTCGCCGTCTATCTGGCGAGCGACGCCTCCCGCTACATGACGGGCGCGGTCCTCGTCATCGATGGAGGCTACACCGTCTGGTAGCCGTGCCCGGCTGAACGGGACGCCTCTCCCCCATCCGGCTCGTTCGATCTCGCCGCTCCGCGCCTGATGCTCCCCGAGGTGACGTCGAGGGGAGTCTTGACGACAGCCGTACGGGTCCCATAGTAGGACCCTACGCCGTGGACTTGCTGGCACAGTTCCGGCTTTCGGGCTGAAATGGCGTCGGCTCGGAACCGCTATGGAGGAGATGACGTATGGGCGAGACCATCGCAGAGCGATACCGGAGGACCCTGCCCGGCTCTTGGGCGCAGTGGGAGCGGGCGTGCCGCATCATTCCGGGCGGGATCACGCATGACAGCCGCCACCTGGTGCCGTTTCCCCTGTACGTGGCTCGGGCGTCCGGGCCCAGGAAGTGGGACGTCGACGGGCGGGAGTACATTGATTACTGGATGGGCCACGGTGCCTTGTTCCTCGGGCACGCCCACCCCGCCATGGTCGAGGCCGTCCAGCGACAGGTGAGCCAGGGAACTCACTACGGCGCCTGCCACAAGCTGGAGGTCGAGTGGGCTGACTGGATCACCCGGCTGGTCCCCTCTGCCGAGATGGTTCGGTTCACGATGTCCGGGACGGAGGCGACGCATCTGGCCATCCGGCTGGCGCGCGCCGCGACCGGCCGCCCGAAGCTCGTGAAGTTCACCGGCCACTTCCACGGCTGGGCCGACGGCGTGGCGACGGGAGTGAACCCGCCGTTCGAGATTCCGATGTCGGCCGGCATCCCGGCCTCGGTGCTTGGGGAGGTGCTGCTGTCGCCGCCGAACGACATCGCCGCGTTGGAGCGCCTGGTAAAGAGCCGGAACGACATCGGCACGGTCATCCTGGAGCCGAGCGGCGCCCAGGCGGGGACGGATCCCATCGACCCGGGCTTCCTCAAGGATCTCCGCCAGCTCACCTCGGATCGCGGTCTGATCCTGATTTTCGACGAGGTCATCACGGGTTTCCGCTACGCGCCGGGCGGCGCCCAGGAGTACTACGGGATCACGCCCGACATGACGACGCTGGCGAAGATCGTGGCCGGGGGCCTGCCCGGCGCGGCGGTCTGCGGCAAGCGGGAGCTCCTGAGCCAGATGGCCTTCGGGCCGGACGCACAGCGAAACCGCCAGGGGCGCGTCGCGCAGAACGGCACGTACAACTCGAATCCGCTCACGGCGACCGCCGGCATTGCCATGCTGTCCCAGATTGCCGACGGGAAGCACCACGAGACGGCCAACGCCCGGGGCGCCGACCTTCGTTCGGCACTCAACGACGTGTTCCGGAAAGCGGGCGCGCCGTGCGTCGCGTACGGGGAGGTCTCCGTCTGCCACATCGGGCTCGAGGGACCGCCCGAGGCCGGGAAAAAGCGCGACGCGAGCCTGGTCCACAAGTGGCGCTGTGCCCTGATTCTCCACGGGGTCGACATGTCGGCCAATCACGGGTGGGTCTCCGCCGTGCACGGCGACCGAGAGATCGAGGAGACAGCGGAGGCCGTTCGGAAGGCGGTAGGCGACCTGCAGGCGGAGCGCGCGTTGCCCTAGCCCCGGGCGCGGCTCCCGGTGAACCGACCAGATCATCCACGAACTGAACTGAGGAGGGACTCATGCAAATGCACGGAAGAATCGTCGCAGGTGTGGGCGTCGCCCTGGCGGTTGCGGCGCTCGTCGGCGGGCCCCCGGCGGAGGCCCAGCAGACCATCAAGATCGCGGCCGGCGTGCCCCTGACGGGACCGCTCGCGAAGCAGGGCCAGGAGGTCGCCAACGCCGTCAAGCTGGCCGTCGAGGAGTGGAACGCCAAGGGCGGGGTCCTCGGCAAGAAGATCGAGGTCATGGACGCCGACGACCAGGGGAACCCTCAGGTCGGCGTGGCGGCCGCGGAGAAGGTCGCCGCGGACCCGGCGGTCATGGGCGCCGTATGGGGCATCACGAGCGTGACCTGCATCCCGGTCTCCGAGGTCCTGGATCGGGTCGCGATCCCGCTGATCAGCCCGGGCTGCACGAACCCGAAGGTGACGGACCGCGGTCTCAAGAACACCAACCGAGTGTGCGCGCGTGACGACGCCCAGGGCCCGGCCGGCGCCATCTTCGCCGTCGAGGAGCTCAAGGCGAAGAAGATCGCGATCTTCGACGACGGGACGACGGGCCCGAAGGGGGTTGCCGACGAGGCCGAGAAGAAGGCGAAGGCGCTCGGGGCCACCGCCCTCCGCTACGTGGTCCGGGCGGGGGACAAGGACTTCCGGGCGGTCCTGGGCACACTGCCGAAGGACACGGACGTGATCTACGCGGGCCTGTGGGCGCCCGAGGCGGCTCTCATCGCCAAGCAGCTGGCGGATGTCGGGCTGAGCAAGGTCCGGATGATCGGTCCGGACGGTCAGTTCGAGCCGGTGGACTACATCCAGGCCGCCGGCGGCGCCGCCGAGGGGAACTACGTGACCTTCCTGGCGCCGGACCTCAAGAAGATTCCTGCGGCGGCAGCCTTCGTGAAGTCGTTCGAGGCCAAGTACGGGCCGGTCAGCTCCTACGGCCCGCTCGCCTACGAGGGGGCGAACATCCTGCTGGAGGCGATCAAGAAGGTCGGGAAGCCCGACCGCGCGGCGATCCGCGACGCGGTCCGCGCCACCAAGAACTACCAGGGCATCCTGGGCCTCCCGCTGTCGTTCGACGACAAGGGCGACGTCGCGGGCGGCGTCATCTTCGTGTACCAGGTGAAGGGGACCGGCTTCGAGCAGGTCAAGACGCTGGTCGTGAAGTAGGACCGGTCGGCGCAAGCGACCAACCGGCCGCCGATGGCCCTCCTCGAGACCCAGGGTCTCAGCAAGGCCTTCGGCGGCCTCCGTGCCGTGCACGAGCTCGATCTCCGGGTCGAGCTCGGGGAGATCGTCGGCATGATCGGGCCGAACGGCTCGGGCAAGACGACGGTCTTCAACCTGCTCACGGGGATCTATCGCAGCACGGCCGGTCGCATGACCTTCCTCACGCGGGACGGGGGTCCGGCGGACCTCGCCGGGCTCCCGTCCCACACCATCACCTCTCTCGGAGTCGCCCGCACCTTCCAGAACCAGCGACTATTCAACCAGATGACCGTCCTCGAGAACGTCCTCGTCGGCATGCACTGCCGTACGCGAGCGGGGATTGCCGGCGTGCTCCTCGGCGCCCCCAGGGTGAGGGACGAGGTCCACCGATCGCGCGAGCGGGCGGAGGCGCTCCTCGGGCTTTTCGGCGAGCGGCTTCGCCCCCGGGCGGCGGAGCCGGCGTGGACCCTCTCGTACGCGAACCGCCGCCGGCTCGAGATCGCCCGGGCGCTCGCGACCGAGCCGCGTCTGCTGCTCCTCGACGAACCGGCGGCGGGCATGAACCCGACCGAGACGCGAGAGCTCATGCGCGACATCGCCCGGATCCGTGACCAGGGGGTGACGATCCTCCTGATCGAGCACGACATGGGTCTCGTTCGGGGCGTTTGCGAGCGTGTGATCGCGCTCGACCACGGGACGAAGATCGCCGAGGGGACATTCGAATCAGTGCGGGACACGCCCGCGGTGCTCGAGGCGTATCTCGGCCGTCGAGGGGGACGTGCTTAAGCTCGCCGACGTCGTGACGTACTACGGCCCCATCCAGATCCTCAAGTCCCTCGACCTCGAGGTGCGGGCCGGCGAGATCGTCTGTCTCCTCGGGGGCAACGCCTCCGGGAAGTCGACCACGATGAAGACGATCCTGGGAATCGTCCGGCCCCGGCAGGGTAGCGTCGAGTTCGAAGGTCAGCGGATCGACGGCCTGCCGACCGAGGCAATCGTGAGCCGGGGCATCTCCCTGGTGCCGGAAGCGCGGCGGATCTTCGGCCGCATGACCGTTTGGGAGAACCTCACCATGGGGGCCTACACGCGGCGGCGAGAGCCGCCGGCAGAACTGGAGCAAGACCTCGACCGCGTCTACGGCCTGTTCCCTCGGCTCCGGGAGCGTACCGGCCAGCAGGGGGGCACGCTGTCCGGCGGCGAGCAGCAGATGCTGGCGATGGGTCGAGCGCTCATGGCGCGGCCCCGGCTCCTGCTGATGGACGAGCCGTCGATGGGCCTGGCCCCCGCGCTCGTCGACCAGGTGTTCGACATCATCCAGACCATCAACCAGCAGGGCACCACGATTCTCGTCGTCGAGCAGAACGCGACGGTCGCCCTCGGGATCGCCCATCGCGGATACGTCCTCCAGAATGGCCGGATCGTCGTCACGGACACCGCCGAGGCGCTCCTCCGGGCGGATCACATCCGGCGCGCATATCTCGGCGAAGGTGGCGACGGGGGTGACCCCGGGGAGGCCGCGTCGGGATGAGCGCTCAGGACGCCACCCGCCCCAAGTGGCCAAGGGCCCTCCGACCGTCCGGGACCCGGAGGGACGCGACCTCATGAGCGACATTCTCCACATCCTGCCGCAGCAGATCGTCTTCGGCCTCGCCCTGGGCTCGGTCTACGGACTCATCGCCCTCGGCTACACGATGGTCTACGGCATCCTCTTCATGATCAATTTCGCCCACGGCGAAGTGTTCACGCTCGGCGCGTACCTCGGGTGGTGGGTACTGGCCCTGCTCCTCAAGGAGAAGATCGGCGGGCTGCATCCGGCCTGGGTCGTCCCGCTGATGCTCGGCATCGCCATGGCGGGATCGGGGCTGGTCGGCACCGCCCTCGAGCGCTTCGCCTACCGACCGCTGTACACCCGCGGGGCGACACGGCTCGGCCCGCTGATCAGCGCGGTCGGCGCGTCGATCTTCCTTCAGAACGCCATCATGCTGACGCAGGGCGCCCGCATGAAGGTCTTCATGACCGGACTCCTGTTTCCCCGGACGTGGACGTTCGATCTCG
Organism: uncultured Candidatus Rokubacteria bacterium; assembly: GCA_963805625.1. Taxonomy (GTDB): domain Bacteria; phylum Methylomirabilota; class Methylomirabilia; order Rokubacteriales; family DASRDR01; genus DASRDR01. The sequence goes on from CAWDVE010000010.1 coordinate 1,304,977, forward strand.
GAGGCGTGAGCGTCTCGGTGCTGGTACTCGTCATGACGGGGAGCGCCCTCCTAATGATGTGGGGTCTCAACATGCTGGTACAGCGGACGACGCTCGGTCGGTCGATCCGGGCGGTCGCCGAGGACCGGGAGATGGCCGCCGTGATGGGCGTGAACGTCCGGCGCGTCATCGCGGTCACGTTCTTCCTCGGCTCCGCGCTCGGCGGCGCGGCCGGCGTGCTCGTCGGCCTCTACTACACGCAGATCGACTTCTTCATGGGGTACTCGGCCGGCCTGAAGGCGTTCACCGCGGCCGTGCTCGGCGGCATCGGCAACATCCGGGGGGCGATGCTGGGTGGGCTGATCCTGGGTCTCGTCGAGAGCCTCGCCGTGACCTTCCTGAACCCAGCCTACAAGGATGTGGTGGCGTTCGCCGTCCTGATCCTGACGCTGGTCGTCCGACCGGCCGGGCTTCTCGGGGAATCCGTCCCGGAGTCGGAGAAGGTGTGAGGCCGCGAACCGCCGCCGGTGGCCGGCAGTCGAAGGTCGCCGCGTCGAAAGCGCCGGGCCGGGGTGATCCGACGAGCCCGGGCGCGGGAGCGAGGGCATCTCGGTGAGCGGCGGGGCAGACCCTGGCCGTTGGCGCTGGCTCGCCGTCGCGCTCGTGGCGGGAGCCATCGTGTTTCCCCTCGTGGCGCCGAACGACTACTGGATCGGCGTGGCGACGCGCATCGGTCTCTATGCCACCCTCGCCCTCGGCCTCAACGTCGTGGTGGGCTTCGCCGGCCTTCTGGACCTCGGTTACGTCGCCTTCTTCGGCATCGGGTCCTACATCTACGCGTTTCTCGCCTCGCCTCACTTCGGCCTCCACTTGCCGACTCTCGCGGTGCTCCCGATCGTGCTGGTCGTGACGGCGCTCGCCGGCATCCTGATCGGGGCCCCGACGCTGCGACTCCGTGGCGACTACCTGGCGATCGTGACGCTCGGGTTCGGCGAGATCACCTACCTGCTGCTGATCAATCTGGACCGGCCGATCAACATCACCGGTGGGCCGAGCGGCATCGTGACCATCGATCCGCCTCATTTCCTCGGGTGGACGGCGACGCGAAACGGCCAGTACTACTACCTGTTCCTCGCCGCCGCCGCACTGGCCCTCTTCGTCTCGGCGCGGCTTCGCCACTCGCGAATCGGCTGGGCCTGGCAGGCGATCCGCGAGGACGAGCTGGCTGCGCGTGTGATGGGCATCAACACGACGGTGGCCAAGCTGCAGGCGTTCGCCATCGGCGCCGCGCTCGCCGGCCTCGCGGGAGCGCTCCTCGCCTCATGGCAGCGTTCGGTGTTCCCGGACAACTTCCTGTTCACCGAGTCGATCAACGTCCTCGCCATGGTCATCATCGGCGGAAGCGGCAGCCTCGGCGGCGTCCTTCTCGGCGCCACGCTGATCGTTGCCCTGCCCGAGGTGTTCCGTGATTTCCAGCTGTATCGCATGCTCGTCTTCGGGCTCGCCCTGATGGTGCTGATGGTCTTTCGGCCGGAAGGGCTGCTCGTCCGGCGACGGCGCGCCGTCCAGGATGCGCCGGGAGCCGCTCCCCAGATCCAGGCGTCGTCCGCCCGCTGAGCCGAGCTCGGAACGGCAGGCGCGCCATCGGAGGGGTCGCGGCCACCCGGCTCCGGGAACGTCCACGAACTGACGAATTGACGCTCGTCGTCCCGGGATGGTAGGGTCTCGACGCACCCATTTCCGGCCACCGTTCCGCATGCAAGAGACGCCTGACAGCGCGTGTCATGGCCTTGATTGACTCGGTGACCGGCGGGAGGCCGGGGCACCCCGCCCGTACCCTGCCCCGCGACGCCGCTCCCGTCCTCGCCGTCCGCGATGTCACGGTGCGCTTCGGGGGGATCGTCGCCCTCGACGGGGTGTCGTTCGAGGTGGCGGCCCACGAGATCGTTGGGCTCATCGGGCCCAACGGCGCTGGCAAGACTACTCTCTTCAACTGCCTGTCCCGTCTCTACAACCCCGCGGGGGGCACCCTCGCCTTCGAGGGCCGCCCGCTCGACCAGACCGCGCCCCACCGCATCGCGGCGCTGGGGATCAGCCGGACCTTCCAGAACCTGGCGCTCTTCCCCAGTCTCTCCGTCTTGCAGAACGTCATGATCGGCATGCACTGCCGCACGCGAGCGGACTTTGTCGCGAGCGCGCTCCGACTCCCCCGCGTCCGGGCGGAGGAAGCACGGATCGCGGAACGGGCGCAGGAGCTGGTGGCGTTCTTCGGACTCCAGGCCGTGGCGACCCACCCCGCCGCCGGCCTACCCTTCGGCACTCTCAAGCGCGTCGAGCTGGCCCGGGCGCTCGCCGCCCAGCCCCGGCTGCTCCTGCTCGACGAGCCGGCCGCGGGCCTGAATCACGAGGAAGTGGAGGCCCTGGCCCGGCTCATCACCGCGATCCGGAAGGAGCGCAGCGTGACCATTCTCCTCGTCGAGCATCACATGGGGCTGGTGATGCAGGTGTCCGACCGCGTCGTGGTGCTCGACTTCGGCCGGAAGATCGCCGAGGGCACACCCGCCGAGGTCCAGCAGCATCCCGATGTCATCCGCGCGTACCTCGGCGTCGGTCCCGCCGATACCGCCGGCTGATGACGGCCATTCTCGAAGTCGAGGATCTGCACGTCGCGTACGGCGAGACGCGCGTGCTCCACGGCATCGGTTTCACCGTCGAGACGCGCGGCATCACCACTATCCTCGGCGCGAACGGCGCCGGGAAGACGACGACCCTTCGGGCCGTGTGCGGGATGGTGCCGCCGCGAGGGCGCGTGCAGCTCGACGGCCAGCGCATCGATGGCAAGGCTAGCGAGGACATCGCCCGCCTCGGCATCGCGCACGTCCCGGAAGGCCGCGGGACGTTCGTGGGGTTCACCGTCGAGGAGAACCTCCGGCTGGGGGCCTACGTGCGGCGCGACCGGACGGCGGTCAGCCAGGACATGGAGCGCGTCTACGGCTACTTCCCGGTCCTCGGGCAGCGCCGGCGCCAGGCCGCGGGCACGCTGTCGGGAGGCGAGCAGCAGATGCTCGCCCTCGGCCGGGCGCTGATGCTCCGTCCGCGCCTGCTCCTTCTCGACGAGCCGTCGCTCGGCCTCGCTCCCCGCGTCGTCCAGGAGTTCTTCCGGATCGTCCGCGCCATCAACCAGCGGGAAGGCGTCAGCGTGCTCCTCGTGGAGCAGAACGCGGCCCTCGCCCTCGGCCTCGCCGACCGGGCCTATCTCCTGGAGACCGGACGCGTCGTCCTCGCCGGGCCGGCCAGCGAGATCCAGAAGGACGACGCCGTCCGCCGAGCCTACCTTGGGTATTGAGACACTGCTCCAGCAGGTCGTGTCCGGGCTCGCCACCGGGGGCATCTACGCGAGCCTGGCGCTGGCTCTCGTGATGATCTACCAGGCGACCGAGATCGTGAACTTCGCGCAGGGCGAGATGGCCATGTTCACAACCTACCTCGCGTGGTCGATGCTGAACGCCGGGGCCCCGTACTGGCTCGCGTTTCTCGCCACGGTCGCCCTTGCCTTCATGGGCGGCCTCCTCATCGAGCGCATCGTCATCCGCCCGGTCGAGGGGAAGCCGATCCTCACGCTGGTCATCGTGTGCATCGGCCTCCTGGTGATCCTCAACAGCCTCGCGGGGTGGATGTTCTCCTACGTCATCCAGCCCTTCCCGAGCCCGTTCCCCCGGACACCGCTTCGCATCGGCAAGATCGTGTTCGGTCAGCACGACCTCGGCGTGATCGCGGTGACCCTCGTCCTGCTCTGCCTCCTCTACGTCTTCTTCCGCTACACGACGCTCGGGCTCGCGATGCGCGCGGCCGCCCAGAACCCCGTGTCGAGCCAGCTCTGCGGCATCCGCGTCGGCTGGATGCTCGGGCTCGGCTGGGGACTGGCCGCCCTGGTGGGATCCGTGGCGGGCATGCTCGTTGCGCCCGTAATTTTCCTCGAGCCCAATATGATGGGCGGCATCCTCATCTACGCCTTCGCCGGCGCGACACTCGGCGGGATCACGAGCCCCGTCGGCGCCGTGGTCGGAGGCTTCCTCGTCGGGGTCATCGAGAACCTGGCCGGGACGTACATCCCGTTCATCGGCACCGAGCTGAAGCTCACCGTCGCGCTCCTGATCATCGTGGGCTGCCTGCTCATTCGCCCGAGCGGCCTCTTCGGCCACACCATCGTCCGGCGGGTCTGAGATGGGACGCGTACGCGGGGCTTCGTGGGGGGGGATCGGAGCGCTGCTCGTCGTCGCCCTGCTCCTGCCCTTCCCGCTGAGCGGCTTCCGCCTGTTCCAGTTCACCCAGGTGTGCGTGTACGCCATGGTCCTCCTCGGTCTCAATCTCCTGACCGGCTATAACGGTCAAATCTCCCTCGGGCACGGTGCCTTCTACGCTCTGGGGGCGTACACGACGGCCATCATGATCGACCGCTGGGGCGTGGCCTACGGCTGGACGATCCCCGCCGCCGGCCTGGTGTGTTTCGTGGTGGGCTTCCTCTTCGGGATCCCGGCGCTCCGCCTCGAGGGGCTCCACCTCGCGCTGGCCACCTTCGCCCTCGCCCTCGCCGTGCCCCAGATCCTGAAGTACTTCGACTCCTGGACGGGTGGGTCCCAGGGCATCGTGCTCTCGAAGCCCAAGGCGCCGTGGGGGCTGCCGCTGTCGAGGGACCAGTGGCTCTACTACCTCGCCCTGTCCGTCCTCATGCTCCTTTTGGTGCTGACGTGGAACCTCCTCCGGAGTCGGCCCGGACGCGCCATCGTCGCGATCAGGGACAACCCGATCGCCGCCCGGGCGATGGGTATCGACACCGCCCTCTACAAGTCGCTGACGTTCGGGGTCAGCGCTTGCTACACTGGCGTGGCTGGCTCACTCGGGGGGCTCGCGGTAGCCTTCGTGGCGCCAGATTCGTTCAACGTGTTTCTCTCGATCACGTTCCTCGTCGGCATCGTGATTGGCGGGCTCGCCTCCGTCCCGGGGGCGATCTTCGGCGCGCTGTTCATCCAGTTCGTGCCCAACTACGCCCAGGAAATTTCCAAGGCCGCGCCCTGGGCCATCTACGGCGTCTTCCTGATCGCGTTCATGTACGTCATGCCGGACGGGGTCGCCGGCTTTCTCCGACGGGTCGCTCGCCGGCTCGGCGGGCGACCCGGTCCGGTCCATCCCGCAGCGTCCGCCACACCCAGAGGAGGGCAACATGCACAGGCATAGGAGCGTTCTCGCCCTGATCTTGGTCGTCGCACTCGGCTTCGTCGCCGGCCCGGCCTTCGCGGCCGACCCCGGCGTGACGGCCACCGAGATCAAGCTCGGCAACACCAACCCCTACAGCGGGCCTGCCTCCGCATACGGGACCATCGGCAAGGCCATCGGCGCCTACTTCAAGAAGGTCAACGAGGAGGGCGGCATCAACGGCCGCAAGATCAACTTCGTCACCCTCGACGACGGCTATAGCCCGCCCAAGGCCGTCGAGATGGTCCGGAAGCTCGTCGAGCAGGACCAGGTGCTCCTCCTCTTCCAGACCCTCGGCACGCCGTCGAACAGCGCCATCTGGAAGTACATGAACGATGAGCAGGTGCCGCAGCTCTTCGTGGCCACCGGCGCCACGAAGTGGGGCGACCCAAAGGGGCACCCGTGGACGATGGGCTGGCAGCCCACCTACCAGGCCGAGGGGCACATCTACGCCCAGTACGTGCTCAAGAACGTTCCGGACGCCAAGATCGGAATCCTCTTCCAGAACGACGACTACGGGAAGGACTACCTCAAGGGATTCAAGGATAGCCTCGGCGACGCCGCCAAGAAGGCGATCGTGCTCGAGCAGTCGTACGAGGTCACGGACCCCACCGTCGACTCCCAGATCGTCAACCTCAAAAACAGCGGCGCCAACGTGTTCTTCAACGTCACGACGCCGAAGTTCGCGGCCCAGGCGATCAAGAAGGCGGCGGACATCGGCTGGAAGCCGATCCACCTCTTGAACAACGTGTCTGCCTCGGTGGGCGCGGTGCTCAAGCCGGCCGGCCTGGACGCGTCGAAGGGTCTGATCACGGCCCAGTACCTGAAGGACCCGACGGATCCCCAGTGGAAGAACGACCAGGGCTTCAAGGACTGGGTCGTCTTCATGGACAAGTACTACCCCGACGGGAACAAGACGGACGCCTTCAACGTCTACGGCTACTCGGTCGCCCAGACGATGACCCAGGTGCTCAAGCAGGCTGGCAACGACCTCTCGCGAGCCAACGTCATGAAGCAGGCGGCGAGCCTCAAGGACTTCGTGGTCCCGATGCTCTTGCCGGGCATCAAGATCAACACGAGCCCGACGGACTTCTACCCGATCGAGCAGGAGCAGCTTGCCCGCTTCGACGGGGAGCGCTGGGTTCTCTTCGGCGAGATCTTCGACGCCTCGAAGAAGTAGCGGCCCCTGCCGCGGCTGACGCGCGGCCCGTCGGGCTCGAGGCCCGGCGGGCCGCCGGCTTCTGGATCACGGCCACCCGGGGAACCGGCAGAGCACCGCGGGGACGTGGCTGCGGACCCTGTGTGGATTATGGGCAGCGGGGTCTGCTTCTTCGAGCGGAAGACCACTGGGCCAACGCCCGTCGTAGCCGTCGCCTGGCGAGGCGACTCTCGGAGACGCCAGAGGGATGCTGCGTCCGCCGATCAGGCCTGCCCCTTGCACATAGAACGTTGTCGCCCCGGAGCTGCCGAAGGGGAAGCGCGACACGCCGACCTCGTGGCTGGCGGGCTCACGCGAGTGCGGTGCTACAATTTTCGTATTGGCATGTATTCCTCGCGCACGGTCGAGACCCTGGCGGCTCGGCTCGAGGCAGCCCCGGTCCTCGTCCTGCTGCTCGACTACGACGGTACGCTGGTCCCGTTCGCGCCGACGCCGGATCTCGCCGAGCCCGACGACGAACTGATCGGCCTGCTCGGCAGCCTTGCCGCCCGGCCGGACACCGAGATCCACATCGTGAGCGGACGGCCCCGCGAGACGCTCGAGCGATGGCTCGGCGCCCTCCCGATCGGCCTTCACGCCGAGCACGGCTTCTTGTCCCGCCCTCCGGGCGCCACCGAGTGGGTGAGCGGGATGATTCCGCCCCAGGACTGGCGCCCGGCCGTGCTCGCCCTCATGCGAGCGTTCGCGGCACGAACACCGGGGGCTCTTGTCGAGGAGAAGAGTACCGGACTCGCATGGCACTACCGCCTGGCGGACCCGGCGATCGGCCCGAGCCGGGCGCATGCCCTGACGCTCGAGCTGTCGATTCTCCTTGGCCGCCTGCCCGCCGAGATCCTGCCCGGGTCGAAGGTCATCGAGGTGGTGGCCCGAGGCGTCCACAAGGGCCGCCTCGTCCCCTCCGTCGTGGCCCGTGCCCCTGCGGGCGCGCTGGTCGTGGCCATCGGGGACGATCGCACCGACGAGGATCTGTTCGCGGCGCTGCCCCCGAGCGCGCTCGCGGTCCACGTCGGGCCTGAACCGACGACGGCCTCCATCCGTCTCGGCGGTGTCCGGGACGTCCGCGCCCTCCTCCGCACGGTCGTGGAAGCCCGGCCCAGCTAAGCAGAGACGCGTTATTCTGGAGGTGAAGCGTGAGGGCGAGGGCCAGTACCCTCACCCTCACGCAAGACGACACGAGGTGAGGCACCATGGCATATCGGTCGCCGCGCGGCGACGTCCGCAGCGTCTGGATCGGTGACGTCCGGCCCGAGCTGGATGGCGGGCGATTTCCCGTCAAGCGCGAGGTCGGCGACACGTTCGAGGTGACCGCGGACATCCTGCAGGAGGGCCACAGTGGCCTGGCCGCCGTGCTCCGCTACCGGACCGTGAAGGACACGGCGTGGCACGAGGCGCGCATGGAGCCCCTCGGAAACGACCGCTGGGCCGGCCGGTTCCTTCTGGAGGAGAACACGCGGTACGTCTACACGCTCGAGGCGTGGCCGGACGCCTACCGGACCTGGGCCGATGACCTCCGGAAGCGCCTGGGGGCCGGCATGGACGTCTCGAGCGAGCTCCTCGAAGGCGCGGCCCTCCTGCGGGGCGCCCTCGCGCGCGTCGTGGGAGCCGACCGCCGGCGGCTGGAGGCGCGTCTCGGCGACTTCGAGGCGACGAGCGACACCGACCGCCGGGCGCGACTCCTCCTCAACGAGGAGGTCACCGAGGTCCTCGACATCTATCCGGATCGAGCCGCGGCGACGCGGTATGACCGGGAGCTCGAGGTGGTCGTGGACCGCCCTCTGGCCCGGTTCGCCGCATGGTACGAGTTGTTCCCGCGATCCCAGGGCCGGGTACCGGGCCGACCCGGCACGCTCCGCGACTGCATCGAGCGGCTGCCGGAGATCGCGGACATGGGCTTCGACGTGGTCTACCTGCCGCCGATCCATCCGATCGGGCGGAGCTTCCGGAAGGGACGAAACAACGCGCTCGAGGCGGGCCCCGACGACCCGGGCTCCCCGTGGGCCATCGGCAACGAGCACGGGGGGCACAAGGCGATCGATCCCACCCTGGGGACGCTGGCAGACTTCCGAGCGTTCCTTCGAGCCGCCCGAGACCACGGGCTCGAGATCGCGCTGGACTACGCGCTCCAGTGCTCGCCGGACCATCCCTGGGTGACCGAGCACCCCGAGTGGTTTCACCATCGGCCGGACGGGACGATCAAGTACGCCGAGAACCCGCCGAAGAAGTACCAGGACATCTACCCCTTGAACTTCTTCGGCCGGGAGCGCGAGGCGCTCTGGGAGGAGGCGAAGGGCATCCTCCTCTTCTGGATCGAGCAGGGGGTGCGGATCTTCCGCGTGGACAATCCCCACACAAAGCCGATCGCGCTATGGTCCTGGCTGATCGCGGAGATCCAGGCCGTCCACCCTGACGTGATCTTCCTCGCCGAGGCCTTCACGCGCCCGCGGGTCGTGCAGAGTCTCGCGAAGGTCGGCTTCACCCAGTCCTACACGTACTTCACGTGGCGGAACTTCAAACAGGATCTGATCGACTACCTCACCGAGCTGACGCGCGGAGAGATGGCGGAATACTTCCGGGGAAACTTCTTCGCGAACACGCCGGACATCCTTCCCCCCATCCTGCAGCAGGGCGGGCCGCCGGCCTTCCGGATGCGCCTCGCGCTCGCGGCGACCCTCTCCTCGCTCTACGGGATCTACAGCGGCTACGAGCTCTGCGAGAACGCCGCCATCCCCGGCACCGAGGAGTACCTCGATTCCGAGAAGTACGAGATCCGGGTCCGGGACTGGAACGCGCCAGGGAACATCCGCGCGTACGTCGCGCGGCTCAACCGGATCCGCCGGGAGAACCGGGCACTCCACGAGTACCGGAACCTCGTTTTCTACGAGAGCGACGACGAGCACGTCCTCTGCTACGGGAAGCGCAGCGCGGACGGGACTAACGCAGTCCTCGTGGCGGTGAACCTCGACCCGTTCGCGCCGCACGAAGCGGGGGTGCGCGTGCCCCTCGAGACCCTGGGGATCGCGGCGGACGAGCCCTTTCAGGCCCACGAGATGCTCTCGGACGAGCGGCACCTCTGGAGGGGGCCGACGCAGCACGTCCGCCTCGACCCCATGATGGAGCCCGCGGCGATCCTCCGCCTCGAGCGCTTCGGACAGCGTGCCTACGGGACGCCGTGCTACTGAGACTCGGCGGACAAGCCGCTCCACCCGCCCTACCCCCGCACCCGGAGGGCACCGACCGTGGATGACCTCTGGTACAAGGACGCCGTCTTCTACGAGGTCCACGTCAAGGCCTTCCAGGACTCGAACGACGACGGCGTCGGCGACTTCCCGGGGCTCACCACCCGCCTGGACTACATCCAGGACCTGGGCGCCGACTGCCTGTGGCTCCTGCCCTTCTATCCGTCGCCTCTCCGGGACGACGGCTACGACATCGCTGACTTCCAGGAGGTCTCGCCGCTCTACGGCAAGATGGCGGACTTCGAGACCTTCATCACCGAGGCGCACCGGCGCGGACTCCGGGTGATCGCAGACCTCGTGGTGAATCACACGTCGGACAAGCATCCCTGGTTCCAGTCGGCACGGTCCGCCCCCGATTCGCCGTATCGCGACTACTACGTCTGGAGCGACACCGACCAGCGCTACCGGGATGCGCGCATCATCTTCGTGGACACGGAGAAGTCCAACTGGACGTGGGACTCTGACGCGAAGGCCTACTACTGGCACCGGTTCTTCAGCCACCAGCCGGATCTGAACTACAACAACCCGGCGGTCCAGACGGCCATGCTGGACGCCATGCGCTTCTGGCTCGACAAGGGCCTCGACGGGTTCCGGTGCGACGCCGTCCCCTACCTTTTCGAGCGCGAGGGGACGAATTGCGAGAACCTCCCGGAGACTCACGTCTTCCTGAAGCGCCTCCGCGCCAGCCTGGACGCCCAGTATCGGGGTCGCGTCCTCCTCGCCGAGGCCAACCAGTGGCCGCGGGACGTCCGCCCCTATTTCGGAGACGGCGACGAGTTCCACATGGCCTTTCACTTCCCGTTGATGCCGCGCATGTACATGGCCGTCTTCAGCGGGGACCGCCGACCCATCACGGACATGTTCCTGCACACGCCGCCGATCCCCGAGACCTGTCAGTGGTGCCTCTTCCTCCGGAACCACGACGAGCTGACGCTCGAGATGTGCACGGATCCCGAGCGGGACCTCATGTACTACGCCTACGCGCAGGACCCCCGGATGAAGCTCAACATCGGCATCCGGCGACGGCTGGCGCCGTTGCTCGAGAACGACCGGGCCAGGATGCAGCTCCTCAACAGCCTGCTCTTCACCCTCCCGGGGACGCCGATCATCTACTACGGCGACGAGATCGGCATGGGCGACAACGTCCACCTCGGCGACCGGCACGGCGTCCGGACGCCGATGCAGTGGTCGGCGGACCGGAACGCGGGATTCTCGCGCGCCGACCCGGAACGCCTCTACAGCCCGGTCATCACCGACGCCGTCTACGGCTACCAGGCCGTCAACGTCGAGGCGCACCGCCGGTCAGCCTCGTCGCTCCTCGGCTGGACGCGGAGGCTTGTCGCGGCGCGCAAGCGCTCCAAGGTCTTCGGGCGGGGCACTCTGCGATTCCTCGCGCCGTCCAACACGCGAGTCCTCGCGCACCTCCGGGAGTATCGGGGCGAGACCGTGCTCCTGGTCCACAACCTGGCGCCCTCGGCAGAGGCGGTGGAGCTGGACCTCGCGGAGTTCCGCGGCGCCGTCCCCGTGGAGCTCCTCGGAGGGTCGCGCTTCCCGGCCATCGGGGACCGTCCCTACGCGCTCACGATGGCGCCCCACGGCTCCTACTGGCTTCGTCTCGACCGCCCCGGGCGGCCGGCCGAAGCCTACGGCATCGAGCGAGACTCGGTGTGAGCGCGACCGAAACCCCTCCGCCGCAGGCCGAGGACCGCTCATCCGATGGGAGAGTGGCGGGAGGATCCGCGTGAAGGTCCTCCTGCTCACCCGTGAGTATCCGCCCGATGTCTACGGGGGCGCCGGCGTGCACGTCGAGCACCTCGCCCGGGAGCTGGCAAGACTTGCGGCCGTCGAGGTGCGAACCTTCGGCCGCCAGCACGTCGAGGCCGGGAGCCTCGTGGTGCAGGGCCACGGGGCGGCGGCGGAGACGATCGACCCTCCCGAGGGCGCGTACTCGTTCGCGCCGGTCATCCGGGCCCTCCGCGTCTGCCTCAGTCTCGGTGTCCGGCCGACGGACGCCGACGTCGTCCACTCCCACACCTGGTACGCCGCGTTCGGCGGTCTCCTGGCCCGGCTCATCCACGGCATCCCGCTGGTCGTAACCGCTCACTCGATCGAGCCGCTCCGCCCGTGGAAGCGCGAGCAGCTCGGCCGGGGTGCCGACGTCTCGGCGTGGGCCGAGCGCGCCGCCCTCGAGGCCGCGGACGCGGTCATCGCCGTCTCGACGGAGATGCGACGGGACCTTCTCCGCCACTACACGATCGCACCCGAGCGGGTACACGTCATCCCGAACGGAGTCGACACCGATACCTACCGCCCGGCGCCCGGCCGGGCGCGCATCGAGCGGTTCGGGATCGACCCGACCCGCCCCTACGTTCTCTTCGTGGGACGGATCTCCCGGCAGAAGGGTCTCTTCCACCTGATCCAGGCCATCCCCGACCTCAGCCCCGGGGTCCAGGTCGTTCTGTGCGCCGGGGCACCCGATACGCCCGAAATTGCGCGAGAGGTCGAGGCCGCCGTGGCGCGAGTCCAGGCGCAACGGTCGGGGGTCGTGTGGATCCCCGAAATGGTCGACCGGGCCACGGCCGTGGAGCTTTACTCGCACGCGGCCGTCTTCTGCTGCCCGTCGGTGTACGAGCCGTTCGGCCTGATCAACCTCGAGGCGATGGCCTGCGAGATCGCGGTGGTCGCGACCACGGTCGGCGGCATTCCGGAGGTCGTGGTCGACGGAGAGACCGGCTGCCTCATCCCCGTCGATCTGGTCGACCACGACGGCGTCGTCGAGCCGCGGGATCCCGAGAGCTTCGCGTGGAACCTGGCGCAGGCCCTCAACGCTCTCCTCGCGGATCCCGCGCTGCGCCGGACCATGGGGGTCAAGGGACGCCAGCGGGCCGAGGCATTCTTCAGCTGGGCGGCCGTGGCCCGCCGCACGCTTGCGCTCTACCGGACTCTCGTGGAGGCGCATGAGCGCTAGGCGCCGGGCCGAAGGCGCCCCGGCTCCGGCCCGGAATCCCGAGCCGCCGCCCCCCCCGGCGCTCACGGCCCGCGCGGGCGCCGCGCTGGGTGAGACCCTGGGCGGCCGACGATGGTTCGGCAGCAAGAACCGGGATGTGTCCGAAGTCGTCCCGGTGGACCACGCGGCAGTGCCGGGAACGGCCGGGCTTCTCGCCCTGTTCGACGTGGTCTTCGCTGATCAGGGGCGGGAGCGCTATTGCATTCCCGTCGCGCCACCGAGCATCGACCAGGAGCCGTTCGTCGACGCGATGGCCGAGCCGGCATTCTGCATGGCCTTGCTGGAGGCGATCCGGAATGGCGCGACGCTCGCGGGCGCGCGCGGCGCGTTCCGGTGCGTGGCGACGGCCGTGCTGGCCGAGATCCTGCCGGCGGCGCCGCACGAGGCGCGTCCGATCGGGAGCGAGCAGAGCAACACGTCGGTCGTCTACGACCGCCGGGCGATCCTGAAGCTCTTCCGGCGGCTCGAAGCCGGACCGAGCCCCGAGCTCGAGCTCACGGACTTCCTCACGCGAGAGGCGACGTTTCCCGGTGCCCCCCGGCTCGCCGGCGCGGTCACCTACCAGGCCGACGGCGAGGACCCGGTCACGCTGGCCGTGCTGCACGAGTTCGTTCCGAACCAGGGCGACGCCTGGACGGCCACCCTCGAGCGGCTCGCCGAGTACTACGCGGCCGCGATCGAGGGACGCGGGGAGGAGTCGCCGGACCCCGTCTTCGCCCGTGCCCTGGCAGCGGCGGACGCGCACGAGGCCGCGCGACTCGGCACGCTCACCGGTCGCCTGCACCGGGCGCTGGCCGCGGCCCCGCCCAGCCACCCCCTGGCGCCCGAGCCGATCACGACGGGAGACGTGGCCGTCTGGGGGAAAGCGATGCTGGCGCAGCTCAGCCGCGCCGGCGAGGCGCTCGCCGCCGGGCTCCCGGACCTCCCGCCGGCGCTCCGCGAGAGCGCGGAGCGCGTCGTCGCTGACATCGCCCGTCTAGGCGACGAGCTTCGCGCACAGGACGCCCTCGCGGCCGGAGGTGTCGTGAAGGTCCGTGTCCACGGCGACTACCACCTCGGGCAGCTCCTGCGAACGGCCGACGGCTTCACCATCCTGGACTTCGAGGGCGAGCCGGCGCGAACCCTGGCAGAGCGTCGCGCCAAGCAGTGCGTCCTGAAGGACGTGGCCGGGATGCTCCGCTCGTTCGCGTACGCGGCGCAGATCGCCTTCGCTCGCCGCCTGGAGGCAAACCCCCACGACGCCAGGCTAGCCGAGCGTCTCAGACCCTGGGCGGAGACGTGGGAGGACGGAGTGCGCACGGCCTTCCTGAACGCGTACCTCGGCGAGGTCACGCGGCCCGGCGAGCCGCCGCTGGTACCGATCGAGCGGGAGCGCTTCGACCGGGCTCTGCGCGCCTACGAGCTCGACAAGGCGCTCTACGAGCTCGGCTACGAGCTCGCCAACCGGCCGACGTGGGTCTCGGTTCCCCTCGTCGCCCTCGAGCGCGCGATCGCCAGGCTTCCCGGCCCGGCCGCGGGCCAGCTTCGCGTGGGCGAGGGCCCGTTCGCCTTCATGGCCTGCATGGAGTTAAGGGAGTTCACCGGCCTGCGGGCCGAGAACGAGCGGCAGCTGGCCCAGCTCCTCGACGAGGTCCCGCTCGACTCGATCTACTACCACACGCACGGCTTCTTGCTGCGCCATCGGCTCGTGACCGGTCTCTATCCCAACGACTTCGCGACGTGGGTAGACGTTCAGGTGCGGGATCGTGTCCTGGGGGAACGTCTGGCGATGGTCGACCCGGCCGACTTCACCACCCTCCAGGCCTTGCGGGAGGAGCTCGTGTCGGTGGTGGACGAGCACCTCCGCCGCATCGGCATCGTGCCCCAGGTCATGTCCGGGGAGCCCTTCGACTTCATCCAGTCACGGATCGTCGAGATCCCGACCGGGATCGAGGTGCGAACGCTCCAGGAGCTCCGGGACGTCCTGCTCGAGGTCGACCAGAGCGCGCTCTACTTCCACCTCGTCGAGACCCGGCTCCGGCTCGGCCGGGGGCGGAACGACTTCGCGGCATGGCTGGAGCGGGGCCTCGGGCTGCCCGAGCTGGCCGCCCGGGTCCAGGGGGTCAACCCGTACGCCGCCAGCCTCGAGCAGGCCCGGACCCGTCTCATCGCGCTCCTCGACGAGGCACTCTCCACGGGTGTGGGCCGATGAACCCTCACAAGAGCTCCGCATGACGGGTCGGCACGCATGAGCGGCCCGCGCCTGGAGGAGTACCGGGCCGTCGCGCCGCGGGGCGCGATCGAGCTCCTGCTGAAGCTCGCCGAGCGGCTGCAGGGCCGGCGCTTCGTCCACGTCAACGCAAGCCGTTACGGCAGCGGGTCTTCGGAGATCCTAGCGCGGCTCGTGCCGTTGCTCCAGGATCTCGGCGTCGACGCCACTTGGGAGGTCATCGTCGGGGATCCGGCGTTCTACGCGGCGACCCACGCGCTCGAGACGGCGCTCAGCGGCCAGCCGGCCGTCATCACCGAGGCCATGCTCGTCTCCTACGTCGAGGCCGCTGCGACCAACGCCGCGACGCTCCGGCTCGAGTCCGACCTCCTCATGGTCCACGACCTCCCGGCCTTGCCGCTCGTCCGCCACCGCCCCGAGCGGGGCCGCTGGGTCTGGCGCTGCTACGCCGACCTCTCCCGCGCGTGGCGACGCGCGTGGCACCTCGTGCGCCGCGACCTCGAGCGATACGACACCGTGGTGTACTCCATGCCGAAGTTCGCCCAGCGCGTCCGGGTCCCGATGCTCGTCGTTCATCCGTCGATCGATCCGCTCGGCGAGAAGAACCGGGAGCTCGGGCGAAGCGAGGTACGCGAAGTCCTGGACCGGTACAACATCGCCCGGGACAAGCCGCTCTTGCTCCAGGTCGCCGCCTATTCCCGCGCGACCGAGCCCACAAGGGCGTTGACCGCCTTCCGCCTCGCGCGAAAGTACGTGCCCTGCCGGCTCGTACTGGCCGGGTGGGGCGCGACGGACAACCCCGAGGGCAGTGCCGTCCTGGCCGAGCTGCGCGAGGCCGCCGGCACGGATCCGGACGTCCACGTGCTCGTGATGCCGCCCGACGCCGCCCGGGAGCTCAATGCGCTCCAGCGAGCCGCGACGGTGGTTCTCCACCTGCCACAGCGGGAGGGCTTCGGCCTGGCGGTAGCCGAGGCGATGTGGAAGGGCAAGCCGGTCGTCGGCAGCGCCGCGGGCGGGATCCCGGCCCAGGTCCTTTCGGAGGTGACGGGCTACACCGTGGGCTCCGTCGAGGGGGCGGCGTTCCGGATCCGGCAGCTACTGCAGAGCCCCGACCTCACCGCACGCTTGGGTGGCGCCGCGCGGGAGTACGTCCGGCGGAACTTCCTGCTCCCGCGTCACCTCGGCGACTACCTCGCCCTCCTCGCCCAGATGACCGCGTAGCGGGACGGAGCAAGCGTGGCGGACGGGCTCATCCTCGAGACCGCGCTCCCGCCGGACGGCACTGCGGCGGTGGAGGCGCTGGGACCCGTGGAGGCACTGGTCGCCGTCACGGCGCTGAACCAGGCCCGGACCGCCCCATCCGTCGTTACCGCGGTCGCCGCCGGGCTGGCCCGCGGCTTCGCCGGGCGGAAGACGGCGGTCCTCTTCGTCGACGGCGGGTCGCAGGACGGTACCCTCGATGCGGTCAATCAGCAGGCGTCGGCTGATGCGACGGTCCCGGTCGCGAGCGCCCGTGTCTCCGGACGCCCGGGACGCGGCCGCGCCGTGCTGGCCGCGCTGGCGGCAGCCCGGCACGTCGGCGCCCGCGCGGCAGGCATCGTGGACGCCGGCCTCGCCAGCATCACCGCCGAGTCGGTCGAGCTTCTGCTCGGCCCCGCGCTCAACGGGGATGCCGACTACGTCTCGCCTTCCTACACCCGCGCGCTCACCGAGGGCACGCTCACGACGAACCTTCTCGCGCCCCTGGTCCGATCGCTCTACGGCAAGCGTCTCCAGGAGGTGCTCGGGGGGTGCGCCGCCGTGTCGTCGGCCATCCTCGATGCCTTGCCCCCGGCGGAGGAGTGGGCCGACGAGCCGACGGGCCAAGGAGCGGAGATGCGGGTCCTCGGCCAGGCACTGGCGGGCGACCACGCGCTCGTCGAGGTCCATCTGGGCCGGAAAGAGGTCAATCCCGGCGCCGCCCCGGCCGATCTCGCCCACACCCTGGTGGACGCCGTCGGGCCGCTGTTCCGGCTGATGGAGCGCCACGCCGCCGGGTGGCAGGACGTCCGAGGGAGCGTGCCAGTCCCTCGGCGAGGCCCAGCCGACCCCGGCCCCAGGGCGGCGGGCGACGTCCGGCCAGATCGGATGGTCGGGGCCTTCCACCTCGGCCTGAAGGATCTCCTTCCGCTCTGGGAGCAGGCCGTGACGGAGGAGACGCTCGGCCAGCTCTACCCGCTCGGGCTCCTCGGGCCCGACGACTTCCGCTTCCCGCCGTCCCTGTGGGCTCGCGTGATCGCCGACTTCGCCGTGGCCCACCACGAGCGGCGGCTTCCACGGGACCACCTCCTGCGGGCGCTGACGCCGCTCTATCTCGGGCGAGTCGCCGCGTTCGTTCTCGAAACCCAGGCCGCATCCTCGCCGGGAGCCACCGATGCCCTCGAGCGGGTGTGTCTGGCCTTCGAGGCCGAGAAGCCCACGCTCTCGGCTCGATGGAGGTAGTGATGCAGCAGCAATGGAGCGACATCGTTCTCGACGCGATCAGGGACGTGGGGCATCGGATCCTGTTCGTGACGCCCCGACTCTTAGCCGCGCTCACGCTGATACTGCTCGGCTGGATCGTCGCAGCCCTGGTCCGCCGCGTCACGATCCGGGTCCTGGCTGCCGCGGACCTCGACGTGCGATGCGCCCGATGGGGACTGACTGGGGTCCTCAGCCGTGGCGGTCACCGTCCGTCGCCGACCGAGCTCCTCGGCCGTCTCGTGTACTGGGCCATCTTCCTCGTGGGGCTGCTGATGGCCGTCGAGGCGCTGGAGATGCCGGGGACGCGGGGCGCGGTGGGCGCGGTGCTCGCGTTCCTGCCGCACGTCATCGTCGCGGTGCTCGTCGTCGTCGGGGGGTGGATGCTCGCCCAGTTCCTGGCCCAAGCCGTGTTGATCGCCGCGGTCAACGCTCAGGTGGCGGGGGCCTCCCTGCTGGCGACGGCGGTTCGCTGGCTCGTCCTCACCGTCGCCGCCGCCGTCGCCCTGACCGAGCTCGGCGTCGCACGCGAGATGGTCCTGCTCGTCTTCGGAATCGCGTTCGGCGGGGCAGTGCTCGCCCTGTCGCTGGCCTTCGGCCTCGGAGCGCGAGAGCTGGCGCGCCAGGCCCTCGAGAGCTACCTCGCCCGGGTGCGCCAGGACCGCGGCGAGCCCGTCTCGCACGTCTGACGGCAGGAGGCCCCATGGCCGGGATGATCGACAGCGCGTTCTTCGGGGATCTCTACTCGACCGCCGAGATGCGGGAGGTATGGAGCGACCGCGCGATGATCCAGCGCTGGCTCGACGTCGAGTCCGCGCTCGCTCGCGCCGAGGCTCGCCTGGGGATCGTCCCCGCCGCGGCGGCCGACGAGATCACCCGGAAGGCCCGTGTCGAGCAGCTCGACTTCGGGGAGATGAAACGGGAGCTCGAGGAGGCCCGCCATCCGATCATGCCCTTGATCCGCTGCCTCGCGCGCGCCTGCGAGCCGGAGGCGGCCGAATTCATCCACTGGGGCGCGACCACCCAGGACATCCTCGACACGGGGCTCATCCTCCAGCTCCGATCGAGTCACGCCATCGTGCTGCGCGACCTCGGCGAGGTTCGCCGCCTGCTCGCGGCCCTGGCGCGCCGCCACCGGGACACCGTCCAAGCGGGCCGGACCCACGGGCAGCAGGCGCTGCCGATCACCTTCGGCTACAAGCTCGCCGTGTGGGTCGCGGAGATCGACCGGCACCTCGAGCGGCTCGCCCAACTCGCGCCCCGGGTCTTCCGGGGTCAGCTCGCGGGTGCCGTGGGGACCCTCGCGTCGATCGGCGAGAAGGGCCTCGAGCTCCAGGCGCTCTTCTGCGCGGATCTTGGCCTGGCCGTCCCGGAGATCGCCTGGCACACCGCCCGGGACGGCGTGGCGGAGGCCGTCTGCGCCTACGCGCTCGTGAGTGGCACCCTTGCCAAGATCGCGAACGAGGTCATCGACCTCCAGAAGACGGAGGTGGCGGAGCTGGAGGAGCCGTTCCACCGGGGCAAGATCGGGTCCAGCACGATGCCCCACAAGCGCAACCCGTCGGCGTGCGAGCACGTGGTGGCGCTGGGCCGGCTCCTCCACGCCCAGGTCGCGCCCGCCCTCCAGAGCATGGTCTCGGCAAACGAGCGGGACAAGCGGGCGGGTGTGACCGAGCAGGCGGTTCTGCCCGAGGTCTCGTGTCTCGTCGCCGGGATGCTCCGCGGGACCCGGGGAATCCTCTCCGGCCTCCACGTGTACCCGGAGCGGATGCAGGAGAACCTCGGACTCCTGGACGGGCTCCTCCTGAGCGAGGCCGTGATGCTGGCGCTGGCACGGCACATCGGCCGCCAGCGGGCCCACGAGGTCGTCTACGAGCTGAGCATGGATGCCGTCGAGGGGCGGCGGCCCCTCAGGCAACTGCTCCTCGAGGATCCGCGGGTCAAGCCCTACCTCGGCCCGGCCGAGCTCGACAGCCTGCTCGACCCGGCCCGCTACACGGGGCTCGCCGCCCGCTTCGTCGATCGCGTGGCTTCCCCGTAGCCCCGGCGGCTCTCACACCATCTCCGCGATCAGGCGTGCCGCCGCATCGACGTCCCGCGCTTTCGGGCAGTCGTCGACCGCCCAGGCTCCGAAGGGATCGAGGAGGATGGCGCGAGCCCCAGCCACGCGCGCGCCCGCGACGTCGACCGAGTACAGGTCCCCCACGTGGACGGCCTCTGCCGGCTCAACGCCGAGGGCCGCCGCCGCGTGGTGGAAGATCCGAGGATCGGGCTTCTCAAAGCCGACGACGCCCGAGTCGACGACGGCATCGAGCCAGCCCGCGAGACCGAGCGCTTGGAGAAGCCGGGCCACCGTACCGTTGGAGTTCGAGACGACGGCGAGTCGGAGGCCAAGCCGGCGGAGCGTCTCCAGGGCGCGCGGGGCCTCGGGCAGACACACCGACCACAGCCCGAAGGGCGGGTTGACGACGCGAAGATCCTGGACGAGGCGCTCGCTCCCCTCGCTCCAGGCGAGCCCGAGCTCCTCGAGCACGTACCGGACGTAGCAGGTGAACACGTCCGCGGTCTCCGTCGACCGGCGGGCGGCGAGGAGGGGATCGAGTCGGACGCGCGCCCGGGCCTCCGCGGCGCGCACCGCGGGCACATCCACCGAGTAGGATTCGGCCCCGATCCGCCGCGCGATCGTGTCGTAGTCGAGGCCGACGAGCGTGTTGCCCGCGTCGAGAAAGACGGCGCGAAGCGCCAAGGCTACTTCTTCACCCACTCTCCCCGGTCGGTCTGGATCCACTGCCCGCCATGGGTCCGCTCCCGGTAGGCCTTGGCGAACGACGCCTTCACCCGTGCCACATCCGTCGCCGCAATGCGGTTCTGCCGCATGAAGGTCTCGATGATGGCCTGCCGGTCCCGGTTCTCCTCTCCAATGAGCCTGGCGACCTCGCCGGTGCAGCCTTGGCCGGGGCGGGGCTCCACGAACCCCTGGTTGTTCTCGCCGACGCAGCCACGCGCCAGCCCCTGCTGGAGCGCGCCCAGCCGCCGGTTCTGCGACTCCGTCAGCTGGCGCAGCTCTTCGCTGTCCGTCTTGGGCGCCTGGGCGATATCGACGCTGGACCCCTGCGCGCTCGCGTCGCGGGGACCCAGCGGGGCAAGCCACCGGTCGAGGCTCGACCCGGGCTTGGGCGTCGCGCTCGGCGCCGGCGCGGGTGGCGGCGGCGCGCCCTCCGGACGGCGACTCATGTCCACGATCTGGCTCGCCGCGTCGTCCAGCTTTTGCTGGGGGAACGTGACGTTCACGGTCACCGGGACGCAGGCGGCGAGCGCCGCCGCGAGCACGAGAACGCTGACGCGACGACCGACAAGGGCCCTCTTCATCATGCCGTCTCCCTACCGGCCGCCACGAGTCGACCCCAGCTCATGTCTTTCTGACCCACCGGCCGTTCTCGAGCTGGATCCAGTCATTGGGGCGCGAGCGCTCCTGGCGGGCCTTGGCAAAGGCGCTCTGGACGCGAACCGTGTCGCTCGCCGGAATGTTGTTCTCCTTCATGAACGCGCCGTAAATCACCTGCCGGTCTGCGTTCTCGGCTCGGATCAGGTCCGAGACCTCCGGACCACACCCCTCGCCCGGCCGTGTCACCAGCAGTCCCTGGTTCGTCTCGCCGATGCAGCCCCGACTCTTCCATTCGCGAAGACTGGAGCGGCGATCACGGCGGGACTCGGTCGCCTTCACGACCTCGGGCGACCGTTCGTTGAGTCTGGGCGTCGACGCCACGTCGACACTACGTCCTCCGCTCGGGGTCGGAGCCGGCGTCGCGGGCGGGGCGGACGCACTCGGAACCGGCATTTCTTCTATATGCCTCGCGGCGCTGTCGAGCTTCTCCTGGGGGAACGTGACGTTCACGGTCACGGGAACGCAAGCCGCAAGGGCGATTGCCAGCGTCGCGAGCACCACCGGGTGAGAACCTCGCCGCCAGTTCATCGCCCGCTCCCTTCCCGAGTCATTTCGCTCCGGCGATCTCATAGACCGGGGAACTGCTTCGCCAGGAACCCGATTGGCATGCTGATCACGTTGATTTCCTTCACACGCGGCGGGAAGATCCCCAAGATCTCCCGGCCCTTGAGGCTCAGGGTCACCTTCACGTCTTCGTTCTGCTCAGTGCGGACCACCACATCGGCCGCCTTGTAGTCGAAAGACCGGAGGTTGCCGAGGGCGGTTCTCACGACCCCGGTCGGGTCGGCCTCCGCCCACGAGAGAAGGCGGTCGAGAAGCTCGATCGTCACCGTGCCCCCTTCCGGCACCCCGAACCGGCCGTCCGCGCCAAGGCGGCCGCCCCCGTAACGCATATCCAGATCGTACCGCAGGAGTCCCGTCATGGTCCCGCCACGGATCCCGTACGCCGCCATGAACTCGTCAATGCGCACTCGCTCGCCCGTGATCCGAGCACGCGCGGTCGGCCCGGCGGCGGCGAGCTCGAGCTCGATCGTTCCTCGACCCTCCCCGGAGTAGAGGCCGTAGTGGAGATCGGTCAACGTCAGCCGCTGGTCGATAGCCCGGGCGCGCGCCGTGACATCGTACAGGACGGCGCCGTAGCCCACGAACTCGCCCACCTTGAGCGGTCCATCCGCCGAGGCGCCGGCCGGAGCGACCACGCCACCCCGGCGCACCGGCACTTCGGCCGAGACATCGCGGAGGCTCAGCCGCCCCCCGAGAAGCTCCGCCTTGGCGACCTGGAGACCCAGGCGCCCTTCATATGTGCCGAACCCCATGTCCGGCGACTCGAGCTCGACCGTCGCCGACCCGGTGACCTCCCGTGAGACCGACGGCCAGAGCGGCGCGAGACGCTCGAGGGCTGGCACCCGCGCCGTCAGCCTGATCGGCCCGGTGGAGCCGGGCGCTCGACGTCCGAGGTCCGCCTGGAACATCTCCCGGCCTTCGGCGTCGCGGGCCACCATCGTGGCCCGCCCGAGGCGCGCGCCGGCCCCGTTGCGCCCCACGTCGGCGGAGCCCGCGACGCGATGGAGCAGCCCCTCGAAGGAGGGTAACGCTCCGCGAACACGCTCGGCCTCGTACCCGATGGTCGCGCTTCCGGACCGGACGGTCGCCTGGACGCGCGCGCGGTCGACCGCAGCCTCGCCCGCGGGCTGCCGGAGCGCGACGCCCCGGATCTCCGCGTCAACCTTCCCGTCGGTCCAGCCACGCGGATCGAGTCCCGTCACCACGACACGGAGGCTCCCAGCCCGCAGCTGATCCGACGGGCCGAGCCAATCTCCACCAAAGTGGCGAGCCAGCGCGTCGAGACGCACCGCGCTCGTCTCGACCCGAGCGTCGGCCCGCGCCCGCAGGACGTCGTACGCCACCGCACCCCGAAGCGGCACTCCGTGAACCTGCGCCGTCAGGCCGGTCAGCTCCACCCGCGAGAGACTCCCAGTCGTGTCGAGGTCGACCCCGAACGGGGTCGCCACTGGTGCAAACACGAGTCCCGCGACCTCGACCCTCTCGCCACGAAGGTCGCCGCGCGCGCTCACGCCCTCCTCGCGGGGCCCGAGCGCGAGTCGCGCCTCGACACCACGGGCAAGCACGTCCAGGCCGACAGCGGAGGCCGGCACGGACGCGTCCAGGACGTGGAGCGTAGCGCGCGCCTCGGGCCACCCGCCGCGCTCGGGCGCCCAGGTGACCTCCCCGTCGGCGAGCTCCGCGTGGCCCTTCACCGGCCCCCCGAGGCCGGCCATCGACCCGGCGAGCCCCAGGTCAGCGGTACCCCGGAGCTCGCCGAGGCGAAGCCACCCGTCCTGGAACGAGAGGGCGCCCTCCAGCGCCGCGAGATCGCCGAGGCGCGCGCTGGCGCGTCCCGCGACGCGGTCTCCCGGGGAGAGGCCCAGCTGGGCGCGCAAGTCGACCGGCGTCGTCCGGGCGGCGGCCGCAAGCGCCGCGGGAAGCCACGGCGCCAGGGGTGCGAGCCCGCCCTCACCCGCCAGGTCGAGGCGGATCGTGTCTCCATCGGCCCGCGCGTAGAGCCCGAGGGTGAAGCGAGACCGTGCCCGGTCCCGCAGCAGCACCTCCCCACGCACCTCGCCGCTCCTCTTGTGGAGGGTCGCATCGAACGTCACGTCCTCCGAAGACGAGCCCGGCGCCTGGATCACACCCCCGGTGATCGCAACGTCGACGAGCGGGGCGCTCCCGATGAAGCTCGCCAAACCTTGATGGAGCCCTTCGAGTGCCGCAGCTCCCGTCGCACCCCCGCCTCCGGCGACGATCTTCGGTCGGACCACCAAGAGCCGGACCGGCGCGGCTTCCCCGCGTGCCGCGGAAAGAAGCGGGCCCGAGGCCTCGACCGACTCGGCCGTCACCTCAGCCGGCCAGCCGCGCTCCGCCGGCAGCCGAAGGCCTCGGAGAACGACCCGCGAGGGACCGAGGTCGGTGACTCGATCGATCTCCACTCCTCGCGCGAGGGCCTGGGTGAGGGTCGCGGCGAGGATCCGGGCGGAGCGGCTCTGGTCGGCGAGGACCAGGTACCCGACAATGGCCACGGCGGCAACCGTCAGGAAAACGCCCGCCGCGAAGGCCGCCAGGACGCGACGGCGCCGCACCCAGTCCCGCAACGTGCCCATGGCAGTCAGACGGCCGGCGCCGCCTCCGTCATCAGTCGGTCAGGCGCCTGGGAGGGCAGCCCGTGGGCTCGCGGCCCGCGCGCTCGCCGGTCAATAGGACTTGGGGAGGCCAAGGACCCGCTCGGCCAGATAGTTGAGCGCCATTTGCTGGGAGACCGGCGCGATCTTGTAGAGCCGTACCTCCCGCCACAGGCGCTCGACGTCGAACTCCTTCGCGTACCCGAAGCCGCCAAATGTCTGGAGCGCGGCATCCGCCGCCTCGAAGCCGGCCTCCGCCGCGAGAACCTTGGCGGCGTTCGCCTCGGCCCCGCATGCCTCACCGCGATCGAAGAGCCACGCGGCGCGGAGCGTCAGCTGCCAGGCGCCCTCGAGGCGCGCCCATGCGAGGGCCAGCGGGTGCGCGATGGCCTGGTTCTGACCGATGGGCCGCCCAAACACCACGCGCTCGCGGGCGTACGCGGCGGCGCGCTCGAGCGCCACCCGCCCGATCCCGATCGCTTCTCCGGCCACGAGGACGCGCTCGGGGTTGAGCGAGTCGAGCAGGTGATGGAAGCCGCGTCCCACCTCACCCACCACGTCCTCATCCGCCACCCGGAGCCCATCGATGATGAGCTCGTTGGAGTCAACGGCCGCCCGGCCGAGCTTCTCGATCTCGCGAATCTCCACGGTCTGAGGGTCCAGGTCGGCGACGAAGAGCGTGAGGCCGTCGAGCTTCCGCGGGCCGGTCAGCTCGTACGGTGTCGTTCGCGCGAGCAAGAGCATCTTCTCGGAATGGCGCGCGTTGGAGGTCCAGACCTTCCGGCCCTTCACGACCCAGCCGGTTCCGTCATGGCGGGCCATGGTCTCGATGCGGCTCGTGTCCGTCCCCGCGTTAGGTTCCGTGACGCCGAACGCCAGGCTGAGCCGCCCGGCCGCGATCTCCGGCAGGATACGCCGCCTGAGGCCTTCGCTTCCGTGACGGATGATGGGCATAGGCGGGAACACCGCGAAGTGGACCGGAGACGCGCCCGACAGGCCCGCGCCGGAGGCGCAGATCGCCTCAAGCATCAGCAGGGCCTCGGTTACCCCCAGGCCCGCGCCCCCGTATGCCTCTGGGATGGCCAGGCCCAGCCACCCCGCGTCGGCGAAGGCCCGCACGAACTCGATGGGGTACTCCGCCTTCCGGTCCTTCTCCCGCCAGTAGTCCCAGCCGAACCCCCGGGCAAGCGCGGCGACCTGCCGGTGAATCTCAGCCTGAGACTCGGAAAGGGCGAAGTCCATGAAGGGTTCCTGAAACCAGTATAGCCGGGCGGCGTCGGGCGGCGCGCGAGAGACGGCTCTGCGGGGCCGATAGAGCCTTCTCACCGAGCGCCCGGACGAGTCGTCGCGGGATCTACCGCCTTCAGTAGCGCCGGGCCGGCGAAAGCGGCGCGGCTCTCAGGGGCAGGCGCGGGCCGTGGCCGAGAGAGGACCCACCTTCGACACGGCCGACGCCACCGCCTCGACGCAGAGGCTTCCCACGCCGGGCAGCCCGGTGGTGCGCTCGACCAGCTCCACCGCGTCCGTGCTCTCCGCGCACCGTTCCTCGACCCGATGGGCGATGCCCTTGACGCAGAGGCGATCGACTGGAATCCGCTGCGTGCCGGCCTGGTCGGACGTGGTGAAGGCACGGAACGTACTCACCTGCTCGCCCGACGCGCCCCGGGTCTCCACGGTGACGTGGAGCCACGCGGTTCCCTGGGCTCCGGGCATCCCGGTCCACCCTAGGACCAGTACCGCCAGTACCCCCGCCACACACGTCCGCACCATCATCACGCTCCTCTTGCCGGTCACCCGGTGTCGCTCGGCTCGTGGGCGAGAACGCCGGCCACCAGCCTCGTCATGTCGTCCACGTTGAAGGGCTTGGCCATCAGATAGTCGACCCCGCGCGTGCGCGCCTCGGTAAAGTCGATCTGGTCTCCCCAGCCTGTAACCAGCGCGATCGCCACGTTCGGCTGAGCTGCACGGAGGCCCTTGGCGACCTCCCAGCCGGAGAGCCCCGGCATCGACAGGTCGACGAGTGCGAGGTCGAACGCCGGCCCGTCGACGTGCGTCAGCGCCGCCGTGCCGTCCGCACATACCACGACCTCGTGCCCCTGACCCTCGAGGACGTCGACCAGCACCTCCCGCACCGCGGCCTCGTCCTCCACCACGAGGATGCGCGCGCTTCGGTCCGCGCGTGGCGCCGGCGGCTCGGGCGGCGGCGGGAGCACCCCAGCCCCGACCGGCAGGCGCACGGTGAAGCGGCTTCCTTCGCCGGGCTGGCTCCAGACCTCGATCTCCCCGCCGTGGCGCGTCACGATGCCGTACGCGATCGACAGGCCGAGACCGGTCCCGTGCTCCGCCTTCGTCGTGAAGAAGGGCTCGAAGCAGCGCTGCCGAACCTCTTCGCTCATGCCGACACCGGTGTCCTGGACGATGCACACGACACGATCACCCTCGACCTTCGTCGAGAATGTCAGGGACCCGCCCTGCGGCATCGCGTCGAGCGCATTGAAGAGCAGGTTCAGGAACGTCTCCCGGAGCTCGGCCGGGTCGCCGGCCACCGGAGGCACCGGGGCGAGGTCGAGCCGCATCGCATACGTCACGGCGCGCGCCTGGGCCAGGTCGCTCCAGTGCGGCCGGGTCGCTTCAACCACCTCGCGAACCAACTCGGTGACGTCGACGCGCTGCCAGGGACGGGTCCGGCGCATCCGCGCGAACTCCTGGATGCGGCGGACCGTCTGGGCGCCGTCCTGGGCGACGTGCTCGATGATCTTGAGCTGCCGGCGTAGATCGGGCGCGTCGATCTGGCGCTGCAGGAGCTGGGCGCGCCCGAGGACCACGGCGAGGACGTTGTTGAAATCGTGGGCGACACCGCCCGCCATCTCGCCCAGCGCCCGGAGGCGCTCGCTCCGGATGATCCGCTGCTGGGACTGCTCAACCGTCACGAGGGCGGCGCGGAGCTCCGCGTAGAGCCGGCTGTTCTCGAGAGCCACTGCACCCTGGGCCGCCAGCGCCACCGCGAGGTCCTGGGAGCGCGCGGAGAAGGGGACGGCCCCGCCGGCGATGTCGTCGAGCGACGCGAACCGCCAGCCTCGGTCGGGCTTCCGGTTCATCAGCTGCAGCACCCCCAGCACCTCGCCCTTCGGGGTCTTCATCGGCACCACGAGCATCGACTTCGTGCGGTAGCTGGTCTCCAGGTCCGGGGCGCGGTCGATCGTGAACGGCGACCCCGAAGGCGGGGCGTAGGCATCGGCGAGGTTGATGACCTCGCCGCTCAGCGCCGCGTAACCGGGCACGCTCTGGGGGCCGATCGGGATGACCTGCTCCTTGACGGCCACCGACACGCTGTCGTTCTGCACGAGCACGGACCGGAGACAGCGCGTGCCGGTCCCATCGGTGTCCACCACGTAGAGGGAGCCGGCGTCACTCCAGGTGATGTCGCGGGCGGTCGTCAGAATGAGGTCCAGGAGCGCATCGGTGTCCCGCTCCGCGGCAAGCCGGACGCCGATGCCGATCAGCTCGCGCAGCTCCCGCGTGGCGCGGGCAAGATCGGCCTTCGTCCGCTCGTGGGCGCGTGAGAGCTCTTCGAACCCGGCGCCGCTCATCCCACTACGGTAGGGAGCCGGATATTGCCCTGTCAACGGCCCCCCGGGGCCCCAGCCCTTCCCGGTGCTCATCGCCAGGCGAGCGCGGTCACCCCGAAGGCCAGAAGAACCAGTCCCGACAGTCGGTTGACCCAGCAAAGGGCGCCCAGATCCAGGCGCGCGGAGGGCGCTGACGGCCCCGTTCAGCATCAGCCACCAGAGGGCCGAGCCCAGGAAGTCGGTCGACGTGGCATGGTTTGTGCTCCCTCCCGGCCATGAATCCCAAGCGCCAGTCGGTGGCCGAAGCCGACGTATTCCGCGTGCTGACCGACCTTCGGAAGGCTGAGCTCGTCCTGGCGACGAACATCGAAAGCACCCCTCCGGATCTCGTTCAGGCGGCGCACCTGGCCGCGATCCGCGCGGCCATCGCCAAGCTCCACCTGTTCTTCGCCTCGCCCAACTGAGCCTCCCCCTCACCGCTCCAGGGCCGTCATCCGCAGTGGGGAAGGAGCCCGGGGATCGCCCCGGGGCTCCGTGGTCGCGGCCATTTCAACCACCTGCGAGGTCATTTCAGCCCCGGCCCGCGTGCTCGCGGCCGGCGATCATGGCGTCCTCCCGTTGACGGCGGCGCGCCTCCACGCGGCGGCATCGCCCGTGCTACCCTCGGCGCCGTGGAGTCCCCGCGCCTCCAGTCGGCCACGGAAGCCGGCGCCTACCGCCTCCTGCGCGAGGCCCTCCTCGAACTGCGGCAGGCCGAGCGGACCCTGACGATCCTCGAAGAGGCCGCGCCGGATGTGGAGCGTGCCCTCCTCCTGGTCGCGATCCGGGCGGCGATCGTCCAACTCGAGGTCTACGTGCGACCGCTGCCGGGCTGAGCCTGCGCGGCAAGCTTCATCAACGCGCCCGCTCCCCCTCGATAGCCCACTCGGCGCGCGCGGGCTCTCACAGCTCCAGCGCCGCCATCCGCGCGGGCGGCGATCATGGCGTCGCCGCCGGTCTCGCCCGCGCCGGGTCAGCGCGAGGCCGACCAGCGCCAGCGTCTGGAACGTGGCACTCGCCGGCCCCGGCACGGGGGTGGCGTCGGTCGTGGGCGTCTCCTGGGTGATGAGGGTGACCCCGGCGTGGGCGCCCCGCACTCGCGGCAGAGCACCCACTCGCCGTCGAGGTGCCGATACACCACGCCCGAGGAGAGTTGCAGGGTGTCGCCGTCGTGGTACCAGCCGAGCGCGGCCCAATCAATCTCCACCGTCGTCTCTCCGCTTGGCATCGTTTACCGCTTTCCGCATCGTTCGCTCACCGCCCCGGCGGTGTTTCACGCACCGCGCGGGCGGCATCCTTGCTACGAACCTCTCGGCTGGTCTTCTGACAGGGTTCCTTTCACCGTCGCCGAGAGAGTCGTCGAACCGGAGAGCAAGATCTCAATGAACCCCCCTGTAATGCGACCCCGGCGTCACGATTCAACCGGACCCAGCCCGATGCTCTATGCCTCGGAGCATCAGTGTCGTCAGCCGCCGGAGCTCGGCGGCCTCCGCCTGCAACTCTCGGGCGCTCGTCCGATAGTAGAGCCATGACACCAGCCACGTGATCAGCCCGCCGAGAAGGACGCTGACGCCGGTCGACACCCACGAATTCATCATCACTCCAGCAGCGCCGTCACCGGCACGCCGAGGGCCTTGGCGAGGCGCTGGAGGATCACGATGCCGGGACTCTTGTTTCCGCGTGTCCCCGCCTCAAGCTGGGACAGGTACGGCTGAGAGACGCGCGCTTTCTTCGACAAAGCGGCCTGACTGAGTCTTTGAGTCTGGCGGAGCTTTCGCACCTTCACACCGAACCTCACCCTCCGTGGACTCATGTTATTGCAATCGCAATAGTCATGTCAAGGTCTCCATGGGCCTGGTCTAGCGGGTGCCTTCCAGCGCCTTGATCCACTCTTTGACGATGTTGCTCTCGCAGCCGCGGCTGGACATGTTCAACACCTCGGTGCCCGACTCATTGTCGATCAGTGTGATGTCATAGGTGACTGCGGCTCGAAGTTCGCGATGCAGACGTCGAACTGCTGCCATGCCACCAAGAGGCGGTACCGAGTTCGGAACGTGGCGAACTGCTCAAGCTGCGTCTGCTCACCCGTTGTGCCGCGAGTGACCTGAGGGCCCCGGTCGGTGGCCAAGCGCCATCCGCGCTGGGCTAGGGCATCCTTCAGGGCGCCGGTGAGGCCCCCGCCGGGCGGGACCGTCACGGTGCGGGTGGTTAGATCGACGGGTCCATAGGTGCGAACGCGATAGGAACCGCAGGCCGACAGGATGACGAGCGCCACCCCAAGGGTCAATATTCGTCGCATGGTTTCACTCCTCCACCACCGAGTTGGCATAGGCGATCCAGCGGTCGATCCGGCGCAGCCACTGGTGGAGATGCGGCGGACTGGTCCGGAAGGTGACCCGGGCGCCATCAAGCCCGAGGCGGCCGAGCTCCGGCGTGAACCGCGTCGTCGTCAGCCCGGGTGGCGGCCGGAGAAAGGCGGCGCGCCAGACCCGCGACGGAACCGCACTGAGTGCGACCTCGTAGAGCGCCAGGGGACGGCGTGGCCAGCGCGATCGGGTGGGGTGGACGCTGGACCCGGTGGATCGCCACGACCGTCAGCGCGGCTCAGGGGGCCTGTACCGCCGGAGCGGGTTCACAGTCTGATCGGGCTCCCAGATCGGTACGAGAAGCCATCAGCCATCACCGACAAGGACGGGTACGTCCTCGGTATTGCAGCCACACCACAGGATCGCGGGACCTCGGAGAACTCCAACGATGTGCCGCAGGAACGAGTTGTGGAGCGTCATTGCTGAGCAGATCGGGCGCCACGGCGCCACGCGAGCGCGCCGAGCGTCAGCAGACCGCATGCCGTGAGCAGCACGGTCGACGGCTCCGACACCCGCTGCCGGAACAACAAAATATCGAAAGCACCAACCCGATCGCGCTCACCGAGGCTGATCGTTTTCTCCATCACTCCGCCGCCACGGTCCGGCAGGTGTTCGACGATGCCGAGCGCATGACCGATCTCGTGTTTCGCTACGGTGAGGAAGTCGGTCGTTAGCGCGGGTGGCTCGCCTGCGTCGTCCGTCGCCGGAGTCGGATCGAGGAACCACTGAAGCAACGTGTTGAAGTAGATCTCCCCCTCGGGGAAGTCGGGGGAGTTTCTCGGCGGAGATGGGTACTGCCCCGCCGCCCAGCCGCCTTGAGGGACGGTGACGCCCGGGATATCTAAGAGATCGTTCGGGGCGCCCACCTCGCCGAACCTCTTGAAGAGATCCGCGTCCTCCCACCGGAGCGTCCAGGTGCCGAGCACCTGATCGAAGTTCTCGATGAAAGTCTTCCACTCCGAGAGGGCCTCGTTGACGATCGCTTTCTCGGCCTCAGTCCACGGCTTGGCAGGGTGGCCGGCGGTCGTGCCGGCGTCACCCGGGTTGACGAAGATGACCCCGGCGCGCGCCGGATGCGTGCCGAGCGTGAGTGTCGAGAGGAGAGCAAGGAGAAGGATCGTGGAGATCATAACCGGCCCCCTTCAGGGATGGCTGTGCGTGAGT
Organism: uncultured Candidatus Rokubacteria bacterium; assembly: GCA_963805625.1. Lineage (GTDB taxonomy): Bacteria > Methylomirabilota > Methylomirabilia > Rokubacteriales > DASRDR01 > DASRDR01. Next base: position 1,336,138 of record CAWDVE010000010.1, read on the forward strand.
CGCATCGGGGCAACCTCGCGGCCACACGTCCAGCAAGCGCGAGTCGGCCGCGGGCGGCCGGTGGCGTCGAGCCGGATGGGAGGCGTCACTGGATGATCTGGTCCGCTCGGGCCAGGATCGAAGGCGCGATCGTCAGGCCCAGCGCCTTGGCAGTCTTCAGGTTCACGAACAGGTCAAACTTCGTCGGCTGCTCGACGGGCATGTCGCCGGGCTTCGCCCCCTTGAGGATCTTGTCGACGAACGTCGCGGCGCGCCGCCGAACGTCGAGCGGGTTCGAGTAGTAGGACATGAGGCCGCCTTCCTCCACCGCATCCCCGTCGTCGTACATCGTGGGCAGGCGGTTCCGGGCCGCGAACTCCAAGATGAGGTTAAAGTGCTCGCTGTTGATGGCGCTCCCAAACAGGAAGAGCCCGTCGGCGCGCTCCCGGGTGATGGCCGCCAGGGCCGCCGTCAGCTCGGCCAGCGTCCTGGCGTCATGGGGCAGGAGCGTCATCCCGAGCTTCGGTGCCACGCGCCGCTGGACGCGGACGTAGGGGTCATAGAGGTTCTCGCTCGAGTACAGCACCGCCACCCGCGAGATCCTGGGCACGGCCTCCTTGAAGAGCTCGAGCGCCTCACCGGCGATCTCGAGCTCCGGACTTGAGGTCACCCCAGTCACGTTCCCGCCGGGCCGGGCGAAGCTCGCCACGAGCCCCCGCCCGACCGGGTCGGCGCTCCCGATGAAGACGATGGGGATCGTGGCCGTCGCCGCCTTGGCGGCTTTGGCGCTCGTCGAGTTCGCGGCCACGATGACGTCGACCTGGAGCGCGACCAGCTCGGCCGCGAGGGCTGGAAGCCGATCGACCTTCGACTCCGCGAAGCGACTCTCGATGACCAAGTCCCGCCCCTCGACGTAGCCCAATTCAAAGAGTCCCTGTCGGAAGGCCACGACGTTAGTCCGGGGGCTGGGCGGTCCGAAGACTGGGGGCTGGCCGGTGTGCAGAAACCCGATGCGGTGGACCTTTCCCGTCGGCTGGGCCTCGGCGGCGAGCGGCGCGACGAGGAGGGCCAGGACGAGAACCGTGGTCGTGAACCGGGCAAGCCTCATGAAATCCTCCTGTCGTCCAGCACCCGGAGCGCCGACTCAAGGAACCGCCGGAGTTCGGCGTCGCGCGCCGCCAGCCGGGCGGCCCGGTCTCGTCGATGGAGCGCGGCCCGGCAGCGCCCGGAGCAGACCCGTTGCCCCTCGCGGGGCGGCGCCCCCTCCGGTTGGAGCGGCCGGCCACAGACCGGGCACCGCGGGTCCGAGGGTACTACGGGCGGGGCCGGCGTACGTACGCCGCCTGGGCGGCCTGGCGTCCGTCTGGGAACCATTCTGGGTGATCTCCTTACCGGGCCGCGCGCGCCCTGCGGGAGCCGGACGCGGTCACGACGGCGACTCCTGGAAGCCGCAGCGCGGGCGCTTCCCCTTCTTCACTTGGGGACCCGTCGTCGCCGTCGTCACGCTGTTCTTCGGCGGCGTGTAGTACGGGGTCGGGGTCGGTTTGGGATAACTCGGGCCGCCCATGGTCAGCGCCGCGCCGTCGGCGGATCGGCCGGCCACCGCTGCCGCAAGGTTGCGGCATGCTTCGCCCCAAAGTTCTCCGCCACCTTCTGGATCGCGGCCTCGCGGTCCAGGTCGTAGTACCCCGCAAACTGCTGAATCATCTTCACCGCATTCCCGAGCCCGCTGCCATCGAGCGCCGTCTTGAGCCGGGTCTCCAACTCCGGCGCCAGGCTCTTCACCACGCTGAGCACGCGCATCCCTTTCCCGAGCGTCTGCCGGGCCGCGTCCGCCAACCCCTCCGCCTTGATCAACGCGTCCAAGGCCTCGCGGTCGGTCGTCTGCACGACCCCGATCGCCGCCTCGGGCAGATCCTCCCGGAACCCGCGGATGTAATCCACGAGCGATTGCTGCACCGTGGCCGACACGCCCGCCGCCTGGCACACCTCGCCGACGACCCGCCCGGTCTCGGGGTCGAGACCCACCAGGGGCGCCGGCGCCGGTCCAGACACCCCGCTGGGCGCGGACGTCGTCCCGGAGACCACCCGCAGGAGGCGGTCCATTTCTTCCAGCGCGCCGGGGGCGCCACGCCAGTAGGGGGACGAGGGATCGGCGCGGATCTGCTGGATCCTCTGCTCCGCCGCGACGCGATTCCCACTCCCACTCGGGGCGGGGGCGCGGGCGGCGGGGGCAAGGGCCGACCCGACGAGCCGCACGCGCTGGACGCCCCCCGGAGAGAGCTCGATCACCATCATGGTCGCCACCTCCTGCTCGCCCTGTATCAGGACGCGCCGAGGGGGCGATCTGGGGAAAACCAGGGTGGCTCGGGTCGCTGGGGGCCGAGGGCACTCCGGGCCGCGGAGCCGGCGACGTTACAGCGGGTCGACCCCCCGGGCGAGGCGGGTGAGGTTGGGACGTTCCGCCGCGAGGAAGGCACGGAGCGTCTTCCGGTCGAGATGGGCGCGCCGGGCCGCTTCCGCCTGAGACGTGTGGTCCTGGTACAAGCACGTCAGCGCCACGGCCTTCCGGGCCCCGAGGCGCCCCCGGCCGGCGATGCGGGCCAGGTAGGCGCCCCATCGCGCGGCGCGCGCCGTCCCCTCGACGCGGGGGACGAGCTCCTGCTCCGGGTCCAGGATCTCCTCGACGGTCGCCTCGAGATCCGGCACGGTGAGCGCTTGCCGCTGCTCGCGCTGCCGCGTGCGCCGGATGCGCGCCTGCTCGGCATTGGTGACATGCCAAATCGCCCACGTCGGCTCTAGTCGGATGGCCGGGAGATACTCGACGCGGGCGCGGCGGAGGTCCTCGAGGAAGCCTCGTTCGAGCGCGGCGTCCCACTCCGGGCGCGCCGGCCCCTGGAGCATCCGCCGCACGGGACTACTCGCGATCCAGTGCGCGGATCGACGCCGTGGCGTCACCTCGAGGTAGCGGGTCAATCGCTCCAGCACCCGACCCGCGAGCTCGGCGCGCTGCTCGGCCGTGCGCCACAGCCCCTTCTTGTAGAGCGCGAAGAGAAACGGCTGCAGGAGGCGCGCCGGGGGCTGCGACGCGTCCACCGCGGTCCGCACCTGGTCGAGGATCGAGGCGTCGCGGCGCCGCCGTACCTCGGCGGTGACGAGAACCGTTGCCTCCCGCCAGCTTCCCGCACCCGCGATCCCCAGGCCGGCAAAGACGGCCACGAAGGAGAGGCGCAGGGCGCCCTGCTGCCGCACGAGGAGGCTGGAGACCGCCGTCAGTCCGAAACCCGCGATGGCACCGTAAACGGCGCCCGCCGCGGCCGCCCCGAGACCCACCGCAAGCCCCGTCACGCGGCCGTCGGTGAGCGTCCGCCGGATGCACAGGACACCGATCGGGCCGACGGGCGCTGCGATGGAAAAGCCGATCACGACTCCTTGCAGGAGCGTCTCGAGTCTCCGAAGACTCAGGCGGCCGGTCGGGAGACGGGCGTGATCCGCACGAGGACGCTGCGGCCACCGCGAAGACCGCGCCTGATGTAGCGGCCCATCCAGAGCGGAACCATGAGCCAGTACTTCCGCCGGTACGCGCGGAGCAGCGCGGCCTCGAGGTCGGGACGCCCATCCACCCATTCCGCCCGGCCCTCGAAGGGCGGCCCGTCCTTCGAACCGACGCGGACCGTCACGCGCCCGGTCTCGCGGATCCGGCGCGCCTTGAGGCTCTCCCGCTGCGTCGTGAAGTAGGCGGCGTCGCCATCGTACCAGCACCACACGGGAACGGTGCCCGATCTCCCCGAGGCGCCGTAGGTCGTGAGGTAAAGATAGCTTGCGCGGCGGAGCGCCGCGTCGAGCGCCGGATCCATGCGAGAATTCTACCCCCCGGCCGGTTGTGCCGCAGGGAGCCGGCATCGCGATACGCCGCATCGAGCCGATGCTCGACAGCGTCGCGTGCCTTGGTCACAGCTCCCGGCTGTGGGCGCTGACTCCAGGAGGAGCGAATGGACGAAACCTCCGGCGAACCCCGAGGACCCAGGCGGCGAGCTCCGCTCCGGCTCCCCCACCCGAGCGGCATCGAGCGCGCGCGCACCGCGCTCCGCGCCCACCTCCTCGAGACGCCGCTCGTCCGCTCCGAGCTCCTCTCGCGGGCGCTCGCCACCGAAGTCTGGCTCAAGAACGAGACGGTTAGCCCGATCGCGTCGTTCAAGCTCCGGGGCGCGCTGACGGCTCTCCTGCGGGCACGCGATGCGGGCGGCGCCACGGAGGCGGTGACCTCTTCGACCGGCAACCACGGGCAGGGTGTCGCGTACGCGGCGAGGGCTCTTGGCATGACGGCCCACATCTTCCTCCCCCGCGGGGCGAACCCCGTGAAGCGACGGATGATCGAGGCCCTGGGCGCGACCATCCACGAGGGAGGCGCCGACCTCGACGACGCCAAGGCCGACGCCGAGCGCTTCGCCGCATCGGGCGGCTTCCTGTTCGTGGACGATGGCGAGAGCCTCGACGTCATGGAAGGGGCGGGCACCGTCGGCCTCGAGGTTGCCGAGCAGCTCCCAGAGATCGACATCCTGTTCGTGCCGATGGGCAGCGGCACCCTGGCGGTTGGCTGTGCCGTCGCGCTCAAGGGCCTCCAGCCCCGGGCGCGCGTGGTGACAGTCCAGTCCTCGGGCTCACCTGCGATGGTTGAGAGCTTTCACGCGCGCCGGGCGGTCGAGCGGGCAATCGACACCATCGCCGACGGGCTCGTGTGCCGGATCCCCGCCCGCCTCGCGCTGGAAGGACTCTGGATCTGGGTCGACGACGCTGTCTCCATTCCCGACGGCGCCCTGCTCCAGGCTCTTCGCGCGCTCGTCGAGCATGCCCATGTCCTCGTCGAGCCCGCCGGTGCCGCGGCGCTGGCCGCCGCCTGGGCGGCCCGGGCGGATCTTCGCGGGCAGCGCGTGGTCCTGATCCTGACGGGAGCCAACGTGACGATGCCCATCCTCGCAGACGCGCTCTCGGCGCCCCCGCTTTTCGATCCCGCGGGCCCGGACTGAACGGGCGCGCCGGCTGTCAGGCGCCCGACTTCCGGCAGACGTACAGCACGTGAGGATACGGAAGGAAGTCGACCATCGAGTGCCGGAATACCCGGAACCCCGCCTCCTCGAGCGCTGCCTGCAAAGTCTCGGCCGCCCAGTAGTGCGGCGGGCTGCCCGGGCTGACCAGGAGGTCGAGCGCGTGCGTGAACCAGCGCTTGTAAGCCGGGTGCGTGTCCACGTCCTTCACGAGCAGACAAGCGCCGGGCAGCAGCGTGGCATGGAGCTCGGCCAGCAGGGGCCGCACGGCGGCGGGCTCGACATGGTGGACGATGTCCAGCATGTAAGCGCCCGCGTACTGCCGGCTGGCTCGGAAGTCCCGCGCGTCGCTCACGACGTACTCGACGTTCGCCAGCCTGAGCCGCCGCGCGGCCTCGCGGGCGATACCGACGCGCCGGGCGTCCACATCGACGCCGTGGAAGCTCGAGCTCGGTAGAATCTGGGCGTAGTAGAGCGAGAAGAGCCCGAAACCGCACCCGAGGTCGAGGACGTCGCCCGAGAGCGGCAAGTACTGACCGATCTCGTCAAGGAAGCGCTGCCGGAGGATGAGAAAGCGCGCGCGCGAATAGGCGCGGATCACCCGAGCGTCGTAGGCCTCCACGACCCGGGCGATCGCCTCGCGGCCCGCCCTATTGGATTGCCGCCCGTCCGACATAGAGCCGGTAGCCATCACCCTCCTCTGCGACACGGTACCCATCCAGGAGCCACCGCTGGAGCTCCGGGAACATCGCCAGACGCTCGTACCCGCCTTCGGGCCACCCTGGCACGAAGACCACCACGGCCGCCGGGGGCCGGAGTCGGAGCGCGGCCATCAGCTCGGCGCGCAGACGCCGCACGTAAGGATGGCTCACGTCGTGGTAGAAGTGGAAGTCGTAGAGGAACCGGCTGGGTTCCCGGGCGCGGAGACGGAAGAGCGCGTGGATCCCGCCCTCCGTGGTATCCAGCACCTGCACCGTGCCCCCGGTCGCCACGACCGGCCGGAGCGCCGCCGCGACGCGACCGACCCGTTCGAGCTTCGCATCAATCCACGCGGGGGCGAGATTGCGCTGCCCCTTGGTCCACAGGGCGCCCGCCGTTATCGCTAGCGTGAGCACGAGCATCACGCTGAGCGCGCGGCGGCCGCCCGCCACCGCCGCCCCGAGGCCGGCCCCGCCCACCGCCGTCGCGAAGAGCGCGAGCGGGTAGAAATGATACTCCCATCCCCGTCCCTGCACCCAGAAGTGGGCCGCGCCGTAGGCCAGGCCCGTAGTCAGAATGCCGATCTCCCTCCACTGCTGCCCCCGCGCGAGGGCGGCGACGCCGAGACCGGCCCACGCCACGAGACCGGCCAGCACCGCCGCCCCGTAGTCGCGCACGGCGATCTCGTGGGCGAGGTCGCTCCGCCCCAGCCGACTGTAGAGCGGGAGCAGGTAGCCCAGCGTGATGTCCGCGAATGCTCCGAGACCGCCGGTCCAGCCGAGCCACGCGAGCAGCACCAGGCCAGGCAGCGCCGCCCCCAGGCCGACGGCGGCGAGCGCACGTCTCCGCGCCGGGCCTCGGCACCCCCACCACACCCAGCACGCCAGAGCCGGAACCAGCACGATCGCGTGGGGCTTGACCCACACGGCCGCACCCAATGCGAGGGCCGCGCCGCCGAGCCGCCGGATCCGCGCGCCCTCGGGTACGTTGGTCGACGCAATGACGCCCGCCGCGCTCCACACGAGGAAGCCGCAGAGCAGGAGGTCACGCTGCCCGGCGAGCCACGGACCGCCCGCGACGTGGTAGAGGGCGAAGAGCGCCGCCGCGGCCAGGCCACCCCATGCCCCCGAGAGCCGCAGCGCACTCCAGAGACCGGCACCCACGAGGACGAGGATGCCCAGGTCGAACGCGCGAAATGCGAGGTCCCCGGGTCCAAGGGTGAGGAGAAGCAGGAGGTGCGCCGCGTATGCGCCGGGGAAGTTCATGTCGAAGAGGTCGCGATAGGGCGCGGCACCGTCCAGGATCCGCCACGCGATGTAGTGGATGAGCGGGGCGTCGTGAACAAGCGGCCAGCCGCGAGAGAGCCACGCGAGCCGGAGCGCGGCCAGGACCGCCAGAACCACGGTCACCGAGACCACGACATGAAGCCCCGGAGCCCGGACGCGGGCGATGGAAACTCCCGCAGACGGAGGATGGGCGCGCTTCGTGGACACCGTGTCAGGATGCGCGCGATACGGCCAGGCGCGGAGGGAGTGTGGCTCCGCCCGCCGTGCGTGTCAAGCGAGGTGGTGGGCAGGCGTGCCTGGCTGTGAGACCGTAGGGCCGTGGCGACGACGACGCTGCTCAAGATCCTGCTGGCGCCCGTGCTCATCCTCCTCGCGACGCTGGCCGGACGCCGCTGGGGACCCGCGGTCGGCGGATGGCTGGCGGGGCTCCCGCTGACCTCCGGTCCCGTGTCGTTCATCCTCGCCCTCGAGCAGGGTCCCGAGTTCGCCGCTCGCGCGGCACTCGGCACGCTCTTCGGCTTGGTCTCGCTCGCGACATTCTGCCTGGTGTACGGCGCGGCGGCGCGGCGGGTGGGGTGGGGCGGCTGTCTCGCGGCCGCGCTCGGCGCCTTCGGCGTGTCGACGCTCGCGCTCCGGGACGCGACGCTTCCGCTCGTGCTCGCGTTCGCCCTGGTGTGCGCCGTTCTCGCCGGCATCGGAGCGGTCATGGCCGGCGGCAATCCGCCCCGTCTCCCACGACGCCTCCTGCCCGGCGACCTGGCGATTCGGATGGCGCTCGCGGCCCTGCTGGTCCTCGTCCTCACGTCGGTGGCCGCCGCGCTCGGCCCCGCGCTGGCGGGTAGCCTGTCGCCGATCCCGGTGTTCGGCGCGCTCCTCGCCGTGTTCGCGCACCGCGAACAGGGCGCGGCGGCGGCCGTTCAGCTCCTTCGCGGGATGGTGCTGGGCTCGTTCGGCTTTGCCACCTTCTTGCTCATGGTGGCGGGACTGCTCGATCGCATGGCCGTCGGGCCAACGTACGTGCTGGCGTCGGCGGGTGCCCTCGGCGTTCACGGGTTGACTCTCAGCGTGGTCCGGCGCGTGATCTGACCGGTTCCGGCGGGGAGGCGTTACCGTGGCCGTTCCGGCTTCGTTGCTCGCGCGCTTGGAGACTCAGCTCGAGGCGCTCGGTCTGATCCTCGCCCGGGCCACGCCGGCCGTCCTCGACGCGCGGCCACGGCCGGAGGAGTGGTCGGCGCGGGAGAATCTCGCCCACCTGGCCCGCCACCACGCGGTCTTTCTGGATCGGCTGCGGCGCCTGCTGACGGAGGACCGCCCGGCCCTGGACCGCTATCGCGCCGAGGACGACCGCGAGTGGGCTGCCTGGGCGACGCTCCCGCAGGACGAGATACTCCACCGGCTCCGAGCCCTCCGCGCGGAGCTCGTCGCCGTCGTGCGGTCGCTGTCGCCGGCCGAGAGCACGCGCACGGCCCTGCACCCGACGTTCGGCGAGATGGACGTGGCCGGATGGCTCGGTTTTTTCCTGCTTCACGAGGCCCACCACCTCTACACGGCCCTCGTGCGCGTGGGCGAGGCGAGCCGGCGCCCGCACTAGGCCATGCCGCCTCCGGGACCTCCCGGCTCAGGGGGTCGTGTGACCGCTGTGGCCGGCGCGCCCTGGAGCCGAGGCTGCCGGAGGCCGGAGCTGCCTCAGGTAGGCGACCAGGTCGATCGTCTCCTGGACCGTGAGCAGGCTGTTGTACGACGGCATCTTCGAGGACCCGTCGGCCGCGGTGTAGCCACGGTTCTGCTCGACGACCGCGCTGGGGTTGATGACCGACTCGGCGAAGAACTCCGGCGAATGGAATGGTCCCATCGTCGAGAGCTCGGGGCCCGCCAGCTCGAGATCGTTCGGCGCTGGGAAACGCTCGCCCCGCACCTCGTGGCAGCTGTAGCACTCGAGCTTCTCGAACACCTCGCGGCCCTTCGCCGGGTCGCCCTTCGGCAACGTGAAGCGCCAGCCCTCCGGCGTCCCATGCACGTGGGGCGGCGCGGGTGCCCCGCGCGCCGGCGGAGGTCCCGGCGCCGGGGCCGCCGTCTGACCGGCGGCCCGGCCGATGAGCTCCCCGCCCGCCGGGCCCAGGATGACGGCGCCAAGCGCGAGCGTGAGCGTCAGCCGTCGCGCGATCGCCATGCACCCGATTCTATACAATGCGGCGCCGCGGGCTCGGTCTCAGAACCAGCCGGGATCCTGCGGGAGCAGGATGCGCTCGCCGCCACTCCCGTCCCGGATGATGCGCGGCCGGACGGGCCGGACCTCCCGTCCATGGGCAGCCGCCATGAGGGCATCGACGTCACGATGATTGGAGAGGGACGCGAGGATCCCCTGTGTCGGGAGCGGCAGCACCAGCTCGCGCGCCCGGTGCCTCGCCAGCGCATCCTCCGGACGGATCCAGCGTGCGGCCACCATCTCGAGGCCGTCGGGCTCCGCGGCCTGCTCCGGCCAGGTCGCCGCGACGAAGAAGCGCGTGTCGTACCGAATGGGCCGTTCCTCCGGCGTGATCCAGTGCGCCCAGTAGACCACCCGATCGGTCGCGAGGACGAGGTCCAGCTCGGTCAGGAACCGCCCGAAGACGGCACTGTCCTCGCGACAGCGGGCGCGGACGCCACCGCCGAGCGACGCGGCATTCACCGGGTGCGCGTCCGGGCCGCAGGCGAGGAGGATCCCCGCCTCCTCGAACGCTTCGCGCAACGCGGCCACCCAGAAGCCGATGGCCCGCTCCGCAGGCGCGACGTCCGGGAGCTGCCGCGCGGCCTCGACGCGTCCGAGGGCCCGGCACCGCGCCTCGATGCCGAGCCCCGCGTCGGGTGGCTCGACGCGCCCGCCGGGAAACGCGAAGGCGCCGGGCGCGAACCGGCTGTTGGGATGCCGCTGGAGGAGCAGCACCTCGAAGCCGCCGGGAACATCGCGCGCGAGGATCAGGGAGGCGGCCTCACGAGCCGCCGGGGGAGAAGCGGACGCCTCCTGCACGGCGCCGGTCGTATCACGCCGGTCCGGTGCCGTCAACGGTGTGGATCTGCCCGAGGCCCGTCCGGAACGCGACGCGTACAATGGCGAGGTGCGCGGGCTCCTGGTCCTCGTCGCTGCCGTGGTCCTCGTCGATACGGTGTTTTTCGCCGTCCTCTCCCCGCTCCTGCCCGCCTACGCGGCAGCGCTCGGTTTGTCAAAGGGCGCCGTGGGTGTCCTGGCGGGCGCGTTCGCGGCCGGCGTCCTGGTGGCGGCGCTCCCGAGCGGCTTGCTGGCCTCCCGGCTCGGCCTCCGGCCGACCCTTCTCCTCGGCCTCGGCCTGACGGCGGTCGCGAGTGTTCTCTTCGGCCTCGCGGACGAGTGGATCCTCCTCGTTCTGACGCGCTTCACGGCCGGCATCGGCAGCGCGTGCTCGTGGACTGCGGCCGTCGGCTGGCTCGCGCGCACGGCGCCGCCCGAGCGGCGCGGTGAGACGATCGGCTTCGCGGTCTCCGCGGCCGTGGCTGGCGCATTCCTGGGCCCCGCGCTGGGCGCCGCCGCAGCGTGGTACGGCACGGGCCCGGCCTTCGGGACCGTTGCCGCGGCATGCGCCGGGCTGGCAGTTCGCGTCGTGACCTTGCCGGAGCCAGGAATGGATTCCCGGAGCGTGACGATGGTCGCCGCCTTCGGCGTCCGATCGCTCCGGGTGCCCCTCGGCCTGATCCTGCTGGCGCCCCTCCTCTTCGCGATCCTCGGCGTCCTGGTGCCCCTGTCGCTCGGGGCGTGGGGGTGGGGCGCTGGGCGGCTGGGCGCGCTTTACGCGGCAGCGGCCGCGCTGGAGGCCGTCGTGCACCCACTGCTCGGACGCTGGGCGGATCGCAAGGGAGCGCTCGCCCCGATCTCGGCCGGGCTGGTCGGGTCGATCGTGGTGCTCGCGGCGCTGGCCGTGACGGGATCCCCGTGGCTGGTGGCCGGCCTCGCCATGGCGGCGGCGATCACGTTCGGCGCCACGTTCGTCCCCGGAATGGCGCTCCTCACACGAGCCGCCGACGCGGCGGGCCTCGACGGCGTCCTGGCGATCGCGCTCGCCAACTTCGCCTGGGCTCTCGGGCACGCCGTCGGGTCACCGCTCTGTGGGTGGCTGGCAGACCGAGCCGGCGACACCATCACCTATCTGGCCTTCACGGCAATGTGTCTCGGAGTTCTGGCCGTGCTCCGGAGTCCCGGCCTCGCCCCCGCCACCCGTCCCTCGTGACCTGCAGGCGCGCGACCGCTTGACACCCACGGATGGCCCTTCCTAGGATGGCCGCACCAGCAGGTCCCGGACTCACGAACCCTGCCAGCCAGCGAGGAATCACGATGGGAGCGGAAGCGCGTCTCAAGGCCTTGGGTATCGAGCTCCCGATCCCGCCGCGGTCGCTGGGGACCTACGTGACGGCCGCCCAGTCGAGCAACCTCCTCTTCCTTTCCGGCCACGGGCCGGTGAAGGACGGCCGCGTCGTTCATCAGGGCAAGGTCGGCCGCGACCTCACGATCGAGCAGGGCCAGGAGGCGGCGCGCCTGACGGGTCTTAACCTCCTCGCCACCGCGCGAGACGCCCTCGGCAGCCTCGACCGCGTGCGGCGGGTCGTCAAGGTGCTCGGCATGGTGCAGTGCGCCGACGACTTCACCGAGCATCCGAAGGTGATCAACGGGTTCTCCGATCTGATGGTCGAGGTCTTCGGCGACGCAGGCCGGCACGCGCGCTCCGCCGTCGGCATGGGCTCCCTCCCCTTCGGGATCGCCGTCGAGGTCGAGATGATCCTCGAGGTGTCGGGCCCGGTGAGGCGCCCACGGAGTGCCCGCAGCCGAGTCTCGACCGTCAGAGCCCGGAGCCCGCGGCACCATTCAGCGCGGCGACGCGGCTAGGCCAAGGCTAGGCCCACGCCAGCCGTCCGTCCTCGACGCGGCCGCGAGCGGCGCGATCCGCTAGCCGGGATCGCGCCGACACTGCCGACCGACCAGTACGTGCCCGCGGTGAGCTCGGGCGTGCGGCTCTTTGTCGCCGGACACGACCCCGAGCGGGACGGCCGGCTCGCCTACCAGGGTCGCGTGGGCCAAGCGGTGCCGGTCGGTCACGCCGGGGCGGCCCTGCGCCTTGCCACCGCCAATGCCTTGGCCTCGGCGCGCGCCGCCCTCGGCTCGCTGGGTCGCATGCGCTGTGTCGTCTTGACCGCCTTCGTCTCGACTCCGGCGCCAGAGGGTCTCGCCCCGGAGCACCTGGAGGATAGCCTCGCGCTGCTGGCAGCCACGCTAGCCCCGGGGGACCCCCCAGCCGTGTGGCTCCGGCCAGCCCAGAGTCTGGCGGGAGGCATGCCCGTGGAGGTCGAGCTCATCCTCGAGCCGCGCCGACGAGGGGCGCGCCAGCGCCCTGCCCTCAGCCACCGGCCTCGGCGTCCGAGGAAAGGAGGACCGGGAGGCGCTCGAGCGCCTCGGCAATCCGGGGGCCGTACCAGCTGAGGAGCTTGCCGTCCACGAGGTGGACCCGGCCCCTCCGGACGGCCGGCACGTCGGCGAACGGCGCGAAATCCGCCCGATGGGCCGCCCGGAACCGGTACGGCTCGTCCGGCAGCAGGATGACGTCGGGCATCGCGGCTCGCACGTCCTCGAGAGTGACCGTCGGGTAGCGAGCTGGGCTGGCGGCGAAGACGTTGTCGCCCCCGCAGGTCCAGAGCATGTCGTGGACGTAGGTGTCCCTGTTGATCGTCATGTACGGCCCCCGCCAGATCGGGCAGAAGACCCGGACGCGTGGCCGTGCCTCGATACGAGCTTGGATCCGCGCGTGGGCGGCTTCGATGGGACCCGCGAGCGACGCCGCGGCAGCTTCCGAGTCGGTCAGCGCCCCGAGCTCCCGGATGAGCTCGATTCCCGCCGCGACGGTCCGGGGGAACGTGACCCACACCGGAACGCCTTCCGCCCGGAGCGCCTCGACCACGTCGCGGCGGTTCTCCTCCATGTTGGCGACGACCAGATCCGGAGCGAGGGCGCGGATGCGGGCGAGGTCGGGATCCTTCTCACGGCCGACCTTCGGCGTCCGGGCCACGCGGTCTCGGGGCTCGCTGCAGAAGATCGTGACGCCCACGATCCGGTCGTCCAGCCCGAGTGCGAAGAGGATCTCGGTGACGCTCGGGATGAGCGACACGATGCGCGAGGGGCGCGCGGGCACGGCGACGAGCGTCCCGCTGGCATCCTGCCTCGGCGTCGCGTCGCGCGGGGTCAGGCCGGGACGTCCCTACGTCTCGGAAAACGTCGCCGCAGGACGCGCAGGGGCGTCAGCCCTGACCCCGGTCAAGGCTCGACGCTCGGGGCGGGCCGGGAGATGATGCGGCGACCGATGAGCTCGAGGGCGAGGATCACGAACATCGCCACGATGATGGCAATCGCGACTCCCGCCGCAACGGGATCGCCGCCGGCGCGGAGCTCGTCCGCTCGCTCGGCCAGCTCCGCCCGCTCGGCCGTGGTGAGGCGCTCCCAGAGCTCCGTGGCCTCCGCCTCCGACACGCCGAGTGTCGCGAGCTGCGCCTGGACGAGGCGGCGTTCGAGGAGCGTCCGGGCCGGTCCGAGGTCGCCGGCGGCGGCGGCGCGCTCGGGCGGGAGCGGCGCGGCGTCGCCAAGACGCGGGACCGAGGCCATCGCGACACTCCAGGCGAGGACCAGCCAGACCAGCCAGCGCGGGCGGAGCATCCGGCCGTGGGCCATGGATCTCCAGGGTCAGGCGACGCCGCGCGCCCGAAGGGCGGTGACGAGCGCCTCCCGAGCTCGGGCTTGGTAGCCCTGGATCAGGTGCCCGAGCTCGGCCCAGCGGGTCTCGACCTCGCGGGCAGCCCGGTCGTAGGCCTCGAGCGAGTGCGGGAGCACGGCGCCTGGACTCGATCCTCGAAGGGCGGCCTCGAGCTCTCCGAGCGCGTCCTCGCAGTCCGTCACCGCCGTGCCGAGGCCTCTCAGGAGCCGACGCGTCGAGTCCTCGGCCATGTCAGTCCTCCACCAGCTCGGGGACCGCCTGCCAGTGCGCCGGGCCCTCGGGCTTGAAGTTCTTCGTGTTCACGAAATGCATGCCGTGGTGGATGTTCAGCTTGAACTTCCCGCCGCCAAACCGCTCCCGGATGAATGCCTCCGGCGCCTCCAGGAACGGCCGCATCTCGTCTCCGCGGAGACGGAGGAGTCTCTTGAAGCGGACCGTTCCCTGCCACGGCTCCTGGACGAGGATCGTGCACGAGAGATCGGGCCACAGGCGCGCCACCTCGGCCAGCGTCTCCCGTGGGGTGGGGTTCGTCGCGCCGTGGCCCTCGAGCGACCGGTCGACGTAGTCCTCGATCAAGACCCACGCCCAGGCCGGAATCAGATCGCTCACAGACCGGTATTATAGGGCGGCGCAGCCCAGGGGCCAGCCGCAGACCCCCAGCGCCCGGATCCGGAGCCCGCCGATTCCCTTGCGCCCGGTCGCATGAGGGGGCTAGAGTGTCGGCCAGGCCTGGTCGCGGGTCGGGCGTGCAGCGCCGAGAGGCGAAGGGGGGGAAGTGGCGCAGCTCGGAGATCTCGATCGCGAGAGCGAGCAGCTCCTGTTCCACGTCGTGCGCGCCGTGGCCGACGCAACGCATGCTGGTGACCCTTACATGACGGGTCACTCGTCCCGCGTGGCGGCGTACTGCGAGAGGGTCGCCGATTCCCTGAGGCTCCCTCCCCGCGAGCGCCTCATGCTCTTCATCTCGGCGGCCTTCCACGATGTCGGGTACCTCTCGACGCCCGAGTACATCCTCCGCAAGCCCTCGGTGCTTGCCGAGGACGAGATGGAGGAGGTGCGGGTTCACCCCGTGCGCGGGGCCGATGTCTTCGGGGCCCAGCCGGCCCTGGCCGAGATCGCCCGGGCCGTCCGCCATCACCACGAGCGGTTCGATGGGAGCGGCTATCCCGAGGGTCTCCGAGGCGACGAGATCCCGCTGTTCTCGAGGATCATCCTGGTCGCGGAGACCTACGAGGCGATGACGCACCATCGTCCGTACCGGAGGGCCCTCTCCGCCGAGGAGGCCACGCGGCGCCTCCAGGAGAGCGCGGGCTCCCAGCTCGACCCTGAGATCGTCAAGCACTTCCTCGCGATTCTCGGAGCCGAGCCAAGTGCCTAGGCTACTGCTTCTTCGGCTGCTGTCGCTGCTGTAGGCTCTTCAGCAGGCGCTCGGCCTGTTCGATGTTCTTCTTCGCGTTGGCGTGCTCGGGCTCGTACTCGAGCACCGCCTTCCACTGCGTGATGGCGTCCTCCAGCTTCTCCTCGCGGTAGAGCTGGAGCCCCTGCGCATAGTGCTGCTGGGCCGCGCGCTCCCGCGCCTGCTTCAGCAGCGCCGGAGAATCCTGGTAGGTGGGTGCGAGCCGCGCCAGCTGGATGAGTGTCCGGACGGATTCCTCGTACTTCCGCTGGCCGAGCTGGCTCTTCCCGAGCCCGTACAGGACGGCCTTCTTCAACTCGGTGGCGTCGGGGTTCTGGGCGTTGCCGGCAAGGACACGGTCCACGTCGGCCAGCGCCACCTGGTACTCCCCTTTCTCGAGCGACTCCCGCGCCCCCACAAGGAGCGGGTTGATCTCGACCACCTCGGCCGACCGGCCCGCGTCGGGCGTGGGTGTGTCGGGCCGGGCCATCGGCTCCGGCGGCTTCGGGCGAAGCTCCGGCAGGACGAAAGGCACGCCAGGAATCTCCGGAATCTTGAGGACCATGCCCGCACTGAGCCTGGGGTTAGGCGGCAGCTGGTTCGTCTCCCAGATCACCTCCGACCGGGCGCGGTCGCCGTAGTAACGCTCGGCGATCGTCGCCAGCGTCTCGCCGGCCTTGACCGTGTGCGGCACGAAGCGGATCTCCTTGACGTCGTTCTGGAGCGCCGAGAACGCGGCTTGGTTGGTGGGATCCATCGCGAGCACGGCCAGGAAATGTCGTCTCGCTTCCAGATGGTCGCCCTTCCCCAGGGCCTCGCGCCCCTGGCCGAGCCGCTCTGCGACCGACCGCTCCATGCGCGCCTCGAGCTGCCGTCGCCCCTCCTGGGCGGCCTGGTCGCCGGGATCGATCGTCAGCGCGATCTTCCACTCGTCCAGGGCCTGCCGGAGGTCCCCGCTACGCTCCAGCCGGCGCGCCCGCTCCTTGTGTCCCGCCGCGAGCTGCTGACGCGGCGACGGAATCGCGGGAACCGGTGCGACCACCGGTGGAGCCGGGGCTGCGGACGGGGGTGCGGCCGGAGGCGGCGCGGCAGTGGTCGGCGCGGCCGGCGGAGGCGTGGCCGCCGCGCAGGCGCCCAGCAGGAGTGCGAGAGTCGCGACGAGGAACGATCGACCGCGACGACCGAGGATCACCGGATCGCCTCCTCGCTGAACACGGTCAGGTTGCGGACGAAGTCGTCGAGACTCATCTCGGAATAGATCTGGGCTCGGTGGATCGTGAGCGTCGGCGTGAACGAGGCGTTCCCCTGGCGCCGTACGTCCAGGGCGGCTATGTACCCCGCCTCGCGGACCCGTTTGACGACGGCCTCGTCGTGGGAGCCGTAGGGGTACGCGAGGATCTTCGGCGACACGCCCACGCGCTGCTGGAAGATCGCGAGGGGCTGGACGAGCTCGGCCTGCATGCGCCGGTTGTAGTCCTCGTCGGACTCCGTCGGCTTGCGGCGCATGTCATCGTGCGTCCTGGAGTGAGCCTGGATGTCGTAGCCCTCCTGGGCGAGCTCCTTTACCTCCGGCCACGAGAGGGCGACGCGGGCCCCGATGAAGTCCGTGTAGATGAACAGTGTGGCCGGATACCCGAGCTCCTTGAGAATGGGGTATGCGTACTCCTTGAAGGACTTCCAGCCGTCGTCGAACGTGAGCACGACCGTCTTGCGTGGCAACTGTTGCCGGAGCGACGCGAACTCGAGGAACTGCTTGAGCGTGATGACGTGGTAACCCTCGCGCTTGAGGTACCGCATCTGCTCCTCGAACGCGCTCGCGGACATGAGGAGCCGACCACGCGTCTGCGGACCCAGGTTGTGATAACAGAGGA
The DNA here is from genome assembly GCA_963805625.1 of uncultured Candidatus Rokubacteria bacterium. GTDB lineage: Bacteria > Methylomirabilota > Methylomirabilia > Rokubacteriales > DASRDR01 > DASRDR01. The sequence goes on from CAWDVE010000010.1 coordinate 1,353,178, forward strand.
TCGGCACGAGCTGATACCCGCGCGACTCCACACCCGCGGGATTCCACGGTCGCTTCGGGATCACGACCTCGCGACCTTGCGTGAAGGTCGCCGTCCCGTTGTAGTCCTCGACCAGCCACGCCTTCGTCGGGTCGCCGAGATATCGCTGCGCGAGACTCTCCGCCGTGTCGCCAGCCTTCGCGAGCACGACGACGAAGTCGTCGGATTCGAAGGCCTCGGGGAGAGGCTCGACGGGGGGGGCGGGCATCGGACGACCAGGTGCCGTCGATGGCGCAGGCCTGGTGGCGGCGGCCGGACTCGCGGGCGCGGCCTGGGGCTGCGGGGAGGGAGCCCCGGTGGACGCGGGAGGTGCCGCCGCGCAGGCGTTCAGCACGCCCACCGCCATACCGAGTACGAGCACCCGTTTCAACCCGACGCCTATCATCGACCTCTCCTTGATCTCATCGATCCGGCGAGACGCCCGGGTTCGCGGCCGATCGGACGGCCTTCGGCTTCCATCGAACGGCCTTCGGCCTGAGCGGACATGTCGTGCCCTTCTGGTGACATCACGCTCCTTGCGTCAGGCCAAGGACCTCGTAGACCTCGACCTGCTCCTCCTTGCCCTTCATCCGGATCACTCCGAGCGTGCGCACGTTGACCACGCTAGCCACCCTCTGATACGTGCGCTGGCTGATCAGGATCTGGCCGGGCTTGGCGTTGGACTCGAGTCGCGCCGCCAGATTCACGCTGTCGCCAATCACCGTGTACTCCATCCGGTCCTCGGTCCCGACCGTCCCGGCGACGGCCTCGCCGGCGCTGACGCCGATGCCCACCGCGATTGGATCCTTACCCTCCCGGGCCCGCTTCCGCGAGAGTTCCGCCACCGCGGCCTGCATCGCGACTGCCGTCTTGACCGCTCGAGCAGGATGATCCTCGTGGACGATGGGAGCGCCGAAGATGGCCATAACGCCGTCGCCGAGAAACTTGTCCACGATCCCGTCGTTCTTCGCGGTCGTGTCGACCATCAGCGTGTAGAAGTCGTTCAGCACGCCGACGACCTCCTCGGGCGACAGGCGCTCGGCCAAGGACGTGAAACCACGCATGTCGCAGAACAGGACCGTGACGTCCCGGCGCTCCTCCTTCAAGGCGAGCTTCTCCGGATCCTTCAGGATCTCGTCGACCACCTGACGGGCAACGTAGCGCGTGAACGCCCGCTTGATCATCTCCTTCTCGCGGAGGTTCTTCGCCATCTGATTGAAGGAGTCCGTCAGCGCTCCGATCTCGTCCCGAGACGTAACCGGCAGGTGGATCTGAAAGTTCCCCGCGGCGACGGCGCGCGTGCCCTCGACCAGGCGCATCACGGGTTGCGAGAGCACGGTGGCCAGCCCGAGGGCCCCGAGGACCCCGATGAAGACCATGGCGGCACTGATGACGATCGTCGAGTTCCGCGCGGTGGCGACCGCCTGGTCGATCGGCTTCCGGCTGAAGCCGAGGTACAGGGAGCCGACCGACACCTTGCTGAAGACCAGTGGCACCGCGAAGTCGATCACCTTGCCGTGCTTCGGATCGACGTAGGGCGTGACCTGCGTCTCGCCCACCGCCATTGGCAAGCCGTCCGACCGCTGAATCCGCTGGCCGATCTGCGAGAGATCCGGATGCGCCACCACCTTGCCGTCGGCATCCACGAAGATCACGTAGACGACGTCGGGATCTTTCATGGCATCCTGCACTAGCAGGGACAGCGTCAGATCGTCGTTCGAGAGGATCGGGTTCTTCGACGCGTTCGCGAGGTCCCTCGCGATCGTGCGGCCGCGCTTGCTCATCTCGTTCGTGAGACTCTCCTGCTCCTGCCGTACCAGGAAGACGCTCACAAGCAGCACCGTCAGCACGAGAAGCGTCGTGATGAGGAGCGTGAGCTTGACCTTCAGCGACAGCCGCAAGGCCATCGGCTCCTTCTCGTCCACCACCACCTTCTGCTCAACCACCACCTTCTGCTCAACCGCCATCCGTTCTCCCCTGGCGCGGTCAGCCGCGCGCCCCCGAATCGCCGCCCATGAGCCCGAAGAACCGTCGCATCCGGCCGAGTAGCTGGCTGGCCCGGTCCGCTCCCGGCCCCTCGTACTCGGACACCGCCGCGCGGTGGATCGCGTCGTCCCGCTCGGCCTGGCGGCGCGCGAGTGTCTTCGAGAGGCGCTCGACCCGGGCCCGGGGCGGCGGCTGGCGGAGAACCCCGGCCACGTCGAGCGCCGCCTCGATCAGCACCTCGCGGACGCGGCCAGGCGGCTCGGCGCACGGGGCGCTGACCTCGATCGCGTGACCGTGGATCGGCAGCGGCTGGCTCATGTTCACGATCTCGGACTTTGCCACCACGCTGTTCGGCACGATCAAGTAGTCTTCCTGGCGGATGAGCTTCAGGCGCACCGCACGCCAGCTCACTTCCTGGACCTGCCCGGTCAGATCACCCATCTGGATCCAGTCCCCGGGCTCGAACGGACGCTCGAGCATGAGCGCCAGCCCGGCGAAGACGGTTCGCCAGGGTCTCCTGCAGCGCGAAACCGAGGACGATCGACAGCGCCGCCGAGGTCGCGACGAGCGCGGCGACGTCGACGCCGAAGCTCGCGCGGAGAAGCACCACCAGGATGAGGCCGCCAACCACCGCCGCGACGACGTCGCGGAGAATGGCCGGGGCCTGTCGCGGTCCACGCCGGCCGGGAAGCAGGTCGACGACCAGCACCTCCACGACCTTGAAGGCCCCGTAGGCGAGAGAGAACAGCACGAGAAAGCGAAGGTACGGGTCCAGGAACGGCGCCTCGGCGGGCGCCAGCGCCCGAAAAAGCGCCACGCTCCCGGTCAGGGCGAGGAGCGAGAGCGCGAGCGACAGACGGCGGAGCGTGGTACGGCGGCAGACGATCCGGATGACGACGATCGCCGCGACGAGCGCCACGAACGCCGGGACGCCTCCCCGGAGGAGGTCGATCAGCGGGGCGCGCATGCCGGAACCACCTCTCGGGGCGTTGGATCAGAGCCCACACCACTCCCACCGTGCATCGTTCGATGGTACGACAAAACGCGGGACACGCCAAATTGCCGGAGGCCCCGCGAGCCCCGCCACGCGTGGTGGACGCGCCGTCGATGGGTCGCTTCCGCTTGCGGAAACCGCCGAGGAATGGTTCAGTAGGGCGGACCCGGACCGGGCGGCCGCCGAGGCCACCGGAGAGAGGCGGCGCTGTGGACTTCGAGTACTCGAAGCGCACGCGGGAGTACCTGGACCAGCTGGCGGACTTCATGGCCCGCCACGTGTACCCAAGCGAGCAGACGTTCCTCGACCAGCTCGGCGCGGCCCCGACACGCTGGCAGGTGCCGCCGATCATGGAAGAGCTGAAGGCCAAGGCCCGCGAGCGCGGCCTCTGGAACCTCTTCCTGCCCGAGAGCGAGCACGGGTCCGGCCTGACCAACCTCGAGTACGCGCCTCTCTGCGAGGTGATGGGGCGTTCTCCGATCGCGCCGGAGGTGTTCAACTGCTCGGCGCCGGACACCGGGAACATGGAGGTGCTCGTCCGCTACGGCACCGCCGCGCAGAAGCGCGAGTGGCTCGCGCCGCTCCTGGACGGGAAGATCCGCTCGGCCTTCGCGATGACGGAGCCCGCCGTCGCGTCGTCGGACGCGACCAACATCGAGGCGAGCATCGTCCGCGACGCCGACGAGTACGTCATCAACGGTCGCAAGTGGTGGACGTCAGGAATCGGCGATCCGCGTTGCAAGGTCATCATCTTCATGGGCAAGACCGACCCCGGGAACCCCGACCGCTACAAGCAGCAGTCGATGATCCTCGTGCCCCGAGACGCGTCCGGCGTCCATGTCGTCCGCATGCTCACCGTCTACGGCTACGACGACGCCCCTCACGGACACGGCGAGGTCGTCTTCGAGAACGTGCGGGTGCCGGCAGCGAATCTGCTCCTCGGCGAAGGGCGCGGCTTCGAGATCGCGCAGGGGCGTCTCGGCCCGGGCCGGATCCACCACTGCATGCGGCAGATCGGCGTCGCCGAGCGGGCGGTCGAGCTCATGTGCCGCCGCGCCCAGGAGCGCGTGGCCTTCGGCAAGCGCCTCGCCGAGAACGACGTGAGCCTCGAGCGAATCGCCCAGTCCCGGATCGAGATCGACCAGGCCCGCCTGCTCGTGCTCCACGCGGCGTGGAAGATGGACACGGTCGGCAACAAGGCGGCCAAGCAGGCTATCGCGGCCATCAAGGTCGCCATACCCAACATGACCTTGAGTGTGCTGGACCGGGCCATCCAGCTCCACGGAGGAGGCGGCGTGAGCCAGGCGTTCCCGCTCGCGTACTGGTGGGCGCACTCTCGGACGCTCCGCTTCGCCGACGGGCCGGACGAGGTCCACCGCCGCCAGATCGGACGACTCGAGCTCCGGAAGCACCCCTGAGCGGCCGGCGAGCCCATGCCCCCGTCACGCGGCGGGCCTGGGCGCCCTACTTGCCGACTTCGTCCGCCCAGTAGTCGTAGAAATTGAACCACTGGTACGGAGCCATCAGACAGTATCGCTCCAACCGCCGCGCATAGTCGCCGGCCAGCGCATCCAGATCCTCGGGTCCCGTCACGACAACTCTCTCTGCGAACCGCTTGGCGAACGCTTCGTAGTGTCCATCCCCTAGGCGGCCTGGTCCACAACCGCCCATGCCGCCTCGGCCAGTGGCCGCGCTCGCTCACCGCGCCGGCGGGCGTTGGGATCGCTCGCCGTCCCGTCGCGTACGCGGCCCATGATCCCCTGACAGATGGCGGCCAGCCGGAACAGGGCGAAGGCGACGTAGAACTCCCAGTCGGGGACCTCGTCGCGACCCGTCAGACGACAGTACCGCGCCACGACCTCCGCCTCGGCGGGAATCCCCAGGGCCGTGAGATCGAGGCCGCGGAGGCCGTCGATTCCCGCCGGCATCCGGAACGCAGTGCAAAGGTACCCGAGGTCGCCGAGTGGATGCCCGAGCGTCGAGAGCTCCCAATCCAGGACCGCTAGGATGCGGGGCTCCGTCGCGTGGACCACGGTGTTTCCGATCCTGAAATCCCCGTGCACGAGCGTCGTGGCGTCGTCGGCCGGCACGTGGGCGGGCAGCCACTCGATGAGGCGCTCCATCGCGGGAATGGTCTCCGTCTCCGAGGCGCGGTACTGACCGACCCAACGGTGGAGCTGGCGCGCATAGTAGTTGCCAGGCCTCCCGAAGTCGGCAAGCCCGACGGCCCGCCAGTCCACCTGGTGGAGCCGCGCCAGGACTCCAACGGCGTCGTCCCAGAGCGCCCATCGCTCCGCGGGCTGGAGGGCGGGCAGGCCCAGCTCGGGCAGGACCCGCCCGGCCACGTAGCGCATCACGTAGAAGGCGGTGCCCACGACGCCGGGATCCTCGCAAAGCACGAGCGCCTCCGGCACCGGGACCCCGGTCCCCCGCAGGGCCGCGATCACGCGGAACTCCCGCTCGACGGCATGGGCGGATGGCAGGAGCTTCCCCGGAGGCTTCCGACGGAGCACGTAGTCGCCGCTCGGCGCGCGCAGGTGGTAGGTCGGGTTCGACTGGCCGCCCAGGAACTGCCGGACCTCGAGCGGCCCCACGAAGGCCGGCAGCCGGCCGGCGAGGTACCTCTCGAGGGCGTGAACGTCGAAGCGGTGCGCCTCGCGGACCGGTGCGGTGCCGGGCACCGCCGTCCCGCCGGCCGGCATCCGGTCAGACGGCGCCGCGCGCCGTCAGATCCCCGAGCACCGCGAGAGCGCGCGCGACGTCGGCCTCGTCGTTGAACACGTGCACCGACAGGCGCACCCGCGCGTCACCGGCCCAGACCAGCACGCCTGCGTCCTGGAGGGCGCGCCCGACCTCTAGGCTGTGGTCCGTCGCGAACACGATGTTCCCCGCACGCTCCTCGGGCGCCTCGGGCGTGAGGACCGTCAGGCCCAGCTTGACCAGCCCGGCACGAAGCGCTCCGCCCAGCGCGAGCACGTAGGCCTCCGACGCCCGGGGGTCGATGCCGTCGAGGGTACGCAGGGCGCTCTCCAGCACGTAGATGGGAAGGAACGGAGGGTTGCCCGCCTCGAAGCGCGAGCTATCCTCCCGAAGCCGATACTCCGTACGACGCCGCCAGTCGTCCTCGCGGAGCGTGGAGTGCCAGCCGACCCAGGGCGCCGCGAGGTCGGGCCAGCGCCGACTGTTCACGTAGAAGACGCCGACGCCGTGGACGGCGAGGACCCACTTGTAGCAGCAGGCGACGACCACGTCACAGAGCGTGCCGTCGACGGGAACGACGCCGAGAGCGTGGGAGGCATCGACGATCAGCCGCGCGCCTACCCGGTCGGCGAGGCTGCGCAGGCGGCGGAGGTCGTGGCGAGCTCCCGTGAGGTATGCCACGTGGCTCACGGCGATCACGCGCGTCCGCCGATCGACTGCCGCGGCGATCTCGTCGTAGGTCACGACAGGCTCCCGGCCGACCGCACGGACCTCGACGCCGCGCGGCCGGAGCCGCTGCCAGGCGAGAAGGACCGAGGGAAACTCGCTCTGGCCCACCACGACGTTGTCGCCGGAGCGCCAGTCGATCCCCTCGGACGCGACGTGGAAGCCCTCGGAAGCGCTCCCGAGGAACGCGATGTCCTCGGGACGCCCGCCTAGACGGGCCGCGAGAGCCACCCGGGTTCGGTCCGCCGTCGCGAAGAAGCGCTCGCGCCCGGGCATGCCGTCGCCCTTGTCGAGAAGGAACTGGGTCGCGGCCGCGAGGTTGGCACGCAGGACGGGGGCTTCCCCGCCCGTTGCAAGGTGCGCGACGTGGTCGATGCCGATGAACGCCGTCTTCGGGATCAAGCCGGGCATGGACACCTCACTCGAAGGGGAGCGCGTCCCCGGCCCGGAGGGCGTGCACGAGCTCGGGCGCGAGCGCCCCCTCACACGCCTCGGCAACCGGTCCCTGGAGACGGATGGACCAGTCCGGCCGGACCTCGACGACCAACTCTCCACCGGGACTCTGGATGGTGATGCGCCCGCCGGCGAGGCCGTTACGGACTGCCGCGGCAGCGACGGCGCAGGAGGACGAGCCCGACGCCAGGGTGAACCCGGCCCCACGCTCCCAGATGCGGATCTCCACCCGATCCCGCGCCAGGACACGCGCGAACTGGACGTTCGTGCGGTTGGGGAAGGCCGCGTGGGTCTCGATCCGTGGCCCGAGCTGCCGCACCTCGTCATCGTCGAGCGTGTCGGTGAAGACGACGCAGTGGGGATTGCCGACCGAAACGCACGTCACGGTGAGGAAGCGGTCGCCCACCTGGAGGGGGACGGCCACAACCTCGCGATCCGGGCCGTGCATGGGGATCTCGGGCGCGCGGAACGTCGCGCGCCCCATCTCGACCGTCACCTGGTCCACGCGCTCCCCGACGAGGTGGCACACGGCCTCGACGACACCGCCCTTCGTCTCGATCCGCATCGGCGACTTCCGCAGACCGCCGCGCTCCCACAGGTACTTCGCGAAGATCCGGAGGCCGTTCCCGGACTTCTCGGCCTCGCTCCCGTCGGGATTGAAGATGCGGAGGCCAACGTCGGCGACGCCGGACGTCGTCCGGAGCAGGATCCCGTCCGAGCCGACCCCCCAGTTGCGATGACAGATCCAGCGGACCGCGGGTGGCCCGAGCGGGAAGTCTATGTCCCGCTCCTCCATGACGAGGTAGTCGTTGCCGAGCCCGTGTCCCTTCGTGAATCGCGCCATCGGCTACTCGCGGACCACGGAACGCCAGACCACTTGGCCCAGCGTCACGACCGAAGCCTCCGGGAGCCTCACATCAGCGCTGGCCGAGAGGGACGTAGGTCGCCTGGCGCGAACCTTGGTACTCGGCACGCGGACGGATGAGGCGGTTGTGGGCCTGCTGCTCCAGGATGTGGGCCGTCCATCCCGAGACCCGGGAGACCACGAAGATCGGCGTGTACAGGTCCGGGTCGATGCCCATCGAGTAGTAGGTCGACGCGGAGTAGAAGTCGACGTTGGCGTGCAGGCCCTTCTCGGCGTTCACCACCCGCTCGATGATGCGCGACATCTCGAACCACTTGAGCTCACCCGCCTCCCGCCCCAGCTGCTCGGACAGACGCCGGAGGTGGGTCGCCCGCGGGTCCTCGGTGTGGTAGACGCGATGCCCGAACCCCATGATCCGCTTCTTCTGGGCGAGCGCGTTCTTGATCCACGTCTCCGCCCGGTCCACGTCGCCGATCTCGAGGAGCATCCGCATGACGGCAACGTTCGCCCCCCCGTGGAGCGGACCCTTGAGGGTGCCGATCCCCGACACCACGCCCGAGTACATATCGGACAGGGTCGCCACGGTGACGCGCGACGCGAACGTCGAGGCGTTCAGCTCGTGATCCGCGTGGAGGATGAGCGCGGTGTCCATCGCCTTCTCGGCGAGGGCGCTCGGCTTCCGGCCGGAGAGCATGTAGAGAAGGTTCCCGGCGAGCGACAGACGCGGGCTCGGAGGGATCGGCGCCTTGCCCTTCCGGATCCGGCTCCACGCCGCGACCAGCGTGGGCACCTGGGCCTGGATGCGCACGGCCTTCCGCAGGTTTGCCTCCCGGGAGTTGTCGCCCGCGTCCGGATCGTACACTCCGAGCGCCGAGACAGCCGTCCGGAGGACGTCCATCGAGTCGGACTTCCGCGGGAGGCTCCGGACCAGCGTCAGGACCTTGGCGGGCAGCCGCCGCTGGGTCGCCAGGGCCTTCCGGAGGCTCTCGAGCTCCGCACGCTTGGGCAGCGCGCCGTTCCAGAGCAGGGCGACCGTCTCCTCGAACGAGGAATGCGCCACGAGGTCGTGGATGTCGTAGCCGCGATAGAGAAGCCGCCCCCGATCACCGTCGATGAAGCAGATCTCGGAGGTCGACACGACCACGTCCTGGAGTCCGGTATCGGTCGTCTGAGTCGTCATGAACCGCCCCCGTTGGCGCGCGCGGAATTGGCCGAAACACGCGCGGCCCCGCATCGGGGGCCGCTTCGTACGGGAGTTATTGTGGCACACGGTCCCGGGACGCCGCAACCGGACCGCCGTGCGACGGATCAGGCAGGAGATCGTCCCGGGACACCGCCGGGACCGAGGGTCATCCGGTCAGTGCGGCCGTGCCTGAGGGACGCCGTGCTTCCGCATCTTGGCGTAGAGCGTCGGTCGGTGGAGACCCAGGAGCCGCGCCGCGGCCTGCTTGTTCCAGCGCGTCGCCTCCAGCGCGGCAAGGATCGCCTGCCGCTCGCGCGCTTCGAGATTCAGGGTCTCGGGCGCCGCCGCCTGTGCCGTCCGCAGCTCGCGCCGGAGGCGGCGGCGATCGAGCGCGTTGGCGAGCACGGTGACGAGCCGCTCGGGAGCGAGATCGCCGGGCGCTTCGAGGTAGTCCCACGCGCCCGCGGCGCGGGCCTGGAAGCCCTGGGTCCGCCCCCCGGGCTCGGTCACGGCCACGACGGGGAGGTCCGGCCACCGACCGGAGATGTCCGCGATGAGAGCGCCGGCTCCCTCGCCCCAGCCGAGGCTCACCAGCACGGCCTCGACGTCACCCGCGCCGATGGTCTCCAAGGCGTGAGCAGGCGAGCCGGCAAGCCTGAGCTCGTAGGGGTGTCCCTCGAGGGCCTGGCGGATACCCCCCACCAGGGTCTGATCCGGGTCCACGAGCAGGACGCCCACCTGCGCCATGGCCTGTCTGGAAGCCTAACATGGCCGCGGCCTCCAAGGGAGGCGTCCCGAACGGAACCACCCTGGCCGTCAGGCCGAGGGTTGTTGGATCGCTCCGAGCCTCCAGGGATTCGCGCCTACCGGGCGGACGAAGGTCCAGTACTCCACGAACCGTGTCGGCTTCGTGGCGCTCCCCTCGACCACCTGGCCGGTGGCCTCGTCGACGACGTAGTCCACGGCGCCAGCCTGGATCTCCGCCGTGACGAGATCCCGGCCGTGCTCCTGCCACACCTCCGTGAGGGCGACTGAGTCGACGGTCACCTGGTCGACGCGGTTCCGCCGGCCTCTCTCACGGAGACGCGCCATGTCCCCTTCGAGCGCGACGACCATCTCGTCAGTGAGATGCGCGCGCACGGCGGCGAGGTCGCCACCGGACCAGCCGATCTGCAGGCGCACGAAGAGGTCCTTCGCGATCGCGAGGAAGCGCGCGGGGTCGAAGTCCGGGTCCATCACGCGGATGTGGTCCACGCCGCGCGCGAGATCCTCGTCCAGCGCGGCGGCACCACCTTGCGCGACGGCTCCGGTGGGCGAGGGAGCCGAGGCGGGCTGGGGCGCCGCGGGAGTCCATTCCGCCCGCCCGTACGCCGACGCCGGCGCCGGCTCGGGCGTCCGACGACGCAGGAACGAGATCACGAGCGCGGCGAGCCCGGCCATCACCAGGAGGTCCATGAATCCAATACCTCCCGACATACCGCCCAGCCCCCCGAACAGGAGCGAGCCCAGAAGCCCACCCAGGAGAAAGCCGCCCACCATGCCGCCGAGCCCTCCGAACAGACCGGGTCGCGGCGTTTGCGCGAAAGAGCCGGGGCTTGGCGCCACCGGTCGGGGGGATGCCGGCGTCGACGGGATGACCGGTGACGAGGGAACGCGCGGTGCCGAGTAGGAGCGCGAGCCCCGACTCCCGCTCGAGCCGCCCCCGCCAACGCGCGCTTCGCTGAAGGTCGTCAGCGCCACCCCGCCCGCCAGAATCCCGATCAGGCCCACCGCCACGATCGACCGCCGCATCGTTCCCTCCCCGGGCCGTCCACGAGCACCCATCCCAGATATCATACTCGAGATCGCATACTTGGGGCGGGACGCCGGCGGAGGAACCCCGCCAGGCGGCGTCACCGCAGATTCTTCTTCAGGATCTTGCCCGTCGGGCTCTTGGGCAGCGCGGACAGGAACTCCACGGCGACCGGGACCTTGTAGGGCGCCACGCGTCCCCGACACCGCTCGATGAGCTCCTCCGCCGTCGTCGACTGGCCGGATCGGAGCACCACGCATGCGCGGACGACCTCGCCCTTGACGGGATCCGGCCGTCCCAGCACCGCGGCCTCGGCGACGGCCGGATGCTCGAAGAGGACCTCCTCGACCTCGCGCGGGTAGACCTTGAACCCCGCGACGTTGATCATGTCCTTCACGCGATCCACGACGTGGAAGTACCCGTCACCGTCACGGTGGCCGATGTCCCCCGAGTGAAGCCAGCCTCCGCGGAGCGCAACGGCCGTGTCCTCGGGCTTCCCCAGGTACCCCCGCATCACGTTCGGTCCCCGGATCACGATCTCGCCGAGCGTGCCGTCGGGCACCTCCCGGTCGTGCTCGTCGACGACTCGCACCTCCACGTTCTCGATCGGCGTCCCGACCGAGCCGGGCCGGTGGGCGTGCTCGTGGTTGTAGGTCGCGAACGGGGAGGACTCGGTGAGTCCGTAGCCTTGGGAGATCGGGAGCCCGGTGGCCGCTGTCCAACGTTGCTCGACGTCGCCGGGCAGCATGGCCGCGGCGGAGAAGGCGAGCCGGAGCGACGAGAGGTCGTGGGCGGCCAGACCGGCGGTCAGAAGGACGATGTACATCGTCGGCACGGCGTACAGGAGGGTGACGCGGTGCTGGCCGGCCGCGGCCAGGAAGTCGGCCGGCACGAACCGCTCCTGCAAGACCAGCGTCCCTCCGGCGGCCACGAGGGCGTTCATGATGAAGTTCTGGCCGAAGCAGTGGAACAGCGGTAGCGCGCACAGCCCGCGGTCCTCCGCGCTCATGCGGAGGTGGTGCACCGTCGCATAGGTGTTCGACACGACGTTGGCCTGCGTAAGCATGACGCCTTTGGGCCGGCCGGTCGTGGCCGAGGTGTAGAGAACGGCGGCGACGTCCTCCCGGTCGCCGTCGACCGCGCGAAGGGGCGGATCGGTCGGGAGCGCTTCGAAGGTCACCGCCCCGGGCTCGCCGGTGCCCACGTGCACCCGAACGGACGGAGTCTCCCCGGGACGCGGGAGCTGGGCGGCAAATGGCGGGCCGCTCAGGATCGCTGCCGCCTCACTGTCACGGACGATGTACGCTAGCTCGTCACGCACGTAGGTGACGTTGAGCGCGACCGCCGTCACGCCGAGCTTCTGGCAGCCGTAATAGGCGACGACGAACTCCGGCCGGTTCGCGAGATGGAGGCACACGCGCTCGCCGGGCCGGATCCCGAGCCGCGCGAGGCCCGCCGCCACCCGCCCGGCCTCGCGGTCGAGCTCCGCGTACGTGAAACGTCGGTCCCCGTAGACGAGGGCCGTCCGCCCGGGCTCGCGGCGGGCGCTCGCCTCGAGAAAGTGCGCGACGTTCATCCGAGAAGCGCGCGGATCTCCTCGGCCGCCGACCGCCGCCACTCGTCCCCGTGCTGGGCGCGGAGCTGGCGGCGCAGCTCGAGCTGCTTCTGGTCCATGTACTCCGTGATCTTGAGCGGCCGTTCGACGAAACGGGCGACCTCCTTCATGTCCGCGTCGAAGAACACGAAGACCGGGATCGACCGGAAGAGTCCGCGGTTGAGGTACTGATCCATGAGGTCCGGGTTCTGATCGCGGAGGAAGACCCGCATCTCGACGTTCGGGGCCCCCTCGACCATGCGCGCGAGCACCGGGAAGTTGGTCAGCGCGTCCCCGCACCAGTCCTCGGTAAGGACGAGGACGTTGAGCTTCTCGCCACGATCCGCGAAGACCGCCCGGTCCTGAGACGTGACGTGGGTCGCCGCCATCGTCTCCAGGAATTTGTCCTTGTTGCTGGTCATCTGGTCGAGATACTGCTGGAAGGTCATGCCCTGCGCGAAGCGCTGCTTGGTGACCATCAGGACCGGTCTCCTTCGTCGAGAGGTGTTCGCGAACGGTGGTGTCAGCGGAACTTGCCGAAGTCGAGCCTAGCCCGCAGGACCTCCTTCTGCTCCGGAGGCGCTCCCTTCACCACCAGCGTCACGACGCCGTTCCTCGGAAGCCCCTCGAGCGGGAACACGTACACGTTGCGCGCGGCGAGGCGGCCATCTTCCTGCACTAATGGCGTGCGCTCGTTCTGGACGAAGCTCGCCTTGACCTCGCGGCCGTTCACCATGAGGACCGGCTGGTAGAAGCGGGCGAAGCTCCGGGAAGGTCCTCCGTGCATCGTGACCAGGAGCTGGATCCGTCCCTTGCCCCTGTCGATCTGCTCCTTCTGCTGCTTCTCCGTCAGCGACTCGCCCTTCATCGCGGCCTGGCGGGCGGCGAGCGCGAGCCGGGAGAAGGGGGTGCTGACGACGACGTCCTCACCGCCGGGCAGCCGAAGCTGCCACTCCTCGGCGAAGTCGTCCTGCGTGATCGAGGCGATGCCTGCGTCGGTCGCCTCGCGAATCTCGGCCGCCGTCAGATCCCCGACCAGCGCCGGGGCGGGCCGGGGAAAGCCCCAGAGGAGGATCTCGGCGAGGGCAAGTGCCGCACCGACCCGAACCCTGGTCTGCCGCGGCCGAGCCCGCGCGCCGCTCACAGCCAGTCGTGACTCTTGAGGAACATGAACGCGGTTGCCGAGAGCCCGAACATGAGGACGGTCGCCGCTGGGATCCCCCACGGCTGCTTGAGCCCAAGCATCACCTCGAAGTTCAGTGAATGGAAGCCGAACAGCCCCTCGAGCGCGTGGAGCTCCTCCGGGGGCCGCCGGCTCCAGATCCAGCCAGCCGACCGTTCCCTGCTGGCCGAGCGCCTGGGCGACCTGCTCGGCTTCGAGCCCTTCCTCGAGGACGCCGGACGGACGGCGGACCAGGCCGAAGTGCCCCATGTCAGGGACTTCCGATCCCGGCCTCGCGGAGGTTGCCCACCAGCGCGAGACTCATGCCGTCCGGGTCCCAATGGGCCCGCACCGCCCGGAGCACGTCGTCGGCGGTGACGGCCGAGACGGCCTGGCGGAAGCGCGCGGGGTAGTCGAGGCCGAGGTCGAACCGCTCGATCGCGACGAGAAGGTCCGACACGTCCGCCGCCGTGTCCATCCGCAGGGGGAAGCTCCCGACCAGGTACGAGCGAGCGCGCGCCAACTCCTCCCCCGACACGCGCTCGCGGCGGAGGCGGATCAGCTCCTCCCGCACCACCGCCAGAGCCTCGCGGACCCGCGCGTTCTCGCTCTGCAGCTCGACCAGGAACAGGCCCGCCAGGCGGGCCGGCGCGTACTGCGCGTACACGTTGTAGGCCAGCCCGCGCTCCTCGCGGATGCGAGTGTACAGGCGCGAGGACGAGCCACCGCCGAGGATCTGGCTCGCCACCAGCAGCGGGTAGAAGTCCGGATGCCTTCTGGTCACGGTCGCCTGGCCCAGGAGGATCGTGGCCTGAGTCAGGCTCCGCTGCACCGACTCGGTGCGCGAGGGCAACCCGAGAGGCACCGGCCCCGGCGGCGCAGGGGCCGGGGTCGTCACGGACCAGACGCCCAGGCGCGTCTCGAGCTCAGCCCGGACCGCCGCGGTCGTGACGTCGCCCGCCACCGCGACGATTGTGCGCTCGGGCCGGTAGGCCGCCCGGTGGAAGGCTGCCACGTCGTCCCGGGTGATGGCGGGGAGCGACGCCTCAGTCCCGGTCACGGGACGGCCGTAGGGGTGCTCGGGAAAAGCCAGCCGCCTCAGCAGGCGAGCCGCGACCGTTCCGGGATCCTCCTCCGAGCGCCGCACCGACGCCAGCATCTCGTCGCGCGTCCGTTCGAACTCGGTGTCCGGGAAGGCGGGCCGCAGAAGCGCCTCGGTCAGGAGATCGAGGCCGAGCCCGAGGTCCTTCCGGAGCACGGAGAGCACGACCTCGCTCGAATCCCGGCCCCCCTCGCCCTCGAGGCTCCCGCCGACGAACTCGATGGCACGGTCGACCTCAAGGGCAGACCGGGTCGCGCTCCCGCGGGTGAGGAGCATCGCGGTCAGGTTGGCGACGCCGCCCTTGTCCGGGGGGTCGAGGGCCGCTCCCGCCTCCACCGACGCGCGAGCGATGACGATCGGGATGCCGGGGCGCTCGGCGACGAGGATGACGATCCCGTTCGGCAGCGTGAGCCGCGTCCAGCCCGAAGCTATCGCGGGTGCCGGCGCCACCACGGACGGTGGCAAGGTCTGGGAACCCGCCGGCGTCGCGAGCGCCGCGACAGCTGCGGTCAGGACGACGCCCCTCACGGCAACCAGACGCATGGCGGCATTATACCGGCTCTGCCATTAGCTAACCGGCCCGGCGCGGGGCGCCTACCTGTCCAGGAGCGCGAGGACGGGCGCAAAGGCCTCGAGGCTCTCCAGTGTGTTCGGCTCGAGCCAGAGCTGCACGTGACTGATGCCCTCGCGCGCATAGTCCCGCAGCTCCTCCGCCAGGCGCTCGGGCGGTCCGGTGAGGGGCTCGAAGGTCCAGTGCGCCGGAAGCGGTGGGGACGCGCTCTTTCCTGGTGCCATGTCGACGAACACGGCGACCGTGCGGCCGACCGTTACCGGATCGCGCCCAGCTTTACGGCAGGCCGCGTCGACCCGGTCCCGGAGCGGTGCGACACCCGCGGGACGGTTCTTCGTGGGGGTGAAGTACGCATTCCACACATCCCCGTACTGGGCCAGCAGCGCCAGCATGCGCTCCCCGCTCGACCCGATCAGGATCGGGGGGCCGCCGGGCCGGGGACCCCGTGGCAGGAGCACGCAATCCCGCGCCTCGTGAAAACGGCCGACGAAGTCGACGTGCCCCTGACGGAGCAGCCCGTGGACGATGCGGAGCCCCTCCTCGAAGCGGCTCACCCGGTGGTCGAAGGGATAGCCGAACGCCCGGTACTCCGCCTCGTGCCAGCCGGCGCCGACGCCGAGGATCAGCCGGCCTCCCGAGATCTCCTCGATGGTGTCGGCCAGCTTCGCGAGATGCGCGGGATTGCGGAACGACATGCACGAGACGAGGGGGCCGATCTCGACGCGCGAGGTCACCGCGGCGATGGCGGCGATGATCGCCCACCCTTCCCACACGCCTTGCGAGGCCCGGCCCTCCTGGCGGAACAGGAGGTGGTCCTCGATCCACACGGAGTCGAATCCGATCTCCTCGGCATGGCGCGCCATCTGGCTGATGTCGCCCCAGCGCGGTGTGCCGTGGCGTCCCTTGTCCACGGCGATCGGCAGCTCCACGCCGACTTTCAGCGGCCGTCGTCTCTCTCGGGTCACGGATGGTCCTCCATCGGCGGCCCCGCCGCGCTCAGTCGAGGGACTTGCGGAAGCGCAGCACCGCCAGGGTAAAGATCACGGCGCCGAACGCGACCAGGGGCCAGACGTCAGGCCAGAGGTCGGCCAGGCCGATGCCCTTCAGCACGATCCCGCGGATGATCCGCAGGAAGTACGTGATGGGCAGGATCCGCGCGACGTACTGCGCCGGCTCCGGCATCCCTTCCAGGGGAAACAGGAGCCCGGACAGGTAGATGGACGGCAGGATGGTGAGGAAACCAAGTTGCATCGCCTGGGGTACGGTGCGGGACATCGTCGACACGTAGATGCCGATCCCGAGAGTGCCCAGCATGAAGACCGCCGAGACCGCGTAGAGCAGCGCCACGCTCCCCCGGATGGGCACCGCGAACACGTAGTGCGCCACCACCAGGGCCAGCGTCATCTGGCCGTACGCGACGAGTAGGTTCGGCAGGATCTTCCCGAGCATGATCTCCCACCGCTTGAGCGGGCTCACGATCAGGGCCTCGAGGGTCCCCCGCTCGCGCTCCCGGACCACGGCCACGGCCATGATCGTGATGGTCGTCTGCATCAGGAGGGCGCCGATGAGCCCGGGCACGATGAACAGCGCCGACTCCTGGTCGGGGTTGTACCAGGCGCGGATGCGGACGTCGAGGCCGGCCTCCGTGTCGATGCCGCCCCGGCGCAGGAGCTCGATCGAGCGATCGAGGCCCAGCGCGGTCGCCGCGTTGATGGCGGAGACGGCCACCTGAGGGTCGGAAGCGTCGACGATCACCTGGATCGCCGCGGCCCGGCGGCTGCGCAGGCGCTCGGAGAAATCGGGCGGGATCACGATTCCCACCTTGGCGTCGCCCCGGTCGATGAGCCGGGCGACCTCGTCGAGCGATCGCGCCTGGAATCGGACCGCGAAGTACCGCGTGTTCTGGAACGCCTCGAGCAGCTTCTGCGCCTCGACGTCGCGCGCCTCGTCGAGCACGACGGTCGGCAAGTTCCTCACGTCCGTGTTGATGGCGTAGCCGAAGATGAACAGGAGGGCGACCGGGATGATCAAAGCGAGCGTCAGCGACATGGGATCGCGCCGGAGCTGCACCAGCTCCTTCCACATCATCCCGAGGAGTCGCATGCGCGATCAGAAGGCGCCGAGCTGCCGCCGCAGCCGCGCCTTGCGCTCCTTGTCCACGAAGGAGATGAACACGTCCTCGATCGTCGGGGGAACCACGCGCACCGCCGCCGTCAGCCGGGCGGCCGCCAGGCGCTCCACCACCGCCGCCTCGGTGAGCTCGCGCTCGGCCGACACGACGCGCACCACCGCTCCGTAGCGGACGGCTTCCTCGACGGCGGGCCAGTCGGCAAGGATGTCGATCGCCCGCTGGGGCTCCGGCGCCTCCACCTGGAACACGGGCCGCCCGAACGCGTCGGCCTTGATCACGGCTGGCGTGCCCTGCGCGATCAGCCGCCCCTGGTAGATGAACCCCAGCCGGTCGCAATGCTCGGCCTCGTCCATGTAGTGAGTCGTCACCACCACGGTGACGCCGCTGTCGGCGAGGCGCCGGATCAGCTCCCAGAAGGTGCGGCGGGACACCGGGTCGACGCCGGCCGTCGGCTCGTCGAGGAACATGAGCCGGGGCGCGTGGACGAGCGCGCAGGCGAGCGCCAGCCGCTGACGGTAGCCGCCCGACAGGTGGCCCGCCAGCGTGTCCTCGCGGCCAACCAGGTCTGCGAGCTGGATCATCCGGTCGATGCGCTCTCGCCGGAGCCGGCCCGGCACGCCGTAGACCATCGCGTAGAAGACGAGGTTCTCGGCGGCCGACAGGTCGTCGTAGAGCGAGAAGCGCTGCGACATGTACCCGATGGCGGCCTTGATCCGCTCGGGCTCCCGGCGAAGGTCGATGTCGAGGACGCGCCCACTTCCGTCGGTGGGCTCGAGGATGCCGCAGAGCATCCGGAGGGTCGTGGACTTCCCGGCGCCGTTCGGACCCAGGAAGCCGTAGAGCTCGCCCGCCTCGACCCGGAGGTCGACGTGATCGACCGCCGTGAAGGCGCCGAAGCGCTTGGTAAGTCCCTCGGTCAGAACCGCGGGATCGGCCGACTCCACCATCTCGAGGGAGGCGTCCCCGATGGAGGCGGCGGCTATCCGCCGGCGACTGTGACCGGAAGGGCACCGAGACGGAGCGCCTCGGCCCGGAGGATCTCCCACGCCCGCCGCACGTGGCGCTCCTCCGTCCGGATGTTGCCGATGGCGAGGCGGAGCGCGTAGCGCCCGCCGAGGATCACGTGAGACAGGAACGCCTCGCCCGAGGCGTTCACGCCCTCGAGCAGCCGCTTGTTCAGGGCACCCAGCCGCGGGTCGTCGGAAACCCAACCCCGGGGCCGGAGCCGGAAAACGACCGTGCTGAACGGGACGGGGGCGATGCGCACCCAGTCCGGATCGCCGTCGACCCACTCGGCGAAGAGCCGTCCGAGCCGCATGTGCTCACGCAAGCGCGCCTCGATGCCGGACCGGCCGAACGCGCGAAGCACCATCCAGAGCTTCAGCGCCCGGAAGCGGCGGCCGAGCTGCGGCCCCCAGTCCATGTAGTTCTCGACCGCGCTCCCTTCCGGCGTCTGGAGGTACGAGGGCACGAGGGTGAAGGCGCGCTTGAGCACGTCGGGACGCCGGCAGAACAGGGCCGAGCAGTCGATGGGCGTGAAGAGCCACTTGTGCGGGTTGACGACGATCGAGTCGGCGCGGTCGCACCCGGCCAGCACCTCACGCCGCTCGGGCAGGATGGCCGCGACCCCGCCGTATGCGGCGTCGACGTGGAGCCAGAGTCCCTCCCGCGCGGCGATGTCGGCGATCGCCGGCACAGGATCCACGCTCGTCGTCCCCGTCGTCCCGACGGTCGCGCACACGGCGATGGGTCGCCAGCCGGCGGCCCGATCCTCGCTGATCGCGCGGGCCAGCGCCGCCGGATCCATCCGGAACTCGCGGTCCGTCGGGATCTTCCGCACGCCCTCGCGCCCGAAGCCGAGGATGATCGCGCCCTTCTCGACGGAATTGTGCGCCTGCTCGGACGTGTAGACGCGGAGGCGCGGGATGTCGGGTCGCCCGGCCATCCCCTGCTCCCGGATTTCGAGCCCGGCGGCCTCGCGCGCCGCCGCGAGCCCGCAGAGGGTCGAGATCGATGCGGTGTCGTAGATGACGCCGTGGAAGTCCGCGGGCAGGCCGAGGAGCTTCCGCAGCCAGTCGAGGACGACCTCCTCCAGCTCGGTCGCGGCCGGAGACGTGCGCCAAAGCATGGCGTTGACGTTGAGCGCGGCGCAGAGGAGCTCGCCGAGGATCCCTGGAGCGGAGCCGCTGATCGCGAAGTAGGCGAAGAAGCCCGGATGGTTCCAGTGCGTGATGCCCGGGAGGATCACGCGCTCGAAGTCCGCGAGGACCCGATGAAGCGGCTCGGGCGCGTCCGGTGCCTCACTTGGAAGCGCCTGCCGGACATCGCCGGGCTTGACTCGAGCCAGCACGGGGAATCGTTCAGGATCAGCCAGGTAGTCCGTGATCCAATCAATGACCCGTCTCCCGTACGCGCGGAACATCTCGGGATGAAGGTCTCCCTCCGTCGGCAGCACGGGTGGCTCGAGAAGATAGCTTGGCGTGACGTCAGGACGATTCTGATAGATCGCCATCCGGACGTCGCTGATCTTCCCGAGTGCTTCGCCAATGCTCCGAATGTTCTGCTCGGGAGCCATCCCCAGATCCCGAATGACGGATGCAGCCTCGTCGAGAAGGCGACCAGCCTGTCTCAGAAGGTCCTCTAAACGTTCGGGAGACTCCACGCGCTTCTCCTCGTCAGTCCGTCGCGATGACGGCGTCCGCAGGCATGCCCGGCTTGAGCCGCCCGTCCGGGTTGGCGATCGCGATCTTGACCCGGAACACCAGGTTGACCCGCTCCTTCTGCGTCTGCACGTTCCGCGGCGTGAACTCCGCCCCGGAAGCGATCTCGGTGATCCGGCCCTCGAACGGTCGCCCGGGAAAGGCATCCACGGTGACTCGTGCCGTCTGGCCGACCCGCACCCGGCCCAGGTCGGTCTCCGGAATATACGCCCGGAGCCAGATGTCTCCGGGATCGACGAGCGTCACGATGGCCGAGCCGGGCGCCGCAGTCGCCCCGGGCTCGAGGCTCTTCCGCAGCACCACGCTGTCCATCGGCGCCTCGATCCGGGTGTCCGCGAGACGCGTGCGCGCCTGCACCAGGGTGGCCTCGGCCTGGGCGAGCTGAGCCCGGGCCGTATCCACCTGGCCGGGCCGGGGCCCGGCCTCGACCAGCGCGAGCCGCTCCCGGGCGGCCCGGACCTCGGCGCGCGCGGCCTCGACCTGATCCGGTCGCGGCCCCGCCTCGACGAGGCGCAGACGCTCCCGAGCCTGGCGAACCTCCGCCCGCGCTGCTTCCACCTGCTCGCTCCGCGGGCCGGCGATCACCAAGGCGAGCTGCTCCCGCGCCGTGCGCTCCTGCATCCGCGCGACCTCGAAGGCCTGCCAGGCGCGATCCTTGTCGGCCGCCGCCACTAGGTTCCGGTCGTAGAGCGACTTGAGCCGTTCGAACTCCCGCTCCGTCCACACCCGAGTCGCCTCGGCCGAGGCCACGGCGCTTCGCGCCTGCTCGATCTCCTGCGCCCGCGACCCGGCCTCGAGATCGCGCTGCCGCGCCTCGGCCTGGGCTACCACCTGGCGTGCCGCCTGGATCTCCTCCCGCCGTGCGCCGGCGACGAGGTCGGCCAGGGCTGCCTCGGCGCGCCCGACGTGCGCCCCCGCCTCGGCGATCTCTTCCTTCCGAGCCCCAGCCAGGAGGTCGCGTAGCTGCGCCTGCGTCACGCGCACCCCCGCCTCGAGCCGGGCCACGTCCGCCGCCAGCTCGGCGTCGTCGAGCTGGATCACGAGCTCGCCCCGGCGGACGCGGCTGCCCTCCTCGACGCGGATCGCGGCAACACGGGCGGTCGTCTTGGGCGACAGGTCCACTTCGCGTGCCTCGATCGTCCCGGTCACCGTGAGGCCGGCGGTGTGCGGCTCGCGCCGCGACAGCGCCCAGAGCCCGACCGCTGCCAGCCCGACGAGGGCCACCACAACCAGGACCACGCCCCTGAGGGCTCGGCCGAATGGACTCATCGCTGCGGCGCTACTGCCTGGCCGCGGCGGGCGGAACCGGCAGGAGGATCGCGGTCGTGCGGCGCTCGGCCACGAGGTGACGCTCCGCCACCCGCCGCACGTCCTCGCGCGTGACCGCGCGGATACCCGGCAGGTAGGCCTCGCGAAGCCGCCAGCCCCCGAGAAGCTCGTGGCGCGCGAGCGACGCTGACCGGCTGAAGACGGAATCCTGGCCGAAGAGGTAGGCGGCCTCCAGCTGGTTCTGGGCGCGCCGGAGCTCCTCCTCGGAGATGAGCTCGGTGCGCAGCCGCTCCACCTCGGCGTTGAGCGCCCTCTCGGCCTCCTCCACCGTGCGCCCGGGCAGCACCGTCACGTAGAAGGTGAACGTGTCCGGGTCGAGCGTGAGACGCGGGTAGTCACCGGCGGCCTCGAGGGCGAGCCGCTCCTCGTACACGAGCCGCCGATAGAGCCGCGACGTCCGCCCGCCCGACAGGACCGTCGACAGGACCTCGAGAGGGTAGGCGTCCTCCGATCGGTGATTGGGCACCGGATAGCCCGCGAAGACGACGGGAAGCTGCGCCTCTTTCCGCAGCCAGACTCGCCGCTCGCCGCGTTGCTCGGGTTCCACCACGGCGACGCGCGGCGGGTCGGGGCCCCGGGGAATGCCCTCGAACCGGGTCCGGATCTTCTCGAGGAGCTCGGCCGCACGGAAGTCCCCGACGACAGCGACGATCGCGTTGTTGGGCCGGTAGTAGGCCTCGTACCAGCCCCGAAGGTCGCTCGCCGTCAGGCGCTCGATGTCCTGGGCGAGCCCGATCGTCGGCAGCCGATAGGGGTGGACCACGAAGGCGACGGTGTTGAAGAGCTCGGCGAGGGCTCCGACCGGGTCGTCTTCCGTGCGTGTCCGGCGCTCCTCCATCACGACCTTCCGCTCGGCGTCGACCTCTCGGGGGTCGAGGAGAAGATGCCGCATCCGGTCAGCCTCGAGCTCGAGGACGAGGTCGAGCTGCTCGGCTGCGACGGTCACGTGGTACACGGTGACGTCGCGGCTCGTGAAGGCGTTGTCCTGGCCACCCACCGTCTCGACCAGCTTCGAGAGGACCCCGGGCCCGTACCTCGGCGTCCCCTTGAACATCATGTGCTCGAGGTAGTGGGACAGCCCGCTCAACCCGACCCGTTCGTCGCGCGAGCCGACGCGGTACCAGACCTGGAAGCTGGCGACCGGGCTCCGGTGGTCCTCCTGGAGGAGAACTCGCAGGCCGTTGTCGAGCGTCGCCTCGACGATTTCCTCCGCACCCACCCACGGGCACGCGAGGCCGACGAGGAGAAGGATCAGAAGACGGGCGAGGCGACCGGGTCGGCTCACGGCGCCAGTATACAGGCGGTCCCGACCTCCCGGAGGACCCGAGACCGGCCGGTGCCTGCGTCACAAAGTCATTAGAGACGGCGGGTTACCGCCGATCTTCCCAGCTCGGGTGAGCGCACGGCGAGCGCGACCGGCACGGCCGCGACCCCCAGCAGCGCTGCCAGATAGCACCCTCCGGCGAAGGAGCCGGACCAGTCCTTGATCCAGCCCGTGACGAAGGGGGCAACGAGGCTCGCGGTGAACGCAACGCTGTTCAGGACCCCGAAGGCAACGCCCATCGACCGCCGCGGGGCGAGCTCGGCCGTGAGCGCATAGACGGGCGCCCACAGCCCCCAGAAGCAGAAGCTGGTGGCGAACATCACGAGGGCGAGCAGCCAGGCGGGGCCGCGCGCCTGCACGATCCACCCCATCGCGGCCGTGAGCACGGCCGTGGCCGCGATCCCGCCGGCGACGACGGTTCGGCGCGGCGTGCCGCGGCGCCGCAGCAGTCGGTCGGACAGCGCGCCCACGGCCAGCAGGCCGGGCGGCGCGGCGATCCCGAGGACGCTCGCGTAAAGCGCCGAGCGACCGAGCTCGCGGATGCCGACCTCGCCGAACAGCGCCGGACCCCACGTCCCGACGAGCCACTGGGTCCAGATCGGCGAGATACCCGCGATCCCGAGGAGCCAGAGGTCGCGCTGACGGAACACGCCCGCAACCTCCCGGCCGACCACGTCGCCGCGCGGCGCCTCCCCTCCGAGCCGGGTTGGGTCGGGCACGAAGCGGCCGATCAGAGTGGCCGAGAGCAGCGGCAAGGCTGCCAAGACGAGGAACACGTGCCGCCACGGCATGAGCTCCCCGAGGGTCCCGCCCACCAGGACGCCGAGCGCCGTCCCGACCCCCAGCCCCGAGAACGACGCTCCCTGCCCGAACGCGAGCCGGTCAGCCGGAGTCGCGGCCGCGATGATGGGCCGGTCGTTGGTGAAGTACATTCCCTGGGCGAGGCCGGTCAGAAGGCGCGCCAGCGCCAGGATGGCCAGCGTGCGGGAGAGCCCCGTGACCACCGCCGCCCCGGCCACCAGCAGGATCCCGAAGACCAGCACGCGCTTCCGCCCGAAGCGGTCGCCGAGAAGCCCCGCTGGCACCTGCATCGCCACGTACCCGTAGAAGAAGACCGAGAAGAGAAAGCCGCCCTGGGCGTGACTCAGGCCGAATTCCGCCATGACGGGCTCGAGCAGCGGCGAGAGGGCCATGCGCACGACGTAGTTGCAGATCCAGCCGAAGACCAGAAGCGCCCACACGGTGTGGTAGGCCTGCCACGGCATGGTAGTCGGTCCGCTCAGGCCTGGAACGATGAGTGGGTGCGCATTGTCGGGGGCGCGTCGCGTGGCGCGGCCACCGTAACACCTCCCGGCGCCGCGCGGCTTGACCCCTCCGCGAACCGCGTGCTAGCGTCCTCGCGGCGTTCCGAAATCCGACCTGATCGGGCTCGTCGAGCCCGTCCGAGGGCCCATGTCATGAAGGTCGACGGTTCCACGTTCCTGGTGACCGGCGGCGCGTCCGGGCTCGGCCGCGCCACGGTCGAGCGGCTCCTGACCCACGGCGGACGGGTGGCCATCCTGGATCTCGGGCGATCGGCGGGCGCCCAGGTCGCGGCCGATCTCGGGCCGCACGCCCTGTTCGTCCCCTGCGACGTTACCAGCGCCGACGACGTGGGGGCGGCGATCGACGCGGCCGGCGCGCGATTCGGGCCGATCCACGGGCTCGTGAACTGCGCGGGCGTCGCGATCGCCGAGAAGACGCACGGCAAGCGCGGCCCGCACGACCTCGGGTCCTTCACCTTCGTCATCCAGGTGAACCTGATCGGGACCTTTAACTGCATCCGGCTCGCCGCGGCGCGGATGGCGCAGAACGCGCCGGGCGACGACGGGGAGCGCGGCGTGATCGTCAACACGGCGTCGGTCGCCGCCTTCGACGGCCAGGTCGGCCAGGCGGCGTACTCGGCCTCCAAGGGGGGCATCGTCGGCATGACGCTCCCGATCGCGCGGGACCTGGCCGAAGTGGGCATCCGCGTCTGCACGATCGCGCCCGGACTCTTCGACACGCCGCTCATGGGGATGCTGCCCGAGCCGGCCCGGCAGTCCCTCGCCCGGCAGGTCCCCTTCCCGAGCCGGCTCGGCCGCCCGGGCGAGTACGCCGCGCTCGCGTGCCACATCATCGAGAACGCCATGCTGAACGGCGAAACCATCCGGCTGGACGGCGCCATTCGCATGGCCCCGCGCTAGGCCTAGGGGTCAGACTTTGATTTCTCAACAATTGTCGCAGGTGGGCTGCGGCGAGAAATGTCGGGAAGTCAAAGCCCGACCCCGGTCAACGGGCCTGACTACGATCAGGAGGTGGTATAGCTGGTCTTGACGGGGTGTAGAACTTCCGCGCGTAGGTCCCCTGCTCCTGGCGGCCGTAGCTCGACGCCTTCCGCCCGTTCAGCGCCCGTCACCCACTCGCCGTTGATCAGGTTCCCATGGAGCGCCACGGTCCTTCTCTTTCTCGTGAGACAGCTCGCGGTGGCCGCCGGATTCCGGCTGCCGTCAGGGCGCGACTCCGACAGGGATGCCCAGAAGCTTCCCCAGGACGAAGAGCACCGCGAAGTTGAGAGCGAACCCGATCAGACAGACACCGACCGCACGGCCGGTCGACTCATAGTCCAACGCTTGGCGGACCGCCACGACCATGGCAACCAGCATCCACACGGAGGCGACGAAGGAGACCAGCGTGCCAAGGCCGGGGATGATCGCGAGGACGCGGATCAGTCCGGGGGTGGCCGAGAAGCCGATGGTGCGCAGAAGCTGCCCGACATCGGCTTGCGTCTTGGCGCCCGGGAGAAGTCGCGTGCCCACGAAATAGGTGATGAACGCCCACACGTACCACCCGATCAGCGAGGCGAGGGCGGCCAGGAGGAAGCCCCCGACCCCCATCCCCCGCATCGCGGTGACACCTCCGGCCACGCTGGCGAGCACCACGACCAGCATTGCCTGAGGGGTCGCCGTCGCGTCGGCCTCGACCTCCTCGTACGTCGCGGCGTCGAGCTTGGCCGCACCGAGCATCCGCTCCGTCAGGCTCGCCATCAGTCGCCTCCCTTCGGGCTCACAGTCAGGGGCAAGTCGCGCGGCCCCGGTACCGCGCCGCGCCGATTCTACTCGCCGGGGGACGCGTCGGCCAGGGGGCCATCTTGCGGCGAGGGCAGACCGGGGCCGGTCACCGCACCGCGGCGCGCGAGCTCGCCGATGCGGTCGGGTCCATAGCCCAGCACGTCGGTGAGCACCGCCCGCGTGTCCTCGCCAGGCCGGTACGGCGCCGGCCCGCCAGGCCCGACGGCCGCGCCGTCCACGTGAAATGGCGACGCCGTCACGCGCACCGCCCCACGGGTCGGGTGGGCAACCGACGGAAAGGCCCCACGCGCCTGGAGGTGCGGCGCCGCGACCACCTCGGCGGGCCAGAGCACGCGCGCGCACGGAATCCGGGCCGCGCCCAGGGCGGCGAGCGCGTCCTCCGCCGACGCGAAGCGGTCGAGCCAAGCCCCGATGATCGGGCGGAGCTCGGGCCAGTTCTCGCGCCGAGCCATCGGCGTCGCGAAGCGGGGGTCCTCGGCCAGATCCGTCCGGCCGAGGAGATCGAGGAGCCGCGGCCAAAGATCGAGCACGCCGACGACCTGGAGCGCCACCCAGCTGTCGCCGACCTGCTGCACCAGCATCCCGCTTCGCGGACCGGGATACGACGGCCCCTCGTTCAGGACGCTGCCGAAGCTAATGTCCTCCGCGCCGATCAGCGCCTCGAGCATCGACACGTCGAGATGCGCGCCACGACCGGTGCGGGTACGGCGGAGCAGCGCGGCGGCGATGGCGCCGAAGGCGTGGGTGCCGGCCAGGATGTCGGCAGCCTGGAGGTACAGCACCCGCGGCGGCTCCTCCGCGCCCCGCTCCAGGTGCATTAGGCCCGACGTGGCATGCACGACGTGCGCGAAGGCGGCGCGGTTCCGCCACGGTCCCGTCTGACCGTATCCCGAGATGGAGCAGTACACGAGGTCGGGCCGCACGGCGGTCGCCGCCGCGTAGTCGAGTCCCATGTGCGCCATGACGCCGGGGCGGAAGTTCTCGACCACCACGTCCGCGACCCGGACGAGGTCCAGCGCCACGGTGCGCGCCTCCGGGTGCCCCAGGTCGAGGGCGATCGACCGTTTCCCCGCGTTGACCCGGACGAAGTAGCTGCTCTGATCGCCCCGCTCCGGGTCGAGCTGGAGCGGCGCGGCCCGCATGTCGTCACCGCGCGGCCGCTCGACCTTGATCACACGGGCGCCGAGGTCGGCGAGGAGCCGCGTGCAATACGGCCCGGCGAGAACACGCGTGAAGTCGAGAACGGTAATGCCCTGGAGGAAATCCGGGCCCGGCACAGCGCTACGATAGGGAACCGGCGCCGGCACCGCAAGGCCGGGTGTGGTATCCAGCCTGGACGGGTCGCGGCCTTCGGCCTATTCTTGAACCGACCGAGGCCGGGATGCGGGCAGCGCGCCATCTCACGGAGGAGCAAGCCATCGCGACGTCCATCCGGGTTCTGATCGCCAAGGTCGGTCTCGACGGCCACGACCGGGGCGCCAAGGTGGTTGCCCGCGCGCTCCGAGACGGCGGTATGGACGTCATCTACACGGGCCTCCACCGGACGCCGGAAGAGGTCGTGGCGGCGGCCGTCCAGGAAGACGTGGACGTGCTCGGGGTGAGCATCCTCTCGGGCGCCCACATGACGCTTCTCCCTCGGATCATCGAGCTCCTCCGGTCGAGCGACGCGGCGGACGTGCTGGTGGTCGCGGGCGGGGTGATCCCGGACGAGGACCTGCCCGCGCTTCGCGACTCCGGTGTGGCGGAGGTCTTCCTCCAGGAAACGCCGCCCGCGGCTCTCGTCGCCCGGGTTCGCGAGCTGGTCGAGACGGCCCGGGCCGGCTGACACTGCGCGGGAGACCCGGCTCCTTCGAACATTGGCGATCGTGGGCTCATGAGCGTCCTCGATCTCGACGCGATCCGGCGCGTCCGCGGCGTGGACCTCGCCGTCTGGCCGGCACGATACGACCCCGCGTATCGGCCGCCGCCCGACGCCGAGTACTGGCTGCCCGAGGTCGAGTGCGCGCCGCCCCCCGCGCGTGAGGGGCTGATCCTCGCGAAGCTCCGCGAGCAGGTCCGGTACGCGTGGGAGCGAAGCTCTTTCTACCGCCACAAGTGGGAGGCTAAGGGCGTCTCCCCCGACATGCTCCGGACCCTCGCGGACCTCGGCTCCTTCCCCGTCGTGACCAAGGAGGAGCTCCGCGCCGCGCAGACCGCACATCCACCGTTCGGCGACTACCTCTGCATCCCTCCCGAGGGTGTCGCCCGCATCCATGGGACTAGCGGTACGACGGGCCGGCCGACCGTGTTCGGGGTCGGCACGGAGGACTGGGGACGGATCGGCGAGGCGCACGCCCGGATCATGTGGGCCTTCGGCATCCGGCCGAGCGACCGCATCCTGATCTGCTCCTTCTTCAGTCTCTACATGGGCTCGTGGGGAGCGCTCGCCGGCGGCGAGCGCCTGGGCGCGACGATGTTCCCCTTCGGCGCCGGCGTCCTGGGCCAGACGCTGGCGG
Source organism: uncultured Candidatus Rokubacteria bacterium (assembly GCA_963805625.1). Classification (GTDB taxonomy): domain Bacteria; phylum Methylomirabilota; class Methylomirabilia; order Rokubacteriales; family DASRDR01; genus DASRDR01. The sequence goes on from CAWDVE010000010.1 coordinate 1,381,433, forward strand.
CGGTCCAGTGGGCGCGTGAGATCCGGCCCGCCGCGTTCTACGGAACGCCCTCCTACGCGCTCCACTTCGCCGAGACCGCCCGGCGGGAGGGTGTCGATCCGCGGGCCCTGGGGCTCCGGGTCCTCTTCTTCTCGGGGGAGCCGGGCGCCGGCATCCCGTCCACGAAGCGGCTCATCGAGGACACGTTCGGCGGCGTCTGCATCGACACGGGAAGCATGGCGGAGATGACTCCGTGGATGACCAACGCGGAGTGCCCCTACCGCACGGGCATGCATCTCTGGCAGGATCTGGTGTACACCGAGGTCTGCGATCCCGAGACGCACCGACCGGTTCCGTACGGGAGCGAGGGCACGCCGGTCTACACCCATCTCGAGCGCACGTCCCAGCCGATGATCCGGCTGGTCTCGGGCGACCGGACACGCTGGACGGGCGACCCCTGCCCGTGCGGGCGGACCTACCCTCGCCTGCCGGCGGGGATCTACGGCCGCTTCGACGACATGCTGGTCGTGAGGGGCGAGAACGTGTATCCGAGCGGCATCGAGGACGCGCTGCGCGCCATCCCGGGATTCGGCGGCGAGTTCCGGGTCATCGTCTCCCGGCGCGAGGCGATGGACGAGCTCCTGGTGCGCGCCGAGTACGCCCCGGAGCACGAGCCGTCCGACCGGCGCGACGCGCTCCAGCGGACGATGCGCGAGCGGCTGCGTGCGCGGATCGGGATCCATCCGGTCATCGAGCTGGTCCCGCAGGGTACTCTCCCGCGCTCGGAGTTCAAGGCTCGCCGCGTGGTGGACGACCGCGACCTCTATCGACGCGCGCTCTCCGATGAGAGGGACCGCGCGCGATGACACGCCATGGCCGCGGCGGGCGCCGGCGGGCGTGGTTCACGCTGGCGGCTCTGCGGTGTCCTGGTAGACGAGCCGCCGTCCTGTCCGCCGGACGAGCTTCGGGCGGAGGGACGTCCATGAACCAGGTCCTCTACACGCGCGCGCCCAGTCCCCTGGGGCCGCTCTTGCTGGTTGGAACGGGAGACGCGCTCACCTCGATCTGGCTCCCGTTCGGTCGCGACCGCCTCGAGCCAGACCCGGACTGGATCGAGTCCGTGCAGACGTTCGCGGAGGCCGTCCGCCAGCTCGACGCGTACTTCGACGGCCGGCTCCGACAGTTCGACTTGCCCCTCGCCCCCAAGGGCACGGCCTTCCAGCAGCGGGTGTGGCAGGCGCTCCTCGACATCCCCTACGGCGAGACCGTGTCATACGGGGAGCTCGCCCGCCGAATCGGCCGGCCGTCGGCCGTCCGGGCGGTCGGTGCCGCGAACGGCCAGAACCCGCTGTCGATCGTGATCCCGTGCCACCGGGTCATCGGAAGCGACGGACGCCTGGTCGGCTACGGCGGGGGGCTCCCCGCCAAGTCCGCGCTGCTCGCGCTCGAGCAGCGCGTTGCGGGCACCCCGGCTCACCCGGTCCGCCCGCGACAGGGCGCGCTCTTCGGCTGACCCTGGCCGCAAAGGGAGCACACGATGTACGACCGGGAAGCGATCGAGCGGATTCGGCGAATGCGTCAGACGTGGGAGACTGGCGAGCTGCGCCAGTTCGTCGAGCGTCAGCCCGAATCCCGGACTGAGTACAGGACCGCCTCGGGACTTCCACGTCAGCGCGTCTACACCCCGGAGGACGTCGCCGACACGCCGTTTGAGGAGATCGGCCTGCCCGGCCGGTACCCGTTCACGCGCGGCCCCTATCCCACGATGTACCGCGGCCGGCTGTGGACGATGCGCCAGATCGCGGGCTACGGGACCGGGGCCGACACGAACGCGCGGTTCCGCTACCTGATCGGACAGGGCCAGACGGGACTCTCCGTCGACTTCGACATGCCTACCCTGATGGGCTACGACTCCGACGACCCCCGGTCGCTCGGCGAGGTCGGGCGCGAGGGGGTCGCGGTCGACACGCTCGACGACGTCGCCGCCCTCTTCGACGGGATCGATCTCGAGCGGATCTCGGTGTCGATGACGATCAACCCGACCGCGTGGATCCTCCTCGCGATGTACGTGGCGCTCGCCGAGTCACGCGGTCTCGATCTCAACCGCCTCTCCGGCACAGTCCAGGCCGACATCCTGAAGGAGTACGTCGCCCAGAAGGAGTGGATCTTCCCCATCCGGCCGTCGATGCGCCTGATGCGGGACATGATCGCGTTCGGCGCGGAGCACATGGCGCGCTACAATCCGGTCAACATCAGCGGCTACCACATCTCGGAGGCCGGGGCGAATGCCGTCCAGGAGGTGGCCTTCACGATGGCGAACGGCATCGCCTACGTGGAGGAGGTCACGCGGGCGGGCGTACCGGTCGACGCCTTCGCGTCCCGCCTGGCCTTCTACTTCATCGCGCAGGCGGACTTCTTCGAGGAGGCGGCCAAGTTCCGCGCCGCGCGGCGGATCTGGGCGAAGATCATGCGCGAGCGGTTCGGCGCCCGGCGGCCCGAGTCCATGCGCCTCCGGTTCCACTGCCAGACGGCGGCGGCGACCCTCACCAAGGCGCAGCCCATGGTCAACGTGGTGCGGACCGCCTTCCAGGCGCTCTCCGCCGTCCTCGGTGGGGCGCAGTCGCTCCACACCAACGGGCTCGACGAGGCCTACGCGATCCCGTCGGAGGAGGCGATGAAGCTCGCCCTCCGCACCCAGCAGGTCGTCGCCGAGGAGACCGGGGTGCCCGAGGTCATCGACCCGCTCGGAGGCTCCTACTACGTGGAGTCGCTCACGAACCGGATCGAGGCCGAGGTCCTGGCGATCCTCCGCAAGGTCGACGCCATGGGTGGGACGATCCGCGCGATCGAGGAGGGTTACTTCCAGCGCGAGATCGCGGACAACGCCTACGAGATCGCCCGGCGCAAGGCCTCGGGCGAGCAGCCCGTCATCGGCGTCAACACCCACGTGGAACCGTTCGAGCCACCCCCGATCCCTATCCACCGGGTGGACGCGGCCGTCGAGGCGCGTCAGGTCGCGGCCGTCCGGGCCGTGCGCGCGCGCCGCGATGGGCCGCGCGTCGCCGCGCTCCTCGACCGGCTGGCCGCCGAGGCCGGCGACCCCGCCGTCAACCTCATGCCGACCACGATCGAGCTGGTAAAGGCCCGGGCCACGCTCGGGGAGATCGTCGCGCGCCTCCGCGGCGTCTTCGGGCGCTACGTCGAGCGGCCGATCTTCTGAGGGAGGATTGCCATGAAGCTCCTCATCAAGAGCGCGTGGGGCTCCGACGATCCGACGAAGGCGGCCTTCCCGTTCCTGCATGCCAACGCGTTTGCGGAAGCCGGCCACGAGGTCCAGATCTTCCTTCTCGGCGAGGGAGTCTCACTGATGCGCACACCGGTGGCGAACGCCGTGGTGCCGGTCGGGTGGCCGCCGCTCGCCGAGATCGTGAGCAAGACGCACGCGCTCAAGGTTCCCATCCACGTCTGAACGGCTTGCTCCAGGGCCCGTGGGGTCCTGGACGCGGATCTCGACGGCAAGAACGCCACGTTCGCGGTGCCGCCGACGCTCGTGGCCCTCACGGAGTGGGCCGACAAGATCCTGAGCGAGTGACCGCAGGGTCCGCGGGGCCGGTCAGCAGACCCTGAGAGCTACTCGCTAGGAATTCGCGATTCCCGCCATGCTTGCGAACGCCGTCGGCCGCTGGCCCATCGCTAGGCGTCCCGTGAAGCCGGAGCCGATGCCGATGTTGACGCGACCGGGCGCGAGAGCAACGAGACCGGCCACAGCCGCCGCGGTCACGAGTACATGCCGCAGGCTCGAAATGAGCATGCCGGTGCTCAGCACGATGCGCCGTGTACGCTCAGCGGCGCGCGCCAGGGTCATCCACACGTCGAGTTGCAGCGCCGGCGTGTCATAGACCCACGCCCGTCGGTAGCCCAGCGATGACGCAACCACAGGGATTCGGGCCCGATCAGCGCGCGAACGTCGCACGGACCTCGCCCAGGCCCTCGATCGCGACCGTCACCTCGTCCCCGGATTCGACCCAGCGCGTCTCCACGACGCTCCCCAGCAGGGCGAACTCGCCCGCGCGAAGTCCGAGGCCGAGCCGGGCCCGGAGATTGGCAAGCCAGGCCAGCGCCTCGAACGGATGTCCCATGACGGCCCGGCCCTCCCCTCGTCCGACCTCGGCGCCGTTCAGCCGCGTCACGCCCGTCAGCGCCGGCAGGTCGAGGTCCCGCCAGTGGATGACCGGCGGCCCGAGGACACAGCCAGCGTTGAAGAAGTCGTCGGCGATCAGCGTGGGAACGTCGAGCGTCCGGTAGTCCCGGTAGCGGTCGTCGACGATCTCCATCGCGGCGAGCACCGCCTCCACGGCCGCCGCGACCCGCACCCGGTCGAAGGGTGCGCTCGCGGGGCCGAGATCCGCCCCGAGCCGGACCGCGATCTCGCACTCCACGCCGACCCTGACGTAGTCACGGTGACGGACGCGCGTGTGGCCCTCGTGGACCGTGCTCGCGTGCACACCACCGGCACAAGGATTCTTGATTCCCAGATACGCCTGCATGACGGGCGTCGTGCAGCCGATCTTGTGGCCGGCGACGGATCCCAGCCCGGCGCCGGCGAGGAGCTCGTGGAGCACGTCCTGCACGGCGTACCCGTCGGGCTCGTCCCGCGGTCGGCAGTCCGACGGCAGCGGATCGATGGGCGTCCGCGCGAGGCGCTGGTCGCGAAGCAGCACGGCGGCACGGCGGTGACGGTCAGCTACCGCGTCCATGGCGTCTCCGTTTGGGTGCCGACGGCCTCAGGAGCCGCTGGTCGGATCGCGCGGGATCAGGGGCTCGAGTCGCGCGCGCAGCCGGTCGAGCTCAGCTCGGTCGTCCGCCCGAAGGGTCACGTGGCCGAGCTTCCGGCCGGGGCGAGGGGTCTTGCCGTAGAGATGGAGATGCGCGCCCGGAATCGCGAGGACCGTCGCCGGGTCCGGGAGCGCGCCGATCAGGTTCAGCATCGCGCTCATGCCTCGCGCCGCCGGCTTGCCGAGGGGGAGGCCCGCGACCGCTCGCAGGTGGTTTTCGAACTGGCTCGTCTCCGCACCCTCGATCGTCCAGTGCCCCGAGTTGTGGACACGCGGTGCCATCTCGTTGGCGAGGAGCTGGTCACCGACCTGGAACAGCTCGATCGCGAGAACGCCCACGTAGTCGAGCGTCTCGAGGACCCGGCGCGCGTGCTCCTCGGCCCGGGCCTGGAGCGTGGGGGCGACGCCGGACGCGGGTGCCAGGCTCCGCCTGAGGATGCCGCCCGCGTGAAGGTTCTCGACGAGGGGATAGCAGGCAGTCGCACCATCCTGTCCCCGGACGGCGAGGATCGAGAGCTCGCGGTCGAAGCGCACGAAACTCTCGAGGACCAGGGGTGCGTGGCCCAGCGCCGCCCACGCCCGCCCGACGTCAACCGGCACCTGGATGACGTGCTGTCCCTTGCCGTCGTAGCCGAGTCGCCGGGTCTTGAGCACAGCGGGGCACCCCAGCTCCGCAACGGCGCGGTCGAGCTCGGCAAGGCTTGCCACGGGACGCCACGGCGCCACGGGGACGCCGGCCGACTCGAGGAAGCGCTTCTCGGTGAGCCGGTCCTGCGACACCTCGAGCGCCTGCGGCGGAGGAAACACGCGGCTCCGCGCCGCGAGTCGCCGCGCGGAGCCGACGGGCACGTTCTCGAACTCGTAGGTGACGAGCGTGAGCCCGTCCGCGAAGCGGTCGAGCGCCGCCGGGTCGTCGTACGCGCCCACGACCAGCTCGCCACCTCGGCCGGCCGGGGCCTCCGCTGAGGGGTCGAGGAAACGGCAGCGGATGCCGAGCGGATCGCCGGCGCGAGCCAGCATCCAGCCGAGCTGGCCTCCGCCGAGGACGCCGACCCTCACGGACGCGGCGGAGCGACCGGAGGCGCCGGAGCCAGGCGCGGATCCGGAGCGTCGAGCACCGCGCGCGTCTGCCGGATACGGAAGCGCTCGACCGCCTCCCGGAAGCGCGGGTACTTCGTGCCCAGGATGGCCGCCGCCAGCAGCGCGGCGTTGACCGCGCCGGCCCGACCGATGGCGAGTGTTCCCACCGGGACGCCCGCCGGCATCTGGACGATGGAGAGCAGCGAGTCCAGCCCGTTCAGCGTGCGCGACTCGACAGGCACGCCGAGCACGGGCAAGGGCGTCTTCGCGGCGGTCATGCCCGGCAGGTGCGCCGCGCCGCCGGCCGCGGCAATGATGACCCCGAGGCCGCGCCGCGCGGCCGAGTCCGCGTACTCGAAAAGCAGATCGGGCGTCCGGTGGGCGGAGACGATGCGGACCTCGTAGGGAACGCCCAGCAGCTCGAGGGTGGCGACGGCGTGCGTCATCGTCTCCCAGTCGGACCGGGAGCCCATGATCACACCGACCAGAGGGCGCGCGTGGCCGCGCTTCTTCGCTACTGGGGGCATCGGAGCGCTCCGCGCCGTAGTATAGCGCGGGATGGGGCTCCTCCTGATCGTCGTCGCCGCCATGACCTGGGGCACGACCGGAGCGACGATGAAGCTCGTCGCCGCCGGATCGCCCATGTCGCCACTCGTGGTGGGCTTCCTGCGCGTCGCCATCGCGGCTCCGTGTCTCTGCCTGGCCGCGCGATGGCTCGGCGGCCCGATCCGGCTTCCGGACCCTGGCGACCGCGGGCGACTGCTCGTGGCGGGGTTCGCGATGGGAGCCTTCCAGGCCTGCTACTTCTGGGGGGTGGCGAAGACCTCGGTCGCGGTCGGATCCCTGATCGCGATCTGCAGCGCCCCACTCCTCATCACGGTGCTGGCGACCCTGTTCCTCGGTGAGCGGATCGAAGGCCGCACGTGGGCGGCCCTGCTGGCAGGAACCACGGGAGCCGCCCTGCTCTCGGCCGGACCTCACGAGTTCTCGCAGCCCCCGCCAGGCTTCCTCGGGGGGGTGGCGCTAGCGCTCGGCGCGGGCCTCTCGTACGCCGCCTACGCCGTCGCCGTGAAGAGCCTCGTTCATCGCGCGCCGCCACTGACCATCGCGGCGCTGACCTTCTCGATCGCGGCCCTCACGCTTCTCCCCGTGCTCCTCGTGGAGTGGCCGAAGGCCGACGCGCGCGGATGGGCCCTTCTCGCCTATCTCGGGCTGGTGCCGACCGCCGTCGCGTACATGCTCTACGTGGTCGGGCTGCGGACGACGCGGGTGACCGTGTCCGGCGTGCTCACGCTGGTGGAGCCCCTAACGGCGACGCTCCTCGGGGTCCTGTTCTTCGGCGACCGGCTCGGTCTTGGGGGCGCCGTCGGCGCCGCACTGCTGCTCTCAGCGGTGATGGGGCTCACGACCCGGCGCTGACGGGCACGACAGCCTCCACGGGCGGGAAGCGGCACGTCTCCGGGACCGCGCTCGCCGCGCCCGTCTCCACGAGGCGGGCGACGTCGAGGCGCAGCTCCGCGGCCTCCACGACATCCGCGCTCGCGCGCGTCTCGGGGTGCTTCGGCACGAAGAGGGTGCAGCAGTCCTGGTCTGGCTCGATGGAGGTCTCGTAGGTCCCGATTGCGCGCGCCTCGCGGATGATCTCCTCCTTGTCGGTCCCGATGAGCGGCCGGAGGATCGGCATCCCGACGACCTCCGTGGTCCGCGCGATGTTCTCGAGCGTCTGCGACGCGACCTGACCGAGGCTCTCGCCGGTGACCAGGGCCAGGGCGCCGGTCTTCCGGGCGATCGCCTCGGCGATCCGCGCCATGAAGCGCCGATAGACTACGACGCGAAGTGGGGCGGGCACGCCGAGCACCACCTCCCGCTGGATCTCGCCGAACGGCACCAGCCAGAGCCGGGCGGTGAACTGGTGCCGCACGAGGCGCTCCACCAGCGTCCGCGCCTTTCGCTGTGAGGCGTCGGACAGGTACGGAACGGAGTGGAAGTGCACGAACTCGACCTCACAGCCCCGCTTCTGTAGACGGCAGGCCGCCACCGGCGAGTCGATCCCCCCCGACAGGAGCGCCACTACGCGCCCGGACACACCCACGGGGAGGCCGCCGGGTCCCGCCACGCGGTCGACGAACACGAGCGCCTCTCCGGGCAGAAGATCCACCCTCACGGTGAGGGCCGGCTCGGTCAGGTTCACGCGCGTCGGAAAGTGCCGGAGGACGAGGTCGCCCAGCTCCCGGTTGACCTGGTCCGACGGCATCGGAAAGACCTTGAAGGTTCGGCGCGCGGTGATCCGGAACGACTCGAAGCTCCGCCCCTCGAGGAGCTGGAGCACGGCCGCCTGCACGGCCGGCCAGTCGGGCAGGAGCGAGAGCCCCAGCGCGAAGTACGCGATCCCGAATACCGTGGCGACCCGCTCTCGTATCCGCGGGAGATCGGCGTCCGGCTGGAGATCCATGACCAGGCGGCCCGGGAGGCGCCGGACACCCCGCACGCCGCATCCGGCCGTCGCCTGGAGAAGATTCCGCCCGAGCCGGCGAAGGAACAGGGGTCGATTGCCGCCCTTGAGGCTGATCTCGTGGTAATGGACGACCACGCACGCGAACGGCCGCCTGCCGGGCACGCGCTACAGCTCCCGCTCGGGCCCGCCGCGGTGCTTGGGGCGGCGCCGGTAGACGGTCGGGGGAATCTCGACCTTGGGCGGCTTCCGAGGCATCGGCTTCCGGGGCCGCGCCGGCCGGGGCGCCCTCTTCTTCGGCACGGAGCCTCAGTACTCCGCGCCGGGGAACGTCGACACGCTCGCGTGACGTCCCGACGGTCGGTACATCTTCACCCCGCCCCATGCCACGCCGTCGAGGGCGCCCAGGATACCGTCGTGGATGGCCCAGCTGCGGCCCCGGATCGTGCGGTCGAATCCGGGCCGACGGAACGCGGTGGACCCGTCGAGCGCCCGATGGAGCCGCCCTCCTGGCCGGAACTCGCGGTCGATCGTCTCCATGAGGTCACGGCCGAGGAGATAGTCGCAGCCGTGCCGCTCGTAGAGGAGGGCGGAGTGATAGAAGAGCGGCTCCACGAGGAACAGCTCCTTGCCGAAGAGCCGGCAGAAGTCGTCCATGGCGTCCAGCACCCGCCCGAGGAGCCTCAGCCCCGGCCTCACCTGCCCGGGCGCGAGCCCGGCCACGACGGCGCGGCGCTCCTCGGCGAGATTCCGGGTCATCGTGCCGAAGAGCGTGTCCTGACCTTCCTCGTCCCGGTCGATCCCGAAGCGCTCGGAACCCGGATCGGTGATCTGGACGAAGGAGAGCTCCGGAACTCCGAACGGCCCGACCTCGACGTCCACCAGCACGAGCGGATCGCGGTCGTCGCGCGATGCCCGGAGCTCGACCCGTGCCCAGCTCTGCTCTGGCGGGGCGAAGATGCGGAGGAGGCGATGGCCCGCCCCGTTGATCCCGGTCGCCGGGTCGACGCCGAATCGGGCGCAGACCTCGGCCGGAATGAGCCGCCCGTAGAAAGCCTCGCGGAGCGGCGCCGGCAGCCCGTTCAGCTCCTGGAGGGAGCCGAGCCCAAGGGCGTCGACGCGCGCCTGCCTCAACCGACCGTCCTGTCCCCACTCGGCGCGGAAGGAGACGACCCCCCCGCGGCTCCGGCCGGTTTCCGACCCCAGAGGGCGCGGGCACGCGCGAGATCCTCCGGGGTGTTGAGGTTCATGAACGCGACGTCCGGATCGACGAACCGCGCGACGACATCTGCCGGGACGCGAACGACCCGGACGTCGTCGAAGAAGCCGACGATCCTGAGCTGGCCTGCCAGAAGGCGCCGCTCCATCGCGGGGAGGCACGACTTGCCGTAGACGGCGTGGAGCGTCTGGAGCTCGCCGCCGGCGTCGGGAATCACGACGTCGGCCTCGGCTGCGCCTCCGGCAAGGTACGCCACGAGCGGAGCCGAGAGGAAGGGCATGTCACAGGCCACACAGAGCGCGGCGTCGCCCGAGGCAGCCCGGAGGCCGGAGTAGATCCCTCCCAGCGACCCTCCCTCCGGGAAGACGTCACCCACCATCGGAAGGCCGAGAGACCCGTAGAGCTCGGGGGTATTCGTGACGACCAGACAATCCGGCAAGACCGATCGCAACGTCTCCGCTATATGCTCGATCAGTGGGCGACCGCCGAACGGAAGGAGCGCCTTCGGGGACCCGCCCATCCGCCGGCTCCGACCGCCCGCGAGGATCACGCCGCTCACGCGGGGCATCACTGGAACCGCACGCATGATAGCACCGGCCTGTCGGCCAGTCCCAGATTCTCCGACGGTCGCACGAAGTGGCAGGTGCGCCAATCCACGCTGTTGCGCAACAGCGGCCCGTCTACCCTCCGCTGAACGGCACCGCCCTCATCGAGGGCGCTGGCCGCACCGACCTGGTGAGGGTGGACAGCCGGCTGTCCCTGGCGGCCCGTCTCACGCCGCCGCCTGGATCTCCCGGAGCGACCGGTCGTAACCCTGCACGATCGCGTCGATCTCGGCATCGCCGTGCGCGCTGGACAGGAAGCTATGGCGCGGGTGGATGAGCACACCCTCGCTCAGAAGAAAGAGGAACAGCGCCTGGAGCAGATCCGGATCCTCGGCCGCGGCATCGCGAACGCTCATCACCGGACCGTCCACGAACCGGAAGGCGAACAGGGAACCGAGGCCGCACGCCCGGAGCGGAATGCCCAGCGCCGCCGCCCGCGCCGGCACCTCCCGACGAATGCGGTCGCCCCGGGCGTTCATCGCGCCGTAGAGATCCCGGTGCTCCCGCAGGAAATCCAGCGTCGCGTTCGCCGCCGCCACCGACGTCGGGTTGCCGTTGAACGTCCCGCCGTAGGCGACCGGCGTGCGCCCCGCCTTCTTCGCATCGGGTACAGACATGAGCCGCATGAGGTCCCGCGATCCGGCAACCGCGCCGAAGGGGAAGCCGCCGCCCAGGATCTTGCCGAACGTGGCGAGGTCGGCGCGGATCCCATAGTGCTCCTGCGCTCCGCCGAGGGCCACCCTGAACCCGGTGATGACCTCGTCGAACACGAGGACGACGCCGTGGCGGGCGGTGACGGCGCGGAGCCCCGCGAGGAACTCGGGTGTGCCGGGGATCGAGCCGGCCGAGCCCTGCACGGGCTCCACGATGACGGCGGCCAGCTCGTCCGCGTGGGCGGCGATGCGGTCGAGCGCAGCCCGATGGTTGAACGGCAGCACCATCGTGTTCGCCACCGTCTCCTCGGGAATGCCGGGGGACTCCACCGTGGCGACCGGCGCCTCCACTGGACCCGCCTCCCCGGGCTTGTACTGGACGCTCATCATGACCGCGTCGTGAATGCCGTGGTAACCGCCCTCGAACTTGGCGATCTTCTTCCGGCCCGTGTAGGCGCGGGCGAGCCGGAGGGCGTGGAGCGTCGCCTCGGACCCGGAGCTGCAGAACGTCGTCATCTCGGCGCCGGGCACCGAATCGATCACCTTTTCCGCCAGCTCCGTCTCTCCGGCGTGCGGCAGCGCGTACACGGTCCCGTTCATCAGCGCGCGCATCACCGAGGCGGTGATGGCCTCCGGCGAATGGCCCAGGATGACCGGGCCGAAGCCGAGCCGGCAGTCGACGTACTCGTGGCCGTCGACGTCCCAGATCCGGGCGCCGCGCGCGTCCCGGACGTAGAGGGGGTGGGGATCCGCGTAGCGGATATTGCTGGTGACGCCGCCCGGCATGAGGTGCCGCGAGCGCTCGTACAGCTCACCCGAGCCCTTCGACTGACGCGCGAGCCTCTCCTGCGCGACTCGCAGGGCGGTCTTACCGTTCAGAGTCCTCATCGGCTCTCCTCGTGGTCTTCGTCGGATCGATGCCGGCGCCGCGGGCGGGGCTTCACTCCCGCCCGCGGCACGGCGGCAGGCTCTAGCCTGCCTTGTACTCGTTCCAGACCTGCGTCCACTTCTCGATGTTCGACGGCGCATCCAGCATCGTCATCTTGCCGATCGCGTCCCAGTTCTTCATGCCAACGGCGTTCACGAGTGCGCTCTGACCCTTCTGCTCGAGCAGCTTGATCGCCACCTCGCTGTTCACGGGGTACTTCGACTTCATCGCCAGGGCGGCCTGGCTCTCCGGCGAGCCGAACGAGTTGATCCACTCGATCGCGGCCTCGCGGTGGGCAGCGCCCTTCACCAGCATGTTCCCGTCAACCCAGCCCGTCGTCCCTTCCTTCGGGAACACGAATCCGAAGTCCCCCCCGCCCGCGTCCTTGATCCGGTAGCAGATACCGGGCGACGGACAGAATCCGAGGTCACCTTCCCCGGACGCCATCGCCTTCACGAAATCCGACGACGCTGCCGTAAAGGTCTTGATGAGCGGGCGCTGCTCCATGATCTTCTTCTTCACCTGCTGGAGCTGGTCGTCCGTCAGTTTGAACGGCTCCTTGAACCCGAGATAGAGGGCGATGGCCGCGATGTACTCGGAAGGCCGGTCCATCTGGATGATGCGGCCTTTGTATTTCTTGTCCCAGAGGATATCCCAGGACGTGAACTCCGGGACGGTGCCCTTCCGGTACACGATGGGCTCGGCCGACCATTGATTGGGGAACTGCATCATCTTGCCGTCGGGAAGCTTCCAGATCTTCAAGTTCTTCAGGGAGGACGCCAGCGTCTTGCCGCTCGACATCTTCTCGAAGTCGAGGCCCTCGATGAGACCGGCCTTGTTGTACTGCACCGGCCAAAAGCCGTCCGACATACTGATGTCGATCTGCTTCCCGCCGCCCTGCTTGACTTTGAGGTAGCCCTCCGAGTCGTCTTCGAAGTTGATCGGGTTGACCGAGATCCCCGTCTTCGCGGTGAAGTCCTTCATCAGCTCGGGTAGCTGGTATACGGACCAACTCAACCAGTTCACGGGCCCCTTGGCCTGGGCGACTGCGGGGCTCGCCCCGCTCGCGGCCATGACGCCTCCGGCGACCGCCGCGGTGCCTCGCAGGAAATCCCGCCGCGAGACCGCTCTCTCCGAGTGCTGACCCATATAGGCCTCCTTGTGTTGAGGGTGATCCTGGATCCCCGCCACCCCGGCCCGGGGGCCGGAAGCCGCGCGCCCCCGCCCCGCTCACCCTCCCACGGAGCCGGATGCGCGCCGTCTGACCACCGTCTGAACGAGGAACATCCCACCCAGCAGCACGAACGAGACGACGACGATCAGGGCCGCCACCGCATTCACGGTCGGCGACACGATCGTGCGCAGCATGCCCCACACGTAGAGTGGCAGCGTCTGCGTCGTGCTCGTGAGCAAGAACGTGATGATGAACTCGTCGAGCGACAGCGTGAACGCAAAGATGCCCGCCGCGGCCAGCCCCGGCACCATCAGGGGCAGCGTCACAGACCGGAACGTCCGCAGCCGGTTGGCCCCGAGGTCCATGGCCGCCTCCTCGAGGGTGCGGTCGAATCCGTACTGCTGGGCCGCGATCACGAAAAACGTGTAGGGCAGCACGTACGTCGCGTGCCCGACGAGGATCGTGGCGAACGACAGGTCGATGTCCGCGGCCTTGAAGAGGAGCATGAGACCGAACCCCAGCATGATCGACGGAATGATGAGCGGCACGATCAGCGCCTGGCGGATCAGGCCCCGGCCGGGGAACCGGTACCGCACGATGGCGTACGCTCCCGGGGCCGCGATGACGACCGCCAGCGCCGCCGACAGCACGGCGATCAGGAAGCTGTTCCACACCGAGGTCATGAGCCACGGGTCGTTGAGCGCCTCCTCGTACCACTGGAGCGAGTATCCGGGCGGCGGGAACACCCCGCCCGCGGTCGAACTGAACGAGAACAGGATCAGGAACGCCACCGGCAGGAACAGGAAGGCGTAGATCAGCCCCGCGTACCCGCTCAGCGGTCCGAAGCGCCCGCGGCTGAGCCCGCCGCGACGGCCGGTCAGCTGGCCCACCCCGCCCGCGTACACGCGCTCGAGGTCGACCGACCGCCCGAACAGCGTGACCGCGATCAGCGCCACCGCCAGCACCACGAAGGAGACCGCCGACCCCAAAGCGAAGTCGAGCGAGTTCTTGAAGATCGTCACCTGGAGGTTACCGATCATCGTGGAATTCGCGCCCCCCAGCAAGGCCGGGGTCACGAACAGTCCGAGCGTCGGCACGAACACGAAGATGACGGCGGCCTGGACGCCGGCCAGGCTCAGCGGGAGCGTGACGCGCCGGAATGTCGTCCAGGGTCCCGCCCCCAGATCCATCGACGCCTCCTCAAGGGAGGTCCCGAGCTTCTCGAGTGAAGTGTAGATCGAGAGCACCGCGAACGGAAGATAGAGGTAGATCCCCGCGATCACGACGGCGGTCACGGTGTACAGGAGCTGAATGGGCTGGTCGATGACGCCGACCCGGCGGAGCACGGAGTTGATCACGCCGTTGCTCGCCAGGATGCTCATCCACGCGTAGGTGCGGACGAGGAAGCTCGTCCAGAACGGCACCATGACGAGCACGATCAGGAGCCCCTGCCACCGCTGCGTTCGACGGGCCAGGAAGTACGCGAATGGATAGGCGAGCGCGACGCAGCCCACCGTCACGAGCGCGGCGATCTCGAGCGTGCGCACCATGACGCGTGCGTACACCGGCTGGGTAAACACGGCCCAGTAGTTGCCGAGGTTCCACACGGGCTCGAGGTCGAAGTCATGGTATCGCCAGAAGCTGAATACCGCCATGGTGGCCATCGGGACCACGATGAACACGACGACCCACGCCATGAGCGGCAGCGCTGGGAGCATCGCCATCACCGGGTGGGGTCCGCTGCGCTGCCCGCTCCGCCGGAGGTCCTTCGCACCGTCTCGCCTGTCGCTCGTGCTGCCCACGCCTCGTCCCTACTCGATCCGCTCGCCCCGGGCGGCGCCGAAGACGAGGCAGTCCGCCTCGTCCCACTCCACGGCGATCGGCCGGCCGATGCGATCCGCGCCGTTCCCGAACTGAGCCGTCGGGTCCTCGGCCTGCACCAGCCGGTCACCCGCCAGCCGAACGACCAGCGTCGCCCGGCTCCCCAGGTAGACGAAGTCCTCGAGCTGCCCCGGAAGCCCCCGGCCGGGCGGAGCGACCCGGACCTTCTCGGGCCGGACCGCCACGAGCACCTGCTCGCCCAGCGGGGGCCGTCGCCGGAGCGTCTTCCCGAACCGCCAGCCGCCGTCGAGCTGGATGGTCGTGCTCCGATCAGCGTGCTCGCCGATCACGCCCGGCAAGAGATTGCTGACGCCGACGAAGTTCGCGACGAACGTCGTGCGGGGCTGCTCGTAGATCTCCCGCGGCGAGGCAAGCTGCACGATTCGGCCCGCATCCATCACCGCGATGCGGTCGGACATCGTCAGCGCCTCCTCCTGATCGTGCGTCACGTAGATGAACGTGATGCCGACCTCGCGGTGTACTCGCTTGAGCTCGAGCTGCATCTCCTTCCGGAGCTTGAGGTCGAGAGCTCCCAAGGGCTCGTCCAGGAGCAGGATCGCCGGCTGGTTGACGAGGGCCCGCGCGAGAGCGACCCGTTGCTGCTGTCCGCCCGACAGCTCGTGGGGCCGCCGGCGGTCAAGGCCGCCCAGCCGCACCTGCTCGAGCGCCTGCCCGACGGTGCGCCGAATTTCGGCGGCGGGAAGTGCCTTGACCCGGAGCCCAAAGGCCACGTTGTCGAACACGGACAGGTGCGGAAAGAGCGCGTAGCTCTGGAAGACGGTGTTGACGTTCCGCCGGTACGGGGGCACGCCATCGACGCGTTCCCCCCGGATCGACACCGATCCAGCGGTCTGCGCCTCGAACCCCGCCACGATCCTGAGGGTCGTGGTCTTGCCGCAGCCGCTCGGACCGAGGAGAGTGACGAACTCGCCGCGCTCGATGTCGAGGGATACCGCGGCGAGTGCCACGACCTCGCCGAACTGCTTGGTGACCTCGCGCAGCTGGAGGTCTGGAGTCGCTCCCTCGCGGGAGCCTTCCGGGGCCGTCGAAATGTCAGATCGCGCCAATACACCGCCGCGGCGGGACGCCCTGGGGAGCTGCGTCGTTGGGCCCCGGGCCGCGTCGCGACTATACCGCCAGGCTCGCCGGGAGACAAGACAGTGCACTCCATCTACCACACTGGCCTGGCGTGTCGTCCCGCATCCTTCTTCTGTGATCAGCTCGCCGGTCGCGCGCGCCCTCCGGACCAGCCGTTCCTCAGGGCGCCGGATTGGAGGGCTTATCCTCGAGAGCCTCGGGACCTCCCGGACGGACGACGCCGGCCCCGACACTCTCGCGCGTGGTGGCCCGAGCACGGGGTCTGCCTACCCGTTCGGCTGCCGCCGGCGGGCACCCATCCGAACGTTATGCCTCCGAGGAAGCTCGGCTTCGTCATCCAGCCCCTCGAGCGCCACCACCCGGCCGCACGATCCTGGGTACGAACAGCGGCAATGCCAGGTGGACAACGTGTGCCGGACAAGAGTCCACGCCCGGCAGCGGGCGCCCGCCGATCCCGGCACCCCGAGTCTCGAGCACGACGCACGAGATTGCGACCACCGGGTCGCGAGTGAAGCGAAGACGGGGACTAACGACTGCGTCGAGACGGAGACAGCAACCGGTCCATCTCGTCAGCCTTCGAGGTCTACGGGCGTCAGGACGACCGCTCCCGCCCGTAGAAGGACAGCGGGTCTCCGGGTGAGATCGAGCACCGTCGAGGCCGGTCCGCCGAGTGTCGGGCCGCCGTCCAGGACGAGCTCGACGCGGGTCCCGAGGCCCGCAACCACCTCGTCGGCCGTGCGCGGACTCAGGGCCCCGTGGGGGTTTGCGCTCGACGCCGTGACCGGCTCTCCGAGGGCCGCGACAAGCGCGCGGGCAACCGGGTGACCGGACAATCGGACGCCGATCGTCCCCGTGCCCGCCGTGAGCGCCGTGGGAAGGTCAGCGTGGGCGTGGAGCACGAGCGTCAGCGCTCCCGGCCAGTATCGCTCCATCAGCCGGTGCGCCCGGGCGGGCACCTCCCCGGCGACCCGGTCGACCATCGCGAGAGAGTCGACCAGTACGAGGAGGGGCTTGTCCGCGGGCCGCCCTTTCGCCTGGAAGACCTTGGCAACCGCCGCGGCGTCGAGCGCGCTGGCCCCGAGCCCGTAGAAGGTCTCCGTCGGGAAAGCGACGAGCCCCCCGCCGTGGAGGACACGGGCTGCCGTCTCGAGCACCGCCGGGTCCGGACGGCCCGCGTCGACGACGAGCCGCGCCGGGCGGCTCACGGAGATCCGCCGATCCTATTGAGATGCGGGCCGAAGTGCCGGAGGGCCCGATGACCGATGTCGCGTCGGTAGTGCACGCCGTCGAAGCGGATCTCCCCCGCCGCCGCATAGGCGCCGGCCACCGCGGCCGCGATGTCGGCGCCGAGGGCCGTCACGCCCAGGACACGCCCACCCGCGGTCGTCAGCCGGCCGTCGCGCCACGCGGTGCCGGCGTGGAAGGCCGTGACACCGGGGTACGCCTCGGCTCGCTCGATTCCCTCGATCGGGAGGCCAGTCCGATACTCGCCCGGGTACCCGCCGGAGGCGAGCACCACGCACACGGCAGCCTCAGGTCGCCAGGCCACCGACGGCGGCAGCCCACGACCCTCCGCCACGGCCTGGCAGAGCGGCAGGAGGTCGTCCACCAACCGGAGCATCAGCACCTGGCACTCCGGATCGCCGAACCGCACGTTGTACTCGAGGACGCGGAGGCCGGCTGCCGTCAGCATGACACCTGCGAAGAGGACGCCGCGGTACGGGCGGCCCTCAGCGGACATGGCGAGGATCGTCGGCTCGAGCACGGTCCGGACGACCTCCTCCGAGAGGGCGGGGTCGAGCGCCGGAGCCGGCGAGTATGCTCCCATCCCCCCGGTGTTCGGGCCTCGGTCGCCGTCGAAGACAGCCTTGTGGTCCTGGGCGGACGCGAGCGGGCACACGGTCCGCCCGTCGGTCAGCGCGAACACCGAGACCTCCTCGCCCTCGAGGTACTCCTCGACCACCAACCGCGCCCCGGCATCGCCGAACACCCTCCGCTCGAGCATGTCGCTGATGGCCCGGTCGGCCTCGGACGAGTCCGCGCACACGACCGCGCCTTTGCCGGCGGCGAGCCCGTCGGCCTTGACGACCGCCCGGCCGCCGAGCTCCTCGACGAACGCGCGCGCCGGGCCCGGCTCGTCGAAGATCCCGAAGCGGGCGGTCGGGATGCCGTGCCGGGCAAAGAGCGCCTTGGCAAAGGCCTTGGAGCTCTCCAGCGCTGCGGCGGCGCGCGAGGGGCCGAAGGCCAAACGACCACGCGCCTCGAGCGCGTCGACGAGCCCGAGGGCGAGCGGCCCTTCCGGCCCCACCACCGTCAGGTCGATCCGCTCCCGCTCCGCCAGGTCGACGATCGCGGCGATGTCGTCGGCGCGGACCGGAACGCACTCGGCGAGGCGTGCGATGCCCGGGTTGCCGGGCGCGGCGCAGAGCGACCCGAGTCGCGGGCTCTGCGCGAGCCTCCAGGCGAGCGCGTGCTCACGTCCCCCGCTCCCGACCAGAAGGATCCTCAGCCCGCTCACGGTCCGGCGCCGCTCACCCACTCCCGGGCGATCGCGGCCCAGCGGCTGTCAGGGTCGAGCTCGATGTAGCGCGCCCAGTGCCGCCGCGCCGCCCGCCCATCCCCTGCCCGCTCGAGCGCGGAGGCGAGGTTGAAGTGAGCGTCGGCGTAGTCGGGGCGGATCTCGAGCGCGCGGCGGTACCAGAGGATCGCCTGCGGAAGGCTGCCCAGGTCATCGTGCAGCGACCCGAGGTTGTACGCGGCCTCGGCGAGCGTCGGATCCGCGACCAGCGCCACCTCGTAGTGCCGCCGCGCGTCCTCGTAGCGCCCCATCCGGTGCTGGAGGAGACCCAGGTTGTTCCAGGCTGCCCCGTGGTCCGGAGCCAGCGTCGTCACGCGCTGGTAGGCGTCCACCGCCTGGGTCCACTGGGCCGGATCGCCGTCCAGCTCCGACGCCAGCTCGAACCAACGCTCCGCCTCGCTGCCGCTCGGCGGCGCAAGAGGCCGCACGAGCCCGCGGAGGGCGGAGACGCGCGCGTCCTCGGCAAGCCCCTTCTCCGAGAACTCCATCACGATCTGGCCGGAGGGTTCGAGGAGCCGCGCGTCTCGCTCGATGAAGATTTCGCCGTCGCGGACCGTGACCCTGAGCTCGGCGAGTGGCGCCTCCGACGCGAGCCCGAGCCGCCGGAGTGTGTCGAGCGCCCGACGGATCTGGCGGACGGTGGCGCCCTGGTCGAGGAGCGTCCGCGCGACGCGCAGCGCCACCAGGTCCCGGAACGTGTACCGATCGGCGTGGTCCGGCGCGTGGAGCAGCCCGAGTCGTCGAAGCTGCTCGGCTCGGCGGGGGTTCAGGGCCAGGAGCCGGACGACGTCCCGCTCCGTGAAGACCCAGCCGGGCGCTGTCAATGCTTGAAGTGGCGGATCCCGGTCGTGACCATGGCCATGCCATGCTCGTCGGCCGCCACCACGATCTCTTCGTCCCGGATCGAGCCCCCCGGATGGATCACGGCAGCGGCGCCCGCCTCCGCAACGATGTCGAGACCGTCCCGGAAGGGAAAGAACGCGTCCGAGGCCACGGCGGCGCCGCCGAGCTTGTGGCCGTGCTCGCGCGCCCGCATCACGGCGAGGCGCGCCGCGTCGACCCGGCTCATCTGCCCGGCACCCACGCCCAGCACCTGGTCCTCCGACGTCAGCACGATCGCGTTGGACTTGACGTGCTTGGCGACCTTCCAGGCGAAGCGAAGCGCGCGCCACTCGGCGGCTGTCGGCTCACGCCGGCTCACGACGCGGACAGCGACCGGATCGAGACCGACCAGGTCCGCCTCCTGGACCAGCAGTCCCCCGGGCACACTGCGAGCCTCGAGCGGCGCCGAGCCAGCAGGGGGCCGCCCGACCGGAACCTCCAGCACGCGGAGCTTCTTCTTGGTGCGTCTGAGCTCCTCGAGAGCGTCCGGCTCGAACGCCGGGGCGAACAGGATCTCGAGCAGGATGCCGGCCAGGGCCTCCACCAGCGCACGGTCCACGGGTCGGTTGACGCCGACGATCCCCCCGTAGATCGAGACGGGATCGGAGGCACGCGCTCGCTCGAAGGCCGCAGCCACGTCCGAGCCCACCGCCGCCCCGCAGGGGTTCGTGTGCTTGACGACGACGGCGGCAGGCTCGGCGAACTCGAGGAGGAGACCCAGCGCCCCGGCGAGATCCAGGAGGTTGTTGTACGAGAGCTCGGGTCCGTGAAGCTGGCGGAGCGCGCCGAGACCGCCCGACCCGAGCGTCGGGCTCAGCGGGCGGTAGAAGGCCGCTCGCTGGTGCGGGTTCTCCCCGTAGCGGAGCGCGGTCACGCGCTCCGCGTCCAGATGGATCACCGGGGGGAAGCGGAGCGCGTCACCGGCGGCGGGAACCGCCGGACGCGCGGGGGATCGGAGCCAAGCAGCGATCGCCGCGTCGTACTGGGCCGTCCGCCGGAACCCCTCGAGCGCCAGTCGCCGGCGCGTGTCCGGCGACACCGTACCGCCCGACCGGCGCAATTCCTCCAGGACCGGCGCGTACTGAGCTGGGTCGACCAACACCACGACCCCCTCATGGTTCTTCGCGGCAGCGCGAATCATCGCCGGACCGCCCACGTCGATCTGCTCGATGGCGTCCTCGTAGCCGACTCCGGGCTTCGCGACGGTCGCCTCGAACGGGTAGAGATTCACGGCCACCAGATCGATCGGGGCGATGCCGTGGCGCGCAAGGGTCTCCTCGTGGGCCGCGAGGTCCCGGCGCGCGAGGATGCCCCCGTGGATCGCCGGGTGGAGCGTCTTCACCCGCCCGTCGAGCATCTCGGGGAACCCGGTCACGTCGGAGACCTCGCGGACGGCCAGCCCGGCCGCCGAGAGCGCCCGGGCCGTGCCCCCGGTCGACAGGAGCTCGACCCTCAGCTCGGCGAGGCCGCGGGCCAGGTCCACCAGTCCGGTCTTGTCGGAGACGGAAAGGAGCGCGCGGCGAATCGGGCTCACACGCCCGCCCTCACCGACACGCGGCGGCCAGCCACCTCGAGGCGGCCCTCGGCGTAGAGGCGAATCGCCTCCGGGTAGAGCCGATGCTCCTCGGCGAGGATCCGCGCGGCCAGGGTTACCTCCGTATCGTCATCGAGTACGGGAACGGCCGCCTGCAGGACGATTGGCCCCGTGTCCACGCCCTCGTCCACGAAGTGGACGGTCGCCCCCGCCACCTTGACGCCGTGCTGGAGGGCCTGGCGCTGGGCGTCGAGCCCGCGAAACGCCGGCAGCAGCGCGGGATGGACGTTCAGGATCCGGCTCCGGTAGCGCCGGACGAACTCGGCCGAGAGCACCCGCATGTAGCCCGCCAGGCACACCAGCTCGACCCCGGCCCCATCGAGGATAGCCGCGACCGCGCCGTCGAACGCCGAGCGGTCCGGGTAGGCGCGCGGATCGAGATCCACCGCCCGGATACCCGCCTGGCGCGCGCGCTCGAGCGCCGGCGCGTCCTTCCGGTCGCTCACGACGACGGCCACACGCGCCGGGCAGCGTCCGGCGTCGATCGCGTCGAGAATGGCCTGGAGGTTCGACCCTCGGCCCGAGGCGAGAACACCGAGGACGAGGGGGGCAACTCGCATCGCGCGCTCATTCTACCGCAGCCACTGCGTTGCCAGTGCCTACGGCCACCCGAGGATCGAGGCCCGTGGCGCACGGCGTCCCCTTGGAACGGGTCTGCCCCCTGCCCGGGTGAACCCCGCGGACTCTGGCGTAGGATGCGAGTCGGGGGAGCGATGGACTCTCCCGACGCAGCAGCCCTCCAGCTCCGAGACAGTGGGAAAACCCCACGAGGCTCGCCCGGCTCACGATCCTGGCCACCCTCGCCCTCATCCTCCTCTCCGCGCCGCTCACCGTCGATGCGCGGCAAGCTGGGAAGGTCTACCGGATCGGATTCATCACGACCGCGGCGCCGACTGACGTGGGGCAGCTCATCAGGGCGCTGGACGAGGGCCTGCGGGAGCTCGGATACGTGGAGGGACGGAACATCGTGTTCGATGGCGACTATCCCGATCCTCATGGCGGTGTCGAGAGATCACGTGGGAGCGGGGTTCGTCGCGAGCCTGGCCCGGCCTGGCGGCAACGTCACGGGGCTGTCCAACGATCCCGGCCTCGAGATACTCGGCAAGAATCTGGAACTCCTGCGGCGGCACGCGGGGCGGGGCGCGCCTCTACCGGTACGTCACGCCGCGGCTCCCCCGACGGATCTCCCCGATCTGGAACGCCGGCGTCTGCAACCTCCAGAGTCGGGCGAGCACCCGCGCCGCGTGAAGCGGCGGCACCACGAGGACGAACCCGATCCCCATGTTGAAGACCCCGAACATCTCCGCCTCGTCGATCCGACCGCGCCCCTGGAGCCACCGGAAGACCTCAGACACCGGCCAGGTGCCGCGGTCGATCACCGCCCGGCAACCCGAGGGCAGGACGCGCGGCAGGTTGCCGGTGAGCCCCCCGCCCGTGATGTGAGCCATGGCCCGGATCGGCACGCCCGCACGCAGAAGGGCCAGGATCGGCTTGACGTAGATTCGCGTCGGCCTCAGTAGCTCGCGACCGACCGTCCGGTTGAGTCCGGAGATGCGGTCCCGGACCCGGAGGCGGAGTCGCTCGAACACGACCTTTCGCGCGAGGCTGTACCCGTTCGAGTGCAGGCCGTTCGAGAGGAGCCCGATCACCGCGTCGCCGGGCCGGACGGCGCGGCCATCGATGAGGCGGCTGCGCTCGACGACGCCCACCGCGAACCCGGCCAAGTCGTACTCCCCGGCCGCGTAGAAGTCGGGCAACTCCGCGATCTCTCCGCCGATGAGCGCGCAGCCCGCCTCGCGGCAGCCGGCCGCGATCCCGCGGACCACCGCCTCGACGGTTCGCGGCACGACGCGGTTGATCCCGATGTAGTCGAGAAAGACGAGGGGCTCGGCGCCGTGAACCAGGAGGTCGTTGACCCCCATGGCGACCAGGTCGATCCCGATGGTGTCGTGCCGGCCCGCGAGGAACGCGACCCGGAGCTTGGACCCGACACCGTCCGTCGACGCTAGGAACACGGGATGGCGGTAGCGCCGGGGAGCGCGAAAGAATCCCGCGAAGGCGCCGATGTCACCGAGGACCTCCGGTCGGTAGGTGGCGCGCGCCCACGGAGCGAGGCGCCGGACGGCCTCCTCGCCGGCATCGATGTCGACCCCGGCGGCTCGGTAACTGAGGCCCCCCCGGACGGGGCGGCGAACGGAAGAGCGGGCGCGGCTCAGTCGGGCACGCCCCGGGGGTGGGGTAGGCGCAGCATCTCGTTCAGGAGCTTCACTCGACGTCGAAGAGGGCGAGCTGCGCGGTGTCCTCCTTCGGGAATCCGACCTCGTAGGCGCCGCTGAAGCAGGCGTGGCAGAAGCGGCCGCCGTCGCCACCGACCGCCTTCAGCATGCCGTCGAGCGAGAGATACCCCAGGGAGTCGGCGCCGATGTACCGACGGATCTCCTCCACGCGATGGCTCGAGCCGATCAGCTCCTTGCGGGTCGGCGTGTCGATGCCGTAGTAGCAGGGCCACTGGATCGGCGGCGACGAGATCCGCAAGTGCACCTCGCGGGCGCCGACCGACCGGATCATCTTCACGATCTTCCGGCTGGTCGTCCCGCGGACGATCGAGTCGTCGACGACCACGACGCGCCGCCCCTCGATCGTCTCCCGCATCGGGTTCAGCTTCACCCGGACGCCGAAGTGCCGGATGCCCTCGCGGGGCTCGATGAACGTGCGGCCGACGTAGTGGTTCCGGATGAGCCCGAGCTCGAACGGGATTCCGGATTGCTCGGCGAAGCCGAGCGCGGCCCCGACGCCGGAGTCGGGCACGGGGATGACGATGTCCGCCTCAACCGGGTGCTCCTCGGCAAGCCGGTGGCCCAGCGACTTCCGCGTCTGGTACACGTTTTGGCCCCAGAGCGTCGTGTCCGGGCGGGCGAAGTAGATGTACTCGAACACGCACTGGAGCTGCTTCTTCCCCGGGAACGGCTTGACCGAGCGCAGGCCGTTCTGGTCGATGAGCACGATCTCCCCGGGCTCCACGTCCCGCACGTACTCGGCCTCGAGCAGGTCGAGCGCGCAGGTCTCAGACGCCAGCAGCCACGTCTTGCCCAGGCGACCCACGACCAGCGGGCGGAAACCGTGCGGGTCCCGGCATCCGATGAGCGTGTCCGGCGTGAGCATGACAAGCGAGTACGCCCCGCTCAGCTGGGCGAGGGCCTGCGTCAGTGTCCGCTCGAGGCTCTGGCGGTCCGCGCGAGCGATGAGATGGAGAATGACCTCCGAGTCCGACGTGGACTGGAAGATCGCCCCCATGCCCTCCAGCTCCTTGCGGAGCGCCTCGGCATTGACCAGGTTCCCGTTGTGACCGAGGGCGATCGAGCCCCGGGAGAACGACGCGCTGATCGGCTGGGCGTTCCGGAGCGTCGACGAGCCGGCCGTCGAGTAGCGGACGTGGCCGATCGCTGCGCGGCCCGGCAGGCGGCGGAGGCGCTCGGGGCTGAATACGTCGGCTACCCACCCCATGGCCTTTTCGACGTGCAGCGTCGGGCCGTCGGTGGCCGCGATCCCGGCGGACTCCTGGCCTCGGTGCTGGAGCGCGTAGAGGCCCAGGTAGGCCAGGTTGGCCGCCTCCGGGTGGTCGAAGACGCCGAAGAGACCGCACTCGTCGTGGAACTTGTCGTCGTCGAGCCAGGCGGTTTTCATGCGGCTCCCTCTGCCTCCCGTCCCGACAGCGCCTCGACCGGCTGCTCGAGCGCCCGCGACAGCCCGTTCTCGAACGCATCGGCGAGCGCCTCGGTGGACAGCGACACGCGCACCGCGACTCCGACCCGCACCTCGAGCCGATCCCCGCCCACGCGGCCGATGACTTGAACGGGCACGGCCCACTCCCGCACGATCCGCGACAGGCGCTCCACGGCTCCCGGCGCCACCGTGACGAGGATACGGGACGGCGCCTCGCCGAAGAGCAGCTCGTCCAAGCGGCCCCCGCCGGAAAGGGCCACGGCCGCCCCGATGGCCCGCGGACCGGTGACGCAGCACTCCGCGAGCGCCACGGCGAGGCCGCCCTCGGCAGCAGTCGTGGGCGGACCGGACGACGCCGGCCTCGATGGCCGCGAGGCACGCGGCCTGCACCGCGCGCTCCCGGTCGAGGTCGAGGGGAGCCGGCACGCCGCCAAGACGCCCGTGGACAGTCTGGAGGTACTCGCTACCGCCGAGCTGCCCGCCCGGCTCGCCTAGGAGGACGACGGCGTCCCCCTCCTCCTTGAACCACTGCGTCATCCGCCGCTCGGCGTCCTCGAGGAGCCCGACGACGCCGATGACGGGCGTCGGCAGGATCGCCCGGCCCAGCGTCTCGTTGTAGAAGGACACATTCCCCCCGGTGACCGGGGTGCCGAGCGCCTCGCAGGCGGCGGCGATGCCGTCCACCGTCTTCGCGAACTGCCACATGATCTCCGGGCGCTCGGGAGAAGCGAAGTTCAGGCAGTTTGTCACCGCCAACGGCCGCCCGCCGGCGCACACGACGTTGCGCGCAGCCTCGGCGACCGCCATCGCCCCGCCGAGGAAGGGATCGAGCTGCCCGTAGCGTCCGTTGCCGTCGGTGGCGACCGCGACGGCGCGGGGCGTTCCCTTGATCCGGAGGACGGCCGCGTCGGAGCCCGGAAGCACGAGGGTGTTGATGCCGACCTGGTGATCGTACTGCCGCCAGATGCTCCGCTTTGACGCGATCGTCGGCGCCGCCAGGAGCCGGAGGAGCAGGGCGCCCGGGTCCGTCGGCTCCGGCAGCGCGCCGAGGTCGAGTGCGCGCACCCGGTCGAGCCAGTCAGGGCGCGCCAGTGGCCGGTCGTAGACCGGCGCCTCGTCGGTCAGGGCCCGGACCGGAACCTCCGCCACCACCTCGCCCCGCATGCGGGCGCGGAGCACGCCGTCGGCCGTGACGTGCCCGATGGGGACCGCGTCCAGCTCCCACTTCTGGAAGACCCGTTGGACCTCGGCCTCGCGGCCACGCTCGACGACGAGCAGCATCCGCTCCTGGGACTCCGACAGGAGGATCTCGTAGGGCGTCATCCCGGGCTCGCGCTGGGGCACGCGGTCGAGCTCCACGTCGGCACCAGTCCCCGCTCGCGCGGGCATCTCGGAGAGGGAGCAGGCCAGTCCGGCCGCGCCCATGTCCTGGATCCCCACCACCGCGCCGCTCCGGAACGCCTCGAGGCACGCCTCGAGGAGGAGCTTCTCGGTGAACGGGTCGCCCACCTGGACGGTGGGTCGCCGCTCGGCCGAGGTCTCGTCGAAGGCCTCCGACGCCATGGTCGCCCCGTGGATGCCGTCGCGGCCCGTCTTGGCGCCGACGTAGAGGAAGGTATTCCCGACCCCGTCCGCCCGCGCCCGATAGATCCCGTCCGTCCGCACCAAGCCCAGGCACAGGACGTTCACCAGCGGGTTCCGCGCGTACTCCGGCGCGAAGGCCACCTCGCCCCCGACCGTCGGGCATCCGAAGCAGTTGCCGTAGTGGGAGATTCCGGCGACGACCCCGCCGAGAAGGAACCGCGTGCCCGGCTCGTCGATCGGTCCGAAGCGAAGCGAGTCGAGGAGCGCGATGGGGCGGGCTCCCATCGTGAAGATGTCGCGGAGGATGCCGCCCACCCCCGTCGCCGCGCCCTGGAACGGCTCGATGAACGACGGGTGGTTGTGGCTCTCGATCTTGAAGGCGAGGCCGAACCCGCCCCCGACGTCCACGATACCGGCGTTCTCGCCCGGGCCCTGGAGCACGTGCGGGCCCTTCGTCGGAAGGCGCCGGAGGTGGACGCGCGAGGACTTGTACGAGCAGTGCTCGGACCAGAGGGCGGAGAAGAGGCCGAGCTCCGCGTAGGTGGGGTCTCGCCCGATCAGGTGGACGACGCGATCGTACTCCTCACGCGTCAGCCCGTGCGAGACGGCCAGATCCGGGGTGACCTTCGGCTCGGATCCGCTCACTGGCATCCGCGCCTCTCCCCCGCCCTAGCGGCCGAGCACGGATCCGTTCTCGACGAGGCTTCCCAGCAGCGAGTGGAAGAGGAGCAGCCCGTCGGTGCTGCCCACCGTGGTCTCGGCCGCGCGCTCGGGATGCGGCATGAGCCCGACGACCGTGCCCTCCTCGTTCGAGACGCCGGCGATGTTCCAGACCGAGCCGTTCGGATTCGCGCCGGCGGTGATCTCACCGGCCTCCGTCGCGTAGCGGAAGACAATCTGGTCGCGCTCCCGGAGCTGGCGGAGGAGCGCCGGCTCGGCGTGGTAGCGGCCCTCGCCGTGGGCGATCGGCATCTTGAGGACCTGGCCGCGCCGGAGCCCGCGGGTGAAGGGGCTCTCGGTCTGCTCCACGGCGACGTGGATCCACTGGCAGCGGAACTGGAGACACTCGTTTCTCAGGAGGGTTCCGGGAAGGAGGCCGGCCTCGCAGAGGATCTGGAAGCCGTTGCAGCTCCCCAGCACCAGCCCGCCGCGGGCCACGAAGCCCGTCAGCGCCTCGACGATCGGCGAGCGGCCCGCCACGGCGCCCGCCCGCAGATAGTCGCCGTAGGAGAAACCACCTGGCAGGACGAGACAATCAAAGCGGTCGACATCGGTGTCCCGGTGCCACACGTACTCGACCGGCTGGTGGAGCACCTGTGAGATGACGTGGTGGAAGTCCATGTCACTCCACGTGCCCGGGAAGATCACGACGCCGAATCGCATGAAGCCTCCTCCTCCGGTGAAGTCGCGGTCACACCTCCCGGCGAATTGCTCGGACGAACGAATTCTACTACGCGGCCCACACCCGCACAAGCCGACGGCGGTCAGCTCGCGCGCCGGCCGTCGTCGCCCTCCACCACCTCGCAGGTGTAGTCCTCGATCACGGGATTGGCGAGGAGCTTCCGGCACATCTCGTCCAGTCGCTGCCGTGCCCGCCCCGCGTCGGTCTCGTCGAGCGTGAGATCGAGCACCTTCCCCACCCGCATGTCACGCACCTCGGGGAAGCCGAGCCCCTCGAGCGCCCGCCGGATGGTCGTTCCCTGGGGATCCAGGATCCCCGGCCGCAGCCGCACCACGATCCGCGCCTTCATGCCTCTGCCGATCCTCCCTGGACAAGCCCGGCGCGACGGAACACTGTGTCGACGTGACGCAGGTACCAACCGGGATCGAAGCAGGCCTTGAGGGTTTCCGAGCCTAGGTGACGGCTCACCGCGGGGTCGGACTCGAGGCACTCGAGGAAGGCCCGGCGCTCCTCCCACGCGCGCATCGCGTTCCGCTGGACCACCTCGTACGCAGCCTGACGCGCCAGGCCGGCCTCGGTGAGGGCCAGGAGCACGCGCTGGGAGTACACCAAGCCGTACGAGCGGTCGAGGTTCTCGCGCATCCGCTCAGGATAGACCCGGAGCCCGTCCAGGATCCGGACGGTCTGCCCGAGCAGGTAGTCGAGCAGGATGGTCGTGTCGGGCAGCACGATGCGCTCGACGGAGGAGTGGCTGATGTCCCGCTCATGCCAGAGCGCGATGTCCTCGAGCGCGGCGCCGGCGTGGGCGCGGAGCACGCGGGCCAGCCCCGTCACCTGCTCGCATAGCCATGGGTTCCGCTTGTGGGGCATCGCGGACGAGCCTTTCTGGCCCTCGGCGAACGGCTCCTCCGCCTCTAGAATCTCCGTCCGCTGGAGGCTCCGAATCTCGGTAGCGATCCGCTCGAGGCCCCCGCCCACGATGGCGCACACGGAGACGAGCTCGGCATGCCGGTCGCGCTGCACGACCTGAGTAGACACCGGCTCGGGCTCGAGCCCGAGAGCGTGGCATACCTCCCGTTCGAGATCGGGCGGGACGTGAGCGAAGGTACCGACGGCGCCGGAGATCTTCCCCACCCGGATGGCTTCCCGGGCCCGGGCCAGACGCTCCCGGTTCCGCCCGGCCTCCATGTACCAGCCGGCGGCCTTGAGGCCGAAGGTGGTCGGCTCCGCGTGAACTCCGTGAGTCCGGCCGACCGTCAGTGTGTCCCGGTGGCGGAGGGCGAGCCGGCGGAGACTCTCGCGGAGACGGTCCACGCCCACGATCAGCCGGTCGGCCGCCTCAACGAGCGCGAGTGCCAGCGCCGTGTCCACCACATCCGAGGAGGTCAGGCCCACGTGGACGAACCGAGAGTCCGCGCCGATCGAACCCTCGAGGTCCGTGAGGAAGGCGATGACGTCGTGGTGAACCCGGGCCTCGATCTCCGCGATGCGGCCGGCGTCGACCCGCGCCCGCTGGCGGATCCGGTCGAGCGCGTCGGCCGGAACGACGCCCCGGCGCGCCCAGGCCTCGCACACCGCCAGCTCGACCCGGAGCCAGCGCACGTACTTGGCGGCGTCGCCCCAGAGGGCGCCCATCTCGGGACGGGTGTAGCGGGAGATCACCAGCGGGCCCGCCTCAGACCCGAACCCCCTCGGGGAGCCGGACGTCCGGGCTCTTGGGGCCGAGGGCGACCAGCGACAACGGCCCGGCGAGGAGACGCTCCCCGAGGACCTTCACGTCCTGCACGGTCACCCGCTCGATGTCGGCGAGGATCTCGTCGAACGTATGCGCCCGGCGGAAGTACAGCTCCTGCTTGGCGATTCGGGTCATGCGGCTCCCCGTCGACTCGAGCGAGAGCATCAGGCTCCCCTTGAGGTGATCCTTCGCCCGCCGGAGCTCGTCGGCCGTGACCCCCTCGGCCCGCAGCGACCGAAACTCCTTGAGCGTCAGGTCCACGACGCGCCGGAAGTGCGCGGGTTCGGTCCCCGCGTACACGTAGAAGAGCCCGCCGTCGCGGAAGGCCGCGTTGCCGGAGTGGATCGAGTAGACCAGGCCCTCGCGCTCCCGCACCGCCTGGAACAGGCGCGAGGACATGCTTCCCCCGAAGATGGTGTTCAGGAGAAACAGCGCGTAACGCTCGGGGGCGTCCTGCTCGAGCCCCGGCCCCCCGAGCACGAAGTGCACCTGCTCGAGCGGGCGCTCGAGCAGGTCGAGGCTGGTCGTCAGGACGGGCGGCTCGGCCGTCCTCGGCGTCCTGGGCTGTTGGAAGTCGAGGAACCGGCTTCCGAGCAGGTCCACCAGCTGCTCGTGACGAAGATGACCGGCGGCGGCGATCGTGATGCGTTCGGGGGAGTACTCCGTGCGGAAGTAGTGCAGCAGGGTGTCTCGGTCGAACGCCTGCACGACCTTCCGGTCGCCAAGGATCGGGCGGCCGAGCGGATGCTGCGGCCAGATTCGCTCGGCGAAGAGATCGTGGATCACGTCGTCAGGCGTGTCCTCCACCATCCCGAACTCCTGGAGGACGACCGTCTTCTCGCGCTCGATGTCCCCGGCGTCGAACCGGGGATGGAGGAGGATGTCGGAAAGGAGGTCAGCGGCGAGCGGCAGGTGCTCGTCGAGCACCGTCACGTAGAAGCAGGTGTGCTCCTTCGTGGTGAACGCATCCATCTGGCCGCCGACCGAGTCGACCGCGCGGGCGATGTCCTCGGCCGACCGGGACTCGGTGCCCTTGAAGACGAGATGCTCGATGAAGTGGGAGATCCCGCCCCGGTCGGCGGGCTCGTGGCGGCTCCCCGTGTCCACCCACACCCCCACGGCAACCGAGCGGACGTGGGGGATCCACTCCGTGACCAGTCGGATCCCGTTGGGGAGGATCGTCTTGCGGTACCCGCCCCCCTCCACGCTTGCCGTGGGGTCGGTCACGCGGGCCCCGAAGAACGGCCGCTGTTATTCCCGGTACCGGTGCCCACCGCGCCCCCGGTCGCCTCCTCGCTCCCGGTCCCCGCCCCGGTCGCCGCGCCCGCCACCCACGGTCTCGGGCGCGTTCGGGTCGGGCTGGCCGGTCAGCTGCTCCGCGCCAGCGGCGGCGGCCTCCGGGTCTTTCAGGGCCGCGCGCCGTGAGAGACGGATCTTGCCCGACGGGTCGACCTCGATGACCTTGACGAGGACCATGTCGCCCTCGCGCAGCACATCCTCGACGCGCCGCGTCCGCTCCTCGGAGATCTGGGAGATGTGGAGCAGCCCCTCCGTGCCCGGCATGATCTCCACGAAGGCACCGAAGTCGACCACCTTCTTGACCTTGCCGAGGTGCAGACGGCCGACCTCGGCCTCCTTGCAGATTCCCTGGATGATGTCTGTGGCCTGCTGGACCATGCGCGCGTCGGCGCCAAAGAGGGTGACCTTGCCGTCGTCCTCGATGTCGACCTTGACGCCGGTCTGGTCCTGGATCCCCCGGACCACCTTGCCGCCTGGTCCGATCACCTCGCGGATCTTCTCGGGCCTAATCCGGATGGTCACGAAGCGCGGCGCGTGCGGCGGCAGCTCGGGTCGCGGCTCCGAGATCGCCTCGCGCATCCGCGACAGGACGAACAGCCGCGCCTCGCGCGCCTGGCGGAGAGCCGCCGCCATGATCTCGCGGGACACGCCGGCGACCTTGATGTCCATCTGGAGCCCGGTGATGCCGTCGGCCGTGCCGGCGACCTTGAAGTCCATGTCGCCGTAGTGGTCCTCGGTGCCCATTATGTCGGTCAGGATCGCGTAGCGCTCACCTTCCTTGATGAGCCCCATCGCGATGCCGGCCACCGGCGCCTTGATCGGAACGCCAGCGTCCATGAGGGCCAGGGAGGCGCCGCACACCGTTGCCATCGAGGACGAGCCGTTGGACTCGAGGATGTCCGAGACGATCCGAAGCGTGTACGGGAAGCCCTCGCGCGGCGGGAGGACGGGCAATACCGAGCGTTCGGCGAGCGCCCCGTGGCCGATCTCCCGGCGTCCGGGACTGCCGAAGCGGCGGATCTCCCCCACGCTGAACGACGGGAAGTTGTAGTGAAGCATGAACGGCTTGGTCGATTCGCCCTCGAGGGTCTCGACCCGCTGCTCGTCCTGTTTGGTCCCGAGCGTGGCGGCGACCAGCGCCTGCGTCTCGCCGCGCGTGAAGAGCGCCGAACCGTGGGTGCGGGGCAGGAACGACACCTCCGCGCTGATCGCTCGTGTCTCGGTGGACTTCCGACCGTCGATCCGGACCCCGTCATCGAGGACCATCCGCCGGACTTCCTGCTTCTCGAGCTTGTCGAGGTACTCGCGAACCTTCGCCTTCCGGAGCCCGTCGGGGTCGACCGCCGCGATGACCTCCTGAGCGAGTTTCGTCAGCCCCTGCGCGCGCTGCGCCTTCTCGGGGATCCGCACGACATCCCGGACCCTGCCGCGGGCGGCCTCGCGGACCTGCGCCTCGAGCGCGGGATCCTGGTGGGCGGAGGCATCGAACTCCCATCGCGGCTTGCCCGCTAGCTGGGCCAGAGCCCGCTGGATGCGGACGAGCGCCCGGCACTCCTCATGCGCGAGGGCGATCGCCTCGACCAGGGTGTCCTCGGACACCTCGCGGGCTCCCGCCTCCACCATCATCACCGAGTCCTCGGTCGCGGCCACGACCAGGTCGAGCATGCTCCGCTCGAGGTCCGCGAAGGGCGGGTTCACGACGAGATGGCCGTCGATGTGCCCGATGCGGACGGCGCCGAAGGGCCCAAGGAACGGGACCCCGGCGACCAGTACCGCGGCCGACGCGCCGTTCATCGCCAGGATGCCGGGGTCGTTCTCCTGGTCTGACGAGATCGCGAGCACGATGAGCTGGATCTCGTTGCGAAAGCCCTTGGGAAAGAGCGGGCGGAGCGGGCGGTCGATCAACCGGGAGGTGAGGATCTCCTTCTCGGCTGGGCGCCCCTCGCGCTTGAAGAAGCCGCCGGGGATACGCCCGCCGGCATAGGCTCGTTCGCGATAATCGACGCTGAGGGGGAAGAAGTCCTGCCCCTCGACCGCGGACCTCGAAGCCACGACGGTGGCGAGAACCACCGTGTCCCCGTAGCGTACCAGGACCGACCCATCCGCCTGCTTGGCCACACGGCCGGTCTCGAGGGTGAGCTTCCGGCCGCCGATTTCAACCTGGGTGGAATGAGCTGCTGCCATGTCGTTGCCATCCTCTCGTGCCGGACACGGCGGACCACACGGTCGGGTCCACCCCACCGGCCACTGCCCGGAAGGTCACGTTCCTCCCGGGCCCTGCGAGACTGCTCCCGGCGTTGCCGGGGCCTACCGCCGAAGCCCGAGCTTCTCGAGAATCTGGCGGTAGCGCTCGATTTCTGTGCGCTTGAGGTATTCGAGGAGTCCGCGACGCTGGCCGATCAGGCGCAGCAATCCGCGGCGGGAGTGGTGGTCCTTGACGTGGGACTTGAAGTGCTCGGTCAGCCCGTTGATCCGCTCCGTGAGGAGCGCGATCTGCACCTCGGGGGATCCGGTGTCGCCGTCGTGACGCCCGTATCCATCGATCAGGGCCTTTTTCCGGTCGGCAGGCACGGACATGGCTGAGGTCCTCCTCCGGGGGGTCCAGCCCCCCAATCGCCGCCCCTGGTGCAGGCCGTGTACTGCACCGGTGGGACGGTTCACCACACGCTAAGGCACTCCAATTCAACCGACGCATCGTACCACGCGAGGTTGCCGTATGCAACCGACGCGCCCGCGCCGCGCGGCAACGACACGCGCGACGGCGGAAGCCCCGCCCGGCCGATCAGGGGCTCTGGCGCAACATCCGCCGCGCGGTCACGACATCCTCGGCGATCTGCGCGCGGAGGGCCTCGAGGGAGCCGAATCGCCGCTCGGTGCGAATCCGGTCGAGGAAAGCGAGCGTGAGGTGCCGCCCGTAGAGGTCCGGCGCTACGTCGAGGAGGTGCGCCTCGACGAGACGGGTCGTGCCGTCCACGGTGGGCCGCACCCCGACGTTGACCACCGCCGGGGCGGACTCCCCGTCCCACGCGGCCCGGGCCGTGTACACCCCGTCCGCGAGCAGGAGCCCCGGAGCCCCGGTCAGGTTGGCCGTCGGAAACCCGAGGGTGCGCCCGCGGGCCGCACCCCGGGTCACGACGCCCGCGAGCGTATAGGGACGCCCCAGGAGGCTCGCCGCGCGCCGGACCTGTCCGTCGCGGAGGGCTTCGCGGATCGCCGTCGACGAGACGGCGACACCGTCGACCCGGAGAGGCGCCACGACGTGGACGACGACCCCTACCGGCTCCGCCAAGCGCCGGAGAAGCTCGGGGGTCCCGCGAGCTCCCCGTCCGAACGCGTGGTTGAAGCCGACGACGATCTCCCTCGCCCCGAGCAGCCCGAGAAGGACGTCCCGCACGTAGGCCTCGGCCTCGACCTGCGAGAACTCGGCCGTGAAGGGAATGACGAGGCAGGCCTCCGGACCGAGTTCCGCGATGCGCTCGAGCCGCTCGTCGAGCGGCAGGAGCTCGGACGGCGCCTCCGCCGGCCGGAGGACCGCGAGAGGATTCGGCTCGAAGGTCACGGCGACCGGCCGGACCCCGAGCTCCCGCGCCCGCACGACCGCCGTGCGGATCACTGCCTGGTGCCCCAGGTGGATGCCGTCAAATGTCCCCTGGGCCACCACGCTGGGCGGCGCGTCAGGACGATACTGGTCGAGGCCGCGAACGATCTGCATGGACGAGGCGAAGCGGACGGAGTCCCTCGGGCGACAGCTCACCGATCCCGAGAAAGCTCGCGCCGGTGTACACACGGCACGGAACCGACCCCGCCGGGGCGTCGGGGGGCGTGAGCTCGGACACGGAAACACGCAGGCCGTTGGCCAGCCGCCGGCCAGCGTCCAGTGACAGGTGGACAGCTGGCAGGTGAGCGACGGCGCGATCGGCCGGAAGGATGTCGGCGGCCAGCACCGCGGCGTTTCCCTCCTGGATGACCGCCCACGGAACGGCGTCCTCGAGACGGAGGGGCCCGACGCGCGTACGCGCGAGCGCCTCGACGTGGCCCCCACACCGGAGCGCCTCGCCGACGTCCGCCGCAAGGCTCCGGACGTACGTCCCCGATCCGCATGCCACACGGACGCGGAGGCGGGGCGGCGCGTACTCGATCAGCTCGAAGGCATGGACGCGGACCCGTCGAGGCGACCGCTCGACGACGATCCCTGCCCGTGCCAGCTCGTGAAGGCGCCGGCCCCCCGCATGGAGCGCCGAGTACATGGGCGGCACCTGCTCGATCTCACCGACGAACCTCGCCAGCACGGCGCGTACGTCGTCCGCCGTCAGGGACGGGACCGGCCATTCCCCGGTCACGGCGCCGGTCGCGTCGAGAGTATCCGTGGCGATGCCGAGCTGGATGGTGGCCAGGTACTCCTTGTCCTGACCCTGGAGATGTCCGGTGAGCTTGGTTCCCTCACCCAGGAGGATGGGCAGGAGCCCCGTCGCTATGGGATCGAGTGTGCCTCCGTGGCCGACTTTGGGAACGCGGAGCACCCGGCGAAGATGCGCGACGACCTGGAACGAGGTGACCCCCGGCCCTTTGTCGGCCAGCAGGAGACCGTCCGAGACCATCGGTGACGGATGCCGCCCGCGCTCGCTGGGGCTCGCCACTCACCGACGGGCGGCGAGCGCCTCCCGGACGGCGCCCAGCACCGCTACCTTCGCGTCGGCCAAACTCCCCGACCGGATCAGGCCAGCCGCGTTCGGGTGGCCTCCGCCGCCGAGGCGGGCCGCGATGCGGGCCACGTCTACCTCACCCTTGGCGCGGAGGCTCACCTTCACCCCGTCCGCCAGTTCGCGGAAGAGTACCGCCACCTTGGCGGTGCGTACGGAGCGAGGGTAGTTCACGAATTCCTCGGCCTCCGGCAGATCCGGCGAGCTCGCCAGTGCGCGGTCGATCACCAGCCAGGCCACCGCCCCGTCGGCGTCGGTCTCGATCCCCTGGAGGATCTGGCCCAGGAGACGCAGCCCGCCCAGCTGGCGTGTCTCATAGACCGTCGTGGCGACCTGGGCAGGATCCACGCCAACCTCCACGAGGCGCGCGGCCACGCGGAAGGTCTTCGGGGTCGTGTTCGAGTAGCGAAAGGACCCCGTGTCGGTGACGATCGCCGTGTAGAGGTTTATCGCAACCTCGGCGCTGAGCGGGAGCCCAGCGGCCTCGATCAGGTCGTAGACCATCTCACCGGTGGCGGCCGCCCGGGTGTCCACCCAGTTGACGTCACCGTAACGGCGGTTGTCCCCGTGGTGGTCGATGTTGAGGACCTGCACCCCCGGACCGCGGGCGCCATCGAGGAGACCCCCGAGCCGCCCGGGATCCGGGCAGTCGAGCGCGACGACCAGGTCGAACTCGTTCCGGCCCGCCTTCCACTGCTGGACGTCGGCCGCGCCCGGCAGGAAGTGGAACGGGTCCGGAACCGGATGCGCGCACGCGAAGGTTACCGCCCGCCCCCCTGCCCGGAGCGCGAGGCCCAGCCCGAGCTGTGACCCGAGCACGTCCCCGTCGGGATAGACGTGAGCGAAGAGGAGCACCCGCCGGCCCCGCTCGACTGCGTCCACGACCTCCCGAGGAACGAGGCTCACGTCGGCTTCTCCGATCCGGGCTCCTCGGGCGGCCCCGCCTCGGTCCTGAGCCCCTCGAGCACCGTCTGGATGTGGGCGGCGTGGGCCATCGACCGGTCGGGATGGAACGTGAAGTGCGGGACGGTCCGGAGGCGGAGCCGCGGGACGAGCCAGTTCCGGATGAAGCCGCGGGCGCTCTCAAGGGCCTGGAGCGACGCCTGCCACTCGGTCTCGGGGCCGAGCACGCTCACGTAGACCTTCGCCGTCCGGAGGTCCTTGGAGACGTCCACCTCGGTGACGGTCACGAAGCCGAGACGAGGATCCTTCAGCTCACGCTGGATGAGGTAGGAGATCTCCTCCCGGATCAGCTGGTTCACCCGCTGGAGTCGGCTCATGGATCAGGCGTCGACTTCCAACCAATCGCGTCCGGCGCGGCGTAACAGCGCCCCGGGTGCGATGGTGTCGAGGGTCTCGGCGGGGCCAACCTGGTCGGAGATCAAAGGCCGCCTGATCCCGTCAGAGCATCTCGACGCGCACGTCGATGACCGCCCCGTCGGACAGGGACTCGATGAAGTTGACGGCCTTCGAGACGACCTCGTTGGCCAGCCGGGAGTCGTTCGCCACACACGCGACCGCCAGCGTCGCGCGCTGCCACAGGTCGCCGTGATCGACCTCGGCAATCGACACGTTGAAGCGCTGCTTGACCCGCTCCTTCATGCCGCGGAGGACGTGACGCTTGCCCTTGAGCGAGTCGACCTCGCCGAGGTGCAGTTCCACGAGACCGAGCGCGACCTGGACCACGGGCGTCGTCTGGACGTCCCCCCGCTAGAGCGTCCGCGCGACCTCCTCCGTCGTGTAGAGCTCCAGGACGTCCCCGACCTGAACGTCGAGACTGCCGACACCGATCCCGCACTCCTGACCCTGGATC
Organism: uncultured Candidatus Rokubacteria bacterium; assembly: GCA_963805625.1. GTDB lineage: Bacteria > Methylomirabilota > Methylomirabilia > Rokubacteriales > DASRDR01 > DASRDR01. The sequence goes on from CAWDVE010000010.1 coordinate 1,418,647, forward strand.
ACCTCGCGGGCGTCGTCCTTGAATCGCTTCAGCGACGTGACCTGGCCTTCGCCCACGGCGCGACCGTTCCGGACCACCCGCAGTTTCGCGTTGCGGGTGGCCTTGCCCTCCGACAGGAAGCAGCCCGCGATCGTGCCGACCTCCTTGATAGGGAAGAGCATCCGGACCTGCGCCTTCCCGAGCGGAACCTCGCGGATGATCGGGGGGAGCATCCCGGCGAGCGCCGCCCTCACGTCGTTGATCGCCTCGTAGATGACGTTGTAGGTCTTGATGTCCACCTGCTCGGCCTGGGCCTGCTGCATCGCCTTCGGCTCGGGCTTCACGGTGAAGCCGATGATGATGGCGTTCGACGCCGAGGCCAGCATGACGTCGGTCTCGGTGATGGTCCCGACCGCGCCGTGGATCACCCGGACTTTGATCTCGTCCGTGGACAGGCGCTCGAGCGCCTCCTGCAGGGCCTCGACCGAGCCGTGCACGTCACCCTTGAGGATGACCCGCAGCTCCTTGACCTCGCCCGCCTCGATCTGCTTGTGAAGGTCGGCCAGGGTCACCCGGGCGCTGACCGTGACCTTCTTGTCCCGCTCCTGACGCCTCATGGCCATCTGGCGGGCCTTCCGCTCCTCGTCCACCGCGCGCAGGACGTCTCCCGCTGACGGCACCCCGGACAGCCCGAGCATCTCGACGGGATCGACGGGACCCGCCGTCTTCACGCGCTGGCGCCGGTCGTTGAACATCGCCCGGACCTTGCCGTAGTGCTGGCCGACCACGACGATGTCGCCCTCGTGGAGGGTACCCTGCTGGATGAGCACCGTGGCCACCGGGCCGCGGCCCCGGTCGAGCTTGGCCTCGACGACGACCCCGCGCGCGGCGCGGTTCGGGTTGGCCTTCAGCTCCATCACTTCGGCCTGGAGCGCCGTCATCTCGAGGAGCTGCTCGACCCCCGTGCCCTTCTTGGCCGATGTGTTCACGAAGATCGTCTGGCCGCCCCACTCCTCGGGGACGAGCCCATGGTTCACGAGCTCCTGCTTGACGCGGTCCGGGTTCGAGTCGGCCTTGTCCACCTTGTTGACCGCGACGATGATGGGCACGGTCGCCGCCTTCGCGTGGTTGATCGCCTCCACCGTCTGAGGCATGACACCATCGTCGGCTGCCACCACCAGGATGACGATGTCGGTGGCCTGGGCACCCCGGGCCCGCATCGCAGTGAAGGCCTCGTGGCCGGGCGTGTCCAGGAACGTGACCTTGCCGTGGCTGGTCTCCACCTGGTACGCCCCGATGTGCTGCGTGATCCCGCCGAACTCCTGCTCGGTGACGCGGGTCTTCCGGATCATGTCGAGGAGCGACGTCTTCCCGTGGTCGACGTGTCCCATGACGGTGACGACGGGCGACCGCGGTAGGAGCTGGCTGGGATCCATCTCCTCGTCGAGCAGCTCCCGCTCCTCGGCCGATCGCATGTCCGCATCGAAGCCGAACCGAGCCGCGATCGCCTTCACCTTGTCGGTCTCGAGAGGCTGGTTGATCGTCGCCATCACGCCCATGCCGACCAGCTCGCGAATGACCTCGCCGATCTTCCGGCCCATCCGCTCCGCCAGCTCGGAGACCGTGACCGACTCGGGGAGCCGGAGAATCTCCCGCGGCCCGATGTCGGCCGGGGCGGCAGCCGCGGCGGCCGGACTCTCGACTTCCGGCGTGGCGGGCGCTTCCACCGGCACGGGGACACTCTCGACGGCCGCGGCAGGAGCCACCACACGCTCGGGCTCGGCGGCAGCCGGCTCCTCGCGCCGGGGCTTGAGCGGCACCACCTTGCCGTCGGTCGCCGGCTCGACGACCTTCGGCTGGGGCGGCTCGATCCCCTCCGCGGGGCGGGCCGGTTCGGACGGAACGGCGTCGCGAGCGGCGGGGGCCACCGGCTCCTTGGGTCGGGCAGGCGCCGCGGACGCGGCGGCTGGCCGCTCGTGAACAACGGGCGGCTTCGCGGCCGCGGGCTTCTCGCTCGGCACCGGCTTGACGGGCGGGGCAACCGACGGTGCCTGGACCTGGGCGGCGGGGACCGACGCGGGTGCCACCGCGCTGGCGGCAACCGGCGCGCCGGCTTCCGCCGGAGCCGGGACCTTTTCGACCTTCATGGGGACCGGCGGCTTGGCCTTCGCGGCGGCCGCGACCTGCGCCGCCTTCGTGGTCGCCTTGGTCTTCCCGGCCAACGCTTTGCCCTTGCCGACCGGCGCCTTGGCCGCCTCGGCGGCCTCGGCGGCCTTCTTCGCCCGGGTCCTCGCCGCCTTGGCGGCCGAGGCCTTGGCGGCCTCGATCTTGGCCCGCTGCGCCGCGGCGCGGTCGGACTCGATCCGCTCGATTTCCTTCCGGGAATACTCGGCCGCCTGGTCGCCAAGTGCTTCCCGGAGCCTCGGGAGCAGGGCGTCTTCGATGGCGCTCGCCGAGCTCTGCTCTTTGAAGCCCATGCCATGGAGCTGGTCGATGATCAACTTCGGCGCGACGCCGAGCTCCTTTGCCAGCTCGTGGACCCGGGTTTTCCCGGCCATATCAGCTACCCCTTTCGACCATCTCAGGAGGCTCCTGCCCCTGGCTCAGGAGTCCACGCAGCCGTGCGATCGCCTCGGGCGTCGCCACGGCCGGGACTCGGAATGCCTGGGGCCAGCGGCCCCGCCGCACGCACTCGGACAGACACGCTTCACGCCGGCACAGATAGGCGCCTCGCCCCCGTCCCCGCCGCTCGGGGTCCGGCTCGACACGCCCGTCCGGTGTCCGGACGATCCGGAGGAGCTCCGCCTGGGGCCGGGCTCGCCGGCAGCCAACACAGGTCCGGACTGGGGGTCGCCCCTTCATCGGGTGCCCTTGTCGACCGGCCCGGGCTCCGCCGGAACCGCCTCGGCGACGCGCGCCTCAGCAGCTCTGACCGCCTCGGCCTCCGCAACCTCCGCCGCCTCAGCGGCTCGGGCATTCAGCCAGGCCTCGACGGCGGCCAGGACCGCCTCGGCCCTGGGGGCCTCGTCGCCCAACACCTCGCGCACACGCTCGAGCCCGGCGGCGCGAACCCGCGCAGGGGAATAGAGGCCGTGCTCCACGAGGCGCGGCGTCAGCGCGGGGCCGATCTCCCCGATCTCGGCGAACGCCGCCAGGCCTCCGGCGAGCTCTTCATCATGACGGCGGCGCTCGTCCGCCAGCTCGGACTCGCTCTTCACGTCGACGCGGAGCCCCGTCAGCTTCGCAGCGAGCCGGGCGTTCTGTCCCTTCTTGCCGATGGCCAGCGAAAGCTGGCTGTCCGGCACGACGACCTGCGCGGTGCGCTCCTCGCCCTCCCCGGTGATCGTCACCGAGGTGACCTTGGCCGGCGAGAGAGCGCGTGCGACCAGCGTGGCCGGGTCGTCCGACCACTCGATGATGTCGATCTTCTCGCCCCGCAGCTCCTTGACGATGACCTGGATCCGCGTCCCGCGGAGCCCGACGCACGCGCCAATCGGGTCGATGTCACGCTTGGTCGACCCGACCGCGAGCTTGGCCCGCTCCCCCGGCTCCCGCGCCGCGCCGCGCACCTGCACGATCCCCTCGGCGATCTCCGGGATCTCGGTCTCGAAGAGGCGGGTGAGGAATCCGGGGTGCGCGCGGGAGAGCACGACCTGCGGGCCCTTGGGCGTGTTCCGGACCTCCATGATGTACGCGCGCACGCGGTCCCCGGCCATGTACCGCTCTCCCGGGATCTGCTCCCGCTCGGGCAGCACGGCCTCGGTCCGACCCATGTCCAGGATGACGGTGCGCTTCTCGATCCGGTGCACGAGCGCCCGCACGAGGGTGCCCTCGCGATCCTTGTACTCCGAGAAGATTCCCTGGCGCTCGGCTTCGCGCACCCTCTGGAGAATCACCTGCTTGGCCGTCTGGGCGGCGATCCGGCCAAGCTCCTTCATCTCGAGGTCGACCTCGACCGTGTCCTCGAGCTGGGCGTCCGGCTTGAGCCGCCGCGCCTCATCGAGACCGATCTCGAGCTTCGGATCGGCCACCTTGTCGACGACGCGTTTCTCGACAAACACGCGGATGGCCCCGGTCTCCCGGTGGAGCGTGAGACGGGTGTTTTCCCCGACACCCATCGTCCGCTTCGAGGCGGAGAGGAGGGCGGACTCCAGCGCCTCGAAGAGAACCTCTGTCGCGATCCCCTTCTCGCGTCCGACCTGCTCGATCGCCAGCTTGAGCTCCCGGTTCATTGCGATCTCCTGGATCAGGCGGAGCCTCGCGGCTCCACCTCCAGGCGCACCTTGGTCACCAGGCTGCGCGGGACGCTCCGGGGGCCATCGGACGTGTCGAGGGTCAAGGCCTGCTGAGCCACCAGGACGAGCCGGCCCGAGAGCTCGCGGTGGCCGTCCACCGGCTCCCGTGTCCAGACCCGAACGAGACGCCCGGCCGCCCACTGGAGCTCTCGATCCCTGCGCAGCTCGCGGTCGAGCCCCGGGGACGAGACCTCCAGGTCGTAGCTGCTCCGGACGAGGTTCGAGACGTCGATCAGGTCTCCGACCTCGTGCGAGAGCTGCTGGCAATCGCTGATCGTGACGCCTCCCGGCTTGTCGACGTAGAGCCGCACCGCCACTCGCCGACCGTTGCCCCGAACCTCCAGGTCGACGAGCGTCAGGCCGTGGGCCTCGATGGCCGGCAGGACGACGGCCTCGACCGCCGCCTCCACTCCCGCCAGGCCAGTGCCCGTCGCCACCCGTCGCTTCCTCCGTCCGCGTTTGCTCCCATGAACAAAAAAGTGGGCCGCGCCCACTCTTGAGTCAGCCGTTTAGTATACTCCGATATGAAGAGCCGAGGAACCCCTCGGCTCCTGGGAGACGCTAGAGGTCGGCGGCCAGCTTCCCGCCGAGGTTCCGAACGGCTGCCACCACGCCGTCCGGCGCGACCGTGATGTCCTGGCGATCCCGTCGCGTTCGCACCTCGACCTTGCCTTCCCGGCTCAGGAGCGCGCCAACCGTCACCCGGATTGGGATGCCGAGAAGGTCTGCGTCCTTGAACTTCACCCCGGGCCGCTCGTCGCGGTCGTCGAGGATCGCCTCGACCCCCGCCGCGCCCAGGTCTCGGTAGAGCCGCTCTGCCATCTCGCGCACCGCCGGCTGCTTGGGATTGACGGGAAGGACGTGGACCTGCATGGGCGCGATCGACCAGGGCCACACGATCCCGTCCGCGTCGTGACGCTGCTCGATCGCCGACGCGACGATCCGGGCGGGGCCGATCCCGTACGACCCCATGACGATCGGCCGCGCCTGCCCCTGCTCGTCGAGGTACGTCGCCCCCAGCGCCGTCGAGTACCTCGTCCCGAGCTTGAAGATGTTCCCGACCTCGATGACGCGCTCGACGACGAGCGGTGCCCCGCACGTGGGGCAGGCGTCCCCGGCCTGGGCCAGGTGCAGGTCGGCGTACCGGGCGGCGAAGTCCCGGCCCGGACGGACGCCCCGCAGGTGGACGCCCTCGCGATTGGCGCCGGCGACGTACGCCCCCACGCCCAGCGCCTCGTCCGCCGCGACCGGCACCGCCGCGTCGACGGGGCCCACGGACCCGACCGGCGCTCCGAGCGCGTCACGGACCTCGTCGGCGTGCGCCGCGCGCACCTCACCGCCCAGGAGCCGCGCGAGCTTCTTTTCGTGCAGCTGCTGGTCGCCACGCACCAGGGCGAGGACCGGCCCGGAGGGGCCCACGTAGAGCAGGCTCTTGATCGTGTGAGCGGGCTCGATCCCGAGCAACTGGCACACCTCGGCGATGGTCCGGACGCCGGGCGTGGCGACCTCTCCGCGGGGCCCGTCGGAAAACGTCGTCGCCGGGGACCGCGACCGCGCAAGCTCCACGTTGGCGGCATAGCCGCAGGCCGGGCAGCGTGCGATCTCGTCCTCTCCGGCCGCGCTCGGTGCCATGAACTCGTGCGCGCCAGCACCGCCCATCATCCCCACGTCGGACTCGACGACGTGGAACGCGAGCCCGGCCCGCCGGAAGATCCGGTTGTAGGCCTCCTTCTGCCGCTCGTAGGCAGCGTCGAGGCCGGCGTCGTCGGCATCCAGCGTGTAGGCGTCCTTCATCCAGAACTCGCGCGTCCGGAGGACCCCCGAGCGCGGCCGCGCCTCGTCGCGCTCCTTGGTCTGGATCTGATACCAGACCTGTGGCAGCTCGCGGTACGACCGGATCTCCTTGGCCGCGAGCCAGGCGACGACCTCCTCGTGCGTCATCCCGAGGCACATGTCGCGGCCATGGCGGTCCTTCAGCCGGAACATCTCGTCCTTGATGTCGTGCCAGCGGCCCGACTGCTGCCAGAGCTCCGCGGGGTGGAGCACGGGCATCGTGATCTCCTGGCCGCCGATCCCGTTCATCTCCTCCCGGATGATCGTGTTGACCTTGTCGATGGCCCGCTGGCCAAGGGGGAGGTACACGTAGATGCCTGCCGTCAGCTGGCGCACCAGGCCCGCACGGACCATGAGCCGATGGCTGGCCGCCTCGGCGTCGGCAGGATCCTCTCTGAGGGTCGGAACGAACGACGTGGTCCAGCGCATGGCCTAGCTCCCTCGGACCGGGACACGGCGGCGCGAGCCGCCGCCGGGGTCAGTGCGACGACTTGGCGACGACGTTCGGGCCGGGCTTGCCGGGGCGGTAGAGGAGCCGCTCGACCGGCTTACCGCCGATCAGGTGGGACCGGACGATCTCCTGCACGTCCTCCGCCCGGACACCCGCGTACCAGACGTTCTCCGGGTAGACGACGATCATCGGGCCATTCCCGCACTGGGAGAAGCAGCCGGACTTGTTGATCCGGATCTCCCCGTGGAGGCCCGCCTTCGCGATCTCGGCCCGCATCAGCTTGACGTAGGACTCGGTGTCCGCCTCCGTCGGGCACGTGCTGCCGGTGGTGCAGACGAAGACGTGCTGCTCGTACTGGCCCATCGCCCCTCGCCCTACCGGAACATCTTCCCGACGGGCGGGAGGAGACGCGTCAGGTCGTTGAACAGCGCGAACACCATGAGCAGCAGGAGCAGGGCAAGCCCGATCTGCTGGGCGATCTCGCGCTTCCGGAGGGAGAGAGGCCGCCCCAGCACCGCCTCGATGGCGAAGAACAGGAGGTGCCCGCCGTCCAGCATCGGGACCGGGAGGAGATTGAGGATCGCCAGGTTGACGCTGATCAGGGCCACGAAGAACGCGTACGAGACGAGTCCCTGCTGCGCCTGCTGCCCGGCCACCAGGCTGATCTGGAGCGGTCCCCCGATGTTCGAGGCCGGGATCGTCCCCGTCGCGAGCTTCCAGATGGACACGACCGTGATGGCGGTAACGTCCCAGGTGCGCGCCACACCCCGCGCGGCGGCGGTCAGTGGGTCCGATCGCTTGAAGGTCTGCGACGTCGCGGTGGCGATACCGATGCGCCCGACCTTCGTCTCGGTACCGAGCGCGTCCCGCTCGACCTCCATCCGCGGGGTGACGGTGAGGTCCATCCGGGAACCGCTGCGCTCGACCCGGAGCGTCAGGGTCTGGTCGGCCCGGGTCGAGATCATCTCGGCCAGCTCGTCCCACGTCTCGATCGGCTGACCGTTGAGCGCCACGACGCGGTCGCGGGGTTGGAGCCCCGCCTCCGCCGCGGGCATGCCCGGGCGCACCTCGCCCACCACCGGCGGGAGGTAGGGGCGGGCGCCGATGCTCCAGGCCTCCGTCGGCTCGTTGAACGGCGTCCGAACCGGAACCTTGCGCGGGGTGACGGTCACGTCCTGGCGTGCGCCCTCCCGCACGATGGTGAGCGCGAGCGGGCGCCCGTTGGCACGCGCGACCGCCTCCTCGATCTCGCCCCAGTGCTCGACCGGCTTCCCGTCGATCGCCACGACCTGGTCGCGGGGGCGGAGTCCGGCCTCCGCGGCCGCGGAGTCCGTCGTCACCCGCCCGATCGTCGGCTCGAGGACGGGCACCCCGACGACCGCGAACACGACCGAGAAGATCACCGCCGCCAGGACGAAGTTCATGCCCGGCCCGGCGAAGACGATCAGCGCCCGGGCCCAAAGGGACTTCGTCGAAAATGATTTGGCCGGGTCCACCGGGGGTTCCTCGGTCGCGGGGTGGATCGCGTCCTCGCCGTGAGCCTCCTCGCCCGTCATCTTCACATAGCCGCCGAGCGGCACGATCGAGACGCAGTACTCCGTCTCGCCGCGTCGGAACGAGAAGATCCGGGGCCCGAAGCCGAGCGAGAATCGCTCGACCCCGACACCCATCCCCTTCGCCACCAGGAAGTGTCCCAGCTCGTGAATGAAGATCAGCGCGCCCAGGGCCACGAGCGCGCTCACGACGTAGTCAAGCGCCCCGCCCAGGAGCATGCTGCTGAGCGAACCGTCGGCGAGAAGCACGCCTCCCATCGTCAGCGTCAGGACCCGGCCCGAGCGCCTCACGTTCCTCCCATCAGTTCAGGGCCGATCCCGCCGGGACGCTGCCGAGGGCAACCTCGGTCGACCGGCGCACCGCTCCGTCGAGCGCGAGGCACGCTCCCAGGTCGTCCGCCGACGCGCCAGCGTGCGCGTCGAGGGCGTCCCCGATCAGCTTGGAAACTTCCATGAAGCCGCACCGCCCCGCGAGGAACCCGGCGACGGCCACCTCGTTCGCTGCGTTCAGGATCAGCGGCGCCGCGCCGCCGGCCCGCCCCGCCTGGCGGGCCAGCCCGAGGCAGGGGAACGCCGACTCGTCCGGCGCCTCGAAGGTCAGGGTCCCGAGCGTCACCAGGTCGAGGGCGGGTGCCGGACACGGAAGCCGCTCGGGGTACGTGAGCGCGTAGAGGATCGGGATCCCCATGTCCGGCATGCCCAGCTGCGCGAGAACGGAGCGATCGACGAACTCGACCATCGAGTGGACGATCGACTGCGGGTGCACCACGACGTCGATCCGCTCGAACGGGACGCCGAACAGCCAGTGCGCCTCCAGGACCTCGAGACCCTTGTTCATGAGCGTGGCCGAGTCGATCGTGATCTTTTCGCCCATCCGCCACGTTGGGTGGCGCAGGGCCTGCTCGACCGTCACGCCTTCGAGGGCCGCTCGGGACCACCCGCGGAAGGGACCGCCCGACGCCGTCAGCACGAGCCGGCGGACCTCGCGAGGCGCCGCCCCCGCCAGGCACTGGAAGAGTGCGCTGTGCTCGGAGTCGACCGGAAGCAGGCGCACACCGTGCTCGCGGGCGGCCCGCGTCATCAAGGCCCCCGCCATCACGAGCGTCTCCTTGTTGGCGAGCGCGATGGTGCGCCCGGCCCGGATCGCGGCAAGGGTGGGCACGAGTCCCGCAGCCCCTACCAGCGCCGAGACGACGACGTCCGCGGAAACGTCCGCCGCGAGGGTCGCCAGACCCTCGGGTCCGCCGAGCAGCTCCGGCCGGGGCGATGTCAGCTCCCGCGCCAGACGGTCCACTGCGGCCCGGTCCAGCAGAGCGACCGCCGCCGGCCGATGGGCGCGGACCAACTCGGCAACCAGGGCGACGTCGGAGCCGCGCGCCGCGAGCCCGCCAACGCGGAACTGATCCGGAAAGGCGGCGATAAGCTCGAGGGTCCGGCGACCGATCGATCCGGTCGCTCCGAGCACGGTGACAGTTTTCACGTGGATGCTCGCGCCTCAGTCTAGGTGGAGGGGAGCGGCATCGCTCCTCCCCCACACCCCCACCGCTCGGATACGTTGTGCGCCGGCGAGGTGTCGGTTCACGGCCCCTCAGTGTGTTCCAGAGAAGTACAGCCAATAATACAGGGCTGGCACGTTGAAGAGCAAGGAGTCGAGCCGGTCCAGCACGCCGCCGTGGCCCGGAATGAGGTGACCCGCGTCCTTGGCGCCCGCACTTCGCTTGAGGAACGACTCGCTCAGATCGCCAATCTGCCCGACGGCGCCCAGGAGCAGGCCGATGGCGGCAGCCTCCGGGATCGAGAGTTGCACGAGAGGCGCACCCGCGATCGCCGTCACGACGGACGCGATCAGCTGCGCCACCCCGCCTTCGACCGTCTTGCCCGGCGACACGCGCGGCGCGAGCGGACGACGGCCGAATCGCCGCCCGACGAAGTACGCCGCCGACTCGCCGCCCCACGTCACCCCGAGTGCGAACAGCGTCAGCACTCGCCCGCCCGGCAGCGCGCGGAGCCAAATGGCGTGCCCGAGCAGCCACGCGCAGTAGCAGACGCCGAGAAGCGTCAGCGTCACCCCGGTCCAGGCCCGCTCCACCACCGCGTCGCGCCTGAGCCCGAGCGCCACGACGACGATCACCGCCAGGGAGAGCGCCAGCGGCAGCAGGATGGGTTGGCCCCCCGCGAAGGCCAGCACGACGAGCGCGCCGAGAGCCAGTCCCGCCGCGCGATCGGCCTGGACCCCCGCGCCGGCGAACATGCGATACAACTCAAGCTGCGCGCCGATGGCGAACAGGAGCACGACGACCGTGAACAGCCAGGCCGGCCCCCAGACGATGAGGGCGATCAGGACCGGAATCCCGACGAGGGCGCTCAGGAGCCGCTGCGCGAGCACGGGCTCCGTGACGCGGCGGCCGGCCGCCGCTTACAGGCCCCCGAACCGGCGAGAACGGCGCTGGTACTCGGCGACCGCGCCGTAGAGGTCCCGGGGGGAGAAGTCGGGCCAGAGGGTTGGCAGGACCAGAAGCTCCGTGTACGCAACCTGCCAGAGCAGGAAGTTCGACAGCCGGTACTCGCCGCTCGTCCGGATCAGGAGGTCGGGATCGGGCACGCCGGCGGTGTCGAGCGCCGCGGTCACGCTCGCCTCGTCGATCGCCGCGGGGGCGAGCGCGCCCCGCGCGACGTCGTCCGCCAGGGCCCGCAACGCCCGCACCAGCTCGCGGCGGCCTCCGTAGTTGAGCGCGATCAGGAGCGTGAGCCCCGTGTTGCCCTCGGTCGCGCGGACGGCGCGCTCAACGCTCCGCCGCACGCCCTGGTCGAGGGAGGCGAGCTCTCCGATGGTGCGAAGCCGGACGTTGTTCTCGACGAGGCCTGGAAGCTCCTCGTCCACGGAGCTCTCGAGGAGCCGCATCAGAAAGCTCACCTCGGCCGGCGGCCGGGTCCAGTTCTCGGAAGAGAACGCGTAGAGCGTGAGGTATCCGATGCCGAGGCGACCCACCGTGCGTACAGTCTCTCGAGCCGCGCGGACACCTTCCCGGTGCCCCGCCACGCGCGGAAGGCCGCGGAGTCCGGCCCACCGCCCGTTCCCATCCATGATCACGGCCACGTGCTGCGGCAGGGGCTGCTGGCGGATGGTCTCGAGCAGAGCCGCCTCGTCGTCCGCCACGGCGTCGGCGGCAGGACCGGTCGAGTCGGCGGTCAAAACTCCAGGATCTCCTGCTCCTTCTTCTTCTGGAGCTCGTCGACCTTCTGGGTAGCCCGGTCGGTGAGCTTCTGGAGCTCCGCCTCGCTCCGTCGCTCGTCGTCCTCGGAGATCTTCTTGTCCTTGAGCAGGGCCCTGATCTTCTCCTTCGCCTCGCGCCGCACGTTCCGGATCGCCACGCGCGCTTCCTCGGCCAGCTTGCCCACCGACTTCGCCAGCTGTTTCCGGCGCTCCTCGTTGAGCGGCGGGATCGTCAAGCGGATCATCTTGCCGTCGCTGGCCGGCGTGAGGCCGAGGTCGGACTTCTGGATCGCCCGCTCGATCTTCGTCAGCACGCTCTGGTCCCAGGGCTGGATCATGAGGGTCCGCGCGTCGGGCACCGAGATGCTGGCGACCTGGTTGAGCGGCGTCGGCGTGTCGTAGTAGTCGACGCGCACGTGCTCCAGCAGCGCGGCATTGGCGCGCCCGGTCCGCACGCCGGCGAACTCCCGGCCGAGCGCATCGAGGGCTCCCTGCATCCGGGTCTCGGCATCCTTCTGGACCGCTGGCGCCGTGCTCATGGCCTCACCTCGGTGACGGGGCGCTGTCGCTGACGTAGGACCCGACACTGGGGTCCCCGCAGACGACCCGCAGGAGGTTTCCCCGAGTGTTCAGGTTGAAGACGCCGATCGGCAGCTTGTTCTCCATGCACAGGGTAATGGCCGTCGTGTCCATGACCCGGAGACCCCTGTTCAGCGCGTCGATGTAGGTAATGTGAGGAAGCCGCACCGCCTTCGGGTCGAGCACCGGATCGGCGGTGTAGATTCCGTCCACCTTCGTCGCCTTGAAGATGATCTCAGCGCCGACCTCCACGGCCCGGAGCGCGGCGGCCGTGTCCGTCGTGAAGAAGGGGTTACCGGTCCCCGCGGCGAAGATGACGATCCGACCCTTCTCGAGGTGCCGGATCGCGCGCCGGCGGATGTAGGGCTCGGCGACTGCCGGCATGTCGATCGCCGACTGACACCGGGTCATCAGCCCGGCCCGCTCGAGCGTCCCCTGGAGCGCGAGCCCGTTGATCACGGTCGCCAGCATGCCCATGTAGTCGGCGGAGGCCCGATCCATGCCGTTCGCCGAGGCATGGAGGCCCCGGAAGATGTTTCCCCCGCCGATCACGATGGCGGTCTCGACCTCGAGGTCGTGGATGGTCCGGATCTCCTGAGCGAGCCGCTCCAGGACTGCGGGGTCGATACCGTAGCCCTGCTCGCCGGCCAGAGCCTCGCCGGAGAGCTTCAGGAGGATGCGCTTGTAGCGGGGCTTTGCCTCACTCACCGACCTGGAACCGCACGAAGCGCCGCACCGCGATCTTCTCGCCGGTCTGGGCGCTCACCTGGGCGATGAGGTCGCCGACGCGAAGCTTGCCGCTCGCGTCGCGGATGTAGGGCTGGTCCACGAGGCACGAGTCCTCGTAGAACTTGGCGAGCTTGCCCTCGATGATCTTCTCGAGGACCTGCGGCGGCTTCTTCTGGTCGGCCATCTGCTGCCGGTAGATCTCCCGCTCGCGCTCGATGATTTCCGCCGGCACCTCGTCCCGCAACACCCACTGGGGGTTGGCGGCCGCGACCTGCATCGCCAGGCCCTTGACTAGGTCCTGGAACTGCTCGGTGCGGGCGACGAAGTCCGTCTCGCAGTTCACCTCGATGAGGACGCCGAGCTTAGAGCCGGCGTGGATGTACGCGCTGACCACTCCGTCGCGGGCCTCCCGGTGGGCGCGCTTCGAGGCAGCCGCGAGCCCCTTCTTTCGAAGGAAATCGACCGCCTGCTCGAGGTCTTCTCCGGAGGCGGCGAGCGCCTCCCTGCAATCCATCACGCCGGCCCCCGTCTTGTCCCGGAGCTCGCGCACTTTCTCTGCCGTCGTGGCCATGGTCCCTCGGCTCCTTCTAGTAGCCCGTCCGGATGGTCCCGGCAGACACCTCGCGCGGGCTGCCGGAGTCCGTGCCGGCCAACCGGCACCCCGGCCCACCCGCGGAGCGGTCCGCCGTAGCGCCGCCTAGACGCCGCTGGTCTGCTGCGCCTCGACCGCCTCCGCGCCGTCCCCGGCGCCGAGCACGGCCGCCTCGGCCATCGTACCCGCGGCGTCGATCTCGGCCTCAGCGCTCACCTTGGCCGACACGCCGCGTCCCTCCACGATCGCGTCGGCGATCCGGGAGGTGATAAGCCGGATTGCGCGGATGGCGTCGTCGTTGCCCGGGATCGGGTAGTCGATCCCGCTCGGGTCGCAGTTCGTGTCCACGATCGCGATGATCGGAATCTGCAGCTTCTGCGCCTCGGCCACCGCGATCCGCTCCTTCCGCGGGTCGATGATGTAGACCGCCGAGGGCAGACCGTCCATCTGCTTGATCCCGAAGAGCGACTTCTCGAGCTTGCCGCGCTCGCGCTCGAGCCCGGCCGCCTCCTTCTTGGTGACGCGCTCGAACTCGCCGGTATCGCGCATGTCCTCGAGACGCTTCAGGTGGTTGATCGACTTCCGGATCGTGGTGAAGTTCGTGAGCGTGCCGCCCAGCCACCGCTGGTTCACGTAGAACATGCTGCAGCGGGCGGCCTCGTCGGCAATCGTCTCCTGCGCCTGCTTCTTCGTACCGACGAACAGGATCGTGCCCCCGTTGGCCGCGAGGTCCCGCGCGAACACCTGTGCGTCCCGGAACTTCTTGAGCGTCTTTTGCAGGTCGATGATGTAGATGCCGTTGCGCTCGCCGAAGATGTATTTCGCCATCTTCGGGTTCCAGCGCTTCGTCTGGTGGCCGAAGTGGACCCCGGCCTCGAGCAACTCCTTCATGGTGATCTGTGCCATCGCGGATGGTTCCTCCTGGTCGGTTCGCCTCAGCGCTCCCTGCGGCCCCCGGTTGCCCGGCGGACCACCACCGACCCTGGAGCGCGTGTGTGGTGGTTAGCTGGTGCCCGTATTTATCTTAACGTAGTCGGTCGTCAGGTCGCAGGTCCAGATGTGATCCTGAGCGGAGCCGAGGCCGAGGTCGACCGTCACGGACACCTCGGGCTTGGCCAGCTCCGCCTTGACCCGGTCCCAGCGGACACTCTCCCGGAGACGGCCGCCGGCCGCCACCTGCTCCTCGCCGTACCAGATCGCGACCCGGTCCTCCTGGACCGCCACGCCCGCGGCGCCCAGCGCCGACATCACCCGACCCCAGTTCGGGTCGCGACCGGCCATGGCCGTCTTGAACAGATTGGAGTTCGCGATGGACCGGGCCGCCTGCTCGGCGTCGCCGCGCGTCTTGGCCCCGCGCACGCGCACGTCGATCACCAGCGTCGCGCCCTCGCCGTCCTTCACCAGCATTACGGCCAGGCGCTGGGTGAGCGCGTCGAGCGCCTGCTGGAAGGGCCGAAGCCGGCGGTCGCCCCGGGCGAGCGCCCGGTTCTCGGCCAGGCCGTTGGCCAGGACGATCACGGTGTCGCTGGTGCTACGGTCCCCATCGACGCTGATGCGGTTGAACGATCCGGTCACCGCGCGACGGATGGCGCTCTGCAGCCCCTCGCGGTCCACCGCCAGGTCGGTCGCGACGAAGCAGAACATCGTCGCCATCATGGGATGGATCATCCCGGTCCCCTTGGCGATGCCGCCGATCGTCACCCGCCGGCCTCCGATCTCCACCCGAAGCGCCGCTTCCTTGGGGTGCATGTCGGTGGTCATGATCCCCTCGGCGGCGGCCCGGCTCCCCTCCGGCGAGAGGCCCTTCACGAGCTTCGGAAGCGCCGGACGGATCTTCTCCATCGGAAGGTACCGCCCGATCACGCCGGTCGAGGCGACCAGCACCCGCTCGTCCGGGATGCGGAGGTGCTTGGCGACGATCTCGGTCATCTCCCTGGCGTCGCGGATCCCCTGCTCGCCGGTGGCGACGTTCGAGCACCCGCTGGACGCGACGATCGCCTGGGCAACGCCGCTCCGGATCCGCTCGCGCGTCACCTTGACGGGCGCCCCGACGATCCGGTTCGTCGTGAAGACGCCGGCGGCCGTCGCCGGATTCGAGGAGTACACGAGCGCGAGGTCACGCGCCGGCGGCGGCTTGATGCCGGCGTGAAACCCGGCCGCGAGAATCCCCGGGACCGCGGTGATGCCACCATCGATCCACTCGTGGTCGACGCTGACCATTACCCTCTCCAAAAAAAATCGGGAAGGTCGCCAGGACCTTCCCGGTGTCGTCTCCCAGCGATCCGGACTACCGTTTCGAGAACTGGAAGCGCTTGCGCGCGCCCGGCTGTCCGTACTTCTTCCGCTCCTTCATCCGCGGGTCGCGCGTGAGCATCCCCGCTCGCTTCAGCTGGAGCCTGAGCTCCGTGTTGAACTCGAGGAGCGCCCTCGCAATGCCGTGGCGCACTGCCCCCGCCTGACCCGACAGGCCGCCCCCGTTGACGTTCACCTTCGCGTCGAGCTGGGAGGTCGTCCCGGTGAGCTCGAGGGGCTGCGTCACGATGAGCCGAAGCGTCTCGCGTGGAAAGTAATCCTCGAACGGCCGCCGGTTGACCGTGATCCGTCCCTGTCCGGGCCGGAGGAACACGCGCGCGACGGAGGTCTTTCGCCGTCCCGTCCCGTAGAACTGCACTACCTCCGCCATCACGACTCCTTCTTCCGTAAGGGCAGCGCCTGCGGCTGCTGCGCCTGATGCGGGTGCTCGGCGCCGCGATACACCTTGAGCTTCTTGGCCATCGCGCGCCCGAGCTTGGTCTTCGGCAGCATGCCCTGGACCGCCCACTCGACGGCGCGCTCAGGATGCAAGCGGAGCATCGTGTCGGCCCGGGTCTCGGTGAGCCCGCCGATGTAGCCGGAGTGGGTGCGGTAGAGCTTGCCCATGAGCTTACGCCCCGTCAGCTCGACCTTCGCGGCGTTGATCACCACGACGTGGTCGCCGGCATCGACGTGCGGCGCCCAGATCGGCTTGTGCTTCCCCATCAGGAGAGTAGCGATCCGCGCAGAGAGCCGGCCGAGGACCTGACCCTCGGCATCGATCAGATGCCAGCTCCGCACGACCGCGTCCTTCTTCGGCATGACCGTCGGCATACGACATCCGTCCCCACGCGCTCGAGAAAGATGATGAGCGAACGGCCACTACGTGGCGGACCGCTCGGACACAAATCGCAAGGAATAACCTTATCGGAGGCGCCACGGGGTGTCAACCCCCGATACACCTCACGACGGATTCCGGGGGGCGCCGGCGCGGCCGGACTAGGCGCGGCGCCGCCCGCGCGCCGCCGGGGCAGGACGCGGCGCTCCCCGGCCGCCGGTCTTCCCCGGCCAGGGGCAGAGCGCCCGTACCGGACAGGTGGGACACACTGGGGTCCGCGCGTGACACACCTGACGGCCGTGGGCCTGGATGAGGTGGCAGAAGCGGGTCCACCGGGGGCGCGGCACCACCTCCGCCAGCTGGGCCTCCACGTCGTCGGGGTCGTCGGCCTTCGCGAGGCCGAGCCGCTGGGTCACCCGGAAGACGTGGGTGTCCACCGCGATGCCCGGCACGCCATAGGCGTTCCCCAGCACGACGTTCGCGGTCTTCCGCCCGACGCCGGGCAGCGCTGTGAGGGTCTCGATCGTCCGCGGCACCTCTCCGCCGTGGCGTTCGACCAGCGCCCGCGCCATGCCGAGAACCGAGCGGGTCTTGGCCCGGAAGAAGCCAGTGGACCGGATCTCCCCCTCGAAGGTCGCGGGGTCCGCACGGACGTAGTCCTCCGCACGGCGGTACTTCTGGAACAAGGACGCGGTCACCTGGTTCACGCGATCGTCCGTGCACTGGGCGGCCAGGATTGTGGCAACGAGGAGCTCGAGCGGCGTCGTGAAGCGGAGCGCGATGGTCGTGTCCGGATAGGCGTGCTCGAGGTGCCGGATCAAGGATCGCGCCCGCGCACGACGGGACTCGAGGGACTCCCTCACCGGGCGATCCTGGGGGCCGTCACGGCGTCCTGAGCAGCTGGTAGAAGTGGACGCCGACGACCGTGAGGTAGCTCACCGCGGCACCGTGGAGCACGAACGCGGCCAAGCCCCCGAGGAACGGTACGAGCGACAGGATCCACGACGCGATGCCGACGCCGACGAGAACGAGCAGGGAGCCCACCACGAGGCCGACGACGGGCCCGACGTGCGCCCGGACCACCGCGAAGCTCCGTCGAATCCCGTCGATGGCGCCCAGACCGTCGAGAAGCACCGCAGGCAGCGTGAACATCAGGAATACCGCGGCCACGAGACCCGGGATCACGAGGAAGAGAAACCCGACCGCCATGATCACCGTCACGAGGCCGGACGCGACCACGACCGCACCGAGCCGCCCGACGACGGCCGTGAAGGAATCCCCCAGGACCGGCTCGCGCCCGCCGAGCGCGTCGCGCGCCATGGTCACCACCATGCCCGAGCTGAGAAGCCACAGGACCCCCATCACGAGGCCGAACACGAGCATCCCGAGAACGAGCCCCGCAATCCCACCGGCCGCCGCCCCGTGGCCGCCCCCCATCGCGCCTCCCATCAGGGCGCCCATCACGGCTACGCCGCCGCCGATGAAGAACAGCAACAGGAAACCGAGGACGGCCACCACCAGCGGTGGCACGATCAGGACCGGAAACCGGACCACGGTCTGGTAGGCCAGCCGGAAGTGCCCGACGATGTCGTCCGCGCTGCTCGCCATGGTCGCCTCCGTTGTCGCGCGCGGCGGGGGGTGAACCCCTCCGGCTCTCTCGACCGAGCCTAGAGGTGCCGGGTGCCCCGCGTCAAACGGCACCCTTGGCGGAACTCTTCGTCGGGGACGCGGTGGCCGACCGTTGCGTGATCGCGCACCACACCACCCAGAGGAGGAACAACGGCGCGCCAAAGGCCGCCGCGAGCAGGAACGGCCCGAGGAGGCCCAGCCAGGCGACGGGACCAACGAGGTAGAGGGCGTCCTCCGGCTCGAATCCCCGCCAGCTCCCCTGCGCGACCATGGCTCGTCCTGCCGTCTCCTCCAGGAAGACGCGGATCAGGAAGATGGCCGCGATCGATCCCGCAGCAATCGTGCCCGCGACCGCTGCCCACGCGCCGAGCCACCCCGATCGGAGACCGATCGCCAGCCCCGCGAACAGGCTCACGTATCCCAGGCCGGCCGCCACGTGGTCGTAGTAGTGGCCGAAGCGGCTGGTCAGTCCGGTCAGACGGGCAAACTCGCCGTCCATGTGGTCGACGAGCACCGCCAGCATGAAAAGGCCGCCCCCCAGGGCGGCCCGGCGCGCGTCGCCCGAGGCCATCAGCCAGGCCGCCGCCAGGGAGGCGAGAAGCCCGAGGGTCGTGAGCCAGTTGGGGGTGAGCGGCGTGTGACGGAGTGGCCGAACGAGCGCGCGCGCGAGACGGACGTCCCAGGGACCCGCGGCGGCCTTTCCTCGAGCCTCAGGCGCGGACATCGCGGTCGCGCAGGAACTCACCCAGCCGCAGGAGGGCCTCATGGATCCGTGGAAGGCTGTTGGCGTACGAGAAACGCAGGTATCCTTCGCCCCCCGTCCCGAAGTCGATGCCTGGCGTCACGGCCACGCGAGCTCCGGCCAGGATCTCGAAGGCAAAGTCGTACGACCGCTCGCAGAAGCGCCGGGCGTCGGCAAAGACGTAAAAGGCCCCGGTGGGCTCGGCCTGGACCCCGAGCCCGATCGCGCGAAGCCCCTGCACCATGGCGCGCCGCCGCTCGTCGAAGATCGCCCGGAACCGGCGCACGTCACCCGCAGCCTCGCGGAGCGCCGCCACGCCGGCCCACTGCACGAACTCGTTCGAGGAGATGAAGAAGTTCTGGTGGAGCCGCTGGAGCGTGCGGATGTACGGCTTGGGCGCGATGAGATAGCCGAGGCGCCAGCCGGTCATTGCGTACGCCTTGGAGAAGCCGTTGAACACGAAGGCGCGATCCGTGAACTCGAGGACGGTGTGGTCGGGCCCTTCGTAGCTGAGGCCGTGGTAGATCTCGTCCGACACCAGCCAGGGGCCGTGCCGCTCCGCCAGCTCGGCGAGCGCGGCCAGCCGGTCGGCGGACATCACCACGCCGGTCGGATTCGCCGGCGAGTTCACCATGATGGCTCGCGTGCGTGGGCTCAGTCGCTCGCGAACCGCTTCGGCCCGGAGGCTCCATCCGTCGGCCTCGGGCGTGGGGACGTAGACCGGCACGGCGTCGGCGTAGCGCACGAAGTTCGGGTAGCACGCATAGTGTGGATTCGACAGGACGACCTCGTCCCCCGCGGACAGGAGCCCCGTGAAGAGGAGCAGCATCGCCGGCGACGTCCCCGCCGTCACCAGCACCTGGTCCGGTGACACGGCGACCCGGTACGTCTGCTGGTAGTGCTCGGCGATCGCCTCCCGGAGCGGCAAGAGGCCCAGGCTGTGGGCGTACTTCGTCCGGCCCTCGCGAATCGCGCGCACGGCGGCCTCGCGAACCACTTCCGGCGTCTCGAAATCGGGCTCCCCGAACTCGAGGTGCACCACCTCGTGCCCCTGGCGCTCGAGCTCCTGCGCGCGCTCGAAGACCTCGACCGCCAAGAACGGAGTGATCTCCTCGGTCCGCTTGGCCAGCTCCGCGAAGGCGTGAGACATGGGCACTCAGTGCGCTGGCCGGCGGCGGCGGCGCGCGAGGCCCCCTCGCTGGGCGGCGCGCACGACTTCCCGGGCGACGGCCGGGGCGACCTTCTTGTTGAACACGCTCGGGATAATGTACTCCTCGTGGAGCTCCTTCCGGCTCACCACGGAGGCGATGGCCTTGGCCGCGGCGATCTTCATCTCGTCGGTGACCCGCATGGCTCGGCAGTCGAGTAGGCCCCGGAAGAATCCGGGGAAGCAAAGCACGTTATTGATTTGATTCGGATAGTCCGACCGGCCTGTCGCCATGACTCGGACGAGGGACTCCACCTCCTCCGGCATGATCTCCGGCACCGGATTGGCCATGGCGAAGACGATGGGGTCCCTCGCCATGGTCTTGACGTCCTGGGCCCGGAGCACCCCCGGCACGGAAAGGCCGATGAAGACGTCGGCTCCCTGGACGGCGACGCCCAGGCTGCCCCGTCGGTCCTCCGGGTTCGTCTCCTGCGCCACCCGCCTCTTCATGTCGTCCATCGGCGCCGGCCGCCCCGGCGCCAGGATGCCGTGCTCGTCGACCCCGAGGATCCGGCGCACGCCGATGGACCGCAGGATGCGAATCGTGGCCGTGCCCGCAGCCCCCACCCCGCACACGACGACCGAGATGTCCGCCAGCTCCTTGCCGACGATCCGGAGGGCGTTCAGAAGCGCCGCCAGCACGACGACCGCGGTTCCGTGCTGGTCGTCGTGGAAGACTGGGATGTCCAGCTCGTGCTGCAGGCGCTCCTCGATCGCGAAGCAGCGCGGCGCCGAGATGTCCTCCAGGTTGATCCCGCCGTAGACCGGTGCGATGTGCTTGACCGTCCGTACGATCTCGTCCACGTCCTTCGTGGCCAGGCACACCGGGAAAGCGTCGACGTCAGCGAGTTCCTTGAACAGGAGGGACTTCCCCTCCATCACCGGCAGCGCCGCCTGGGGACCGATGTCCCCGAGACCGAGCACAGCCGTCCCGTCGGTCACGATGGCCACGGTGTTCTGCTTGATGGTCAGGGCGAAAGCGCGCTCCGGGTCTTCCCGGATGGCGAGGCAGACGCGGGCGACGCCCGGCGTGTAGGCCATGGACAGGTCGTCTCGAGTCTTCAGGGGCACCTTGTTGCGGATCTCGATCTTCCCACCGAGATGGACGAGGAACGTCCGGTCGGACACGCTGACGATCCGGATGCCGTCGACGCAACGGATGGCGGCGACGATCGCCTGGCCGTGCTGTTCGTCACGCGCGTTGATCGTGAAGTCGCGGACGATGATGTCCCTGACCAGCTCGACGAGGTCGACGGCCCGGATGTCGCCGCCGGCCTCGCCGATGGCGGACGTGAGGCGACCGAGCATGCCGGGTCGGTTCTTGATCGCCGCCCGGATGGTGAGACTGTACGAGGCGCTCGGGGTGAGGGCCACGGGGATCTCAGACCGGCTGCATGAGGGCCCGTGTGACCGCCGGCGGCAGCCCGGGGTACAGCGTTCGCATCGCGGGGACGGTGCGCTCGTACTCGTCCTGGACCCGGACGCGAAGCTGGCGGCCGAAGGTGACGCGTTCGAGCTGCAGCGTGCCCACGTACACGGCCGTGTCCCCCACCTCGAACCCGACGCCAACCCGGAACCAGACCTCCTCGGGGAACGCTTGTCGGTCCTCGTTGATGCGGAGACGCGCGATCTGGTACCGGCCCGGCGGCAGCGTGATCACGAACGGGCTCCGGATGAAGTCGACCGGAAGCTCATGCCGGAAACTGCCGTCCTCACGCGCGATGTCGAGCACGAGATGCGGCGCGTCGAAGCCCGTGATGAAGACCTCACCCACGACCGCCTGGTGACCCGGCGGTACCTCGAGCGGCGCCGCTCGGAACGCGGCGCAGCCGGTCGCCGCTATCGCTCCCAGGACAAGAACGGTGAGCCATCGCCGGCGGCCCTCCCCGGATGCCCCCGACACGGGCCGTCTCATTCGCTCGGCTTCTTCCAGATCCCCCGCTCCTGCATGAGCCGGATCTGGCGCTTGATGACCTTCTGGCGGTACTCGGCGTGTTTCATAGGCGCGCGCTTCAGGTAGAGGTTCTTCGGGTAGATGGGCTTCTCGTAGAGCATGCCATACAGCTCGGTGCGGACGTCCTTGAGCCAATTGTCCCACTGGGCGGAGCCGCGGTGGTGGCGGAGCGCCTCGATGTCGACCGGCCCCGCCACGTACGTCGACCCCGCCCCGTAGTCCTGGCGGCCGACGATCCGTCCCTTGTAGTCGATGATGAAGGAGCGGCCACCGAACGTGTCGATCGGCGTGGTCTCCTCGGGAAAGAGATAGTAGGTCCCCATGTTCGGCGCCACGACGTACATGTTGTTGTCGAGCGCGCGGGCCCGGCTCTGGATCTCAAAGTACTCGTTCCCGGTCGCTGGGTGCGGGTAGGAGGCGCGATAAACGACCTCCGCGCCGTTCAGGGCCAGCGCGCGAGCGTTCTCCGGGTACGAGCCCTCGTTGGCCATCATGACACCGAGCCGGCCGATCTCCGTATCCACCACCGGCCAGAAGGCTTGGAGGTTCCGCCCGTACTTCTCCACCCACCAGTCGTAGACGTCGTGAGGACACACCGAGTGCTCGACCGGGAAGAGCGGCGAGACTTTGTAGTGCTGAAGGATGACCCGGCCGCGTGGATTGAGGATGAACCCCACGTTGAAGTAGCGGTCTTTCCAGTCCGGATGGCGCGCCTTCGCCTGCGCGATGATGAAGACGTTGTACTGGCGGGCGATCTTCCCGAGCTCCTCCGTCTCCTCCCCCGGGATGTCGATGGCGCACTCCCGGGCGAAGGTGGCGTGGTCGAGGTCCAGCACCTCGTCGTTGAACGCCTGGAGCGCACCCTCGGGGAACGCGATCAGCCGGACCGGGATCGAGAGGCTCGACAGCCACGCCGCGGCCTTGACCAGATGGTGGAGGTGCTCGAGGTTGATCTTGATGTCCCGCCGCTTTCGGATCCCCCGCACCGTGGGGATGAGTCCGACCGCCATGTACGGCTTGATCATCTGCCGTCCCTCCCGCGCAGGAGCTGTGGTTGACAGCCGGACGCCCGGGCGACACCGACACATCCCCGGGGCCGAGCGCTCACGGACCCTCCCGCAGGGCCCGCGTCAGCCGCGCGCGCGACGTGACGCGGTCACCGCGCGAGTATTCTCCCACCAGCGTGCCATCCGCCTGCATGGTGTACACGGCCGTCGCCTGCACACGTGCGAGCTCCAGCCGGAGCGCGCCGTTCTCGATGCGGCCGCGAACGCGCGTCCACCCCGGTGAGCCCACCCCGAGCGACGCCGAGACTCCCCACGAGTACACCGCGACGACCTCCGTGATCTCGCCGTTCTGCAACTGGAGCTCGACGACCAGGACGTTGCCTATCCACCGGCCGGCGAACCGGGCGTTCTCCCACGGCACGGCGGGGGGCGGCGGCACGACCAGGAGATCGGGCGGCATGGGCGGCACCGGCAGGGGCTTCGCGGCACGCGAGGCCCAGCTCGAGCCCGGCGAGGAGACTCCAGGTTCGACGTGCGCACCGTCTCATGGAACGGGAACTCCGGGACCCTGCTGGCGGAGCACTTCCTCCATGATCACCTGGTTCAGGTGGTCCACAAGCGCGTGGCGGTCGCGCCCGCCGTCGTTCCGGATGAGCTCGCGCACGCGGGCCGGGCGCGCCGACATCATGACGAGCGTGGTCCCGATCGCCACTGCCTCCTCGATCGCGTGAGTGACGAACACGATGGTCTTCCCCGTCTCCGCCCAGATCCGCTTGACCTCCGCCTGCATGATCCGGCGGTTCTGAGCGTCCAGCGAGCCGAATGGCTCGTCCATGAGCAAGAGCGCCGGCTCGATCGCGAGCGCCCGGGCGATGGCCGCGCGCTGCCGCATCCCGCCGGAGACCCGGTTGGGATAGTAGCCCTCGAAGCCCGTGAGGCCCACGAAGCGGAGGTAGCGGTGGGCGGTCTCCCGGCGGGCGGCCTGATCGAGACCCTGCGCCTTCAGCACGAGCGCGACGTTGTCGGCCAGCGTCATCCACGGCAGCAGGCGGTCCTCCTGGAAGACCACGCCCACGTGCAGGTCGCCGTCGCCGTCGTAGGTGACGGGGCGCCCGTCGAACCGCACCTCGCCCGCTGTCGGCGGCTCGAGACCGCCGAGGATCCGGAGAAGCGTCGTCTTGCCGCACCCGTTCGGGCCGAGCAGGCACACGAACTCGCCCTTCTCGGCCTGCAGCGACACAGCGTCCAGGACGGGGATCGCGTACCGCTTCGAGACCTCGTGAACGTCCAGTCTCATGGGAGCTTCATCGTACCGTACCGATCGACCCCCACGGAGCTTTCGGGGCGCCGTGCGCCGGACAAGGTCAGCGCCATCGCTCGAGCCGGCGCGTCAGCGAGTCGAAGACGAGCTTGTCGGCCACGAGCATGATGGCGACCATGACGAGGGCCCAGACGAACACCATCTGGGTCGCCAGGATCTCCCGGCTGTAGTTCATGATGTAGCCGATGCCGCTCGTCACCCCGAAGATCTCGGCGACCACCGAAACCTTGAGCGCGAGACCGAAGCCCACCTTCATGCCGGCAACGAGGTGAGGGATCGTCGACGGGATCACGATCGACCGGAACTTCTCCCACCCCGAGAGCCGGTACACCTGGCCCATCTCGAGAAGGCGGCGATCGACCGTCGCGACGCCCTCCACGACGTTGGCCGCCACCACGGGCAGCGTGATCATGAACGTCGTGAAGATGGGCGCCATGTTGGTCAGGCCAAACCAGATGAGGGAGACGACGATCCACACGAACACCGAGGTCGAGTTGAGGACGGTCACGACGTCGGCGACCGCGATTCGGGCGGACCGCCACAGGAATGACGCCAGACCCATCAGCACGGCGACGACGAGCGCGCTCCCGAACCCGACGACGATGCGGAAGAGTGATGCCCCCGCGTGCGTCCACACCTCGCCGGTGAGAACGACCGTGACCAGGCCCCGGACCACCGCTCCGGGGGAGGGCATCACGTACGCGCCGTAGCGGCGCGCCACCGCCTCCCAGACGACGAGAACCACCGCCAGGACGACGAGCGAGGGCAGCCGGAGTCGGTCGCTCCAGTTCGTCGCGGCGCCCGCTGGAATCACCCGCGCCAGAAAAACTCCTTGGTGACGCGCTGCGAATACCGCGCGAACTTGGGGGACGGTGGGTTGCAGAACACGGCAAATCGTGGCACGACCCGCAACCTATCCGCAACCGGCAGCGCCTGTCGTTCACGGCCAAGGCTCGGCCCGTCGCGACCGCTACCCCGCCCTAGGCAGCCCCGCCCGGGCACCTTTGCGCTGGCGGGAGCCTCATCCCGCACCGTGAGGCCCTAACTCCAGGTCCAACCGACGCCGCCTGACTCGCCATGCTCGATCTGAAGGCCCTCGCGCGCCGTTCCGCTACCCCGTGGTTCGCGACACCGAAGGACTCCCCGTCATCCCGGGCCGGCTCGGGCAGATCGAGCCCCACGACGGGCAGGCGCTCGCGGTCCACACGGCGCGGCCGCGGGTCTTCGCCCGACTCTGGGCGGTGCCGAGGCCCAGCGGCGACGCCTCCTGACCCCGGAGGCGGCCCGAAAACGCTCCGGGCTCCCCACAGTCAGGGGAACTTCAGGACCCTAGGAGCCCGTCTGGCGCCTGGGGCCGCCTTCCTGCTAGGGTCAAGGCTGCCGTGCCCCCCGGAGAACGCTGGGACGCCCCGCCCCGGCGGCTGTCGGGGGGTACCGTGACGCCTATCCAGGCCGCCAGCCCTGACCCGGATCGGGAGACGCTCAGGATGCACTGTCCCCGGTGCCAGCACGAGAATCGTCCGCAGGCGAAGTTCTGCGAGGAATGCGCCAGCCCCTTCACAGGGGCCGCCCCCACCGCGCGGTCATACGCCGATCTGAAGAGTGAGGTCGAAAGGCTCGGCGGAGCGCTCACCGAAGCCCTGGAGCAGCAGACCGCGACCGCCGAGATCCTGCGGGTCATCTCCAGCTCGCCGACCGACGTCCAGCCCGTCATGGACGCCGTGGTGGAGAGTGCGGCGCGCCTCTGCGAAGCGACCGACGCCGCGATCTTTCGCGTGGATGGGGAAGTCCTTCGACTGGTGGTCTCGCGTGGCCGGATACCGATGATCGTGGGCATCGGCGATGCAATTCCGATCTCGCGCGGCTCGACGTCGGGCCGTGCGGTTGTCGATCGACGGACGATCCACGTCCCCGACCTGGTCGCGGAGTCCGAGGCGGAGTTCCCGGAGTCCAAGGCCCGGGCCCAGCGCGCAGGGGTACGAACCCACCTGGGCACGCCGCTCCTCCGGCAGGGGGTCCCCATCGGGGTCATCGTGATCCGGCGCACGGAGGTTCGGCCGTTCACGGAGACACAGATCAAGCTCCTCGAGACCTTCGCCGATCAGGCCGTGATCGCGATCGAGAACGCGCGGCTGTTCACGGAACTGCAGGAGAAGAACAGTGCACTCACGCAGGCACACGCGCAGGTGAGCGAGTCGCTCGAGCAGCAGACCGCCACGGCCGAGATCCTACGGGTGATCGCGAGTTCGCCGACCGATGTCCAGCCGGTGTTCGACACGATCGCCGGCAATGCCCTCCGACTGTGCGACGCCACGTGGAGCGCGGTTGTGCGATTCGACGGCGAGTTGCTGCACCTCGTCGCATTCCACAACCTAAGTGACCCCATTGGGATCGAGGCGCTCCGCAAGGCGTTCCCCAGGGCGCCGAGCCGGGGTGGCGTCACGGACCGGGCAGTCCTCACCCAGTCTATCGTCCACGTCCCGGACGTGCGGGAGGATCCCGAGTATCGGTTCCAGGAACTGGCACAGGCGGCGGGGTTCCGGAGCCACGTCTCCGTGCCAATGCTCCGCGAAGGACAACCCCTCGGAGCCATCACGCTCGCCGGTGCGTTGCCTGGGGCTTTCTCACAGCGGCAGGTAGACTTGCTCCAGACCTTCGCCAACCAAGCGGTCATCGCGATCGAGAACGTCCGGCTGTTCACCGAGACGAAGGAGGCGCTGGAGCAGCAAACAGCCACGGCCGAGATCCTGCGGGTGATCGCGAGTTCGCCGACCGATCTGCAGCCGGTCATGGATGCCGTCGCCGAGAACGCGGCCCGGGTGTGCGGGGCGACGGATTCGTCGATCTTCCGCCTGGAAGGGGAGCATCTGCGTCTGGTGGCGCAGCCTGGATCGCTCCGGCGATCACTGGCGATCGGAGCCACCATCCCGGTGAGTCCCCACACCGTAGTCGGACGGGTTGTGTGCGACCGGCGGACGATCCTCGTCGAGGACATCCTGGCGGCCGAGGCGGAGTTCCCGGCCACCGTGTCCCGCATGAGGCAGACCGGGTCCGCCACCCGGACAATCCTGGCGACACCGCTGCTGCGCGAGGGCACGCCGCTGGGCGTCATCATGATCACTCGGGGGCCCGCGGTCCATCCCTTCTCGGCCAAGCAGATCGCGCTCCTCGAGACGTTCGCCAATCAGGCGGTGATCGCGATCGAGAACGTGCGGCTGTTCCAGGAACTGCAGGCCCGCAACCGCGACTTGACCGCGACGAGCGAGATTCTGCGAGTGATCGCCGGTTCCCCGACGGACCTTCAACCCGTGTTCGACACCATCGCTGAACGCGCGATGCGACTCTGTGAGGCGTCCTTCGGTTGGGTCTTGACGTTCGACGGCGAAGTGATGCATCTCGGTTCGCTTGCCAACGTGAGCCTCGAAGGAGCCGACGCCATACGCAAGGTACTGCCTTATGTACCGAGCCGAGGGACCGCGGCCGGTCGAACCATCTTGACCGGTGACGTCGTCCAGGTTCCGGATGTCTTGGCCGATCCTGAGTACGAGTTGAAGGGAACCGCGCAGGCGACAAATTATCGGAGCGTGTTGACAGTCCCGCTGCTCCACCAGCGGCATCCGATCGGGGTGATCGCGGTCAGCCGACAGGAGCCACGGGCGTTCTCGGCGGAGCAGATCCAGCTTCTGGCGACCTTCGCCGACCAGGCCGTCATCGCGATCGAGAACGTGCGCCTCTTCAAGGAACTGGAGGCGCGGACGCGGGAGCTCACACGTTCGGTGGAGAAGCTGACCGCCCTGGGCGAGGTGGGCCGCGCGGTGAGCGCCACGCTCGACGTCGAGACGGTCCTCCAGACGGTGGTCTCGCGCGCCAGCCAGCTCGCGGCGGCCGACGGCGGCTCCATTTTCGAGTACGACGAGGGAAGCCAAGAGTTCCGCCTGCGGGCCACCTACGCCTACGCGCCGGAGCTTGCCGCGGCGCTGCAGGAGACGCCCATTCGGATGGGCGAGGGCGTGATCGGCGGGGCGGCGGCACGGCAGGAGCCCATGCAGGTGCCCGACATCGTCCGGGAAGGCGCGTATCAAACCCGATTCCGAGACATCCTCCTCCGGACGGGGTATCGCGCCCTGGTGGCGGTGCCCCTGGTCCGGGAGGGCCAGGTGATCGGCGCCCTGTCCGTCAATCGCAAGGCACCGGGGGAGTTCCCGCCGGAAGTCATCGAGCTCCTGAGCACCTTCGCCACCCAGTCCGCCCTGGCCATCCAGAACGCGCGGCTGTTCCGGGAGCTCGAGGCGAAGAGCCGGCTGCTCGAGGCGGCCAGCCGCCACAAGTCGGAGTTTCTCGCGAACATGTCGCATGAGCTGCGGACCCCCCTGAACGCCATCCTCGGGTTCTCCGAGGTCCTGGCCGAGCGGATGTTCGGGGAGGTCAACGAGAAACAGGCCGAGTACCTGCAAGACATCCTGTCTTCCGGCCGGCATCTTCTCTCCCTGATCAACGACATCCTCGACCTGTCCAAGGTGGAGGCCGGACGGCTCGAGCTGGAGCCCGGTCGGTTCCATCTGCCCACCGCCCTCGACAACGCCCTGATCCTGGTCCGGGAGCGGGCGACCCGGCACGGGATCACGCTCACCCGGAGCGTGGACGAGCGGCTGGGCGACATCGTCGCCGACGAACGGAAGATGAAGCAGATCCTGTTGAACCTCCTCTCCAATGCCGTGAAGTTCACCCCGGAGGGGGGCCGGGTCGGCCTCACCGCGACGGCGGACCGGGACCTCATCACGATCGCCGTCAGCGACACCGGGATCGGGATCGCGCCCGAGGACCAGGCGGCCATCTTCGAGGAGTTCCGCCAGGTCGGCCGCGAGGACGCCCGCAAGCAGGAAGGCACGGGGCTCGGGCTGACGCTGGCCAAGAAGTTCGTGGAGCTGCACGGGGGACGGATCGGGGTCCAGAGCCAACTGGGCCAGGGATCGACGTTCACCTTCACGCTGCCCGTGCGGCCTGACAGCGGGAGTGCGAGCGACCAGGGAGGCAGCGCGCCGCCACGGCCATGACGTGTCCACAGTGCCGGCACGACAACCCCGGCGACGCCGTCTTCTGCCAAGAGTGCGGGACTCGACTCGAGGCGGCCTGCGCGCGTTGCGGGACTGCGAATCAGTTGGGCGCCAAGTTCTGCAAACAGTGCGGTCAGCCGCTCAGTGGACCCCAGGCCATGGAGGCGGTGTCTGGCCCGCGATTCGGCTCACCTGAGAGCTACACGCCCAAACACCTCGCCGAGAAAATCCTCAGCTCGAAGGCCGCCCTCGAGGGGGAGCGCAAGCAGGTCACCGTGCTCTTCGCGGACCTCAAGGGCTCGATGGAGCTGCTCGCCGATCGCGACCCCGAGGAGGCGCGCAAACTGCTCGATCCCGTCCTCGAGCGGATGATGGAGGCCGTCCACCGCTATGAGGGGACCGTCAACCAGGTCATGGGCGACGGGATCATGGCGCTGTTCGGGGCGCCCATCGCTCATGAGGACCACGCGGTGCGGGCGTGCTATGCCGCGCTCGACATGCAGGGGTCAATCCGACGCTATGCCGAAGAGGTGCGGCGGACCTCCGTCCCCGTCCGTTTGCCGGGCCGGGGGGCAGGGCCCGAGCCCTACTGCGCCCACCTCCCGCCGCTCTTGCCGGGCGTGCCAGCGACGCGCTCTCGTTCGGACGCCGCGCGAGGCGTGGCCGACGCCGCGAGCGGGGGGGCGGAGCGCGGAGGACAGGACGAAAAGGTGGCTAGGACCTCCTACGTTTCTCAAGCCGGTCTCCCGGCACACGAGGTCGTGGGCTGGAGCCGTGCTCACTGGGGTTCCTCCGGAGCTTACAGGCGAGCCGGGCGCCACTGAATCAGCGGCCTTCGTTCCGCTCGACGACCAGTACGCCAACGAGAACGCGTCCATGATGCGCGATGTTCTCGCCGGCCGACACCTTCCACCTCTCTTTCGTCGCGAGATCGTAGACACCCAACAAGATCCGATACGTCCCGGGAGTGGCGTTCGCCGGGACCCGGATCCATTCGTCCTGTATGAAGGTCTCATCCTCGAGTACCGGCCATATGGCCCCTTCATGCCTGTCGAGAAAGTGGAAGTCGCCTTGAAATCTCCGCTCCCCGTTCTCGATATGGACAAAGACACCGATCGCATGCCTTGGACCGGGATCGCGCTTCACCTTCCAGAAGTATCTAACCCTGACATCCTGGCCAGGCCTTGCCGGCTCGGGCCCGAGAGTGTAACCGCGAAACTCCAATGTCTTCTGAAACTCGACAGACGTCCTCACTCGAGGTTCGGTCAAGTCTTTCAGCATCCGTGACTGCTCGGCGGCCTCTTCCGTACGGCCGAGCCTACTGAGCGCGTGGATCAGCACTTGCCGCGCTTTGCGGTTGACCTCGTACGCACCCGCGGCCCTTCCGGAGAAGTCAAGGGCTCGATCAAAGCTCCCTTGGTCATATGCTTTTTGCGCCACCGCCGTGAGGTAGCGACTCTTGTCCTTGCGATCGGTGTTCAGGGCGCCCAGTCCGTTCCACCACCATCCAGGATCACCCTCCACCGCGTCCAGAGACGCCGCAGGCGCTTTGCAATGGAACAGAACCCACCGTCCGATGTCTTCGCGAGTCAGATCGTGGATACCTTCCTCTCTCATCAGGCGCTCAAATTCATCCGCATCCGAGTCTTCCAGAACGAACCCGGTCCTATCGCTCCATTGAATCACCCGGCTCTTCAATCTCACGTAGAACTCCGGTATAGCGACGGTGAAGGGCGTGACCGTCTCGATTCTCTCTTGCGAAGCCTCCGATATCTTCGCGCTCATCCACCGGTCCGCATACACTCTGCTTAGCCCCAAGTCGCGAATGCGCTGCAGTACATCCTGATCGCCAGCGCCCGCAGCAGCCCTCACACCCAAGTCCTCATAGACATAGGCCTCGGCAATCATCCAGGGAAAGCGCGCATCATTCTGGTACTGGGTAATCCTTATGAGGCGGGCCGCGATGGGGGCGAATCTCGCCTCCCACCGGTAGCCCCACTCCCATGCATACACTCTGGGTCCGCTCCAGTAGAGGTACTCCATCGGTGACCGTGTGACGACTTCGTGCCACACTCGTCCGTCCACACTTGTCTCGACACGAACGTCCATCGCGTAGGTGCCATGGTGCTCCCCTTTGTTCCAGAGACGCACCAATCCCACGTTGAAACGCGCGCCGAGATCGAATTGGACCCACATCCCAGGTCTCTTGAGTTCGCCGCTCGTCCAAGACGATTCCATGTCGCGATCGAGGGCGTATCGCATGGCGTGGGTTTCGTGAGACGCGGAGGCTTGGAGACGGGTCACTGGAATCTGCCGGTATCGGCGATCCATCGCGTGCACATGGCGAACGAGGTCATAGGCCCCCAGGGGCTCCGTCTCATACGATGCGCCGAGCACCTTCAGCGTTGGTCCAAGGCCGGGAGCTTCTCGCGGATAGAGAAAGGCGGGCTCCGGCGCTCGTTCCAGGGCATCAATATTGGGGGCATATCTCTCAGCGATCATCTGCGAGGCGATGACGCGTTCGCGGGCGTAGAAGTTGAGGAGCTCCGAGCCGGGCGTGGAATGCACATAGAGGTGCTTTACTCCCTTGGCCTCGAGACTACGGACCAAGGCCAGATGGCCTTGCGTGAGCGCTTCGGCCCGCGGCGCATTGTTGACGACCCACGATGCGGTGGTCCATCCATGAAGCAGGAAGACTGCCGCACACCCGGCCCCGGCCACGAGCTTCCAGGCGCGGCGCGAGTGCACCAGCCAGAAGCCCACGGCCACGGGGAAGAGGGCGGAGAGTGGAATCGCATATGTAGGAGTACCTCTGCTGATATGAACACTTCCCGCGAAGAGAAGAGCGCAGATGAGGAAGAAGACCGGGAAGATGGCGGCATCCCTTAGGGGGTGCCGCCCGCTGAACGACCTGCGAAGGTGCCACAGGAAGAACAGCAGGGCCCAGCCATAGACGCCTGCAGCCAGCCAATGCGTGAAGGGGATGCTCGATTGAAAGAGATCCCAGTCAAGATACTGCGGCACACGCTCGAAAAAGAGCAGATACAGACCCTCGGGAATAAGGGCTAGTGCATAACCGCCGCCCATATTCAGAACGTTCGAGTAGGGATCGATGGCATAGAAGTAGAAGAATGGAGCTGCGCCAATGAAGAACGCCGGCAACGACAGGATGGTGCCTTTCAAGACAGCGGGGGACCGTTCTCTCAACACCACGTAGGCGGCACCAGCCAGCAGTTGGTAGATCACGAAGGGGCTGGTCCACCATCCCACCCCGCCGGCAAGTCCCAGAAGGGCATACTGACCGGCCTTCCCCCAGGGCCCCTTGGCCAGGACGAGGCGGACAGACAACCAGAGGAGGACGGTGCCCAGCATCAGACCCTCGACATACCCGCCGTGAGGCATGACGGTGTATTCCGAGAGGCGCACGGGGGTCACGATGTTCCAGGCGAGCGCCACCAAGGCGACCGCGGGGCCCAGCGTGTCCCGCGTCAGCAGGTACAATACAAGACAGAATCCTAGAAAGAACGCCAGAGGGGCGACATGGATGGACCACGGAGGAATTCCCCCCAGCACGAGAAAAACGGCCGCATGAACCATGGCCGACAGACTGCCGAACCAGTTCTGGCCGTAGTAGAAGATTGGGAACTCGCCCTTCTCGAGGATGTGCTTCCCCATCAAGAGCATCACGGCATTGTCCGTGTGAACGTGATGCGTGCTGAAGGAGAACGCGGTTGGCGCCATCCAGATCATCCAGATGTGAGCGCCGGCGACACACAGGAACACGGTCGCAAAGAACAGGAGTTCGTTCCTTCTGCCCAGGCTGGCCCCAGAATCGATGGGGCGTCCGCTCGTGTCCAATCTGATGGGCTGCATCCGGGCGTCTAGCATGACATCGATCGCTCACCGCGAGACAGTCCCGTCAAACGTTCGGTCCAGGCCGGATCCGACCGCGTGCGCTGGACAGCCGGCGCGTTGCGCCAAGTCTCCGCCAGGTACCGTGCGCTTCCTGACGCGACTTGGCCCAAGTGTGACCCGACCTGTCGGTCACAATTGATCACAATTCCGTCTACGCGACGGCGCGAGTCTGGACTAACCTCGCGTCACGATGCCGATGACCGCCGATGTTCCCAGGGCCGGGCGACGCCTGAGACTGCCAGTGTCGAAGGCGCCTCACTCCCTGTCAGCACTTTTTTCACGATGCCGATGGGCCGCGATCGCGGGCACACGTGATCTTGGGTATCGTGGACGACCGGCGTGCTCGGTTCCGACCCCGCAGGTCTGCAATCGGCGCGGGTGCGCGTCCCTGCGGAGTATCGCTACGGGCGACCGCGCACGCGACCGCACTCTTTGCGCGTGCACGGCGCGGTGCGGGACGGCCTGACCCCCACCTGAGCGACGAGCGCTTTAATGATCCGTGAGACTGTAGCGGGCCGGCCCCGACCAGAACGCTGGACACGCTGTCCAGGAGGCGCGGCGCCAAGATGGGGATGCGGGGGTCGGTGCGCTCGTCGTGATGGATGCCGCGATGTCCGCCCGGGGCGGCCGTGACGGCGGATCTCCCGGCACGCCGGCGCGCCGTCCGGGCGGTAGCGGGTCTCGTCCTCGTGCTGAGCCTGGCTGCCTGCGCGGCCGACCGGCTCGCCCGCGACCTCGACGCGCGCACCGGCCGGATGACGCGGGAGGAGGCGAAGCGCCGGTTCGGCCCGCCGACTCGGATCATGACGATCGCGGGCCAGGAGGTCTGGTCGTACGAGGAGCAGGCCGTGATCGGCGCGCTCCCCCTGCCGGACTCGCCCCAGGAGGCGCCCGGCCCCTTCGTCGGCCGAGCGGTCCGGCGCCAGATCCTCCTCTACTTCGACGCTCGGGGCGTGCTCATGCACTGGGACCGTTTCTGACCGGCTGCGGCCGCGCAGCGCCCGAGACGGAGGACACCATCGCGTTCAAGGATGTGCTGGTCCACGTCGGAACGAATCCGGCCTGCGCCTCGCGGATCGACGACCCCAGCGAGGCTCCTGATCCAATGCCGCCAAGCGTTGTGCCTACGCTCCGGCCGGCGGACTACAGCGGGGTCGACGAAGCGATCGCAGGCCAACACAGCCACGACGTCGTGTCGGCGAGCCGCTCGACGAAGATGGACCCGACGATCTTGATGCGCGGCGGGCTCACGGCTCAGCTATAGAGGGTCGCCCTGGCCGGCGCCGTCCTATCGGCGGCGCAGTGCCGCCGGAGGTCGTCCTGTGCCTCTACCGGGTGACCCAGGAAGGACTGGGCAACGTCGCCGGCACGCGGAGGCGCGCCACGCGCGCGTGACGGTGGGACGCGAGGGGGACGACGTGGTCCTGACCATCGGCGACGATGGCCGCGGGTTCGACCTCGCGGAGGCCCGGCGCCGGCAAGGCCTGGGGCTGATCAGTCTCCGGCATTCGCTCAACGGGCCACCCTGGCTGAGGATGCAGATTTGATGATCCTCGTGGCAACCCGGAAGAGTGGGATCACGGGGCGGGTCGCCGGGTTCAAGCTCCGGGCCCGCGACGTGACGCTTCCAGTTCACGCGCTTCCGCTGCTGGCCTATGGCTGGACGGCGCTGGAGAGCCGGCGGGGGGCTCGTGGGATGTCGGCCCGCGACTGGCTGCTCGTCCTCGGGCCGGCGACGCTCGTGATGTACCTGCTCACCTTCCTACGCCAGCCTGCTGCTCGCCCAGGGCGAGAGCCTCGCCTACGTCAAGGATCAGCTCGGGCACGCGTCCATCCGGCTGACCGTGGACCTCTACGGACACCTGGTGCCCGGGGGGAACCGGGCGGCCGTGGACAAGCTGGATGACGTGGAGACCCCGGAGGGCTCCGAGCGCCCCGCCGGCCCCACCGGACGCAACCCCCGCGCAACCGCCTCGGGGAATCCTGTGATTGGCGGCCTTTCTTAGGCGGATCGCCAGAAGAACTCCTTCTTGATGCGATCGGGGCTATCCCAGATGTCCGACTTGAGGAACCCCGACTCCTTGGTCAGCTTGAGCTGGAGGATCATGCTGTCGACCTGCTCGTCCGACAGGCCGTGCAGCATCTGCACCGTCTGCCCGTACGCGAACTCCACTACGTCGCGTGGCAGCTTGGTGATCTCAGTCACGATCTCGATCGTCCGGGGCTTGTTCTTGTACCAAGTATCGACGGCCTCTCCTTGCGCGTCGTTCAGGTCCTTCGGTAGCGACGGGTTCTTCTCGATGAACGCGGGGTTGACGAGGTAACAGACGTGCACGGGGTGACCGGTGGCCCGACCCGTCGCTTGCCGCCACAACTCGATGTGCTTGACCAGATACTTTCCGGCTCCGCTGAACACAACCTGCTCGGTCGTGGGTGTCCAGCTGAGCATGGCGTCGACGGCCTTCGTATTGAGAGCGTTCACCATATCGGGCTGTCCCGTCGCGGTCACGATCTGCACGTCCTTCTGGAGATCAAGGCCGTGCGTCTTCAGCGCGAGGGTGCGCATGTCCAGAAAGGCCGTGCTCCCGACGATGGCGGCCATCCTGCGGCCCTTCAGGTTTTCCAGCTTGCTGATCCCGGCATCGCTCCGTACCACGATAGCGCCGAGCACCGCGGTGGCGACGCCCGTGACCTTGAGAGGCACCTTGTCCTCGAACATCTTGGCGGCCAGCGCGAAGGACATGTCGATCGCGTCGACGTTGCCCGCTCCGAAGGTGGCGATGAGGGGAGCAGGGGGCCCGCCGATCACGTTGTACTCCGCCTGCCAGCCGCGCTTGCCGAGGAGATCCTCCTTGTGGATGATTTCGCACGCCGCCCAGCCGAGCTGGAGGTACGCGAAGCGCACCTTGCCCTTCCCCTGGGCGATCGCCCGGCGCGCCGGGAAACCGCCCGCCAGGGCGGCGCCGGCGGCGGCGCCGGTCCGCAAGAAGTCCCGCCGCCTCACGTGCCGTTCCTCAGGTCGCATCGCCTGCCCTCCCTGCTTCCATGCTCTCGGGGTTTGCCAGAACGAGCGCGTCCACGGCCACGAGCCGGCCGCCCGACGCGATCAGGGGGTTCACGTCCAGCTCCGCGATCGCCGCGTGGTCCAGGAGAAGGTCCCCGATCCCGACGAGGACACCGGTCACCGCAAGCTCGTCGATGGCCGCGGCCCCGCGAAACCCCTGGAGCAGCGCCGCCCGCCGCCCCTCGGCGAGCATCGCGCGTGCCGTCTCGAGTGCGAGCGGCGCGAGCCCGATCGACACGTCGCGGAGGAGCTCGGCCAGCACGCCGCCGAGACCGACCAGCACCGTGGGCCCGAAGGTTGAGTCGCGTCGGCCGCCGACGAGGAGCTCGAGTCCCTGTGGCACCTCCTCCTGCACCAGGAGCGGCCCCGGGCCGACCCGCGCCTCGAGCATGCGCACCGCCCGGGTCAGCGCCCTACCGTCCGCCACACCCAGGATGACGCCTCCCGCCTCCGTCCGGTGGAGCACGTCCGGTCGCGCCGTCTTGACCACCAGAGGGTAGCCGATCTCTCCAGCCGCCAACAGCGCCTCCTCGGCCGTGGCGACGATTCGCTCGCGGGGAAAGAGCACGCCATAGGCTTCCAGCAGCGCGCGGGCGTCGGCATGCCCGAGCGACCCCCGGGCAGTGGCAAGCCGCCCGACGAGCCCGGCTGGCAGGGCGGGTGGCGGGCGGTCCACGGGAGCCGTCTCGACCCGTCGACGAAGTTCCGCGTGACGAACGAGCGCCCGGTAGGCGCGCACCGCGCGCTCCGGTCCCGGCACGAGCGGGATCCCGGCCGCGCGGAGACGGCGGTCCATGTCCGGCGTGTCGACGGTGCACGCAACCACGGGCTTCCCGGTCGCGGCCTGCGCCGCCACGAGCGCGTCTGCGTATTCGGGACGATCGAGGCCGATGTCGATCGCGACGGCGCCCGAGACCTCGGGCGCGTCGAGGACCAAGCGCACGCTCGGCTCGAAGCCGGCGGGTCCCATCTGGGGTGTCATGTCGACCGGGTTCCCGTCGGCGCCGAAATCCGGCAGGTGGGCTCGAAGCGCCCGGCGACGCTCCTCCGGGAGCGCCGGGACTCGAAGCCCCGCCGCTTCCGCCGCGTCGGCCGCCACGACCGAGGGCCCGCCCGAGATCGTCAGGACCGCGACGGCCGCGTCGCGCGGCGGGCGGCTCCCGTGCGCCTCCAGCGTCACCATCGCGTCGAACAGCTCCTCGGTCTCCTCCACCACGACGATGCCGGCTGCCGCGAAAGCGGCTCGATACGTCTCCCAGGCCCCGGCAAGCGAGCCGGTGTGAGAGCCTGCGGCCCGCCGCCCCGCCTCGGCCCGCCCGCCCTTGAGGGCGACGACCGGCTTCGCTCGCACAAGCCGGGCGGCCGCGACGAATGCCCGGCCGTCCCGGATCCCCTCAACGAAGAGCCCCACCACGCGTGTGTCAGGATCGTCGCCGAGCCAAGCGAGACACTCCGTGAACCCGAGGTCGGACTGATTCCCAATCGAGAGGAACTTGGCGACCCCGAGCGATCGCTCGCGCACCTCGCGGAAGAAGAGTCCGCCGTAGGCTCCACTCTGTGACACGAAGGAGATGCCTCCGGCCTGCCACGGGACGTCCCAGAAGTAGGAGGCGTTGAGCCGGCCGGGCACGTTGACGACCCCCATGCAGTTGGGCCCGACGATCCGCATCCCGCTCGTACGGCCGATGGTCTCGATCTCCTCCTGAACGACCCGCCCGGCCCGCCCCGTCTCGCCGAACCCCGAGGCGAGAATGACGCACATCCGACAGCCGCGCGCGCCCAGCGCGCGGATGGCGGGCAGCACCGCTTTCGCGGGGAGGCTCACGAGCGCGAGATCCAGCCCGCGCGGGAGATCCTCGACGCACGTGACCGCGTCACGGCCGAGAATGGTCTCGCCGCTCGGGTTGACGGGAATGATGTCGCCCGAGAAGCCCGGGGTGAGGAGGTTCTGGACGAGCCGGTGACCGAGCTTCGCGGGGTTGCGCGACGCGCCCAGCACGGCCACCCCGCGAGGGGCAAAGAGCGGCGTCAGGTCGACGGTCACCGGCGGCACCGCCGCGGTCGTCAGGACCGCGCGCAGCGCGTGAGCTCCGTGAGGTCCTCGATCTCGTCGACGCGGCCGAGCGCATGCCGGAGCCGCGCGCTCTCCGCCGCGCCGAGCCGCGGCTCGGTGAGGGTCTGGAACTTCACGCCGAGCTCCCACCGGAGCCGCTCCGGGTCCCGGCCCAGTCGGAGATCTCCCACCTTCTCGTGGACAGACCCGTCCCGGAGCCGCACGACGACCCGGGCTCGCGTCTCGTCGAGCTCGGCCTGGGGAAAGAGACGCACTCGGCCCGCCAGCGCGCGCGCCGACGGATCCCGGACCGCCTCAGCGGTGAAGTGCTCCTCGCGGACGAGGCCCCGGAGGAGCGCGCTCGCGGCGCAGTAGGTGATGCTGAACTTCCCCCCGAGCCCGGTGTCGGGCTGGCGCTGATCGGCCACCAGCAAGGTCGTCCGGCACACGTCGAGGTCCACCGCCTCGATCGCCGCTGGGTCGAGGCGAGGGCCGAGGTCGAGCAGCGCCGTCAGGGCGGCGTGGGTCGCGAAGCAGCACGGGAAACGCTTGAAGAAGACCTCGTTCACGGCCCAGTCGTGCCCCAGCCCGTCGGCGAGGCGCGCCGGCGTCCAGTCCGGCGAGAGCCGTCGCGCCCACGCCGGATGGTCGAGGATGCCCGCTGGCCCCGTCATCCCGCGGGCGGCCAGCAGCGCCGCCAGAAGCCCGTCGGCCGCCGCGCGGCCAACCTGGAAGGGCTTCCCCATCGTGCCGAACGACTCGTGGATCCCTCCGAGCTGGGCCGCCGCCAGTCCGACCGCCCGGTCGATCCCCGGGCCGTCGAGGCCCAGCAGCCGGGCGCACGCGGCCGCGCCCCCGAGCCGCCCGAGCGTCGCGGTGGCGTGCCAGCCCGCGCGGTAGTGCCCCGGCGCCAGTGCGCGCGACACCCGGCACATGACCTCGACACCGAGCACGAAGGCCGTGAGGACGTCCCGGCCGGGCGCCCCCCGCATCTCCGCGAGCGCGAGGAGTCCTGGCAAGAGCGGCGCGGTGACGTGGCCCGGCAGCGCGAGCACGGTGTCGTCGTAATCCAGCGCGTGGGAGGCGGTGCCGTTCCAGAGGGCCGCCGTGACCGGTGAGGCCGTGCGATCCGTCCCGAGAACCGACGCTGGGCCCTCCGACTCGGGCACGGCCTCGCGGAGGAGGCGGGTCACCGGCTCGTCGACGCCGCCGACCGTGACGCCCCACCAGTCGAGCATGGCAAGGCGGCCCATCTCGACGGCTGGCTTCGGCAGCGCCTCGAAGGGCGTCTCGGCGACCGAGGCGAGCAAGACGGCTCCGGGCGTGGCGGCACTGTTCACGATCCACCCCCCATCTGCGCAAAGAACGCCTGCGCCCGCCGCCCAATCTCGCGCGCCGAGAGGTTCTCCTTGTGGGTCGCGAGACCCCATTCGTGGCCGAACGGATCGGCGACCTTGGCGTAGCGGTCTCCCCAGAACATGTCGGCAGCCGGCATCCGCACCTCGGCGCCGGCCGCCACGGCCCGCTGATAGGCCCGGTCGACGTCCCTGACGTAGATGTGCAGTGTGCCCGTGGTCCCGCCGAGAGTCTGCGGAGCGCGGCAGCCCATGTCCGGGAACTCGTCGGCCAGGAACACGATGGAGTTCCCGATCTGGAGCTCCGCGTGCATGATGGACTTGCCGTCCGGCCCGGGCATGCGCCCGCGCTCCCGGGCGCCGAAGGCACGCTTGTAGAAGTCGATCGCCTCGGCCGCGCCGCGCACGGTGAGATGGGGTGTCACTGTATGGTAGCCCCTGGGAATCGCCGACACCCTGGCCTCTCCGCGCCTCTTCTGCCGCTGTTTCGTGATGCCCCGCTTCGGTCGCGCCGGCCGCTTCCCCGTGGACGTCTTCTTCATGGAGTGTCCGTCCTTTCTCGACGGCCCGGCGGCCGCCTGTAACCGCTCGCCACTTCCACGGGACCTGCTCCGCTCAGCTTCGACCGGCGCGCCGGTCCACGACCCGGACCGCCTTCCCCACCGGCCGCGGGATCTCCCCGAGGGCCATCGGCCGGATCTCCGGCGTGAGACTGAGCCGGTCGCTCAGTTCGCGCAAGAGCCGGGTTTCGGCGACCCGGTCGAAGGCCGGCCCTGCCTCGACGCACAGGACCAGATGGTCGCCGCGCTCGGCATCTCGGTCCAGCACGATCTGGTACTCGTGGTCCAGCCCCGGCTGGCGGAGAAGGATCTGCTCGACCTGACTCGGGTAGAAGTTGATACCCTTGAAGATGACCATGTCGTCCGTGCGGCCGTGAAAGCGGTCGAGGCGGACGCCCGTGCGCCCGCACGCGCACCGCTCGCGCGATCGGACGCGCGTGACGTCGCGGGTCCGGTAGCGGACCAGGGGCAGACCCTGCCTCGTGAGGGTGGTCACCACCAGCTCGCCCCGGTCGCCATCCGGGAGGAGCCGGCCCGTTCCCGGATCGACGATCTCCGGCAGATAGTGGTCGTCCCAGACGTGGATCCCGTCCCGGGCCAGGCACTCGATGCCCATCCCCGGTCCGCCGGTCTCCGTCATCCCGATGAGGTCGTGCGTTCGGACGCCCATCTCGGCCTCGATCCGGGCCCGTAGCTCGTCCGACCAGGGCTCCGACCCGAGGACGGCCACCCGGAGCTTCGTCGACCGGAAGTCGAATCCCTCCTGCCGCGCCACCTCGATCATGCGAAGCGGATACGTCGCGATCGCCGCGAGCGCGGTCGCCCGGAGGTCTCGCAGGAGCTGGAGCTGCAGGAGCGTCCGCCCCGCCCCCACCGGGATCACCATGGCCCCGAGCGCCTCGGCCCCGAAGTGGAAGCCGAAGCCGCCCGTGAACAGGCCGAAGGACGCCGTCACCAGCAGGATGTCCGCCGCGGTCAGGCCCGCCGCGACCAGCGAGCGCGCCATGATCTCCCGCCACTGGCCGATGTCGGCCTCCGTGTACGGGTTGACGATCGGCGCCCCGGTCGTGCCGGAGGACATCTGGACCCGGCGGACCGGCTCGTCCCCGTGACAGGCCATCCCGTACGGGTAGGCATCGCGGAGCTGCTCCTTCGTAAGGAGCGGCAGCCGCCGGAGGTCGTCGAGCGATGCGAGATCGGTGGCAGCGATCTCGCCCAAGTGACGGCGATAGGCCGGGTTGTGTGCCCCGATGCGGGCAACCGTCTCGCGGAGCCGTTCGAGCTGGATGGCCTGGAGGGCCTCTCGATCACGCGTCTCTTCGGCAGGCTGGAACACGGGTAGGCGGTCCTGGATCAGCCGGACGCGCCCGGGACCTGGAACATCTGGACCGAGGCGACGGGCTCTTCAGTCGATCGCCGGCGAGGCGAGCTTCCTCCGCGGCGCGGTAGAACCCCCAGCACTCCGGGCGTGAGCCAGTGACCCAGGAACCGCATCACGGGCTCGACGGTGAGCGAGGTTCGTTCACTGGCGCTTCCTCCGCCTGATGGCCCCTGCTGGCGCCCTGGCAACATACGGCCCGCTGAACTCCCGGCCAGGAACGGCCTCCATTGTATGTCAGGACCCGGGGCGGGCGCCGATTGGGCCCTCTTCCTGTGACCCTGCCGCCGGGGCCGGACCTCGACAGCGGCGGAATCCCGGCGCGGCCAGGACGCGTCCAATAGACGGCGTCAGAAGCCGGGCGGCTCGTCGTCCGGCCGACGCCGGGAGGATCAGATGACGAACACGGCTTCCGACTCCGCCACGCTTCCACTGACGGAGCGCAACTTCTCAGAGATCGTGGCGGCGACGCCGCTTCTCCTGGTGGACTTCTGGGCCCCCTGGTGCGGTCCGTGCCGCGCGGTCGCCCCGGTGCTCGAGGAGTTCGCCCGCGCCGAGACCGGCCGCGTGGTCGTGGCCAAGGTCAACGTGGACGAGGAGCCGACCCTGGCCCAGCGCTACGGCGTCCAGGCCATTCCGACGCTCCTCTTCTTCAAGGACGGCCAGGTCGTCGACACCGTGGTCGGCGCGCCGCCGAAGGCCGAGCTGGCCCGCCGCCTCACCGCTCTCGCCTGACGAGAGCCCCGAGCCCGCGGGCTCCTGAGAGCCCGCGGTCGCTTCGGGTCGTGCTCAGCCGATCGTGTAGGTTTCCTGGTGAGCCGCACTCTGAACGTACGCTGGCAGGACTGGTCGGGCGAGGGGCTCGAGCATCTCTCCCTCCGGGACGCGCCGGACGGCATCAGCGCGGAGTCCGTGGTCCTCGGTCCTCCCGGCGTCGAGGTCTTCGCCGCCCGGTACCGGATCCTCTGCGACGTCAGGTGGCGAGTCCGGCGCCTCGAGGTGAGCCTCGTCGGCCGGGACCGCGCGCTCGAGCTCTCGAGCGACGGTGCCGGTCGCTGGACCGATCACTCGGGGGTGCCGCGCCCCGACCTCGCGGGGGCGATTGACGTCGACATTTCGGCGACGCCCTTCACGAACACACTGCCCGTCCGCCGCCTCGGGCTCGGGAGCGGGCAGTCGGAGACGATCCGGGTCGTCTACGTCCGCCTTCCCGATCTCACGGTCTCGATCGATCGCCAGCGCTACACGTGCCTTGAGTCCATGCGGCGCTACCGGTACGAGTCCGTCGACTCGGACTTCACTCGTGAGATCGAGGTCGACGATGACGGGCTCGTCGTGACCTATCCCGGGCTCTTCCGCCGGACGCTCTGACCGCCGCTCGAGCTCCCGGGCCACCGCCTTGCGGGCAACTCCGGCCACCCGTATCCTCGCGTCCGGAGGGAGCGCGCATGAGAGTACTCGTCCTGGGGGCAGGCATCGCCGGAGTCACGGCCGCGTACTACCTGGCGAAGGACGGACATGAGGTCACGTTACTCGAGGAGCAGGACGGCGTCGGGCAGGAGGCGAGCGCCGGCAATGCGGGCATCATCGCGCCGGGCCATTCCTTCGCGTGGGCCTCCCCGAAGGCTCCGGGGATGCTCCTCCGCTCGCTCCTCGGCCACGAGACCGCGATCCGAGTGCGTCCACGCCTGGACCCCGCCCTCATGGCGTGGGGTCTCCGGTTCCTCCGCGAGTGCACCGCGGCACGCGCGCAGCGGAACACGATCGTCAAGCTCCGCCTCTGCCAGTACAGCCAGGCCGTGATGACCGAGCTGGTGAGCGCCGAAGGGATCGAGTACCACGCCGTGAATCGCGGCGCGCTCTATCTCTTCCGGGACCCCCGGGAGCTGGAGGCCGGCGTCCGGAAGATGGCGCTCCTGGCCGAGCACGGGCAGCGCCAGGAAGTCCTGGACCCCGGGCAGGTCGCGCGGCTCGATCCCGCCTTCGAGCCGGTCCGGAGCAGGATCGCGGGCGCCGTACGCGACGTCGGCGACTCGAGCGGCGACTCGCGGCTGTTCACGGAGAGCCTGGCCCGGATCTGCCGCGACAAGCTGGGCGTGACCGTACGGCTCGGCGTGCGCGTCACCGCTCTCCGTG
Source organism: uncultured Candidatus Rokubacteria bacterium (assembly GCA_963805625.1). Lineage (GTDB taxonomy): Bacteria > Methylomirabilota > Methylomirabilia > Rokubacteriales > DASRDR01 > DASRDR01. The sequence continues at coordinate 1,462,377 of CAWDVE010000010.1, forward strand.
CGGAGGCGGACCGCGTCACGGCCGCCGTGACCAGCGCCGGCGTGTTCACGGCCGATGCCTACGTCCTCGCCCTCGGCGTCGGTGCGCCGCTTGTCGCACGCACGATCGGTGTCCGACTCGGGATCTACCCCGCCAAGGGTTACTCCTCGACGTTCCCCGTCCGGACGGACGGTCTCGCGCCGACTGTCCCGGGCGTCGACGAGCAGTGGCTCGTGGGCTGGTCCCGACAGGGGGACCGCCTCCGGCTCACCTCCACGGCCGAGTTCGCCGGCTATGACCGGAGCCACACCCCGCGCGACTTCAACAACATCCTCCGACTCGCGCGGGATCTCTTCCCCACCGCTGCCGACTGGGAGCGGGGGCAGTTTCGCGCGTGCCTCAGGCCGATGACCCCGGACGGGCCACCGGTGCTGGGGCGAGGACGTCATCAGAACCTCTACTTCAATGCCGGCCACGGGCACATGGGCTGGACCATGGCGTTCGGCACGGCGCGGATCGTGACAGATCTGGTCGCCGGGCGAAGGCCCGATCACGATCCGGACGGACTCGGGCCTCGGGCGGTCGCCGGGGGGCTGTGAGCCGTACCGGCGGCGCCGGATCCGGTTCGAATCGTGCCGGGTGTCGATGAATCGGGGGACCGGCCTCGGCTTCGCCGGCGGCGTGGCGATCGCCGTTCTGGTCGCGCTCGCGCTCCGCCGGGCGCCTACAGAACAACGTCATGGCAGCCAGACGAGGTGGTGCTCGGCCCGCATGAGATCGCCATTCCTCGGGATTTCCCTCCCGGTCGGTACACCCTCCGGATCAGGCTCTGGGACCCACGAGGGATCGAGCCCTGCGCCCGCGAGCCGAGGGGCACGGCACCCGGAGTCGCTGGCTCACCCTGACGGAGATCGAGGTCCAGCCCGTATCCCCGTGAGGGAACGTTGGCTTGACACGCAACATCTGATGAGTACTATATCCCCATGCAGGCGCTCACGGAACAAGTCAGCTTGTTCGGTTCCGGGGAACCTCGCCTGGACCCCCGTCTCCCCGGTCTCCGCCGCCTGGCACTCGGGGCGGGAGCCTGGGTGGATCACCTGCCCGGCTGGCTCGAGGGGCACGACGCGGTGTTCGACACGCTGCGCCGGACGACACGGTGGGAGCATCATCGGCGCCAGATGTACGAGCGGGTCGTCGACGTCCCGCGCCTGGTCGCGGAGCTACCGGAGGACGGTCCCGGACACCCCGTGGTCGCGCAGGCCGCCGAGGTACTGTCGCACCGCTACGGCCTCGCACTCGCCCGCATCTCTCTCGCGTATTACCGGGACGGCCGTGACAGCCTCGCCTGGCACGGCGACCGTCTCGGACGCCTGGTCGACGACACGGTGGTTGCGATCCTCTCCCTGGGAGAGCCGCGGCGGTTCCTGCTGCGCCCTGCCGCGGGAGGCGCGTCGCGCGCCTTCGAGCTTGGCTGGGGCGATCTCCTGGTCATGGGCGGCAGCTGCCAGCGGACGTGGCAGCACGCCGTCCCGAAGATGGCCCTCGCGGGGCCGCGGATGAGTGTCCAGTTCCGGCCGGACGTGGAGGAGGCGAAGGGCCGGTCCTAAACGGTCCGGGGTGAACGGCGCCCGGGTCCACGGTGGTCAGGCGCGGTCCACCAGTACGAACAGACAGCCCGTCTCCGAATACACGTCCTCATCGACCGTTCCGGCGCTGGCAACACTTGCCCAGCCAGGGCCCAGGTGACGTCCAGCCTGGACGAGCTCGCCTTCCAGGATGAACAGGAACTCCGGGCCCTCGTGGGTGTGGGTCGGAAAACGCGCGCCTGGCTCGAAGCGAACGATCTGCATCTCCCATCCATCCGTGACGGCCACATCCTTCACGAGGACCCCGGCAGCCATCGTCGATGGCCGCCAGGCAAGATCGTCGGTTCGCACCGATCTGAAGCCGTCAGTCCCGAGCTCGCTCATCATCCACTCCGTTCCGACCTACAGACGGGATTCGCCGGGCGTGAACATCGCGCCTGGTCCGGAACGGGTCACGCGCCCGTGAAGCGAGGCGGGCGCTTCGCGAGGAACGCGTCCATTCCTTCCCGCGCATCGGCCGTGCGGATCAGCTCCGACACGGCCTCCGCCTCGAGCGCGAGGCCCTCGTCGAGCGGCCGGCCGTACCCGCGATAGACGCAACGCTTCAGGAGGCCGATCGCGCTCGTGGGGCCGGCCGCCAGGCGCTCCGCGACATCGCGTGCGGTCTGCGGGAGGAGGCCTGCCGGCACGACCTCGTCGACGAGCCCGAGGGCGCGTGCCTCGTCCGCCGCGAGCCGGCGCCCTTCCATCATGAGCCGGAGCGCCCGCGCCGGTCCCACCAAGCGAGTCAGGCGTTGAGTGCCGCCGGCGCCCGGGAAGAAGCCGAGCCGGATCTCGGGGAACCCGATCTCCCCGCCTCGCGCCATCAGCCGGACGTCGCAGGCGAGCGCGAGCTCCGCCCCGCCGCCGAGCGCGTAGCCGTTGATGGCCGCGACCACCGGCTTCTCCATCGCCTCGAGGCCCGCCTGCACGTCCACCCATCGGCGTGCCCGGCGCTGGTTCTCCGGCGAGAGGTCCTGCAGCATGGCGATGTCGGCGCCGGCACAGAAACGCCGTTCCTGACCGGTGAGAATCACGGCCCGCACGGCGCGATCGGCGGCCAGCTCGGCGACGACCTCGAGGAACTCGTCGATCACCTCGAGGTCGACCGCGTTGACCGGCGGCCGATCGAGTGCGACGGTCGTGACGCCACCGGCCTGCGTGACGGAGAGGTGGCGAAGCGCGTCGGTCATCCTGGCTCCTCCTCACGCGTCCGGCCGCCTTGGGCCCGACAGGGGCCCACGCGTCAGACGCCCCAGCCTCCGCTCACGTGGATGTTCGCTCCGGTCACGTAGCCGGCGTCCTCGGACAGGAGGAAGCGCGCCGCGGCGACCACGTCGCCGACCTGCCCGAGGTGCCCCGCGGGAATGCGCTGGAGCAGGGCATCGAGGTCGGGACGCGGATAGCCCGGCGTCTCCAGGATCCCGGGAGAAACTGCATTCACGGTGACGCCGTGCGGGGCGAGGACCTTGGCCAGCGACCGCACCAGTATGAGCAGGCCGGCCTTCGCGATGTAGTAGGCGGTGACGTTGGGCTGGGCGGCGAGGCGGTCAGCCGTCGCGAGACCGAGCCCCAGGATCCGACCCCATCGCCGCGCTTGCATCCCTGGCGCCGCCGCCTGCGCGAGGAAGAGAAGCGGGTCGAGGTTCTGGCGGAAGGTCTCCCGCCACCGGTCCGGCGTCTCCTCGAGGAGCGGCCCCTCGTGGTACGGCCCGGCCCCGTGCACGAGGGCGTCCAGGCGCCCCCAGGCCTCCTCCACTCGCGCGACGAGCGCCCGCACCTCGGCAGCCTCGCCGAGATCCGCCTGCAGCGCGAGCGCCGGCACTCCCACGGCCTCGATGGCGGCTCGAGTTTCCTCCGCCGCGCGCGCGTCCGTCCGGAACGAGATGGCGACAGACCACCCCTGGCGGGCGAGATCGAGCGCGATGCCGCGGGCGATGCCGCGCGTCGCGCCCGTGACGAGCGCCACCCGCCCAGGCATCAGTTCAGGCGCCCGCGGAGCGTGTGGAGCGCCTTGCGGGCCTCGACATCAGCCGGAGCCGCGCGCACCGCGCCCTCGAACTCGCGAAGGGCGTCCCACCAGCGGCCCTGTCGGAGGTGGATCCGCCCAAGGTTCATGTAGGGAAACTGCCGCGGCTCGTAGCGTTTCGCGAGCTTGGCCTTCTCGAGCCAGGGGATCGCGTCGTCCAACCGATCGCGCTGCATCAGGTAGACGCCGATGTCGTTGTAGGGGTTACCGAACTCCGGGTCGATCTCGATCGCCCGCATGCACTCGGCCGTCGCCTCGTCGATCTTCCCCTGGAAGCTGTACGTCCAGCCGAGGTACGTGTGCGCCTCGGCCGTCGGGTGGACCTCGATCGAGCGCCGGTAGGCCTCGATGGCCCGGTCGAGCTCGCCCGCCATCTGGAGGCGGCAGCCCTCCTGCCAGAGCTCGGCCGCTCGCCGGACCGCGTCCTCGTCGCTCACCAGCCTATCCTCACCATCCTGGGACGGATCGCGCACGTTGGATCGGACGGACTCGATCCAACGGATCTCATCGTCTAACGAATCTCATCGGACGACCTTGATCGCACAGATTTGACTGGATCGATTGGACGGGGTTGATTGGACGGCCTTCGGCCTGTGGCGGCCTGTGGGCGGCTCGGGCCGGACCGCGGCGGTTTGCGGTTCACGATGCGAAGTGGCAGGCGACACGGTGGGCGGTACCGAGAACACGCAGGATCGGAGGCTCCACTCGGCAGCGGGACTCCGCGATCGGACAGCGTGGATGGAACCGGCACCCCGGCGGGATCGAGAGCGGGCTCGGCGGGTCGCCCGAGAGCACGGGCGGCCGCCAGATCACCGCCGGATCGGGCGGCGGCACCGACGCCCGGAGCACCCGCGTGTAGGGATGAAGCGGCCGCTCGAACAAGGCATCGGTCGGAGCCTCCTCGACGACCTGGCCCAGGTACATGACCGCCACCCGGTCCGCCACTTGCCGCACCACCGCGAGGTCATGGGAGATGAAGAGGTACGCGACGCGAAACTCGGTCTGGAGCTCGCGGAGGAGCGCGAGGACCCGGAGCTTTACCGTCACGTCGAGCCCTGACGTGATCTCGTCGGCGACGACCAGATCCGGGTGGAGCGCGAGGGCGCGCGCGATCGCGATGCGCTGACGCTGGCCGCCCGAGAACTCGTGGGGGTAGCGGCGAGCCGCGTCCGGCGGCAGCCCTACCCGCTGGAGGAGATCGGCGACCATGACGGCATGATCACCCGGGATCTGATGGACGGCGAGGGGCTGCCCGACGATCGCGCCCACCGGCCGCCGAGGGTTGAGCGAGGCGTAGGGGTTCTGGAAGACGATCTGCATTCGCCGGCGGAGCGGACGGAGCGCCGCTTGCGAGAGTCGCGTGATCTCCTGGCCGCCCAGGTGGATCTCGCCGCCGGTCGGATCGACCAGCCGGAGAATGGTCCGGCCGAGCGTCGTCTTCCCGGAGCCCGACTCCCCGACGAGCCCGAGGGTCTCCTGGCGCCCGAGCGCGAGGCTCACGCCGTCGACGGCGCGCAGCCACCGGGTCGGCCGGAGCCAGCCGCCGCGGCGGAAGTGCGTCCGGAGATCCCGAGTCTCGAGGAGTGGCGCGTCCTTCGTGTCGGCGCTCACGAGGCTCCGTAGAGATGGCACGCGACCGCGTGACCGGAAGCGAGGTCGTGGAGCACGGGCATCCTCTCGTCGCAGACCGCCATGCGCTTCGGGCACCGGTCCCGGAAGGGGCAGGCGGTCGGTGGCGCCGCAAGCACCGGCATCAGCCCCTCGAGCCGGGCACTCGCCTCCGCGCGAACGTCGGCCCGCAGCACCTGGGTCAGGAGGCCCTGCGTGTAAGGATGCGCGGGCGCCCGGAAGAGCTCCCGGGTCGGCGCCGACTCCACGAGGCAGCCGGCGTACATCACCGCGACCCTGTGAGCCAGGTGCGCGACCACCCCGAGATCGTGGGTGACGAAGAGCGTCGCAGCGCGGTGCTCCGCCTGGAGCTCCTCGAGGAGCCGCAGGATCTGGGCCTGGGTGGTGACGTCGAGCGCCGTCGTCGGCTCGTCCGCGATAACGAGCGTGGGCTCGCAGGAGAACGCCATCGCGATGAGGACGCGCTGCCGCATCCCTCCCGACAGCTCGTGGGGATAGCGCCGGAGCACGTCCGCCGGCTCGGGCAGGCCGAGGTGGCCGAGGAGCCGGATCATCTCGGCGTCGGCAGCTTCACGCGAGAGGCCTCGGTGGATCCGGAGCGCGTCCGTCGCCTGGAGCCCGATCCGGAACGCGGGGTTGAGCGCGGAGAGCGGATCCTGCGGAATGAGCGCGACCTCACCGCCGCGGAGGCGCCGCATCTCGGGCTCGGTGAGCGCGAAGAGGTCCCGGCCCCCGAGGCGGATCGCGCCGGCCTCCACGCGCCCGGGCCCGGGCAGGAGGCGCACCACGGCGCGCCCGACCGTCGACTTGCCGGCTCCCGACTCCCCCACGAGCCCGAGAACCTCGCCCGCCCCGAGCGTGAGGTCGACCGCCCACGTCGCGAGCCGCGCGCCGTAGCGGACGGTGAGCCCCTGGATCTCGAGGACTGGCGCGCTCATCGAAGCCAGGCTCACGCGGTCGTCCGGAGCCGCGGGTCGAGGCGCTCCCGGAGCCCCTCTCCGAGCAGGTTGAAGCCCACCACCGCCACGATGAGAGCCAGCATGGGGACGCCCATGCCCCACCAGCTCACCATGAGGTAACCGCGCCCCTCGGCGATCATGGCGCCCCACGACGGGGTGGCCGCCTGGACGCCGAGCCCGACGAACGAGAGCAATGCCTCGACGCCGACGGCGATGGCCATCTCGAGGGACACCAGCACGATGATCAGGGGGACGAGGTTTGGCAGGAGCTCCTCGGCCATCACGCGGAGCGGGCGGAGCCCGATGGCGCGGGCCGCCTCGACGAACTCGCGCTCCCGGAGCGCCAGGACCTCGCCGCGGATCACGCGGGCGAAGCGCGTCCAATCGACGATCACGATCGCCAGGACCACCTTCCAGAGCCCGAGGCCGAGGACGGCCATGAGCGCGATTGCCAGGAGAACGGCGGGAATCGACATCCAGACGTCCACCACGCGCATCAGCGCCGTGTCGACGCGTCCGCGGACGTAGCCCGCGACGAGGGCCACCGGGACCCCGATCAGCGCCGAGATGACCGCGCTCGCCACGGCGACGACCACCGCGACGCGCGCGCCCCACAGAAGACGCGAGAGAATGTCGCGCCCGAGGCTGTCGGTGCCGAGCGGGTGCCGCCAGGCGCCCCCTGCCCAGACGGGCGGCTGGCGGACCGAGACCAGGTCCTGCCGGTTCGGATCGTGTGGCGCGAGGGTGGGGCCGGCCACCGCAAGGAGGAGCAGGAGGAGCGCGATCGCGCCGCCCGCCCAGAGCTTCCCGTTCATGCCCGCTCTCACTGGGCCAGGCGAACGCGGGGGTTCAGGAACACGTACGCCACGTCGACCGCCAGGTTGGAGAGGATGACCGTCACCGCGTAGACGAGCACGATCCCCTGGATCAGGGGGAAATCCCGGTACTGGAACGCCTGGAGCGTGAGCTGCCCGATGCCAGGCCAAGCGAAGATCGTCTCGATCAGCACCGTCCCGCCGATGAGGAAGCCGAACTGGACCCCGACCAGCGTGGTCGTCGGTATGAGCGCGTTCCGCAGCGCTCGCCAGAACAGGATCCGGGCCTCGCCGAGCCCCTTCATCCGCTCCGTGACGACGTACTCCTCGCCCAGCGCGCTGAGCAGATCCGAGCGGATCGTGCGGAACACGGCCGCGAGGAGCGGCAGCGCCAGCGCGCTCGCCGGAAGGATCAGGTGGGCGAGGACGGAGCCGAGCGCGGCGGCGTCGCGCCGCAGCAGGACGTCGACGACGGCCGAGCCTGTCACCTCCGCCGCCTCGTACTCGGGGGCGATCCGGCCCGAGACAGGCAGCAGCTGGAGGATGGCGCCGAAGACGACGATGAGCAGGAGTCCCCACACGAAGTTTGGCACGGCGATGCCGAGCATCCCCAGCGACACCGAGCCCGACTCGAGCCAGCTCCGCCGCCGCCACACGGAGCAGGCACCGAGCAGGATGCCGCCTCCCGTGGCGAGCACGAGGGCGGTGACCGCCAGCTCGAGGGTCGCCGGCAGCCGCTCCAGGATCACGCGGAGCGCGTCCTGCTGGAGCCAGAGCGAGCGCCCAAAGTTCCCGCGACAGAGGCTCAGGAAGAAGGCGCCGTACTGCGCCCACCAGGATCCGGTCAGGCCGAACTCCCGCCGGACTCGCTCGAGGTCCTGCACCGTCGAGCCCACCGGCGCCATGAGGATGGCGGGATCGCCCGGCAGGATCCGCAGGATCGCGAACGCGAGCACGCTCACGCCCCAGAGCGAGAGAATCGCCAGGAGGAGACGGCTCAGCAGGAAGCGGAGGGACATGATCAGGGCCCGGGTCCGGGACTCGCCACGAGCATGTCGACGACTGGCCGGACTCTAGCGCAGCTCGACGCGGGCCGCAAGGTGGGTTGTCAGCGCTGTGGGAGCCAGCATACCTTCAGTGCCGGTGCCTACCGAGCCCCTGCCCGTCTACGCGGTCGTTCCCTTCGCGGCGATGCTCCTCGCGATCGCCGTCTGCCCCCTCTGGATCCCCCACTGGTGGGAGTCGAATCGGAACAAGCTCGTCCTCGCAGTTGTGCTAGGCCTTCCCGTGGTGGGGTTCTACGCCGCACGCCATCCGCACGTGCTCCTCGAGACGGCCGAGGAGTACGTGTCATTCATACTGCTGCTGGCGGCGCTCTATGTCATCGCCGGCGGGATTCGCCTGACCGGCGACCTGGAGGCAACGCCCCTCGTCAACACGACCTTCCTGGCCACCGGCAGCCTCCTCGCGTCCTTCCTCGGCACCACCGGGGCGTCGATGCTCCTGATCCGTCCGGTTCTCCAGACCAACCGCCAGCGGACGCGCATCACGCACACCGTCGTCTTCTTCATTTTCCTGGTCTCCAACATCGGGGGGCTCCTGACCCCGCTCGGGGACCCGCCGCTCTTCCTCGGCTATCTCGAGGGCGTCCCCTTCACCTGGACCTTCCGCCTCCTGCCGCACTGGGTGTTCACCGTGGCGGTCCTGCTACTGGCGTACTTCGTTTGGGACTCGGTCGCGTACGGGTGGGAGCCGGCCCAGGCCCTCGTCCGCGACGAAGCGCAGCAGCGCCCCCTGCGACTCGAGGGGACCCTCAACTTCGTTTGGCTCGCGGGCGTGCTGCTCGGCGTGGCTTTCCTTCGCGCCCCCTGGCGGGAGGCGCTGATCCTGGCTCTCACGGGACTCTCGCTCTGGCAGACGCCGCGAGAGGTGCATCGCGCCAACGAGTTCACGCCTCACCCGATGATCGAGGTTGCCGTGCTCTTCTTCGGGATCTTCCTCACGATGATCCCCGCGCTCGAGCTCTTGCGGATGCGGGGAGGCGAGCTAGGCGTGCGTGAGCCCTGGCAGTTCTTCTGGGCCACCGGCGCGCTCTCCTCGTTCCTCGACAACGCGCCGACCTACCTCACCTTCCTCGCGCTGGGCCAAGGGCTCCACCTGACCGACGAGGTCGTGAGAGTGCCCCACACGATCCTGGCGGCGATCAGCGTCGGCGCCGTGTTCATGGGCGCGAACACCTACATCGGGAACGCCCCCAACTTCATGGTCAAGGCGATCGCCGAGGCCGCCCGGGTGCGGATGCCGTCCTTCTTCGGCTACATGGTCTACAGCGCAGGCATTCTCCTGCCCGTGTTCGCCGCCGTCACCTGGCTGTTCTTCCGAACCGCGCCCTGACTGGAAGGTAGCTCCCGGACTCAGGTGGGGACGGAGCGAGGGCAGAGGCTGTCCCCACGCCCCGCCGACGACCGCCCATCGCGTCCGCGCCTCCACGAGCGAGGAGCCGTCCGGACATCCGGGCGGTAGAACCGGGAACGAACCAGTCGAGGCCGGGGGCAGGATACCCTCGCACTGGGCCGGCCACCGGAACCCCGAACCTTCGCAGGTCCTTGCCACCACACGTCCTCCAGGGGGTCGCCCGGTTAGTCGTCAGCCGGGGCAGGGCGATCCTGGACCCCTGGAGGCCCTCCGTCTGGGCCCTCGGACAGCCCGTCAGACGGCCAGGAGACGGTGCTTCAGGGCGGGATTCGCCTCGAGCTCGGCGGCGGGGCCCGCGTGGACGATTCGGCCGTCGTCGATGACGTACGCGCGATCGGCGAGCCCGAGGGCCATCGAGGAGTTCTGCTCGACGAGCAGGATGGCGATCCCCTCGTTCCGCATCTCCTGGATGACCGCCATGATGTCCTCCACGATCCTGGGGGCGAGCCCCTGGGACGGCTCGTCCATGAGGACCAGCCGCGGGTGCATGAGGAGGGCGCGGGCGATCGCGACCAGCTGGGCTTCCCCGCCGGAGAGGTGCTCGCCGATCCGGTGCCGGAGACGTCCCAGGATCGGGAAGCGCTCGTAGACCCGCTCGAGTGTCCAGGCCCGCACCGCCTCGCGCGGCGGAAGCGCGCGGTTCAGCGCCATGGCGAGGTTCCGCTCCACGGTGAGCGTCGGGAAGACCCGGCGATTGTCCGGCACCCAGGCGATCCCCCGGCGCGCGACGAGATGGGTCGGCAGCCCCGTGACGTCGGTACCGTCGAAGGCGATCCGCCCTCGCCGGACCGGGACGAGCCCGAGGATGCTCTTGATCGCGGTCGTCTTCCCTCGCCCGTTCCGGCCGAGGAGGCAGACCGTCTCGCCCGCCTGGACCTCGAGCGACAGCCCGCGCAGGATCTGGGCGTCTCCGTAGAAGGTGTCGATCCCCTCGACCGTGAGAAGGGCCGACCCGGGCGAGGGTGGACCGTTCACGCGCGCGCCCCCCGCGGTGCCGGCGCCCCGAGACGTCCGAGATAAGCCTCGCGGACTTCGGGGTGGTCCCGGATCGCCGCCGGCGGACCCTCCGCGATGACCTGGCCCCGGTGCAGCACCGTGACGTGGTGCGAGAGCGTGAGGACGAAGTCCATGTCGTGCTCGATCACGACGATCGTGAGCCGCGCGGAGAGCTGCTGGACCAGCTCGCGGAGCGTCTCCATCGGCCGCATCCCGAGTCCGCTCGTCGGCTCGTCGAGGAGGAGCAGCTCCGGCTCCCCGGCGAGCGCGACGCCGATCTCGAGCAGGCGTCGCTGGCCGTAGGAGAGATAGCGGGCGGCAACGCGCTCGCGCCCGGCGAGCCCGATCAGGCGCACGATCTGCGCGGCCCGGTCCTCCGCCTCGGTCACGGAGTCAGCGGGCGTCCAGCAATCGAAGCCTCGCGCCCGCATCGCGGGCACGGCCACCCGCACGTTCTCGAGCACCGTGTCGTCGTCGAAGAGGTTGAGGACCTGGAACGACCGGCAGATTCCCAGCCGGGCCCGGCGATGCGGGGGCAGGCGGGTGACGTCTCGCCCCTTGAATCGGATCTCGCCCGCGTCCGCGGCGAGGAAGCCGGTGAGGAGGTTGAAGCACGTCGTCTTCCCCGCTCCGTTCGGCCCGATCAGGGCCGACAGCCGGCCTGGCTCGAAGGCGAGGTCCACGCCATCGAGGACGACGTGACCGCCGAACGCCTTCCGGAGGCCGCGCGTCTCGAGGACGGGCGTCGCCCCGGATGCCCCGAGCGAGGCGCCGGTCATGACTCGCGCTCGTCGGGCACGCCCCGGGGGGCGGGCGCCGAGGACTCGCGCGCGCGGGCCGCCTGGGCCACGCCCGTGTCATGGAACCCGGCCGGCTGGCGGAGCCGCCGCACGACCCCGAGGATGCCCTCGGGCATGAAGAGGATGACCGCCATGAACAGGACGCCGTAGGCGAGCATCCAGTGGTCGGTCAAGGTCGACAGCACGTCGCGCAACACCAGGAAGACGACGACGCCGAGGACCGGCCCGTAGAAGCTCGCGAACCCCCCACCGATCAAGCACATGAGGACGACGTTGCCCGACTGCGACAGGCTCATCGGCTCGGCAAAGGCCCCAAACCGTGCCAGCGCGTAAAGCCCCCCCGCCAGGCCGGCGAACCCACACGAGAGCGTGAACACCGCCCACTTGTACCGGGCCGCGTCGTACCCGACGGCGCGGGCGCGCGTCTCGCTCTGCCGGATCGCCCGGATGACCTGGCCGAACGGCGAGTTGACGATCCGCCAGAGGACGACCGTCGCGCCGACGAACCAGGCGTAGACGAAGTAGTAGAAGGGCACGTTGTCCCGGAGCGCGTAACCGAGGACCGTCAGCCGGTTGATACCGGTGAGCCCGTCCTCGCCGCCGGTCCACGTGTCGAAGACGAAGACCATGAACCAGAACATGACGCCGAAGGCGATCGTGAGGAGGGAGAAGTAGATGCCGCGCCGGCGAGCGACGAAGAGCGCGACGACGGCGCCGCAAGAGGAGCGTCCCCGTTGCCGCCACGGCGAGCGGGAGGGCAAGCCCGCCGGTGACCCACTTCTGGGACATCCCCAGAAGGTAGCCGCCGATCCCGAAGAACGCCCCGTGGCCGAAGGCCGGGAGGCCGGTGTAGCCGAGCAGCAGGTTGTAGCCGAGGGCGAAGATGGCAAAGATCATCACCTCGGTGCCGAGGTACGTGTAGCCGAACCGAGGCAGGACGGTCGGCAGCAGGAGGAACAGGGCAAACATCGCCAGCATGGGAGGCGGCGCCCAGCGGGCGAGGACGGTGCCCACGGGGAACTAGAGCTCCAGGACCGACTTCTGGCCCATGAGGCCGCGGGGGCGCCAGAGCAGGATGACCGCCATGAGAACGTACATCACGAGGATCGAGCCCCGCGGCACCACGAGGTTCGAGAGCCCGCTCACGGTACCGAGCAGGAGACCGCCGATGACGGCACCCCAGAAGGAACCGATCCCGCCGATCACCACCACGATGAATGCGGGCATCACCGCCTCGGCACCCACGGTGGGCTTGAGGCTCCACATCGGCGCCGCGATCACGCCGGCGACGCCCGCCATCACCGTCCCGAGCGAGAACACGAGGCTCCGCAGGCGGCCGAGGTCGATCCCGAGCGCCCGCACCATCTCGCCGTCGTGCGCGCCGGCCTTCATGATGGCGCCGTACGGCGTCTTCTCGAGGAACCACCACACGAGGGCGAGGAGCACGATCGCGAGGACCGCGACGAGGATCCGGTATCGCGAGTAGACGAGGAATCCCCACTGGAAGCGGCCCGCCACGAACGCAGGCGCGGAGATCGTGTACCCGCGCGGGGTCCACACGATCCGGATCACTTCCTCCAGCGCCAGCGCGGCGCCGAAGGTGAACAGGAGCCCGAAGAGGGGATCCTTTCCGTAGGTCCGCCGGACGCCCCGCTCGAGCGCGAATCCGACCAGGCCCACGCCGAGCGGCGCCAGCAGGAGCGCGCCCCACCACCCGACGCGCGGCTGGAGCGCGAGCGCGAAGTAGCCGCCCAGGGCGAAGAGGACGCCGTGGGCAAAGTTGATCACCTCCATCGTCCCCAGGATCAGCATGAACCCAAGCGCGATGAGGGCGTAGAGGAGCCCCAGCACGAGGCCGTTCAGCAGCTGCGTGACGAGCTCGGCCAGCCCCGGCATCACCACCTCACTCGCGTGACTCTGAGAATGTCGGAGCGTGTCCGCTGGCGTCCGGCATGGCGGCGATCACGACGAAGGCGCGCTTCTCATGGAAATCATGGGGGGGCCACCGAGGTGGCCGATCCGCCTCACGTGACCCAGCACCCTCGGTACAGGTCGTCCGCCCCGTGATGTCGTCGGTTTCGAGATGGATGGCGGTCACTCCCCGCCGGGGGAAGCCCCGCACGACCGCCCGGGTTCGGGGGCGGAGGTTGACGATCCTCACCGATCGCCGGCCTCCGCCCGGGCGCGAGCCAGGGCGCTCTACCCGCCGTACACCGGGGTGTCGGCGAGCGACTGCATCTTGCACTTCGAGAGATCGCGCGGCGGCGACACTTCCTCCGGCGAGAGGTCCGCGATCAGCTCGATCAGGTCGTACTTCTCCTTCATCTCCTTCTCTTTCTTCGCCCGAGCGAGGAAGAGCATCTGGCCGACCAGGTGGTCCCACTCTCTGATCGTCGACGGGTACTTGCGGAAGTTGTCCTTGATGACGTGCCCCTCGAGCGCCTTGATGACCTCGTGGTTCCGCGTCGTCCCCGCCCGCTCGATCGCCCGGAACAGCTCGCGGGTCGCGATGTACCCGTTGCACGAGACGTTGTCGGGCACCTCGATCGGCGCGCCAGCCCAGCGCTTGCGGAACCGCTGGTACGAACTCCTGCGCCCCGGGATCCGTCAGGTTGTAGTGCCACGTCGTCGTGAAGTAGCCGAAGGCCTTCTTGGCGCCGAGCGCGAAGAGGTCGGGGTAGTCCTGCTGCGGGAACACCCAGTGGGCGTCCTTCTCGGAGCCGAACTCGTTCGCCTGCTCCCGGAGGGCGGTCTGCTCGATGCCCGCCACGTTCGCGAAGACGACCTCGGGCTTGGCGCTGCGGATCCGGAGGAGCTGGGCGCTGAAGTCACGCGTCCCCTGGGGGACCATCAGCTCCCCTACCTCCTCGGCGCCGACCTTCTTCATGATGTCGCGCGTGCCGGCGGTGACGTTCTTCCCCCAGACGTAGTCGTGCGTCAGGATGAACCACTTCTTTCCGAGGTTCTTGGCGACGAGCGGCCCGAGCGCCTGGTTGAACATGTAGCCGTTGGCGTCCCACACGAAGTTGACGCGCTGACACTTCTCGCCGGAGACCGTGTCGGCGCTCGAGTTCGAGTTGAAATAGACGATCCCGTACCGCTGGGCGAGCTCCGAGAGGGGCGCCGCGACGCCGCTCGACAAGGCGCCGATCATGAAGTCGATCTTGTCGCGCTCGATGAGCTTCTGCGCCTTCCGTACCGCCACCGACGGGTCGGTCTCGGTGTCCTCCCAGCGGGCCTCGATCGGACGGCCGAGCACGCCGCCGCGGGCGTTCTGCTCCTCGATGGCAAGGATCATCCCGCGCCGGTCCGCCTGGCCGCTGTCGGCGAAGGTGCCGGTGGCGTCGCAGGTGAGGCCGATGATGAGCGGTTTCTTCGCCTGGGCGCGGGCCCAGCGCCAGTTCCCGATGAAGCCCACCCCCGCCCCGAACGCCGCCGCGCCCCTCAGGACCTGCCGTCGGCTCGGTCGCCAGCCCTGGTCAGCCATCGTGCCCCTCCTTGTCTTCCGGGTGGTTGTTCATCCGCGTCACGTCGTCTCGGCCAGTCGCTCCATGGCCCGCAGGCGGTGCGTCTCCACGGCCCGGGTCGCCCGGGGCCAGTCGGCCGCCTCGAGGGCCCGCAGGATCTCCTCGTGCTCGGCGAGCGACTCGGCCGCGAAGCCGCCCCGCCGCGCGTGCATGATCACGCGGTAGTATTCGCCCCGGTCCCAGACGTTCTGGAGCAGCTGGAGCACCTGCTTGAGGCCCGAGGCCTCCCAGAGCCGCCGGTGGAACTCGCTGTCCGCCGCGACCGCGAGCGCCGTGTTGCCGGCGCCCCGGGCCGCGATCATGTCCTTTTGGAGCCCGCGGAGCCCGGCCAGGAGCGGCGGGGTGATCCGGCCTGCGGCCTCGCGCAGGCACAAGGCCTCGAGGGCGGCCATCAGGAGGAAGCGCTCGCGGAACTCCCCCGGCGAGAGGCCCGCCACCACCACGTCCTTGTGCGGATTGATCCGGACGAAGCCCTCGCTCTCCAGGCGCCGGAGCGCCTGGAGCACCGGGATGCGGCTGATGCCTGCCGCCTGGGCGACCGCGCCGGCCACGATGCGCTCACCGGGCGCGAGCCGACCCTCGACGAGGGCCTGGCGGAGATGACGATAGGCGAGCTCCTCGAGCGTCTGCCGGCGGATGGGCTCCTCGAAGAGGGGGCGGCGGGCGCCGTCGCTCGCCTTGCCGGGCCTGGATCGCCGCGCCGGAGTGGCGCGCGGCGGCGCATCACGGGACGTGCGGCGCGTCGGCACGAGGGCGGCCCGGCGGGCCCCGGCCTTCATGGACTGTATACAATATGCATGTGCCCCGTGCTGTCAAGGACGATCGGCCGAAGGCTGGCGGCCTGGGGTGGCCCCTGGGAAACCGCCGAGCGGAGCTCGGGTCTCGCCGGGATTCCGGGGAGCCCTCGACCGACGGGGCTCCCCGGGTCGGCGTGACGCTACATCCAGGACATCTCCTGCGGCACGAGCACGCCCGTCGGGAACGGCTGGTAGGCGAGATCCTTCTTCATGACGACCGGCTGGACCACCTGGAAGAGCGGGACGATGTAGCCCTTCTCGACGATGTAGCGCGCCGCCTTCTTCGCCGCGGCGATGCGCTTCGGCTCGTCGCGCTCGTCGAAGATCGGGTCGATCAGGGGGACGACGTCCTCCGACTCCCACACGCGGAACGGTCCCTTGACGTTGTTCTGGAAGCCCACCGAGTTGATCGGGTCGCCGGTGGGATTGGACCAGAAGTAGAGGGAGAGCGGGGCGAGATCCTGGCCCCCCTGCCCGCGGGCCGTCCGAAACTGAAACCACTGCGGGATCGTGATGACCTCCAGCTCGGCCTCGATGCCGACGTCCTTCCACATCTGCGCGATCGCGGACATGAACTCGAAGTCCTTCGCGCGGACGCCGCGGGTCGTCATGACCTTGAGGCGGAGCGGGCTGGATGCCGAGTATCCGGCCGTCTGGAGGAGCTGCCGCGCCTTCGCGGGATCGTAGGGGAAGCTGAAGGACGGGTCGTACGCGTCGTAGAGCGGCGCCTCGGTGAGCGACAGCGGCATGCCGAACCCGAGCAGCACCTTCTCGACGATCGCCTTCTTGTCGATCGCGTGGTGGACCGCCAGGCGCACCTCTTCCTTCTTGAACGGCTCGAAGCGGGGATTCAGGAAGATCTGCGCCATGTCCGCGACCGGCTGCTTCACCCCCTTGAGGGTCGGCTGGGTCGAGAGCCGGCCGAACTCCTCGACGGGGACCTCGGACGTGATGTCGGCGTTCCCCGACAGGATCTCCGCCACCCGGGCCGTCGGATCGGTGACCATCTTGAAGACGGCCCGCTTGATGGGCGGCGCGCCCTTCCAGTAGCGGTCGAACGCCTCCAGGACGAGGGTGCTCCCGGGCGTGAAGGCCACCACCCGGTACGGCCCCGAGCCGACCGGCTTTCGCGCGAACTCCTCCCCCCGCGCCTTGTCGTCCGGGCCGAGGGACTGAAAGTACCCCTGGGGAACGACGAAGCCGGCCAGGAAGCCGAGCCAGCGCGGGAACGAGGGATCGAACCGCTCGAAGACCAGCTGGAGGGTGGCCTTGTCGCGGACCTGGTACTCCTTGACCTTCGCGTACGTCGCCTTGTAGATCGAGACCTCCTTCAGCCGGTTCATGCTGAAGGCGACGTCCTCGGCGGTGAGGTCCGACCCGTCGTGGAACTTCACGCCCTGGCGGACCTTGACGGCCATGCCCATCTTGCCGTCGGTCCACTGCCAGCTCTCGATGATCTGCGGCCCGTACTTGCCCTGCCGGTCCTGCTGGAGGAAGCGGTCGAACACCGCCTCGTACATCGACTCCCGGGGGCTGTTGCGCGGAGCCGGGTGCGGGTCCATCGAGGTGACCGTCTCCGGGAAGGCGATCGTCACCACCTGCTTCTTCTGGGCGTGGGCGAGGGTGGCGCGCACGCCGGTCGCCAGGGCGGCCGCGCCGCCGGTTGCACGCAGGAACGTCCGTCGCGTCATCCGCATGGGTCTGCCTCCGGTGTCATTGATTCGCATGGGGTTCGGATGGGGTTCAGGGGGCTCAGGTTCCGGCCTCGGCGGTTCGCGCCGCCCGGAGCGCACGGTACACGCGCTCGGGCGTCATCGGAAGCTCGGTGATCCGCACCCCGGTCGCGTCCTTCACCGCGTTCGCGACCGCGGCGGAGATGGGAATCGTCCCCGCCTCGCCGAGCCCCTTCGCCCCGAAGGGCCCGGCCTCGTCCACCGTCTCGATCAGCGTGATCAGGACCTCGGGCATGTCGGGGGCCGTGAGGAGCTTGTAGTCGAGGAATCCCGGGTTCAGCACGCGCCCGTCCCGGAGCCGGAGCTCCTCGGTGAGACAGTAGCCGAGCCCCATATGGATGCCGCCCTCGATCTGACCCTCGCAGCCGACCGGATTCAGGGCCCGCCCCACGTCGTGCGCGGAGGCGACCCGCACCACCTCGATCTTGCCCGTCGCCTCCTCCACCTCGACCAGGGCCGCCTGCGCCGCGAAGCCGTATGTCACCGACACGTTGCCCCGGAAGTCCTTGTCCAGCATCTGGGTCGGCGGGTCGTAGAACGCCTGCCCCATCAGAATCCGGCCGCCCTCGCGGAAGTGCCCCGCCCGGACGACCCGCTCGTACGCCATCCGGCGCTGGGGTGCCGCCGTAACGTACACGTACCCGTCCTCGACGTCGAGCGCCTCGGCCAGCTCGTCGAGTTGGGGGGCGCCGAGCGCGAGGAGCTGCCGCTTCACGTCCCGGGCCGCCAGGAGCGCGGCGTTTCCCGCGATGAACGTGGTCCGGCTCGCGTGGACGCCGACGTCCCAGGGTTTGACGGCCGTGTCGTTGTTCACGACGTCGACCCGCCCGAGCGGGATCCCCAGCTCCTCGGCGACGATCATCGCAAGGACCGTCTCCGACCCCTGCCCGATCTCGCTGGCGCCGGTGATCAGCGTCACCTTCCCGAAGTCGTCGAGCTTGACGATTGCCCCGCAGCCGTCGGAGCGGTACACGCGCGCGCCACCTCCCACGTGGAACATGCCCGCGTAGCCGATCCCCCGCACCCAGCCTGGCCGGAGCGGCCGCTCGACGGGCCGGCGGATGTCGCGCGCGACCGCGTCGAAGCACTCGGCGAGCGCGCAGCTCGTGATCCGGAGACCCTGCGGCGTCACGTCTCCCGGGCGGTTCGCGTTCCGGCGCCGGATCTCCAGGCGGTCCAGCCCGAGCCGCTCGGCGAGGTCGTCCATCTGCGCCTCGACGGCGAAGGTGGACTCGAGGTTGCCGTAGCCCCGCATCGAGCCCGAGTACACGTTGTTCGTGTAGACGATCGCCGTGTCGAACCGGATGTTCGGGCAGCGGTAGAAGCCAGCGAGCGTCGTCATCATCACGTACGGCGTCGTCGACCCCCAGGACACGTAGGCGCCGTTGTCGATCAGGACCCGCGCGTCCCGCCCGATGAGCGTCCCGTCCGCCCGGGCGGCGGTACGGAGCGTGAAGACGCACGGCTCGCGCGTCGGGCTTGCGACGAACTCTTCCTCCCGGTCGAACACAATCTTCACCGGCCGGCTGACGTGCCGGGCCAGGAGCGCCGCGATGATGTCGATCGGGTAGAGATCGAGGCCCCGGCCGAAGTTCCCACCGACCGGCGGCTGGATGACGCGGATGCGGTCCCCGGAGATGCCCAGCGCCTCCGCGAGGTCGCGCTGGTAGAGGAACGGGATCTGGGTCATCGACCACATCGTGAGATTCCCGCGCGGATCCCACTGGGCGACCGCCGCCATGGTGCCGAGGCACGCGGTGGTGACGTAGTTCAGGCGGTAGGTCCCCTCGACCACCACGTCCGCCTCGCGGAAGGCGCGGTCGACGTCGCCGGCCGTGAACTTGTAGGTGAAGTTGACCAGGTTCCCCGGACACTGCGGGTGGATCCGGGGCGCCTCCGGTCGGAGCGCCGCTTCGGGGTCGAAGACCGCCGGCAGCTCCTCGTAGTCCACGTCGATCAGCCGGCACGCCTCCGCCGCGATCTCCTCGGTCTCGGCGGCCACGGCGGCGACCTCGTCACGGATGCAGCGCACGATGTCAGTCTTGAGGGCGAGGTGGTCCTTCGCGTACCCGAACGGGCGCTGCGCCACGTTCCGGCCCGTGACCACGCCCAGGACGCCCGGGAGCGCCTCGGCGCGGGTCGTGTCAATCCGGGTGATGCGAGCGTGTGGAACCCGCGTCCGCAGGATCTTGCCCCAGACCATCCCCGGCATCTCGAGGTCGGGGAGGTACTGGACCGCGCCCGTCACCTTCTCCACGGCGTCGAGCTTGGCGACGCGCGTGCCGATGACGCGGAACGGCCGGGCCGGGTGCGGGCTCGCCGGCGCGCCGGTGCCCCCGGCAATCTCGCGCGGCCCCGGACGCCCCTCGGACCGGCTCACGCTTCCCTCCGCGCCGCGCGCATGCGCTCCGCGGCGAGCTGGATGGCGCGGATGATCTTGACGTAGCCGGTGCAGCGGCAGAGGTTTCCCTCGAGACCGGCTCGGATCTCGATCTCGCTGGGCTCGGGCGTCGCCTCGAGGAGGCCCGCGGCGGCCATGATCATCCCCGCGGTGCAGAATCCGCACTGGGCGCCGCCCTCCTCCAGGAACCCCTGCTGGACCGGGTGGAGAGACGGCGGGCGCTCATCCATCCGTGCCGAGCGCGCATGCCACCGGGCCGCCAGGCCCTCGATCGTCGTCACCTCGGCGCCGTCGACGTCGAGCGCCAGGATGAGACACGACGTGGCGGGCCGGCCGTCGACCAGGACAGTGCAGGCGCCGCAGTCGCCCGTGTCGCATGCGAGGTTCGTCCCGGTGAGGCGAAGATCGCCGCGAAGACACTCGAGGAGCGTGCGGGAGCCCGGCACTTCGCGGCGCACCCGGCGCCCGTTGACCGTCAGCTCAAGCGGGTAGCGATCCGCCACGGCCGGATCACCCATTGGCGAGCGCCCGCCGGACCAGGGCGCCCACCATCTCGCGGCGGTACTCCGCCGTTGCCCGCACGTCGCCGATCGGCCGCGCCGCAGCCATCGCGAGCTCGGCCGTCCGCTCGACGGCGGCCCGGCCGAGGCCACCCTCCACGAGCGCCGCCTCGGCCGCCGGGACGCGGAGCGGCGTCGGCGCCACCGCGCCGAGCGCCAGGCGCGCCTCCGCGACGCCGCTGCCGTCGAGCCGGAGCGCGACGGCTACCCCGGCGATCGCGATGTCCATCGCGCGACGGACGTCCAGCCGCTCGTAGCGCACGATCCAGCCCGCGTGCTTCCGGGGAAACTCCAGCCACACGAGAAGCTCGGCCGCCGCGAGCGCCGTCTGTCCGGGTCCCTGGAAGAAGCGATCGAGGGAGAGCCGCCGCGCCCCGGCCGGACCGACGATCCCGACGTCGGCGTCCAGGACGAGCAGCACCGGCGACAGGTCGGCCGCCGGCGAGGCGTTGCAGAGGTTCCCCCCGACCGTGGCGAGATGCCGGATCGCAGGCGACCCCATGTAGCGCGCCGTGAACGGCAGCACTGGGTACTCGGCCTGGATGATCGGGTGCTCGATCAGCGCCGCGAGCGTGGTGAGGGCGCCGATACGGATTGCGCTCCCGCTCACCTCGATACGGCCCAGCCCCGGGATGCGCTTGACGTTGATGACCGCGGGCGGGCGCTTCCCCCGCTGCGGCTGGCGGAGGTGCACCATGAGATCCGTGCCGCCCGCCAGGACCGCGGCGCGCGGCTCCGCGGCGAGGAGCCGGCACGCCTCCTCGAGCGTCGCGGGGCGGTGATAGGCGAACGAGGGCCTCAGGCGTCCTCCTCAGCGGCTCGTCGGCGCCAGTCTAGCATCGGGTCACGTTAGATGATGACCCGCTGCTGACGGAGAAGGTCGATCCGCTCGAGCGAGTATCCCAGGAGCTCCCGGAGCACCGGGTCGGTGTCCTCGCCGAGCGCGCGAGGCGGGGCGGGTCGGAACGGCGGCGCCCCGTCTGCCTTGACCGGCGTGCCGAGGGTGCTGAGCGTCCCCAGCGTCGGGTGCTCGAGCTCCACCACCATCTCGCGAAGCAGCACCTGCGGATCGCTGACGACCCGGTCCACCGTGTTGATCGGTGCGACGGGCACGCCCTCCCGCTGCAAGCGGGCAAGCCACTCGGCGGTCGTCCGCGCCGGGAACACGGCCTCGAGCCCGGGAACGAGCTCCTCGCGCCGCTCCACCCGCTTCAGGTTCGAGTCGAACCGCGGATCGGCCGCGAGCTCGGGGCGCTCGATCGCCCGGCAGAAGCTCGCCCAGAACTTCTCCGCGAACACCGCGACCACCACGTGGCCGTCCCGCGTCGGGAACGCCTGGTAGGGAACCACCGATGCGTGGCCCGAGCCGACGCGACCCGGCACCCGCCCATCCGCCCAGAAATACTGGGCGATGTACGTCAGGAGCGAGACCTGGCAGTCGAGGAGCGAGAGGTCGAAGTGCGTCCCCTCGCCGGTCTGCGTGCGCCGGAACAGGGCACTCGCCACGGCAAGCGCGCCGAACATCCCACCTGCCAGGTCGCCCATCGGAAGCCCCATCCGCGCCGGGGGCCGGCCGGCCTCACCCGTGAGGCTCATCGCGCCGCCCATGGCCTGGAGCGCGAGGTCAAAGGCGGGCCACTCGCGATACGGCCCTTGCTGGCCGAAGGCCGAGATCGAGCAGACCACGAGTCGAGGGTTGAGCCGGCGGAGCGTCTCCGGCGCGCACCCGAGCCGGGCCATCACGCCCGGGCGGAAGTTCTCCCACACGACGTCGGACACCCGGCAGAGATCGTGGAAGACCGCCTGCCCCTCCGGCGTCTCGAGGTCGAGGGCGACGCTCTTCTTGTTCCGGTTGACCGAGAGGAAGTACGCGCTCTCGCGGTCGGATCCGAGGAACGGCGGCCCCATCGCGCGCATCGGGTCCCCGCCCTGCGGTTCCTCGATCTTGATGACCTCCGCCCCGAGGTCGGCCAGGAGCATTGACCCGTAGGGCCCGGCCAGCATGCGCGAGAGGTCGAGCACGCGGACGCCGGCGAGCAGCATCAGTCCCGTCTCACCGCCGCCGGGCCAGCACGTCGTAGGAGGGCTGATCGGCCTGAAACGAGACGCCGGCGCCATCGTAGAGGTCGGTGACGACGACCACGTCGAATCCGTGGCGCCGGAGGGCCGCCTCGACCTCCTCCACCGTGTAGAGCCGCATCACGTGGCGCTCGTGGGCGACGTGGTGCGGCGTCTCGAGCGTGAGATCGACCGAGAGGGTGCGGGCCGCCTCGTCGAACCGCCCGCGGCTGTCGGCCGCGATGCGCCCGCCCGCCAGCACCCGCGAGTTGCGGAACGTGTAGCGCCGGCGGCCGGCCGGCGTGATGAAGTCGAAGAGGAAGAGGCCGCCCGGCCGGACGCGGTCCCGGAGCTTCACGAGGAACCCGTCGAGCCCGCCGTGCTGCGCGCCGACGTACGCGACGACGTCGTCGATGGCGGTGACGAGGTCGAACGCCGGCGACGGACGCAGACAGTCGACGGTCCCGCACACCCGGGCAAGTCGGCCTCCCGCGCCCTCGAGCCGCGCCCGCGCGAGCATCTGGTGGAGCATGTCCAGACACACCGACCGGAACCCGGCACGCGCCCAGTACCGGCTGTACCGGCAGGTCCCCGCCCCCACGTCGAGGTGGCGCCCGGCCCGGAGCCCGGCCGCCGCGACCAGTCCCGAGGCGCCGGCGAACCATCGGCGGATCCCTCGGGGCTCGAAAAGCTGAGCGAAGTAGGGCGCGAGCGTCGCGTACGGCCGCTCGGGGAGCAACGAGGCCACCGGCGAGGACGAGGCGCTCACGCCTTGCGCCCGCACACGCTGAGGACGATCTGGGCGCAGACGAACCGGCCGGAGCGGTCAGCCTCGATCAGGCTCTCCACCCATCGGGTGGCGTCGGCGGGTGCGATCGCCCCGCCGGCGACGGCCCGGTCGGCCTTGTCGCGGAGCTTCAGCACCTCCTCGTCGTATGCGATCGCGAGGGCCGCGTAGGGGGTGACCGCGATCGACCCCAGTCCCGCGTCGAGAAACAGCCCTGGGAGCTTCCGCCCCACCTGGCCGCACTCCATCCGGTCCGCGTGGTGCGCGAGGATCCGGCGGGTGAGCTCGAGATCGACCGCCTCCACGAACAGGCTGTCGTAGTCGGTATCGCACACCACCACGCGCCCGCCCGATCTCGTCACCCGCACCATCTCGCCGAGGGCCTTCGAGGGATCGACCAGGTGGTGGAACACGCGGTCGGCCCGGCACGCGTCGAAGGTCTCGTCCTCGAATGGGATCGCGTACGCGTCGCCGACACGGAAGTCCACGGGCCGCGGCAGGCCGAGGGTCCGGGCGCGCGCCTCGCGGATCTTGTCCTCGCTCGCGTCGATGCCAGTCGCGGACACACCCGGCGCCCGGCCCGCGATGGTCCGGACGTCCTCGCCGGTGCCGCAGCCGACGTCGAGGACGTGGTCCCCACCGGCGAGGGCGAGCAGCTCGAAGCTCCGCGCCTTGTAGCCGAGCCAAGCGGCCTCAACGGTCCCCACGGCGTCCTTCAGAAGGCGGTCTGTTCCTTGTGCTCGCCCCACACGTCGCGGAGGGCGTTGGCCATCTCCCCCAGCGTGGCGTAGGCCCGCACCGCCTCGAGGATCGGCGGCATGAGGTTGTCGCGACCGCGGGCGGCGTCGCGGAGACGCGCGACCGCCTGGTCCACGGCGCCCTGCTCCCGCTCGCGGCGAAGGCGCTTGAGCCGCGCGACCTGCGCCTCGGCGACCCGGGCGTCGAACGCGTAGAGCTCGATGGCCTCCGACGCGTCGCGCCCGGCATCCGGGGCGACGTGGCGGTTCACCCCAACCTTCGGGTACTCGCCGGAGAGCATCATCTGCTCGAACCGGTAGGCCTGGCGGGCGACTTCCGCCTGAATGGCGCCCGACTTGACGGCCTCGATGATCCCACCCATCCGCTCGACCCGCTCCATCTCGGCTCGGATCCGCGCCTCCATCTCGTTGGTCAGCGTCTCGACGAAGTAGGAGCCGGCCAGAGGGTCGACCGTGTCGGCCACGCCTGTCTCCTCCGCGCAGATCTGCATGGTGCGGAGGGCGATGAGCTGGGCCTTGGGCGACGGGATCGTGTACGCCTCGTCGTACGTCGGGAGCGCGCTCGTCTGACACCCGGACAGCGCCGCCGCGAGGCTGTAGTAGGCTCCCCGCACGATGTTGTTCTCGGGCTCCTGCACCGTGAAGCCGGAGCCGCCCCCGCCGATCAGGGACCGGAACATCATCGACCGGGGGTTCTGCGCCCCGAAGCGCTCCTTCATCATCTGCGCGTACAGCCGGCGGCCTGCGCGAAACTTCGCGACCTCCTCGAAGAGTCGGCCCCAGCACGTGAAGTTGAACGACAGGCGCGGCGCGAACTCGTCGACGGGCAAGCCGCGCTTCACCAAGAGGTCGGCGTACGCGGCGACGATGAGGAGCCCGTAGGCCATCTCCTGGGCGGGGGTGCACCCGGCCTCGCGGATGTGGTAGCCGCAGACCGATATGGGGTTGACTTTCGGCGCGTGCCGCGCGCAGAACTCGGCGATGTCACAGACCAGGCGGAGCGAGGGATCGACCGGGTACACCCACGTCCCGCGGGCGACGAATTCCTTGAGGATGTCGTTCTGGGGCGTGGTCACGACCCGGTCCCAGGCGACGCCCTGCTTCTCCGCCACCACGAAGAACATCGCCTGGATGAAGGCCGCCATGGAGTTGATCGTGAACGAGATGGACACCCGGTCGGCGGCGATGCCGTCGAACGCCTCCTCCATGTCGAGGAGGGAGTCGATCGCCATCCCCACCCGGCCCACCTCGCCCTCGGCGCGCGGGTCGTCGGAGTCGAGCCCGAGCTGCGTCGGCAGGTCGAAGGCGACGTTGAGCGCGTCCTGGCCGTGGGCCATGAGGTACTTGAAGCGCGCGTTCGTCTCTGCCGGTGTCCCGAAGCCGATGTACTGCCGCATGGTCCACACGCGCGCGCGGTACATGTGGGGATGGATTCCCCGCGTGAAGGGGTACTCGCCGGGATCGCCGAGGTCGCGCCTGTAGTCGAGCCCCGCCACGTCGGCGGGCCCGTACACGGGTTTCACCTCGATCCCGTCGAGGTAGGTCACGTCCCGAAGCTTCCTGTCCCCACGCGGCTCCGCCATCGACCCGCCCTCCCTACGCGTCCGCCCGCCGGTACGATCGGAAGTAGGACACGATCTCGGGCAGCGGCGTTCCCATCGGGAAGACGGCGTGCACCCCCATCGCCCGGAGCGCCGCGGCGTCGCGCGCGGGAATCGTGCCGCCCACCACGACCGCGACGTCACCAGCGTCCGCCGCCCGGAGCCGCTCGAGAAGACGCCCCGACAGCGTGAGGTGCGCTCCCGAGAGCACCGACAGGCCGATGACGTCCACGTCCTCCTGGACCGCCTCGGCAACCAGCTCGTCGGGCGTCCGCTTGAGCCCCGAGTACACGACCTCGATCCCGGCGTCCCGGAGCGCGTGCGCAACGACCTTGGCCCCGCGGTCGTGCCCGTCGAGACCCGGCTTCGCGATCAGCACCCTGAGCGGACGGTCCGTCACCCTGGTGTCACGGCCGGCGTGAAGGCCGGCAGGTAGCGCGGCTGCCCCTGCGGATCGTCGGCGACCCGGACTGGCGCGAACCTGACGCGAGCGCCCACCGCGAGAGCGGCCGGATCCGCGACGCCCACGAGGGGCGCGAAGACGCGGAGCCCCGCCACGTCGATGATCGCGAACACGAGGGGCCTCGTGAAGCCCGCCGGCACGCCGGTCTCCTGGACGCTGAAACCGTGGACCCGGCCGTCCGGCGGGAGATCCACCCAGTCGAACGCGTCGGACGTGCACGCGGGACAGAAGCCGCGCGGTGGCCAGTCAATCCGGCCGCAACCCCCGCACCGGGTCGTGGTCAGGCGCCCCTCCGCGAGGTGCGTGTAGAAGGGGTGGAGCTTGTTGTGCTCGGAGGATTCGAGCGGCAGGGGGTCCACCACCCGGACGTACGGCAGCCTGGTTGGGGTGCCCGGCGCGGTGGCGGGCTCCGTCATGGGATCAGCTCTCCACGCGGCAGTCTATCATCGCCGGCGCGACCGCAGGGACGGCCGCGAGCGAGATCAGCCGGTGAGAAGGCCCCGGACGAAGGCCTCCTGAACGGGCTCCTGCATGGCGCTCGACCGGTAGATCCGCCGGAGCTCCGTCACCGGATCAATGGCCAGCCCGTGCGCCTTCAAGACAGACGCGAGCACCACGGCCGTCCGGCCGAGGCCAGCGTTGCAGTGGACCAGGATTCCGTCGCCGGCGGCCAGACGCTCCCCGACGTCGCGGAGCAGCTGCCCGAACCCCGGCTCCTCCCTCGGCACCCCGAAGTCCGCGATGGGGTACCGGCGCAGGTCGATCCGCTCGCGCGCGAGCGCCTCGAACAGTCCCGGAGCCCGCCTCGGCACCTCCCAGTCCTCGATCAGGCTCAGGACGAGCGTGACCCCTGATTCCCGCCAGGCCCGGACACCAGAGTCCACCGCGTCGGCCCTGGGCGGCTCGTCCGGATAGCTGGGCCGCCCGGCGCCCCAGAGCCGCGCCCGACGGGGCAGGACGGGGTGCACGAGCCGGAGAGGCTGTCCGACAGGAGGCGTCTCGACGGCGTTCACCAGCGGGAGTATAGCAGCCGGAACCGGCACCGCCCGCGCGCCCTGAGGGGACCCGGCTCCGTGGACCGGACCGGGCCTCGCCGTCTCCCTCTCGCCGGGCGCGCGCGAACCCACCGTCATGCGCTACACTGAAGTGACTGTGACGACCAGCTCGAGCCGAGACGGCGGCCGGAAGAAGACGCGAGGCACTACTTCTCGCGCGGCGTCGAGCGGACGAGGCAGCAGGAAGGCGGCCGCGTCCCCCCGTCGCCCGGTCGTAGAGGCGCCGCCGCCCGAGCCCGTCGTTCCAATCGTCCCGCAAGTCATCGACGAGCCCGAGCCCTTCCCGCTCCCGGTCTCCGCCGTCGAGAGCACGTTCGTCGCTCGCATGCCGCCGCCCGAGCCCGAGCGGCCACGGCCCCCCGGTCGGCGCGCGATCTTCCTCGACGTCGAGAACACGAGCCGCGCCCAGCACCTCGCCCACGTCATCGACCATCTGGGGGTCAATCCCTGGGACCGCAGGACCGAGCTCGTGGCCGTCGCGAACTGGCGGGTGGTGGGTCACGAGGCAGCGCGGCTGCTGGCGGCGCGCGGGGCCCATCTCGTGCACAGCGCCCCCTCGACGGGCGTCCGTGACTGGAGCGACCTGCGCATCGCCGTCGCGGCCGGGATCTGGCTGGCCTCGGCCCGACCCGGCGACATGATCGAGATCGTGTCCGACGACCGCGCCTTCGACGCCGTGGGAGACGTCGCCGCGAGCCTGGGGATCGAGTTCCGTCGCCTGTCGTATCGCCGTCTCAAGGAGGACTCGCCGGAAACGGTGTTGGTGGAGGAGGAGAGCCGGCCGCTTGCGACGGGCGTGAGCGCCTCAAGCTCGCGCCGCCGGCGTCGCCGCCGGGGGCGTGGCCCCGGTGGTCCCTCGCCGTTGCATGCCGGGGAGCGCCGGCCTGCCGATTCGCGGGAAGGCCCCCGGCATGGCGCCTCTGGCGGCCCGCGCGGCGGGCGGACGGGAGGCGGCAGGGGCCGCCCGGTCGGGTCCCATGCCCCTCGGTCACAGCCCGACGCCCCCCAGACCACGGCTCCGCACGACGAGCTGGTTTCGGTGGTGCGCGGCCTCGTCGAGGGGGCGCCCAAGCGCAGCGTCAGCATCGACGCGGTGGCCAACGCGCTGAAGTCCCGGGGGTTCCAGCGGTCACCGGGCTCTCCCCGGCTCGTCACGCGGCTCCGCCGCATCAAGGAGCTCCTCGTGAGCCCGTCCGGGACGATCACGCTCGCCGAGGACGGCGCCCCGCCCGCGAGCGAACCGCAGGTCGAGAGCGAGCCCCGAGTCGAGAGCGCGGTGCAGATCGTGGTCAAGCCGATGGACGAGGCCGCCGAGATCGACGAGGCCGACGAGGACCGCCAGCCGGACTTTCTCCGCTCGCGAGAGAGCGAGCCCGAGCTGCCCGAGGTCGACGGCAACCGGGCCTTGCCCGCTCCCGGTCCTTCTGGCGCTCCGGCTGGCCCTCCGGCTCGTGGCCGCCGGCGTCGCCGCCGGCGCTGGCGCGGGGGTCCGCGCCAGTCGGTTCCGGGGTCCCAGCCGGCCTGACCTGGCCGGGCCGCCCGCAGACTCGGGGGCCGCGCCCCCTCCCAGTCCGCTACGTTCCCGTCAACCGGCGCGACTCAGTCACGGCCGTAGAGCATGACGACGTGCTCGCCCATCCCCGAGTTGTTGTGGGTGAGGGCGAGTCGCGCCTCGGGTACCTGGCGCGGGCCGGCCTCGCCGCGAAGCTGCCAGAAGGCCTCGGAGGCCTGGGCGATCCCAGTGGCGCCGAGGGGGTGGCCGCAGCCGATCAGCCCGCCGCGCGGGTTGACCACGACCTTCCCGCCATAGTCGGACAGGCCCTTCTCGACGAAGCGGCCGCCCTCGCCCTTCGCACAGAAGCCGAGCTCCTCGTATGCGATGATCTCCGCGATGGCGAAGCAGTCGTGCACCTCCGCGAGATCCACGTCGTCGGGTCCGACGCCGGCCATCCGGTACGCCTGTTCCGCGGCCCGCCGCATCGACGGCCAGCTCGCGTAGTCCTCGGGGAGCGAGGACAGGGTGAACCCATCCAGCGCCTGGCCGGTACCCCGGATCCACACAGGCCGGTCCGTCAGGTCCCGGGCTCGCTCCTCGCTGGCGACGATGACGGCGGCAGCGCCGTCGGTGATGGGCGAGCACATGAACAGGCGAAACGGGGTCGCGATCATGCGCGAGCACAGCACCTGGTCGAGGGTCGCGCCCTTCTGGAAGTGTGCGTAGGGGTTCTTGCTCGCGTGGTTGTGGTTCTTCACGCTGACCAGCGCCATCTGCTCCTCGGTCGTGCCGTGGCGCGCCATGTGCGCCTGGGCGGCCAGGGCGAAGCAGGGCGGCGCGGTGAGCCCGTGGGCCGCCTCCCACTCGCGGTCGACGCCCGTGCCCATGTTGAGGAGGGCCTCGTCCGGCGTCGGCACGTTCAGCTTCTCCACGCCCAGGACCATGACGAGGTCAGCGAGGCCGGCCGCGATGAAGGCGTAGGCGTACCGGAGCCCGACGGTGCCTGAGGCGCACATGTGCTCGGTCCGGGCGGAGAGCCGGGTCGGCTTGATCCCGAGCGCCTCGGCGGCGAGCGAGGAGATGTGGCTCTGGAACGCCGTGCGCTCCGGCATGACCGAGCCCACCACGATCCCCTCGAGATCGACCGGCCTGAGGCCGGGGACCGAGTCGAAGCACGCCTTGCCGGCCTCCCAGATGAGGTCACGGTACGTCGCCTTCCGCACGCCGAAACGCGTCATGCCCGCTCCGACCAGGGCCACCTTCCGCATGTCCCAGCCTCCAGGGCGGCGGCGCGCCGCCTCGCTCTCCCCTTATACCTCACGCGGGCGCGTCATGGGCAACGCCACCATGTATGGAGTTGCCTCAGGCCCGGGCTCCCGGATCGAAACCCGCCAGGAAGAAGGCGGCGACGTGGTGCATTTGACAGAAGCTGCCCGCGCGGATCAGGGCGAGAACGGCCTCAGGCGCGACGTACTCGACGGCCACCCCGGGCTCCGGAACGAACTCCGCCAGGGGTCCGGATGCCTCGACGCGGAAGACGTGCTGGACGAGCTCGAGGCGGCCCGCGTCGGGGCGGAGCCCGCCGAGGTAGGTGACGCGCTCGGCCCGGAGACCGGTCTCCTCCAGGAGCTCCCGGCGGCACGCGGTCTCCGGATCCTCGCCCGGATCTTTCAGGCCCGAGGGCAGCTCCCACGTGTACTGCTCGACCGCCGGCCGGAACTGCCGGACGACCGCGACGCGCCCGTCCGGCGTCCGCGCGACGGCAACCACCCAGTCGAACGGCCCGAACGCGTGATAGGTGTCCGGCGCGCGGTTCGGGACGAACTCGACGTCCTTCTCGATGAGGGTGGTCCACGGCGACAGCTGACGCACTCGCCGCGCCACGATCCGGGCCCGCTCGCCCCACCAGGTCTCGAGGAACCGCGCCGTCGGCTCCCGGCCCCGCACCCGGGCGACATCGGCAGGTGTCCGCCCTTCCGCGGTCCGCATCGACGTCTCGGCCCCGCGCAGGAGGAGCCGTGTCACCAGGGAGAGCTCCCCCCGCTCGCCGCGATGTGGAGCGGCGTGAAGCCTCCGCCGTCCACGGCGTTCACCTCCGCGCCCGCCGAGAGCAGGCGGTCCACCAGGTCGAGCCCGGCGGTGCCTGCCAGGCCCGCGTGAAGTGGCGTGTTTTCCAGCGGGTTCCGGGAGCGAGCGCGCGGATCCCCGCCGTGCGCGAGAAGCAAAGCGACGGCCGGTGTCTCGCCGAAGTGAGCCGCGAGATGGAGCGGCGTCCAACCATCGCCCGCGTGCGTGGAGACGAGTCCTGGCGCTTCCCCGAGGAGCGCGGCAAGGCGGGTGACGTCGCCCGCGGCGGTGGCCTCGAACGCGTCGAGCACGGCGCCGCGGGCCCGCAGGAGGCCGAGGACGGCCGGCACGCGGTGGTAGCAGGCCAGGAGCGCGGGCGTCGTGCCCTCGAACAGGCCGAGCTGGTTGGCCTGGCCCGTCGCGATGGTCAGGACGAGCATGCCGTGGGCGATCCGGCCCTTCATGGGGCCCTGCCGCGCGGACTCCTCGTCGGTGTGGAGGGGATTGAAATCGCCGGAGAGCCCGGCGAAGCGGTCCACGGTCCCCTCGGTCACGGTGCGCGCGGCCGTCGTGAAGGCCTCGCCCACCGCGAACTCCTCGCAGTGCCGGCCGCGCGGGACGTAGGTCATCCGAGACTCGGGGGGCGCTCGAGGTCGCGCCCGATGATGACCCGCAGGATCTCCGACGTCCCCCCGCCCCAGAGCAGGAAGCGAGCGTCGCGGAAATAGCGCTCGATGGGGTACTCGGTCGCGAAGGAGTAGGACGCGAAGATCCGGGAGGCCTCGTCACAGATCCGGTTCGCGGCCTCGGAGGCGAAGAGCTTGGTCATCGCGGCCTCCCGTGTGACCGGCAGCCCCTGGTCGATGGACCATGCCGCGTGGTAGACGAGCAGGCTCGCCGCGTGGAGCTGGGTGAGCATGTCGACGAGCCGGAAGGTCACCGCCTGGTGCTCGCCGATGGGCTTGCCGAACGTTACGCGCTCCTTCGAGTAGCGGAGCGCGGCGTCGTAGGCCGCACGGCCGAGGCCGACCGAGAGGGCCCCGGTCATCACCCGGATCTCCGAGAGGATGCCCCCCACCTTCTCGACGCCGCCGGTCTCGCCGCCGAGGAGGTGCTCGTCGGGGACGACCACGTCGTCGAGGATGATCTCGCCCGTCGCCGACGCCCGCACGCCGAGCTTCTCGATCCGCTTGCCGAGCGTCACGCCGGGGAATTGCCGGTCAACCAGGAACAGCGCGATGTGCTTCATCCCGCGCTCGGGAGACGTCTTCGCGCAGACCGTCAGCATGTCGGCGACGGGAGCGTTCGTGACCCACGTCTTTGTGCCCTTGAGGCGCCAGCCGCCCTCGACGCGCTCGGCCCTGGTGGCCAGGTTGCCGATGTCGGAGCCCGCGTTCGGCTCCGTCAAGGCGAACGTGGCGACCTTCTCTCCCCGAAGCGCGGGGACGAGGTAGCGCTCGCGGAGCGCGTCGCTCCCGTACTTCCAGATGAAATGCGTCCCCATGAGGCTCTGCATCGCGGCGAGCGCGGCGACCGACATCGATCCGCGGCCCAGCTCCTCGGCGAAGAGGCAGTAGGTCACGAAGTCCGCGTCCGCCCCGCCGTAGGCCTCGGGATAGCGAAGGGCGAGGTAGCCTTGCTTGCCCAGGCGCCGGAAGAGCGCGCGGGGAAACTCCCCCGCCTCGTCGATCTCGTGAGCGACCGGCGCCACCTCGGCGTCCACGAAGCGGGCGACGGCCCGCCGGAACTCCTCCTGCTCTGCGCTCAGCCGGAAGTCCATCCCTTCCTCAGAGATCGCGAGGGATCGGCCGCGGACCCCCAGGGCGCACTCGGTCCACGAGGGCGCTGAGTCGGTTCCTCGCCTCGGTGAGGGTGACGGTTCTCACGAGGCTAGCGGTTGTGAACCTGTTCGCGTCATCACGCGCCGAGTCGACCGCGACTGGTCTGAGCTCACCTCTTGACCTTCGGAAGGCCGGCCAGCGCCGCCTTCACCTGCTCCGCGGGGTACTCGAAGTCCTCGAGCTTGCCCGTCATGTAGCGCTCGTAGGCGGAGAGGTCGAAGTGGCCGTGGCCACAGAAGTTGAACGCGATGACCTTCCGGTCGCCCGAGGCCTTGCAGCGCAGCGCCTCGTCGATGACGACCCGGATCGCGTGGGCCGCCTCGGGCGCCGGCAGGAACCCTTCCGCCCGCGTGAACGTCAGCGCCGCCTCGAAGGTGGGGTTCTGGTGGACGGCCACCGCCTCGATCACCTTGTGGTCGTACAAGGCGCACACCAGGGGCGCCATGCCGTGGTAGCGGAGGCCCCCCGCGTGGATCGGCGCCGGGATGAAAGAGTGACCGAGCGTATACATCTTGACCAGTGGCGTCATCTGCCCGGTGTCGCCGAAGTCGTAGACGTACTCGCCCTTGGTGAGGCTCGGGGCCGCGTGGGGCTCGACGGCGATGACGCGAAGGTCCTTCCGCCGCCCGCTCAGCTTGTCCTGGAGGAAGGGGAACGTGAAACCGCCGAAGTTCGAGCCGCCCCCGATGCAGCCGACGAGGATGTCCGGGCGGTCGCCCGCCATCTCCAGCTGCCGCTGGGCCTCCAGCCCGATGACCGTCTGGTGCGTCAGGACGTGGTTCAGCACGGAGCCGAGCGAGTACTTCGTATCCTCCCGCTGGGCAGCCTCCTCGACCGCCTCCGAGATCGCCATGCCAAGGCTTCCCGGCGAGTGCGGGTCCTTTGTGAGCGCCGCGCGGCCGGCCGCCGTCTCGCGAGACGGGCTCGCCACCACCTTGCCGCCCCATGCCTCCATCATGATGCGCCGGTACGGCTTCTGGTCGTAGGAGACCCGCACCATGTAGACCTTGCACTCGATCCCGAAGATCTGACAGGCAAATGACAGCGCCGAGCCCCACTGCCCCGCTCCCGTCTCCGTCGTGATGCGCCGGACGCCTTCCTGGTGGTTGTAGTAGGCCTGGGCGACCGCGGTGTTCGGCTTGTGGCTCCCGGCGGGCGAGACGCCCTCCCACTTGTAGTAGATCCGCGCTGGCGTCCCGAGCGCCTTCTCCAGGCGATGGGCACGGTAGAGCGGCGTCGGCCGCCAGAGCCGGTAGACGTCCCGCACGGGCTCGGGGATGTCGATCCACCGCTCCTGGCTCACCTCCTGCTTGATGATCTCCATCGGGAACAGGGGGGCGAGGTCCTGAGGACCGATGGGCTGGAGCGTGCCCGGGTGGATCACCGGCGGGAGCGGCGCCGGCAGGTCCGCCTGGATGTTGTACCAGCGGCTCGGCAGGTCCTTCTCGTCTAGCAGGAACTTGGTCTGGGCCACGGGAACCTCCTTGTTCAGCCTGGGCGGCGTTGGCCGGGTCGCGCCGGATCCGGGAGAGTAGCCCGCGCGAGCGCGTCCGCGTACGCGTGGCGTCCCGCCTCGTCAGCGAAGAGATCGTCAGGGATGCGGTGATCGGCGAACTGCCAGAGCCGCTCGGGGTAGCGACGGTCGACGGCCAGCCCGCCACCGAGGCACGCAAGCGGCCGCGCCCGCTCACGCTCGACCTCGTCCGCGAGCGCCGCTCGCAGCCCGCCGAGCGCCGCGAGCGGCACGGCCAGCCCGAGCACGCGGTACGGCAAGAGGAAGCGCGTCGACTTCGGCGGTAGGAGCGCCACCTCCGCTCGCCGGCGCACGGCCGGCTTGTCGAGCGCCGGCGGACGCAGGACGACGACGTCCGCCGCCCCCAGCCACCCGGCGATCGCCTCGTCCTCGACGAGACGCGCCGGACGCCGGTGGCCGTTCCGCGAGACGAGCCGCTCGACCTCGCTCGCCAGGGCGTGGGGATCCGACGCCTCGGGTCCAGGCCGACCGTAGACCCGATCGCCGTAGTGACAGCGGAGCCCGCCCTCCACACCAGCCTTGAGCCCGAGCGCCCGGCGCGCGGCGTCGAAGGCGGCCGCCGGCACGCCCTCGAGCACGCGGCACCAGGTTCCGATGCGAACCTCGGGCGACTCGAGGTCGACCTGCTGAATCACGGCGAAGCGCGCACCGAAATCGCGCGCGAGGACGACGGCGCGATGGCTCCCGTCCAGGATCAGCCCGGATCCGGCATCGACGACGAGCGGCCACGACAGGACGCGCGCGGCCCCGAGGAGGTCCGCCACGCGGGACTCACCATCCGGGGACGTGGCTTCGTGCGGGCGAAGGTCCCCGAGCCTGGCAACGGCAAGACTCGCTCGGACGTCGTCCGCTGACTCCATTGGGCCTCGGCACGTCCTCTACTGGTGTCGGAGAACGGATCCGCGCGCGCGCCGGTCAGCGCCCGCGCAGCGCCCGGCGCGCTTCCTCGGTGGCGTCGCTCTCCGGAAAGTCACGGACGAGCTGGCTCCAAGCCTGCCGCGCGTCGGACTCTCGCTTCTGGGCGCGATAGGCGAGGCCGAGGCGGAGCAGGGCCTGGGGCGTGTCCTTCCCCTTCGGGGCGAGATCGATGGCCTTCCGGTACTCGAGCGCGGCGCGCTCGAAGTCGCGCGCCGCGTAGTACGCCTCGCCGATCCGGAACTGCGCCGACGCGGCGAGTGGGTCCGACGGAAACGTCTGGACGAGCTCCTCGAACTCCAGCACGGCCTGTCCCTGCTCGCCCTTGCTCCAGTTCTCCATCGCGCGATCGAAGAGGGCACGGGCGGTAGACGATCCCGGCCCGGGGAGGGTCGTCGTCGCCGCCGTGCCGGCCTTGGCGGGGCGCGGCGGCGTCGCCCCCGCTGGGCGCTCCGGGGCCGCCGTTTTCGGCTCGACGGGAGGCGGAGCGGCCTTCGCCACGCGCGCCGCTTCGTCGGGGGCCGGGCGAGCCGGGGTCGTGGCGCGAGGAGCGTCCGGCTTCTTCCAGGCCGGGGGCGTGTCGGCCACGCGAGGGCCCGTAGAGTCGACCATGGTCTCGCGCGGAGGAGCGGGCGCCACCGCTGGGGGCGGTGTCGAGCTCCTGGGGTTGCGCGAGGACCCGAGCGTCGCCGGCGGCGTGAGGCCGGCCCCCGCCGCAGCGCTGTCCGGCGCGGAGGCCGGCGGCGTGGACTCCTCGGCGGGACGGGGGGCCGATGACGCGGCCGGCGACCGCGCGGGCGATCCGCTTCGGGCCCCGGACGCCGATGTCGACGCAGAGTCCAGGATCCGGGCGAGCTGGCTCTCGACCCCCGTGAGGCTCATCTCGACCCGGCGCAGTACCTGGCCCAGCTCGGTCGCTCGCCTCTCCAGGAGGTCGATGCGCCGGGCCTGGGCGTCGAGCACCTCGACCTGGCGCTGGAGGTCGTGACGGGACGACGCCTCGATCGCCTTCTGGACGGCGTCGAACTCCGCTCGCGTCTCCTGCGCGACACGATCCGCGTGCTCCGTGCCGGCGCGCTGCGAAGCCTCCACGCGCGTGCGGAGCTCGGCGACATCGGCGCGGAGACGGTCCACCTCCTGGCGCAGAGCAGCGGGAGAGTCGGGCGGCGGCGCCTTCGTCTCGTCCGCCGGCTTCGCGCCGCGCCCGCAGCCGCCGCTCAGGCCGGTCACCAGGACCACCGCGACCGCAACAGCCGTGTCGAGCCATCGTCGCGACCGGTCGCGACCTCGGATCTCTCGTGCCTGGGCCGATTTCACGCGCACAGTATCGCACCGTAGCACCCGCGCCGTTTCAGGGTCAACCAACGGGGGCCCCGCTGCTGTTGCCAAATGGAAATGTCACCTCCCCTAACTGGCACCCGAGCGGCTCAGCAACGGCTGCGGCAGTCGGGTGGCTGCCGCGGGTGGCCGCCCGGCGCGGCGCCGCGGTAAGCTGGCCATGTGGCCGTCGCGACGCCGTCCCGGCTCCGCGTCCGACACCCGCTCCCTCCGGCGCGCTGGCCGACGCGCGAGGAGGCCGAGCAGGCCCGCTGGTTCTCCCCGGTCCGTCTCGGCGTCCACTGCCTGGCGGCCGACCGCACGTGGGTGCCGGCGATGGTCCCCTGGCGGGCGACCGAGGACGGCCACGTCACCCCCGAGGTGCTCGAGTGGTACGGCCGCTTCGCCGAGGGCCAGCCCGGTGTGCTGGTCGTGGAGGCAACCGGCATCCGCGACGTACCGAGCGGCCCGCTCCTCCGCATCGGCAGCGACCGTTTCGTCCCGGGGCTCCGGCACCTCGTCGAGACGGTGCGGGAGCGGAGCGAGGGGCGGACGCGCCTCTTCATCCAGGTCATCGACTTCGTCGCGGTCCGGCGGCGGCCGCAGCCGGCGACATTCTTCGCGCGCTATCTCGAGATCGGGGACGACCTCCGTCGCCGCCTGGCCGAGGCGCTCGACGACGCGCGCTGGCAGGACGCGGCTGCGGCGCCGGATGCCGAGGTGCGGGCCCGCCTGGCCGAAGCCGGACGCTCCCTCGTCGAGGCCGTTCTCAGCGCGCGCGAGCGGGAGTCGCTCGACTACGGCTACCGCGAGCGGGTAGGCGACCTCCACCTGCCGCACATCCGCGACCTGCCGCGGGTCCTGCCGGGCCTCTTCGCCGAGGCCGCGCAGCGGGCGCGCGAGGCGGGCTTCGACGGCGTCGAGCTTCACTACGCGCACGCCTACACGATGGCCTCGTTCCTCTCGCGGATGAACCGGCGGACTGACGGCTACGGCGGGGCGCGCCCGGAGCGGGCGCGGCTTCCGCTGGAGGTGCTCCACACGGTCCGGAACAAGGTCGGCGACGACTACGTGGTGGGCATCCGCTACCTGGGCCACGACGTGGTGGCAGGCGGTAACGACCTCGACGACGCGATCTGGTTCGGGCTTCGCTTCGCCGAGGGTCGGGCGGACTACCTGTCGGTGTCCAAGGGCGGCCGATTCGAGGACGCCCGGCAGCCCAAGGTCGGCGAGGCGGTCTACCCCTACACCGGTGAGTCGGGCTATGAATGCATGCCCACCGTGATGTCGGACGCGCGAGGCCCGTTCGGCCGCAACGTGCCGCTGGCGGCCGCCATCCGGGCCGGCCTCCGGGCGGCGGGGCACCAGCTCCCGGTGGTCACGAGCGGCGGCGTGTCCACCTTCGACCAGGCGGAGGGCATCCTGGCCCGCGGGGAGGCGGATATCGTGGCGGCCGCACGCCAGACCCTCGCCGATCCGGACTGGTTCCGGAAGATCCGGCTGGGCCACGGGCACCTCGTCCGTCGCTGCGAGTTCACGAACTACTGCGAGGGCCTGGACCAGCGGCACAAGCAGGTGACCTGCAAGCTGTGGGATCGCGATCTCGACCAGGATGACCCGGGTGTGACGCTCGCGAGCGACGGGCGACGCCGGCTCGCGCCTCCGTCCTGGCGGCCGCCGGCCGCAGCGGGCGGAGAATCCTGACGCGCGGCTCCGCCGGAGAGCCGGCGCACGATGCGGAATCTCGACAGCCCAAGGGGGCGCCCCGATGGACGTTGGCGTCATCCCGGGGCACAAGGAGATCCTCGATGGGGAGCTACTACGCGTCCGAGCACCTCGGGAAGTTCGGAACCATCGCCCAGGGGAGCCCGGACCTTGCCGAGAAGTTCTTCGCCTGGTACAACGCGGTCTTCGCCGAGGGCGCCCTCAGCGAGCGCGAGAAGGCGCTGATCGCGCTGGGCGTGGCCCACGCCGTCCAGTGCCCCTACTGCATCGACGCGTACACGAAGACGTGTCTCGAGAAGGGCTCCGATCTCGAGCAGATGACGGAAGCGGTCCACGTGGCCTCGGCCATCCGGGGAGGCGCCTCGCTGGTCCATGGCGTCCAGATGCTCGAGCACGCGCGGCACGCGGGGATGGCGGAGTGACGCCACCGGGGACAGGCGCCGCCGACCCCGACCTCGCGACCCTGGCCGCGGGCCCCAAGGGAACGCGAAGCCTCCGAGCCCGGGACTCCCCGCTCGCCTCGACTGCGGCTCAACTCCGGCTCCTCGAGACGCTGCCGCTCCCCGGCGGGGATTTCGACGCAACCCTCGGAGCGTGTGGATGGACCGAGCTCAGGCCGGCGCCGCTCGAGATCTTCCAGATCAACGTGGGCCGCCTCTGTAACATGACCTGCCGCCACTGCCACGTCGACGCGGGACCCGACCGGCTGGCGGAGAACATGGACCGCGAGACGGTCGACCTCTGCCTCGCGGCCCTCGACCGGACGACCGCGCACACGGTCGACATCACCGGCGGGGCACCCGAGCTCAACCCTCACTTCCGCTACCTGGTCGACCAAGCCGTGGCGCGCGGAAAACATGTGATGGACCGGTGCAACCTCACGATCCTCCTCCTTCCCCGCTGCGCCGACCTGCCCGAGTGGCTCGCGGCGCGTGGCGTCGAGATCGTATCCTCACTCCCCCACTACCGCCGGTTGAACACTGACGCCCAGCGGGGTGAAGGCACCTTCGACCTGTCGATCGAGGCGCTGAGACGGCTGAACGCCGCGGGCTACGGGCAGGGCGATCCCAGACGCCGGCTGACGCTCGTCAGCAATCCTGCCGGAGCGTTCCTACCCGGCTCGCAGGCTTCGCTCGAGCGCGACTGGAAGGCAGGGCTCGCCCGCCACCACGGCGTCACGTTCGACCGGCTCTTCACGCTGGTCAACATGCCGATCAATCGCTTCCTCGACTGGCTCGTCGAAAGCGGCAACCTCCAGGAGTACATGGCGCGGCTGCTGGCGACCTTCAACCCGGCGGCGATCCCGGGTCTCATGTGTCGCAACACGATCTCGGTCGGCTGGGACGGGACGCTCCACGACTGCGACTTCAACCAGATGCTCGACCTCCCGGTCGAGGCTCCTCCCGGTCGCCGCCCTCACGTGCGGGACCTCGACCCCGCCTGGCTCGAGACGCGCCGGATCCGCACCGCGCGTCACTGCTTCGGGTGCACGGCGGGCGCCGGGAGCTCCTGCGGCGGCGCCACGACGTGAGCGATTCGCCGAGGCTGCTCCCGGACGACGTCCACAACCGCACGCTGATCCAGAACGTCCACCCACCCGGCTGGGAGAACCCGGAGCCGGCCCGGCGGTACAACCTCGTGGTGGTCGGCGCGGGGACGGCGGGCCTCGTGAGCGCGGCGGGCGCCGCGGGCCTCGGCGCCCGGGTCGCCCTGGTCGAGCGGCACTTCATGGGCGGCGATTGCCTGGTCACGGGCTGCGTCCCCTCGAAGGCTGTGATCCGCTCCTCACGCGTCATCGGCGAGATCCGGGAGGCCGCGACATTCGGCGTGAAGGTTCCCGGCGGGGTGGTGGTCGACTTCGGCGCCGTCATGGAGCGGATGCGACGGGTCCGCGCGGAGATCAGCCCGCATGACTCGGCCTGGCGCTTCAGCCGGGAACTCGGCGTCGACGTCTTCCTCGGCGACGCGGCATTCACCGGGCCCGACACGTTGGCCGTCGCCGGCCGGACCCTTCGCTTCGCGAGGGCCGTCGTCGCCACCGGAGCGCGGCCCGGACACCCGCCGATCCCCGGCCTCGCCGAGACCGGATTCCTCACGAGCGAGACCGTCTTCGAGCTGACCGAGCGGCCCGGTCACCTGGCCGTGTTGGGCGGCGGCCCGATCGGGTGCGAGCTGGCCCAGGCGCTCCGTCGTCTCGGCGCGGAGGTGACCCTCCTGAGCGACGTGGCGCAGCTCCTGCCGCGCGAGGATGCGGACGCGGCCGAGATCGTCCGGCAGGCGCTCCTCCGGGACGGAGTGCGGCTGATCCTCGGCGCCGAGATCGCCAGCGTCACGCGCGAGGCGACGCGGAAAGTCCTCCGCTACCGGGAGAGCGGGCGGGAGGGCACCGTGGCGGCCGATGAGATCCTCGTCGCGGCCGGCCGCGTGCCGAACGTCGAGGGGCTCGGGCTCGAGGCAGCAGGCGTACGGCACGCGCGCGAGGGCATCGTCGTGGACGACCACCTGCGGACGACGAACCGCCGGGTCTACGCCGCCGGTGATGTGTGCCTCGGCTGGAAGTTCACCCACGCCGCCGGCGCCGCCGCGCGGATCGTCGTCCAGAACGCGCTCTTCGGGCTCGCCGGCCGCCGCCGGGTGAGCCGGCTCGTCATGCCGTGGTGCACGTACACGGACCCGGAGGTGGCGCACGTCGGGCTCAGCGAGCGCGAGGCGGGCGAGCGCGGGCTCGGGATCGACACGCTCGTGCGCCGCCTCGAGGACGTGGACCGTGCGCTCACCGACGGCGAGACGGAGGGCTTCGTCAAGGTGCACGTACGGCGCGGCACCGACCGGATCGTCGGCGCGACCATCGTCGCCCGGCGGGCCGGCGAGATGATCAGCGAGGTAACGCTCGCCATCGTCGCCGGGGTCGGGCTCGGCCTGCTCTCGGACGTCATCCACCCCTACCCCACGCAGGCCGAGGCGGTGCGCCACGTCGCCGATCAGTACCAGCGGACGCGATTGACGCCCTTCGTGCGCGCGGCGCTCAGGGCCTGGCTCAGGTTGGCGCGGTGAGCAAGGCGGCCCCTGGGGGCCCCGGCCGGCTGGCCCTTCTCGCGCTCGGCCTGCTCGCGGCGGGCGTCCTCGCGTGGGCCCTCGGCCTCTACGACTGGGTACGGCCGGAGCGGCTGGCCCGCCTGAGGACGGCGATCGAGGCATACGGGGCCTGGGGGCCCCTCCTGTACGTGGGCGGCTACGTGGTGGCCGAGCTCCTCTTCGTCCCCGCGCTCCCCCTGACGCTCCTCGGCGGGCTCGTGTTCGGGCCGATCTGGGGCACGGTATACACGTGGATCGCGGCCACCCTCGCGGCCGCGTCTGCATTCCTGGTCGCCCGGCACCTCGCGCGGGACACCGTCGAGCGCTGGCGGGCCCAGAGCCCCCGGGTCGCGCGGATCGACGCCGCCGTCGAGCGCCACGGCTGGCGCATCCTGATGGTGACCCGCCTCGTCCCGCTCTTCCCGTTCAACCTCCAGAACTTCGCGTACGGCCTGACACGGATCCCCTTTTGGACGTACGTCGGAGTGTCGTCGGTGTGCATGCTGCCAGGCACCATCGCATTCACGCTGGCGGGCGGCGCGCTCTCCGGCGGCGGCAATTCCACACGGATCGCGTGGACCCTCGCCGCCGCAGCCGCCCTGATCGTCCTCGTGTCGCTCGTGCCCCGCTGGCTCACGCAGAAGAGCCCCGCGGCCAGGGAGCTCCTTGCTCCGGACCGCTGAGGCGTCCGCGCCGTGAAACTCTCGATCGTCGTCCCCGTTCTCGACGAGGCCGACCGACTCGAGGCCCTGCTGGCGGAACTCGCCCGAGACTGCCCCGGTGTCGAGGTGGTCGTCGCGGACGGCGGAAGCCGGGACGGAAGCCTGGAGATCGCCGCGCGGACCGCGGGCGTCGGTCTCGTGTCCAGCAACCGCAGCCGCGCGCGCCAGATGAACGCGGGCGCCCTCCGGGCGCTCGGTGAGATTCTCCTCTTCCTCCACGCCGACACACGCCTGCCGTCCGGAGCGGCCGAGGCCGTCCACCGCGCCCTCGCCGACCCCTCGGTCGTCTATGGCCGCTTCGACGTTCGCTTCGACAGCCCCGGGGCGGCGTTCCGGCTGATCGCCCGGCTCATGAATGTCCGCTCACGCCTGACGGGTATCTGCACGGGAGACCAGGCGATCTTCGTCCGCCGCGCAGCGTTCGAGCGCCTCGGCGGTTACCCCGACATCGCCCTCATGGAGGACATCGAGCTCACGCGCCGGCTGAAGCGCATCGGCCGCTTTGCTCCGTTGGGGCTCCGGGTCACGACCTCCGCCCGGCGATGGGAGCAGAACGGAGTGGCGCGGACGATCGCTCTCATGTGGACGCTGCGCTTCCTCTACCTCTGTGGGGTTAGGCCGGACCGCCTCCACCGCTGGTACTACGGAGCGCCGGCAAGCGGCGCGTCGAGCGGGAGAGGCGGGTCAGGTCCGGTGGTGCTTTACAGCGCGTCGGCGCGCCTCACGCCACCGGCGCCATCGGCTGGTCCCTTCCACGCGGCTCCCCAGGAGCACGGCCGGCACCGAGAGCAGGAGCACGACGATGAGCGCCACGCCGAGCCAGCGATTGGCGTCGGCGCCGAACCAGCGGACCGCGCTCTGCTGAACGATGAGCCCCACCAGCACGGCGCCGGACCAGAACAGCGCTCGACGTCCCACGGCTCGCCGTCCTCCACCCGTCAGGGGCGCTCGGAAGCTAGGCGTCCACCCTAGGACGCGCTCCCCGGTCGCGGAAGAGGGGACTCACGCAGAGGGGATCACGCGGGCGCGCGGTAGCGGCGGACGAACCGGCGGTCGATGCGGTCCTTCAGCCACCAGGCGAAGCGCGAGTGGCTGACGATCCCGTGCCAGCGGAGGAGAGCCTTGCCGTCGGCGGTGTTGAGGAGCGACAGGAAGGTCCTCTGCGGGACGTACGTCGCAGGTCTCCCCTCGCCCAGCGCCGCGCGCAGGTTCCGCGCCAGCACCGGTCCCTGGCGAACCGCGTACACCCCCGCCTTCGGCGTGTTCGGGTAGTCGACGAGCGTCGCGCAATCGCCCGCGCCCCAGACGGGCGCGCCGTTGGCGCCCCGAAGCGTGGCATCGACGAGCAAGAAGCCTCGGGGATCGAGCGGGAGCCCGGCGTCCGCGAGCAGGGCGGGACCCGCGGCGCCGGCGAGCCAGACGACCAGGTCCGCGGCCGCGCGCGTCCCGTTCATGAGCTCGATGGCGTTCCCGTCCACCCGGCTCACCGCGCTCCCCAGGGTGACGGCAACGCCGCGGCGAGCGAGGATGTCCGCCGCACGCCGCCGCACCGGTGCCTCGTAGTCCGGCAGGACGTCTGACGCCGCTTCGACGAGGGCGACCTCTGGCCGCGCGCCGGCTTCCCGGATGCGCCGGTGGACGGCCAGCGCCACCTCGACGCCACCGGCACCGGCCCCCACGATGGTCACGCGCACGGGGCCGCGTCGGGCCGGCGCTGCCAGCGCATCGATCCGCGTCCGGAGCGCGACCGCCTGTCGCATGGGCCGGACGGTCACCGCGTGCTCCCGCACGCCCGGAACGTCGAGGCCGGCCGGGGTCCCGCCCACGTCGAGCGACAGGATATCGAAGGGAAGCCTCGCCCCGCCCAGGTCCACGGTGCGCCCGCCGACGTCGACCCGCTCGGCCATGGCCTCGAGGAGCCGTACCCCGGCGCGGGCGGCGAGCGAGGCGAGATCGATCGTCAGGTCCGCCTCCGCGTACCTGCCCTGGAGGAAGCCCGGCACCATGCCGGAGTAGTGGTGCCAGGCCGACGGCGACACGAGCGTGACCTCGGCGCCGGGAAGCGGTCGGGCGGCGAGATCGGCCAGGACGTGGAGGTGGGCGTGCCCGCCGCCCACCAAGACGAGCCGCCTCACGGCCGGGTGCGCGCGTCGCGGCCCGGCCTG
The DNA here is from genome assembly GCA_963805625.1 of uncultured Candidatus Rokubacteria bacterium. GTDB lineage: Bacteria > Methylomirabilota > Methylomirabilia > Rokubacteriales > DASRDR01 > DASRDR01. The sequence goes on from CAWDVE010000010.1 coordinate 1,506,280, forward strand.
TCCGGGAGCGCGCCCCTCAGGACGGCCCCGGCGGCAGGTGCTCTCCGAACCACTCAAGCAGGATCCGGAACCGCGCGAGCCGGTGGCGCGGCCGTCCGGAGCGCGAGAGTTCGTGGTCCTCGTCCGGGAACCGCACGAAGCGAACCGTCCGCTTGAGCTTCTTGAGCGCCACGTAGAGCTGCTCCGCCTGCTCCATCGGGCACCGGAGATCGCTCTCGGAGTGCACGATCAGGAGCGGGGTGCGGATGTCACGCGCGTAGGAGAGTGGCGAACGCTCGAGATACCAGCGGAGGTCCTCCCACGGCGGCCGGCCCACCGCGTGGGCCTCCTGGAACCAGAAGCCGATGTCACTGGTCCCGTACATGCTCCACATGGCGTTGACGGCGCGCTCCGAGCACGCGGCGCGGAAACGGTCGGTGTGGCCGACGATCCAGCTCGTCATGAAGCCGCCGTAGCTCCCGCCCATCACCCCGAGCCGTCCGGCATCAAGAAAGTCGAAACGGCCGAGCGCCTCGTCGAGCCCGGCCATCAGGTCGGCGTAGTCGCCGCCGCCCCAGTCCCCCACGACCGCCCGCGCGAACGCCTCGCCGTAGCCCCGGCTGCCTCGAGGGTTCACGTACACGACGGCATACCCCGCGCCCGCGTACACCTGGAATTCGTCGAAGAAGCGGTGGCCATACTGGCTCGCGGGCCCGCCGTGAATGTTGAGGAGCACCGGGTAGCGCCGGCCCGCCTCTCGGCCGAACGGCGGCATCACCCAGCCGTCGACGCTGAAGCCCGCGCGCTCGAACCGGAAGCGCTCCGGGCGCGCCCGCGCAACTTCCGCCTTCCAGTCCCGGTTCAGATCCGTCAGCTGCCGCTCGCCGGTCCCGTCGGCCTGGCACACGAAGACCTCCGGGGGCGACGTGTCGTCCGTGGCGGTGAAAGCGATGAGGGCGCCGTCTCCTGCTGCGGAGAAGGCGGTCACCTGGCGGGTCCCGCCGATGAGGCGCCCCGGGGCGGCGCCGCCTGCCGCCGCAACCCGGTAGAGGGGCACGTCGCCCTCGTCCTCGACCTGGAACAGGAGCGCATCCGTCTCTCCGAGCCACTGGGGACCCACCGCGCCCATCATCGGCTCGCAGTTCCGGTCGAGGGTCGCGGTCAGGCATGCCGGCACGCCCCCGTCGGCGGGAACCACGTACAGGCGGTGGTGACGGGAGACCCCGCGGGCATCGGTATGCCCGACGTAGGCGACCGTCCGGCCGTCCGGCGAGAAAACCGGCCACGACACCGGTCCCTCGGTCCGCGTCAGCTGGCGCGCCTCGCCTCCCCCGACGGCCACCGTGAAGACGTCCGCCGCACCGTCCTCGTCGCGGTCCGCGTGACGGGCGGACACGAACGCCACGCGCTGGCCGTCGGGCGCCCACGCGGGATGGTGATTGTCGAAGGTCCCGACGGTGAGCTGGCGGGCCGCCCCGCCGTCCACCGAGACCACGAAGACCTGCTGCGGCCGGTCGTGGACGAAACCCATGCCGTTCGACTTGTACTTGAGCACATCGATGATCCGAGGCGGCTTGGAACGCTCGCGCTCCTCCTCGTCCGCCGGCTCCTCCCACCCGCCGACTCGCGAGACAAAAGCGAGCCACCGACCGTCCGGCGACCAGGCGGGACTCGTCACGCCGGGCCGGAGGTCGGTCAGCCGCATGGCCTCCCCCCCGTCCGCCGGCATCACGTGGAGCTGGCCCTTGCCCTTCTTCTCTCGCTCGGACACGAAGGCGAGCCATCGGCCGTCGGGGGACCAGCGAGGCGCCGTGTCGCGCCGCGGCCCGCGGGTGAATGGGCGCGCGTCGCCGCCGTTCACGTCCACCACCCAGATGGTGGAGAGGTACTCGTCCCGCGCCTCGGACAGCATGGTGACGACGAAGGCGACGCGGCCCTCGTCGGGATGGAGCTGGGGATCGCTGACGAATCGGATCCGGAACAGGTCTTCCGGAACCATGGGGCGGCCAGGCGGCTGGGTCATCGGCGCTCCGTCGGGGCCGCTCGGGCGGATCGCGCGGCGGCCGACGGCAGTCTACCATCGGCACCGCCCGCGGATCCGCCCGGCCCCCGGCGGCGGGTCAGCCACCCTTGAAGCCCGGGGCAATCGGCCTGGCCAGCGGCTTGAAAGGAAGCCGCGCTCAGCGGGACGCGGTCGGCTTGATCCGTCCTCCGCTCGACTCGTAAGCCTCGACGGCCTTCTTGAGATCCTTGTACTGAGAGCACGGGAAGAAGCAGAGCTTGTCGAGGCGCGCGAGGTGTTCCTTGGCCTTCGGCAGGTTGTCGAGCGTGAGATACGCCTCGCCGATGTACTCGTGGGCGCCGCGATGCTTGGGATCGATGGCCAGCGCCTTCTGGTAGATGGGGATCGATCCCGCCGGATCACCGTTCCGGCGCACGGCGTAGCCCAGCCAGTTGTGGGCATCCGCGTTGGTGCCGTCCCGCGCGATGGCCTTCTGCAGCAGGGGGATCGCGGTCGCGTATTGGCCGGCGTCGATCGCCTTCACGCCGGCGGCGTAGTCGGGATCCACCGGCTTGGCGGGCATCTCCGACGGCCCCGCGCCGCCGCCACCCCCTCCGCCGCCACCGCCCCCACCGCCGCCGGCACCGTCGGCGTTCACTCCCGAGGGAGAGGCCAGGAGCAAGAGCGCGGCAAACCCCGCGCCGAGGGCCCACGCCGCGAGGGTGACCGAGGTCGACCATCGTCCGTTCATGTGTGTCCTCCAGCCGGACGGGCGCGCGTCTGGGCGCACCCAGTCCTATTTCCTATTTCTGGAACGCGCCGGCAAGCCGCCGCGTTCCCGCGGCACCGGGGTGACTCCGGCCGGAGACCGAGGGTCGCGCTGCCCTGATCCCGAAGCGGCGCCGCCTTGACCCCCGCGGCCGGCTGGCCCTACAGTCGCGCCTGTCAACGGGCGCGCCTGGGGTGCGCGAGGGGGGCGACATGCGGTTTCCACTGACCGCGGAACAAGAGGGCGTCCGAGCGCGCGCCCGCGCGCTCGCCGACCAGGAGTTCCGCGAGCGGGCGGCGCGCTGGGACGAGCGCGAGGAGTACCCCTGGGAGAACGTCAAGCAGCTCGTCGAGGCAGGGTTCATGGGCATGACCGTTCCCGCCGCATACGGCGGCCAGGGCCGCGCCCTCCTCGACGTGGTCCTCGTGATCGAGCAGGTCGCGCGAGCCTGCGGTGTGACTGGGCGCCTCCTCGTCGACTCGAACCTGGGGCCGGTCGGCGCGATCGTCCATCACGGCACCGAGGCGCAAAGGCAGAAATTCCTGCCGCGCGTGGTCCGGGGGGACAAGCCGGCCATTGCCATCACCGAGCCCGGCGCGGGCTCGGCGGCCTCCGAGCTCGAGACGCGCGCCGAGCGGGACGGCGATGCGTGGGTGCTGACCGGGACGAAGCGCTGGATCACGGGCGCGGGCGTCTCGCGGACCTACGTGGTGCTCTGCCGGTTCGACGGCATCCCCGGATCGGCGGGGATCGGCGCGCTGATCGTCGAGGCCGACACCCCGGGTCTGGCCGTCACACGGCGCGAGCGGGCGATGGGGATGCGTGGCATTCCCGAGGGCGAGGTCGTCTTCGACCGTTGCCGCGTCCCCAGCGACAACCTCCTCCTTCCCGCGGGCGGCTTCAAGCGCCTCATGTCGGCCTACAACGGCCAGCGGCTCGGCGCCGCAACGGTCGCGCTCGGCATCGCCCAGGGAGCGCTCGAGGCCGCCGTCCGGTACGCCGGGGAGCGCCAGCAGTTCGGCCGGCCGATCGGGCACTTCCAAGGGCTCCGCTGGATGGTCGCCGACATGGGGCTCCAGGTGGAGGCCGCGCGGCAGCTCATCTATCGCGCGGCGGCCAACGCCGGGCACGGCCTGCCCGACATGATCGAGGCCGCCATGGCCAAGACCCTGGCGAGCGAGACCGCCGTGCGCGTCACGAACGACGCCCTCCAGATCTTCGGGGCGAGCGGCTACTCGCGCGACCTCCCGCTCGAGCGGATGGTGCGCGACGCCCGCATGTTCACGATTGGCGGCGGGACGGTCCAAATGATGCGGAACCTGGTCGCCGGCGCCTGGCTCGGCCGTCCGGACGACCCGGGACTCTGACGAGCGGGACCCGGATTCCGGCACGCGCCGTTCCGGCCCTCGACGGATGATGAGCGCCGACGCGTACGGGCTCCCGGCCACCACGGCCACGGCCGCCGCGCTCGCCCGCTACGACGACGGAGTGCGCGATCTCCTCGGCTGGGGCCGAGGCGCCCTCGATGCCTTCCGCGAGGCGGCAGCGCTCGACCCCGGCTTGGCGCTGGCTCATGCGGGCGCGGCCGTCTGCCTGTTCCTCGAGGAGCGTTTCGCTCCGGCGCGGGAGGCGGCGGAGAGCGCGCGCCGCAGCGTCTACCCAGACGGCGAGGGAGCGGAGTCACGTCGAGACCGTCGCCCTTCTGGTCGGGAACCGACCGGCCCTGGCCGAGCGACAGATGACGGAGCATCTCTCCGGGCCGACGACGCGGGCCGCGCCACTCGCTTGCTGACCGAGCGCGTCGCGCGCCGGCCCGACCACTACTGGCTCCACCACGGCCGCGCGCCGGCGGCCTGAGGTCGATCGCGACCCTGGCGCCGTAGCCCGACCGCGGGCAAGGCGTAGGTGGGCTAGCCCGGGTCACCCCCGACCCTGAGCCCGACCAGCCGCTCGAGCGTTGCCCGGTCCGCGAGTAGCGCCGAGGATACCGCCCGGTGCGCGATCCGCCCCCGCTCCAGGATCACGGCCGCGTCCGTCAACGCGAGCGCGAGCTCCGCGTGCTGCTCCACCAGAAGGACGGCAGTCCCCTCGTCGGCGGTCATGCGGCGGATCGCGCTCGCCAACTGCTCGGCGATGATCGGCGCGAGTCCCTCGAGAGGCTCATCGAGCAGGAGCAGAGCAGGATTGGTCATCAGCGCACGCGCGATGGCCAGCATCTGCTGCTCGCCGCCCGAGAGGTGACTGCCCATGCTGTGGCGCCGCGACGCGAGCGGCGGAAAGAGATCGTAGACGGCCCCCAGGTCCCATCGGCCCGGCCGTGCGGCGACCGTCAGGTTCTCCTCGACCGTCAGCGAGGAGAAGACCTCGCGCTCCTGCGGCACCCAGCCCAGCCCCCCGAGGGCGCGGCGGTGGGGCGCCGCAGCGGTGATCTCGGCGCCGCGCCACACGATCGCGCCGCGGCTGACATCCGTGTGGCCCATGATGGTCAGGAGGAGCGTGGACTTGCCGACCCCGTTGCGCCCAAGCACCGCCAGACGGCCTCGCTCGGGGAGGTCGAACGACACGTCCTCGAGCACAACTGCCTCGCCGTAGCCGGCCCGCACGTTCCGCACCGCGAGCAGAGGCTCAGCCACGGCGCCCTCCGCCGAGATAGATCTCCTGCACGCGCCGGTCGGAGGCGATCTGGGACGGCGTGCCCTCGACGAGGATCTGGCCGCCGACCATCACGATGATGCGGCTCGCGAACTGGAAGACCACGTTCATGTCGTGCTCGATGAAGAGCACCGTCAGGTCCTGAGACAGACCGGCGACTGCGGCGAACAGTCCGGCGCTCTCGTCCCGAGGGACGCCGGCGGCCGGCTCGTCCAACAGGAGCACGCGTGGCCGCGTGGCGAGCGCGAGCGCGATCTCGAGAAGCCGCTGTTGCCCGTAGGGCAGCTCGAAGGTCGGCCGATGGCACACGGCGTCGAGCGCCAGGGAGCAGAGAATGCTGTACGCCTCGTCCATCTCGCCCCGGTAGGTGCCGAGCCCACGCCACCACGTGGTGGCGACCCCGCGCCGCTCGCATACGGCGAGGGTCGCGGCCTCGAGCGGGCTGAGACGGGGAAACAGGGCGTTTATCTGGAAGGTGCGCGCGAGCCCACGCTTGACGCGCTGGGCTGGTTCGAGCCCGGACACGTCCTCCTCACCGAGGAGGACGTGTCCGCTGTCGGGCGGAATCATGCCGGTGATCAGGTTGATGAGGGTCGTCTTCCCGGCGCCGTTGGGACCGATCAGGGCGTAGCGCGCCCCAGGGGGAAGGGACAGCTCGACGTCCTTGGCCACCACGAGGGATCCGAAGCTCTTGCTGAGCCGTCGCGTCGACAGAGCCGGGGCGCTCACGAGGTCCTGTCCCGCCGCGACGGGGCGAGCCGCGCGAGGCATCCCACGATACCGCGGCCCCGCGGCCTCGGTGCGGGCCGCCCACCGGAGCTCGGCCGGGCTCCCGCCAGCCGGGCGAGCCCTCCAAGCACGCCATTGGGCAGCACCATGACGACCAGGACCAGGAGCGCGCCCACCCAGAAGTACCAGTACTGGGGATTGAGACCGGAGAACTGGTCGCGCGCGACCAGGAAAATGACGGCGCCCACCAGGCTCCCGTAGAGGCGGCCGGCGCCGCCGAGGATCAGGATCACGAGCACCTCCGCCGAGCGCTGGAAGTCCAGCGTCGCGAGGGACACGGTCTCGGTCGTCTGGGCGAGGAGGGCGCCAGCGAGCCCCGCGAGGACCGCGGCGATGGCGTATGCCTTCCGGATGTGCGAGCGGCTCGGCGCGCCCAGGGCGGGCATCCGGACCGGATTCTCGCGGATCCCGCGCAGCGAGAGCCCGAACGGGGAGTGAACCAGCCGCCGCACGACGAGGAAGGCGAGGGCGAGGACGACGAGGGAGTAACCGTAGGCGGTGTAGCCGTAGAGGTCGAACCGGAAGCGGCCGAGGAGCGGCCACATCCGGACTCCCTGGAGGCCGTCGGCGCCGCCCGTCAGCCAGTGCGCCTTGTTCGCGGCCTCGTGGACCAGGAGGCCGAGGCCGAGCGTGACCATAATGAGCGCCAGGTGCCGGACGCGGGCGACGATGAAGCTCGCGGCGTAGCCGGCCAGGCCGGCCGCCGCCGCCGCGGCCGCGAGCCCCGACAGCGGCTCGCCCCAGCCGCCCTTGGCCAGGAGCCCGGCGGCGTAGGCGCCCACACCGAAGAAGGCGGCATGGCCGAGCGAGACGATCCCCGCGTAGCCGAGGAGGAGATCGAGCGACAGCGCGAAGAGCGCGGTGATGGCGATCTGGCTCGCGAGCTGGAGGTGGGACGGGAAGAGGAGGAAGGGAGACAGCGCGGCGAGCCAGAAGACCGCCTCCAGGCCCCGCCATCGGGCCTGGCTCGCGAGCTCGTGACGCGGGTCCGCGGCCGCCTCGGAGGCGCTCACCCTAGCGCCGGCCGAACAGGCCGGCCGGGCGCCACATGAGGAGTCCGACCATCACGAGGTAGATGAGGAAGGCGCCGAGCTCGGGCACGTAGTACTTGCCGGCGACGTCGCTCACGCCCAGGAGGGTCGCCGCGGCGAACGATCCCCCGATGGAACCGAGCCCTCCCACCGACACCACGATGAGGACGTACACGAGGTAGGTGAAGGCGAAGGCGGGATCGAGGCCGACCATCTCGATGGCGAGCGCCCCGCCGAGGCCCGCGAGCCCGCTACCCAGGGCGAAGGTGATCGCGAATCGCCGGTCGACGTCGATGCCGAGCCCGCGCGCCATGCGCTGGTTGTCGACGGCGGCGCGGACCTGCGCGCCGAAGCGCGTGTACTCGAGGGCGAGGACGAGGACGAGTGTGATCGCGAGCGCCGTCGCGACCAGGAACAGCCGGTACACGCCGAGCCGGAGGCCCAGCCAGGTGACCGCGCCGCGCAGGTAGGGGGGCGTCTCGATCGGCTGCTGGGTCGTCCCGTAGACGTAGGCCGCCGCCGCCACCGACATGAACACGATGCCGATCGTCAGGAGGCACTGGTCGAGATCGCTCGCGCGGTACAGCCGGCGGTAGAGCGCGCGCTCGAGAAGGACGCTCGCCGCCGCGGTGGCAGCGAACGCCGCCGGCAGCGCGCCGAGGAACGGCCATCCGAGCGTCTGCGTCAGCGTGATCATGACATAGCCGCCGAGCATGGCGAAGCTGCAGTGCGCCAGGTTGACGAAGTTCATCATGCCCAGCGTCACCGACAGGCCCACCGAGAGGAGGAAGAGCAGCATCCCGTAGGCGAATCCGTCGAACAGGACGCCCACCACGGGCACGAGCACGGCCGGTCTCGCGCCGGCTGTCAGGAGCGGCGGTCGGTCATGGCTTCATGCGGGCCTTCACCGGGTCCTTGACGTTCTCGACCTTGTCGAACTCCACGTTCCGGAGCTGCCCCCCGACCTTCTCCACCCGCCGGATGTAGACGGTCTGGATGATGTCGCGCGTCTCGGGGTCGATGGCGACGGGCCCCCGCGGGCTCTCCCACTGCATGCCCTTGGCCGCCGCGACGAGCGCGTCGCCGTCTGTCTTGCCCCCGGTCTTCTTCAGCGCCTCGTAGATGAGGTGCATGCCGTCGTAGCCTCCGATGCTGTAGATGTTGGGGTTCCGCCCACTGGCCTCGTGGTAGGCCTTCACGAACTCCCGATTCAGCGTCGAATCGTGATTGTAGTCGTAGTGATAAACGGTGACGAGCCCGAGCCCGGCGTCGCCCATGCTCCGGAGCGCCTCCTCCTCCGTCAGCTCCCCCTGCCCCAGGATCCGCGTCTTCCGGGGGTCGATGCCGCGCTCAGCCAGCGTCTTGCCTATCGCGGCCGGCTGCACGCCGCCGGGTACCCAGATGTAGATCGCCTCCGGGCTCAGGTCCTTGGCGCGCTGGATGAAGGCCGAGAAGTCGGGATTCGCCACCGGGAACCGCACCGATCCGACGATCTCCCCACCGGCTTCCTTGAATGCGCGCTGGAACGCGCCCTCCGCGTCGTGGGCCGGGCCGAAGTCGGACACCATCGAGTAGAGCTTGCGGACGCCGCTCCGGAACGCCCACGCCCCGAACGACTCGTTCAGCTGCGGGGTGGTGACCGAGGTCCGCACGATGTACGGGGACTTCGTCGTGATGATCGACGTGGCGGCGTTCATCACCACCATGAGCTTCTTCGCCTCCGCCGACACGTCACCGGCGGCGAGCGCGTTGGGCGTGAGGACGAAGCCGGCGAGGATGTCCACCTGGTCGCGCACGATCAGCTCCTGCGCCAGGCGCTTGGCGACGTCGGGCGCAGCGCCGCCGGTGTCCCGGCGTATGAACTCGAGCTTGCGGCCCGCGACGGTGTCGCCCTTCTGCTTCACGTAGAGCTTGATGGCGTTGTCCATCTGGGTCGCCGTGTCGGCGAACTGGCCCGAGTACGGCATGATCAGCCCGATCTTGACGGGTGACTGGGCATCGGCCGAGGCGACGGCGAGGAGGATGGCGAGGCTGCCTAGTCCAATCACGATCCTTCGCATTGGTGCCCTCCCTGGAGGAGAAACGGGCCGCGGTCCCTGGACCCCGGGGAGCAGCATAGAGCACCTGCCGACCCGTTGGCCACTGGCGGGAGCACGACCATGTCCCCCTCGACGGCGTAGAACGACCGGAGAGTCCCGCCCTCTGTCATGTCGAGCCTCGGACACAGAGGGACGTGATCGCCCCCTCACCCCGGTACGGGAGCCACACCTCCACCCGCACCGCCCGCCCCGGCCGCTCCCCCAGCGCCAGCTCCGTCGCGCCACCCGAGAACGTGAAGAGCGTCCGCCCCGCCCACGCCCACTCCGCCACGGGGCGAGCGCCGTCCACCGTCCGCCAGGTGCCGCCGTCGTCGGACAGCCCCACCCCGAGGATCGCCGCGTACCGGGTCGAGACCCGCGGGTGCTCGAGCCGGATCGTGGCGAGGCGTGTGAGCTCCGGCAGACGTCCCTCGACGACGTAACGCGCGCTGCGGCCGTCGGGCTCGGGCGTCTCGGACGCTACGCGCCAGTCCAGCGGCCGACAGCGGCCCGACGTGACCAGCGGCCCGGCCAGCTGGAACAGCACCGCGGGCCCGATCGGTTCGGACGTGACGGGCACGCCCGCCGCCTCGAATCGCTCGCGCAGCTCTGTGGCGTCTTCCGCCGCCACCAGGGCGGCGTCCGTCTCCCGGAGCCGGAGGCGCGCGTAGAGATGGGTCGGCGGGGAGAACCCGTGACTGTTGAGCACGCCGTTGGCCGGCAGGGTGGCGACCGCCCCCTTCGTCACGAGCGTCACCCGGGCGGACACGACCGGATCGGCCAGGAGCCGCGTCACGCCGCGGGCGCGGATGGCGCGGAGCAAGGCGTCGACGTCCGGCCCTTCCTGCACGGGCTGATCGACGGCCTCGTAGACAAAGAGCTCCCCCACCATCCCGACGCCGACCGAGCCCGGCTCCGCAGGGCGGATGCGCAGGTACCGGGCTGATCGGGGCGCCGTCACCAGCTCGAGCCAGCCGTTGCGTGGCCGGAACAACGGGCGCCGCCCGGCGATGAAGATCGGCTGCGCCACCTCCGCCGGCGTGACGCCCAGGCGGTCCCACGTGATCGCGTCCGGCGAGGCCGCGACCTCAAGCGGCACGATCACGTCGGTCAGCGCCGTGGGCCAGAGGATGAGGCGCGCCACGGACCGGGGCGCCCCGAGGTCCAGCACGAGCGGGTCCGCCTCCGACTGGGCGAGCCGCTGCGCGGGCCAGACGGTGCCCAGGTCGCCGTCCGCCGCGGCCGGCGGTGAATCGGGCTGACCGAGGGCCCGCCACTCTGCCCGGGGCAGCAGCCGGTACGCGCGGCCCGGAACGCGGACATCCTCGTAGAGCCGCTCCTCGCCGAACCGCACCACCGACGCGGTCGCGCCGACCGCCTCGAGCTGCTCGGGGATTCGCGCGCCCCGCCGGGATGCGAGGATCGCCACGCGCTCCGACGCGTCGGCCGGGATCGCCGACGGGTAGTAGACCTCCGACATGAGCGCCGAGATCCGCGGGCGGCTCAGGAGGAATTGCCAGCGGAGACTCTCCATGGGGTCGTCCACGAGGAGCGCCTCGGCGGTCCGGGCCTCGAGACGCTGGGCGAGCGCCGCCCGCGCGGCCATCTCGGCGCCGCGCCGCGCCCGCTCGGCTGGCCGGAGCGGCCACAGGTAGGCGAGGTTCGTCCACAGGTGGAACGCCAGGACGAACGCCAGCACGGTTCCCGCCGCCAGTCGCGAGCGGCGCGCCAGACGCGTGATCGCCGCCCCAAGGAACAGCAGGAGGGGAATGTACGCCGGCAGGAGGTACCGGCCTCGCGACATCTGCCACAGGAGGTTGAACGTGGAGCCGTAGAGCGCCGCGTAAGTGGCGCCGAGCGTCAGCAGCAGGAGCCAGAGGCCCCACGCCCGGCGCGTCGGCGCCCCGCCGCGGAGAGCGCGGATCGCCTCCACGCCGGCGAGACCGACCGCCGCCGCATACAGGCTCAGGCACAGCCCCAGAGCCAGGAGCCGGGCGGGCGTGTCGGGCTCCCAGTAGTACGTACCCACGACGAGCGGCACGGCGTTGGTGAGGAACTCCCACATCCGCGCCCACGAGAGGTCGATGTCGGATTCGAGGAACCGCCGGGCGGAGCCGAGATTCCCCTGCCCCGGATCCGGGTGGGTGAGGTAGAAGAGCCAGGCCGGAAGGTTGCCTACCAGGAACCCGGCGCCAAGGAGCCAGCCTCCGCGCCGCAGCGGCAGGCGCGGGTCGTGGATCAGGAGGACCAGGAGGATCGGGCCCAGCACCACCAGGGTCTTCATGCTCGTCCAGCACGCCAGCCCCGCGATGAATCCCAGGCCCGCGAGGGCCCGGATGCGAGGGGACCCCGCCGGCGCCGTCAGGGCCACCAGGGCCACCAGCAGGAGAAGCACGCCGAACGTGTTGGTCTCAAAATGCGGCTCCGCGACCGTGCTGTAGTACGTGAGCAGAAAAGGCGGGATCGCGGCGAGAAGGAGCGTCACCCGGGCTGCCGATTCATCGTAGAGCCGCCGTGCCAGGACGTAGAGACCGAGCGGAAACAAGAGGGACCAGGCAACCGCGTTCAGCCGTACCAGGAGGACGGAGGGCCCGAACAGGAACAAGGCCGGGACCATGTGGAAGCCGTTTAGCGATCCCATGAACGACTGCCGGTAGAAGAACGCCGGCAGGTCCTCGCCGCTCAGGATGTGCTTCGCCATCAGGGCCACGGTGGCGTCGTCGCCGGAGATGTTCTGGTAGAACATCGCCGCGACGCGCACGAGCGCCGCCAGCCCGAGGAGCGCCACGACGACGGGCCAGCGTGACAGGCGCGGCGGCGCGGGCGTCGCCACGGGGTCTAGCGCGCCCGTGATGTATGGCTCCTGGCGCTCGAGTCCGAGCTACTCCTCATGGGCATCCTCCGTGACGATCTCAGCGTGGGCCGCCGACCCGGCCACCGCAAACGATACAACCCTCCGCCGGTCACCTCCACGAACAACGATCGCACCTCTTCCGGCTGGATCACCCCGAACGTGTTGGTCTCGAAGTGCGGCTCCGCCACGTTGCGTAGTACGTCAGCAGGAAGGGCGGGACCGCGGCAAGGAGGGGCGTCGCGCGGGCGGCTCTCGTAGAACGTCGCCGCAACACGGCGCCAGCCCCAGGACGGCGGCGACGACGAACCAGCGCGAGCGGTGCGGCGGGGCCGGTGCCGCCCTGCGTCTAGCGCACTCGTGGGGTGTAGCTCTTGACGGAGACGTACTGGTCGGGCCACGGGAGATCGTAGTCCTGCTCCCGGGCAGCGTGGCGGGTCCAGTAGGGGTCGTAGAGATGGCCGCGGGCGAGAACGCACAGGTCCGCCCGGCCAGCGGCGAGGATCGAGTTGGCGTCGGCGTGCGTGGACAGGTTCCCGACCGTCATCGTCGGGATCCCCGCCTCGTGGCGGATCCGGTCGCTGAACGGAGTTTGGTAGAGCCGCCCGTAGACGGGCTTCTGGTGCCGCACCGTCTGGCCCGTGGAGACCGTGACGGCGTCGCAGCCGTGCGCCCTGAGCCGCGCCGCGATCCGGACCGCGTCGTCGGCGGTCGTGCCGCCCGGGGCCCAGTCCGTGGCCGAGATCTTGACCGAGATGGGCTTGGCCGCCGGCCAGGCGGCCCGGACCGCGTCGAAGACCTCGAGGGGGTAGCGCATCCGGAGCTCGAGCAGTCCCCCGTAGGCGTCCGTGCGTAGGTTGGTGAGAGGCGAGATGAAGCTCGCCAGGAGATAGCCATGCGCCATGTGGAGCTCGAGCATGTCGAATCCGGCATCGTCGGCCATCCGGGCGGCTTCTCTGAACTGGTCGCGGACCAGATCCATGTCTTCGCGGGTCATCTCGCGCGGGACCTGGCTGTGCGGGGAGTACGGAAGAGGCGAGGCGGACACAAGCGGCCAGTTTCCGTCCCGAAGCGGCTCGTCGATGCCCTCCCACATGCGCCGCGTCGAGCCCTTGCGCCCGGCGTGGGCGAGCTGGAGCGCGATCCGTGCCCCGGTGTGGCGGTGGACGAAGTCCACGATGCGCCGCCACGCGTCGACGTGCTCCGGCTTGTACATCCCAGTGCACCCCGGGCTGATGCGCCCCTCCCGGCTCACGTCGGTCATCTCGGCCACGATCAGGGCGGCCCCGCCCGCCGCGCGGCTGCCGAGATGGACGAGGTGCCAGTCGTTCGGCGTTCCGTCCTCGGCCGAGTACTGGCACATCGGCGACACGACGATGCGGTTGGAGAGAACGAGGTCGCGGAGGCGGAACGGCGTGAACATGGGCGGCGGAACCCGCGCCGGCGCCGCCGGGAGGGGCACGCCGCTCTGCCGCGCGGCGCCCTCCGCGAACCACCGGTCCACCGTCGCGACGAACCGGGGATCCCGGACCTTGAGGTTGTCGTGCGTGACCCGGAGGCTCCGCGTGAGGAGGCTCATCGCGAACTGGATGGGCTCGAGACGCTGGTACCGCTCGGTCGTCTCGAACCATTCGAGACTCACCTGGGCCGCGCGCTGGAGGCTCTCGACCTCGGGCCGCCGCTCCGCCTCGTAGGCCGCGAGGGCGGCCGGAACCGCCGGGTGGCGCTGGAGCGCCCGGCTGAGCGCGACGGCGTCCTCCATGGCGAGCTTCGTCCCGGAGCCCACCGAGAAGTGCGCGGTGTGGGCGGCGTCGCCGACCAGGACGACGTTGTCGTGCGACCAGCGCTCGTTCCGGACAACGGGGAAGTTCCGCCAGAGCGACCGGTTCTTGAGGATGGGGTGGCCCTTGAGCTCGTCCGCGAACAGCTCCTCCGTGAACGCCACCGTGTCGTCCTCGGACGCCTCGTCGAGGCCCGCCCGCCGCCAGGTGGCGTCGGTGGTCTCCAGGATAAAGGTGGCGTGCTGCGCGTCGTAGCGGTACGCGTGGACCCGCCAGAGCCCGTGCACGTCCTCCTTGAAGAGGAAGGTGAAGGCCGGGAACGGACAGGTCGTGCCGAGCCAGACGAAGCGGTTGGGCCGCCACTCGATCCGGCGGCCGAACCGCTCGGCGTGGCGGGCCCGGATCGCGCTGTTGACCCCGTCCGCGGCGAGGATCACGTCCGCATCCCGGTACGGGGCGAGGTCGCGCACCTCCGTCTGGTACTCGAGCGTCACGCCGAGGCTCCGGCACCGGCGCTGCAGGATGTCGAGGAGGAGCTGCCGCGACATCCCGGCGAAGCCGTGGCCCGTCGAGGTGACGACGGTGCCGCGGTAGTGGATGTCGATGTCGTCCCAATGGGCGAAGGCGCGGACGATCTCGTCGTGCGTCTCGCGATCGGCCTGGGCGAAGTGCTCAAGAGTCGCGTCGGAGAAGACGACGCCGAAGCCGAACGTGTCGTCGGGGCGGTTCCGCTCAACGACGGTGACATCGTGCGCGGGATCGACCTTCTTCATGAGGGCCGCGAAGTAGAGCCCGGCCGGACCCCCGCCGACGCAGACGATCCTCAACCGCGCGCCTCCTTCGATCCTGGCGCCCCTGGCGACCCCGGTCCCGACGCGAGCCGGGGACGACGTCGGCGGTAGTGTATCACCGCGCGTCGCGCCGGCCGGAGCTCGCGCCGCGGCGGCACGCGTCCGCGTGCACGCGTCCGCGTTGACCCGCCTTCGGAGCGGCGTCTATACTGCGCGCCGTGAAGCTACCGGACCGCGTCGCCCTCGTGACCGGCGGCGGCCGGGGCATCGGGCGGGCGATCGCGCTCGCGTTCGCCCGCGAGGGCGCCCACGTCGCCGTCACCGCGCGCACGGGCGCGGAGCTCGACTCCGTCGCCGCGGAGATCCGGGCGCTCGGCAGGAAGGCGCTCGCCGTGCCCTGCGACGTCGGCGAGCGGGCCCAGGTCGACGACGCCGTGCGGCGTGTCGCGGAAGGCCTCGGCCCGGTCCAGATCCTGGTCAACAACGCGGGCATCGCCGTCTCCGCGAAGCTCCTCGACACGGACGACGCGCTCTGGGAGCGTCACCTCCGCGTGAACCTGACGGGCGCGTTCCTGATGACCCGCGCGGTCCTGCCCGGCATGCTGGCGGCGCGGTGGGGCCGCATCATCAACATTGCTTCGATCGCGGGCCGCCAAGGGTACCCGCTCATCGCCGCCTACGCGGCTTCAAAGCACGGCCTGCTCGGGCTGACCCGCGCCCTCGCTCAGGAGGTCGTGACAGCGGGCGTGACGGTGAACGCCATCTGCCCGGGCTACGTGGCGACCGAAATGACGTGGGCCGGCGCCCGGAACATCCAGAAGCGCACCGGGCGCGCGTACGAGGAAGCGATTCAGGCGCTCGCGGCCTTCTCTCCGCAGAGGCGCCTGATAGAGCCCGAGGAGGTGGCAGCGGTGGCCGTGCTGCTCGCCAGCGACGAGGCGCGCGGGGTGACCGCCCAGGCCTGGAACGTCGACGGCGGCGCCGTCCAGGCCTGAGACCGATGGGCCTCTACCACGGGTTCGACTACCGGATCGAGGAAGGCGTCGGGACGGTGACATTCGCCCGTCCCGACACGCTGAACTCCCTCACGTTCGAGGTCTACGCGGAGCTCGGGCGGCTGGCGCTCGAGTGCCAGACCGACGAGCCCGTCCGCGTCCTCGTCCTCACCGGCACCGGCAAGGGCTTCTGCTCGGGCGGCGACGTGCGCGAGATCATCGGCGAGCTCTTCAAGCGCGACGTCAAGGGCATGCTCCAGTTACGCGCATGACGGGCCTTCACGGAGAAGCGCCCGCCCCGCTTCACCGGCCGCTGACGGGGTCAGACTTTGACTTCTATACAGGCCGCGCCACCCCGCTGGTGAATTCTTTGAGGGTCAAAGTCTGACCCCGAGGAGGGACTCGTGCCGAAGGTGATCGTGAATCCGCCCTGGCTGCCGAAGCCCTCGGGCTACTCACACGGCATCGAGGCGCAGGGCCGGATCCTCTTTATCGCCGGCCAGACGGCCCTGGACGCCGACGGCCGGATCGTCCCGGCCGGTGACCTAGTCGGCCAGTTCCGGCACGCGCTGGCCAACGTCGGCGCCGTCGTCGGCGCGCGCGGCGGGACGCTGCGCGACCTCGTCAAGGTGACATTTTATGTGGTCGACAAGCGCGAGTACCGCAGGAGGGCCCCCGAGATCGGGCAGGTCTACCGTGAGATGATGGAGGGCCACTGGCCCGCCACCACGCTGGTGGAGGTGCAGGGGCTCTGGGACGACGACGCCCTGATCGAGATCGACGCGATCGCGGTCCTCGGCTAGGAGGCGACAATGCAGGTCGGCCCCGTCTATCACACCGGCTTCACGGTGAGCGACATCGAGCGCTCGCTGGTCTTCTACCGGGACGTCCTCGGTCTCACCCTCGTCAAGCGGCAGACGGGCACCGCGCCCTACCTGGCGACCATCACGGGCTTCGAGGGGGTGCGCCTCGAGACCGCGCATCTCCAGCCGGCGGCCGGCGGCAGCATGCTGGAGCTACTCCAGTACGTCTCGCACCCCGCGCCGCCAACCGATCGCGCCACGAACCGCCCCGGCAACGGCCACCTCTGCTTCAAGGTCGACGACGTGCGGGCGGCCTCCGCCGAGCTCCGGCGCCGGGGCGTGACGCTGATCTCGGAGCCGGCGGAGATCACCGCGGGCGCCCACGCCGGTGGCTGGGGCGTCTACCTCCGGGACCCGGACGGCTTCACCGTAGAGCTCTACCAGGGCCCGTCGGCGAGCCCGGCCGACGCGGCGGCCGCCACGGCCGGCGCGACCCACCGCGCCTGATGAGCCGCGACGGCTCGACGCCTCTGGTCGGTCGGGTCGCCGGGGCGCTCGCCTGGCGGGTGTTCGTCAGCACGGCCTACACGACCGGGCTGACGCTCCTGATCCCCTTCGTCGCGCTGCGCGTCCAGCCCGCCGAGCTCGAGCTCGTGCCGGTCGCGATGTCGCCGGTGCTCCTGTGGGTGGCGATCGGGCTGATGGCGGCGGCGCTGATCGTGCGGCTCTCGGTGACCCACTCCCTGAGCGGCTCGCTCAAGGCGCTCGGAATGCTGACCTTCCTCCCGGGCTTCATCGGCATTCTCGCGTCGATCTTCGGGCGCGAGTGGCTCCTGAACCGGTTCGCGGACACGGTGCCGCGCTTCCAGGAGGTCCGCCCGGCGATCGAGCTCTACCTCGACCGCGCCGTGCCCCAGGTCGTCTACCTGACGGTGGGCTTCTTCGTCGCCGGCGTGCTCCTGCTGACGCTCGGCAGCCGGCTCGCCCCGACGCGCCCGCCCGCCGGATCCTGAGGCGTCAGCGACCTCGCTGGCTCCAGAGCAGGAGCAGCAGCAGGGGGACGTAAAGTGCGAGCACGCCCTGGAGCGTCAGCATGGGCCCTTCCGCTCCGCTGCTGACCAGCGTGCCGCGCGCGACCGGCACGAAAGCCCACAGGGGATCACCGAGGGCGTCGTTCAGGACCTTGCCGAGGAGGCCGATCACGGCTCCTGGCAGCAGGAACGGCAAGAGAGAGGCCACGAAGCAGACGATGACGACGACCGTGAAAATCAGGGCCATCAGGGCCTCCTCGCATCGCCTATCGTCTGCCGACGCATCGGCCGATGTCAACGAATCGGTGGGCCCCGCCGGCGGCCCGCTACGACCCCTGCGCGACCACCGGGCCGGTGGCAGCGCGGCGGGGCCGAGCCGGCTCCAGTGACGAGCGAGCCGACGGTCAGTGACGCCGCCTTCTGGCAGGGCCTCTACGACCAGGGGAGCGACCGCTGGGAGCTGGGCCGGCCGAGCCCCTCGCTCGGCGCCGACCTCGCCCGCCGGCCCCTGCCCCCGGGAACCGTGGCCGTCCCCGGCTGCGGTCGCGGCCACGACGCCCGCCTCCTGGCGCGCCGCGGTCACCGCGTCTTCGCCTTCGACTTCGCTCCGGAGGCGCTTCGCCAGGCGCGCGAGTTCGCCGGGCGCGAGCGGGTGGAGGTGACCTTCGAGGATCGTGACGTATTCCGGCTCGCTGAGGCCTATCCCCGCTTCTTCGACGGCGTGTGGGAGTACACGTGCTTCTGCGCCATCGATCCCGGCCGGCGGCCGGAGTACGTCGAGGTGCTCGCAGCGATCCTCAAGCCGGGCGGATGGCTCCTGGCCTGCTTCTTTCCGATGGGCGAGCGCTCGGGGGGACCGCCGTTCGCCGTGAGCGAACCAGAGGTCCGAGAACTCCTGACCGCACACTTCGCGCTGGTCGAGGACTACGTCCCCTTCGCATCGCCCGAAGGCCGCCAGGGCCGCGAATGGATGGTGCTGGCGCGGCTGCGGGGCGGCGAGCCGAGCTGGCGCCCGGTCACCCCGTTCCGCAGGTAGCCGGCGAGTGCGTCGGCCTCCTGAGCGGGGTCGGCGCGGCGCTCACGCTCCTCGGGCTGGCCCAGACCCGGGGTTGGCTGCCCCGACGCCGCCGGCGATCTTCGGGCGTCTGAGCCGAACGCCGGCCTGTTCCTGCGGCGGTCCCCTCGTCGCGCGACCCCAATGCGAGGCGGCGTGCCACGCGTGGGGGTCCCTGGCGTCGAGGCTCTCGCCCGGGCTACCATGCCGGCGGCCGACCGGGTCGGTGGAGCCGCGCGCCGCCGCGAGGCGATCAAGGACCCGGCGCGGGCCGGGAGGACGTCCATGGCTGCCTATGTCATCGTCGATCTCGAGGTCACCGATCCCGCGCGCTACGCCGAGTACCGGCAACGGGCGCCGGCGACCGTCGCCGCGTACGGGGGCCGCTTCCTCGTGCGGGGCGGCGAGCACCAGGTTGCGGAGGGCAACTGGCGCCCGCGACGCCTCGTGGTGCTCGAGTTCCCGAGCCTGGCCCAAGCCCGGCAATGGTACAACTCGGAGGAGTACCGCGAGCCCAAGGCGATACGCCTCGCGGCCTCGAACGCGAACCTCGTCTTCGTCGAGGGAGCCTGAGGGTGGCTGCGAGCGCGAATGTCGCCCTGCGCCACGACGGCCCGATCGCGACCGTCACCCTCGACCGGCCCGAGCACCGGAACTCGCTGAGCGACGCCATGCTCGGCGAGCTGATCGAGGTGCTCGGAGCCCTCCGCGACGACGCGCGGTCGCGCGTGGTGATCGTCACCGGGGCGCCGCCGGTCTTCTCGGCCGGCGCGCACTTTCCGGCCCGGCGCGGGATGTCGCCCGAGGAGCGCCGGCAGGTCTTCCTCTCGACGCCGAACCAGTTCCGGCGGCTCTTTGAGCGTGTCACGGTGCTCCTCGAGAACCTCGAACAAACGACGATCGCGATGATCAACGGACACGCGATCGGGGGCGGCTTCGGGCTGACGCTCGCGTGCGACTTCCGGTGGGCGGCGGCGGAGGCGACGCTCGGGATTCCCGAGGTCGATCTCGGGGTTCCGCTGGGGGTGGCCTCGACCACGCGGTTCGTCCGCCTGGTGGGCCCGGCCCGCGCCAAGGAGATCATCATGGAGGGCCGGCGGTACACAGCGGCCGAGGCGCACGCGATGGGCCTCGTCCATCGCGTGGTGCCGGGGGACCAGCTGGCCGCCGCGGTGCGCGCGTACGCCGAGATCCTCGCGGCCAAGCCCTTCGGCCCGCTCGCCCAGGTCAAGGCCCGGATCAACGCCATCGCCCGCACGGGCATCCCCGAGGTCAACGCGATGACCGAGGGCTTCCTCCCCCGCGAGTGAGGGCGTGACCCCGCCGTCCGGCGATCAGGGCTCTCCCGGCATGCTCGCGGGGATCCGCGTCCTCGACCTCTCGCGTGTCGTCGCGGGCCCGTACTGCGCGATGCTGCTCGCCGATCTCGGCGCGGACGTGATCAAGGTCGAGCGCCCGGAGCGGGGCGACGACCTGCGCGAGTGGCGCGCGCGCACGGGGCGCGGCGGCATGAGCGCCGTGTTCGCCGCGATCAACCGGAACAAGCGCGGGATCGCCCTCGACTTCCAGAAGCCGGAGGGCGCGCGGATCCTCCGGGAGCTGGCCGCCCGCTCCGACGTGCTCGTCGAGAACTTCGTGCCGGGCGTGGCCGACCGGCTCGGAGTGGGCTACGAGGCCGTGAGCGCCGTGAATCCCGGGATCGTCTACGTCTCCGTGAGCGGGTTCGGGCAGACCGGCCCCTACGCCCAGCGTCCCGGCTACAACACGATCGCCCAGGGCATGGGCGGCCTCATGGGCGTCACCGGCATGCCGGGCGACCCGCCGACGCGGGCCGGCGGGTCGATCGCCGACGTGGCGGCGGCCTACCTGTCCTTCGGTGCCACCAACGCGGCCCTGGTCCACCGGCTCCGGACCGGGCGAGGCCAGCATCTCGACGTGAACCTGCTCGCCGCGACCCTCGGTCTCCTCCCCGATCCCGTGGCCCATCTCTTCGACTCCGGCAAGCGCCCGGCGCGCGTGGGAAACCGGAACCCGACGCTCACGCCCGCCGAGGCCTTCCGGACGAAGGACGGCTGGCTCAACGTCGTCCTGATGAACCCCGCCCAGTGGGACCGCTTCTGCCGGGTGCTCGGCGACGAGGTGCTGCGGACCGAGCCACACTTCGCCACGAACCTCGGGCGCCTCGAGAACCACGAGGAGATGAAAGCGCGCGTCGAGACGGCGCTCGCCACCGCGACGACGGCGGAATGGGTCACGCGCTTCGAGGCGGCGTCGATCGCGGGCGGGCCGATCTACGAGCTGGACGAAGTCTTCGACGACCCGCAGATCCGCCACCTCGGGCTCCTGGCCGAGGTGGAGCAGCCGACGTACGAGGCTCACGGAGGGCGCGTGCGGATGCTGGGCTTCCCCTTCGGCGCGTCCGCGACTCCGGCGTCCATCCGGCGGCCTGCCCCGCTTCTCGGCGAGCACACTGCGGAGGTCCTCACCGAGCTCCTCGGGCTCTCCCCGGCCGAGGTCGCGGGGCTGGCCGAGGCCGGCGCGATCGCCCTCGCCCCCCGCTCCTGAGCCGGCGGACCGTCAGCTCTTCGGCCGGTTCGCGACGAAGAGGTAGCGCGTCAGGCTGAAGAAGTACTCGCCGCCGCCGGCGCGCGCGAGGAGATCCGCTTTCCAGGCCTCCGCCTCCTCACGCGGCACCCCGTGGCGAACGGCCAGGTCGGCGGTCGGCCCGATGAGACCGCCGCTGAACGTCCCAGGACTCCCGCTGAGCTCGAGCACGGGGATCGCCTCGGCGTGTGCGAGCTCGAGACCCGCCCGGCCGAGGAACCCCGGCAGCCGCGGCGGAAGGTGCGCCTGCACGAAGTATCCACCGCGCGCCTCCATGACCCGGCGATGCCGATCGCGGTCGGCCGTGAGCCACACGCAGGAGTCCCAGTCGGTGTCGACGACCGCCAGGCGGCCACCGGGGCGGAGGACGCGCGCGGCTTCCGCCAGCGCGCCCTCGACGTCGGGGACGTAGAGGTAGACCTGGACCGCGGTGACGAAATCGAAGGCGCCGGCCGGGAACGCGAGCCGGACGGCGTCGCCCTCCTGGACCTCCACGCGGTCCGCCAGGCCCTCCCGCGCGATGCGGGCGCGCGCCGCCTCCAACATCTCGGGACTCTCGTCGAGGCCGACGATGCGCCCGCCCGGTCCGACCTCGCGGCCGAGCTCGCAGGCGAGAAAGGCCGGCCCGCACCCCACGTCGAGACCGCGCTCGCCGGGGCGTGCGCCGAGCGCGGCGCGCGTGCGCGCCCGCTGGGCCGCGATCGCGGGCGACGCGTAGACGGTCTCGAGCCGCGCCGCCTCGCGCGCGCCGAACTTCGCGGCCATCTTCCACCTCCAGGAAAGACGCCGGTGGATCGCCGGCTCCGTGGCAGCCTAGGGCGGAACCCGAGAGTCGGCCGGTCAGGCGGCCGCGCCGTCCGCGGGCCTCATCGTACATCGGCCAGGGGCCCGCGTGGGATTGCGCGCCCGCATCCGGCGACCGGTCGGACGACTGGCCGCCGGGTTGTTCCACGCGGGGAAGTTGGCTACCATGGCGCCGCGCGGTGGTCTGGCTCCGGACAGAGGAGGGCCCTGGGTGGCGGTCGCGATCGAGGAAGGTCTCCCGCCGAAGGCGCTCTGGCCGGAGCGCATCTACACCCTCCCCGAGACGCGCTATCCCGTTCGACTCAACGTCGCCACGGCGCTTCTCGACGCCAACGCCGACGCCATCAAGGGCCCGACGGGCTGCAAGTACTGGCGGAAGCCCGAGCGCCAGGCCGAGTACGTGCGGTTCGGGGGCTGGAACGTGACCGGCGACGTCTACGTCCACGATGATGACGGCTACTTCTCGTACCAGTGCCGGTCCGACGACATGATCGTGACGGGCGGCTACAAGATCCCGGCACCCGAGGTCGAGCACGTGCTGGACGAGCACCCGGCCGTCGCCGAGTCCGCGGTGGTGGCGGCCCCGGACGCGACGCGCGGCTTCGTGCCGAAGGCGTTCGTGGTCCTGCGTCCGGGGTTCACGGCCACCGACGAGCTGGCGAAGGAGCTGCAGGACCACGTGAAGAAGGTGCTCGCTCCCTACAAGTACCCCCGTCAGGTCGCGTTCGTCCCCGCGCTGCCGCACACGGAGACGGGCAAGATCCGCCGGGTTGAGCTCCGGCAGCAGGAGGCAGGGCGGGCCGCACCGCCCTGACCCGCCGTTCCCCGAGCGCGGGCCCGGCCCCGCGGCTCACCAGGCAGGCTCTCCAGGCAGCGGGCCCCCGGCCCGGGAAGGAGGCGTGATGGACGGCAAGAAGGTGACGATCGTCGGCATCGTGGCGATCCTCATCGGGCTCCTCGTCGGGTACCTCATGTGGGGCGCCCAGACGAAGTCGCTCCAGGGCGAGCTCGATAAGCTCAAGACGCAGCTCACCGACGCGCAGAAGGCCGGGACGCATGAACAGGAGCTGTCCGCCAAGCTCGCGCAGATGGAGGCTCAGCTAAAGCAGATGAGCGACGACCTCGCTGCCGAGAAGGCGAAGCGGGAGAAGATGCAGGCGCAGGTCTCCAAGGGCAAGAAGTGAGGCGAGAACGCGCGGGGCACGAACGGGAGGTGCCATGCAAGCCGTCGTGATCGGGATCATCGCCGCCATCATCGGGCTGGGCATCGGGTACGTCACCTGGGGATCGCAGTCGGCGCAGGCCGCGAAGGACGTGGCGGCGGCGAAGGCGCAGCTCGAGGGGGCTCGGAAGACCGCCGAGCGGGAAGGCCAGCTGGCGACCAAGATCCAGGCAGCCGAGGCCAAGCTCAAGGAGACCCAGGAAGCTCTCAAGACCGAGACGGACCAGGCCACGAAGCTCGAGGCGATGCTGGCGAAGCGCAAGAAGAAGTAGCCGGGCGGGCCCCCAGGCGCCCTGAATCACTGGCACCGGGGCGCTCGGGGCTCGCGCGGTCGACCGCTCCACCGACAGCGGAGCTCGGCCCGCTGTCGGGCGGGCCTTCCTCTGCGGGCGGGGGCTCGTCCGTCCCGCGGCCGTGGGTCCGAACCGTTCATCTCCGCTCCGAACCTGACTTCGCGGAGACACCGGGGTTCCCGGCCATGGGCCGTTCGGTGTAGGCTCTGGGGACCGCTCGCATCGTGACTGGGTCGGGCGCCTGCCCGCGCCGTGGTGCTTCGCCGGACCGCAAGCTCGGGACTGTGAGGAGGAGAACGCATGGACCAGCAGACTCGTCGGACGTTCCTCAAAGCCGCCGTCATCGGGGGCGGTGCCGCTGCCGGGATGGCCACGGGACCGTGGGTCCGCCGGGCCGGCGCTCAGGGCGGGCCGGTCAAGATCGGCGTCGTCCTGCCCTACTCGGGCGTCTACGCGGAGCTCGGGAACAGCATCACCCAGGCGATGGAGCTCGTCTTCGCGCGGGAGAACTGGACGGTCGCCGGCCGCAAGATCGAGATGATCCGCGAAGACGACGAGATGGCGGTGCCGGTCGGCGTGCGGAAGACCGAGAAGCTCATCGACTCCGACAAGGTGGATATCCTGACGGGTCCGGTCCACAGCGGCATCCTCATGGCCATGCGCGACAAGGTCCACAACTCGAAGACGATCCTGCTCGTGTCGAACGCGGGCGCCGATGCCATCAGCCGCACCCGCTGCTCGAAGTGGATCTTCCGGACCTCGTTCTCCAACTGGCAGCCCTGCCAGCCCATGGGCGGCTGGGTCGCGGAGAAGGTATCGAAGGAGGTTTTCCAGATCGCGCCCAACTACCAGGCCGGGAAAGACATGATGGAGGCATTCCGGGAGACCTATCACCCGGCCGGCGGAAAGATCGTCGGCGAGGACTACCCGAAGCTCGGCGAGACCGACTACGCGCCGTACCTGACCAAGATCAAGCAGTCCGGCGCCAAGGCGGTGTTCGCGTTCTTCTCCGGGACGGACGCCGTAAACTTCGTCAAGCAATACGACGAGTTCGGGCTCAAGACGGGCATCAAGCTCACCGGTCCGGGCTTCCTGACCGAGCCCGACGTGCTGCCCGCCCAGGGCAAGGCGGCGCTCGGCACCCTCACCGGCCACTTCTACACGCCGCAGCTCGACAACCCGGTGAACCAGCGGTTCGTCAAGGAATTCCGGGACAAGTTCAAGGGCAAGACTCCGGACGGCTTCGCCTGCCAGGGGTACGACACCGCCGAGGTGATCGTGCGCGCTCTCAAGGCCGTGAACGGCAATACCCAGGACAAGGACAAGCTCGTCGGGGCGATCGCCGAGACGGAGTTCGACAGCCCGCGCGGGCGGTTCCGCTTCGACCCCAAGACGCACAACGTGATCCAGCCCTTCATCTACATCCGCGAGGTCCGGGAGGTCGCCGGCAGCCTTGCGAATGTGCCGATCGACAGGGTCGCCGGCGTGCGTGACCCCGGCACTGGCTGCACGCTCCCGGCCTGACGAGGCCTCCGAAGGCCGGGGCCTCGCGCCCCGGCCTTCGCCAATCCCGTGCCCTTCCTCTCAGACGTCCTCGGGCAGGCCCTGAACGGCCTGGCCTACGGTGCTCTGCTGTTTCTCCTCTCGGTCGGTCTGACGCTCATCTTCGGAATGCTCGATGTCGTCAACCTCGCGCACGGCTCGTTCTACATGCTGGGTGCGTATGCGGGCCTAACCACCCTCACGCTGACCGGTAACTTCTGGCTCGCCGCCATCACGGCACCTCTCGCCGTGGGCCTCGTCGGCGCCCTCGTCGAGCGCGGCCTCCTCCGGCCGCTCTACCGGCGATCCCCGCTCGACCAGGTGCTCTTGACCTTCGGTCTCATCTATCTCTTCGAGGATCTGGTCAAGTGGGGCTGGGGGGGCCGCATTCGCTCGATCCCGCCCCCCGAGCTCTTCTCCGGCCGCGTGACGCTCGGCGGTCTCACCTTCCCCGCGTACCGGCTCTTCGTCATCGCCTTCGGCCTGCTCGTCGCGGTCCTGCTCTGGCTCGTCATCGAGAGGACGCGCCTCGGAGCCGTGATCCGCGCCGGCGTGTACGACGCCGAGATGGCCGCGGGTCTCGGGATCGACATCGGGCGCGTGTTCACGCTGGTCTTCGCCTTCGGCGCGGCGCTCGGCGGGCTCTCCGGCGTCATCGCCGGGCCGATCCAGTCCGCGTATCCGTCCATGGGCGTGAGCGTCCTCATCCCCGCCTTGATCGTGGTCGTCGTCGGCGGCCTGGGCTCGCTCAAGGGCTCGCTCGTGGGGAGCCTGATCATCGGGCAGGCCGAGACCTTCGGGAAGGTCTGGCTGCCCGGCGTCTCGATGCTGATGATCTACGTCGTGATGGCGCTCATCGTGCTGCTCCGGCCCCAGGGCCTGTTCGGCCGGCCCCTCCGGTGACACCCGCCGCGCCGCCCCGCCTGTCGGCCGAGACCTCCGCCTCGGGAGATTCGCGGGCCCCGAGACGGGCGCGGGCCCTGCGCGTCTGGGGCTTCGCCGTCCTCCTGCTCGCCGTCCTCGCGTTCCCGGCCGCATTCGGCCGGTACCCGGTGAAGCTGCTCCAGGAGATCCTGATCTGGGGGCTCTACGCGATGAGCCTCGACATCCTGATGGGCTACGCGGGGATGGTGTCCTTCGGACACTCCGCCTTCTTCGGCGTCGGCGGCTACGTGGCCGCCCTGGCCCTCACGGCATATCCCGGCCCGGTCGGCGCGCTCCTGCTGCCGGCGCTGGCCGGCGCCGTCGCCGCGCTCGTCATCGGCTTCTTCTCGACCCGGGTCAGCGGCGTGTACTTCATCATGCTCACGCTCGCGTTCTCCCAGATGCTCTACGCCTACGCGTTCCAGGCGTCGTGGCTCGGCGCCGAGGACGGGATCACGGGCGTCTCCCGGCCGGCGCTCCTCGGCGTGTCGACCGGGGAGGGCTTCGCGTTCCACGTCTACGTGGTAGCGATCGCCGCCGGCGCCATGCTCTTCCTCTGGCGCGTGGTGCGCTCGCCGTTCGGCCACGTGCTGATCGGCGTCCGCGAGAACGAGGGGCGGATGGAGGCGGTCGGCTACCCGGTCCGCCGCTACAAGCTCCTCGCCTTCGTCCTGGGCGGCACCCTGGCGGGCCTGTCGGGCTCGCTCTACGCCCAGTTCAGCGGGTCGATCACGCCCGACGCCTTGTTCTGGAAGACGTCCGGCGAGGCCTTGCTGATGGTGATCCTAGGGGGCACCGGCACGCTCGGGGGGGCGGTGCTCGGCGCCGCCGCGTTCATCCTCCTCCAGAGCCTCGTCTCGACCTACACGGAGCGCTGGATGCTCATCCTCGGCGTCACCTTCGTCCTCTTCGTCCTCTTCGCGCCGGGCGGGATCGTCGGCGCGCTCCGCGGCCGCATCGGGCTCCGCGCGTGACGGCCGCGCCCGCTCTCGCGCTGGAGGGGCTCCGCCGGAGCTTCGGCGCGCTGACGGCCGTCAACGGCGTGACCCTGTCGGTGGCGCCGCGCGAGCGACGGGCCATCATCGGGCCCAACGGCGCCGGCAAGACGACGCTGTTCAACCTGATCACGGGCCACCTCGCGCCCACCGCCGGGCGCATCCTCTTCGAGGGCGCCCCGATTGCGGGCCTCCCGCCGCACGCGGTGGCGCGCCGCGGCATCTCGCGCTCGTTCCAGCGCACGAACGTCTTCTCGCGGCTGCCGGTGCGGGAGAACCTCCGGCTCGCCGCCGCCGCCCGGGGCCACGGCAGCTACCGCATGCTCGGCTCGGTGGACCGCCTCTGGGTGCCAATCGAGCGGGCGCGGGGCGCCGCCGAGGCCGTGGGGCTCACCGAGCGGCTCGACGCGCCGGCCGGTTCCCTCTCGTACGGGGAGCAGCGCCAGCTGGAGATCGGGATCGCGCTCGCCACCGACCCGAAGCTCCTCCTCCTCGATGAGCCCACCGCCGGGATGTCGCCCGAGGAGACGCACCGCATGACCGAGCTCCTTGCCGGGCTGCCGCGCGCCATCACCCTCCTGATCATCGAACACGACATGGACGTGGTGTTCACGCTCGCCGATCGCATCACCGTGCTCCACTACGGGGAGGTGCTGGCCGAGGGCACGGCCACCGAGGTTCGCGCGGACCCACGCGTCTACGAGGTCTACCTCGGTGGACAGTGACGGCGGTCCGGCTTTGACTTCTGGACGCCTGCCCCGGTTATCGAGGGCTCGACGCCCGAACCTGGACGGCTTGAGACCGGACACCCGGAACGGCAAGGCCCGACCCTGATGCTCGAGATCGACGGCATCCAGACCTACTACGGGGAGAGCCACGTCCTCCACGGGGTGTCGCTCCGCGTCGGCTCGGGCGAGGCCGTCGCCCTCCTCGGACGGAACGGCGCCGGCAAGACGACGCTGATCCGCAGCATCATGGGGTTCACCCCGCCTCGCGACGGCCGCATCCTGCTCGAGGGAACGCCGATTCACAACTGGCCCGCGCATCGCATCGCGCGGCGGGGCCTCGCGCTGGTGCCGCAGGGGCGCCGCATCTTCGCGCCGCTCTCGGTCCGCGAGAACCTGCTCCTCGGTGCCCGATCGGACGGGTGGACCCTCGATCGCGTCTTCGAACTGTTCCCGCGCCTCCGGGAGCGTGCAACCCAGGCGGGCGGGACGCTCTCGGGCGGCGAGCAGCAGATGCTGGCCGTCGGCCGGGCGCTCCTCACCAACGGCCGGGTGCTGCTTCTCGACGAGCCGTCGGAAGGGCTCGCCCCACTCATCGTCCGCGAGATCGGCCACATCCTCGTCCGCCTCAAGGCCGAGCGGCTGTCCATCCTCCTGGTCGAGCAGAACTACCACCTCGCTCTCCAGATCGCGGATCGCGTCTACGTGATGAGCAAGGGTCAGATCGTCTACGAGGGCACGCCGGCGGCGCTCGAGGCCAACGAGGAGGTCAAGCGCCACTACCTCGGCGTGGCGTGACGGACGGTCAGGAAATACGCGGCGAGGCCGAGCCACAGGAGGTTCAGCGGATAGAAGAGGTGCAGGTTGGAGATGACCGGGAACCTCGGGTGGGTCCCGCCGCCCAGCAGGCAGGATCCGGTGCCGATCGTCGGGTCCCAGAGCAAGACCACTCCCCGCTGCAGCCAGTGATAGAAGTGCGGCTCGATGCTGAGCGCGAAATCCCCGGTCCGGTACTCGCGACCCCAGGGGCGCAGGAGGTTCCAGCACTTGACGACCACCAGCGCGGCGACGACGAGAATGGCGCCGACGTCCGGCAGTTAGGGCCATCGTGAAGGCCGGTGCCCACTCTGCTCGCTCACGGGCCCCCCAGTGTAGTGCTGGACCGCAAGATCTGGTCCCCCTTCGGTCCGCGCGCCCGACCCGAGACCCCGTGCTCGAGGTGCCTCGCCCCCTCCGCCTAGCACGGGCTGGACACGCCGCGGAAGTTCCGGTAACAGAGAGACCGTGGCCTTCCGGGTCGGCTTCGACGTCGGCGGGACCTTCACCGACTTCGCGCTCCAGGCCGACGACGGGCGTCTCCTCACCGGCAAGCGGCTCACGACGCCAAACGACCCGGCCCGGGCGTGCGTGGAGGGACTCCGCGAGTTGGTCGCCCGCGCGGGGCTCGGCTGGGCCGACCTCGTCCAGGCCGTACACGGGACCACGCTCGGCTCGAACGTCGTCATCGAGCGGAAGGGCGGGCACGTCGCCCTCCTGACGACCCGGGGCTTCCGCGACGTCCTGATCATCGGCCGGGAGAAGCGCTACCAGCTCTACGACCTCCTCATCCAGAAGCCCGCCCCGCTGGTCCCCCGCTCGCGGATCCGGGAGGTCACCGAGCGGGTGGCTTTCGACGGCGAAGTGCTCGTGCCGCTCGACGAGACCGGCTTGCGGGAGACCGTCCGGGGTCTCCGCCGGGACGGGGTCGGGTCGATCGCCATCTGCTTCCTGCACTCCTACGTCAACCCGGCGCACGAGCGGCGCGCCGCCGAGATCGTCCGCGAGGAAGCGCCCGGGGTTGCGATCAGCCTGTCGTCGGAGATCTCGCCCGTCATCCGCGAGTACGAGCGGACCTCGACGACCGTCGTCAACGCGTACGTGATGACTGCGATGCGCGACTACCTCGGGCGCCTCGAGGAGGCGCTCCGGGCGCTCGACTACCCCGGGCGGCTCTTCGTCATGCAGTCGGGCGGAGGCATCGCCACCGCGGAGACGATGGCCCGCTTTCCCGTGCGCATGATCGAATCCGGACCGGCCGCCGGCGCCCTCATGGCCGCGGCGTACGGCAAGCTCACGGGCCACGCCGACCTCGTCGCCTTCGACATGGGCGGGACGACCGCAAAGCTCTCCCTGATCGCGGGCGGCAGCCCTCAGACCATCCGCGAGTTCGAGCTGCACCGGATCCGGCTCCAGCCCGGGAGCGGCATCCCGATGAACATCCAGGCCATCGACCTGGTCGAGATCGGCGCCGGCGGGGGCTCGATCGCGCGCGTCGAGACCGGCGTCCTGCGCGTCGGCCCTGACTCCGCGGGCGCCGCGCCGGGGCCCATCTGCTACGGCCTCGGCGGGACCGCACCCACGGTCACCGACGCCAACCTCGTCCTCGGCTACCTCAACCCCGACTACTTTCTCGGGGGCCGGATGCGGCTCGACGTCGAGGGAGCTCGCCGGGGCGTCGACGGCCACGTCGCCCGACCGCTCGGCCTCGACGTCGCAGAGGCCGCGTGGGGCATCCACCAGGTGGTGACGACCAACATGGAGCTGGCCACCCGGGTCGTCTCGATCGAGCGCGGGTACGATCCCCGGCGACTCGCGCTTGCGGCCTTCGGCGGCTCGGGCCCCGTCCACGGCTGCCGGCTCGCTCAGGCGCTCGGCATCCCGCGCGTGGTCCTGCCCGCGGCGGCCGGGGTCACCTCGGCCATCGGGCTACTCGCCGCCGAGGTGAGGTTCGACCTCTCCCGCTCGTACGTCCGGCGGCTCGACGCGCTCGACCCGGCGTACCTCGCGCGGATCCTCGCGGAGATGGCCGCTCAGGGCACGACGGTCGTCCGGGAGGCAGGCGTGGGCGGGACGCTCTCGGAGACGCGGTCCGCCGACATGCGCTACGTCGGGCAGGGATACGAGCTGTCGGTCCCGATCCCCGACGGGCCGGTCGACGGCCGGACGGCCGCCGCCCTCCGCGGCGCCTTCGACCGCGTCTACGCCCATCGGTACGGCTACTCGGACCCGAAGGCGGGCGTCGAGCTCGTCACCGTCGCGGTCACCGTGATCGGCGCCGGGCTCGACGTCCGCCTTCCCGAGCAGGCTCCGGGCACCCGCGAGGCCGCGGAGGCCCGGAAGCCGGACCGCCCGGTCTACTTCCCGGAGACTCGCGGCTACGTCCGGTGCGCGATCTACGACCGGGCACGGCTCCCGGTGGGGGCGACGATCGAGGGACCCGCGATCGTCGAGGAGCCCGAGTCCACGACGGTGCTGCCTCCGGGCGCGAGAGCCGAGATCGACCGCTGGGCCAACTTGATCGTGGACTTCGGAGGCGGCTGAATGACGACCCGACGCACCCTGGGGCGGAAGCCATGAGCGACGGGCCGGCTCCGCGGATCGATCCGATCACCCTCAGCGTCATCTGGGGGTCGCTCCAGTCGATCACAGTCGAGGTGGGCACTACCGTGCACCGGACGGCCCACTCCCAGCAGGCGCGCGAGGGCCAAGACTTCTCCGTGTGCCTCTTCGACCCCGAGGGCCGCATGGTAGCCCAGGGGCCCTACAGCCCGGGGCACATGGGAGCCATGTCGTTCGCCGCCAAGAACGCGGTCCAGGCGTTCCCGGGTGACCGGCTCCGACCGGGGGACGTGGTGCTCTTCAACAGCCCGTTCCTCGGCTCCGGGCACTTCCCCGACTTCTTCATGATCCAGCCTGCCTTCACCGACGACGGGCGGCTCATCGGCTTCGTCGCCAACATCCTCCACCACACCGACGTGGGCGGCATGCGGCCCGGCAGCCAGGCCGTCGAGGGCGTGTTCGACTACTTCCAGGAGGGCCTCCACATCCCGCCGGTGAAGCCCTGGAAGGGCGGCGAGGAGCAGGAGGACATCCTCGCGATCATCCTCGCGAACACGCGCATGGCGGAGTCGATGCTGGGCGACCTCCGCGCCCAGCGAAACTCGCTGCGGGTGGGCGAGCTCCGGATGATCGAGCTCGCGCGCCGGTACGGTCACGAGACTGTCCAGGCGGCGATGGCCGAGATCATGGACCGGACCGAGACCAAGGTGCGCGAGGCGATCCGGACGATCCCGAACGGGACGTACGCGTTCGAGGACCACATGGACGACTCGGGGCCGGGCACCCCGCCGATGCGCCTGGCCGTGACGGTCACCGTCCGCGACGACGACATCCTGATCGACTTCGACGGCACGGGGCCCCAGACCGAGTCAGGAATGAACTCGTACGTCAACTACACACGCTCGTACTGCTACGCCGCGGTGAAGTGCCTGACCGATCCCGACGGTCCGCAGAACGACGGCGCCTTCCGGCCCGTGCGGATCGAGGCGCCGCTCGGCTCCTTCCTCAACCCGCGCCCGCCGGCGGGGGGCGGCCCGCGGGCCGTCTTCTGCTACCGGATCTTCGACGCGGTCATCGGGGCGCTCGCCCCTGCCCTGCCCGACCGGGTCACCGCGGCCGGGTCCCACTTCGCGAACCCGACGTGCGGCGGCTTCGATCCGCGGCGAAACCGCCGGACGGTCGTCTACGAGCTGATCCTCTCTGGAACCGCGGCCCGGTCCGACCGGGACGGCTGCGAGGCCATGTCGATGGCGTTCAATGCCTCGAACATCCCGGTGGAGTCCCAGGAAGCAAACCAGCCTGTCCTCATCGAGCGGTTCGAGCTGATCCGGGACTCCGCCGGCGCGGGGCGCTTCCGGGGCGGGACCGGAATCCGGCGGGACCTCCGGTTCTTTCTCGAAGGGGGCCGGCTCACCAACAACACCGAGCGGCACCGCTTCGGGCCGTGGGGCCTCTTCGGCGGGCAGCCGGGCCAGCCCGGCGTCACGCTGGTGAACCCGGGAACGCCCGCGGAGCGCCGCGTCCACTCCAAGGCCTCCGAGACCGTCGAGCACGGCGACGTCGTCTCGTTCCAGCAGTCCGGGGCCGGCGGGTACGGTCCACCCTGGGAGCGCGATCCGCAGACGGTGCTCCGCGACGTCCTCGAAGACTACGTGTCGCTCGAGGGCGCGCGACGGGACTACGGTGTCGTCATCGACGCCGCGAGCATGACCGTCGACGGAAGGGCGACGGTGGCCGCCCGGACCGTCATGCGCCGACCCGGTCCGCTCCCCACCGTCACCCGCCGGGGGCCGCTGTGGTGACGTGGTGGCAGAGGTCGTGACCCCATGGTTCAATGGCCGTGATGCCTGCGTGGAGGTGGACCATGACCCGACCGACGATCCTCGGCACGATCCGGCCCGCGGCCGGGCTTGCTCTCGTACTGACGCTTGCCACTGCCGCCGTCGCGCACCACGGGTGGAGCGGGTATGACGTCACCAAGCCCCTGACGGTCACCGGGACGATCAAGGAAGCCGGCTACGAGCACCCGCACGGCTTCGTACGCCTGCAGTCGCCCGACAAGGCGTGGGTGGTGACCCTGGCGCCCCCGTCGCGGATGGAGAACCGGGGGCTCCCGGCGGCGACGCTCAAGCCGGGCACGACGGCGACGGTGATGGGCTATGCCAGCCGGACCAACCTGGACGAGATGCGCGCGGAGTGGATCGCGATCGACGGCAAGACCACCCAGTTGCGCTAGTGCGTACGTCGGCAACCGGCGCGCGCTAGTGCATCCGCCCGAGGGCCCGGCCTGGCTGGTCGCGCTCGAGACGAGCGGATTCGCCCAGGCCATGCGGCACTGGCTCTGGCTCTATCCGGTCGTCGAGATCATGCACATCCTGGGTTTCGTCCTGCTGGTGGGCGCAGCGGTGATGTTCGACCTGCGCCTCCTCGGGGTCTCGGCCCGCATCCCGGTCTCTGACCTGGCCCGCCATCTGCTCCCGTGGTCCCGGATCGGGCTCTTGCTGGTCGCGTCGTCGGGACTCGCCATGTTCTCGGCACACGCGACCGAGTGGATCGCCAATCCGGCGTTCTGGGTCAAGCTGTCCCTGATCGCACTGGCCGGGCTCAATGCCTGGGCATTCCACCGGTTCACGTTCAGGTCGGTCGCGACCTGGGACCGGCGCGCCGCGGCACCGGCCGCCGCGCGGATCTCGGCGATCGCGTCGCTCGCGCTGTGGGTGGGCGTCATCACCTGCGGGCGACTGCTCGCCTATCTCTGACGCCTCCAACGCTCGCGTGTCCTCCGCCGAGCTGGTGCTGCTCACCGCGAACGCGGTGTACGGCACCGCCTACGTCGCGATGCGGCCCGCCGTCGACGTGTTCGGACCCGTCACCCTCGCCTTTCTCCGGCTGGCCATCGCATTCGCCATCGTCGCCCCGCTCGGTCTCCGGGCGCGCGGCGCGGGGACGGCGTCGCTCCGGGACGCCGATCGCCGCGCCCTCTTCTGGATGGGCTTCACCGGGTTCACGCTGGCGATGGCGCTCACGCACTGGGGCCTCGCGTGGTCGACGGCGACCAACGCGGCACTCCTGATCGCCACCGAGCCGATCGCTCTCGTCGTCCTCGCGCCGATCGTGCTCGGCGAGCATCTCACCCGGCGGGAAGGCTGGGGCACCGCCCTCGCCCTACTTGGCGCGACCGTCATCGTCGTCAACGGCGTGCCCGGCCTCACCGTCGCGCTCGCGCCGCACTGGCGCGGGGATCTCCTGCTCCTGCTCTCGGGCGTCTGCTTCGCCGCGTACTCGCTGCTCGGCCGCCCGGTGCTCGCCCGTCACCCGAGCATCCGGGTCACGGCGTGGTCCTTCCTCTGGGGCGTGGTCACGACGGCGCCGCTCGCCGCCGTCGAATGGCAGGTCGGAGGGCGGTCCCCCTGGACGGCGGCGAGCGTGGCCGCCGTGCTCTACCTGGGGATCGTGATCACGGGACTCGGGTATCTCGTCTGGAACTGGGCGCTCGAGCGGGTCGCCGCATCGCGCGCGGCGATCTATCTGAACGTCCAGCCGCTCGTCGGCGCGCTGCTCGGCGTCGTGTGGCTCGGCGAGCCCCTGTCCGTCTTCACCGTCGCCGGCGGGGCTCTCGTTGTCCTGGGGCTCTGGCTCGCCGTAATCGGCCGCCCGGTCTCAGGGTGACGCTTCCGGTCCCAGGCGACGGCGCGCCTCGGCGAAGACGGCCTCGAACATCGGCCACGTGAGCCTTCCCGTCTGCGTGTTCTGACGGCTCGGATGGTAGGTCCCCAGCAAGGCGACGCCCCAGGGCAGATCGACGGCCGCGCCGTGAGCGAATCGGGGGCGAGGCCGGGGTACGGGCAGCCCGATGGCGGCGGCCGCGCCCAGGTAGGCGTCGAAGCCGATCCGTCCGAGGCCGAGCACGACGCGGACATGCCGCAGCCTCGGCAGCTCCTCCCGGAGATACCCCGCGCACCGGCGGAGCTCGGGCGGGGCCGGCCGGTTGTCGGGCGGGACGCAGTGGAGCGCCGCCGTGATGTAGGCCTCGACGAGCCGGAAGCCGTCGCCCCGCTGGTGCGAGGTGGATTGCGTCGCGAAGCCGTGGGCGTGGAGGGCCCGCGCGACCCACTCGCCGCTCCCGCCCGCCGCGTCGCCGGTGAACATGCGGCCGGTGCGGTTCCCGCCGTGGGCGGCCGGGGCGAGCCCGACCAGGAGGAACCGGGCCGACGCGTCCCCGAGGCTCGGCACCGGGCGCGCCCAGTAGGTCTCGTCGCGGAATCGCCGCGGCGGAGAGGCCGCCACCGCCTCGCGATACCGCACGAGCCTCGGGCAGCGCCGGCAGGCAACGATCCGCGCCTGCAGGTCACGCAGCGCCATCAGACGTCATGATAGACTGCGCGGCGTTCGCACGCTCCGCGGCTCGAACGATCGGCGGCGCGGACGATCCAATGCCCAGCATGCCCGACTCGATCCGCCGGCTCGCCTCACCAGCTGCCCCGGATCGCTCGTTCACGCGGAGCGAAGGGAGGCCCTGATGGTGCCGGCGCTCATCGTCCACGGGGGGGCGGGCGGCGACCCCGACGACAAGCCGCTGTACCGGGAGGCCCTGGGCGAGGCCCTCGCGCGGGGATGGGCGATCCTCCGCCGCGGCGGCGCGGCGCTGGACGCGATCGAGGCCACCATCCAGGCCATGGAAGACCATCCGCGCCTGAACGCCGGCTATGGCTCGGCCCTGACGGAACGGGGAACGGTGGAGTGCGACGCATCCATCATGGAAGGCGACGCGCTCCAGGCCGGCGCGGTGGGCGCCGTGAGTGGCGTCCGGAGCGCCATTGGGCTCGCGCGACGGATCCTCGAGGACGGCCGCCACATCCTCTTCGTCGGCGACGGCGCGCTGGCCTTCGCGCGCGATCAAGGTCTCCCGCTGTGCGCACCGGACGCCCTCGTGACCGACCGACAGCGACGAAACCTGGCCATGCACCTGGCGGCGCGCCAGGAGGCCGGCGCCCCGCAGGCCTCCGGAGCGGTTGGAGGCACCGTGGGCGCCGTGGCGATCGATGTCCACGGGCGTATCGTCGCCGGCACCTCGACAGGGGGCTACACGGGCAAGCGGCCCGGCCGCGTCGGGGACTCCGCCCTGATCGGCGCTGGCACGTACGCCGACAGCCGGCTCGGCGGCGTGTCGACGACGGGGCACGGCGAGGCGTTCATCCGCACGGTACTGGCCAAGACCGCGCTCGACATCCTGAGGGAGCTGGACGATCCCCAGCTGGCCGCGGAGGTCTCCCTCGACATCGTCCGGGAGGACGGACGCGGGAACGGCGGGTTGATCCTCATGGACTGGCGTGGCCGCTTCGCGTACGCCCACTCCACGGTGTTCATGCCGGTCGGCTGGTGCCTGGCGACGGCAACCGAGCCCGTCCTCCCCTTCTAGTTATTGAGGATTTGATAAGTAGTGGATACAGTCTTGGCACACGGAACGGGGGCGCGTGTCTCCAGCCCAGCGAGGCGCCCAAGCTGCAGTAGTGCCGAGCCGACCCGATCCAGCCTCCCGACGGTGACACGCGAGCCGACGACCTACACCGACCGAGCGTTGCATTGGCGACGACGACGGGGTCGTGGTGGTGCCGAGGGAGCAGGTCTCCGCCGTGGCCGACCGCATCCGCCTGATCCACGAGCGAGAGGAGCAGGTCAAGAAGGCGCTCGCGGCCGGCCAGACGACGGTTGACATCCTGGGGCTCCGCGCCAAGCTCCCGCAGTAGCCGCCCCGCCGGTGCCTCCGGAGCTGGCAGGCCGGGACCGACCGCTCAGGCTGGCAGCGCTGCCGCGATTCGCTCGCGAGCCAGTGCCATCAGGAGGTCGGGCCGAGCCTTGCGATCGGCGTCAGGCGGGAGGGCGGACCCGTCGAGCGGCGCGTGATACGTGACGACGATCCGGCCCGGACGCGGGAGACGCCGCTGCGCCGGCCAGGCCTCGAACGCGCCGGCGATCGTGACAGGCACCACCGGGGCCCCGGTGGCGAGCGCGAGCCGGAACGCGCCCGGGCGGAAGGCTTGAAGCCGCCCGTCGGGCGAGCGGCCGCCCTCGGGAAAGATCACGAGCGGCTCCCCCTGTCGCAGAACCCGCAGCGCTCGGCGGACGGCCGGGTTGTCTGGCTCCCCCTCCTGGATCGGGAAGGCGCGGGCCCACCGCATCAGCGCCCCCAGTCCCCGGATCCGGAAGAACGGCTCGAGCGCCATGTAGTGGAGGGTCCGGCGGATCGGAATGGTCACCAGGATAGGATCCATGAACGAGACGTGGTTCGGCGTGATGACGACCGGCCCGCCCCGCGGGACGTGCTCGACGCCTTCGAAGCGGATGCGGAAGAGCCCCCGCGCCGTGGCCCACACGCCGGGCCGGCATGCCTCGAGGAACCAGAAAGGAACCGGGCCCACGCTCTCATCGTGACACGCCGGCTCGGGCCGTGACAACGACGCGCCCGTCCCGTCCGCTGATCGTCGCCCACCGTGGCGCCGCCGCGGTCGCGCCCGAGCACACGATTCCCGCCTACGAGTCCGCGGTCGCCGCCGGGGCCGATGCCCTGTGGCTCGACGTCCAGGAGACGGCCGACGAGCAGCTCGTCGTCGTCCACGACGTCCGGCTGGAGCGGACGACGAACGGACGGGGACCGGTGCGGGAGCGCACGGTCCGGGAGCTGAAGCGCCTGGACGCCGGGCGCTGGTTCGGCTGGCGGTTCCGCGGGCAGCGAATCCAGACGCTGCCGGAGGTGCTCGAGCGGTTTCGCGGCCGGGCCGGGTTCGTCGTGGCGCTCCGAGCCGGCTCGGACGTCTCCCCGGGCATCGAGGAGCGCGCGCTCGGCCTGCTGAACCTGTACGGGGCGGCGGACCGGACGCTCGTCGCCTCCTACGACCACCACGCCCTTCTCCGCTGCCGCGCCCTCGACTGGGAAATCCGCCTCGGAGCACGCTTCGCGGGCCGGCCACTCGCGCCGGCGGCCCTCGCGCCGCCCGGGACCCTCACCACCCTTTGCCTCGACGCGGCGATGGCCCTCGAGCGCGACGTGGCCGCCTGCCGCGAAGCGGGGCTGGAGTGCTACTTGACCGGAGTCGCGGGGGCGGCCGACGCCCGCCCTCTCGCAGCCTGGCAGCCCACCGCCCTGGTCATGGGGTCAGACTTTGACTTCTGAACATCTCCTGGCGGCCTCTGAGCAAGTGGGGTCAGACTTTGATTCCCCGACATCCCACCGCGACTCGAAATGTCGGGAAGTCAAAGTCTGACCCCGTCGAGTGCCGCGCGGATGGCATGACGCTCGGCGTCCGGGATCGGCGTGAGCGGGGGGCGGACGTGGGCGGCGGGAATGCGGCCCAGGATCACCAGGGCCTCCTTCATCCGGTTGTGCATGTCGATGAAGGGAGGCGCGTAGAAGACGCGCACGAGTGGGTCGAGCCGGTCGTTGATCCGCCGCGCCTCCTCGAGGTCGCCCTTCCGGCAGGCGTCGAAGAGATCCGCCTGGAGGTCGGCCACCACGCTCCCCATCCCCGAGATCGTGCCGTCGGCCCCCAGGAGGAAGCTCGCCATCAGGGACATCGTGAACGATGACAAGACGGCGACCGGACGGCCGGTGGCGCGGATCGCGCGCAGGTTCCGCTCGAACGCGACGATGTCGTTCGACCAGTCCTTGACTGCGGCCACCTGCGGGATCTCGCAGAGGCGCGCGAGCGTCTCCGGCGCGTAGCCGATCCCGGAGGCCGGTGGGTACTCGAAGACGACGATCGGGAGGTCCGCGCCCGCCGCCACCTCGCTCACGTGGCGGATCGCCATGTCGGGCTTGAGCTGGGCCCCCCACATGAAGTGCGTCGGCGGGAAGAGGAGGATCCCCGCGGCGCCTTCGGCCTTCGCATCCCGGGCGAGACGGACCGCCTCCTGGGTGCCATCGGTGAAGACGCCGGCCACGACCGGCAGCGCCCCCCGCACCTCGTCGACCGCGATCGCGAGCGCTCGCCGCCGCTCCTCGCGGTCCAGCGAGGACACCTCGGCGGCGTGACCGTTGACGACCAGCCCCGTGACGCCGCGCACCGCGGCGAGCCAGCGGAGGTGCCCGCGGTAGGCGGGCTCGTCGATCGAGAGGTCGGATCGGAATGGCAGCAGGTTCGCCGGCATCACGCCCTCGAAGCGGAGCGGCTGGCTCATCGGATCCTCCTTGGATTCACTCGCGACGCGCCCGTGAGGCGACCAATCTCAGTCCATCCGGCCGCATCGTCGGCAGTGTCGTCTCCATCTGCCCTGGTTGCGCTGGCCGGCACCGGCCCGGCCTCAGGTGAGCTCGGGCTCCTTGCCACGCTCCGCTTCCATCGCGCCGATCGCCTCGTCGACGCCGCTGCGGTCGTGGACGATCGCCGACACGGCGGCCGCGATGGCCCGCGGGTCGTCCGCGCCCGGGTAGAGGACGTTCCGGCCGATCATGGCGCCCCGGACGTTCGCGCCCGCCGCCATCCCCCGCCGCAGGTCCTCGAGGACCGGCCGGGCATCCCCGACCGCCTCGCCGCCCAGGAGCACCAGCGGCAGCGTCGTCGCGCGCGCGACGCGCTCGAACTCCGGGCAGGTCGGCAGCTTGATCCAGGTGTAGAGGGAGCTCGCCCCCAGGGCGGACGCCACGCTGACGGCGTCGATCAGGGCCCGCGCCGTGCGGACGACCTTGTAGGTCCCGTTGTCGCGGACGACCGGCAGGGGCTCGAGGAACGACAGGAGGCTCGACTCGGCCAGCTCGCTGACCGCCCGCACGCACCCCTCGATCGTGGCGAGCGAGCCGCGATCCGTGGGGTCGATGCGCACCATGAACTTGCCGCCGTCCAGCCCCAGAACGAGCATCCGGCGCGTCGTGAAGGCCGTGAACCGGTCGTCCATCTCCCAGGTGGACCCCGGCAAGCCCCCGCGGTTCATGCAACCGATCAGGAGCCGCTCGTCGAGCGGGCTCTGCCCGCCCCGCTCGCGGATGAGCCCGGCCAGGATCAGGAGATCCTCGACGATGTCCGGCGTCGACATGACGCCGTCGATCCCCGGATGGCTCAGGACCCGGAGGATCCGCGCCAGGAACTCGTGGCGGTCCGCCATGGCCACGGGATCGTCCTGGATCTTGAGGCTCGCGCGGCCGGGATGGTCCGCGGCCAGGATGACCAGCTTGCCGCCGGGCGCCGCCACGCGCCGCCGCGTGCGCCGGTCCGCCTCGCCGTCCGCAAAGCCGGGCTGTCGGACCCGGAGGTCGGTGATCGCATCGTAGATCTCGCGCGGCAAGTAGGCGCGCGCATCGAATCCCGTCGCCATCGTCGGCTCCTTCATCTACTGGTATCTGCTGGCATTGTCCGCTGGCGATCCCGGCCAGCCGCGGGTCGGGCGCGGTGGCCTCCCCCTCAGGCAGCGTGTGCCGCGCCAGGATCGCCGAAATCCGCCAGCCCCACAAGGGACGATCCGCGAGCGCCGCGGGCATGCCGCGCCCCTGCCCGGAGACCCTACATGAGTACGCTGCGCTGAAACCAGACCGCGTCGGCGAGGGTGCGGTGGCCACGTCGTGCGAGCTCGGGCAGCAGCCCTCGAGGCCGCTCCCTCACCAGCCCGAATCCCGCCCACCGGTGAGCCAGAAGAGGAGAGCGATGATTCCAGCCCACACCAGGAACAGGTACAGCACCAGGGAAGGGATGCCGAGGACCGCCACGGGCCGGTTCACCACGGTCAGGAAAGGCCACGACAGGAGAACGAGGCCGAGCGCGAAGAGCGCGACGAGCAGGTCCTTGCTCTTCATCGAGCGTTCCCCGGACGCCGCCGGCACCCCAAAGTGGGGGGATTATAGGCCGGCTCCGGGGCGCATGACCAGCCGGTCGGTCCCCGAACCCACGGCCGAGTATACTGACTGTAGATGCGCCTGAATCTGCGCCTACTGGCGGCAATTTGGCTCCCGATCATGATGGTTGTCGGGACGTTCGCGTACGTCTCGGTGGAACGGGAGCACGCGCGTCTGTCCACCGAGCTCGAGCGCCGTGCGTGGCTGCTCGGTGAGGGCCTCAAGGAGGCGGTGGAGCCCCTGCTCGACCGGGGGTCCCGGGCGCAGATCGAGCGCATCGTTCAGCGCTTCGGGACTCCCTCACGCGGGGTTGCGGTGTACGATCGCTCCGGGACGCTCATCGCCGCAACGCGCAGTGGGCGCCCCTGCTCCAGGCACCCTTGCCGGCCGTCCCCCTGGCCCTGACCGACGTCGCCCCCAAGCAAGGGTTCCAGTCCTTCGGCGGGCGCGAGACCCACTATTACGCCGTCCCCCTCGTCACCGATCAGCGGGCTCGCGGCGTGCTCGTCATCCTCTCCGACGCCACCCACATCGATCGCGCGCGGTGGGAGCTGGCGGAGCAGTACCTGATAGCGTTCGTCGTGCTCGTGGTGGCGCTCAGTCTTGTCACGCTGTTAGTCGTGCGCAGAATCGTGACTCATCCGCTGAACCGGCTGGCGGAGTGGGCTCGCCAGCTCCGGGCCGGACAGCCCGGTCCGGCGCCACCCATGCCGGATGAGGCCCTCTTCGGTCCGATCGCCTCCGAGGTGAGAGATCTCGCCCGGAGCCTCGCCAAGGCGCGGATGGCGATCGCCGAGGAAGCCCGGCTCCGGCTCCGGGGCGAGGCGGTGTGGACGGAGGAGCGGCTCGCGCAGTTCGCCCGAGCCCGTCTCGGGAAGCGGCCCCTGGTCGTCGTCTCGAACCGAGAGCCGGTGAGCCATGTGCGGCGGGGCCGCGGCATCGTCACGCTCACGCCCGCCAGCGGCGTCGTCACGGCGATGGAGCCCGTGATGCGCGCCTGCGGCGGCGTCTGGGTTGCCCACGGCAGCGGTGACGCCGATCGCGAGGTCGTCGACGAGCGGGGCATGATTCGCCTCCCGCCGGACGCCCCCCGATACGCCCTCAAGCGTCTCTGGCTCTCCGAGGAAGAGGAGACCGGCTACTACTACGGCTTCGCCAACGAGGGCCTGTGGCCGCTCTGCCACATCGTCCACGCCCGGCCCATCTTCCGCCCCGAGGACTGGCGCCAGTACGCGGTCGTCAAC
The DNA here is from genome assembly GCA_963805625.1 of uncultured Candidatus Rokubacteria bacterium. Classification (GTDB taxonomy): domain Bacteria; phylum Methylomirabilota; class Methylomirabilia; order Rokubacteriales; family DASRDR01; genus DASRDR01. The sequence goes on from CAWDVE010000010.1 coordinate 1,548,437, forward strand.
GCGAAGTTCGCGGACGCGGTGCTCGAGGAGATCGCCGACACGGATGACCCGGCCGTCCTGATCCAGGATTACCACTTCGCCCTGCTGCCCCGCCTCATCAAGGAGAAGCGTCCCGACGCCCACGTCGCGCTCTTCTGGCACATTCCGTGGCCGAACCCGGAGGCGTTCGGAATCTGCCCCTGGCAGACCGAGATCATCGACGGGATGCTCGGTGCCGACCTGGTTGGCTTCCACACGCAGTTCCATTGCAACAATTTCCTGGAAACGGTGGATCGCATCGTGGAGGCGCGGATCGACTGGGAGCGTTTCTCGGTGGCGCGGAACCAGCATGACACGCTGGTCAAGCCCTTCCCGATCAGCGTGGCCCCCCGGTTCGTCGACGAGCCCCCCGCTACGAACCGGGCCGCGCTCCTTCAGGAGCTGGGTATCGACGTGGAGTTCCTGGGTGTCGGCGTCGAGCGCATCGACTACACGAAGGGCCTCCCGGAGCGGTTCGCCGCAATCCGGCGCTTCTTCACCCAGCACCCGGAGTATCGAGGACGGCTGACGTTCGTCCAGCTCGCCGCGCCGAGCCGGAGCCGCATCACGCGGTACCGCGCGCTCGAGGAGGAGCTCGACCAGCTCACCGGCCAGATCAACGGGGAGCTCGCGAGCGGGAGCTGGCGGCCGATCGTGCTCCTCAAGCGCCATCACGACCACCGGGACGTCTGGCCGTTCTACCGCTGGGCGGACTTCGTGATGGTGACGTCGCTCCACGACGGCATGAACCTCGTGGCCAAGGAGTTCGTGTCCGTCCGCGAGGACGGCGACGGCGTGCTCATCCTGAGCCGGTTCACCGGCGCCGCCCGGGAGCTCCGCGACGCTCTTCTCGTCAACCCCTACGACGTCGACGAGATGGCCGACGGCCATCCGGAGAGCCGTCGAGATGCCGGCCGGCGAGCGGCGGAGCCGCATGGCGCGGATGCGCCAGATGGTGAGCGAGCACAACATCTATCGCTGGGCGGGTCTCCTGCTCGGAGAGCTCGCGCGCCTGCCAGGCCAGGCGGACCGGTCCGACTGAACCGCCGCCCCTGACCCCGGCCCGGGCTAGGGCTACCTCCTGCCGCCGTGCGACTCAGCCCGAGCTGCGACCCCGCCCTGCGCCAGCTTGTGCGGAACGCGGGATGGCTCCTCATGTCCGACGGAACCGTGCTCGTGGCCGGGCTCCTGGGAGCGTTGGTCGCCGCGAAGGGGCTGGGAGCGCCGGAGTTCGGGCGCATCACTCTCGTGTGGAGCGTGGTCGGGATCGCGCATCTCCTGGTGGACGTCCGGGCCTGGGAGGCCGTGACCCGGTATCTGAGCGAGTTCACCAGCCGACATGAGACCGGATTGGCCCTCGCGACACTGAAGGTGGCGATCCTCGTGGAAGCGACCGTGGCCGTCCTCGGCTTCGGTCTGCTGTGGCTCACTTCCGCGTGGGTCGCGACGCGGCTGTTCGGCAACCCGGCCCTCGAGACGCTCATCCTCCTGGGGGCGATGACGCTCGTGGTGGGCGCCTTCGACCGGACGGCCCGTGCCGTCCTGCGAGTGTTCGACCGGTTCCGCACGCTCGGGCTCTGCTCGGCGATCGAGGCGGTGGCCAGCCTCCTCTTCGTGGTCGGGGCGGTGGCCGCAGAGGCCAAGGCGAAGGGCGTGCTCATCGCCCACCTGGCGGCCGCCCTCGCCGGGGCTCTCATGCTGCTGGCGGTCGCCGGGCGCGAGGTCCACGCCAAGCTCTGGCCCGCGCGAGCAGCCGCACGGCTCGCCGTCGTGCTCCCCTACCGGCGCGAGATGCTCGCATTCGTCGGCCACAGCGCCGTTCGCGCGACGCTGAAGGTGGTGACACGGCGGCTCGACCTCATCCTCCTCGGACACTTCCGACCGCCGGCGGAGGTGGGAACGTACGGCGCGGCCCTCCGGCTGACGCAGGTCCTAGAAGAAGTCAGCGATCCGCTCTACTTCGCGGCGTTCCCCCAGCTCGCGCGGGCGTGGGTGGAGGCGCGGGACGAGTTCGTCCGGTTGCTGCGCCAAATGGCGGCCGGCCTCGCGATTCTGACGACGGCCGCCGTCGGCCTAGGGGTGGCCGGAGCACCTCTGGTCGTGTCCCTCGCGCTCGGCCCGGACTACGCGGCGGCGCCGGCGCCGTTCCGCGTGCTGCTGCTAGCCACAGGAGTGGCGGTCGCGACGCTCTGGGCTACCCCCGCGATGCTGGGCAGCGGACAGCCGGCGGTCGCGACGGCGGCCGCGACGTCCGGGGCCGCGTGCCTGGCGGTTGTCCTCTTCGTCCTCGTCCCGACGTGGGGGATCACGGGCGCGGCCTGGGCCCGGGTCGGGGGCGCCTTCGGCTACCTGGTCGTGGTCCTGCCATGGCTGACGCGGATCACGAGGCGGTCGCCGGGAAACGGGGGTTAGTCCCCGAGGGTCGAGCATCGGGCGCGCACGTCGTCGGGCGACCGGCAATCCTTGACATGCTCGACCAGCGCTCCGAGCGGGGTGGCGCGCGCGCTGCCGTCCGGTGCCCCGGCCGTCAGTCGACCGAGGATCGCCTTGCCCTTCGGCGCGTCGAGATCGAGCTCGAAGAGCGTCTCGCCCGACGCGAGGCCGAGCCACTTGAGGGTGGTAATGTTCAGGCGACCGCCCTTGAATCCGCCCTTGTCGTGGCTGACGAGGATCTTCTCGCCGCTGTCCAGGGCGATCTGGCAGAAGGCCCCCGCTTTGGGATCGGTCACGAACCGTCCGACCTTGCCCATGGTCACCTCCCTGGTGGGGATGCCCCCACCCCCGTCAACCCATGACGAACCGGAAACCGAGGATCAACGACAGCGCGACCAGCAGCATGGCGACCCCGAGGACAATTCCCTCCCAGCCTTCCTTGATGCGCATCTCGACGCTCCTTCGGGTGGGGAATACCTCTCGCGCCGTGGTCGATGCGTCGGCGCAGCCCGGGAACGATTCGAGAGCGGAGCTAGTGGTCTTCCGACGGAGACGGCGCCGCGGAGAAGTGCGGCGGCGGCGCGCGCCGGACGGCACGGAACGCGCGGCTCGAGGGCCGCAAGGGCAACGAGGCCGGCCGAGCGAGGGTGGCGCCTATCGGGACGGCGCCCCAGCTCGGGCACACCGTGACGAGGCGCACGGGAACGGCCGCCGGTCGCGCCGGGCGGGCCGTCCGGTCGCCCTGGACGACCTCGATGGACCCCGCCTCGAAGCTCACCGCTCCTGGCATCAGGGGGTTGGCGAAGTCCAGCGTCACGTAGAGGAGCAGGAGGAGCGGAAAGCGCCGCATCCCGGGCTATCCTAGCACCGGTCCCAGTGCTGGCGTCGCCGGTGGCCAACGACGACACTCGGCATCACGGCAGCGCGGGAAGCCCGAGGAGGGCCCGGAGGTCCGCCGCGAGGGCGCCGAGCGACGCCGGCTCGTAGCGCGCCCGGATCCCGCCGGCCGCGTCGATGAGCGTCACCGCGCAGCTCGCCTCGACGCGCTCCCCCGCCCGCCGGACCTCGATGCCGTAGCGGCGCGTGACGACGTCGACCTGCCCGGCCCGGTCCTCGGTGAGAAGGATCCACGCGGGCGCCCGGAGGCCGTTGGCGCGCCCGAACTCCCGCAGCACGGCCGCCGAGTCCCGCGCGGGATCCACCGTCACCAGCGCGAAGAAGACGCGGCGTCCCGGAGCGTCCCCGAGCCCCCGCGCGACGTCGGCGAGTCCCGGCACGACGCCCGGGCAGGCCCCGCAGTCCGTGCAGCCAAAGGCGAGGACGACCGCCCGGCCCCGGAGCTGGGTGAGCCAGAGCCGATCGTTCTGCTGCGTGGTCAGGGCGAAGTTCGGCGCGGGGCTGCCGGGCGCCGGCGGCAGTGCCGTCGCGGCCCCCCCGGGGGCCGCCGACAGCCACGCCGCAGCCACCAGCAGGACCGTCAGACGGAGGCGCGAGCCGCACGTGGTCGGTCGGGTTGCCATCGAGTCCTCGTAGATTCGGGCTCAGCATCTCTGCTCGGCATCCGGCACGCAAGAGGGCCGTGTTCATTGACAGCGCTCTCCCCCCCGGGTAGGCTCGGACCTGACGGACACGGCCGCCCGACACCCCCAGCAGCGCCATGACGCTCGACGAGTGCTCCCGGGGGCGACGCCTGCAGTCTTCCCGGTCTCGAGCGGCACCCACGTCGGAGGAGATCGCATGGTGGATGCCAAGACCGCCGACCAGGCGCTCCAGACCTACGTCCGGCCGCAGACCTTTCCGGTGGCGATCCGCATGCTGCGGCCCGGCGAGCCCATTCCGGAGCGGGCGCGGCGGCCGGCGCGAGACTTCGGCAAGCTCTCGATGAACTGCCAGGTCATCGACATGGCCCGGCGCTACGGATGGATGATCGCGCTCACACGCGAGGACAGCATCTGCTCCCTTGGGATCACCGCCCTCGGATTCGACCGGCCGACCCACCTGTACAACTCGGGCACCCTCTGCGAGGGCATGTATACCGCGACCAAGGAGGCGGGCGCGCGCTCCGAGGCGGCGGTCGACAAGTTCGTGCCAGGCGAGTACCAGGCTCTCCTGGTGGCCCCGCTCGATCGGGCAACCTTCGAGCCCGACGTGGTCGTGGTCTACGCGAACCCGGCCCAGGTAATGCGGCTCACACAGGCGGCGCTCTGGAAGAGCGGCGGCCGGCTCGCGTCGTCGTTCCAGGGTCGGATCGTCTGCGCCGACATCATCGTGACGACGATGCAGACGGGGCTGCCCCAGGTGATCCTCCCCTGCTCGGGCGACCGGATCTTCGGGCAGACCCAGGACCACGAGATGGCCTTCGCGATCCCGTGGGACCGGATGCCGGAGATCATCGAGGGGCTCGAGGGCACGCACCGGGGCGGCATCCGCTACCCGATCACCCAGTTCATGGAGTACGAGGCCAAGCTCCCCCCGAAGTACATGGAGGTGAACCGCCTCTGGGACGCTGAGCGCGGCAAGGGCGGGTACACGGGCCGCGACCACGTGGTGGCCGCCTACAAGCGAAGCTTCACCGACCGCGTGCCAGTCTACCCGATCGTCGCGTCCTTCGCCGGCACGCTGGACGGCCTCTCGATCGAGGAGTACTGCACCAATCCGGCCAAGGCGGCCAAGGCGATGCTCAACTACTACGACCGCTACCAGCCGGACGTGGTACTCGCCTACAACGACCTCGCCAAAGAGGCGGAGGCCACCGGCTGCCGCGTCAAATACTCGGACTACGTCGTCCCGTCCATCGAGAGCCACGTCCTCCAGGAGGACAAGGGCGCGCTCGCGCGGCTGGAGATCCCCGATCCCCTGACAGACGCGCGCCTGCCGGGGTTCCTGGAGCTCTGCGAAGGGCTGGTCGCGGCCAAGTTCCCGACGGCCGTCGGTGCCGTGGCGGTCGGGCCGTGGACCATCGCGATGCTCATGCGGAACCCCGAGGTGATGCTGCTCGACACCTTCGAGGACCCCCAGTTCATCCACGACCTCATGCGGTTCACCACGGAGTACTGCAAGCGCTGGGGCGACGCGATCGTGAAGACGAAGATCGGGCTCTCCTTCTCCGAGCCGACCGCATCGATCAGCCTGATCTCCCCGGACAACTACCGGGAGTTCATCGCGCCGTACCACAAGGAGCTGGTGGAGTACTTCAAGGCGAAGAAGGTAGGTCTCACGACCCACATCTGCGGGACCACCTATCCGATCTACGAAGACCTGATCGCGTGCGGGTTCGCAACCATCTCCTTCGACCTCGACCAGCAGGCCGACCCCAAGCTCCACGTGGACCAGCTCTCACGGTTCATGGCCGTGTCGCGCGGGCGCGCGGTCGCGATCGGGAACGTCGACGCCACCCTGTTCGAGCGCGCGTCCCAGGCCGAGATCGAAGCCGAGGTCCGGCGGTGCGTCGACACGGCTGCCCGGCATTCCGGCTTCATCCTGTCGACCTCCTGCGAGATCCCGCCACGCTCCAAGCCGGAGATCGTCCAGTGGTTCATGGATGCCACGCGGGAGTACGGGCGTTACGAACGCTTCATGAGCTGATGCTCCCGGTGATCCTGTTGCTCCTGGTCGTGGCCGGCGCCGCCACCGCCCAGGACTGGAGCGGAGCGTCGCTGCGGGGTGGGCGCCAGCTCACACTCCCGGACGGGTACCGGACGCAGGTCCTGGCCCGGGGCCTCCGGCTTCCGCAGGACTTGGTCATGGATCCCCCGGACGGCCTGTGGATCCTGACCCGCACGGCGCCCGGAAGCGATCGGGGCGCCGGCGCGCTGGTCCGAATCCCGCTCGACGCGCGGGAGCCCGTCGACGCGAATCAGCTCCGGGTCGTCCCCATCCCCTTCGCCTCGGCAAGCGTGCCTTTCGAGGCGGGCAGCCTGGCACGCCACGCGGGCTCCGGCGACCTCTACGTGACCGAGGCGCGAGGTCACCATCTCTTCCGCGTGACCCCGGAGGGCCGCGTCACGATCTTCGCCCGGGGCGGCAACGTGCTCGGGGACGGGCGGGCGCTCGTGTTCGACGCTCAGGGGCGGCTCCTGGTCCTCGACCACGCGGGCCGCGGTGTGGTCGCGGACGCCGCGACCGACCCCCTGCGCGATCTGCTGGAAGCGGGCGAATCCTACCAGGGTCCGGTGGTCCACTGGCTCCGGGTGGACGAGACGCTCCCGCTCCCGCGCAACCTGGAGTACGCGGGAGTCGTGTTCCCCCCGCCCGCGCTCCGCCGCCGGAGGGTCGTCCTGCCTCGATACAGCAGTCTCGCCACCCTGGCCTCGGGCGAGGTGATTGCCAGCGCGAGCAACGGCGTGATCGACCAGCTTCGCCCCGACGGGACGATCGCGCGGCTGGCGCAACTGAGCGGCGCCGGGGCCGTTGTCAGCGGCGGCGCCGACGTGCTCTACGCGCTAGACTATCTTGGGGGGAGGATCGCCCGTGTCCACGCCAACGGCTCGGTGGAGCCGTTCGCCGGGGGCTTGACGCGACCGGTGGCCCTGACCGTGCTCGGCGACGGTGCCCTGGTCGTCGCCGAGGACACCGGCCGTCTCCTGCGAATCTTCGCTCAGCCCCGGGGCACGCCGTGACGGGCCTGCAGCCGGGTGCCGACAGGCCTCCCGGGCGTGATTGACCTCGGTATCGGAGCAAGCCTAGCCTGACAGCCATGGAGGTGTTCACGATGATGAGACTCGGATTGCCGTCCCTCGCCGCCGCCGTCCTTGCCGGACTCGCCGCCGCCGCGCCCGCCGTCGCCCAGCAGCATGCGGGCCACGAGAAGCTCGGCCGGGTCAACTTCGCCAATACCTGCAGCCCGGCGGTCCAGGCAGACCTGAACCGTGCCGTGGCCCTCCTCCACTCCTTCTGGTGGGGTGCCACGGTCAAGGCGTTCAACGAGGTCGCGCAAAAGGACCCGTCTTGCGGGATCGCCCACTGGGGCGCCGCCATGGCCTTGCTCGACAACCCCTTCGTCTGGCCGCCCTCCCCCAAGGCCCTGGCCGACGGCGCCGCCGCCGTCGGGCGCGCCCGGGCCGCCGGGGCGAAAAGCCAGCGGGAGCTCGACTACATCGCGGCGATCGAGGTCTTCTACAAGGACCACGACAAGGTTGACCACCGGACGCGGGCCGTGGCCTACGAGAAGGCGATGGAGCAGCTGTCGGCGCGGTATCCGGACGACCGCGAGGCCGCCATCTTCTACGCGATCGCGTTGAACGCCACCGCGGTGGCGACCGACAAGACGTACGCCCAGCAGCTCAAGGCCGCCGGAATCCTCGAAGGCGTGTTCCGCGAGCAGCCGGACCATCCAGGCGCGGCGCACTACCTGATCCACAGCTACGACTACCCGGCGATCGCAGACAAGGGGCTCATCGCCGCCCGGCGCTACGCGACCATCGCCCCGGCGGCACCGCACGCCCAGCACATGCCCTCCCACATCTTCACCCGGCGCGGGTACTGGGAGGACTCGATCCGCTCGAACCTTGCCTCGGCGGCCGCCGCTGATAACGATTTCGACCGCTTCCACGCCTGGGACTACCTGGCCTACGGCTATCTCCAGCTCGGTCAGGACCGGGCGGCCCGCGGCGTCCTCGACCAGATCCTCTCGGTCGAGAAGCCCAACGTCCTGAACTTCCCGGTGGCCTTTGCGCTGGCGGCCATTCCGGCGCGCTACGCGCTCGAGCGTGGTCAGTGGGCGGAGGGCGGCAGCCTGGTTCTGCGTCCCGGGGACTTCCCGTGGGCGCGCTTCCCGCAGTCCGAGGCGATCCTCGTCTTCGCGCGCGGTCTCGGCGCGGCCCGGAGCGGGAATCTCGCCCAGGCCCGGGAGGACCAGGTGCGGCTCGCGGCGCTGCGGGATGCCTTGCTGGCCGCGAAGGTCGGCTACTGGGCCGACCAGGTGGACATCCAGCGGCTTCTGGTGGCGGGCTCGATCGCACGAGCGGAGGGCCGCATCGACGACGCCCTCCAGCTGATCCGTGCGGCAGCGGACCGGGAGGACGCCACGGAGAAGCATCCCGTCACGCCGGGGTCGATCGTACCCGCGCGCGAGGTGCTCGGTGAGGTCCTGCTCGACCTCGGCCGGCCGGCCGAGGCCCTCCGCGAGTTCGAGGCATCCCAGCAGAGGGAGCCCAACCGCCTCCGCGGCTACTACGGGGTGGCGCGCGCCGCGGAGCTGTCAGGCGACACCGCCAAGGCGAAGGCCCAGTACGGTCAGCTCCTGACCCTCACCGCGCAGGCGGACAGCGAGCGGCCGGAGGTCGCCCAAGCGAAGGCCTTCCTCGCGAAGCCCTGACGAGCCGGAAGACCGGCGAGCCGGCGCCCTCGGTCCGTCGCCGGCGAGCGGACGCTGACAAGAAGACGGCGCAGGGCATGAGCCCTACGCCGTCTTCGGCTACCTGGCCACCGCGGACGCGCGCCCGGAGGGCTGCGCTGCGGTTGCTGTCAGCAGTACGTGACCGTTACCAGCGGGGCGTGCGGCGCGGACCGCCGCCGTAACCGCCGCCACCGCCGCCACCAAACCCGCCACCCGATCGCGATCCGCCCGGGCGTCCGCCGCCGGGGCGCCCGCCGCCGCCAGCTCCCTGGGGGTTCGCGACGTTGACCGTGAGGCGCCGCCCTTCGAAGGGCTTGTCGTTCAACTTCGAAATGGCAGCCTGACCATCGGCCTCGGTCGCCATTTCGACGAACCCGAAGCCGCGCGACTGGCCGGTCGCCCGGTCGGTAATCACCGTGGCGGACTCGACCGTCCCGCACTGGGCGAAGTACTCCCGAAGACTCTCGGACGTGGTGGAATAGGACAGGCCGCCGACGAACAGCTTGGTCGCCACAGGGGCGCCTCCTTCGGAGCCCCGAGCCCTATAGATGCCCGGAGCCATCACTCTTCCGCACTTCTCTCTGCGCCCCTGACATGCGGAAGAGTGGCCTATCGGAGGCGAGGTCCACGCCCGAATGGCGCGGTACGGCAACGTCAGTTTAGCACGGAGAATCCTCCCTCGCCGGGGTGGATGGGAAAGGGGGTCGCGCCCACGGGGTCCCCGGCCCCGGGGCCAGCCGGTCCGAGCTGCTCAGACCAAGGCCGCCGGGGCCGCCGTGAATCCGATCGCCATCTCGGCCCAGCGGGCCGCGGCCAGGAGCCGTGCCTCCTCGAACGCGCCCCCGATGAGCTGGGTGCCGAGCGGGAGCCCATCGGCCGCGAGGCCGGTCGGCACGGACACCGTGGGCACCCCGAGCCCGGTCCAGGGGCCGTTGAAGGCAGCGTCGCCGGTCGTGCTCCGGTCGGGGGCCGGCCCCAGGGCCGACGGCATGACGAGCGCGTCGTACTGGGCGAGGAGCGGGGCCAGGTCCTGGCGGGCCTGACGCCGGATCCGCTGGGCGCGGAGGTAGACGTCGGCCGGGATGCACTGCCCGAGCTCGACTCCGGCGCGGATGCGGGGGCGATAGGCATCCGCATGCCGCCGGTGGGAGTCTGCGTGAGCCGCGCCGGCCTCTGCACGGGAGACCGTGATGACGGCCGAGTAGAGCGCCGTCATGAGCGGCGGGAGCCGAACGGGCTCGACGTACGCCCCGCGTGCCTCGAGCGTCCGCGCGACCTCGCCCAGATGGGCTCGGGCCTCCTGCGTCGCGCGCTCGAGGAAGGGCTCCCCGATCAGGCCGAGTCGCGGGGGACGCCCCGGCGGGGCGGCCACCACCGTCGCCACATCGGGAGGCGACGCGGTCGCGGAGCCAGGGTCCGCGGAATCGTGTCCGGCAAGAACCGACAGGACCAGGGCGGCGTCCCCCACCGAGCGCGCGAAGAGGCCCACGTGATCAAGCGACCACGCGAGCGGGACGACGCCGCGCCGGCTCACGCGGCCGTATGTCGGCTTCAAGCCGACCACACCGCAGAAGGCCGCCGGCCGGAGTACGGAGCCGACGGTCTGGGACCCGAGGGCGACCGGAACCATCCGGGCCGCGACCGCGGCGGCCGAGCCCGCGGACGAGCCCCCGGGCGTCCGGGCCGCGTTCCAGGGGTTCCGCGTCACGGCGGGGTCGCTGAACGCGAACTCGGTCGTCTGGAGCTTGCCTAGGATCACCGCGCCCGCCGCGCGGAGGCGTCCCACGCACGGGGCGTCCTCGCGGGGAACGGTGTCGGCGAAGCCACGCGCCCCCGAAGTTGTCGTGAGCCCCGCCGCGTGGATGATGTCCTTCAGCCCCACGGGCACCCCGTGAAGGGGCCCTCGGAACCGAGCCTCGCGCGCCTCGACGTCCAGCCGCCGGGCGGCCTCGAGGGCGCCCGGCCGGTCGACCACCACCCAGGCCTGGATCTGCGCCTCGCAGGCGTCGATGCGGCCGAGGCAGGCCTCGACCAGATCGACGGCCGAGAGCCGGCCCTCGCGGATTGCGGCGGCGGCGGCGACGATTGACAGCTCGAAGGGCGCCGTCATCGGCGGTCTCCCTCGAGGAGGAAGAACGCTGGCTCGGTCTCCGCGGGCAGCTCCGCCGCGGCGACCTCGGCCAGGTCGGCAGCCAGCGCGTCGATGTCGCGCCCAAGTGCTGCCGCGCGGTCAGGGCCGAACCGCCGCGTCACCTCGGCAGTGAGGAACAGTCGCATCGCCTCCCGCCCGCGCTCGTGCATTCGCTCGCCTCCCCTGAGGAATCGGTCCGCCACCACCGGCCGCCATCGCGGCTCTCTGGCTATCACCGGGCGTGGAGCGCGTCAAGGCGGGTCGCGGTTGACAGGGCCCGAGGCCTCGGCGACGATGCCTCGCACACCCGGAGGAAGATCGATGGCTGAACGATTCGACGCGGTCGTGGTCGGCGGCGGGCACAACGGTCTGGTTGCCGCCACCTATCTCGCCCGCGGCGGGCTGAAGGTGCTGGTGCTGGAGCGCCGGCCGATGGTCGGCGGAGCCTGCGTGACCGAGGAGCTGTTCCCCGGCTACCGGCTCTCGTCCTGCTCGTACCTCTGCCACCTGCTCCAGGAGCAAGTGATCCGGGATCTCGACCTCCCGCGGCACGGCTTCAAGGTATTCCCGCTCGAGCCGGCCCGCTTCCACCCCTTCCCTGACGGCCGCCACCTCGTCGTGTGGGAGGACGTCGGCCGCACGGCGGCGGAGATCGAGCGCTACTCGCTACCTGTGCGGTGCCGGCACCCACCCGGGGGGCGAGGTCACCGGCGCACCGGGGCACAATGCCGCACACGCGATCCTGAAGGATCTCCTCCGGGACGTGGCCGGCGGCGACTGATCGGGGCGGCAGCCCCGCCGCCGGGCCGTCGTCCGCCGGATCAGCCCGTCTCGCCTGGGCGCCGGCGGGATCGGGCGTAGAGGAAGGACGCGATCAGCAGGGCCGCGCCGAGTACCAGAACCGACAGGATGCGGTAGAGCGCGTCGAGGCCCGCCAGGTCCACGACGAGCACCTTCAGCACGGTCACGCTGAAGAGCAGGATTGCGCCCACCCTGAGGGGCGCGTAGTCCCGCCAGAGTCCCCAGGCCATCGCCGTGAACGCGTACACCGCCCACAGCACGGAGAGGGCCGCGCTGCGGAGCTTCGCGGGGTCCAGGCGGGTCTCGGGCAACGGCGCCAGCACGACCTCGACGCTCAGGTTCCAGAGGAGCAGGAGAGCCGCGCCGATCGAGCTCACGGCCCCCAATCGTTGGCGGGCGCGCTCTCCCAGGTACGGCACGGTCTCGGCCACCTGGCCGTAGAGCCAGGTGAGCACGACCAGGAGACAGCCGGCCAGGAAACGCGGGTTCCCGATCGCCGGCCGGAGGGACGGCTGGACGCGGGCCCAGCGGTCAGTTCCGCCCAGGGCTTCCCCGACGAGCGCGAGCAGCAGGAGCGTCGCGACGCCGAGCAGGACGCGCGTCTCGTCGCCGCGGGCCAGGGCCAAGAGCACCATCGTGGCCAGCATCCAGACGACGGACTTCACCACGGGGACGTATGGCGGCGGGATGGCGAGCGTGCGGAACTGGCCGAGCTCCACGGTCAGGAGAAGCGCCGCGCTCCCGACCGCGACCAGGAGCAGGAGCGGGCGTGCGAAGCGCTCCCACCCGCCGAGGGTCGTGCCGCCGCGCTCGCGAGCCCGGTAGACGAGGGCGCCGACGACGGCCGTCACCACGACCGCGAGGGTGGCCGGCAGCGCCGGGTGCGCGACGAGGAACGTCCCCGCCTGGCCGGCGTTCTCCCCGAGCGCCTCGAACCAACGCCCCCACGCGAGCGCGCTGATCGCGAGACCGCCCGCGCGAAGCCCCGGCGCGTTCAGGGCAAAGCCGCCGATCAGGAGTACCAGCCCCTCCACGCTCCAGGCGATCACCAGGTCGTGTCGCCCGAGGGTCACAGCGGGCGCCAGCGCCAGGAAGGCCAGCGCGAGCGCGCGGTGGAGCAGCGCGACGCGGGGGCCACCGCGCTCGCTCCGGGCCGCTACGCGCGCCGCCACCAGGTACGTCCCCGCGAGGGCAAGCGCCAGGAGAGCCAGGCGACGCCCCGACGGGTCGTCCAGGATGCGTCGTGCGGCGGCGAAGTAGAGGGCCGGCGCCCCGAGGATGATCAGCGTCCGGCCGAGCCGGACGGCGCCAGCGGACCGCTCGCTCCCCGAGCCCCTGAGGGCCCAGGCCGCGAAGGCGAGGAAGAACACGGTCGCCCATCCGAGGGCGACGGGGAGCCGTGGAGCCTGGTACCAGCGGTCGAGCCAGCCCCAGTAGAGGACCTGGGTCCCCGCGAACGCGAGCAGCGCGAGCCCCGGCCACCCCCGCCGGGACGCGAGAAGCAGCACGCCGAGATCGAGGATGGCGAGGTACGTGAACAGGGCGCCAGCGGCGTCGGTGTCGGTGTTGAGGATGATCGGCGTCAGGAGCCCGCCCAGGGTCGCGAGGACCGCCAGGGCGCGGGAGTCCAGCCGGAGCGCCGTTGCGAAGCCCACGGCGGTCGCGAGGGCCATCGCCACGAAGGCCATCGGCGCCCCCACGAGCGCATAGAACGCGTGGGCGGCATAGAGGGAGAGGTAGATGATCCCGATCCCGACCGCCACGAGGCTCTGGGCCGGCAGGCGGTAGGTCGCGCCACCGGCGAGTCTCACACCCCCGGCCGTCATCGCGACTCCTGCCACGAGTCCCGCCAGGACGCGACCCTTGGCCCCGATCCACTCCTGCTCGAAGGCGTGCTTGAGGAAGAATCCCACTCCGAGGAAGAAGAGGACCGCCCCGACACGCGAGAGCCAGGTCCCGCCCAGCCGACCCTCCCACTGACCCACGCCGGCAACGGGCTCTGGCTCCGGCGCGCTCGGCGGAACGGGAGACGCCTCGGCCGCCGCCGCACCGCCCATCGCGAGGTCCGCCGCCACGGCTCCCGGAGCCGAGACCTCCGGGGTCATCACGGCCGGGCCGGCTTCGAGGCCGGGCAGGGTCTCCTGCGTGTCGGGTACGGAAGGCGATGACCGGACCGGCTCAACCGCCTCGACCGCCCCCGGCGCCGTCGGAGCGGCGCCGGCATGCGGCGCGCCCGGGCGCTGCTCCAGGCTGGCCAGGCGAGCCTCCAGCCGGCGCACCCGGCTCCTCAAAGTCAGGAGCACCAAGATGAGGACGAGGACGATGATGGGGGTCGCGAAGAAGAGAAGCCCGAGCGCGACCAGCGGGACGATCGGCAACCCAGTCATGTGCTCTCTCGGCTGCCATGATAGCGCCGGAGCCACGAGGCGCCATGGAAGTCCGGGAGGACTGCGGAAATCAGGACAGCCCGGGAACTCGGGAACTCGCTAGGGGCGGGGGCGCCAGGGCCCCCGCATCGCCTCTTCAGGTCTCGTCGGCCCAGATTGCGGCGGGCTCCTGGCGGCGCCGGAGAAGGCGCAAGGTGCCGTCCGACTCCAGCATGACCTCGGGGGCGCGGGGGTAGGAATTGTAGTTGATCGTGGACATCGCGGCACAATAGGCACCGGCGCCGCTCACCACGACTAGGTCGCCGATCTGGGGGCGGGGCACCCAGCGGGGTCCCAGGGCCTCGGGCTCGCCCGGCGCCGGCGTGAGGATGTCACCCGACTCACAGCAGGGGCCCACGAAGACGACCGCGGCCGCCTCCCTTCCCTGGGCGAGGACGTCGATCGGATGCTGAGCGCCGTAGAGCGACGGACGCGTGACCTCGGTCATGCCAGTGTCGAGCTTGGCGAACAGGTACCCTTCGCGCCCGGTGTCCACCACGTCGACGCAGCTGGCCACCACCGCACCGGCGCGCGCGACGAGGTACGTGCCGGGCTCGATCTCGAGACCGAGGCGCCGGCCGTCCCGGGCCTGGAAGGCCAGGAGCTCGGCGCGCACGTGCGCGCCCACGTCGGCGAGGTCGACCGTCGGCTCCTCGGGCATGCGGCCGACCTTGAACCCGCCCCCCAGGTTGACGGCCCCCACCTCGGGGAGCTTCGCCGCCAGCTCGAGCGTCATCCGGATGCAGCGCTTCCAGATCTCCGGGTCGGTGCCCGAGCCCACGTGCGAGTGAAGCCGCGTGATGCGCAGACGGTAGCGCTCCGCCACCGTCTTGACCTCGTCCAGATACTCGTGCCAGATCCCGAAGCTTGCCGCGGGTCCGCCGGTGTTGGTGCGCTTGGTGGAGCCGGTCCCCAGCCCCGGATTCATCCGGACCGACACCTCGCTCCCGGGAGCGACCCGCCCGAAGCTGTCGAGCTGGTAAACGGAGCACGCGTTGAACAGGACGCCCCGCCGGACGTGCTCGGCCAGCCGCCGCGACGGCATCTGGGAGGTGAGCTGGATCTCCGCCGGCGCGAATCCCGCCTGGATCGCCCGCTCGACCTCGAAGTCGCTCGACGCGTCGATGTGGAGACCCAGCGCGCGGAACACCTGGAGGATCCCGCGAGACGGGTTCGCCTTCATCGCGTAGCGCAGGGTGAAGCCGAAGGGCGTCGGGAAGGCCAGGGCCGCGCGAGCAGCCGCTTCGAGAGCGGCGCGGTCGTAGACGTAGCAAGGGGTGCCGAAGCGCGTGCGCACCTCGGCGGCGACCTCGTAGCTGAGGAACGGGGTGGCGGACGTGATCGTGTGGTCCATGGCCGCTCATCCTACCTCAGGACGGTGGCTCCTGCGCATCCGAGTCGGCCGAGCGGCCCTCACCCCTCTTGTCCGGGCCCCGGCCGTCCGCTAGAGTTGAGCCGGCCTCGAGGCCGCTCCCGACCCAGAACCATCTCTGACATCCAGGAGGTCCGGTGAAGGCGCGCGAGATCGTCGAGTACAACAAGCTCACCTGGCCCGAGATGAACGACGCGATCGAGCTCGGGAAGGTGGTCCTCCTCCCCACGGGCTCGACCGAGCAGCACGGTGCTCACCTGCCCCTCGATACCGATCTGTTCCTGGTGGAGTCCGTGTGCCGGGAGCTCGGCCGCCGGGCGCCGGACAAGGTGCTCGTCCTGCCCGGCATCCCCTACGGGCTCAACATGCACCACTTCGACTTCCCGGGGACGATCCACGTCGAGCCTCAGCACTTCATCGACTTCTGCGCGGACGTGCTGAAGAGCGTCGCCTACCACGGGTTCCGGCGGATGGCGGTGATCAACGGGCACGGCTCGAACATGCCGATGGCCGACCTGATCGCGCGCCGGGTGGTGCTCGAGACCCCGGCCATCTGCTGCGCATTCGGCTACTACAACATGGGGCGAGACGAGAGTCTGAAGGGGCTCGAGAGCGGCGTGTACGCGCACGCGGACGAGTGGGAGACCTCGCTCTACCTCCACTTCGACGCCGGGCGCGTCCAGATGGACAAGGCCGTCCAGGACACCGACCGGGTGGGACGGACGATGACCTCCGACAGCACGACCAACGTCCGGTTCAACGATTTCTGGGGCCGGTGGACCAAGACGGGCGTCCATGGCGACCCCACGAAGGCCAGCCGCGAGAAGGGCCGCCGGATTGCCGAGGCCATCATGAAGGAGATGCTGGTCTGGCTCGACGAGTTCCGGGCCTGGCCGATCGAGGGACGTCAGGACCAGCACCGGCTGCCGGTGCAGCGGGAGATCCGCTGGTGAGACAACCAGGAGGGAGACGCTGATGCGAGCGACGCGAGCGACACGACACGGGCCCCGTTACACCGCCGGGTGGTGCGCGATGGCACTGACCCTGTTCCTGGGCGCGACCCTCGTCGTCGCGCGGCCGGCCGCTGCCCAGGCCAATCACCTCAAGGTCGCCCTCCAGGGTGACACCTCGAACGTCGACCTTCACCTGACGACGCACTACGTCAGCCGGGTGGCGTTGCTGAACGTGTACGAGATGCTCTACACGCTGGGCGAGGATCTGTCGATCCAGCCGATGCTGGCCGACAAGCACACGATCAGCCCCGACGGCCTCACCTACACGATCACGGTCCGGAAGGGCGTCAAGTTCCACAACGGCAAGGTGATGGACGCCAAGGACGTCGCCTACACGCTCACCCGGATGCGGAACCAGGGCTGCCGGTCGGCGGAGTTCAAGGCGCTGGTGAAGGACATCGAGGCCACGGACGCCTCGACGGTCCGCATTGGCCTCAACGCCCCGTCGGGTGTCTTCCTCGCCAACCTGGCCAACGTCATCTGTCCGGTCGTGATCTATCCGGAGGGCGAGGTTGAGAAGCAGGGCGGCGCCATCACGAAGCCGGTCGGCACCGGGCCCTACGAGTTCGTCGAGTGGAAGAAGGACGCCTTCCTTCGGGTCAAGAAGTTCAAGGACTACGTGGCCGACTCGCGGCCTTCCTCCGGGCTGGCAGGCAAGAAGGTCGCCATCATGGAGACGGTGGACTTCATCCCGATCCCAGACGGCGCCGTGCGCGCGGCCGCCATCGAACGGGGTGACGTCGACATCGCGATCGAGCTGAACATTGAGGATGCGCAGCGGATGAAGGGTAAGCCGGGGCTCGTAGTCGCCGTCAAACCCGGTATCGCCTTCGACGACCTCCGGTTCGGCTTCAAGAAGGGGCCGTTCACCAACCAGAAGCTCCGCCAGGCAGTGGCCTTCGCCATTGACAAGGAGGAGCTCAACAAGGCGAACCTCGGCGGCCAGGGCAAGCCGGTCTCCGCTGGGTTCCCGGCCGGCATGCCCTTCCACGGTGCCGTCCACGACCAGGACCCCTACGCCAAACCGAACCTCCAGAAGGCGAAGCAGCTCATGCAGGAGGCCGGCTACAAGGGGGAGAAGGTCGTCCTCACTGCTCACCTGGTGCCGGACCGGATCGCCCAGGGCGCCGTCGTGATCCAGGCTCAGCTCCAGGCGGCCGGCATGAACGTCGACGTGAAGACCCTGGAATCGGCAGCCCTCCAGGAGGTCTTCAACAAGGGCGACTTCGAGCTCTTCTACTCGGGACTCACGCCACGCCCGGACGCCGACGTCTACTACTGCCAGTCCAACGAATCGAAGGCGAGCCAGGCCGGCTACAACAATCCGGAGTACGACCGGCTCTGCCAGGAAGGGCGCAAGGCGCTCAAGGCCGAGGACCGCGCCAAGATCTACGCCCAGCTCGAGCAGCTCCGTCGGACCGATCTCCCCTACTACCCGACGAACTACTACCCGCAGGTGGCAGCGTGGCGGGAGAACGTCAAGGGCTGGACCCACTGGGCCGCGGGGTACGCCCGCGTGTGGGGCGTGTCGAAGTAACCAGCGTCCTAGCGGGGAGCCTTCGCTCCTAGGATCCGCGGCGGTGAGTCGACTAAGGACCGCCGCGGGTCCTGCGGGCCGGACTTGGCGCGACCCGGCCCCGACCGACCGCTCGCCGCCCGGACCATCCGATGACGACCGGGATCCGTCGCGCCGCAAGGCGCCCAAACCACCTGATGACCCGCTCAGCGCGGGAGGCACGATGCCCGAATCCATTCCGGCCGCGCTCATCATCGACACGCTGAAGGACACGTTTCGCGCGGCGCGCGCGGCGCTGGCCGCCGAAGTGGCCGAGCCGCCGATGCACGGCCATCTCGGCTGGATCCTCAGCGTGCCGGACACGCACCAGAAGACCGTGCTCGCCGCGCTCGACAAGGAAGAGTCGATCCGCGTCGTCACCTGCGCGACCGAGGACGAGGCTACTGCGATCGCGGCCGGGCTCTACGTCGGCGGAGAGCCGGTCGTGCTGATGATCCAGCACGCGGGCCTCTACGCGTCGATCAACACCCTCCGCGGCGTGGCGTTGGACGGCCGGGTCCCGATCTTCTACATGATCGGCCTCCTGAGCCGGGAGAAGGACAAGGACCCGCGGGAGTCGCGGCACTCCATGGTCCGCTACTGCGAGCCGCTCCTCGACACCTTCGGGGTGCCGCACGCCCGCCTGGAAGGGCCGAACGACGTGCATCTCATCCCTGAGTACTACCGCCTGAGCCGCGCCCGCCGCGGACCGGCGGCCGTGCTGGTCGGCCTGGAGACGAGCTGAGATGGCCCCTGGCGTCGCAATGAAGCCCGAGGACGTCCTGCGCGCCATCGCCGCCGAGCGGGGCGACGCCATCGTCGTTCCCACCATGACGACGGCCCCCGCCTGGCGCAGCATCGCGCCCAACGACCTGTCCGTGACCTGCGTCGGGTTCATGGGCGGCGCCTCCTCCCTCGGGCTCGGTATCGCGCTCGCCCGTCCCGACCGGCGCGTCCTCGTGCTCGACGGGGACGGGTCCCTGCTCATGCAGCTCGGATCGCTCGCCACGGTGGCCGGGGCCGCCCCGCGGAATCTGGTCCACTTCCTCTTCAAGAACGGCGTCTACCACACGTCGGGCGCGCAGGCGATCCCGGGCGGCCTGTCGGTCGACTTCGTGATGATGGCCAAGGGCGCCGGCTACCGGATGGCGAGCGCGATCGACGACCTCGGAGACTTCAAGCGCCGGCTTCCCGAGTTCCTCAGGACCGAGGGGCCGGTATTCGTCGAGCTCCACACGGGACTCGCCGAGCAGACTCCGATGACCGTCCGGGAGCGCACTCCGTTCCACCAGCAGCTTCACGATGCTCGGGTCAAGCTCCTCCGCCCCCGCGCGACCGCGAGCGCGCCCGCGGACGCCTGACCCCACCTCACCGCCGGAGGCCGTCATGCCGCTCGACCCCCAAGCTCAGCGTGTCGTCGATGCGATGGCCGCGCTCAACCTCAAGCCCGTCGAGAGCTCGACGCCCGACGAGGCGCGCGAGTCGATCCGCATCCGCACCGCCGCGCTCGGCCCCTTCGAGGACGTGGCGGCGGTGGCCGACCACCGGCTGCCCGTGGCGGGCGGCGAGATCACCGTGCGTGCGTACTCACCCGGAGGCCCGGGCCCGCACGCAGCCCTCGTCTACTACCACGGCGGAGGCTGGGTGATCGGCGACCTCTACACGCACGACGGCCTCTGCCGGTCGCTCACCAACGCGGCGCGCTGTGCGGTGGTCAGCGTGGATTACCGCCTCGCGCCGGAGTCCAAGTACCCCGTTCCGGCCGAGGACTCTTACGCCGCGCTTCGCTGGGTGGTGGCGAACGCCGCCAGGCTCGGGATCGACCCGCGCCGCGTCGCCGTCGGGGGAGACAGCGCAGGGGGCAACCTCGCCACGGTCGCCGCCCTGATGGCGCGCGAGCGCGGCGGCCCTCCCCTGGTCCACCAGGTGCTGATCTATCCCGTCACCGACCACAACCTGCACACGCCGTCCTACCTGGAAAACGCGACCGGCTACGTGCTCACGCGCGAGGGGATGCGGTGGTTCTGGAACCACTACCTCGCCCGCGAGGCCCAGGGCGGTGAGGCCTACGCCTCGCCGCTCAGGGCCCCAAGTCTGGCCGGGCTCCCACCCGCGCTCGTGATCACCGCAGAGTGCGATCCGCTCCGCGACGAGGGCGAAGCCTACGCCGCGCGTCTCCGCAACGCCGGCGTCCCGGTCACGGTCACGCGCTATGCCGGGATGTTCCACGGGTTCGTCCGCATGACGCGCATCCTCGACAAGGCGCGGACGGCGCTCGACGAGATCGCAGGCTCCCTGCAGAAGGCCTTCGGCGCCGCCCCGTGAGCAGCGCAAGGGATCGGCGGCCGGCCGCCCGCCAGATGGCCCCTCCGCCGGTCGCGCCGTAACGGCGCGGCGGCCCTAGCCATGCATCCGCTGCTCAAGCTCATCGTGGTACGCGTGCTTGCACTGGTCCCCATGCTGCTCGCCCTCAGCATGGCGTCCTTCGCGCTGGTGCACGTCATCCCCGGCGATCCGGCCCTCGTCATGATGGGCGGCGAGGGCACCACGCAGGCGGTCGAGGAACTCCGGCGCCAGCTCGGCCTGGATCGGCCGCTCCACGTCCGCTATCTGGAGTGGCTGGGCCAGATCGCTCGAGGCAACCTGGGAGAGTCCCTCTACAACAAGACCCGTGTCTCGGAGGAGCTCCTCTGGCGAATGCCGACGACGCTCAGCCTGGTGACGCTCGCCCTGCTCTTCTCGATCGGCATCGGCGTGCCTGCCGGGCTCCTCTCCGCCGCCTTCCGGAACTCCTGGATCGATCACGCCGCGCGTCTGCTGACCCTCGTGAGCCTGTCGCTCCCGAGCTTCTGGCTCGGGCTCATGCTGATCATCCTCTTCTCGCTATGGCTGGATCTTCTGCCCATCGTCGGCTACGAGCCCATCACGCGGGGGGTCTGGAAGGCGATCCCCTTCCTGATCCTCCCGAGTCTCTCGCTCGGCACCTACCTGGCGGCGCTCCTCACGCGCCTCACCCGGTCGAGCATGCTCGAGGTCCTGAACCAGGACTACGTGCGAACGGCGCGCGCGAAGGGTCTGCGCGATCGCGTCGTCCTCATGCGCCACGCGCTTCGCAACGCCCTCATCCCCATCGTCACCGTGATCGGCATCAACGTGGGCATCCTGCTCGGTGGCAGCGCCGTCATCGAGACGGTGTTCGTGCTACCGGGGGTGGGCCAGCTCGTCGTGCGCTCCCTCTACAACCGCGACCTTCCGGTCATCCAGGGACTCATCCTGTACGTCGCAGTCATCTACGTCCTCGTGAACCTGCTGGTCGACGTCATCTACACGTACCTCGATCCCCGGCTCCGTCCGAGCTGACCGATGTCGACGCTGGGCGAACGAGCGGGACGGACGGCCCCCGGCGGGGCAGGAGTCTCGGGTGTCATCGGCGGGCCGGATCCTGACGGCCGGCGCCCGACGCCCACCACGGCCTTGCCGCCGCGACGGTCGGGCGGGGCTCGCCTTCGCAGCTGGGCGCGCAAGAACCCGCTCTCTGTGGCGGGCGCCGCCATCATGCTCGCGCTGGTAGCCATGGCGCTCCTCGCGCCCTATCTCCCCCTCTCGAACCCGATCCGCATGAACGTGCCGAAGCGCTTCTCCCCGCCCGGCGCGGACTTCTGGTTCGGGACGGACCATCTCGGGCGGGACGTGTTCAGCCGGGTCGTGCACGGGGCGGCGTTCAGTCTCACGATCGGCGGCCTGACCATCCTGCTGGCCGGGGTGCCGGGGATCTTCGTCGGCATCCTCGCCGCGGCGGCGCCGCCCCGCCTCGCCGGACTCCTGATGCGCGTCCTCGACGTGCTGATGTCCTTCCCGGCCCTTCTCCTCGCGGTCGCGGTTGGCGCCGCGCTGGGCACGGGGGGGCGGAGCATCGTCATCGCGCTCGCGGTGGTCTACTTCCCGCGGATCGCGCGCATGACCCGTGGCATCGCCCTGTCCGTGATGACGCAGGAGTACGTCATCGCCTCCCGCGCCCTCGGCACCCCGATCCAGCGTCTCCTCCTCCGGACGGTGGTGCCGAACTGCCTCTCGGTCGTGGTCGTGCAGTGCAGCCTCTACTTCGCGGAGGTGCTGCTGGCCGAGGCGGCGCTCTCCTTCCTGGGGCTGGGCGAAGCGCCGCCCCGGCCGACGTGGGGCAACATGCTGTACGAAGCGCAGAAGAACATGCGGAACGCGCCCTGGCTGGCGATCTTCCCGGGCGCCGCGATCGCGGTGTCGGTGTTCGGGCTGAACCTCTTCGGTGATGCGGTTCGGGACGCGATGGACCCGCGCCTCAGGACCTGATCGCGCGAGCGAGCGGCGCGCGAACGCCGGTGCGGCTCCAGGCGAGCCGCACCGGCGTCGGGGTGCTCCTCATAGAAGTCGGAGGCTCGGGCTGGCCGAGCCCGGCGACAGCAGGTAGGCGGGGCCGCTAGGGCCGGATCGTCCGCTCGGCCGAGCGCAGGGTGTCGCTCACCTGCGCCTTGCCGTGATCGAGCATCTCCTCGGCCCGCCGAATGGGCGCGGAAGCGCGGTCGAACGCGCGCTCGGCCGTCTCCTCGACCGCGTGGAGTCGATCGGCGGCGCCCACGCGCGCCAGTCGGGTCTGCTCATCGAGGTAGGCCTGGATGTCGTCCCGGAAGAACCACACGATCAAACCGCCCGTCAACACACCCGCGAGAAAGCCTCTCACCATCGTTCCCCTCCTGGGCGTTCGGGGCCACTGGCCCGGCGCCGATCACGGTAGCACAAGCGCGCCCGCGAGGGGAGACAGGGCGCGGCGGGCGAGGCGGTCAGCCGGGCTGCGCGGAGCGCGGAGCGAGCCCGCCCTCGGGAGCGGCGCGCCGGGCTCTTGCTCGGGCGCGGCGCACCGCGTCGACGATCCGGATGGCGAAGAGGAGCGTCAGCCACAGGGCGTAGTAGTACGGCCCCTGCACGCCGACCTTCGCGAGCCAGAAGTAGTGGAGCACTCCCAGGATCGCGATCAGGTAGACGAGCCGGTGGAGCCGACGCCAGGTGACCGCGCCGAGCCGCCGGATCATCCGGGCGGTCGAGGTCGCCGCCAGGGGCAGGAGGAGGAGGAGCGCCGTGAAACCGACCGTGACGTACGGGCGCTTCATCACGTCCGTCGCCATCTCGGGCCAGTCGAAGAAGTGGTCGACGACGAGCCAGACGCTGAAGTGGAGCAGCGCGTGGGCAAAGGCGAAGAGTCCGAGCAGACGCCGCAACGTCACGGGCCACGACAGGCCAAACAGGATGCGGAGCGGCGTCATGGTGAGGGAGAGGAGCAGGATCCGCAGGGTCCAATCGCCAAGCGTGTCCGTCGCCACGTCGATGGGATTCGTGACGAGGGGATCCGTGAAGAGCCGCCACAGGAGGCTCGCCAGCGGGGTGAGACACCCCACCCACACGACGGCCTTCAGCCCGATCCGTTGCCGGCGGGTCACCGCGCGCGAGGTCCCCCCGACGCGGCTACGCCCGCCCCTGGTCGGGGCGATCGCCGCGCTCCGGATCCGGTGGCGAGCGCCGCCAGAGGCCCTGCGACGGCACGCGGAGCGCCCGGTTGAACTTGCTGGACGCGTTCTCCCACGCGATGACCGCCGTCAGCTCCACGAGGGCGTCGTCGTCGTAGAAGCGACGGAGGCGGTCGAAGAGCTCGTCCCCGACCTCGCGATCGCTGAGCGTCATGGCGTCGGCGTACTCGAGGGCTACGCGCTCCGCGGCGCCGTAGAGCGGGCTGGTCGCATAATCCGGCAACGCCAGGATCTTCTCCTCCGGCACCCCGAGCGCGCTGCCCACGGCAGCATTGATGTCCTGTCAGAACTCGCAGCGGTTCAGGAATGCCACGCGCCGGTTGATGAGAGCCTTGAGCTTCTCGTCGATCAGCCCCGAGGCGTCGATGCCCGTCCACATCCCGCGTGCGCCGCGAAAGATCGACGGCCGGCGCGCGTACACGAGGTGGTTCAGGAGAGGGGCGCCCCAGTGCCTCGCCTGAGCGGCCAGCACCTTCTCGGCGTAGTCGTCCCCCGCCTCGCCCGGCCGAACGCCTTCGATGCGGGCCACCGCCCTGCCCTTCCCGGCGCCTAGTACTGCTTCTTGAGATCCATCCCGGTGTAGAGCGACGCGACCTGGTCGTAGCCGTTGAACATCAGTGTCTTCCGCCGCCGGAACTCGCCGATCCGCCGCTCGGTCGCCTGGCTCCAGCGGGGATGGTCGACGTTCGGGTTGACGTTCGAGTAGAACCCGTACTCGTTCGACGCCGCCTTGTTCCAGCTGGTCTTCGGCTCGTCGGCGACGAGCCGGATTCGCACGAGAGACTTGGCGCTCTTGAACCCGTACTTCCAGGGCACCACGACGCGGACGGGGGCGCCGTTCTGGTTGGGAAGCACGTGCCCGTACATCCCGACCGTCAGGAGCGTCAACGGGTGCGTGGCCTCGTCGAGCCGGAGCCCCTCTACATACGGCCAGTCGAGCGAGGAGCCGAAGAAGCTCGGCTTCGTGCCCGGCATCTGCTCGGGATCGACCAGGGTCTGGAACTCCACGTACTTGGCGGCGCCGGTGGGCTCGACCCGCTTGAGAAGCGCCGAGAGGGGGTACCCAATCCACGGGATGACCATCGACCAGCCCTCGACGCAGCGAAGGGCGTAGACGCGCTCCTCCAGAGGGGCCAGCCGCAGGATCTCGTCGATGTCGAAGGTCTTCGGCTTCTGGCAGAGACCGCCCACCTCCACCGTCCAGGGCCGGGGGCGGAGCGTGTGGGCGTTCAGGGCCGGATCGGATTTGTCGGTCCCGAACTCGTAGAAGTTGTTGTACGTCGTGGCGTTGTCCCAGGGCGTGGGCGGGTCGGTCACGCTCACCGCCTGGTTTCGCGCCGCGGCCAGGGATTGGCCCTTCACCGCCGGCTTGAGGGCAGCTTCCGCCGGCGCGTCCGAGCCCCCCACCGTGGCGGCGGCAGCAGCGGCCGCACCGACCATGAAGGATCGCCGGTTCAGGTACACCCCCCGCGGCGTGATCTCCGACGGGGGCGGATCGTGCGGCCCCGGAATGCGGATCAGCATGGCTCCTCCTAGACTACGCCTCCCGCCCGCAGGCGGTCGTACTCGGCCCGCTCGAGTCCGAGCCGGCCGAGATAGATCTCTTCGTTGTCCGCCCCCACCTCGCGCACGCCGGCGTGCCGGATCGTCCCCGGCGTGCCTGTGAGGCGCGGCACGACCCCGGGCATGTGGACCGTCCCCAGACCCGGCTCCGGCACCGCCACGATGTTCTCGCGGGCCTTCAGCTGCGGGTCCGCGAACAGGTCCCGCACCGAGTTCACCAGCGCGCACGGCACCTCGGCGGCATCGAGCGTGGACAGCGCATCGGCGGCATCCCGCGCACCCACCCACGCCTGGACGAGCCCGTCCAGCTCGGCGCGCCCCGCGAGCCGGTCCCGCACCCCCGGAAACCGCGCGACCAGGTCCGGTGTTCCCATGGCCCGGGCCAGCCGGGCGAACATGCGGTCGTTGGTGCAGGCGACCGCCACCCAGCGGCCGTCCCGGCTCTCGTAGTGGTTGTGGGGCGCCGCGCTCTCGGCGGCCGAGCCGATGCGCTCCCGGACGTACCCGAGCGCCCCGAACACGGGGATCGCGTCGTCCAGTATCCGCACGATGGGCTCGTAGAGACCCAGGTCCACCACCTGCCCCTCGCCCGTCCGCTCGCGCGCTCTCAGCGCGATCATCGCCCCGAGCGCTCCCATGACCCCCGCCAGGTAGTCCGGCACCGTCGGCGTCCCGGGGGTCACCGGAGGCCGGTCCGGGTAACCCGACAGATATGAGATGCCCCCGACCGCCGCCGCGATGCGTCCGAACCCCGGCCGCTCGCGGTACGGCCCCGTCTGGCCGAACGCCGAGATCCGGACCATCACGAGCCCAGGATTCTCGGCCCGCAGAGCCTCGTACCCGAGCCCCCAGCGCTCGAGGGTCCCCGGCCGGAAGTTCTCCGCGACCACGTCGACCCCCCGGCACAGCCGGCGGACCAGCGTCTGCCCGTCAGGATCCCGGAGGTTGCAGGTGATCGACTTCTTGTTACGGGCATCGGAGAGCCACCAGAGCGACACGCCGTCGGCCTGGCGCCCGAGGCGCCGGAGGTCGTCCCCCACGCCGGGCTGCTCGACCTTGATGACCTCGGCCCCGAACTCGCCGAGAAGCGTGGCGCACATCGGCGCCGCAATGAACGTGGCGAGGTCCAGGACGACGAGGCCGTCGAGCGCGCCCACGCCCCTACCCGGAGAGCGCTGCGAGCGTGCATGGACCTAGAGAGCGGGGCCCGCTTCCGAGGGCGAGCATCCGGTGGGCTAGAGACACGCCGGTTAGCTTTGCGTTGGGGGTGAGTCCAGCGAATCGGGCCTGGGGCCGCAGATGCGAGCCCCGGAAGCGAGCCCTGCTATTCTGCGGGCGGCGTGTCAACGGAGGGCCTCGAGCACCTCGGCGACGACCTCGAAGCGGCCGAAGGATGGCATGAGATAGGCACCGGCGTACCGCCCGCGCACCGCTCCAAGGATGGCCTGGGCCGTCTCGACCCCGACCCGGAGCGCATGGTCACCTGCATCGCGAAGCCGTGCCCGGACGGCGTCCGGCACCGTGATCCCCGGTACCTCGTTGTGCAGGAACTCGGCGTGGCGGAACGAGTGGAGCGGCAGGATGCCGACGACCAAGGGCACCGGGACGCGGCCTAGCCGCGCGAGGAACGCCTCGAGCTGCTCGAGGTCGTAGACCGGCTGCGTCTGGGCCCACATGGCGCCGGCGGCCACCTTGGCGTGGAGCCTGTCGATCTCCCGGGCCGGGTCGGCCGCGCCGGGGTCCACCGCGACCCCGATACCGAAGGCGGTGGGCTCGCCGATCGAGTTGCCCGCCGCGTCCACGCCTCGGTTCATGCCCGCGACGATCCGCACGAGGCCGATCGCGTCGACGTCGAAGACGGCCGTGGCGTTGACATAGTCGCCGGCGCGCGGAGGATCCCCGGTCATCGCGAGGATGTTCCGGACCCCGAGCGCGTGGGCGCCGAGGAGGTCACCCTGGATGCCCATGAGGTTCCGATCGCGGCAAGTGAAGTGCATGCTGATGTCCAGGCCCGTCGCCTCGCGAACGAGGAGCGCGGTGGGCAAGACCGCCATCCGGACGCGCCCGAGCGAGCCGTCGTTGATGTCGACGACATCGACACCCCGCTCGGCGAGGAGCTTCGCTCCCTGAACAAGCTTCTCGATGTTGTGGCCCCGCGGAGGATCGAGCTCCACCGTGACCAGGAACTCGCGGGCGTGGAGCCGCGAGAGGAGCCGCGAGGGCTCCGCGGCCACGCCGAGCGCCGGGGCATCATCCCGCTCCAGGGCGACGGGCGCGGACACCGACACGGCGCCCCGCGATGCGCCCGTTCCGCGCGCGTGGCGGTCCACGACCTCGCGCATCGCGCGGATGTGGGCCGGGGTGGTGCCGCAGCAGCCGCCGACGATCCGCGCCCCGGCGTCGAGCATGCGGGAGGCGTAGTCGGCCATGTACGCCGGCGACGAGAGGTAGATGAGCCGCTCGCCGTGCCGGCTCGGGAGTCCGGCGTTCGGCCTGATCGACACCCAGGCCTCGGGCGCCGCCTCGTGAAGGAGGACCCCCACGTCGTAGAGGACGCTCGAGCCCACGCCACAGTTGGCCCCGATGACCTGGACCGGCAGCGAGGCCAGTTCGCGAGCCACCTCGGCCGGGGCCTGGCCCCGAAACGTGACACGCTCGTCGTTGAACGCCATCTGGGCCACCAGAGGGAGATCGGCCGAGACGGCGCGGATGGCCGCCACGGCGAGCCGGAGCTCGCGAACGTCCGAGAAGGTCTCGGCGACGAATCCATCCACCCCGCCCTCGAGCAACGCCTCCGCCTGCTCGCGGAAGGCGGCGACCGCCTCCGCCTCACCGAGCGTTCCCAGCGGAAGCAGGTACTTGCCGAGCGGCCCGATGGAGCCGAGGACGAGCACATCCCGGCCCATCGTCTCGCGGACGTCGCGCGCGAGCCTCGCGCCCGCCCGGTTGATGTCTCGGACCCGCCCCTCGAGCCCGTGCATGGCGAGCTTGAAGCGGTTGGCGCCGAACGTGTTTGTCTCGAGCACGTCGGCGCCCGCGGCCACGTACTCCCGGTGGATCGACTGGACGGTCTTCGGGTCGTGGAGGTTCAGGACGTCGAAGCACGCATCGAGCGGGACGCCGCGGGCGTACAGCATCGTGCCCATGGCGCCGTCGGCGAGGAGCGGCCCTTCCTGGAGCCGCCGGCCGAGCGCCCCGGAACCCGTCTCGCTAGACATGGCCCCTCGGCTCGGGGCTCGCGGGCTAGACATCCCCCTCCCGGCGCTCGCCGACGCCGGCGGGCAAGACCTGGGGTGCGCCGCCCGCCGCCGGAGCTTCCGCCGGGCGGGCGTTCCGCTCCCGCTCGCGGAGGTGGCGCACGATCCGGCCGACCACCGCGTCGACGGTCATGCGGGTGGTGTCGAGCGCCAGGTGGGCACGACGGTAGAACTCCTGTCGGGTCCGGTAGAGCGCTGTCGCGTCCTCGACCGAGCGGCCCGCGAGCATCGGCCGTCCGCCGACCCGGTTGGCCCGGGCGTAGGCCGCATCGAAGTCGGCAGCGAGCCACACGACAGTACCCAGCTGCAGCAGCCGGTCCATGACTCCCGGCTCGCAGGGAAATCCGCCTCCCGTCGCGACCACGTGGCCGCGCTTGTCGGTCAGCGCTTCCAGGACCTCCGCCTCGAGCTGCCGGAAGTAGAGCTCGCCACGGTCCGCGAAGATCTCGGGAATGGAGCGGCCCTCGCGGGCGGTGATCATCGCATCGGTCTCCACGAAGCAACGGCCGAGGCGCCGGGCGAGCATGCGGCCGACGGTGGACTTCCCGGCTCCCATAAAGCCCACGAGGATGACGTTTCGCGGCATCGCCGGCATGGCTGGTACGGCCGTGGTCGGCGTGTCTCCCATGGCTGCCATGGCAGGATGATAGCACCGCGTTGCAGGGTCAGACTTTGACTTCCCGACACTTGCGCGCCGAGAGGACCCCCGAAACCGCAGTGGAAGCAGAGTCCGACCCAACGCGTGCTAAGATCGCGCCACGAAAGAGAAGGGTCCGCTCACCGTCAAACCCAAGACGCGTGCGAGAAGACCGCTCCGACGCCTCGTGCGACCGGCCCTGGTCTGCCTTGTAGGTGCGAAGGACGGGGTCGGCGCGAATCTCCTCGACGTTGCCCCGGAAGAAGTCTCGCAGGAGGGACATCACGGGCGACTCACCGGGGCCGGAGCATCGCTCCGGCGCGACATCACGCCCCGCGGAGGCGGGGGTCGAGGGCGTCGCGAAGGCCGTCGCCGAGCAGGTTGAAGCCGAGGACCGCCAGCATGATGGCGAGCCCGGGGATCGTCGTGATGTGAGGCGTGATGAGGAGGAAATCACGCCCCGTCGCCACCATGAGCCCCCAGGACGGCGTGGGCGGCTGGACACCCAGCCCCAGGAACGACAGCGCCGCCTCGACCAGGATCGCGTTCGCCATGAAGAGCGTGCCGTACACGATCACGGTCGGCAGGATGTTCGGCAGGATGTGGCGGGTGACCAGCGCCGGCCCCGCCGCGCCGAGGGCGCGGGCCGCCCGCACGTACTCCGTCTCCGCGAGGGCGAGAACGGCGCCGCGGACGATCCGGGTGACGGGCGGCGTGCCCCAGATGCCGACCGCGATCGTCGTGTTGA
Source organism: uncultured Candidatus Rokubacteria bacterium (assembly GCA_963805625.1). GTDB lineage: Bacteria > Methylomirabilota > Methylomirabilia > Rokubacteriales > DASRDR01 > DASRDR01. The sequence goes on from CAWDVE010000010.1 coordinate 1,578,283, forward strand.
GCGCCCCGGGCCCGAGCGCCGACACGACGGCGATCGCGAGCAGCAGGTAGGGAAACGCCAGCAGCACCTCGACGCCCCGCATGATGCCGCCGTCCACCCAACCCCCGAGGAAGCCAGCCAGGCTGCCGAGGACGAGCCCGAGACCCAGCGCGATCCCCACCGACACCAGGCCCACCACGAGAGCCACCCGGGCTCCGTAGATGACGCGGGAGAGGATGTCTCGCCCGAACTCGTCCGCCCCGAGGATGTACTTCCCGCCCGGCCGGGCGCGCTTCTCGAAGAGGCTCTGCTTCGCGGGGTCCTGAGGCGCCAGCCAGGGCGCCAGCACAGCCGCCGTCACGATCACCGCGACGATGAGAAGGCCGATCACCGCCAGGCGGTTCCGCCGGAACCGGCGCCAGGCGTCGCCGACGAGCGTGTCGGTCCGCTCGGCGACCGGCGCCAGCGTCTCGACGGCCACCCCGCTCACGAGGCCAGCCCCGGCGACCCGAACCAGAGTCGGTCGCGACGCGCGGCGGGCGACGTCGGCCGGGCCCGCCGCCAAGAATCCGAGAGAACCGAGACGCAGCAGCGCGTATGCCTCGTTCGGGGCCACGGCGACGAGCGCTGCAGGCAGGTCATCCGAGCATCCAGTGGCCGCCGTCGACGCTGATCGTCTGGCCGGTGACGTACCGGGCGTCGTCGGAGGCGAAGAACAGCACGGCGCGGGCGATATCCTCCGGCTCACCGAGCCGCCGGAGCGCGATCGAGTCGAGGAGCCGCCGCTGACCGGCCTCGCCCATGGCCTGCCACTGGCGCTCCGACGCCGGGTTCGAGCGGACGAAGCCCGGCGCCACGCAGTTGACGCGGATCCCGAACGCGCCGAGCTCACGCGCCGTCTGGCGCGTGAACCCGATCAGCCCCGCCTTGGCGCTCGCATAGGCCTGGATCCCCGTGAGGCTGTAGGAGCGGCCCGCGCCCGACGAGATGTTCACGATGCTGCCGCGCCCGCGCGTCTTCATGGCGGGAACGGCCGCCCGCGTGAAGTGGAACGCGCCGTCCAGGTTCACCGCGAAGATCGCGCGCCAGGCCTCCTCGGAGACTTCCTCAACCGGCTTCATGGTCTGGCCGACGACCCCGCCGGCGCAGTTCACCAGGACGTCCAGCCGCTTCTCCGTGGCGACGAGCTCGTCGACGAACGCGGAGACGCGACGAGGATCGGTCACGTCCACGACGGCCACGCGGCACGGCCCCTCGGCGCGCTCGCCCACCGCCCGGCGGGTCTCGCCCAGCTCGCGCTCGAGCACGTCGCACGCCCAGACCGACGCGCCCTCGCGCCCCAGCTCCACGGCGATGGCGCGCCCGATGCCGTGAGCCGCGCCGGTCACGATCGCCACCTCGCCGAGCAGCCGCCGCTCTCCCATGTCCCTACCCCTGCCGCGACACGCGCGGATCGAGCACACCGTACGAGAGGTCCACGACCAGGTTGATCACGACGAACACCACGGCGAAGATCAGCACCGCGCCCTGGAGCAGGATGTAGTCGCGGGCGAAGATCGCCTTGACCATGAGCCGGCCGAGGCCGGGCCAGGCGAAGACCGTCTCCGTCAGGACGGCGCCGCCCATCAGCTGGCCCGCCTGGAGGCCGACGAGCGTGAGGATCGGGATCGCCGCGTTCCGGAGGGCGTGCTTGGCCACCACGAGCCGCTCGCGCACGCCCTTCGCCCGGGCCGTCCGGACGTAGTCCTCGCGGAGGACCTCGAGCACGCTCGACCGCGTCATGCGCGCGATCATCGCGATGGACGGAAGCGCGAGGGTCACGGCCGGCAGGACGAGGTGCGCGAGCGAGCCGACGCCGCCTACCGGCAGCAGGGGCAGCCAGAACGCGAAGACGACGATCATGACCAGGCCCGTCCAGAACACCGGCATCGACAGCCCGAACAGCGAGGAGAGCCGCGACAGGGCGTCGAAGAGCGAGTTGGGCCAGACCGCCGAGACGATCCCGGTCGCGACGCCGACCACGGACGCCAGTATCAGCGCCGCCGCCGTGAGCTGGAGCGTCGCCGGCCAGGCGTCTGCGAGCTCGTCCACCACCGGCCGGTTCTGCTGGATCGACCGGCCCAGGTCTCCCGTGGCGACCTGGCCCAGATACCGCAGGTAGCGCACGATCAGCGGCCGGTCGAGGCCCAGGTGCTCGCGGAACCGGGCGATGTTCTCCTTCGTGCCCGCGTCGCCCAGCATCAGCGCGACCGGGTCGCCCGGGATCAGATCCATGGTCAGCATAACGACGAACAGCACCCCCAGCAGAACCGGGATGGTCAGCAGGAGGCGCCGGACCGCGAAGATCAGCATCGTTCAGGGCGGAAACGGGCGCGATCGCGGGGCCTGTCGCCACACGCGGTCGCGCCCGTTCCGTCTCGTACGTGGCTACTTGTCGAGCCAGGTCTTCCAGAGGCCGAGGTTGTACTCGACCGGGTGGACGACGAAACCCTTCACGTTCGCCCGGGTGAGGACGATCTCCTTGGTGTTGTAGACCGGAACCCAGAGCGTGTCTTTGGCCAGGATGTCCTGGACCTCGCCGTAGAGTCTCTCCCGCTCCGTCTGGTTCAGGCTCCGACGGGCCGCCTCCAGCAGCTGGTCCACCTTCGGGTTCGCGTAGCCGCACCGGTTCCACCCGGTGGGAACCGCCTGTGAAGAGTGATACTGGGCAAAGAGGGAGTAGTCGGCATCGGCGTTGGTCGTGGCCCAGCCGAAGGTCCAATTATGCCGCCCCCACTCCGGCTTGCGATATTCGTTGAAGACCGTCGCCCACTCGCGGAACTCGACCTTGGCGTCGACTCCGACCTCCTTCCACATCTGCTGAATGGCCTCGGTGATCTCCCCATCCTTCGGGTAGCGGCCGCGCTGCGCCAGCCAGTTGAGCGTGAGCTTCTGTCCGCCCTTCTGGAGAATGCCGTCCGGCCCCGGGGTCCAGCCCGCCTGGGCAAGGAGCGCCTTGGCCTTGGCCCGATCGAACGGGAACAGCTGGTCGAACTGCATGTCCTTGTAGCCGAAGACGCCGGGCGAGAGGACGGACTTCGGGGCGACGCCCAGACCCTCGACGATGTTGTCGATGATCGCCTTCCGGTCGACGGCCTGGAGGAGCGCTTGGCGCACCCGGACGTCGTCGAGAGGCGGCAAGCCCGCGTTCAGGCCGATGTACACGACCCGGAGGCCGGGCGTCTCGTGCACGGTGTACTTGGCGTCCTTCCGGAACGTCGGAAGCTGCGCCGGCGACGGGAACATGACCATGTCCGCGTCGCCGGTCTGGAGCGCGATCATCCGCGCCCCCTCCTCCGGCACCACCTTGAAGATGACGCGATCGAGGAGCGCCTTTTCCCCCCAGTAGTCGGGGTTCCGCTCGATGATGACGTGCGTGTTCGTCTTCCACTCAACGAACTTGAACGGCCCGGTGCCCACGGGGGCGCGCAGGAAGCCCTCACCGAGCTTCTGGACGGCCGTCGGCGAGACGATGGACACGTACAGCATCGACATCGTGCGGAGGATCGGGCCGTAGGGCTCCTTGGTCACGATGTCAACGGTCAGGTCGTCGACGACCTCGGCTCCCGCAATCGGTCCGGCGAGGCTCGCCCAGCGCGCGGGCGGGGTGCTCTTGAACGCCCGGTCGAAGGTGAACTTGACGGCGGCCGCGTTGAAGGGTGTGCCGTCGTGGAACTTGACGCCCGGCCGCAGCTTGAAGCGCACCTTCGTCGGGGACATGACCTCGTAGCTGGTGGCCAGCCGCGGCTGGATCGTCATCTTCTCGTCGAGGTAGATGAGCGGCTCCAGGATGTTGTAGTAGACCCACGCGCCGGGGGCCGTGGTCTCGGTGTGGGGGTCGAGCGACACCGGGTCGGTCGGCCGGACGATCGTGAGCGTCCCGCCGCGCTTCTGCGCCTGAGCCGACCCAGCGAGGGCGATCAGCCCCACCGCGAGAACGACCGCCAGGACGGCCCGCCCGAGCGGCAGCCTCCTCCATCTACGCATCGGTCTGTCTCCTCTTCTTCACGGCCGGCGCGCCTCGCGCCTTGCGGCGCTCGGGACGCGGCGGCCTCGGGTCTGGCTACGGGCCGAAGGCATCGATCACCCCGGCCGCCTCCTCGAGGGCGTGCACTACCCGGTTGCGCTCCCGGACGAGCGCGGCGGCAGCGAACCGGAACTCGTCGGACGACGGATCCAGGCCGGACAGCTCGCGGGCCCGCTGGAGTCCCGCGAGCGGCGGCACCGGGATCGCGAGGTCGTGGTGGAATCGGTCGCCGGTCGTGTAGAAGAGCGGGATCAGGACCCGCGACAGCGCGCCCATGGCGCGGTTGGCGGCCTCCACGCGGGCCGGATCGGCGTGCCCGCCGGCAGCGATGGCATCGACCGCCCCCGCGAACGCGCCGGTCCGCTCGGCGAAATGCCGGGCGGCCCCGAGAGCCGGCACGGCATCCCACCGACCGCCGGCGGAGCCGAGCTCCTCCACGGTCGCCACGATGGCACGCGCGAAGCGCGTGTAGTCCAGCGGGAGGAGCGGCCCGCCGACGAGGCGCAGCGCCGCTGCCACGTACACGCGCGTATCCAGCGCGAGGACGTCGGCGTCGATCTTGTCGATCGTGTCCTCCCGCGTGTGCCACCACCAGGGAAAGCCCGCCGTGCCGAAGAGGCGCTCCATCCACCGGGAGAGGTCGGTGTCCTGGCGGGGAATCCCGGACAGCGACATCAGGGCCGACGGGATCCCGATCCCCCAGAACGACTGGTCGCCCGCGCGCGGGAAGCGCCGGGCCCGCGGGGTCTGGCCGGTGACGTCGTGCACCACCCCCTCCACGAAGCTCTGCGCGTCCTCCGTCGCGTGAACGACCGAGTAGTCGGTGGCGCCGCGGGCGCCTGTCGAGTCGATGTTCAGGTGCACCGCGCACCGCCGCTGGAGCTCCAGCCACGCGTGATCCGCGTACCACGTGGAGCCGGCGTAGCGCCCGTGGGAGTGACCCGACCAGAAGGCGAGCCGGAGCCCTCGCCGCAGGGCGCTCCGCCGCGTCGCCAGGAGCCGCGCCACCTCGAGCATCGTCGCGTTCGCGGTCCCGTTGTCCATGGCGCCGAAGTGCCAGCCGTCCACGTGCCCGGAGAAGAGGACGAAGCGGTCCTCGGCGGTCCCGTCGAGGTGCGCCGTCAGGTGCGGGATCGGCGACCAGCCCGTGCGCACCCGGGTCATGAGGCGTACGCGGCCTCGGCCCTCCTGGATCAGCTTGCGAATGCGCTCACCATCGGTCCGGCGGACCGACAGGCACGGGGTGCGCGGGATGCGCCAGGCAGTGTCGGGCTCGGGCGTCCCCCAGATGGTGGTCACGATCATGTTGTGGAGGTGGTCGCGGTTGACGAAGATCTGCCCGACCGTCCCCGCCTCCTGCGCGGCCCACGCCTTGCCCGGTGTCGCCAGGCTGTCCAGGAGAGCGATCTTGCCCGCCGCGCGCCCGAAGTCCGCCGGGGTCCCGTCCCCAACGTCGACCACCTCGGCGTCGAGGCCGTCGGTCGAGGGCGAGAACGCGTGAGTGAGCCCCTCGATCACCGCACCGTCCGGAAGGACCACGCGGCCCTCCAGTGGCAGGCTGATGAAGGCCTCGATCTCGCGGCGCTCGACGGCGTAGCCGTAGCTCTTGAGCGCCCGCTCAATGTGGTCATAGGCCTGCGCCTCGCCCGGAGTCCCGGACTCTCGCTCCCACGCGGCGATCGCGCGCGTGTGCGCCATCAAGGTCTCCGCCGACACGGCCGGCAGCAGGTCCGACTCGTGCGGGTTCCGGTAGCGCCAGTAGGGGGTCAGGCTCTGATCTCTAGACACGCAGCTCGCCTCCGCGTTCCGGGCAGTCTCTCGAACGTCACGACCTGACCCCGACCAGCTCGTCGAGGTTCTCCCACGCCATCGTCCGCCGCCCGGTCTCGATCTCCCCGATCAGCGCCAGCAGCCGGTGGGTCCGCGGGATCCGGAGGCCGTGGCGTTCGGCTCGTTCGAGTGTCGCGCCCAGGTGCGCCTCGACCTCCGTCTTCCGCTTCCGGACGACGAGGTCTCGCCAGATGCCCGTCTTGGTCTTCGTGTGACCCCGGTAGAACTTGGAGATGGCGGCCATCGCGCGCGCGACGGCCCCCGTGTCTCCCGCATGGCCCGCGCGGTACCACGCGGGGTCGAACTCGTCGAAGGCCTCGAGGTGAACGGCCTCGGCCTCGGCGACCGCCATGCCCTCGGCCACCAGCGCGACCAGCATTCGCTGGATCTCGGGAGAGCGCTCGACGACCTCGTAGACGTGCGCGTCGACCAGCGCGGTAGCCACCAGAAGCGCGCTGTAGACGTGCTTCGCCCACTTCAGGCCCCAGATGTTCGAGGTGACCTGGGTCGGCGTGACCGCGCCGAGCATGTCCGCCAGCTCCTTGGCACGCGGCGAGAGCTCCCCGTCCAGCTCCCCCACCGCGAACGTCCCCACGCCGCCGTGCTGGATCCGCCCCGGCGCTACCCAGTCCGCCGCCCAGTTGACGAGGCAGCCGACGGTCCGCGCCTCCCCCACCCGCGCCGCGATGGCAGACTCGTTCAGCCCGTTCTGCAGGGACACGACCGTCCCGCGCGCGTGGAGCCGGGGCACGATGCGGTCGAGTGCGGCTCCGGTGTGCTGCGCCTTGACGGCGAGCAGCACCAGATCGAGGCTCGCCGGCAAGGCGTCGGGGGTGACGGCCCGGACCGGCGCGGTCCAGACCCCGTCCGGCGTCACGATCGCGAGGCCGCCCTGGTTCATGGCCGCGACGTGGTCGGCCGCCTGGTCGACCAGCAGCACGTCGTGGCCGGCCCGCGTCAGCGACGCCCCCGTGACGCCTCCAATCGCGCCCGCCCCGACGATCGTGACAGCCATGCGCCCCTCTCTATCACAGGGCCCAGGGAGCGTCAACGCGACGGGCCCGTCGGCATATAATCGGGACGTTCTTGGCCCGTTGGGGCCCGTGGCCCGATCTGTCACTCGAGACCAGGAGAGTCCGATGAAGCTCGTTCGCTACTCCGTGCGCGGCTCGTCCCCTCGCCTCGGCGCCCTCGTCGGCGACCGCATCCGCTGCCTGGGCGAGACCTATCACCGCTACCTCGCTGGCCGGGGGGTCGTGCGCGCGGGCGAGCTGGCCCACGCGCTGTTCCCGTCGAGCGCGCGCGAGTTCCTCCGGGCCGGGGCCGCCGCCGAGGATGCCCTCCGCGCGATGGACGACGCGGCCCGGGCCGGACGGCTGGACTGGCTCACGCATCCCGCCGCCGAGGCGCACCTCCACGCACCGATCCACGATCCCGAGAAGTTCCTCTGCATCGGGCTCAACTACATCGATCACGCCGAGGAGACCAAGAGCCCCATTCCCAAGGAGCCGCCTCTCTTCGCCAAGTTCCCGAACGCGATCGTGGACGCTGGCGCGCCGATCGTCCGTCCCAAGGGGTGCGAGAAGCTCGACTACGAGGTCGAGCTCGGGTTCGTGATGGGGCGCGAGGCGCGGGACGTCCCCGCCGAGCGTGCGCTCGACTACATCTGGGGCTACGTGGTCGTCAACGATGTGAGTGCGCGGGACTTCCAGCTGGTCACCTCCCAGTGGATGGCCGGCAAGGCCTGCGACACGTTCGCCCCCATGGGTCCCTGGATCGCCGACCGGGCCGAGATCCCCGACCCGCATGCCCTCGAGCTCCGCACCTGGGTGAACGGGACCAAGCTCCAGGACGGAAACTCGAAGAACCTCATCTACAATATCAACTACCTCGTCGCGTTCCTGTCCGCGAAGATGACGCTCCTCCCCGGCGACCTCGTCATCACGGGAACCCCCGCCGGCGTGGGATTCACGCGAAAGCCCCCGATCCTCCTCAAGGGCGGCGACCGCGTGCGGATGGAGATCACAGGGCTCGGAACCCTGGACAACCCCGTCGTCGAGGCCTGAGTCACCGGCCCACGGAGCCCAGAAACCCGGCAACCCAGGAGCTCACCGCCCAAGGGAAACCGCAACGTCGGCTCGGATCGCCAGGGCGGTGATCCCTGGCGCCCCGAGCTGACGTCAGGTCCGTCTGCGCGACCTCTACTCCCCCAGCTCCCCGAGCAGCCGCGCCGTCGTGCGAATCCCCTGGTAGAGGTGATCCAGCCGAATGTGCTCGTTCGGGCTGTGTTGCCGGTTGTTGGCGTTCGCGTAGGGCACGACGATCGTGGGAAGCCCGAGCAGGTCCGTGAACGCCCAGAGCGGCACGCTGCCGCCTGCGGTCGGCACGACGACGGCCGCCTGGCCATCGTGGGCCCGCTCGATGATCTCCACGACGCGCCGGGAGATCGGCAGGTTGGCCGGCGTCTTCGCGGGATCGTAGCCGTGGCGTTCGACGACCCGGACCGCTCGGCCCCTGAGGTCGTCCGGCAGCGGCGCGTCCGCCGACTCGATGACCGTGAAACCCTGCGCCCGGATGTGCTCGACGATCCGCCGGTACACGGCGTCGACCCGCTGGTTCTTCACGAGCCGGAGATCGATGGCGACCGTCGCCCGGTGGGGGATGATCGTGTTCGCCTCGGCGCCGACGAATCCGGCCTGCAGGCCCCGGATCGTGAGCGTCGGCCGGAACATCAGACGCTCCAGGTAGTCTCCCGCGAGGCGCACGCCCAGCTCCCGCTCGAGGGCCGGCCGATCCAGCGGGATACGGTCGAGTAGCTCACGCTCGGCGGCGGTCGGCGGGACCGCGTCGGCGCCCAGGCCCTCGATGAGCGGCGTCCCGTCCGGCGCCGCCATCGACGCGAGCAGCCCGGTCAGAATCCACGCCGGGTTCGGCACGCTGAAGTTCCCGGAATGGACATCGCGGCGAGCCGCCTCGAGCTCGAGCGTGAGGGCGAGAATCCCCCGGGCCCCGAACACGACCGTGGGCCGCTCGCTCGCGTCCTTGGGCCCGTCCGTCACGAGGACGAGGTCCGCGGCGAGGAGCTCGCGGTGGGCCGCGACGAAGCCCCCGAAGCCGGGGCTTCCGACCTCCTCCTCTCCCTCGAGCACGAGCTTCAGATTGACGCGAGGGGAGATGCCGAGCGCATCCATCAGCGCGAGGGCCTCGAGGTGCGCCCAGATCGGGCCCTTGTCGTCGGACGCCCCGCGCGCGTAGAGCCGATGCGCCGGCAGCGCGTCGTCGGGAACCTCGCCAGTCGCCACGACCGGAGCGCCTTCCTCGGCAAGGCCGGCGCGGAGGACCGGCTCGAACGGCGAGGGCTGGAGCCAGCCCGCGGGCGGGGCGGGCTTGGTGTCGAAGTGGCAGTAGATGAGAAGGGTCCGGGTCGCTCCGGGCACCAGCCGGGTGCCGAGCACGACGGGGTTCCCCGACGTCTCGAGCACGCGCGTCTCGAGTCCGCGCGCGTGCATGGCGTGGGCCAGCCAGGCCGCGCCGGCACGGACGCGCACCGGCTGCTGGCTGACCGTGTCGACCCGGAGACACTCGGTGAAGCGCTCGAGGATCTGGCGCCGTCGTGTCCGGAGCGCGCGGTCGAACGCCGGCCAGTCCACTGTGGTGACGAGGAACGGAGCGGCTATCGCGAACGGCTGCGAACGACCTGGGCGATGAGGCGAATGTGCTCGGGCGTCGACCCGCAGCAACCGCCGACCACGGTGGCGCCCGCGTCGAGGAGCGCCGGGTACTCTCGAGCCATCGCCTCGGGGTCCAGCTCGTACGTGACCTGGTCGCCGGTCGTGATCGGGAGGCCCGCGTTCGGATAGGCGACCAGCGGTGCGTCGGTCACGGCGCGCATCTCGCGGATGATGGCGATGGCCCGGTCCGGTCCGCGGCCGCAGTTCATACCCACCACGTCGGCCCCGGCGGCGAGGAGGTTCTTCGCGACCTCGGCGGGGCTCTCGCCCCACATGGTCCGGTCGCGGTCGTGGAGCTCCTCGTACTGGAAGAACATCGTGGCCATGACGGGCAGCCCGGTCGTCCTGCAGGCGCGCACCGCGGCGACGGCCTCCTGCGGGAACATCATCGTCTCCACGGCGAAGAGGTCGACGCCGCCCTCTGCCAGGGCCTCGGCCTGCTCGCGGAACGTCTCGAGGTACTCCTCGTCCGTCGTGTCGCCCAGGGGCTCGTACTCGGCCGGAAGGCGGCTGGTCGGGCCGACCGACCCCGCCACGTAGCCGTGGGCGGGCGCCGCCGCGCGCACCAGCCGCGCGCCCCGCTCGTTGAGCTCGCGAGTCCGGTCGCCGAGCCCGTACTCGTTCAGCTTGAGGCGCGAGCCACCGAACGTGTTCGTCTCGACGAGGTCGGAGCCGGCGGCGAAGTAGCCCCGGTGGATGTCCCGGACGACGTCGGCATGCGTATCGTTCCAGAGCTCGGGGCAGGCGCCGTTCGCGAGACCGGCCGCGAACAGCATCGTGCCGTAGCCTCCGTCGAAGACGAGCAGCTCGCCGGCCCGCACGCGCGCGAGCCACTCCCGGCCCCGGGTCATGCTCATCCCCGCGTCTCCACGCTAGCCGGACGCCGCCACCGGGGCGGTCGACAGCTCCTTGGCCCGCACCACGGCGAGGGTCGCGTCCCTGGCGTGGCCGTCGGCGCCGATCTCCTCGGCGAAGGCCGGGCTGACCGGCGCTCCGCCGACCATGACCTTGACGCGGTCTCTGAGCCCCGCGCGGGCGAGGGCGTCGAGCGTGCGCTTCATCCCGGGCATCGTGGTGGTCATGAGGGCCGAGATGCCGACGATGGTCGCGCCGTGCTCCTCGACGGCGGCACAGAACTTCTCCGGGGAAACGTCGCGGCCGAGATTCACCACCTTGAAGCCCGCGCCTTCCAGCATCATGGCGACCAGGTTCTTGCCGATGTCGTGGAGGTCGCCCTGGGCCGTGCCGATCACGACCGTGCCGAGATACTCATTCGTCGAAGCCGCGGTCAGGAGCGGCTTGAGAAGGTCAAGGCCGGCGTACATCGCCCGCGCCGAGAGCAGCACCTGCGGCACGTAGTACTCGTTGCGACGAAACTTCTCCCCGACCACGTCCATCCCCGGGATCAGCCCCTTGAAGATGATCTGCTTCGGATCGAGCCCGGCATCGAGTCCCGCGCGGGTCATCTGGCCGACGGTGTCGCGGTCACCCAGGATGAGGGCGCGCGCGATCCTGGGGTAGTCGTAGCCAGTGTCGTCGGGAGCCGTCATCGCTCCGGGTTGTATCACGGGGCATGGGCCGACACAAGCTTCGCGGCCCGCTGGAGCGCACCTGGCGCAGCGCTCCGGCCGCGCGCCCGGCCCGGCGAGGGAGCCGTCGGTCCCCTAGGATTCGGGCTGATGGGCCAGGAGGTCCGCATGGCGGGCCTGATGGACGCAGCGGCCCGACTCGGCACAGTCGGCCGTCGGCTCAGCGTGCACGACGACGTGCGCGCCGGGAATCGTGTCCGCGATCTCCTGCTCGATGTGGTCTACCAGGTCGTGCGCCTCGCCGAGCGGCAGGTGGCGGCACGCCACGATCGTGAAATCCACGTGGCGCTGGGAGCCGGATCGTCGCGTCCGCAGATTGCGATGGTCGACGACGAACTGGTGGCGGTGGATCACCTCCTCGATCGCGCGCTGCTCGGCCTCCGGGAGGGCCGCGTCCATCAGATCGTTGATCGAGCGCACGAGAAGCCGATACGCCGAGCCCAGGATGACGCAGGCCACCGCGATTGCGATCAGGGCGTCGAACACCCCCGAGCCGGTCGCCCAAAGGAGCGCAAGGCCAACCAGCACGCCGGCGTTGGTCCAGACGTCCGTCTGGTAGTGAAGGGCGTCGGCGATGAGGACGAGCGAGTCGGTTTCCCGGCCAACCCGGCGGAGGTGTCGCGTGATCAGCCAGCTGACCACGGTTGCCATGACCATGACGGCGATGCCCCACTCCGGGTGCTCGGGCCGGGCGCCCCGGAGCAGCCGGCGGACCGCCTCCACCAGCAACCCTCCGCCCACGACCGCAATCACCGCAGTCTGGAGGAGCCCGGCCAGGTTCTCCGCCTTGCCATGCCCGAAGGGGTGCCCCTCGTCGGCGGGAGAGTCGGCGATCCGGATCGACAGGAGGTTGAAGCTGGAGATCGCGACGTCGAATAGGGAATCGGCGGCGGCCGAAAGAAGGCCGATCGAGTTCGTCGCGAGCCCGATCGCGAGCTTTCCCGCCGCCAGCGCCGCGGCGCCGCCGATCGCCACTCGCTCCGCGCGAATCTTCGGCGAGGTCGCCGTGCTCATACGCCGATCTTAGCAGCCCCGCGAGCACCGGCGCGGGGCCGATCGGCGGGCAGCCGCTCAGCCGCGAGCGGCCCTCCAGGACTCCAGCAGCTCGGCGAGGTCCCGGACGACCATGTCCGCCTGCCCAGGCTCGCGGCGCTCACCTACCGGATCGACCCAGACGGTGACCATCCCGGCGGCCCGGCCCCCGGCAACGTCGGTCGTCAGGCTGTCGCCCACCATCATCGCCTCCGGGGGCCGGCAGCCAAGGCGCTCGAGGGCCATCTCGAAGATGGGGGCATGGGGCTTGCCCACCACGACTGGACGGGCGCCGCCCGCCACCGCGACGGCCTCCGTCAAGGCGCCGCAGCCAGGGTCGAACTCGCCCGGCGCCACCGGCAGCCGTGGGTCGAGGTTGACCGTGAAGAGCGTCGCGCCCGCGGCCACGGCGCGCGAAGCAGCCCGCAGCCGGCCGAAGTCGAAGAGCGGATCGTTGCCGACCGCCACGACCCCGGCCCGGCGCCAGTCCTCGAAGCCCACCACCGTGTGCCCGGCCGCCTCGAGAACCTCCCGCATCTCCCGGGTGCCGAGCGGCAGCACGGCCGCGGGTCCGACCCGGCGCCGGATCGCCTCCCCCAGGAGGTCGAGGGCCGCGAGCACATCCGTCGCCCCCGCCGCAATTCCCAGACGCGAGAGGCGCTCCGCGATCTGACCCGCGCGCTCTCGGGAGCTGTTCGTGACGAAAACCACCCCGCGTCCGTCGGCGCGGAGCGCCTCCACCAGCTCCCGGGCCCCGGGCAGCAAGGTCGATCCGGCCCAGATGCAGCCGTCAAGATCGAACGCGAAGCCGCGGAGGGCCTCGAGCCGGAGGGTCAAGCCTGACGTCCCAGCTTCAGCGCGGCGGAATGAAGCAGAGCCCCTGGCTCTGGACGCCAAGCGCCGTGTTGAACTTCGCGCGGAAATGCTCGACGGCGATCGTGGCGGCCAGCTCCACGATCTGCGGGACGGAGAAGTGCCGGCGCAGGGGCTCGAACTCGACGTCCGTCACAGCCGTGGGCGTCCGCGTTGCCGCTTCGGCGAATCCGAGCGCCGCCCGCTCCGGCTCGCTGAAGAGCGGGCTCTCCCGGAACCGGTCCACGGCCGAGAGCTTCTCGAAGGTCGCGCCGTGGCTCATCCCCCGGGATGAGTTGATGTCCATTCAGAATGGGCATCCGACGAGCTGGGCGACCCGCAGGCAGACGAGATCACGAAGCTCCGCCGGAAGCTGTCCCGACTTCTCCAGGGCGACCGACAGCCCCGCCGCCGCGCGCACCAGAGGAGGACAGTGCGCCATCACGAGCGTGGGCGCCAGCGGGGCGCCCCACTGCTCCGTCTGCCGCCCCAGGACCTCTCGGATCTCGGCCGGCGCCGCCGCAGGGTCGATCGGCGGAATGCGACCGGTGATTTCGTCCTTCACCGGACTACCCGGCCCACGTCGGGGCCGACCGCCGGGGCGTCAGGCACGGCCCCGGTCCGTGGCGGCCGGGGGGCTCACGGGCGGATGTCCTGGCGGAATCGCGCGACGATGTCCTGACTCCCCTGGACCACCAGCGAGGTATCCGAGCCGAGCGTCAGGAACTGGTAGCCCTTCCCGTAGAGCTCTCGCGCCTGTTCCCAGCCCCGCGTGATGTTGCCGAGGGCGAGGCCAGCCGCGCGCGTCGACGCCTCCACTCGAGCGAAGGCCGCTTGCACGTCGGGGTGGCCAGGATTCCCCATGTGCCCGAGCGCGGTCGACAGGTCCCCGGGCCCGATGAAGATCACGTCGACCCCGGGAACCCGCACGATCTGGTCGATCTCCTCGACAGCCGTCCGCGTTTCCACCTGGAGAACGACAAGGATCTCCTCGTTTGCGCGCTTCCAGTATTCCGCCGCGTGCCGCCCGTAGCCGCCGGCGCGGTGGCTGCCGGCGATCCCCCGGATGCCGTCGGGCGGGTACTTGGTGGCGCGCACAGCCGCCTCGGCATCGGCGCGGCCGCCGATCCAGGGCACCATGACGCCGTAGGCGCCCATGTCGAGCACCCGCTTGATGATGGCTGGGTCGTTCCACTGGACGCGGACCACCGGAATCGCCTCGCTCCCCTCGATCGCTTGCAGCTGGGCGAGCAGCGTCTGGAGGTCGCCGTGCCCGTGTTCCATGTCGACGAGGAGCCAGTCGAAGCCGGCCCGGCTCATGATCTCGGCGCTGATCGCGCTGCACAAATGGAGCCATGCGCCGGAGGTTGGGCGCCCCTCGCGGAGTGTGCGCTTGACGTGATTGGTCTTCACCCAGCTCACTCGATCCTCCACGCGAGCGCCGTGAAGACGCTCGCCAAACTTGACTTTTCGCGGTGCGCTGTGGGATATATCCCCGACACGAACGGGATCTTGGGCCCGCCTGACGGCGGGTCATCCACGAGGGGGCGACCACGGTACCGGTCACTATACGGCAGGGCGCGAGGGCCTGACAACCCGCCGGCCGTATGCTCCTCGAAATCCTCGGCTGCCACGGTGGCAGCGTGCCGAAGCGGCGCCTGCCCAGCTTCCTCATCAACGGGCACCTCCTCCTCGAGGCGGGCTCGGTGACGAGTGCTCTGCCCCTCGGCGCCCAGGCCAGCATCGAGCAGGTCCTCCTCTCCCACGCTCACCTCGACCACACAGTGGGGCTGGCGTTCCTCGTCGACAACATCCAGTCCGCGCAGACCACCGCTGGCCGGAACGTCGCCGTGACGGCGGCGTCCATCGCACCGGTGGTCGACGACCTCCGCAGCTACTGCTTCAACAACCGGCTCTGGCCTGACTTCACGAAGCTGCCGACACCCGAGGAGCCCTCGCTCAGGTTCCAGACGCTGCGCGCGCGCAAGCCGATCGAGTTCGGATCCCTGACCGTCGTCCCGGTGCCCGTCCACCACACCGTCCCGGCCACCGGCTTCATCTTCCACGACGGCACCTCGGGCCTGGTCTTCTCGGGGGACACCGGCCCGACCGACGAGATCTGGAAGGTGGCGCGGGAGTTCAAGGGCATCCACGCGATCATCGTCGAGACCGCCTTCCCCAACCGCCTGGAGGACCTCGCCACGGTCTCTGGCCACTTCACACCGGCGCTCCTCCGGCGCGAGATGGACAAGATGCCGGATGCTCCCCTGTGGGTCTACCACATCAAGCCGGCGCACTTCGAGGAGACGTCGGAAGAGCTCGGGCGGCTGGGCGACCGGGTTCACGTGCTCGAGCAGGACCAGACCCACACCTTCTGAGGCCGGCCTCGCGCGCGACCGCGGGATCCGGGGCGCCGCGCGGCGAGGCTACCGGGCCCGGCGTGCCAGTTCGGTCTCGATCGCGGGCAGCGCCTCCAGGATCACCGTGCCGACGACGCGGAGGCTCTCCGCGGAGAGCTTGTCCGGCGTGTCCTCGGGAGTGTGCCAATAGGCATTCCGCCCCGGCGACCCTCCGTAGTCGAGGTCGATCAGGAGCGCCGCCGCGACGCCGGCGTCCAGGAACGGCGCGTGATCGTCCTCCACCGTCTGAGGCCCGTCGGGGAAATGCCGCTCCAGGCCGAGCCGCCGCGCCGCCGCCCAGAGGATCCCGCTGAGCCACGGCGTGGACTGCGTGTCGCGCGGGATGGCGAGATCCCGGTCGCCGATCATGTCGGCGACGATCAGGGCGCGGAACCGCGGCAGGTCGCCCGACGCACGGAGGGCGGCGACAAGGGCGCGGCTCCCGTAGAGACTGTCGGTCGCCGACCACTCGACCTGGGCCTCCTCGCCATCGAAGAAGACGAGCCACCGCGTCGACGCCGGTGGCTCCGTGCGGAAACGCGGCGCCAGCACACGCCCGAGCTCGATCAGGAGGGCGGTCGAGGACCCGCCGTCGTTCGCCCCCACGAAGCGGAACTTCTCGAAGACCTTGGTGTCGTAGTGGCCGGCGATCGCCACGATCTCGTTCCCCCGGCCCGGCCACTCCGCGATGACGTTGGTCATCGGCACCGGGCCGCGCGGAGTCTGGGCCGTGAACGGGTGCTCGCGCACTCGCCACCCGGCGCCCCGGAGCTCTCCTGCCACGTACGCACGAGCCCGCGCCAGGGCGGCGGAGCCCGGCGTGCGGGGCCCGATGGCGACGAGCCGCTCCACGTCATGGAGCGCTCTGGCGCCGTCGAAGGCCGGGAGGCTCGCGGCACTCGCGCCTCGGCCCGCGAGGCCGGGTAGCACCCCGAGGAGCGTCGCCCCCAGCAGGGTCCGGCGCGCGAGCCCGCCCGAGGCCACCACGCTCACCGGGCCCCGGCGCCGCATCGGACCGATGTCACGGCCTTCGGCCGGGGGCGGCCGGCCTTCGGCCTGCGGCGGGTTGGGGGGCTCACGGGCGAACGCCCGCCGCCCCGTAGTAGTTGAGGCTCATGAAGAAGTCGCCCCGGGCCGCGGCCTCTTCCGCGCTCCGGAGCCAGCGACGCCCGTCTGCGGCCGCGACGAGACGCCACCGCGTCGCGAGCTCCACGCGTCGTTCCAGCATGGACCGGACGTAGTCGTCGTAGACCTGATCCACCACGACGAAGGCCTGGCTCCGCACCTGCGCGAGCCCGGCGAGACGCAGGCGGCGGGCGAGCGTCCGCCCGCTCCACGGCTCGGCGTAGAAGTGCTCCGCGTGGCCGTCCACGATCCGGCGCGTCAGCGCGCGATCGGGCACGTCCAGCACGAAGGTCCCGAAGTCCTGGTCGAGGACCGCCACCCGGCCGCCAGGCCGCGTGACGCGCATCATCTCGCCGAGGATCCGGTCACCGGCGGGCACGTGGAGGAGGACCGTGACCGCAAGCGTGACGTCGAACGACGCCGGTGGGAACGGCAGCGCGAGACCGTCACCGTGACGGAACGTCACCCGGGCGCCGGGACCGGCGCCCCCGGGCCGCCGCCGTGCGACGGCCAGGAGCACGCGACTCGGATCGACGCCGACGGCAGCGCCCTCGGTGCCCACGCGCGCGGCGACGTCGCGCGTCACGACGCCCGTTCCGCAGCCGACGTCCAGCACACGCATCCCGGCCCCGACGCCGGCCAGTGACAGGAAGGCCCGGCGAAGGCGGGTCTGGTTCGGCTGACTGCCGCGGGCTTCGAGGATCCGCGCGAACCGCCGCGGGTCCGCCTCCCGGTCAATCGCGCGATATGGATCGACGGCGGCGGACATGGCGGAGCTCACCGGACCAGGGCCGGCGGTCACGAGCGCGTGGCGTACTTGTCGGCGCAGGCCGCGCTGCAGAAGTACCGGAGCGCCGGCCCGTTCCCCCGGCTGATCGCCTTGCGACGCGGGATGTACGTTTCACAGACCGGATCCTTGACGAGCTCGTCGAGGCCCCCCCGCTGCGTCGGTCGCGAGCGGGTGACACCGCGGAGCCCCCCGAGAAAGGAGTAGACGCTCGCCCGGATGATCAGGAAGAGCAGAAAGGCGAGAACCGCCAGGGCGAGGAAACGGACCACCGACGCCTCGGGCTCGCGGCGGACGGACCGCTAGCCGCTCTCCGGCTGGATGCGTACCGTGCGCAGGAAGTCGCGGTCGAGCTTCGTCAGCTCGTAGCGCAGGTCGCGCGCCTCCTCGAGGTCGTCCTCGGCCGCCTCCCCGACATCGAAACCGCGGTCCGCGTCGGTGGCCTCGGGCGCCTCCTCGGCGGTCTCCTCGGCGCTGTTCGAGCGGGCGGTCGCATCCGCCAAGAGGATGAGCCGCGGATCGAACCCGTTGCGGACGAGCTCGTCGAGCGCCTCACGCACCGCAGGGGAACCATCGAGCGAAGCCTCGACGGCCTCGATCAGCTTCGCCACCAGATCGCGTACAACGTCCCGCTCGTCCATCACGACTCTGCGCTCAGAATAGCCGTCGCTCGCGTCGGTGTCAAACTTGCGGGCGTCGCCGAATCGCGTCCTCCAGGCGCTCGAAGCGCCGGCGCAGCGGCTCGAGCGCCTCGTCGTGCGTGATCACGTAGAGCGCGCCGGCCCGGACGGCCGCGAGCGTCTGGGATGCGACGTCGTCCGGATCGAGCGTGCGTCCGATCAGCGTCATTTCGCTCCCCTCCGGAGCCCTCGGGACGTTCCGCAGGACGGCCGGCCGGTTGCGTCCCGACTGCCGGATACGCGTCGCGACACCCATCGGGCACAGAACCGTGACGCCGATGCCGTGGGGGCGGAGATCCTTCGCGAGGGTCTCGGAGAGCCCGACGACCGCGTACTTGGTGGTGTTGTACACCCCGAGCCCCTGCGATGCGATCAGCCCCGCCATGGAGGCCGTGTTCACGACGTGCCCGCCCGCCCCGCCTGCGATCATGCGCGGCACGAACGCCAGGAGACCGTGGACGACGCCCCAGAGGTTGACCCCCACAACCCATTGCCAGTCCTCCCACGTCGCCGCTTCGAGCCCGCCGTGCACGACAACGCCCGCGTTGTTGCACAGGACGTGGGTCGCGCCGTACCGGTCGAACACCCGGTCCGCCAGGGCGTCCACCTGACGCCGGTCGGCGACGTCCGTTCGGATGGCCAGCCCCTCCGCGCCGGCGGCCGCCAACTGTCGCACGGTGTCCGCGGCGTCGGCCTCGTTGATGTCGGCGACGACAACCCGAGCGCCTTCTCGGGCCAGGGCCAGCGCGAGTGCACGACCGATGCCGCTTCCTCCGCCTGTGACGACCGCGATCTTCCTCTCGAAGGTCCTCATGGATCGTGGGGCTGCTCGGCCCGCGCCTCGTGCATCGCGCGGAGCTGCGGGGCCAAGATCCGCTCGTAGCACTGGGGACAGATCCCGTGGCTGAACTGGGCGTCCGTATGGGCGCTCAGGTACTCCTCCACCTGCTGCCAATAGTTCTTGTCATCGCGGATCTTCTTGCAGTACGCACAGATCGGCAGGAGGCCGTGCAGCTGCTTGACGCGGGTAATGGCCACCTCGAGCTCGCGCACACGTTCGGCTAGCTTGCGCCTGAGCTCCACCACGCGCATGGCCACGATCAGCCGGGCACGGAGCTCATCGTGGTCGAAGGGCTTCCCCATGAAGTCGTCAGCGCCCGCCTCCAGGCCCTCGACGACGTTCGCCCGCTCAGCATTGGCCGTGAGCAGGATCAGATATGGGGGTGTCGGGCTCCCCTGCGCCTGAAGGCGACGGCAGATCTCAACGCCCTCGAGGCCCGGCATCACCCAGTCAAGGATGGCGACGGACGGGGCCCCAGGCCGCTGGAGCGCCGCCCAGGCCTCGTCGCCGTCCACCGTGACCACGACCTCATGGCCCCAGCGCCGGAGCGTGGCCTCCAGGAGGCGACGCGAGGCCGCCTCGTCCTCGGCGATGAGAACGGGGGCGAGCGCCGCAGGGCTCGCCGCCGGGGAATCGGGCGTCGTCATGGTGCGTCCCTCCACCCTCAGGACGCCCCGAGCGACCCCAGGCGTCCGAAGCCGGCCTCCGCCTCCCTCACCATGCCCTGCGAGGCCCGGTGAGCACTCGTCGTCGAGTCGGGAGACTCTCCCTCAAACCTACACTTCCGGCGCCACGGGCCCGCCGATCTCGAGCGACCGGTACGCCGCCAGCACCAGCGCCAGGTCGGCGCGCGCGGACTCCGGGGGGAGAGCCGGCGCTCGCCCGTCCCGCACCGCCGCGACGAACTCGCCCAACTGGGCCACCAGACCCCGCCGGTCGCGCACGAAGGCGCGCACCCGCGTGCCGGGCCGGCCGCGGAGCCAGAGGGCACGGCCGCGGTGATGCACCCCCAGAGATCCCTCGGTGCCCGTCAGCCAGGCCCACTGCGAACGGGGCAGCCCCGGCGCGGCAACGGAATTGGTCAGCGTCGCGACGGCGCCGCTCCGGAACCGGACGAGCAGAAAGACGGTGTCCTCGCCCTCGACCGCGGGAAACGTGTTCGGGGGCGCCAGGGCGACGACCTCGTCCACCGCTCCGGCCCAGTCGCGCAGGAGGTGCAGGTAGTGGATGCCACCATCGATCAGGAGCCCGCCCCCCATCTCCGCCCGGCGGCTCCGCCACCCCATGGGCCGCCGGTAGCCGCGCGCGGTTACGACGATCTGACGGATCTCCCCGATCGCTCCCGCCCGCAGATAGGCGCGCACCGCCACGAAGCCCGGGACGAAGTGCGCGTTCTCGGCCACCATCAGCACGACACCGGCCGAGCGTACGGCCGAGAGGATCGCATCGGCCTCGGCCAGAGTCCGCGCGATCGGCTTCTCGAGGAGGATGCTCTTGCCGTGCTCGGCGGCCAGGCGGGCGTGCGCCTCGTGCAGATGATGAGGCGTGCAGACGACGAGCGCGTCGACGCGAGGATCGGCGGCCGCGGCCTCGTAGGAGCCGAAGGCCGCGAATCCGCCGAAGCGCCGACGGTACACCTCCGCGCGCCCCGGATCGCGACTCGCGAACGCGATCCGTACCGAGCCGCCGAGCTGCCGGGCGGCGCGAGCGTGAAAGGTCGCGAACCGGCCGCATCCGACGATGCCAAGCCCAAGGGGACCCGAGCCCGGCGACGCACGGAGCGGCCGGACCGAAGGGCCTCCACTCGCGTGTGGCACGGCCATGTCGCGCATCCTACGCACCCTTCCGGGGCCGCGCAACGTCGGCTACAATCGAACACATGCGAAGGGTTGCGGTCGTCGGCCTCGGGGTGACGACATTCGGCAAGCACGAGCGGACGTGCGCGGAGCTGTTCGCGGAGGCCGGGCTCGATGCCCTGATCGACGCGGGCATCCGCCCGCGCCAGGTTCAGGGCGTGTACGTGGGCAACGTCGTCGGCGAAGCCGGTGAGCGGCAGCTCCACCTCGGCCCCCAGGTCGCCTCGGCGCTGGGCATTCCGGAGGTGGCGGCCACCCGGTTCGAGACGGCGTGCGCATCGAGTCACGCGGCCTTCCGTCATGCGCTCTTCGAGATCGCCTCGGGCGCGGCCGACGTCCTCCTGGTGGGCGGCGCCGAGCGTGTCCTGACCATGCCCACCGAGCGCTCGACCGAGGTGTTCGCCTACGCCTCGGACGCGGTCTTCGAGCAGCCGGTAGGGCTGACCTTCCCGGGAGTTTTCGCGCTGATCGCCCGCGCCCACATGGCGAAGCACGGCACGACCGAGGAGCAGATGGCGCACGTGGCCGTGAAGAACCATC
Source organism: uncultured Candidatus Rokubacteria bacterium (assembly GCA_963805625.1). GTDB lineage: Bacteria > Methylomirabilota > Methylomirabilia > Rokubacteriales > DASRDR01 > DASRDR01. The sequence continues at coordinate 1,599,590 of CAWDVE010000010.1, forward strand.
GCCACGGAGCGCTCAACCCCAAGGCCCAGTTTCAGAAGGAGATCACGCTCGAGCAGGTGCTCCGCAGCGCCAGGGTGGCCGACCCGCTCAAGCTCTACGACTGCTGCCCGTTCTCGGACGGCGCGGCCGCGGTCGTCCTCGCGTCCGAGGAGGTCGCGCGCACGACCCGGAAGCCCGTGTGGGTGCTCGGCTCCGCCCAGGCGGGTGACTCCATGTGTCTGCACGACAAGCGAGACCTCGCGCGGGCGGTGGCCACGGAGCGCGCCGCCCTGACGGCGTACCGACAGGCGGGGCTTGGGCCCCGGGACGTGGACGTCGTCGAGCTCCACGACTGCTTCACGATCGCCGAGATCGTCGCCACCGAAGGCCTCGGCCTCTGCGAGCCGGGCACGGGAGGGATCGCGGCGGAGAAGGGGGACACGAGCCTGGGGGGCCGGATCCCGGTCAACGTGTCCGGCGGGCTCAAGGCCAAGGGCCACCCCATCGGCGCGACGGGCGCGGCGCAAGTGGCCGAGATCGCCACCCAGCTTCGCGGCGAGGCCGGACGGCGCCAGGTGGAGGGCGCCGCGGTCGGACTCGCTCACACGCTGGGGGGAAACACCGCGACCGTGCTCGTGAGCGTGTTCGGCCGGGATCCCAGGTGAGCGCGCCAGCCGCGACGGCCGATGCGGCCCGCGGCATGACCATACGCGAGTTCTTCGACGGTGTGCGGGAGGGACGCCTCGTCGTCCAGCGCTGTGAGGCCTGCGGAACGCTCGCCGTGCCCCCGAAGGCCGTCTGCCCGAGCTGCGAGAGCGTCCGCTGGGGCCGGGCCACGCTTGGCGGCGACGGCGAGATCACTTCCTACACGGTGATCCGCGTCCCGCCAGCCCAGTTCGCCGCCGAGGCGCCCTACGTGGTGGCTGTCGCCCGCATGACCGAGGGCGTGTCCTTCCTGGGCCGCCTGACCGGCACGCCGATCGACGGCGTGCAGGTGGGCATGCCCGTCCGGTTCGTCGGCTCATCCGCGGGCGCGGACCCGCCCGTGATCGCCTTCCGTCCCCGCTAGCTCGTCAGCGCTCCCCACTCGGGAGTGCGCCTCCGCTCCGCGCCGCCGCGCCGGGAACTCGCCCCCTCCACGGCAGGTTGCATAATGGAGAGGAGCGTCGCGGAGCCGCGACAACCGCGACGCGGCGCTCCAGGAGGCCTAACGTGCAGACGCCCCGCATCGTCGCCACCGGCACGGCAGTGCCCGCTCGGCGCTTCACCCAGGAAGAGCTTGCCAACCTCTTCGGGTATGGCGACGGGCTCCAGCGCAGCTTCTTTCACAACAGCGCCATCGACGGACGACACCTCTACATCACCGCCGCCGAACCCCGGCGCGAGACCATCGACGAACTGTCGGCCCGCTTCGCCGAGGGCAGCGTGCGTCTGGGCGTCGAGGCCGTCGAGACCTGTCTCTCTCGGGCCGGACTGGACACGGCGGACGTCGACTTTCTCGTGACGACGACCTGCACGGGACGACTCGTCCCGAGCCTGGACGCGCACCTGATCGGAGCGCTGGGCCTTCGGACAGACGTGCAGCGCGTCCACGTGGGGGACACCGGCTGCGCGAGCGCGATGGTCGCCCTCCAGCAAGCGTGGAACTACCTCCGCGCCTTCCCGGAGCGTCGCGCGCTCGCCGTGTCGGTAGAGCTGTGCTCGACCACCTACTATCTGGACGACGAGGCCGAGACCGCGGTGGCGAATGCGATCTTCGCGGATGGCGCGGCCGCGGTGTTGCTCGGCACGAGCGGCGACGGGCCCGAGGTCCTCGGTCACCGGACGCTGATCCGCCCGGAATATCTGGATCGCATGGGGTTCACCTTCCCCGGCGGTTCCTATCGCATTCGCCTGTCGCCCGAGGTGCGGCGGATCGCGCCGGCGATGATGGACGAGCTGACCGGCACGCTCCTGAAGGACCACGGGCTGACCACGGAGGATGTCGGTTTCTGGGTACTCCATTCCGCCGGCCGGCGGGTGATCGAGAACGCGCAGGCCCTGCTGGGCTTGTCCGACGCCGACGTCGCCTTCTCCCGGGACGTTCTCCGCCGGTACGGAAATCTCTCGTCCGCCACCGTGCTCTTCGTCCTCGACGCGGTCCTCCGGAGCGGGCGAGCGCGGCCGGGCGACATCGGCCTCATGGTGGCTCTCGGCCCCGGCTTCGCCGCCGAAGGCGCGCTGCTCCGCTTCTAGGTGCTCATGCTGGCCCCGCTGCCCCGTGAAGCCTCGCGCGACGAGCTGATGGACCGGCTCGACGCGTCTCCCGCCGAGCTGACCCGGAGCCTCGCCGCTATCGCCCGGCTGAACCGGATCGGCGCCACGCGGACCATCCAGCGGCACGTCGCGCCGTTCCTCGCGCGACTACGGGCTGGCGAGACCCTCCGCGTCCTCGACGTGGGAACCGGGGCGGCGGACATCCCGCTGGCGCTCGCGCGGTGGGCGCGGCGCCACGGCCACCGGGTGCGGATCGTGGCGCTGGACGTCCATCCCACAATCCTGCGATACGCGGCTCGAGCCGCGAACGGCACCCCCGAGGTGCAGGTCGTCGCGGGCAACGCGCTCGCGGCTCCCATCCGGCCGGGCTCGATCGACGTGGCGCTCTGCTCGCTGGTCCTCCACCACCTGCCCGAGGAAGCTGTCGTCAGCCTGCTCGGACGGCTCGCCGAGCTGGCGCGACTGGGCTTCGTCGTGAGCGACTTCCGGAGAGGCCGGCTCGCGTGGGCCGCCGTCTGGCTCGCCACGCACGCGGTGTCCTGGAACCGGATGACCCGACACGACGGGCCCCTCTCGGTGCGGCGAGCGTACACGCCGGAGGAGCTCGCGGGCCTGGCAAGGCGCGCCGGGCTCCCCGACATCCACTGGCACCGTGCCCCCGCATTCCGCCAGGTCGGCGTCTGGACCCGTCCGGTCCCCAGGACCGCCCGTGCAGGCTGACGCGGTCGTCGTCGGCGCGGGACCGGCGGGCGCTGCAACGGCGATCCTTCTCGCCGAGCAGGGACTCTCCGTCGTCCTCCTCGACCGCGCGCGCTTTCCCCGTGACAAGATCTGCGGCGAGTACCTTTCGCCGGAGGGAAGCCGGATCCTGGACCGCCTCGACGTCCTCGCCAGGGTGGAGGCGCGGGGGGCGCGGCCGCTCCGGGGCATGCGTGTCCTCGCACCCGACGGCACCCTCCTCGTCGGTGACTACCCAGCCGATGGTCCATGGCACGGCCATCGGCCTCACGCCCTCGCCGTGCGCCGCCGGGTACTCGACCTGGCGCTCATCGAGCGCGCCCGCGAGGCCGGCGCCTCGGTCCGCGAGGGGATGCGCGTGGTCGACCTCCTCCGCGAGGGCAGACGGGTGACCGGCGTCGTCGCCGAGCCCACCAGGCCGGGGGCGCGGGCCGGATCGGCCGAGCGCCTCCCCGCGCGGCTGGTCATCGCCGCCGACGGCCGGGCGTCGCTGGTCGTCCAGCGGCTCGGGCTCCGGCGCCCGCACCGCTGGCTCCATCGGCTCGCACTCGTCGCCGACGTGGAGGGGGCGTGTGGCGACCCCGAACGAGGCGAGATCGTGCTCGCCCCGCCCGCCTACTCGATCCTGAATCCGGTCGCCGCCGGTGTGGGGAACCTGAGCCTCGTGATCCCGGTGGAGGAGGCGCGGCGACGCAAGGCGGACCTCGCGGGCTACTTCGACGGGGTGACGCGTGAATTGCCCGGATTTCGTGAGCGACTCCGCGACGCCCGGCGCGTCGGACCGGTCCGCGCCCTGGGGCCTCTGGCCTACCATGTGGTCCCGCCGCGCGAAGACGGGGTCGTCCTGGTCGGGGACGCTGCCGGATTCCTCGATCCCTTCACGGGCGAGGGCATCTACGCGGCCCTCCGCTCCGCCGAGGTTGCGGCGGAGGTCGGGGCCCGGGCCGTGAAGACCGGCGACGTCTCCGCGGCCGCCCTGCGACCCGCCCACGTCCGACGCGCGGCGGAGTTCGCGGCGAAAACCCGGGTTACCCTCATCCTCCAGCGTGTCATCGCTCGCCGGGCCCTCTCGGTCGTGGCAGCGCGGCTCCTGGCTGGCCGGCCGGCCCATCTGGCCCGGCTCATGGGTGTCCTCGGTGATTTCGTGCCGCCGCGCGCGCTCCTCGAACCGAAATTCCTCGCCGGTCTCCTTCCGCACCCGGGGTCCCGCCTGGTGCGGTCCCCGGAGATCCGCTAAGCTCCGGACCGTCGTGGATCCGCGCAGCCGGCTCGTCGCGCTGGCCGGGACGGTCGATGCTCGCTCGCTGGCCGAGGGAGCGTTCTGGATCGCCGCCGAGGCTCATCCCGGTCTCGACGTCCAGCACTGGCTCGGACGGCTTGACGCGCTCGGCCACCGTGCGTCCGAGCGGCTCACGTCGGAGATGGACGTGGACCGGGCGGCCTCGGCCGTTGCCCGGTTCCTGTTCGAGGAGGAGGGGTTCCGGGGCAACACCGAGGACTACTACGACCCTCGAAACAGCTTCCTCAACGACGTGCTCGATCGCCGGCTCGGCATCCCGATCACCCTCTCCGTGGTGTACGTGGCCGTCGCAGCCCGGGCCGGGCTCAAGGCTGCCGGGGTCGGGTTGCCGGGCCACTTCGTCGTGCGGGCCGAGCGTCGAGGCCGCCACCGGCTCCTCGATCCCTTTCACGGCGGCGCGCTCCTCGACCGCGCCGCCTGCGAGACACTGGTCTCGCGGGTGCGCCCCGGCGGCGGCCCGCTTGACCCGCGGTGGCTCGAGCCGGTCACCACGCAGCAGATCTTCGTCCGGATGCTCAGCAACCTGAAGGCGGTGTACTCGGCCCTGGGAGACTGGGCGCGCGCCCTGTCCGCCGTGGAGCGCATCCTCCTGCTCATTCCCGACACGCTGGAGGAGCTCCGCGACCGCGGCACGCTCCACGCTCGTCTCGGCCAAGGGGCAGCGGCGGTGCGTGACTGGGAGACGTATCTCCAGCGTGCGCCCGAGGCGCCGGACGCCGGCCACGTGAAGGACCGCCTCCGGGCCCTGCGGCAGGCGCTGGCATCGCTGAACTGATCGGGAGGGCCGCGGCGCTCGGATTCACCCGAGGTCGGCGGACCTCGGAGACCCAGGAACCGGGGATGGCCGAGGCGCGCGGGCAGGCGGGGCTGCGACTAGTGGCTGACGAACCGGCGGAGGTTCTTCAGGTAGTATCCCATCGCGGCGGTGATCACTGCGGAGATGATGGCGATCATGAGGTGGCTCAGCTCGCGTGTCTCGCGATAGGCGAGGGCCTCCCACACCGTGTAGAAAACCCCGAAGCAGATCGCCGTCCCGATCAGGAGCCGGTGCGCGATGATGATGAGCATCGGTTGGCCGCCCTCCGTCATGCGATCACCCAGCCTGCGTGAAAGGTGCCCGTCAGCACCACCTCGACAACGTGGCGCCACACATCCTCGGTGGTCTCTTCGAGCGGGTCCCGGTGAACGATCCCTGCCGCGGTCACGAGGACGTCGAGGCGTCCCAGCGTCGTCACCACACGCTCGACCGCTGCACGGACCGCCTCGGCGTCGGTCACATCCAGGGTCAGGCCCATCCCGCGCCGCCCGGTCGCCGCCCGTGGGCAGGAGATCCGCCACCGCCACGTCCGCGCCAGCCCGCGCCAAGGCCATGGCCGACGCACGACCGATCCCCCGGGCACCTCCGGTCACGAGCGCGACCTGGCCGCGAAGATCGCTCGGACCACTCGGCCCCGGCCCCGGCATCGTTACCCCGGCTCCCGCGGCGCCGCCGGCGCGCCCGGGGCGAATCCGAGGGCTGACATGAGAGGCGCCAGCACCTCCCGATCGCCCGGGGATCCCTCGCGCCACAAACCGGCGACGGCGTTCTGGGGCCCCCAGAGATCCGGGGGCGCCTCGAGTGCGGTCCCGAGGGCCAAGAGCGCGAGCCCATCGGTCACGGCCGAAGCCGTCGCAGCAACCCGGAGCGCCTCGAGCACGCGCCCGAGGGCCGACTGGATTGCCGGCACCACCTGCTCGGCCGCGAGCCCCAGGGGGATCCCCAGCGACCGGGTCTCGGCGACGAGCTCACGGAGCCTGTGCGCCGAGGCCGTCACGGACCCGCCGGTGGCGAGCACGGCAAGCTCCTCCCTCGCCGCCCGAGCCACAAGGCGATCGGCCACGCTCGCGAGAGCTGGCGGGATGGGGCCTTCCACCAGGCGAAGCTCCTCCAGGAGCCGACGGCTGCCGGCATCGGCCCACCCCGGGGCGCCCTCCGGAGTCGCCAGGGCGCGCTCGACGAGACGGGCCAGAAGGCGGCGGCGCTCGTCGGGAAACACGTCATCGGCACCGTACGCCCGGCCGCCGAAGTGCCGGTCGAGCGCCCGAGGCCACTCCGCCAGCCCTCGGCCCAGAAACTCCCGGAAGAGCGCGTCCCGAGCGGACGCGAGCGCCGCCCCATCGGATCCCGTCCGGACGCGACAGTGGACTTGGCCATCGCGGGCGTGCAGAACCGCCAGGTCCGCCTCCTCGTGCTCGGTCGTCAGGCGCGCGGTCACGCGCACGCGGCCGATCGCGAGCGACGCCTCGCCCGCGGCCACGCGGGCCCACCGGAGCCGCTCGACCCGGAACGCGTGGACGTCGGCCGGATCCCCATAACCCTCCGAGGGCCCCGCGATCGCGTAGTGCGCGGCCACGCGCGCGAGATCGGTGGCGGAGGGCGCCACGTGGCGCCGCCATACCCCGGCGCCGTCCTGAAGCTCGGGGACGTTCGATGGAGCGGCCGCCAGACGCCGGACCAGCTCAGCCTCGAGCCCGGCGTCGCCACCGAGGACCCTCGCGATCTGCAGCACTCGCGCCGCGTACCGGAGCACCTGGACCGTCTCGATTCCCGAGATCTCGTCGAAGAACCAGCCACACGACGTGTACATGAGCAGGCGATGGCGCTGGAGCTCGAGGCACCGGAGCACCCGGACGCGGCCCGCCGCGTCCAGCGGACGGATCGCGTGGCGCTCGAGGAAGGCCTCCACAGACGCGGGGCTCCGGTCGAGGACCACCTCCACGTACGCATCGCGCGCGGCCCACGGATCCTTGACCAGCGCGCCTGCTCGCGCCTCGTAGAGCGCATCCACGACGTCGCGCAGCCAGTCGAGCGCCTCACGGAGGGGCGCCCGCCAGCGCTGCGTCCAGCCGGGGCGGTGCCCGGCCATGCATCCGCAGTCGCCGCGCCATCGCTCGACGCCATGCGCGCAGCTCCACGAGGACCCGTCGACCACCCGCGCTTCCATCACGGGGGGATGAGTCGCGAGGAAGGCCGCGTGGTTGGTCAGGCTCGCGGCGCCGCTCGCCTCGATCCGGGCGCAGGCCGCCGCCAGCGCCATCTCCCCGAAGCGGTGGTGGTGGCCGTAGCTCTCGCCGTCGGTCGCGACCTGAACGAGCTGAGCGTGTGCGTCCTCATCGAAGCCGGCCAGGAGGCGCGTCGCCATCGCATCACCCGAGCGAAGGAGTCCGCCGAAGGCGATCGCGTGGGAGATCGCCCCGTCGTAGAAGAAGAGCGCGAGCGCCCGGCCCTGCCCGCCTTCCCAGCGGTACGCCCGGCGCGGATCCAGCGCCTCGGCCCCCGGTCGCCAGTCTCCGTCCGGTTCCCGCACGCTGGCAGCCTGGCCTGGCGCCAGGAGCGTGAAGCCCACCCCCTCCTCGGCCAGTACCTCGAGGGTCTCGCGGTCCGCGGCGGTCTCGGGAAGCCACATTCCGGCCGCCTCGCGCCCGAACCGATGCCGGAAGTCAGCGAGACCCCATCGCACCTGGGTGACCTTGTCGCGCCGGCCGCAGAGCGGCAGGATCGCGTGGCCATAGGCCTGCGCGATCGCGTTCCCGTGTCCCCGGGTCGCCCGGCTCGTGCGATCGGCTTCCAGGATCGCGCCGTAGACGTCGGGACGCTCCTGCTCGAACCACGTCATGAGCGTGGGGCCGACGTCGAAGGCGAGCGCGGCGAAGTTGTCGACTACGTCCAGGATCCGGTTCTGCGCGTCCACGCGCCGCGCGGCCGTGTTGGGCGCGTAGCATTCCTCGGTGACGCGCGCGTTCCAGTCATGATACGGGGCGGCGGAATCCTGGGCCTCGATGCGCTCGAGCCAGGGACTCTCGCGGGGGGGCTGGTAGAAGTGACCGTGGATCGCGACGAACCGAGTTCGGTTCACGGAAGGAGGTACCGCTCAGCGTCCGCCCGGGCGCGTCGCGCGGGCCTCCGGCCGGCGAGGTGGCTCGCGCACGGCCGTGCCCAGCTGCCGGCCGGGACCCGTGCAGATCCGGCCAGGGCGGTCGAGGACGAGACCGCGAAAGCTACCAGCGTGGGGGCCGGCCCGAGCCTCCGCGTCCACCACCCATGCCCGGCCCGCCACGGCCGCCGCCACCGCCACCCCCTGCTCCCTGCGGGTTGGCGACTTCCACCTTGATTGTGCGACCGTCCAGTCGCTGGCCGTTGTGCATGCTGACGGCCTTCTGGGCCTCCTCGTTGGTCGCCATCTCGACGAAGCCGAAGCCGCGCGACTGCCCCGAATACCGGTCGGTGATGACCGTGGCCGATTCCACCGTCCCGCACTGGGCGAAATGTTCGCGCAGAGCCTCGGAGGTGGTCGAGTACGAGAGACCGCCCACATACAGCTTGACCGCCATGGGACCTCCTTTGGTGACGGATCGGAGCGTTCTTAGCCCCGCAGCATAGCATGGTCACCGGTCCCCGGGTCCGGGGCCTTGCACCCTCGGCCGGCACCTCCGACGACACGCGCCACCGACTGGATCGAAGCCACCGGAGCGCCCCGAGCGGGGCCAACTAGGGCCCCGGTCACCGACCACCACTCCCGGAACCTCGAGCGACCAGCACCGGTTCCCGTCGGCCAGGCTTCTCAGCCAGCGGTCAAGGCGATGCGGGCCGCCACGGTCCGGGTCTCCGCACCCAGCCGGGTATGGACCCGCCCCGTCGGAAACGAGCCGCACCACGAGCCGCGCCGCCCCTCCCGCACGACGAGCGTCTGGCCCGGGTGCGGCACGTCATCGACCGGCCGCAAGGCCTTCTCCTCGCGTCGCACCCACTGGCGTAGCGTCGATGGGGAGCTGACCGGGACCCGGCCGGCGTCCGGAAAAGGAGCGGCCGAGCCCATCGACGCCGTGGTCCAGCCCGAGGTCCCGGCGCAGCTCCGTCATCGCGTCCGCGGCCCGGTAGGCCTGGATCAGGTAGTGGCGGGGAGCCTGATCGACATCTGGTGCTCGAGCTCGAGCCGCCGTCGGGCCCCGAACGGACCCACGCAGAAGCCCGGAGCCGTTAGCCGAAGGGGAGGAGGAGCTTCGTCAGAGTCGCGCGAACCTCGTCAGGCGTCGTCACCCCGACGGCCTGCACGATGCCCTTCTTGTCGACCACGACGTTGTGGGGCACCCCACGGAGACCGAGCCGGGTGATGTACTCCCCGGTCTCGTCGATGAGCACCGTGCCCTGGATGTTGTGGATCTTGCAGAAATGGAGGGCTTCCTGTCGTGGATTAACGTGTTCCCACACGTTGACCATGACGATTTCGAGCCCGAACTTCGCGGCCCGACGACGCACCTCCTCGAGTAGCGGAGCCTCCGCGTTGCAGGGTCCTCACCAGCTGGCGAAGAAGTTCAGGATGAACTTCTTTCCCCGATACTCCTCCGACGTGCGCGGTCGCCCGTCCACCATGTCTGGCAAGCTGAACGACGGGAGAGGCTTTCCGATCAGGGGATGCCGCCACTGGCTCGGAAGCTCGGCGGGCTCACCGTCCAGCCGATCCTGGAAGACGCTGACCGTGCTGGTGCCCGCGTCCGAGACGTACACCGTGCCCGACTGCTGGTCGACCGCCAGGTCCCCGGGAGCCTTGCCGACCGGAACCCGCGCCCATTCCCGGCCGCTCTGGCGGTCGATCACGCTCACCCGCCCTGTCCCCCGGTTGGCCGCGTAGATGCGGTCGCCCTGGCGCCCCAGCCCCATGCCCACCGGGGCGCGCTCCACGGTGAGCGTCTCCACGACCTCCTGCTTGTCCAGGTCCACGACCGCCACCGTGCTGACCAGCGAGTTCGCGATGTAGGCGCGCCCCCGCACCGCGTCGACGGCGATCTTGCAGGGCGCGTAGTCCAGCTTGATCTCGCCGATGGGTTCGTTCGACTCGCCGTCGATGACGGTCATCGAGGCGTCGCCGAAGTTCACGCAGTAGACACGGTCCCGCACCGGGTCGGCACCGAGGCTGCCCGCCGCCATCTTGGCCGGAACGGTCGCGATGACCTCGAGCCGGTCGGCGTCGATGACGCTCACGGTGTTGTCGGCCGTGTTCCCCACGTAGACCTTGCGGCGCTCCGGATAGAAGCCCGCCCCGGCGGGGTAGTGCTGGACGGGGATCTGCTTGACCGTCTTGAGGGTCGCCGTGTCGATAACCGATACGACGTCGGAGCGTGCGTCGGTCGTGAACACGTGGCCGCCCTGCTTGTCGTGCACGAGGCCAATCGGCTCACGGCCCACCGGCACCTGGGTCACGACCTCGCGCGAGTCGAGGTCGAACACGGCGACGCTGTCGCTTCGCGCGCACGCCACGTACCCGCGCCGGCCATCGCCGTCGACGGCGATGCCCTCGGGGCCATAGCCGACGGGAATCGCGCCCTGCGCGGGGAAGCTATCCGACGTCCCCATGTGCTCTCCTCGCGAAACGAAACTGTCGATGCTAGGTGAAGAGTGCCGATGTTCCAGGCCCGGAGCCCGGCACACTATGCCCGATCACCCCTGGCATCGCAAGGTATTCCCCTCCACACCTCGCAGGGGGGACCCGGCGCGTGGCGGCCACCGGTCACGCCTGCCCCGTCCCGCCCGCAGAATCCGCAAGCGGGAGGCGACGACGACGGGCCAGGCCCCGCAGGCGCGTTGTCGCCTCGACCAGCCCGCCGGGAAGGAGGAGCACGATCGCGATGAACAGCACCCCGAAGATGAGCAGGTGCAGATCGACCCAGCGCAGCGCCAGGTACTCCCGCAGGAAAACGAACAGGGCCGCGCCGAGGACCGGCCCGTGCACCGTACCCACTCCCCCGATGAAGGTGATCAGCACGGCGTCGAAGGTCCACGTCGGGCTGAACGCGTGCTGCGGGTAGTAGCTGATGTGATAGAAGGCGAACAGCCCCCCGGCGAGCCCGGCGAGGCCCGTGGACACGGCCACGGCGGCGAGCTTGACCCGGAAGGCCCCCACGCCCGAAGCCTCGGCGGCCATCTCGTCTTCCCGGATGGCCTCCATGGCGAGCCCGAGCCGCGAGGCGGCCAGCCACGCCACGGCCAGCGTCGTCCCCACCGCGAGCGCGGCCGCGGCGTAGTAACGGTCCGAAAGTCGATAGGCCGCGATGGCCCCCGCCGGCAGCGTGGAGATCTCGGGGAGCACGTTGCCCACCGCGATCCGGAGCACCTCGGCGAGTGCCAGGGTTCCGATCGCGAAGTAGGCGCCGCGCAGCCGGAACGCCGCGAGCCCCACGGCGACGCCCGCCACCGTGGCGAGCGCAACCCCCGCCGCCATCGCGATGGGGATCGTCACGCCACCCGTCCACAGATGGCGCGTCGCCAGGGCGCCGAGCCCGAAGAAGGCGGCGTGCCCGAGGTTCACCTGGCCCGCCTGCCCGCCCATGACGTTCCAGCTCTGGGCGAGCGCCACCAGGAGGAAGAACACCACTCCCAGGTTGAGCCAGTCCTCGCGGGCGACAGCGAGCGGGGCGAGCCCGAGGAAAGCCAGCGCCACGGCCGTCCACACGGCGCGGCCGACCCCGACGCGGCGCCAACCGCCGATCACACCCGCCCCCCGGCGAAGGCGCCGTCAGAAATCCGCCGCGGCGGCGCGGGGTCCGCGTGGCGGTGCAGGATCTTTCCGGCCGGCGTCACCCGCGGCGCCTGTCGCTCGACCTGCAAGAGCCCGAGACTCCGCCACTCGAGCTCCATGACCCGCTCCACCCCGGAGCCGCGTCCGAGCGCCGTCAGGAACGCATCGGCGACGCGGACGGGGTCGATGGGCCCAAGCCTCGGGTGCACCAGCAGCCGGAGACGAGGCTGCCCGTCCGACGCCTGGTCCTCGACGAGCTGATAGTCCGTCGGGGAGCCGCCGAACCGGCCGGGTAGCACCTCCTCGAGCACCTGGATGACCTCCGAGTCCACGAAGTTCATGCCGCCCGCCGTCAGCTTCTCGTAGCTCCGGATCGTGCGCAGGTGCGTCGACCATCCGAAGGTCTCCATGGCGCAGCTACACGCCCGTCGCCTCAGGATGGCGCGGTCGCCCAGCGACACGTTCAAGACGACGAAGGGGGCCGTGGGGCGCAGCGCCGAGACGAGCAGCGCCCCGGGCGGAATCCCCGGCGCCCGCCCCTGGCCGGCCTGGACCAATGCGTGGAGATCGTCATAGAGGTGGGTGGGGTGGCGGAGAAGCCGGGGCACCTCCAGGAAGAAGCGCGTCCCGATGAGCGCCTCCGCGCGCAGGCCACCCACGGTCAGCTCGACGGGACCCCTGCCGCCGGTCACGAACGTCCGAAGAGGCCCTGTGGACGCGCCACCAGGACGCAGAAGAAGAGAAGCAGGCCCACCACCTCGCGGTATGCCCCTCCGAACACCACGGCGCTGAGCGCCTCGGCACACCCGAGCACGACGCCGCCCACGAACGTGCCGAGGGCGGACCCGAGTCCGGCCAGCACGATCACGATCAGCGCCTTGAGGGTCCACTCGAGACCGATGGACGGGCTGATCGAATAGCCCAGGCTGACGAGGGTACCGGCCGCACCGGCCAGGGCGGTGCCGATGGCAAAGGCGAGCCCGTAGGCGCGGCGCACGTCGATCCCGAGCAGGCTCGCCGCTTCCCAGTCCTCGGCCGTCGCGCGGATCGCCTGCCCCCAGCGGGCCCATCGGAGGAAGGCGTGCAGGAGGGCGATCAGCGCGAGGGCGACGAGGAGACTCAGGAGGCGCCCCAGCGGCACCACGACGCCCCCGAGCGCGAGGGCGCGGCCGCGGTATGCGGTCGTGATCGACCGCTCATCCGCCGTGAACAGCCGGACGGCCAGCGCCTGGAGGGTGAGGGCAAGCCCGAAACCGACCAGGAGCGAGTTCTTGATCCGCGTCTCCTCGCCGTGGCGCACGATGAACCGGAACACACCGCCGTAGAGGAGGGCGCCCAGCCCCCCCGCCAGCGGGATGACCAGCAGCAGCGCCACGAATGGGTCCAGCCCGAGGATCGCGACCAGCCCGAATGCGGCGTATCCGCCCAGCATGATCAGCTCGCCGTGGGCCACGTTGAGGACTCGCAGGACGCCGAACACGAGCGAGAGCCCCGCAGCCGCCAGTCCGTAGAGCCCTCCCAGCAGAACGCCCAGGACCAGTTGCTGCGCGAGCGCGGTCACGCCGACCTCGCCGTCACGGCTCGACCGCCAGCGGCCCGAGATAGGCCCGCCGAACCTCGGGATCGGCCAGGACCTCCGCGCCTCGGCCCTGCCCCACCACTCGACCGTGCTCGAGCAGGTAGGCGCGGTGCGCCAGGTCGAGCGCAGCCCTGACGTTCTGCTCGACGAGGAAGACCGCCACCCCCGCCCGGTTGATCTCCAGAAGCACGGCGAGCAGCGACTCCACCACGCGCGGTGCGAGCCCGAGCGAGGGCTCGTCCAGCATCAGGAGGCTCGGCCGGGTCATGAGCGCCCGTCCGATGGCGACCATCTGCTGCTCGCCGCCCGACAGAGCGCCCGCCAGCTGGCGGCGTCGCTCGGCCAGCCGCGGGAAGATCTGGTAAACGCGCTCGAGCGTCGCCTGACGCTCGGGACGCGCCCGTGGAGTGAAGGCCCCGAGCGCGAGGTTCTCCTCGACTGTCATGTGGCCGAAGAGCCGCCGGCCCTCGGGCACCATCGCCACGCCGCGCTCGACCACCCGATGCGGCCCGAGCCCGCCGAGATCCTGGCCCTGCCAGAGGACGCGACCCGCGCGTGGCCGGGTCAGCCCGGCGATGCAGCGGAGGAGCGTGGTCTTCCCCGCGCCGTTGGACCCGACGAGCGCCACGATCTCGTCCGAGCCGACCTGGACGCCGACCCCGACGAGGGCGCGAAGCTCCCCGTATGCCGCGTCGAGATCCTGCACCTCAAGCATCTGCCCGGCTCCCGGCGCCCTTCCCGCTTCCGCCGCCCCCCAGATAGGCGTCGATGACGGCCGGATCGACGGCGACGGCGGTCGGCGCCCCGTCGGCGATCTTCTCGCCCGCGCTCAGGACCACGATCCGGTCGGAGAGGTCGAGAAGGGCCCACACGATGTGCTCCACGATCAGGAGGGTCGTCCCCTCGCCGCGGACGCGCCGGATGACCGCCATCGCGTCGGCGGTCTCGGCAGGGGTCAGCCCGGCCATGAACTCATCGAGCAGGAGGAGCTCGGCTCCGGTAGCGAGCGCGCGGGCCAGCTCGAGCCGCCGCCGCTCGATGAGGCTCAGGCGCGTGGCCATGAGGTGCGCCTTCGCGTCGAGCCCAACCAGGGCCAGGAAGCGCGCGGCTGCGCGCTCGGAGTCGCGCCCGGTGGCTCGCAGGCGGCCATGCAAGAGACCCACGAGGACGTTGTCGATCACGCTGAGGCCCGGGAACGGACGCGAGTGCTGGAAGGTTCGCCCGACCCCGTGCGCGCAGCGCCGGTGCGGCGGCAGCCGGGTGACGTCCCGGCCCCGCAGGCGGATGCGTCCGCTGTCGGGACGGAACATCCCCGCGATCAGGTTGAAGAGCGTCGTCTTGCCGGAGCCATTCGGCCCCATGATGCCGACGACGGTGCCCGCCGGGACGTCGAGGCTCACGCCCCAAACTGCCTGCACGCCCGCGAAGGCTTTCGAGACGCCTTCGAGGGCGAGCAGGGGCTCGGCGCGCGTCACGCGCGGCTCAGTCGTCGGCCGCGGCTCAGCGCTTGGAATAGGGCGGGGCCGGGTAGGCCAGCGGCTGCGTGGCGAACTCCTTCGGCCAGACCAGCTCCTGCTGACCGTTGAGCCACTGAAGGAACGCTCCCTGCACGACCCCCGTACCGTCGGCACGGAACTTCACCGGCCCGACCACGGTCATCATGTCGGTGGCGGCGATGGCGTCTCGCACCTTCTCCCGGTCCAGGGCACCGGTCTTGGTGAGCGCCGCCGTCAGGATCTGTACGCACGCGTACGACGGGCCGGTGATCGGGTCCGAGGGGCGCCCGATCTTCTTGACGTGCGCCGCATTCAGCTCGGTCACGCCCGGATACTTGAACGCGTGGTGCCAGCCCGGGGCGAACACGACATAGTCACCGTCCTTGCCGAGGTTCTTCGACCAAACGGGCGCATCGGGCGCCCGGATCATGAGCGCCAGCTTGGGGTTGAAATCGAGCTCGTGCATCTGCTTAACGATCGCCATGCCGTCCGGCGGGGTCGGGAGCGCGAAGACGGCGTCGGCTTGGGCCGCCTTGGCCTTGAGGATCAGATCCGAGTAATCCTTCGCGCCCGGCGCATACTCACCCTGAGCGACCACCTCATAGCCGGCGCCCTTCCCGGCCTCTGCCCACGCCCCGGCCATCTCCCGGCCCCAGTCGGTCTTCTCGAGGAAGAGCGCGACCTTCTTGGGGCGGTCGGAGGCCGGAATCGAGGTCAGCATCGGCACCAGTTGCTGGCCGATGTCCGGCGACTTCCAGAACGGGGAGAAGAGGTATCGGAACCCCTGCTGGTGGATCTTGTGAAGGGCGAAGGCCACGCCCAGATACGGGATCTTGTTCTTCTCGGCCGCCGAAGCCGCCGCCGCGTGGAGATCCGACCCGAACGTGCCCAGGTACGCCACGACGCCCTGCGTGGCTAGGCTCTCGTAGCGGGCCACCGTCTTCGTCGCGTCGGACTCGTCGTCCAGGATCACGAGCTCGAGCGGCATCTTCGCCCCGCCCACGGTGACGCCCCCCGCCCGGTTCACGTCCTCGATCGCGAGCTCGTAACCGACCCGCACTTGGGCGCCCGGGGCCGCGTACCGCCCCGTCAGCGGCACGACCGCTCCGACCTTGATCGTCTGGGCGGCCGCCGCCGCCGGCCAGGCGAGCCAACCGGTCACGAGCATCGCCGCGAGCCCACTCAGGACCCATCCTCGTCGCGTCATTGCGCCCCTCCCTTTCGATGAGAGCCCCTGGCCAAACGGCGCCGCACCGAGCGCCCGTGCGGCGGGCGCTCCGAGCCGACGCTGGCTCCCGGCTCGTCGGGCCGTGCCTCGTAGAAGGTGACGTTCAAGAAGCCCGGAGGCGTCCGGGCAACCAAGAGCCGGGCGACCTCGGGACCGTGATTCTCGATCCGGTGGGGCAAGCTGCCGTCCCAGTGGAAGCTGTCCCCGCGCGCCAGCACGAACCGCTGGTCTCCCTGGACGGCGGTGATGGTGCCCTCGAGCACCCAGTGACACTCCTCCCCCTCGTGCGAGTGCGTGCGTCCCCCCGCCGTGTAGCCCGACGGGATCTCGAGCAAGAGCATCTCGAGGCTCCGGTTCGGGGCCGAGAGGAAGAACACGAGCTTGTCCGGCTCCCCGAACGAGACGGCCCGGCGCTCGGCTCGACGGGTGACGTGGCATCCGAAGGCCTCCTCGAGGAAGAGGTACGTCAGCGGGACGCCCAGCGCCTGGGCGAGCTTCTGGACGGTCTGGAGCGAGGGCGAGGCCTTCCCCGTCTCCACCTGGCTGATGTAGGGCTTGGAGAGACCGCACTTGCGCGCAAGATCCTCGATGATCATCCCGCGCCGGACTCGAAGCTCCCGCACCCTGCGCCCCACGTCCACCGCTCTTCCTCGCGCTCCTTTCGCCGGGCTATGCTGTGCGTCGAGCGTGAAGAAGGGCCCGACCGCTTGACAGATTCGACCGAATGGTGTTTGACACTAGCGAACCAAGCTTGCTGCTGTCAACACGCCCGCCGGGCGTCCCGGTCGGCCGGGTCCGCCGGATCGCCCGGACATCGGCGGCCTGCGCCGGCCCTGCCGGCCGTCTCCCCAGGGAGGATCGACGACCATGCCCGCGCCGGAGCTGCCTGGATCGCTTCCACCGCACGCCATCTCCGAGGCCGAGCTGGCCGCCATGCGCGCCCCGTACGAGACCCTCATCGGCTTCGTCCCGCCCCGGATCATGGCGCGGACGGACCTCCTGGCCCGGCTGGACCCGGATCTCCTCCGGCTCGAGGAGGCGGCCCGGCTCCGCGCCATGTACCCCACGTGCTTCGACGTGAAGACGTCGCAGCTCATGCTGTTCGGCATTCTCCTCGCCTTGATGGGGGACGCGGCGCGGCTCCACGCGATCGCCGCCCGGCGCGCAGGCGCCTCGTGGGAGGAGCTGTCGGCCGTCGTCAGCCTCGCGTTCCTCTTCCGGGGCCTCCCGGCCGCGAACCTCGGAGCCGAGATCATCCAGAAGCTGGCCGAGGCCGAGCGCGGCGCCCCGGCACCCTCGAAGCCGTGACGGCGTGCGCGGGCCGAGCAGAGCTCCTCTCCGCGCGACGCCAGGAGGTCCCGCGATGACCACGCCATACCGCGCCGATCAGGTCGGCAGCTTCCTCCGCCCAGCCGCACTCCTCCAGGCGCGGAGCGACCCCGCGACCCGGCCCGAGCACCTGCGAGAGCTGGAGGACCGGGCGATCCTCGAAGCCCTGACCCACCAGCGCGAGCTCGGGTTCGAGATCTTCACCGACGGGGAGCTCCGTCGCACGAACTTCATGAGCGACTTCTGGGACGCGGTGGCCGGCCTCGACCACGGCGACGCCGTCGCCCGGATGTGGCAGGTGGGCGGCACTGCATCGGCCCACGTGAGCAGCGTCACCGGCATCGTGACGCAGAAGCTGCGGCAGCTCCGACGGCTCACCGCGCACGAGCTCCCGTTCATGAAGCAGCACAGCCCCGGCGCGATCAAGGTCACCCTGCCCAGCGCGACCCAGTTCCCGGCGATCGCGTACAAGCGAGGCATCTCCGACCGCGTCTACGCGAGCCCCTCCGAGTTCCTCTGGGACGTCGTGGCGATCCTGAAGGCCGAGGTGCGGGCCCTCGTCGAGGAGGGCGTCTCGTACGTCCAGATCGATGCGCCGCGGTACAGCTACTACATGGACCCGAAGTGGCGCGACTGGATCCGCACCGAGATGGGGCAGGACCCGGACGCGGCGCTCGACGAGGCGGTCCGCGCGGACAACGCCTGCCTCGAAGGGGCGCGCCGGCCCGGCGTGACGCTGGCCATCCATCTCTGCCGCGGCAACAACCGGAGCCACTGGTATGCCGAGGGCGGCTACGACCCCATCGCCGAGAAGCTCTTCACCTCTCTCCAGGTGGACCGCTTCCTCCTCGAGTACGACGACGCACGCTCCGGGACCTTCGAGCCGCTCCGGTTCGTGCCCCGGGGGAAAGCGGTCGTGCTCGGCCTGGTCTCGAGCAAGCTGCCCGCGCTCGAGTCGCCCGCCGAGCTCCGCCAGCGCATCGAGGCCGCGGCGCGCCACGTCCCCCTGGACGACCTCGCGCTCTCGCCGCAGTGCGGCTTCGCCTCGACGATGGAGGGCAATCTCCTCACTGAGGCCGACCAGTGGGCAAAGCTCGGCCTGGTCGTGCAGGTCGCCCGGAAGGTCTGGCGCTGAGCCGGCGCCCGGACAGTGACGCCCGGAGACGCGGCGCGATCGGCGTGAGTGGCCTCCACGTTCGCGGGGCCCGGCGGGGAGCCCCTTCCCGCCATCGGGGCCTTGGTGCGAGGATGGACGCGTAGGAGCCCATCGGGCTCCCGGGGGAGCCGCCTGACGCCGGCGCGACGACGATGATCATCCACGTGAATCACATGGGACCCGGGGGATCCGGGCCCGCGGCCGTCGACGCGCGGGCCGCCGAGGTCGTCCGCACCCTCCTCGGGCTCGTCGCGGCCGGCCACGGGGATCCACGCCTCCTGCCAAGCCTCCGGGTCCACCTGGACTGGATCCAGTACCGCGCCAACTTCCGCGAGCCGATCCTCGTCCGGCGGGCGGCCGACCGCTCCGGAGGACCGCTGGCGCTAGCGGAGCTCGCCGTGGATCTCCGCCGCGTCGACACTCACGCCCTGAGCGAGGCGCTCGCGCGGGCGCTCGGCGGAGTCGCCGACGCGCCGGAGAGCGGCCCGGACGGTGCGGCGGCTCTCGAGACGTGGACGCCCGTCCGCGACAGCGTGATCTGGCGGTTCAACCGGCTCTTCTGGCAGCGGGTCGCGGACTGGGAGGCCGCCTCGGGCCGCCGCTTCGAGGAGGCCCTCCCCAGCGGACGATCGGACGCCAGCCACCCCGAGGCGGTCGCGGACTCGGTCGCCGACTTCTGGACGCTCCTGCGCGACCTCGAGAAGAAGGGCCACCTCCCGCCCGAGATCTTCGCGCTCGAGATCGGCGTGGGCTCCGGCCAGCGCGCGGCGCTCTGGCTCGACCGGTTCCGCTCGCTCGACGAGGAGCGCGGGACGAGCTACTACCCTCGCCTCCGCTTCCTCCTGGGGGACTACTCCCTGCCCACCCTCGACCGGGCGATGGTCGCGGTCGCCGCGCACCGGGACCTCGTGAGCGTGATCGCGCTCGACGCGCTCAACCCGCTCAAGACGCTCTCGTTCCTGCGCTACAAGATCCTCTCCATCCACCTCACGAACGTCTACGACAACCTGCCCCACGACGAGGTGGTGCGCCGCGACGGCCGGCTGTACCTGGTCGAGACCCGCGGGTACATGCCCCGCGACGCCGCGGCTCGCGTCGCCGCGATCGCCGGGTGCCCCGTCGGCGACCTCTCGCAGACCATCGAGCAGCTGCTCCGGGTCGGACCGGAGGCGCTCGGCGACCGCGCACGGGGCGTGGAGTTCTGGCGGGCCGCGTGGGACGCGCTGCGCCTGGAGGAGCGGCTGGTGGGGCTCGAGGACGTCTCCCAGGTGCCGCTGCCGCCGGGGCTCGATCAGAGCCATCTCGAGGACCTCCTGGCCGACGCGCCCGACGACGTGCGCTTTCACCTCTCGCGCGGCGCGGCCGAGAGCTTCGTCCACACCGTGCCGCTCCTGCATCCGCGCGGATATCTGCAGGTGCAGGACATCTTCGTCGCCGACATGCACGAGTACCGGCAGGGGTTCCGGGGGCCAGGAAAGCTCGACGGCTCGGTGGTGAACTGGGTCAACGGCGCCCTGCTGCGCGCCATCGGCGCGCGGACGGGGTTCGACGTGCACTTCGCGCCGTTCCGCTATCGCCCGGGGTCGCGGACGTCGATCCTCTACACGACACCGCGTGAGTGAAAGGGGTCAGGTGTGACGTTGTCTTCGCCAGCGGACTCCCGGCATGGCCCCGCAGTCTCGAAGTCAAAGCCTGACCCTCCCCTGCTCACCGCCGTTATCGGGAGCTACTCCATGTCCGGCTGGCTCGAGCGGGCCAAGAACGACTACCTCCACCGTCGCCTCTCCCGGCACGACCTCGAGGAGATCCACGACGCGGCGGTCAAGGCGGCGATCAAGGACCAGGAGGCGGCCGGGGTCGACATCGTCTCCGACGGGGAGCTGCGCCGGGACAACATGATCGACCATTTCACGACGCGGCTGCCCGGCGTGCAGATCGACCAGACGTCGAAGAAGTTCTACTACGACTTCTACGACTGCGTGGTCCGGGGTCGGCTGCCGACCGGGTCGCTCGGCCTCGTCGAGGAGTTCCGGTTTCTCCGGCGCTTCACCGAGCACCGCACCAAGGTGTCCGTGACGGGGCCGCTCTCGCTCGTCAAGCGCATCCGGAACGAGTACTACCCGAGCGAGGAGGCGCTCGCCCTCGACATCGCGCGAGTCATGAACGTCGAGCTCCGCGAGCTGGTGCGCGCGGGCGCCACGGACATCCAGGTCGACGAGCCGTACTACTCGGGGTTCCCCGAGGACCTGTCCTGGGCGGTGCGGGCGCTCAACGCCCTCGTCGAGGGGGTGGGGGCGCGGCTGTCCCTCCACGTCTGCTACGGGAACCGATACGGGAAGCCGTCCTGGGAGGGCAGCTACCGCTACCTGTTCCCGGCGATCCTCGACGCCCGCATCCACCAGCTGACGCTCGAGTTCGCCCGGCGGGGCGAGGACGACGTCCGGCTCTTCAAGGACTTCGACCCCCAGTTCACGCTCGGGCTCGGCGTCGTCGACGTCAAGAGCCACGACATCGAGACGCCGGCCGTCGTCGCCGAGCGCATTCGAGCCGCCCTCGAGCTCGTGCCCGCCAAGGGGCTCGCCGTCAACCCCGACTGCGGCCTGATGCACCTTCCGCGCGACGTCGCCTTCGCGAAGCTCAACGCGATGGTGGAGGGCACTCGACTCGTGCGGGCGGAGCTCGGCGCCTGAGCCCACCCCCATCACAGGCAAGGGGCCGTCCGGTCAGAGCTGTGAGCCACACGCCGAAGGACGTCTGATCAACGAGTCGTCCGGCAGGGTGGCGTGGTGAGCCCCGCCCCGGCGACGCCCGGACCGCCCAACCCGCTCGCCGAGGCGCTCGGCTCCGGCCGCTTCTGCTACGTGGTCGAGCTGGTCGCCTCCGGGCTCCAGCGCGAGGCGAAGCTCCTCGAGGTGGCCTCGCGGCTGGCGCGGGTCCCGGATGTCGTCGCCGGCAGCATCACGAGCTACGCCGGCGGCGCGATGGGACACGATCCGATGCGGGTGGGCACCGCCGCGCGGGCGCGGGGGCTCACGCCCAACGTCCACGTCACGTGCGTCGGACAGGACCGCGCGGGCATCCGGAAGACGCTGGAGGACCTCCAGGCGCTCGGCATCGAGAACGTCTTCGCGCTCACCGGCGACTGGCCGCGGGCGCGGCCCGGCGGTCCCCCGCCCGAATCTCCCGTCTTCGACCTCGATTCCGTCCACCTGGTCCATCTGATCGACGAGCTGCGCCGGTCGGGCCGGCCCTTCCACGTCGCGGTCGCCGTGTCCCCGTTCAAGTACATGGAGGGCGACTGCGTCTGGCAGTACGTGAAGCTCGAGAAGAAGGTCGCCGCCGGCGCCGACTGCGCGATCACGCAGGTGGGGTGGGACTCGGAGAAGTTCCGGGAGCTCAAGCGCTATCTCGAGGAGCGCGGTCTCCGGACCCCGGTGCTCGGCAACGTCTACGTCCTGGGTCCGCGCGCCGCCGAGCGGATGGCGCGAGGCGAGCCGCCGGGGTGCTGGGTGTCCCCGGAGCTTCTCCAGATCGTGCGGCAGGAAGCGCGGGGCAAGGACGGCGGGCTCCGGGCCCGCCTCGAGCGCGCCGCGCGCACGGTCGCAGTGCTACGCGGGCTCGGGTACGCCGGCGCCTACCTCGGCGGCACGCACGACGCCGACCACGTCGCCTGGATCATCCGGCGAGCGCGGGACCTCGCGCCGAGGTGGGAGGAGCTGGCGGGGGAGCTCCGCTACGGCGCGGCGGGCGGCTTCTACCTCTACGGCCGGCCGCCGGCCCGGACCGTGGTCCCGGTGGACGGCGCTCGGCCGGCGTCGCCGGAGCCGGTCCCGGGCTCGAAGCGCCTGGCCGTCCCCACGGACGAGGAGGCAGCGTGGCGTCGCGGAATCGCCCGCCTGCTCGACGGCCTGGGCCGGCTGTTCCCGGTCACGCGAGATACGGTGCTCCGGCGGGTGCTCGCCGGCCTGGCCAGCTGGGCGGACCGACGTCCGGGCATCGCTCAGGCCGTCGAGAAGCTCGAGCTGGCGGTCAAGCAGCCGCTCTTCGGGTGCCAGGCCTGCGGCAACTGCGTCCTGGGCCACCTCGAGTACGTGTGCCCGGAGACCTGCCCCAAGCACCTCCGGAACGGCCCCTGCGGCGGGACCTACCTCGGGCACTGCGAGGTGGTCGACCAGCCGTGTGTGTGGGTCGGCGTCCACGCGCGCGCCCACGCCGCGGGTCGCGAGCGGGATCTCAGCGTCTACGTCCCGCCGCCTGACCGCACGCTCCGGGGCACCAGCTCCTGGATCAACTACCTCCTCGACCGCGACAGCCGTCCCCGCACGAAGCTTCTTTGACGTGGAGGCGCGTCATTTGACGAACAGGGGGCTTCCGACCACAGTTACAGCCTCCGCGCGCGCCCTGGTCATGTCCGAGAAGGCCCTGTCGAGATCGGCGGGACCCCGCGCCTCAACGACTTGAAGTCGCACCCCCAGCGCCCGCGCCGCGACTTCTGCTTCCTTCAGCATGTCCTTCTCCGTGCGTTCGCCGGAGCCACCTGGCTGCCAGAGGACAGCAACCCGACTCACCCCCGGAACGGCCTGCCTGAGCAGGTCCAGAGACTTGCCGGGCAACCCCAGGGCGAGGTTGGACAACCCCGTGACATTGCCGCCCGGCCGCGCAAGGCTGGTGACGAGCCCGTCCGTAACCGGATCAACAGCACCAGCGAAGACGATGGGGACGGTCCTGGTCGCGTGCTTGGCGGCCTGAGCGGCGACGGTACTTGGGGCCACAATGACATCAACCTCGAGGGCAACCAGTTCGGCTGCAAGAGCCGGGAGCCGCTCGGGCTTTCCCTCGGCATCTCGGTATTCGATCACGAGGTTGCGGCTCTCGACGTAGCCAAGGTCACGCAACCCTTGGACGAAGAAGGTCTCTAGCAGATCGCCACTAGCGGCCCGGTTTTGCGCCAGGACGCCGATTCGAGCGATCTTGGTCGCCCGCTGGGCCTCGACGGCAACTGGCGCCGCGAGGAGGCCGACACTCAGGGTGACGATGAGGATGAGTGAGGCCATCATGGTTCCCCTCCGGTGCGATGCCGTGACGTCTCACCATAGCTCGGGTCCCCGCTGCCCAGCAGGCACGATTCCAGTCATCGCCCGGGAGGATTGATCTAGACTTCGGCGCGACGCGACGGCGCCGGGGGGAGCCCCCCGGGAACTTCAGCGTCTTGAACTGGGCCCACGAGAGCGGGGTGTCGTTGGAGACGTGAAGCCGGGCGCAGATCTTGGTCACGCCGAGGTCGTCCAGGAGTCTGTGGCCTCCCGGCGGGCTCGTGCTACGTCGCGCTACCGTCCTCGCCGACTTCCCGGGCGAACTCCCGCCGCTGCGCCTCTACCTCCGCCGGCCTCTCGGCGTAGACGTAGTCGAACATGTCGAGGGGGCGCGCCGCCTGCATGCGCGCCTCGGCGCGCTCGATGGCCGCGCGCACCTCGGCATCCACCTCCACCTCGAACCGGGCATGAAGCGCGTCATCGACGAGACCCTTCACCTCGAGATATCGGCGGAGGCGCGGGAGCGGCTCCCGCGCCTCCCACGCCTTGACCTCCGCCTCATCGCGGTACTTCTTCGGGTCGTCGGCCGTCGAGTGACCCGTCAGGCGGTACGTCACGGCCTCGATGAGCGTGGGCCCGCCGCCTTCGCGGGCGCGCGCCACCGCCTCGCGCGTGACCGCCACCATGGCCAGGAGGTCGTTCCCGTCCGCCTGCACGCCCGGGAAGCCGTAGGCGAGCGCGCGGTGCGCGAGCGTCCTCGCGCGAGTCTGCCGCGACCGCGGCATGGAGATCGCCCACTGATTATTGACGCACACGAAGACGATGGGCGCCTGGAAGACGCCCGCGAAGTTCATGGCCTCCTGGGTGATCCCCTCGGAGCTGGCCCCGTCGCCGAAGTAGCAGAGCACGACGCTGTCCTCCCGCCGGGCCCGGGCGGCACACGCCAGCCCGACCGCGTGAGGGACGTGAGTGCCCATCGGAACGCAGACTGGGAGATCCCGGATGCCGGCGGGAACGGAAGTACCCTCCGTCAGACCCGCGTAGAGGAGGATGAGGTTCTCGAGCGGCCAGCCCCGCCAGACATAGGCGGCCCACTCGCGCCAGACGGGAACGAGCCAGTCGGTCGCGCGCAGAGGGTAGACGCTGCCGAGCACCGCAGCCTCGTGCCCGCGGGCCGGCAGGTAGGTGCCGATCCGGCCCTGTCGCTGGAGGAAGAGCATGCGCTCGTCGAACCGGCGCGCGAGGAGAAAGGTGCGGTAGAGCCGTCGCAGGTCGTCGGGGGGAATCAGCGGCTCGAGGTCACGGTCCAGCCGCCCCTCCTCGTCGAGGATCGAGAGGGCGTCGATCGGATCGAGGTCGATACGCTGGCGCGGCATGCTCTACGGCTCGACGGGTACGTCGTCGCGACCACCCCACTCGGTCCAGGACCCGTCGTAGACGGCGACGTCCGGCCGGCCGACGAGATCGAGCCCGAGGGCGAGGACGCAGGCCGTCACCCCGGAGCCGCACGACGTCACGATGGGCCGGTCGAGATCGACACGGGCCGCCTCGAACACCCTGCGGAGGTCGTCCCGCGGGAGCAACGTCCCGTCCGGCCGGAAGAGCCGATCGTAGGGCACGTTCAGGCTCCCGGGGATGTGCCCCCCGCGGAGGCCGGGACGCGGTTCGGGCTCGGTCCCCGCGAAGCGGCCGGCCGATCGGGCGTCCACGACCTGCGCGAGCCCTGTCGTGAGGTTTCTGCGCACGCCATCGAGGTCGGTCACCAGCTCTGGATGGAGGCGCGGCGTGAAGTGGCGGCGCACCGGGCTCGGCTCTCCCGCCTCGACAGGCCGGCCCTCCTCCCGCCATCGTGGGAAGCCACCGTCGAGGATGGCCACGCGCTCGTGTCCAAACACGCGGAAGGTCCACCACACGCGCGCCGAGGCGGACAGGTACTTCCCGGCGTAGACGACCACCCGGTCACCATCACCGATCCCCAGGGCACCCACCGCCTGACCGAATGTGACCGCATCGGGCAGCATGTGGGGGAGCCCTGACGTCCGATCGGAGATCGCGTCGATGTCGAAGTAGACGGCGCCGGGGACGTGGGCCTGGCCGAACTCCGACCGCGCGTCGCGCTTGAGGGTGGGCAGGTACCAGGTCGCGTCAACGACCCGGAGGCCCGCCTCGCCGAGGTGCTCGGCGAGCCACGCCGTGCTCACCAGCGGGCCAAAGCTCGCGTCCATCATGGTCTACGTTTCCCGGCACGACGGGTCACGGTTCGATTATGGCACGCTGCGCGGGTGCACCGGGGTTCCCGCGAGGCCGACGCGGACAACGGCAGCCCTACTCGGCCGGCTCGGCGTGGAGCAGGCCTCCAAACATCCGGCGACCCAGCTCGAACGCCTCGGCGAGAACGAGCCCCGCCCCGTCACCGTCCGGCGTGTCGCGGCGCCACTCCGCGAGCTCCTCTTCCGACCGGAAGAAGTTGAGGCGGGTTCAGAGGAAGCTCGAGAGCCGGTCGCCACCCCATCGGCTCCGCTCGACCCACGTGAGGCTTCCGGAGGGCGCCCGGCAGGGACCGGCCACCGGATCGACGTCGAAGACCAGTGGCGCACCGCTCCGGTGGCAGCGCGACCGGAGCGTCACCGGGCTCCCCACCATCGGCGCCACGCCGAGGGCGTCGATCGCACAGCACGCGTAGCGCGCCCGGCCACCAGGAAGCACCACCTCGAAGTCGTTCCGCTCGGCGGTGAACGGGTACGCGAGCGTGACCTGGTCTCCGTCCAGCCCGATCAGGTCCGCGGCATCAAGCGCCGCCGCTCGCGCCCGGAGAGCTTCCGGCGTGAGTCCCGGGATGGCCCGCGACGCCGCCTCGAGGGCAACCGGTCCGCCGGCCGCGACGAACTCCCGCCAGATGGCCCGGAGCAGCGGATCATCCCGTTGCGCCCGCCGAGCCGCCCACTCCCCCGCCCGCTCGGGCGTGAGGATCTCGGCAGCGGTCCGGATCTCGACTCTCACGCCCCCGAGCTTCGCACGGCTCCCACCGCCCGGGCGAGCCGCCCGGCGAGCGCTCCGGCGCCGAGGCACGCCACGGCGACCCAGATCGGGCCTCCCACGAGAGGCAGGGCCGTCGCGAGCGTGACGAGGACCAGGCCGACCACCAGCGCCCGCAGCGCATCGCGCCGCGGGTTGCCGCGCGGCCGGAGCAACGCCCGCCCGAGGGCGAGGGCGACCACGATCTTGGCCGCGTAGAGACCCAGGAGGTAGAGCCCCAGGAGGACGAGCGCGAGCGGCAGGCCGACAAGGGTCACGGCGAGGAGCAGGATCAGGACGGGGCCCCCGACGAGGGTTGCCACGCCCCACCCGAGGGATCGCTTCCAGCTCCGCACCCCGTCGGCGCTCCCCACGACCAGCCCGGGCACGAGCAGGAGCCCCGCCCAGCCGAGGAGCGCCGCACCGAAGAAGCTCGTCGCCGCCCAGAACCATACGCGCGGCTCGCCGTACCACCCGGCACCGCGCGATGCCACGCGCGTGAGCACGGGGCCCGTCACGGTCGCCCCGCCGTCGACGGTCACGGCGGACGGCCGGACGACGTCGGCCCGGACCGTTCCCTGGAGACGCGCCGGCGCCCGCACCGCGAGCCGGTCGCCACGGAAGCGGACGTCCCGGCCGACGCGACCGCTCACCTCGGCTTCGTGGGCCAGAATCGTCACGCCGCGTCCGATCTCACCGCCGAGCGACAGACTCCGGCCGACCAGCGTGAGGTCGCCCCCGACGCTTCCCCCGGGCTCGATCACCGTCGTGCGATCGGCGGCGTAAAGCCCCCGGCCGACGCGGCCGCGGAGGATCAAGGAGCCGGCGGCGACATACACGCTGCCCTCCACCCTGCCGGCCACCTCCACCATCCGGGCCACGACCACGAGGTCGCCACGCACCGTCCCTCGCACGTCGACGTGCGCCGCGGCGACGATCAGATCGCCATCGATCGTCCCGTCGACGCGGACGTTCTCGGCGGCGGCGACCAGCGTCCCGTCGAGCGTCTCGCTCACCCCGATCGCCACGTCCCTCCCGCTTCGTGTCTCGAGCGCGTCGACGGGTGACGGGGCAAGCCCCGCGGCCACTCCGAGGGTCAGCGCGAGCGCCGCGACCGCGCGCGAGGGAGTCCGCCCGAGATAGAGCCCGCCGGCAAGCGCCAGCCCCATCATCGTAGCGACCGCCAGGGTCGTGAGCGCCCGCTCCAGCGCGACGGCATTCGTCACGACGAAGAGGGCGCCCTCCACGGCGAGGCCGATCCAGTCACCCATCGGCCGGCCCGGAAGGTCTCCCCATCCGGCGAGGCGCGCAAGGCCCCCGGCGCCCGCCAGCACGGCCAGGGTGAGCCCCCACGCGCCGGCCCGACGCCCGTTCGTCGCCACGCCCAGGCGTCCGAGGATCGACGCGGGCCTCACCGCGCCCACGGGCGACGGCGCGAGGGCCGTCTGCTCGCCGAGTGCCGCGCTGAGCATCCGGTTCTCGTCCCGGAGCGCCGCGACCAGCGCCCGGCAGCGCGGACACTCAGCCAAGTGAACTTCGGTGGCCCGCGTCTCCTCCGGGGACAGCTCCCCGTCCGCGTACACCGCACAGGTGAGCTCGTTCAGGCACGTCATCGTCAAGCCCTCTCATCCAGATCCGCGAGCAGCCGGCGCAGGACCTGCTTGCCGCGGAAGATCAGGATCGCCACGTGGTTGCGCGTCACTCCGAGCTGGCTCGCGATCTCCTCGTAGCCCAGCTCGCCGTAGTAGCGGAGAGCCAGCGAGACCCGGTACCGCTCGGGGAGACGCTGAAGGGCGGCGCGCACCCGCTCCTGCCCCTCGTCGGTCAGCACCGCCGCGAGAGGCGACGGTCCGGACTCGCTTCCCGTCGACGCGCCGTCGGTCTCGTCCCACTCCGCGGCGAACAGCCGGGATTCGAGACGGCGGCGCCGCAGCACGTCGAGGCAGTGGTGGCTCGTCACGCTCAGGAGCCAGCGGTCGAACGGGAGCGCCGGGTCGTACCGATCGATCGCGCGCGGCAGGCGGAGGAAGACGTCGCTCCGGGCGTCCTCGGCCGCATCCGGAGAGCCGAGGAGGTGGCGGCAGAGACCGAGCACGCGCCGGCCGAATTCCTGGTAGAGCTCGGCGAAGCCCTCCTGCTCACCGCGCCGGGCGCGCTCGACGGCCTCCGCCACCTCGATTGCGTTCATGGCCCTCCGACGAGTCCTACGAACCGACGCCCCCGGAGTTACATCGCGCTCCGCCGCCCCGGTCCTCCCCCGCCCGCCGGCATCGGGCTCCCCGGACGTAACGGGGCGGATGCTCGTCCGTATTACTTTCCGAACCGCCCAACAAGGAACGAACTGGCCAAGTGGGAGGAGGAGACGCTCATGTCAATCGAACGCATCCTGACGGACTACGGAGAGCCGCTGCAATACATCATCTATTTCGGCCTCTTGGCTGGACTGGGGGTGATGGAGGCCCTCGCGCCCCGCCGCGGTAACCCGGCGGGCCGCGGGCGGCGGTGGCCGTCGAATTTCGGGCTGACGGCGCTCAACATCGTGGTGCTGGGAGCCCTGCCGGTGAGCGGCCTGGCGGTGGCCGTCATCGCCCAGCAGCAGGGCTGGGGGCTCCTCCAGCGGTACCCCTTGTCTCTCGCCGCCACGCTGGGAGTGGCGCTCCTTGCGCGGAGCCTCGTCTCGTACGCGGTCCACGTGGCCATGCACAAGGTACCGGCCCTGTGGCGCGTGCATCGCGTCCACCACACGGACGTCTTCATGGACGTGTCGACGACCGTCCGGTTCCATCCGCTGGAGTTCCTGATCCAGCTCGGGCCGACAGCCCTCGTCATCCTCGGGCTCGGCCTGCCGCCGTGGACCATCATGCTCTACGAGCTGGTCGACACGGCCACCAACCTGTTCATCCACGCGAACGCCCGGATGCCGGGCCGTCTCGACGCCTGGCTGCGCCTGCTCCTGGTCACCCCCGACATGCACCGGGTCCATCACTCGGCCCTCTGGCCCGAGACGGACTCTAACTACGGGGTGGTCGTGCCATGGTGGGATCGGCTCTTCGGCACCTACCGCGAGACCGTTGGTGACCCCCGGGAGACCCGGCTCGGGCTCGAGGAGTGCCAGGACCGGCGGGCGTCGTCCCTCGGCTGGCTCCTCGCGCTGCCGTTCCGGGGACGCCTGGAGCACCTGGCGGAGCGCTCCTGAGATGCGCCCGCAATCGACACCCCGTCACGCGACGTCGGGTCCCGACATGCTCCCTGACTCGAACGCTCGTGGGGCTGCGTCCACCGCGACGGGCGCCGCCCCTGACCATCCCAGCGTTATCGCGAGGCCGCCCCGGATCGCGTACCTGTTCCTCGGGATCGGGGCGATCCTGGGGTGGCTCTGGCCTCTCCCCCTTCTGCCGACAGGCTCGCCGGCGGCACTCCGCTTCGGCGGCGGCGGGGGGCTCGTCGTCCTCGGCCTGGTCGTCATGACCCTGGCGGTCCGCGCCTTCCGGGACGCGGGAACGAACGTCGAGACGCCGAAGCCGGCGATCGCGCTCGTGACCGGCGGGATCTACGCCCGCTCGCGGAATCCGATGTACGTCGCCCTCGCGCTCCTCTTCGCGGGCATCGCCCTGCTCGCCGACAGCGGCTGGCTCGCGCTGCTCCTCGTACCCTACGTCGCCGTGCTCCGGATCGGGGTGATCGCGCAGGAAGAGCGCTACCTCGAGCGGAAGTTCGGCGCGCCCTACCGTGTCTATCGGGCCCACGTCCGGCGATGGCTCTGAGCGGCGCGGGCAGGACTAGAATGAGAGGGCGATGCGCGAGTACCGCTACCGGGTCGACACCGAGGGCCGGGTCTTCCACGACGGGAGCGAGGTTCTCGACCCCCTGACGCTCCGCTTCTTTCTGCGCGCCATGACCCGCACACCCGAGGGAGGCTGGCTCGTGGTGTGCCAGGGTGAACGGAACTGGTTCGAGTCCGAGGGGACCCCCTTCGTCGTTCAACGGCTCCGACCCGTCCTCCGTGAGGGGGTGCTGGACGGTCTCGAGCTCGTCCTGGCCGGCGACCACCGGGAGCCACTCGACCCGGCCACGCTCGAGAGCGAGGGGGGGCGGCTCTACTGCCGGGTCCGGCGCGGCGCGTTCCCGGCGCGGTTCAGCCGCCTCGCGCTCCAGCAGCTCGGCGCGCACCTCAGGGACGAGAACGGACGGCCCGCCCTCGTCCTGGGTGGGCGCCGCCATACCATCGTCGATCGCGAAAGGACTCCCGAGCTCACATGACGGACACATTGACCGACCCTGGCGACCCCGGCACCCCAGGCTATCCCCGAGCGCGGTAAGAAGGCGCGGACGGCGGGCGAGCCCTCACCCCCCGCCCGTGTGATGAGCATCCACGCCCACCCGGACGACCAGGAGTTCACCGTCGGCGGCACCCTGGCCAAGTGGGCGCGGGTAGGCACCGCCATCGTCACCGTGTGCATCACGCGCGGCACCGGCGGATCGAACCGCTTCACGCCGCCGGACATGACCCGGGAGGCCCTCGGACCGATCCGCGAGGTCGAGCAACGAAGCGCGTGCCGGGTCCTCGGGATCGCGGACACGTGGTTCCTCGACTACGAGGACGGGATGCTCGAGGCCACCATCGCGCTCCGCCGGGACCTCACCCGCTTGATCCGGCGCTTCCGGCCCGACGCGGTCGTGTGCGGCGACCCCACCGTCCGCTACTACGGCTCCACGTACCTGAACCACCCCGACCACCGGGCGGCCGCCGACGCCGCACTCGATGCGGTCTTCCCTTCCGCCGGCACGCGGCTGATCTTCCCGGAGCTGCTCGCCGAGGGGCTCGAGCCCCACGAGGTCCGCCAGGTGTACATCCACGGGGCCGAGCGGCCCGACACCTACGTCGACATCGCCGGCACGCTCGACGTCAAGCTGGCCGCCCTCCGCGAGCACCGGAGCCAGATGGGCGAGTGGGACCCCAAGGAGTTCCTCGTGGAGTGGGCGCGCGAGCAGGGCGTCAAGGTGGGCCTCGAGGCGGCGGAGGCCTATCGGCGGATGGTGCTGGAGGGGCCCTAGGGGGACCCGCCGGCCGGCCCCTGGCGAGCCCGCCCGGAGCCGGCCGCCCCTCACCCGGTCGCGGGACCTTCCAGCACCAGGACCGCCTCCCGGGGAAAGCTCACCGTCACCGTCTGCCCCGGCTGGGGCGGGGGCGTGTTTGGGGTGTTGAAGGTGTCGAGCGACACCGCGTTCTCTCGAAATCGCACGCGAATCCGCACGATCGACCCCAGGAAGTTGACGTCCTCCACGGTGCCCTGCATCCGGTTCCCGTCACCCGCCGGCTCGTGGAGGGACACGATCTCGGGGCGCAGGGCCACCGAGCGCACCTCGCCGACCCGCGCGCCCGCCAGGCCTTGCGAGGCCAGGATCTCCTGCCCGTCGATCGCGATCGCGCCGCGCCCGGGGTCCACCACCTGCCCCCGCAGGATGCTGAGGGTGCCGACGAAGGACGCCACGAAGCCCGTTCGCGGAAAGTTGTAGATCTCGAACGGGGTGCCGATCTGCTCGATCCGTCCGTCCCGCATCACGACGATCCGGTCCGACAGGGACAGGGCCTCCTCCTGGTCGTGCGTGACGTAGATCGTGGTGATCCCCAGCTTCCGCTGGATGGCGCGGATCTCGTTCCGCAGGGACACGCGGATCTTCGCGTCGAGGGCCGACAGGGGTTCGTCGAGCAGCAGCACCTTCGGCTGGATCGCGAGGGCGCGCGCCAGCGCCACACGCTGCTGCTGGCCGCCCGAGAGCTGGTACGGATAGCGGCTCCCGAGCGCCGGCAGCTTGATGAGCTCCAGCATCTCCTGAACCCGGGGACCGATCTCCGCACTCGGCTTCCTGGCCACCTTCAGCCCGAAGCCCACGTTGTCGGCGACGGTCATGTTCGGGAACAGCGCGTAGGACTGGAACACCATCCCGACGTTGCGCCGGTTTGGGGGGCGCCGGGTGATGTCCACCCCGTCGATCCGAATCGCGCCTGCGGAGGGAGTCTCGAAGCCCGCGATCATCCTGAGCGTCGTCGTCTTCCCGCAGCCGCTCGGCCCCAGGAAGGACACGAACTCGCCCCGCGCGACGTCCAGCTCGAAGTGCTCGACCGCCGTCGAGAGCGCGAACTTCTTCTGCAGGCCATGGATCTCCAGCAAGCCCATGCGTGTCCTCAGTGCGCCCCGGCGGTCTTGCCGGGGGCCCGGCGACCCAGAACCTGGATCAGTGCCATGCACCCCCACGTGATCGCGAAGGTGATGACCGCCAGAGCCGCCGGCTCGTACGCACGATTCGCGCCAATGAGCTGGAGGTACGGGCCGAACGCGGGGCGGTCCAGTAAGCTCGCCATCGTGAACTCGCCGATGACGATGGCGAACGTCAGGAACGCACCACTCAGCACCGCCACCTGCACGTTGGGCAGGATCACCCGGAGGAGGATGGTCCCCCAGCTCGCGCCGAGGCTCTGGGCCGCCTCGGTCAAGGTCCGCACGTCGATCGCGCGCAGCCCGGCGTCGACGGCCCGGTACATGTACGGCATCGCCAGCGTGACGTAGCTGAACATCAGCAGCAGGTCGGTCGTCCGGTCGTTGGCCGTCATGGGGATGATCGACGAGCTGTTATAGATGCGTAGGTAGCCGAAGACCAGGACGATCGCCGGGATCACCAGCGGCAGGAGCGTGATGAACTCCACCGTCGGCCGGAGCCTCGGCAGGCGCAGCTCGATCCAGTAGGCGGTCGGCACGACCAGGAGGACTCCGACGACGATCGTGGCGAGCGCGAGGAGGGTCGAGTACAGGAACGTCTCGTGGAACCGCGGATCGCCGAGGACAATCCGGTACGCCTCGAAGCTGTAGACGCCCCGGCGGTATCGCAGCGAGAACTCGAAGGTCGCCAGCAGCGGCATGAAGAAGTACAGAATCCCGAGCGTCATCACCACCCACGACCCGAACGTCCGCCGCGTCATTTCAGCCACCGCTCGCTGCGGGAGCGAAGCACGATGTAGGCGGTGTTCGACAGGCCGGTGATCAGGATCATCCCTAGAGCCAGCGCGTAGCCGAGGTTCTGGTTGTGGAGGACGTCGCCGCGGATCTGCGCGTACAGCAGAATCGTGATGATGTTGAGAGAGCTGCCGGTGAGCGCGTACGCCGTCGCGATCGCGCCGAAGGCGTTGGCGAACAGGAGCAGGGTCGTGCCGAGGAGGGTCGGCCACAGCACGGGCAGCGCGATGTACCGCCAGTAGTCGACGGCGCTCCCGCCCAGGTTCGACGCCGCCTCGCGCCACTCGCGCTTCAGCCCGTCGATCGCCGGCGCCATGATCAGCACCATGAGCGGGATCTGGAAGTACATGTACGTCAGCGCCAGGCCCCAGAAGCTCAGGAGGTTGAACCCCGTGCGGTAGATGTTGAAGTCGAAGAGGCTGACGAGAAGCACGGTCACCAGGCCAGTCCGCCCGAGGGTCGCGAGGAACGCGAAGGCGAGCGGCACGCCGGCGAAGTTCGAGGCCACGCCGGAGAACGTCAGGAGCGTGGGGCGGACCCAGCGTGGCAGCCCGCCGGAGATCGCCGCATACGCCAGGAAGAAGCCGAGGATCGCGCCTCCGATCGCCGAGGCCGCGCTGACCTGGATGCTGATCCAGTACGCCTTGAGAATGGTGGGATGGAACAGGTCGCGGATGTTGGCGAGCGTGAACCGGCCCTCGGCGTCCTGGAACCCGCCCACGATCAGGAAGCTCGTCGGCAGGATGAGGAAGAAGAACGCGAAGAGGAAGAACGGGAGGACGCCGAGGAGCTCCCACGAGAATCGACCCGGCGGCGCCCCCAAGGCAACCGCGGGCCCGGTCGGGGCAGAGGCGGTGTGGCTCACGCGGCGGCCCCTGGTGGGAGCGCTTCCGCCGCACGGCGGTCCCGGCGAGGAACGGTGGCGCTCGGCCCTTGGCTCATCGGAGGTTCCGCGCCCTCTTCCCCTCACCCCAGACCCGGCGGCGAGAGGAAGAGGGCCACGGCAACGATCACACCGGGCTCGGGCGGCTCCGCCACGCGCGCTCGGTGCGATCCACGTTCACGGAGTGGGTGTTACTTGACGTTCGCGCCGACGACGGTGTCCCACTGCTTGGTGATGATCTCCTTCGCCTTCGCCTGCTGCTCGAGCGTCGGGAAAACCGCCTTGTCGTAGGACTCGGCCGGAGGCAGCTTGGCCAGGAGGTCGGCCGGCACCTTCTTGTTCTTCACGAGGTCCAGGAAGCGGATCGGATGGCAGTAGCCCTTCAGCCAGGCCACCTGTCCCTCGTCCGAATAGAGGTGCTCCATCCACAGCTTCGCGGCGTTCGGGTGCGGCGCATAGGCGCTGATCGCCTGGACGTACACGCCGGCCACGACCCCGTTTCGCGGGACGACCACGTCGACCTTCGGGTTGCCCTTGAGGGTGTCGCGATCCGCGAGCGCGTTGTAGTCCCAGCGGATGATGATCGGCGTCGCCCCCTGCGCGAGGGACGCCACCTTGCCGATCACCGGGACGAAATTGCCCGCCTTGTTGAGATCCGCGAAGAACTTCAGACCCGCCTCCGCGGCCCGGTCCATGTTGCCGTTGGCCATGGCGAGGCCGGCGGCCAGGACGCCCTGGATGGCCTGGTTCGAGGTGCGTGGATCGCCGGCCAGCGCGACCGAGTTCTTGTACTCTGGCTTGAGGAGGTCCGCCCAGTCGCGAGGAGCGTTCTTGACGATGTCGGCGTTGATCTGGAAGGCGAGCACGCCGTAGTAGTCACCGTACCAGTAGCCTTCCGAGTCCTTCTGGTCGTTGGGAATCGAGGCCCACGTGGCGACCTTGTGCGGCAGGAGCAGACCTTCCTTCTTGGCCGATGGGCCGAAGGAGAGGCCGACGTCGATCACGTCCGGGGCCTGCGGGCCCTTGTTCCCCTTGTTCGCCTTGATGGCCTCGATCTCGTCGCCGGAGCCGGCGTCGGGATTGAGCTCGTTGACCTTGATGCCGTACTTGGTCTTGTAGCTGCTGATGAGCTCCCCGTAGCCGCACCAGTCGTGCGGAAGGGCGATCGTGGTGAGCTGGCCCTCCTGCTTGGCGGCGGCGACCAGCTGGTCCATCCCGGTCTGGCCGACCGCGACTCCGATGGCCGCCAGGACGACCAGGGTGGCGAGCGAGATCGTGCGGAGCGATCGGAGCTTCATGTGTCCCTCCTCGGGTTCGGAACAGGGCTTCGTGGCGACGGCCTACCATCGGTCACCGGTGGTGAGCTTGTCAAGGGTGGCGCCCCATCCCGGGCGTCACGGGGACCCTCCCTCGCGGGGGCGCGCGACGGCGTCGATCCAGCCGGGGAAATCCGGTGAGTCCATCGCCGTTTCGGCGCGCGTCCACCGTGCGGCACCGTAGGCCGAGAAGTCGAATGCAATTCGCGAGATCGCCGTCTGGATCGCCGCCCAGAGCGTCCAGCCAACGTCGGAGACGATCATGTGGAGCCTGACCCGCGCGACGAGGGACGCCGGCGCGCTGCCAAAATACGCCTGGCAGAGCTCGCGCACCCGGACGTCGTCGTAGTCGAGCTCGCGGCACGTGTTGCCGAGCTCGAACGCCGGGTCGCCGTTGCCGCTGTATTCCCAGTCCACCAGGCGCAGCTGGTCGCCCTGCTCGATGTAGTTGTCGGCAAGGAGATCGTTGTGGCACGGCACGCTGGGAAGCGGGCGCGCCGCCAGCACGGCGCCGATCTCCCGGATGACGGGGCGCCGCGCCCGGTAGCCGGACGGCACCGGGAAGCCCCGGCGCTCGATCACGGCCTGGTACCCATCGGCGAGGCCAAGCATGTCGAAGTCCCGGAGGAACCGCGGCCCTCCGTGGAGCGCGCGAAGCGTCGCGGCGATTCGCCCGGGCATACCCGGCTCCTGGAGCGTGGCGTTGGTCATGGGCCGGCCGTGGAGGAACTCGATAACGGTCGCGCCGCTATCCTGGAAGTGGTGGAGGACCGCTGGGCCGATACCGAGGGCGGCCGCGACGCGGGCGCTGTGGAGCTCGTTCGCACGGTCGATGGCCAGGAGCTCGGTGGACGCGCCCGGGATCCGCACGACGAACGCGCGGCCGTCCACGTCGACCCGGTAGTTCGCGTTGGTGAGCCCGTTCGTCAGGGGCCGAATCGAGACGGGCCGGCCGCGCCAGGCGTCGATCCGGTCGATGATCTCTTCGACGGTGACCGCTCGACCGTTGCCCATGGGACCCGCGCTCGCGGCTTCCTCGGCCCGATTCTAGCGCAGGCACGCGAGGGCCACTAGGGTCGCGAGGGCGCGGCACGGCGGCGTTGCGGGAGCCAGCCCCGACTCTGGCAATCGCCGGAATTCCAGACCATCGCACCCAGGTGACGTGGCAGGTGACGTGCGAGGCGACGTGCCAGGCGACGTGATGGTTGCGGCACCGTTGCGCTCGCTTCGAGCTCCGCGGCGTGGACCAGGGGGTCGCCGAGCGCCTGGTCGAGGCCTGGCGGGCGCGCCGACCCCTACCGCACCGTCGTGGCAGCGACCACCATGACGATCGAGGTGACCGGCCAGCCGGCTTGACGCCTTCGCGCGGCCGAATCGGTGCGCGCTACCCGGCCCGACAGTCCCTTCCACCCCCAAATCCGCAAGATCGCAGGCTTCCGCACGGCGGTGTCGGGAAAACCACGCATGCGTGGGGGCTTTCACTGCTACGCCTCGTCGCGCCCGAGACGTACGCTGGCGCGAAACATGCGCGCCACCGTCGACGCCCCTACCCGCCCCGGCGCCCTGACGGAGGCGCGCCCAGCCGGCCGCCTGTCGCATGGCGGCATCTTGACCGTAGCGGCGGGAGCGTTCCTCGCCGTCGTGTTCCTGGCGCTCCGGTATCGACTGGCGCTCACCCCTACTCTCGCCGAGACGTACTACGACGAGGCCCTCACCGGGCTCATGGCCTTCGCGATCCTTCACGGCACTCCACAGGTCTTCTACTGGGGGGAGCCGTACGGAGGCGCGATCGGTGACGCCTATCCCGCGGCGCTGGGGTTCTGGCTGTTTGGCCCGTCCGCCATCGTCCTTCGGATGACGTCGGCGGTCACCGCCGTCCTGTGGGCCTGGTCGGCCTGGTTCATCGCGCATCGGGCTGGTGCGGGGCCGTTCGCGTTCCTGGCGGGGCTCCTGGTCGCGGTGCCGCCCGTCTTTCTCAGCCACGCCCAGCTATCGACCCACGGGGAGAGCTCCGCGCTGGCCTTCGCTACGGTGGCCATGGCCAGCGCCACGTACCTGGTCGATGCGCGCGCGACTCCGGCACGCGCCGTGGCCTGGGCGGCCCTCGGCGTGGCGTCCGGTCTCAGCTGGTGGTCGAGCCAGATCGGAAGCATGCTCCTGCTCCCCGGCGCCGTCCTCATCGTCGCGCGGCCGCGGGTCCTCCGCAGCGCCGGGCCCTACGCGGCCCTCGGGCTGTTCTTCCTCGCAAGCTGGCCCTTCTGGATGTGGAATGCACATCACGAGTGGGCCACGTTCCGGCATCTCGCGACGTGGGGCGGGCCGCTGCCGCCGTGGAGCATTCGATTCCAGATCGTGGGAGAAACCCTCCTCGAGAGCCTGCGCGACTACTTCTGGGACGGGCGGGCGGTGCGGCTCTCGTCCTGGGCTAGGGCCTTGAGCTGGATCACGGTGCTGGGCGTGTACGCGCCGGGCCTGTGCGTCGCGATGGCTCGGGCGGTCGTGTGGAGCCAGCGGATCCGGCGGCGGGAGCGGCCGTGGCGGGACGCCCTGGACCTCGTGGTGGTGGCGTTCTGGGCCACCGTGGCGATCCACCTCCTGACCTGGTTTGGCACCTCCACGGTGCTTCGCTACGCGATGACATTCCAGGGAACCCTGCCCGTGCTCTGCGCGCTGGCGCTGGCACGTCTGGCCGCGGTCGGAGGCACCCCCGTCGCGGGCCTGCTCGCGGCGGCGCTCCTCGGCTTCAATCTGGTCACCCACGTCGCGTTCGTGCGGGACGGAGAAGGCGCGCCCTGGCGCCCCGTTGACGCCGCCATCGCCCGGCTCGAGGCGCTCGGAATCCATTCCTGCTACGCGGACGGACGGGTCGCGCAGGTCGTCACGTTCGAGTCCAGCGAGCGAGTGCTCTGCACCGACTACGTCGGGTTCCGGAACTATGAGTTCCTCCGCGCCGTCGACCGCGTGGATGATCCCTCGGCCGTGGCGATCGTCACGCATCGCGCCCTGCGACGGCCTCACCCCGATGTGATGGCCCAGGCGCTCGAGCTCGCCGGCGCCCGGTACAAGCGAGAGGATGTCGGCGACTATGCGATCTTCTACAGCTTCGGGGCGCCGGGACCCGTCAAGCCGATCGCCCCGGCTGGATGGGTCGCGCGGGCCTCGTCCCGGACCGAAGCCGCAGGCCTGGCTCTCGACCGTCGCGTGTGGACCCGATGGAGCGCGCCCAAGCAGCCCGGCCAGTGGTTCGAGTTGGACCTTGGGCAACTGTACTCCGTCGCGCAGCTGACGCTTGCCGCCGCGCCCTGGCCGAGCGAAGCACCGGTAGGGCTTCGCGTGGAGACCTCGGTCGACGGCTCGACGTGGCGGACGGTTGCGTCCGTCCGGGAGGTCCTGCCCGGGCTCCACTGGTGGAAGGGCCATCCCCGGATCGACGATAGCGGAAGGGTCATCGTCCGCATGGAGCCACAGCCCACTCGCTACGTGCGTCTCACCGAGACCGGGAAGGGGGAGCCCGGCGCGCTCTGGAGCATTGCCGAGCTGTTCGTCCACGAGGCGGCCACCACGCCGTGGGAACCCCCGTCGTCGGCCGCCGAGGCCGCGAGCGCCGCCGAGCGCGAGCTGGACCACTGGATGGACGACCCCGAAGGTCCAAATCCGACCCGCGCTCCCGTCACGTACGAGCACCGGCGGGCGCAGGTCCCATGGAACGTGGTGTTCGCCGACGCGAACCGCGCCCTCATGCTCGCGCCGGAGTGGGAAGGCGCGCACCACGTCTACGGCCTGGCCCTCGCGCGCGCTGGCTGGTCGGACGCGTTCGATCACGACATCGAGCGGGCGGCGGCGGACCAGGCATGGGGGGAGGTCGTCCGCTGGGCCGAACAGGCGGACACCGTTCCCGAGGGTCTGTGGCGCCGCGGTCGTATGGAACGCTGGGCCGAGGCTCTCGAAAAGCTCGGTCGAGGTGACGCCGCCGCGGCGGTCAGACTACGATCAGCCCCGGCACCCGCCCTCCCCACCAAGATCCGATTCGGAGACGCCCTCGATCTGGTCGGTGTGGACCTTCCTGCCGAAGTTCGGCCGGGTGACACCGTGACCGTGCGCTACCACTGGCGGCTGGCGCAATCCCTCCGTCAGGACTACTGGGCCTTCCTCCACGTCCGGGGCCTGAAGGACCCCGGCAACCAGGACCAGCAGATCGGGGCCTGGAACTTCGGCACCTCGAAGTGGTCCCCCGGAGAGGAGGTCCGGCAGAGCGTGACGCTTCGCGTGCCGGCCGACACGCCGCCCGGCCGCTACCCGCTCCACGCCGGTGTCTGGCTGCCCTGGACCGGCAAGCAGCTCCGGGCGAGCGCGGCCGACCTCCCCATCGTGCGCCGGGCCGTGGTGGTCGGGACCCTGACCGTCAGTCGCTAGTCCGAGCGCCGCGGGCGCGCCCGAGCGCTGCAGGACCTGGCAGATCGCCTCATCGCAAACCCGAGGTGTCAAGCACGGGCGTCTGACCGTATCGACGACGGGCAAATCGCTGCCCTGGACTCGCGCCACACGGCGCGAGTCCTTCGCGACGTGACCTCGTGTGAGATCCGGATTCGGGCGAGCGGCGGCCCCTGTCCATCCGGGCTCAGAGATCGTTCCCCGAGTACGACTGGTTGAACGATTTGTTGCAGAGCGGGAAGTCGGGAACGATGTTCTTCAGGAGCGCGTACGACAGAGGCCGCCAGTTCAGGAACGATGGGTCGAAGATCTTAACGCGCTCGAGCCGGCCACTCCCATCGGTCATCAGCCAGTGAATGATCCGCCCCCGCCATCCCTCCACCAGGGCAAACGCGGGCTCGAAGGCCGGACATGGGCCCGGAGGCGACGCCAGCGGTCCCGACGGCAGCCCGCCGACCGCCTGCTCGATCAGCTCCTTCGATTCCCGCGCCTCCTGGACGCGGACGAGCGTGCGCGCTTTCACGTCGCCCGAGTCGAGCACGGGTACACCGAACGACAGCTCCCCGTACGCCGCGAATGGATGGTCGCGCCGCGCATCGACGTCCAGCCCGGAGGCGCGCGCCACGAAGCCGAGGACCCCGTGATCACGTGCGATCTGGGCCGTCAGCCGGCCGGTTCCTTCGAGCCGATCGGCCACCAGCGTGTTGCCGAGGCTCATCTCCACGATCTCGTCGAAGTCCGCCAGAGCCCCGCGCACCTCGGCGGCCACGTCCAGCCCGCCCGGCAGGTCCGTCCGGACACCGCCGGGACGGAGGGCGCCTCGCAGCAGCCGGTGCCCCGTCAGGCGCTTGTTCAGACGCAAGAGCCGCTCGCGGATCCGGAAGCAGTGCGAGTGGGCCACACCGAAGCCGGTGTCGTTGGCGATCATCCCGAAGTCACCGACGTGGTTGTAGAGGCGCTCGAGCTCGAGCAGGATCACGCGAAGGTACCGCGCCCGGGGCGGCACGACGGTGCCGCTCAGCGCCTCCAACGCTTGGCAGTAGGCCAGCGCGTGCCCGACGCTCGTGTCCCCGGACACGCGCTCGGACAGCTCCACCCCGTCCTCCGGCATCCGACCCTCGAAGAGCTTCTCGGTCCCCTTGTGCGTGAAGTACAGCCGGGACTTCATGTCGATGATCGTTTCGCCCACGACGCTGAAGCGGAAGTGGCCGGGCTCGATGATACCCGCGTGCACCGGCCCCACCGGGATCTCGTACACCCCCTCGCCGCCGACTTGCCTGAAGGGAAAGGCCTGGCCGTCGTCACGGAAGTCCCGGGGTGCGGCGTCCTTGCGCAGTGGGAAGTAGTCCTCCGGCCAGAACGCGTGTCGCACGAGCGGCCGAGGATCCGGATGCCCGTGGGCCCCGATACCGAGGAGATCGAAGATCTCGCGCTCGAATCGTGACGCCGGATAGTGGAACGTGGCCAGCGACGGAATCTCGGGCCGCTCGGCGGACACCGCCACCGTCACGTGGACGAACCAGTTCTCGCGACCCTGGCCGAACAGGTAGTGAACCTCGAACCCTCCGCGATCCCGCCGGCGGTCGGCCCCCACCATCAGGATCAAGTCGGCCCTGAAGCTCGTGCGCAGCCACCTCGCCAGCCCCGGCACGTCCCCGGCCGCGATCGTGCAGCGGAGCTCCCGCGCGCCGTGAAGCCGCACCCCGGCGACACGACCGTGAAGCTGCTGACTCAGGGCCGCGGGCAGGCTCTCGAAGGCCGTCATGGCCCCACGATCTCGACGATCTGCGCGAGGAGACTCGCCACCGGCGCCGGCACGAAGAGTCCCAGGGTGACCAGCGCCGCCATGCACAGGGCAAGGGGGACAAGCCGCCAGCGGTCCTCCTTCCCGCGGACCACTCCGGCGGGCGGCGTCCCGTACAGCATCCGGTTCGTGTGGGTCACGAACCCGACGCAGGCCACGGTCAGGAGCGCCAGTACGATCGCCATGAGCCAGGGTCGCCCGATCGCAAAGCCGGCCCGCAGCAGCGCGAACTCCGAGACGAACAGGCCGAACGGCGGCAGGCCCACCAGGGCCAGCGCCCCGGCCAGGAACAGCCAGCCCGTCCCGGGCATCGACTGGAGCAGACCCGACACGCGCGCGATGTCGGCCGTCCGGTATCGATGGAGGACTCGCCCGGCGAGCAGGAACATCGTAGACTTCGCCAGCGTGTGGTTCAGGAGGTGCAACATCGTCGCCACTGTGC
The DNA here is from genome assembly GCA_963805625.1 of uncultured Candidatus Rokubacteria bacterium. Taxonomy (GTDB): domain Bacteria; phylum Methylomirabilota; class Methylomirabilia; order Rokubacteriales; family DASRDR01; genus DASRDR01. Next base: position 1,642,141 of record CAWDVE010000010.1, read on the forward strand.
CTAGCGGTCCCAGCGTCAGCCCGACGCACATGAGACCCATGTGCTCGATGCTCGAGTAGGCGAGCATCCGCTTGTAGTTCCGCTGCATCACGAGGCTGAAGGCCGCGATCGCGAGTGACAGGACACCCAGGACGACCAGGAGCCGGTTCGGAAAGGCGTCGCCGACGGTGATGCTCACCACCGCCTTCCAGCGGACGATCGCATAGAGCGCGACCACGAGGAGCACGCCCGACATCATGGCGGAGAGGGGCGCGGGCGCCTCGGCGTGGGCGTCGGGAAGCCACGTGTGCATCGGCGCCAGCCCCGCCTTCGTCCCGTAGCCCACCAGAATGAACACGAACGCCAGCTCCATGACCTCGGGGTGAAGCGCGGGAGCGGCGGCTCTCAGCACGGTCCAGTTCAGGACGGCTTCCTGCGGGTCGGCCCCCACGAAGTCGAAGTACGCGAGCACCGTGCCGGCGAAGGCAAGGGCGATGCCCACCGACCCCAGCAGCAGGTACTTCCAGGAAGCCTCGACGGATGCCTTGGTGACGTCGAGCGCGATCAGCATCGCGGACGCGATCGTGGTGGCCTCGATCGCCACCCACATCAGCCCGACGTTGTTGGTCGTGACCGCGCAGAGCATCGCGAAGGCGAACAGGTTGACGAAGATCTGGAAGCGGCGGGTCCGCCGGGGCTCGTCGCTCCACTCGAGTCCCGGGCCGAGCCACGCCGCCAGCACGGTCACCACCGACACGCAAGCGGCCAGCAGCGCCGACAGGGCGTCCGCTCGCAGGAGATCCTGCCACCCGGCCACCACGACCTTGTCCGCCAGGACCTGGCGCCCCAGCACGAGGGCCGCTCCGAGCGAGACCAGGGACAGGCCCGCGTTCGCCCAGCCGACGGCCCGCCGGAAGGGCACGGTGACCAGGGCGAGCAGCGCCGCCAGCAACGGCGGGCCGAGCAGGAACCCGAAGGTGCGCACCGTTCCTCAGTGCCTCAGCCGGCTCAGGCGCTCGACGTCCATGCTCTCGAACGTCTCGTGGATCTGATAGACGAAGATCTGCATGACCAGGAACCCGAGGAGGGCGTCCAGGAAGACGCCGAGCTCCACGATCAGGGGGATCCCGTAGGTGCCGAGAACGGCCAGGAGCGCCAGGCCGTTCTCCAGCATGAGGAAGCCGATGACCTGCGTGATCGCCTTCTTTCGGCTGACCAGGACGAACAGGCTGACTAGGATAAGTCCCATGGCGAGCGGCATCCCCGCCCGGGTCGGCAGGCGGCTGAGCGCCACCAGGGGGCGCGAGATCACGTAGCCCACGAGCACCAGCAGGCCGGCGATGACGAGCGACGTCGCCGTGTTCACGTAGGGCTCGAGCTCGCGCTCGGTGCGGAATCGCTGCTCCATGCGCCGGAGGAGCGATGGAATCGCGACTCCCTTGACGGCCAAGAGCAACGCGGCCACCCAGTACAGGTCAGGGCGCCGGCCATAGTACCCGACGACGGTCGTGACACCGGCGAGCACGGTCGACTGCCACGCGAAGGCGTTTACGTAGGCCGGCACCTCGCGCCGCCCCAGAAGGATGAACACGAACAACAGGATCAGGCTCGAGCCGAGGACGGCCAGCTGGGAGAACGTCGCCGTCATCGGATCACCGCAAGAGGAACGATGACGAGACCGCCAGGAGCGCCAGGACGAAGGAGACACTCAGAAGCTCAGGCACCCGGAAGAGCCGCAGCTTGGCGACGCATGTCTCGAACCCGGCGACGGTGGCCGCGAGGACCAGGAGCTTCAGCAGGAAGCTCCCCAGGGCCATCAGGAGCGCCTCCAGGGTCAGGGCGCTGGCCACGCCCCAGGGCACGAACAGATTGCCCAGCAGGGCGAAGAAGATGAGCAGCTTCGTCGCCGCCGCCCATTCGAGCAGGGCCAGGTAGCGCCCCGAGTACTCGAGGATCATGGCCTCGTGGATCATCGTGAGCTCGAGATGCGTCGCCGGATTGTCCACCGGCAGCCGCCCGGTCTCCGCCAGGGTGACGATGAAGAGCGCGGCGAACGCCAGCAGGTGCCCCGGGCTCACGGCCCGCGCTGGATCCGCCAGCGTGCTCACGACGATCCGTCCCAGGTTCGTGGAGCCCGCGCTCAGCGCCAGGGCGAACACCGCCAGGGCGACGGTCGGCTCGGCGAGGGCGGCGACCGTCACCTCGCGGCTCGCGCCCATTCCTCCGAACGCGGAGCCGGGATCGAGGCCGGCCAGCGCCAGGAAGAACGTGCCCAGGAGGAGCAGGTACACGAGGACGACCAAATCGCCCATCGCGTCGAACACCAGGGGCGCCGCCAGCACCGGCACCAGGGCCGTCATCGCCACCGTGCTGGCGAAGATCACGAACGGCGCGGCCCGGAAGAGCCAGGAGGCGTTCCGGGAGACCACGACCTCCTTCCCGAAGAGCTTCCGCAGCTCGAGATACGGCTGCCAGAACGGCGCCCCGCGCCGGTTCTGCAGCCGCGCCTTCATCCAGCGAATCAGCCCCACCAGCCCGGGAGCGAGGAGCAGCGCCAGGGACGTCTGCCCGACGGCGACCACGTAACGCATCAGCTCGGCCATCGGGACACCAGCAGCAGCATGATGAGCGCGAGGATCATGTAGAGCAGGTAGAGGTGAAGCGATCCCGCCTGGAGCCACCGCACGCGGAAGGCCGTCCGGCGCAGGAACGACACGACGGGCGTGTAGAGGAGCCGCTCGATCCAGGGATGCACCTCGCTCCGGTACGCGATCGACTGGACGAAGTATCTCGATTCCGGGTGGAAGTCGATCGAGAGATCCTCGGTCGGGCGGTAGAGCTCGGCGAAGACCCGCCGGAGCGGCTCCGCGAACGCGGTTGCCGTGTACTCCATCCGGGGCGTCTGGCCGATGCGGCCGCAGCCCCAGGTGTCCCCCATGCGAAGCCGCCGATCGGCGGCGCCGAACCGGAACGCCACGCCCACGGCCACCGACACCAGCACGAGCCCGGCCGCCACGGCGGCCGGCGCGATCACGCCCGCGGTGCCGGGCACCTCGAGCGTCAGCCCGGGCATCTTGGTCGCGAGACCCGCGGGCAGCCCGCCGAGCCCGCCCACCGCCGAGGCAAGGACCGGCACGACGAACGAGGGCAAGACCCCGAGAGCCAGACAGGCGAGCGCGAGCACGCCCATCCCGAGCTGCATGGCCAGCGGAACCTCCCGCGCCCCGGCGGCGTGGACCGTGCGGGGCATGGCGAGAAACGTGATGCCGAAGGCCTTCACGAAGCAGGCCGCCGCGAGCCCGCTCGTGAGCGCGAGCATCGCCACCGCGAACGCCATGATCAGACCAAGCTCCGGTCGGGGCAGCTGCGGCCCGCCCAGGAGCGCCTGGAATACGAGCCACTCCGAGGCGAAGCCGTTCAGGGGCGGAAGTCCGGAGATGGCGGCCGCACCCACAAGGAAGCAGAAAGCGGTGCGCGGCATGCGCTTGATGAGCCCGCCGAGCTCCTCCATGTTCCGCGTGTGCGTCGCGTGAAGCACCGCCCCCGAGCCGAGAAAGAGCAGTCCCTTGAAGCAGGCATGGTTGAGGGTGTGGTACAGCCCGGCCACGAGCCCCAGCAGCGCGAGGGCCGTGAGCCCGTAGCTCTGGAACATCAGACCCGCGCCGATGCCCAGGAAGATGATCCCGATGTTCTCGACGGAGTGATAGGCCAGGAGTCGCTTGAGATCGTGCTCCATCAGCGCGTAGAGCACGCCCAGGAGCGCGGAGACGGCCCCCGCCGCCAGGATGGCCCCACCCCACCAGGGCGGGCCCCCGCCGAGCAGATCCAGGGCGACCCGCAGCAGCCCGTAAACGCCCATTTTGATCATGGCGCCGGACATGAGCGCCGACACGTGGCTCGGGGCGGCCGGGTGCGCGAGCGGAAGCCACACGTGAAGGGGGACCAGGCCGGCTTTCGACCCGAATCCAAGGAGCGCGAGCAGAAACACGGCATTGCGCGCATGGGCAGGCAGCGCCGACGCGGCTGTACGGAGGTCCGCGAATCCGGTGGACGGCGCGCTCGCCGCCATGAGCAGGAAAGCCGCCATCAGCAGCACGAGCCCCCCGTGGGCCATGGCCAGATACCAGAGGCCAGCCTGGCGGGTCTCCCGCTCATCGGATTCGGTCAGGACCAGGAAGTAGGAGGCGACCGACATCATTTCCCAGAGGAGCAGGAACGTGACGACGTTGTCGGCGAGCGGGACGAGACTCAGGGCGAGCAGGAAGAGATTCAGCATGGCCCCGAGCAGGGGCAGGGAGTGAGTCCCCTCGTAGACGCGGGAATAGGCCCCGCCAAAGAGCGCGCTGGGGATGGCAACGACCTCCACGACCAGGAGGAAGAATGCGCCCAGGCGGTCGAGATGCAGGCTGACGCCGCCCGCAATAGCGAGCAGCTGCGGGATCTCGAGCCGGAACGGGGTACCCGAGATCAGCGTGTCGAGGCCCAGGACGAGCCCGGCAGCGCCGCCGACGATCGCCCCCAGCGTCGTGAGGCCGCGGGCGCCCGCGCGCGTCGGGGCAAGGAGAGCGCCGCCGGCCCCAGCGACATGGCCGAGGACCATGGCCAGGAAGAGCGGCAGGGTCAGCGACATGCCTATCGCCGCAAGGTGCGGGCCGACAGGCGGTCGAGCGCTGCCAGGATCCCCCGGAGGATGTCCGCCGGCTCGGGAGGGCACCCGGCCACGAAGACGTCCACGGGGACGATCTGGTCGACGCTGCCGGCGATGGCGTAACTCCCCCGGAAGACGCCGCAGGTCTTGGCGCAGTCGCCCACCGCGACCACCAGCTTGGGGTCGGGTGTCGCCTCGTACGTCTTCCGGAGCGGCACCTCCATGTTGCGCGTGACCGGGCCGGTGACCAGCAGCAAATCCGCGTGCCGGGGCGAGGCGACGAAGTGGACGCCGAAGCGCTCGACGTCGTAGACGGGACCCGTGAGACCGCTGATCTCTAGCTCGCACCCGTTGCAGGATCCGGCATCGACTTCCCGGATCCCGATCGCCCGGCCGAGCAGGCGCCGCGTACTCGCCTCCACCTGCCGCACCAGCTCGACGGTGGCCGCATCGCCGGGCTCGAGCGGCTCGGTGGCGAGCCCGACCTTCAGGATCTTGGCGAGGAGAGACACGTCAGCCCCGCCGGTGCTCGCGCTTGAGCTCGCGGAGCATGTCCTGCGTTCCGGTGAGCTGGCTGCTGAAGATCCGGCGCGCGACCCGGAGAAGGTCGTCAACCAGGGGGTCGCGCAGGGCGTACCGGACCGTGGTGCCTTGCTTGCGCGCCGTCACCACGTGGTTCGTGCGCAGCACCGCCAGGTGCTGGGACACGCTCGACTGGTCGAGCGTCAAGACGGTCTGGAGCTCCTGAACGGTTCGATCGCGCTCCACCAGCAGCTCGACGAGCCGGATCCGGATCGGGTGAGCGAGCGCCTTGAAGAATCGCGCCTTGAACGCCTGCAGCTCGCCGGTTGCCTGGCTAGCGCCCACGGAGCATGATTGTATTGTCATAGTCTAATATGTCAACATAATGCTGCATACGGAATGGAGACGTGACGACTTGGCGGCAAATCGTGGCCCGGCGCCCCAGACGAGGGATGCTCGTGCCGGGCATGGACTGGTGCCATCGTGCGGCGCGTGACCCGCGGCGAGCGAGGGCGAATGCCATCGCTCCGACGCAGGCTAACGGCGCGAGGGATCTCTTGACCCACCGAGCCCGCTGTCCACGAAAGCCGTAGGCGCCAGGTATCCGTCGTGGGACTCCACTTTCCACGAACCGGTCGGAAGGCTGGGGACGATCTCAGGGCCTCCATCACCTGGTGCGAGTATGTGTCGGCACTGTCCGCGGCGACGGATCCAGGCGACCTGGGGCGTGGACGGACGCACACCGTCACGTCAGGGCTGCCGTACCTGGGCGTCGGACCGAACGAGACCGCGGTCAGCGCACTCTCCGAGCAGGTGCGCCGAAGGCCAGAGGATGAGACCGCCCACCGCCTCCTAGGCCTGACGCAGCTCGCCCGGGGGCGGATTGGGCCGGCCGTCAAACACCTCGAGATCGCTCTCCGTCTTGTCTCGCATCACGCGCGGCGAGCCGTGGGCTTGACGGACGCCTTGCACCTTCAATGCGAGGCGGCGACGCTGCGTCTGATGCTGATACGGCTCTACATGCGGCTGGGGAACGTGGCTAGGGCGCGCTCGTTGGCCCGTGAAGCCCAGACCGTCCTCTGAGCGTCGTGGTCAGGCACCGCCCTGGCCAGCACGCTGCTGACTTGCCACCAGCGCCATGGCGATCCGCTCGGGCGTGATGGGCAGCTCCGTGATCCGCGCGCCGGTCGCGTCGAAGACCGCGTTGGCGATGGCCGCCGGCGCGGGCACGATAGGGGGCTCGCCGACGCCCCGGGCCCCGAAGGGCCCGGCCGGCGAGGGCACCTCGACGATGATCGTCTCGATCTTCGGGAGGTCGGCCGCGGTGAGCTTCCGGTAGTCGAGTAGGCTCGGATTCGTGAGCCGCCCCTTCTCGTCGAAGAGAAGGCCCTCCGTGAGGGCAAACCCGAGGCTCTGGACGGCCCCGCCCTGCATCTGGCCCTCGACGCCGAGCGGATTGATCGCCTTGCCGGCGTCCTGGACCACCACGAACTCGTGGAGCGTGAGCTCACCCGTATCCGGGTCCACCTCGACCCTGGCGAGCTGGGCGGCGAAGGCGGGGGCCTGCACCGCGAACGCGATGTGGCTCACGCCGAGCACCGGCGGCACCTTTGACATGTAGAGATTACCCTTCTTCCCGATCTGGGCCAGCGTGATCGAGCGGCTGGGCACGCCGCGAACCGTCACCCGGCCGTCCTCGATCTCGAGGTCGTGGACGGCGGCCTCCATCTCGGACGCGGCGATCTCGAGCGTCTGACGGCGGGCATCCTCCGCCGCCTGCATCACCGCGGCGCCGACCGTGTAGATCGTCTTGCTGCCCGCGCTGAGCCCGGTGAGCGGCGCGCTGTCGGTATCCCCGGTCGTGATCCGGACGCGGTCGACGTCCACCCCGAAGGCGGACGCGGCGATCTGCGCCAGCCCGATGTTCGTGCCGGCGATGTCGACCTGGCCGGTGAGGACCTGCAGCGACCCATCCGGATTGAGCCGGACCGTGGCGCCCGTGGGCTGGAGCCCCGGGATCCAGCCCCCGACCGCCAGCCCTGTGCCGCGCAGCCCGTGTCCGTTCCTGCCGCCGCCGGCCGCCCACTCCCCGCGAGTCTTCCACAGCGGGTGCTCGGCGAGCCGGCGCAGCACCTCCTTCGCCCCGTTGCTCTGCCAGGACTGGCCGTTGGCCATGGGATCGCCCTCTTGCATGAGGTGCCGGAGCCGAAACTCGACCGGATCGAGCTTCAGCCGGCGGGCGATCTCCTCCATGTGGGAGTCGATGGCGAAAACGGTCTGGGGCGCGGTGGGCGCCCGGTAGGCGGCGACGCTCGGCTTGTGCGTCAGCACCTCGAAGCCGCGGACGTCGAAACTGGGCCACTTGTACAGGCTCCCCAGGAACACCAAGCTCATCGTCAGGACGGTGCCCGAGATCGAGCCGGAGTCCAGGATGGTCTCCGCTTCCAGCGCCAAGAGGGTGCCGTCCCGCTTGACCCCGGTCTTGAGCCGGATGATGACCTGGGGCGCGGGCATGCCGGCCTCGAGCTCCTCCCGCCGCGTCATCACGTAACGGACCGGGCGGCCGGTGGCGCGAGCCAGGATCGCGGTGATGGGCTCGCACAGCGCGCGGATCTTGCCGCCGAATCCACCGCCGCACTCCATCGGGATCACCCGGATCCGGTTCTCCGGGATGCCGAGCACGTCGGCGACCTCGGAGCGCGTGTTGAAGGACCCCTGCGTGCTCGCCCAGATCGTGAGCAGCCCGTTGCTGTCCCACTGGGCCAGCACGGCATGGGCCTCCAGGTAGCCCTGGTGGACCATCGGCACCCGGTAGGTGTGCTCGAGCACGAGGTCGGACTCGGCGAAGCCCTTGGCCACGTCCCCCCGGTGGAGGTGGGCCTGCTGCGCCACGTTCACGGCGCGGGCCGGCTCGGCCTCGCCCTTGGCCGCCGCCACCCCGGAATGCGCCAGCGCCTCGCTCGTGTCCGCCTCGGTCCCCGCGTCGGCCACCGGCGGCGCCCCGGGCAGCATCGACCGCAAGGGGTCGATCGCGACCGGCAGCACCTCGTACGCCACCTCGATCAGGTCGAGTGCCTCCTCCGCGATCGCCAGCTCGTCCGCCGCCACGGCAGCCACGGGCTGGCCGGAAAAGATCGCGCGGTCGATGGCGAGCACCGCGTGGGCGCGGGTTGGCGCCTTGCGCTTGAGCTCTGGGATGTCGGCCGCCGTCAGGACGGCCCGCACGCCGGGCAGCGCCCGCGCGCGGCTGGCGTCGATCCGGAGGATGCGGGCGTGGGCATGGGGGCTCCGCAGGAGCTTCGCGTGGAGGAGCCCGCGCGGCTTGAGATCGGCCACGTACTGGACCTGGCCCGTCACCTTCTCCGGTCCGTCCGGTCGCGGAATGGAGAGCCCGACCCCCTTCACCTCGCGCGTGGTCTTCATCGCCATGGTTCTTCAGCTCCCCTTACGTCCGCGTCGCGTGGGCGGCCTCGTCGATCGCGGCCAGCATCTTCGTGTAGCCGGTACACCGGCAGAGGTTGCCGGCGATACCGTACCGAATCTCGTCCTCCGTGGGGTGCGGCGTCTCGGCCAGGAGGGCCGCGGCCGCCATCAGGACGCCCGGAATGCAGAACCCGCACTGGGGCACGCCGTGGCGAACGAAGGCGTCCTGCAGCGGGTGGAGTGCCCCGTGCTTGCCAAGGCCCTCGATCGTCAGCACCGAGCGCCCGCGGGCTTGCATCGCCAGGATGAGGCAGCTCGCGACCGGCTGGCCATCCAGATGGACCGTGCACGCCCCGCAGTCGCCGGTCCCGCACCCCTCCTTGGGCCCGGTGAGACCGAGCCCCTCGCGGAGCGCGTCCAGGAGGGTCTCGTAAGGCTGGACGAGGACCTCCACCGACTCTCCGTTGACCGTGCAGCCGAGAACCTGCTTGGGCACGCGGCGGTTCCTCCCCGGGATCGTTAGCCGCCCGCGCGCGCGAGGGCCGTGGTGAGCGTGCGGCGGGTCAGGACCTGGACCAGGTGACGGCGAAAATCGGCGGACCCACGCTGGTCGCTGATCGGCCGGGCCGCCTCGACCGCGAGCACGGCGGCGCGCTCGATCAGCTCGGGGGTGACGGGCCGCCCCTCCAGCGCCTGCTCCGCCGCCGTGGCCCGGACGGGAGTTGGCGCCACCGCAGCGAGGGCGACTCGCGCCTTCGCGCAGACCCCGTTCGACAGCGTGAGCTGGGACGCGACTCCCACGACAGCGATGTCCAGCTCGCGGCGAGGCGTGTGGCGCCGGTAGTTCCCACCGCTGCGCGGCCCGTGAGCGGGGACGACGATCTCGACGAGCAGCTCGTCGGGCGCGAGCACCGTGCGGCGCACACCGACGAAGAACGAGGCGAACGGAACCCGGCGAGCTCCTCCGGGTCCCGCGATCACCGCCTCCGCATCCAGGGCCAGGAGGGGCGGTGCCATGTCGGCCGACGGGGCGGCGTTGCACAGATTGCCACCAAGCGTCGCGAGGTTCCGGATCTGGACGGATCCGACCAGCGCGCCGCTCTCGGCAATCGCGGGGTAGACCGCCCGGACGCCGGGATCACGCTCGAGCGTGCGCGCGGTGACCGCGGCCCCGATCCGGAGACCGCCGCCGTCGGCGTGGGCGAGCTGCCGGAGCTGACCGACCCCGGACAGATCGACCACGCAACCGGCTCGTAGCATGGCATTCTTCAGCTGGGGGAGAAGGTCCGTCCCGCCGGCCACCAGCTTGGCGTCCGGTCCGCGGTCAGCCAGCGTCCGGACGCACTCATCCACGCTCTCCGGCATCACGAGGTCAAACCGTCGCACGCGTCTCCCCCTGGGGCATGCCGTCTTGGCGCAGCAGGCCGCCGCCCGATCCTATCAGATGCTCCGCCGGACCAAGCGGCCTCGTTCATCGCGCAAGCTCCAACGCCCCCGTGGCCACCTCTGGACGTCCTGCCGTGTCAGACGCTCCTCCCGCGCGATGGGCCGCGCTCCCCCTGCCCGCCTGAGCCCCGGGTCTCCGCCGCCGGCGACCCGTGGGCTTGTCGGGACCGACGTGACGGCGGTAAGCTCGCCGGCGTGCCGACGCATTACACGTTGATCAACCCCGCCACCGAGGCGCCGCTCCGCGAGGTCTCCTACACCACTCCCTCGGAGCTCGCGGCCATCGCCGCGCGGGCTCGCGCGGCCCAGCGCGACTGGCGCCGGACGCCGGTCGCCGAGCGCGTGCGCTTCGTGGGCCAGATGGTCCCCGCTTTCCGGGCCATGGCCGACCAGGTGGCGCTCGACATCACCCGCCAGATGGGCAAGCCCCTCCAGCAGGCCAAGAACGAGATCGCGACCATGATCGATCGCGCGGAGACCATGTGCCGGCTGGCGGAAGGCTCCCTGGCCGACGAGCCGCTCCCGCCCAAGGCGGGGTTCGAGCGGTTCATCCGCCACGAGCCGCTGGGGGTCGTGCTGGACATCGCCGCCTGGAACTACCCGTTGCTGATCGCCGTCAACGTGATCGTGCCGGCGCTGCTCTCGGGGAACGCAGTGCTGGTCAAGCACGCCCGGCTGACGCCGCTGTGCGGCGGTCACTTTGCCGACGCCTTCGCCCGCACCGAGGTGCCGGCCGGCCTCGTCGCGGCGGTGACACTCGACCACGAGACGACCGCAGCGCTCATCCGCTCGGGACAGGTGGACTACGTCTCGTTCACCGGCTCGGTCGCGGGCGGCCGCGAGGTCTACGGCCAGGTCGCGCACCGCTTCATCGACGCGGGCCTCGAGCTCGGCGGGAAGGACCCCGCATACGTCTGCGAGGACGCCGACTTCGACTTCGCGGTGGAGAACGTGGTCGACGGCGCCTTCTACAACGCGGGGCAGAGTTGCTGCGGCATCGAACGCGTCTACGTCGCCCGGTCGCTCTATGACCGCTTCGTCGACGCCGCCGTGACGCTCGTCCGGCAGTATCGAATGGGCGATCCGGAGGACCCCGCGACCACGCTCGGGCCGCTGGCCCACCGGAAGGGCGCCGCCCTGGTCGAGCAGCACGTGGCGGAAGCCCGCGCGGCCGGGGCCCGCGTCCTGACCGGAGGCACTCCCTGGCGGGGCCGCGGCTACTTCTGCGAGCCGACCGTCCTGACCGAGGTGGACCACGGCATGAAGGTGATGCGGGAGGAGACCTTCGGACCCGTGGTGGGGATCATGCCGGTGCGCGACGATGCCGAAGCGGTACGCCTCATGAACGATAGCCCCTACGGCCTGACCGCGTCCGTATGGACTCAGGACATGGACCGCGCCACCCGTGTGATGTCGGAGCTCGACGCCGGCACGGTCTACGCCAACCGCTGTGACTACCTCGATCCCCTCCTGCCCTGGGTGGGGGTCAAGGACAGCGGCAAGGGCTGCTCGCTCTCCCACCTGGGCTTCGGTCACCTGACGCGCCCGAAGAGCTTCCACCTGCGGACCCGCACGCGCCCGGCCTGACCGCCGCGGCCGGACGCTGCTTGACCGGCCTTCGTCGCCCCGCCTAGACTCGCTGTATCGTCGTTCGATCACCCCCACCACCTAGGGGAGGCGACATGACCGACCCACGTCTTGATCGACGGCGCCACGCGCTTCGGGGCGTTCCGGCGCGTGGTGCTCCCGCTGGCGGCCCCGGGCCTCCTGGCGGCAGCCCTCTACGCCTTCACCCAGGCCTGGAACGAGTTCCTCTACGCGCTGGTCTTCATCACCAACGTCAAGCTCCGGACGCTGCCGGTCGGCCTCTCGACGTTCATCACCGGCGACGTGTACGGATGGGGCTACCTCATGGCGGGCGCCGTCCTCACGACGCTGCCCGTGATCGCCGCCTACGTCTACCTCCAGCGCTACATGGTCGAGGGGCTCACCGCCGGCAGCGTGAAGGGGTAGCGGGATCCTGGTGGACCGGAGGGCGAGGTCGTGGCGTTTCGAGCCGCTCCCGGAGGCCTCCGTTTATGCCGGCTTGACGACGCGCCCATCGGTCTTTGCGGTTTCTTGATGAGCCCTCCCCTATGCTCGTTGGCGAGAGGAATCCGCGGCGTCCCTGAGGAGCGGGGTGGACCATGAGCCAGGATGACCGAGGGGCGGTGTGGTTCGTCATCGGCGTGGGAGGGGCCGTCGCGATCGGCGCGGCCCTGACGCCATTGCGGACGCTCGTGCCGGCGTCGACCCTCGCCTTCGTGTTCATCGCCCTGACCCTCGTGGTCGCCGAGATGGGCGGCCGGGGACCGGGGCTGGCCACGGCTGTCGTGTCCGCCATCAGCCTCAACTTCTTCCTGACCGAGCCGTATCTCTCGCTCGAGATCCACAAGCCCGGTGATATCGCCGCGTTCGTCGCGCTCGCAGTGTGCGGCCTCATCGCGGCGGCTTTCGGGAAGCGGCGCGTGCGCACGGCGGAGCAGGTCAGCCGGACGCGGGGCGATCTGGAGGTGCTCGGACGGACCGCGGCCAGCCTCGCGGCGCGAGCGCCGATCGAGGACGTGCTGGAGGACCTTCGGCGCTTCTTCGGTCTCGGCGGCCTGGTGCTCCGGCGGGCTGACGAGCGCCTAATCGCGGCCGCGCCGCCGAGCCAGGCCGCGCTGCCGCCCCCCTCGACCCAGCTTGAAGCGTCGACGCTGGTCGCCAGCAACACGCGGGTGCACACGCTGGGCCGCACCGGGTTCCGCTTCCCTCAGGGAGGCGGGCGGCTCCCGCTCCAGGCCCGCGAGCCCCTGGTCCTCGATATCTGGGAAGGGAACACCGAGGGGCTCACCCTGGACGAGCGCCGGGCACTGGCCGTCGCGGCCCTCATGATCGCGCTCGCCGAGCCAGCCTCCCGCGCGTAGCCGTCTCCTTCGCCCCCGGGGCGCGCCCCCAGACCGAGGCCACCCCCGGACCCACATCAACGCACGCTCTGCCTCCGGCTTCCGGCGACCCGCTCCCCTCCCCGTCCCCGCCCGATTCAACGCCCCTCTTTACGGATCCTTGATCCTTCCGGGGCCAGTCTCTAGCGCGCCTTGACGCCTTCCTCCGCTACGGTTCTCGCCATGCAGCTCTCTCGCTGCGCGGCTTCGGTCTCACCTACGGAATCACCGGGAGGCTAGTCATGCTGGACTTTCTCTACATCGGGCTCACCGTCGGGTTCCTGGCCCTGTCCTGGGGGCTGGTCGCGCTCTGCGACCGGCTGTAGCGGGAGGCTGACATGCCCATTCTCTACGTGATCGGCGGCCTGCTCTCGGTGGGGCTCCTCGTGTACCTCGTGGTGGCGCTCCTGAAGCCGGAGGTGTTCTCGTGACCCCGAACGGGTACCTGCAGCTCGCGCTCTATCTGGTCGTCCTCATCGGCCTGGCCAAGCCGCTCGGGCTCTACATGGCCCGCGTCTACGAGGGGCGCACGCCGGGGCTCGGACCCCTCCTGGGGTGGCTCGAGCGCCTCGTCTACCGGCTATCGGGCGTCCGGCCCGACCGAGAGATGGGGTGGCAGACGTACGCCCTCGCGATGTTGCTCTTCAACTTCGCGGGCTTGCTGGTCGTGTACCTGCTCCAGCGCCTGCAGGGCGTCCTCCCGCTGAACCCGCAGGGCCTCGGCGCGGTGACGCCCGACTCGTCGTTCAACACCGCCGTCAGCTTCGCGACCAACACGAACTGGCAGGGATACGGCGGCGAAACGACGATGAGCTACCTCACCCAGATGCTGGGGCTGACCGTGCAGAACTTCGTGTCGGCCGCGGCCGGCATGGCCACCCTGGCCGCGTTCCTCCGGGGCTTCTCCCGCCGCTCGGCCGAGACCATCGGCAACTTCTGGGTCGACCTGACGCGGTCGACGCTCTACATCCTGCTGCCCCTCTCGCTCGTGCTCGCGCTCATCCTGGTCTCCCAGGGCGTGGTCCAGACCTTCGGCGAGTCCGCGAAGGTCACGGTCGTCCAGCCCACCCGGTACGACGTGCCGGAGACGGACAAAGACGGCAAGCCGGTCCTCGACGAGAAGGGTCAGCCCAAGATGACGAAGGCGACGCTGAAGGAGCAGATCCTGGCCGTGGGGCCCGCGGCGTCCCAGGTCGCCATCAAGCAGCTCGGGACGAACGGCGGCGGGTTCTTCAACGTGAACTCGGCGCACCCGTTCGAGAACGCGACGCCGCTCGCGAACTTCCTGGAGCTGCTCTCGATCCTCGTGATCTCTGCGGCCCTCTGTTACACGTTCGGCGCCATGGTCGGGGACACCCGACAGGGTTGGGCGATCCTGGCCGCGATGACGGTGCTCTTCGTGGTGCTGCTGGCCGTCTGCGTCGTGGCCGAGCAGCGTGGCTGGACGCTCGCGTCGCTCGGGGTCGACCACCAGGCCAGCGATCTCCAGGCGGGCGGGAACATGGAGGGCAAGGAGGTTCGGTTCGGGATCGCGAACTCCGCCCTCTGGGCGACCGCGACGACCGCCGCCTCCAACGGCTCCGTGAACTCCATGCACGATTCCTACACGCCGATCGGCGGGCTCGTGCCGATGTGGCTCATCCAGCTCGGCGAGGTGATCTACGGCGGGGTGGGCTCCGGCCTGTACGGCATGCTCGTGTTCGCCATCATCGCCGTCTTCGTCGCCGGACTCATGGTCGGGCGGACTCCCGAGTACCTCGGCAAGAAGATCGAGGCCTACGAGATGAAGATGGCCTCGCTCGTGATCCTCATCCCGCCGGCGATCGTCACGATCGGGACCGCGATCGCCGTGGTGAGCCCCGGGGGCACCGCGACCATCTTCAACCCGGGCCCCCACGGCTTCAGCGAGGTGCTCTACGCGTTCTCGTCCGCCGCCAACAACAACGGTAGCGCCTTCGCCGGGCTGGGCGCGAACACGCCCTTCTACAACACGGCGCTCGGGTTCGCCATGCTGTTCGCCCGATACTGGCTGGCGATCCCGACCCTGGCGATCGCGGGGTCGCTCGCGCGCAAGAAGACGGTGCCGGTCGGGCCCGGCACCCTGCCCACGCACACCCCACTCTTCGTTGCGCTCCTGATCGGGGTGGTCGTCCTCGTGGGGGCGCTCACGTTCATCCCCGCGCTCGCGCTGGGACCGATCGTCGAGCACCTCATGATCACGGCCGTGAAACCGTAGCGGCGGAGGTCGACTGTCATGGCAACCAAGACGCGTTCCCTCTTCGACGGGCCCATCGCCCGGCGGGCGCTGGTCGACTCGTTCCGGAAGCTCAGCCCCATGGTCCAGGTGCGCAACCCGGTGATGTTCGTCGTCTACGTGGGGAGCATCCTGACCTCGGGCCTCTGGATCCAGGCGCTGGTGGGGGAACGGCGAGGCCCCGGCCGGGTTCATCTTCTGGGTCTCGGTCTGGCTCTGGCTCACCGTCCTCTTCGCGAATTTCGCCGAGGCCATCGCCGAGGGGCGCGGGAAGGCGCAGGCGGAGGCCCTCCGACGCACC
This sequence comes from uncultured Candidatus Rokubacteria bacterium, assembly GCA_963805625.1. Taxonomy (GTDB): domain Bacteria; phylum Methylomirabilota; class Methylomirabilia; order Rokubacteriales; family DASRDR01; genus DASRDR01. Next base: position 1,657,680 of record CAWDVE010000010.1, read on the forward strand.
CGCCGCGACGTCCAGGCCAAGCGCCTTCTCAAGCCGGACCGGAGCGGCGGCTTCACGGCCGTCTCCGGCAGCGTCCTGCGGAAGGGCGACCTCGTGCTCGTCGAGGCGGGCGACACGATTCCCGGCGACGGAGAGGTTGTCGAGGGCGTGGCCTCGGTCGACGAGAGCGCCATCACCGGGGAGAGCGCGCCGGTCATCCGCGAGAGCGGGGGCGACCGCAGCGCGGTGACGGGCGGCACGCGGGTGCTGTCCGACTGGCTCGTCGTCCGGATCAGCGCGAACCCGGGTGAGGCGTTCCTCGATCGCATGATCGCGATGGTCGAGGGGGCGAAGCGCCAGAAGACGCCAAACGAGATCGCGCTGAACATCCTCCTGGCGGGATTCACCATCATCTTCCTCCTCGCGACAGCCACTGTGCTGCCGTACTCAATCTACAGCGTGGGCGTGGCCGGCCAGGGCACGCCCGTGACGGTGACGGTCCTGGTCGCCCTCCTGGTCTGCCTCATCCCGACGACGATCGGCGGACTCCTCTCCGCGATCGGCATTGCCGGCATGGACCGGATGCACCAGGCCAACGTGATCGCCATGTCGGGCCGCGCCGTCGAGGCGGCCGGCGACGTCGACGTCCTGCTCCTCGACAAGACGGGGACCATCACGCTCGGCAATCGCCAGGCAACCGCCTTCCTGCCGGCCTCGGGAGTCCCCGAGCGGGACCTGGCCGATGCGGCCCAGCTGGCATCCCTGGCCGACGAGACGCCGGAGGGGCGCAGCATCGTCGTGCTCGCCAAGGAGAAGCACGCGATCCGGGAGCGCGACGTGCGTGGGCTGGGCGCCACGTTCCTGCCGTTCACGGCCCAGACGCGAATGAGCGGCGTCAATCTCAACGGTCGTCAGATCCGGAAAGGGGCCGTCGACGCGATCGAGACGCACGTGCGTAAGCTGGGCGGCGAGTTTCCTGCGGCCGTCCGGAGCGCGGTCGACAGCGTGGCCAAGCAAGGCGCGACGCCGCTGGTCGTCGCGGACGGGGCGCGGGTGCTGGGGGTGATCCATCTCAAGGACATCGTCAAGGGAGGCATCCGCGAGCGGTTCGTCGAGCTCCGGCGCATGGGGATCAAGACCATCATGATCACCGGCGACAACCCGCTCACGGCGGCGGCGATCGCCGCCGAGGCCGGGGTCGACGACTTCCTCGCCCAGGCGACGCCCGAGACCAAGCTCAAGCTCATCCGGGAGCTCCAGGCGGGAGGCCGCCTCGTCGCGATGACGGGTGACGGGACCAACGATGCGCCCGCGCTCGCCCAGGCCGATGTCGCCGTGGCCATGAACACCGGCACCCAGGCCGCCAAGGAAGCCGGGAACATGGTCGACCTCGACTCGAACCCGACGAAGCTGATCGAGGTCGTGGAGACCGGGAAGCAGATGCTGATGACCCGGGGCGCGCTGTCGACCTTCAGCATCGCCAACGACGTGGCGAAGTACTTCGCGATCATCCCGGCGGCCTTTGCGACCACCTACCCCGTGCTCAACGCCCTCAACGTCATGGGGCTGGCCACGCCCCAGAGCGCGATCCTGTCGGCGGTGATCTTCAACGCCCTCATCATCATCGCCCTCGTCCCGCTGGCGCTGCGCGGCGTCCGCTACCGGGCCATGGGCGCCGCCCGCGTCCTGCGCCAGTTCCTGTGGGTGTACGGCGTCGGCGGCGTCGTGGTCCCCTTCGTCGGGATCAAGCTGATCGACCTGATTCTCGTGGCCCTCGGCCTGGCCTGACGAGAAGGAGATTCCCAAACCATGGACCAGCTCAGACCGGCGGTCGTGATCCTGGTGCTGCTGACGCTCGTCACCGGCGTGGCCTACCCGCTCCTGGTGACGGGCATCGCCCAGGCCGTCTTCCCGAGTCAGGCGAACGGGAGCCTGGTCGTCCGGAACGGCAAGGTGGTGGGATCGAGCCTGATCGGGCAGCCATTCGACGATCCCAAGTACTTCTGGGGGCGCCTCTCGGCGACGGCGCCGTTCCCCTACAACGCCGGTGCGTCCAGCGGGTCCAACTACGGCCCGCTCAACCCGGCGTTGTCGGCGGCGGCCAAGGGGCGGATCGACACGCTGCGCGAGGCCGATCCCAGCAACACGACGCCGATCCCCGTCGACCTGGTGACCGCCTCGGGGAGCGGGCTGGATCCGCACATCAGTCCGGCGGCCGCTTTCCATCAGGTCCCGCGGGTGGCCAAGGCGCGGGGGGTGGGTCCGGCGCAGGTGCGCCGCCTGGTCGAGCAGCACATCGAGGGCCGGCAGCTAGGCGTCCTCGGGGAACCTCGGGTCAACGTGCTGCAGCTGAATCTCGCGCTCGATGGCGCCCTTCAGGGATGACGATGATCCGCCGGGTTCTCGTCGCCATGGACGGCTCCGCTCACGGCGCGGCCGCGACCGCACTCGCCATCGAGTGGGCGCGCCGCTTTGACGCCGAACTGATTGGGCTCGGCATCCTCGACAAGCCCTCCATCACGAGTCCCGAGCCTGTATCGTTCGGGGGCATGGCCTTCAAGCGCCAGCGCGACGAGGCCCGACTGGCGGACGCGCACCGGCAGGTCGTCCACCTCCTCGCGGACTTCCGCCAGCGCTGCGACACGGCGCAGGTGCGGTGCTCCGTGGTGGAAGACATCGGCGCGCCGCACGAACAGATCGTCGCGGAGGCGTACGCGTGCGACCTGGTCCTGCTCGGCCGGGAAACCCACTTCCAGTTCGAAACGCAGGATCACCCCGATTCAACGCTCGGCAAGGTGTTCCGCGAGAGCCCCCGCCCTGTCGTCGTCGTCCCCCGTGACCCCGCGCCGGGGGAGGGCGTCCTCGTGGCGTACGGGAGTGGCCGAGAGGTTGCCCGGACACTCCAGACGTTCACACTCCTCGGCCTAGCCGACGACGAGCCCGTCTGTCTCCTCGCCGTCGACCATGACCTGGCTCGGGCCGAGGCGCGGCTGCACCCGGCGGGCCAGTTCCTCACCGCTCACGGCCTGCGGGTCGCTCTCCAGCCGGTGGCGTCCAAGGCCCCGCGGGCAGCACTCATCCTTGACGAGGTCCGCCGTCAGCGACCGCGCATGGTGGTGATGGGCGCGCACGGACACCACGCCGTCCGCGACCTCTTCTTCACGTCGGTCACCCGCGCCGTGCTCAAGGAAGCACCTGTCCCGGTGTTGGTAGGCGCGTGAAACGCGAAGGGTATGCCGTGAAAGTGACGGGCCCCGGTAGCCCGAGCAACGTGGAGTCGTTCAGCATGGCTCGTCAAGATTCGGAGTCCGTGTGGATTGCCATCGGCGCGCTCGGCGCAATGGCGCTCGGGGTGGCCCTGATTCCCTTCCGGACACTCACGTCCGCGTCGAATCTCGCCTTCGCCTTCCTGGCGCTGACGATTGTCGTGGCCGAGGTCGGCGGGCGCGCCGCCGGGCTCGCAACGGCCATCACCTCAGCGCTCAGCCTCAACTTCTTCCTGACCGAGCCCTACTTGACGCTGACCATCAACCGACCCGACGACATCGTCGCCTTCCTCGCTCTGGCCGCTTCCGGACTGATCGCCGCTGCGTTCGGGCGGCGACGGGCGCGTTCGTCCGAAATGCTGGGGCGGGCGCGTGACGACATCGGGGCACTCGAGCGACTCGCCGGGAGCTTGACCCCGAACGCGTCGCTGGAGGCGGTGCTCGAGGATCTCCGGCGCGCGTTTCGTCTCGCGGCCATCGTCCTCCGGCGCGCCGAGGATCGCGTGGTCGCTGCGACTCCCGCGGACTCTGCGGCCCGGCCAACGCCGGCCGCCCCGTTGAATCCGCGTACCTTCCTTAGCGACGAACGTCGCCATCGGCTCGGCCGACGGGGCTTTCGGCTACCAGAAGGCGGCGGGCGGCTCCGCCTCGCGGGAGAGCCGGAGCCGCTCTGGCTCGATCTCTGGGAAGGCGACGAGGAAGGGCTCAGCGGAGACGAACAGCGTGCGCTGGTCGTGGCGGCAGCGATACTCAGACTGGCCCTTCGGCCAGACCCGACGCTCAGCGCGCGGGCCTCGGTGAGGTAGCGTCGCCCGTGTCGATGCACGCCGTCAAACGCGCCCTTCTGGGCCGACCCATCCCCACATCGCACGAGATGCACGAGCGCCTTGGGCGAGCGACCGGCCTGGCCGTGTTCGCCTCGGACGCGCTCTCGTCCAGCGCATACGCCACGGAGGAGATCCTCCTGATCCTCGCGCTGGCCGGCGCCGGGGCGCTCCACGTCGGAGTACCGATCTCGCTGGGGATTGCGATGCTAATCGCCATCGTGGTGAGCTCCTACCGACAGACGATTCTCGCCTATCCGAGCGCTGGCGGCGCTTACATCGTCAGTCGGGAGAACCTCGGCACGTATCCCAGTCTCGTCGCGGGTGCCGCGTTGCTGACGGACTACGTGCTCACCGTCTCGGTGAGCGTCGCCGCGGGCATCGCCGCCGTCACGTCTGCCATACCGACCCTCTATCCGTATCGGGTCGAGCTCTGCCTCCTCGGGGTTTTCTTGATCACGGTCGCGAACCTGCGCGGCGTCCGCGAATCGGGGCGGTTGTTCGCAGTCCCGACATACGCCTTCATCGCGTCCTACGTTCTCATGATCGGCTGGGGTGCCATCGTCTGGGCGCGAGCGGGCGCGGGGGGTGAACTTGCCGCGTCAGCGATGCTCCCGCGAGACCGGTGCCCAGGAGCTGACGCTGTTCCTGATCCTCCGTGCGTTCGCATCCGGTTGCGTCGCTCTCACGGGGATCGAGGCCGTTTCGAATGGGGTACCAGCCTTCCGACCGCCGGAGGCCCAGAATGCTCGGCAGGTGCTCGTGCTACTCGGAGCCGTGCTCATCGGCCTCTTCGTCGGGATCACGTTTCTCGCGAACGGCTTCGGACTGACACCGACCGCCCAGGAGACCATCAACTCTCAGCTGGCTCGCCGCGTCTTCGGCGAAGGCAGCGTCCTCTACTACCTCGTACAGGCCCTGACTACGCTGATCCTGGTCATCGCCGCGAACACGAGCTTCGCGGACTTTCCCAGGCTCTCGTCATTCATGGCGCGCGACCGGTTCATGCCGCGCCAGCTGGCCAGTCGAGGGGATCGATTGGCCTTCTCGAACGGCATCATCATCCTGGCGGCGCTGAGCGCCCTCCTGCTCGTCGTCTTCCACGCGGAAACGCATGCGCTGATCCCCCTCTATGCCATCGGTGTCTTCGTGTCGTTCACGCTTTCCCAGGTCGGCATGGTGCGCTTCTGGTTCCGCGAGCGAGGGCCTCGCTGGCCGAGGCGGGCCGTGCTGAACGCGATGGGCGCGGCGGCGACCGGCGTCGTGACGCTGATCATCGCCACCACCAAGTTCACGCATGGTGCCTGGCTCGTGATCCTGCTGATCCCGCTGCTAGTGCTCCTCCTCGTGACTATCCGGCGACACTACGACGACGTCGCGGACCAGCTCTCCCTCGAGGGGCTGGAGCCACAAGAGCTGCCTCCTGGACGCCATAACGTCCTCGTCCTGGTGGGTGACGTCCACCGTGGCGTGCTGGGGGCCATCCGCTACGCCCGGGCCATCTCACCGAATGCGCGCGCCATGTACGTCGAGATCGATGCCGAGAGCCGGCGAAGGCTCGAGCAACGCTGGACCAAGTGGGCGAACGGAATGCCTTTGGTGGTGTTGCGATCGCCGTATCGTTCCGTGGTCGGCCCACTCCTCGAGTACGTGGATCGCCTCCAGCGGGAGGCCCCGGACGCGCTGATCACCATCATCCTGCCCGAGTTCCTGCCGGTCCGTTGGTGGCAACAGCTGCTCCACAACCAGACGGCGCTGCTGATCAAGGGCGCGCTGCTGTTCCGCCGGGGTATCATCGTGACCGACGTCCCCTATCACCTTGCGGCGAAGGCTCAAGAGGCCAACGGGAAGACCCACGGGCCGCCCTCCGCAACACGGTGAGCCTCACTGGGCCTCGTCGGCTAGACTGCAGGCGTGAACGACCACCGCCCGGATCCTGACGCGCTCCTGACTCGAGTCCGGGAGGAGCAGGCTCGCCAGGGTCGCGGGAAGCTCAAGGTCTTCTTCGGGGCCGCCGCCGGTGTCGGGAAGACCTACGCGATGCTGGAGGCCGCGCGCGCCCAGCAGGCCGCGGGCGTCGACGTGGCTATCGGCTGGGTGGAGACGCACGGCCGGGCCGAGACGGAGGCACTCCTCCCCGGGCTAGAGCGGCTGCCGCCGCGCGCGGTCGAGTACCGCGGCACGACCCTGCGTGAGTTCGATCTCGACGCGGCCCTGGCCCGGCGCCCCGCCCTCATTCTCGTCGACGAGCTCGCCCACACGAACGCCCCGGGCTCCCGCCACGCGAAGCGCTGGCAGGACGTCACGGAGCTGCTGGCCGCCGGGATCGACGTCTACACGACCCTGAACGTCCAGCACCTCGAGAGCCTGAACGACGTCGTCGCGCGGGTGACGGAGGTGCCGACGCGGGAGACGGTCCCCGACTCGATCCTCGAAGAGGCGGCCGAGGTCGAGCTGGTCGATCTTCCCCCCGACGACCTGATCCAGCGCCTCAAGGAAGGGAAGGTCTACTTCCCCGAGCAAGCCGGTGAGGCCGTGCGCCGCTTCTTCCGAAAGGGCAACCTCATCGCCCTCCGGGAGCTGGCACTCCGGACCACCGCGGCACGAGTCGACGCCCAGATGGAGGTGTATCGGCGCGACCACGCCGTGCCGGGGACCTGGCCGGTGGCCGAGCGCATCCTGGTCTGCGTCAGCCCGAGCCCATTGGCCGCGCGCGTCGTCCGCGCGGCCCGGCGAATGGCGGCCGGGATGCACGCCGAGTGGGTGGTCGTCAACGTGGAGACGCCGGCCACCGCCCACCCCGCGAACGCGGACCACGACCGCGTCGTCCAGACTCTCCGCCTCGCCGAGCAGCTCGGCGCCGAGACCGCCACTCTGTCGGGGCATGACGTCGCCGCGGAGGTGCTGGCCTACGCGCGCCGCCGCAACGTGACGCGCATCGTTCTCGGCAAGCCGGCGCGACCGCGCTGGCGGGAAATTCTGTTCGGCTCGGTGGTCAACGAGCTGGTCCGGCGGAGCGGCGACATCGACGTCTACGTCATCACCGGAGAGCGCGAGGGGCCGCAGCCGCCCGCAGCGGAGCGGCCGGCGCCGCCCATCGACTGGGCCGGTCACGCCAAGGCCGTGGGAATCGTGGCGGCCTGCACCGGACTGGCCGCGCTCATGTTCCCCCGATTCGCCCCCGCCAATCTCATCATGGTGTACCTCCTCGGCACCGTGCTGGCTGCCTGGCGTCTCGGCCGAGCACCTTCGATCCTCGTGTCCGTCCTCAGCGTGGCGGCCTTCGACTTCTTCTTCGTCACTCCCTACTTGACCTTCGCGGTGTCCGACACGCAGTACCTCGTCACGTTCGCCGTCATGCTGGCCGTGGCGGTCGTGATCAGCACGCTCACCACACGCGTCCGGGCGCAGGCGGAGGCCTCGCGCCAGCGCGAGCGCCGGACCGCCGCCCTCTACTCGATGACCCGCGATCTGGTCAGTCAGCAGGGTCTGGACGAGCTACTGCGGGCGGCGACGCGCCACATCGCCGAAGTGTTCGGAAGCCGGGTGGCAGTATACCTCCCCGGCCCCGACGGCCAGCTCGTCCGGCGGGCGGGCGAGCTCGCCGCCGGGTCTGGAGACGCCAACGAACTCGGCGTCGCCCGGTGGGTGCAGGAGCATGGCCAGATGGCCGGCCGCGGGAGCGCGACCCTCCCCGGCGCGCGGGCACTCTATCTGCCCCTCCTTGCCGCACGCGGTACAGTCGGGGTCCTCGGAGTCGAGACCACGGCCGAGACCCTGGCGACGCCCGAGCAGCTCCATCTGCTCGAGACTATCGCTGCGCAGGCGGCCCTGGCCATCGAGCGCGTGGCGCTGGTAGACGAGGCCCAGCAGGCCAGCATCCGGTCCGAGACGGAACGGCTTCGGAACTCGCTGCTGAGCGCCGTGTCCCACGACCTCCGCACACCCCTCGCCACCATCACCGGATCGGCCAGCGCTCTCGTGGAGCAGGAGGCAGGACTGGACGCGGCAGCGCGGCGCGAGCTGGCCCAGGCGATCCAGGAGGAAGCCGAGCGCCTGAATCGCCTCGTGCACAACCTCCTCGAGATGACGCGTCTCGAGTCCGGCGGCATCCGCGTGCGCAAGGACTGGGAACCCCTGGAAGAGGTGGTCGGGAGCGCCCTGGCGCGCGTGGAGAAGCGCCTCGGCGCGCGCCGCGTCGACATCCAGCTGGCTCCCGACTTGCCGCTGGTGCCGCTCGATCCCCTGCTCATCGAGCAGGTGCTGATCAACCTGCTCGACAACGCCATCAAGTACGCGCCCGGCGACACGCCGATCGAGATCTCGGCCTCCGCCGACGAGCACGCCGTGCGCGTGACCGTCGCGGACCGGGGGCCGGGGTTCGCGCCGGGCGAGGAAACGCGCGTCTTCGACAAGTTCTACCGGGGGCAGGAGGCGGGAGCGCGCAGCGGGGCGGGTCTCGGTCTCGCCATCGCGCGGGGCATCGTCGAGGTCCACGGCGGCGAGATCACGGCGGAGCCGCGCCCGGGCGGCGGGGCCCTGTTCCGGTTCACCCTGCCGCTGGCGGCGAAGCCCCCGGAGATCCGGTCGGACGATGGCTGAGAACGAGAGCGGCCGCGAGCATCCGCGTTCGCCGACCGCCGGCCCGGTGGTGCTGGTCATCGAGGACGAGCCGCCGATCCGACGCTTCCTCCGTCCCACGCTCACGAGCCAGGGCTATCGCATCGTCGAGGCCGAGACCGGGGAGGACGGCCTGCTGCAGGCAGCGACCCGGCAGCCCGACCTCGTGATCCTCGACCTCGGGCTTCCCGACCTGGATGGTCTCCAGGTCATCCGCCGGCTGCGCGAGTGGACCACGGTGCCGATCATCGTCCTCTCCGCCCGCGGGGCGGAGGCGGACAAGGTTGCCGCCCTGGACGCCGGTGCGGACGACTACGTGGCCAAGCCCTTCGCCGTGGGCGAGCTTCTCGCGCGCGCACGCGTCGCCCTGCGGCACGCCACGCTCGGGCGCGAGCCCGGCGAGTCCACGTTCGAGGCCGGGGGCCTCCGCGTGGACCTCGCGCGGCGAAGGGTCTGGCTCGGCGAGGCCGAGGTGCGTCTCACGCCCATCGAGTACCGCCTCCTCGCCGTCCTCGTCCGCCACGCCGGGAAGGTGCTCACGCACCGGCAGCTATTGCAGGAGGTCTGGGGCCCCGGGCAGGTCGAGCAGACGCACTACCTGCGCGTGTACATGGCGAACCTCCGCCGGAAGCTCGAGGCGGATCCGGCGCGCCCGCGCCTGCTGCGGACGGAGCCGGGAGTGGGCTACCGCCTACTCACCGAGTGAGGCGCGTCGGCCTCAGCCCGAGCCGCCGCCCAACCCGCTGAAGGTCGCGGCGCGCACGCGCAGGACCGCATAGAGGAGGTCGTAGACAGGCGTGGGCACGGAGAGGCGCCGGCCGAGCCGGACGACGGCGCCGGTGATCTCCTCCAGCTCGACCCGGCGACCGCGCTCGAAATCGAGCTGCATCGAGGTCCTCATGTCCGCGGGGAGAGTCTGGATCAGGGCGACGGCGGTCTCGACGGCGTCGGCCGGGAGGGTCGCGCCGGCCCCCCGGCCGACGGCGACGGTCTCGGCGATGAGGGCGCGGTAGAGCGCAGCGCCTTCCGGGGTGCTCCGGACCTGACCGATCGTCGCTCGGCACGCGGTCGCGAGCGTCGCACCGGGCGCCAGACGGATGAACTTCTCCCAGACCGTCCGGCGAACGTCGGTCGTCACGCGGACCTCGACTCCGGTGTCCCGGAGGGCGGCCGCGACCGACTCCAGACGCGGGGTGACCTCGCCGGATGGCTCCCCGAGCTCGATGCGCCGGATGGGGTTCGTCTGGTCGATGACTCCCGGCTCGGCGATGGTCGTCGCGATCAGCGTCGTCCCGACCAGAACGCGATCCGCCCCGAGGACGGCGCCCAGACGGTCTCCGCTCTCGACCCCGTTCTGGAGGGTGAGGACGGTGGTCTGCGCGCCCACCACCGGCCGGAGGCCGAGGGCCGCCGGCTCCGTGTCGTACCCCTTGACGGTGAACAGCACGAGGTCGAAACGGCCGCCCGCCTCGGCCGGGTCGGCGACGGCGTGGACCGGGTGCAGGACCGTCGAGCGTCCCCCGCTCCGGATCGTGAGGCCGCGCGCTCGGAGCGCGTCGAGATGCGCGCCGCGAGCGACGAACGTGACCGCATGGCCGCGCTCGGCGAGCGCCGCGCCGTAGAAGCCACCCACGGCGCCGGCGCCCATCACGAGCACTCGCACGGGGGAGGGAGCCGGCGAGCCTACAGGCCGAACAGCCGTTGGGCGTTGCGGCCGCGGACGGCGTCCCGCTGCCCGGCCGGCAGCGCGTCCACCCGGGCCAGGCAGCCCTTCATGTCTCCGATGTTGTGGGGATAGTCGGAGCCGTAGAGGACGCGATCGGCCCCGCCGACGTCGATGCACATGGCAAGGGCATCCGAGCGGTACGTGACGGAGTCGTAGTAGAGGCGCCGCATGTACTCGCTCGGAGGCGTCGACGTCTTCGTCCGGGCGGCGTTCATCTTGTCGAAGCACTGATCGAGTCGCCCGACGAGATACGGGAGGGCTCCGCCCGCGTGCGAGACGATCAGCTTCACGTCAGGGTAGCGGTCCAGGAAGCCGTCGAACATGAGACGCGCGATCGCAAGGCTGGTGTCGAACATGAAACCGATGCTCGCGATCAGGTTGAATTCCCTGAGGGCCATGTCGGGCGTTCCCGGCGGCGCCGTCGGATGCACCAAGACGGGGAGCGCGCGCCGGTCGATCGCCGCCCACACCGGCCCGAACAGTGGGTCGGTGAGGGGCCGGCCGGCGATGTTCGCCAGCACCATGACGCCCACCGCGCCCCGGTCAGTGGCTCGCGCCAGCTCGGTCACGGCCACCTCGGGGTGCTCCCAGGGGAGCGAGCAGAGCCAGCGAATGCGCGACGGATACGCGAGCTGGGCGCCCGCCATGTCGTCGTTGACGACCTGCGCGGCCTTGAGGCTCACGTCGCGGCCGCCCCAGTACACGTTCGGGCACGTGAGCGAGATGATCGCCAGATCGACGCCTGCCTCGTCCATCTGACGGATGCGATACGGGTAGTCGAAGTGCCCCGGCTGAGGCGTCATGAAGGGAGCGCCGTCGAGAAAGATGCCCTCCGGCGCGTCCAGGCTCTTCCGGAGCTCGTAGCGGGGCCGACCGTGAGCGCGCAGGAGCTCCAGCCAGTCACGGTTCAGCATGTGGGTGTGTACGTCGATCGCGGGCGTCATGCGCGCTCCTCCATCACCGACACGTTTGGGTCTGCGAGGTGCCCGTCCGGACGACCGAGACGAGGGAAACCCGCACGGAGAGCCTTGTCAAGAGGCGGGAGCGCGGCGAGCCGGGCGGTCTGCCGGAGCGCTCAGCTCGCCTCGACGTCGAGATCCGTGCGGTCGATGTCGTCGATGGCGGCGCAGCTCACGGAAGGTGCGAATGCAGACGAGGGGTGACCCTGGCTGTTCTGGAGCGAGTTGCCGAAGTCGAAGTTGGAGAAGGGAGCGACCTCGAACTCGGCGGTCTCACGCTCGAGAACCCCTTCGAGCTCGAATCGCCCTCGCAACCGGCGAGAAGAAGCGCCGCCAATCCTGCCATCACCGCACCGCCCAGCCAGTACCGCATCTGTCTCCTCTTCGGGTCGTCCGGGTGTCTTCTATCGCTCCAGGAACGCCACATCAAGGCGACATCGGGTCGCCGAGTCGTCATCCTGTCGTGAGCGGCGGCCGCCAAGACATCACGTCGGCAAGCAACCCGAAAAACCCGAAAAACCCCAGATCCAGATTTTCCCGGAATGCATCTCGGGAGGGCTGTCCACGCCGCGACTCTTCCCCGTTAGATTTCGCGAATGCTCCGCCTTCGTGGCGCCAGACTCCGTCACCGTGTCGTCCGCACGCCAGCCTGTCGGGGACGACGCAGTGGCGGTCTCCTTTCCTCCCACCTTCGCCCTGGCGGCCACCGGCACAACCCTTGCTCCGATGGAGAACATGACTCACATGGCCCGGTCCGATCCACGCGGCGCGACGGCCGAGTACCACGACGAGTACTCGGAGATCCTCGGAACGGAGTTCCGCAAGCTGCAGGACGCTTTCCTCAGCGACACCGTGAGTCTGCTCGCCACGCGTGAGCCCATCCGACTCCCCGAGACCGCGCGCATCGAGGAGGCCCTCGAGGCAATGCTGGCGGAGGACCACGTGGCAGTGGTCGTGATCGACGAGGAGGGACGGCTCTCTGGTATCGCCACCGACCGGGATTTGCTGAAGTGGGTTCGCGCGACCGATCGCGATCCGGGTCCGACACGCCTCAGGGCGGTGATGACGGGGGACCCGGAGGCCATCGGGCCGGACGATCGGATCTGCTCCGCATGATGGCGATGAGCTGTCGCACCGTGCCGCTCGTCGACGGGGAGCGACATCCCATGGGGATCGTGACCGTGGAGGACATCGCCAAGTGGCTGGCCGTGCTCGTCCCGGAGCCCATCCTCAACCTGCGGCCGGGAGACTGGCTGAAGCGACCGGTGGAGCGGGACGGGGGTTAGCACGCTCGCCGGCCGGAACGAAGTATGGTCCTTGCTGGCCAGACACGCGGCGTGGATCGCGGCGAAGGCCGGGGGACTGCATATACACGTCGAAGAGGAGCCATGACCCGATCTCTCGCTCTCGCGCTGGCAATGGCCGGAATGTTGGGGGTCGCCGGGGCGAGCCTCACGGAGGCCGCCGGTCCCGTCATCGTGCAGCTGACTCCCCAGAACAACTCCGGTGAGGCGGGGACGGCGACGCTCACCGAGCAGGGGGCGAAGACCAAGGTGGTGGTCGGCATCAACGGGGCACCGGCGAGGGTCGCCCAGCCCCTGCACGTTCACAACGGCACCTGCGCCAAGCTCGACCCCAAGCCGGCCTACGGACTCACAACCCTGACCGACGGCAAGTCGGAGACGACGATCGACGTGTCGCTGACCGCGCTCCAGACCGGCGAGTTCGCGATCAACGGCCACAAGTCCGCCCAGGACGCGAACACGTACGTCTTCTGCGGGAACATCCCCGGCTCGTCGTAGGAAACGCGAGGTAGAAATGGCTCAGAGGGCGAAGACCAAGGACTCAAAGATTCCGGCGGACAGGCCTGCACGCGACAGCCAGGTCCCGCCTCGCGAGGTAGAGAAGCGTCGCCCCCCCCCGGGCCCTCCGGGGGCCAGTGCCCGAAAGACGGCCGAAGCGCGACGATCGGAGCCCTCCGAGGACTTCGCCCAGCGCGACATCGAGACCGCCGACGAGCCCGCGGAGCAGCACGATCGCCGTCATCACGACCGCGGCGGCCGCGACGTGGAATCCAGCCAGCCCGTGTAGCCAGCCCGCCCCTCGCAGTGCAGTAGCCCCACCCATCATCACGCTGGTTGGGCGCCGGGACGCCTCGGCGGGCAGCCCCGCCGAGGCGTTGGTCCGCACGGCCGGGTCGATCGACAGTTGGACGATCCGCGCCTCGCGTCGATCGAAGGCTCGACTGAAATCCTGGCTCCCTCGCCCGGCTCGTGAGCGTGCCCCCACGCGACAGACCCGGTCTCGACTACGCTATGCTGTGCGTGCCGGCCGATTGGGCTCCGGAGACCGCGCGCCGGTCGGGGCTGGACCACGTCGGATGACCATAGTGGAGGCGCCATGATCGAGCGACGACCGTTCGGACGGACGGGCCATCAGAGCACGGTGACGCTGTTCGGAGCCGCCGCCCTGGCCCGCGCCAGCCAGGCGGAGGCCGACCGCACGCTGGAGCTGCTGCTCCGCCACGGGGTCAACCACATCGACACGGCCGCGCGCTACGGCGACTCCGAGCTTCGCATCGGACCGTGGATGGCCCGCCACCGGCGGGACTTCTTCCTCGCGACCAAGACCGGCCAGCGCACCGCGCGCGAGGCGCGCGAGGACATCCACCGGTCACTCGAGCGGCTTCGGGTCGACCACGTCGATCTGATCCAGCTGCATTCCCTCGGCCATCCGGACGACTGGGATCAGGCCATGGGACCGGGTGGCGCCCTCGAAGCCGTGATCGAAGCGCGAGCCCAGGGGCTAGCGCGGTTCATCGGCGTCACCGGCCATGGCTGGACGATCGCCGCCATGCACCGGCGCAGCCTGACCCGCTTCGACTTCGACGCGGTGCTGCTCCCGTACAACTACTTCATGGCCCAGGACGAGCGCTACCGGAGTGCCTTCGAGGAGCTCCTGGCGACCTGCCGGGAGCGCCGCGTGGCCGTCCAGGTCATCAAGTCGATCGCGCGCGGGCCGTGGGCCACCACGGAGCGGTCCCACACCACCTGGTACCAGCCCCTCGAGGAACAGGGTGACATCGACCGGGCCGTGCACTGGGTGCTCGACGTGCCGAGCGTGTTCCTCAACACCGCGGGCGATCTCACCCTGCTGCCGCGCATCCTCGACGCGGCGAGCCGCTTCACGCGCCGGCCGCCGGACGAGGCGATGGGAACGATGCTCGCGTCCACCCGGATGACGTCCCTGTTCGGGCTCCCCAGCTGACCGGGGCCCCCCGCCCGGCGATGAACGCGCGCCAGCGGGTGGCTCTCCCCTGACGCGGCGCCCTCTCTCGGCTCCGCGTCGGCGATCGGCGGCTCCGGGCCGAGCCCTCCCTCGGTCCACGAGAACGATCGCGACGCGAGCTCGGCCGGCAGGGCCGGTGCGCCCCCGTCCGCCACCTCCCGCGCGTAGGCGAGCAGCGCCTCGACCAGCTCGGGCGCGTTCATGCGCCGAAACCAGAGCGGCCGCCCGCCCAGATAGAGGAGCATGACGTTCGCCTCGCTGCACGGACCGAGACACTCGGCGAACGCGAGCCGGACCCGGTCCGCGACGCCCGACGTCTTGTGAAGCCGCCGGGGCGTCGACTTCAGGACTCGGGGCGGCGCCAGCGGCCACCCCGGTCCGGATGCCCGCAGCAGCACCCGCTGCACGCGAGGATCAGGCCGAGGTCAGGCATGGCCGGCCCGGGCGAGCCGCTCGCGGCCCTCGGTTCGGTCGCGGCCGAGGATCGCCAGAGCCGTGGCAAGCACGACCCAGAAGATCACCAGCCCCGCCAATGACAGCGCACGGAATGGCCGAACGATCGCCTCGGACACCTGCACCGGGTCAGGGTTCGATAACAAAGCCCCAGGAACGCGTCAAGGCGGCATCGCCCCGTCCGTCATCGACCGGCGATGCGCCGGTGACGCAGAACGCGAGCTCCATGGATTCGACAAGGCAGAGTAAACTGAGGCAGACGGCCGCGCCTGGTCCCACTGGCGGGATCGACGAGCGGGCCGGGGCCCGGAACGACGCGGCTCACGAGCGGAGGATCGACGGCATGCTCACCAAGGACCAGATTCAGGCCTACAGGACGGACGGCTACCTGTTGGTCGAGAACGTGCTGAGCGCGCGGGAGCTCGCGACACTGCGCCAGGTCACCGACGACCTGGTGGCGGCATCTCACGCGGTCACCGAGCACAACCACATCTACGACCTGGAGCCGACCCACACACCCCAGGAGCCGCGGGTGCGCCGGATCAAGGAGCCGCACAACGTCCACCCGGCCTACCGGGAGATCGCCTTCAGCAAGAAGATCGCAGAGATCCTGACCCCGCTGATGGGCCCCTCTGGCATCCGGTACCAGACCGGCAAGCTGAACATGAAGGCAGCCGGCTACGGAGCGGCGGTGGAGTGGCATCAGGACTGGGCGTTCTATCCCCACACCAACGACGACCTGCTGGCGATCGGGCTCTATTTCGACGACTGCGGGCCGGACAACGGGCCGCTGATGGTGATCCCGGGCAGCCACCGATGGCCGATCTCCGATCACCACAGCGGCGGCGTGTTCTGCGGCGCGATCGACCCCATCACCGCCGGCATCGACTTCTCGAAGGCCGTGATGCTGACCGGCAAGGCCGGCAGTATGACCATCCACCATGTCCGGATGGTTCACGGCTCGGCGCTGAACACCTCCGGCCGGCCGCGGCGCCTGCTGCTGTTCCAGTACACCGCGGTCGACGCCTTCCCGCTCCTGGGCATCCCGGACTGGGAGCAGTTCAACGCCAACATCGTGACCGGCGAGCCGACCGTGGAGCCCCGGCTGACCCCGGTGCCCGTGCGGATCCCGCTGCCGGTCGCGCCCTTCGCGGGATCCATCTACGAGAATCAGCGCTCGCTGGGCAACCGGTACTTCGAGGTCTACGAGGAGACGCAGAAGACCGTCTAAGCACTCTGAACCTTCGAGCCGCCTGATCAGGACGTTTCGATCACGGCTTCGTGAGTCCCTCGGGCCTCTGCTTGGGCTGACCCGTACGCCCCGCCGGGCTCGAGGTCCCATCGCCTTCTACTTCCTGATGCAGCGCTACTTCGTCAGCGGCGTGACGAGCGGTGCCATCAAGGGCTGACGTCCACCAAGAAGGAGCCCGACCCGATGCGCATCACCGCCCTCGAGACCATCCAGCTCGCCGAGTTCCCCAACCTTTGCTTCGTGCGCCTCCACACGGACGCCGGCCTGGTCGGCCTCGGCGAGACCTTCTTCGGCGCTCACGAGGTCGCCGCGTACCTTCACGAGACCGCCGCTCCCCGCCTCCTCGGAAAGGACCCGTCGGTCATCGACGGCCTCCGGATCGCCATCCAGCAGTACGTGGGAACCCGGAGCACCGGGGTGGAGGCGCGCGGCAACTCGGCGGTCGACATCGCGCTCTGGGACCTGGCCGGGAAGGCCGCGGGCCTCCCGGTCGTCCAGCTCCTCGGCGGGCAGACGCGCGAGGCGATCCGCGTCTACAACACCTGCGCGGGCTACCGGTACGTGCGAGCGGCGATCGGCGCCAACATCCACAACTGGGGGCTCCCGGCGGTCGAGCGGCGGGACGGCCCCTACGAGGATCTCGACGCCTTCCTCCACGGGCGCGCGGGAGAGCTCGCCCAGAGCCTTCTCGCGCAGGGCGTGACCGGGATGAAGATGTGGCCCTTCGACGAGTACGCCTTCGCGTCCGGCGGGCTCAACATCACGGCGGCCGAGCTCGACAAGGGCCTCGAGCCTTTCCGCCAGGTGCGCCGGGCGGTCGGCGACCGCATGGACATGATGGTCGAGCTCCACGGGCTCTGGAACCTCCCCACCGCTCTCAAGATCGCCCGCGCGTTCGAGTCGGAGGGCTTGAATCCCTACTGGATCGAGGACCCGCTCCGCCCGGACGACATCGCGAGCCTGGCTCGATTCGCCCAGGGCACGAAGCTCCCGACCACGGCCAGCGAGATGCTCGGCGGCCGCCAGGCCTTCCGGGAGCTCTGCGAGGCTCGGGCCGCGAGCATCGTCATGCTCGACCTCGGCTGGTGCGGCGGGCTCTCCGAGGGCAAAGCCATCGCCTCCCTGGCGGAGGCCTTCGGGCTCCCCGTCGCGCCGCACGACTGCACGGGCCCCGTGGTGTGGATGGCGAGCGTCCACCTCTCGCTCAACGCGCCGAACGCCCTCATCCAGGAGACGGTGCGGGCGTTCTTCACCGGCTGGTACACGGAGCTCGTCTCCGGGTTGCCGGTCGTGGAGAACGGGACCGTGCGTCTCGGGTCGAACCGTCCGGGGCTGGGCGTGGAGCTGCTCCCCGGTCTCCCCGAGCGTCCCGACGCCACCGTCCGCCGGTCGGCCGCGTAGCCGGATGACCTGGCTCCGCGCTGGAGACGGATCGTGACGTACGAGTGCGCGTTCTGCGGCGAGGAGAATGAGGTCCTCGTCGACCCTGGGGGAGGCCGTCGCCAGACCTTCACCGAGGACTGCGCGGTCTGCTGCCGGCCCAACCTCATCGCGCTGGTCGTCGACGAGGATGGCGACGTGGAGCTCCAGGTCACCCAGGAGTACGAGGCGTGAGCGCGATCGTCGTGAGCGAGACCGTCCGGGTCCCGGCGAGCGCGATCACCGTTCGCGCGACTCGCGCCTCCGGTCCCGGCGGCCAGAACGTGAACAAGGTCGCGACGAAGGTCGATCTCCGGGTCGAGCTCGAGGCGATCGAGGGGCTGAGCGAGGAGGCCCGGCGCCGCCTTCACGGCCTCGTCGCCCGCCGCCTCGACGCCGACGGCCGCCTCGTGGTGACCAGCCAGCTCACCCGCACCCAGTCCCTGAACATCGAGGACGCGCGCGCCAAGGTGCGCGAGCTGATCGCTGCCGCCCTGATCCGGCCGGCCCGGCGCCGCGCCACCCGGCCGACGCGAGGATCCCGGGAGCAGAGAATCGCCGGCAAGAAGCAGCGCGGCGTCGTCAAGCGCCTGCGCACCAGACCCGGTGACTGGTCCTGACCGCGGGCGGAAGACGGCCTGGACATGCGAGTGGACGAGATGTGCCGGCGCGTCAGGCTCGCCGACACCGATTGGGTGTTCGCCGGCTCCCGGATTGCGCTAGAGTGACGGCGTTGGAGACGGTCCGGTCTCAGGCCGCTCGGTAAACCCTCGCGTTCTCGGTGGAGGTCTCCGTGCCCGAGCCCCTCGACTTCTGGAGTGCCAGACAGCTCCTCCAGGCCTACCGCACGAAGACCCTGTCGCCGGTCGAGGCCACCCGGGCCACGCTCTCCCGGATCGACCCCTATCTCCGTGCGGGGGCCGAGGCGGGCCGGAGCATCACGGCGGCGGCGTATCACGCGGCCCTGATGACCCGTCAGGCCATCGCCGCCCGGATGGAGGCGCTCTACGCGGACCACGACCTCCTCGTGCTGCCCGGCTTCCACGTCCCGCCTCCGCCGGTGCCGGGCCTGCCCGACGGTCTGCGAGGCAAGGCACCCGCCCTGACGTGCTGAGCGAACCACACCGGTCAGCCGGTGGCCAGCGTCCCCTGCGGGCTCACGCGAGACGGGTTGCCCATCGGCGTGCAGATCGCGGGGCCGCGCTTCGCCGACGTGCGCGTGCTGCGGGCCGCGCGCGCCTACGAGTCGGCCCGCGGGCCGTTCCCCCACCCGTCCCTGGCATGAATCACCCGATCGGTCCGCCCCGTCCGGACCGCTCATTCACGCATCGAACAGGAGGAGGGAGCATGCGCATCGCCACCGGTACTGCCTGGCATCGGTCCTGGATGGTCCTTGCTGCGGTCCTGTCCCTGACCGTCTTCGCCACCAGCGTCCCTGCCCAGCCCGTCGCCGGCGGGGACTTCACCTTCGGGTACTCGTCGAGCTTCGTCGACATCCTCGACCCGCACGTGACCTCCCAGTCGATCAGCCACTTCATCATGCTGAACATCTTCGACCCGCTGGTGTCCTTGCGGGCCGACGGCCAGGTCTTCCCCGGGCTCGCTGAGTCCTGGACGTCCACCCCGGACGGACTCGTCTGGATCTTCAAGCTCAAGCCCGGCGTCAAGTTCCACGACGGCACGCCGCTCAATGCCGAGGCCGTCAAGTTCAGCTTCGACCGGATGGTCGATCCGGAGACCAAGTCCCGCCAGGCCGGGGTCGCCCTCCGGGGCTTCTACGACCGGAGCGAAGTGGTGGACGCGACGACCGTGCGGATCGTCCTCAAGAAGCCGAAGGCGTCCTTCCTGACCGTGATCAGCCAGGTCTTCTTCGCGCCCGTCTCTCCCAAGGCCGTCAAGGAGCTCGGGGCGGAGTTCGGCCGCCAGCCGGTCGGCACCGGGCCCTTCAAGTTCGTGGAGTGGGTGCAGAACCAGCACGTGAAGCTCGCCCGCAACCCGGACTACAACTGGGGCGCGTCCTATCTCCACAAGGGGCCGGCGCACTTTGCCACCCTCACCTTCCGTCAGATTCCCGACGCCGGCGCCCGGCTCGCCGCGCTGGAGTCCGGGCAGGTGGACGCGATCGACCTGCCGCCGACGCATCAGATCCAGCGTCTGAAGGCCGATCCGCGGTTCCAGGTGAAGAGCGCGGCGCAGCCGGGCATGCCGTGGGGCTGGCCGATGAACACGAAGCGCGCACCCACGACGGACCTCAAGGTGCGCCAGGCGATGATCTACGCCCTCGACCGTGAGGGACTGGTGCGGAGCGTGCACCAGGGCACCTTCAAGCCCGCCTACGGCCCACTGACGCCGGCGACGTTCGGCTACAACCCGGCGGTCGAGAAGATGTACCCCTACGACCCCCGCAAGGCGGAGGCGCTCCTGGACGAGGCAGGCTGGAAGAAGGGCGCGGACGGCATGCGGGCCAAGGACGGCACCCCGCTGGTCATCGAGCACTACGTCTTCTACACGACGGCCGAGGCCGAGTTCGTCCAGGCCGACTTCCGGAAGGTGGGGATCAAGACGAACATCTCCCTGCAGGAGGTCGGGACCGTCAACCAGGTAGCCACCGAGGGGGTCAAGAACAACCTCGCCCCGCTGCCCTTCGCCTCCCTGGACCCCGAGCTGATGTCGATCCTGTTCCACTCCCGCAACCAGGGAAAGGGCTTCGCCTGGACCTTCCAGAACATCAAGCAGATCGACGACCTGCTGGACCAGGGCGAGATGGAGCTGGACCCCAAGAAGCGGGCGGAGATCTACGGTCGCTTCCAGGTCCTCGCGATGGAGAACGCGCTCTTCCTGCCGGCGTTCGTCCGGGAGACCATCCACGTCTACCGGAGCCAGGTGCAGGACGTCCAGTTCAACCGGCGGGGCTACGACGCGTACTTCGCCGAGATGTGGCTGAAGAAGTAGCCTCGCGGCCGGCCGGACCCAGGCCGGGAGCCGGGTGATGCATCCGGCCCCCCGGCTCCCGCGCCGGGGGGCCGTCTAGGAACTCGTGGCCCGCTTTCTCGCCTGGCGACTGGCCGCCACCCTGTTCGTCCTGCTCGGGGTGGCGGCCGCCGTGTTCACGCTCATGAACACGCTTCCCGGCGATCCCGCCACCATGCTGGTGTCCCACTTCGGCGCCTCGGCCAAGGACATCGAGATCCTGCGCGAGCAGCTCGGCCTGAACGACCCGTTCCTGGTCCGGTTCGTACGCTTCCTCGGGGGCGCGCTCCGGGGGGATCTCGGCAAGTCGTTCCAGCAGAACCGCCCGGTGGCGCGCATCCTGCTCGAGAACACGTGGCCGACCGTCCAGCTGGCCCTGGTGTCGGTGGGACTGGCCACCGTGATCGGCGTGCTCGCCGGGGTGGCCGCGGCCGTGCGCCGCGGCCGCTGGGCAGACTTCCTGACCATGCTGGTCTCCCTCGTCGGCATCTCGATGCCCGGGTTCTGGCTCGGGCTCATGCTGATGCTGGTGTTCGCCGTCCAGCTGCGATGGCTTCCCGCGCTGGGCGGCCAGGGCTGGTCGGGCATGGCGCTGCCGGCCCTCACGCTGGCGCTCCCGGCCGCGGCGACGGTCGCGCGGCTCACGCGCTCGAGCATGCTGGAGGTGCTGGGCGAGGACTACCTGCGCTCTGCGCGGGCGAAGGGGCTGCCCGAGCGCACCGTCATCTACCGTCACGCGCTGCGGAACGCGCTGATCGCGATCATCACGTTCGTCGGACTGCAGTTCGGCCTGCTGCTGGGCGGAAGCGTCGTCGTGGAGTCGCTCTTCTCCCGCCAGGGGCTGGGGCAGCTCGTCGTAGCCGCCGTGTTCGCCCGCGACATCCCCATCGTCCAGGGCTGGTGTTTGCTGATCGCCGCCACCTACAGCCTGGTGAACCTGGCGGTCGATCTCTCCTACGCGCTGGTCAACCCGAGGATTCGCTACGATACCCGGTAGCGACGCCCAGAGTCCTCCGCCCCCCCGCGCCTCGGCCTACCCCGAGCTCCGACGCTTCCTGCGCCACAAGGGCGCGGTCACGGGCAGTGTGCTGCTGCTCGTCCTGATCGCGATGGCGGTGGCCGCCCCCTGGCTCGCGCCCTACGACCCGATCGCCCAGGATCAGCGGGCGTCTCTGCGCGCCCCCGGCTCGGCCCACCTCCTGGGGACCGACGTCTTCGGACGGGATATCCTGACCCGCGTGATCTGGGGCGGACGCCAATCGCTTCGCGTCGGGTTGCTCGCGGTCGCCGTAGGCGGCGTGCCCGGAACGGTCCTCGGGCTGCTGGCCGGCTTCTACCGCGGCTGGACCGGCACGGTCGTCCTCCGGCTCACCGACCTCCTGCTCGCCCTCCCCGGCATCCTGCTCGCCCTGACCATCGTGGCAGCCACCGGGCCCAGCCTCGAGAACCTCATCGTGGCGGTCGGTGTCTCCTCAATGCCGGCCTATGTACGCGTCGTCAACGGCGCGGTGCTGGACGTGACGACGCGAACGTTCATCGAGGCGAGCCGCGCCTCGGGCGCTGCGGATCTGCGGGTGCTGGGTCGCCACGTGGTGCCCAACGTGCTGGCGCCGATCATCGTGCTCAGCACGCTCGGTCTCGGCAACGCCCTCCTCGTCGCGGCCACGCTGAGCTTCCTCGGCCTGGGCGCGCAGCCGCCGACCCCCGAGTGGGGCGCCATGCTCAGTCAGGGCCGGGAGTTCATCTTTGGTTATTGGTGGATCGCCACCTTCCCCGGCGTCGCGATCCTGCTGGCGGTGATCGGCGCCAACCTGCTCGGCGAGGGGATGCGCGATCTCCTGGATCCCCGGCTCCGGGTGTAGCGATGACGAGGACCTGACCCATGCGCATCGTGATCGGGCCCCTCCCGTGGACCCCGGCGGGGCCATCCGTCCTCATCACGGCCGGCAACCGGGGCGAGCTCCTGCCTGCGCAGTTCGATCGCTTCGCCCGCCTGGGCGACGGCATCATCACGACGTACGTCGAGACCGCAGAGTGCCATGTCGTGCGCGAGCTCGGCGACGAGGCGCTGGCGCGTCATGGCCGCGCGCTGCCGGGCTTCCCGCTCTGCGTCTACACGACGGTGCGGCTGGTCGGCGAGCCGACTGGAAGCCGCGCCGAGCGGGACGAGCCGGTGGCCGGGTGGGATCCAGCAATGCCCGCGCCTGGCTCACGACGAAGCTCGAGAGCGGGATGTCGCGCGGGGCGATACCTCTCTCACGCCCGGGGATCGGGCCGCCGCGACCAAGCTCGCCATCAGGGCCTGAGCCGACGGAGAGCCGCACCGACTCGATCAATTGCGAACTGGCGGTCTTGGAGAAGCGCGTCGTGCCGTTCCTGAAGCTCACTCAAGGAACGCGCGAGGGCCTCCCTGTCCCGGAGCAAGGCTGCATGGGCTATCTCGAGCCTCACCAAGACTTGGCTCTTCGCGTCAAGCTCCTGACTCGTTCGCACGAGGGCGGCTCGGTTTTCCTGGAGGTCGCCGGCGAGACGTTCGATCTCGGACCGTCGCTCGAGTCGCTCGCGCAGCAGCGCCTCGACCGCGTCGACCCGACGCTCCCAGCTCCGGGCAAGCTGCCGAATGACCTCCATCTTCGTTCGGATGACATCAAGCGCGGTTCCCGGCTTTTCCCGCTCGCCGCCCCCCCGGTCACCGCATCCGATCGGGACGTTCGCGTCCTGTTCGGGAGCGCGGGCGGACGGCATCACTCGCTCCATCGCATCCTGTGCTGTCCCTTCGCGCCTTGCGACCATAGGCGGGTGAAGGGACCCGAGGTCTCCGCGCTCTCCGTAGAGCCGCGAGAGCGCCCGTTCCAGCGCATCAGCCGTGGCCGTGGCCACGTCGATCCGATACCCGGTGCACGAGCGTACCTCGGCGACGACCTCGGCGTCGGTCGGATCATCCATGGCCAGGACAATCCGGTCATCGGCCTTGGCTATCGGCATCGCCCGGTGGTGGCGTGCGTAACGCTCGCTGATCAGAGCCGTGAGGCCTGGATCGATTGACCGGCGGTCGAGATCGACAAACGCGACCCTGAGCTGGATGCTGAGCGCGTGCTTGAACTGCCGCTCGGTGATGTACCCGAGCTCGATCAGAGTCTCGCCCAGCGGGGAGCCGGTACGCCTCTGGCAGGCGAGCGCAGTCTCGAGCTGAGCCGACGTGAGGAGATTCGTCTCGATCAGGATGTCACCGAGCAGGTGCTCTCGCCGGTACTTGCCGAGGACGGCGTTGAGCTCGTGCGGCGTGATCAGCTTCCGGTCGACGAGCATCTGTCCGAGCAGCGGGCGTGGCTCGGTCTGCTGTTGGAGTGCCAGCACCTGTTCGAGCTGAGTCTGGTTGATCAGTCTGTCCTTGACCAGCAGTCCACCGAGAAAGGGATGGCGGCGCGGACGGGCGCCGTGGATAGCTGTCGAGGCTCCCCGGGTGGCGTTCAGCTCCGCTACGTTCATCACGTTCTCCTCCACCGACACGGGCCACCTGACGGGTCGAAGGGCCCGGCCCCAGCGAGGACGGCTCTGGGACTTAGAATTGTACGGGAGAGGGGGGGTCCAGACCGCAATCCGCGTCGCGGTCACGATCCGCATTACTTCGCAATCACTTACGGGCTCCGGGCCGCCGACCTCGGAGCACCTCGCGAGGGCAAGGACGGCGAGAGAACGTGTCACCGTCGGCCTTCCCCAGGGCTCCAAGATCCCGGGCAAACGGCGAGGAGTGGCTCGGAGGGGCGCGGCCCCGCGCTCCTCGCCTCAGCAATCCGTGGAGGAGCCGGCCGAGCGCCGGCACGCCTCCAGCAAGTCCGGAAAGTGAGACACGACGGCCGCCCGGGCTCGAGCGTAACCGTCACTCACGGCCGGGACCTCGGCCCACTGCTCCACGGGAACCCCGGGCGGGGCCATCTCGCTGACGTCGCACCCGAAAGCGATGACGCGCGAGGCCCCGGCCAGATCCTCCGGCCGGAGGGCGCGCGGCCGCTCCTCACGGACATCGAGCCCCTCGGCCAGCAGGCCATGCGCGGCTGCCGACGAGACCTCCGGGTCCGGTTCGATACCACGCGCGACGGCCTCGACCGGCACCCGGGCGCGTGTGGCCTCCTGTCCGAAGAGTGCGGCGGCCAGCACGCTCTTCGCGGCCCCATGCAGACAGACGAACACGACCTTCGCGGTTGTCGCCATGACATGCCTCCCAGTCAAGACGGTTTGAAGTCCAACGCCCCCGTCCGCCTCACGACCCTCCTCGTAGCGACACGAGGACCAGCCCCGCCAGCGCGCCGCCGATGATCAGGAAGGGTTCCGGCACCCTGTAGCGCCAGCTGAGCCCGAGCGCGAGCCCGGCGATGCACAGCGTGGGGACGTCGACGACCGCGCGCCGGGCCAGGACGACGCAGGCACCGGCGATCGCCCCGGAGGCGGCAGCAGTCACCCCCGTCACGAACGCCTTGACCTGGGGATTCTCGTTGATCCGATCGAACCATCGAAAGGGAACGACCACAAAAAGGTACACGGGCAGGAAGACTCCGATCGACGCGGCCACCGCGCCCGGGAACTGCGCGACCAGGTAGCCGATGAATGCCACCGTGATCACGACAGGCCCCGGCGTCAGCATGGCCACGGCCACGGCGTCGAGGAACTGGCGATCGTTCAGCCAGGCATGCTCCTGGACCACTCCGCCGTAGAGAAAGGGGACGATCGCGAGCCCGCTCCCGAAGACGAAGGCGCCCGCCTTCGTGAAGAACCACGCCAGCTGCACCAGCACGCCCGGCACCGCCACGCTGAGACAGGCGGTGGAGGTCCACCGGAGCCAGGCGGGCGGGGCGTGGACGAGCCAGTACGCCACGCCGCAGAGAACGAAGAGGGCGGCGATCTCCGACTCGGTCCACGCTGTCACGATCCCCATCACGGCGAAGATCACCCATTGCACGCGGTCCCGGGCCAGCGTCAGCGTCGCGAGCTTCCACGCGGCCCGGACGATGATCCCGATCACGGTGGCGCCCACGCCGTAGAAGGCCGCCTGCATCCAGGTCAGCCCGCCGTACCGCACGTAGAGCCAGCCGATGCCGACCGTCATCACGAACGAGGGCAGGATGAAGGCGAGGGCGACGAGGGTAGCGCCCCGCACCCGGGAGTGGATGTACCCGAGGCAGATCGCAAGCTGGGCGGCGAGGGGTCCGGGGGCGAGCTGGGAGAGTGCGAGGGACTTCAGATACTCCTCCCGCGTGAACCAGCCTCGGCGCTCGACCAGGTCGCGCTGCATGTAGCCCACCAGCGCCACGGGCCCCCCGAAGCCCAGGCTGCCCAGATAGAGGAAGTACCGGAGCAAGGCCGGCGCCGATGGTCGCTGTAGCGTCTGTTGCATTCCTCTTGACCTCACGTTGCGCTCGATGATATACGAGATGCAACGTACGATGCAAGAGGAGAAGCGTCTGTGACAACCTGGCTGATGCTCATCGTGGCCCTGCCGACCCATCCCTCCAGCCTGCGTGTCCGGGCCTGGCGGAAGCTCCGGGCCCTGGGGGCGGTGGCCCTCAAGAACTCGGTCTGGGTGCTGCCGTTCAGCCCGGAGCGGCTCGAGCGGCTCCAGTGGCTCACGCAGGAGATCCAGAAGGATCGGGGGGAGGCCACGCTGGTCCGGGTCGACCGGCTCGAGAACCTGCCCGAGGCCGATGTAGTCCGGCTGTTCCACCAGGCCCGGGAGGCCGACTACCGGGCGCTGGCCACGCGCTACCGCACGAGCCTGCGAGGGCTCGGCCGCCGGGCGCGGGGCGTGGCCGCGGGCCGGGCCGCCGACGAGCTGACGCGCCTCGGGCGGGAGCTCGACCGGGTGCGCGAGCTGGACTTCTTCGAGGCGCCTGGCTACCAGGAGGTGGACCGGCTGCGCGCCACGGCGGACATGCACCTCAGACTCCCGGCCCCTGAGCCGGCCGCCGCCCCGCTCCCGGACCTTCGCGGCCGCCTGTGGGCCACCCGGCCGCGCCCCCACATCGACCGCCTGGCCTCGGCGTGGCTCATCCGCCGATTCATCGATGCGGACGCGCGGTTCCTGTTCGCGCCGCCGGCCGAGTTCCCGGCGGAGGCCGTGCCCTTCGACGTCATGGGGGCGGAGTTCGGCCACCAGGGAGAGGACGTCACCTTCGAGACGCTGCTCAAGCGCGGCGGCCTTGACACGTCGCCCCTTCGGACCCTGGCCGAGATCGTTCACGAGGCGGACCTGCGGGACGGCCGGTACGATCGGCCCGAGACCGACGGCATCGACCTGGCGGTGCGGGGGCTGGCTGCCGCCATCAAGGACGATCAGGAGCTGCTCGCACAGGCGCTTGCGCTCTTCGACGGCGTCTACAGCGTGCTGGAGGCGCGGGCGGCCCGCCAGTGACGATGCGCGACATGACAGGGAGACGGAGGACCCCGATCATGCACCAGGAGATCACCCCGATACCGGTGAGACCGTGGACGCTGAACGGGCTTTCCGAGCGACTCATCGTCAGCCACTACGAGAACAACTTCGGCGCCGCCGTGCAGGCCCTGAACGCCGTTCGCGCGGAGCTCGCGGCGCTCGATGCGGGAGCGCCGGGCTACCGGCTCCGCGCCTTGAAGCATGAAGAGCTGACGGCGATGGGCTCCGTGGCGTTGCACGAGCTGTACTTCGGGAATCTGGGCGGCGAGGGCAACAAGGTTCCGGCCCAGGTCGGAGGCATCCTCGAGGAGCATTTCGGGAGCGTCAAGGCGTGGCGGCAGGAGTTCGTGGGGACCGCGCGATCGTTCGCCGGCGGCTCCGGTTGGGTCCTGCTCACCTATTCACGACGGCACAAGCGCCTGTGGAACCAGATCGCTTCCGATCATTCGCAGGCGGCCGTCGACGCCGCCCCGGTCCTGGCCCTCGACATGTACGAGCACGCGTACCACGCTGCCTCGGAATGCCGATGACCGACACACTGATCCTCTGCCGCTCCGACATCACCGCGCTCGTGCCCCTCGACGACTGCATCGCTGCGATGGAGGATGCGTGGCGAAGGGAGAAGGACGGCACGACGATGCCCTCCGGGGTGCTGGGAATCCACGTGCCGTCCGGAGGATTCCACGTCAAGACGGCGTGTCTCGATCGCGACCGCCGCTACTTTGCCGCCAAGCTGAACGCGAACTTCCCGGAGAACCGGGCGCGGCACGGGTTGCCGACGATCCAGGGGGTGGTGGGCCTGTTCGACGGCGACGACGGTCGGCTCCTGGCCCTCCTCGACTCGATGGAGATCACGCGGCTGCGTACGGGAGCCACGACCGCGGTGGCGGCGAAGCACCTGAGCCGTCCCGACGCGTCCAGGGTGGCGCTGTTCGGCTGTGGCGCACAGGGGCACGTTCAGCTCCAGGCGCTGAGCCGGGTTCGGCCCCTCCGACACGTCGTCGCCTACGATCGCGACCGCCCTGCCGCCGAGCGCCTCGCCCGCGCCCTGGGACCGGAGCTCGGCCTGGACATCGAGGTGGCGGGGGACGAGATCTTCGACATGGTCCGGACGAGCGACATCGTGGTCACGTGCACGCCGGCCCGCTCGCCCTTCCTCCGGGCCGAGCACGTGGGCGCGGGGGCGTTCGTCGCGGCGATCGGCGCCGATAGCCCGGACAAGCAGGAGCTGGACGTCGCACTCCTGGCCGCTGGCCGCGTCGTGGCCGATGCGCTGGAGCAGTGCGCAACCATCGGAGAGCTCCACCACGCGATCGACGCGGGCGTGATGACCCGCGCGGACGTCCGGGCCGAGCTGGCCGACGTGGTCGCCGGGCGGGCTATCGACCGCGTGGCTTCCGAGCAGATCACGATCTTCGACAGCACGGGGACGGGTCTGCAGGACGTGGCTGCGGCGGCCCTGGCCTTCGAGCGGGCGGTCGCGGCTGGATGGGGCTATCGGGTGCGGTTCGGGGACTGAGGCGAACACGATGGACCTGAGGAGGATGACGCATGCAATGGATCACACGTGAGCGCGCGCGGGTAGACCGCATCGCCTGCCCCTGGCTGATCTCGCGCTTCATCGACCGGGAGCCCCGGTTCCTGTTCGTGCCGCCGGGCGACGTGATGAGGCTGGCCGAGCGCGAGGGAGCCCTTCCCTTCGACGTGCCCGGCGTCGAACTGGGTCATCACGGGGATCGGTGCTCGTTCGATGCCTTTCTCGACAGGTACGCCCTGACGGATCCCGCGCTTCTGGCCCTCGCCCGGATCGTCCGAGGCGCGGACACGGAGCAGCGGGCTCTCACGCCGGAGTCGGCCGGACTCTACGCGGTGGCGACCGGATTCCAGGCGGTCAGCCGGGACGATTTCGAGAACATGGCTCGGCAGTTCCCCGTCTACGACGCCCTGTACGCGTTCTGCCAGCGGCAGGTCTCCGGGGAACATCCCCGTTGACGGCCCTCGCGCGCCGCCGTACTTTAACGTCATGTATTTCAAGCAGATCCTGAACGAGGACTGTGGCTGTTCGTCCTACATCGTGGCCTCGCGCGCGTCCCGCGAGTGCGCAATCGTGGACCCAGGGCTGGACGTCCAGCCGTATCTCGACGTCATGAAGGACCGCGGCTTGACGCTGCGCTACATCATCGACACGCATCTGCACGCCGATCACGTCTCCGGCAGCCGACGCCTCTCGGGTGAGACCGGCGTGCCGGTCTCGTTGCACGAGTCCGCCGACGTTCTCTTCCCCTTCGAGCGACTACGCGACGGCCAGAAGCTCGAGCTTGGCCCGGTGGTTCTGGAGGTGATGCACACCCCTGGCCACCGCCCGGAGTCCGTGTCGCTGCTGGTTACGAACCCCCCGCGGAGCCCGCGGCCGTCGATGGTGCTGACGGGCGACTGCCTGTTCGTGGGCGACGTCGGCCGGCCGGATTTCGGCGGGCCGGACGCGGCCGGACAGCAGTACGAGAGCAGCCGCCGACTGCTCGGTCTCGAGGACTACGTGGAGGTGTTCCCTGCCCACTTCGAGGGCTCGTGCGGGCGCGGCATGTGTGGCCGGCCGAGCTCGACCATCGGATTCGAGCGGCGCTTCAACCCGATGCTCCAGCTACCCACGAAGGACGCCTTCATCCGGGAGCTCGTCTCGTCGCGGCCTCCGAGGCCACTGAACATGGATGCCATCATCGCCACCAACCGTGGCGCGGCGCCGATGAGCTGGGCGATGCTCCGCCATCCGCTTCCGCACGTGCAGGACGTGACGATCGAGCAAGCACGGCCGAAGATGGACCGCGGCGAGTGGTGGGTGCTCGACGTGCGCGAGGACGAAGAATGGGAGCGCGTCCACATCCCCGGCGCGCACCACATCCCACAGTCGCAGCTGGCCTCGCGCCTGTCGGAGATTCCCAGCAGCTGCGTGCCGCTGGTGGTCTGCCACAGCGGCATGCGCTCGCACCGGGCAGCCCAGTTCCTCAAGCAGGCAGACTTCCCTCTGGTCTACAGCCTGGCCGGCGGCACCGCCGGGTGGCACGAGGCGGGCCTACCGGTGGTCACCGGCGACACAGCGCAAACGAGCGTCCGGCTGACGGAGATAGTCGGTCCGCACTGACTCGTCCGACGCCTCCGCGGTCCACGCGCGTCCGGCCCTCGGTCCTAAGCGCGAGATGGAGCCTCTTCCGTGAAGAGGTGCGACCCCAGGACGGCTAGCCGTCGCCGAGCGCTAGCGAGCGCGTAGGATTCACACGCGCGGCGTGAACGCCGCCTGCCTCGCTGCCTCAGTGGAAGTCGTAGGATTCCAGCTCGCCGGCCTTCCGGCCATCGACGAGGACCTCCCAGCGGTTGTTGACCTGGAAATGGGTGATTCGCGGCACGCCTCGCTGGAAGCGGAGCAGATCGACGCCGTTCAAGGTCTCCATGTCGAAGCTATTGAGCAGGAGCCGGAGCGCATCGGCCGGGTTGAAGTCCTTGCACGAGAACGCGTCGAAGGCCAGGTACAGGTCCTCGTCCCAGGTGTGGATGGCGCAGTGGCTCTCCGCCCAGACGCCGATGCCCGTGACGCCCGACTCCTCCACCTGTCGCTTCTTGAGCGACTGCCGCATGACGGCGATCGGGCTCAGGTTCAGATCGACGCCGGACGCCTCGCCCAGCTCGCTCATCTTCTTCTTGAGCTCGTTCTCGACGTCGTCACAGAACGTCTCGAGCTCGCTGTTCGCGAACGGATAGCGGCACACGATCGGAGGGATGACGAGGGTCATGTCCAGATTGCGGGCCATGGCCTCGAAGAGAGAGAAGACGGTGTCGGTCGATGTGAGGTTCCGGCGGTTGTACGTGGACGCGTCCACGATCAGATGCCGCCCAGCAAAGTCGTCAGGACGCGCAGCCATCATCAGAGGCCCCCTCCTCGCGTGGTGTGCTCTCGGGCGCCTCAGAGCACCACAAGCCGGGGTTTGGCGCAAGCACCCTGCGACGCGACACGGAGCCTCGGGCCCTCGGCACGCCCGGGTCCACCGGTGGTAGCCTGACTCGGGTGGCCCGAGGGCAGCCGAAGAGGACCCAGCGGACGGTACGGTAAGGGATCCTCAGACGGCGCGACTCCAACGCGCCGCCGTCTCGTCGTCAGGATCGGCGGGCGATCTGCCACGGCTCAGGGCGCGGGTCGAGCCGCCACTCGCGCGAGCTACGACTTGTGCCCGCCCTTCCTCCGGCCCTGCTTCATCTCGTGCCGTGTGACCGCCTCGTCGACCGAATGAGACTGCATCAGGTTGACGTCCCGCTTGGCCATCGCCGCCAGCCGCGCGTAGTGACGGTGGAGCACATCCAGCTCCGCCTCGGAGAGATCCTCGACGTTGACCATCCGGTTGCTCGCCCCGTCGAGCGCGGCCACGATCTCGTTCAGCTTGAGCTGGAGGGCCAGCGAGTCCTTGTTCTGCGATCGCTGAATGAGGAACACCATCAGAAAGGTCACGACTGTTGTCCCAGTGTTGATCACGAGTTGCCACGTGTCGGAGTAGTGAAACACGGGACCGGTCATCCCCCACACCACGATGGTCGCGAGTGCGAGGCCGAAGCCCCGCGCGCTTCCGGCGAATCGCGTGATCGTCCGCGCCATGGCTTCCAAACGTCGTCCGAGACCACTGGCTCCCGTTCCCGTCATCGCCCGTACCTCCACCGGCGAGGCTAGCACGGCGGCTGGACCATCGCGCGGCGGCGGGCATTCCAGCGCAGCGAAACTCAGCGGGGACGTGGGGCCGCGTGCTCCTGACGGTCCGCGGTGCGCTACACTCGCCCCGGATCCCGAGATGTGGACCCATTCCCGCATCGGGTCATCGCTGGAGGATCTCCGCTCCGGCGCTCGACTGCTCTCACTTCCCTGCTCCCGACGCTCCTGCTCTTTCTCAACGTGGCTCTCGGCGACCAGGCGAGCGTCGTCTGCCGCGCGTGCGGCTGCCCGCTCGAGGAGCTGGGCTGGACGACGCACCTCGCGTCCGTCCGCGGCTACAAGAAGCTCACCGCCGGCGGCATGACATTCTTGGACACCGACCTCATCCGCGTGCTCGAGGAGGTGCTGCCCGCTCGCTTCGGGGAGGGCCGACCGACTACCAGGTCGGAGGAGGAGGACGGGAATGGTCGGAGCCGACTGCGGCTCCTGGTGCATCCGGCCGTCGGCCCCGTCGAGCCCGCGACCGTCATAGACGTCTTCCTCTCGGCCATCGGCAGCGGTTCCGGTGCCGAGCAGGTGATGGCGCTCCAGTGGCGACCGCGGGACTCCTGACCGTGGAGCGCGAGGTGCCGCTGGCCATGCCGTCAGGCAAAGTACTGCACGTCCACCAGGCGCGTCGAGGCTGATGCCTCAGGCCGCGGGCGTCGGCGATCGCCGACTACCAGACGATGCGCTCCTCGCGTACATGGCCGCCCGCGTGCGCAGGTCCTGGCGCCGAACCGATGCGAGGTCAGGCAGTGCTCCGGCCGCGTCGGACTGGAGGTCTATCGGAGCGTCACGAGGCGCTCTCCGCCCGGGGCTCGGTCGCCGCGGCGGCGGCGCCCGCCGCGGCCGGTCCCGTCGTTCCCGGCGGCACGAAGACCGTGACCTGCCGGTGGGCGAAGTGGATGCCCGCCTCGTCGAACGCCTGCTTGATCCGCTGGTAGGCCTCGCGGAGGATCGTCGCGCCGCCCGCCAAGATCCGGGCCCCCGGGCGATCCGACCCGGCCATCCCCCACAATCACGCTGGGCTTGCCCGCGAGCCGGAGTGGTCTGGGGAGAGAGGCGGCCCGGGCCTTGCACCTGGGGGGTGGTCCCTATTTGACCTGGTACCCGCGCCCCTCCAGGCACACGCCATAGGCCTTGTCGTACTGTGCCCGCGCCGCCTGCTGCTGGGCCCGCGAGTCGGGCTAGCTGCTCATTCGAGCAGCAGCTCGCACACGTCGAGCCACGCCTGGGTGGTGAGGGCCAGGGACTCGACGTCGACGCGCTCGTCGTTGCCATGGAAGCGCGGGGCCATGGCCTCGGCTGTCAACGTCCGAGAGCACAGCCCGAAGCCGTACGCGACCGTGCCGCGCGCCCGGAAATAGGGCGCGTCGGTGAATCCGACGATCAGGCGGGGGAGAAGCCGCGCGCCCGGGTAGTGTCGGTCGACGACCCGGCCGAGCACGTCCCAGAGCGGCGTGCCGGTGGGCGACATCGAGGCAGGCTTGGAGAAGAGCGGCTCGACCTCGACCTCGTCCGAGAGGTCGGCGAGGGCCTTGTCGAGATGCCGGCGAACCTCGTCATCGCTGTCCCCCGGGACCGTGCGGATGTCGACCTCGACGTCGACGACGTCCGGAATCACGTTGGTCTTCACGCCTCCCCGGCACTGGTTCGGCGAGAAGGTGGTATGCGTGGACGACCACGCCAACCGGGCCATACCAGGCGAGAGCCTGGCGATCGCGTCGTCCACCCGCACCGGGTCGATCAGGGCAGCCTTGAGGGCCGGGTCGAGGCTGAGTGTCTCGACGAAGCGCTGCCACAGCTCGTCCACGTACGGCGCCGGCCGGTAGTCGGCCAGGCGCGCCACCACTTTCGCGGCCTTGACCAGCGCGTTGTCGACCCCGTACGGCATGGAGCCGTGGCCAGGAGTGCCGCGCACGCGCAGGCGACGCCAGGCCACGCCCTTCTCGCCCACGTGCACGGTGACGTTGAGGCCCTCGCCTCGTGCACCCGTGCTCACCTGACCCCCGTTCTCGGTCAGAAGGTAGTCGGCTCGGATGGCGTCCCAGTGCCGGTCACAGACATAGCCGGCGCCGAGGGCGCCGCCCGCCTCCTCATCGGCACAGGCCAGGTAGACCAGGGTGCCCCGCGGGCGCCAGCCCCGCTGCGCCAGCGCGCGCAGCACCACGGCCTGCGAGGCGGTGAGGTTCAGCATGTCAATAGCGCCGCGTCCCCAGACCTCGCCGCTCACCAGCTCGCCGCCGAACGGGTCACGCGTCCAGGTCTTCGGATTGACCGGCACGACATCCGTGTGGCCCATCAGGCAGAGCGTGGGCGCGGTGGGATCGCTGCCCTCGATGCGCGCGACGAGGCTCGCGCGGCCGGGCGCCCAGGCGGGCTCGTACACCTCGATATCGAGGCCGCTCCCTTCGAGAAAGCTGCGCAGGACACCAGCAGTGCGCACCTCCTGACCGGAGGCGGTGATGCCGTCGTTCACGCACTGGTTGCGGATGAGCTGCTGCAGCAGCTCCACCGTCTGCCCGGTGAGTGTGGCATCGGTCATGGCTCGATCTCCTCGAAGGCGTTCAGGGCGTAGCCGGCCGGGCGCTCCCGGCGGTCAGATCGAGGATACCCCACACCGTGGATTCCGATCAGGCACCCTTTCCGCGTGCCGACAGACTCGCGGGCGCCACAGCGGGTTCGATCACCCTCACGGCCGGCCGTCCTTCGCCATGACCGGGGTCGGCGCGCCGGATGCTCCGGGGCCGACGCCCAGCCCACGGCGCCCGCTGAGCAACGCCGTGATCTGCTCACGCCGGTAGTTGAAGATCGCGCCGAGCCGGCGGCGGATCACCAGCGCGTTCAGGACCGCTGCCAAGGGCCCGAGCGGCGGCTCGTAGGCCACGCGGTCATGCACCACGGTCCCGCCGTCCTCCTCCCAGAATCGGTGCGTGTGATCCCACAAGCGGTACGGGCCCACGAGCTGGACATCGCGGAACCCACGGGGCGGGTCGTACTCGCTAATGAGAGATCGCCACCGCATGGGCCACCCCATGACACGGACGCGATAGTCGATCGTGAGGCCCGGCCCCATGACGAGGGGCGGCGAGGTCAGGATCCGGAAGCCGAGCCAGGGGGGCGTGATGCGGGGCAGGTTGATGGGCTCGGCGAAGAAAGCGAACGTCTCGCCGAGCGCGAGGGGCAGCCACTGGCGGCGTTCCAGCACGTAAGGGCGGCTCGAAGCCACGGTCAACGGTCCTCCTCATCCCAGACGGCCCCGGCGGCGACGGCGCCCCTCGCGGGCGGCCCCCACGGACCCTGCTGTGTCTCGATGTGTGGTGCAGTATAACAGTCAAAACGTTCATATCAAGATGGTGACCCTGACACCTGAAAAGTGTCGATCACGACCCGTATCCAGTTGCGCGAATATCGTCGATGTCCTACAGTCCGTCATGTATGAAACGCTCATCTCGTTCATCCCGGGAGATCCGGGCTCGCCGGGAGAAGCCGGGCCTGGTCACGGCGTCCATGAGCCCGGTCCGGGCCGCCGCTCTCATCGGCGTGAGCGAGTCCACGCTCAAGCGCTGGGTCGACGCGGGTCATATCCGGGCCGAGAAGACGGCCGGCGGGCATCGGCGGATCGCCGCCACGGACCTCGTCGCGTTCCTCCGCGCCCGCGGGCGCGCCGTGCCGAGCCTCGAGGCGCTCGGTCTCCTCGCCGGCCCCCGCCGGCCGCGGTCTCCCGCAGGGAGCCTCTCCCCCGTGGCGCTCGGCGATCTTCTGCTCGCTGGTGACGTCGCGATCGCCCGCCGCCTGCTCCTCGACGCCTACGCGGCGGGACGGCCCCTCGACGAGGTCGGGGATGCGATCGTGGCGCCCACGATGACGCGGGTCGGGACGCTCTGGGCCCGCGGCGAGATCGACGTTTACCAGGAGCACCTGGCCACGCAGCGCATCTGGTCGCTCCTGCTCGAGCTGCGCGCCTTCGTGCCCGTGCCCGTGGAGCGGGCGCCGATCGCGTTGGGCGGGGCACCCGAGGGGGATCCGTACGTCGTGCCGGGCCTGACGGTCGAGCTGACGCTCCTCGATCTTGGCTGGCGAGTGTTCAACCTGGGTCCCGAGACGCCGATGGCGGCGCTCGCCGTCGCCGTGCGCCAGCACCGGCCGCGGCTCGTGTGGATCTCGATCACGACCCAGCGCACGTCCCCCGCGTTCCTCGAGGGCTACCCGCAGCTGGTCGACGCCGCGGGCGCCGAGCGCGCGGGCGTGATCGTGGGCGGACAGGGACTAACCGTGGAACTCCAGCACCGGCTCGTGCCTGCCGCGTTCGGGACGCGGCTCGCGCACCTCAAGGAATTCGCCCGGGCGCTCGTATCCTCGTCCACCCCAACCGAGCGGACACTACGGCCCACGGACACCCGGAAACACCCAATGGAGCGAGCATGACCAGCGGACCTCGGAACACCAGCGATCCGTCGGTGACGAAGTCGGCGCGCGGCGTAGCCGCCATCCGTGTCGGCATCAGCACTTGCCTCCTGGGCGAAAAGGTGCGCTTCGACGGAGGCCACAAGCTCGATCAGTACGCGGTCGGCACGCTCGGACGGTATGTGGACTGGGTACCGGTGTGCCCGGAGCTCGAGATGGGGCTCGGGGTACCGCGCGAGGCGCTCCGCCTCGTCGGGGATCCAGAAGCGCCCCGGCTCGTGACCGTGAAGAGCCGCGTGGACTACACCGAAGGCATGCTCACCTGGGCCCGCGACAAGGTCGAACAGTTGCGGAGCCTCGACCTCGACGGCTACATCCTGAAGAGCAAGTCCCCGAGCTGCGGGATGGAGCGCGTCCGAGTGTACACCGAGGCCGGCATGCCGTCCCGGTCCGGCCCCGGCCTGTTCGCCCGGATGCTCATGAATGCCATGCCGCTCCTGGTGGTCGAGGAAGAGGGACGGCTCAACGATCCCCTATTGCGCGAGAGCTTCGTCGTCCGCGTGTTCACTCATCACCGCTGGCGGCAACTCACGCGCGACCGCGTCCGTCCGGGTCACCTCGTGGCCTTCCACGCCCGGCACAAGCTCCTCCTGATGGCGCACAGCGAACCGCATCTCCGCGCCCTCGGACAGCTGGTGGCCCGGGCGCGGACCGTCCCGCCGGCCGAGCTCGCGCGACAGTACGCCGAGGGGCTCTTCGCCGGGCTGCGCGTCAAGGCCACGACGCGCAAACACACGAACGTGCTCCAGCACATCGCCGGCTACCTCCGCGAAACCCTGGACCGGCGGGACCGGGATGAGCTTCATGGAACGATCGCCGACTACCATGCCGGACTCGTTCCCTTGATCGTGCCGCTCACGCTCCTGCGGCACTACGTCGGGAAGGTCGGGCTCGACTACCTCCGGGACCAGGTCTACCTCGACCCGCATCCGAAGGAGCTCATGCTCCTGAACCACGTCTGATGCCCTCCGGCGCCATTCCCTATCGCGCGGGTGGGTAGTCATGACGGAGTCCGGCCCGGCCGCACGCCCGTGAGCCCCTTCCGCCAGATCCTCCTGACGGGCGCGACCGGCTACGTGGGTGGCCGCCTCCTGACCGCCCTCGAGGCCGCCGGCTACCACGTCCGATGTCTCGCTCGACGGCCCGAGGCGCTCCAGCACCACGCGGGACCCCGGGTCGAGATCGTGGCGGGCGACGTCCAGGATCCGGCATCCCTCGACCGTGCCCTCGCTGGGTGCGATGTCGCCTACTATCTCGTCCATTCGATGGGAGTCGGAAGCGGGTTCGAAGAGGCGGACCGGCAGGCGGCGACGAGCTTCGGCCAGGCGGCCCATGTGGCAGGCGTGCAGCGGATCATCTACCTCGGAGGGCTCGGATCGGGACGCGCCCTGTCGCCGCACCTCGCGAGCCGTCAGGAGGTCGGCCGCCTGCTGGCCGCCTCCGGCGTCCCGACCACCGAGTTCCGCGCATCGATCGTCATCGGCTCCGGCAGCCTGTCGTTCGAGATGATCCGGGCTCTCGTCGAGCGGCTGCCCGTCATGGTCGCGCCGCGCTGGGTGCGGACGGCAACCCAGCCGATCGCGGTCGAGGACCTGATCGCCTACCTCCTCGCCGGGCTCGACCTCGACGCTGCGGAGAATCGGGTGTTCGAGATCGGCGGCGCCGACGTGGTGTCGTACGAGGGCCTCATGCGCGAGTATGCGCGGCAGCGGGGACTCCGGCGGTTGCTCCTGCCGGTCCCGGTGCTCTCGCCGGCCCTCTCTAGCCTCTGGCTGGGGCTGGTTACACCACTGTATGCACGCGTGGGCCGGAAGCTCATCGACAGCCTGCGGAACGCGACCGTCGTGACGGACGACGGCGCCCGCCGGGCCTTCGCGGTGCGGCCCCGCGGCTACCACGAGGCGATTACGCGGGCCCTGGCCAACGAGGACCGCGAGCTCGCCGAGACTCGTTGGTCGGACGCCCTGTCGGCCAGCGGCCAGCCGCGAAGCTGGACGGGCGTCCGCTTCGGTTCGCGTTTCGTTGACTCGCGGACGATCCGGGTCGCCGCGCCGCCGCCGGTCGCGTTCGAGCCGATCGCGCGACTCGGCGGAACGACGGGGTGGTACGCAGCGGACGCACTATGGCGCCTGCGGGGATTCCTCGACCTGCTGGTCGGCGGCGTCGGCCTCCGCCGCGGCCGTCGCGATCCGCGGCGGCTGGTCGTCGGCGACGCACTCGACTTCTGGCGCGTGGAGGCCATCGAGCCGGGTCGGCTGCTCCGGCTCGCCGCCGAGATGCGGCTCCCGGGCCGGGCCTGGCTCGTCTTCGAGGTCGAGCCGAACGGTCCAGGATCAGTCATCCGACAGACCGCCCTGTTCGATCCCGTGGGGCTCCTCGGTCGCATCTACTGGTACGCGCTCTATCCCCTCCATCGGCTCGTCTTCGGCGGTATGCTGCGTGGGATCGCGGACCGGGTGAGGCGCGGAACGGGACCACGATGCGAATCCTGATCACGGGCCGCGGCGACGTCGGGAGCGCGCTGGACGTCATGCTAACGAGTCCACCTTGGTAAGTCACGATGGATTTCCCGCGGTACCGCCATGCGCTAGGCAGCATCTGGGCAGTGAACGAACGCGCGAGACGCATACAGAGGCCGCGGTCGACGTCGGCGAGCAGGCAGAGGGAGGCCCGCGACACCCCTGGGTCACGCGTTAGTTGGCCAGCGCCCTGTTGAGGGCGGCCACCCAGTGCGCCGGTTCCGCGCAAGAAAGGTACCACGATGCCCACGAGACCACGCGAGGACGACGCCTGCTGCGTCGCGCGGATCGGGCCTCTCCATGGGCTCGGCCGGAGCGGCACCGCTGCGGCACGCTTGCCCCGGTGAGGCGCCCGGTCCCCAGTCCACGTCTTGTGGCCCTCAGGAATGACTCCGTGGGAGCGACAGTGGCCGTTCCTCTCGCGAAGATCGCATCAGGAGGTGTGCGAACTCCAGGACCCGACGGCCTTCCCTTCCGGTAAGGACCGGACGGGGCTCCTTGCCGTGAAGGAACTGCAGGAAGTGCTGCGTGGATAGCCGGAAGCTCACGCCCCAGTCGGTCTCGAGGTTGTGGAAGGCACGCACCTCGCCGTCGGCATAGAGCGTGAGGACTGGCTCGTCGAGCAGACGGTCGCTGCACCGGGTGACCGTGATGAGGCCCGACTCCCCCTGGATCTCGAACTGCTCGTGTCCGGGGTAGTAGTCGGTCCGGATGCGCATCCCCGGCGCGGCGGAGATGTCCCAGATCCCGTGAACGGGCGGATCCCAATGGCGCCATGTCAGCGAGGCCGGGGCGTCCACGACGCTGCCGTTCGGGAGTGTCGTCTCCTCGATGCGGGCGAAGACGTCCCGAACGTCCCCGAACAGCCAACATGCCACGGCGAGCAGGTGGTGGCCGTGGTCGAACAACAGCGGACCCCCGAGCCCCGCGCGTCCGAGAACCTGTCTCCACGCCGTTGTCTCAACCGGCACGGGCCAGGCGTACTGCCGGTCCCCGGACACGATCTTCATGCGAAAGTGCAAGGGTCGGCCGATCGCTCCTGCATCGAGGAGCGCCTTGGCCCGGACCAGAGGCGCGTAGAAGATGAAGTTCTCGAAGCACTTGAGATGGCGGCCCGTCTCCCTCGCCGTGGCGAGCATGGTGTCGGCCTCCGCCACCGTCATCGCCATCGGCTTCTGCACGCTAACGTGGGCGCCCGCTCGCATGGCGGCCACCGCCATCTCGGCGTGGAGGGGGTGTGGCGTCAGGACGTCGACGAGGTCCGGCTCGAGGTGCAGGAGCTCGTCGAAGCCCTGCACGAGCCGCGCCTCTGGGAAGAGCGCGGCCCGCCGGTCGAGCAGATCCTGGCGGCTATCGCAGAGTGCCACCACCACCGCGTCCGGGTTGTCGCGGTAGCCGAGGCAGTTCAGGTCGAAGATGCGGCCGAGCCCGACAATGCCGACTCGAATGGGACGGGTCATTGCGAGAGGCTCCCTCCGCGGGCATGGTCGCACCGCCACCCTATCGTACGGCACCAAAGTGGTGGCCACTGAACATCCCTCGTTGCACCGCAGGAGATGCTGCGGCCTAACCCCCCACCCCAGTCCGGGCAAACCGAATACGCCTGGCCCCGGCGTCCACAAGCACGAAACGCGCTGAGCCGGGCGGGATCGCGTCGGGCCGCGGCGAGCCGCGGCGAAAGGACCGACTGGATAGACCTGCCGGCGTGGGAATGCCTTCGGGCGCACTCCGCCAGCGGCCTCACCTCGGTGCCTTGACAGGAATCTTGCGGACTGTCAATCATGATGTCGCGTCCGCCCCCCTTTCGGGTCGGACGGCCCCTTCTCGTCAGTGCGGGCTGGTGTCACGTCTCGTTCGGTCTGCCGTGCGACAGCGGCGGGCAGAAAGGCGGCTCGGTCATGATTCGGCGATTGCGCGGGCGGCGTAGCCGACTCTTCGTGCTTCCTCTGATCCTGCTGGCCGGGGCCGTCGCGTCGGCGATCTGGCAGGGCTCCGGGCCGGTTGCTTGGGCAGCCGATCCCACGGTGCGGTACATCAGTCATCGCTTCCCGATGCTCGAGTTCTGGGCTAAGAAGATGGGCGAGTATCCCGGGATCAAGTTCGAAGCGGAGCTCATCCCATTCGACCAGGCGCTCGAGAAGATGCAGATTCACCTGTCGCAAGGGGCGCCGACGTACGACATCATGGCGACCGACGCCTTCCTGGCGACCTTCGCGGAGCGCGGCTGGCTCATGCCGCTCGACCCGATGATCGCGAAGTACCGCCAGGCAGTCGAGTGGGACGACATCGACCCGATCCTGGTCCGGGACGTCTGCTCGTACAAGGGCAAGGTCTACGGCGTGCCCAACCTCGCCATCTCGATGTTTTTCTTCTATCGGAAGGACCTCCTTGATGCGGCGGGCCTCCGGCCGCCGACGACCATGGACGAGTGGATCGCCGCCGCCAAGGCGCTGACCAACCCCGAGAAGAAGCAGTACGGGACGACCCTCACCCTGAAGGCGGGCGACGGCTTCCAGAACGACTTCACGTACTTCCTCCGCACCTACGGAGGGGACTGGTACGACAAGGACTGGAAGGTCACGATCGACAGCGAGGCGGGCCTGAAGGCGCTGACGACCATGAAGGAGCTGATGAAGTACGCACCGCCCAACGTGCTCGCGTTCCACAACGACGAGTCCACGGTCGCGATGCAGCAGGGCCTGACCGCCATGGGGCTCCTGTGGCAGTCGCGCGCCCTGGCCATGGACAACGCCCAGGTCTCCCAGGTCGTGGGCAAGGTCCAGTTCGGCGTCCCGCCGGCCGCGACCAAGGGCGGGAAGAGCCACGCGCGGCTCTCGGTCGGCTGCTACTCGATCAGCGCATACACCAAGAACGATCCCGAGCTCGTCTTCCAGGTGCTCGCCAAGACGCTCAACAAGGCGAACATGCGGGAAGGGGCCGGGCTGGCCACGCCGACCCGCCTGTCGGTGACGCGGGATCCGGAGGTCACGCAGAAGTTCCGGTTCATCAAGGCGGCGGCCGACAACGTCCAGGCGGGCGCCCAGCTGGTCCCCAACATCCCCGAGTTCTCCGAGGCCATGGTCCAGACCACCCAGACCCTCCAGAAGGGGCTCACGGGCGAGCTGACCATCCCGGAGGCGCTCAAGCGCGCCCAGAAGGTGATGGCCGACCTCATGACCGAGAAGGGCTACTACAAGAAGTAACGCCGTCCCATTGAAGCGGCCGGGCGGATCGTCTGTGGGTTTGACCGCCCGGTCGCTCGCCTCGCACGCATCGATCCCCGCTCCGATGCAGCTCGCCCCGCCCCCCGTCACGGGACGTTCGCCGGGACGCTCGCGCCCCGCCGCGCGCTGGCCGCGACGATGAGCCGGCAGCAGCGCCGCGACCGCCTGATCTTCCTCGTTCCGAGCATGACCGTCCTGACGGTCATCCTCTTCTATCCGCTCGTCTACAGCGTTGGGCTGAGCTTCTACAACTACTACCTGCCGGTGCCCCGGAAAACCTTCGTCGGCCTCGACAACTTCCGGTACATCTGGGGCGACGACGCGTTCTGGGACGCGCTCGGCGTGACCGCGCGGTTCACCGCCGCCGCCGTCGCCATCGAGCTGGTCGCGGGCGTCGCCGTCGCCCTGCTCCTCGACGCCCGCATCCCGTGCCGGCGCTTCGTCAGCACCGTGGTGCTCCTGCCGATGACCATCACCCCGGCGGTCGCCGGGCTCCTCATGCGCTGGATGTTCGAGAGTAACTGGGGGATGGTGAACTACTTCCTCTCGCTCGTCGGCGTGCGAGGACCGGGGTGGACCGGGGACCCCGCCTGGGCGCTCTGGTCGATCATCCTCGCGGACGTGTGGCAGAACACGCCGTTCGTCATCCTGGTGGTCTACGCCGGCCTCCAGAGCGTTCCCGAGGAGCCGCTCGAGGCGGCGATGGTGGACGGGGCGACCCGGACGCAGACTCTCACCCACGTCATCTTTCCCTTCCTGCGCCCGCTCGTGCTCTTCGTGCTGATCATCCGCTCGATGGACGCCTTCCGCATCTTCGACCAGGTGTTCGTGATGACGGGCGGCGGGCCGGGCACGACGACCCAGACCATCACGTTCTACAACTACGTGATGGCCTTCCGCA
Organism: uncultured Candidatus Rokubacteria bacterium; assembly: GCA_963805625.1. GTDB lineage: Bacteria > Methylomirabilota > Methylomirabilia > Rokubacteriales > DASRDR01 > DASRDR01. Next base: position 1,700,706 of record CAWDVE010000010.1, read on the forward strand.
TGCTGCGGATGGGACGTGCCTCCGCCCTGGGCGTGGTCACGCTCCTCATCCTGTCGGTGGTCATCGGGTTCTGGATCTACCTCCTGTACCGGCGAGAGAAAGGCGAGTGGTGAGTCGCCGGCGCCGGGTCGGACCCCGCGTGATGGTCGCCCAGGCCCTGCTCTACCTAGCGCTCCTGGCCGTGGTCGCGGTCTCCCTGTTCCCGATCTACTTCGCGCTCACGACGTCGCTCAAGGTCACCCGGGAGGCTTTCACCATCCCGCCGACGTGGGTCTTCACGCCGACGCTCGAGCACCACCGCTACATCTGGCTGGAGACGCCGTTCCCACGGTACCTCGTCAACACGCTCATCATCACGACGGGAGCGGTGCTGCTCTCGATCCCGCTCGGTTGCATGGCGGCGTACTATCTGGCTCGCTACCGAAGCCGGCCGATCCAGGCGCTCCTCTTCACGCTCCTGGCGGTCCGGGCCTTCCCGCGCATCCTCCTGCTGGTCCCGTTCTTCCTCCTTGCCCGCGCCGCGGAGCTCTACGACACGCACATCCTCATCATCCTGATCATCGTGGCCTTCAACCAGCCGTTCGCGATCTGGCTGATGCGCGGGTTCTTCCTGGACGTGCCGCGGGAGCTCCCTGAGGCGGCGATGATCGACGGCTGCAGTTCGCTCGGGGCCTTCGTGCGGGTGGTGCTGCCGGTGGTGCGCCCCGGCGTGTTCACCGCGGCGCTCTTCACCTTCCTCTTCGCCTACAACGAGTTCCTCTACTGCCTGATCCTCACCGGGAACCAGGCCAAGCCGCTCTCGGTGGCCATCGCCCAGTACGGAGCCGAGAAGATCGAGTATTGGTCCTGGTCCGCCGCCGGGGCCGTGGGCATCCTCGCCCCGATCGTGCTCTTCATCGGGGTGATGCAGCGCCACCTGATCAAGGGCCTGACGTTCGGGACCCTGAAGGGGTAAGACTCACGCGCCCTCGCCCCGCCGGGCGGCCGTAGTGCGTCACCGTGACATTGCGGCGACGCTTTGTCGCGGCCGTCAACGGCCCTCACCCGGCGGTCGGGGACCCTAGGCCAATGAACCAGCCGACGATGGCCCCGTGCGCTAGATGGGCCGCGACCGTGACAACCGGCGTGCTGGCGCCGTAATTCAGCAGCATGAAACCAGGAGGCTCGAGTAGCGCTCGTTGATGGGACGCGTCGAAGCGCGTCCCCATCCGAGGGTGTACGGCAGGCAGCAGGATATTCACGAGAGCCGTCCCGGCGAACAGCGCGTGGACGAGACCGAACAGCAACCCGAGCTGCCAGCTTGCCCGGCCCATCGCCAGGAACACGAGCCAGCACAGAGTGGCGAACAGCAACCCGAACACGAAGTGGACGCCGTAGCCAAGGGCGATGGCGTGGGCGCGGTTCACCGCCGAAGGTCGTCCGGCCGCTCAGTAGTCCACGCAGGTCAGGCGGGAGAACCCCCAGACGTCGTTCAGATGGCTGGTGCCGTACCGGCCGAGGGGCGGCGGCTGCGCGGCATACCACGCGGGCGCGATCGGGCCAGCGGCGATGACGCGCTCGACGGGCGGGAAGGGGCCCGGCGCGCTGCCGTCGCCGGTGCTGACGATGCCCACGCCCTCCGGCGCCGTCACCAGCAGCGGCGGCGCCGCGCCGTCCTCGTCGTCCTCCTCCTCGGTGATCAGGACCGTCTTGACGCCGGCCTCGTCGAGGGCCCGGACGACCGCCATCGTGTCGAGCATCCGCTGCCCGCGGAGGGTCGGTGTGACGATGGCCCCCGTCGCCCCGAGCGTGGTCGCCATCAGCGCCGCGCGGTTCGCCATCAGCTCCTTCTGGCGCTGCTCCTCCCACATCGTCCGCACCATGATGCAGCCGAGGAAGTTGAAGTCGACGCCGTGACGGCGGCACATGTGGAGCACGATGCTGTTCGTGAGCGGCCAGGTGAACCACCGGTAGAAGTCCCCGCTGAAGAAGCTCCCGCAGACCGCCCCGTCGAGGACCTCCGTCGGGTGGAGGAGCCACGGCTGGGTGAGCCGCGTGATGCCGTAGACCGCGGTGGAGAGCGTCGAGTCGGGGCTCAGGTAGATGGGCTCGGGCGACACGACGCTGTGGACGTAGACGAAGCCTGGCAGGCCCGGCCGCGGAGTCAGGTCCAGCACCTCGACGTCGACCGGGGTCTCGCCGAGCGTCGCGGCGGCGAGCCGGTCCTGGACGGCCAGCGTTGCCTGCTGGATGATGCGATTGGCCGGGTCGGGCGCGAGGTCGGGATCCGGCTCGATCAGGAGACAGAGGTTGACAGTGGCGGCCCAGGGGCTGATCGCGCCCGGGCCCGACATGTCGAGGAAGTCGCCGTACGCGGTGCCGGGGCGAAAGGAGGAAAGGAGACCGTAGCGCCGCACGTCCTGGGGCGGCGTGCAGGGCATCAGCGTGAAGCCGGCAAGCCGGTTGGTCCGACCCGTCCCCACGGTCTCCACTGCGCGGCCCACGATGCCGGGGTAGGCGACGCCCTTCCCAGCCGCCTTCACCCGCGGCTCGATGATGTCTTGGATAGTCACGATGCGCGCCGACTCGCCCGGGCGGACGACCTCGAGCGCCGCGCGTGCGACCAGCGGGTCCCGGCGCACGAGGCCCAGGATCTCCTCCCGATCGATCTCGAGCACCCGGTCCCGCCACTGGGTCGTGGCGCCGAAGCGGACGTCCTCGACGGGGTAGGCGGCGAGCTCAAGACGCACTGACGCGCTCCGGGGCCGCGGCCGGGGGGTCGAAGAGCGTGGGCTCGGTGACGGGTGTCTGGAGCGCCGAGAGCGCGGCCAAGACGATCCGGCGACTCAGGTCCCGATCCGCCTCCTCCGGCAGCTTCGGGTCACCGCAGGGGTGCTGTACTTGAACGCCGCGCACGACCCGGTTCGCGTTGGCGGCCAGCGCGATGGCCGGGAGAGCCCCGATCAGGGCCGTGGGGATGCCGACTCGCTCGAGCTCCTTCGCTATCGTTGCGCCGCAACGATGGCAGCTCCCTCACCCAGACACCTGGAGCGCCGCCGCGACCCCGGCGTCCCGGAACTCCTCGGCGACGCGCCGGCCGATCGCCCGCGCAGGGCCGACGGCGGTCTGGTTGCCGACCGTGCTGTAGATCCACGGATAGATGCCCCCGATCGCGCCCTCGGCCTCGAGGGCGCGGAGCGTCCCCAGCGGGAGCGCGTAGTCGGGGCTCCGCGTGTTCAGGATCTTCGTGTTGAAGCCGCCGTGCGCCGACTCCCACCGGGTGACGTCGAGCGAGCCGAGCCCGTCGATCGAGTAGCGCCCGGCCGCGAGCGCACGGGCGCCAGGCAGATGATCCGGGTTGCCGCGCGGGACGATCCCCGTGCTGACGACGATCCCGATGGTGGCGCGCGCGAGGTCCGCCACCGGCGGGGCCGGAGTTACGCGGTCGTATTGCTGCACCTGGATCTCCGAGGCGACAGGCCGGCCGGCGACCTGAGCGAGGAGCATGTCCACGGCGCGCTCGTATCCCACCTTATCCTTCATGACGAGCCGCCGGATCCCGCGCGGGATGTAGCCCTCTTCCGCGGCGGATCCGAGCGCCTCCCCGCGGGCGAGCCGGAGGCCGAGGCCGACCATCCGGGCAAGGATCGGCTTCATTTCCGACGCGTCGAGACCCGTGGGTACAGCCAGGAGCTCCCGCCGGTGGGTGATGATGGCCGCGTTGTCCGGATACATACCCGTGACGGCGGGGATGCCGAGCGACTGGGCAACCCGGCAGGTCAGGGCGCAGCCGAGACCGTAGCGGCCGGAATCGAACGCAGGACCGGCCAGCACGAGATCCGGGCGGTGGCGTCCTAACGCCTCGCGGATGGCCGCCCCCGCCTCGTCTTCGCGCTCCGCGACGTAGTCGTCGCCGCAGATGAGCGTGGCCACGACCGTGCCCTGCTCTCCCAGGATCTGCTGGAGTGCGCGCCCCGGCCCGACGGGCCCCTCCCGTACCTCCAGCGGTGCGTGGGCCTTCTCCTCGCCCCCGATCCCGCCGAAGAACTGGTTCACGTAATGCACGATGCGAGCTGGCTGTCCCACGACCCCCTCCTTCCGAGAATCGCCGTCCGGCTCGGCCCTACCCGGCGCTGTCGGGGCTCGCCTGCGCGTTCCGGACCTCGCGCACGGCGGCGACGATCTCGTCGGGATCCTCCAGCGCCAACTCGGTCATGCCGACTTCGGCCTGATAGACCTGCTCGTCGACCTGGGCCTTGACCTCCGGTTCGATGACGTGGAAGACCGGCAGGCCGAGGGCTTCACCCGCAAGCGGCCCCGCCCACGTGGGATCGCCTTCCGTGACGGTGAGTGCGTACAGCCGGCTGCTGGCCGGCGTCGGGGTGCCCAGAAGGACGACCAGGTTTGTGGTCCCCAGGCGCTGGACCGTCTGCTTGATCGCCTCTTGGCCCTCCAGGCCAAGCGCCCCCGCGGCCGTTCAGACGAAGCAATGCGTCTGCTCGAGGACGACCTCCGCTCCCGCACTCCGGGCGCACTTGGCGATCGATGTCCCCGGCACGCCGTCCCGCTCACCCACCACGATGACTCGCTTGCCCCTCAACTCCACCCGTTGTCCCTCCCGACGTCAGGCGCGCGTCACCGAGCGCGCCGAGGTCACGCCCCGGGGTTCCGCTCCAGGACGACCGACACCCCATCCGACAGCTGAGTCATGCGTCCGAGGAACAGGCTGCCCTTGGCGAGAAGCATGACCCGCTGCATCGTACCATCGCGCAGACAGTCGAGGCCACGAGCGAGGTACGGGATCGCGGAGGCGATGTGTCCCTGCGTGGGCGAGAAGCCGGGGAGCCCGTGGCGGGTCACGAACGCTGGCATGTCCGCCCGCGTGATCTCGCCGGCGGCGACCGCCAGGGCCGCTAGGAGCTGGTAGTTCCTGCGGGCCACGTCGCCGCTTCCCGCCGGCTCCGTGAGCTCGGGATTCTGGAGCTCGGTCGCGTACTTGTCGACCTCGCGGAGGCCAAGACCGAGGCGCGCGAGAGGCTGCGCCACCAGCCGCTCGAGGATGGCCTGCTGGGACGACCCGGCCCCGACCGGATGGCGGCCAACTGCGTCGAGGCGCAGGAGCGGGCTCGCGCTGTCGTCGGGCTCGACGACGGTGGCCACGGCGGCCAGCGTGTCCTCGAGGATGGGCTGCTCATGCTGGAGGTGGCCCTGAAACTTCATCCCGAGCTTCGCGAGGGAGCCGCCACCGACCACCGCGACGCGCGGGAAGACGCCAGCCGCGACGAGGGCGCCAGCCATGATCAGGGCGTGGACGGGCCCGCAGCAGAACGCCTTGACATCCGCGCCAGTGGCCTCCACGAGCCCGCAGCTTTCAGCGATGGCCTTCGCCAGATTCCCACCGCCTCGCTGGTAGCGCTCCCCGACAGCCTCCTCGCCGCAGTTGAGAACGTAAGGGATCGTCTCCGGGTCGTACGCGCCGTCGCGAAGCACCGCCCGGAGCGCCATCACGGCCGTGGCCTTGCAAGCGAGATTCTCCAGGACGACATCGGCCGTGAGCGTCGCGTCCGCATCATGGCCACGGCTCACACAGCCGACCAGTCGGCCGTCGCCGAGTCGCAGTGGAAGTGCCACACCAGGACTCGACAGCCGATCTTCGATGACACTCGCGGGATGACCGTCGCCGAGTCGCTCGAGATCTGCCTTCCCGAGGAGCGGGTGATCCGACAGCGCTCGCCGCACCTCGCGCGTGAACGTCGCGTCCAGCCCGACAAGCTCGAAAGCGTCCACGATCCGGAGGAGTCCGTAAAGCTCTGCCTCGGGCATCAGTTCGCCGTGTGGCTGCCAGCGCGGCACGGGCTCGCTGGCCAGAAACCAGGGGCGCTGCCTTTCGCGTAGTGTGTCCGGGTCGAGCGATCCCAAAAACGCCTGGTGCGGCGGGTAGGCCAGGGCGTGCTCGTAGGGCCGCAAGTGAGTCGCTAGCCGTTCGGCCAGGCTGGGCGTGGTCGCCAGCTCCCGGGCAGGCTTGGACCCATGCTGGACAAGTCCCGGGACGTGGGCCAGGAAATTGCGGGCAATTCGGACCACCGGCATCCGTCCCGCACCCATCGTCACGTGCCCTCACCCCGGGCGGGAAATCTCTCCCACCCGCCGCGACAGGGTATCACGCGGCTTTGTCAGTCAGCGAAAGCAAGATCACCGGACGCTGGCACAGATCTGTCGACGTGGAAGGACTTTGCCGGGCCGGATGACCGGATTCTCGCGGCGGAATGAGGACGCCACAGCAAGCCAATGCGCGGCTCGTCCAAGCTCGTCACCCGCATCGCGACCGCCCGGATCTGAACGCCAGACCGGAGGGCCAATGTCGGAGGATGGAGAGCACCCTGACACCGCCCGCGCCGGCCGCGCACCGTCGAAGTCGAGTGAGTCAGGGCGGTCTCTGTCTGCCTACCCTCCCGGAGAGGGCGAAACGGGGCCTTACGCCGACAACCCCCGGCCCCGAGAACATGGTACAGTCACCGCGCCTTCCATCAGGCTGTGTGGTTGACGCACTCCGGCGTCCAGCCTCCTGGCATCTGGCTTGTCTCCCCAAGGTCGACAACCAGGGAGATCTCCCAATGCCAGACCAAAGCATCCTCAGGGGAAAGCCGCCCACGCAGCGATCCAGGCAGGGAAGCTTCCGGCCCGGTCGGCACGATGACCTTGCAAACTGAGACCCTATCCAGGAAGGAGCTCACACGATGATCACCAGGCGTGACCTCTTGCGCAGTGTCGCAGGGACGGTAGGCCTGCTCGGATGGCCACCTGGACACGCCTCCGGGGAGCCGCCGCCGGAAACGACGAGGCTGAGGATCGCGCAGCTGCCGAGCATCTGCATAGCCCCTCAGTACATCGTCGGGGAGCTCCTGAAGGCCGAGGGGTTCACCGACATCACGTACGTCAAGACGGCCATCGCTGATGTATCGAAGGCTCTGGCATCAGGGAAGGTCGATGTCTCCCTGCACTTCGTCGCGCCGCTGGTCGTTCAGCTGGACGCCGGCGACCCTATCACGCTCTTGGGCGGTGTGCACGTGGGATGTTTCGAGCTGTTCGGGACAGACCGAGTGCGCGTGATCCGGGATCTGAAGGGGAAGACGGTCGCGGTGACCGGGCTCGGGTTGACCCAGCATGTCTATCTGTCCACATTGGTGGCCCACGTGGGGCTGGATCCGCGCAAGGACATCAACTTCGTCGAGCATCCCGCCACCGAGGGCAAGCAGCTGCTCGCGGAGGGAAAAGTGGACGCCTACCTCGGGTTCCCGCCGGACCCGCAGGAGCTCCGTGCCCGGAAGGTCGGACACGTCGTCGTCAACAGCGCGGTCGACCGGCCGTGGTCGCAGTACTTTTGCTGCATCGCCACGGGTCATCGGGAGTTCGTCCGCAAACATCCGATCGCGACAAAGCGGGCGCTGCGGGCGATCTTGAAGGCGGCCGACATCTGCGCTCTCGAGCCAGAACGGGCCGCTCGGGCCCTCGTCGACGGCGGCTTCACGCCACGCTACGACTATGCGCTCCAGACCATGAAGGATGTTCCGTACAACAAGTGGCGCGTCTACGATCCGGAGGATTCCGTCCGCTTCTATGCCCTCCGACTCCGTGAGGCGGGCATGATCAAGTCGACGCCGCAGCGCCTCATCGCGCAGGGCACCGATTGGCGCTTCCTCAAGGAGCTGAAGAAGGAGTTGAAGGGATGATCGGACGGCGCGCGTGCATGCATCCGCACCGCCCGTGGGCATCGCGGTTGCTCAGCGTGTCCCGGGTCGAAGCCGAGCCGTCGCCGACGCTCCGAATACGTCATAGCGCCGACTAGGAAAGATCGCCCATCGGACCGTCGAGGCGCGGGCGCTGAAGGTTCCCCCCGCCCGCCTAGGACACTCGGGCCGACGGGCAATGGCCCGCCCCATGCCCCGGGCGCCATCCCCCCCGCAGCGGGCCATCCGACACCTCGGCCGCTCGTGAACTTGAGCTCGGCTCACGGGCACCTTAGTGTTCGCGGACTGCACCATTCGGCAGTGTGAAGGCGAACGTCGAGCCCTTTCCCATCTCGCTCGTGACCCAGATGCGCCCGCCGTGGAGCTCGATGAACTTCCGGGTCAGCGTGAGCCCGAGGCCTGTCCCCTCTCGGTTCTGTGGCCCGCTGCCCACCTGACGGAACTCCTCGAAGATCGTCGCCTGGTCCGCGGGGGCGATCCCGGCGCCGGTGTCGCTGACCGTGATCTCGACCATCCCGGGACTATGGGAGGGCCCATCGGCCGGAGTCGCCATCACCGTGACGCGCCCGCCGTCCGGAGTGAACTTGACCGCGTTCGAGAGGAGGTTCAGCAGAATCTGTTTGAACTTTCGCTCATCGCCGACGAGTTCGCCGAGACTCGGTTCCACGACAAGGTCGAGCGAGATGCCGTGTCGCCCCGCGCGCTCCCTCATGAGGGTCACCGCGTTCTCCAGGGCGGATGGCAGGTCGAAACGCACCAGCTCGAGCTCCATCCGTCCGGCTTCGACCTTGGAGAGGTCCAAGATGTCGTTGATCAGCGAGAGTAGATGGCGGCCGGACGTGAGGATGTCCTGGATGTACTCCGCCTGTTTGTCGTTTAGCTCCCCGAACATCCGCTCTTGAAGAACTTCCGAGAAGCCGATGATCGCGTTGAGCGGGGTTCGAAGCTCGTGTGACATGTTGGCCAGGAACTCGGACTTGTGCTGGTTGGCCGTCTCGATCTGCCGATAGAGGCGGCCGAGCTCGTCGCTCATCCGGTTGAGATTCGCCGCCAGGGCCCCCAGCTCGTCTCGATTTGAGACTTCCACCCGTTTGGCGAAGTCTCCCTCCGCGATCTCCCGGAGCCTGACGTCCATCTGCTTCACCGGGCCGATCAGGGACCACGAGATCGCATAGCCGAGAACCAGGGCAAGAAGGACGCTCCCCACCGCGAAGCCCACGACCACCCGCTGCGACGTGATGTAGGCGTCGTGGCTCGCCTCGATGCCCGCCACCATGTCGGCCTCCGCCTTGTTCACAAGCTCGTTAGTCACGCGCTCGAGACTTTCGGCCAGTGCGCCCGCCCGGCTGAGCTGCAGCTCACGGCCCTCGGCCGCCCGCCCTCTCCGGATCAGCTCGATCACCTGGGTGACGACCTTGATGAACTCCTCGTAGTCCTGGCGCACACGCCCCAACAGCTCGACTTCGTCCTGCGCGACGAAGGCGAGCCGGTCGAGGTCGTAGCCAAACTGGTTCAGCTGGCGGAGCGTGGCCTCGAGCGTCCGTTCATCGGGGACCAGGAGCGCGGAGGACACGCTGTAGAGCTGGCTGATGGTGTCGTGCTGGAGCTGTCGGTAGGCGGCGATCTTCCGCTGGAGCTTGACCATGTTCTCCGCCCGCCGGTTCACTCCGCTCAGCACCTCGAGACCTGCCGCCCCCACCACGATCAGCAGTCCGACGATCGCCAGGAAGGCGAGGACGAGCTTCCCGTGGACGGTGAGCGGGAGCCGCGCGACCAGCCGGGGAAGCCAACGGATCACGGCGCCTTGGTCTCCCGCAGGAGGCTCCGGATGTCTCGAAGGAACTCGTCGGGATCGAAGCGGATGCCGAGGTACTGGACGCGCAGGGTCCCCCGCTGGTCGACGATCGAGGTCAGGAAGGTGTGGTCGACGTCGCCCCGCTCGGTCTTCTTGGCGTAGATCCCGTACTGCCGCCCGACGTCCCGGATCTCGGCGGGCCTGCCCGTCAGGAAGGCCCAGCCCGCCGGATTGGCTCCGTGGTTCCGGGCGTACTGCGCGAGGACTTGGGGGGTGTCTCGCTCGGGATCCACGGTGATCGACACGAACCGGACCTTCGAGCCGAAGTCGCGACCCAGCCGCTTCTGCATCCCCGCCATCTTGGCCGTCAGGAGCGGACACGTGTCCGTGCAGGTGGCATAGATGAAGGTGACAGCGACCACCTTCCCGCGCAGGTCGTCGAGCGACAGGCGGCCGCCGTCGGTATTGGTCAGCGTGAACTCGGGCGCCGGCCCGATCTCCGAGAGCCGCCCGTTCTCCTTCGCCTTGTGCGCCGTGGCTAGCGTTGACACGGTGACCACGGTCAGGGCGATCAGGACGACGACCGCCGCACGGCGGCAAAGATCTTCGCGTACGAGCCGGATCCGCGCACTCTTGAGCGACGGCTCGACGTTCACCCGTCCCGGGCGAAGCCCTAGGAGCCCGCCGTTGCCGAGCGTCGAAAGCCGGGCGAACAGCACGCGCCGGCTCACGCGGCTCATTCTTCAGGCCCCGCTCGGGCCCCTGGAGGTCATGGAGTGCTTGAGTGCTGCCATGCACATTTCCTGAGGACCTCCCCCCGACCGGCGCCGATTGCCCGGAGTGTAGCGTGCTCAGAGCCGGGCGAGCAACAGGCCAATCGCGGGAGGGACGGTTGAACCACCGTCCTTGGCATCGGGCCGGCGCGAGCAACGTTGGCCGACGAGGTTCGACTGACTGCCAGTCGGAGAGGCTGGCACTCGCATCGTGGGCTACGGCGTGGGCCCCGACGCTGATTGGAGCGGGCGACCGGAATCGACCGGCGACGTCCAGCTTGGGAATTTCCTGTCCTTCGCCAAAACTCCGTCCGTCGGCCAAGCGGTTGATATGTCGGTTCTGATCCGGAGAGAATCCCAGCTCGAATGATCACACTCCTGCTCCACCTGCTTCGACTCCTCCCGTTCGTCTGCGGCGGCCACCGCCAGCTCGCCCTGGAGAACCTCGCCTTGGGCCAGCAACTCGCCGTATACAAGAGAACGGCGACCCGGTCCAAGCTTCGCCGGACTGATCGCCTCTTCTGGGTCTGGCTGGCCAGGGTCTGGGCCGGGTGGAGGCAGCCCCTCCTAATCGTGACCCCCGCCACCGTCCTGCGGTGGCAGCGGCGCCACTTCCGCGAGCACTGGACTACCCTCTCCGGCCGGCCTCAGGTGGGCCGTCCGCCGGCCAACGCGGAGATCGCCGCCCTCGTCAGACGAATGGCCGAGACGAATCCCTTGTGGGGCGCGCCCCGAATCGACGGCGAACTCATGAAGCGCGGCGTCGAGGTGGCAGAGCGAACCGTCTCCCGGCTGCCCCCGAAGCGGCGCTCTGAACAAGCCGCACATCGCAAGCCTCATCCTGCCCGCTAAGCTGTGGGAGCGCGTCGCCGCCCCTGGCCACGCCTACCGCCACGACACCATGTCGTGAGAACGTCATCGTGGCGACAGTAACCTGTCGGATCCGGGCGATCCCGGGCTTCATCGCCACGCGTGCGGCAAACGCCGACTGATGTGTCGACGCGCGGGGTTGAGAATGGGTCCTCCCGCTGGCGCCGTCGCGGCGGGGGCCGCGCTCTGGTGGGAGAGATCCACCGTAGCGGAAGGCGGATTCTATGGCAGGTCCGGTTCGTGCACAGTCCGCCGACCACCGTCTGCCCGGCGCGCGGGGCGCGCGCGCGTAGGAGTGCAATCGCCCGAGCGTCCGAGGGGACGCAGGAGCCCAGCGCCATGGCACTGCGAATCGAGGACTATGCGATCATCGGGAACTGCGAAACGGCGGCCCTCATCGGTCGAGACGGCTCGATCGACTGGCTCTGCATTCCCCGCTTCGACTCGCCCGCTTGTTTCGCGGCGCTCCTCGGGACGGCCGAGCACGGCCGGTGGCTCGTCGCGCCCGTCAGCCCCGTGCGGACGGTCCGGCGACGCTATCGGCCAGGGACGCTGGTCCTCGAGACGGAGCTCGAGACCGAGGAAGGCATCGTCGTCCTGATCGACTGCATGTCGATGGGAATGTCCGCGCCCGCTCTGGTCCGGATGGTCGAGGGCAAGCGCGGCGCCGTTCCCATGCGGTTCGAGCTGGTCATCCGACTGGACTTCGGTTCGCGCATTCCGTGGGTTCGACACTGCGATGACGGACTCCGCGCGATCGGAGGTCCCAACGCCTTGCGGCTCTGGACGCCGGTTCCCGTCCGAGGGCAGGACTTCCGCACGGTCGCCGAGTTCACCGTGGGGGCGGAGCAGGCCGTGCCATTCGCACTCACCTGGTATCCGTCGCACGAGCCCGAGCCCTCGGCGCCGCTCCCGGAGGCTGCGATCCGCGAGACCGAGGCCTGGTGGCGCGACTGGTCGGCCCGGTGCACCTACGAGGGGGACTGGCACGAGCCCGTGGTCCGCTCGCTCATCACGCTGAAGGCGCTCACGTATGCGCCGACCGGCGGCCTGGTGGCGGCGGCCACGACCTCGCTGCCCGAGCGCCTTGGCGGCGTGCGGAACTGGGACTACCGGTTTTGCTGGCTCCGCGATGCCACCTTCGCGCTGTACGCCCTGATGACTGGCGGATACGTGGAGGAGGCGCGAGCTTGGCGGGAGTGGCTCGTGCGCGCGGTGGCCGGCCGCCCCGCCCACGCTCAGATCCTCTACGGCGTCACGGGAGACCGGCTGCTTCCGGAGTGGGAGCTGTCGTGGCTCCCGGGATACGAGGGCTCTGCCCCGGTCCGGATTGGCAACGCGGCGAGCACGCAATTCCAGCTCGACGTCTATGGGGAAATCGTCGACGCGCTCCACTGCGCTCGGCGTATCGGCCTCGAGCCGGACGAGAATGCCTGGCGCGTCGAGCGGGCGATAGTAGAGTACGTCGAGTCTGTGTGGCGGGAACCCGACGAGGGGATCTGGGAGGTTCGCGGACCCCGCCGCCCGTTCACGCACTCTCGGGTCATGGCCTGGGTCGCGGTGGACCGCGCGGTCAAGGCCGTCGAGCGGTTCGGCCTCGCCGGCCCGACGGAGCGGTGGCGCCAGGTCCGGGAGGTGATTCACGAGGACGTCTGCCGCTACGGCTACGACTCCGACTTGGGCACCTTCGTCCAGTCCTACGGCTCCAAGCTTCTCGATGCGAGCCTCCTGATGATTCCGCTCGTCGGCTTTCTGCCGGCCACCGACTCGCGCGTGCTCGGCACGGTGCAGGCGATTCGCCGCCACCTGGTCTCAGATGGCTTCGTGGCGCGGTACCAGACGCGGCCTGACGTCGACGGTCTGCCGTCAGGCGAAGGCGTCTTCCTGGCGTGCACCTTCTGGCTTGCCGACAACCTCGCGCTCCAGGGTCGCGTGACGGAGGCGCGCGAGCTCTTCGAGCGTCTGCTTGCGCTGCGAAATGACGTCGGCCTTCTGTCAGAGGAGTACGACCCCGCCTCGCAACGCCTGCTCGGGAACTTCCCTCAGGCAGTCACCCACATGGGTCTCATCAACACAGCGCGCAACCTGACTCGCCAGGGGGGACCCGCCGAGCACCGCTCGGGCCAGTGACCCAGGGGAGGACGTCGGACGGATCGAGCCGAGTTGCAGGCTCCCGTCGAGCGAGCCGAGCAGGGAGACAGCGACCGACAAACTCCGACACGCGACCGGGGAGCGATTGAACTCGTGCCGCACGAGCTCTCGAAGGTCCGCCCCCTGCACGGACCTGCCCATGATCTTCTTCTTGGCGCTCCAGCACTAGCTCGTTCGACGAGGGGGCCAGGACGGAGGCCGCGTCGCACGACGTCGCATTGTCCGCGCCGCGCCAGCGTGTCGTCGTCATCCGAGTGGGGGCAGGAGCGGCTAGGCCGCGTCGGGCCCGTGACACCACCATCCGGGGCGTGGGCGCCACCTGCGCTCGGCTTCCAGCCCCAAAGGCGCGTCGGCCAGGGCTCGGAGGACTCACGCCGGCCCGCGGGCACTGGCGGGAACCACCGCGGTCGAACGCCCGTCATGCGAACGGTGTGACGCCGAGCCACGCCCGTCCATCAAAGGTGTCGAGGTTGAGGCGGGGCCACACGAAGGGCCTGAGGATCCCGGAATCCAGAGGCCAATGGAGAAACGCAAGGTCGCGCTACCGCATGGTCATGACCCACGGTCGGCTGGGCACGGACCACGGTCGGTGGTCCGACGGCATGCTCCTCAGCGACTCCGCCGCGGCCAACGCCGCGCCTCGAGCCGAGGGGCGACTGGGGGCGGACCTCGTCAACCGTTCCCCGAGGAACGCCGCCTTCGCCTGGTTGCGGCCGTTCGGGCTTGATGTGCGAGCGCGGTCGACGAGGCGGCCCCTTGGCCCTCCCGCTTGAGCGCCCGCAGCGTCGCCCGGGATCGGGCCGGAGATTCCGGGGCGCCCTGGTGCGCTTGCCCGCGTTGATAGGCGCGGGTGGCGCTCCGGCGCGTCCGCTCCGAAGTCTCTCCCTTGGCAGGTGGCTTCAGCGGAACCCCCGCCCGGCGGGCCTTCGAGAGGCCGATGGCGATGGCCTGCTTGGTCGATCGGGCTCCGTGTTTGCCCTCACGAATGTGCTCGATCTCCTCGCGCACGAACTCGCCCGCCTGTGTGCTGGGGGCCTTACCCTCGCGCCTGTCCTGTCGCGCCCGCTTGATCGTCCGCTTCTCCGGCATTGATGGCTCATTTCTCGACGCCTGCCCCGCGGAATCTGTCAACAAGAATGAGACAGTTGGTTCTTGAGTTTAGTGGAGGGGCGCCTCCCGGCGGGCCCGATCGTCGCCGCGACGAGGCCGGTCTTCGCGCACTTCAGATCCCGGTAGTCGCCCGACAGCACCGGAGGCTGCGCGGCCCCGCGGGGCGGCCGTAGTTTGGGTGGTTGAAGAAGGCGATGGACAGCCGTGGTCCGCTCGGGCCATGAGCGGCGGGCGGGGTCACGACGCGATGGAGGTTGGAGTGTTTGCGCCCTGTCCCGAATAGAAGCATCGACCGTGCCGGGTCCGCGAGATGTCCGGACGCTGGAATATCCCGTCTCGCAATGGGTGTTGCGCAATGCTCCGTTCCCGTGCCCCGATGACGTCGCCCCGTCGAAATGGCGCGGACCTGCAGCTCACCGGCGCGTCGTCCACCGCTCGGCCAAACGATCATCGAGCGGCCACGACTGCATGCTCGGTGGGACGGACCCGTCTCCGTCGATGCTGAGCGTAGACGAAGGTGATCTCGGCGCCGAAGAACATGATGAGAGACGAATAGTAGACCCATACGAGGAATACGACCAATGATCCCGCCGCACCATACGAGGATCCGATGCTTGCGTGGCCGAGATACAGGCCGATCAGGAACTTGCCGATGCCGAACAGGACTGATGTGGTGACCGCTCCTACCCATACATCTGGCCAGCCGAGGCGAACGTCGGGCAGGACCCGATAGACCATCGCGATCAGAACCGAGATGACCAGCAAGGAAACCAGGAAGTTCAGGACCTGCCACAGAGTGCCGCCACCCGGAAACGTCCGCGACAGATATCCTTGAAGTGCGGCCAGCGTGGCACTCACCACCAAGGACACCAGCAGAAGAAAGCCAACCGCTAGGACCAGGGCCAGGGACAAGAGCCGGGTACGGATCAGGCTCCAGAGCAAACCACGCCGGGTGACGGTGTTCACCGCGGTCTTCACCCCCCAGATCTGATTCAGCGAAGACTGCAATTGCGCGAATACCGTCGTGGCGCCGAACAGCAGCGTAATGACGCCGACCGTCATGGACCCAACGCTCTGGCCTGATAGACTCGTGCTCTCCAGCACCGTTCGGACCGTCTCTGCCCCGGCGTGCCCGATCAACTCTCGGATCTGTGTGAGCAGCTCGGAACGCACGGGCTGCTCGCCCCACACCAGCCCGGCCACGGCCACGATGATCAAGACCAGAGGCGAGAGCGACAGGACGGTATAGAACGACAGGGCGGCGGATAGCTGGAATGGGGAGTCCTCCAAGAACTTGGTGACGGATTCGTGTGCAACCTTCCAGTACGTGCGCCCGGTCATGGCGCGAGCTCCGATCTCCAGAACCCCCTCTCAGGTCGAGTCACGTGGGTGGCCACTGCCGGAGCACAACACTGGCGGATGCGCTACCCGCTCGCCCCTTTGACCTACGAATCCGTGGGACCATGGATCCTCAAGCTTCCCAGCGTGCAAGGGCCCTGCCTTGCCGTCGTCAGAGCAGCCGGCCGGAGGAGAATCGTCGTCTACGACAGCGCGTCATGGTGACGCCAGAATGACGGCCGCCACGCGGCCGCCACACCGCCGGCTCGAGACTCGGCGTCCTTGGACGGACGTGCCCCGGGATCCCCCATTCGGCTGAGTGACTACGGCGTGGCCCGCGATGGGCTCTGTGCCTTATTCGAAGCGGCCAGCGCCCTGGGCCATTCTCCTCGACGCCTCGCGAATCGGCACGCCCAAGAGAGCCGGCGGATGGCATGTAGACGGGCTTTCTGTCCAGTCCGTTCGCCTTGCTGGCATACCGCTTGCTCACGGTGGAGGTAGGGCTGAAGGATGAAAGAGACTTGGAAGGTCGCGGCCGTGAAGGAGGAGTTCGTTATGGTGACGAATCCGGCAGAGCGCATCACGCCGCGCGCTGTCGCTGGACGGTGGCCGGTGGATTGGAGCGCGATTTGGGCCGGGGCGCTTAGTGCCGTGGTGGTCGGTCTGATCATCACTCTGATCGGCATCGCGGTGGGAGCGCACAAGACCGCCGTCACTCGCATCGTCCACTGGAGCGAGTTCGGGTTCGGCACTCTGATCTTCACCGTGTTCGGAGCATTTCTGTCGTTCGTCGTCGGCGGCTGGGTCGCGGGACGGATCGCGGGATTTGTCCGCTCGGAGCCCGCCATACTCCACGCCGCGATTTCCTGGCTTCTGGGCGTGAGTCTAATCGTCGCGGCCGGCTCGTTCGGAGGAGCCCCGTTCGGCCCCTGGTATCGCAGCGTCACGGTGCTCAGGGCGCCCGCAGTGCCAACTGTCGTGGAGGATCCAGACACGGCACGGGCCGCGAGGAATGCCGCCCTCGGCGGGGTCGCGGCGCTGCTGCTGGGGCTCGTCGGCGCCGTCGTCGGCGGCTGGATGGCGTCTGGCGAACCGATGACCCTGACGTATTACCGGTCACGCGAGCAGCGGGCCGGGTAGGAGGACACACTCGATGGCACTGATTCTGCTCTGGCTCCTTGGTGTTCCGTTGACTCTGATCGTCATACTCTTTCTGCTCGGTGTGGGGCACTGATATCCGGCCGTGCGCAGCCTCGGAACAGAGACCGTCGAACGTCTCATTGATAAAGCCTTCAAGGAGCACCACGTGGTGGACCTCGTGCTCGCCGAATTGCCTCGGGTGAGTCCGCGGGACGATCGCTTCGTCGCCAAGATGACGGTTCTGTCCGAGCTGGTCGACCAGCACGTGCAGTCCTTGGAGGACATCACGAGTCGGTGTGCATCGAGGCGCTCGCCCCCGGTTTCAGGCTAGAAGACTCGCCGTCCGAGTTCCCTGATCACAACCCTACCGTACCCCTCGATTGGGATCTATCGAACGATCCGACGGACCGGACTTCCATTCGTGGAGGCTCTAGCCTTGGGAAAGCTGGCTTCGCGGCCCTGTAGCCGTTTCGCATGCGTGCCCAGTGGTCTCGTGGCGGAGCCGGCACGCGCAGCTTTCGCGAGGTTTTCCCAAGACTTGGCGGCTTCCTGGACGGGTTGCGACGAAGGGCCCCGAGGCCAACGGTGATCCTGTCTCGCGACCTGTCTCGCGAGCTGTGTCCCGCTCCGAAGGTGTCCCGCTCCGGGGGTTGCGGCCACTGGCCCCCTGAGCGAAGATGGGCCGCACGCGACCCCCCGTGACCCTTCCGGCGAGGCGGGCCACGACCGTCTCCCGGTCCGGATGCAGAGAGGAGGCAACGTGGCGAACCCTCCTCGCCTCCCCGTCCGCGACGTCATCGTCATCGGAGGCGGGATCAGCGGGACGGCGGCGGCCTACGAACTGGCGCGGACGGGCGTCGCCGTCACCCTTTTGGAGAAGGGGGATCTCGCCAGCATGGCGTCCGGATGGACGCTCGCGGGGGTCAGGCAGTCCGGCCGCGACCCCGCGGAGTTGCCGCTGGCGATGGCCGCCGTGCTGCGCTGGGCAGAACTGGCCGACGAGCTGGGGACCGAGGTCGAGTACCGGCAGGAAGGGAACCTTCGTCTGGCCCGGACGTCCGAAGAGGTTCCGATCGTCTCCGAGCTGGTGCGAACCCAGCGAGCGCTCGGCCTCGACCTCGTCTTCCTGCCGGACGCCGCCGCCGTCCGAGCGGTCGCGCCGGCGCTCGCCGACACCGTGCTGGCCGCCTCCTACTGCCGAAGCGACGGCCACGCGAACCCAACTCTCGCGGTCCGGGCCTTCGCTGCCGCGGCAGAGCAGCACGGCGCGGCCATCCGCGTCGGAGTCGAGGTCAAGAGCATCCACGCGACAGGAGGGCGCGTCCACGGCGTCGCGACGACCGCGGGTCCGGTCGCGGCCGACGTGGTCGTCGTCGCGGCCGGCGTCCACTCCGCCGCGCTCTGCGAGACGATCGGCCTCGCGCTGCCGCTGACCGTGCGGCACGCGACGATCGTGCAGACGGTCCCGCTGCCCCCCCTCGTCCGGCAGGTCCTCGGTGTGGCGAATGCGGACTTCGCGGGGCGGCAGGAGGTGTCGGGGCGATTCCGCATGAGCGGTGACGCGGTGCCGTGGCGGTGGCCAAGTGGGCTGATTGACGCCGACTCGGTCCAACCGTCGGCGGCCAGCGTCGCCGCAACGATCGCCCGCGGCATCGCCATCCTCCCGGCCCTGGAGAGCGCCGGCATCGCCCGCGTGTGGGGCGGACTCATCGACATGACGCCGGACGGCCTACCGATCCTTGGTTGCGTACCCGAAGTCGAGGGTTTGGTCCTAGCGGCTGGCTTCTCGGGTCACGGCTTCTGCCTGGGACCCGCCACCGGCCAGATCGTCCGCGAGCTCGTGACAACGGGGCAGGCCTCGCTGACGCTCACACCCTTCCGCTGGAGCCGCTTCGCCGGCGTGAGGGGGGTCGCGGCGACCACGCTCCATGGGTGACACACACTCCGGTCTATGGAGGGAAATCTATGAGATATCGACTGACCCTCGGTCTCGCCCTCGTGGCCGCCGCGCTGCTCGTCAGCCCGGCCGTGAGCCGGGCGGCGGGTGTCCTGCGACTCGGTCAGAACGCGTCCGACATCGGTAGCCTGGATCCGCACTTCGCGACGACCACGCAGGACCGCAGCCTGGTCGACATGGTCTTCAACGGGCTCGTCCGGTACAAGCCGGGCGACGGGTCGATCTTCGAGTCGGACCTGGCCCAGAGCATCCCCACGCCGCAGACGACCGGCGGCAAGCAGGTCTGGACGTTCCAGCTCCGCAAGGGTGTCATGTGTCACCCGATGGACGGTGTGCCGTCCTACGAGCTCACGAGCGAGGACGTCGTCTATTCGCTCCAGAAGTCGGCGGACAAGAACCGTTCCGCGTACGCCGCCGACTACACGGGCATGACGGTCGAGGCCGCCGACGCCTCCACGGTACGCATCACCCTCGACCAGCCGCTTTCCCCCGTCTTGTTCCTTCCCAAGGTCGCCAACTACTCGGGCGGGTTCATCGTGTGCAAGAGGGCGGCCGAGAAGCTCGGGGCAGGAGGGCTCAAGACCCACCCGGTGGGCACCGGCCCGTTCATGTTCAAGACCTATGTTCCCCAGGAGCGTGTCCAGCTCGTCGCCAACCCGGCCTACTTCCGGGGCAAGCCTCAGCTGGATGGTGTCGACTTCCGCTACATGCCCGACCTGTCGAGCCGTGAGCTGGCCCTTCGCGGCGGCCAGCTCGACGTGGTCAACGGCGCGCCGGACAAGGCGTGGGTCGAGAAGATGAAGGCCGTCTCCGGCGTGAAGGTGGACGTCTTCGGGGTGGGCGAGGTCGCCGTCCTGTACTTCCGGACCGGCGCCGCGCCGCTGGACAAACCCGAGGTGCGAAAGGCCATCGCCTTCGCTCTGGACCGGGACGAGTTCCTCGCCCTGGTGGGTCGTGGCATCGCGGAGAACGTCTACTCCCCGGTTCCGGTGCGGTTCCTGGCTGGCGGGCTCACCAGAGAAGAGGTCGCGGCGAAGGGGCTCGAATACGCGACCGACCGGGAGAAGGCGAAAAAGCTCCTGGCGCAGGCCGGCGTTCCGAACGGCTTCAGCCTGGAGATGGCCACCTCCGAGATGACCGGCTACCGCATCCTCTACGAGTCGATGCAGGCGCAGCTCGCCAAGGTTGGGATCACGATCAACCTCAAGGGCGTGGATCACTCGACGATGCACAGCCTCATCCGCAAGGACGCCAATCCGTTCGTCATCTACATTGCCTGGCGCCCGAACGCGGACGTGTATCTCACCCAGTTCTTCCACTCGGACTCGATCGTGGTCACCGGCAAGAAGCCCAATACCAACTTCTCGCACTACAACAAGATCGACGGCCTGATCGAGCAGGCGCGGACCGAGACGGACGCCGCGAAGCAGATCGCTCTCTGGAAGGAGGCGCAGTTCAAGATCCTGGAGGACATGGTCGCCTACCCGATCCAATATCAGAATCAGGTGTACGCGCGGTCGGCCGCCGTCGATTACGGACACGAGCTGGTGTCGGTCCTGGCGCTCTACCCCGGGATCACGGAAAAGACCCGTCTCGTGAAGTAGCCACCGAGCCACCCGGGCGGGCGCGCAGCCGCGCCCGCCCGGATCGCCTCGGATTCGCCGGCCCATGCCCAAGTACATCGCGCAGCGGCTGTTCCTGTCGGTCCCCGTCTTCCTGGCGGTCGTGACCATCGTCTTCGTCGTCGTCCGGGTCATCCCGGGCGACCCGGCGACGGCGGCGCTCGGCGATTACGCCTCCAAGGAGGCGGTCGACGCCCTCCGGGAGCGGATGGGCCTCAACGCCTCCCTTCCCGTCCAGTACGCGCGCTTCCTCGGAGACCTCGCCCGGGGTGATCTCGGCGTTTCCATGATCACGGCAGCGCCGATCCGCGACCAGGTCGTGCACGCCCTGCCGTACACCGTCGAGCTGACGGTGGTCTCGATCCTGATTGGGTGCGCGCTGGGTGTGCCCGTCGGCGTCTACACGGCCGTCCGGCGCAACCGTCTCGGCGACTACGTCGGGCGCATCCTGTCCCTCACGGGCCTGTCCGTCCCGGCCTTTTACTTCGGCATCCTCCTGATCCTGCTCCTGGCCATCTGGCTCCAGTGGCTGCCGGCGGTGGGGGGGGGCAGCAGCGACGACGTCGTGGACCGCTCGCGCCACCTCGTGGTGCCCGCGCTGACCCTGGGTCTGATCATGACGGCCTCCGTGGCGCGGCTCGCCCGCTCCGCGATGCTCAACGTCCTCTCCCAGGACTACGTGCGGACGGCCAGGGCGAAGGGGCTCCACGAGCGGGTGGTGCAGCTCCGCCACGCCCTCCGCTCGGCCCTGGTGCCCGTCGTGTCCGTCACCGGGATCTGGGCCGTGAGCCTGATCGGGGACTCCGTAACGGTGGAGGTGGTGTTCGCGCGCCCGGGCCTCGGCAAGATGATGGTGGGGGCCATCCTCCAGCGAGACTACACGGCACTCCAGTCCGTCATGGTCGTCTACACGGGTTTCGTGGTGGCGATCAATCTCGCCACCGACCTGGTGTACGGATGGGTCGACCCGAGAATCCGGCACTGACGGCAGCGGCGTCCCGACCCCCTGAGGACGGCGAGCTTCGCCGGCTGTGGCGCACCTTCAGCCGAAACCGCGTGGCCGTGCTCGGTCTCGCGCTCGTGGCCGTGGTCACGGGAGCGTCGGTGGGTGCGCCGATCCTCACGCCCCGGAACCCCTTCGAGCAGCGGGCGCAGGAACGCCTCCAGCCACCCGACGAGAGCCATCCCCTCGGACGGGACACGTTCGGTCGCGACGTCCTCGCCCGAATTCTGTTCGCCGGGCGCGTGTCCCTCGTCGTGGGCCTCTCCTCCGTCATGCTGGGCGGCGTGATCGGCTGCGCGATGGGCCTTGTCGCTGGCTACGCGGGCGGGCGCGTCGAGAACGCGATCATGCGCGTGGTCGACGTGCTGATGGCGTTCCCGAGCCTCCTGCTCGGGCTGACCGTGCTGGCGGTCCTGGGGGCCGGCCTCGGCAAGATGATCCTGGCGATCGGGCTCGTGCTGGCGCCGGCCTTCGCCCGGGTCATGCACGGGGCCGCGCTCACCTTGAAGCGGCGGGAGTTCGTCGAAGCGGCGCGCGCCGCGGGCGCCTCGACGCCGCGGATCCTGGGGATTCACATCCTGCCCAACGTGCTCGGCGAGGTCGTCGTCCTGGCCAGCCTCTGGACCGCGTCGGCCATCCGGGTGGAGGCGAACCTCTCGTTCATTGGGCTGGGGGTCTCGCCACCGACGCCGACCTGGGGCAACATGATCCGTGATGGCACGCCCCATCTGCTCAACGCCCCCTGGCTGTCGGTGTTCCCGGGGCTGGCGATCCTGGTGACGGTGCTGGCGTTCAACCTTCTTGGCGACGGGCTGCGGGACGTGTTCGACCCGCGGCTGCGGGAATAGGCGGGGCCCGCCATGTCGGCAACGAACGAGCTGATCGCCTTCGTACGAGCGCTCGACGGAAGTCGACTGCCCGACGAGATTCTCCGCCAGGCGGTCCGCGTAGTCCTCGATCTGGTCGGGGTCGCGATCGCGGGGGCCGGCACCCCCATGGGACGGGTGAGCGCCCGTTTCGCGTGTGACCACTACGCGGCCGGTCCGGCAACCGTCGTCGGCGCGTCGGGAGGCCTGAGCGCGGTGGGCGCGACCTGGGCCAACGGGATCGCGGCGAGCGCCCTGGACCTCGACGACGGTCACCGCCTCGCGATGGGCCACCCCGGCGCCTCGGTCATCCCCGCGGCGCTGGCGGTCGCCGAGACGACCGGTGCCTCCGGGCGCGAGTTCCTGGCGGCGATCGTCGCCGGCTACGAAGTCGCGGTCCGGGCGAGCGCGGCGCGCGTTCCGGCTTACAAGGAGCGCCAGTACTCGACGGGGATCTGGGGAGGGCTTGGAGCGGCGGCCGCGGCCGGACGGCTCCTCGGGTTGGACGAGAGGGGCTTCCACTCCGCGCTGGGGACGGCGGCCTCCCACGGGCCGTTCCCGCCCGCTGGGCCGATGGCGAACGACAGCATGACGAAGGAGGTCATCGGGTGGGCGGCGATGACCGGCTGCGCCGCCGCGTTCCTCTCGCGAAACGGCTTCGTCGGTCCGGAGGACGTCTTCGACTACTCGGGACGCTGGAACACGAACGATCTCGTCGACGGGCTCGGAGATCCGGCGCGGTACGCCGTCCTCGGCGTCTACTTCAAACCGCACGCGGTGTGTCGGTGGGCCCACCCCGCGATCGACGCGATGCTGGAGCTGACCGCGCGGCACGCCATCGGTCCGGCGGAGATCGAGACGATCTGCGTCGAGGGGTTTTACGAGATGACTCGGTTGCTCGACTACGCGCCTCGGACCGTGGTCGGCGCTCAGTTCAGTCTCCCCTTCGCGCTCGCCCTCGCCGCCCGTGACCGGGCGGTCGGGCTCGCGCAGGTCAGCGAGTCCGCGCTGACGGATCCCGAGTTGCTCGCGCTGGCCCGTCGGGTCGAGGTGAAGGTGGACCCGGAGCTGGCGCGCCAGTTCCCGGCCAAGACGTCGGCCCGGGTGACAGTGCGCACGGCGCGCGGGGGCTATTGCAGCGCCGTGGAGTTTCCGAAGGGGAACCCCGAGAACCCTCTGGCCGACACCGAGCTCGTCGACAAGTTCCGGGCGGTGGCCGGTCCGGTCATCGGTGACGCGGCGGCCCGGGCGCTCGTCGACGCGATTCTGGACCTTCCGACCGCGCCCGCGGTCACGCCGTTGACGAGGCCCCTCGCGGGCGGGGCCCTCGACGAAGAGCGTCGTCATGGCTGAGACGGCCGACGCGGTGGTGATCGGGGGCGGGGTCAATGGGATCAGCATCGCTCACGCGCTGGTCGCCCGGGGTGTCCGGCGCGTCGTTCTCTGCGAGAAGGAGGCACTCGCCAGCGGCGCGTCCGGCCGCTCGAGCGCGCTGGTGCGAATTCACTACACCAACGAGTCGGACGCCCGGCTCGCCTGGGCGAGCTTCCCAATCTTCCGGGACTGGACCGAGGTCATGGGCGGTCCTCCGGTGTTCCGGAAGACGGGGTTCCTAACGATCGTGGCCCCGGCGTACGCCGAACATCTCCGGCGGAACGTGGAAGTGCTCCGGGCGCTTGGCGTCAACACGGAAGCGCTGGGGCCCGACGACGTGCGCCGGCTCCAGCCGTTCCTGAACGTCGAGGACGTCGGAGCCGCCGCCTACGAACCGGACAGCGGCTACGCGAGCCCCGCGGACACCGTCGAGGGGTACCGGCGGCGCGCTGAGGCGCTGGGGGCGCAGGCTCGACAGTGGACCCGGGTCACCCACATCCACGCAGCCGCGGGCCACGTGAACGGAGTGGAGACGACGGGCGGACGAATCGACGCGCCTGTAGTCGTGATCGCGGCGGGTGCCTGGTCGACCCGGCTCTGCCGTGAGATCGGCGTGACCCTTCCCGCCCGGCCCAAGACGATCGACACGGTGCTGGCCACGCGTCCGCCGGAGCTCTCCGCGCCCCACATGACGATCATCGACAACGTGCAGGGCACGTATCTCAGATCCGAGAGCGAGATCCTGACGATCGTCGGCGTCCCGAGCCTGGAGTGGGACGTGGACCCCGACGCGCTCGGGCCCGGCCTTCCCCCCGGTGCCGGGGAGGAGGGCGCGCGACTCCTGACGCATCGAATCCCGGCTATGGAACGGGCGACCCTGGCGCGAGGCTTCCGAGCCTTCGATGGCTACAGCGACGACGGGCACGCCATTCTGGATCGGGTCGAGGGCATCGCGGGTCTCTACCTCGCGACGGCCTTCAGCGGGATGGGGTTCAAGATCGCGCCCGCGGTCGGGACGTGCATGGCGGAGCTGATTCTCGACGGTGAAGCCAAGACCGTCGACATCCGGCCGTTCGGGCTGCGGCGCTTCACGGAAGGCCGGCGGCTCGAGGGGCCGTGGCCGTACGCGCTCAAGGGCCACGAAGGGCCGCACGCGCGATCCTTGGGCCGCCCGCCCGCGTGAATCGCGGACGGACGACTCGGCCTCGGCACTGTTCCTGCGCGCCCTCTTCACTGGTTCTGCCGCCATCGCGCTCGAGAACCTGGCACTGCGCCATCAACGGATCGTCCTGCAGCGATCTGTCCCTCGACCCCGGCTCGCTCGCTGGGACCGGATCGTCTGGGTCTGGCTGTGTCGTCGGGCCGGACCGTCACGTCCGGGGCGGGGATCAGGTCGGCGTAGGTGGTGGGAATCGCCGTGGTAGACTCCCCGCATGGATCGAGTATGGCTGGTCACTCGCGGGGAGGATTCTGACCAGGAAGTGATTTGCGCGTGCCGGTCGGAAGCCGATGCCCAGACCATGACCGATCGGCTGCGCACGATTGGTGTGCGGCAGATTGCCCGATTCAATGATCCGGTGGCCGTTCCACTCGTCTCTGGTGATGCCTCCATTAGCGAAATCGCGTATCTTCAGTACGTGGTTCATGTGGATCGGGATGGCCGCGAGCTTGATCGGTTCACCTATCTGACTCTGACAGAACCCAACGAGGACGGCGCACATCTAGACGGTGGTCAATTCGTCGGCTGGTCGCGCCGTAGCTACGAGGTCGCTCTCGCAGCCGCTCAGGTCGCTGCCAAAGAACTTTCGGGATAAGTCCCACTCCTCGCCAAAGAAGCTGGTTTGTAAAGGCACGTCCGTTCTGGCTCTGCCTCACAGGCTGCCCCCGAAGCCATCGAGCGACGCCAGGGTGGCCCGTGGGGCTCTGAGTCTGGTGCACCACATCAGGACGACTTTATTCCTCTGACGGCTTCACGGTGGTGACTCGAATCATCCCTCGTCGCCGACGTGCGGCTGATTCCCAACCTCGCGTCGCTACAGAACTCCGAAGCGTCTACGGTCACTTCCCCACCGGGACACGCCCGTAGGGGAGCCCTGCCTCGAGGGGATTCACGCGACGCGCGAGCCGAAAAATCGCCCCTGCCAAGAGTGGGGTGGCAGCTGGACGGATGCTGGTCGGGGCCAGCGCCAGAACGGGCCCGACATCGTCCCCGTGCTACTCTGATCGCGCTTCACGGAGGCATGGGCATGCTCTGCTCCCAGTGTCAGCACGAGAACAGAGCGCAGGCGAGGTTCTGCGAGCAATGCGCCGCGCCCCTGGCCCGGACATGCGCACGCTGCGGTGCCCAGGCCTCCGCGAGTGCGAAGTTCTGCTCCGAATGTGCCTACCCTCTACCACCACCGACGCCATCGCCATCGCTAGCACCCGAGTCCTACACGCCCAAGCACCTCGCCGAAAAAATCCTCACGTCCAAGACCGCTCTCGAGGGTGAGCGCAAGCAGGTGACCGTACTCTTCGCGGACCTCAAGGGGTCGATCCCGAGTACCAGCACGGCTGGGGAGGGAAGACCCACTACCGGCAGGCTCTGGCCCTGGCCGAGGAATTGAGGATGCGCCCGCTCGGCGCCCACTGCCACCTCGGCCTCGGCAAGCTGTACCGGCGCACCGGTAAGCGGCAGGAGGCGCACGAACACCTGACCACCGCGGCGTCGATGTACCGCGAGATGGGCATGACCTTCTGGCTGGAGAACGCGGAGGCGATGTGTACCGGAGGTGACCCATGACGCGAGTGTCGATAGTCGCCCTCCTCGCCCTTGCCCTCCTCGCCGCGCCGCTCGTCGGCGACGCGCAGCCACCGGCTAAAGTCCACCGGCTTGGGTTCCTGGGCAGCGCCTCGCCGTCCGGCTACGCCCACTTGATGGAGGCGCTCCGGCAGGGCCTTCGCGACCTCGGCTACGTGGAGGGGAAGAACCTTTTCATCGAATACCGCTGGGCCGAGGGGAAGTACGACCGGCTTCCCGACCTTGCGACACAACTCGTCCGCCTGAAGGTCGACCTTATCGTCACGCACGGGACGCCAGGAAGCCTTGCGGCCAAGCAAGCGACCACAACTATCCCTATCGTCATGGCGATCAGCGGCGACGCCGTGGCTACGGGGCTGGTCGCCAGCATTGCTCGCCCGGGCGGAAACGTCACTGGCTCCACCTTCTTCTTCCCCGAACTAAACGCGAAGCGGGTGGAATTGCTCAAGGAAACCCTGCCGGGAGCCAGCCGAATGGCAACCTTCGGCAATGCTGACAATCCCTCGGTCGCACACGCGCTGAAAACAATGGAGCCGATGGCCAGGGCGTTGAAGGTGGACCTTGAGGTAGTGCAGGTCCGAAGACCCGACGAGTATGCTCGCGCCTTCTCGGCGATGGCCAAGCGGCGCGTCGAGGGGGTCGTGTTGATCGACGACGCGCTGCTGACCGCGAGTGTACGGCAGTTGGCGGACCTCGCAGCGAAGACACGAATTCCGACCATCGGAGGCAGGGAATACACCCACGCGGGTGGCCTCATGGCCTACGCCGTAAACTTCCCAGTGATCTGGCGGCGGGCCGCCGTCTTCGTCGACAAGATCTTCAGGGGCGCGAAGCCCGCCGACCTCCCCGTGGAGCAGGCCTCCACGTTCGAGTTCGTGATCAATCTCCCGACGGCGAAGGCGCTCGGGCTCACGATCCCGCCCTCGGTGCTGGCGCGGGCCGACGAGGTCATCCAGTAGTGGATAGACGAGCTTTCATCGCTAGCACCTTCGGCATCCTCGCCGCGCCGCTCGCCGCCGCCGCGCAGCCGGCGGGGAAGATCGCTCGAATAGGCTACCTGGCGGCCGACCTGGCGGGCAATCCGCTTGCGACAGAGGCCTTTCGTCAAGGGCTGCGCGACCTCGGCTACGTCGAGGGCCACAACCTCATGATCGAATATCGATCTGCGGCGGGGACGCCCGAGCGGCTCCCCGCTCTCGCGGCCGAACTGGTTGCGCTCAAGGTTGAGGTCATCGTGGCTCCCAACACACCCGCCGCCCTGGCCGCGAAACAAGCGACCAGGATCCTCCCCATTGTCTTCATTGGTGCGGGCGATCCGGTGACGAGCGGGCTCGTCACCAGCCTGGCGCGGCCAGGCGGCAATGTCACGGGGTTGTCCGTCCTCTCCACGGAGCTCGTGGGCAAGTGGCTGGAACTGCTCAAACAGGCCGTTCCGGGGGTCAGTCGGGTCGCTGTCCTCTGGCAGCCAGGCGCCATGGACGAGCGCACGGACAAGGAGATGCAAGAGGGAGCAGAAGTCGCGGCACAGGCGCTGGGGGTGCGGCTTCAATTCGTTGAGGCGCGAGGTCCCGCCGATTTCGACAGGGCCTTCTCGGACATGACGAGGGCGCGGGCGGGTGCGCTGACTGTGCGGCCAGCCCCCATGTTCATCAGTGAGCGAAGACGCCTCGTGGACCTGGCGGCAAAGAACCGGCTGCCGGCACTGTACGCGTGGAAGGAGTTTGTCGATGCCGGGGGCCTTATGGCCTATGGACCGAACCTCTTTGATTTGTATCGGCGCGCCGCTACCTACGTGGACAAGATTCTCAAAGGCGCCAAGCCCGGCGACCTGCCCGTGGAGCAGCCGACGAAGTTCGAGCTGGTGCTGAACCTAAAGACCGCCAGGGCCCTCGGCCTGACGATCCCGCCCTCGGTGCTCGCGCGGGCGGATGAGGTAATAGAGTGACACTGACAGCGACCCACTAGCAGACCAGGAGGTTTTCCGATGAAGACTATCGTGACGCACGTGCACCTGAGGCCAGACGCCGGACGAGACTGGGACGCCGCAATGCGTAAGCGTCTATCGGCCGCGAGGAAGCGACCAGGTTGGGTAGGAGGACAACTCCTCCGCCCCGCCGATAAGGACGACAAGCGAGTGATTGTCGGCACGTGGAGGACCCGCGCGGATTGGGACGGATGGCACCATGATCCGACATTCGCGGAGACGCGTCAGCGACTCGAAGGACTAGAGAGCGCACCCGCTGAGCACTGGTGGCACGACGTCGTGCTGGATGCTCGGAAAACGACAGCTCCTCCCCCGCCCACCTCCAAGTCCCCAAACAAGCGGAAGGCGAAGGGCAAGACAAAGAGTCCACGAAGGCGCTCGGCCTGACGAACCCGCTCGAGGCTGCCACCAGAGCACGTCGCCCTCCGCGCGACCCTCGACAAGGCGGCCTCTGAGTGCCGGGTCACCTTCCCGATCATCGTCCGGTACGAGATCGACCCGTTTGACCAGCTCGTCTACTACTACCGGGAAGACATGGGATATGAGGACCGCCAGCGGTTCCTCGACTGCGTGGCCGATCGCGTCCGCGGTGCGGGCGTCACACTGACCGGCGCCGGCGGTGGGACGTCTGTGCCGACGCTCGTCTACCCCGATGACCTACGGATCGTCACCCCTTCGGCCTCCCTGGCACCCGAGCGAACTGCCTACTCGGGGCACTGGGTCGGCGCGTTGAATATGCAGCGGTCACGGCGTGCACGGCGATCTCACCGAGAAAGCGGAGGGCCCACGCCTCGTGAGCGCGACCGCGACTGCAGGCCGAACGGAGCGCGACGTCGGGGTGGGCCAGCGGGGCGCGCGACATGCCAGCCCGTCTCGGATTCGCGTCAGCGCTCTGGCACCCCAGCCTTGCGTGCCCCCTCGACGATCCGCAGATATTCCTTGCGGAACGTTGGATTCTCGGAGTACCCGAATCCTTCCTGCACCAGGTTCTGGACCGTCAACCCCGGTCTCAGCTTCAGGAGTTCCCCAACTGCGGCCGCGGCCTCTGCGGTCTGCCCGCGCCAGGCATACGCGGAGGCGAGATCGACCCAGACGAACCAGTACGTCTTACCGGTCGCGATCGACTTGAGGCACCACTCGATCGCCGCGGCGTCGCGTGCCAGGTGACTATGCGCGTGGCAGAGCGCGTAATACCAGACATACAACTCAGGATCGCGCGGGCTCAGACGAATCGCCCTCTCCACCGGCGCTACGGCATCCGCGGCCCGACCCATCGTAATCAACACTCGCGCCCTTTCCACGTGCGCGGCCGTATGGTTGCGATCGAGGGCGATCGCACGGTCATATGCCGCGAGCGCCGCATCGAACCGGTTCGACACGCTGAGAACCTGGGCCTTGACGTAATGAGCCTGCGCATTGTTGGGCGCGGTGGAGATCGCCCGCGTGGCTGCTTCGTCGGCCCGGACCAGGACCCTGGCGGGTTCCGGATCCCAACGGCTGCGGTAGATGGACGTGAGGGCCTGCGCCAGCCCGGCGTTCGCCTGGCTGTCGTCGGGATCGATGCGAAGGGCCTGCTCGAACCACGTCACGGACCTCTGCACGTCGTCTTTGTTCGACCCCGCATTCAGGACCGACCAGCCACGCATGGTGAGGTCCACCGCGTCCGGGTTGGCGCGCGGCGCCCGCCGACCCTCGACGTTGACGAGTTCGAAGCTGAGCGTCCTCGCCAGCCGGTTCGCGATGCCGAAGTTGTCCAGGGAGGTCGCGAGTGCGCCCTGATCGACGTCCATCTGCTCGGCCCAGAGATGCGCGCCGGTGCCCGCGTCGATGAGTTGTGCGTTGACGCGGACAGTGCCTCCCATTCGACGCACGCTCCCCTCGAGCACATACCGGACGCCCAGCTCGCGGCCGATCTCCCGGACATCGACGGCCTTACCCTTGAACGTGAACGCAGTGTTCCTGGCGATCACGAAGCTTCCGGCAATTCGCGAGAGATCAGTCGTGAGATCTTCGGTTATGCCATCGGCGAAGTAGTCCTGGCTCGGATCGCCACTGAGGTTCCTGAAGGGCAGCACGACGATCGAGAGGCGCGGCGCCTCCGTGCTGTCCGCTGGCTGACCTGGAGAGACGCGCGATCTGATCCACCAGGCCCCTGCCACCCCGAGGATGACCAGGAAGGCCACCAGGCCCCACACGGCCCAGGGCCTCCGGTTCGCTACGGCGGGGCGCGTGACGGGCGTGGCCAGCTCTCTGGAGGATGCTCCCGGAACTCGGAGTCGGTACATTCGCAGGGGCTGCTCGATGTTCTTGACCTGCCGCTCGCCCACATCCTCGAAGGTGAACGGCAGCTTGCCACGGACCTGATCGTGGACGGTATTTGACACGAGCACGCCGCCCGGGTCGGCCAGCGCTTCGAGCCGCGCCGCGATGTTGATGCCGTCGCCGTAGATCCGGGTCTCGTCGTGGATCACATCCCCCAGATTGATCCCGATACGGAACTGCATTCGGCGACTCTCAGGCACGTCGGCGTTGCGCTCGGCCATCACGCCCTGGATCTCGACCGCGCACTCGGTCGCGCCGATGACGCTCGGAAACTCGGCCATGATGCCGTCTCCGGCGGTGTCGATGATCCGCCCGCCGTGACGGCCGATCAGCGGCAGGATCACGCTCTGATGGGCCTTGAGGTCCCGCACGGTGGCGGCCTCATCCGCGTGCATGAGCCGGCTGTAGCCGGCGATGTCGGCGGCAAGAATGGCGGCGAGCCGACGCGGCAACGAGGGCGCTTCGTCCATGACGCGGTCTCGCGCTCCCACTGGCGAGCGGGTGCTAGTGTTGCACATCGCCCTGCGGATCGCCAGCAGAGTGCCCCATCGCTGGCGGCGAGGCGCCAGCGGACATCGGCGCTGCTCCCCGTTCACCCTATGTCGTACGGACGCTGTATGGGCGTTGCGCTCCTCGCCGATGGGCGGACGTGTGAACAGGCGCTGGCCGAGAAGTACTGACCGCCGCGACGGCGACGGCCGGTGGCATGGCCCTCGCTCGAGCTGGCCCACCCCGGGGGCTCAGCGGCCTGGGCTGGTGCAGTGCCCGCGGCGCCGAGGAACGGCGGATCCAGGACGCCAACGGGTCCTGGCCTCGGTCAATCCGGGCTGTCCCGGGGACACAGCCGGGGCGGATCGAACCGGAATTGCTCGAGGGTCAGCGCATTGTCCAGCGCGGTAGGTAGAGGGAACCGCCCGAGCTCCAGCTCGAGCCGTCCGGCCTCCACCTTGGACAGGTCGAGGATGTCGTTGATCAGGGAGAGCAGATGCCGGCCGGAGGACAGGATGTCCTGGAGGTACTCGGCCTGTTTCTCGTTCACCTCCCCGAACACCGCTCGGCCAGCACCTCCGAGAAGCCGAGGATCGCGTTCAGCGGCGTCCGCAGCTCGTGGGACATGTTGGCGAGGAACTCGGACTTGTGGCGGCTGGCGGCTTCGAGCTGCCGGCTCTTCGCCTCGAGCTCCCGGAACAGGCGGGCGTTCTGGATGGCCAGGGCGGACTGGGTCCCGAACGTCCTCAGCAAGTCGACGACCGCCGCCGCGAAACTTTCGCGCGGAGGCTCATCATGGAACCCTCCTCCGGCCCGAGGGCCGTCGAGGGTCACATCACAAATGGCGCGGGCCTCCCGCTCGGTAACATTCTAGATGGCGTGATTCGCAATCTTTACGCCGACGCTGGCGCCAATATATCTGGCGCGATCTTGCGCGCATCGTCCAGACTAGCGAGCGAAGCCTCGATTGACAATCGACGCGGCTGCGCTTAGCGTCGGTACCTAGCGTCTGACTCTTGGGGATGGAATCGTGCTCCTTGAGGGACGACGTTCGCTGTTCATCTCCGTCTACTGGAGGGTTCTATGGCAGTCAAGCCGAAGGGATTGGTGGTGGTGGCCATGTACGTCTCTCCGGGTGTGTCTCGGGGCGCCGGAGGCTTCGTGATCGTCAACGGAAAGCTCAAGAGGGTGCCGCCACGGGGCCCGGCCTTCAAGCAGCTCCAGGCGGCGATCCAGGCGGTCGCAAGCAAGCGCGGCGGGCGCTAGCGCGCGGCCGGCCGAGAGGATGGGCCGGCGCCGTGTTGGCCTGCCCCCACTGGTCCATCATGAGCAACTGACCTCCTCCACTGATCTCCCAGCGGGCAAGGTCTCCCCAATCCACCGCGGGTCCCGCCAGCCGCGCCTCCCTGACCCCTCACCTGAGGAACGCCCAAGTCCAGAGCCCGGCGGGGCCCGCCGGTGCCGTTCTTGACACCGTCCGCGCCGGCCGCGCACCATCGAGGTCGAGTGGGTCAGGGCGGCCTTCGTCCGCCAGCCCCCGGGGGAAACGGCCGAGAAGAGCCACTAGGTCGACTACCCTCCCGGCCCGGACCGCTGGAGGGTAACGCTCCAGTGACGAGCTGGGTCACGCTGCGCTGTCTCTGGAAAGGAGCGACCGCTCGCGAGGCCGTCCGAAGCGTGGAGGCACGCTCTGGTGCTGTAGAGTTGGAAGCATGGAGCCGGGGGAGCCTTCGCGCGGCTGCTTCTCCTGCGACCTTTCCGGGCCCGGAAGGGACCTCTCGCACTTCTGGGAGCACGTGGTTGGCAGCGACCACGCCCCGGTCGCGCTGCGGGCCGACTGGCAGGCCCAGCTCCGGCGGTGCCGGCGCGAGTTGGGCCTGTGCGCGGTGCGCTTTCACGGGCTCCTCTCCGACGATGTCGGAACGTTCATCGTCCACGACCAGGCGCCACTCTATTCGTTCTTCAACGCCGACCAGATCGTGGACTTCCTGCTCTCGATCGGCATGCGGCCCTTCGTGGAGTTGAGCTTCATGCCCGCGGCCCTCGCGTCGGGCGACAGGACCGTCTTCCGCTATCGCGGCAACGTCACCCCACCCATCGACTACGGAGCGTGGGGGGAGCTCGTCCGCGGGCTCGTCGCCCACTGGAAGCAACGCTACGGAACCGAGGAGGTGGAGCGCTGGCACTTCGAGGTCTGGAATGAGCCTAACCTCGAGGACTTCTGGGCAGGGACGCAGCAGGACTACTGGCGGCTGTATCGCCACGCGGCGCAGGCCGTCAAGTCGGTCGATCCCTCGTTCCGAGTCGGTGGGCCGGCCACGGCCAGGAACGAGTGGATCGCCGAGTTCCTCGACTTCTGCGAGCGGGAGGCCGTGCCCGCGGACTTCGTCAGCACCCATCACTACCCCACCGACGCGCTCGGGAACGAGAAGGACGACACCGAGAGCCAGCTTTCGCAGGGTCGCCGCGGCCTTCTCCGCGACCAGGCGCGCAGAGCGCGCCAGGAGGCGGGCCAGCGGCCGCTCCTGTACACCGAGTGGAACACCTCCTCGAACCCGCGCGACCGCCTCCATGACCAGCCCTACGCCGCGGCCTTCATCGTCAAGACCGTGATGGAGATGAGCGGGCTGGTCGAGAGCTACGGCTTCTGGACCTTCACCGACCTGTTCGCCGAGAACTACTTCCCCTCGGTTCCCTTCCACGGAGGCTTCGGCCTCCTCAACCTCCACGGGATCGCGAAGCCCTCCTACCGTGCCTTCGAGCTGCTGCACCGGCTCGGTCGCCGCGAGCTGCGCGTCGAGGGCGCTCATCCGACGGTGGACGTCTGGGTCGTGCGCAAGGGCCAAGCGCTCACCGTGCTGCTCACCAACCACGCTCTGCCCCGCCACTCGATCGCGACCGAGTCGATCGAGGTCCGGCTGGGGAACGCGCCCGCGCCGCACGGGGCGCGGATCGAACGGATCGACGAAGACCACGCCAATGCCAGGGTCGAGTGGCTCCACATGGGGAGCCCCGAATACCTTCGGCGCGCGGACATCGAGCGCTTGCAGGAGGCCTCGGTAATGACGACGCAGAGCTGTCCGCTCAGCTACGCCGATGGCACGATCGTCTTGCGGGTCGAGCTTCCGCCGCACGCCGTGGCCGCGGTCACGCTGGAGCTGGCCGCCGGCGTTAGGAGAGCGAGACGGTGAGGATCTCGCGCTCAGACCAGCGCTACCTCGACAAGCTGCAGCGCGACACATTCCAGTACTTCTGGAAGGAAGCCGATCCTCGAAGCGGCCTTGTGCCCGACAACACGAGCAAGGGTGCGCCCTCGAGCATCGCGGCCGTGGGACTGGCTCTCGCCACCTACACGGTCGGTGTCGAACGTCATTGCATCAGCCGCAAGCAGGGCATCGAGCGGACGCTGGCGACTCTGCGCTTCTTCGTCGAGAGTCCCCAAGGGCCTCAGGCCGACGCCACCGGCTACAGGGGCTTCTACTACCATTTCCTCGACATGCGGAGCGGACGCAGGGTGTGGAAGTGCGAGCTGTCCACGATCGACACCACGATCCTGCTCGCCGGCGGGCTCACCGCGGCTCGGTACTTCGACCGGCCGGCCGCCGCGGAGCGGGCCATCCGCGACCTGGCCGAAGAGCTGTACCGGCGCGCCGACTGGTCGTGGGCGCTCAATGGTGGACCCACGGTCTCGCACGGGTGGCGACCGGAGAGAGGGTTCATCCGTTACCGGTGGCAGGGCTACAATGAAGCGCTGATCCTGTACGTCCTGGGTCTGGGCTCGCCGACGCACCCCTTGCCCGAATCGAGCTATCCCGCCTGGACGTCGACGTACGTCTGGAAGAGGGTCTACGGACACGAGTACCTCTACGGCGCGCCGCTCTTCATCCATCAGTTGTCGCATCTCTGGCTCGACCTCCGCGGGATCCAGGACGATTACATGCGCCGCAGGGACAGCGACTACTTCGTCAACAGCCGCCGAGCGACTCACGTGCAGCAGCAGTACGCGGTCCGCAACCCCAGGAAGTTCGAGGGCTACAGCGCCTGTTCGTGGGGGTTCACGGCCAGCGATGGGCCCGGTCCGGCACGCCGCCGCATCCGCGGCGTGGCGCGCCTCTTCCACGCCTACAAGGCCCGCGGCGTGCCCTGGGGCCCCGACGACGGGACGCTGGCTCCGTGGGCGGCGGCGGCCTCGCTGCCGTTCGTACCGGACGTCGTCCTGTCCACGCTGCGCTACTTCGACGAGGCCTTTCCCGAGATGGTCAGCCGGTACGGCTTCAAGTGCAGCTTCAATCCTACGTTTCCCGCACGGACGGCCAAGGGCTGGATTTCGAAAGGCTACTACGGCCTCGACCAGGGCCCGGTCGTCCTCATGATCGAGAACCAGCGCTCGGAGCTGATCTGGCGGCTCATGCGCGGGTGTCCGCACGTCGTGAGGGGGCTGCAACGGGCGGGGTTCGACGGAGGCTGGCTGGCCGCCACGACCCCGAGGTTGGCATCATAGGCCGGACCACCGGCCACAGGTGCTAACATCCGCCCCTTGGGGAACGGGGGAAACGGCCGAGAAGGCTCCATACGAGGAGCCGATGCTGGCACGGCCGAGGTATAGGCCGATCAAGACGCCGAAGAGCAGTGACGTGATGACCGCCCCGACCCATACGTCCGGCCAGTCGAGCCGAACATCGGGCAGGACCCGATACACCATCGCGATCAGAACCGAGATCACGAGCAACGAGACGAGTAAGTTCAGGATCTGCCACACTGTGCCACCGCCCGGGTTCGCTGCCGGCCGAGACCTGGTGTCGCCGAGAGGAGATCGCCGATGAAGAAGTATGTGCTGCCTGACCTGGCATACGAGTACTCCGCACTGGAGCCGCACTACGCCGCGCGGCCGCTCGAGGTGCATCATCGCAAGCATCACGCGGCGTACGTCGCTGGCGCGAACACGACGCTCGAGAAGCTCGCGACGGCCCGTGAGCGCCGGAATTTCGAAGCGATCAACCAGCTGCAGAAGAGTCTCGCCTTTCATGTCTCCGGGCACGTGCTGCACTCACTCTTCTGGCGCAACATGAGCCCGCACGGTGGTGGGCAGCCCGGGGGCGAGGTGACCGCCGCCATCCAAGAGTCGTTCGGTTCGTTCGACGCCCTCAAGAGCCAGCTGACCGAAGCGGCGCTCAACGTTCAAGGCTCCGGCTGGGGGGCCCTGGCGTGGGAGCCCGTCGGTCAGCGCTTGGTCGTGGAGCAGGTCTACGACCACCAAGGCAATATCGGCAACGGCACGGTGCCGCTGCTCGTGCTCGACATGTGGGAACATGCCTACTACCTGCAGTATCAACACGCGAAGGGCGATTGGGTCACGGCCTTCTGGAAGGTGGTCAATTGGGAGGACGTCGCGCAGCGCTTTCAGAAGGTGCGCACACTGGACCTCGGGCTGTAGCCTGGTTCCCCGGGCGCCGGCTCGCTTTGGTAGCGACTTCAGCGGGTGGGAGGGATCGGCCGCCACGTCGCCCTCAGGCGTGGGTTCCGAGGCTCTAGCGGTTCAACCGAGGCAGTGGGCGGGTACATTAGTCAGAGAAAGCACTCTCCGACATGCGGCGGCTCTACCGTCTGGGCTACGAGGCGGCGTTCCGCCTGCGGGTGAAACGGCCGAGAGCCGCCGACCGAGAGCCTGTCCGCCTTTTGTCCACACTCCGTCCGGCGGGCCAGCGGTTGATCCTTTGCGCTGATCCTGAGATAGAGCCCGGTCCACACGTCTTAAACGGTCTTGACTGGGAGAGATGTCTAGCCCGGCGAGGCGCGGTGGCGACGGTGCGTTAGCTCGAACGCGCCCAACATGAGACTGCCAAAAACGAATGGAATCAGGAAATACATCGTGCGGAACGCGATCAGGGCGCCGATCACGTTGGCGCCCGGCACGAGCGACAGGATCACGGCCTCAATCACCCCGAGCCCGCCCGGCACGTGGCTCACGATCGCCACAGTGTTGGCAATCACGTAGACTGCCGCCACCAGTAGGAAGCCGATCTCGGTCGAGGCCGAAAGCATCTGGTGCAGGACCGCCGAGACCAAGAGGAGGTCGCAGGTCCCGACCAGGATCTGACCGATGGCGAGCGTGAGCGGTGGCAAGTGCAGGGTGAAGTTCCGGATGTAGATCGTCCGGCGCACGACAATCGTGAAGGCCAGATAGGCTGCCGGAAGGACTAGGAGCACGACGCCTGCGGCAATCACCAGGCCGGAATCCACACCAAACATGTGCGCGACTAGCGGTGACTGCGTCAGGGCCGCGATGCCGCCGAGGGTAGCCAGACCGAGCAGCACGGTCGCGCCGCAGAACAGGATGATCCGGCCGACATCGCCGGCCGACAAGCCCCAGGCGGTGTAGAAACGGTAGCGCACGGCGCCACTACTGAATGCGGCCAGGCCCAGGGTATGGCCAATCGACAGGCTGATCAGCGAGGCGAGCGCGATCCTGCGATATGCGAGGTCCCTCTTGGTGTAGCGGATTGCTAGCGTGTCGGCGGCGGTGAGGCACAGGTAGCTGCCTGCGGTGAAGGCCGCGCCGAGCGTCAGATGGGTCGAGGAAATCGCGCCCAGCGATTGGACAATCTCCTCTAGGCTGTGGCGTCTCAGTGCGCGAGACACCAGGAATGCGGCCAGCCCGAACACAGTCACGCCGATCCAGGGAGATAAGCGCTTCAGCCGGGATGATGTCTCACTCATTTACCGACAAAGGTCATCCAGCGAGATCGCGGGGCTGAAAGTGCAAGAAGGGTACCAGCGGTACGCGGGAGAGATTGGCAGTTCGAACGAGGCTGGAAATTGCCAGACATCAGTTGGGACGAATAAATGAAACGGGTTCATCCGGTAGTCCGCCACAGTGGAAGTAGATTGGCAGTTGAAGACTCCAGGTTGCGGAAGCCGTAGGCCATTTTCCTTGATGGTCTGGATCTTGGAGTTGAAACTCGTCCTTCAGCGATTGTGCCGTCAGATTCATCACCAATTCGCCTGCGCTACTACTCCGACGCCTAAGGTAGGGCTTTCCGGGGTTTCGATCGGATCAAGGCCTCGACCGGGAGCATTCCCCTTTGGACTGCGACATCCCGTCGGCCTTGCGACCGAATGTCTCGACCGACGAGTGAAAGGGCTCGCCAATTGCTCCTCACTCTGGCACCGGTCGTGCGCTTCCTCGGGTGAGGTGACGAGGCGCGTCTTGGTGAAAACGGACGCGTCGACACGGGCGGCCATTCGTGCGCCGTCGGACGCGCGCTCCGAGGCGGCGCTCTTCGTGACATGCAGGTTCTCGTCGCCGGACGGGCGTTCCGCTCGAGCGAGCGACACCAATGTCAAGCCGGCGGGCAAGACGTCTGACGCGAGGATGACGTCCTGGTTGAGGATTCTCAGCGGGCGGGCATGCGAATCCCCGCCACAGCGGATGAACGCGTTGCGGGCCCGCTTATCGGTAATGATCAGACTCGCCGAGCCCGATCCTCACCTCCTGGCCGAATCTGAAGAGCGATCCACCCAGCAGACCAACTGCTATCACGAAAAGAAGGCCGGCTCCGTATTCCTGCTGCAGCCGGAGGAACGCGCCCGCGAGCAACGTCGTGCACATCCCGCTGGCAAGTGCCAAGTGTGTAAAATTGTTCAAGAGTTTGGCCCGCGGCGGCATGCGCGGAATATCAGACTTGAGGTGGGCCCGCGTGGTATCGTCGTCCGCGATCTCATTCAGGGTGCGGATGCGGTCGAGGACAGTCGTCATCCGTCCCAGCAGGATCGAAGTGAATCCGGCCACCGCACCGAACGAAGGCCGGTGCCATCGCCTGCGACATCGCCGCGAGAGCTGACCTGCGTCCGGAAGGTCCATGCGCGCGCTACCGCCGTCCGGAGAGTGGTGACTATGCCCGTGTGTGATTGCCGGGCGCGAGCCCCCCGCGGTGTGTGAGCCGTGTCGGATAAGAGCAGGCGGGCACGGTCTATTCCTCTATGCGTTCGTCTCCGTGTCGCTGGTTGCGGCCCGAATCAAGAGGGCCGTCAGGATCAGGTGCAGGACGACTGCCGGCCACAGCAGTGGGCCAGTCAAGCCACCCGCGAAGCCCACGTAGGCGAGACACAGCGTGACGGCCGCGCTGTAGGTCAACATGCCGACCAGCGGCGGGCCCGGCCAGCAGGCGACCCCTAATGCGATCAGGGCGATGCCGGTCACACGCGCCACGGTGATCGCCATGCCGGTCAGTTCTGAGCCG
Source organism: uncultured Candidatus Rokubacteria bacterium (assembly GCA_963805625.1). Taxonomy (GTDB): domain Bacteria; phylum Methylomirabilota; class Methylomirabilia; order Rokubacteriales; family DASRDR01; genus DASRDR01. Next base: position 1,740,267 of record CAWDVE010000010.1, read on the forward strand.
AACAGCACTTGCCCGACCAGCGACGGGGCGATCAGCAACGCCACCCCGGTCGCGGCTTCACTGACCGCCGCGAGAACCAGCACCTTCTTCAGCGCGTCGATCTCTCGTCCTTTCGCGCTCGCGATCCCGGTGCGCAATGGCTGAACGCGGCTAGGGCTTCGGTGGTTCGAGCTTGAAGGTCAGCTTGTTGATCTTGCCGGTGAACTTGAACGGCGCCTCGTAGCGATACTCAAGCAGCGCGACGCCGGTGCGCGTGTCCTGGCCGACGTCGAAGGTTTCGTCCTCCGGGAACGTGACCGGGATGGTGTGTTCCATGGAATTCCTGGCCACTTCCCGACCGTCCACGGAGAGCACGCCCGTCCCCCCCTTGCCCAAACCCGGACCATCGGACTTGAAGTCGAAGACGATGGTGTGCTTGCCGGCCTTCAACTCAGGCCCCTCCCATGTGGTGCGCTTGAGATCGAGCAGGTTGTAGAGGAACACCGGCCTGCCCCCGCCGATGCCCAGTTCGCCCTTGCTCAGGAACAGGCCATAGCCGCCGAAGCGCCCGCCCTCGGTGACGATCATGCCTTCCCCGCCGCCTTCGGGGATCTCGACCTCGGCCGTGATGGTGTAGGACTTGTTGAGGATGCTCGGCGCCGCGCTGGCCGGCGTGCCGGCCAGCTCGCCCGAATACGTGAACACCGTTCGTCCCGCCGTGAGGTTCGGGCGCGGCGTATTCCACCGCGCGAGCGTCGAATTGTCGAGCGGCAGCACGTTGTACTTCTTCGCCTCGGCGTAGAAGAGAGCCTGCATCTGCTTGAGTTTCGTCGGCATCTTGGCCGCCAGGTCGTTGAATTGGGTGGGGTCGTCCTTCACGTTGTACAGCTCCCAGCTGTACCCGGTGATCACATCCGGGGGCGTCTTGGTGCTCAGCTCCCACGGGAGCGTCGCGGGCGTCGTGGCCGCGACCCAGCCGTCGTGATAGATGGCGCGATTGCCGAGCATCTCGAAGTACTGCGTCTTGCGCCGAGACGGGGCGTTGGCACTCGGCTTGTCCCACGTGTACGTCATGCTCACGCCTTCGATGGGGTGCTGCTTGATGCCGTTGATCGTATCGGGCGCCGGGATGCCGGCCGCCTGGAGGATGGTCGGCACAACGTCGATGACGTGATGGAATTGGCGGCGGATGCCGCCCACGTCCTTGACGTGGCCGGGCCAGGACATGGCCACACCCTGGGCCGTTCCGCCGAAGTGCGAGGGCACCTGCTTCACCCACTTGAACGGCGTGCCCATCGCCCACGCCCAGCCCGCCGCGAAGTGCGGGAAGGTCCGCTCGGACCCCCAGAATTCGTACCAGAGGAACTGGTCCTTGACCGGCACGGCCACGCCATTGAAGGTGGTGAACTCGTTCGGGGTGCCGTTGATCATGCCTTCGGCACTCGCGCCGTTGTCGCCACCGATGTAGATGATCAGGGTGTTGTCGAGCTCGCCGAGGTCTTCGACGGCCTGGATGACCCGTCCGATCTCATGGTCGGCGTAGGCCAGGTAGGCCCCATAGACGTCCGCTTGCTTGACGAAGAGCTTCTTCTCCTCCCAGCTGAGCGAATCCCATTCCGGCAGTCCCTTCGGCCACGGGGTCAGCTGGGCGTTCGGCGGCATGATGCCCAGCCGCTTCTGGTTGGCGAAGATGGTCTCGCGCACCTTGTTCCAGCCCTCGTCGAAGAGATGCATATCGCTGATCTTCGTGACCCACTCGGGCGTGGGGTGATGCGGCGCATGGGTGGCGCCCGGCACGTAATAGACGAGCCACGGCTTGCCGGGCGCGATCTCCTTGAGTTGCTTCATGTACTGGATGGCCTCATCGGCCATCGCCGTCTCCAAGTTCCAGCTGGGATTGCCCTGGAAGGGGTAGATGGCCGTCGTATTGCGGTACAGGTTCGGTTGCCACTGGCTGGCGTCGCCGCCGACGAAGCCATAGAAGTACTCGAAACCCATGCCGTTCGGCCATTGACTGAACGGCCCGGCCTGGCTCGACTGATACGAGGGCGTGTTGTGGTTCTTGCCGAACCACGACGTGGCGTATCCGTTCTCCTTCAGGATGGTGCCCACGGTGCCCTTCTCAATCGGGATGATCGAGTCGTAGCCCGGGAACCCCGTCGCGATCTCGCCGACCACCCCGGAGCCCACCGAGTGATGGTTGCGGCCCGTGATCAGCGCCGCCCGCGTCGGTGAGCACAGTGACGTCGAATGGAAGTTCGTGTAGCGCAGTCCATCCCGTGCGATGCGGTCCATGGCCGGAGTGGGGATGACGCCGCCGAAGGTGCTTGGCGCACCGAAACCTTGGTCATCCGTCATGATGAGCAGCACGTTGGGGGCGCCCTTCGGCGGCACGACGCGAGGCGCCCACCACGCTTTCGACTCCGAGGCCTTTTGCTTGATCACCCCGCCGAACTTCGGAGCGGGCGGCGGAAGCTGTTTTCCGTGGATTGTGGTGGTGGCGCTGGGCGCACCCAGCTCACCGGTTACGTGCTGTGCGATGCCGGATGAGGGATGGAATGCAAAGGCGACACCTGACACCGCGATGGCGACGACCTGCTTGACAGCCTTCATACGCTGCTTGACAGCCTTCATACGCGGCCCCTCCTTGTGGTGTTGTCGACCGCGACATTCGCAGGCCGCGACCCCGGTGGCCCCTGCATTTGGCTGGCGACGCTGCTATCACAGGCCGTAGACTGCTTCAGCAATTAGGCAGACCGGACACTCTACGTGATCGCTGCGGTCGCCGGACCCGTCTCACTGCGTCATTCCACGATCTGATCCAGGAGTTTCTGGGACTCGGCCTGGTACTGGCTCTGGGTGATCAGCCCCTGCTTGAGCAGGCCCTTGAGCTCCTTGAGCTTCGCCACGGCGGCGGCCTGGCTCGTGGTCGCGCCCGCAGGCGCCGTGACCGTCACGTTCACTGCGGGGGGCGGCTGGGGGGCCGTGTAGACGGGAGCAGCCGGTGCGGGAGGCGGGGGCGGGTGATAGGCGTGGGCCGCTGCACTCGCGCTCCCCATCGCCGCGCCGGCGGCGAACATTCTCCACCGCCCGAGGATGTCGATGAACAGCGACGACTCGCGGAAAGCGGACGGGAGAGAACCCTTCAGGACCTTGACCTGGTAGGACAGCGTGTTCTTCCTGAGCTTTGGCTCCGTCAGCTCGACCACCGCACTGTTCACGCCCTTGTCACCGAAGATGGAAAGCGTCCCATTCGGGGGATTCTCGGCAAAGTTGTCCGATCCCTTGTCCCAGTGACTGATGAACTCTGACGTGGTCACCTGTCCCGTCACCCGGTACGGCCGGTCCGAGAAGAAGATGGTGGGCCCTACCCCCACCAGCGTCAATCGCTTGCCGTCATAGGTACCGGACGTTCCATTCTGCACGAAGAGCAGCTCGACCGTCTCGGACGTCTGGCCCGTCTGGGGCTTCGGCTGGGCATCGACGCGGCCGATGCCGACAACGCCCAGGGCGAAGACCCCGAGGCTCAGGACCCCCACGGCGAGCAGGGACACCAGGCGAGGGTGGGTTTTCATCTGTCGATCTCCTTGCAGTACCGGAAGGGTTCACTCCCGCGTTGCGGTAGACCAGGTCGCCCACGGGCACGGTGAGCCCGAGTGACTCGCGCGCGAAGTCCAGCACCCCTCGATCGTCCCGGGCGCAGGCTCGACCGCATAGTCTGCCATCCGCTGCAGGATCCGCGCGGCGGCCGGATCCACCGCCGGCCCCTATGCCCCGGCCGCTGCGGCGAGGGTCGCCAGCAGTGCGAGTGCGCGCGATCCTGACTCTGAGCAAGCTTATCCTCCTGACTTCATCTCCGCCTGGTGCCATCGACGGACCGTCCATGATCTAGCGACCATCGCCTACCTGACGCCTCCAGCTCCACCAGCTAGTAGATCCCGGGGCCGCGCAGGCCCACGCCGACGCCGTGGAACCCGCGGCCCACGCCGCCGCCGACCCCGATCCAATCGATGAACAGCGACGTCTCACCGCCACTGCCGGGCATTCTGCCGCTGATAATCTTGTAGCGGTAGACGAGGTCCGCACCGTCGACAACCGGGTTGGTGATCTTGACCACGACGAGCGTATTGTTCGCCTGTCCCGGCTCATACACAGATAGCGCGGCGTTCGGCGGGTCTGTGCCAAAATTATCCTTGCCGGCTGCTGCTGTCCATTCCTTGAGATAGTCGGCCATCTTAAGGTGCCCGGCCAACCGCTGTGGCCGATCCGAGAAGTACAGCGTCTGCTGGCTGACCTTCACCAGCCGAAAGGTGCTCGCGGCAGGATCGACCGTGATATTCTCCGCGCTCTGCACGAACATGAGCTGCGGCGATCCGGAGGAAGCCGTCGATGTCGTGCTGCACGCCGCCAGCGACAACACGGCGGCGGCCAGAAACAGCGGCAAGCAGACCGGGCGCAGGCCCCTGTAGAGCTCACTCAAGTCTTTCATGGACGTGCTCTCCTCTCACTGCACGGTTCAGGGGTTCCGTGGCATGCGGCCATGGCTTGTAGCAGCGCCACGGCATCGACGTTGCCCCACACGGCCGCAGAGCAGTCTCCCTGTAGGTTAGGACGCCTGCCCCAGTTCCACCCGTTCCCGGCCGCCACCCACCCCTCCGTCAGCTTCACGGTGGCGTCGGGCTTCTCCGCTGCTGGGGGGCCTGGGCCAGGGTCGACCCGGCCATCAATGCCACGATCCCTGCGATAGCTACCCACGCGGTCACTCGACGCGACATATCTCGGTTCCTCGTGTGTGGCGTGAGTGGATGATGCGACTAGAAGAGAGGTCCCGCCACCCTCGTCACCTCCGTCATTCCGCTGCCACCCGCCGCTCGCGTCGTGTTGACCGGATACCTGTCTAGCGCGGCTCTTCGATTCCCGCTAGTTCAGCGCGTCGTCCTTGTAGTACTTGGCGCCGGTGACGCTGACGCCGGCAATGGCGCCCTCTTGCGTGAGCTGATACATCGTCACCCCGGGGGACACCACGACACCGCCCGCGGCGCCGCCGCCCTGTGTGCCGCTCTTTGCCGCGGCCATCGCGTTGGCACCGAACTCCCAGCCGGAATTCACAAAGTCGCTGAACGCGTCCCTCGTGTCGAATATGAACACGTTCCGGAAATTCTCGATGCCGAAGCCGTACCCCGGCTGCAGCTCGATCATCTTCATGAAGGTGTCCTGCTTCGTGGCGTTGTTGACCGCGATGCCCCCGCCGTGGGCCGCGCCCCCGTAGAACATCTTCATGCCGATGTCGCTGAACACCGCGTAGCCCGCGGCCCCCCGGATCCTCGACTGGGTGCCCGGGTAGCTCTGGTAGAGCTGGGCGAGCGTGTCGCTCGCCATCTGGCGAATGGCGCTCCTCTGATCCGGCGCGCTGACCTGAGGGCCTGCGGCACAGGCCTGCAGGGTCAGACCGAGCGCAGTGACGGCGACTGCGATGGGTGCTCGCATTCTGCTGCTCCTTCGGGTAAGGCCCTCGTTGAAGAAAGGCCCGCTCGTCTCACCCGTCCCTCCCCGAGGCTGCCGGCGCCGGAGGAGTCGCCTCGACGGCATCAGGGCTCCTCCAGACCGAGGAGGAGCCTCAGGTAGCGGGAGATGCCCGTGACCTGCGCGCCATCGATCAAGAGACGCCTGAGCGTCGCCACCCCCTGGTCGTCGGCACTCATCAGGTAGGTCACATCGAGGAACAATGGTCCCGATGCGTCCCGACAGACTCGGTCGAGCTCCCCAACCGCGGCGCCCGCGAGGCGACCGTGGATCCGGATGACCGCTCGGCCCGGTTCCGGGCACACGTCCAACCGACAATTCACAGCCCCTCCCCTGCCGGGCATCAAGCAGCGATTCGTCTAAATTCAGATCTGCCGCAGACTCCTGTGCACCCGACGTACCAGTGGCCGGAATGAGCGCGGCAGATCCCTAACTGCGCGCAGGACCGGATGATAAGTCCAGCTGTCGCAAGTCGGACCGGGATGCGATCGGTGGTGGCCACGGCCGGCCGCCGCGACATGTCGTGGGAGACCCTTCTTGAAGTCCCCCAGAGCTTGGGGGAGTATGCCTGACAGGTGGCCGCCGGCGCTCGACGTCCAGGGCGGGGTCATTCGTTCGGTCGAGGCGGCAAGACCCGACTGGCCACCGCCAGGGAGGAGCGATTCTCACGCGATGGGCCGCATGGGATGACGACCGACGAGGAAATGGACGATCGCGCGGTGCGGCCAGATCGGGGTGGCGACACGGGGAGCGCCGTCGCGCCAGAGGCGGCCTTCGAGCACCTGGCCGCCGAATTGGCGACGACGTTCGTCGACATCCCGGCCGAGGCCGTCGACGACCACATCGAAGCGGCGCTCGAGCAAGTCGCCGCGGCGCTCGATCTCGACCGCATCGCGGTCGCCCAGTGGGTGGACCACCAGTTTCAGGTGACCCACCAGTGGGTTCGAACGGGCTGCCCTCGGCTGCCGACGGCGCTCGTGCCCGACGCGTCACTTCCTTGGCTGGCGGACCGCGTGCTGCGCCAGCAGGCGCCCCTCGTGCTCGGGCGCCTGAGCGACCTCCCGCCTGAGGCCTCGCGCGATCGGGCATTCGCCGAGCGGTTTGGTGTCAGGGCCTCCGTCGTCCTGCCCCTCGTCGTGGCGGGCGTGTCCATCGGCGGGCTCTGTTTTGACGATCTCCGGAGTCACCGTGAGTGGCCGGCGCGGCTGGTCGACCGCCTCCGTCTGATCGCTCAGATCGTCGCGAACGCCCTGAACCGCAAAGGGGCGAACCTCGCCCTCCAGGGTGCCCACGCGTTCGAGGCACTCGTCGCCGAGCTCTCGACGACCCTGGCCGGGATCCTGACCGAGCCCGTCGACGGCCAGATCGAGACCACACTCCGGCGGATCGCCGACTTCCTCGGGGCCGACCAGGCCACGGTGCTCCAGGGAAGGCTGCCCGGCCCCCTTGCTCGCACGCATCAGTGGGTCCGCGAGGGGTGGCTGCTCGTGCCGGGCTCCGAAGAGTCGTCGGCGTTGCCCTGGACGGTCGAGCGCATCCTCAGATCGCGGGAGCCGGTCGTGTTCGCGCGGCTCGACGAGCTGCCCTCGGCGGCCGCCCGCGACCGCGAGGCGTTCGAGCGGCTCGGGATCAAGTCGGCTATCGTCCGACCCCTCATCGTCGACGAGGTGGTCATGGGGATGGTGGTCTTCGGCGCGCTCCAGGCGCCGCGGCGCTGGCGACCGGAGCTCGTGGATCGCCTTGGTCTGGTGTCAAAGCTGGTCGCGAGCACGCTGGCGCGGCATCGGGCCGATGCCGAGCTCCGCGCCGCGCTGACGGAGAATGAGCGGCTCCGGGCGCGCCTCGAGGCCGAGAACCGGTACCTCCAGGCCGAGGTTCGCCAGGACCACGACATCGACGACCTCGTCGGCCGCAGCGCGGTCCACCGCGCCGTCCTCCATCACGTCGACCAGGTCGCGGGCACGGACGTTCCCGTGCTCCTCCTCGGGGAGACCGGGACGGGCAAGGAGCTGGTGGCCCGCGCCATCCACGCCCGGAGCCGTCGCGGGACGCGGCCGCTGATTGTGGTCAACTGCGCGGCCCTTCCACCGCCCCTGATCGAGAGCGAGCTGTTCGGTCACGAGAAGGGCGCCTTCACGGGCGCGACCCAGATGCGCCCCGGCCGGTTCGAGCTGGCGGATGGAAGCACGCTCTTCCTCGATGAGATCGGAGACCTGGACCCCGCCCTGCAGGCCAAGCTCCTCCGCGTCCTCCAGGACGGCGAGATCCAGCGTCTCGGCGCGAGTCGGCCCCAGAAGGTCGACGTACGAATCATCGCCGCCACCAACCGCAACCTGGAGGAGGCCCTCCGCGAGGGTGGCTTCCGCCCCGACCTCTATTATCGTCTGAACGTCTTCCCCGTCACGCTTCCGGCGCTTCGCGCCCGCCGGGAGGACATTCCGCTGCTGGTGTGGCACTTCATCCAATCCCGCCAGCGAACGCTGGGGCGGCGCATCAGCGAGGTGCCGCCGGCCGTCATGGCCGCGCTCGTGGCCTACGACTGGCCGGGCAACATCCGCGAACTGCAAAACGTGATCGACCGGGCGCTCATCCTTTCGCCTGGACCCATGCTGCAGGTGGACGAGGCCCTGGGTCCGATCCGGACCGCCGACCCGACTCCTCCGCCCCCGCCTCCCGCCGGAACGCTGGAGGACGCCGAGCGCGCCCACATCATCGGGGTGCTCCGAGAGTGCGAGTGGGTCGTCGAGGGTCGCGGCCAGGCGGCCGAGCGGCTCGGGCTCCGTCCCAGCACGCTCCGCTCCCGGATGAGGAAGCTCCACATCCAACGCCCCCGGAGCGTGTGACGCGGGTCCGGGGTTCCTACCCACGCGAAGCATCTCCTCCACCACCGTCGCACAGCGATCGCGCCGAGACCGGGCCGCTCTCCGCATCGTCTCCTGCCGGGCGAGGTGTGCATCGATGTTCGCCGGGTCCACCAAGACGCCGGCGTTCCGAATCATGTCGGCCACCGCGCCGCACTTGCCGCAGCCTTGTCCGAGGAACTCGCGAAGCATGACATGACCCACGGCGGGCCAGAAGTGGGCGACGTCGAGGAACAGCGAGTCCATGGCATCGAACATCCCGACTCCGGAAAAGTCCCAGTACGGTCCGGCGTCGAGGAGCCACCCCAGGTTCACCCCGATCCCGAGCGCCAGCAAGCGGCGGGCTGACGCCGCGGATGCGTCGACCGGTCCGGCTCGCCGCTGGAGCCGCGTGCCCAGCGAGAAGTTGAAGACGATGGAGAACACGATGAGAGACAGGAACCGCCAATCCCACCACGCGTAGAAAGCCAACGACGCGACGATCAGGAACGTCAGCACGGCGCGGCGCGTCCGCCAGCGGGCCAGCACCGCGAACCCCGCGAGCACAAACGGCAGGAACACGAACACGAAGGGATAGGAGTTGAAGAGCACGACCCCCCGTCTTCTGAACATGTGCGGACTACTGGGCATCGCCGGGCCTTCGGTCCCAGGGCCACCACGAGCCCCGACCCGTCGACGCGGATAGACGATACTCCGATCAGGACACCCGGGGCGAGGGAAGATCAAGAGGCAGGCAAGGGATCGTGGCAAGGCGTGGCACGGATAGGAAGACGAACAGCGCCCACACGATTCGGTGAAGCCACAACGATGACCCGACGCCGAGCGCATGCGGGACCACCAAGGGGCCGTAGAGGTGGACCACGACCCGCGCGCGGAGGCACCCGGCGTTATCCTGAGCTAGCGGCGGCGGCACGAGCGCCGTGCGCCACATCGCATGCGGCCCCATCTCGCCGTGATAGCTTCGCCACGGACGGCCCCGCGCGGGCACCAGCGACGCCAGGGGCTCGGGCAGCTCGGAGGCTCGAGCACTCCCAGGTATCGTGAGAGGTCGCGAGATGACCGGGACAGCGCAAGCCGCCGTTACACCCCTGCCATCCCGCCGTCATGCGTGCAATTTCATGGATCGACCGATCCTGGCGATCCTCAAGCGCGCGATCAAGCACGATCTCGGGTTCTCCGACACCCAGCTGGGCGCCCTCTCGGGCCTGGCGTTCACGCTCTTCTACACGATGCTCGGCGTCCCCCAGGCCCACGCGCTGCCGTGGGCGAGGCAACAGTACTCGCGAGCGTAACCCGGCGCGCTGTGAATCGAGCCACCAATTACCTCGCCTGCCTCTTCACTTCGGTTGTGCCGTTACATACACCAAGGTGTTACCCTGAAACATCGCGCGATAGAAGTTGCCACCGCAGTAGTAGTACTCCACGCCGCCGACCGGTGTGCTGACGCAACCTGCGGGAAGGGCGGACACCACGGTGCCCAGCGGCAAAGCCGTGCCGGCGGCTGCAGACGGCGGAGCGGGAGGCGCCGCGGCAGCCTGCTGCTTGGCCGCGGCGGCCTGCTGCTGGGCCGCGGCCGTCTGCTGCTGAGCTACCGCAGTCTCCTGCTTGGCCGCGGCGGCCTGCTGCTGTGCCGCGGCCGTCTGCTGCTGGGCCTGGGCCATCTTGGCCGAATCCGCAGCCTCGACTGAGGCCCCGACTATGACCGCAGTGCGGCGCCGGACGCCGAGGATCGCATGCGCGTCGGGGACCAACTGCACGGGCAGAAGTGGTGCATCGGCCATGAGCATCAAGCCGAGGGTCGCGATTACCACGGCGATCTTGAGTATCGTCTTCATGAGTTTCCTCCGTTCGGTGTCAGCGGCCAAAGCTGGTTGCACCCATTCGCATGAACTCGATCCGCTTGGCCCCCGGGGGCGGCGCGAAAGCGAACCGGGCATCAGCCACGGCCGGAGCCACGTTCCAGTCGCTCATGACCGTGACAACGCTCAGCAGCGCGGGAGTTCCTGTGTCGGTGACGACATACTTGCGCGGCAATGGCCGGCCGCCCTCGGCCACCCAGACCTGAAAGTCGACCCCCGGGCGGCTGAAGACCACGTGATCACACTTGACCCCGCCGATGACGGATTTGCCGACCACGGCTGCAAAGGTCACATCCTGCATCAGCAGCCGGAAAGCGTCGCGGTACACCAGATCACTGACCGGGACGGCGAGGCCGAGCGATTCGCGCGCGAAGCCCAGCACCCCCTCGATCGTCCCGGGTGCAGGCTCCGTCGCATAGACCTTGTCGGACGGGTTGTACAACGTCAGGGTCTTGCCGTCATAGTAAAAGACCTGGCTGAGCAGATCACCCTTGCGCTCGGCGAGCAGCTTGTTCGGCCGGCTGATGATCACGTTCGCCGAGACGTCGAAATCGACCCTGTGCCCCGAGTCGAGCACGTCCTCGAGCGTGTTCTGCGTATGCACGCTGAACTGCTTCAGACTTGCCAGGTAGTCGGTCATCCGCTGCAGGATCTTCGTCGCGGCCGGATCCACCGCCGGTGTCTGTGCCCGGACCTCTGTGGCGACGGTCGCCGCGAGCGCGAGAGCCCCCAACGCGAACGATGCTGTGGCCATTCTGAACTTCAGTGTATTCATCCTGGTCTCCTTCTCCGGTTGGTTCAACCGCGCCGGCGGCGCGGCGCCTGCCCAGCGGTAGGCACGCCCGTGCGCAGCGCGAGGACCGTAACCGCGCGCCGCTCTTCACTCATCGACACTCGCCGAGTGATCATGCACACACCCTAGGCTACCTAAGCTAGCGGATACCCACACCGCGGCCGCCGACGCCGACGCCGTGGAAACCGGCTCCAACGCCGCCGCCGGCCCCGATCCAATCGATGAACAGCGTGGTCGCGCCGCCATTGGTGGGCATCGTGCCGTTGATAATGCTGTAGCTGTAGACAAGGTCCGGACCATCGACAACGGGCTTGGTGATCTTGACCACGACCAGCGTATTGTCAGGTTGTCCCGGCTCATAGACGGATAGCGTGGCGTTCGGTGGGTCCACGCCAAAATTGTCCTTGCCAGCCTTTGCCGTCCACTCCTTGAGATAGTCGGCCATCTTGATATGCCCGGCGATGCGCTGCGGCCGATCAGAGAAGTACAACGTCTGCTGGTTTACCTTCACCAGCCGGATGGTGCTCGCGCCAGGGTCTACCGTGAGATCCTCCGCACTCTGCACGAACATGAGTTGGGGTACGTCGGAAGAGGCAGTCTTGCTTGTCGCACACGCCGCCAGCGACAGCATTACTGCCGCCAGGAGAAACGCCGATGGGCAGTGCTTCATACGTTTACTGAGGTCTCCGCTGTTCATGGTTTGCCTCCTCATCCCTTGTCCCGCCGATGTCTGAGCGGCTGCGGCCGGCGGCAATCCTCGACACGATTGCTGCTCCGTATTCGTCTGCGCGCGTCCATTACTCAGTCAATCGCCTTGCCACCGCGCACGGCCACACCTCGGCTATGGCTTGTAGCTGCATGCCGTCTCGAAGCACGCGTCATACGTGTTCTCCAGATCGTCCTGAACGATTCGCGCATGGCCGTCCACGGCTCGAATGATCAGATCCCGATCCAGAACCTTGACCCGATACTTCCTACCTTCGCCCAAAGGGCCGCGGGGCACGTATCGCGGGGATTCGCCTTGTTGTTCAGGTCGGTGGTGTTGTAGAAGGCGGCCTGAAGATCCTTCGTCACGGCGTCGCCGCCGATGAGGAACACATCCGGCGCGTTCACGTTGGTCTGCTGGCGGCGGGCCATGTCGAACGTCACCAGCGGGTAGCCGTAGATGTAGGCCTCGGTAGCGATGCGGAGCGCCTCCACCGCGCCCAGCGACGGGGCCTCGTCCGCGCCGGCGACGAGCGGAGCTGTCGCCAGGGCCGCCAGGCACAGGGCGGTAGCTGTGCGTGCGATCGAGTTCATCCGTGCCCTCCGCTATTGCGAGCCGCCTTCGAATCGGACAGGTGCGCACGGCTCGGCCCCAAACGGGGCACGATGCCGACATCCTCGGCGCTCTGGCACCGTTCGTCCGCGTACACCCTGATCAGAAGTGGAGGTCGAGGCCGAGGAACGGCCCCGACATTTCGATATCCGCATTGAGGGTGTGCCGTCCGCTACCCGTCTCGAGGTCGATGTTCATGTACCGCCAGCCGGCCACGACGGACGCGCGGGGCCAGAAGCGCCATTCCAGCCCCCCGAGGAGGTTGTACGTGAGCTGCGTCTGGTTGTCCGAGATCCCGAAGCCCGCCACGTCCCCGCGGAACCAGAGCGCCACCGTGTCCGTGATGTGATAGGTGATGCGGCCGCCGAACATCGGGTCGATCACGCTGGCGCTCTCGGAGACCTTCTGGTTCGGAAAGCCGAGCGACGCGTCCATCCAGATGAAGCGACCGCCCGCCAGCGGCTCGAACGTCAGGCGGCCCGCCCGGCCCAGCGACACGGGGCCGAGGCGGTACGTCCCCCCAAACTCGAAGAAGCCCTGCTGGAGGCCTGTGCTCACGGAGACGCCGTTCTGCGTCTCACTCTTCCCCACACTCATGTAGAGGAGATCGAGGAACCCGGTCCACTCCCGCCACGTGGCCTCGCCGTGAGCGGCGAAGACGAAATGGAACTGCGGGACGATATCCGCGAAGTCGATCGTGGTCGACCGGCTGAACTGGCCCACGTCGAGGGTCATCTTCGTACGCGGCGCCCAGAAATAGGGAGCCAGACGGAACTGCCACCCCTCGGCCGACGCCTCCGTTCCCATTCCGCCGGCCTGGGCGATCAGCACAGATCCCGGCATGAGCGACGCCACCAGGCGTCGATCGGCCACGGCAGCGCCATCGCTTTCCGCGCTCGACTCGGACAGTCCAAATGGGCGGCCGGCCGCCCATCCGTCCTCGGCCCGCGCCGTCCACGGGGCGACCCCGATGATCAGGGTCACCAGCCCGAAGCCGGCCCATCTCCGACTCCGTGCGAGGAAATACCCCGCGACTCGATCGAGCACGCCTCGTCGTGTGGCCGTCACTTGGACACCTCCCGGGTGCTGAGGGTTGACGAGGCTCCTCGCTCGCCGCGTTGCTCGCTGGGCCTGCCCGAGACGTTCTTCGGCTTCAGCGTCAGCCTCGGTCGGTCCGAGGCGGTCCTCGCAGGGCCCGCCCCGCGTGGAGGCGAGGCAGGCCCGCGACACTCCTGGGTCACGCGCTAGTCGGCCAGCCCCCTTCTTCAGGGCCGCGACCTTGTGGGCCTGCTCCGCCTCGTCGTGATCGGCGATCTTCACGTCCTTCAGCTCGATCGTCACCTTGGCGATCTTGCCGGTGAACTTGAACGGCACCTTGTAGGCCTCGGTGACCGGCGTGCCCTCATCCGCGCCGACGTCGGCGCCCTCGTCCGCCGAGAACGCGCAGCACTGGGTGCGGTCGATCCGGCCCGTCGCGACCTTCTGTCCCGTTGACGAAGAGCGTGCCCATGCCGCCCTTGCCGACGCCGCCGCCGTCATAGGCGAACTCGAAGCGGATGGTCGCCTTCCCGGCAGGCAACGCCTGCTTGGCGGCCACCGTGTACCGCTGGAGGCCCAGCCAGTTGTAGGTGTACGTCGGCTTGCCGTCCTTCACGTAGAGGCTCCAGCCGCCGAACCGCCCGGCCTGGGCCAGGATCACGCCGTTGGCCCCGCTCTTCGGGATCTCCACCTCGGCGGTGATCGTGTGCGACCGGTTCTTCACGTTGATGAAGACGTTCTCGGACATCCCGATCATGCCCTGGTAGACCGTCAGCGACGTGCGGCCGGCCATCAGGTCGGGCCGCCCGACCAGCGCGGCGTTGAGACGCTCCAGCGTCCGGTCATCGAGGGGCAGCACGGAGTACTTCACCGCTTCCTTCAGGAAGAGGTCCTGCAGCTCCTTGAGCTTCTCGGGGTTCTTCGCGGCCAGGTCGTTCGCCAGGCTGAAGTCCGTCGCGGGTGTCGTACAGCTCCCACGTGTCGTTCTCGAGCGTCGTCCGGGGCTTGAACTCCCAGGCCGCCCGGTGGACGGTGCCGGCCAGCCAGCCGTCGTGGTAGATGGCGCGGTTGCCGAAGATCTCGAAGTACTGGGTCGTGTGGCGGCTCGGCGCCTTGGGGTCGGCGAAGGTGTAGGCGAGGCTCACGCCCTCGATGGGGGTCTGGGGCGTGCCGTTCACGCTCTTCGGCTCGGGCAGGCCGGCCGCCTCCAGGATCGTCGGCGCGATGTCGATGACGTGGTGCCACTGCGATCGCAGCTCGCCCTTCGCCGTGATGCCGGTGGGCCAGTGGATCACCATCCCGTTGCGCGTGCCGCCGTAGCTCGAGGCGACCTGCTTCGTCCACGCGAAGGGCGTGTCGCCGGCGACGGCCCACCCGGCGGCGTAGTGCGGGTACGTCGCTGGACCGCCGAGCTCGTCGTAGTGCTTCAGGATGTCCTGGACGGTCTCGTTCACGCCGTTGAAGTACGTCATCTCGTTGTAGAGCCCGTTCATGCCGCCTTCGGCGCTCGCGCCGTTGTCGCCGACGATGTAGAAGATCGAGCGTGTTGTCGAGCTGGCCGGTCGCCTCGATGGCCTGGATCAGCCGGCCGATCTCCGTGTCGGCGTACTCGCCGAACCCGGCGAACACCTCCATCTGGCGGGCGAAGAGCTTCTTCTCATCGGGGGTCAGCGCGGCCCAGTCCTTGATGGCCGCCGGCTTCGGGGCGAGCTTCGTCTCCGGCGGCACCACGCCCAGCCGCTTCTGCCGCGCCAGCGTCTCCTCGCGCAGCGCGTCCCAGCCCTGGTCGAACTGGCCCTTGTACTTGGCGATCCACGCCTTCGGCACGTGGTGCGGCGCGTGGGTGGCGCCGGGCGCGAAGTACATGAAGAACGGCTTGTCCGGCGTAAGGGATTTCTGGTACCCCATCCAGGCGATGGCCTGGTTGGTCATGTCGGTCATGAAATGGTAGTTCGGGTCGTTCGACGGCTCGACCTGGGTCATGCCGTCATAGAGCAGCGGCGCCCACTGGTTGGTCTCGCCGCCGATGAAGCCGTAGAACTTGTCGAAGCCCGAGCGGGTCGGCCAGCGGTCGGTCGGGCCGGACGGGCTGACCTCCCAGGCCGCGGTCTCGTGCGACTTGCCGAAGGCGGCGGTGCTGTAGCCGTTCAGCCGCAGCATCTCCGCCAGCGGCGCCACGCTGTTGGGGCGCTGACCGGTCTGGCCGGGGAAGGTGGTGGCGGTCTCGGCGATCGAGCCGAGGTTGTTCATGTGATGGTTGCGGCCGCTGAGCAAGGCCGAGCGGGTCGGCGAGCAGAGCGCCGTGGTGTGGAACTCGTTGTAGCGCAGCCCGCTCCGGGCCAGGCGCTCCACCGTCGGCATGTGGATGGGCCCGCCGAAGGCGCTCGACTGCCCGAACCCCATGTCGTCGATCAGCACGATGAGCACGTTGGGCGCCTTCGCGGGCGCCTTGACCTCGAACCGCGACGGCGGCGTGGCATTCCGCACGTCGAACACCGTGCTGTGCGGGTACTGGGGTTCCGGGATCGGCAGCACCGTGCGGTCGGTGGGCAGGACCACCTGCGCGGGGGCGGCCCCCTGGGCGGCCACGGGCGCCGCCGTTGGCGGGGCCAGCATCAGGAATAGGCTGACAGCACAGGTGGCCGACATCCATCTCATAGGTTCGCCCCTTTCTTACCGCGTGACTCATTCCCCGACGCCGGACCGGTCACCGTGTCGACACCTTTACGAGTCTGGACAGCCTGGACAGCACCTCGCAGTCCCGCTTTGCGCAGCCTGCGCTCACCGTCAACACCCGGGGTCGAGGAACGAGAGACCCACCCGTCCATGCCGCCGCTATCGGAACCGATAGCCGACGCCGAACAGCACGGCATTTGTGTCGAGATCCACGTCGACGGTGGTCTTCTGGCCGTTCCTCCGCCCCTCGGGCGAGTCGTTCACGTGCGTGAACCGGTACTCCACGAACAGGGCCCAGTTCGGCAGGAACTCGTAGGCCACTCCCGCTCGGAGGTCGACGCCCACTGCGAAGCCCTCGTCCGAGATATCGCCTGCGCCCGACCGTAACTGCACCGTCGCCTTCTGGTGGAAGATGCCCGGCCCGATGCCGAGGTAGGGCTGCAGCCGGCCGTTCGGATGCTCCGGGCTGTCGAGCAACGGCCAGCGGAACATGGCCAGCGGGGTGACCGGCAGCGTCTGGATCTTCAGCTTCGCGACATTGCCGGTCCCGCCCGACGGGCTGTATTCCGGCTCGAAGTACGAGATGTCCAGGGCCACGCCGAGCCAGCGCACGCCCTGTCGGTCGAACCAGTAGCCGCCACGACCGCCCACGGTTGGGACGGTGTCCGAGTGGCCCCGCACCGTTTCCCGCGTCCCCCCCTCACTCGTGACCGTCAGGTCGGGGTCCATGGGGAACGCTGCCCCCCCATAGAGATCGAAGAACCACTCGGCGGAGGCGGAGCCGCCCCCGAGGACGAATACGAGAAATCCCACTCCAACAGCTACCCACGTGGTGCGCGCTCGTCTCACCAGAGGTCCTCCTCAGTTGGTTGTTTACGACTCACCCCAGCGCTCCGCGGCGAGCCCCGATCGCTCGCCCGTACGGCCGCTACGGGCCCGAAGCAGCTCGCCTCGCGCGTCCCGTGCTCGACCGTCCCGTATCGATGTCATATCTCGCACTCAATTTGTCGCACTCCGGAGGAGGGACATCTACTGGACTTTGGTCCAGTAGCGGGCGCTTCGCGCATCTCTGATCATGGTGTCCTGGGATGGTAGCCGAGTGAACGCACACACGGTCGCGCTCGTCGACGATGACGCGGCGGTCCGGAAGGCCCTCGCCCGCCTCCTCCGCGGCGCGGGTTTCACGGTGACGCCCTTCGCGTCTGCCGAGGAGTTCCTTGCGCACCCGGTCGGCTCCACGCCGGACTGTCTCGTCCTGGATGTCAACCTGACGGGGATGAGCGGCGTGGAACTCGGCCAGGCCGTGCACGAGACCGGCAGGACGATCCCGATCGTGTTCATCACGGCGGGCGACGACGCCCGCAGTCGCGAGGCATTGAGGAGCGCCGGAGTCGCCACCTGGCTGCGCAAGCCACTCGGTCGGTCCACGTTGATCGAGGCGGTCAGGCGCGCGATCGAATCAAAGGCGAGCGACTAGCAGCTCGGCAAGCTCGAGAGGTCTGGGGTATGCACGACCTGGCAACTCTGGAGCGCTCGCCGCCCCGGTGTCCGATCCGCGGAGGGCTGCCCGGTGTGCGAGAGCTCCGTGAAGGTCAGCCGAGACGGGCGCGGTCAACGAGGCGGACGAGCTCGGCGACCGAGCCGACGCCGAGCTTCTCCATGACGTGGGCGCGGTGCCACTTGGTGGTCTTCTCGCCGGTGCCCAGCTCGGCGGCGATCTGCTTGTTCAGCATGCCCGTCGCCACGAGGTCACAGACCTGACGCTCCCGCGGCGTCAGGCGTGCCATGCGCGCCCGGGCCACGTCTCGTTCGGCTTGCTCGGCCCGTGCCGCCGCGGCGCGGGTCAGGGCCTGCTCGATAGCCCGGAGGAGGTCGCGGTTCTGTACCGGCTTGGTGAGAAAGTCGATCGCGCCGGCCTTCATGGCCTTCACGCTCGCCGGGATGTCCCCGTGGCCGCTGATGAAGACGACCGGGATGGTGTGACCCGCGCGCTCCAGGGCCTCCTGCAGCTCGAGACCGGTCATCTCCGGCATTCGCAGGTCGAGGACCAGACAGCCGGGCCCGTCGTACCGCTCGCGGGCGAGGAACTCGCGCGCCGAGGCGAACGCCTCGACCGTGTGGCCAGCCGACCGGAGTAGCCGGACGAGCGCCTTGCGGACGCCCGCGTCGTCGTCAACCAGGAAGATCAGCGGTCGGTCCCGGTGGCTCGGCTACGGCCAAACCGGCCGGCAGGCGGACCCGGAAGATCGCGCCCCCGGCGGCGGCGTTCTCGACGGCGATCCGGCCGCCGTACGCCTCGACGATCGACCGGCTGATGGAGAGCCCGACCCCGAGCCCCTCACCCTTGGTGGTGAAGAATGGCTCGAAGACCTGGCGGAGGTCGCTCTCGGCGATCCCCTTGCCCGAGTCCTGCACGGCCACCTCGAGGCCGCCGTCCACGTTCCTTGTGCGCACGACCAGCCGCCGCCGAGGCGGGGGTTCGTCGGCGATCGCGTGGAGCCCGTTGACGAGCAGGTTCAGCAGGACCTGCTGAAGCTGGACGGCATCGCCCCTGACCGTCGGCTCCGTGGGCGTCAGATCGAGCTCGATCAAGGCCCCCCGGAGCAGGGCGTCGTTGGCGACCAGACGAGTGACCTCGCGGACGATCCCATTCAGGTCGACGACCTCCGAACGGAGCTCTCCCTTCTTGAGCAGCCCTCGCATCCGCCGGATCACCTCGCCCGCCCGGATGTCCTCGGCGATGATGTCGTCCACGGTCTCTCGGACCTCCGCGAGATCCGGGGACGGGGTCGCGAGCCACTGTTGCGCCGCCTCCGCGTTCGCCAGGATCGCGGTGAGCGGCTGGTTCAGCTCGTGGGCGAGCGCGGAGGCCAGCTCCCCCACGGCGGCGACGCGCTCCAGATGCGCCAGGGCGCCGAGAGTCCGTCGTGCTTCGGCTTCGGCGTGCTTCCGCTCGGTGATGTCCCGGTGCACGATGACGGCCTCCCCGCCGGCGTGTTCCAGCCGGCGGACCTGCATCTCGAACCAGCGGTCCTCTTCCGGCCCTCCGCCGAAGTACTCCAGCGTCTCCCCCTCGGTCCCGCCCTTCAAAACCGACTCGATCATGGCGAGCGCTCGGCCAGCGATCGGATCGGACGCCTGGGCGGCCCGGCGGCACACTTCCAGGTAGTTGGCGCCAACCGACAGCCGCGGGTTCCCCTCGCCGCCGTGCTGACGCGCGAAGGCCGACCACTCCTCGTTGACGTGGAGAATGACCCCGTCGCCGTCGATGACCGCCAGCTCGCTCGGGAGCGCGGCCAGCACCGCCCGGTTGAGGGCCTCGCTGCGATGCAGCGCGGCCTCCGCCTGCGTCCGGACCAGCGCGCCCGCGAACACTTCTCCGACCGTCCGGAGGCGCTGGACGACCTCGTCCGGCCACGCGCGCTCGCGTCCATAGGTCATGCAAGCGATCACGCCGGCCGCCGTGCCGTCGACGTCGAGGGGGACCGCGACCAGCGACCGGACCCCGCTCCTCGTGAAGCTCTGTCGGTCCACACTCGCCTCCGCCCGCAGCTCGTCCAGGCTCCGGAAGCGGAGCGTCTCGCCCCGCATCACGCTCGCTCGCAGGAACGGAAGGTCGTCGAGGGAGACCGAGGCGAGCGGGGTAACGTGGTCGTCGTCCCTCCAAGAGAGGGCGACAGGGGCGGCGCCGGCATGCTTCGGGATCTCCCAGAGGCTTGCGCCCTCCGCCTCGAGTACGCCGGCGACCCGGCGGAGACCCTCACGAACCGGGCCGTCGACGGACCTCGCAGGGACGGTCGGCGCCGGGCCAGGGTCGCGCAGCGCGCCACGCGGCAGCTCGGTGAAGCTCGCGGAGATCTCGGCCAGCAACGTCTCGAAGCGCAGGCGATCCTCGAGCGCGGCCTGCGCGCGCCGCCGCCGCCGCCGCTCGAAGAGCAGGCCCACGACGACGAGGGTCTGACTGACGAGCAACGCGAGCGCCGAGACGATCCCCCACCGGTATTGCTCCCACAGGGTCGGCTCGCGGTAGAGCACGCGGCTGCCGGGCGGCAGCCGGTTCTCGTCGAGACGCCAGCGCCGGAGCTGCCGCCAGTCGACGACGACCTGCGGGCTCACCTGGCTGGCCCCCCACGGCGGCACCGCCTCGCCGCGAAGGACGCGCACCGCGACCCGGCCCGCTTCCGCGCTCAGCTCCTGGAGGTCGACCATCGAGCCCCCCACGGCGCCAGCCCCAACCGTCGGGCTGAACACGGAGAACACGGGGCAGTTGGCCGCGGCCGACACCCTGGGCAGGAAATCAAGCCCGACGAGGGATCGGCCGGCACCGTCGATCCAGACCTGGGACACCAAGAGGATCGAGCGTTCGGGAAGCGCGGCGACGCGCGTCAGCATCTCCTCGAGGCTCAGGCCGGCCAAGTCCATCAGCTCCAGCCGGTCGCCGAAGGCCCGAAGCCGCTCCCGGTGCAGATCGGCGAAGAGCCGATTCTCCGGCGACACGCCGCTGATCAACGCCACCCGCTGTGTCTTCGGCAGCAGCCGGAGAGCCAGGCGCACCGTGCCCTCAACGTCGTACCGCATCGGGATGGCGGCCATCGTTGGAGGAAGCTCGAGCCGGGTCAGCAAGAGCTCGTCCACCCCGGCCACCACGACCGGCACCCCAGGCCAGAGGCCACCGCCCCAGCGGGCCAGGAACCCGAGGGGAGAGGGTAGAAAGGTGACGATGGCATCGAGCGTCACGCCGTCGTACTTCGCGCGAAACGCATCACGAACCCTGCGCTCGACGTCTGCCCCCTGGTAGCGTTGGGTGTCCACGTGCTCGCTGTAGATGCTGACGCGGGACCCCCAGGTCGTGACGAGCGGCCCGCGCATCCCAGCCAGCAGGAGCTGGGTCCCCGGAAGGGTCGGCTGATCCGGGAGCAGGATGAGGACGGCCTTCGGGGATCCCGCCTCCTCCGCTACCAGGGCACCGGGGGCGAGTAGACCGAGCGCCATGAGGGCCGGGAGAGCCGACCGGGCGCTCCGGCCCACGAAGCGCAAGGAAACCAGACATGCGGAGACGACGACGCGGTGCGACCCACCCGCCGCAGGTCGTGGCACCCGCGGAATGTCCGGTGCAGCCACAAGCATGTGTGAGGCGTAGCCCCCTTGGCCGTAGCCCCATGGCTTGTAGGGAGCCAGGGTGATCATCAGCGACCGTGGCCGTGTCGGCCACCCCACCGGGATTATCGCAGAACTGTCACGAGAGCTCCAACCCGACGCCCAGAGCCCGCCGACGTCAGCAGGAACGCGGGGACTGACGGCCCAAGGCGCGGCAGATCGTAGGGGGGCGCCCGCCGAACAATACGTCCGACCCCGGGCATCACGCAGTGCGCTAGGCAGCACCGAGCCTGTGGACGAGCGAGAGACTCATCGACAGGCCGCGTCCGACGCCGACGAATCACTCGGATCATCCCGCGAATGACAGCGGTGACGATTACCTGCTGAGCTTGTGTCTCTAGGGCTGCCGAGGATGAGTGGCCGGTTGAGCTTCGCTGAATGCCAGTCGGGGAGTCTGGCAATCGCACCGGGGGCTACGGTGTGCGCCGTAACCCCCGATGGCCGTTGGAGCGGCCGACCGGAATCGAACCGGCGATGTCCAGCTTGGGAATTTCCTTGCGGTCACCTCACGTCATGTCACTTCCCCTCAGAATTCATCACTTTCGGCCACCTTCACGATCCCCGGATCTCACGTCTTGTCATTCCTTCTCACGCCATTCGGGCAGCATCTTGGGCAGCAGTCGCTGAGCGTCGCGTCAAGCAGGACACGTGCGTCGGAACCTCGGGGTGGCTCAATGTCGGATCGCCCGCGTCCAGAGCACTGTCGCGGATCCTGTGGTGTCCCACATTCTGACCGCATCCTCGTAAGGGCGCCCCGGCTCACCGCCACGAGTGATCCCCGCGGGCGAGCGTGACGGCTGGGCTGCTTTGATACCGTCCAAGACGTCCCCCTGCAATCCATCATACGAAGGCGGCCTCCTCCCCAGCGAGGAGGCTGCTCACTTTTGCACACCCCCTGACCAGGCGCGTTGCGAACCAGCCTCGGCGGGAGGCGCCCTTCACTGGCGACGCGCCCTGTTGTAGTCTTTCGGCTCGATAGCCCGACATCACGCCGGCAGTCTGGCCGTCGCGAGATGGAAGCGTCATGAAAGTGCGCTAACGGTGGTACGACGGGCAATGGAGATACAGCCACCTCGAGGCCTGTGGTTCTCGCCCTTTCGGCTCGATCCGGATAATGCGCTGCTGTGGCGAGGCTCGGCAGAAATTCACCTGACACCCAAGGCCTTCGCCGTGCTGCACTGCCTCGTTGAGCGCCACGGCCAGCTTGTCACTAAGGACGTGTTGCTCGAGCGCGTCTGGCCCGGGACCGTGGTGGGCGACGCAGTGCTCAAGGTCTGCGTTCGGGAGATCCGGAAGGCTCTCGGCGATGAGGTCGGCGCACCCCGGTTCGTGGCCACGGTGCACCGTCGGGGGTACCGGTTCATCGCCGACGTCACCGACGTCGACCCGCGACCGCCGCGCGGTGAGGCGCCGGGGGGGTCGGCGGCGGCCGCCGCCCTCAGCAGCCGCGCCGGCTATCGCGGCCCGGCCCACTTCGTGGGCCGGGAGACGGCTTTGGGCAAGCTCCGGACAGGGCTCGATGCGGCGTGGCGCGGCGTGCGACAGATCGTCTTCGTGACCGGCGAGCCTGGCATCGGCAAGACGGGTGTGGTCGAGGCCTTTCTCGAGCGCGTCGCCTCCGACCCGCGCGTCTGGATCGCGCGAGGCCAGTGCGTCGAGACGTACGGGACTCAGGAACCATATCTGTCGCTGCTCGATGCCCTCGGCCGGCTGTGCCGCGAGACTGGGGGCGACTGGCTGGTCACCCTCTTGCGGCAGCATGCGCCCACCTGGCTGGTGCAGATGCCATGGCTCCTCGGTCCCGCCGACCGCGACGCGCTGCACCGGGAGTTGCTGGGCGCCACGCAAGAGCGCATGCTGCGCGAGATCGCCGAAGCGGTCGAGGCGCTGACTGCGGAAGCGCCTCTGGTCGTGGTCCTCGAAGACCTGCACTGGAGTGACCCGGCGACCGTCGATCTGGTCTCACTCTTGGCGCGGCGCCCGCAGCCGGCGCGGTTGCTCCTGATCGGTACGTATCGTCCAGTCGATCTGATCGTCCGCCAGCACCCCCTCAAGGAAGTCAAGCTCGAGTTGCAGGCCGCCGGGCGATGCCAGGAAGTGTCGCTCGAGTTACTGGGTGTGGCCGCGGTGGCCGACTACCTGCGGGAACGTTTCGCCCACAACGCCTTCCCGTCAGGACTGGCGCAGGTCATCAGCCGGCGGACCGAGGGCAATCCGCTCTTCATGGTGAGCGTGATCGACGACCTCGTCGGGCGCGGACTGATCGCCATGCGCGACGACCGGTGGGAACTCCGCGCGGGGCTGGAGGAGGTCGAGGTCAGCGTGCCGGAGAGCCTGCGCCAGATGATCGAGCGGCGGATCGAGCAGCTCGGCGGCGAGGAGCGCCGCATCCTGGCGGCGGGCAGCGTGGCCGGCATGGAGTTCTCGGCGGCCTCGGTGGCGGCGGCCCTGAACCAAATGACGGCCGAGGTGGAGGAGCGGTGCGACGAGCTGGCGCGGCGGCAACTCTTCATCCGTTCGCTCGGAGCACGCGAGTGGCCGGACCGGACGGTGGCGTCGAGCTACGGGTTCATGCATGCCCTGCATCAGAACGCGCTCTATCAGGGCATCACGCCGACGCGACGGCGGCACTTGCACCAGGCGATCGGCGAGCGGGAGGAGATCGGCCACAGCGACCGGAGGGGGGATATCGCCGGCGCGCTCGCCGTGCACTTCCAGCAAGCGGGCGATGACCGGCGAGCCGTGCGGTACCTGGCGGAGGCGGCGGACACGGCGAGTCGCCGACACGCCAACGCCGAGGCGGTCGGGTACGTCGCGCGCGCGCTCGAGATCGCCGAGCGGTTACCGGACGGCGAGCGCGTGGCCTCGCACCTGGGGCTGCTCAAGCAGCTCGGCCTCCTCCGCCGCGCCATGGGCGACGTGCGCGGTTCGATTGAGGACTTCACGGCGCGCGCCCGCTACGCGCGGGAGCACGGCCGCGGCGATGAGGAGGTGCGGGCACTGTTGGAGCTGGGCGGCGCCCTCTCCTGGGTCGATCGCGACCGTAGCCTGGCCGCTGTCGAGCAGGCCCTCGCCCTCGTGCCTCAACTGCGTGACAAGGCATTGCAGGCGCACGTCAATGGTTCCCTCGCGTTCCAGCGCATCCTCTCGCGCGGATGGCGGGACGAGGACGCCAAGACGTGCCGTCTTTCGTTGGACATCGTGCGGCGCACCGGTGAGCGACGGCATCTCAGCCTACACGTTGGCCGCTATGCACTTCTGCAGAGCCACCGGTCGGAGTACCGGGCAGCGTGCCGCACGGCGGAGCAAGGCCTGCGGCTGGCGGTGGAGGTGCGCGACGCCTATCACTACATGACCGCTCAGTTCTATCGCGCGTGGGCGTTGCTGCATCTCGGGCAATGGGGGGAGCTGCGGCGCGTCCTCCGCGACGGACTCGAGATGGCGGAGCGCAACGGCCATCACCTGTGGGCGCGGGCATTCCGATTCCACACGGCATGGCTGCTCACGCACGCGGGTGACTTCGCGAGGGCTCGTGCGCTCTGCGAGCAGGAGCGGCAGCCCGGTGAGGAAGTCCAGCTGGGGGAGAACCTGGGCTCGATCGTCCTCGGGTTCGCCAATGTCGGGTCGAGCCGGTTCCCCGAAGCCCTGCGCGCCTTCAAGGAGGTCACCGGCCGGTTCGACAGCGGACCGGTCCTGATGGACTGGATCCTCAACATGCCGCTGCGTCTAGGACTGGGAGAGTACTGGCTCGTGCGCCGACAGTTCGGGCGGGCCCGCGAAGAGATGAAGGAGCTGTGTCGGCTCGCCACCGCCCCGGGTGAGCGCACGTACCTCGCCCTCGGTCATCAGGGCCTGGCCGAGGCGGCTCTGGGCGAGGGCGACCGAGCCATGGCCGAACGCGAGGTGGCCGAGGCCCTCCGCGTGCTCGACGGGTTCGAGGCGCCGGTGGCGGCGTGGCGAGTCTGCGCCACCGCCGCGCGTGTCGAGGAGGCACGTGGGAGCCTGTTGAGAGCGAAGGCCTACTGGGGGCGAGGTGCCGCGGTGCTCGAACGACTGGCAACCTGCCTAGAGGATGACGGCGATCTGTACCACTCCTTCCTGGCCCAACCCGCGGTTGAGGCCGTGCGCCGGAACGCGAAACGCTCGGCCGACGATGCGCCGGCAAAGAGCCTAGCCCCAGGCCGCGGCGGCCGGCGCCCCGGCTCGTCACGCCGCCGTCAGCGTCTGCCGTAGCCCTCTCGGGCTGGGGAGCGTCGCAAGGGGCGCGACGGTCAGGTGACCGGTGGCGGGAGGCGAGCACGCCCGGGCCGCAGATGCTCGCCGGGGGCGGTCATCCCGAGCCGCTACAGTCGCCGCCCGGAGTCTCCGGGCGTCTGTGTTTGCGCGCCCAGGATCCGCCTGGCCGCCGTGCAGTGCGGAAGCGTCGCAGATCGGAGGTGGAGCGTCTCCGACGCAATACGGCATTCACTAATTCCACCCTTGCTGACCAGGCGATCGGCCCTGGCTCCGAAAGGTCTACAGCACCGCCAACGAATTTGGTGTGAGCGCCGTGTCCGCTCGCCCGATGAGCCGCGGTAGACCCGCGGTCGAGATTGCCATCCGTCTCCACGCCAGCGCCATTCCAGCCCGACCAGGATAGCCGTGACACCCAGCTTCCTTACCCGATTCTAACCGAAACCTTACGCGGTCCTCATGACGGGGCCGCACGGGTTCCCTACCCTCGACGTCGAGTGCAATGACCAGAGAGAGCCCGAGTGACGCCCGCTGACGAGACCCGACGCGCGCTACCCGTGGAACGGGCGTTCGTCGTGCACCTGCGACCGGAGGCGCTCCCCGAGGAGGGGCTACTGGTGGGCCGCGTCGAGCACGTCGTGTCCGGCCGGAGCGAGCATTTCGATTCGCTGCCCGAGTTGCTCGCCTTCCTAGGCCGGACGGTGAGGGTAGCAGAGGGGCTCTGCTTCAAGGAAGCGAGGTGAGGGAACCAACGCGGGCCGACGTAATGACGCCACGTCCTCTTCACCACTCACACAGAGAGAGGAGCTTGCAACCATGAAGAAGCAGATGGTCTTGTCCACCGTAGCCGCCGTTGGCGCGCTGTCGGTTCTGCTGTCACTCCCGGTTCGCCAGGCACACGCACAAGCGGTATACCAGGCCGCCGGGCCGACCGCGGCCTCGATTCAGAGCACGGTGGACGAATTCCGTGATGCCCTGGGAGACAACCACGGCAACGTGGCGCAGCATTTCGACGGAGGTCGCCGCGAGATCAACTGGGACGGTAACCCTACGACGGACGTGACAACACCCCCGATCACGCCGTTCAACACGTTCCTGAACAGCCGCGGCGCTCAGTTCACCACGCCGGGGACCGGCCTTTCCCAGGCCCCTCCATCGGGCGGCCCTCAGGGCGGCCTTGCCGTGCTCTTCGACAATCCCGCTTACGCCACCACCTTCAGCACGTTCAGCGCCCCGCGCCTGTTCACGCCGGTAGGCAGCCGGATCACCGAGGCCTTGTTCTTCGAGGCCGGCACCAATGGAGCGAACCCGGCTGCGGTGACTGGCTTCGGCGCGGTCTTCACGGACGTTGACGGGCCGGAAGCGGGAAAGTCGGAGAAGCATAGTACCCGGATCGAGTACTTCGACGCCGATGGCCATCGGCTCTTCACCGGGCTCGTCCCGGCCTCGCCTGGCGATGGGACCTTCTCCTTCTTCGGCATCGTGTTCGACGACCCGCGCATCGCTCGGGTGCGGATCACGACCGGCGACTCGCGCCCGGGCCCGGATGACGATAAGAAGGACATCGTCATGATGGATGACTTCATCTACGGTGAGCCGCAACCTTTGCCATGAGCGACGCGGCGGTGGAGCGGCCCAACAGGAGCTCGGGCGACTCCTGACGTTGGACCCCGCCTCTTATCCGACAGGCCTGGAGGGGGGCACTCTGCCCCCCTCCCCCCTGCTTTCGGCGTCACTCCGGGCTTCCCCGCAGAACGCAGCGAGCCTCGAATCGGAAGGGGGAAGCACTGCTTTCGTACCGTCCAAAGCCCCCCCGCAACCATGAACGGCACACAGTCCTCCGGCTGACGACGGCGTTGCTGCTCATCGAGCACGGAGCGTTCGACTTCGCCATGTACAAGGACTGGAGTGGCTACGCCGCGACAATCGGGAGCAGCCCATTCTTGCTCGCTCACCATCCGCTCCGTCCCTTCGCCGCTGGTTCGAATGCGCCCGACAGCGACGTCCAACCTCGAGTCTGGACGTCGCAGGTCGAGGGAGCTGCCCAAACGAGCTCATCTGCATGGGATCTCATTGGAAGCATGGGCGAAATTCGGTGTGAACGCAGGCGCAAAAGCAGCAGCAACGCGAACGCGGAGCTGCAGGTGCGCTGCAACCCCGCGTCGTCGTTGGAGCGGGCGACCGGAATCGAACCGGCGACGTCCAGCTTGGGAATTTTCTTGCGTGGTCTCACGAAATGTCACTTGCCATCAGAATTCATCACTTGCGCCCATCGGCCCGATCCCGCGATCTCACACCTTGTCACTCCTTCTCACGCCAGTTGGGCAGCAGCCGCCGGACGCCGCGTCATGCTGCCTAGTCGGCCCTCCACCGCTCCGTCCCTCACCTCATGCTTTCCCGCACGTCGACCAGCACCTGGTCGTAGACGCCGAGACGGACGAAGCCCAGGCGGGGAAACTCGAGATCGAGGATGACGGCCAGGGAAAGCGCCATGGTGGCCGCGAAGGCCGCCATGTGAACCCAGTTCCGCCCCCGACCCGCCGCCATACTGTGCCCGGAGAGCAGGGAGCTCACGAGCATCAGCGCGATGAGCATGGCGTAGATGATGCCCGGGGGGTGCGTCTGGGCGGCGACGGTCCGGGTGGTGGCGATGTCGATCATCGCGTTGAGAGCGGGAAGAACCAGCATCCGCGTGGGCTGGGAGCCCTCGCGTTGGCTAACGGCGACGGCCTGGGTCCAGATCTCTCCCTGCAGTGCCGCGGCCCGGGCCAGCTCCGCCCTCGCCGCCGAGACGTCCGGGAGGGCTCGGTACGCCGCGAGTCGCGCGTCGACGTATTGCCGGAACTTCTCCCGAAGCGCCGGCTGGGCCTCGGGCGGAAGCACGGCGAGCCGCAGGTAGGCGGTGCCGATCGCGTTGGCTTCCTCGACGACGAGCTGGCGCCTTGCATCCCATCGCGACGCGGCGCCCGAAAACGTGAACGCGATCAGGAGCCCCAGGAGGGCGAAGACCGCGCCGTCCATCACGCCGACCTCCGCCCGTGCCCCCTGAGGATCACCCGCCGCGCGCCATCGGCCGATACCGCGGCCGATCTCCAGGAAGAGGAGCATGCCGACGAACACGCCGACAGTCAAAGACAAGCCCAGAAGCACGGAGTGCCGGTACGCCATCACGGAGACGAGAGGCGGCTCGCCAAACCGGCTGCACGTGTCGCAGCGCGAAGGTCATCAAGGGCCGCTCGTTTCATGGTCTCCTCTCGTGGCGAGGGCGGTTTCATCGGCTCTGCCAACGGTTCTATGCCGGGTACCGAACGCAGGCTTCAATAGGGGGCGCAGCGCCTCACTGGATCGCCTGGTGCGATGCGCGTTGGTACGTTCCGGAGCGCCTCGGCTGTGAACGGCCTCCGCGCGGGCCGCCTCCTCGACCACGTCGTCGGCCAGCGCGCTTCACGAACGAACGCCTGGCATTACTGCGCGTTGTTCTTGGCGTCTTGAGTCTTCTGCTGAAGAAACTGCTCCTCCGCGGTCGTCCGCCCCGGCAAGATCAGCTTGGGCGACTGGGGCTGATAGCACGTCTGCTGGCTTGCCCACATCTGGCACTGCTGCTGGTTGACGACCTCTTGCTCCGGGCTCTGCCCCTGCGTCGGGTACACAAGGCCACGACCACCGCCGTGCTGAGGATGCGCGCGGTGTCCCTGGCCCATGTCCTCGATGGCGGCCGCGCCATGTTCAGGATGGTTCGTCCACCTCCGGTGGAGGCAGGGTGAGCCAGCGACCCGCGTACAGTCCTCCATGATAGACTGTGGGACTAAGTAAAACGAGTCGAGTGAGTTGACCACGACCAAGACCGTATTCACCGCCGTCCTCGAACGGGAAGGCGACGTCTATGTCGGGCTGTGCCCCGAACTCGACATCGCCAGCCAAGGGGCGACGATCGAAGAGGCCGCCGCGAACCTCCGGGAAGCAGTAGTCTTGTTCCTGGAGACGGCCGACTCCCGAGAGATCACCCACCGGTTGCGGTCTGGCGTGTTCGTGACGACGTTCGACGTCGTCGATGGGTAGACTGCGGGTCCTCTCCGGCCGCGAAGCCTGCCGCATCCTGGAGCAACACGGATTCAGCGAGGTTCGGCGCCGAAGAAGCCACATGTCATGCAGCGTCGAACCTCCGAGGGCACGACTACGGTTCCGGTCCCGAACCACGCCGAACTCGCCATCGGGACTCTGGCGTCAATCATCCGCCAGAGCGGCGCGCCTCGCGCGGCATTCGAGTCGCCGGAGTAGCTCCCAGCCGTCACGCCGCCCTTCCTGGGGAGCGACGGAGGACCCGCCGTCCTCGGGAGATGCCTCCCAAGCCGAGGCGCACGCGATGTGACCTTGAACCCACGATAGCGCCAGGGCATCCGGAACCCCAAGGAAACCCGGAACGAATTCATGATTCGGTGTACTTAGATCGTGATCGTCCGGAACCGAAGGATGATGACGGCGAGGATGACGATGGTGAGACTGCCGAGGACCGGGTTCCCGTAGGAGCTGACCAGCACCTGCGCCCCGCCCAGGACCAACGCGGCGAGCGCGAGGTTGCCGAGCGACACCCCCGCCACCAGGACGAGCATGAAGGCGTTGATGAGCCAGGGGACGCCGAGGTTGGGATGCACACTCACGAGTGGGGTGAGGAGCGCGCCGGCCAGGCTCGCCACGCCCGCGCCGAGGCAGAAGGTGACGAACCGGACGAGCCGCGTGTTGATGCCGAGCGCCTGCGCCAACTCCTCGTTCATGATCACCGCCTGGGCGACGACCCCGATCTGCGTTCGTTGCATCACGAGCCAGACGAGGACGCCGAGGGCCACCGCGATCAGGAGAAGGACGAGCCGGTACTGGGAGTAGGTCACGCCGGCCACGCTGATCGGCTGCGCGATCGCGCTCTCGGCGAACCGGATCTCGCGCCCGAAGTAGAGCGTGAGGATCTGCACGACGATGATGTTGAGGCCCCAGGTGGCAAGGATCGTATCGAGCGGCCGCGCGTAGAGCGGGCGCAGGATCCGCCACTCGATCAGCGCCGCGACCGCCACCCCCATGACCGCCGCCAGGAGCAGCGCCGTCCAGGGGTTCCAGCCGGCCCAGGTCGTGAGGACCCCCGCATAGGCGCCCATGGCGAGGAACGCCCCGTGGGCGAGGTTGATGATCTTGAGGACCCCGTAGACGACGAGGAGGCCGACCGCCACGATGTACAGCACGCCAGCCGTCGTGACGACGTCGAGCAGCTGCGTGGTGTACATGGCGATCGGCCTCCCCCGGGGTCAGCTCTTTCCGTTTCCGTTTACTTGAGGTTCGGGCACTGGTTGCCCGGACCGACGAGCCCGAAGCTCTTGATGATCTTGGTCTTCCCGTCCGCCTGCACCTGGGCGAGGTAGACCGGCAGCGGCGCGTGGTGCTGCTTGTTCATCTGCACCGCTCCCCGCGGCCCCTTGAAGACGATCGTCGGCAGCACCGCCGCTACCTTGTCCGCGTCGGTGCTCGTCGCCTTCTCGACTGCCATGGCGTACGCGTGGATGCCGTCGTACTCCGGCTCGGAGAGCGAGTTCGGCGTCTTGAGATTGGCCCCGAACTTCTTCTTCATCGCCTCGAGGAAGGTCTTGTTCTCGGCGTTGTCGATACCGGTGAAGTAGTCGCCGGTATAGTAGACCCCCTCGGCCGCGTTGCCTCCCTGCTCGGCCGTCAGCTCGTCGATCGAGAGGCTCCCGACCGGCATCGTCAAGCCGGCCGCCTTGAACTGCTTCATGAAGTCGATGTTCGGCCCGCCGCCCGAGGTGGCGTACATGATGCCGTCCGGGTTGGCGGCGCGGATCTTGCTGATAATCGCCGTCCAGTCGGACTGCTGGAGCGGCTGGTACTCCTCGCCGAGGATCGTGCCGCCCAGTTCCTTGATCGTCTTCTTGGCCGGCTCGATCAACCCGCGCCCGAAGGCGTAGTCGCTGCCGAGCACGAACCACTTCTTGACTTTCTTCTCGTCGGTCATGAACTTCACGAGCGGCGACACGATCTGCTCGGGCACCCAGGCGTTGACGTAGAGGTACTTTCCGCAGGCACGCCCCTCGTAGAAGGAGGTGTAGATGAACAGCGTCTTCGCGCGGTCGGCGATCGGGGCGCCCGCGTTGCGCGCCGCGCTCGTCTCCATGGTGATGATCACGTCGGCCTTGTGCTGCCGGATCGCCGTGTTGAACGCTTTCGCGGCACCGGCCGGGCCGCTTTCGTCGTCGAGCGGGAGCAGCTTCACCGGCCGCCCCATGATGCCACCCTTGGCATTCAGCTCCTCGACCGCCAGTTCCGCCGACTGCACGACGGCCGGTGCCACGACGCTGTTTACGCCGGAGAGGCCGACCGGCACGGCGATGACGATTGGCTGCTTCGCGGCCGACTGCGCCGCGCCACCCGATGGCGTGGCGAGCCCCAGCATCAGTGCCAGGGCCCCGAGTGTTCTCGAACTCTTCCGCATGGCTGTTCCCCCTTCCGGTTCTAGATGACCAGGTGTCGTTCGACGTGCTCCCGCGCGCCGGCATCGCTGGCGCGCCCGGTCTCGACGACCGTCCCCCCCTTTAGGACGGCATAGCGGTCCGCCAGCGCCAGCGCGAACCCGACGTTTTGCTCCACGAGCACGATCGTGAGGCCGTGCGCCCGCCGCTCCTCCGCCAGGACCTCTGTGAGCCTCGTGATCATGGCGGGTTGGAGCCCTTCGCTAATCTCGTCCACGAGGACCAGACGCGGACGGGTGAGGAGCGCCCGTCCGATGAGGAGCATCTTCTGCTCCCCCCCCGAGAGCGTCCCCGCGCGCTGTTGCTGCCGCGCCTTCAACACCGGGAACCAGCGCGCGATCGTCTCGAGCCGCGCGTCGAAACTGGCCCCGTCTCGCAGCGCGAGGCGCAGGTTCTCCTCCACGGTCAGGTCCTGGAAGATCGACTTCTCCTGGGGGACGTAGCTCACCCCGAGGCGCGTGATGCGGTAGGGCGGCCATCCGGTGACGTCCTGCCCGAGAAGCTCCACGCGGCCTTTCTTGGCCGGCAGGAGCCCCATGATCGTCTTGAGGAGCGTCGTCTTCCCCATCCCGTTCTTCCCGAGGATGGCGAAGATCTCGCCGCGCGGGACGTCGAGGGCGACGCCGTGGAGAACCGGTGACTCGCCGTAGCCCCCCTCGAGGGCCTGGATGGTGATCATGGCTTGCCGCCGATGTAGATCGTCCGGACCAGCTCCGAGTCGGCCACCTCCGCGAGCGGGCCATCGAGGAGGATCTTCCCCTGGTGGAGCACCACGAGCCGCGTGCTGATCTCGCGGACGAAGTCGAGGTCGTGCTCGATGAGGAGCAGGCAGAGCCGGTGGCTCCGGGCCAGCTCCCGCAGCACGCTGCCGATCGCCGCCCGCTCGTCGCGCGTGAGCCCCGCCGTCGGCTCGTCGAGGAGGAGCACCGTCGGCTCGAGCGCGAGCACCATCGCAAGCTCCAGGGCCTGCTTCGCCCCGTGCGAGAGGTGGCCGGCCGGCTCGTTCAGGAGCGGCAGGAGCCCCGAGACCTCGACCGCGTGGAGGGCCGGCTCCGGCAGCGCCAGCGTCCGGGAGCGCCGCCAGGGCGACGCTGGCGTCCGGTAGGCGCGCGCCACGCGCAGGCAGTCGAGGACTGTCAGGGCGTCGAAGACGTTCGGCGTCTGGAACTTCCGGCTCACGCCCAGCGCCACGCACTCTTGCGGCGGCAGGCCGTCGATCCGGCGGCCGCCCACCCGCACCTCGCCGCTCGACTGCTCGCGGCCGTCCGCGATGCAGCGGAGGAGTGTGGTCTTGCCGGCGCCGTTCGGCCCGACGATCCCCACGACCTCGCCCCGTCTCGCCTCGAGGTTCACCCTCTCGAGCACCTGCAGGCTCCCGAACCGCTTCGACACGCCACGCAACTCGAGGACCGGCCCGTCCTCGCTCGCGGTGGGGGCCGCGCCGTTCGCTCTGGGAAGGGCGCGCAGCGAGGCGGTGTGCGCCGCCGGGCGCGCGAGAACCGGCCTCCGCGTCTGCGCGAGCGCACGGACCAGCCGCGACACGCCAGTGACGAGCGCCGGCACGACCCCTTGTGGGAGGTAGACGACGACCAGCACGAAAGCGACGCCGACGAAGAGGAGCCAGACGAAAGGGAGGTTGCCGCCGAGGACCGCCGAGACGTAGTTGATGCCGATCGTGCCGAGGATCGGGCCGCCCAGCGTCCCGCGGCCGCCTAGCGCCGTCCAGACGACCATCTCCGTCCCGAAGGTGAAGTCGCCGTAGTTGTGAGCCGCGACCGTCCCGAAGAGCACGTAGAAGGCGCCGGCCAGCGCCGCCACCGCGCTGCAGACCGCCATCAGGCCGATCTTCAGGCGCGAGGTCCGGAGCCCCAGGTACCGGCAGCGCTCCTCGTTCTCGCGGATCGCGACCAGCATCCGCCCCGCGTCGCTCGTGACAAGCACGTAGGCGCCGACCGCCACGAGGAGGAGGAGCCCTCCCGAGATCCAGAACCACTCTTCGCCCGAGAGGAACGGCGCTGGGATCGGCAGCCCGCTGCTCGACCCCGTGTATGCGCCGCCGGAGAGGATGATCTGCGTGAAGACCACCGGGAGCGCCAGCGTCACGATCGCCGCGTAGATCGGCGACGCGCGGTCGAAGAAGGCGAGCCACCCGACCCCTGCGCCCACCAGCGCCGCCGCCGCCATCGCCACGACGATCGCCCCCGCCGTCGCGAGCAGCCCCTCGACGTAGTAGGCGAGCGCGAGGGCCACCGTGTAGACGCCGATGCCGAAGAACGCCGACTGGCCGAACGTCAGGACGCCCGTATAGCCCCAGAGAAGGTCGACCGTGATCGCCGCGATCGCGAAGAAGAACGCCTGGGCGAGGATCTGCTGCGCGTAATCATCGAGAACAAACGGGCTCGCGGCCAGGGCCGCGGCCAGGAGCGTTGTAACGGTGAGTATGCCTTGCCACCGAGCGGCCATCCAAGTGTCCACTGGCACTATAACTCGGTTTCGCGCGACAATGCGGAACGGCGGGGGTGTCTATGAGCGATCGAAAGGGACGCGACGAGGCGGTCGTGAAGATCGCCTGTGTCCAGATGGCGCCGGTCGTCGGCGAGAAGGAGCGGAACGTCCGTCGGAGCGTCGAGCGGATCGAGGAGGCCGCCGGCGCGGGCGCCGGTCTGATCGTGCTGCCCGAGCTGTGCAATTCGGGATACGTGTTCGACTCCCGCGAGGAGGCCTTCGCGCTAGCCGAGGAGATCCCGGACGGCCCCACCTGCCAGGCCTGGATCGAGGTCGCCCGCAAGCACGGTCTCCACCTAGTCGCCGGCATCGCCGAGCGGTACGGGCAGGTCCTCTACAACGCCGCCGTCGTCATCGGGCCATCAGGCTTCGTCGGGAAGTTCCGGAAGAACCACCTCTGGAACGAGGAGAACCTCTTCTTCGAGCCGGGCAACCTCGGCTTCCCCGTCTTCAAGACGCCAGTAGGTCGTATCGGGACCTTCATCTGCTACGACGGCTGGTTCCCCGAGAGCTATCGGCTCTGCGCCCTGCAGGGCGCCGATATCGTCTGCATCCCCACCAACTGGGTACCCATCCCGGGGCAGGCGAAGAACCGAGAGGCGATGGCCAACATCCTCGTCATGGCCGCCGCCCACGCCAACTCCGTCTTCGTCGCCGCCGCCGACCGGGTCGGCACCGAGCGGGGGCAGCCCTTCATCGGCCAGAGCCTCATCGCGTCGTATACCGGCTGGCCCATCGCCGGCCCCGCCAGCCCCGACACGGAGGAAATCCTCTACGCCGAGGCCAACCTCGCCGACGCCCGCCGCAAGCGCAACTGGACCGAGTACAACCAGGTGCTCCGCGACCGCCGCACCGACGTCTACGATGAGATGCTCGGCGCCAAAACAACCAGGGGGTGGTACTGATGACGTTGCCGCCGCTCAAACACGTGGCCGAACTGGCCGGCTACCCGCTGCCAGAAGCGGATCTCAAGCAGGTCGCGTCGATCCTCGAGGGGATGATGGAGGACATCCAGAAGCTCCGTGATCTGGACTTGCCCGACGACGTCGAGCCGATCCTCACCTTTCAGGTCGACCCCTGGAAGGCGTGAGATGAGCGCTGCCGAGTGGCCCTGGCGATCTCTGGCCGCCGCCGCGAGCGCCGTCGAGTCGCGCGCCGTCTCGCCTGTTGAGCTGACCCAGGCCTGTCTCGACCGGATCGAGAAGGTCGACCGTGCCGTGCACGCCTTCGTCTCCGTCGATGCCGAGGGGGCGCTCGAGGCCGCCCGGGTCGCCGAGCGTGAAATATTGGCCGGCCGCTACCGAGGCCCCCTGCACGGCATCCCCATCGGCATCAAGGACAACTACGACACCGTCGGCGTCCCCACCCGCAACGGCTCCCAGGTCTTCGTCGACCGGATGCCGTCGTCGGACTCGACGGCCTGGGCGCTCTTGCGCGACGCCGGCGCCGTGCTCCTCGGCAAGACCGTGATGAGCGAGGCCGCCTGGGGCGTCGACTTCCCGCCTGTGCGGAACCCTTGGGACGTGCGGCGCAACCCCGGCCTGTCGTCCGGCGGCTCCGGAGCCGCCGTGGCCGCCGGGATGTGCTTCATGGCCATGGGGTCGGATACCGGCGGGTCCATCCGGATCCCCGCTGGGCTCTCGGGCGTCGTCGGGTTGAAGGCCACCTACGGCCGCGTCTCGAAGGCCGGCGTGATGCCCCACACCTGGTCTCTGGACAGCGCCGGGCCGTTGACCCGGCGGGTCGAGGACGCCGCGTTGACGCTCCGGGTGATCGCCGGCTTCGACCCGCGCGATCCCGACTCGGCCAACATGCCCGTCGGCGACTACCTCGCCTCGTTGAAGAAGGGCATCCGCGGCCTGCGCGTCGGCGTGCCGCGCGAGCACTTCTGGGACCGGATGGAGTCTCGCGTCGAGCCTGTCGTCCGCCAGGCCCTACGCGATCTCGAGGGGGCCGGCGCGCGGGTGGAGGAGGGCTCCATCCCCCACATGGCCGGCGCCCTCGGCGCCATCCTCGTGACCGAGATGGCGTCGGTCACCGCCTGGCACGACACGTATCTGCGGCAGCCCGACCGGCGTGCCCGGTACACCCCAGAGGTGCGCGCCCTCATGGACGCCGGGAAGTTCATCTTCGCCACTGACTTCCTCAAGGCTCAGCGCCTGCGCCGGGTGCTGACTGATGAGGTGCGCGCCGCCTTCGCCGGCGTCGACGTCCTTGCGACGCCGACATTGCCCTTGTGCGGCTGGGAGGTTTCGCAGAGCCACGTCGAGATCGCCGGCCAGCCCGAGCACGTGCTCCACGCTTGCTGGCGTTACACGCACCCCTGGAACCTGACCGGGCTGCCCGCGCTGTCCGTGCCGTGCGGGTTCGCGGACGGGCTCCCCGTCGGCCTGCAGCTCGTCGGCAAGCCATTCGACGAGGCGACCATCTTACGGGTGGGGCAGGCGTATCAGCAGACCACCCGCTGGCACGAGCAGCATCCGGCCGACCCCGCGCCGGGCGCGGCCTGATTGTTGTTCGAGGAGTCGCAATGTCCGACTGGAAGCTGGACCGGAAGAGCGCGTACGTCCCCGACGTCATCCCCGACAGCGACCTCGCCATGTATCGCAAGGCGGGCTTCGGCCATCCCATCGGCTGGGGCCGCAAGGTCGGCATCGCCGTCGTCGACATGACCCGCGCCTTCACCGAGGACCGGTTCGCGTTGGGGAGCGCGAAGATGGGGCAGGTGGCGCTACGTGGGATCTCGCTGTTGCTCGCGGTGGCCCGGCCGGTCGGAGTGCCGATCTTCTTCACCAAGATGGCGCCGTTCAAGAACCGCACGGAGGCCGGCCGCTGGTTCGACTCCTGCCCCGGCATCTTCGGCCGGGACGACGACCCCGCCGCCCATGAGTCCGTCGAGATCCCGCCCGAGATCGCCCCACGTCCCGACGAGCCCGTGATCGTCAAGGGGAAGCCGAGCGCTTTCTTCGGGACGCAACTCCACAGCATGCTGACCTACCACAACGTCGACACGCTGATCATTACCGGCATGGTCACCTCCGGCTGCGTCCGGGCGACCGTCGACGACGCCTTCTCATACGACTACCGGGTGATCATTCCCGAGGAGTGCGTCGCCGACCGCGCCGAGGTGCCGCACCGGGTGAACCTGTTCGATATGGAGATGATCAGTGCGGATGTGATCGAACTGGAGGAAGTGCTGCGGCATCTGCGCGGGCTGAACCGTGCCGTGTACGCGGAGGCCAGGCTGTAGTGCCGGTCCTCATTGCTCATGCTGCGACTGCGCCTTTTGCCCCAGGGCCGACTTTGTCGCCTTCTCCATGTCGGGGCGATTCACCTCGGTCTTCCTGCGCCTTGCGTCTGACACTCCACACGGAACACGTTGGTCCACGCGGGATGTTGTTCGGAGCCATGGCCCAGGCGCTTGACGAACGACCGCTGCTCTTCCACTGGATGGGTTAAACAGAAGGGACAGGGGGTCAATCTCGGGCCCGGACGGGAGCCGTGCACGTCACGGAATGATGGAGAAGCGTCCGAGCTTGGCGGGGCGATAAACACCGAAGTCCCGGTGGTCGAGCGTGAACACCTTGTTGACCCCATCGCGCTCCGCCACCGCCACCAGGCTCGCATCTGCGAGGTCCATGGGCAGATCCCGGTACTTCCGCATCAGCGCCCGCATGCGGGGCGCGTCCGATGCATCGAGTCCAAGGAGGTGCAAGCGCCCGCTCTCGATCAAGCTCCACAACTCGTCTTGCGCCTCCGTGGAGAACCCGAGGAGGTACATGGCCTCGGTCACCACCGGCCAGGTTGTGCCCAACGGCGGCCGCAACGCGCGCAACGCCTGGACGCACTCGCGATGGCGCCTATCGTCCCGGTGGAGGATGGCCACCAGGGGGCCGGCATCAACGAGGATCATGCGCGGCGCTTGGACAGGAGGAGTGAACGGAAGTGGTCGCCGGTGCGCTCCGATAGATCCGGCGGCCCGCCCTCGGCACACCCGATAGCGTCCTTCCACATCTCGAAGGCCATTGGTCCCTGTCGGGTCTCGGATTCCGCGGCGGCGAGGCGCTGAATGGCGTCACGGATGACCTGTGATCTGGTCCGCCCCGTGCGGCGCGCCAGGGAGCGGACCGCGCGCTCCGTCTTCGGATCGAGTCTCACACTGATCGGCATGGCCCCGCCCTCCTGTAGACGTATGACGGTATTGTACTACAGGACAGGCGGGCACCGCCCCGCGGGAGGTCTCAGGCTCGCTCGCTGAGGACCACCGAGAGCTGAGCGTCGTTCGCGCCGGTTACTCATCGGGTTCATGTCTTTGGACAGGCCGCCGCTCACCCTCGTCCATCATTGCGGCCGGCGCGCGTTCGGAGCGGGCGCGGGGGCTGCTCGCCGCACTGTTCTCTGGCGACGATCCAGCGCCTCAGGCTGGGGCGACACAAGACCCGTGAGACTTCCGCGCGACATCCCGGTGGCGAGTTCGCACGAGCCCCGGGCGATATCGGGTCCCGGGTAACCCGCCAGACCGGGAGCCAACTTCGCCAGACGACCTTTGAATCCAGTGAGCATCACGTGACCATCCCACGTCATGACGCCTGTTCGGTCGGTAGGAAGTCCTTCCTCGTTTGCCCCCTCAACGGTATAAGTCCTCGGCAGCAAAGGCGGGAGGCGGGGACTGAAACTCCCGCTGTTGGGATCCCAACTTTCAAGCCGCACTTCTTCCGGCTGATCCTCGCCCGCGGGCCCAGAGCACAAGCTGAGAGCTCACGGAGAGAGCGCGCAGGGGGGGCCGTCCGCTAATAGTTGCCGTCGCGCGAGCGCTCCGCCGGTCACCAAACGGTCACCATCCGATGGTGACTTTCTTGGTGACCCAGTCGACTCCGTGTCCGGGAAGTGCGCGATAAACAAGGACGACGCGCTGGGCCAGAAGAATGAATGCCAGTCTGGAAAAATAGCAATCGCATCGGGGGCTACGGCGTGCGCCGTAACCCCCGATGACCATTGGAGCGGGCGACCGGAATCGAACCGGCGACGTCCAGCTTGGGAATTTCCTTATGCCTGCCTCACAAACTGCCACTTTCTGAGCCGCCGGCGGGCAAACCCTTCCAGTGCGGTGGGCGAGAACACCACGCCGATCGCCGTGGGTTCACCATGGCGATTCAGCTCCGCATAGCGCGACACCGTCCCCTTCCCGAGATCCGTCTGCCCTCCCAGGTGTCGGGCTGCTGGCGCGTCAGAGCGCCGGTCGAGTAACGCACACCCGGTCAGGATCATCGCCACCAATAGGACAACTGCAAGGGAACCAACCATTCTGTGCCCCTCCACGTGTCAGGCAACGGGGTTCCAGAGCGCCTCGCTGGCGAGCGGTGCTGCGAGGACGGCGAGCATCAGGGTGAGGATGCGTCGGGACTGGGGGGGACATGAAGTCTCCCTTTCTCGGGCGTTTCCCACCAACGTGGCTCACGGACAAGGCAACCTGGCGGGTTGGGACACTTATGCCACGGGCTGGGGACCGGCTGACTCTGTCCCCGCCACGCCATGGGGGAAGAGAGTCAAATGCTGCACCGAACGTAATGCGCTCGCATCACAACCTCCCCGGCACAGCAATTGCTGATCCGTGACCATGGGCGGGGGGTAGGCGGTGAGCCTGGGGACGGCCTTGGTAGTCGTGGCCATCGCGGTCGCCGGCGGCCTCGGTGGCTGGTTGTTGACGGGCGAGTCCGCGATCCTCCAGCCGGTCGCGTTTCCGCACAAGGCACACCTGGATCTCGAGGATCCCAAGTTCGAGTGCACCACCTGTCACGACCAGGCGACGAAGGGCCCCGTCGCCGGTCGGCCCTCGACCAAGAAATGCCTCTCCTGCCACAGCGGCGAGAGCAAGAGCGTCGAGGAGAAGAAGCTCCAGGCGTTCGGGGAAAAGGGCGGGGAGATTCCCTGGCGGCGCGTCTGGCGGCTGCCCGCTCATGTCTTCTTCTCCCACCGCGTCCATGTGGTCGCGGCGAAGGTGAAGTGCCAGACCTGCCACGGCCCCATGGAGACCCTGGATCGACCACCGGGCCGGCCCCTCAAACAGCTCGCCATGAGCGATTGCATCGGCTGCCATCAGCAGTGGCGCTGGCCGGACGAGGGCGTCGCGCGGGAAGCAGAGCCGACGCGCGTCCCGACGGCGCGGCGAGTGTCGACCGACTGCAACGCGTGCCATAGATAGGGTGACACGATGCGCGTGACGCGGCGCCGTTTCCTCCAGGCCCTCGGCGCGTCTGCTGGGGCCGCGGCGGTTACCGGCAGTATGTTGACGCGGGCCGAGCAGGCCGGCCAGCGCCTCAAGACATGGGCCACGCCCGAGCAGACCGTGGTCCCCGCCATCTGCCAGCAGTGCCCCGGCGGATGCGGGGTCCTGGTCCGGGTGCTGGACGGCGAGGTCGCGGGGTTGTCGGGCAATCCGCTCCACCCGGTCAACCGGGGCGGACTGTGTCCGAAGGCCTACGGGGGCCTCCAGCTCCTCAACGACCCGAACCGCCTCCGAGGGCCGATGGTGCGGGACGGAGAGCGCGGGCGCTTCCGGCCCATTGGCTGGGATGAGGCCCTGGGCTTGGTGACGCGACGCCTCTCCGAGCTGCGAGCCCAGGGCCTCCCGCATACGGTGGCGATCCTAGGTGGACAGTACCGAGGCTACCGCGACACGCTCTGGCGACGGTTCGCCGAGGCATACGGGACCCCCAACTACGTTCGTGTCCGCTGCCTCGCTCCGGAGCGGCCGGCCCTGGCCCACCAGCTCATGCAGGGCGTGACGGTTCCCCTCGGGTACGATCTCGGCGAAGCTCAGCTGATCCTGGCCTTCGGGACCGGCCTCCTGGAGTCGTGGCTCGGCCCGGTCCACGCCGCGCAAGCCTTCGCCCGTCTTCGCCGGAGCGCCGATCGGCCCCGCGGCCGGTTCATCCAGGTGGATCCCCGGCGCTCGCCGACCGCGATCAAGGCGGACCGTTGGGTTCCGATCGTGCCGGGGACCGATGGGATCCTCGCGCTCGGAATCGCCAATGCCATGATCCGCGAGGGACTCTACGACCGGGAGTTCGTGGACCAGCACGCATTCGGCTTCGAGGACTGGGCCGACGCCGCCGGTGAGCACCCGGGCTTCAAGAATCTCGTGCTCAAGGAGTACGGGCTCCTCACCGTGTCGGCGGCTACCGGGGTGCCGGTCAAGACCATTCTCGAGACCGCCCGGGACCTCGGCACCATCAGGCCGGCCGTCGTGCTCGGGGAGCGGGGCCCCGCGTTCGGGTCCGACGATCTCCACACCCGGATGGCGCTTCACAGCCTCAACGCGCTGGCCGGCAACCTCGGCGTCCGGGGGGGACTCCTGATCCAGGGGGACCTGCCGCTGACCGCGGTGCCCCGGGTGTCACGCGACGAGGTCGCGAGGCGCGGGCTCGACCACCCCCGGCTCGACGGCGCGGGACAGGGCGAGTACCTACTGGCCTCCGACGCGCCCCAGGCGCTGCCGGAGCGGATCCTGGCCGGGACGCCGTACCCGATCAACGTCCTGTTCCTCTTCGCTACCAACCCCGTGGCCAACCACCCTGCGAAGGAGCGGTTTGCCGAGGCCATGCGCCGGATCCCGTTCAGCGTGAGCTTCTCCCCGTTCCTCGACGAGTCGAGCGCCCTGGCCGACCTGATCTTGCCCGACCACACTTACCTCGAGCGCTGGCAGGACGACCAGGTCACGCACTTGGCTGGCTTCAGCTGCTTCAGCCTGGCCCGGCCGGCGGCCACGCCCCTTCACCAGACGCGCAACACGGCCGACGTCCTGCTCCAGGTCGCCAGAGCGCTGGGCGGAGGGGTGACAGCGAGCCTCGCGTGGGAGAAGTTCGAGGACCTCCTCTACGAAGGCGCGCGCGGCCTGTACGACGCCGGACGAGGGTACGTGGTCGCGGCCCACACAGAGGAAGCGCTGCGGAAGATCCTCGAACGCCAAGGGTATTGGACGCCGGAGTTCGAGTCCTACGACGACTTCTGGGAGGCGCTCGGACGGCGTGGCGCCTGGTGGGACCCCACGAGCCTTCCGGTGAGCCGCAAGACGCTCCTCAAGACGCAGACAGGGAAGTTCGAATTCTACGCCCTGGGGCTCAAGCGGCTCCGGGAGAACGCCGTGAAGGGCGGGGCGAAGCTGGAGGCCGTCGCGCAAGCCCTCGGCCGGCGAGACCCGGATGATCTCGCCTTCCTGCCGGCCGTCGCGATCCCTCCCGCTCGGGAGTCGGGCTCGTTCCCCCTGCGCCTCAACACCTACCGTCTAATGAGCCGGCCCACGGGAGGCGGGAGGAACCAACCCTGGCTCCTCGAGCAGCCGGCCGTCCACGTCCGGGCGTCGTGGGAGGGCTGGGTGGAGATCCACCCGAAGACGGCGGTCGGGCTCGGGGTGAAGAGCGGCGACTGGGTCTGGGTCGAGTCGGCCAAGGGGCGGATCCGCCTGAAGGCCAAGCTCTATACCGGGACTCTCCCCGACATGGTCCACGTGCCGCTCTTCGGGGGCGAAGGACCGAACCCCAACGACCTGATCGCCAGCGAGGCGGACCCGTTCAGGGGCTTTGGCCTTCTCAACACTACCCGGGTGCGGATCACGAAAGTCTGACATGGCGCTCTGGGGGATGGTGATCGATCTCGACCGTTGCACCGGCTGCCAGGCGTGCGTCATGGCGTGCAAGGCAGAGAACAACGTGCCCGCCGTCGGGGCGAGAGAGGCCGCACTCGGCCGGACCATCAGCTGGATGCAGGTGCTGACCGAGGAGGACGAGACGCGCCCCGGAGAGGTGAAGCGCTTCCTGCCCAGGCCGTGCCTCCAGTGCGATGATCCCCCGTGCACCAAGGTCTGCCCCGTCTACGCCACCTACCGCAACCCCGAGGGGATCGTCGCCCAGATCTACGCGCGCTGCATCGGGTGCCGCTTCTGCATGGCGGCTTGCCCGTACAACGCCAAGTACTTCAACTGGCGGGTCTACCAGAAGGAGGGGCCGGGGCAGAACCCGGACGTGTCGGTTCGTCCCAAGGGTGTCGTGGAAAAGTGCACCTTCTGCCATCACCGCCTCCAGAAGGCCCGGGAGCGTGCACTCGCTGAGCGGCGGGACCTGGCCCCCGGGGAGTACGTTACCGCCTGCGCCGAGGCCTGCCCAGCGCGCGCGATCACCTTCGGAGACCTCTCCGATCCCGGCAGCGAGGTCTCGCGCCTCGCGCGGAGTCCCCGCGCCTTCAGGCTCCAGG
Source organism: uncultured Candidatus Rokubacteria bacterium (assembly GCA_963805625.1). Lineage (GTDB taxonomy): Bacteria > Methylomirabilota > Methylomirabilia > Rokubacteriales > DASRDR01 > DASRDR01. The sequence continues at coordinate 1,783,985 of CAWDVE010000010.1, forward strand.
AGGAGCTGGGGACGAAGCCCAAGGTGATCTACCTGACCGAGGGCGAGAACCATGGGTGAGCCCCGGATCGGCCGCGGGGACCCGTACGAGGCCCCCCTGCTCGCCCCCATCGAGCGAACGGGACCCGGGTTCTACTGGGCCGTGGGCGCTCTCTCGCTGCTCATCGCCTGGGGAGCCGTGGCCTACTGGCGGCAGTTCACCGAGGGGCTCGGGGTGACGGGGCTCCACCAGCCGGTGTCCTGGGGCTTCTACGTCACCAACTTCGTCTTCTTCATCGGGATCAGCCATGCCGGGACCCTGATCTCGGCGATCCTCCGGCTCTCGAAGGCGGAGTGGCGGCGCCCCATCACCCGCATGGCCGAGGTGATCACGGTGATGGTCCTCTTCATCGGGGCGGGACAGATCCTGGTGGACCTGGGCCGGCCCGACCGGATGCTGAACGTCATCCGCTACGGCCGCTACCAGTCCCCGCTTCTCTGGGACGCCACCAGCATCAGCGCGTACCTTACTGCCAGCATCGTGTACCTCTACCTCCCGCTGATTCCCGACATCGCCATCCTCCGGGACCGACTCGACAAGCGGAAGCTCCTCTACGCGGTCCTGGCCCTGGGCTGGACGGGCAGCGCGCGCCAGCAGAAGGTCCTGAACCGGGCGATCGCGATCATGGCCGTCCTGGTGATCCCAATCGCGGTCTCAGTCCACTCGGTGGTGTCCTTCGTCTTCTCCATGACGCTCCAGCCCATGTGGCACTCGACGATCTTCGGTCCCTACTTCGTCGTGGGCGCCATCTTCTCGGGCATCGCCGCCCTCATCGTGGCGATGATCGTCTTCCGGAAGGCTTACGGGCTCGAGGCCTACCTGAAGCCGGTCCACTTCCGCTATCTGGGGCAGCTCCTCCTGATCATGTCGCTTCTCTGGTTCTATTTCACCTTCGCCGAGTACCTGACCGGCTACTACGGAGCGGAGCCGGAAGAGATGCACGTCTTCTGGGCCAAGGTGACCGGACCCTTCCGGCTGTTCTTCTGGGGAATGGCCCTCACGAACTTCGTCGTTCCGGTGCTCTGCCTGGTGAGGCTGGGCCGCCACACGATCGGCAAGGTCCTCGCGGCTTCTCTGTCGGTCTCGGTGGGGATGTGGCTGGAGCGCTTCATCATCGTCGTCCCGACGCTCTCGAATCCCAGGCTTCCGTTCCCGGAGGGCCACTACTGGCCGACCTGGGTGGAGTGGGGGGAGATGACAGGCAGCTTCGCCCTGTTCGCTCTCTTCTACCTCCTCTTCACCAAGCTCTTCCCGATCATCTCCATCTGGGAGATCCGGGAGGGTCGGGAAGGGATCAAGGAGGTCCGCGAACGGCTCGACAGCTACCTTCCGGCCGCGGCCGAGGCGGAGCTGGCCGTGGCGGAGCCCAGGCGATGACGGGGAGCAGCCCGGGGCCGGTCGCCGAGCGAACCGTGAGGGCCCTCCAGTGGACGATGGCCGGGGCCGCCGTCCTCTTCATCGTCGGGATCATTACCTGGATCAGTCACCTGATCCGCACCGCCTGGCGGCTCCAGGACGTCCCGTCGGCCTCCATCGGGATCTCGCTGGTGGCGATACCGGTCTTCCTCACCCTGCTCGGAGTGGTCCTGTACGTCTTCTGGGGGCTCCTGGCGGACCCGGGGCGAGGGAGCGAGCCTCCCGCGCATCCGACGGCGCCTCCCGGGGGCGACCGTCAGACCACCGGAGGCAGATCGTGAAGCGGCGGGTTCTGGTCGTCGGCCTCGTGGCCCTCCTCGCGGGAGTGGGACCGGCACTCGCCGTCCGCCCGGCCTCCGGAGGTCACGAGGGCCTCTCCGCCATCCTCCCGGGCAATCCGCTGGAGGGAAGCCGGCTCTTCACCGGGAAGGGGTGCCTCAGCTGCCACTCCGTCCATGGCGTCGGCGGGACCACCGGGCCCGATCTCGGCCGCGGGATCCTGAACCGCCCCCTCCTCGATATCGCCGGCGTGATGTGGAACCACTCTCCGGGGATGGAGCACGTCTTCCAGGAGAAGCGCCTCGCCAGGCCCCGGCTCGAGGTCGCAGAGATGGCGAGCCTGCTGGCGTTCCTCTACTACCTCGGCTCCCTTGATCCCCCCGGCAATGCGGAGGTCGGCGCCCGCCTCTTCCGGCAGAAGGGCTGCCAGACCTGCCACTCCGTGGGCGGACAGGGCGGCCACATCGGCCCGGAGCTGGACCAGTACAGCCGCTACGCCTCGCCTCTCCACCTCACGGCCGGCCTGTGGCGACGGGGAAAGGCCATGGCCGCGAAGATGGAAGAGCGGCGGGTCCCGCGCCCCAGCTTCGAGGGTACCGACATCCCGGATCTCCTCGCGTACATCCGGAGTGCGGGAGGCAGCTCGGAGCGGATCTACGTCCCGCCGGGGAACCCGAAGCACGGGGAGGAGCTGTTCACCGCGAAGCGATGCGTGGAGTGCCACTCGGTGAGGGGCCACGGCGGGAAGGTGGGGCCTGACCTCGGGCTCACGGTCAAGGGAAGTCTCATGCGGATCGCCGGGACGATGTGGAACCACGGGCCCAGGATGTGGGCAAAGATGGCCGAGCGGGGCATCGAGGTCCCCTCGCTCGGCACCGGGGAGATGGGGGACCTGATCAGCTACCTCTACTTCTTCCAGTTCATCGATCCGGCCGGCGACCCCCGCCGGGGGTGGGTGGTGTACAAGGAGAAGCGGTGCGGCGCATGCCATGCCGCCACCGGGGCCGGCAAGCCGGTCGCCCCGCCGTTCGCCGATCTGGTCGAGAAGCTCGCCACTCCCCTCGAGGTGGTCACTGCGATGTGGAATCACGCGGGAAAGATGGAGGAGAAGATGTCGGAGGAGAACGTGGCCTGGCCGGTCCTCAAGGGCGGAGAGATGGCGGACCTGCTCGACTACCTCCTCTCCGGCCGGGGGGTCGCGGCGCCGTCCGACGGCTCCAAGGTGCCCGCGCCCAAGGGGCAGCCACGGTAGGGAGACTCCGCAACACAAGGAGGTGCGCGATGACGCGCTCAAGAGGCACGTTCGGGACGCTGTTGCTCGCCGTCTTGGTCGGGCTCGGGCCGGCCGCGGCCGACGAAATGGAGATCGCCGCCAAGAAGGTCACGGAGGCACCCGCGATCGACGGGAAGGTGGACAAGATCTGGGATGGCGTCAAGGCCACGAAAGTGACCGCGTCCGAGGGCCCGCAGGGCGACGTCGAGATCAGCCTGAAGGTCCTCTACACGGACAAAGACGTTTACTTCCTGTTCCAGTGGCCCGACAAGACCCAGAGCCTCAACCGGCTCTACGAGTTCACCGGGACCGAGTGGAAGAAGCTCAAGGGGGCCGAGGACCGGTTCAACCTCATGTGGGACATCGCCAACACAATGAAGGAGTTCCCCGCCAAGGGATGCACGGCCGCGTGCCACAAGCAGGACAAGAAGATCTGGCTCAGTACCAACGGACCCACCGAGCGGCTGGACGTGTGGCACTGGAAGGCGCAGCGCTCGAACCCGGTGGGCTATGCCGATGACCAGTGGCTGGGCCACGAGCTCCGCAAGGAGGGGGACGAGGAGATCGCCCGGGGTAACGACGCGAAGACCGCCGGGGGCTACTCGGACAACTGGGACAAGGATGCCAAGCGCCCCAAGTACATGTTCAAAGAAGGAGTCAAGCCGGGGCCGATCCTCCTGAAGAAGGACGCGGTGGAGATCAAGGACGCGAAGTTCAAGGCGGGCGACCGACTGCCGCGTGAGGTGCTGGAGAAGCCAGTCGGGAGCCGCGGCGACATCGAGGCCAAGGGGGTATGGGACAAGGGTCGCTGGACCCTCGAACTCCGGCGGGCTCGCGACACCGGGGACAAGGAAAACGACATCCAGTTCACTGATCCGAACCGGCCATACTACTTCGGGATCTCGGTTCACGACGACGCCGGCGACGAGGACCATTCTCACACCGGCCGCACGGCGATGAAGCTGCTCCTGAAGTGACGGGGAGGGACGCTGGAGCGGGCGGTTCAGGACTGACCCTGCGCGGGGGGAGGTATGCGTCAGCCGGCTCGGCGGCCGCCTTGGTGGGTGAGGGCCGCCCCGCCGGCGCCGCCGAGATCGACGAGGTGGCCGGGGTCCTATCGGCCACGCAGGGCACGGTGGTCGCCGGCAACATCGACGCGGTGCAGCAGGGGGTGGCCCCGAGCCTGTCCTTCGCCAAAACCTGTCCGGTGGATAAGCGGTTGATCTTTTGGCTCTGATCCGGAGACAATCGCCGCCCCATGATCACTACGCTGCTGCACCTGCTTCGACTCTTCCCGTTCCTCTGCGTCGGCCACCGCCAACTTGCTCTCGAGAACCTCGCCTTGCGCCAGCAGCTCGCCGTGTACAAGAGAACGGCGAAGCGGCCGCAACTGCGCCGCCGCGAGCGGCTCTTCTGGGTCTGCTTGTCCAGGGTGTGGACGAAATGGAGAGCGGCCCTCGTCATCGTGGCACCCGACACCGTCCTGCGCTGGCAGCGGCACCGCTTCCGTCTGCACTGGACCACGCTTTCCGGCCGGCCCGCCGGGGGCCGCCCGCCCGTCAGCCCCGAGATCAGAGCCCTTGTCAGACAAATGGCCGCGGCGAATCCGCTCTGGGGCGCCCCGAGAATCCATGGTGAGCTCCTGAAGCTCGGCATCGACATCGGCGAGCGCACTGTCTCCCGGCTGATCCCCAAGCGTCGCACCCCGCCGTCTCAGACCTGGCGCACGTTCCTCACCAACCATGTCCGCGACCTGGTCTCGATCGACTTCTTCACCGTGCCCACTGCTGGGTGGCGCGTCCTCTTCGTCCTCGTCGTGCTCGCTCACCATCGGCGGCGCGTCGTCCACTTCAACGTCACCGAGCATCCCACCGCCTGGACCGCCCAGCAGATCGTGGAGGCGTTCCCGGACGACACCGCGCCAGCCTATCTCCTCCGCGATCACGACACGATCTACGGTCACGCCTTCCGGCGACGGGTGAAGGGCCTGCAGATCCAGGAGGTCCTCACGGCCGCCCGCTGCCCGTGGCAGAATCCCTTCGTGGAACGGCTCATCGGCTCGATACGGCGCGAGTGTCTGGACCATGTCCTCGTTCTGAGCGAGCCGCACCTGCACCGCATCCTGACCCGCTACTTCGCGTACTGTCACCGCGCCCGAACGCATCTCTCACTCGAGAAGGATGCGCCAGACGTCAGGCCCATCGAGCGGCCGGCGATGGGCACGATCGTGCCGATCTCCGAGGTCGGGGGCCTGCATCATCGATACGTACGGCGGGCGGCATAACCCAGCATCGACCGGCTCGCGCCCCGCTACTCTTCGTCGTCCCGGCCGTCATCCGTCCTGCACGGACGATCACATCTTTCTGTGCTAGGCCCGATCGCCGGAGGATGCCGACTGCCTTGCGGCGGGCCAGCCGCTCACCTGTCGTCAGGCGTGCTGAGCCCGCCGGTCGCCCACGGAGCGTCGCCAGGCGAGTCGGCCGCGGTTTTGGCGAAGGACAGCCCGCTCAGTGTCACCATCAACACGCGCCAAGGCACACAGGAATGGGACACGGCGACGCAAGTCGTCATGTGGTACCTCCCCGGTGGTCATGTCGACCTCGGTGTCCCTCCGATCGACGGCGCCTGGTTTGATGCCTATCGGGTGGCAGCCTTGATGGTCGGGAACGGGCCGTCGAAGAATGCCACGTTGTGGAACGCTTCGTTGACCAGGGCCTCGGCGACAAGACGCGCCTGAGCACCGTCCCGACCGAAGACGACGATGCGGGTATTGTGATCCTCCATTGGGAGGCGACCGTCGTCCTTGGCCCGCTTCACCTCGCCAACGTCCTTTCCGGGCCTCAAGCCAGCGGCAGGCAACGTGCGGGCGCCGCTGATGGTCCCCGCTGAGAACTCCTCGCCACTCCTCGCGTCGAGGAACACGGCCGTCCGGTCGCTGGCGTGGACGTACGTGACTCCCTCGAGCCGGATCTGCGTGAGGCCGCCGAGCGCTCGCCAGACGGGAATGCCGAGTTGGTACCGGCGCACGCTGGTGAAGCCCGCGCCGAGAAGCTCCTCGGACAGGCGCTTGCTCTTACCGCAGTAAGGGCCGTTGCAGTACAGCACGAGCGACTTCGTCCGGTCGCCGCCGACCAGCCGCTCGATCTCTCGGACGTCCGACACGTAGACGGACATCGGGACGTCCGGCTTCGCGGACACGTTGAGCGCGCCGGGAATGTGGCTCACCGCATACTCCATGAACGGCCGCGCGTCGAGCACGAGACTGCTCTGGGCGCCGAGGACCTGCCTGAGCTCCTCGGTAGAGACCTCGGCCGTCTTCTGGTTGGGCTCCAGCAACGTTCCCTGGAATACGCTGAGGCCCGACTGAGCCGGAGCGATCGAGGTCACGAGGAGAGACGTGACCAGCACGGGGACGCTGGCTGTCCAAATCCTGTCCATCCGTACCTCCCTTTCATGCGGCGTTGTCCCACGTCCGGGCGGCCTTGGAACGGGCATGCCCGCGACGAGTCAAGGCCACGTGGATGGCGGAAAAAACTGAAATACATAACACGCCGTATTGATATAATTTCTGGTTATGGACCTGGAAGCGCGGCTCCGTGCGTTCGCGGCCTTCGCGCGATGTCGTTCGTTCTCGGCGGCCGCGCAGGAGCTCCGCATCAGTCAACCCGCTGTCTCCAAGCACGTCGCCGACGTCGAGCGTTACGCCGGTGTGCAGCTCGTCGAGCGCCGTCCCCGTGGTGGCGATCTCACCCCCGCCGGCGAGTTCGTTGCCAATCACGTGCTCCGCGCCCAAGCCCTCTTGGCGCAGACCGCCCGCGGCATCGCCCAGTTCCGTGAGCCCGCCACCGGATCCTTGACGATCGTCGCGTCGGGTGTCCCGGGCACCTACCTATTGCCGGAGGTCGTCGCGAGGTTTCAGCGCGCCCATCCCGGCGTGCGAGTGAGCATTGAGCTAGCGACATCCGCGAAAGCGGTGGAATCGCTGCGCTCGCATCGCGCCGAGCTCGGAGTGGTCGGCGGCTTTGCCGCCGCGCCCGAGATCGAATCGGAGCCGCTCGTGGAGGACAAGATCGTCGTCGTGGGGCCCCCGCAGCTCGCTCGCCGGACGCTGTCGCGGAAGCATGCGGAATCGATGACGTGGATCTCGAGAGAGGAGGGATCGGCCTCTCGAGCGTCGATCGAGGCAGCCTGGGCCGATTCCGGCATCACCCCGAGTCGACGTCTCGAGCTCCCATCCTGGGAGGCGGTGAAGCTGGCCGTGTCCCGTGGTGATGGCGTGGCCGGGTGCAGCCGATTCGCGGTCGAAGGTGAGCTGCGCACCGGCTCCCTCGCGCTCGTTCGGCTTCGGGGCTGGAATGTTCGGCGGACGATCTCCATCATCCGGCTCCGGGATGCTACGTCTACGCCGTCGGCGCGCGAATTCCTGACGATGCTGCACGCGCAGTGGGGTCGCAAGCCGTCAGGACGAGCACACCGGCCTCCGGATCGCACCCCTCCCGGAGATTCAGGCTGGGCAGTGACGGCCCGCATGGTCCCGCCCGCCAGCTCTGACCGCATCTCTTACTGGGCGGACCACGCCGTCCACGAGCCTATCGGGCTCGCGATGCACGGTTCACAGCGTGTCGCCTACGAGCGGACCGTCGCAGCGACGCGCGTCGCGTTGGGCGAGGAGCGCTTCGCGGCGACTTGGGCACAGGGGAAGGCGATGACCACGGAACAAGCTGTCGAGTACGCCCTCTCGGCCGCCGATTGATTGCGCCACGTCAATTCAGGAACCGGCCTCCTCTGGCTCTCCGCGCAAGGCCACCGATCCCGTAGAGTCCTCCGTGATAGACTGCGGGAGCACGTAAGATGAGCCAGGTGAGTTGATCATGACCAAGAGCGTATTCACCGCCATCCTCGAGCGGGAAGGCGACGTCTATGTCGCGCTGTGCCCCGAACTAGATATCGCCAGCCAAGGGGCGACGATCGAAGAGGCCACCGCGAACCTCCGGGAAGCAGTAGCCTTGTTCCTGGAGTCGGCCGACTCCCGAGAGATCACCCACCGGTTGCGGTCTGGCGTATTCGTGACGACGTTTGACGTCGTCGATGGGTAGACTGCGGGTCCTCTCGGTAGACTGCGGGTCCTCTCCGGCCGCGAAGCCTGCCGCATCCGGAGCAACACGGATTCACCGAGGTTCGGTGCCGAGGAAGCCACATTGTCATGCAGCGCCGAACCTCCGAGGGCACGACTACGGTTCCGGTCCCGAACCACGCCGAACTCGCCATCGGAACTCTGGCGTCAATCATCCGCCAGAGCGGCGCGCCTCGCGCGGCGTTCGAGTCGCCGGAGTAGCTCTCAGCTGTCACGCCTCCCTTCCTGGGGTAGCGACGGAGGATCCGGTGTCCTCACGAGATGCCTCCAAAGCCGAGGGCACCCGATGTGACCCCCGAGGCCACCGGCCCCGCAGGCGAGACGTACGAGTCGCGGGCCTTGGGGCCGCACTCCATTTCCGTCGTTGACGTCCAGCCTCGAGGCTGGACGTCACCAGGTCAAGGAAACTGCCCAACGAGTTCCGTCTGCACTGGATCCCTTGGGAGGCATGGACGAAACTCGGTGTGAACGCGCCCACAAGGGCAGCATCGACGCGAACGCGGGGCTGCAGGAGCCCTGCAACCCCGCGTCGTCGTTGGAGCGGGCGACCGGAATCGAACCGGCGACGTCCAGCTTGGGAAGCTGGCATTCTGCCGCTGAATTACGCCCGCATCTGACTGGAGTCTAGTCAGCGGCCCCACGCTCTGTCAATGGCTCGGGACCCTCAATAGCATGCGCTCCCCCGCCGGCCCGCCTGAGTTCGGCGGTGGCGCTCGCAAGTGAGAACGCGGTCCGACAGGCGCTCGATCCGGAGGTCAGCCGTATTCCTCGGGAGATGATGCCCGCGCGAGCCAGGCGAGGGCCTCGTCCCGCGTCCTTACCAGACCGAGCGCCTGGGCCTCGCGGACCTGGCGGAGCACCCGACCCACGGGCGGTCCCGGCGGAAGCCCCAGCGCAGCCATGACGTCGTCACCCCGGACCAGGGGCGGCTCGGCCGCCTCACGGGCCGCGGGCCCCTCACCCGCCAGGAGCGACTCCAGCAGCGTCCGGGTCGCACCCCGGTAGACCAGACCTGGGGCGCGACCGTCCGTCCCCGCAGCGTCGGCGATGGTGAGGCAGACGAGCGCGGGCACCTCCTCGGCGACATCGCGGTGGAACCGGTAGCGCGCACGCCGGGTCACCTCATCCAGCATCCCGAGGTGCATCGGCCGAAGGTGGTGGCGGACGAGTCGCGCCAGCACCTCCGTCGCGCGACCCGGCCAGCGAAGCCGCGCCGCGATGGCAGAGACCCGCTCGGCGCCAAGCCGGTCGTGGCCGATGAACCGGGTGCGCCCGGCGGCGTCGACGCTCCGCGTCTCCGGCTTGGCCACGTCGTGGAGCAGCACGGCCAGCTTCCACACCTCACGGCGGGTGAGGCTGCTTCCCATCGGCTCCTCGAACGACGCGGCGGCGCGCGCGTCGTGGGGCGCCAGGAGGGTCAGATCGCCGAGTAGCGCGTCGGCGGCCTCGAGCGACCGGAGCGAGTGCTCCCACACGGTGAAGCGGTGGGGAGCGGACTGGGTCGCCTCGCGCATCGCCTGGACCTCGGGAAGGATCACGCGGAGGACGGACCACGCATCGGCTTGGCGGATAGCGGGCGCGCTCCGGGGCACCCGGAGGATGCGGGTGAGCTCCTCGCGAACACGCTCGGGCGCGACCGAGGCGAGCGCCGGCACCGCCGCCCGTGCCAGTGCCTCCGTTTCCGGCTCGATGCCGAAGTCGAGCTGGTGGCCGAGCCGTAGGACCCGGAGGACGCGCACGGGGTCGTCGGCGAACGCCGTCGTCCGGCACGCACGGAGCCGCCGGAGGACGAGATCGCCAAGACCGCCGGTGGGGTCCTGGATCGCCGCGGGTCCGCGAAGCAGCGCGTGGAGGTCGACGGCGAGCGCATCGACGGTGACGTCGCGCCCGGCCAGGTCAGCCTCGAGACTCGGTCCCCGGAAGTCGGTCAGGTCGACCTGGACGGGCGGCGGCCCGGCCAGGACCGCGCGCGCCATGCCGTGCGGCTCGCCGAGCGGAACGAACGCGCCTCCGAGCCGATCCGCGAGGCGGCGAGCCGCCGCACCGCTCCCGTCCGGGAGGGCGAGGTCGACGTCGTGAAGCGGCCGCGCGAGCACGAGGTCCCGGACGACGCCGCCGACCAGCCACACGGGTCCGCCGACCGTCTCGGCGACAGCCGCGAGCAACGGCCGCATCGGATCGAGAGGCCCGAGCGTCACGAACGTCATCGATGCCAGCGATGCAGGTTTGGCCCGGCGTGGCATCGTGCGGGGCGGGGTCGCCGGGCGGCGGGGCGAGCCGCCGGCGGTTACCGCGCGACCTTGAACTCCTTCACGAGCGCGGCGTCGAACTCACTCGACGGCGTGTCGTCGAAGCTGAGCTTCCCGGCCAGGCGCTTGGGCTCGTCGGCGCCGGACTCGAGCGCGGCCGGCCGCTGCGCGCCGGAGTGCTGGATCTTCTGGCCGTTGATCGCCATCCAGTAGTTGAGGCGCGGGCCACCGTCGATGTCCACGACCAGGCCCTCGGTGACCTCACCGTCGGTACAGCTCATCGTCTGGCAGGCGCGCATCTTGGCCCCCAGGTCCGTCCCCGACAGGATGAGTCGCCGCACCATCTTCTTGGTGTCGACCGCATCCGGTCCGGTGACGAGGTAAGCATGCGTGAGTGTCACCACCCTGCCCTTGTGGCTGAGCGTTCCCTTCGCCTCGCCGGGAGCCCCTGGCTTCCGGAGGGGAGCGCGACCGACAGGGTCACGATCAGGCCCATCACCGCGAGACCGGAGCACCCAGGGATGCGACTCATGCACCATCCTTCATCGGAGCGATCAATGGTACGGACGAACCAAAGGCGTGGGCTCATGGTACCAACCCGCCCTCTGCCGGTAAAGGATCCGGCATGGAGCCGCAGGTCAATCGGTAGCGCGCCGACCCGGGGCGCCGAGTCGCGTCCCTGCCCAGGATGGAACCGCTACCGTCCGCGCCGAAAATGCAGGGGCCCCCCACGTATCCCAAGCGGCTCAGTCGGGCAAGTACGGCCAGCGTGGAGGCCGTGAGCAACAGACGACGCTCGATGACGATCACGCAGTCGGGACGGATCCACCCGCGTCCCGGCGAGTACGGCTGAAGTCCAGCGTGCGTTCAGCCGCTGGTTGAGCGGTCCAGGGCGGCGGCATCGCGTCAGCCTCAACTTCGTGCGGTACCACCTGGCCCGGATCCGCCGGTCCGCGTCCGGCGCTCGGATCGGCGTGGAGCTGGATGACCGACGGGCAGGTGCGGGTCTTCCAGAGGGTCTGCGAGGAGCCGGCCATGCTGAGCCATTGGACCGTCCTCACCCCACGCTGCGGTCCCGCGCTGCGGCGCTGGGCGAGAGACGAGCCCCTGTAGGGGGGGGTCCGCCGGCTCCGTCGCTCAGGCCGAGGGCGCGACGATGCCACCGCCGCGGCCCGGCCGCTCGAGGTCGAGGAGCTGCGCCTCGACGAGCGTTCGGTAGGGCGCGCTCCGTCCGAGCAGCTCGGCGTGGCGGCCCTGGTCGACGACGCGGCCGCGCTCCAGCAGCACGATGAGGTCCGCGTGCGCCACGGTGCTGAGGCGATGGGCGATGACGAACACGGTACGCCCCCGCATGAGTGACGCGAGACTCCGGTGGACCAGGCGCTCGCTCGCCGCGTCGAGCTCGCTCGTGGCCTCGTCGAGGATGAGTATTCGGGGATCGGTGAGGAGCGCCCGCGCGATGGCGAGCCGCTTTCGCTGTCCGCCGCTCAGGCGCACTCCGCGCTCGCCGACGAGCGTCTCGTAGCCGTCGTCCATCTCCTCGATGAACCTCGCGGCCAGCGCCGCCTCCGCCGCCCGGGCGATCGCCTCCGGAGAGGCGTCGCGAACGCCGTAAGCGATGTTCTCGGCGATCGTCCCCTCGAACAGGAAGACGTCCTGCTCGACCACCCCGACGAGCCGCCGGTAGCACTGCAGGTCGAACTTCCTGATGTCGACCCCGTCGAGCTCGACCAGGCCCTCGCTGGGGTCCTGGAAGCGTGCGATCACGTCGCAGAGAGTCGATTTGCCCGCTCCGCTCGGGCCAACCAACGCGACGACGTGGCCGGCCGGGATCTCCAGGGTGACGCCCTGGATGGCCGGGAGTCGCCGGCCAGGATACTGGAAGCTCACCCGCCGCAGCGTGAATCGGCCGGCAACCTCCTCCGGGCGGGACGCCAGCGTGCCGGTGGCGCCCGGGAACTCCGGCTCCTCCTCCAGGACGTCGAGGACGCGGTCGAGCGCGGCGAGGCCATTCTGGGCCCCGCTCGCCGCGCTCGCGAGCACGCCGAGCGGCTCGAGCAGCATGGCGAGGTAGAAGAGGAAGGTCACCAGATTGCCGGTCGTGAAGGCCTCGGCCGGGTCCAGGACCCCCGCGGCAACTCCCGCGGCGTCGCTGAGGATACGGCTGGCGCCGTACCAGACCAGGATCGCGACTACCAGAGGGCTCAACAGCGACCAGGCGACGTCCACCGCGGTGCTCATCCACCATACGAGCATCTCCTGCCTGAGGTTCACGTGCTGGTCGCGCGCGTCCCGGGCCGCTTCCGTGCGCTGACGGCCGAAGCCCCGGATCACCCGGATCCCGGCAAACACCTCGGTGACATGCGCGTCGATGCGGCGGCGAAGCAGCCGGGCGTCCCGCCACACAGGGCGCATCTGCCGGATCCACCGGCGGTGGGCAACGTACACGAGAGGAAGCAAGGGGCCGGTGAAGGCAAGGACCCGCCACTCGATGAAACCGAGGGCCACCACCGTTCCGAGGAGCTGGATCAGCGCCCGCCAGGGCTGATAGAGCATGACGGCGAGCAGGCCGGCGGAGGCGCCCACATCCTCTCGCAGGAGGCTCGCCAGCCCGCCAGACTGGTACGCGCGCAGTCGGGGCAGCGGCAGCCGGATCGCGTGTGCGAAGACCCGGCGGCGAAGCCTGGACTGAAGCCGGCGGTTCGCAAGGGCGGTGAGGTAGCGACCCCACGTGCCGATGGCCGCCGACGCCACGGCCACGGCGACGAGGACGACGGCGATCGTCGCCAGCAGCTTGCCGGAGGTCGCCGGCAGGCCGATCCTCCTGAGGACGTCGGGCATCGGACGATGACCGAGCACGTGGTCCAGGACGAAGCCCGTCACCGCCGGAGGGATCAGCCGGAGCGCGGCGGCGATCGTGACGGCCGCGAGTGACACGGCAATCCTCGAGCGAACGCCGCCGAGGAGCGTCCAGAACACACGGATCAGCTCGCCCACCGAGCGATGCCGGGGCTGACCGCGACGCGAGCCGGTGCCCCGCCCGCCCTCGGTCGCATGGGCCGCGAGGGCTCGGCGGTAGTCGCGATAGCGGAGCCCACTCCCCCGACGTGCGCTGCTCACGAGAGGCGGAGTCCGTTCACGCGAGGTCAGTGACGGGAACGCGGCCATCACCGGCCGGCAAGCGTGAGGAGGGGCAGAGGGGTCTGTTTCTCGACCGCATGCGGCGTCGTCATGATTGTACGACACCGTGAGGATCGCTTGCGGGGACTCGGTAAGCGGAGAGGTGGCAGAGCGACATGCCGCCAAGGGATCTGGCTCGAGGCGGTGAGTGTGTCCCGTCTCTGCCCCGCACCGGAGGGGTGAACACTCGGGCGGCAGAGGCGCGGTCCGGCAGCTTGCCGCGCGCCGTCGGACACTCGATAATCGCAGGCGTGGGCAGCGAGCAGTCGTGCTCGGAGGGCATCTGATGGGGCGGGGGTTCGCTCTGCACGCCGGGGTGGCGCCCGAGGTGATCCGCGTGGCCGCCCGCGAGGCCGAGGCGGCGGGATACGACTCCTTCTGGGTGAACTACCCCGGGCCGGTCGACGGGCTGGCTTCGCTCGCCCTGGCTGCCGCCGAGACCACGCGCATCATGCTCGGCGTGGGCGTCGTGCCCTTGCACACGCACGGCCCGGACCGCATTCTCGCGGATCTCCGGGCGCATGCGCTTCCCGTCGATCGCCTCCTGCTCGGGGTCGGAAGCCCGAATCCGGGATCGCTGGCGCGCGTCCGGACGGGGATCGCGGCACTCCGAGCTCAGCTCCCGGCGCGGCTCGTCGTCGCCGCCCTGGGCCCGCGTATGTGCCGCCTCGCCGGAGAGGTGGCGGACGGTGTGCTTTTCAACTGGCTGACGCCGGCCCACGCGCTCACGTCGGCCGAATGGGTCCGGGCCGGCGCAGCGGCAACGGGACGGGCCACCCCGCGGCTCTACGCATACGTGCGAGTCGCCGTCGGAACGACGGGCGCCGCGCGCCTCGAGGAGGAGGGACAGCGCTACCTGGCCATCCCCGCCTACGCGGCCCACTTTGCGCGAATGGGCGTGCCGCCGGTCGCCACCGCGGTCGCCGCCGCGACCGGCGCCGCCGTGCCCGCCGCGCTCGCCCGCTGGGAGCAGGCGGTCGACGGCGTCGTGGTGCGGGCCATCACGGCGCGGGACACCATCGACGAGACGCTGGCGCTGGTTCAGGCCGCGCGGCCCCGCTAGCGCGCCCGGGCTGGCTCCGTCACGGCGCGACCCCGTGATCGCGCCCCGCAGCGTCATGCATCGTCTCGCGGCGCCCGGACCCCTTTCCACTTCGCCCCGTCTGGGCGAAGATGCCTCCTCGAGGGGAGCACCCATGTCGGATCCCGGTGACCAGCGCCTCCCGTTCGGCTCGGACGACCTGCGCTTGCCCGACGCGCTCCGCGGCCCGCTGCGGGCGCACCTCGCCGCCCTGCGCGAGCGCTACCGGCGACGCGGCTGGGGCGGTCCCGTCGGGGTCGGACGGCGCCCCGCCCTGGTCGTCATCGACCTCGCGCTGGCCTGGACGGACCAGCGGCGCCCGGAGGTCGGGAGCGCCGTCGATTCCGTCGTGGAGGCCACCACGCGCGTCCTGGCCGCGGCCCGGGCTGCCGGAGTCTTCACGGTCTTCACTACGTGGGCGTACGACCCGGCCGCCCCGCCATCGCCGCACGACGCCAAGAATGCGCTCCACGTCGGCCCCGGCGACGAGAAGCTCCTGGAGCTCGACCCACGGATCGAGCGACGCCCGACCGAGCTGCTCCTCCGGAAGCGTTACGCGTCCGCCTTCAAGGGTACGAACCTCCACGAGATGCTCGCCGGGCAGGGGATCGACACGCTGGTCGTCACCGGGCTCAGCACGAGCCACTGCGTCTACGCCACGTGCCGGGACGCCACCGACAGCTTCCGGGTCATCGTGCCGCGCGAGGCGGTGGGGGAGCGTTGCGAGCTCTTCCACGAGGTCAACTTGCTCGACATCGAGCTGGATCTCGGCGACGTCGTGCCAGTCGATGAGGTGATCCGCTATCTGGCTGGGGTCAGGCCTTGACGTCCCTGGCCTCCAGCGCGGGCTCCTCGGAGGCCGGTTGTTTGGAAGTCAAGGCCTGACCCCCTCAAGGAGGAAGTCACATGCCGCGCCGCATCCTCACCGCCGTCCTTCTCGCCCTCGGGTGGCTCGTCGCGTTCGACGCCACGCCGGGCGACGCCCAGGGCCCGAAGGTTCTCCGCGTCGCCACCGACACGAACCTGCCGTGGCTCGATCCCCACATGGGGACAGCCTTCACCCTCCGCGAGCTCTCTTCGCACGTCTTCGAGGGCCTGGTCACGATCGGCGAGGACTTCGGGGTCATCCCGCAACTCGCCGAGAGTTGGAGCGTCAGCGCCGACGGGACCGAGTACACCTTCAAGCTCCGTCCGGGCGTCAAGTTCCACAACGGCCGAACCGTCACGGCCGAGGACGTGAAGGCGTCCATCGACCGCTTCGTGCAGGTCGGGGCCCGGCGCGGTGACCTCGGAGCCGTCCAGACCGTCACGGCCGTCGATCCCCTCACCGTGCGGATCTCGCTGAAGCAGGCTCAGGGCTCGTTCCTCGGCGCTCTCGCCAACCCGGTCGCTCTTCTCGGGATCATGCCCAAGGAGCTCGTGCAGGGCGCCAAGGATCCCCTTCAGCCGCCCCAGCTCGTCGGAACCGGGCCCTTCCGCCTCGCGGAGTGGGTCCGCGACCAGCAGATCACGCTCAAGCGCTTCGACGATTACACGCGGGACCGCCGGATGCCGGCGTCCGGGCTCGGCGGGGATCGGTCGGCGCTCGTGGACGAGGTGCACATCATATCCACCGGCGAGAGCGCAACTCGGTTCGCCGGGCTCGAGCGCGGCGACTTTGACTACGCCATGGCGCTTGCACCCACGGCCTACGAACGGCTCCGGGCCTCGACGGCCCTCGACCCGATCGTGCTGAAACCCTTCACGCAGGTGATCCTACAGCTCAACGCAGGCCGTGCGCCGTTCAACCAGGTCAAGGCCCGCCAGGCGGTCTCCCGCGGTCTCGACATGGAAACGATCATGCGGGGGGTGACGGGGAACCAGGCGGCGTTCTATCGCCTCCAGCCGAGCCTATTCTTCCCCGAGCAACGCGTGTGGCACAGCACCATAGGTCAGGACGTCTACAATCAGAAGAACCTGGATCTCGCGCGCCGGCTCCTGAAGGAGTCGGGGTACGATGGCCGACCGATCGCGTTGGTCACCAACCGCGACATCGAGTGGCTGTACCGCGCCGCGGTGCCGGTCCAGCCCCAGCTCGAGGCGATCGGGTTCAAGGTCGAGCTGGTGGTGCGGGACTGGCCCGGCCAGATTGCCCAGCAGAAGGAAGGGAACTTCGACATGGCCACGAACGGGATCTCGACCCGGCCCGAGCCGACAGGGTTCGACTACCTCTTCCGCTGCGGGGCGTCCTACGAGACCTACGGCTACTGCGATCCGGAGATGGACAGGGTGCTCGCGACCGGCGTGCGCGAGCGCGAGCCGGAGCGCCGCGCCCAGGCCTACACCCAGGCACAGAAGCAGTTCTACGAGAGCGTGCCGCTCGTCAAGATCGGCGATATGTTCCAGCTCGACGGCGCCACCAAGACGCTCAAGGGGTACAAGGTCTTCTTCCTGCGCCGCTTCTGGAACGTCAGCAAGTGACCGTCTGAGCGAGCCCGGGGCCCTCCGCGGTGGCGCGCTACGTCGCGCGGCGGATCATGCTGCTGGTCCCCGCCTGGCTGATCATGGGCGCCGCGGCGTTCGCCCTCATCCGCCTCATCCCCGGAGACCCGGCGGCGGTGCTGCTCGGGATGGAGGCGACCCCGCAAGCCGTGGCGGAGCTGCGCATCCGGCTGGGGCTGGACCAGCCGCTCCCCGTGCAGTTCGTCCTGTGGCTCTCGCGCGTCCTCCAGGGAGAGCTGGGTCGATCGTTCTTCCTGGGGCAGCCGGTTCTAGACGCGATCCTGGGCCGGCTGCCCGTGACCCTGAGCCTGACCGCCGCCGCCCTGACCTGCGCCGTCCTCATCGGGGTGCCGATCGGAGTCCGGGCCGCCACGCGCCCCAACTCTCCTACGGACCTCGGGGCGATGGCCGCCGCCGTGGTCGGCCTCTCGGTTCCCGACTTCGCGCTCGGCCTCGGGCTTGTCGTGCTGTTCGGCGTGGCCCTCCAGTGGCTGCCGGTCAGCGGGTACGTGCCGCTCTCGCGAAGCCCGGCGGGTTTCGTGCAGCACCTGATCCTCCCCGCGGTCGCCCTCGGCATGCCCCAGGGAGCGCTCATCGCCCGCATCACGCGGAGCAGCATGCTCGAGGCGCTCGGCGCGGACTACGTGCGTACCGCCCGGGCAAAGGGCCTCGCCGAGCCCGCGGTGGTCGGATGGCACGCCTTCCGGAACACGCTGATCCACGTGCTGACTGTCGTGGGAAGCGTGGCCGTCGTGCTCCTCGGGGGGGCGTTTGTGGTCGAGACCGTGTTCAACCTGCCGGGGCTGGGCAACCTGGTGGTCATGGCGGTGAAGCGGCGCGACTATCCCCTGGTCCAGGGCTGCCTGCTGCTGATCTCCACGGTGGTCATCCTGGTCAATCTCGTCGTGGACGTGCTCTACGCCTATCTCGATCCCCAGGTCCGGTATGGCTGACGAAGTCCACCGGTTCGCACGCGTGGACGCGTCGTCCGGCTATGCGGTGTGGCGCCGGCTCGCGCATCACCGCCTCGCCTTGGCCGGCGGGGCGATCGTCCTCGTGGTCGCGACGCTCGCCGTCGCGCTGCCCGTCGTCGTCGCGACGGACCCCACGGCCTTGGACGTCCAGGCGACCCTGACGTCGCCATCGCGACGGCACTGGTTTGGGACGGACGACTTCGGGCGTGACCTCTTCGCCCGCGTGGTCCACGGCATCCGTCTCTCGCTCTTGGTGGGCTCCTCGGTGCTGGCGGTGACCGTGTTGCTCGGCGCCGTGCCAGGCCTGGTCTCGGGCTTCGTGCCGCGGGCGGACGCGGTCATCATGCGCGTGATGGACGCCCTCATGGCTTTCCCCGCTATCCTGCTCGCGCTGTCCGTCATGGCGATCGCGGGACCGTCGACGATCAACGTGGTGGGCGCCCTTGGCGTGGCCTACGCGCCGCGCATGGCGCGCCTGGCGCGCGCGAGCGTCCTCGCCGTACGGAGCCGGGAGTTCGTCGACGCCGCCCGCGCGCTCGGGAACCGGCCGCTCCGGGTGCTGACGCGGCACGTCACCCCGAACGCGGCGGCGCCGATCATTGTCCAGGGCACATTCACGGTCGGCTACGCGATCCTGGGAGAGGCTGCGCTCAGCTTCGTCGGGCTGGGCGCGGTCCCCCCGACACCGAGTCTCGGCAACATCCTGGCCGACGCCCGCGTGTTCCTGCGCGACGCACCCTGGATGATCCTCTGTCCGGCAGCCACACTCGCGCTGCTGATCCTCGGCCTGAACCTCCTCGGCGACGGGGTCCGCGACGCGCTCGACCCGAGAACACGGATCTGAGACGGGGTCAGGCCTTGGCTTCCTTTCATGCAGTTCAACCCGTACTCGCCGGTCGATTGCATGGAAGTCAGGGCCTGACCCCGAAGAACGCGCGCGCGTTCTCGTAGAAGATCCGCCGGTAGACGTCCATCGGCAGGTCGCGGGCCCAGAGTCCCGCCCGCTCCGTCTCGTACGGGTACGGAAGGTTCGGGAAGTCGCTGCCGAAGAGGATCCGATCCCTGTAGCGGACCAGGTCGGCGTCACGCACGACCGCGGGGTCGATCGCCGTGTATGGAAGCGACGCCGGAGTCATCGCCATCGTCGTGTCGAGGTGGAGGTGCGGGAAGCGATCGAGGAGCTGGAAGGCCAGGCGGGTCTCGAACGCGCCCATGTGGCAGATCGACGCCCGCAGCGCCGGAAACTGCTCGAGCACCCGCTCGAAGCGCCCCAGGCCCGTGAACTCGTTGGTGTGAGGGCCCGTCCCCACGTGGATCACGAGCACGCGGTCCAGCGTGACGAGGCGCTCGTAGACGGGCAGCATCCGCGGATCGTCCGGGTAGAACCGCTGGACCTGGATGTGGACCTTCAAACCCGCCAGCCCCCACGTCCCGCACGCCTCGTCCACGACCGCCCCCGGATCGTCATCCCCTGCGTGGACGGTGCCGAGCGGGATCCCGTCGGGAAATCGAGTCGCGACGTCGCGGATCCAGCGATTCAGGTCCCGGGAGATCCCCGGCCGGTGGGCGTACGAGAAGAACGCGAAGCGCTCGACGCCGGCCGCGCGGAGCGCCGCCACCACCTCGTCCGGCTCGGTGGGACCGCTAAGGTTCCAGTGAGAGTGCTCGTCGAACCACCGCCGGATCGCGGCGAAGAGCCGCGGCGGGTGCAGATGCGTGTGGGCGTCGATGTAGCGGAATCCGGAGGGCAGTTGCATCCCGTCAGGACCGCCGGGGACGGCGGGTCCGCCAGACAGCGGGGTGGATGACCCAGTCACCGGGCAGCCCGGACACGGCGACGCCGACCCGTACCTCTCCGGACCGGGCGAGCGCCGCCACCGCCAGCCGCACCTCGTCAGGCGGCACGCCGAAGAGGCGGGCGATCCCACGCACCGAGCCCCACGCGGCCCCGCCGAGATAGCGGCCGACCAGACGGCGAACCGCGGCCGGGCGGCCGAGGCGTCGGCCCTCCCCCACGGGGTCGGGAAGCCAGGCCTCCACCAGGTCCCAGCGGTACGAGAACGAGGGGTCGTAGCGCTCCTCCGTCTTCACCGCGAAAAGACCCTGCTGGAGCTCCGCCACCGCGCGCTCGAAGCCGCGCGTCGAGCCGGGCTCCAGCATGAGCGCCTCCGCTCGCCACTCCCGCGTGTAGAGGGGATGCCGGCGGATCAGGACGTCCATGAGCCGCTTGGCCGCGTGGGACAGGCGCCCCGCCTCGTACTCCGTGCGGTAGTCGCGGGCGCTCTGGCGGCCCCGGGCCAGGGCGTAGAAGGCGGGGAAGAGGTCGAGGGCCACGAGCACGGGCCGCCCCTTGAGGAGCTTGCCGTAGTAGACGGCGCGACGCGCGGGGAGGCTGTCCTTGAGCTCCCAGGTGAGCCCCACCCCGGCGTCGTGGTGGGAGCGACGGGGCCATCGCGGGTCGCGCCGGCCGACGACCGCCTCCCACAGGCACGCGAGCCCCTCGGGGAAGCGGTAGAAGGTGGAGCAGATCCCGACCTCTTCCACGAAGGCGATGGCGTCCCGCTCGCCCTTGACCCTGCGCGCGAGCACCCGACGGAAGGCCACGTCCCGTGCGCGCTCGAGCTCGGCGCGGACGAGTGGACGGGGAACGGCGCCCGGCGCGGCCATGTTCCCGCCGGGATCAGTCGAAGACGAGCCCCTGCTCGCCGACGCGGTACTCCACGATCTCGTCGCTCATCGCGCTGCCGCGGTGCTTGGCGACGGAGACGAATCGCCCGACGCGGAGCCCGATCTTCTCGCGCCCGAGCAGGAGCACCGTGTTGGCCACCGCTCCGATGTCGCCCGCCGTCACCTTGCGCGAGACGAGATCCTCGAGCCGGGTCTCCTCAGTCGTGACCAGGAGCAGGGTCGTGATCGATCCGTGGTCGTATCGGTGTTGGTCGATGAACGCCCGGTGCTGCCACACGGGCAAGCAGATCTCCATCCCGAGCGTCTCGGCGTCCCGGTGGATGATCTTCCGGTAGAGATCGTCCACGATGTGCGCCTGGATCGAGTCGTCGCTGTCGCGCGGCTCGATCCCGTCCACGACAACCCGCCGCGAGCCGTTCGCGAAGTGGAAGTAGAAGAACGGGCGGGCCGTGTAGAGGGCCCGCGCGTACGCCGCCTTCCAGCCCCAGTCGAACTCGCGGCCCTCGGGCGTGGCGACCTCGTAGTCGCGCCGCCGCCCGACCCAGGGAAAGGCGTCGAGGTAGTGGGCCTCCATCTCGCCCTCGGGTGGATACGGATCGCCCATCGGCATGACGGCGTGGGTCCAGCGACGGAGCGGCCAGGCATAGAGACGCTCGGCGTATGGCCCGTGCTGCTGGGAGTCCCCTCGGGCGTTCATGTCGACGACCAGCCCCGGAGGGCCGTCGGCGGCGCGCCCGTGGTGGGCGAACGTGAGCCCCAGGTGGGTCTTCCCGATTCCGGTCGCCCCGTAGACAACGGTGAGCGTTCCCGGCAGGAGACCGCCTCCGAGCATCGCATCCAGACGAGGCAGACCCGTGGAGACACGCGGACGCGCCGGCGAGGTCACGAGGTCGAAGGATACGGACGCCTCCGGGGGCCGTCAACCACGCGCGACCCCCGCGGGAGCGTGGGCTTCGGTCTCCGGATGGTCTCGCGCGCCCGCCCGGCGCTACACGACGAGGAGCGAAAGGGCGAGCGCCCACAACGCGAACGCACCCGCGCACGCCGCCGCCGCGCTCACATCACGGAACGGAATCGCCCGCAGCGTCCTTGTCACCTGTTGAGTCGCGATGGGCCAAAAAAAAGACCACGGGGCATGTGTCGCAGTCGACGCGGCCTCGGACGCACTCTCGATACGGCGCCGGCCCGCGGGCGAGCTGACCCGCGGCCGCGATGCGGGAGTGCCACCACCGGCGCCGGCCCGCGCGCGAACCGCGTGCCCGGCTGTCCAAGCCTTCGTCCCCATCGCACCCGTGCCATCGCCTGTCGTCTGCCGCCGGCCAGCCATCGGGCCTCGGCGGCAGCTTCCTTCGGCGCGCGGCTGCGCGCCGTTTGCAGTGCGGGCGCGCTCAGAGGCCACGGACGAGCCCCACGACCTTGCCGAGGATCCTCAAGTCCTTCTCCCCTTCCCGAATGATGATGGGCCCCATGGTCGGATGCTCCGGCCGGAGGAGGACGGCATGCGCATCACGCGCGAACCTCTTGACGGTCGCCTCGCCGTCGACCAGGGCCACCACGATGTCGCCGGGCTGGGCGTGGTCCTGGCGGCGCACGAGCACGAGATCCCCCTCGACGATGTGGGCGTTGATCATGCTTTCCCCGCGCACCCGGAGTCCGAAGACGTCGTCGCCCCGGCCGCCGACCCATGCGGGATCGAGCGGCAGCACGCCGTCGCGATTCTCCTCAGCGAGGAGGGGAGCGCCGGCGGCGATGCGCCCGAGGATGGGCACTTCGTGCATCTTCGGGACCGGCACGGCCAGCGTGAGCGCCCGAGACGTCCGCCCCTCCGTGCTACGCCGGCGGAGGTAGCCCTTTCGCTCGAGCGCCCGCAGGTGATCGAAGGCCGCCCTGGGCGTGACATGGAAGCGTCCGCCGATCTCGCGCACCGTCGGCGGGACCCCGTTCGCCTCGGTGAAGCTCTGGATGAAGCCGAGCACCTCCTGCTGGCGATCGGTCAATCGTGTATCCATGGGTGTTCCTCCAGCCAGGAGTGTAGTCAACACCCGTTGAGGCAGTCAATCAAAAAAAGAGAGGGTCATGACGCGACCGCGACCTCCTTCGGATCGCACGCCGGGCAGGGCCTGAGGCCCTGCTCCCACGCGTCGGACGCGGTCTTCAGCGGGATCCGCTCGGATGCGGGGACCCGGGCCCGCCAGGCGCACTCGCGGCGGTGGAGGAGCCGCCCTCCGCGGCTGGTCCAGTACGGCTCGAGCAGGTCGTCCCCTGGCCCCTCGGCACCGCCAGCTCCCAAGCCTCCGGGTTCGGCCGCCGATACCCCGGCACCCTGGCCGTCGACCCCGACGGCATCGCTCTCCGGAGTGCTCACCACGGGGGTCGCCGCCGCCGGTTCGGACGGGGACGGCGACGGGGGGGAGATGTCATGATCCACGTTGATCTGAAGGTTCTGCTCGACGGTCGAGCGGAACTCGTCGCTCGCCCGGCGGAACTCACGCATCGCCCGGCCGAGCCGCCGCCCGAGGTCAGGCAGCTTGTCCGGCCCGAAGATGAGGAGGGCCAGCACCATGACGACGAGGAGCTCCTGGATGCCGATGTCGAGCATGGACTGGGCGAATCCTACACGATGGGGCGGGCCGGTGCACCCGCCTTTCGCCCCTCGGCGTCCATCGCGCGGTGGAGGAGGATGAGCACGGCGAGCAGGAACATGTGGCTCCCGGACCACATCACGCCGCCGCCAAACGCCTGGTCGTCCACGGGGTTCCAGTCCACCATGAGCCGCGGCGCCGCGGCGTAGGACGGGTAGAAGACCCGCTCCGACAGCCCGAGGACGGCGCCCAGGAGGGTGTTCTGGGCCGTCGCCAGGATGAGATAGCCGATGCGGGCGCCGTACATCACCCCGCTGCTGAGGCGATGGAATCGGGGCGTCGGGTTGACGATCGGCCACCAGAACAGCACGGCCGTCCCGAAGAAGGTCAGGTGCTCGAGGTCGTGCAGCATCGGGTACCGCAGCGCAGCTTCGTAGGCCATGGGGTGGTGCCAGCCCCAGAGGGTCACCGTGTAGAGTGTGCCAGCTACCGGCATCCAGGTGAGCGTGCGGAGGACGCGTCGGACCGGGCCGGGGCGGCTCACGAGCGCGCCCACCCGGCGCCGGAGCCGGGGTGGCACGGCCCAGAGGATCATCGGGAATGGCGCCGCCAGGAGCAAGAGCGGCGGCGCGCCCATGACCAGCAGCTGGTGCTGGATCATATGCGCGGTGAACGACAGCTCGGCCAGGAGCTCGATGGGCGAGCAGAGGGCGAGGACCACGCTCGCCAGACCAACCAGGTAGGCCGCGAGCCGCCAGCCCGGGGCGGCGCCACGGGTCCGGGGGGTGCGGTGGAGCTGCCACCAACCCCGGACGTAGAGTGCCGCGAGCGCGCCAACCACGAGGAGAACCGTGGGCCGCCAGCTCCAGGCCCCCGCAACGCGAAAGATGAGGTCCCCCAGCCCGCTTGCAGCAACCTCCGGCGGCGGCATCGTGGTCAGGCCTCCGGCCCGACGAGGAGCTGGCCGAGGTACGCGCGCGCGTCGGGGCCCACCCAGTCGCGGATCCCGACCACCGTCCCGACGACCATCCCTCGCCGGTCCACGATAAAGGTCACCGGCAGCGCGAAGACCTGGTAGCGCTCGGCCACCTGCCCCGCGCTGTCCAGCAGCATCGGGAAGGCGAGCTTGTGCTGCTGGATGAAGGCCTCGACCTCCTGCCTCGACTCCTTGAAGTTGATGCCCACGACCGTCAGCCCGCGAGGGCCAAGCTCCCGGGCGAGCGTCTCGAGCGCCGGCATCTCCTCCCGGCACGGGGCGCACCACGTCGCCCAGAAGTTCAGCAGCACGACCCGACCGCGGAAATCACGGAGCCGGACCAGCCGGCCCGACAGGTCCGGGAGCTCCAGGTCCGAGGCCGCGGTCGGCTCGGCCGGGCGGCTCACCGGGAAGGCGGCCGGTCGGCCGGCGGGAGCGGCGCGGCCCCAGTAGGCCGCCGCCCCGACCGCGCCGCCGAGCAGCAACAGCCCGGCGGACAGCTCGAGCAGCTGGGTGCGGGTCATCGGGAGTGGGGGCAATGGGGGAAGTGGGCCCGCCAACGCATGTTCGGATGATAGACCCGCCTCGGGAGAGTCACAACGATGCGGGCCCTGCTGGCTTCCACGGGAGCGATGCGCACACACCGAACCATGCTGAAGGCCTGGGAGGGTAGAGCGAAATGGTAGTCTCCGAAACAGCATGGGCCCCCTGCTTGATCGATTCGGTCAGTCCGTCGACAAGCCCTCGATCCGAGGAACCAACCGGGGCCGAGAGCGGCTCGGAGCTCGGGTAGCCGTTGTGGTCCTACTCGGGCCGGTCATGGCCTTCGTCCGGTGGCGCAACCGCTAGGCCGCTCGACCGGCCCCGCCAGCGTCTGGGCCGGCGGTCCAGCGTGGCTCGTCCCGGGCGCTCTCTGCGCGCTCGGCGCGGCCTTGCGGCTCTGGCAGTACGGGGCCGGCGCTTCACTGTGGGCCGACGAGGCGAACCTCGCCCTCAACGTCGTCGAGCACCCGCTGGGGCGTCTCCTGGGTCCGCTCGACTACCGCCAGGTCGCGCCGCCAGGCTGGCTCCTCCTCGAGAAGTTGGCCGTCCTGATCTTCGGCGAGGGCGAGTATGCGCTCCGCCTGATCCCGCTCCTCGGGAGCCTCGCGGCGTTGCCGCTCGGCTGGTGCGTCGCACGGCGAGCGCTTCCTCGCGGTCCCGGCCCGCCTTTCGCCCTCGGGCTCCTGGCGACGGGGGTCCCCTTCATCTTCTACGCAGCCCAGGCGAAGCCCTACTCGACGGACGTGGCGGTCGCGCTCCTGCTGGTCGCCCTGGGCCTGGCGGTGCAACAGCACGGCGCGGGCCAAGGACGGGCGCTCCGCCTGGGCCTCGCCGGGGCCATCGCGCCGTGGCTGTCGTACCCGGCGATGCTCGTTGCCGCCGGATTGCTGGCGGCACTGGCAGCGGCAGCGCTCCTGGACCGCGATCGCGCCCGCCTGCGGCTGCTCGTCCCGCTGGCGCTCGCGTGGGCGGCGAGCGCCGGGGGGGCCGTGCTCTGGGCGCGGGGCACCGTGACGCCGGACGACGTGCTCTACATGCGGCGGTTCTGGGCCCGCGACTTCATGCCGTGGCCGCCCCGGGAGCTTTGGGATCTGGGCTGGCCGGTCGTCCGCCTGACCACCGTCTACGGAGGCGGCGGCCTCCGGTATCCCGCTCCGGGGCTCTTCCTGGTCTTGGCGGCGCTGGGCGCCTGGACGCTCTGGCGACGTGACCGCGATTCCGCGTGGATCCTTCTCATGCCCATCGCGGCCGCCTTCGGGGCGGCCGCGCTCCACGTCTATCCGTTCGAGCCGCGCGTGGTGCTCTTCCTCTTCCCGGCCTTCCTCGTGCTCACGGCGGCCGGACCCGAGGCGATCGGAAGGCTCGCCCGCCGGCGGGGCCGGCGCGTCGCGACGCTCGTGGCGGTCGCATGCGCCACGCTCGCCGTGCTCGGGCTCCTCCGGAATCCCCCGCCCTACGCGCCCGAGCCGCTCAAGCCGGTGCTCCAGGCGATGCGCCAGGCGTGGCAGCCCGACGACCGCGTCTACGTCTACTACGGCGGGGAGAAGGCATTCCTCTACTACGCGCGGCGATTCGGCTTCGCATCCGGTGATTATGTCCTCGGCCGCTGCGCCCGAGAGGACCCGCGCGTCTACCTGCGCGAGCTCGACGCGTTCCGCGGAGCGCCACGGATGTGGCTGGTCGTGACCCACGCCGTCCCCGAGGAGACGACCGCCATCCGGGGCTACCTCGATCGCATCGGGACCCGGCGGGCCGCGTTCGAGGCTGGGAATGCGCCCGGCTCGCGCCGGAGCGACCGCGCCCGCGTCGACCTCTACGATCTCTCGGACACGGCGCGTCTGGCGACCGTCACGGCGGAGGGGTTCCCCATGCCGCCCCCGGCCGGAGGCGGCCAGGCGGCCGCTTGGTCCTGCCACCCGGGGGCGCCGCCCCCCGACGAGGAGGGACCCTCCTGATCCTGGCCTGACTCCGGAGCCTCGGTGCCGCCCGAGGCGTCGCGCTACCAGATCCGCATCGAGCTCCGCACGATCGCGTCGAGGTCCCGCGGACCCACGCTCCGCGGCGTGTTCGCCAGCAAGCGGGGCTGCTGGAGGGTGCCCTCGACCAGCGCGGCCGCGTCCCCCTCGCCGTAGCCGACGGCCGCGAGCCCGTTGGGGATGCCCACGTCCCGCATGAGCGCAACGAGCGCCCGGGGCAGCGCCTCGGGCCGCGCCGTCTCGTCGAGCTCCCGCACGGGCACGCCGAGGAGCTCGGCCGCCCGGAGATGCCGCTCGGGCGCAGTCGCGTAGGTGAACCGGAACGCCGCGGGCGCGGTGAGGATCACCGACATGCCGTGCGGGACGAGCGCGTGACCCTGCGGATAGCCGGGCGGCCGGAAGTCCCGCACGAGCCCCGCGATCGGGTACGCGATCGCGTGCGGCAGGTGCACGCCCGCGTTGCCGAACCCGATCCCCGCGTAGTTCGCCGCCAGGGCGAGGTACGTCCGGGCCTCGAGGTCCATCCCGTTCAGCACCGCGCGCCGGAGATAGCGCCCGACGAGCTCGATGGCCTTCTCGCACCAGACGTCGCTCGCCGGGTTGGCGCCGATGTAGGCCGGCCGGTCCGGCGGATGGTGCTTGGGGCGCGCGTCGTAGGGCCGCGTCGTGTAGGACTCAATCGCGTGGGTGAGGATGTCGGCGCCCGCCGCCGCGGTCACCTCCGCCGGCGCCGTCAGCGTGCTCAGCGGATCGACGACGCCGAGCGTCGGGCGCAGGAGCCGGCTCGAGACCCCGGCCTTGACGTGCTGAGCGACCACGTGGGTCACGAGGACGGCCGTGGTCTCGCTGCCGGTGCCGGCGGTCGTGGGCATGGCGATGAGAGGCTTGAGCGGGCCAGGGACCGGCACGCCCCGGCCGACGGGCTTGTTCACGTAGTCCAGCAGCGGGGCCGGGTAGCACGTCAGGAGGTTCACGGCCTTACCCGTGTCGATCGCGCTGCCCCCGCCCACCGCGACGAAGCCGTCGACCTCCTTGGTGCGGGCGTAGTCGGCGGCCTCCTCCATCGAGCGGTCCGTCGGCTCGACGGCGACGCCGTCGAACACGTCCGCCTTGACGCCCTGCTCGTCGAGGAGCGCGCGCACGCGGTCGGGGAGCCCGAGCGCGGCGAGGCCGGGGTCGGTGACGATCAGAACCTTCCGCAGCCCGAGGCGGCGCGCGTCGAAGCCGATCTCCTCGGTCGCCCCGACACCGAACTTGATCGGCGACATCTCCATGACGAACACGGTCTCGGTCGGCAGCGTGACGCCCTTCATGGCGCTCCCTCCGGCGCGGTATGCTTCCGCAGGCGGATTATAGCGCCGTCGCGGCGGCGGCGCGGGGAGGGCCGGATGGGCATTCGACCGGATTCGCACGAGGCGCTGCTCCAGGTCGCGCGGCAGGGCTTGCCGAGGCGGGAGGGGCGGCCGAAGCGGGTCGTGATCGTCGGGGCGGGCATGGCGGGGCTCGTCGCCGCCTGGGAGCTCGCGCGGGCGGGCCACGAGCCGATCGTGCTGGAGGCGCGGGCGCGGGTGGGCGGGCGCGTGCACACGCTGCGCGAGCCGTTCACCGACGGGCTCTACGCCGAGGCGGGCGCGATGCGGATCCCCCGGACCCACGACCTCACCCTCGCCTACTGCGAGCGGTTCGGGCTCAGGCTCACGCCGTTCACGATGAACAACCCGCAGGCGTACGCCCACCTGCGCGGCCGCCGATGGCGGGTCGGCGAGGTCCAAGAGAATCCCGGCTGCCTCCCGTTCACGCTGGCGGACGCCGAGTGCGGGCGCACGGTCGACGCGCTCTGGGCGGACGCGATCGCCGGGTTCACGGATCGCGTCGCGCGCGAGGGGGACGCCGCCTGGGTCGCAATCGTGAAAGAGTGGGACCACTGCTCCACCCGCGAGTTCCTCGAGCTCTGCCACTGGTCCGAGGACGCGATCGAGGCGTTCGGCCTACTCCAGTTCCAGGAGGCCCTCATGAACTCCTCCTTCCTGGAGCTCCTCCGGGAGGAGGTCACGCGCTGCTATGTCGACCTGGTCGAGATCGAGGGCGGG
Source organism: uncultured Candidatus Rokubacteria bacterium (assembly GCA_963805625.1). Classification (GTDB taxonomy): domain Bacteria; phylum Methylomirabilota; class Methylomirabilia; order Rokubacteriales; family DASRDR01; genus DASRDR01. Next base: position 1,812,946 of record CAWDVE010000010.1, read on the forward strand.
ATGGACCGGCTGCCGGGCGCGTTCGTCCCCGCGCTCCGCCCCCGCATCCGGTTCGGCGCGAGGATGATCGCCCTCGACCAGGACGAGCGGTCCGCCACCGTACACTATCAGACCGCGGCCGGGCGGTTCCAGGAGACCGGCGACCACGTCCTCGTCACGGTGCCCTTTTCCGTCCTGCGACACGTCGAGGCCTTGAAGCCCTTCTCACCCGCGAAGCAGCGGGCCATCCGCCAGCTCCACTACGACGCCTCGGCCAAGATCCTCTTCCAGTGCCGCCGGCGGTTCTGGGAGGAGGACGATGGCATCCGGGGCGGGGGCACGGCGACCGACCTCCCGATCCGCGCCCTCTACTATCCGGACCACGGTCGCGAGACCGGTCGCGGGGTCCTCCTGGCGAGCTACACGTGGTCGGAGGACGCCCAGCGCTGGGGCTCCCTCACTCCGAGCGACCGGATCGCCCAGGCCCTCGAGAACGTCGCGCTCATCCACCCGCAGGTGACGCAGGAGTTCGAGGTGGGCACCTCCTACATGTGGCACCACGACGAGTTCGCGGGAGGCGCGTTCGCCCTCTTCGACCCGGGCCAGCAGACGCGCCTCTACGAGGCGATCGTCGCGCCCGAGGGGCGGATCCACTTCGCGGGCGAGCACGCCTCGCTCGCCCACGCCTGGATCCAGGGCGCGATCGAGTCAGGCCTCCGAACCGCCCGCGAGATCGGGACCGGCGCCCTCTAGAACCAGCGGCGCTTGTCGACGACGGTCGCGAGGGGCTCGCTTCGCGCGAAGCGACCAACGTTGTCCAGCAGCACGGCGAGGTGCCGCTCGGCGATCCGCGGCGACGCGCCGGCGACGTGGGGCGTCAGGATGACGTTCGGCATCGCCCAGAGCGGATGCTCCGGGGGCAAGGGCTCGGTCTCGTACACGTCGAGGCCGGCGCCGCCGATCTCGGCCGCCCGTAGCGCAGCAACGAGGTCAGCCAGGTCGACGATCGCCCCGCGCCCGATGTTGATCAGATAGGCGCTCGGCTTCATCTGCCGGAACTGCGCGCGGCGGAAGAGCTTCACCGTCTCGGGTGTGTGGGGCGCGGCGATCACCACGAAGTCGCTCTCCCCGAGGAGGTCGGGCAGCCGGTCCAGACGCCAGAGGGCCGCCACCCCCGGGGGTGCCGACGCCTGGATCGGGTCGACGGCCAGGACCCGCATTCCGAAGGCGAGCCCGCGCCGGGCGATCTCCGAGCCGATCTGGCCGAGTCCAACCACGCCGAGCGTGGCGTCCGCCAGGTGCAAATGGGAGCGGTCGACGGCGCTGACATGCGCGGGCCCCGTAACGAAGTCCGACGGCTCCGCCTTGCCGAGCTTGTCCTCCACCTGGCGACGGGCGTTGCGCGCCACGGCCCGGACGGAGCTCTCCGCTTTGCCACCGAAGGGCGCCCAGCGGGCCTCGAGCTGGTTCCGGATGTAGTGGTGGAAGTTCCGCGCAAAGCAAAGGACGTAGCCGAACACGTGGTCGGCGATCACGTCCGAGTAGAGCCCGCGCATGTTCGTGAGCAGGCACGGGTGCTCCACGAGCTCCGGGAACATGTAGTGCTCGAGACTCGCCGTGGGCGCCTGCACCCAGCGGAGCTGTCGCGCTGCGGCGAGAAGCCCGGGGGTGAGCTTGCCAAAGAAGGCGTCGGCATCGACGATCGCCGCGCGTGCCTCGCCCTCGTCCCCGGCGTTGATGACGACCATGGAGCGGGCCGCCTCGACGATCTTGGCGAGGCGCTCCGGCTCGACGGCAGGATGGATGACGAGCTTCACGCGCAGGGCTCCTTCGTGGACTCCGGGGACTCTTGGGACTCTTGGGACTTTGGGGACGGGGTAGTGCCGGCCGATGCAGCCGAGCCGGATGTGTCGATGTCGAAGTCGAGCCGCCGGTGGGCCGCCCGGAGAGCTTCCTCGACGGCCTCGGGCGAATCCGCCCGCGCGAGAAGGAAGCCGAGATAGCGCGACCCCTCGGGGAGCGGGACCAGCTCCTGGCCGACGTGGGCGCTGATCGTCACCTCCTCGATCCCCGGGACGGCGAGGGCCGCCTCGCGGCCCCGCACGGCCCGGAGCACCCCGGCGCGGGGGATGGGGATCATCATGACGGCGGCCGGCTGCCGCTCTCGCTCGAGCGAGTCGAGCTCGATCCCGAGCGCGTGGCGGATGACCAGCTCCTCCAGGGACAGGCCCGCCCCGAAGCGCAGCGTGCGCGAGCAGAGGCCGCCGATCGTGCGGGCGGCAAGCTCGATCATCCACGGCCCCTCGTCGTTCACGCGGAGCTCGGCGTGGACCGGCCCCTCCGCAAGCCCGAGCGCCCGGGCCGCCCAGCGCGCCTCGGCCGCGATCGCGAGCTGGACGTCGGGGGACAGGCGCGAGGGCGTCACGTAGATCGTCTCCTCGAAGTACGGCCCATCGAGCGGGTCGGGCTTGTCGAAGAGCGCCAGGACGTGGAGCTCGCCCCCGACCAGGAGCCCTTCGAGCGCGACCTCGCGGCCGGGAATGAAGTCCTCGACCAGCATCTCCTCCCGCCCCTCGCCGAGCTCCGCCGAATCCGGCGAGCCGAGGATCGCCGCGATCCGGCGAAAGGCGGCGACGAAGGAGTGCGCGTCATCGGCCCGGATCACTCCGCGGCTGCCGGCGAGGATCGTCGGCTTGAGAACGCAGGGATACGTCACGCGGTCGGCCGCGGCCTCGGGATCGTCGGAGACGTCGAGCAGCGTGAAGCGCGGCGACCGAACGCCGGCCCGGGCGAAGGCCTCGCGCATCCGGTGCTTGTTGCGGGTCGTGGAGACGGCCTCGAGGGAGCTCGATCGGAGACCGAGGCGCTCGGCGATGGCGGCCCCGACGACCGTGGTGCGGTCGTCGACGGGGACCACGGCGTCGACCGGGTGGCGTCGCGCGAACTCCGCCACCGTCCTCGCCGCCTTGATCCTATCGCCAAAGTCGAGGGTGAGGAGGTTGTCCGGTAGCGCGGATTCGAGGACGTTCGGCCGCTCCGACGCGACCACGAGCTCGACGTCGAGCTTCGCCGCCGCGGCGACGAAGTCCTCCGTGCGGTACGTCGTCGTCGGGATCAGGAGAAGCAGGCGCAGCATGCGAGCCCTAGGAACAACGCCCGGCCGGGCCGGGAGACCCGAGTCCGGGCGCGCGCGCCCAGGGGATCAGGCGGTGAGGCGGGTCAGGCCTTCGACGGGGCGTAGTAGGGATTCGTGCCCGAGCCGTGATCCGTGGTGTCCAGGACCTCGGTGACCTCGGGGATCTCCTCGAAGATCATCCGCTCGATGCCAGCCTTCAGCGTCACGTCCGCCGCGCCGCAGCCCTGGCAGCCGCCCGACATCCGGATGTAGACCGTCGACTCCTTGACGTCGATCAGCTCGATGTAACCCCCGTGGCCCGAGACCGCCGGGTTGATGGCGCTGTCAAGCAGCTCCTGCACCTTGTCCTTGAGCGCACCCTCTTCCGCCATCCCTGTCCTCCCTCTCGAGCACGACCCCGCCCTCCCGTCACGGCAGGACGGCTCGTGACCCATTCTACCCCAGGGACGGACTCGCCGCCCTGCTCAGAGCGCGCTCCCGACCGGCCGTCCCCGGAGGGCCAACTGGCCCTCGGTGGGCTCCGCTCAGCAGAACCACGGCTCGGTCAGGCGCGGCGGGCGCGCCCGCTCCGGGAGCACGCGCCCAGCCGGCAGCGTCCGGGGCGGGGCCCCGGCCGTGGCGTCGACACACGCTCGCACCTGGTCGAACGTGACGGCGTCGTCGGCGTGAGCCTCGGCCGCCGCCTCCACGACCCGGGTGACCTCGGCCTGGAGGGCGTCCATCCGCGGGTCCGGATGGGTCCAGGTGTAGGAGAACGCTCTCTCGACCAAGGGGCCGAGGTGGGGGCGCATCGCCGGGTGGTCGGTCAGCAGCGAGCCCGGTGGTACCAGGAGCCGGAGCGAGTACTGGACCGGGTCCACCGCGTCCACCAGGTCCTCGCCGTCCACGAAGTCGACCATCGCCCGGTAGTCGTCGAGCGTCGTCCAGGGGGTGAACGCCACCCAGGTGGGCCGGAGCGGGATCCCGACCTGGCGCATCAGCCGGACGAGCTCGACGACGTCGGAGCGCGTGTGGCCCTTGTCGAGGTGCCGGAGCACGGTGTCGCTGAGTGACTCCACGGCCGAGACCACGAAGGCGCAGCCGAGCGTCCGGAGCTCCGACAGCATCGACCGGTGCCGCAGGAGGTGCTCGACCTTTGCCGTGAAGTCGAAGCTCACGTGCGGGAATGCCCCGTGGAGGGCCCGAGCCACGGCGAGCGCGTGCCGCGGGCCGTTGAGGAAGTCGGGGTCGCCGATCGTCACGTGCGTCGCCCCCGCCTCGACGCACTGGCGAACGTCGGCCAGGACCACGTCCGGCGGGACGACGAAGAAGCGCCCGCCGTACACCGGTGGGATCGGGCAGTGCCGGCAGAGATGCTTGCAGCCGCGACTCGCCTCCACGTACCCGACCAGTTCAAGCCGCCCGTCGCGCTCGAGCCGCGCGTACTGCTTGAGGGAGGGGAGCGCCGAGCGACTCGGGACGGGGAAGCTGAGCCGGGCGAGGTGCGGCGTCGCAGGAAGCGCAACTATCCCCACGCCCGGGACGGGCTCGCCGGTGCCGGCCTCGAGCGTCTCGATGAGCGTCACGAGCGAGGCCTCCGCCTCACCGCCGATCACCGAATCGACGCCGTGGGCCAGCAGGTACTGGGCGTTCAGCTGTGCGTAGAGGCCGTATGCCACGACGTGACACGAGGGGTTCACGGCGCGCACGCGGCCGATCAGCGCAACGCCGACCCGGAGTGCGGTGTGCATCGGCACGGAGACGGCGACGGCCCGCGCGCGCGCCACCTTGTCCGGATCGAAGGGCTCGACCGAGACGTCCATGACGGCTGGCGCGTAGCCGCGCGCCTCGAGGAACGCCGCCGCCCACGCGACGGCGAGCGGCTGGTGGCCGAGCTCGTAGCACGCGACCAAGAGGACCGCCCCTGGCTCTCGCATCCTGCTTCTACTCTACCCCCTGCGGGGCCGGCCCGCCCTTGACGCGCCCCCAAACGCCCGCCTAGCGTCGGGTGCGTGCGATCCCGGAACCCGGTCGCGGCGCCGCCCCCCTCACCGTCGTCATCCCCATATGTCACGGGTGGCCGGCGATCCGGCCCTTCCTCGACCACCTTCGCGTTCAAGCACTGGCCACGGGCGCAGAGGTCATCGTGGTCGACGGCAGCACCGTGCCTGCCCCGCCGGCGGAGGCGCTCTGGCCCGGACTCGTGTGGCTCCGCGAGGCCCGCGCGGGTGTCTTCGCGCTCCGGGCGCTCGCCCGGCGGGCGGCCGGGGGGGCCATCCTGGCCGTGACGGAGGACCATTGCCTGGTCGCCCCGGACTGGGTGCGCCCGCATCCTCGAGGCGTACGCGAGACATCCGGAGGCCGTCGCGATCAAGGGCGTCGTGCGGAACCGCAGCCACGGTCGGCTGTGGTACTGCGTTGCTGACACGCTAGCGCTGGGCTAGGCTGGGCGCGGGGACGACTCGAAGCTCCACACTGAGGGAGGCAGCATGCCCACGGCCAACACGCCCGGTCCGATCCTTCGCGACGAGATGCTCAAGGCTCGGGGTCGCACGGCCTTTCCCCTCGACCGCGGCCAGACGGTCCGCGTCGTCGACGTAGACGGCCAGCAGGTGGCGGACTTCGTCTGCTTCCGCCGCCCCGATACGAGCGAGAAGCTCTCGGTCCACAATACGGCCCTCATCCAGGGGACGATTCACATCAGCACCGGGCACCTGCTCCTGTCCGACCGGTGCGGCACCCTCATGACGATCACCGCCGACACATGCGGACGTCACGATCTCCTCGCCGGCTCCTGCAGCGAGGGTACCAACCGCTGGCGTTATGGCGTAGCGGACACCCCCAACTGCCGGTCCAACTTCGAGGCGGCGCTCCGGCCGTTTGGGATCCCCCTGAAGGAGGTCCCCTACAGCTTCAACATCTTCATGAACGTGCCGATCGGTGACGGCAAGATCGGGATCGAGGAGCCCCTGTCCCGGGCCGGCGACCTCGTCGACCTCCGGGCAGAGTCGGATCTGCTCGTCGCGATCTCGAACTGTCCGCAGGAGCGGAACCCGTGCAACGCGTACACGCCGACCCGGTTGCGCGTCGTCGTGTTCGGGCCGCCTCCCGCGTGACCCCGGGGAGCGCGGCCAGACGGGCGGCGCCCCGGGGAGTCGCGTGAGCTCCTCGCCACCGCCCTCGCAGGTGCGCTTCATCGACCGGGGCGGAGGCGCCCGGCTCGCCTACGTCGCCCAGCCGGGTGCCGGCCCGACGGTGGTCTTCCTGGGCGGCTACGCGTCCGACATGACGGGCACCAAAGCGCGCTACCTGGAGGGCTGGTGCGGCGCCCGCGGCCAGGCCTTCCTCCGGTTCGATTATCAGGGCCACGGGCTGTCCTCGGGGCGGCTGGGCGACGGCACGATCAGCGCGTGGCGGAACGACGCGCTCGCAGTTCTCCAGGAGTGCGTCAGCAGCCCGGCACTCCTCGTGGGCTCCAGCATGGGCGCATGGGTCATGCTGCTGGCAGCGCTCGCGGTACCGGAGCGCATCCACGCGCTCGTCGGCGTCGCCGCGGCGCCCGACTTCACCGAGGATCTCCTCTGGGCGAGGCTCGACGACGAGCGGCGCGCCGCCCTCCGGCGGGACGGCGTCATCCACCTCCCGTCCAGCTATGGCGAGCCCCTTCCCTTCACCTGGCGCCTGGTGGAGGATGGGCGGCGCTACCTCGTCCTTCGCGCGCCCCTCTCCCTGCCCCACCCGGTCCGCCTGCTCCACGGCACCCGGGACCTCGACGTGCCGTGGGAGACCTCCATGCGCCTGGTCGAGGCAATCCAGGGCCGGGACGTCACGCTGACGCTGGTGAAGGACGGCGAGCATCGCCTATCGGAGCCTCACGAGCTCGCGCTGCTCGGTGCCGCCGTTGCAAGCCTGCTCTGACCGGTGACCACGACAGACTTCCGGCCTCCGGCATCTCCGCCGTGTCTTCGCTTCGGAGAGGGGCGCGTGAGCCGCCCCCTCCAGAACCGCGTGACGCCGTTCGGCGACCTGATCGCCACGCCCGCGCGCGGCACGCTCATGGGGAATCGCGGCCGCCTCCATGATCCCGACCGGCGGGTCGTGCGGCGGATCGCCGGCGGCTACCGCGCCTGGGTCACGTGCCGGCTCGCGTTTCGCGGCCGGCACCGTGTGGTGATGGCCCCGAATCGTTACACGGAGCTGTTCTTCCTGGACGAGGCGACGGCGCTGGCGGCCGGCCACCGCCCGTGCGGGGAATGCCGCCAGGCGGACTTTCGCCGCTTCAAGACAGCCTGGCTCGTCGCGAACCGCGATCGGGGCCTCGGCCCGGACGTCCTCATCGGTGCGATCGACCGCGAGCTCCATCGGGACCGGCTGGAGCCCGACGGGCGGCCGCGCTCTCACCTCGCGGAGGTCGACTCGCTCCCCGACGGGGTCTTCGTCGTCCTATCGGACCTCGTCACGGCACTGCTCGTCTGGCGAGGCGGCCTGGCTCCCTGGTCGCCGGCCGGATACGGAAGGCCTCGGCCGTCGCCTCGCGGCGAGCAGGTCAGGGTCCTGACGCCGCGCTCCACCGTGGCGGCGATCTCGGCCGGTTACATGCCCGGCGTGCATCCGGGTCTCGCCGACGGGAATGCGGCCGGCGCGCGGCTCCACGCGGCCGAGCGTCTCCGCCAGGCGGACTGAGCGCTCGTCGAGGACCTCCCCGACTATTCGCCCTCGCTACGGGGATGGAGCCCGGTCGGCGCGCCAGATCCCCACGACGGACTTTCCGATCCGAAATCCGAGCCACGGGTCGAGCCGGCGCGAGAGAGGAACCATCAGCCGGTCCCAGCGGGCGATGTCGCGCGCGGTTGGAAGGCTCCGCCGCAAGAGGAAACGATTTCCCGCCGAGGCCAGGAGGCCAACGCTGTCGAGGTAGCGCAAGACGAGGCGATGGAGCCCTGGAGGCACGACCTGCTCGAGCGACCGGCGCGTGTAGCGCCGATGGTGTCCGATCGCCCGGTCGAAGGGCGAGTAGAGCCACGCGTGGGCCGGCGCCAGGACGATCAGGACTCCTCCCGGTCTGAGCACGCGGGCTGCGGCGGCCAGCTCCACCGCGTCGTCATCGACGTGCTCCAGCACGTCGATGTAAAGAACCGCGTCGAAGCGCGCGTCCGGCGGGAGGGTGCGAACGGTGCCGGCGCGAGCCTGGCAGCAACGCGGGAACGCGCCGTCCGCCACGGCGGCCGCAAGGCGCGAGGCCATCGCCCGGTCGGGCTCGAGGCAGAGCCACGTGCGCTGGCGGCCGTCGCAGAGACAACGAGTCGTCGCGCCGAGACCCGCACCGACCTCCAGGACGTCGCCCGTCAGGTAGGGACGGAGGAGGCTCGCGAAATAGTCCTTCCAGTTCTCCGCGCGGGCGAAGAGCTCGAGCTCCTCTCCGGGGTACGGCTCGGCCCCCGACGGCCCAGTCAGGGGTACACTCGCGTCTCGCCCGCGACGTAGTCGGCGTAGTCCCGGCGCGGGATCACGGCCGAATAGCTCCGGCTATTCAGGGTGACGAAGATGAACACCAGGGAGAGGAGAACGGCCTGGAGAAGGATCGCCACCAGGAGCCCGACGACGGCCGACGCCCAGCCCGGGATGGCGAGGTCGGTCATGGCTCGGATGATGACGACGGTCACGATGCCCCCGAAGTTGTGAGTTCTACCGCCGTACATGGTACTGGTAGACCCCGGTGAACCCGAGCCGGTACTCCCGGCGCAGGGCCTCGTAGAAGCGGTCCGCTCCGGTCTGCCACCCGTACTTGGGCCGGCGGAGATCCTCGTCCCAAGGCAACACGATGACGTCGAAGTAGCCGTCCGCGATGGACGCAATGAAGGAGTCTATCGGGAGCTTGCCTTCTGCCCACAAGAGAGTGTAGAGGTACGGGTCACTCAAGTAGAGTGGTCTCCCCAGGTTGTAGGCGTAGTTCGCCGCGAAGTACGGCGGGAACAGGATTCGCTGCGTCGGCCCCTCGAGCGCCCCAATCTCCGTCCTGACCTGCCGGATGACTCGGTCCGTCAGCCCCATCTTCTCAGGGGTGACGTACGCAAAGCGATCCGCCGGGATACGGACGTGATCGATGACCACGAGCGCCAGGAAGGCCAGCAGCGCGAGCGCCAGGCCCAGTCTCGCCCTCGGCGATGCGAGCGGTCGATCGGCCCGCTCTACCAGATACGCGAGCAGGGCCAGCGTTGGCTCGAAGAAGTAGTTCAGGTCCGCTCCGCGCTTCCCGAGAGTCAGGGCGAGGACGGCGAAGGTCACTGGGACATACACGGTCAGCGGAGTGCTCGGAGCCCGAGGTGACGCGGCCGGCCGGATGAGCGCCCGAACCCAGACCGCGATTCCGAGGACGATGACGGCGGCGTAGGCCCACTGGCGCGCCATCTCCGTCGCGAAGGTGCTGTACTGGCCCCAGTCATACGACTGGGTCGGCGCGACGAGCACACTCCACCAGAACCCCGCTCCCCACGCGAGGTGAGCGACAATGGCAGCGCTGCTCCCGATCAGACCCACCGTCGCGATGAAGGTCAGGCCCTTGGTCCAGCGTATATGCCAAAGATAGAGCGCGCCAGCGCCGGCCGCCGCGAAGTAACTCTGCTTCGTCAGTATGGCCAGCGCGGCGAGACCTGCGCTGGCCACGATCGCGCCGCGGGAAGTGCGGCGGGACAGAATGAGAAGGGCACCCAGCGATAGAGCCAGTGCCAAGGGGTCCTGACGAGCGTACGCGATGTGCCGGGTGACTCCTGGGATGGCAAGGAAGAACGCGGCGGCCGCGGCCGCGAGGAGGCGGCCGGCGCGGGTGGACGGGATCAAGAGAAGCGCGCCGGCGGCGACGAACATGGCACCGGCCGAGACGAGCCGCGGCAGCGTGAAGGGGCTGATCCCCGAAGGCGACGGGAGCGCGGCCACGAGGTAGTGATAGGCAGGCGTGTACATGAGCAAGTTGAACGGGGGTGCCGCGAACGTGCCTTCCGCGTACACGTTGACGCCGTGCTTGAGCAGCAGAATCGTGTTGACCGCCGGGTTTTCGAGGTTTTGATCGAACGAGGTCGCCAATCCTGTCGCGGTCACGGCGACGACCCGGGGAAGCGCCAGCGCGAGGACGCACGCGACCGTTGCCAGTCGCGCCGCCGAGAGAGTCAGCGCCGTTGTAGGCTCTCTCACGCGCCCATTCTACGGAGAAGCCACTCCAACTCGGTCATTCTGCGGGCGCTGCCGTGACCGGAGCGCTCGGACGAGTCCGGTCCGGCGCAGTCGCGTGAACTCGCTACGGCGGGTGGGTTTCCAGCTCGTGCGGAGTGGCCGGGGACGGGACGCCATCTCCGTCGCCCGACGCAACGCCATTGGCACCGGTAGGCCCGTTCCGCGTAGCGACCCCGTGGCCGGCGACAGCCGCGACAGGCGCCGAGCCGTCCGCCGCGCCGTGTATCGCGACCGCCGGCTGCTCGGCGCGGGCTCGAGGCCGCCAGCCGAAGAGTCGCACGAGGTCGTCGAGCACGAGATAGGCGACCGGGGTGACCAGGAGCGTCAGCAGGAGCGAGAGCGTCTGCCCGCCGATGACCACGACAGCGATGGCGCGCCGCTCCTCCGAGCCGGGGCCGGAGCCCATCCAGAGCGGCAGCATGCCCGCCACCAGCGTGAACGTCGTCATGAGGATGGGCCGCAGCCGGTTCCGGTTGCCCTGCAGGATCGCGGTCTGGCGATCGTGCCCGGCCTGACGGAGCGAGTTCATGTGGTCGATCTGGAGGATCGCGTTCTTCTTGACGACACCGAAGAGCACCAGGATCCCCAGGGCCGAGTAGAGGTTGATCGTGTTCCCGGTGTACCAGAGCGAGAAGAGCGCGAAGGGTATCGCCAGGGGCAGCGAGAGCAGAATGGTCAGAGGGTGGACGACACTCTCGAACTGAGACGCCAGGATCATGTACATGAAGATCACAGCCAGCAGGAACACCCACAGGAACTCCACGAATGTCCGCTCGAACTCTCGCGCCCGCCCCGACACGACCGTGGTGTAGCCGGCGGGGAGGTTGAGCTCGACGGTCGCCTGGCGGAGCGCGTCGATCCGGTCTGCCTGACCGTATCCCGGGGCGATGACCCCGCGCAGGCGGTTCTCGCGCTGGCGCTCCGACCGGTCGATCCGGGACGCCGTCTCGGCCGGCGCGATCTTCACGACGTTGTCGAGGCGGACGAGTCCGCCGCCCGGCGCCATCCCGATCTGCGGGGCGGCGCCCAGAGAAGTCGACGCCGCCGCCGACGCCCGCGCCACGTAGAGGCGCTCGATGGTCCGGGGATCGCGCCGGTCGGCCTGGCTCAAGCGGAGCTGGACGTCGTAGTCCTGGTCAAGGAAGGGATCGTGGAAGCGTGAAACCTCCTGGTCCCCGCCCACCATCAGCCGGAGCGCCGTGGCGATCTGCTCAACGTCCACCCTGAGGTCGGCCGCGCGGTCCCGGTCGACCTGGACGCGCAGCTCCGGCCGGTCCAGGCGCAGCGTGGTGCTGAGGTCGACCATGCCGCCCAGCTGCAGCGCCCGCTCGCGCAGCTGCTCGCCGTACCGCGCGAGCGTAGCAAGGTCGGGTCCGCGGAGGACGTAGTCGATGTCGAAGTTGCCACCCCCGATGTTGAACCCAGGGATGTTCCGAACGGTGATCCGCATGTCGCGGAACTTCCGCAGACGCTGCCGGATCTCCTGCATCACCTCCCGCTGCGTGTAGTTGTCGCGGAAGGCCGCACGCGGGTCGCCGCGGCGGAGCCCGTCCCAGAGGCGCGCTGGCGTCACCGTGCGCTCGGCGTGCGGGGCGATCCGCACGTACCCGTTGCCCTGGTTGACCCGGCCGAGGAAACTGCCGCCCGCGGTCAAGAGCACCAGCCGCACGCCGCGCACGGCCCGAATCTCGCGGTCCATCGCCTGCACCGCCTCGTCCATGGCCGCGAGGCTCACACCCTCGGGCCCTTCGTAGAAGAGCTGGAATTCGGCCTCGTCGACGTCGCTCGGCACATACTCCCGTTTGACGAGTCCGTACAGCGGCACCGTCGAGGCGATGACGGCCAGCGCCACGACCGCGACAGCTACACGCCCGACAGGGGTGATCGCGAGGCGGAGGAGCCACGCGTAGGCGCCGTCGATGAAGCGGTAAAAGCCGCGCCGAGAGCGGGCGGTGTCGTGCTCGCCCGCCGCGTCATCCGCGCGGAGCATCCGGGCGCTCATCATGGGCGTGAGCGTGAACGAGACCAGGAGGCTCACCAGCACGGAGACCGCGGCGGTGAGGCCGAACTGATAGAGGAACCGGCCGGACACCGACGACATGAACGACACCGGGACGAAGATGACCACCAGCGAGAAGGTGGTGGCCATGACGGCGAGCCCGATGTCGGCGGTGGCCGCGCGCGCCGCCTCGAACGGCGACATCCGCTTTTCCTCGACGAAGCGGAAGATGTTCTCCAGCACGACGATGGCGTCGTCGATGACGATGCCGACCATCAGCACCAGGGCCAACATGGTGACGCTGTTCAAGGTGAAGCCCAGCGCCCACATCATGCCGAACGCCGAGATGACCGACGCGGGGATGGCGACGGCGGCGATGACCGTCGAGCGCCAACTCCGCATGAACACGAACACCACGAGCGAGGCCAGGATGCTCCCCAGCACGAGGTGAAGGTTGATCTCGTGCAAGGCGGCATAGATGTACCGCGACTGGTCGCGGAGGATCTCCACCTTCACGTCGGTGGGCAGCAGCGGCGTGAGCCGGGCCAGGTTCGCCTTGACTGCCTCGATCACGGCCACCGTGTTCTCGCCCGACTGGCGCCGGACCTCCAGGATCACGGTGGGCACGCCGTTCACACGGACGGTCGAGCGCTGCTCCTTCGTGCCGTCCTCCGCGGTCCCGATGTCGCGGACACGCACAGGCGCACCGTTGATGGTGGCGACCACCAGGTCGTTGAACGATCGCGGGTCGACGACCCGACCCATGGTCCGGAGCGACTGCTCCTGCCGACCGGCCGTGACGTTCCCGCCGGGGAGGTCAGCGTTCTGGCGAACGATGGCATCGCGCACGGCGGTGATCGGCATCTGGTATGCGGCCAGGCGGTCCGCATCCACCCAGATGCTCACGGCGCGCGAGAGGCCGCCGACGAGCTGGATCTCCCCGACGCCCCGGGCCCGCTCGAGGTCGACCTTGACGGTCTTGTCGGCGATCTCCGTCAGCTCGCGCAGGCTCCGGTTGCCCGACACGGCCAGTGTGAGGACCGGCGCCTGGTCGTTGTCGAGCTTGGAGACGGTGGGGGGCCGGATGTCGCGGGGCAGGTTGCGCGCCGCGTTCAGGACCTTCTCGCGGACGTCCTGGGCGGCCACGTCCACGGAGCGGTCGAGCGCAAACGTGATGATGACGTTGCTCGCCCCCGGGCCGGTGATGGACCGCAGCTCCGTGATGCCCTGGACGGTGTTGACGACCTCCTCGACCTTCTGCGTGACCTGCGTCTCCATCTCCTCGACGGAGGCGCCGGGCAGCTCGGTGCGGACGCTCACGGTGGGCAGCTCGACGGACGGGAACCGGTCGACCCCGAGCCGGAAGTAGCTCGTGCTGCCCACGACGACGAGCGCGAGCACGATCATCGCCGCGAACACGGGCCGGCGGATGCAGACCTCGGCGAGCTTCTGCACTAGTTCTCCACGGTGACAGCCTGGCCGCCGGTGAGATTGCCCGGTTGGACGACGATCGGCTCGCCGGCCTTCACCCCGGCGACGATCTCGACAAGGTCACCCAGACGCCGGCCCGTCGTAACCCGGAGCTCCTCGCTCTTGCCGCTCCGGACTGTGAGCACCTTCTCGACGCCCGCGAAGGTGATCAGCGCCGACGCCGGCACCGTCACGACGCGGTCGCCCGCCTGGATGACCACCTCCGCCTTGGCGAAGGAGCCGGGCCGCAGCCGGCTCCCGGAATTCGGGACCTCCGCCTCGATGAGCAGCGTCCGGTTCTGCTCGCTGATGGCGGGCGACAGCCGGGCCACCGTTCCGGGGTACACCGACGAGTCGCCGTCGACGCTGACGCGGACGGGCTGCCCCGGGCGCACGCTGGCGGCCTCGCGCTCCGGAACCGAGAGCCGGAGGCGCAAGGGGTGGAGGCGCACGAGGGTCACCACCGACGCTCCGGCGGCGAGGTACTCTCCGACCGAGGCCTGCCGCTCGACCACGGCGCCGTCAATCGGCGAGAGGATCACCGTGTCGGTGAGCTGCTGGCGGACCAGCTCGACCTCCGAGCGGCGCTGGAGCAGCACGGCCTGGCGGTTCTGGACCTCCTCCAGCGCGTCCTGGTACCGGCCCTCGGCGACCTGGAACGCCGACACCGCCGCGTCGAGCTCTGCGCGCGCCACGTACTGCTGCTCCCACAGCCGCGCCAGCCGGTCGCGATTCAGCTGGGCCTGGTCGAGCAGCGCTTTCGCCTGGCGCACCACGGCGGTCTGGGTCGCGTCCACGCGGTCGTCATCGCCGTCGGCCGGAAGGCCGAGCCGGACCCGTGCCTGCTTGAGGGCGGCGACCGACTGGTCGAGGCGGTACTGGTAGTCCTTGGTGTCAATGCTCGCGACCGATTGACCCTTCTTGACCAGGCTGCCCAGATCGACGGAGATCTCGGCGAGGCGCCCGACGACCTTCGTGCCCAGCACGACCTGCTCGTCGGCGGCCAGCGTTCCGGTGGCGGCTACCGTGCGGGCCACCGTCGTTTCTGCGGCCGGTACGACCCGCACCGCTCGGGCTCCGGCGCTGGGCGCGGCGGCGGCCGCCTTCTCCGGCGCCGCCGGGATCTCTTGCTGGCAGCCGGAGGCCGCGAGATATGCGGCAACGAGGAGGCATAGCGCGCCCGAGAGGGCCGCGCGGCGGGCTCGTAGAGGCTCGGGACCGACACCGGCCCGATGCGCTTGCCGCAGGCGGTACACCACCTTGGATCGAAGGATAGGCCATCCCGCCCGGCTTCGCCAGCGTTTTGGCATTACAAAATCAATACTAGCGATGGCCGGACGGGAGCTCGAGCCGGACTGCCGAACCCGCGCGCCCCGTGGCGGCATGGTCTCGGATCAGCCGCGGCCGACCCGGAGTCGGCCGATGACCTCCTGCGCGGCGTTGTGGCCGGGGGCGCCCATGACGCAGCCGCCGGGCCAGGCGCCGGAGCCGCAAAGGTAGAGCCCCCGGATCGGACCCTCGTACGAGGTCGAGCCCGGCACAGGACGCAGATCGAAGGCCTGCTCGGGCACCAGCTCGCCGTGGAAGATGTGCCCGCCGGTGAGGCCGAAGCGCGCCTCGAGGTCGGGTGGAGCCAGCACCTGCCGGGCGAGGACGGAGCCCGGGACGTTCGGCGCATAGCGACCGAACTCCGCCAGCACCTGGTCGGCGATGGCGTCACGCCGCTCGTCCCACGTCCCTTCCGCCAGCCGGTACGGAAAGTACTGGGTGAAGATCGAGAGCGTGTGACGTCCGGGCGGCGCCACGGAGTCGTCCACGACCGACTGGAGGTGCACGTTGAGGAACGGGTGGGTGGCCGGCCGACCGGCCCGCGCCTCGTCACACGCGCGCTGCATGTAGTCGATCGTGGGCGCGATGAAGAGCCCGCCCGAGTAGCCTTCGCGAACCCGTTCCGCCGGCAGCATGGTGAAGCGGGGCGGCTCCGTGATGGCCATGTTGATCTTCATCACGGGGCTCTCGATCTTGATTGCCTCCACGGCGCGCCGGTAGTCGTCCGGCAGCTCCCGCCGGGGCACGAGCCCGAGATAGGTGCGAACCGGGTCGGCATTCGAGAGCACGACGCGCCCGCCGATCTCCTCGCCGTCCGCCAAGACGACGCCGGTCGCGCGCCCGTCGCGGACCAGGACCTCGCGCACCTCGGCGCCCGTGCGGATCACCGCCCCTCGGGCGGTCGCCACGCGGTGGAGGGCCTGCGTCACCGCGCCCATCGCCCCTTTGACATACGTCCAGGCGCCCCGATTCCCGGTCGCCATGCCCATGGAATGGTAGAGCTTCACGTATCCCGTCCCCGGGTCTCGCGGGCCGCGGAACGTCCCGATGATCCCCGTGGCGGCGACGACCGCCTGAAGCTTCTCGTTCTCGAAGAAGTGCTCGGCGATGTCGGCCGCGGAGCCCAGGAAGCACTTCTGGAAGACCGCGAGGTCCGCGGGACTCCGAAACTCCGCCGCCACCTCGGCCCACGACGGCGGATTCCGGAGGATGAACCGGTCCATGACCGTCGCCGCCCGCTCGATGAACGCCTCGTAGTCGGCGAACCGGTCGGCGTCCCGCTTCGAGATCTTCGCGAGCTCGGCGTGGAGCCTGGCGGAGTCGCCCCACCACGTGAGCGAGGTGCCGTCGGGAAACGGCACGAAGATCCGCGGATCGCGGGCGAGATACTGGACTCCCGCCGACCAGAGATCGAGCTCGTCCAGGATCCGCCGGGGCATGAGCGACAGCACGTAGGAGCCGGTCGAGACCCGGAAGCCAGGGATCAGCTCCTCGGTGACGGCCGCGCCCCCGACGACGCCTGCCCGCTCGAGGACGGCGACCGACAGACCCGCCCCCGCCAGATAGCAGGCCGCCACGAGGCCGTTGTGGCCCCCGCCGATGACGACGGCGTCGTAGAGGGCTGTCCGGATCCTCATTGGGTCACTCCCCGAGGCTCGAGGTGGGCGCTATCCTAGCATGGGGGCGAGGATGACCCGCGGGACGGGGCCGTGCGGTCCTAGATCGACCCCGATCCCGAGCCACTCGACCTTCCACAGAGCGCCGAGCGGGTGAATGCGCCAGAATCCCCGGGGTCTCACGCGCACCAGTCGTTGCCTCCCGTACGATCAGAATGGAGGCGCCGCAACATGCCGAGAGCACCTCGGAGACGACCTCCGAGGTGCTCCCCACGACTACCGGCCCTCGGCAACAGGAGCCGTGGTCGTCAGCGCTTCGTCAGCTCGAACGCGCTCCGGCCATCGTACCCAACCCAGGTGCCCTCGCCCTTGAGGACGCGGCGACCGCCACCCTCGTACAGAGTCGCGACGCCGCGCGTCGCGGAACCCTCGAAGACGAACTTGCCGTCCTCGATCCGCCCCTTCCCCACCCCGGGAATGCCGTTGATGTTCGAGGTGAACGACCCGTCCGGCGCGACGGTGACGCGGCCAAGCTGGGCGCGTCGTCCCGCGAACGGGCCGCTGCCGGCCACACCCTCGAGCGTGCCCTCCCACTCGCCTGCCAGGCTCGCGAGATCTCCCGCCTGCAGCATCTTGGCCGGCGGCAGGGGCGTGGCCGTCGACGCCCCCGTGCCCGCGCACCCACTGGCGAGCAGCACGAAGAGCGTCAGCGTCAGACCTCCTGCCCAGGCGATTCCCTTGCTACCCATGTCTCTCCCCTTTCCCGCTGGCCGGGACCTGACGATCTCCGGCTCCGCGTGGCGGCTGACTGACCCGTTTCCGATCCCTCCTGAGCGCAGCCACACGCCCCCCGACGCCAATGAGACCATTGTCCCACGTCCTCGGGCGGTACGTCGTACCTGCGCGCTCGGGGTCACTCGGCCGGTCGCCGATCCTCGGGGGTGGCCACTGCCGCGAGCGTGAGCTCGTTCTTGCAGTGGACGCACTGCACCGGACGCGGGAGCCGGAAGCGGCCACCCGGCGATACGTCCAGCGTGGCCCCGCACCGCGGGCACGTGGCTTGGATCCGCGCCAGCGTCCGATCCTCCCGCAGGAGCATCACACCCACCACCACCCCGCCAACGACGAGGCCCGGCACCAGCACAAAGTGCACCACCGGGAAGAAGATCGCGGGAAACGCAAGCAACCAGGCCGCTCCCAGCGCAAGCGCCGCCCGGCGCACACGCCAGGCGAGGGTGCGGGACCGCACGGTGGCGACTCCCCGCGCGGGGCTGGCGCCGAACACGCTCAGCGTCACCGGGACTTCGAAGACATCGCCCTCGGGGCCCACCCCGACCCTCCTCTGCCTGTCCACCCGCATCCATTCTAGAGCAGCGGCCGCGAAGACATCATCATGAGAACCGCATCGCGCCCTTCGCTTCCCGTCACGCTTACGAGCACCGCCACCGCCCGTGGGATTTCGAACGGTTGAAGAGCGGCGCTTATTGTCCAGGCCGCCGGTCCGGGATGCCGCCTCCGCGAGCGACCGCGTCATCGTGCTGTCTCCCGGCCGAGCGGATCTTGGGAAGCCCGAGGGTTTCGGAGGCACGCAGCGGCGACCGGTCAGCGGTCCGAGGGTCCGATCCGGTCGAACTGATTCTGCCGCTCCAGCTGCTCCTGTTCTTGCTGGTAGAGCCGATTCCGATCGCGAGGGGTCTCCCGTGGGGGTGGCTCCGTCGATTCTGCCCCGGGTCCAAACGGGATCGAGCACGCGCCGAGCACGAGTCCCGCGACGATGGCGAGGCAGGCGATCAGCTGACGAGGCAGGTCACATCGCGCATCGAGGCGACGATACTCCGTCCCACTGGACTGGCTCCTGCACGTATCGTTCGGCCCCACCCCGAATGCCTCCCTCTGCTCCGAGCAGGCTCGACGCACCACGACAAGGCATGATGGCACGGGAACCCGAGCGAGGGTAGTCGGCCGGCCGGGAGACCGGACCTGGGTCCAGGGGCCTTGTGAGCGCGCGAGCCGGAAGTGTACTTTCGGAGGGAAGCCGGGAGGAGGTGGAGGTCGAGTGCCGGAACCGAGTTTCGACGGCCGTCGACGGTGCGGAGTTCTCGCCCCAGGGACCGCGGGAGGTCTGACCCTCCTTCTAACCGCCGTCATACCGGCTCTCGCGGCGGGGCCGTTCGCTCTGCTCCTCGGCGCCGCGGGGCACGCCCTGGCAGGAGCAGTGACAGTCCGGAGCCCGGCGCGCGCGCTTCGTTCGACGCTGGAGGCCCGCGCGTGAGCGGCGGATCGACGCCCGGACGGGCGGCACGCGAATCGCCCGCACGATCCGCTATCCGGACCACGGGGATCGCCTTGCTGGTCTGCGTCGCCTACTACGTCGGCTCCCGCATCGGCCTCGTGCTCCGGTTTCCCCCGTCGACCCCGTCGGTTCTCTGGCCTCCGAACGCGATCCTGACCGTGACGTTGCTGCTGACACCGCCGCGGCGCTGGTGGATGTACCTGCTGGCGGCGCTCCCGGCGCACCTGGTCATTCAGCTGAGTGCCGGCTGGCCGGCCTTGCTGATCGCGCTGCTCTTCGCGACGAACTGCAGTGAGGCGCTGATCGCTGCCCTGGGCGTGCGCCGGTTCAGCGACGCGCCAGCCCGCTTCGATACACTGCGCCGCGTCGCTGTTTTCATCGGCGCGGCCGGCCTCGCCGCGCCATTCGTGTCGTCGTTCGCCGATGCCGCCGTGGTCGCCTCGCTGCGGGCCGAGCCATATTGGGTGGTCTGGCGCACCCGGTTCTTCTCCAACGTCCTGACCGAGCTGACGCTGGTCCCCGCGCTCGCCACCGCGATCACTGCCGGACCGGCGTGGATCCGGACGGCGCCCACCCGGCGGCATCTCGAGGCGGCGCTTCTCGCGGCCACTCTGCTCTTCGTCGCGGTCATGGCCTTCGGGCTGAGTGTCGGCCTGGACGACCTCCCCATCCCGGGAACGCCCTACACGCCACTGGCGCTGGTCCTGCCACTCTTCCTCTGGGCGGCGGTCCGCTTCGGGCCCGGGGGAGTGAGCCTCGCGCTGGCAACGGCCGTATGGGTGGCGATCTGGGGTGGAACATACGGGCAAGGGCTGTTCACCGAGCTGCCCCCTGCCCAAGCCGTGCTGGCCCTCCAGGTCTTCCTTTCGGTCGTCGCCATTCCGTTCATGTGTCTTGCGGGGGTCATCGAGGAGCGCCGACAGACCCGGGATGCCCTCGCCGAGCGCCTGCGCTTCGAAACGCTCCTCTCCGACCTGTCCGCCATGTTCGCCACCGGCCCTGTGGCGGAGGTGGACCGACAGATCGAGACTGGTCTCCGGCGCCTGGTGGAGGATCTGGGTGCCGACCGGGCCACCGTGGGCGCGCTCTCCACCTCTTCCGACCAGGTCCGGGCCACACACTCCTGGACCCGAGAGGGCGTGGCGCCCCTCCGCCAGGCGATCCGGGGCAACGCGGCGCCGTGGATCGTGTCCCAGCTCCGCCAGGGGCACGTCGTCCGACTCACGCGCCTCGAGGACCTCCCCGACGAGGCAGCGGTTGATCGGCAGAACCTCGAACGCCTCGGCACACGCTCGGCCGTCGTGGTGCCGCTCGCCGTGGGCGGCTCGGTCGCGGGCGCCCTCGTGGTGGGCACCCTCCGCGCGGAGCGCCACTGGCCCGACGAGCTGGTCCCGCGGCTTCGGCTGCTGGCGGCCGTGTTCGCCGGCGCCCTCGCGCGGCAGCAGGCCGAGCGGGCAGTACGTGAGAGCGAGGAGCGCTTTCACCGGATGGCGGACAGCGCCCCCATGATGGTATGGCTCTCGGGCCCCGAGGGCCGGCGGACGTACGTGAACCAGCGGTGGCTCGACTTCACCGGCCGCGGGCTGGACCACGAGCTGAGCGAGAGCTGGATGGCCAACGTCCACCGCGACGACCAGCCGGATCTGACCCGCGCCCTGGCCGCCGCGCTCGCGGAGGAGCGGCCGTTCACCGTGGAGTATCGGCTGCAGCGCCGGGATCGAGAGTACCGCTGGGTCCTGGACCACGGAGTGCCCCGGCGGTCCGACGACGGGGCCCTGCTCGGCTACGTGGGCTCGGCCGTCGATGTCACCCAGCTCCGGGCCGCCCAGCGAGCGCTGCTCGAGACCGACCTCCTCCGGAGCGCCATCTTCGGGGCGCTGCACGGTCACGTGGCCGCCCTCGACAAGAGCGGGCGCATCATCGCCGTGAATCACGCCTGGGGCCGATTCGCCCTCGAGAACGGGGCCAACCCCGTCCGGGTCTCGATCGGCGCCAGCTACCTTGACGTGTGCCGAGACGCGGCCAGCGGGGGGGATCGCGAGGCCGGCCGGATCCTGGAAGCCTTGCGCACGGTGCTCGCCGGAGGCACGTCTCTTCAGTTCGAGTATGCCTGTCGCACGCCCGCCGGCGAGCGCTGGTTCGAGATGACGGCGGAGCCGCTCCGGCGCCCGGAGGGCGGAGCGCTCGTGACCCACGTCGACATCACCCGCCGCCGCCAGGCGGAGGAAGAGGCGGAACGTCAGCGTGAGGAGCTGGCTCACGTGCTGCGGACCACGACGCTCGGGGAGCTCGCCGCGTCGCTCGCCCACGAGATCAACCAGCCGCTCGCCGCGATCGTGGCAAACGCGCAGGCGACGCGCCGCTTGCTGGACGCGGGCCGGGCGTCCCGCCCGGGAGTGGTCGAGACCCTGTCCGACATCGTGGACGATGCGAAGCGCGCCTCCCAGGTCATCCGGCGGCTCCGCGCCCTGTTCCGCAAGGAGCAGGTCGACCGGGGTCCCGTGGACGTGAACGAGCTCGTCGAGGACGTGGTGGGCCTTCTTCGCCACGACACGGAGCGCCAGCGCATCACGGTCCACTGCGCTCTCGAGCGGGGCCTGGCGCGCATCCCCGGCGATTCGGTCCAGCTCCAGCAAGTCCTGCTCAACCTTCTCGTCAACGCGCGCGAGGCGATCGTGATCGCGGAGGAGGGTCCGCGCGAGATCAGGATCGGGACGGCCGAGAGCGCGAAGGGGGGCGTCGCCGTCTCGATCCGGGACACCGGGATCGGTGCCAAGGAGGCGGAGCTCGAGCGCATCTTCGAGCACTTCGTCACCAACAAGCCGGACGGGCTGGGAATGGGCCTCGCCATCAGCCGCTCCATCGTCCAGGCGCATGGCGGCCACCTCTGGGCGACCGTCAATGACGATCGGGGACTCACTCTCCACCTCGAGCTCCCGGGCGAGCCGAAGCCCGTCCGAGCGTGACCTCCGACGGCCTCGTCTACGTGATCGACGACGATGCGTCGGTGCGCCGGGCTCTGGCCCGCCTCATCGCGTCGGCGGGCCTCGACGTCGAGACGTTCCCCTCCGCCGAGGCCTTCCTGCACCATCCGGCCGCGGACCGCCCGGCCTGCCTGGTGCTCGACGTCCGCCTGCCGGGCGAGAGCGGTCTCGAGCTCCAGGCCGCGCTGGGCGACGCCCGGCGGTTCCTCCCGATCATCTTCGTCACGGGCCACGGAACCGTGTCGGGGGGCGTCCGCGCGATGAAGGAAGGCGCCGTCGACTTCCTCCAAAAGCCGGTCGACGAGCGTGAGCTGCTCGGCGGGATCCAGAAGGCGCTCGATCGAAGCCGTGAAGCGCGAGCCTCCCTGGCGGAGCGGGTCGAGCTGGAGCACCGGCTCGACGCCCTGACCGCCCGCGAGCGCGAGGTGCTGGACCTCGTGGTCACCGGGATGCTCAACAAGCAGATCGCCGAGCGACTCGGGGTGGCCGAGAAGACGATCAAGGTCCACCGGGGCCGCGTGATGCAGAAGATGGCGGCCGCCTCCGTGGCCGATCTCGTCCGCATGCTGCACAAGCTCGGCCGCGAGACGTCAAGGGTGTTGGTGGTCGCCAGGCCGTGGGACCAAGGGCCAATAGCGAATGATCGGCGGATATCGGCAGAATGAACGACAGCATGACGAGCAAGGAGGCGGTGCACCACCAGATCCGGCGGTCGCCGATGGTCTGCGTCGTCGACGACGACGACTCGCTCCTGCGCGCGCTGCGCCGCCTCCTGGACGCGACCGGGTTCCGCGTGGAGACCTTCTCGTCGGCGGAGCAGTTCCTGGAGTCGGAGCATCGCGGGCGGGCGGACTGTCTCGTGCTGGACGTCCATCTCGGCGGTCTGAGCGGGCTCGACCTGCAGGAGAGGCTCGCGACGTCAGGGGTGAGCACGCCGATCGTCATCATCACGGCTCACGACGACCGGTCCACGCGCGATCGGGCCCGCCGGGCCGGCGCGATCGAGTACCTGCGGAAGCCCTTCGACGACGATTCGCTCATCGACGCCATCCACAAGGCGATCGGCCACTCCTGACCCCGTGCCGACGAAGCGCATCGTGGTGGGCGACCCTGAGATCAGATGTTCGCTGCCGACCTTGCCCGGGCGCCGGCCGGGCGGGACGCGCCCGGCTAGGTGGCGAGCCCTGGCGCTTGCGCTCCTGCCGACCGGCTGCAGCTTCGTGTCGACGCGCGTCCACCCGTACCTCGGCGGCCCGACCTTCCCGCCCACCGATCCGGCCAAGGTCGGGG
Organism: uncultured Candidatus Rokubacteria bacterium; assembly: GCA_963805625.1. Classification (GTDB taxonomy): domain Bacteria; phylum Methylomirabilota; class Methylomirabilia; order Rokubacteriales; family DASRDR01; genus DASRDR01. The sequence continues at coordinate 1,836,248 of CAWDVE010000010.1, forward strand.
TCCTCCGGTCCGAGCCGAGCCGGCCGCACGAGCGGCCCGGAGAGGTCTTCGCGGAGCCCTCCGGCGATCCGACCGCCACTCAGTACGAGCAGGCCCTGCGCGAGGGCGGCGCCAGGATGGGCGCCAACGCCGTCGTGGTCTGTACGACCTAGACGTCGAGCTACATGGTGGCTCGCTCCGCCTCGGAGGATCGCCTCTTCTCCCACGAGCAGGCCCGACGCTTCGCCCTCGCCTATGCGGGCCTGACTCTCCTGGGTCTCGCGCTGGCCGTGCCATACTGGCGGCTCCTCGGCCTCCTGTAACCCGATCGGCCGGTAGGCAGCCTCATCCTGATCGGAGCCGGGGTCGAACGGTGTCGCCTGGGCGCAGATCGCGGCCTCGGAGTCGGACCAGTCAGCGGCAACCGTCCCCCTTGCCTTGACAGCCGCGGGACCCCTCCCTAGTATTGGCGCCACCCAGCGGTGGTCGACGATGTCCCGGGGATCGAAAACGGTCATAGAAGGCGAAGCTGGCAACATGCCCGGTCGCCGCGGAAGTGCGACACCGGCGAGTCGTCCTTACCCAGGCCCTGGCCTCAGGAAGGGGGTGCATGCGCGGGCAGCGGGCCGGCGTGCCGGAATCGACGTCCCACACAATGAGTGCGCTCTAGCTACGGGAGGGATCGCATAGCTATGGATAGTCACAGCTTCATGGTGGGTGAGTCACTGGTCGGCGAGGGCAACGAGGTCGCTCACATCGATCTGATCATCGGATCGAAGAGCGGCCCGGCCGGCGCCACCTTCGCGCAGCGACTGGCCGACCAGACGGCAGGCCACAACGGCCTCCTGGCCGTGCTGGCGCCGAACGTTCCGGCCAAGCCGGACACGGTCATGTTCAACAAGGTCACGATCAAGGGCGCCGGCCAGGCGGTCCAGATGTTCGGTCCCGCCCAGGCCGCCGTGGCCAAGGCGGTCGTGGACAGCGTCGCCGACGGCACCATCCCCAAGGCCAGCGCCAACGACCTGTGCGTGATCGTGGGCGTGTTCATCCACTGGCAGGCCAAGGACAACAAGAAGATCTACGACTACAACTACCGGGCGACCAAGGAATCGATCGCGCGGGCGATGAAGGGTCAGCCCACCGTGGACTCCGTCCTCGCCCAGAAGGACTCAGCCAAGCACCCCTTCGCGTAGGCGCGGCGTAACGTCGCCGCGCGGCCGGACGCCCCGCGGTCCCGCTCCCACGGGGCCGCGCGGGTCCCGGCCCGCCCTCGCCGAGGCAGATCCGATGCGGCCGGAGACGTTCATCCTCATTCCCGGGCGGTCGACCGAGCAGGGCACGAGCGCCGGACCGGAGCACCTCGTCCCGGCCGAGCGCGTCGCGCTGGCCACGGCGGCGGGCTGACCTCCGTCATGGTCCGCGTCAACGGCGTGGAGATCGAGGACACCTTCGCCGAGGCGTTCCGGATGCGCGCGGCCCGCGCGATCGTGACCGCGGAGACGGCCGGCTGGGCCCGGACGGCCGCCTCGCTGGCGACGGGCTATGCGACATCGGTGATCGGATGCGACGCCGAGGCGGGCATCGAAGCCGACCTGCCGGCGACCGCGACGCCCGACGGCCGGCCCGGCGTGAGCCTTCTGGTCTTCGGGTTCAACACCGCGGCGCTCGGCAAGGCGCTGGTCAACCGCGTCGGCCAGTGCGTGATGACCTGCCCCACCACCGCGTGCTTCAACGGGCTCCTGCCCGGGGAGGAAACGGTGAAGGTGGGCGGGCTCCTCCGCTTCTTCGGAGATGGCCACCAGGCGAGCAAGAAGCTCGATGGGCGGCGATACTGGCGGGTACCGGTGATGGACGGCGAGTTCCTCTGCGAGGACACGTTCGGCGTCCAACGCGCGGTCGCGGGAGGCAATTTCCTGATCCTGGCCACGGATCAGGCCGCGGCGCTCCACGCCGCCGAGGCGGCCGCCCAGGCCATCCGCGCGGTGCCCGGAGTGATCCTCCCCTTCCCGGGCGGCATCGTCAGAAGCGGCAGCAAGGTCGGATCGCGCTACAAGACGCTGCGGGCATCGACCAACGAGGAGTACTGTCCCACGCTCCGCGGACAGGGCCGGAGCCGGCTGCCGATGAGCGTCCACGCGGTCTACGAGATCGTCATCGACGGTCTCGACGTGGGGGCCGTGGAGGCCGCCATGCGTGTCGGCGTCCGGGCCGCGTGCGGCCCGGGAGTGGTGCAGATCAGCGCCGGCAACTATGGCGGCAAGCTCGGCCAGTACCCGCTGCACCTCCACAAGATCCTCGGAACCGCACCATGATCGTCGAGACGATCGTGACGACGCTGGACGAGGATGGAGAGGCGAACTTCGCGGCCATGGGTGTGGTCTGGGGCGAGGATCGCCTCGTGATCCGGCCCTACGTCGGCACGCGCACGTTCCGGAACCTCGTCCGTGCGCGCGAGGCCGTCGTCAACGTCACCGACGACGTCCTGACTTTCGCGAAGAGCGCGCTCTCACGCGAGCGGTTCCCCGCCCGCCCCGCCGCGCGCGTTCGCGGGGTCATCCTGGCCGACGCGTGCCACTGGCGCGAGGTCGCCGTCGAGGACGTATCGTTGCCCGAGTCCCGGCCGCCCGGCGGCGGCCGGGCCGACGTCGCCACGCGCGTGGTGGCGGGTGCGGTGGGACGGCCGTTCGCCGGGCTGTGCCGCGCCAAGCACGCCGTCGTGGAGGCGAGCATCCTCGCCTCGCGCGCGCGACGGCTGCCGCGGAACGAGGTGCTCGAGGGACTCGACCGCCTGGACCCGCTGGTGGACAGGACCGGCGGCCCGGCCGAGCGCGAAGCCATGGCGTACATCCGCGCCCACGTCGCGCGGCTGGTCGGCGACTGACACGCCTCACCCCGGACATGCGCACGATCGTCCAAGCGGGAGCGCGGCTCCATCTGGGGTTCCTCGACCTCAACGGCGCCTGCGGGCGGCGCTACGGATCGATCGGCGTCACCCTCGAGCGGCCGCGCTGTACCGTGGAGGCGACCCCAGCCCCGCCCGGCAGGGCGACCGCGACGGGCGATCCCGTGGAGGTCATCCTCGAGCGTCTCGGCCTCGGAGATGGGACGGTCGGGGTGCGGTTGGTGGAGACGATCCCGGTCCACGCGGGGTTCGGCGCGGGCACCCAGGTCGCCCTGGCGGTCGCGCTGGCCGCGTCGCGGGCCGCGGGCCGTCCGACGCCGATCCGCGAGCTGGCGCGACAGCTCGGTCGAGGGCAGCGCTCCGGGATCGGCATCGCGGCGTTCGAGCGCGGCGGGCTCGTGATCGATGCGGGGCATCCGGCGCAGGAGGACGGCCACGCGGTGGCCGGGGAGCCTGCGGGGCCGGAGCCTCCCCCGGTGATCTTCCAGCACCCCTTGCCCGACGACTGGCACTTCGTCCTTGCGACCCCACGCGCCGCGCCGGGGCTCTCCGGCCCGAGGGAGGAGCGGGCCTTCCGGGACCTCCCGCCCATGGACGCCGAGCGGGTGGGCCGGATCTGCCGCCTCACGCTGATGCAGGTCGCGCCGGCCGTGCTCGCCGGCGACATCCGGACCTTCGGGGCGGCGATCACCGAGATCCAGGAAGTGGTCGGCGAGTACTTCGCGCCCCATCAGGGCGGCCGTTTCGCCACGGAGACCGGCTGCGCGGTGACCGAGCTCGCCCTGGCGCGCGGCGCCCACGGGGTCGGGCAGAGCTCCTGGGGGCCGACGGTGTTCGCGCTGGTGCGAGGCGAGCCCGCCGCGCGCGTCCTGGCCGACGCGCTCCGCAGCGCGTTCGGAGATCGCCTGGCGTGGGTCGACGTCAGCCTCGCGCGGAACCGAGGCGCGTCGTGCCGGGAGGCGCTGTGATCTCGGACCTGGGCCTGAACCGCCGCGCCGCGCGACTGGCCGATGCACTTGCGACCGACGCCCCGTTGCTGGGCGTGACGGTCACGGAGGTCGGGGGCGCACGGGTGCTCGACTGCGGCGTCCTGGCGGCCGGGGGGCTCGAGGCGGGGCGGCGGCTGGCGGAGATCTGTCTCGCCGGCCTGGCCACCGTGTCGTTCACGAGCGTCGATCTGGGTGGCCTCTGGCTCCCCGCGGTGGCTGTCACCACCGATCATCCGGTGACGGCCTGCCTGGCCAGCCAGTATGCCGGCTGGGCCATCGATCCGCCGGGATACTTCGCCATGGGCTCCGGACCGGCCCGCAGCGTCGCCCGGGTGGAGCGGGAGCTTTACGAGCGAATCGGCTACGCCGAGGCCGGAGACACCGCGGTGCTCGTGCTGGAGGGGCGGACGCTTCCGGACGAGAGAGTGGTGCAGTTCGTCGCCGACAAGTGCCGAGTCCAGCCGGAGGGCCTGCGGCTCCTCATCGCCCCGACCGCCAGCATCGCCGGGTGCGTCCAGGTGGCCGCGCGCTCGGTCGAGACCGGGCTCCACAAGATGCTGGAGCTCGGGTTCGACGTCCGCAGCGTGCGGAGCGGGGCGGGTGTGTGTCCGCTGGCGCCGGTGGCGAAGAACGACCTTCGCGCCATCGGGTGGACGAACGACTGCATCCTCTACGGCACCCGCGCCTACTTCGCCGTCCACGCCGACGACGCGTTGGTCGCGGCGATGGTCGAGCGGCTGCCGGCCGCCACGTCGTCGGACTATGGCACCTCCTTCTACGAGATCTTCAAGCGCGCCGGCAATCAATTCTACAAGATCGACCGGATGCTCTTCAGCCCGGCGGAGGTGGTCGTCAACAACCTCGACTCCGGGCGCGTCTTTCGCGCCGGCCGCCTCGACCCCGGCGTGCTGATGCGATCGCTGGGTGTTGCGGGGGTTGGCGGCCCTGGCGGGGGCGCGGCGTGAAGGTCGCCATCCTGGGCTCACGGTCGGGGTGGCACGAGGTCCGGCTGGGGCGCGCGCTCCGCGAGCGGGGCGTGGAGCCGGTGGTGGCGCCCATCACCGGCCTCGCGGCCGCCGTGGCCGCCATGCCTGGAGGAGACCGGCTCGCCGCCGGCGGCGTTCGGCTCGACGATTGTGGCGCAGTGATCGTGCGCGCGATCCCCGGCGGGTCGCTCGAGCAGGTAATCTTCCGGCTCGACGCGCTCCACCGCCTGACCCGGCTCGGGGTCGCCGTCATCAACTCGCCCCGGTGCGTCGAGCGCACCGTGGACAAGTACTTCACCTCGACGCTCCTCGAGGAGGCAGGGTTGCCGAGCCCCCGCACCCGGGTGTGCGAGCGGCTCGACGACGCCCTGGCCGCGTTCGAGGCGCTGGGGGGCGACGTGGTGGTCAAGCCGCTCTTCGGCTCCGAGGGACGGGGCATCGTGCGGGTGTCCGACCCCGATCTCGCCTATCGCACCTGCCGGGCCCTGGAGCTGACGCGCTCGGTGTTCTATCTTCAGGAGTTCGTACCGCACGGGGGGCGCGACATCCGGGCGTTCATCGTCGGGGGCCGGCTGGTGGCCGCCATGACCCGCTGGGCCGCCGGCTGGAAGACCAACGTGTCGCAGGGCGCCCGGACGGAGCCCGTCGCCCTGTCCGGCGAGCTCGAGCGCCTGGGCGTCCAGGCGGCGGGTTTGCTCGAGGCGGACTACGCGGGCGTGGACCTCCTGTGCGCGGACGACGGACGCGTACTCGTGATCGAGGTCAACGGGATACCGGGATGGCGCGGACTCCAGCAGACAACCGACGTCGACGTCGCGGGGCTGATCGCGGAGCACGCGATCGCGATCGTCGAGCGCGGCCTCCCGGTCGGGACCTCGCCGTGAGCCCCGCCGCGGCCCCGGCCGGAACCTCCTCGGCGGCCCGCATCGCGGCTGCCGCAACGCTCGCCTGCACGCTCGAGGCCTGCGCGGAGAAGGTCGGCAACGTCACGCCGACCCGCGGCTTCGACGACGCGCGCTTCGACGACTTCGCGCTCAGCGCGCAGGCGCTCGGAGCCGCGGTCGCCATCGCCGCGCCGGGGCAGGTGGGCCGGACGGTGTACCGGGCGGTAGCGGCCACCGCGGGCGTGGCCCCGTCCAACACCAACCTCGGCATGGCGCTCCTGTTCGCGCCGCTCGCGGCGGCCGCGCGGGCGCGCCGAGGGACGGGGCTCAGGCACCGGCTCGCGCTCGTGCTGCGCGGACTGAGCGTCGACGACGCGCGCTGGGCCTACCGGGCGATCCGGCTCGCCCGCCCGGGCGGGCTCGGGCCGAGCGACGAGGCTCCCGTCGCCCAGCATCCCTCGATCACGCTGCTCGAGGCCATGCGGCTCGCCGCGCGGCGCGACACCGTGGCGGCGGAGTATGTCGGTGGCTTCGCGGTGACGTTCGACCTCGGGCTCGCTAGGCTGCGCCGGGCGCTCCGCCATGGCCTGTCCCTGCTCGACGCCATCGCACAGGCGCATCTCGAGCTGATGGCCCGGGTGCCGGACACGCTGATCGCGCGGAAGGCCGGTGCCGCGGCTGCGGCTGCGGTGGCCGCGCGAGCAGGCGCCGTGGTGCGGGCAGGCGGGGTCGTCACGCCGAGGGGACTGGCCGCCGCGCGGCGGCTCGACCGCGACCTCCGGCGCCACGGCAACCGCCTCAACCCGGGGACCTCGGCAGATCTCATCGCCGCCGCCCTGTTCGTCTGGCTCCTGGAGACCCCAGGCCGACGGCGGCTCGTCGCAGGGACGCGACGCCAGCCCCAGATCGCTGCCGTCCCCCCCAGACCGCCAGGGGCTGCCACAGGCCGCCACAGGCCGAAGGCCGCCAGAGCAACCCCGTCCGATCAACCCCGTCCGATCAAGGCCGTCCCATCACGGTCGTCCCGTCACGGCCGTCCCGTCGGCCGAAGGTCCGAGGCGGCGCGGCGAGATCAATGAGCCAGTTCCGAGTGCGGATCGAGAAGGACTACACGGTGTTCTGCGCCGGGCACTTCATCACTTACGACGGGCACGAATGCGAGCCGCTTCATGGCCACAACTACCGGGCGGCGGCGGCGCTCGAGGGCCCGCTCGACGAGAACGCGTACGTGTTCGACTTCACCCGGCTCAAGCGCGCGCTCAGGGCCATCGTCAACCGCCTCGACCACCGGATGCTGCTGCCGGCGAGGAGCGCGCTCATCCAGGTCACCCAATCGGGCGCCGAAGTCCAGGCAATCTACCGCGACAAGCGATACGTGTTTCCCTCGAGCGACGTGGTGCTCCTGCCCGTCCCCAACACCACCGCGGAGATGCTGGCGTGGTGGATCGCCCAGGAGCTCAAGCAGGACCTGGGGACGCTTCCGCCCGGCGTCACGGGGCTCGAGGTCGAGGTGGACGAGTCGTCCGGCCAGCGAGCCTTCTATCGGGAGACGCTCGGCGAGGGCGGTAACGAAGGGCCGGGACGCTCGTGACGTGGCCATCGGTCGTCTACCTCGGGCTCGGCTCGAACGTGGGTGACCGTCAGAGCAACCTGATCGAGGCGCTCCAGAGCCTCCGGGCGCACGTCTTCATCGAGCAGATCTCGCCGGTCTACGAGACCGAGCCGGCGTACGTGACCGACCAGCCCCGCTTTCTGAACCTCGCGGTGAAGGGTGTGACCTCGCTCGAGCCCGCCGAGCTCCTGACCGTGGCCAAGCGGATCGAGTCCCGGATGGGGCGGCGCCCCGGCGAGCGATACGGCCCGCGGCCGATCGACATCGACATCCTCTTCTACGGCGACCGCGTGATCCGCACCGAGACGCTCGAGGTGCCGCACCCGCGCGTTGCCGAGCGCGGCTTCGTCCTCGTCCCGCTTCACGACATCGCCCCGGGCCTCCGGCACCCGGAGCTCGGACGCACGGTCGCCGAGCTCCTCGCCTCCCTCGGGGAGACGCGCGGCATCGTCCGGGTCGAGCGGGGCCTGACGGCGCGGCTCGAGCGTGACGTGCAGGAGGAGTCTCCGTCCGCCCGCCTCAGGCTCGACCAGACGGGGGTGACGGGTCTCCACCGCATCATCCGTCTCTCCGAGGGCGGCGGTCTCTTCTACGCGACGCTCGATCTCTTCGTCGAGCTGCCGGCCGACCAGAAGGGCGCCCACATGTCGCGCTTCAGCGACACCGTGGAGGAGGTGCTCGAGGACCTCGGCGAGTTCACGGCCCCGATGATCGAGACGCTCGCCGAGCGCATCGCGCGGGCCCTGACCGTCGGGCACCGGGCCGAGCGCGCGGACGTGGAGATCCGGGCCCAGTTCCCGCTCGAGCGCCGCGCGCCGATCTCCGGCAAGCCCTCGCAGGAGCTGTACACGCTGATCGGCATCGCCGCCGCCAACCCCCGCCGCGCGGTCCAGCTGATCGGCGTGGAGGCGGAGGGGATGATGGCGTGCCCCTGCGCCCAGGAGATGGTCCGCGCGCAGGCGGAAGCCCGACTGCTCGAGCACGGCCTGACGCCGGAGCTCGCCGAGCAGGTGCTGTCGCTAGTCCCGGTCGCGACCCACAATCAGCGTGGGCGCGGCCGCCTCCTGGTCGGCGCCGACCGCGCGCTCCGCGCCGAGGACCTGGTCGAGATCGTCGAGGGCTCGATGAGCTCCGAGAACTACGACCTCCTGAAGCGGCCGGACGAGCTCTTCGTCGTGGAGAAGGCGCACCGCCATCCTCGCTTCGTCGAGGACACCGTTCGCGAGATGCTCCGGAGCTTCGTGAACACCTACCCCGAGCTGCCGGACGACGCCTACGTCCACGCCCGGCAGGTGAACATGGAGACGATCCACAAGCACGATGTCTTCGCCCAGCGCGGCGGGCAGCTCGGCGAGATTCGGGGCGAGCTCCTCGACGGCAAGCCGCGCGGCAGCACCCCGCTCCAGGCGTGGCTCTCGGCCCGGCTCGAGGGATGACTCGGGGGGGGATCCGGAACCTTCACACTACGACGTGTCAGCGTGAAGCACCAGATCCGTCGCCGTGAGGACGCCGGTGTGGAGCGCCGTCCCCACCAGGGCCGCGTGGTAGCCCGCCCGCGCGAGCGCGCGGAGGTCATCCTTGTCCCGCACCCCGCCGCCCAGCACGATCTCGGCGTCCGGCAGGCGCGCCCGGAGCTGGCGGGCCGGCTCCGTTTCCGGGCCGGTCCGCGCCCCGACGCGGGCGAGATCGAGCACGATGAAGGCCCGGATGCCGGCCGTCCACGCCGCGGCCGCCAGCTCGGTCGCCTCGGCTCCGGCCACGGCGGGCGATCCGCCGAGGAGCCGGCCCTCGCGATGGTCCAGGCTGAGGATGCAGTCCGCCCCGGCCCCGCTGGCCTCGCGCGCCGCCCCTGCGATCGCAGCCAGATCACGCGTATCCCGCAAGGTCTCGGTCCCGACGATGACCCGCGCCGCCCCGCTGGAGACGGCGCGGCGGGCGTCGTCGGCCGTCGCCACGCCGGCATCGAGCCAGACCGACAGCCCGAGCGCGGCGATCGCCCGGACGACCGGGCCGTGATCGCCGGTGCCGGCGATGGCGTCGAGGTCCGCCACGTAGCAGGCGTCCGAGCCGAGGCGCTCGCGGAAGCCGCGAGCGAGCTCGACCGGGTCCGCCGAGGCCGACAGCACGCTCTTGACCGGCGCGTAGGCGTGACGCTCCCCTCGCACCGCATGAACCGCCAGACCGCCCTTGAGGTCCAGCACGGGCACGACGCGCATCGCGGAGCGGAGGATAGCACGCCCACAGGCCGAAGGCCGTCCGATCAGACCCGTTCAATCAAGTCGCATCGTGGATGCAGGCTAGCCCGATGAGACTGGAGCGCCGGGTCCTCGGCTGGGACGTGGGCGGCGCCTACGTCAAGGCGGCCGTCGTCGAGGCGGAAGGCGGCCGCCGCGCGGTGCAGACGGCGAGCCGCCCGTTCGAGATCTGGCGGGACAAGCTCGCCCTGCCGGACGTCCTGCGGGCGCTCGCCGCCGAGCTCCCCTCTCCGGAGTCGGTCGCGGTGACGATGACCGCGGAGCTGTCGGATGTGTTCCGGACCAAGCGCGAGGGCGTGGGCTTCGTGCTTGACGCCGTGGAGACCGTGTCGCGGGCACCGGTCCGCGTCTTCACGACCGCCGGCGAGTTCGTCGACCCCGCCACCGCCCGCGCGAGCCCCCTCGACGCCGCCGCCTCCAACTGGGTCGCCACCGCCATGCTGGTCGGGCGGTTCGTCCCCGACGCGCTGCTGGTGGACATCGGATCCACTACCACCGATGTGATCCCGGTGACGGGGGGCCGCGTGGCGGCCCTCGGCCGGACCGATCCCGAGCGGCTGCTCGCCGGGGAGCTGGTCTACACAGGGGTGCTCCGCACCAACGTCGCTGCCATCGTCCGCCGGGTGCCGCTCCGGGGCGGCGAATGCCCCGTCGCCTCCGAGCTGTTCGCGGTCAGCGGCGACGTTCACGTGCTGCTCGGGTCGCTCGCGCCGGACGACTACACCTGCCCGACGCCCGACGGCCGGCCGCCCACGCCGGAATTCGCCGGCGAGCGGCTCGCGCGTGTCGTGTGCGCCGACGGGGAGATGCTCGGCGCCGGAGAGATCCGCGTCATCGCGGCAGCGGTCGCGGAGGCCCAGGTCGAGGAGATCGCCGCCGCGCTCGACCGCGTCTCGCGCCGGCTCGTCCGGCCGGCGCCCGTGATCACGACCGGCCTCGGCGCCTTCCTGGCCCGCCGGGCTGCCGAGCGCGCCGGGATGCCAGTCAAGGATCTCGCCGACGTTCTCGAGGTCGAGGTCGGCACGGTCGCGCCGGCCGTCGCGGTGGCCTGGCTCCTGCTCGACGGGGTCAGACTTTGACTTCCAAACTTTTGCGCGCGGCGCCGGCTCGAATTGTTGGGAAGTCAAAGTCTGACCCCAGGCCGGACTGGGTGATCAAGGTCGGCGGGAGCCTCGGCGCGCGCCCCGCCCAGCTCCGTCGCCTGTTGGAGACTTTGGCAGCGGCTGCTCGGCGACACTGGCTCGTCGTGGTGCCGGGGGGCGGGAGCTTCGCCGACGAGGTGCGCCGCGCCGACCGTCGCTTCGCGCTCGGCGACTCGGCCGCCCACTGGATGGCCATCCTCGCCATGGACCAGTACGCCTACCTTCTCGCGCGGCTCGCCCCCGGGGCGGCTCTCGTGCGGAGCCGGCGCGAGCTCTCCCCCGGCCGCCTCAACGTGCTGGCGCCGTCGGCCTGGCTCCTCCGCGCCGATCCGCTCCCCCACTCCTGGGACGTCACCTCAGATTCGATCGCGGCCTGGGTCGCGCACGCTCTTCGCGTGCGGCGGCTCATGCTCGTGAAGCACGTGGACGGCTTCATCGGACCAGACCGCGGGCCGTGGAGAATGCCCGAGCACGTGCGGCGGATCGCGCTCGAGGCGTTCTCGGGTGTGGTGGACCCGTACTTCGCGTGGGCGCTCGACCCCGCCATCGGGTGCTGGCTCGCTCGCGGGCACCTGCCCCACCGGATCACGCGCCTGATCGCGACCGGCTGAACCCGCGTGCCCAGGCCCGAGCGCGCCTTCGGTGGTGCCGGGACGATGGGGGGAAACTCGCCGCGGTGGCCGTGGCCACGAGCCGATGGCCTCGGCTGGGGCGAAGGGATCGAGCTGACCGACCCGCCGGAAGCCCCCTACTCGCTCGCGGCGTTGCTGCGCTGGGCTTGCATCAGCTTCTTCTCGTCCTCCGGTGAGAGCTTCGGCCGATCGATGCTGAGCATCACCTTGTTGAGCTTGCCCGTGAACCGGAATGGTATCTGGTAGTCCTGGTCGTTCACCGGCGTGCCCGTGTCGGCGCCCACGTCGAGGTTTTCGTCCCACTGTAGGATCAGCGGGATCGTCTTTTCCATCTTCTGGGTGGCGACGGCCTGACCGTCCACCTTGAGCACTCCGGTGCCGCTGCGGCCGATGCCGCTCAGGTTGTTGAACGCAAGGGTACCAATCCCCAGGCCGTCGTACTTGAAGTCGAACTCGAGCGTGTGCATACCCGGCGTGAGCTCCGGCCCCTCCCAGCGGATCCGCTGCAGGTCGACCAGATTCCAGAGGAACACCGGCTTGTTCTTCAGCACGTAGAAGCCGTAGCCAGCGAAGCGGCCCCCCTGGGTGATGAGCATGCCCTCGGCGCCGCCCTGCGGAATCTCGACCTCGGCCTTGAAGTTATACGACGAGTTGAGGATGCTCGGCGCGTCGCCGTTCGGTGTGCCCGTGAACTCGCGGGTCCAGGTGAACACGTTGCGGCCGGCGGTGATGCTCGGGCGCGGCGTGACGAGTCGGCTCGCGATCGAGGCGTCGAGCGGCATGACCTGGTACTTCTTTGCCTCGGCCCAGAAGAGCTTCTCCATCTCCTTGACCTTGGCGGGGTTCTTGGCCGCGACGTCGTTCGACTGGGTCCAGTCCTTCCCGAGGTCGTACAGCTCCCACGTCGCCTTGGACGGATTGAGATTGGCCGGGCCGAACGTCACCCACGGCGGGCGCGTCACCTTGGCGCTGGCGATCCAGCCGTCGTGGTAGATCGCGTAGTTACCGAACATCTCGAAGTACTGGGTCTTGTGCTTCGACGGCGCCTTCTCGTTGGGCTTGTCGAACGTGTAGAGCATGCTGACGCCCTCGATCGGGCTTTGCTTGATCCCGTCGACGACCTTGGGCTGGCGGATCCCAGCCGCCTCGAGGATCGTCGGCACGACGTCAATCACGTGGTGAAACTGGTTGCGGATGCCGCCCTTGTCCTTGATCACCTTCGGCCAGGAGATCGCCATGCCCTGGCGAATGCCTCCGAAGTGAGATGAGATCTGCTTCGTCCAGGAGAACGGCGAGTCGAGCGCCCACGACCACGGCACCGCCATGTGATTGTACGTGCGGTCGGAGCCCCAGGCGTCGTAGAAGTTCTTGAGCTGCACTTCGACCGGCACCTCGACGCCGTTGAACATCGCGACCTCGTTCGGCGTGCCCACCAGCGTGCCCTCGGCGCTGCCGCCGTTGTCGCCGCTGATGTAGATGATCAGCGTGTTCTCGAGCTTGCCCAAATCCTCGATCGCCTGGATCACCCGGCCGATCTCGTGATCCGTGTAGGCGAGGTACGCCGCGTACACATCGACCTGGCGGAGGAACATCTTCTTTTCATCGGCCGACAGCCCGTCCCAGCGCTTCAGCAGGTTGTCCGGCCACGCCGTGAGCTTGGCGGTCTGCGGGATCACGCCGAGCTTCTTCTGGTTCTCGAAGATCTGCTCGCGGAGCGCGTTCCACCCCTTGTCGAAGAGATGCATGTCGCTGATCTTCTTGATCCATTCCGGGGTTGGGTGATGTGGCGCATGCGTGCCGCCGGGCGCGTACTTCACGAAGAACGGCTGCTCCGGCGTGAGGGTGTTGATGCGTTGCATGTACGCGATGGCTTCGTCCGCCATCGCCGTCGTCAGGTTGTAGCCCGGATTGCCCGAGAACGGGTAGATCGATGTCGTGTTGCGGACGAGGTTCGCCGGCTGCCACTGGTTGGTGTCCCCGCCCATGAACCCGTAGAAATACTCGAAGCCCATCCCGATGGGCCACTGGTCGAACGGCCCGTCCTGGCTCGCTTGAAAGGCCGGGGTGTTGTGGTTCTTCCCGAACCACGACGTCCGGTAGCCGTTGTCCTTCAGGATCTTGCCGATCGTCGCCTTGTCTCTAGTGATGATGCTGTCGTAGCCCGGGAAGCCCGTCGCCTGCTCCGAGATCACACCGAAGCCGACGGAGTGATGGTTGCGCCCGGTGATGAGCGCCGCGCGGGTGGGCGAGCAGAGGGCCGTGGAGTGGAAGTTCGTGTAGCGGAGGCCGTTGTTGGCGATCCGGTCGAGCGCCGGCGTGGGGATCACGCCACCGAACGTGCTCGGGGCCCCGAAGCCGACGTCGTCCGTGATGATGAGCAGCACGTTCGGCGCGTTCTTGGGCGGCATTATGCGCGGTGCCCAGTAGGGCTTCGACTGCGCGGCGTTGCGCTCGATCCTGCCGCCGAACTTCGCCGGCGGCGCCGGAATCTGGTCGCCCTGGATCGTCGTCGTCGCGCTGGGGGAGCCGGGCACCCCCGTCACATTCTGGGCGAAGCTCGGCTCGCCGAGGAGTCCGACGGACGCGGCCAATGCCGCGCCGATCACGATTCGCATGCTTGTTCTCATTTCCCCTCCCGATCTTGGACGGTGCGGCTGCGTTCTCTTCTCGATCTTCACATGCACGTACCGCCTCCTCGCGAACACCGGCGCCACGGCCAGCCCGCGCCCTGGCGACTAGATTCGATCGGCCGTCTGGCGGCCTCCGCACGCCCGGACGAGGCCGCGGACGCGCTCGGCGTCGACGCGCCCGCCGACCCGGTCCCCGACGCAGGCGGCGCCCCGCATACCCACCAGGTCGGGACCGATCGGCGCCAGGCGCACGAGGTCCTCGGCCCGGAGCGAGCCGGCCAGAGCCGACAAGAGACCGCGGGCGCGGCACGCCGCGACGAACGCCGCCAGCTCGGCCTCGCCCAGCCACTGGAACAGTCCACGCCCGTCCTTCACCGCCGTGTCGATGAGACAGCCTTGGGCGCCTGCGGCGACCGCGAGCGCGGGCAGGTCGAGGGGGTGCGGCGATCCGGCGCGGGTGAAGTCGGCGAACCCGGCCACCACGACGTGGACGTTCGCCGGAACGCTCGCGCGAGCCGCGCGGAAGCTCGCGGTCGCCGTCGCGAGCGAGGTGTCGCGGAGCCCAAGCTTCACGAAGGCCGCGCCGCTCGCCGCCGCCGTGCCGGTCAGCGCGGCGGCCATCGCCGGCGTGAAGGGCCCGTCGCCGAGCGCGGCGCTCACCGGCAGATGAGCCGGCGTGGCCTCCCGCACCGCGCGCACGACGTGCGCAGCGGCTTCGCCGAGGGCGCCCCGCGAGGGATCCTTGACGTCGATCACGTCAGCGCCGGCGGCAGCCGCGATCCGGGCCTCCCCGGCGTCCACAACGCTGACCAGAAGGCGCATAAGAGTCGCATTATAGTAGTCGGGTGGAGCCGCGACAACCGAGCGCGCCCGTTGCCCTGAAGCGTCTCCGGGGCCAGGTGGCGGTCGTCACCGGCGCGAGCCGGGGGATCGGGCGCGCGATCGCCCTCACCCTCGCGCGGGAGGGGGCGCGCGTGGTCGTCAACTACGCGCGCTCGCGCGAGCGCGGCGAGGCGGTCGTGGCCGAGATCCTGGCGGGCGGCGGAGAGGCCCTGGCCGTCCGCGCGGACGTGTCGCGAGCGGAGGAGGTCGACCGGCTTCTCGAATCGACGCTCGAGAAGTTCGGACGCTGCCACGCCTGGGTCAACAACGCGGGCGCAGACATCCTGACGGGGGACGCCCGAACCTGGCCGGCCGAGCGCCAGTGGGACGAGGTGATGGGCGTCGACCTCAAGGGCACCTGGATCTGCTCCCGGGCGGCGGCGGAGGTGATGCGCCGCGACGGCGGCGGCGTCATCGTGAACCTCTCGTGGGACCATGTGAGCCATGGCATGGGAAGCGCGACCGCCGCCATCTACGCCGCCGCGAAGGGCGGCGTGGCGGCGATGAGCCGGTGCCTGGCGCGGGAGTTCGCGCCCGCGGTGCGGGTCAACGTCGTGGCGCCCGGGTGGATCCGGACCCAGTGGCTCGACGGCGCCGGCGCCGAGATCCAGCAGCGCGTCACGGAGGCCACCCCGCTCGCGCGGCCCGGCACGCCCGACGACGTCGCCGGAGCGGTCGCGTTCCTGGCTTCCGCGGAGGCGTCGTTCATCACCGGGGAGACGCTGCTCGTGAACGGTGGAGTGGTCATGGGCTGAGCCACCCCGGCAACGTCCGTCGCGGGCGAGCGGTCGCCACCACGGTCGATCGACAGTCGGCGGAGCGCGGACTCCGCAGGAGGCGCACGATGGCTGAAGAGAAGAAGCTCCCCGTCCTTCCGGACGACGAGATCGAGCGGCGGCTCACGGGCGAGCTGCCGGGCTGGTGGTACGAGGGCCGCTGGATCCGCCGGAAGTACAACACCGACGGCTGGCTCACGACCCTCGCGCTGGTCAACACGATCGGCTTCCTGGCCGAGGCCGCCTATCATCACCCCGACCTCGAGGTGACGTGGGGCAAGGTGTGGGTGAAGCTTCGCACCCACTCGAGCAACGGCGTCACCGAGCGCGACTTCGCCCTGGCCAGGCGGATTGAGGACGCGGTGCTGTGGCGACCGGGCGCGGGCTCCCACATGGAGGGCACACCCAACAAGTGGGTGAAGGGCGGCAGTCCCGATCGGCCCGCCTGAGCGGGCCGCCCCCGCCGCGCCCCCACACCCGAGGATACCCGGGTCTCCGTGCCCAAGACCCTCTTCGTCACCGGCAAGCTCGCCGAGCCGGCGCTCCGGGCAACGCTCGAGCGCATGGCGCCGGAGTTCCCGTACGAGGTGGCGGTGCTCCGCATCACGGTCGCCGCCCTCATGACCACCTCGTGGATCGCCCGGCACCTCACAGAGGTCTCCGGCTGCGAGCGCATCGTCATCCCGGGCCTGTGCGAGGGCGACGTGCGGGCGATCGAGGACCGCTGGGGCGTCAGGACCGAGAAGGGGCCCGCCGACCTCCGGGACCTGCCCGAGCACTTCGGACAGGCGGCGCTCCGCGAGGCGTACGGCGCCCACGACATCCGGATCTTCGCCGAAATCAACAACGTGCCATACCTCTCCCGCGAGGAGGTGGTGCGCCTGGCGGAGTACTACCGGCGGAGCGGCGCCGACGTGGTCGACCTCGGCTGCTCCCTCGACCGGAAGTTCGACGACGCGGGCGCCGTCGTGGGCCTCCTCAAGAGCCAGGGCTTCACCCTCAGCATCGACACGCTCGATCCGGGCGAGATCGTCGCCGCCGACCGGGCCGGCGTCGACTACGTGCTGAGCCTCAACGGCCAGAACCTGAGCGTGGCCGCCCGACTCCGGGCCACGCCGATCCTCATCCCGGACTCCCCGGCGGAGCTCGACACGCTGGACCGGAGCATCGCGCACCTCGAGACGCTCGAGCGTCCCTACATCGTCGACCCGGTGATCGAGCCCGTCGGGTTCGGGTTCGCGGCGGCCCTCGACCGGTACGTCCAGGTCCGGGCGCGCCACCCCGCGGTGGAGATCCTGATGGGAATCGGCAACATCACGGAGCTGACCGACGCTGACACGACCGGGATAAACGCGCTCCTGATCGGATTCTGCCAGGAGCTCGGCATCCGCCACGTCCTCACCACCGAAGTGATCCCGTGGGCGCGCGGCTCGGTGCGAGAGGTCGACGTGGCGCGCCGTCTCATGTACGCCGCGCGCCAGCGCGGCGTCCTCCCGAAGCACGTCGACGACCGGCTGCTCACCGTCAAGGACGCGCGCCCCAAGTACTACACCGAGGCGGAGCTCCGCGAGCTGCACCGGGCGATCACGGACCCGAACTTCCGCATCGCGACCACCCGCGACGCCATCTGCGTGTTCAACGACCGGCTGTTCGTCAGCAGCACCGACATCCAGGCGCTCTTCGAGCAGCTCGGCGTCGAGGATCCCGCCCATGCGTTCTACCTCGGCAAGGAGCTGATGAAGGCGCGCCTGGCACTGCTCCTCGGGAAAACCTACGTGCAGGAGCAGCCGCTCCGCTGGGGCTACCTGACGCCGGAGCGCGAGGACACGCCCCACCGCCGGGTGCGGATCGAGGGGCGCCGAAAGCCGCCGGATACCTAGGGGCGGGCCGACAGGAAGGCGGCGCCGGAACCCCTCGGCGCGCCTCCCGCCGGGACCCAGAAACGCCTCTGGTCGTGCCGGGGCGGATGGACTATCCTCGGGAGAACGTCGCGACACGGTCCCGTCGAGTGCGGCGGAACTCGCGCGGCGGAGCGACAAGTCGGTTCGGGCAGACGAGCGGAGCGCCGGGCGGCAACGGCGATCTGCCACGTCGCCCCGACCCCTCACGGAGCGCAGACCCAGAGCTGCGGCAGGGAGGAGACGGCCGCAAAGCGGTCGATTCCTCGGGAAGGAACGGTATCTCCATGCGAGAGGCAAGGCGGCGTTGGCCCTTCGTGGGTGTCGTTCTGGCCGTCACGGTGATCGTGGCTGTGTTCGTCTTCGGGGCGGTGGAGCGGCTCGGTGCGCAAGCGCCGAAGACTCTCGTGATCGCCATCGGCGCGGACCAGACCGGGCTCGATCCACAGACGGTTCAGAACAACGAGTCCGGCTTCATCATGGCGACCATCTACGACTCCATCGTGAACTACAAGCCTGGCTCGAGCGAAGTCGGCCCCGGACTGGCCGAGTCCTGGACCATCTCGCCCGACGGCAAGGTGTACACGTTCAAGATCCGCAGGGGCGTCAAGTTCCACGACGGGACGCCGATGAACGCGCGGACCATCGCCGAGGACGTGGACCGCGCGATCAACCCGAACAACCCCTGCTACGTCTTGAACCGCAAGGTCGACACCTACGACGACTTCACCTTCGGATCGGTCAAGGCCGGTAACGTGGTGAAGGTCGAGGTCCCGGAAGAGTACACCCTCCGCTTCACGCTGCCGGAGCCGAACGCGCCGTTCCTGTCGAGCATCGCCATGGTCTGGCAAGGGATCGTGAGCCCCGCCGCGACCAAGCAGTACAACTGCGACGCCGGACAGCACCCGGTCGGAACCGGCCCCTTCAAGTTCGTCGAGGCCGTGCGGAATGACCACGTGACTCTCGAAGCGAATCCCGACTACTGGGGCGGAAAGCCGAAGGTCGACCGGATCGTCTTCCGGATCATCCCGGAGAGCGCGACGCGAATGCTCGCCCTCGAGCGGAACGAGGTGCAGATCCTGGCCGACGTCCCACCGGCGGACTACGAGCGGGTCACGAAGAACTCGGCCCTGAAGATGTACACCCAGCCCGGACTGACGATCCTCGGCATCGCGATGTCCAACGAGCTCGGACCGTTCAAGGACAAGCGGGTCCGCCAGGCGATGAACTACGCCGTGGACAAGGAGGCGATCAACAAGGGCCTGTACGCGGGCGCCACCACGGCGAGCCAGGGCATGCCGCCGGTCCTCTGGGGGTACAACAAGAGCGTCCAGCCGTACCCATTCGACGTCAACAAGGCGAAGGCGCTCCTCAAGGACGCGGGGTACCCGAACGGGCTCTCGGCGGACATGATGGTCTCCGCGAACCCGCGCGGCTATAACCCGATCGGCGGGGCCAAGCTCGGCGAGGCCGTTCAGAGCTACCTGGCCAAGGCGGGAGTGACCGTCAAAATCACCCAGTACGAGTGGGGGGCCTACCTCGCGCGACTCCGGCGCGAGCCGTGGGAGGGGTTCGCGATCAGCGGGTGGTCCGGCGACAACGGCGACCCCGACAACTTCCTCGGCGACATGTTCGAGTGGGACACCGTCAACAACAAGGCCCGCACGAACAACAACGCGCGCCATCACAATCCCGAGTACGACAAGCTGATCCTGGACGGCCGCCGCACGGCGGATCAGGCCAAGCGCGCGCAGATCTACGAGAAAGCCAACGCGGTCCTCCACGACGATGCCCCCTGGATT
Source organism: uncultured Candidatus Rokubacteria bacterium (assembly GCA_963805625.1). Classification (GTDB taxonomy): domain Bacteria; phylum Methylomirabilota; class Methylomirabilia; order Rokubacteriales; family DASRDR01; genus DASRDR01. Next base: position 1,855,617 of record CAWDVE010000010.1, read on the forward strand.
TTCATGAACCATACCAACCATGTGCGCGCGACGCGGGCCAACGTGAAGGGGTTCCAGCTGAACCCGCTCCAGATGTTCTTCCACATGGAGCTCGTGTCGCTCGAGTAACCTCGCGGCTTCGGTCGCGCGGACGGGGGCTCGCCGTCGCCAGGTGGCGGGCCCCCGATGTTTCATGGATTCCGCGCACTGAGACCGCCCTCCGCTCATGTGGAAGTACGTTAGCCGGCGGCTGATCCAGCTCCTCCCCGTCCTCTTCGGGGTCAGCGTGCTCGTCTTCTTCGGCATGCATCTGATCCCGGGAGACGTCGTCCTGCTGCTGCTCGGGGAGAAGGCCAGCGCCGCCGAGCTCGAGCGCCTCCGTCACCAGCTCGGGCTCGACCAGCCCGTCTACATCCAGTACCTGCGCTTCGTGGCCGATGCCCTCCGTGGCGACTTCGGCGTGTCCATCCGGACGCGCCAGCCGGTGATCTGGGAGATCCAGCAGGCGCTCCCGGTGACCATCGAGCTGTCCCTGGCTGCGCTCGTCTTAGCCGTCGTCCTCGGGATCACGATCGGCGTCATCAGCGCGAGGCGGCCCCACTCGGCCCTCGATACCGGAGCCATGGTTTTCGTGCTCGTCGGCGTGTCCATGCCGGTGTTCTGGACCGGTATTCTGCTGCTCCTCGTGTTCGGCGGGATCCTCGGGTGGCTCCCGCTCGGCGGCATCCTGGACACATCCCTGACGATCCGCCGGATGACCGGTATGCCGATCCTCGATGCCATGCTGCAGGGCAACTGGCCCGCTGCCCGGAGCGCGACGGCACACCTGGTCCTCCCCGCGGTGACCCTCGGCAGCGCGCTCATGGCAACGATCGCCCGCATGGCCCGCTCGACGATGCTCGACGTGCTGAACCTCGACTACGTGCGGACCGCGCGGGCGAAGGGGGTGGCGGAGGGCGGGGTGGTCGGACGGCACGCCCTCTGGAACGCCCTCCTGCCGGTCGTGACGCTCGTCGGGCTGCACCTCGGGCTCCTCCTGTCCGGGGCGGTCCTCACGGAGACGATCTTTGCGCTCCCCGGCCTCGGCCGCCTGACGATCACGAGCGTCCTCGCGCGCGATTACCCGGTCGTCCAGGGCGTCGTCGTCATCGGAGCCGTGCTCTTCGTCGTCGCGAACCTCGCCGTCGATGTGCTCTACGCGTGGCTCGATCCGCGGATTCGATACAGCTGAGCGCAGGGGCGACCACAGCCGCGCGGGAGCGCCGGGCAGTCGCGCTGTCGTGGCGCCGGCTTCGGCGGAGCTCGAACCTCGTCGTCGGCGCGGTCATCGTCGTGGCCGTCGTGGCGTCGGCCGCCCTCGCACCTTGGCTCGCGCCCTACGACCCCATCGACCAGGAGTTCACCAACCAGCTGCGACCGCCAGCGGCGGCGCACCTGTTCGGCACCGACGAGTTCGGCCGTGATATCTTCTCGCGGGTCCTCTTCGGCGCGCGCATCGCCCTCCAGGTCGGCATCCTCGCCGACCTGATCGCGACCGTGCTGGGGGTGCTTCTCGGGGTCGTCGCCGGCTACGTCGGCGGCCGACTGGACGCCCTCGTGACCCGCGTCCTCGATGTGATGCTGGCGTTCCCGTACCTGCTCCTGGCCATGATCGTGGTCGCGATCCTGGGGCCGGGCCTGACCAATGCCATGATCGCGATCGCGGTCGTCTACACGCCGCAGTTCGCGCGCGTCGTGCGAGGGGTCGTACTGTCGGTCAAAGAGCAAGACCACGTGGAGGCGGCCCGGGCGATTGGCGCGGGCCCGATTCGGATTCTCGCCCGCTGCATCCTGCCGAACATCGTGTCGCCGATCATCGTCATGTCCACGCTCACGATCGGCTTCATGATCGTGGAGACAGCGGGCCTCTCGTTCCTCGGTCTCGGCGCCAGCCCCCCCACGCCCGAGTGGGGCTCCATGCTGGCTACCGGGCGCTCGTTCATGCTGACCGCGGCGTGGATCACCACCTTCCCGGGGCTCGCCATCTTGATCACGGTGGTCGCGTTCAATCTGGTGGGAGACGGCTTGCGGGACCTGCTCGACCCGCGGCTCCGCGGCCGCCTCTGACGTCGCGCGCTCCCCGATGCGGGAGCACGGGCTGTTCGGTCCGGATCGAGGGCCGTCAACGCACGCGCGGTTCTGAACCACACCGGCGGCGAGGGCCGCTTCGCGTGCCGCCGTGGAAGACGCAGCGACACCGTCGATTCTCACAGGCGCGCAGCCACAGAGGTCCGCCGAGGCGGCGCGGGAATGCCCGCCCCGAGCGGGGCGTCCAACCTGGCAGGAGGGGGGACGTCATGGAACGGACGGGCAGGCAGATCGCACGAAGCTCGACGCACGGGCCCAGCACGGCGCGGCACCTCCGGGCCGGCCTCCTTCTCTTGAGCGGAGCCTTTCTACTTGGCGGGTGCTACGTGGTACCCGCCACCTACCCGGTCGCCGGACCGGCCTATGTCGCGCCCGGGCCGGTGTACGTAGCGCCCGCTCCGGTCTACGTGGTGCCGGCTCCGGTGTACGGCTGGGGTGGATACGGCTGGCGGCGGCACGGACGCTGGTGAAGAACCGCTCATGACGGCCATCGGCGCCGATAGGTTCGCCCCAGCCTGATCGCGACCGGGCACGACCCAGTCCGGCGGCGATACTGCCGCGAGCTCGAGCGCTCGGCCGCGTCGAAAATGGCCCTGCACCCCGTCTCCGTCCGCCAGCTCGCTGAGCCAACTCGCCGAAAAGTGGCGCCCCGGGGCTCCGCGCGGAGATTGTGGGGTAGGATTGGGAGGCGTGCCAAGGCGAGCGGCGCCCGGACGCCCGCGTTGCCGCTCTTGCCCGCCCCCGGCACGACGCGGGCGACCCACCAGGAGGTGCGCGTGAAGAACCTGCTCCTGCAGCTCGATCCAGACGTGCATCCGAGCGCGTTCGACCGAATCGTCGCCTACGACGCGGGCGCGGACGAGGTGCTGAGCTACGGCAGCGTGACGGCGACCGACGTCGCCCCCCTGGTGCACGGCGCGATCTTCACGCGCGGGCCCGCCGACCTCCGACACACCGCGGTGTGGGTCGGAGGCACCGACGTCGGCTCGGCCGAGACGCTGTTCGCGGCGGTCCAGAAGGCCTTCTTCGGTCCGTTCCGCGTGAGCGCGATGATGGACGCCAACGGCTGCAACACGACCGCCGCTGCCGCGGTGGCGCGTTTGGCCGGGGTGATCACGCTCTCCGGGGCCCGGGCGGTGGTCCTGGGCGGCACCGGGCCGGTCGGGGTCCGGGCGGCGGCGCTGCTCGCGCGCGAGGGCGCGGACGTCGTGCTGTGCTCGCGGTCCCTCGAGCGGGCGCGGGCCACGGGCGAGCGCCTGAAGACGACCTTCGGCATCGATGTCACGCCGTGCCAGGCATGGGACGAGGCCGGCGTCACGCGCGCGCTCGAGGGCGCCGACATCTGCCTGACAGCCGGCGCTGCCGGTGTCACGTTCGTGCCACGCACGGTGTGGGCCGAGCACCCCCGTTTGAAGGCGCTGGCCGACGTCAACGCGGTGCCGCCGCTCGGCATCGAGGGCATCGAGGCGGCCGACAAGGGCACCGAGCGCGAGGGGAAGCGCGTGTTCGGGGCGCTCGGGATCGGCGGGCTGAAGATGAAGATCCATCGCGCCTGCGTCGCGCAGCTCTTCGAGCGAAACGACGCCGTCATCGATCTCGAGACTATCTACGGTGCGGCGCGCGCCAGCTGAGACTCCAGGCATGCGATCGGACCCGTCGCCGCCCCCAGCCTGATGCCTCGTGTGGTCGGTGTCGACCCCGGAACGCAGAGCTTCGATCTCTGCGGACTCACCGACGGCGAGGTGTTCCTCGAGGCGTCGATCGGCGCCGACGACGCGCGCCGGGCCCCGGCGACGCTGGTGGATCGGCTGGAGGCGGCGCTCCCGCTCGACCTGATCGCCGCGCCCTCCGGCTACGGCCTCCCGCTAGTCCCCGTCGCTGCGCTCGACCAGACGCACCTCGACCTGGCGGTCCTGGTCCGACACGAGGACCGGGACCAGCCGGAGCGCGTCGGCGGACTCCGGGAGATGGTGGAGCTGATCAGGGCCCGCCATCTCCCGGCCATCCTCCTGCCGGGCGTCGTCCACCTCGACACGGTCCCGGCTCACCGGAAGGTGAACCGCGTGGACATGGGCACCGCCGACAAGCTGTGCGTCGCCGCCCTCGGCATCTGGGACCAGGGCCGTCGCCTCGGCCTTCCCCCGGAGGAGACCGCGTTCGTGCTCCTCGAGCTGGGCGGCTTCTTCACGGCCGCGCTCGCCGTCGAGTACGGGCGAATCGTGGACGGGATCGGCGGCAGCGCTGGCGGCCTGGGCTACCGGGCGCTCGGGACGCTCGACGGCGAGGTCGCGTACGCCCTCGGCCGGGTGAGGAAGTCCACCCTGTTCACGGGCGGGGCGGCCTTCGTCGCGGGCGTCCCCGATCTGCCGCCCGAGGACCTCGCCCCCCGCGCGGTCCACGACGCGCGGGCGCGGGTGGCCTGGGACGCCCTGATCGAGGCTGCGGCGAAGCTCGTCGCGGGGCTGCGCGTCGCTGCGCCCGGCGCCCGCGAGGTGCTGCTCTCCGGCCGCGTGGGCCGGGTGCCGGCGGTCGCTGACGCGCTCGGGCGGCACCTGGCGGGGGCGCTGCCCGTGCGATCCATCGACGGCTTCACCACGCGCGTCAAGGAAGCGGCGCAGGGCGCGGCGCTGATCGCCGACGGCCTTGCCGGCGGGAGGCACCGGCACGTCGTCGAGGCGATGTGTCTTCGCGAGAGCCGCGGCTCGGTGCTCGACCACCTCCACGTGGCGGGCGCCGACGAGGTGCGGCGCCACTTCGGGCTCCCGTGCGGATCCTGATCGCCGGTCTCACGACCCGCGCCCTCGCCGAGTCAGCCGTGCGCGCCGGGGCGGAGATCGTCACCGTCGACTACTTCGGCGATCTCGATCAGGAGCGCCTCTGCGAGACGCATCCGCTGCGGAAGCGCGGGCGCGGATACTCGGCCGCCGAGATCCTCGAGGTGGCGCGCGGCCTCTCGTACGACGCCGTCGTGTACTGCGGGGGCCTGGAGAACCATCCGGACGTGGTCGCCGAGCTCGCCCGCGATCGGGTGCTGCTCGGCAACGCGCCCGACGCACTCCGCCGGGTGCGCGATCCCCACGCGCTCTTCCGGTACCTCGCGGGCCGCGGGTTCACGGTGCCCGATACGCGCGGCGCCACCGATCCCCTCCCCGGCGCCGGCCGGTGGCTCCTCAAGCCGGCCCGGGGGGGCGGCGGGCAGGGCGTGCGCGCCTGGGCGGGTCAGCGGCCGGCGCCGGCCCAGATCCTCCAGGAGCTCGTCGAAGGCGTGAGCGCGTCGGCCTCGTTCGCGGCCGACGGCCGCCGGAGCCTGGTTCTCGGCTGGACCGAGCAGCTCCGCGCGCCGCGGAGCTACCGGTACGCGGGTAACATCATGCCGCTCGAGGCCGGGGCGGCGGCGCGCAAGGAGGTGGCGGCGATCGCGGACGCCCTGACCCGCGAGTACGGCCTCCGCGGCCTGAACGGCTTCGACTTCGTGCTCCGCGGGGACCGTCCGGTCGTCCTCGAGGTGAACCCGCGCTACTGCGCGTCCATGGAGCTGGTCGAGCGTGCCGGCGGGAGGTCCGTGTTCGGCCTCCACCTCTCGGCCTGCCGGGGCGAGCTCCCGGACCGCATGGACGAGACCGCAGACGTGTGGGGGAAGGCGATCGTCTATGCGACCCGGACCGTGGCGGCTCCCGACACGACCGGGTGGCTCGCGCGGGGCGTCCGCGACGTGCCCCACCCCGGCGAGGTCATTCGTGCCGGGCACCCCATCTGCACGGTCATCGCCTCGGGCTCGACGCGGTCTGCGTGCAAGGCCGGCCTTCGATCGGAGACGGCGCGGATCCGGGCCGCGTGCGCGCTCATCGATCAGCCGGCGGGGGCCGAGGACACCGAGGACGACGAGTAGAGAGCCCGGTGCTGCGAGCCCCAGCCACCGATGCGGGTGTCCGCCGCGGGGATCAGCGCGGCCGGCGCGCGGGCTTCCACTCCGTGACGACGTGCCGCTGGACGCCCAAGCGATCGATCCCCATCTCGACGACGTCCCCCGGCTGGAGATAACGCGGCGGCCTGGCCCCGTGGCCCACCCCGGCGGGCGTGCCCGTGGAGATCAGGTCCCCGGGCTGAAGCGACATGAAGCGGCTCACGTAGGCCACGAGCTGGCGCACGGGAAAGACCATGTGGCGCGTGTGGCCGTTCTGCCGGCGCTCGCCGTTGACGGTGGTCCAGAGCCCGAGGGCCTGCGGATCGGGGATCTCGTCGGCGGTCACGAGCCAGGGACCCACGGGCCCGAAGGAATCCGCGCTCTTGCCCTTGGTGGTGGTACCGCCGTGCTCCATCTGGAAGGCGCGCTCGGAGACGTCGTTGACGATGCAGTAGCCGACCACGTGGGACAGCGCCCTGGTCTCCTCCACGTAGCGCGCCTCGCGGCCGATCACCGCCGCGAGCTCCACCTCGTAGTCGAGCTTGACCGCATCCCGTGGGCGCACGATCGGGTCGTTCGGGCCGGACAGGGCGCTCGGCGCCTTGATGAAAACGGTGGGCTCCGCAGGCAGCGGGAGCGCCACCTCCTCGGCGTGATCCGTGTAGTTGAGCCCGATGCACACCATCTTGCCGACGCCGGCCAGCGGACAGCCGAGGCGCGGGCGCCCCTTGACCACCGGCAGGCGCGCGACCTTGAGACCGCGGAGCCGCGCCAGGCCGCCCGGGGTGAGCAGCGCGGGCGTGATGTCCCTGACGGCGCGCGAGAGGTCGCGCAGGGTGCCCTCGGCGTCGACGAGCCCGGGCTTCTCGCTCCCGGCGCGACCGTAGCGGACGAGCTTCATGGAGGCCTGAGGGTAGCGCGCCCCGGCCGACCTCCGCAACGGGTCAACGGCGGCAGTACGCGGGACTCGGCGCGCCAGGCAGCCGCGGCGGGCCCGCCCGCACCGGCCAGCCGGCGCGGGGTCAGCGCCGCCGAGCCGCCTCGATCGCCATCGCCAGGCGCTCCATGCCGCGCCTTGACGCATCGGGGCGGACGACGCCGAAGCCGAGAACGAGGCCGCTGGCGCCGCGCTCGGTCCCCGCGAAGTAAGCCGCCAGTGGCGCCGCCTCGACCCCCCGCGCGGCGGCCTCCCGCGACACGCGTACCGCGTCGACGCCGGCGACATCGGCGAGCGCGTGGAGGCCGGTCTGCACCGGCCGCACCCGCAGCACGCCGCCGCAGAACCGCTCCGCCGCCGCGACCAGGGCCTCCAGGCGCTCCCGGTACACCACCCGCATCCGCCGCAGATGACGCGCGAAGTGACCCTCGAGAATGAAGTCGGCGAGGACGGCCTGGTCGAGCGTCGGCGGGTGCTGGTCGGCGGCGGCACGGGCCGCCACCAGCCTCTCCCGGAGATCGGGCGGCACGATCAGGAAGCCGAGGCGCAGGGCCGGGAAGAGCGTCTTGCTGAAGCTCCCGACGTAGATCACGCGTCCGTCGACGTCGAGACCGTGCAGGCACGGGATCGGGCGCGCGCCGTAGCGGAACTCACTGTCGTAGTCGTCCTCGATCACCCAGGCTCGCGCCGCGCGCGCCCAGCTCAGCAGGGCGAGGCGCCGCGGCAAGCTCATCGGCACGCCGAGCGGGTACTGGTGCGATGGCGTCACGTAGGCGAGGCGGGCGTCACCGGCGCGCCGGGCCCCCAGGGCGACGTCCAGCCCCTCGGCATCCACGGGGACGGGGACGATCCGCGCGCCCGCCGCCCGGAGGGCGCTCCGGGCTCCTGGATAGCCGGGCTCTTCCATCCACACGTGGTCGCCTGGATCCAGCAAGAGGCGGCAGACGAGCTCGAAGCCCTGCTGGGCGCCGGCCACCATCACCACCTGGTCGGCCCCGCAGCGCGTGCCTCGTGCCGTCTGGACGTGGCTCGCGATGGCCTCGCGCAAGACCCGGAGGCCCGCCGGATCGCCATAGTCGAGCTGGGCCGACGTCACGGAGCGCAGACGGCGACTGGCCAGCCGCGACCAGAGGCCGACCGGGAACAGGTCCACGCCGGGCGTTCCGAGCCGAAAAGCCCGGGGCGGGCCGTCGAGGCGGCGCGCGCCCTCCTGCACCGCCGCCATCGCCGCGCCCCGGCGCGACAGGGTGGGATGCCTCGGTCGCGACGCCGGGCGGGCGCCGCTCCGCTCCACGAGGTCGTCCGGCAGCTCGGCAGCCACGGACGTGCCGGAGCCCCGCCGCGCGGTGAGGTATCCCTCCGCCTGGAGCTGCTGCACGGCGAGCAGCGTCGTCGTGCGCGAGACGCCGAGGTCGGTGGCCAAGGCGCGCGACGACGGGACTCGCGCCCCCGGGGCGAGGACCCCGTCGAGGATCGCTCGCCGAACGCTCCTGTAGATCTGCTGCTGCAGGCCCTCCCGGAGACGGGGGTCGAGGCGGATGAGGAAGCTCGCCGGGGACGCTGAGGTGGCCATGCCGGTCGCTGGCTTTCCGACTGCTCCGATGATACCAGCCCAGGCGCGGGAAGTGGCTTCATCCCATCCCGCGCAACTGGCTCTCGGCGATCCGCGGGGACACGCCGAGAATGGCGAGTGACTTCAGCTCAAAGGAGGAATCCGGTATGAGCCCACAGAGTCGTCCAGGAAGCCCACCGGCCGTAGGCCGTCCCGGTCAACTCCCGCGCAGCCAAGGTAGCCCAGCGAGCGACGACCGGTCCGACCGCGAGGGCGCCCATGACTTCGACTTCCTGCCCGGCCGGTGGCGCATCCACAACGAGCGCCTGGTGAAGCGCCTGCAAGGCTGCACGGAATGGGAGACGTTCGAGGCCACCCACCGCGCCCAGCTCCTGCCCGGCGGCCTCGGGAACATGGACGAGTTCGTCACCGATCACTGGCCCGGATTCGTCGGCATGTCGCTGCGGCTCTACAACCCGCACACGAAGAAGTGGAGCATCTACTGGGCCAACAACCAGAAGGGCGCGCTCGAGCCGCCCGTCGTCGGGTCATTCTCCAACGGCGTCGGCGTCTTCGAAGGGCACGACGAGCTGGACGGGCGGCCCATCGTCGTCCGCTTCACGTGGTCCAACATCACGCCGACGGGGGTGCGCTGGGAGCAGGACTTCTCCCCGGACGGGGGACGAACCTGGGAGAGGAACTGGATCATGACCATGACGCGTGTAACGGAAGGGTGACATGGAGCTATTCATCTTTGCTCGCTTTCACGCGCGCCCCGGTAACGCGGATGCCGTGGCGGAAGCGCTGCGCGACGTCCTCGCTCCCTCGCGCGAGGAGCCGGGCTGCCTCAGCATTCACGATTTCCGGTCGATTCGCGACACGCACCTGTTCTACGTTCATTCCTGCTGGACAGACGAAGCGGCGTTCGAGCGTCACGCGGGCCTGCCGCACACCGTACGCTTCCTCGCGCGCGTGGAGCCGCTGATCGACCACCCTCTCGACGTCACCCGCGCGGAGCGAATCGGGTAGATGTCCGTTCGGCAGTCCGAGAGCTTGGCTCGCGTGGACTAGATCGTCGAGGCGTCCCAGCAACCGGAAGGTCCGGAAGGTCGAAAGGGCCCGAGGGGTCGAAAGGCCGGAAAGGCGAAGAACGATGCAGGTCATCGAACTGCGGAACTACCTCCTCCAGCAGGGCGCGCCCTTCATCCGCTACTTCGAGGAGCACTTCCTCCTCTCCCAGCGCGCGGAGGGCATGCACCCGCTGGGACAGTTCGAGGTCGCGGGCGAACCGGACCGCTTCGTCTGGATCCGGGGCTTCGACGACATGCGGACACGCTTGCGCGGGCTGAGCGCCTTCTACAGCGGTCCCTTCTGGCAAGCCCATCGCGACGAGGCCAACGCGATGATGCTCGAGCATCACAACGTGCATCTGCTCCAGCCGCTCGGCTCGATCGCGGCCCTGACCGGCGGCGCGACGCTCGAGGACCGGGCGTCGGAGCCGCCCGGCACCATCCCGCCGGAAACCGGGCTGGTGGTCGCGGACTTCTACCGCACCGAGCCCGCGAAGCTAGGGCGCCTCGTCGAGCTCTTCGAGCAGCGCGTGCGGCCGACCCTCCTCCAGCAAGGGCACCAGGTCCTCGGGCACTGCGTCGCGGAACTCCGGCCCAACGACTATCCGAGACTCCCGGTCATCCAGGACCCCTCCCTCCTCGTCGTCCTCTCCGCCTACCGCGATCGCGAGCGCTGCGCCACCATGCGACACGACTGGCGCAGCGGCGGCCCGGTCCTGCAGGGAGGCATGCAGCCGCTTCTGACCGGACAGGTAGAGTCCATCTATCTGCGGCCGACCGCCAGGTCGCTGATTCGCTACCACGGTGACGGGGCGCCCTAGGAACCGGTGACGCGGAGCGAGCCGCCGTCGGGCAGGAAGCCCGAGCCGACCACGAGGCGTCGTCCGCCCGCGCTCTCCCCCTCGAGATGGCCGGTGACGAGAATCCGCTCGCCCGCCTCCGCGGCGCTCGAGTACAGGCCCTCGAAGGCCACGATTTCCTCGAGGGACCCCGGTCCCCCTTCGTGCCAGCGCACGTCTCCAACCCGGTACACGGCCGGGAGGAACATGGCCTCGCCCGCATCGGTCACGCGCGCCTCCACAACTGCGCGCCCGAGGGGTGCGTAGCGGCGGTCGCCATAGGCTTCGCGGATCTCGTGGGCCGCGCGCGTCGGATGGAGGGAGACGTAGCGCCCGCGGAAGAGCCGGTAGTGCCAGCGTCGCGCCTCGAGGTCCGCCACCCACTCCGGTTCGAGCCCGAAGCGGGCCGCCGTGTCGGCGCGCCACTGGGCCCGCCGGTCGTCGGGAAGCCGCACCAGCCCCTCGCGCCCGAGGCCATCGATCACCGCCCGGAGTCGCCGGGCGTTCTCGGCTCCGTATACCAGGAGATCGATGTCCGAGAACTCCGGGTTGTGGAGGCCGAGGAGGATGGACCCCGAGACTCCGAAGGCCTCGAGAGGCAGGCCGGCCGCCCCGGCCAGGAGCGTCGCCAGATCCCGGGTCTCGCGCTCGAGCGCATCCGCGGGATCGGCCACGATCTCCGCCAGCCGGCGCTCGGGGACGTAGTAGCGAGCGACGGCGTCCGCGGGAACGTGGGAAAACCGGAGCCCCGTGGCGGGGTCGGTCCAGAGGTACCGCGGGTGCTCGGCCTCAAGCCATTCCAGCGTCCGGCGGACGTGGCGGACGTGATAGTAGGGCAGCTCACGCCGGTAGGCGACGGCGCCGCGCGCCCACTTCCCGGCGCTGGCGGGCGTGTACTTGAGGTAGGCGGCATAGCGGCCGGGCGGATGAACGTAGCCCACCACGCAGAAGAAGAGCCCGTCGGTCGTCTCGACGAAGTCCCGGTCTTTGGGCGGCCTCACCCTCAGGATGCTACCGCTCCCGCGGAACGGTTGTCACGTGCCGGCCGTCGAGGCGGTTCCGTACCGGTGCCCTCGTCCTGAGCGACGGGCGGCAGGCTGCGAGCGCGGTGACCTTCATGGCTCGTGGAGCGCATTGCGCTACACTCTGCCCCGGTGCGTGTGACGTCGTCCGATCGATGTGCCCGCCGTGGTCCTGCAGCGATCCGGGATCGCGATGGCTGATCCGACCACGGCCGCCACCCGGCCCGCCGACGCGTCTCGAGCCAGTCGAGGCCTCGGCTTCGCACTCGCTCTCAGCGCGACGGCCTTCTGGAGCCTGGCCGGAATCCTGATTCGCCTCATCGGGGAGGCGACGAGCTGGCACATCATCCTCTATCGCTCGCTCGGGGCGACGGTCATGGTGGGGAGCATGCTCGCCATCGTCCACCGCGGGCGCATCGCCCAGACGATCCGCCACGCCGGCTGGCCCGCGGTCCTGGCGGGCGTCTGCTCGAGCGCGTCCTCGGTCCTGTTCATCCTGGCGCTCGGCCGCGTCACGGTGGCGAACGCGACCTTCATGGGTGGCATCACCCCCTTCCTCACCGCGATCGGCGCCCAGGCATTCCTGGGCGAGCGCGTCCCCCGCCGCGCCTGGGGCGCGATGGCCCTGGCGACCATCGGGGTCGCCCTCATGCTGGGAGGCGGCCTGGCCCTCGGTCGGCTCTCCGGAAACCTCCTCGCGCTGGGCTCCGCCGTGGCCTTCGCGGGCCACGCCCTCTTTCTGCGATTCAACCGGCAGAGCGACATGCTACCGGCGGTGCTCTACGCGGGGCTGTTCGGCATGCTCTTCGGTCTCCTGGCGCTGGGCGTCGCGGGCATGTCACCTCGCATCCCGCCCCGAGATCTCGGCCTCGCGCTCGCGATGGGCGTAGTCCAGCTCGGCGGCGGCCTGGTGCTCTACACGCGTGCCTCGCGCCACCTTCCGGCCGCGGAGCTCCAGCTCGTCGCCACGGCCGAGCTGGTCCTCGCCCCTCTCTGGGTCTGGATCGGCGTGGGCGAGGCACCCGGCGTGGCGACGCTCGTGGGCGGGAGCCTCGTCATCCTGGCGATCCTGGCGCAGGCGCTCGGCGCCCGGGAACGGCTCTCCGTGCGCTGAGCGCCGAGGTCAGCGGCGCGCGCCGCCGCGCAGGCGCCGCGCTCTTGACAGGGTCCAATCCGACCGCGCACCATCGCGGTATGACGACGACCAGCGACGCCGCGAGGTACATGGAGCTTCGGTCAAGCATCGCCGCCATGCTGACCGTGCCGGTGCGCTTCAACTTCGTGATCGACACGTTCGAGAAGTGGTCCTCGGACCGCCTCTGCATGCGCTGGGTCGACGATTCCGGCGGGGATCGGCAAATCTCCTGGAAGGAGATGTCCGACCGCGCGAACCGCGTCGTCAACGTCTTTCGCGCCGGCGGAGTGAAGAAGGGTGATCGCGTCTTCATCCAGGTGGGCCGCCTCCCGGAGTGGTGGGAGGCGATGCTCGCCTGCCTCAAGATGGGCGCGATCGCCATGCCGGGCACGGTCATGCTCACCCCGAAGGACATCGCCTATCGCATGGAGCTGTCGGAGCCCGCGGCCGTGGTGACCGAGGCATCGATCGCGCCGAGGTTCGACGAGGTGCGCGGCAAGTCGGGCTCGGTCAAGGCCTATCTCGCGATCGGCGGCAAGCCGGACGGGTGGCTGGACTTCCGCGGGGAGCGCGACGGGGCGCCGGCGACGGCGCCGGCGGAGCCGACCCTCGCCACCGATCCAGCGATCCTCTACTTCACCTCGGGTACCACCGGCTTCGCGAAGATGGTGCTCCACACGCAGGCGTCCTACGGGATCGGTCACGTCGCGACCACCAGGTACTGGCTCGACCTGGCGGCGGAGGACCTTCACTGGAACATCTCCGACACCGGCTGGGCGAAAGCCGCGTGGAGCTCCTTCTTCTCGCCGTTCATCGCGGGAGCGGCGCAGCTCGTCCACAACCCGACCGGCGCGTTCAGCGGCAAGCGGGTGCTCGACATCCTCGCGCAGTACCCGATCACGAGCATGTGCGGCGCGCCGACGATCTTCCGGGCGCTCGTGCTCGAGGATCTCCGGAGGTGGACCTTCCCGAGCCTCCGGAGCTGCGTCGCGGCCGGGGAGCCGCTCAACCCCGAGGTGATCGCGACCTGGAAGGCCGCCACCGGGCTCGAGATCCGCGACGGCTACGGGCAGACCGAGACGTGCTGCCTGGTCGGCAACTACAAGGGGCTCAAGGTCAAGCCCGGATCGATGGGCAAGCCTTCACCGGGCTACGACATCGCCATCATCGGCGACGACGGGAGGCCGGTCGCCGCGGGGAAGGAAGGCGACATCGGCGTGCGGATCAAGCCGGCGCGGCCGGTCGGCCTCTTCCGCGAGTACTGGAAGAACGAGCAAGCGAACCGGAGCTCCGTGCGCGGCAATTACTACATCACCGGCGACCGCGGCGTGATGGACGAGGACGGCTACATCTGGTTCGTGGGCCGGGCCGACGACGTCATCCTCAGCGCCGGCTACCGCATCGGCCCGTTCGAGGTGGAAAGCGCGCTCCTCGAGCACGCGTCGGTCGCCGAGTCCGCCGTCGTCTCGAGCCCGGACGACATCCGCGGGGAGATCGTGAAGGCCTTCGTCGTCCTCAAGTCCGGCTTCACCGCCTCGGACGCCCTCGCGGTCGAGCTCCAGGACCACTGCAAGAAGGTGACCGCCGCGTACAAGTACCCGCGGAAGATCGACTTCGTGACGGCGCTACCGAAGACGGTCAGCGGCAAGATCCGCCGCATCGAGCTCCGGAACCGCGAATGGGGGCGGCCGATCCCGGCGAGCAACGAGCGCGAGTAGCACCCGCAGCCGCGAGCCGTGGCTGGCTCAATATCTGGCTTCATCGTGAGGATCGCGTGCGCGCTCGAAGTGCGCCCACGCGGCGGCCCGGAGATCACGCTGAGGCGGACGTTCCGCCCGAGTACGATCGTGCCGATGGCGCGCAGGTGCCGCCGACCGCCGACAACGAGGCGGGCTGGCGATCGTCGCTCGCGAAGCTCGCCACCCTCGTCGAGTCGGCCTAGAAATCGTGCGACTTGGGCCTCGCCACGCGATCGACCGCGACGGCCATGACTAGCGAACCCTTCTCCGTTCGTTCTGTCCGCTTTCCCGCTGAGTACGGCGCGCCGGGAGGACCGGACAGCCTTCTCCCCTGGAGCTACGTCGAGGAGCGTCTTCGGGCCGCGTCGAACTACTGGATAACGACCATTGGTCCCGACGCGCGGCCGCACGCGCGGCCCGTCGATGGCGTCTGGGTCGACGGCGCGCTCTCCTTCGGCGGATCGCCGGGGACGCGCTGGGTGCGCAACCTGATGGCCGACCCCTCGATCTCCGTCCATCTCTCGAGCGAAGCCGAGGCGATCATCCTCGAAGGCACGGCCGAACACGTCACGGACCCTTCACATCCCCTCGCCGCGCCATCCATGGCTGCGTCGAAGGAGAAGTACCCCCAGTACTACTCCGGAGATGAGTTGCCATTCCGGCCGTTCTGGGCGCTCCGGCCCACCACGGCCTTTGCGTGGACCCTCGAGGGCTTCCCACGAGGTGCTACTCGCTGGCGCTTCGAGAATAGAGCCTAACCAAGCATCCTGCCGTCCGCCCCGCCTTTGCCGCTTGAGTCAGAGGAATCGCCACTACGTGTCATTTCGGCCGGGTCGCTGCCGCGTGACGCGCAAACTTGGGCATCACCTCGGTCGCCAGGAGCTCCATCGAGCGGCGCCAGAGCTTGGGCTGGTCCCAGTCGTGGCCGCCCATCAGCAAAGTGCCAAAGTGGCCGGTCTCCTCCCGCAGGGAGACGAGTTGGTCGAGAACGCGGCGAGGACTTCCGGCGATGATCAGGGTGCGCTTGATCGCGTCGACCGTGACGTCCTCGTCCGGCATCTCGAGATGGGACTTGACCATGAACAGCGCCTTCCGGAGATGGCCGAAGGAGAACAGGAACCACCGGTAGTAGTACGTGAGCCCGCTCCCGGGGTCGGCGAGGTAGTCCTCGGCCTCCGCGTCTGTCTCCGTCACCAGCACGCTGCGCGAGACCCGCCACACGTCGGGATCGGGCCGCCGGCCGACCGCCTCGCACCCCTCGGCATACCTCTCCCAGTGACCCCGGAGGTAGCGCCGGTGGAAGAACTGGCCCGAGATCGGGATCCATCCGCGCTCCCCGGCCGTCCGGGCGCTCGCGGAGTTTGGCGTGAGAAGCGAGAGCGCGATGGGTGGATGCGGCTGCTGATACGGCCGCGGGACGGCGCCGACCTTGAACTCGGGGTACACGTGGTTGCTGAGCGAGATCTTCCAGAACTGGCCCGCGATGTCGTAGGGCGGCTCCGCGCTCCAGAGCTTGAGGATCGCGTCGATCGACTCGAGCATCATCTGGGGCCGCAGCTCGGCCTGGGTGACGCCGAACAGCTCGAAGTCGCTCACGAGGCCTCCCGGGCCGATGCCCATGATGAAGCGCCCGCGGCAGAGGTGGTCGAACATCGCCGCGTACCCTGCCACGGTGGCCGGGTGCATCTGGGGCAGGTTGAGGACGCCCGTGCCGAAGGTGATCCGCTCGGTGCGCGGGACGAGCGTGGCCAGGAAGATCAGCGGCGAGGTGATGGGCTCGCTCAAGGAGGAGAAGTGTTCGCCCACGAAGGCCTCGGTGAAGCCGAGGCGGTCCGCCAGCACGATGGCCTCCTGATCCTCGGCGAGGACGGCCCCGTAGTCCCGGTCGTGTGGGTGGAACGGCATCATGAACATCCCGAGCTTCACGCTCATCGGCCCCCCTATCCGAGTTCGCCCTTGCGGCCCTCGGACCCGCGCCGGGTTCCCGTTGCTGGCCTACCACGCCGTGCTCGGCGCGCATGCGGTGTGGTCGCCGGTCACTCGTGCCAGCGCCGGCGGTCAGCGACGGGGCTACCGCTCGACCTTCCAGATGGAGTCGAGGACGGTCCCGTCCACCCACTTCACGGCGGCGACGACCTGGCCGCTGCGTCGAGAAGGCTTGGGCTTGCCACCGCACACCTGTTCGACCTCCCGCTGGATGTCGCGGATGTCTCGGATGGGAAGACCCTTCCCCTTCACAGCATCCAGGAGGTCCCCCCGCCGGGGATTGATGGCAATCCCCCGTTCGGTGACGATGACGTCGACGAGCTCTCCCGGTCCGGTCAGCGTCGTGACTTCGTCCACGATCACCGGGATGCGATCCCGCATCGCCGGCACCGCCAGGACCGTACATTTCGCAAAGAGACAATTCTGCCATCCACCAATCCCGTGGAGAAGTCGACCATCGGAGTGGGTCACCACGTTGGCATTGAAGTTCACGTCCACCTCCGTGGCGCCCAGGACGACCACGTCCACGAACGTCCCGAAGAACCCTTTGCCGTGATAGTTGTACGAGGTGAAGGGGCTGGTCGCCTGGTGACGTGGGTTCTCCCGCATGGAGACCACGCCATCCAGATCGAATGTCTGGCCATCCAGGATGTAGTCGACAAGCCCCTCGTCCAGCATTCTCACCAGGTACTTCGTCGAGCCACCTCGGATGAATCGTGCGCGCACGCCCGCCCGCTTCATCATCTCCTGCAGGTAGATCGCAAAGGCCAGGGTGGTCCCACCGGCGCCCGCCTGGAAGGAGAATCCCTCCTTCATGATCCCCGCGTCCCGCACGAATCGGGCGGTCCATTCCGCGACGAGAAGACGGTCTGGGCTCCTGGTGATCTCGGTCGTCCCGGACACGATCTTGGCCGGATCGCCGATCCGATCCACGCAGACGACGAAGTCCACGTTGTTACCCTGGATCTGCCACGGGATCGCGGGAAAAGGGACGAGGTGATCGGTGACCACGATGACCCGGTCGGCATAGAGCGAGTCGGCCAACGCGAAGTACAGGGAGCCACAGGCGGCTGGCCCATGAACACCATTGGCGTTCCCGAACGCGTCAGCGCACGGGGCCGCGACGACCGCGATGTCAATGTGGACCTCACCGTCCTGGATGGCCTGCCAGCGTCCGCCATGGGACCGGAGGACGCCGAGGCCGCGCATTCGGCCGTCGGTGCAGTAGTCCCCCAGCGGTCCGTTCAGGGAGCCCTCGATGTGATGCACCACTCCCGTCTCCATGTGGGCCATGATCGGCGCATGGCATGGAAAGGAGGCGGACGGAAACCACGTGAGGTCACGCCTGCCCAGCTTCCCGCAGGCGTCAAAGAGCATGTTGCTCACGAAGTCGCCGTTCCGAAAGTGGTGATGGGTGGACAGGGTCATGCCGTCCCGGATGCCGCATGCCTCCAAGGCCTCGGTGAGCGATGCGACGCGTTTGTCACCGCCCGCCGGGTAGTCCGCCGCACTCCGAATCAGGGGTGCCGCCTTTCGCCCCTGCGCCCGATGTCCATGCACCGCCTGAAACGGCACTTGCTCCTGGCCATTCACCACTTCGGGAACCAGGCGCCCCAGGGCGTTGGTTGTCAGGGCTACTGGAGTAGCTGTTCTAGCCATGAGGCTTCCCCGCAAGGAGATGTGTCGGGCGGAGGATTGAACGAGTCACTGACCGCCAGCCCTCCCCGACGACTCCTTCGAGCCGCCGTCACCCTCCGCCGGGGCACTTTCCGCCCGGCGCCTCCAATCCTGGGGAAGGATCGCGAGGGCCTCGGCCATGCGCAAGATGCGCAACGCCCGCTTCACGACGGGTGGGTCCACCATCTTGGCGCCCAGGGCGACCACGCCGACCCCCCTCTGGGTCGCGTCCTCGAAGGCCAGGACGATTCGCTGGGCCTTCGCGATCTCGTCAGGTCTCGGCGCGAAGCCCGCATGGACGACGGGCACTTGCCGCGGGTGAATGCAGCCCTTCCCCTCGAATCCGAGGGCTTTCGCTTCCAGGACTGCCGCTCTCAGACCTTCCATGTCCGAGACGTCAGAAAAGACCGAGTCACTGGGCGTCACCCCCGCCGCGCGCGCCGCGTTGACCACCGTCTGGCGGGCCCACAGCGACTCGCGGCCCTCGGCCGTGCGCTCGACGCCCACGTCCGCCGTGTAGTCCTCCAAGCCGATGGTGAGGGCCACGACGTTCGGGCTGGCCGAGGCGATGGCGAGGGCGTTGAAACACCCCAGGGCGCTCTCGATGATGGGAACCAGCAAGCACGGCTCCGGGAGCCCGGCCTCCCGCCGCGCAGCTTCCGCCCGTGCGTCGACCGTCCTCACCTGCTCGGCCGTCTCCGCCTTCGGAATCAGGAGCACGTGAGCGTTCTGCGGCACCACCGCGTCCACGTCCTCGAGACCGAGCCTCCCTTGGTTGATGCGAACCATCCGCTCGCAGGGCCGGAAGTCCACGGCCCGTAGCGCGTTCCTCACCAGGAGCCGCGCGGCGTCCTTCTCGGTCGGCGCCACCGCGTCCTCGAGGTCCAGGATGACCGCGTCCGGCTGGTGCAGCCTCGCATTCAGGAAGTGCTTGGGCTCGCCACCCGGCAGGTAGAGGCGCGACCGACGGAAGCGGTCGCGCGTGGTCCTGGCGTCCCAACCGGGTCCCGAAGCCGGCAGGAACGTGGCGCTGCCGCCCATACCCGCGCGCTTGACGGCGGCCTCGATCCGCGCCGCCAGGACGAAGTCGAGGGCACCCTGGTCCTCGACCGCGACCGCGGCATGCCGTACTCCCAGCGCGTCCAGGGCCGCGCGGCACGTGCCGCGCACCACCTCCCCGTACATCGCCTCGACTTTCGATTTGACGCAGAGGCTCACCCCGCCGTCGCCGCGTGCTTCCACGCGAACCCAGCAGTCCGAGCGGGCGCGCTCGCCCCGGTGGCCGGCCTCACCGACGTGGGTCATGGCCTCGTGCTCGGCCCGGGAGCCAGCTCGGGCTGCGGTCCGCCAGCGTCGCCCGGAGGCACGATGTCAGGCGCTCACGTATCGCAGGACGATGTCGACGATGTCTCGCCGGCGCGCCGCGAGCGCTTCCGGCGACGCCATGTCATGGCGAAAGATCGTCCCGAACGTGTACCGGTTGGCGATCTGGAACAGCGGCAGCGCGCTGATCGTCATGTGAAGGCTCACCGCATCGAGACCCTCGCGGAACACACCGTCGTCGGCCCCGCGCCGCAGAACCTTCTCGGTCGCATCGATGATGGAGATGTTCAGGCCGCTGATCGAGGCCGAGCGCGCGATGTTCCTACCCTTCTGCACGTTTTCGATGGCCACCAGCTTGGTGAACTCCGGATTCTTCCAGTGGTAGTCGCACGTGAACTCGACCAGGCGCCGCATGGCGGCGAGCGGCGGCAGATCGTCGAGGCGCAACTGCTGTTCCGCCTCCCGGATCCTTCGATACGCATCCTCCAGCACGGCCATGAACAGCTGTCGTTTGCTCTTGAAGTAGTAGTAGAGCATTCGCTTGTTGGTACGGGTCCGGGCCGCGATCGCGTCCACTCGAGCGCCATTCAATCCGCGCTCGGAAAACTCCTTCGTCGCCGCGGCGAGAATCTCGGCCCTCGTGCGCTCGGCGTTCCGCCGCCTGGGCGCCGGAGGCAGGGCGTGCCGACCCTTGGCTCTCATCTTTGCCGGTTCCCGCGCCGCGCTCCCCGAGTCGTAGCGGCTTCGAACTCCGTTTCTGAGACAACGAAGCGGCCCCGAAAGGCCGAATCCTCCGAGTGGCTGGGGAGCGCGCCGATTCTGCTCACACGCCCCTCCCCGGTCATCCCGATGGTACCCCAACAGCCGTGAAGCGCTCGACACCCGGCACCGCACGCACAGGATGTCCCGACGGGCGGCCTGTGTCCAAGGTCGCGACCTTCGCCTCCAGCGCGGCGCCCTCCGCATCGGGTGTCACGACCTGCGCCCGCAACTCTGTCGTGAGCTACAGGAGCTGGCCGGTGACCCGCAGCGCCTCCCTCAAGGTGCGAGGCCGACGACCCGTCACATGCCAACACGGACCGCAGGCCCCCCAGCAGGGCCGCAACGCTTGGTAGTGCTACCCTGCAGCCGGTTCCAGTGGCCGAGACACCTGAACGCTTGCGCGAAGCGACCCTATTTCGCCAGCAGCCGAACCATGGCGGCCACCGCCGTAGGATATCCATCCGCGCCCAATCCCATGAGGATCGCGGTCGCCACCCCGGACACCAGCGAGTGATGGTAAATCTCTTCGCGCCGATGGATGTTCGAGATGTGCAACTCGAAGATCGGGCCGGGAAACATCTTCAGCGCGTCGAGGATGGGGATCGACCGGAACGTAAGGCCCGCCGGGTTGATGATGATGCCGACACCCCGGTCTATGGCCTCGTGGATCCAGTCGACGATCTCGTGTTCGGCGTTCGATTGCCGGAATTCGATGGCGCGGTCGCCCGCGGCTTTCCGGCACATCGCTTCGACCTCGGCGAGAGTCGTCGTCCCGTAGATTTCCGGCTCCCGTTTCCCGAGCCGGTTCAGGTTCGGTCCGTTGAGAACGTAGATCGGCTTGGTCATCGCATTGTCTCTTCTCCGGCGAGCTCAGCCCGTGTAGCCCAGGAGCCGGGGCAGATAGAGTACAAGATCCGGGAAGACGGTAATCAGCGCAAGCACACCTATCATGGCGCCAAGAAACGGAATGACGTCACGCACCAGATCCTTGAGGGGTACCTCTGCGATCTTGACCATGAGGAAGAGCAGCAGGCCGTACGGCGGCGTGATCAGGCCGAGCATGATGTTGACCACCGCGACCACCCCGAAATGCACCGGGTCGATGCCCAGCGCCTGGGCGGTCGGAAGCAGAACCGGGATGATGATGAGGATGATCGTGGTTCCCTCCAGGAAACAGCCAAGGAACACAAGGATGATGTTGACGACCAGCAGAAACATCAGCGGCGCGAACTGGATACCCTGCAGCATCGCGGCGAGCGTCTTCGGGACGTTCTCCACAGTGACGACATAGTTGAAGACGATGGCGGCGGCGATCAGGATGCCGATCGAAGCGGTCATGCGCGCGCTGTTGAGCACCGCCACATATAGGTCGCGCCAGCTGATACTGCGATCAAGCGCGGCCGACACGAGCAGCGCATACGCGGCTGCGACCGCGGCCGCCTCCGTGGGCGTGGTCATCCCGCTGTAGATGCCACCGAGCAGCACCACGGGCATCATGAGCGCAGGCAGCGATCGCCACGTAATGCCGGGCAGCTCCAGCAGCGGGATGGGCTTCTCGACCGGGAAGTTCCGCCGCTTGGCGATGAACGCGATCAGCCCCATCTGCGCAAAGCCGAGGAGCAGGCCCGGGACGACGCCCCCGAGGAAGAGGTAGCCGACGGAAGTGTCGGCCACCAGGGCGTATATCACCATCGGAATCGAGGGCGGGATGATGGGTCCGATGACCGACGACGACGCCGTCAAGGCGGCGGCAAAGCTCGCCGTGTACTTTCCGTCCTGCGTCATCATTCGCTGCATCAACTTGCCGGAGCCAGCTGCGTCCGCAAGGGCCGAGCCCGACATCCCCGCGAAGATGATGCTTTGAACGACGTTGACGTGGGCGAGTCCGCCGCGGAAGCGGCCCACTAACGCGTCGCAGAAGCGCAGCAGCCTCTCCGTGATACTGCCGGTGTTCATGAACTCGGCGGCGAGGATGAACAGCGGAATGGCAAGCAGCACGTAGCTTCTATACATGCCGTTGAGCAGCTGCTCGGCGGCGGTTCCCATGTCGAGTCCGGCCAGGTACAGGTAAAGCACCGACCCGCCGATCATCGCGTGTCCGATCGGAAGCCCGAGCAGGCTGAGGGTGACGATTGCCATGACGCACAAGGAGAAAGGGCTGGCAGGATTCACAGGCCGGAGCTCACCCTGTCCGGGTCCGGCGCTGCGTGCTCCTTGCCGCCCAGCAGGTGCCAGAGAATCCATGCATATCGGGCGATGATGGCGGCAGCGAACAGGATGTAGACGAAATACAGATAGTCGAAGCGGATCTTGAGATAGGCCGTCTTCTCGACCTTCATGAAGTTGACGTAGTCGAGCGCGGGTTTGAAGGACACAACATACAGCACCAGGATTGCAATCCCAGTGATGACTCCCATGATGCGGCGCATTCGGGGGCTGACCGCGCCATAGATGATGTCGAAGCGGATTTCCTCGCTTTCCTTCACGACGAAGGCGGCGCCCCAGAGCACGCCCCAGAGCCAGGTGATGACGGTCAGCTCGGAGGACCAGCCGATCGGGAAGTTTAGGAGATACCGGAAGACGATCTGCACGAGGAAGGCGACGAACATGACCGCGAGCAGGGCGGCCAGGACATTCTCCGCCCGGCGTCTCAGCCAGCCTCCAGCCTGCCCCAGCCATGGATGTATCACGAAAGTCGCCCCCCAACCTGCGAGTAGGCGCGCCTGCCGTCGCACCCATGGCCGGCGGCAGGCGCGCGGACTTACTTCAGCGCGTTGATCTTGTCGAGCATGCCGCTCGGCCAGGCCTTCGCTTGGTCCGAGCTCATGTACATCTTCTGGGCGTAGTCGCGGAAGGCGTTGACGTCCGGGGAGTAGATCTCGAGGCCCTGCTTCCTGAAGAAGTCGGCCAGCTCCGCCTCGCGCTTCAGGTGCTCGTTCGTGCTCCAGGCGATCGCCTTGTCGGCAGCCGCCTGGAAGGCCCGCTGTGTACCGGGCGACATGCTTTGCCAGGTCTTCAGGTTGATCGTGAGCAGGTCGAAACCGACCAGGTGCGAGGTCAGCACGATCTGCGACATCACCTCGTAGAACTTCATGTTTTGGACGTTCGGCAGGGGGTTGTCCTGCCCGTCGATCGCGCCGCTCTGCAGCCCGGTGTAGACCTCGGCATAGGCCATGGGCGTGGGATTTGCGCCCAGAGAGCGGCCGAGGAACTGCCATGCGTCGCCGCCGGGCATCCGCAGCTTGATGCCGGCCATATCGGCAGGCGTGACGATCTTCTTCTTCGGCTTCAGGCCGACCTGCCGGGTGCCGAAGAAGGTCGGCCCCAGGATCTTCACCTTGAGCTCATCCTCCACCATCTGTTTCATCTGCGCGCCGAGCTCGCTGGCGAAGAAAGCGTTCAGGTGGTTGGCGTCCCGGAACAGGTAGGCCGAGGTCAGGATCGACCACGCCGGGAGCTGGTTGGAGATGTCCTGCGGCGCGGGATTTCCCATCTCCAGGTTGTTGCGCTGCAGGGCGACCAGTTCCGTGCCCTGCTTGAACAGCGAGCCGTTGTAAAAAGGCTCCAGCTTGAAGTCGCCTTCGATGTCTTTCGCGAGCATCTGGATCATGCTGGCGCGGATGTCCTTGTCGGAGAAGACCGCCGCGAAGCGGAGGGTAGGCTTGGCCTGCGCCCAGGCGGGCAATGCGTACGCGACAGCAAGGGCGGCACCGGCCTTGAGTACCGAACGGCGGTGGATGCTGGGATTGAACTCCATGCGGTTCTCCTCTCTATGAAGTGCGTGTGGATTGGTCGGGTAGCTGATGGGTGCCGGAACACTGCACGCCCTGGACGCCGGCGCTCATCGGGGCGGCACCGTCGGCCCGGGGTCTGCCTTTCCAGGCTCCGACATGGAAAAGAGCACCTTCACGCTCCGACGGTCGCGGAATGCATCGAAGGCCTCCTTCGCCTGATCCAGGCGAAACCGCTGCGTGATCAACGGTTCCGCGATGATCTTCTTGTATTGCACCCAGCGGATGGCCCGCTGGTACCAGCGAAGCGTGCCCGCGACATCGCCCATCACCGTGACCCCCTTTCGCATGAGGGTCAGCGGACTGATCGTGGCCTCGGGATACAGTCCGAAGAGCATCACGCGACCATAGACGCTGGCCAGATCGATGGCCTGACCGACCGTGGAGGGATGGTTGGCGGCCTCCACGACGATGTCGCATCCCAGCCCACCGGTGAGCTCCTTCACTCGCCTTACCGCGTCCTCTCGGCTCGCGTTGATCACGTGGTCGGCACCCAGCGTCCTGGCGATCTCCAGCCGCGCCGCGTCCTGATCGAGGCCGATGACGATGGAGATGGAGGCGCCCGCCGCCTTGAACGCCTGAAGATGGAACAGGCCGATGGAGCCGGGCCCGATGATGGCCACCGAGTCCCCGACGCGCGGCTTCACGTGTTCGAGGGTTCGGACGGCGAGCATGATGGGCTCGAGCACCGCCGCCTCGGTCATAGACACGGCATCGGGGAGCTTGCAGGCGGCGAAGGAGGGCACGACCCGATACTCCGAGAACGTACCATCGCGGGTGATGCCGAGATGCTTCCAGCCCTGGCACATGTTCGGGCTGTCATCCATGCAGTGCGGGCACTGGCCGCACCCCCAGGAAGGGTTCAGGCCGACTCGGTCGCCCTCCTCGAGGTTGGTCACCCCGTTGCCCAGTCCGGCGACCACGCCTGCGCCTTCGTGGCCCATGACCACCGGCATCGGCACCGGAACGCGGCCGGTGTACTGGTTCTTCAGGATCATGACGTCGCTGTAGCAGATGCCGGCCGCCCCCATCCGGACGAGGACCTCGCCGGGCCCCGGAGTCGGGACCGGCAGGTCTCTCACCTCCGGCGCCTCCGTCCCCTCCAGAGTCTTCACGAGCGCCAGCATGGCGTCAGGCCCCGGGAGTGAACATGATCTTGACAGCTTCCGCGTCGCGCATCGCCGGGAGCGCGGAGACCGCCTCGGCGAGGGGCAGACGGTGCGTGATGAGGCGCTCGAGCTGCACCTTGCCGGAGCGAATCAGGCGGATCGCCTCGGCGTAGTGCCGGCGCACGCTCGCGACCACCCCGATCCAGAGGAGGTTCTTGCGCATGACCGCCAGCGCATCGATCTCGGTGGCCCGGGCCAGCCCGAGGGTCGCCAAGGCACCGGCGCCACTCACGATGTCCAGCGCCGTCTGAACGGCCTCGGGGGTGCCGCCCGCCTCGACGACGACTCCGACGCCAACGCCGTCCGTCAGCCGTGCAGCGTACTCCTGCGCCTCCTTGCGATCCGCCACCACGGCCGCGTCGGCCCCGACCGTGCGAGCCAGCGCCAGCCGCTTCTCGTCCCCTCGCTTCCCGAAGACCACGATCGGCGACAAGCCGGCGGCCCGGAGCACCTGGACGTGAAGCAGCCCGAGCGGGCCCGGCCCGATGACGGCAGCGGGCTGCCCGGGAGTGGGCCGGAGGCGCTCCAGCGTGTGAACCGCGGTGGCGAATGGCTCCAGGAATGCGGCGCTCTCGAACGACACGTCGTCAGGGAGCGGGAGGAGCGACGACGCGGGCACGGTGACGAACTCGGCGAGGGCCCCGGCGCGCGTCAGACCGATGTGGTGCCAATCCTGGCAGAGGTTGTAGTCGCCTCGCATGCAGTGGAAGCAGCGGCCGCACCCGCTCACTCCCTCCATCGCGACCCGCGTCCCCGGCTCGGGACCCGAGGTGCCCGGGCCCAGCTCCACGAGCACCCCGGCCGCTTCATGCCCGACGATGAGCGGGAACGGCATGGGGCGCTTCCGCCCCCGGTACGCGTCGTCGTAGACGAGCAGCTCCGTCCCGCACATGCCGGATTGGGCCACCTTGACCAGCGCTTCGCCCAGCTGCGGGACCGGGACGGGCGCCTCGCCGACGATCATGTTCCCCACCCCGGGCGCCGTCTTGATGAACGCTTGCATGGTCAGTCCCCTACAGTGGCGCGGTCGGGCGTGAGGAACTCGGCGATGTCCCAGTAGCCGGTCCTCGGCATGGGCAAGTCTCCACGTGTTCGCACCTCTAGCACACAGGGCGCGTTCAGACTGAGGCACTCTCTCAAGACGTGCGGCAACTCATCGGGATCCTCGACTAGCCGTGCTTCGATGCCGTGGGCCTTAGCCAGAAGCTGGAAATCGGGATTGTACGGGGTGCCGTCGGGCCTCGTGAACTCGGTGCCATAGGTGCTCTTGAAGTAGGCCTCTCCCATCGTTCGGATCGTCGAGAAGCAATAGTTGTTGAAGAGCACCCACACGACCGGCGTACCGAGCTCCACCGCCGTCGCCAACGCACCACACGCAGACATGAAGCCCCCATCGCCAACCAGCGCGACGACCGGCTGGCGGGGACATGCGAGCTTGGCCCCGATTGCGGCCGCGGGTGCATACCCCATGGTCGCCATGCCACCGCTCGTGATGAAGGTGAGCGGACGCCGGCTCAGCAGTTGCTGGCCAGCACCGTTCTTGTTCCAGCCGACATCCGTGACGACGATGGCATCGTCCGGGAGCGCCTTGTTCAACTCGAAGAGAAGTCTGGCGGGATGGACGGGCTGTCCGGCATCTCGCTGGCTAGGGGCCAGTTCACCCAACCATGCCTGGCGGGCGGTCTCCAGCTGTGCGAAGCGGCGCGACTGACGCCAGTTGACCCGGGGGGCCCGATCCCGGATGCGGTCGAGAAGCTTCGCCAGACTCGCCTTCGCGTCTCCGACGATCCCGACGTCGACCGGATACGCCTTGCCGATCTCCGGCGGGTCGGCATCGAGTTGAATGAGGCGTGAAGGCGGGATCGCGAACGTGTGCTGAGGGTTCCACGAACTGCAGTCGGCTTCCCCGAAACCGGTGCCAATCGCCAGGATGACGTCCGCGGTCCGGGTCGTCTCGTTCGCCAGACGGGTCCCCCAGATGCCCGACATCCCCACCGACAGGGGGTGATCCTCCGGAAAGGCGCCCTTCCCCATGAGCGACGTCGCCACCGGGATACCGACGTATTCGGCGAGGTCCTTCAGCTCGTTCCACGCCTCCGACAGATGGACGCCATTGCCGGCAAAGATGGTGGGTCGCTCCGCACGAAGCAGCAGGTCGGCGGCCTCCCCGACCGCTTCGTCAGTGCCGGGGGTCCGATGCTGCCCAGGACGCCGGCGGCGCGTAGCCGGAACGCTGCCCTTCACTGGACGTGAGAAGACATCCATGGACACATCGATCAACACCGCGCCTGGCCGACCGGTTTGGGCGAGGTTGAGCGCTCGAGGCATCACGTCCGGCAGAAGCTGGGGGTCATCCACTCTCCATACACGCTTGCAGAACGGCCTGAAGATGTCTCCCTGCGACGCATCGGCATGAAAACGGATGCACTGATGCCCGTCGCGCGCGTGATTGTAGGATGGCGTGTTGCCGGAAATGACGATCATCGGCGTCAGGTCCGCGGCGGCCGTCACCACCCCGGTCAGGGCATTCGTGAGGCCAGGGGAGAGGTGCACCAGGACGACCGCCAGCTTGTGGGAGGTGCGGAAATACGCATCGGCTGCGTGTGCGGCCAGTTGCTCGTGTCGGAAGGACACGAAGTCGATTCCCACCTTGGGCAGTGCATCGATCAGGGCGAGGTTCGTGTGGCCACACTGTCCGAAGACCTTCGAAACGCCCTCCTGGCTGAGGCAGTCCGCGATAAACTCAGCTCCGGTCATCCGTTGGTCCTCCGTGTTCCGCATCCACTTATCAGAGCGGCCTCGTCAGCCATAGGAGTCACCTGTCCGGTGTCGCGCCGGCTGGCGTGCCCCGATGAGGCATGGTCAGCGTCGCGAGGGCTGGCACGGCCGCGACCTCTGGCTCTGGGGGTGGCCGGCACATGAGTCAGGAGGGGGGCAAGACGGGAACTCGCGCCCAGATGCGCCTCCGGGAGCCTCGTTGCTGCAATGGCCACTGGCGTCTCGCCCCCGCTGAAAGGCCGGCCTCCAGAAGGCGACGGCTCCTCCTGGCCACCGGCTCCCGTGGTTGCTAGTTAACCCGTCAGTTAGTTACTTCAGACTCCCACTGGCTGTCAAGCCCAGAATTACTCACGAGATAGTCCTCACCACCCGGCGGGGTAAGCCGCTCGGCCTCCTTGGGCCCCCAGCTCTGCGGTTGGTACTCGAAGACCGGGCTATCGGCCTTCAACGCCACGTCCACGATACGCCAGGCTTCCTCGACCTTGACGCGCAAACCGACTGGCATCACCGGCCATGGCGTCGGTCAGCACGCGCTCGTAGGCATCCATATCCTCCAGTCCAAAATGGCGCTTCACCACCATCTCGACGGATTCGGCCTGGGACTCGGAGTCGGGCGCGATGGCGTCCATGCCGAACGCGACCATGCGCCGGCCGCCGGGCTTACGCAAAGCCTGAAACGTCATCGGGTCCAGGTAATCACCGTCGACGTAGCGCAGCAGACCTGTCAATGTGGTGAACGCTGCGGGATCGAGTCCCCCATGCTTCTCCAGACTGTCCCTCAGTTCCGCGGCTTTTCGACGTGCCCGCCAAATTGGTAGCGCATTGCCGAAAGCACCTTGTCCTGATAATCCGACTCCCCGCGCGAACTGAAGCGTTGATAGAGCGCGGTGGAGAGCACCGGCACCGGCACGGCTTCGTCGATGGCGGCCTTGATCGTCCAGCGCCCTTCGCCAGAATCGGACACGCGCCCGGCGAATTGTTTCAGCTCGGGGTCTTCGACTAGTGCCGCGGCCGTCAGGTCGAGCAGCCAAGACGCCACGACACTGCCGCGCCGCCACACTTCGGTGATGTCGCGCAGGTTGAAGTCATACTGATACTGCTCCGGGTCACGCAGTGGCGTCGTCTCTGCATCCACCTCGTGCTGCTGTTTGCCGATGTTGGCATCGCGCAGAATTCCGAGCCCTTCGGCGTATGCCGCCATGAGACCGTACTCGATGCCGTTGTGCACCATCTTGACGAAATGGCCGGCGCCATTGGGCCCGCAGTGCAGGTAGCCACGCTCGGCTGTGCCGCCGACCTTGTCGCGGCCCGGCGTGCGCGGAATATCGCCGATGCCGGGAGCCAGTGTGGCGAAGATCGGATCGAGGTCTTTGACCACGCCATTTTCGCCGCCGATCATCATGCAGTAGCCGCGCTCCAATCCCCACACGCCGCCACTCGTGCCCACATCCACGTAGTGGATCCTCTTCGGCGCCAGTTCCTTGGCCCGCCGAATGTCATCGCCGTAATGGGAATTGCCGCCATCGATGACAATGTCCTCCGCCTCAAGATGGGGCAGCAGATCGGCGATGGTCTTGTCCACGACCGCCGCCGGAACCATCAACCAGACCACCCGCGGATTTGCCACTTTCCTCACGAAGTCCGGGAGCGAGGAGGAACCGACGGCTCTCTCCTCGACTAACCCCTGCACTGCTTTCGGCGACCTGTCGAACACCACGCACTGGTGACCTCCTCTAATTAGCCGCCGAACCATGTTTGCGCCCATTCTGCCGAGACCGATCATTCCAATTTGCATGGTGGTGTCCTTTCCATTTGCGGTTACGTTGCTGTTTGTTGAATCCCGGCGCGCAACCGATCCCTTCTGGCGGCTACGCTTTCGCTGTCGCCCAACATCGACCTGTCGGCAACCACACAATTGGCGCCAGCATTTCATCCTCGTTGGACCAGGCATCCTTCTTGATTCCATAAGACATCAGCGCGCTGGGCGTGCTGCCGCCGGTTTGATCCAGCGCTGCAATGAGCCCCGGCTGCGTCGTCAGTTCGCGCAGTTGTTGTGTGAAGTTGTTCATTGGGGGCATCTCATACTCTCGAGGCTGAAGGGGAGGTGTATCCCAGCCCAAGGCGTGGTCCGACGTCAGCGCCAGAGAACCCCGGATGAATATGGGACACGACCTTCACCCTGAACATCCTCGTCTGAACCAACCCGCGATGATCGAACAACAGGGGGTAGAGTCGGTGGCTATAGCCGATGGATTTCATGCTGCGCCTTTCATTTGCTCCGCCTGACCAAGAACCCGGCGACCGAGATGCTCTATGGGCAGATCGCTCACCGCCTGGCGGCACGAGTTGACTCAACCCCGTGAGGTTTCCAAGCTGATGTCGAGTTATTGGTGGGTCCTGCTCCGTTGCATACGTCCGGCGTGTTCGACCTCGATGCCGGGCCGGTGACCATCAAGGTCGCCACGCGTTACTTGGTTGCTGGTATTCGCACGCTGGGCGATCCGATGGACCCGAAGGACATCGCGCAGGTCCACGCATCGCAGAACGCGATCAAGGTGAGCTAGCCCCAATCGGCGAATAAGCGGGACGGGAAACAGCGGGAAACATGAATCAGAGAGGCTTCCAATGCGGTCTCAAGGGAGAACACGCCAATGCGCTCCCTCGCACACTGGAGGCCCCTCTGATGCGTTTGACGATAGCGACCCTGCGGCGGGTGGTCAAGGGTGATCTCACGATCCAGTTCGTCCCCCAGGCGCTCACCTCGTACGGCGGCCTGGAGCTGCTCGGGCGCTATCTGCGCCAGATCCATCTGGGGGCGCGGTTGCGTCAGGCCTTCGGAGGACTGCGCAGCGACTACGGCAGTGCGCGGATCGCGATGGTGCTGCTGGCGCTGTTCTACGTCGGGGCCCGGCGCCTCGAGCACCTGCGCTACCTCGGCGGCGATCCGCTGGTGACGCGCTTCTGTGGCTTGGCCCGGTTGCCCACCCGCCGGACGGTCGCCGACTGGTTGCGGCAGTTCACGCAGGAGACGCTGGCGCCGCTCGTCGCCTTGAATCGGGATCTCGTGACCGAGGCGCTGGCCCGGCTCGAGCTGCCGCGCCTGACGATCGACGTGGATGGGTCGGTCATCCGCACGGGGGCCACCGTCGGCTGGGCCTTCCGCGGCTTCAACCCCCATCATCGGAAGGACCCGAGCTACTACCCGCTGGTCGCGCACGTGGCCCAGACGGGCCACATCCTTCGCCTGAAGAACCGGCCCGGGAACGTCCACGACTCCAAGCAGGCGATCCCGTTCCTGCGGGACCTCATCGACGACCTCCGCGGCCGCTTCGGCCGGCGCGTGGCCCTGGAGTTCCGCATGGACGCCGCCTTCTTCCAGCGCGGGATTCTGCACCTGCTCGCCGCCCGGGACTGTGGCTACGCGATCAAGGTGGGGTACTGGAGCTGGCTTCCGCTCAAGGCGATCGCCGCCGCGTGCCGACGCTGGCACCCGGTGGCGCCGGGCGTGACCGGCCACGAGACCGAACTGGTCATCCCACAGTGGAACAATCTCCGCCTGCGCGTGGTCCTGTACCGGAAGCACGTCCACCACGAAACGCGCCGGAACTTCCAACTCGATCTGTTCACTCCCGATGACGGGCACTACGAGTACTCGGCCGTGGCCACGAACCTGCCGCTGGGACTCTCGGCGCTGTGGGCCTTTGCCTGCGGGCGTGGGGCGCAGGAGAAGACCTTCGCCGAACTCAAAGGCGAGTTCGCGCTCGACGTGGTCCCGACCAAGCACTACGCGGCCAACAGCGCCTGGCAGCAACTCAGCATCCTGGCCCACAATCTGATCCGCAGCTTCCAACTCGAAACCCTCGCCGAACCGAAGCCCCGGTCCCGGAAGCGCACCTACGCCTACCTCTTCCGCAGCATGCGCACGCTTCGGTTCCTGCTCATCGCCCGGGCCGGGCGTCTGAGCCGACTCGGTGGGCGGAACGTGCTCCGTCTGACCCAGAACCCCGCGACCGAGACACTGTATGGGCAGATCGCTCACCGTCTGGTGGCCTGATTTATTCGCCGATTGGGGCTAGAAGGTCAGTGGCCGGTTCGAGTTGCCCCACTTGGAGCCGGTCAGGCGGAAGCACCGAGAGCCCGAGCGGCAGCCCGTAGGGTAGTCCCACCCCATTCTTCTAGGTGTTCGGTCCGCTATAGGCTGTGGGACCTCTCTCAATCCGCTTCGTCGCTCACTTTCGGGTGCCTCGACCGCTGGATGCGCGACCGGCGGCCGCAGGCGGCGGCGACCACCGCGGCCCAGCGGATCGGCACTGCGGTCAGCGCGGCCGGCTCTCCGCCGACGCCGCACCCCAGTAGGTCGGCGAGGCCGGGAAGACGGGTTGGCACCGGATCGCCTCGGCCGGCCCGTCGAGCGTGTCGGCCACCGCACGCCAGACGGCGTAGTGGGGCGTGGCCCGGTGGGCTTCCAGTGCCGCGGGCCCAGTGTAGACCTCGTAGAAGTAGTACACGTTCTCGTCTCGCTCGTCCTGGAGCACGTTGAACCTGAGGCAGCCCGGCTCGTCACGCTCCGAGCCGAGTGCATCCACCTCGATCGCGTCCAGGAACCGCTGCCGGAGCTCGGGCTTGATCCGCACCTTCACCCAGATGGCAAGCATGCGCCCCCTCGTGTCGTCGGGTTCGGCATCACCCGATCCAATAGGTGACCTCGGCCAGCCCAGAGCATAGCTCAGGCGGGTGCCGCGCAGATCCACGAACGCGCACGGGCGCCAGACCCTCCCGGCCTCCTTCGGGATCTTTCCGCGCTGGCAGCAGCTGGGTGCCGGTGAAGCGGGCGGCGCGCTACAGCGCCCGGGCGGTCTCGGCGATCTGCTGCGTGTGCTCGAGAGCGTGGTCGGCCACGCGGCGCGCGAGGAACTCGACGGACATCGGCCCCAGCTCGGGATGCCGGCCTTGCCGCGCCCAGCGGTCGTCCGGCAGGCCGTCCAGGAGATCCGCGATCTGCTCGTGCTCGCGGACGATCATGCCCACGAGGATGTCGAGGGGCTCATGCCGCTGGAGATCCTCTCGGCGGAAGGTGGCCTCGTCGTAGTCGGCGAACACCGGATCGGCCTCGTAGAGAAGCCGGCGGATCCGGAGACCGTGGACCATGAGGACGCCGTTCCGCAGGTGAACGAGGGTCTCCCGAACCGACCACTCGCCTGGGCGCGGCGGCCGGTCGTGGGCGCCCGGGCGTACCGTGGCCAGGGCCTGGCGGAGCGCCGCGGGAATGGAGCGGATGCGCTCGAGGATCGCGCGATGGTCCGGGCTCATGACCGCCTCCTTGTCGCTCACGTCAGTATCCCCCGGCCACGCCCGAGGACAACATCTCGCCGCGGATCGTTCGGGGGGCCGGCCAATGGCGATCCCTCCAGTTTCCGCCCAGAGGGCGTGCCGGGCGACCGGCGCTAGCGGGGCGGAGCGGGCTGCCCCGAGCACACCCGCGCGAGGAACAGCTCCAGGAACCTGTCTGCGTGGACGGTCATCGCGACGCGGCAGTTGGGCGGGGCCTTCTCGCGGGCCGGGATGCTCCGTCGGTCAGCCACCGAGGCGCCTCGCGTCACGCGCCCCTCGTCCTCGACGTCGACGTGGAACGGCTCGAGCTCGACCAGCGACGGATCCAGCGCCACCCCGACGGCGAGCGGGTCGTGGAGCGCGAACCCCTCCTCGCCGCGCTGGTCGCCGAACGTGAACAGGTGGTTTGTGAAGTCATCGATGAACCGGGCGATCGGCGCCCGGCCGCGCACGAGCGCCGCGGCCAGATCGGCGCGACGGAGCGTCGCCTGCCGGGTGGCGTCGAGCGGCACCAGCTCGAGCGGAAGCCGCGATCGGAAGACGGCCGCCGCGGCCTCGGGGTCGACGTGGAAGTTGAACTCGGCCGACGGGGTGACGTTCCCCGGCACGGAGATCGCCCCGCCCATGATCACGACCCTGGCGACCCGGGACAGGCGGCGCCGGTCTCGCTCGAGGGCAACGGCAAGATTCGTCAGGGGCCCGAGCGCCACGACCACGAGCTCGCCTGCGAACCGGTCGGCCATCTCGAGGATCAGGTCGGGCCCGTCGATGTCTCCCGGAGCGCCCGAGACTCTCGTGACGGCCGGCGGCGCCTCCGCCGGGTAGAGGAGCTGCCCGCCCGGGCCGCTGAGCGCGCTGATGCCTCCGAGACCGTCGTCGCCGTGGAAGTCGGTGGCGGTGACCAGCGGACCGCGGAGCGGGGCGGCCGCGCCCCGGGCGACGCGGATCCGCGCGGCCGGCGCCCCGACCGCCAGGATGCGGTGGACGTTGGCGGTCGTCAAGTCGACCGGTACGTTGCCGGCGACCGAGGTGACGGCCTCGACCGACACCTCGGGCGAGGAGAGCGCCAGGAGCAACGCCAGCGCGTCATCGATCCCCGGATCGGTGTCGATCAGCCACGGCACGGGCACGGCAATCCCCTCTCGGCACCAGGTCGCGCGGCAGGTCGTCCGGGGCGGCGGGCGTCCACCCTACGCGAACACGAAGGCGCGCCGGGGGTTGTCCACCAAGAGCGTCCGGATGGTCTTGTCGTCGGCGCCCTTGTGGCGAAGGCGGGGCATCACGCTGACCAGGAGATGGTGGTAGCCGAAGCCGCCCCACCGGGTGAGGCAGTGCTTGTACGCGATGTCGTGGGACATGAGGATCTGCTGAAGGTGGCCGCGCTCGATGAGGAACAGGATCTGGCGCATACGCTCGCCGTCGTTGGGCATGTCGAAGGCTGGGTTGTAGGGATAGTAGGAGGTCTCCAGACCGAAGAGGTCGTACTCGAGATAGACGCCGGTGGCCGCCAGCTCGAGCAGCACCGCCGGGTCGACGATGGTGCGCTCGATGTGGCACATGATGGTCCGGCCGAGGTCTGCGCCCTCCCGGCGGATGAAGTCCACGATCTCGAGCGGCAGCCGCTCGTGCCGCCCCGGGTGGATCATCAGCGGGGCGCCCGTCTCCCGCTGGGCCAGCACCGCCGCCCGGACCACCTTCCGCTCGTTGGCCGTCCACGGCGAGGTCGTCCCGATCTCGCCGATGAAGCCCGCGCGGACCCCGGTGTCGCCGACACCTGCGGTGAGCTCCGCCACGATCTCGCGCGCGACATCGTCCACGGTCTTGGCGTCCATGTCCGGCGGATGCGACGCCGCCACGTAATAGCCCGAGCCCATGATGATGTTGAGCCCGGCGGCCCGGGCCACGCGCGCCAGCCCGAGCGGATCGCGGGAGAGCCCGCGGTTCGTCGGATCGACGAGGGTCCGGCCGCCAGCCGCCCGGTACAGCAGGAGCTCGTCGCGGGCGACCTGCTCGTCGAGAAGCCGGAGGTTGTCGAGATTCGAGCTGAAGTTCCGCCGCACCCAGCCGAGATTGTCGAGCCGCACCGGCTGGCGGGCGAGCTCACGGTCCGGCTCGCCCTCGGGCTCCTTGAACATGACCGTGAAGTCGATGAGGAGATGCTCGTGGGGGAGGGTGATGCCCATGTCCTCAGCGGCGATCGGACCCAGAACGGTCTGGGCCCGTCCGGCGATCGGCGAGCGCGTCATCTCGACCCCTCCCCTGCCTCTCGGCCTGCCCCGCGCGCGGGCGGTCCGCCATGGAGCGTCCGATCGGAAGGAATATGGGCGACGCCCCAGCGTCCGTCAAGGCAGCCGGCCGCCCCGGCGTCCAACGGAGCCTGGCCCGTCGCCTGACCGATCGGGAGGCGGCCGTCAGCCGCGCGCGGTCACCTCGAAGACGCGGTGACCCCAGGCCGGGACGCCCAGGTAGTGGCCCTGCGCGCGAGATTGCTGCCGTCCCGCTCGTACCTCGCCGGGCTCGCGCGGTCGGTCGGGGCAGGCGGCTCAGCTCGGGCGCCGGAGGTAGGGCAGCCAGCGAACCAGGACGTCGGTCAGGGTGCCATCCCGCTTCCACGTGCCGAGGATCTCGTTGGTCCGTGCCAGGAGCTGCTGGTCGTCACGCCGGACGCCCCAGGCCAGGTTCTCGCGGTTGAGGGGCTGCCAGATACCGGCGAGGTCCGCCTCGTTCGCGGACACGAGCCAGGCGATGGAAGGCCCGTCGTGCACGAACACGTCGATCGTGCGACGGCGGAGCGCGAGCGCCCCATCGCTCGCGATCGAGAGGGCCACCCGCCGGGCGTTGGGGAAGCTTTGCTGCACGAAGACGTCGCCGGTCGTCCGCTCGACGACGCCCACCGTTGCCGAGGTCTGGAGCAGCGCCTCACGCGACCCGTACTGGCGGGCGTCCTCGGTACGCACCGCGGCCATCAGACCGCCCTCGAGATACGGCTCGGTGAACGCGATCCGGACCGCCCGCGCTTCCGTCACCGACATCCCGGACATGATGATGTCGGTCCTCCCGGCCATCAGGGACTCGATCTGCTGGTCCCACGGGACCTCGACGAAATACACGGGCCGGCCCAGGCGGGTTCCCAGGAGCCGCGCGAGATCCGCCTCGACGCCCACGATCTGACCGCCCTGCCTGAAGATGATGGGCGGGTAGGTCGACGTGACACCCACTCGCAGGGCATTGGCCGGCACCTCGGCGGGCGCGGGGCCGGTCCGATAGTAGTCCGCGGCGCAGCCGGCCCAGAGCGCGACGACCGCGAAGAGTACAGCAAGCCGAAGGGGCGAACGGGTCATTCGAGACCCCTCTCCCGGCGAGGATGCCGGCGTGATCGGATCATTGTGACGATAGCAGCCGTCCGGTCTAGCATGCGGATCGACCGCGCTGCGGACACGAGACGAACCGATGCCCCTGACACTCGCCGTCCTGCTATTCCTTCTCCCGCTTGCCCCGCCCGCATGGGCCCAGACGCCTCAGTGCCGCGAAGCGACCGACCAGGCCATCGCCGCGTTCAAGTCCACCATGCCGAAGATGCCGGAGGGTGACCGCGAGGGGGCGCAGGCCCTCATCGCCCAACTGGAACGCCTGGTCAAGGACCGGCGGGCCAACGGCATGGACGAGTGCGCCATCTGGCAGGAGATTGCCAGCCGAGTGTCCAACTCCTAGCGCCCGGCGGCGCGGAGCACCAAGGCGTCGCGCGTCAGACTCATGGACCCTCCTGTCCGGCAGTGCGCAGAGCTCGAGCCCGCCTCGTAACATACCACCGCATCACGGCGGCGGGGCTCGCTCACCCCGTCCGTTCATTGCCCGCGTCGCCCCACACTCGGTGCTGCCCGCGGCCTCAAGATCCGCGCCGGGCACGTTGCGAACCCCTCCCCTCGCCCGTACCATGTCTCCGCCGCGACGTGATCGTCCCGAGCGAAGCCACCCCGGCGACCGACACGAGCTCCGGATCGCGCCCTGTGGGCGTCACGTTGCCGGGACGAGGCGGCGCCGGGTCGCGGGAGCGCCACCGATCTCGTTCCCAGGAGGAACGCGCGAACGATGATGGCCAGGGGAGCCGTTCCATCCGAGATGCTGGTGGAGTCCGCCTACGCGTGGCGACGTCTCGCAGCATCGCTCGCGCTCAGCACCATCGGCGGAGTCGGTCTCTGGTCCGTCGTCGTCGTGCTGCCGGCGGTGCAGGCCGAGTTCGGTGTTGCGCGCGGGAGCGCGTCCCTCCCCTACACGGCCACGATGCTGGGCTTCGCGCTCGGCGGGATCCTCATGGGCCGCCTGGCCGACCGCTTCGGCATCGTCGTGCCGCTCGTCGTCTCGTCGATCGCCCTCACCCTGGGCTACCTCCTGGCGGCGTGGTCGCCCGGCCTCGGGCAGTTCGCGCTGGTCCAGGGACTGGTCATCGGGCTCCTCGGCAGCTCCGTCACGTTCGCCCCGCTGGTGGCGGACGTCTCCCACTGGTTCACGCGGCGCCGAGGCATGGCGGTCTCGATCTGCGCCAGCGGCAACTACCTGGCCGGTACCGTCTGGCCCCCGATCCTCCAGCACTTCACCGCGACACGCGGATGGCGACCGACGATGGTCGGCGTCGGGGTCTTCTGTGCCCTGACCATGCTGCCCCTCACCCTCACGCTTCGACGCCGCTCGCCCGTCGGGTACGGACCAGCGCCGGCGGCGCGCGCGGCGGCCAGCGTCGGCCGCGCGCGCCTCTCGCCCGGCCGGCTGCAGGCGCTCCTCATGGTCGCGGGCCTGGGGTGCTGCGTCGCCATGTCGATGCCGCAGGTCCACATCGTCGCCTACGCGAGCGACCTCGGTTACGGGGTCACGCACGGCGCCAGGATGCTCTCCGTGATGCTGGGCCTGGGCGTCGTCAGCCGGCTGGCCTCCGGCTGGATCGCCGACCGGATCGGCGGGGTACGCACGCTGCTCCTGGGATCGGCGCTCCAGTGCCTGACGCTGGCGCTCTATCTGCCGTTCGACGGCCTCGCGGCGCTGTACGTCGTCGCCGCGCTGTTCGGCCTGTCGCAGGGCGGCATCGTGCCCAGCTACGCCATGATCGTGCGGGAGTCCTTCGCCCCCCGCGAGGCCGGGGCGCGAATTGGCGCCGTGGTCATGGCGACGATCGTCGGCATGGCGCTCGGCGGCTGGATGTCGGGAGTGATCTTCGATCTGTCCGGCTCGTATCACGCCGCCTTCCTCAACGGCATCATCTGGAACCTGTTGAACCTCGCGATCGCTCTCTGGCTGCTCGGTCAGCCGCGCCGGATCCCGGCGATCGCGTAGGACGCGCGGGCGCGCACGCCGCGTCGAGCACCGGCTCGCCCTGCCCCGTCACACCCCGCGGGGCCCACGCCGCCGCCCGATGCCGTCGGCGGCACGAGTCACTTCCACAACCGCGCCGTGCCGTGACGCACGCGGACGGTGCGGTCCAACAGTCGGGCCGCGCCACGGGGCCGCTTGGGAAGGATCAGCGAAGCGCGCCCGCGACAGCCTCGTCACGAAGCAACTCGGCGACCTTGCGGCGCCCCCCCTGGGCGTCCTTCTCGGCGCTCAGAATGGATGCGCCCGAGACTTCCTTCCCAGAGACCTGACTGCGGGCCAGGTTCCCGCCGCTACCGTCCAGGACATCCAGCGTGACATCGAAGTCCAGACTGGTCCGCATCGTCGTGGCGGTCCTCCACTCATTGAGCGTGAACAGGAGGAGACGGTCGGACCCGGTTCGGGAGGGCGCCTGTCGAGCTCGTTCGGTTGCACCGTGACTGTCTGCACCTCGAGCCCCTTGGCTTGCAGCGCGGCGGCGACCGAAGTGGCCATCTCGGTTGCCATCGGGCCCCACTCTTGGTTACGACATCGACAGGATTACCGAAGCCGCCCCAGGCCGGCCCGGCAGGGGCCAGCCGGGCTGGGGCAGGGCTGCCACAGGTGTGGCGTGATCTCCCGGAGGCCCCTTGGGCCGGCGTCCGCAAGAATTCGAAACCTAAGGCTTCTCGAGTGGCATCAGCCGTGCACCGTTGACCGTGTGGTCGGATGTGTTCGAAGGAGGGTATGTCGATGAAGAGAGCGTGGGCCGTGGCGGTCGCGATGGTCATTGTCGTCTTCCTCGCCGGCGTGGCGCTGGCGCAGATGGGCTGGGGGCCGATGGGGCCCGGGATGGGCCGAGGTCACATGGGTCCCGGCATGATGGGCCCCGGGATGGGCTGGGGTCACATGGGTCCCGGCATGATGGGCCCGGGCATGATGGGCGGCTGGTACCAGGGGCAGCCGGCGTGAGACGCTGACGCTCGACCAGGCCGAGCAGCGGGCGCAGGCGTATCTGGAACAGGTCGGGAACAAGGACCTCGCGCTCGACGAGGTGATGGCATTTCAGTACAACATCTACGCGCTCGTGAAGGAGAAGAGCACCGGGCGTGGCGCGTTCGAGCTGCTCGTGGACCGGATGACGGGCGCCGTCTATCCGGAGCACGGCCCGAACATGATGTGGAACACGAAGTACGGCATGATGACGCACATGGGCCGCATGATGGGCTATCAGCCGCCGACCGGACCCATGACCGTCTCGGCGGACCAGGCGAAGGCCATCGCCCAGCAGTGGCTCGACCGGAACCTGACTGGCACCATCGCCGAGACCCCCGATGAGTTCTACGGCTACTACACCGTGCACACGCGGAAGGACGGCAAGATCAGCGGGATGCTGTCGGTGAACGGGTACGGCGGCGCCCTCTGGTACCACACCTGGCACGGCGCCTTCATCGCGAGCAAGGAGGCTATGGGGTAGCTGCGCGCCCCGCGGCGAGTGCGGAGGCCGTGGGCCAATGCCCACGGCCTTTCGTTCGGATCGGGCCGTGGCCTCGTGTGCGCGTGACGACGGCCAGAACCTCGCGGGGACCCCAGAGCCCTCCGGACTCGACCATTCTCCGGCCTGGCCCCGCCCCACAACAGACCCCGCGCCAACGCGGCGGCGCGGGGGGTGAAGAGAGAGGCGCGGGCCATGTCTCTCGAGCGCTGGATCTCCCTGATTGCCGGGAGCTTCGGCACCGTCATGGTCGTGCTGAGCCACCCGCGCCGCCCATACTGGCTCCTCTTCATGCTGTTCGTCGGACCCAACCTGTTCCAGTCCGCGCTGACCCGCTGGTGCCTGATGGAGGAGGCGTGACCCGGACCCGCGCGGCTCTGGGGCTCGGGCTCCTCTGGCTGCTCTCCGCCTGCACGGGGGAGCGGGCGACGGAGACGCCGGGGACGCAGCCGGCGGCGGTCAGCGACGTCCGGGTGGCAGTGGCGGCCATGACGCCTGTTCAGAACACGGTGGACGTCACCGGCACCGTGCGGACCAAGACGCAGATGCTGATCGCCAGCAAGGTACCGGGGTACGTGCGCGAGGTCCGGGCCCGCGAGGGGGACCGGGTGGAGGCGGGTGCGGTGCTCGTCACGGTCGACGCGCGCGAGTTCGTGGCCCGCGTCGACCACGCCCGCGCCGCACTGGCCGAGGCCGAGATGGGCCTGGATGAGGTGACGAAGACGCTGGAGGAATCCGCGGCCACCCTCCGCTCCGCCGAGGCCGACCAGGTGTATGCCGATGCCACCGCGACCCGCTATCGGCGGCTCTTGGCTGAGGGGCTCATCAGCGCGCAGGACTACGAAGCGGTCGAGGCGAAGCGGAAGAGTGGCGCGGCGGCCGTCGAGCAGGCCCAGGCGCGGATCCGCTCGCTCCGAGCGCGCGAGGCGATGATGGGCCACCGCATCGACCAGGCTCAGGCCGAGCTGAGGACCGCCGAGCTCACGCTCGACGACACGCGCCTCACCGCCCCGGCCCCCGGCGTGGTGGTGCAGCGGCGCGTGGAGCCGGGCGACCTGGCGGTCGCGGGGCAGACTCTGCTCGTGCTCGACGACCCCCGGGTCTACCGCCTCGAGGTCGAGGTGGGCGAGTCCGCCGTGGGGCACGTTCGCCTGCGCCAGCCGGTCCCGGTCGTCATCGACGCGCTCGGGCGAACGCTGGAGGGTCGCGTGGCCGAGATCGTCGCGGCGGCCGACCCGGGGAGCCGGACGGTGACGGTGAAGCTCGATCTCCCCCCGGACCCGGCGCTGCGCTCGGGGCTCTTCGGCCGCGCTCGCTTCCCCACCGGAGCGCGTGAGGCGCTGCTCGTGCCAACGGCGGCCCTCGTGGAGCGGGGCCAGCTCACCGGCCTCTACGTGGTGGACGATCGCGGCGTGGCACGGCTCCGGCTGGTGACCGTGGGGACCCGCCAGGCCGATCGGGTGGAGATCCTCTCCGGCCTCAGTGCCGGCGAGCGCATCGTCGTGGAGGGGGCCGAGCGGACGACCGATGGCGCCCGCGTGGTGGCGGGGCCGTGACCGGACCGCTTGGGTTCGCGGGGCGCCTCGCGCGGACCTTCATCGATTCCAAGCTGACCCAGCTGATCATCCTGACCTCGCTGCTGCTGGGCCTGTTCGCCATCCTGGCCACGCCCCGGGAGGAGGAACCCCAAATCGTGGTCCCCTTCGCCGACGTCTTCGTGGACATGCCGGGGGCGGGGATCAAGGAAGTCGAGGAGCGTCTCAGCATCCCGCTGGAGAAGAAGCTGCGGGAGATCCCCGGGGTCGAGTACGTGTATTCCACCAGCCAACCGGGTGCGGCCATGGCCATCGTCCGCTTCCACGTGGGCGAGGACGAGGAGCGGAGCATGGTCAAGCTCCACGACAAGCTCAGGGCCAATCTCGATCTGATCCCGCCGGGCGCCTCCCAGCCGCTGGTCAAGCCCCGCTCGATCGATGACGTCCCGATTCTCGCCCTCACGCTATGGAGCGAGCGGGTGGACTCGTACATGCTCCGCCGGATCGCCGCCCAGCTGGACGACCAGGTCAAGGCGGTGCCGGACGTGTCGGAGACCCGGCTGATCGGCGGTCTCCGGCGCCAGCTTCGCGTGACCTTGGACCGGGACCGCCTGGCGAGCCGGGACGTGACGACGGGGGCGGTGCTGGCGGCGCTCGGGGAGGCCAACCGCGAGCTCCGCGTGGGGCGCTTCGCGCGGGGAAACCGCGAGTACCTGGTCGACGCCGGCACGTTCCTCGCGAGCGCCGCCGAGCTGGGACAGGTGGTGGTCGGAGTCTCCGGGGCCCGGCCGGTCTACCTGCGGGACGTGGCCGCCATCGACGACGGGCCGGAGGAGCCGCGGGAGTACGTGCTGATGA
Source organism: uncultured Candidatus Rokubacteria bacterium (assembly GCA_963805625.1). Taxonomy (GTDB): domain Bacteria; phylum Methylomirabilota; class Methylomirabilia; order Rokubacteriales; family DASRDR01; genus DASRDR01. The sequence continues at coordinate 1,897,966 of CAWDVE010000010.1, forward strand.
GCGGGCGCGGCGGGACCGGGGCGGTCGATCGGGGCCCGGGGCCGGGTCGAGCCGTGCCGGCGGTGACGCTGTCGGTGGCCAAGCGCAAGGGCACGAACGCGGTGGTCATCGCCGAGCGCGTGCTGGCCAAGGTCGAGGCCGTGCGGCCGAGCCTCATTCCCGCTGACGTCCACGTCACCGTGACGCGCAACTACGGGGAGACGGCCCGCGAGAAGTCCAGCGAGCTGCTCAAGCACCTGCTCCTGGCCACGGTGTCGGTGACGGCCCTCATCGCGCTCTTCCTGGGCCTCCGTGCCTCCCTGGTCGTGTTGGTGGCGATCCCGGTCACGCTGGCGCTCACGCTCTTCCTCTACTACCTCTACGGCTACACGCTGAACCGCGTCACGCTGTTCGCGCTGATCTTCTCCATCGGCATTCTGGTGGACGACGCCATCGTGGTCGTGGAGAACATTGCGCGTCACGTCCACTTGCCCGAGAACCGCGATCGCCCGCGCGCCGCCGTGGCGGTGGAAGCGGTGGACGAGGTGGGCAATCCCACCATCCTGGCCACGTTCGCGGTCATCGCCGCGATCCTCCCCATGGCCTTCGTGGGGGGGCTCATGGGCCCGTACATGCGCCCCATTCCGGTGGGCGCGTCGGTCGCCATGCTCTTCTCCCTCCTCATCGCCTTCATCGTGTCGCCCTGGGGGGCCACCCGGCTGCTCCGGGCGCCGGTCAGCGGCGGGCCCGCTCACGAGGCGGGCGCCGAGGACTGGACGACCCGCCTCTACCGCCGGCTCATGGGGCCGCTCCTGCGGGACTGGCGGCGCCGCTGGCTCTTCTTCGGCCTGGTCGTGCTCCTGCTGCTCGCGGCGTGCTCCCTGGTGGTGCTCAAGCTCGTCCGGGTCAAGATGCTGCCCTTCGACAACAAGAGCGAGCTCCAGGTCATCGTCGACATGCCGGAGGGGACCACGCTGGAGGAGACGGCGCGCGTCAGCCGGGCGCTGGGCGACGCGCTGGCCGCCGATCGCGACGTCACGGACCTCCAGCTGTACGTGGGAACGGCGGCCCCCTACAACTTCAACGGACTGATCCGCCACTACTTCCCGCCGGTGCGCCAGGGGCCCAACGTGGCCGACATCCAGGTCACCCTCCGGCCCCCGGGGGAGCGAGCAGAGCAGAGCCACGCGATCGCCGGGCGGCTCCGGCCCGTGCTGGATCGGATCGGCACGCCGGCGGGGGCGCGAATCAAGGTGGCGGAGATCCCGCCGGGGCCGCCCGTGCTCCAGACCCTGGTGGCCGAGGTCTACGGCGACGACCGCCCCGCCCAGCTGGAGGCCGCCCGGCGCATCCTCGGCATCTTCGAGCGGACCCCCGGGGTCGTGGATGTGGACTGGTACGTCGAGGATCCCCAGCCGGGGTACCGCTTCGTCGTGGACAAGGAGAAGGCCGCGCTCTACGGGGTCTCGACCGGCCAGGTGGTCGACACGCTGCGCGTCGCGCTCGACGGCGCGAGCCCGGGGCTCGCCCACCTCCCCGCGGAGAAGGAAGACGTGCCCATCGTCCTGCGGCTGCCGCGCGATCAGCGAAGTGGCGTGGACGCGCTGGCCGCGCTCAAGCTCAAGGGGACGAGCGGCGGGCTGGTCCCGCTCTCGGAGCTGGCTCGGGTAGAGGCGACGACGGCGCCGCCCTTCGTCTACCGGAAGAACCTCCAGCGGGTCGTCTACGTGACGGGCGATGTGGCGGGGCAAGAGGAGAGCCCCGTCTACGCCATCCTGCGGATGAACCGCGAGGTCGACCGGATCCGTCTGCCTGACGGACACGGGGTGCCCCGCTACGTCGCGAGCCAGCCGTTCCTGACCGACCGGGTCTCGATGAAGTGGGATGGGGAGTGGCAGGTCACCTACGAGGTGTTTCGGGATCTCGGCCTGGCCTTCGGCGCCGTCATCGTGCTGATCTACATCTTGGTGGTGGGCTGGTTCCGCTCGTTCCGGACCCCGCTGGTGATCATGGCGCCGATCCCCCTGACCCTGGTGGGGATCCTCCCCGCCCACGGGCTCCTGGGCGCCTTCTTCACGGCCACGTCCATGATCGGGTTCATCGCCGGGGCCGGCATCATCGTCCGCAACTCCATCATCCTGGTGGACTTCATCGAGCTGCGCCGGGCCCAGGGCATGCCGCTCGCGGAGGCGGTGGTGGACGCGGGCGCGGTGCGATTCCGTCCCATGCTGCTGACGGCCGCGGCCGTCGTGGTGGGCGCCTCGGTGATCCTGTTCGATCCCATCTTTCAGGGGTTGGCGCTGTCGCTCATGGCGGGCGAGGTGGCCTCGACGCTCCTGTCCCGCATGGCGGTGCCGGTGCTCTACTACATGGCCGAGTCCTGAAGGGAGACGCAGGAGCGTCCGTGGGGGTGGGGCTCGCATCCCGTGTGGGGCACGTGGGGGGAAACGGCAGAATTCGAGCAATCTTCTCGGCACTGGGTACGGCCTGACCGGCGTGAGCCCTACAGGACACGAAGGCTACGCCAACGGAAAACGCCCCGGTGGGTGGCAAGGCTTGCGAGGCCGTGGCCGCTACTTCGTCCCCGCGCCGACGAGTACCTCGCCCGGAAACACCACGCCCGATGGCGTCTCGAACCCGCGATACGCGCGCTCGATCTCCGCCCAGGCGTCGGCACGCGCCGCGTCGTCCAGGTGGGCCATGACGCGAGCGAGCGGGCGCGAGTCGCGCTGGGCAGCGATCGCCTCGGCCACCGACGCGACCCGCCGCGGCGCGGGGACCGGTTCGACGACCACGTCGCGGAACCCAGCGGCTCCGAGCCCCTGCGCCAGCACGCCGGGCGCGGCGAGCGAGAAGGCGCGCACGAGCTCGGCGTCGGGCGGCGCCGGGCGCCCCAGCGCGCGCAGCACGGCCAGCGGGGTCGTTAGGTACGGGTTCCGCTCGGGCGTCGACCACACGATCATGGCGAGGCGCCCGCCGGCGCGCAGCACGCGGCGCGCGCCGCTGAGGGCGGCCGCGAGGTCGGGCGTGAACATCAGTCCGAGACGCGAGATGACGGCATCCCACTGATCGGGCTCGAGATCGATCGCCGCGACGTCGAGTACGCGCGTGGCGACGTGGCCGAGCCCCGCGCGCGCAGCGCCCGCGGCTGCCTCGTCGACCATCTGGGCCGAGATGTCCGTCGCGAGGACGTGTCCCTGCGGCCCGACACGCGCCGCCGCGGCGAACGCCTGGTCGCCGGTGCCGGTGCCGAGGTCCAGCACGCGCGCCCCCGGGCGCACCCCTGCAAGGTCGAGCATGCGTTCGGTCGCCGGAGCGAGCGTCGCGTTGCGGGCGGCGCTCGACCGCTGCCACGCCTCGACCGCGTCTCGCGAGCTCCACGCACCGAGGTTCTGTTCGTCTCCGGCTCGTTTCATGGTGTCCTCCGTCGGGCGGAAGGCGTTCAGCGGACGATCTGCCAGGGTACGGTCCGCAGATCGAGCCGCCACTCGCGCGCGAAGAACGGTCGGCCGTCGAGGGAGACGTCGGCCCGGAGGGCCGTCTCCTCAAACGTCTGCCACATCGCGAGAGACACCTCGATCGGGGCCGGCCCGTCCACGACACGCCAGACCTGGCGCGACTCCATCCGCACGGCCCCGGGGCGATTGCGCTCGACGCCGATCCTGGCTTCGAGCTCCCACGCGAGCTCGGCGCCGCCGTCGAGCCGGAAGCGCGACTTGCGGTGCAGCTCGTAGGCCGCCGACCGATCGTCGAGCGCCCGACGAACCGAGTGCTCGCTGCGCGCCTCGAGCTGGGCGGTCGGACGCTCCGACACGGGGGGCCCGAACACCGGCACCGGGCCGCGCGGCGCGTCCTCGGGCTCGACCGGGAGGCGCAGACGTGTCCCACCCCGCCCCGATCGGGCAACCCTGAAGGTACCGCCGTCGGGAGCGGGGACGAGGGCGGGAAAGTGTGAACCGGCGACCGCCAGCCTCAGCCGGTGGCCGGCCGGAAGTCGGTACGAGGTGGGATTGAGCGGGACCCGGACCTCGTACGCGCGCGCCGGGTCGAGCGGGCCGCCCACGAGGTGGGCCGGCCGGACCCAGCCCTGGGAGATGAGTGTGGAGAACCCGCCGGGCGCGACGTCGGCGAGCCAGGCCCGGAGAGGGACGTCGGGGCGGTCGGAGCGGAGAACGACGGCCACCTCGGGCAGGCCCGTGATCCGCAGCCCGTCGGCCTGCGGCTCGCTGGTCCAGGCGAGCGCCCGGTGGTCATCCGGGGAGATGTCCGGCGGCGTGGCCGGCGTGGGCGTGGTCCAGTCCCACGGCAGCGCGGCCAGACCCACCGTCGGATCGACCCGGTAGACATCCTCGCCCTCCAAGGCCGGGTGGGTCGACAACGAGCCATCCGCTCCCGCGAAGAATTCCCGGATCGCGGCGGTCGCGGGAGGCCAGCGCTCGGCGGTGCGCCAGCCGCCGCCGAGCTGCTCGAAGAAGGTCACGGCCGGCCCGCCCGCGCCGGCGGCGTCCGCGCGCCCCTTCAACCAGCGGTCGAACCACCCGGCCATCGTCTCGAAGAACCCGATCGGCTCGTGGACGGCGAGGTCTGGCAGCTCGTGCTTCCAGGGTCCCAGGAGCATGCGTCTGGGAGTCTGCAGGCGGTCGTAGTACGCGGCGGTCTCGCGCGGGTACGAGTCGTGCCAGGCGGAGACCGCGAAGGTCGGCGCCTCGATCGCCTCGATGTCGGTCGCCCAGGTCCCCCAGGTCGCGGGGGGGATCGTGTGCCAATGGAAGGTGAACGGCTGGTCGATCGCCTCGAGCCGGGCCCGCCAGCGGACCGTCCAGTCCTTGCCGAAGCGGAGCGGCGGCAGGAGCTGGATGCCGGCAACCCGAAATCCCCAGTCGATCTCGCCGACGAGCGCCCCGCGGCAGCCGTGGGGCCAGGCCGCGCCAGTGTACTCGTTGTCGATCGCGTGGATCGCCACGATCGCGCCCAGCGAGGGGGGCTTTGTCGAGGCGATCGAGAGCGCCGTGTTGCCGCCGTACGAGATGCCCCAGATGCCCGTCCGACCGGTGCACCAGGGCTGGCCCGCGATCCACGCCAGCGCGTCGTGGCCGTCGAGCTTCTCGGCGGGCGCGAACGGCGGCGCCGGGACGCCCTCCGACTCGCCGTAGCCGCGGAAGTCGAGGCTGCAACACGCATACCCGCGGCGCGCCAGGGCGATCTGGCCGACCTCGATCGAGCCCCTCCCGCCCATTCCATCCTTGAGATAGGGCGTGTACTGGAGGAGCGCCGGGTAGCGGCCGGGCGCCTCCGGCAGGTAGAGGTTCGCCGCCAGGCGGATCCCGTCCCGCATGGGGATCCACAGGTCGCGCTCGATCCGGACGCCCGCCATCGCCCCCGAAGACATTACTCCGGTCTCTCCCCGCTGACGTGTCCGTCAGATTCTCTGGTTCGTCCGGAGATCCCGCCCGCCCGTGACGGCGGGACCAGCGGGCTTGCCGCTCGGTCCGGTGGGTTGATACTCCCACGTGATCCGGCTGTAGGCGAGCGTGACCAGCGGTGTCCCTGGGGCGTGACGGGGGAAGATCTTCGGACACTCGTCGTCACTTCGGGCAACGGCTGGTGGGCGTGAGTGCTTGTCACTTGGTTGCCATTTCGACGTGCTTCGTGAAGCCAGAACTTTCCGTGGGGCTCATCAGAGTCGCGTAGCTTCAACCCTTGCCGTCTTCGAGCGTCCAGTCCCCTGCAGCGGGCACGAACATAGGGCTGCCATCACGGACACCGGTGTATCCTCTTGGGACGGGGGCCCGGGAGAGCCTCGAGGGGGACGCCGAGCCCGAAGGCCGGTCCTCGAACCATGTCCCCGGCCGTCCGGGCGCGGAACGAGAATAATCGCCGCCGCCGCTGGTGGCCAGGACCCAATGAGGAAGCCCGCCTAGAGTGCATGGCCAAGCGCCCCCTGCTACGAATGCGCAGTTCACGGCACGGAGACCAGAGACACACGTGACCAGCCCGACCTTCCTCCATCCCGAGATCGAGACCACCGCGCCCGAGGCGCTCGCTCCCTTGCAGGAGCGCTTGTGGCGGAGGCAGTGGGACTACATACGGGCCCACTCGGCCTTCTACCAGCGCAAGTTCGACAGAGCGACCGATCGCGCGTTCACGCTCGACGGGCTGCGTGAGCTACCACTCACCGACAAGGAGGAAATCCGCGCCGCCCAGGAAGCTTGGCCGCCCTACGGCGACTATGTGGCCTGTGCGCCCGAGCAAGTGGTGCGCGTCCACCGCACCTCGGGCACCACCGGCCGCTCGCTCAACATCGCTTTCTCGCAGAGGGACGTCGAGCAGGTTACGCGGCTGGGCGGGCGGGCGATGTTCAGCGCCGGCGCGCGCCCGGGTCTGCGCATCGTGCACTGCCTCAACTATCAGCTGTGGACTGGCGGCGTCACCGACCACATGATCATCGAGGCAAGCGGGGCGACCGCGGTGCCGTTCGGTGTCGGCAGTACCAGGAAGCTGCTCGAGACGATCACCGAGCTCGGCGTCACCGGCATCCACTGCACACCGTCCTATCCCGCTCTCCTGGAGAAGGTGCTTCGCGAGGAGATGGGCCGCGAGCCCCGCTCGCTGGGCCTCAAGCTCGGCCTCTTCGGCGGTGAGAGCGGGCTCGACAACCGGGCCTTCCGCGACCGGTTGGAGGAGACCTGGGGGTTCAAGGTTCGCAACGCCAATTTCGGGCTTTCCGAGGTCATGTCGATCCTCGGCAGCCAGTGCGAGCACACGAGCGATCTGCATTTCCACGCGGCTGACGGCGTGTTCGTCGAGCTGCTCGATCCCGCGTCGCGCGAGCGCCTGCCGATCCGCGAGGGCACCACGGGCGAGCTGGTCTGCACCCACCTCGCCAAGGAATGCCAGCCGCTGGTGCGCTACCGGACGCGCGACGTGCTCACCGTCACCGGCACCGGACCCTGTGCCTGCGGGCGTACGGCCTGGCGCTTCCGCGTTACCGGCCGCACCGACGACATGTTCAACGTGCGCGGCGTCAACGTGTTTCCGACCGCGGTGCAGCGCGTGGTGGCGGAGGCGGGGGACATCGCGTCCGGCCAGTTCCGAATCGTGCTCGCCGGCCCCGGACCCTACGACCGCGTCGTCCTGCGAGTGGAAGCCGCGCAGGGCATGCCGCCCGAGCGCTGGCCGGGTGCGGCCACCGACCTCGAGCGCCGGCTACGCGCCGCAATCGGCGCGACCGCGGAGGTGACCATGCTCCCCTTCGAGACCCTGCCCCGCACCGAGGGCAAGACGAGGCTGGTGGAAAGGAAGTAGTCATGACCTTCGTTACCCTCGAGCGTCAGGGCCCGATTGGCATCGTGACCCTCAGCCGGCCGGACCGGCTCAATGCCATGAGTCGGGCGCTGACGCGCGATGCCGAAGCCGCCTTCCGCCAGGCCAACGCCGATCCGGAGATCGCGGTGATCGTGTTCACCGGAGCGGGGCGCGCCTTCTGTGCGGGCGACGATCTGAAGGAGTTCGGCGAGCAGTCGGCGAGTCCCGCGGCGATCCGCGATCATATCGGGGGCATCCAGGCGGTCACCCGGGCGATGATGCTCTCCGACAAGGTGGTCGTCGGCGCCATCCATGGCTATGCGGTCGGCGGCGGCTTCGAATGGCTGTGCAATTGCGACATGGTGGTCGCAGCCGACGATCTCGTCGCGTTTTTCCCCGAGATGGACTGGGGCCAGTTTGTGACCGGCGCCGTTACCCACCTGCTGCCGCAGGCGATCGGATATCAGCGCGCCATGCGACTGATGGTGCTTGGTGAGCAGCATTCGGCACGGGATCTCGAAGCACTGGGCCTCGTCGGCTGGGTGCTGCCGAGGGAGGCGATGCTGCCGAAGGCCATGGAGATCGCGGCCAAGGTCGCCGGCAAGTCGCGCTATTCGGTCGGCAAGCTGAAGCGGCTCCTCTCACAGGGCTTGGACGACCGGCTGGAGCGAGCGCTGCGGCTGGAGGGCGAGATCACCGAGGAGGCGTTCGGACGCAGCGAGGCGGCCGAGCGGGTGCGGAAGTTCACCGAGCGAAAGTGATACCAGGGCCACGTTCGTCGCGCCCCGTATCCCGCGATGGTGCAGTCGGCTCGCGTTGCAGAGCCTTGTGATCATCGAAGCGATGATCAGCGGCTCCGCACCTCCTCCTTGTTTCCCTCGCCCGCCGGATGCATACAAGGCCTTTGTAGTGGAAACATGGCGCAACCGTCATCGCCCGCCGACCCATGAAAAGCACGCCGTCAGGGAGGGTGGAATGTCCCGAGACACGCCTGAGCACGTCCTCAAATCGATAGTTGACGGAATCAACGCTGGCAATCTCGACAGTCTCATGCCTCTCTATGAGCCCGCCGCCGCTTTTGCGACTCAGCCTGGGAGCCTCGCGCACGGCTTACCGGGTGTCCGTCAAGCGCTGGCCGGGTTCATTGCCATGAAGGGCACCCTCGATCTCAAAGTGACAAGGGTCCTCGAGGCGAGTGGTCTCGCGCTCGTCACTGGGGTGTGGTCATTCACGGGAACAGGGCCAGACGGCCAACCCGTGAAGCTGGCGGCAACATCCGCGGATGTCCTGCGGCGTCAGGCCGACGGCTCGTGGCGTTTTGTGATCGACAACCCTTGGGGAACGGCCTGAATATCGAGCCGCGGCCCACCCCCCGCACCGGCCGCGCACCATCGAGGTCGAGTGGGTCAGGGCTGCTTTCGTCCGCCAGCCCCCTGGCTCTCTGGCACTGTCCTCTGGCACTGGCCGGATCTCCATGATGAGCCCCGCGAGCTCTTCCGTGCGCGCACGAATCGCTTCGTGCCGACCGTGGGTCCGACTCACCTATTCATCGCAGAGCGACAGCAACGGGGAGGTCGTGCGGAAGCCGCCGCGTCCGAGGGTGAACGCGGTGGTCCGGTACGCCCCGACGTCTAGCTCCGTCACCTGCTCGTGCGGCAACCCGATCGAGGCCCGTGGTGCTCCCACGTCGCGCCGCCATCGCCGGTGGACCAGACGCCGAGGTCGCAGCCAAGGTAGACGATGTTGGGATCGATCGGATGCACGGACCGGCGTTGAACGGCAGGTCCGCCGGCGGGCTCACGTCTGCCCACGTCGGGCTCACCACGCTGGCGTCATCGGTGCGGAAGACATGGGCCGGCTGGCCCGGCGTGGCGGCGTCGTAGCCAGAGACGGGGTGTTCGCGTCGATGCACGCGCAGAGGGCGACTGTGGAGGCCGGGGGCCTCATGTCGTACGGGCCGAGCATCGTGGCCCTTGGCGACGCGGGGCGGCTTTCGAGCCGTCAGGGGCCCCGACGCCCGGGTGGGTGATGAGCCGCGGGGCATCGGGGTGAGCCAGGCCGCCGTCGTGATCGCGTCGGCATCAGCGACGGCGCGAAGCGCCGCCCGCTGGATGCCGTTGTTACGCCGCTCCTGACTCAAGCGATGACCCGTTGGGCACGAGCACGATTTTGCCTGTCACGCCTCCCTTCCCGAGCAACTCGTGCGCGTGTCTTGCCTCGGCAAGAGGAAATCGCTGCGCGATGAGCGGCCTGATCCTCTTCTGCTGAAGGAGGTCGAAGAGGGCGATCAAATCCTGTCGAAACCATGCCGGTCTCAGCCGTTTGAGCCACTGGATGCTGTAGGGGACCACCCGTTTCCGGCCCGGGAGAAGCCAGCCGCCAGCAATGTACAGCCCGAAAATCGGGATTCCACGAAAGCGATGACGACGACCTGGACGACCTGAAGCCAATCGTCCCCCGCGTAGCGAGGAAGTAAGGCCATAGGCCACGACCCTCCCGCCAGGGCGGAGCGCCTTGCGGGAACGCCAGATGTGGGTACCACCGATGCCGTCAAAGACGACGTCTACACCCTCGCTCGTGAGGCGGTGAATTTCTTTCACGAAGTCCTGATGCTGGTAGTCAATTGGGATACCGCCCAGGTCGGCAACGGCCGACGCCCCTCGCGATGAACAGGTACCGTACATCTCCAGCCCGGTGAGGCGCCCAAGCTGCAATAGTGCCGAGCCGACCCCGCCTGCCGCGCCATGAATCAGCACGCGCTGGCCCGATCTGACCCGAGCGGAACGATGCAACATCTGGTACGCCGTGACGTAGTTCAGGACGAGACTGACAGCCTCGGCGGCGTCCAACCCGGATGGCACCGGAACCAGTTCACGCTGCGACAGGCAGACGAACTCCGCGTACGCACCGCTTATTGGCAGCGCGGCAACTATCTGGCCTGGTTCGAGTCCAGAGATACCGGCGCCGAGCCGATCCAGCACGCCAATCAGATCCCACCCCGGCGTGAATGGCAGCCGGGGCGTCTCGGGATGAACACCCTCGCGCATCAGCAGGTCGGGCAAGGAGACCCCTGCGGCCAGCACTCTTACCCGCACTTCACCATCCTTCGGCTCGGGGCACTCTTCTTCCACCACCTGAAGTGCAGCGGGCCCGCCGTAGTGAGTGACGATGATGCGCGTGTGTCTCATGGACCTCTTCCTCCCTCGCCGGGCGCTCCAGCTAGTGCGGCGTTGTCCTGACAATACGCTCCCCCGGAGGGAGTCGGCATCGTGATCGCCGCCATCTACGCCCGCACGTCCACGGAGCAGAACGCCGTCGGTGACGAGACGAAGTCCGTCACCCGCCAGGTCTAGCACGCAAAGAGGTACGCCGCGCAGCGGGGTTGGGTCGTCCCCGAGGACCAGCCGCGGGTCCAGGGGCTTGAGCATCCGACCCCGGGCCTGCTCTCCATGTCCACCCGGCCACCGTTTGCGCCCCATGTCCGTGATGGCAGAGAGCTAGCCGGCCTGTGGAGTCCTCGCCCCATTGGGGCGGGAAGTCCTCGATCTCTGGGGTTGGGCCTGCCACGCCCCACACGGATGACAACGAAAAACTGGGCACTTACGGCACGGGCGCGATTCTTGCTCAGCAGGAAGGGCATGCGCTCCCGCCCGGACCCGGCTACCGGTGATCCGCGAGGCCCAGGACGGGTCAGGCCGGGGATCGGGGGCTGCCCCGTCGTCCTGCTCCCGTTTCTGCTTCTGCTCTGGCTGCTGAATGCCGCGGCGCCAGTTCAGGCAGGGGTCGGCATGCCCGAGATTGGCTCGCTCCAGATCGGACCCTACCGAGCCCATCTCCTGAACGACTCTGCCGGACTCCGCAGAGGCACCAACACGCTGACGGTCCACATCCCCGACCTGCCCGTCGGCGACGACGTGACGCTACGCCTGTACGGCCCGGGGGGCGAGCTGATCGACGTTCCGCTCCGCCCGCTGCGAGTGCTGAGCGGTCCGGAAGGAGGCCACGCCGTCGCCACGGCTTCAGCCGCCGCACCGGCGCACGACTCCACCGCGAGTGCGGGCCACGCGCACGGACAGGCACCGGAGGGGGCTGCCGGCTCGGATGATCACGCGAGACATCGCGACCAGCAGGCTCATCGCGAGACACCCGCCGGCGAGACCGCCCCCGCCCCTCACGCTCATGCCCATGGTCAGCCCAGCCACGGCTCGGACGTCGCCGGTGGGAACGCCGCCGGAGCTCATGCTCCCGATGAGGCGACCCATGCCGGCGCCACCCGGGCAGAGGCTCCGGGCGGCCACGGCACGGCGGCCCATGGCGGCGCGGTCTTCTCAGGCTTTGCGGCGCGAGGGGCGGCGAGGCTTCCGGCCACGGGCGCCTGGCGAGCGGTCCTGACTGCCGGCGACGGACGCGGGGAGCCGCTGACCGGCGAGCTGGTGCTCAACGTCACCACGGACGGCCCGAATCTCCTCTACCTCGGGTTCCTGGGATTCCTGAGCGGCGGGTCGGTGCTGTACGGCTGGACCCATCGCCGGCGCGCTGAATCGAGGGATTAGCCAGATGCCATCTGTTGCCTCCGCGCCTTCCCGAAACCTCCTGGGCACCCCCTGGGTGCGAGCCTTCCTCAAGAGCCGGTGGTTTCCCGCGGTCCTCGCCTACCCGACCCTGGTCGTGTTCGGCTACATCGTGTACGCCTTGCTCTTTGGCCCCGGCGCCGCCTCCGCCAACCTGGGCACCACTCTGACCTGGGTCCTGTGGTGGCCACTGATCCCGCTGCTGATGTTCGCGCTCGGCCGATTCTGGTGTGCCATCTGCCCGTTCGCCACCGTCATCGATACGGTCCAGAAGCTCGCGGGGCTCGGGCGGCCGGTCACGCCATTCCTGAAGCGCTACGGGATCTGGATCATCGATGCGACCTTCATTCTCATCACCTGGGCCGATCATGTCTTCGGGATCGTGGAGTCGCCCCGGGGATCAGGATACCTGCTGGCGATGCTCGTCACCGCCTCGGTGGTGACCGCGGTGTTCTACGAGCGGCGAGCCTGGTGCCGGTTCCTCTGCTTCCTGGGGGGGCTGTCCGGCAACTATTCCCGCCTGGCGGCGATCGAGCTGCGGGCGACCCCTGAGATCTGCGCCACCTGCAAGACTCAGAGCTGCTACCGGGGTGACGGTCAGGCACTGGGCTGCCCGGTGTTCGAGTTTCCCAGGACCATGATCAGCAGTGCGAACTGTAGCCTGTGCGCCAACTGCATCAAGCTCTGTCCGAATGACTCGATCCGGCTCATGGCGCGGACCCCGACGAGGGAGCTCTGGTTCATGTCCAGGCCCCGCTTCGAGGAGTCATTCCTCGCCGCGGTCATCGTCGGGATCGTGCTGGTGCAGAACGTGACCATGCTGTCCTTCTGGGAGCCGGTCATGGACTGGCTGACACACCTCCTGGTCGGCAGTCGGACGCTCGCCTTCACCGCCATCTTCACCACCGCCATGGCGGTCCCCTTCGGGATGATGACGGCGGCCGCCCGGCTGAGCGGCGCCGCCACGGGCGAGTCGGTGTCCAAGAACTTCGCCCGGTTCGGCTACGCCGTCATCCCGCTCGATCTGGCCGGGCACATCGCCCACAACCTGTTCCACCTACTGTCCGAGGGAAAGGCCGTCTTCTTCAACGCGGCGGCACTGGTCGACTACCATGTGACGGGATCTGCGGAGCTGGTCTCCCCGGGCACGGTGATGATGCTGCAGTTCGTCATCGTCGGACTCGGGATCGCAGGCTCGATCTACACGGCGACGCGGATCGCCGAGCGGCCCGGATCCACGGCGCATCCCTTCCGGGCGCTGATCCCGCACGGGGTCGTCCTGATCCTCTTCGGGCTCGTCAACCTCTACCTCTTCACTCTGCCGATGGTGCACCGGGTGTAAGCCTTCGGGCGCACGGAACGTAGAACCGCAGCGGCCGGTGTACGACATTGGTTCTCCCGGCTAGTGTCCGAAACGCCGATCGCGGGCCAGCCCACGCGCCCGGTCGATCTCGGCGATCACCTGCGCACCGACGAGCAGGACAACCGACGCCGCCTCCAGCGTGAGCAGCACGACGATGGCGGCAGCCATCGATCCGTAGATCAGGTTCACCATCGACAGCCGCGCGAAGTACCACACCAGCACCCGGCGAGCCACCTCCCAGAGCAGGGTCGCCGTGACACCACCGACGAGGGCGTGGCCGAACCGAACGTGGCCGACCGGGAGCACGACGTAGAGAGCGGTCAGCAGCAGCGCGAGACCGACGACGCCGAGCACGTAGAGCACGGCGCCCGCCAAGCCCACCGGGGGCCACGTGTACCCGAGCACGAGCACGGGTCGAACCGCGTGGAGCGCCCCGCTGATCACCGTGATCAGGAGCAGGCCGGCGCCGATCAGCATCATGAACATGTACGGGAGGAGCGCCGAGACGAAAAAATGGCGGTGCCGTGTCCTCGCGCGATGGTGAAAGATGACCGCCATGGCGCTCTCAGCCACGGTGAAGGCCGCCGAGCTGAAGAACAGGAGCGCCACGAGCCCGACGATCCCGACGGTGTCGCGGTGGGCGAGGAAGCTCTCCACCTGGCCGACGATCATGGCACTCTGTGCCGGGATCACCAGCTCGAGATTCCAGGCCACCGTCTCCAGCAGTTGCCGCTCGTCGACGAGATGGGAGAGGCCGACCAGCAGCACCATGAAGAGGGGGACGATCGACAGCAGGGTGTAGTAGGCGACGGCGCCGGACAGGAGAAGTCCCTGGTTGCGCCGGAAGCCCGATCCGACGCGTCGCACGAAGTGGAGGAGGGATCTCGTCACGCGCATCGTTCTGATCCGGGCGGGGTGCCGTCGATCGCGACCGCGCCCATTCTAGCACCGGGATCGACCTCATGATCGGATCGCAATCCGCCCCGCCGCGGATTGTGGAGCGATACTGCGTTGCCGCCCGCGGCGCCGTCAAGGCGCGGGCGCTGCTTCGGTGCGAGCGGTCGCCCGGTCGGCGACGCGCTTGACACGTCCCGACTCCCGGTGCTACCGGTATTGTCTAGACAACTAGACCGATGGCGACACACGCGACGGTCCTGATGGAGGCGCGGCTCGGAGGGCGGGTCCCCCGCTACCTCCAGATCGCGGACGCGCTCCGCCGGCGCCTGGCCGCCGGCTCGGCCGGCCGGGCGGCGCGGCTGCCGTCGGAGCCCGCCCTCGCCACCGAGTTCCGGGTGAGCCGGGAAACTCTGCGCGAGGCGCTGGCCCTCCTGCGGGACGAGGGGCTGATCTACTCGCTCGTCGGCCGCGGCACCTTCGCGAGCCCGGGCTACCGGCAGGTGGGGGTGCGCATCACCCAGCCGATCAACGAGCCCTACGTCGCGGGACGGCCCAGCGTCCTGAAGGTCCTCGAGCAGGGCTTCGTGGCAGCGCCGGCCGAGACGAGCCGGGCCCTGGGCCTGCCGGCGCGGACCCAGGTGTACTGCTATCGCTCGCTGCGAACGATCCGGGGCCGCCCGTTCCGCTACGGGCGCGTCTACCTGCCCCGGGAGATCGCCGAGCGGCTCGACCTCGGCCGACCGCCGGAGCTCACCGTCTCCGAGCGGGTCGAGCGCGAGGCGGGGATCCGGCTGATCCGAGCGCACCAGGTCGTGATGGCCGTGGCGGCGCCGGCCGAGGTCGCACGACGCTTCGGTCTCGGGACCCGGAGCCCGGTCTTGATGTTCCGCCGGACCTACTACCAGGACACCGGGCGGCCGGCGGAGTTCGTCCTCGAGTATCAGAACTCGGCGCGGTTCCCCTACGAGGAAGCGCTCGTTCGGACGACGCGCTGACCCGATGGCGAAACCAGGAGTCGAAGGGAAGGCTGGCAGGCGGCGGCTCGGACGGAGCGGCCGAACTCCAGGAGCAGGTGGCCCAGTGATCCTGAGACAGGAGGCTTCCATGAAGCGACGGATCTCGCGATGGGTGCTCGGGCTGGTGGCAAGCCTGACGTGCGCGCTGGTGTCGATTCCCGGGGCGGGCGCCCAGGAGCAGCCGCGTCGAGGCGGCACGCTGACGGTCATCACGCCGTCGGACGTCTCGACGTTCGATCCACACCCGGCGGTCGGGTTCTCGGTCCGCGTGTTCGCGAACATCTACGAGCCCCTCTTCCGGAAGGACGAGAAGGGCGTGCTCCACGGGCACCTCGCCCAGTCGTGGCGCTTCCTCGATCCGACGAAGCTCCAGATCACGTTGCGGAAGGGCGTGAAGTTCCACAGCGGGAACGAGTTCACCGCCGAAGACGTGAAGTTCACGTACGAGCGGCAGCTGAACCCTGCCGACCTGGCGCGGGACGCGGCGGTCATCAAGATGCTCAAGACGCCGATCCAGGTCGTGGACCGCTACACGCTCGTCCTCGAGACGCGCGAGCCCAATGCGGCCCTCGTGGACACCCTCGCCCAGTCGCTGGCAACCCTGATTCCGGACTCCGCAGAGGTCAAGAAGTGGGGTAAGGACTACGGGCTTCATCCTTCGGGAACGGGCCCGTTCAAGTTCGTCGAGTGGGTGCGCGGCCAGCACGTGAAGCTCGCCCGGAACGCGGACTACTGGAACGGCCCGCCCTACCTCGACTTCCTGGTGTTCAAGGTGGTTCCCGAGGAGGCGACGCGGGTGCTGGCCCTCGAGAGCGGCGAGGCGGATGTGCTCTTCGAGACACCGCCGAGCGCGATCGCGACGCTCCGCAAGAACCCGAAGCTCCGGGTGAACCGGGTCCCGACCTACCGGGACGTCAACGTGCACTGGAACGCCATGAAGGCGCCGACGGACGACGTGCGGCTCCGGCGCGCGCTCTCGCAGGCGATCGACGTCAAGAGCATCGTCGAGGAGGTCATCACGGCCGACATCGGCCAGGTGGCGACCGGGATCTTCAACCCGAGCGTGTTCGGCGCGTGTGACGTGGGATTTCCCGTCTACAACCTCGCCCGGGCCAAGCAGGGCCTCGCGGAGCTCGGCTACCGGCCGGGCAAGGACGGCATCCTCGAGAAGGACGGCCGGCCGCTCACGCTGACGCTCGTGGTGAACCCGCAGCGCGACCCCCGCAACGGAGAGGTGGCCGAGGCAATCCAGGCCCAGCTCCGGGCGGCCGGCGTCGACATGAAGGTCAACGCCAACGAGTTCGCCACGTACATGAAGATCCTGCAGAGCCCCGAAGGCGACTACAACATGATCTTCCACGGGTACGGCGTGGCGACGGCGGACGCCGACCTGAAGGCCACCTTCTTCCTCAGCACGAACCTCCCGCCGGCGGGGCAGAACAGCCCCCGGTTCGCGAGCCCCGAGCTCGACGGGGTGATCCTGGCCGCCCAGCGCGAATCGAACAAGGACAAGCGCAAGGAGCTCTACTGCAAGATGGGCCAGATCTACCGGGACCAGGCGCTCGGCTTGCCGCTCTACGCGTCGTTCCGGAACACGAGCGTCCAGGCCAACGTCAACGGCCTCGTCCTGCACCCGGACGAGTGGTACACGCAGACGTACACGCGCGCCTGGCTCGGGTCGAAGCCGTAGGACGGAATCGGCATGGGCGCCTCGGGCGCCACGGGTCTCGCCGGCTACCTCGTCAAGCGGCTGCTGGGGATGCTGCTGCTACTGGCGGGGGTGACGTTCGTCGTATTCGGCATGATGTACCTCGCCCCTGGCGATGTCACGGTCATGCTGGCGGCGAGCAGCCCCTCCCAGGAGCAGGTCGCCGCGATCCGGAGGGAGTTCGGTCTGGACCAGCCGCCCTGGGTCCAGTACGGCATGTTTCTTCGCCGGGTCGCGCAGGGTGACCTGGGTGACTCGTGGATCGACCGGCGGCCGGTGATGCCCCAGGTGCTGGACGCCTTCGCGTACACGCTCCGGCTGGCCGCGGTGGCCCTGGCCTTGTCGGTGGCGCTCGGGACCGCCGGCGGCGTCGTCTCGGCCGTCCGGCACCGCTCCGTAACCGACGAATCGATCCTGACGGTGACGCTCCTCGGAATCTCGGTGCCAGTGTTCGTCACCGGGCTCCTGCTGATCTACACCTTCGCCTTCAAGCTCGGGTGGTTCCCCACCTCGGGCGCGGGGACGTGGCGCCATCTGGTCCTGCCAGCCTGCACGCTGGCGAGCTTCCTCACCGCCTACAACGTCCGGATGACGCGGGCGTGCATGCTCGAGGTGCTCGGCCAGGACTACGTGCGGACGGCCCGCGCGAAGGGCGTGCAGGAGCTCCTCGTCCTCGGGCGCCACGCTCTCCGGAACGCCCTCGTGCCAATGGTGACCGTGATCGGCCTCCAGGTGGGGCTCCTCCTGGGCGGCTCGGTGATCACCGAGACCGTGTTCGGCTATCCCGGGGTGGGCCAACTGGTGGTGTCGGCGATCTCGGCCCGCGACACGCCGCTGGTCCAGGCGTGCGTGCTGGTGACCGCGAGCGGGTTCATCCTGGTCAACCTGCTCGTCGACGTCAGCTACGTCCTGATCGACCCTCGGATCCGGCTGCCGTGACGCGGCGGGTGACGGATCCGGCCGGCGCGGGCGCCAACGTTCGCAAATGATCGAGGCGGGAGAGACCGGATCGCGCCGAGTCTGGCGCGCCCTCCGCCAGCCTCGGGCGGCCGCCGGAGTCATCGTGCTGGCGGCGCTCCTGGCGGGGGCCCTCGGCGCGGACTGGCTGGCTCCTCACGACCCGGCCCGGGCCGACCTGAAGCTCCGCCTGAAGCCGCCGAGCCGCGAGTACCCGCTCGGCACCGACTGGATCGGGCGCTGCCTGCTCAGCCGGCTGCTCTACGGCGTCCGTCTCACCCTCGCGGTGGGCGTGGTGACCGTCGCAGCCGGCGTGGCGGTGGGCGTGGCCCTCGGCCTCCTGGCCGGCTTCTACGGCGGCGTGCTGGAGGGGGTCATCATGCGGGCCACCGACCTCCTGCTCGCCTTTCCCTACTTCCTGCTCACGATCGTCTTCGTGGCCGTTCTCGGGCCGAGCCTCCTGAACGCGATGATCGCCATTGCCGCGTGGACGGCGCCGCACTACGTCCGGCTCGTCCGGTCGGTGGTCCTCTCGGTGAAGGGGCGGGAGTTCGTGGAGGCCGCGCGCGCGCTCGGGCGGCCGGAATTCGGAATCCTCACCCGCCACGTCCTGCCGGCCTGCGTGCCGACCCTCGTCGTGCAGGCGGCCATCTTCTGCGCACAGAACATGCTGATGGGGGCGAGCCTGAGCTTCCTCGGGCTGGGCGCCCAGCCGCCGTCTCCCGAGCTCGGGGCGATGCTCGGCGCCGGACGCCAGTACCTGAGGGTCGCGCCCCAGGTGGTCGCGGTCCCCGCTCTGGGCATCTTCCTCGGCGTGCTCGCCTTCAATTTCCTCGGGGACGCCCTCCGGGACCATCTCGACCCCACCGCAGGGCGGGCTGCGTGAAGAGGCCCGTCCCCGACCCGCGTCGCCACGGCCGGCCGTCCATTCCCTGACCGACAGGAGCCTCCATGCCCAGACTGCCGACCATCTACACCGCGCGCTCGGACGTCGAGACCGCCCATCTCGCCCGCGTCGAGGACTGGTACGCGCGCCGTCACGCCCCGGATCTGATCCGGGCGGGGTTCTACACCGCCCAGGTCTACTACTCGGAGGTCGGGGCGCCCCGGATCTGCAACCTCTACGAGATCCCCGGGCCCGATCTGTTCGTCACCCAGGGTTACCGGGACGTGGCCGCCAAGGACACGGAAGGTCCGGCGGTGATCGCCCTCCTCACCAGCCGTTCGAACACGATCTACGACCAGGTGCTGACGGTCAACGTGCCAGCGGTGGACGTCGACTGGGCGGCGGGAGGACGGACCGGCGGCGTGGTGGCCCCTGCCCTGTCCACGGTCCGGTTCGAGCTGCCGGAGGCGGACGAGGGCGCGCTCCTCGAATGGTACCGGTCGCGGGAGTTCCCGCGGCTCCAGGATCAACAGGGATTTCGGGCGGGGCGGCTCTGCCGGCAGGGTCCACCTCACCCGGTGGCCTCCTCGCGCGATCCCCGCTGGTTCGTGATCAACGAGTGGGAGGGCGTCATGGCGGCGATGGCCGACGGGACGACGAAGGAGGCCCTGGCCCGGCACGAAGCCGGATTGACGGGCCACCTGAGCCGGTTCGCCTACAATGTGGGTCGCCGGCACTTCCAGCTGGCGCGGACGGCGGTCTAGGTGGCGCCGATGGATGGCCACCGCCCAGCGCTGTGGCCGCTCGGTGTCACGACACCCGACCGGAGAGAGGCGAGAGGATGACAGAGAAGAGCCGGATGAAGCTGGGGATGACGCTCCCGATCGGTGTCGGCGCGCTGGGCGACGGCAAGCCGGTGCCCTGGACCGCGCTGCGGGAGATCGCGAAGCGCGGCGAGGAGGTCGGGTTCGACACGATCATGGCGCCGGACCACCTCATCTTCCGCCGGTCGCCGCCCGGAAACGTGCCGGCCATCGACATGCCGGAGGGCAAGAGCCGCGGCATCTGGGAGGTGTGGTCGGTGCTCAGCGCGGTGGCGGAGGCGACCCGCCGCATCCACCTCGGCACGCTCGTCGTCTGCACCGGCTTCCGCAACCCCGCGCTCCTGGCGAAGATGGCGGACACGCTGGACGAGATCAGCGGGGGGCGCGTCATGCTGGGCCTGGGCGCCGGCTGGCACCAGCCGGAGTACGAGGCCTTCGGCTACCCCTTCGACCACCGGGTGGGCCGCTTCGAGGAGGCGCTCCAGATCATCGTGCCGCTTCTGCGGCAGGGGCGGGTCGACTTCCAGGGCCAGTACTATCAGGCGCGGGCGTGCGAGCTTCTGCCCCGCGGGCCGCGCCCGAACGGGCTTCCGATCTTCATCGGGGCGCAGGGACCGCGGATGCTGCGGCTGGCGGCGCGCTACGCCGACAGCTTCGACGCCGATTACCAGACCGGGCCGGGGCCCGTCCTCGAGCGGCTCGCCGGTCTCGAGGCGGCGTGCCGCGACGTCGGACGCGATCCCGCCAGCATCGGCCGCATGGCCGCGACGCGCGTGGCCCTGGCCGGCCCGGGCAGCGCTTCCGGCTTCCAGGTCGGTCCCGCGAAGGACGGCGTCGCCCAGTTCGACCTCGCCGGCGTGCGATTCCCCGCCCGGCTCGGCTCCGTGGAGGAGGTCGCCGCCCACCTCCGGGCGTTCGAGGCCATCGGGATCGAGCACCTGACGGTCAACGTCGTCGACCCGCCCGGCGCGCGCGGCATCGAGCGCTTCGGGGCCGTGATCGAGGCGCTTCGCCGGTAGCGGCCCTTCTCACTGCACTGTCTACCGTGCAGGGTGCACTGTACACAGTGCACCCCCGTACCCGGGTCCGGAGAGACCGTCGCTCAGCTCTCAGCCCACCGAATGGCGCAACACCGGGCCGCTGAGAGTGTCCGCGCCAATGGACAGATAGAGCTCGCGGTCGCTCACGGACAGGCTCCACGCCACGCGGCGCTCGAGACGCGCCGCCAGCGCGCCGATCAGCTTGCGGTCGATCGCGTAGAGCTCGAGCGCCTCGACGCGGTGGATCCGCGCGCCGGCGAGGCTCGCGATTAGCCGCGCCGGATCCTTGTGCGTGTACACGGCGACGCGCGGCACGGCCTTGGACGCTCGGTGCAGCCGTGCCGCGTCCGGCGTGCCCACGTCGATCCACGAGCGGAGCGCCCCGGTGAGATCACGAACCGCAATCGCCGGCTCGTCGGGCTCGGCCAACCCGCGCGAGAACTCGATACCCTCAGTGAACTCCAGCGCGTAGGCGAGGACGCGCGTCACGAGATAGTCCTCGGTCTCGGACGGATGCCGGGCAACCCGGAGCGCCAGCGACTCGTAGACCTCCCGGTCCGAGTCCGCGAGGTCGATGTCGAAGGTGTGGATCGTCGCGGTGAGTGCCACGCGGTCGCCTCGAGCTCGCGGAAATCAGACCAGTTGCACGGAGTCGACAAGCCGAGCCACGCCCGCCAGTCTATCCATGAAGGCCTGCACGAAGGGCCCGAACATCCGGACGAGCAGCGCGCGCTCGCGGCCCGTGAAGGCGCAGCCATCTAGCCGGCTTGTGGTGGGGTCGAAGCTGATGCTCTTTGAACGACCATCCGACGCCGACGCCGTGAACAGGCTACGCTCTTCCGACGCGATCTCTAACGGGAGGTTACGCAGGACGAGGACATCGCCGCCCTCGATGTACTCGGTCGCCGTTCCGGCGGGCGGTGCAACGGCCTCCCCGCCCCACGTCGTGACGGTGTTGATCGTACGAATGGCCATTGGGGTCCTTCGCCGCCGGTGCCCTGAGTGTCGATTCTAGTCTAGCGACTCCGCCACTGCTGGTCACCGATGCCGCCGGGGCGTTCGCCCGGCACGCGGCTGCCGCGGCGTGACGCCGGATTGTAGGCAGCTCGGGACCGTGAGGTCAACGGCCTGCGGCCTGCGGAGGATAGGAGTCGCCGCCGCGGCCCTCGGACAGATCTCCGGTCCGAGTCGGACAGCTCGATGTCGACGATCGTCGTGCTCGGATCCGATCATGGACGGGAACCGACCCGAGATGCGCTCGGAGGGACACAGCGGCGTCCCGCCAGACAGGCGCGAGAGGCGAACGGACCTTGCGCCCCGGCGGGCGCCCGGACTACGCTGGCTCCGTCCCATGAGCGAGCTCCGCGCGGTTTCGACTGGACCGGGACGGAGAACCGCGACGCTTCGCGTGGGCGTGGTCGGCATCGGGCGACGCGGCCGGCAATGGCTGCGGATCGTCCGCGAGACGTCCGGCTTCGAGCTGGCGGCGTGCGTCGACGCGGACGCGGCCGCGTTGCGCCACGCGACGACCGGATTGGGTGTGCCAGCCGAGCGCTGTCACGAGCGCCTCGAAGCTGCCCTGGATGCGTCGCGCCCCGACGCGCTCATCGTCGCCACCCCACTGGACAGGCACGTGGACCCGTGCCGGACTGCCCTCGGGCGCGGCCTGCCCGTGCTGGTGGAGAAGCCGTTCGCGACGAGCCTCCGCGAGGCCCGGCAGCTCCAGGCGCTTGCGGACCAGACGCGCGCCCCGCTCCTCGTGGGACAGAACTACCGGTACACGCGCATGGTCCGAGCCGTCCGGCGGCTGGTGGACGAAGGCTCGCTCGGCCGGGTCGGCATGGTCTCCTGTCAGGCATACCGGGGCCAGCAGGACCCGACCGCGCCCTCCGCGAGGACGGTTCGCGACGGCCTCCTCTGGGAAACCGCGGTCCACCATCTCGACGCCTTGCGCTACATGCTGGGCCAGGAGGTGGTCCGCGTCATGGCCGAGAGCTTCTCCCTGCCCTGGAGCGCCTCGCCTCCGGGCGGCTCCGTCCAGATCCTGCTCGACTTCGACGGCGGCAGCCGGGCTTCGTACTGTGCCACCTACGACACGGTGGGCAACGAGTTCTTCGAGCGCGGAAATCGCTTCTACCTGCGGATGCTCGGCGAGCACGGCACCCTGTCCGTGTGGCAGCGCTGGGCCTTCCTCTGCCTGCGAGGCCGGGCGCCCCGGTTGGTCCCGCGCGGCCGCCGGAAGGTCTCGGAGGAGGTCACGCTCCTGCGTCAGCTGGAGCGGGCCGTGCGATCGGGGGAAGAGCCCGAGTGCAGCGGGCGCGACAACCTCAGGACCGTGGCGGTGCTCGAGGCCTGCGCCCGGTCGGCGGCCGAGGGGCGGTGGGTCGATCCGCGGGAGCTCCTCCGTGAGCCGATCTGACCGGCGCCCCGTGGTGGCCGTGGGGATCGACGCGGCCGAGCCGGCGCTGGTGCGGGCCCTGATGGCGCGGGGGGATCTCCCCTGCCTGCGGGCCCTCCTCGAGCGCGGCGCGTGGGGGCGCGTCACGTCGCCGGCCGACATCGGGAGCGGCGCCGTGTGGCCGACCTTCATGACCGGCTCGGATCCCCTGCACCACGGCATCTGCTACGACTGGCCGTGGGATCCCGAGCGGATGCGCATCGCACACCTCACCACGAGCCACCTGACGCCCTTCTGGAAGACCCTCGCCCTGGAGGGGTATACGATCGGAGTCCTGGACGTCCCCTTCGCGCCCATCGCAGGCCTGCCGACAGGGATCGAGATCAGCGAGTGGGGCAGCCACGACTGGCTACTGGGGCGGCTGACGGTGTCCCCGGCGTCACGGACCGGCTGGGTAAGGACCCACGGTGGAGTCCATCCCTTCGCCACGAGCTCCGTCGACGACACCTCGGGGCCCGGCGACGCGCGGGGCCTCCGCCGGATGGCCGCCGCCTGCCTCGCTGGCGTCCAGGCTCGGGGCACGCTGGCGGTCCGGTTGCTCGCCGAGATGAAGCTCGACCTCCTGCTGGTGGTCTTCCCCGAGATCCACAAGAGCTCGCACGTTCTGTGGCACACCGTCGACCCGGCGCGCCCGGCCCACGAGGCCATGCCGCTCGACGGCGACAAGCTGGTGGAGATCTTCCGGGAGATGGACCGGCAGATCGGACGGCTCGCGGAGGCGGCAGGCTCCGAGGCCACGTTTCTCGTGTTCTCCCTCCACGGCATGCGCGCCCAACAAGGGGTGCCGACGATTCTCAACCCCTTGTTGAGCACGCTCGGCTTTGCGGCCGCCCGCAGCGGGCGAGCGCGGCCGTGGCCAGAGCGCGCCCGCCACGCGTTCGTCGCCGGAAAGCGCCTCGCCCCGGCAGCCGTCAAGCGGTTGTTTCATCATCTGGCTCCCCGCTCGGTGACCCAGCGGGTGGACCACCAGAGCCTGCAGGTCGACTACGACTGGTCGCGGACTGTTGCCTTTCCCCTGCCGACCGACCAGCACGGCTGGATCCGGCTCAACCTCGCTGGCCGTGAGAGTCAGGGGGCTCTCCAGCCCGAGCAGTACCCCGAGGTGTGCGCGCGTCTCGACCGGCTACTCAGAGGCCTGCGGACCGCGGACGGCCGACGCGTCGTCAGGGAGGTCCGCTGTATCGCCGGGGACGGGGACGGCCGCCCGCCCCGTACCCTCCCGGATCTCGTCGTTCACTGGGAAGATGCGGCCGAAGCCGCTCCCCTCCGCCTCGCGAGCCCCGCGGTACAGGCCTACCCCATCGGCACCAAGGTCTCGGGACACCACGCGCCCGTCGGCTTCTTCATCTGGCGCGGGCCGTTCGGGAGCCCCGCCGTGCCCGATGCTGTGGCGGCCGAAGATCTTCACCGGCTGCTCCACGGAGCCCTGAGAGGCTAGCCCACAGGGTGACCGACGCCCCCTCGCGCCGGCTTCGGGTTCTCGCCGTCATCGCCTCGTCGGACCTCGGGGGTGCCGAGCGTGCCTTCGCTTCAGTACTGAAGGGGCTCGATCCGGATCGCTTCCAGGTGTTTGTCGTCTGCCACGGCCAGGGGCCGATCACCGACGAGTACCGGCGGCATGCGGCGGGCCTGTGGGCGCTGCCGCTGACCAGCATCTTCGAGGCCCGGAGCGTGGCGGCCCTCGCCGGGCTGATGCGACGTCTGAAGTGCGAGATCGTGCACTCCTACCTCTGGACCTCCGACGTGCTCGTGGGGCTGGCAAGCACGCTGGCTCGGGTGCCGATCCGGCTCGCCACCGTTGGCGGCGAATACTTTCGCGCGGTCGACGACCGGGGGATTCGGCGGGCCAGGAAGGCGCTCCTCTCCCGCGGGTACCGCGTAGCCTACTGGCCCTTCGACCGGGTGATCGCCGTGTCCCGCCGCACGGCCGAGGACCTCACGAGTCGCACCGGGATCCGCGTCGACCCTCGGAAGGTGATCACCATTCTCAACGGCCTCGATCTCGATCGGGTCGGCCCGATGTCTGGAGTCTCGCGCGCCGACCTCGCGCTGGCCGGGACAGCCCCCGTGCTCGTGACCGTGGCCAACTTCGTGCCCATGAAAGGGCATCGGTGGCTGTTCGAGGCGATGCCCGGCATCCTGGCTCGGTTCCCCGACGCTACGCTGATCCTCGCGGGGAGCGGGCCCGGACTCGAGGCAGCCCGTGAGCGTGTCGCCGCCGCGGGCATGGCGCGGCGTGTCCGCATCCTGGGGCCTCGGGCCGATGGCGTGGATCTGCTCGGCCTGAGCGACGTGGTCGTGCTGCCGTCGGTCGCCGCCGAGGGGCTGCCGATCGTGATCCTGGAGGCGCTCGCGCTCGGGAAGCCAGTCGTCGCAACGCGGGTCGGCGGTATTCCCGAGGTCATCCAGGACGGCAAGACCGGGCTGCTCGTCCTCCCGGGAGACCCACAGGCTCTGGCGGACGCGGTCTCGGCCCTGCTCGCGGACCCCGCGCGGGCCGCGGCGATGGCTGCGCGTGGGCGTGCGGCGGTGCGCGCTAGGTTCTCGGCCGACGCGATGGTGCGACAGATCGAGCGCCTCTATCTCGAGCTGGCGGCGGCCAAGGGCCTCATGGGCGGAGGCGCGGGAGCCCACAGGCCGCCACAGGCCGAAGGCCGTCCGAGGGATGCCGTCCGATGAACGCCGGCGGAGACCGGGTAGCTCAGTGAGCATGACGGACGCCGTGGACAGGCGTCACGACGTCATCTGCTTGTCGTCCATCGACTGGGACCTGCTTTGGCAGGGACACCACGAGATTGCGGTGACCCTCGCGGCGCGAGGGCACCGGGTCCTCTTCGTCGAGAACACCGGGGTGCGCCCTGCCGGGCTCCGGGACATACCCCGCCTCCGCCAGCGGATCCGCAACTGGCGGCGCGGCACCCGGGGGTTCCGCCGGGAGCGGGAGAACCTCTTCGTCTACTCGCCGTTGCTTCTGCCGTTCCCTTACTCGTCGATGGCCCGCCGGATCAACCGCGCGGTCATGCTCAGGACACTGGGCGCGTGGATGGGACCGTCGGGCTCCGAACGCTCGATCGTCTGGACCTTCCTCCCCACGCCCCTGGTCCACGATCTGATCCACGGACTCCGGCCCGCCCTCACCGTCTACTACTGCGTCAACGACTTCGCGGCGAGCTCCCCGGCGGCTGTACGCATCATCCCCAGCGAAACCCGTCTCTTCGAGAAGGCGGACCTGGTGTTCGCCAGCTCGGAGACGCTCCGGGCCCGCGCCGCCCGGCTCGGCGACGACGTCCACCTGTTCCCGTTCGGAGTCGACTTCCGGATGTTCGAGGAGGCACGTCAGACGACGGCGGAGCTGCCGGAGGATCTCCAGCCGTTCCAGCGGCCGCTGGTAGGGTACCTCGGAGGCGTGCACCGGTGGGTGGATCAGGACCTTCTGGCGGCGGTCGCCGCGCGGATGCCCGAGGCGAGCTTCGTCCTCGTGGGCCCGGTCCAGGCCGAGGTCTCTCGGCTGGCCCGGAGTCCGAACGTGCATTTCCTCGGCGCGCGGCCGCACGCGCAGGTACCGGGCTACATCAAGGGATTCGACGTGGGCCTGGTTCCCTACCGCCTGGCTCCGTACACGGCCGACGTCTATCCCGCCAAGCTGAACGAGTACCTGGCGATGGGAATCCCCGTGGTGGCCACCGACCTCCCCGCGATCCGGCGCTTCAATGCCGAGCACGGGCCGGTGGTGGCGGTGGGACACGACGCCGACGCCTTCGCGACAGCGATCCGAGAGGCCATGAACGAGCGCGCCCCGGCCACGATCGAGCGGCGGATCGAGGTGGCGCGGCAGAACCGCTGGGACGAGCGGATCGCCAGGATGCTGAGCCTCGTCGAGGAGCGACTCCGAGCGCGGGCGCGCGACACGGGCCGCCCCGCCCGAGTCGCACAGGATCCCCGACCACCATGACGTCACGGTGACTCGGACGCTTCAAGCGGAATCGCTTCAGGGCGGCCCCCGGCGCCCGCCCAGGGCGGCGGTCACACCCCCGAACACCAGCGCGCGCCGACTCAGCACGCGCCGAGGCTATCCGCCCATCCGCGACAGGTCAAGCTTGCACATCGGGTGCACATCGGGCTGTGGACGTCACCTTGAGGCGGCTAGCACGGCGAATCGATGCACGTGATGAGCTTCATGCGTCCGGCAACGAAATTGCCGACTTGCTTGGCTTGGTCGAACTTTGCCGCCACGGCCATGACGACGGCGATGGCTGGCTGCTGGCCGCGACCGACGCAGGTGATCGCAACGTAGGCTCCGTCCTTCTCGCCGGCGACCTCCGCCCCGCTCTTGTGGGTGTTTCGAAAGCCTTGGTTGCGGGCGACGTCGCCCGCGAATCTGAGGCATGTAGCCTCCGACGCGGTCTTGACAGCGGTCTTCTCGAAGTACAGCGCGTCGGCACTCGCGCTCGAGGTGACACTCAGGGCGATCACCACGGCAGCGCAGGACACGGGGCATAGCTTGCGCATCGCGCACCTCCGTTAGACGAGAAGGAGTGAGACTACAGGGTGCCACCCTGCTCGGGCGGCGCGGCTCTGCTCGCTACGTCGTCCCCAACAGACTGCTACCGGAGCTTTCGGACGCGCACGCGCCGGAGGATCCGCCGGGCGCTGGGCGCGACTGGCGCGGCTCGACGCGACGCTGCCGGTGACCGCTTCTCGATCACGATCCGCGTCGCGCCCCGGATCCGGAACACCACGCCCTGCGCCGCGTGCACGGTCACCCGCGCGGGCTGGAACCCGTCCCGGCTGGCGTCGACGTATACGGGCGGCACGGTCCGCAGGTTTGTCCCCGGGGGAATCGGCGTGACCTGGATCTCCCCCTGCCCCGTCCCAGCCTGGCTGGCGACCGAGTAGGTGGTCGGCTCGATGAACGCCAGGGCGAACATGTCCCCGTCCGACAGGGCCCGGCTGTCGAACACCGCCCCGCCCCCTTCCTTCGCCTCCCCGACCACGACCGCATAGCCGCCCGCGCCGCGCGATGCGTGAAAGAGCACGTACCCCTGCGGAGACACCGCCGGGGCGCTCTCCGGATGCTCCCGGCAGGCGCACCGGGCCGGCGAGCCGATGGGAAGCGCCACCGAGGCCAGGTCGATGTTGAGCTGCGTGCCCGCCGTGTCGTCGGTGACCCGGAAGCACGTCGTGCCCACCCGCTCGCCGTCGCGGAGCACCACCGCCTGGTACGTTCCGGCGGCCGGGAAGCGGTGAATCACGTGCACGAGCAGACCGAGCGCTCCGCTGTCGAAGGACGAGGTCGTCAGCAGCCGATGATTGAGCCGGACGCTGCTCTTCACGGTCGTCACCCCACGCTTCCCTCGAGCACCAACTCGACGTCGTCGTTGGAGACGGTCAGATCGCGGATCGGGAGCTTCACCGGCACGAGATCGGGCAGCGGCGGCTGACCCGTCTTGTTGTTCGGATTGGGCGCCTTGTCCAGGATCGGATACGGGTCCTCCAGCTCGAACAGCGGATCATCGGTCACGAAGTGCTCGATCAGAGCCTGCCCGATGATGTTCTCGAGACCGAGGCTGACGCCAAGGAGGTCGATGAGCCACTCCTGAACGTCGTCGCCGATGTCCAGGAGGCTGCGCACCAGCTCCACGAGCGACCCCAGGATATCCGCGATCGGGCCCGGGATCCCGAGGGCCTCCACCGCGGCCTCGATGGCCTCGTCGAGCAGGTCGCCCACGGTGTCGGCGACGTCGATGATGTCGATGTCCACCGTCTTGGGATCGAGGAAGAGCTGCCAGGAGTTGGAGAGCTTCGGATCGGGAAGCTGGGCGTCCCACTGGTCCATGTTTGGGGGGCGGTCCGTGTTCACCTTGTACCGGGTGAGGAGCCGGCCGGTGATCGAGATCTCCGACGTGATCAGGCCGCCCAGCGGGAGCGTGATCGAGATGTCCGGGTCGGCGCTGAACGCGCAGAGCGGAGGGATCTCCAGGATGCACCCGCCGAAAGGGTTCGGAATCAGGCAGAATCCCGGGATGCAGAACTCCGGGATGTTGATGCCCAGGGTGAGGTTCAGCCGGTCCCACTTGAGGTCGAGCTCCTTCACCTGGACCGTGTTGTCGGCCCTCAGGTCGACACTCCCGCCTTCCAGGTGGACCTTGATGTCGTACCCGGCGGTGAACGGCCCGAGATCCACGGTGTCCGCCTTCTCGAAGACGAACTTCTCCACCACCTTGGCGAACAGCTTCTTGAAGGCCTGCTCCGAGGCGGCGACCCGCAGGTGCGGCATGGCTAGCTCACCTCGAGATCGATGAAGGCCCGGACCTCGTCCTGCTCGATGGCGGGGTTGTTGGGCACCGCGGGCGACATCGCCACGGGCTTCGGCTGCACGGAGATCGTCACGTCGTCGGTGATGTCCAGCGCCATCTTCTCGAGCAGGATGCGCAGCTTCGGCAGGAAGCCCAGCCGGAGCGTCGCGTCGATGACGCACTCGATCCCGCTCTCGAGGTCCGCGGGCTGGATGTCGGAGATCTCGATCCGATCCACGAACGGCTCCAGGTAGAAGTGCTGGAAGTACTCCCGGAACCGCAGCCCGCCCACCGCGCAGGCGTCCAGGCAGACGCAGATGAGCTGCTGGTCGGGCGGCAGCACCACCTGGGGCGGCGGCGGGGGCGGCGGCTGGTTCGGGTCCGCGTCCGGGTCCGGCGGCGGCGGAATGAGATCGCTCACGACCTGGGCCGGCGGGCAGCCGATCCCCGCGCACACGCGGAGGCTGATCGCGAACCGCTGCACTCCCAGCGGGGACAGCTCGGGCGGCAGCGCCACCACGTTCGCGGGATGGAAGTCGATCTTGACGTCGACGAGCTGGACCGAGAAGTTCAGGGCGAAGTTGGTGCCCGGCAGCGCCAGGGGGTCGATGACCGTGACCAGCGGGTTGCTGTGCTGGTTCAGGCGCGGGTGCGCTGCGATGGGCTGCCGGCACAGCAAGGCCGGATTGTCCGCGATCGCCTGGGTCGCGTAGTTGAACATCGACGGCCGCTGGAACCGGATGTGGTCGATGATCCGGTTGAAGCCATCCTCGTGGAAGGCCCCGAACACGTCGCAGTGGTCAGTGAACGCCATTCACACGCCCTCCGCCGAACGCCGCCGCGCAGGAACCCGAGGTGTCGTCCGCATGTCACGTTCTCGGAGGTGCAGGGGAAGCGAGATTCGCGCCAACGGGGCGTGGCAGGCTCGAGAACGCCGGTTCTGGCTGCTTGGCCGGGCACTTGGGGCGTCGTGTCCCCGCCTCATTGCGAAGCGCGCCTCTCGGGGTGGGTGCACATCCAACAGTGCAATGCCCTTCCAGGCGGGGGCCTGAATCCACGCGGAACATCGGAGAATCGCCGGGTTCGAGGTCGCTGCACAGTAGACAGTGCACCCTGCACTGTGGACGGTGCATCGAGGGCGCGCCAGAAGGGACGCGCGCTCCAGACCGCCCGGCAGGTAGATTGACGCACGACGTCACGACACGGCGGGACCGTGTTTCCACAGGGAGAGTCCCGAGGGCGTCTTTGCCGCCACGGACTCCCGGTCCTCGAACGCCTCCACTAGTGTATAGCGTCTGGTCCCCGAGGACATACTAGCCACTGCGGGTCAGCGGTGGCAGTGGCCGGATGGTACCGTACACGCATGACCTCCGCTTCGGCGTTCCGGCCGCACCCCTGGCACGGGATCGACCCGGGTCCTCGGTTCCCCGAGCTCCTCGTCGCGTACATCGAGATCGTTCCCACCGACGGCGTGAAGTACGAGATCGACAAGCACTCCGGCTACCTCAAGGTCGACCGGCCGCAGCGCTTCTCCAGCTTCTGTCCCTCCCTCTATGGATTCGTTCCGCGGACGCTCTGCGGGCGCGGCGTGGCCAGCTATCCCCTCCCCGGCTCGCCGGCGGTGGATCGTGGGGATCGTGATCCTCTCGACATCTGCGTGCTCACCGACCGGCCGATCTCGCGCGGTGAGATCCTCCTGGAGGCACGCCCGGTCGGCGGACTGCGCATGGTCGAGCGTGGCGAGGCGGACGACAAGATCATCGCCGTCCTCGCCGGCGATCCGACGTACGGAGACTTCACCGACGTGACCGAGCTGCCCTGGGCCGTGATCGATCGGCTGCGCCACTACTTCCTGACCTACAAGGCGATCCCCGGTGATACGGACGCACCGATCAGCGTCGATCCGGTCTACGGCGCGGAAGCGGCTCGCGGCATCCTCGCCGCTGCGCAACGTGACTACGAAGACGAGTACCCGTCGCGGAAGACGCGGTAGCGACCGTTGGTGCTCCGGCTGAGGACGCGGGGGTGATCCGGATCCGACCTCTCGCCGGCGGCTACCACGCCTGGACCGCCCGCGGCTTCCCTGTCGAAGCGCTCGGCGGCGAGGCCGGGCGTCCTCCCCGAGCGTCGGAGGCCCATTGAGCGCGTGGGACGTCCGCCCCGACGGCGGCGACCGGCGGACGAAGATCGTCGCGACGATTGGCCCTGCCACCTCCACCGAGGGGGCGCTGCGGGCCCTCGTCCAGGCGGGGATGAACGTGGCCCGACTCAACTTCTCCCACGGGACCCCGGAGGGGCACCTTGAGACGATCCTCCGGCTTCGGCGCGTTGCCGGGGCGCTCGAGGTCCCGATCGCCATTCTCCAGGACCTCACCGGCCCCAAGGTCCGGATTGGCGAGTTCGCGGCCGGGACGGTGGATCTCCACCCCGGAGCGCCATTCACGCTGACGACGCGCGCGATCCTGGGCAGTCCCGACGCCGTCTCCGTGTCATATGCCCGACTGCCGGAGGCGGTCGCGCCCGAGGACCGGCTTCTCCTGGCCGACGGTGTCATCGAGCTCCTCGTCCAGGAGGTCGAGGGGTCCGAGATCCGCTGCACGGTGGTCACCGGCGGCACGCTCTCCGCACGCAAGGGGGTGAACGTCCCGTCGGGTCTCCCCGACCTCCCGATCCTCGGCGAGAAGGATCTCAGGGATCTCCGCTTCGGGTTGCAGCACGACGTGGACTACGTCGGGCTGTCGTTCGTCCGGACGGCCGAGGATGTTCGGACGGCCAAGCGCGAGATCGCCGGGCTCGGCGGCAGCGCGCCGGTGATCGCGAAGATCGAGACCCGGTCGGCGCTGGACCACCTGGACGAGATCCTGGCCGAGGCCGACGGGGCGATGTTGGCCCGCGGCGACCTGAGCATCGAGACCTCCTTCACGCGTGTGCCCATCGTCCAGAAGGTGGTGATCGCCGAGGCCAACCGGCGCGCCAAACCGGCCATCACGGCAACGCAGATGCTCTACTCGATGGTCGAGTCCCCGACGCCCACGCGCGCCGAGGTGGCGGATGTGGCCAACGCCATCGTGGACGGCAGCGACGCCGTCATGCTCTCGGAGGAGACGGCGGTGGGACGCCACCCCGTGCGCGCGCTCCAGACGATGGCGGCGATCGCGGCGGAGACCGATCGCGCCGGACTCTCACGGGCTGGGGGGACGATCGACGCGCCCGGCCTCCCTCGGACCGAGCACGACGCCGTCGTCGAAGCCGCGTCCCGACTGGCCGCCCGCCTGAACGTGGACGTGATCGCCACCATCACGCGGGACGGGGAGACCGCGCGCCTGGCCGCGAGGTACCGGCCGCGGCAGCCGATCCTCGCCATCACACCCCGCGCCGCGACCTTTCACCGGCTGGCGCTCGTCCGGGGGGTCGTGCCCGTCCTGCTCCCGACGAGCGGCGAGACGCCCGAGGCGATGCTGGGAGCGGCGCGGGCGGTCGCCCACCAGCACGGCTGGGGCGGGCGGCCGGCCATCTTCGTCGCTCGGGACCTCGTGCGGTGCATGACGGTCTGAGGACCGCTCCCGTTGCGGCGTATCCGGCAGTCAAGTCGATGCGAGCGTTCCCCGGCGAGCGCTTGACGGCTCACCCGCCATTGGTGAGGATGCCCTGGTCGGCGGGCGGAGGCTCGACGCGCCCCGTCACGGTGAGGCGGGTGCGGACAAACCTCCCGTTGGCGGGCGTGGAAAGGCGAATCGGCGTGTCGATGGTGGGCGGCTCAGCGGGACGTGCGTGCCGGTGGTCTGCGCCGCTGAGCGTCATCTGTCTTCTGCTGGTCCACGCGTCCGCCCTCGCCCAGGCGCCGCCTCCGACGGTCTCGACGGCCGCCACCCTCACCGTGCTCGGAGGGACGGTGGACCTCGTGCGGGCCGACGGCGGGCGGGCCACCGCCGCCAGCGGGACCAGCCTGTCGGTGGGAGACCGCATTCTCACCGGGCCCGACGCCCGGGCCCTGATCACCTTCCTCGACGGCACCACCGTGACCGTCGAGCCGCGCTCCGAGATCACCGTCCAGGCGATGGACGTGGGCGGGCGCGAGCGCTCGAACATTCAGATCCTCATCACGGCCGGAACCGTGTGGGCCCGCATCGCCAACCTTCTCAGCGGTCGGGGGACCGTGTCGCTCGCGTCCAACACCCACGCGGCGATCGCGCGTGATGGACTGATCGGGGCCGAGTCCCGGCGGGACGGGACCTTCGTGTGCTGGACTCGGGCGGGGACCGTGCAGCTCGTCGATGCGGGCGGAGCGGCCCAGGGCCTCCTCGACCCGGGACAGAAGGCGACCATTCCCGGTCGGGGGCGACCGGTGACCGAGGCCTTCTCGGTGCACCGGAGCGTCGTCGAGGTCGCCGCGCGGGGGCCCGTCTGGCCGCTGGTCGTCATGCCGGACGGCGTCCGCCTGGCGGGCTTCGTGGCCCCGGGGATCGAGGTGAACCAGGTGTTCGGCTCGCTGAGCGCACGTCGCGAGGGCGAGACGCGGATCGTGGAGGTCCCGGGCGGCTTGCCGGGCCCCTACCAGGTCCTCCTGACGGGCATCGCGGACGGGGCCTTCGCGGTCACGGTCACCGGGCGGGTCCGGGGGAGGGCGGTCTTCGAGCGGAAATGGGCCGGCCCCATCGCGCGCGGGCAGCGTCTGGCCGGCGGGGTGGTCCAGGACTTCGACGTGCGGCAGAGCGTCCCGGCCAGCGAGGCGGAGGTGCTCTACGGGATGGTCTCGTCGCTCCGGCCGGACCGCGATCCGACGCCCGGCTTCGTGCTGCTCTCGCCCCTCGAGGTGGCGGCGACGGAGCGGCGGTAGGGGCCTACTTCGTCTTGGCGACCCACACCCCGTCCCAGTCGCTCGCCGGGGGCCGCTCCAGGAGCTCGCGGGCGCGGCGGCGGTACAGCGCGACGGGCCCGTCGTCGGGAGCGGTCCCCGCGAGCTCCTCGAAGAGCGCCGTGGCCTCCGCCCAGCGGCGATTCCTGTACAGCGCCACGCCGCGCTCGTATCGCGTGAGAACCTCCCGCCGCTCGGGCGACAGGCTGCCGGCCCGTCCCACCAGCTCGTAGACCTGGACGGGCTCGGCCCGGCCCTTCACGGCTACCAGATCGAGGAAGCGGTACTCGAAGGCCTCGCCGGCCGCCTGCCGGGTGGCGTCGCCGATCACGATGTGCACGCCGTACGCCTTGCTCAGCCCTTCGAGCCGGGAGGCGACGTTGACCGGATCGCCGACGGCGGTGTAGGCGAGTCGGTCCCGGGATCCCAGGTTCCCGACGATCGCAATGCCGGTGTTGAGCCCGATCCCCATGTCGAGCTCGCCCCAGCCGTGCGCCGCGAACTCGCGCCGGAGGGCCCCGAGCGCGTCGATCATCTCCAGGGCGGCCTCGCACGCTCGGCGAGCGTGGTCGGGCTGGGTCATGGGCGCGTTCCAGAACGCTTCGAGGCCGTCCCCGGCGTAGTGGGCGAGCACGCCGTCATGCCGGAACACGATCGCGGTCATCTCGGTCATGTGGTCGTTCAGCAGCGCCACGAGGGTCTCGGGGGGGAGCGCGTGCGCGTGCGTCGTGAAATTGCGGAGATCGCTGAAGAGGACGGTCATCTCGCGACGCTCGCCCCCCAGGCGCAGCCGACGCGGGTCGGCCAGCACCCACCGGCTGACCGAGGGTGAGAGGTAGCGGGCCATCGCCTCCCGGATCCGCCGCTGCTCGGCCTGCTCGAACACGACGCGGTCCACGAGCGCCACGACGAATGTCAGGAGGAGCGCGGCGGGCGGGAGCACCAGGTCCAGGATGACGCCCGCTTCGAGCAAGAGGCTCGCCGCGATCAGGTACAGGCCGAGCATGCCGAGGACGAGCAGCCCCATGCCCAGCGGGCGCCGCCCGGCCGCGAGGAGCCCCGCGAGGAGCGCCAGGGCGAAGATCAGCGCGACGACGGCGGGGCGCGGCGCGGACACGAGGAAGCGCTGGTGCAAGAGCGTCTCGATCGCACTGCCGAGGATCTCGACCCCCCACATCCGTCGATCGCCCGTCGTCGGGGTGGGATGCTCGTCGACCCCCGGGGTCGTGAATCCCACGAGGACGATCTTGTCCTGCACCCACTGAGGATCGAAAGCGCCGTCGAGGACGTCCACCAGCGGGATGATGCGGAACGGCCCGCTCCCGCCCGGGTCGGACGGGGGGCCGAGGAAGTTGATGAGCATGGAGTCACGCTCGGCGACCGGGATCGCGCGTCCCGCGGCGAAGACCGGACCGCCCGACGGCATCGCGTCGATGACACGCTCGCGCCGGGTGTACCGGGCCACGACGACGAGGGCGAAGCTGGGAACCTGCTCGTCACCGGCCCGGAGCACGAGCGGCAGGCTGCGCACCACACCGTCCCGGGCGGCCGTCACGTTCACGACGCCCTCGTCGAGGCGCGCGTCCCGAACAGCGTGAGTGGGACGGACGAACCGTTCGAACTCCTGGGCGACGCCCGGACGCGGACCGAAGGCCCGCGCCCCCTGCGCGACCACCGGGGTGATCACGTTGCCGGCGCGCCGGAGCGTGGTCGCCAGCGCCTCGTCGTCCGCCCGCGGGGCGTCGAACAGCACGGCCAGGCCGAGCAGCCTCGGAGAGGTCGCGCGGAGTGCCTCGATGGCCTGCGCGTAGAGCGATCGCGGCCACGTCGCGACCGGGCCGTAGCGAGGCCTGAGACGCTGCGCGCTGCGCTCGTCGACGCCCACGATCACCGTCGCGGTCGCCGGCCGGACCGGCCGCGCGAGCAGCAGGAGGTCCATGGCGCGTGCACGGGCGGCCGCCATCGTGTCGAACA
Source organism: uncultured Candidatus Rokubacteria bacterium (assembly GCA_963805625.1). Classification (GTDB taxonomy): domain Bacteria; phylum Methylomirabilota; class Methylomirabilia; order Rokubacteriales; family DASRDR01; genus DASRDR01. The sequence goes on from CAWDVE010000010.1 coordinate 1,934,095, forward strand.
GGAAGGCCCCGGTCAGCAGGCCGGCGACCGCCAGGGCGAGGAGCGCGGTCCTGAGCAGTCGCACTCGCGGGAGGCGCCCCGGAGCCGCGCCCGACGGACGGGCGTCGGACGCCGGCGCCGAGCGACCGGGTGGGCCGGGTGCGGGTGGCAGCGAGGTCACTGGTGCCGGGGCTCGGGTGGACGCCACCGTCCAACTCAATATACGCCGAACGCCGACCCCCGGGAGCGAGCCGAGGCACGACGACTTCACCGACGTGACCGAGTTGCCCAAGGCCGTGATCGATCGGCTGCGCCACGACTTCCTGACTTACAAGCTCCTGACCTACAAGGCGATCCCCCGGTGAGGCGGACGCACGGATCACCGTCGACGATCCGGTCTACAGCGCGGAAGCGGCTCGCAGCATCCTTGCCGCTGCGCGATGTGACTACGACGACGAGTACCCCTCGCGGAAGACACGGTAACGACCCTCCGCGACCGCTCACCTTGGGCGGGTACGGCGCCGAGCGCCGGGCGGCAGCCCACCCCGCGTCGAGCGGGTGTCCGGCGGCTTTGCCCCGCGGGACTACGGCAGGGTCGACCACTGGCGTGTCCCCGAGGAGATTCGCAGGCCCGTGGAAAGCAGGTATTTCAAGGGCTTATCAAGATTGCCTCAGTCCACGCTCCATCCATCTCCTGGCATATCTACGAGTAAGACGAGGCCGCGCAGGAGTTCTACCTGTCCGACCGAAGACGGGAATGTGGTTGGCGCTCCTGCCAGGCTCTTGACTCGGCGCCGCCCCGCGGTAGAAGAGATGGGTGTAGTCCGGTAGTCCAGCCGACGATTCCGAGGTACGAGAGCCATGCTCCTGAAGAGGGCTCTGGACTATCCTTCGATGCCCCCGGTGGCCGTTGGGACCATGCGGGGGCGTTTGTGCTGGGGTGTCTGCTTCCCTCTCTAAACAGCCGACTTGGCGGAGGAACTCAACCATGGCGTCGATGGCGAAAGTCGCTAAGGAATTCTTCGAGGCCTGTGAAGCCGGCAAGGGATGGGAGGCGTGCAGACAGTACTGTAAGCCGGGCGCCACGTTTTCTGCGCAAGCCGAGCCGCTTGCCGAGATTCGGAGCCTGCAACAGTATACGGATTGGATGAAAGGTTTGCTGACCTTCATACCCGATGGCCGGTACGAGCTGAAGTCCTTTGCGACCGATGACCAGCGGCACAACGTCTGCGCGTACGGCGTGTTCATGGGGACGCACACTGGCCCCGGTGGACCCTGCCCACCCACCGGCAAGCGCGTGAAGACCGACTACGTGTACGTGATGGACTTTGATGGGGACAAGATCCGGCACATGACGAAGATTTGGCACTCCGGCCTGGCCGTCAAGGAGCTTGGCTGGGCCTAGCAGACCGACGGCGCCGCACCGAAGAAGACGGGCTTCTTGCGCGGAACATCGCAGCACGCGTCTGTGCGACTCGGACGACGGTGCGACATCGACGTCGAACCTTGGCCGGGGTCTTCAGCGCCCGGCCTTCGCTGCGCTCCCGACACCGGGCGACGCCCTTCGAGGTTCCCTCAGGTACAGCCTGGTCGTCACGCGCGGGATCACCTCCGCGACGCTTCAGGATCTTCAGGTGTCCCTCGCGCGCCGCGTCTTCGACGGCAGACCGGCCGATGAAGGGGCCTTCCTTCCTCCCGCAGGATTCGGACGAGCCGCGAGGATTCCGCGAGGACTCCCCTTGACGCAGCCGCTCCGCCGATGCTAGCGTCGCCGTCAGCCTCCGGGGAGGTCCCTCCTTGCCGGATATGGCCCGTTCCGAACTTCCTGTCCGGTGTTGCGGAGGTGAGTTATGGAATGGCGGTTCTTCAGAGCGTCAGGGATTCTCGGCCTCGTCCTCGTAGTAGCTCTGGTCTTGGCCCTCGCGTACGGGCCAGCTCCGACTTTGACTTCGATCCCCCTGATCGGGGCGAGTCCGGCGGCGGCTCAAACGCCTGCGGCCAAGTCTGGCGAACCCTTCTACCTGAAGGCCATTGACCACGAAAAGGCCAAGCGCGGCGGCACCCTGAGGCTGGCGGCGCACGGCCCGCCCTCCATGTTCGACATCTACGCGTCCGGGACCATCGCCAACGTCGGCGCCCAGGCGCCCATGTACGACCTGCTGGTGCGACAGGACCCGCGGGACCCGAAGCTGCCCATCATCCCGAGCCTGGCCACCAGCTGGACCATCTCCCCCGACGGGATGACCTACACCTTCCACCTGCGAAAGGGCGTCAAGTTCCACGACGGGACGGACTTCGAAGCCGCGGACGTGAAGGCGACCTTCGACCGGATCGTCTTCCCACCCCCCAATCTGATCAGCCTGCGGATTCTGCCCATCAAAGAGACCGTGGTGCGCGACCGCTACACCGTCGAGATGAAGCTCTCCGAGCCCCGGGACTCGTACACCTTCCTCGCCTCTCTCGCCGGGGGCTGGAACGTCATCACCAGCAAGAAGGCCCTCGACCAGCACAAGGGCGACCTGAAGCAAGTGGACAACTTCCCGGGCACCGGACCCTTCATGCACAAGAGCCGCACGACCGAATCCTGGGAGCAGGTGAGGAACCCCAACTACTGGAACCCCAATGCGCCCTACGTCGACCGCATCGTCCACGTCTGGCTGAAGGCCTGGACGCCCGAGCTGGCCGCGGCGCTGCTGGGCGGCCAGGTCGACTGGGCGATGTGGCTCGACCCCAGCGCGTACCAGAAGGTGAAGGCCAGCGCCAACATGTCCGGCCTCGTCTGGCTGGCGCCGAACCTCTCCTCCTGGATCGGCTTCAACAACGACCGCGAGCCGTTCAACGACAACCGCGTGCGCCGCGCCCTGCACCTGGCCCTCGACCAGGACGCGCTGAGCAAGATCACCCAGCAGTTCGACCCGACAGCACAGATGGCTGACTATCTTCCGCCGCCGTACGGCAAGAGCTACGACGAGCTGATGAAGGAGTACCCCTACGCGCCGGCCACGCGGGAGAAGGCCATCGCCGACGCCAAGAAGCTCATGGCCGACGCCGGATACGCGAACGGCATCCCCAAGACCTTCAACTTCGTGGTCAGGGAATCCCCGCAGAACCGACAGCTGGCAGCCTACGCGCAGGCCGAGTGGGAGCGCCTCCTGGGAGTGAAGACCAACCTCGAGGTGGTGCAGGTCTCCGCGATGGTGGACCGGCAGGTCGCCGGGACGTTCGACATCATCTCTCACGCCACGTGTCTCGGCGGGGCCGACCTGAGCGCCACCATCCGGGCGTGCTACGGCGTCAACAAGACCACGGGCAAGAAGTCGGACAGCAACTTCACAAACTTCAAGAACGCCGAGTTCGACAAGGTCCTGAACCAGTTCTCCGTGGAGGTGGACCCGCAGAAGAAACTCCAGCTGGGCCGGCAGCTGAACCAGATCCTCAACAACGAGATGCCCAACACCGGCGTGCTCCAGAACGGTAGAGCGTACGGCTGGCACAACAACGTGAGAGGGCTGCCCAAGGTCGGCGGCAACTCCGACTACAACACCTACCAGTGGGACTTCGTCTGGCTTGACAAGTAGTTGCCCACGGGGGTGGCGCGTCCGCGCCACCCCCGGTCGTCACATCGCGTAAGGAGTCGTCAGGGGTGCGGACGTACCTGGCCAGACGCCTGTTGCTCGTCGTGCCCACCCTGCTCGGCGTCACCATGGTCATCTTCATCGCCATGCGCCTGCTCCCGGGCGACCCTCTGGTGGCCATCTTCGGCCTCGAAGGGGCGAGGAGGATGACCGTAGAGCAACGCGCGAACCTGGAGCAGGCCCTGGGACTCCGCGACCCGTTCGTGGTCCAGTACGGCAAATGGCTCCGGGACATCGGCACCGGCGACTTCGGCAAGTCGTTACTGCGGGGAGACAGCGTCACCCAGTTCGTGCTGCGTCGCGGCCCCATCACGCTGGAGATAGCATTCCTGGCGACGCTGATCTCCTGGATGGTCGGCTTCCCCGTCGGGATCATCAGCACCCTCAGACCCAATTCCTGGCTGGATCACGCCGGCAGGATGTTCTCCATTCTGTTCGTCGCCATCCCCGGTTTCTGGCTAGGCCTGGTGGCGGTCCTTACCCTGATACTCTGGTTCGACTACAAGGCTCCGATTCTGCCCGTGTACCCCTGGGAGAACCCCTGGAAGAACCTTCAGATGGTGGCCGGCCCCGCGCTCGTCCTGGGCCTTGGATTTGCGGGGTTCGTGGCGCGGATGGTCCGCTCTTCTCTCCTCGAGGTCATACAGGAGGACTATGTCCGGACGGCCAGGGCGAAGGGCCTGCAGGAGCAGCTCGTCATCGTCCGACACGGACTTCGCAATGCGATACTCCCGGTGATCACGTGGACCAGCCTCTTCCTGGGCGTCGCCCTGGGTGGCTCGGTCGCGGTCGAGAAGGCGTTCGGTGTCCCGGGGCTGGGCTTGACCATGATCGACGCCATCCTGGACCGAGACTTGCCCGTGGTCCAGAACCTCGTGCTCCTGTACGCGGTCGTGTTCGTGGTGGTGAACCTGATCACGGACATGAGCTACGCCTGGCTAGACCCCAGAATACGATACGACTAGGACCGGCCAGCCAAGCATCCCCTGCGACGGCTCTCCGCTGAGGGCGCCCTGTGGCAAGCAGGGAGATGCGTGGCCCAGTGAAGACCACCCGAGTTCTCACAGGACAACGAATTGGCGGTCCAGGTCAGTCTTGAAGAGAGAGTCGTGAGGAAGCCCCTCGAGAGCGACCTCAAGTGGTTGCGGACCTTCGCCCGCCGCTACCCTCTTCCCGCCGCCTGCGGAATCGCGGCGGTGCTCATCACCCTGCTAGGCATATTCGCTACGCTCGTTTCGCCCGATGACCCCCTTCGGCCCAATGTCCTGGCGCGGGCCCAGGGGCCAAGCTGGGGGCACTGGCTGGGAACGGATTTCATCGGTAGAGACGTGCTCAGCAGGATACTCCACGGCACCAAATGGTCGCTGTTCGTCGCCGTCACGTCTGTGCTGCTGGGCACCACGTTGGGAGCGGTGTGGGGGGTCGCCAGCGCCTTTCTCGGCGGCACGTTCGACCTCGTAGCCGAGCGTGTGGTCGAAGTGCTGTTGTCCTTTCCGCCAATACTCCTGGCGCTGTTGCTCGCCTCGGCCCTTGGAGCGAGTACATGGACGGTCATACTGTCCATCGCCGCCACCAGAGTGGCCTATGGCGCCCGTATCATCCGGTCCCAGGCCTTGGCCGTGAAGGGGATTCAATACGTCGAAGCCGCCAGAAGCCTCGGGTCCTCCTCCTGGAGAATCATCTTTCTTCACATCGCACCCCAGTGCATAGGGCCTTACCTGATTCTCGTCACGACGTCCCTCGGCATCGCCATCGTGCTGGAGGCCACACTGGGCTTCCTTGGCGCCGGAATTCCGCCTCCCACGCCGACCTGGGGCAGCATGCTGGGCGACGCGGCCTCCATGCTGATCCCCAAGTGGCACCTGGTTGTCTTTCCAGGGGCAGCCATCGTCATCACGGTCCTGGCCTTCAACCAGTTCGGCGACGGCCTGCGCGACGCCCTTGACCCCCGACTCCGCGGCAGCAGCATCTAGACGGACGTTTCTACCGCCCGCGCCCGCCGATCCGCGTCTCGCCCGCAACCCCCGCACCCGATCGACCCGCTCCGCGGCGCCAAGCACGATACGGGTCGTGCTCTCCCCGCGGGACATGCCCAGCGATCGCCCTGTCCACCACGCCGAGATCATGAAGACGATGACGCTACCGGCATTGGGGAAGATAGTCGGGCACGCGTGAGCCTTCCGGCGCGTCCTACGCTCGGCGGTAGATCGGACCCCGCGCGGTTACGCGCGCGAGATCTGGCAGAGCCGCGGGCTCGATCCGGTAGCCACGCGGCTGCACCGGGCCGGGCTCGAGCCCGAGTCGCGTGATCGTGGCGGGGTGGCTGTAGAACCCGTCGTACGTGTGACGCACGAGCGCCTCGAACGGCTCGGGATGTGACCGCTCGACGCGACGGAGCACTTCCTCACGTTCGGCAGCGCTCAGCCCGGCAAATCCTCGGGCAGCGCCGGCTTGAGCCCCCTCCTCGATGGCCTCGAGCACGCGCGACAGCAACGACTCGAGCTCGACGGACACGCCGGCCATCGCGAGGACGTGGTCGAGCGCCAGGGCCCCGCTTTCCGGAAATTCCTCACCCACCGGCACGAGCGTGTCGAGCACCAGGGTCATGAGGTCGCGCTTCGTCCCCAGCCTTCCTTGCGTCACGAGCGTCTCCGGATGATCCCGTCCGCGATATAGAGCGCTACGGCCTGAATTGTCGAGGTTGGATTGACGCCGGCGCAGGTCACCATGACGCTGCCGTCGACGATGTAGACATTCGGCACGTCGTGACACCGCCCCTCGGCGTCGACCACCGAGGTAGCCGGATCGTGCCCCAGGCGTGCCGTACCCATGAGGTGCCAGCCCCCGGCGCGCAGGAGCGGGTTGAAGGCGACCTCGCGGGCGCCGGCCGCTTCCAGGGCCTCGCGAGCGCGCGCGATGCCGTGGTCGAGCATGCGCCGGCTGTTCTCGCTGAGCGTGTAGGACACGCGCGGCGCGGAAATACCGTGCGCGTCGGTGAGCGCTGGATCGAGGTCGACGCGGTTCGCCGGCTCCGGCAGGTCCTCGCCGATGATGGCGACGGTGATGGTGCGGTCGAAGCGCTCGGCGTAGGCCCGCCGGTGCTCGCGGCCCCAGGGCACGCGGTCGCCGACCGGTCCGCCGTGGGCCGAGGCGATCGGCGAGAGTCCGCGGGCCACCTGGAACGAATAGCCGCGCACGAAGCCGCGCGAGAGGGCGGTCTCGTAGAACTCCTGGCTGATGATGCTGCAGCCGATCGGACCCCGATGGCCGCCGAGGGGACGATCGAAGACGCCGCGCACCATCGCGTACGGATGGAACATGAGATTCCGACCCACGAGACCGCTACGATTGGCCAGCCCGTCGGGAAACCTGGCCGACCGTGAGTTCAGCAAGAGCCGCGGTGTACCAATGCCGTTGGCCGCCAGCACGACCGCCCGCGCCTTCTGCGCGTGCTCTCGCCCCTCCCGGTCGTAGTACACGACGCCGTCGGCGAGCCCGTCCGGCCCGAGCGTGATCTCGCGCACCCGGGCGCGCGTGACGAGGCGCGCGCCGGCCGCGAGCGCCTTCGGCCAGTAGGTGATGTCGGTGCTCGCCTTGGCGCCGATCGGGCACCCCAGATCGCAGGGACCACAGTTCACGCAGGCCCGACGGCCGTCGTAGTCGCGCGTGAGGATGGCGCTGTCCGACGGCCACCAGTGCCAGCCCAGCCGCTCGAAGCCGCCGGCGATGGTCACACCGAGCGTGTCGAGCGGGATCGGCGGCGTCTGGCGCGGCGACTTCGGAGGATAGGCCGGATCACCGGTGATCCCGGCCACTCCCATCATGCGGTCGTTCAGGTCGAAGTACGGCTCGAGCGTTGCGTAGTCGATCGGCCAGTCGTCGGCCACGCCGTCGAGACTTCGCACGCGAAAGTCCGAGGGTCGGAAGCGCGGGAAGTGCGCGCTCCAGTGGATCGTGCTGCCGCCCACCGCGTTGTACATCAGTGGCGAGATCGCGGACGCCTGGTCGTTGACCGGGTAGTCCTGGGGGAGCCGGCGGACGTTGGGCTCGGCGCTCCAGTCCGTCTGCCGGTGGAGCTCCCAGTCGGCACGCCAATGCGGATAGGCGTGCGCGTCGACCCAGTCGCCCTGCTCCAGGCATACCACCCCGATGCCGGCGCCCGCGAGCCTCCAGGCGACGGCGGCGCCGGAGGCGCCGGCTCCGATCACGAGGACGTCAGTGCGATCGTCCGTGGCCATGGCACTCATCCCGACCGACTGTACTACGACCGGCAAACGGAGTGGATGGGCGCGGACGCATGATCCGGGAACGAGAAGCCCGAACCCGCGCCAGCTGAGGCCGAGCCCCGGGACCCCGCGCGCACCACGTGGCGCGCTTTGAAGCAGTGGATGCGCGAAGGCGACGTCGTGAGGCGAAGGAGGCTGCGGCGCGAGGTCTACCCCGAGATCAGGCTGCGGCCCAAGATGGGCCGCACGCCCCGGACACGCAAGGCACTGGTCACCGCCAACGTGGAGGAACGTACTTGTGGTGTCCCCGACGGGATCGCAGGCTCGTGGACACAGGACTTTCGAGGACTCATCGAGGTCGCCTGATCACTCCAGCGCCCCATGGGCAGGTGTGGAGATGGTGACTTCAACGGGATTCGAACGCGTGTTTCAGCCTTGAGAGGGTTGTGACATGGTCTGTAGCGGCGCGGACTTACGGCGCGGTTGCCACGGGCGGTTGCCACCTTCGCTCTGAGCAGCCTTGGTGGCCGAGCATTGAGGACGGTCCTCTTGCTAGTCGTGACTCCGCTGATACCGGCGGGCACGATATTCGTCGACCCAGCGACGGGTACTCCGCCACTGGCCACGCGCATCGCGCTGAGCACGGAGGCGCCCCCGATCGGCCGCAGTGCGAAGCGCTCGGGCGCTCAGTTTGGCATCGGCGAGGGCAGCCAAGGGCACCAGTCGGGCCGGGCCAGCCACAGAGGGCACGATAAACCGCACGAGCGTGTCGATGATGGCCCGGGCGAGGAACTCGCCGAGCGGAGCCGGATCTCCGCCGTCGGCCCGACGGAGGTTCTGTAAGTAGCGCGTTCGGTCGGCCTTGCGGATGATGGCCGGCGGATACCCGAGTCGGATGAGGAGGAGGTTGGTCACGAGGCGTCCGGCTCGACCGTTTCCATCTAGGAAGGGGTGCACGCGTTCGAACTCCGCGTGAACGTCGGCGAGTGCCTCCGGGAACGGACCCTCGACCCGTGTCAGCTTGCAGGCGCGCTCCACCCAGGTCGACATGCGGGCCGGAATGTCAGGCCAATCCGGTGGCTGCATGCCACCCGGGGATGGCTTGATCCCGTGGCGCCGAAACGCACCGGGCCTCTCCTGCTCGGTCGCGTCAGGATGCGGGGCCACCTCCCACACCTTTGACATGGCGAGGGTGTGGACGTGGCGCACCTCGGTCAGCGTGATCAGGTCGCCCGTGGTCCAGTCGCCGGGAGTCAGCCCCTGCCGATAGACCCACTGGGCGGCGTCCGCATAGCCTCGGACCTCGAGGTATTCCGTAAGCTGCTTGGCACCGACCGCTCGGCCCTCACCCAGAAGGGCCTCGACCTCCTTGAGCACAAGGGTGTTGCCCTCGATGGCGGTCGAGTTGTGGGCCTCTTGGTACCAGATGTCACCCCAGATGTCCTCGGCCTCGAGAGGGGTTGGGAGGCCGCCGAGTCGGGCCTTGAGCTCCTCTACCCCCTCTGCCAGCTGCCGGTAGATCGCTTGGCGACTCGGCCGGCCTCGCGTAGATTTACCAGACATATCAGAACGATACACGAATGTGCGTCGGCTATGTCAAGTAAATGCACACGACGCACATTGACCGCGCCCCGCCCCTCCCCCCGGCCGAATTGGCGTCGTTCTACCCTGGGAAACTAGCGCGACTCGATTTGAGGCTCGGCCCCACGATGGCTCCGGCCTCCCCACCAATCTCGAACGATGAGGCGATAGGCGATGCCCAACCTGTCAGGCCAGATAGGTAGCCACCGGCGATTGCCAAGTCATTAGCTCGCCCGGGCGAAGACCTCGTATCGCTCGGCGAGCCAATCGCGATTAGGCTGGAGGCGCTCATCCCGAGGGACCGCGATCCTCACACCTTGGAACCCCCGAAGCCCGTGCTGGAGCATCGGCCCGTCCGCCTCACGCAGCACATCCAGCCGAACGTCCACGACGAGATCCGGGCGGATCCCGAGCACGTACCGATCGAAGGCCGCATGATGCAGCGTGCAGAGCGCCACGCCATTGGAGACGATGGGCTCGCCTCGCGGGTCGCCGTCCGGCAAGATGTGGGCGGCCTCGAGCAACTCCAGATGCCGAAGCTGGCAGATCGCGCATCGCTCCTGATACGCGCGCACAACACCCGCTGTCGGAACGTCTGCTGATGAAGCCGTCGTTGCGTGACGACGGTCACGTACGCGCGCCGCGCTTCCACAACCCGATCATCATCGCGCGCCACGGGCAGAGCATGCTTTTGGTCGTCGACGGAGACAAGGAAGCTCAACGTCGCGAGCTCGTCTCCGACCACGTACACAGGCCAGACCGGCATGTACTGGCCCGGGACCACGCCAAACAGGTAGATGAGCGGGAGCCGACGTTGCATGGCGCGACGGAGTCCCACGTTGTCCGGGTGGTGTGGATCGGTTCCACGGTAGCGGTACCGCAATCGCCCCTCCGCGTCCATTTCGTCGGCATAAGGGCGAGCTCGTCCCTCTTCCTCGGGCGCGGTCCGGATCGTGAGCGGCACCTCGGGCAGGATCGCGGGCTTGAAGATGCCCGGCTGGCTCACCAGAGGAACCCGGCGGCCCTGAAAATCGAAGCCCTGAAGCAGGCGGGCCCACGAGACGGTCTCGCCGTGCAACCGCGTCTGCTGGGCCAGGAATTCGAAGGCGGCGACACGCACCTGCCGATCGAGAGCGTCGCCCGCCACCTCGGTCATCCCTTGAATCGCTGCGTGTTGTGCCAATCCAGAAGGATCGGCGCGGGGCGTTGGTCGGGGGCGGCCGGCACCCTCACGTCTCGTCCGTGCAGCGCGTAGTAGTCCCGCCCGTTCTCGAACTCGTCGCGGATGCGGCGGCTCACCTCGAGGCGATAGTCCGGCGTGATCGTGACGTATCCTCGGTCGAACAGTGTGTGGCGATCCGACCGGAGGAAAATCCCGTTGGTCAGCTCGTGTCGGCCTCCCTCAGCGTAGGGCCTAACATGGGCGGCTTCGAGGACCGGGAGTGTCCGTTCCCCGGTCACAGCGCAGCGGCGCCGGTAGACGTCGGTGACGAGGACCCGGAAAGTTCCCTGGCCCAGACGTGGCTGGATCACGACTTCGGTGCCATACCGCGCGCCTTCGGGCGCGGGCTCGGCAATCTTGCGGCGCCCGATGCGGTCCATGACATCAGTCCAGATCCGCCGGCCCTCACCGGTGGACAGATCCAGGGTTCTCCCCTGGACGATGTTGGGGCGCCAGTCACGTGGCTCACGGACCCACGATCCCACCGAAAAGAAGGTCGGTTGCTCCATGATGCGGCCGACTCGGACTAAAGCCCGATGGCTACCTTCTCGGCTCATACCGCATCGCCACCGCCCCCGAGCCGAACTCCAGCCGGCTCACGAGCTTCAAGTCGACATGCTTCGATAGCCCCGCGAACAACGTCGGCCCATGGCCCGCTAGCCTTGGGTGCACGACGAACTCGTACTCATCGATCAACCCCAGCTCCGTCAACGCCAGCGCGAGCTTCACGCCTGCCACGAACAGTCCCTTTCCCGACTCCCGCTTGAGCTGCTGAACGGCCTGCCCCAGATCCCCGCGCACGAGTTCCGCGTTCCAATCGACCCGGTCCAGGGTGCTCGACACGACGTACTTCTTCGCCGCGTCGATCGTCCGGGCGAAGGGTTCCATCCAGGGCTGCATCCAATCAGGCCTCGCTCCCGTCCGCGCCGGCGCCCGCCACGCTGTCTCCATCATTTCGTAAGTCACCCGGCCAAAGAGGAGGGCATCGGCCCGGGCGAGGTTCTCGGTCGCGTGACGATGCAAGTCTTCGTCCGCGGGTATTGCACGATGATCGCAGCACCCGTCCAACGTGACGTTGATGGAATACCGAAGGGGTCGCATTACGTGAGTACCGCCGATGGGGTAGCCCAGCAAGGTTAGCCCGCTGCTACAAGATGGAGCTGATCGAGAGCCCGCAAGCCGGCACACGCCCGGGAATTCAGGCTCCCGCGGCCTAACTTGTCTTCGGTAACGGCACTCAGACAGAACTTCGCGGCCGCCGGCAACGCCGTGCCGCACTGGGCGCACGTGGGCGCAAGCCGGCTCCCGCATTCGAGGCAGAACTTCGCCGGCGGCGGGTTCTCGTGCTGGCACCGGGGACAGTGCATACCCAGCTTCTCCGCGTAGAGTGCCGCCAGCCTAACACGCTGGGAATCGCGCCCTTACACGCGATCAACCGAGCGACGTTCCGCCGACCAGACAGGCCTAACCCTATGCCTGTTGCGGATTCGTTGTGGATTCGTTGCGGATTCCGCCGAGGACCACGCAGAGGTATGTCCCTCGAGGTTCTATTCACCACCTGTTGGGAAGCGCTCGCTTGGATCGGTTAGACTGGCAGGCGTCCGCCGAGTAAGACGGTGGACGTACGAGCAACTCTAGGAGGTGTTAGGTCGTGCTGAATTGGAAGGAAGTTTCACCCGAAACGCTCGCGACCATGCTGTCGACGGGCGAGGCCCAGCCTCTCGCGCGCGAGGCCTGGCCCCGATGGGCTCAGACACCGGCGTTCTCCGGTGCATGGTTCACCTACGTCGGCAGCCCTCTCGCCACGTCCACCGGCACACTGTCCACGGGGAACGTTCAAGGCTACGTCGACATCGAGCGCACGGCAACGAAGCTTCCGTCTTTGCGTTACTACCGCCACTTCTACGTGAAGATGGTCGACGGCCGCGTATTCCATGCCGGACCGATTAAGGATCTTGAGTACGAGCGTCACCGCGAGCAGAGGCCGGGATGGTTCGCTTCCTACTTTACGAGAACGACGTCCACGAGTTGATGTCCAACCTCACGCTAAACGGGACCGCTGGATCGCATTCACTCGACGCCACCGGTCAGCCCGTGGGGTCTCCACTGATCGCTTGCGTCGGTAAGGTGCGGCCCGCACAGTGAGCGACCTGGCTCAATCGGCCGAACCAGGCGGGATCTCCTCGAAGCGGTACTCCTGGACTTCTGCCACGGGGACGTAACCGATCCGCCGATAGATGGCGTTCGAAGTCGGTTGGCGGCGTCCGTGAAGAGGAAGCAGAAGCGACGCCCCTCGGCGAGGAGCCGCGCGCTCAGCGCCGCCACGCACGCGGTCGCGTAGCCGCGGCCCCGGTGCTCCGGCGGCGTGTAGACCCCGTTGACCCGGATCCCGTTCGGCGTGGGCCCTGTGGCCGACGCCATCGACACGGGGCCGGCGTGATCCCAGACGAACAGCCAGCCGGCCCCGAAGTTGTGGCGGGCGACCTTCATGCCCGTCTGGCCCGCCAGGCCGCCGCCAGCCTCCGTCCATAACGCCTCGAACCACGTGGCCAACTGTTCGAGTTCGGCCTGTCCTTCGCCAAAAGTCCGCCGACGGGCAAGTGGTTGATCTGTCGCCTCTGATCGGGGGAAAATCCCAGCTCGATGATCACACTCCTGCTCCACCTGCTTCGACTCCTTCCGTTCCTCTGCGGCGGCCACCGCCAGCTCGCCCTGGAGAACCTCGCCTTGCGACAGCAACTCGCCGTGTACAAGCAAACGGTGAGCCGGCCGAAGCTCCGCATGAGCGATCGGCTTTTCTGGGTCTGGCTGGCCACGGTCTGGGCCGGGTGGCGGGAGTCCCTCCTGATCGTGACCCCGGACACCGTCCTGCGGTGGCAGCGGCGCCGCTTCCGCGAGTACTGGACCAAGCGCTCCGGCCGGCCTCGGGTGGGCCGTCCGCCGATCAACGCGGAGATCGCCGCCCTCGTCAGAGCAATGGCCGTGACGAATCCCTTGTGGGGTGCACCCTGAATCCACGGCGAACTCATGAAGCTCGGCGTAGAGGTGGCAGAGCGGACCGTTTCCCGGCTAATCCCCAAGCGGCGCACCCCGCCGTCGCAGACCTGGCGCACGTTCCTCGCCAACCACGTCCGGGACCTGGTCTCCCTCGATTTCTTCACGGTGCCCACCGCGGGCCTGCGGGTGCTCTTTGTCCTCGTCGTGCTCGCCCACCATCGCCGGCGCGTCGTCCACCACAACGTGACCGAACACCCCACCGCGCACTGGACGGCCCAACAGATCGTGGAGGCCTTCCCAAACGACACCGCGCCGTCCTACCTTCTCCGCGATCGCGACCGCGTCTACGGCAACCCGTTCCGGCACCGAGTAAAGGGCCTCCGCATCGATGAAGTCCTCACTGCGTCCCACAGTCCTTGGCGGAATCCGTTCGTGGAACGGCTCATCGGCTCGGTGCGGCGCGAGTGTCTGGACCATGTTCTCGTCCTGAGCGAGCCGCACCTGCGTCGGATCCTGACTGCGTACTTTGCGTACTATCATCGCGCCCGAACCCATCTATCGCTCGAGAAGGATGCGCCAGACGTGAGGCCAGTCGAACAGCCGGACGCGGGCAGGGTCGTGGCGCTTCCCGAAGTCGGTGGCCTGCATCATCGCTACGTCCGGCTAGCGGCCTGATCTCGCATCACCCGGCCAGTCCGCGCCACCAGCTGGCCACGCCCGGCACCGTCGGGCCGTCCTCCGTTCCTCCCGGAGCCCCACCCCTTTCCTCTGGGAAGCCTGGCAGGCGCGACGGCTGGAGAAGGCCGACTGCCCGACCTTGGGCTCGCTGAACACCAACCTTCTACCGTTCCAGCGATGAATCGTCGCTAACCGAGTCGGACGCGGTTGTGGCGAGGGACAGGACCCTGTACGAGCGCCTTGGCGGTTACGAGGCCATCGCGGCAGTGGCGAATGATCTGCTCCCCCGGCTCGGGCCGATCCGCAGCTCGGCCGCTTCTGGGCGCATCGCGGGGAAGACGGCGTGCAGCGCGAGAAGCAGCTCCTGATCGACTTCCTCTGCGCGAGTGCAGGCGGACCCATGTACTATCGCGGCAGGGACATGGTGCTCGTCCATCGAGGCATGGGGATCAGCGAGGGCGACTGGAGCGCGTTCCTCGGGCATGCCGCCGCGACCCTGGCGAAGTTCAAGGTGCCCGAGGCCGAGCAGCGCGACGTGGTTGCATTTGTCCAGAGCCTCAAGAAGGACATCGTCGAATAGCGCTGGCTCCCGCAACCCCGGCTCAATGCGGCTTCTTGCACTGCTTGCCCAACGTCAGCTACCAGCCGCCGGTCATGCGCGGGTCGGTGATACGGTTGACCGCGCGCGCCTTGCTCGTTATCGAAACGCACGCCGCCGAGTTGCGGCACCATGACGTAGGGACAGTTTACTAGTCAGTCCCTAGTATAGGCGACACTTGGCGCATGAAAGAAGGAGCGAACCAGAGCCGGTCGCGCTTGAATACCCGCCAGATCCACCTGGACGCGGCTTCGAAGCGATTCGTCTTTCCGCAACGGGGTCTTGCTGCCGCCTTGGCGCTTGAGGTGGTTCCAGACGAACTCGTCGGGGTTCAACTCCGGCGCAGAGCCGGGCAGGAAATGCAGCTCGAGGCGACCGGCAAGCTGCTGGACGTACTGCGCGACTACGTTGGCGATGTGCGCGGGGTGGCCGTCGAGGACGAGGAACACGGCGCGCTTGCGCCCGCGCATGAAGTGCGTCAGCAACTCGACGAACCGTGGGGCGTTGAGCCGTTCGGTGTAGATCTCGTACCAGAAGGCGCCGCGGGCGTTGACGGCGGAGATGGCGCTCACGCTCTGGCGCCGGCCGCTCGTGGGGACCTCGGGCGTCTGCCCCCGCAGACCCCACGTCCGCCCGAGGACTTGGTCGGAACGGACCCCGGCCTCATCGAGGAAGAAGATCTTCGCGCCGACGCGCTTGGCCCGCGCGCGCAGGCGGGGGAACACCGCCGTTTTCCAGTGCTCGATCGCCACGGGATCGCGCTCGTAGGCGCGGCGCAACGGTTTCTGGGGCGTGATGTCCAACTCGGTGAGGAGGCGACCGACGGCGGTCACGCCCAGCCGCACGCCGAACTTCTGTGCGATCAGCGCCGCTACAATCTGCCGAGTCCAGAGGCCAAAGTCGAAGCCGTACTGGCGCGGGTCCTTGCCATTGATCCATCGCCGGACCTGGAGCTTCTGGCGCGGCGTCAGGGCCGGCTTCCGCCCCGGATGTGTTCGCGCGGTGAGCGCCGCTGGGCCGCGTCGCCGCACCGCGGTCAGCCATTTGTAGATCGTGGTGCGACACAACCCATAGCCTTTGATGACGTCGCTCGGCGCTTCGCCTTCCTGCACGCGCCGCACGGCCATGCGCCGGATTGTCTCGGAGGTCTCGTGCGACAGGGTCCGCCCGTCGATCCGCATAACCCTTCATATCACAATCCGATCGCAGTGTAGCCTAAAGACAGGACTGGTTAGTAACCAACGGCGCGCCGGGACAGCTGATATCCCAGTGCGTTAGCGTCTTGTTGCTAATCTTCAGATGGACCTCGACCGCCGACATGCCCCCGTGACGTCGAGCGGAATCTCAGGGGGCGCCACGGTGCCAATCGCTCGAGCGCGACCAGACCACTTGGCGCGGTAGGCGCCATAGGGTCGGTCGATCCACCCGCTCTCATCGAGCTACAACCACCGGCGCACGGAGGCCTTGTAGTCCCGGTACTCGGCAGCGAATCTCGCCTCGAGGTATCGCTCCTCCCTCGGCACGACGACCCACTGGATAATTGGGACAGCAGTCGCGAGCGTGGCGATGAGCCACCAGCTGTTCACCCAAACCGCAATACCCAGCTGCAAGAGCGAGAATGCCAGGTAGATCGGATTCCGGCTGAAGCGGTACAGACCGGTCCGGACAATGACCGTGGTCGGCTTCCGCGCGGGCACCGGCGTGCCGGCAGCGCGGAACCGCTGCACCGAGAAGCCAAACAGTAGGAGGGACCCCACGACCAGGATGGCTCCCAGGGGAGCCGGTGCCACCCCGGATAGAACGGGGCGCGGCCACACCCAGTGGAAGGCCAGTCCCGTGGATATCGAAGCCAGGTAGATGAGCGGTGGGCGGAAGACGCCCAGATTGGCCACCGCCTCAGTCTGGGAGCCGCTGTTTCGGGGCGTGGTCGCCATAGATCAGTTCCAGGCACAAGCTCCGCACACGAATCGGGCTACTCCTTGACCTTCCGATCGGCGCGCAGCCGTTGACTCCTCGCGGCTTTGAGCTGGAGCATGACGGTCTCGTGAGCCTTCACCGCTCTGAATTGAGCATGACTCATGATGAAGCCCGGACCGGCGTTCGGCTCGCTACGGTTGCGGTCGCTGGGTCGAGCTCCATCATGCTAATCTCACAATCAGCGTGGGCAAGGCCAGCGAAGAGCGGGATCGCCTTGAGCTGGTCCACATGTATCGCCACGTCTCTCCTCCGGGGAGCTCTTCCACTACACGACCAAGCGCTCGAAGAGGGTCGCCGCCACGCTCTGTGCGATGGATCACCGTGATCCAGGGACTTCGCTCGCCTTCGGCCCTCCCACAGGCCGAAGGCCGTCCGATCAGGAACGTCGAAGAGTACCGGGGGCCGTTCTTGAACACGCCGAGCACGTGGTATTGCTTCTTGATCTCTTCGGGGTCGACCTTCGCCCAGGTCGCATCGGAGCAGGAGTCGCGGGTGGCCGCCCGCCGTTCAGGTCGGTGCTGTTGTAGAACTCGGCTTGGAGGTCCTTCGTCACCGCGTCGCCGCCGATCAGGAAGAGCTCGCAGTAGCGGAGCTTGTTCCAGCCCATGAGGATAGAACCTGAGGCGACCTCGGAGGCTACTGGCCGAGTTGGGCAAGAGCCGCGCGCAGGGGAGCGCTCGAGATCTGGATCAGCCCTGCGAAAGGCGTGTCCATTTCGAGAATCAGGAAGAGCGCGCCCGAGACCGAGAGCGCACAGATGACGAGCGTCGCGATGGCCGTCGTGTTGGAAGGCGCGAAGAGCCCGAAGCTCACGAACATCACGGTGAGCCAAAAGACGACCACCACCAAAAACGGCGTGGAGATGGCACTACCGCTCTGCTCGAACATCAACCAGCGCGCCCGTGTGAGCTCCATGGCGACGTTCAGCGCCTGGGCTTGAAGTGAGCGGTGCGAGTCATCCTTCGGTGTGAGTTCCTGGAGCTTGTCATAGAGAATTTCGTCTCCCGCGCTCCTCGGCGCGAGGGAAGGCCGTGAGCGGTCTTCCGGCCAGATCTGAGCGAGCGCACGTGTGGTCGCAGCTCGTAAGAGCTCACGGACCTCCTTCGTTTCGGGACCATAGTGAGCCAGGATGCGGTCGAGTACTACGATCCCGGCAGACATCTGGACCAACTCGCTCTTTTGTGTGTCGTACGAGCCCTTCGCCGAGGCAACCATGAGACCGAGAACCAGCGCGGTCAACGCTCCGACCAGGCCCATCCCGACTTTCACGAGGTCCTTGGAGTCCGCACTCAAGTGATCCTCGGGAAGGAACGCGCGAAGCACCATGCCGAGGAACGCGCCTCCGAGGATGCAGGCGAACGCCCAAAGACTGGCCCAGAGTGGCATCACGTGAGGTCCTCCTTGTCCCGTTCGCTCGCGTGATGAAGCGCGACTTCCATCGAACCGAGCGACTTTGAGCCCGAACTTAATTTTGCTCCCGGCTACCCGGCCACTCTTCGGCCGGGCTCGAACTTAGCGACCATGTGTTGCAGGAAGAGCAGCGAGCCGTCGTTGACGCGCGGCAGCCCGGCGCCGAAGCGGCCGGCAAAACCTTGCTTGTCGTGCTCCCGCTCGATCTCCTTCTGCTGCTTCCAGTCCACGCCGAAGGGCGGGTTGGTGAGGAAGTAATCGAAGGTCTCGCCCGCGAACTGGTCCTCGGTGAAGCTGTCGCCGAAGCGGATGTTGTTGCCGCCTCCGTTGTGGTCGACCTGCTTCATCAGCATGTCGGACGCGGCGGTGGCGAAGGCGCGCTTGTTGTAGTCCTGGCCGTAGACGTAGAGCCGCGCGGCGCCGTGGTGGTCGCGCAGGTAGTTCTGGGCCTCGGCCAGCATGCCACCGGTACCGCAGGCCGGGTCGAGGAGCTTCCGCACGGTCCCGGGCGTGGCGAGCAGCTTGTCGTCCTGGATGAAGAGAATGCTCACCATCAGCCGGATGACCTCGCGCGGCGTGAAGTGGTCGCCCGCGGTTTCGTTCGCCAGCTCGTTAAAGCGGCGGATGAGGTTCTCGAAGATGAGGCCCATGTGCTCGTTCGGCACCGCGTTCGGGTGCAGGTCGACGTCGCAGAACTTCGAGACCACGAGGTAGAGGATGTTGGCCTCGCGCATCTTCTCGATCTCCGTCTCAAACTCGAAGTACTCGAAGATGCGGCGGACATTGGCCGAGAAGCCCTTGATGTAGCTGACGAGGTGCTGGGCGATGTGGTCGGGGTCGCCCTTGAGCTTCTCGAAGTCGAGCGGCGAGTGGCTGTGGAATCGCTGGCCGGACGCCTTGTTGAGCCGCGCGTCCAGCGCATCGCCCTTGAACCTGTCTTTCGAGCGCTCGTACTCGGCCAACACTTTGGCCTTGGTGGAGGCGAGCACGCAGTCGAAGCGGCGGAGCACGGTCATGGGCAGCATGACGCGCTCGTACTGCGGCGGGCGGTACGGCCCGCGCAGCAGGTCGGCGATCTGCCAGATCAGGTTACCGAAGTAGCTATGATCAGGCATTATCTCCTCGCTACCCTTGTCTGCGCGGCTGGCCCGCCCTGCGCAGACTGATGATATGCCGCGGCGCGCCACTCAGGGCATACTAGTCCAAACTCGAAGATGCCCTCCGGAGGATCGACTGGACCCGCCGGAGTGGCAACAAGCCGTGGCAACAAGCGGATGAGCGGAGCGGTCGATGATGCGGAAACCCGCGTCAGAACGGTGGTGGCTCCAACGGGATTCGAGCGCCTTTGTACACTGAGCTTCCGCGGGATTCTACCGTGACCAGGGACCCCCGGATACCGTCCACCCTCCCGGACGCCGGACAAACGGCCAGTTTCGTCGAACACAATCGCTCTCGGCTGGCTAGCCTATGCCTATGTAGCCTGACGGTGGTCAGACGCCGTTCTAGTCCTCCGAAGTGGCCATTTGTCCGAGACGCGCGCGGCGCGATGCCTCCTCATTCACGCTGAGGTTCCCAGATCAGACCGATCACCGGCGGGTGGCCGCGCGCAATGACCTCGGTCGAGGACCCACTCGCGGTGCGCCAGCTCCCCTCTTCCAACGGTTAGCCCAGCCGCTCGGGCCGCCCGGTTCGCCGGGCGGTGCCGTCGCCATGGCCACCCGACCTCTCCCGACTCATCTGCAGGAGTGGACCCAGGGCTCTCGGTCTGTAGCGGTGGATGGCCAGCCGCGTCTCCTTGCCCGTCGCCTAAGGCCGTCCTCTTCCGGGGCGCGACGCGTACCTCCCGGCGGTGCCGTCCTTGACACCGCCCGCGGTGGCCATGCAGCATCGAGGTCGAGTGCGGTAGGGCTGCCTTCGTCCCCCGGCCCCCTGGGGAACGCGGTAAGGGCCATGAGACTTCCCACTTCGTGGCTGACGGAGGGAAACGATGAGCGACGAAGCCACCAAGACATTCGAGCAGAGTCTTCGCGGGCGATTGGTCCGCCCCAGCCATCCTGACTACGACGACGTACGCAAGCTCTACAACGGCATGATCGACAAGCGGCCGCGGCTGATCGCGCGGTGCGTCAACGTGGCCGATGTGATGACCGCCGTGAATTTCGGCCGCGACAACAGCCTACTCATCGCCATACGTGGTGGAGCTCATAATGGGCCGGGACTCGCGACCGTTGACGATGGTCTGGTTATCGATCTGTCGCTCATGAAGGGCGTGCGCGTGGATCCCGAGAAACGCACCGTGCGTGTGGAATCAGGTTGCACGTCAGGCGATGTCGATCACGCCACCCATCCGTTCAGGCTGGCCGTCCCCTTCGGGATTGTGTCCACGACCGGCGTGCCTGGGCTGACGCTTGGCGGCGGAACGGGCTATCTCACACGCCAACATGGGCTCACCATTGACAATCTTTTGGAAGCCGACGTTGTGCTAGCGGATGGCCGATTCGTGACCGCAAGCCAGACCCAGAACCCCGACCTCTTTTGGGCCCTCCGCGGAGGAGGCGGCAATTTCGGCGTGGTCACGAGCTTCCTGTTCAAGGCACACCCGGTGAGCCAAGTCTATGCTGGGCCGATCTTCTGGGACGCCGCGCACGCGCGCGTGATCATGCGGGCGTATCGAGACTTCCTGCCGAACGCGCCGGAGGAGCTCGGGGCGTTTGTGGGTCTCAAGACCTTTCCGTCAACCGACCCGTTCCCGCGCGACCATTGGGGCAAGCGAGCCTGCGCCGTCATCTCCAGCTACAATGGCGCCGCGGAGGACGGTGAAAAGGCGATCTCGCCGCTCCTGAAGGCCTTGCCAGCGCCGGTGTTCAATTGGATGGGCGCGATGCCGTTCCCGGCGATCCAGCGGCTATTTGACCCGTTCTTCCCGAAAGGCCTGCAGTGGTACTGGAAGGGCGACTTCGTTAAATCGCTACCCGACGAGGCGATCGACACTCACATCGCCCAGGCTGCGAAGGCGCCGAGTGAACTGTCGCTGATGCACCTTTACCCCATCGATGGTGCAGTCCATCGCGTGGGGAAGGACGCGACGGCGTGGGGAGCACGCGACGCGACCTGGTCGATGGTGATCGCCGGGATTGACGCCGATCCGAAGAAAGCGGGAGATCTGAAGCAGTGGGCCAGGGGCTATTGGGAAGCCGTGCATCCCTACAACCTCGAAGGCGCCTACGTGAATTTCATGATGGACGACGAGGGCGACGCCCGCATCAGGGCGACGTATGGCGACAACTACAAGCGGCTCGCCGCGATCAAACGCAAATATGACCCGAAGAACGTGTTTCGCGTCAACCAGAACGTCAAGCCTGCATCCAGCTAGCTCATCTCCTGGGACGTGAGACTTGAACTGTCGATACTGCCATGATCGCCTTTCTGGTTTGTGGCCTAGTGACGCCTCCGGCAGAAGGCCTCGACCCGATGAACGAGAATGCCATCTCCATCTTCCCGACAGGTCGTGGGCGTCTAGCGCCGAGCGGGCTGCGCCATCCTCGCCTCGCCTTCTGAGTTTCCGCGGGGTTCTATCGTACCCGAGACGGGCCGGGCCTTGCTCGCGCGCTGCCAGACCAGCCGCGTGTCCCCGGCTCGCGGACCCCGGGCAAACGGCCAGTTCCGTTGGCTACGACCGCATCTGGCTGGCTCGCCTATGCCCATATAGTCGGGCTGTCGTCAGCCGCCGTTCCAGGCTGCCGAAGTGGTCATTGATCCGAAACGCGCTGCCCGGCGGCCCGCGCTCAACTGGCCAGCCGCGATCAACGAGCCGGCCATTTGACCAGACGTGTGTACGGTCCCGCTCGGCCCGCAGCTCCCCGCCGCCTGATTCGGCGCTGCTCCCAGGCTCCACGGCGCCGACCGACCTCCCAATGCGGTTGCCGACCTGGACGGCCGCACGCTACCCCCGGGGGTACCGGGCCTATGGGCCACGGGGGCGGGGGAAAGGACCGAACCGGCCTTCCGTCGCAGCCTGATTGGGATTCGACATGGCTCCGACTGAACTGTATCTGGTCCGCCACGCCATCGCGGCCGAGCGCGGGGACGAGTGGCCCGACGACACGAAACGCCCACTGACCAAGCGGGGCATCAGCCGCTTCCGGGAATGCGTGACGGGCCTGCGCGAACTGGAAGCAGCAGCCGGGCGATGCCGTTCAAGAAGGGCGGTGTCTGCCGTGTTGACATCGAGAGCCTCAGGTCGAGGAGCGCCGGAACGTTGATCTGGTTCGTCGGACCGAAGGTACTCCGCGAGCTTGGTTCGTAGATCGCCCGCATCTAGGAACACCAACCCTGGGACACCTAACCTTGAACGGTGAATCTTGCAGGCCCGAGAGTCATCCGAGGCCCGCTCTAGTCGCGGTGATTAGCGCACCCTCGTGGTCTGTTCCAGCCGCCCTCCGAGGGGCGTTGGTGATGGGTCACCTGGGGACGCGGGGGAAGCGTGATGACAATGGTTTCCATGTCCATCACCGTTCTCCGAATCGCCGATTGGGGTTAGGATTCCCACACCACGACGCACTGGCTCTCCAAGAACGCCCGTGACAAATAGGCGACCTGCTCCACCGGATGCCGGTTCGCGACCGTCCGTCGGAAGAGCTCTATCTGTACGCGCCGCCTTGCCCGTGCGCGGACCGGTCGATCCACCTCGGCCTCAATAGCACTGACGATCGTCTCCGCGACATTTCGCCAGCCCTCCGCCGTCAGACCCCTCGCCCCGCGCTCACGCACGGATCGTCTCACTCGATGCTCAACCGTCTCCTCATCCCCCCTCTCCTCCAGGGGTGCGCGTTCGTTGCCGCTCATCGTGGTCACGAACCGCGAACTTCGCGATCTGACCGAGGACGCCCTCGAAGCGGTGCGACGCGCCAACGAGCCCCCCACCCTGTTCCAGCGGGGCGGAGCCCTGACCCGGCTCCGGCACAGTGAGCACGACGTCCCGTTCTTGGAGGTGCTGTCGGAGTCGGCGGTGCGCGGACTGATGGCGCGAACGGCGGACTGGCGCCGGATCACGGAGCAGGGCCAACTCGTCCCAGTGGCGCCACCGATGCCCGTGGTCAAGGACGTGCTCGCGCTCCCCGAGTGGCAGGACATCCCGATCCTGCAAGGGATCGTGGAGGCGCCCACATTCAGTCGCGATGGCACGTTGCTCACGCAGCCAGGTTATGACGCCGAGGGCCGTCTCTGGTTCCACGCCGGCCCTGGGCTGACGATCCCCGCGGTGCCGGAACACCCGTCGCCGGAACACGTGGGCGCGGCACGAGGCCTGCTCCTTGACGAGCTCCTTGGCGACTTCCCCTTCGCCGATGAGGCCGCGCGCGCTCATGCCCTCGCGGCGATGCTCCTGCCCTTCGCGCGAGAGCTTTGCGGGGATCGCACACCGTTGCACTTGATCGACGCCCCCACGCCAGGCACCGGGAAGGGGCTTCTCGCGGACATGCTCACGATCCCTGCGACGGGCCGGAGCGCCGAGATCATGGCGGAGGGGCGCGATGATGAGGAGTGGCGGAAGCGCATCACGGCCATCCTGATCAGAGCACCAGGCTTCATCCTGGTCGACAATATCCGCCGCCGCATCGACTCGTCGGCCCTCGCGGCGGTGCTGACGGCCGGACACTGGACTGACCGGCTGCTCGGTCACTCGCAGACGGTCACGCTCCCGGTTCGCGCCGTCTGGCTGGCCACCGGGAACAATGTCGGTCTCTCGAATGAGATGGCACGCCGCTCGGTGTGGATCCGACTGGATGCCCGCCGCGATACCCCGTGGACGCGGACGGACTTTCGGCATCCCCAGCTCGGCGCATGGGCACTGGAGCACCGCGGTCGGCTGATTCACGCCTGCTTGACGCTCATCCAGGCATGGCTCGCCGCGGGACGGCCCGCCGGCGCCGCCACCCTCGGGTCGTTCGAGACATGGGCCACGACCATCGGCGGCATCTTGGGCGTGGCGGGCGTGCCGGGCTTCCTCGGCAACGCGCACGCGCTCTATGCCCAGGCGGACGAAGAGGTCCAGATGTGGCGCGCGTTCGTCCTCGCCTGGTGGGACACGCATCGCCAGCAGGAGGTGGGCACCGAGGAGCTGTACAAGCTCGCCATCGAAGAGACCCTGTTGGCGGAGGTGCTCGGGGACGGAGGCGAGCGGTCGCAGCGGACGAAGCTTGGGAAGGCGCTCGGGCGGATGCGGGAACCGAATCATTGGCACCTACCGCATCGTGAGCGAACACGAGGATGGCAAGGGCCGGCGGCTCTACCGTCTGGAGCCCACGGAGCTGCCGACGTGAGGCAGACGTGCGGCAGACGTGTCGCGTCCACGTCTGCACGCAGGAAGCGCTGTCAGGACGCGGACTTACAGTCCAAAGGCAGACGTTGCCGACGTTTTCCGGTCCTCCCCTCCCGTACAGCAGAATCCTGAGAAGCGAAAACTACAGTTTGGGCCCGGAAAACGTCTGCCCACGTCTGCTATGACGCGGAACCTTGCGGAACATCGTGCGTATTTCCCGCCGACGTGTGTGCCGACGTGGTGCCGACGTGGCAGACGTGGCGCCTCGCCCACGTGCTCTTTTCCCCAGCCGGGCGCGACGGCGCCCGCAGCGAGAAGGACAGTCACATGACCTACGACGAGACGACCCAGAACCCCCAGCCGGACACGAGTTCCTCCGGTACTGCTGCCTCCCGCCGCCCGCAGGGCTCGAGGGTCTCCAGGCGGGCTACACGGGCACTCGCCACAACCCCCGGGAATGCCCCGACATGCAGCGCAGTCAACCGCCATGGAAGGGCCTGTAGCGCCACGCCGACGCTCGCCTCCGGCGGCAAGTTCTGCTGGACCCACGATCCCGCGGTGCCTCGCGACGAGAAGCTCGCCGCGGCCCTTCGCGGGGGCTACGCCGCCACGCGGCAGACAGTGCTTCCAGTTGACGCGCTCCCGGCGCCGCTCCGCACCCCTGAGGACGCCACGGCGTTGATCGAAACCACGGTGCATCAGGTGCGCACGGGGCAGATCGCCCCGACCGTGGCGAACAGTATTGGCTATCTGATCAGTGTGGCCCTCAGGAGCTTCGAGTTGGATATCATGCGTCGCCTGGACGAGCTGGAGCGCGCCCGGGCCACTCACGCGAAGCCCGTGCGGATCGCCAGCGAGCTCCCGCGATGAGTCGGCACCTCCGAGCCCGCCTCGCCAAGCTGGCCCAGGATCTCGACGACGAACCGAAGGTCGTTCTGGTGTTCCAACCGTGGGCGCTTCCGCAGCCTGCGCCAACTCCCGAGACGCCCGCGACCTCGCCAGGCCCCTCCCCGCCCGAGCCGCGGGCCGAGGAACCCGACTCGCGGTGCCCGACGTGTGGGGCTGAGCGCAATCGCTGCACCACGTCCGAGACGAGGGAGGCCCAGTGACCAGTACCGACACCTTCTACCGCGTCAGCGGCACCTCTCCACCGGGCGAGGATCGCGTTGCGCTTGACAGCGGCCGTGCATCCGAGTCGCCGCCACTACCGCCTGAGTTCGTCGAAGACCTCGCCCAACTCCTCGCCGACGCGCTCATCGCCGACATCCGCCACTATCCGAAGCTCGCGGAACTCAAGGCGAAGTGTGAGTCTACGGTCGAATCCCCCTCGGGATTGAACCGTAACGTGGCGTGTCCAGCGGCAAGGACGACGATCGCAGCCCCAGGTGTCGACGACCCGGCCGCGGTTCGGACCAGAAGACCCGCGCGGGAGTCATCGCGATCGACCCCCCACCCGGCCTCGCGGAACCCCCACCCAAGAAAAACGCGCGATTCAGGCACGCCTCGGATGGTCGTCCGCCACAGCGTCGAAAATTCAGGAGTTTAGGAGACGATCATGACAAGCGAACACGTCGCCGCGCGCAAGCACGTGCAAGACCTGGCCCGACCAATGCGGTTCCGCATCGCCTACGATACCGAGGGCTTCCCCGTAATTCCCGCACGCCACGGCCGTGTCGAGTGGTTCGAGGGGCGTAACCTCGCCGTCTACTGTGATCGTCCGCGCCTCTTTGCGAAGCTCTGGGCGATCCCCGGAGTCCGGCGCCACCAGACCGGTGACCAGGAGATGCGGGCGGTCTTCCCGGCCGAGGCGCTCGATCAGGTGGCCGGGGTCATCCGGGCCCGGCGGCAACGCTGCCTGGCCCCGGAGACCGCCCGTAGGCGGTCAGGACTTGCCACAGTCAGGACGACTTCCGGCGGCTAGGATCGCATTTCAGACTCCGGCAAGGTATCGGGGTAGGTCCTCGAAGGGCAGGCGCGAAAGTGGCCGGTTGTCCGTGCTACCCTGGCCGCGCTCCGACACGGGAGGGCCCCGGTATGCAATGTCCCCGGTGCCAGCACGACAACCCACCGCGGGCCAAGTTCTGCTTGGAGTGTGGGACACCCGCGGACGGTGTGGCCTCGTCCCATGCAGACCTGAAGGCCGAGCTCGAGGGACTGAGGAGCTCGCTCGGCGAGGCGCTGGAACAGCAGACCGCCACCGCCGAGATCCTGCGCGTCATCTCCAGCTCTCCGACCGACGTCCAACCCGTGTTCGCGGCGGTGTTGACGAGCGCCGCCCGTCTGTGCGACGCCTCCGATGCCACGATCTTCCAGGTCGATGGCGACGAGCTCCGCATCGTCGCTCACGAGGGCCCGATCCCTCTTACTCCTGTCAGCGCGCTTCCTCTGATACGCGGAACGGCCGCGGGACGTGCGGTGCTCGACCGGCGGACAATCCACGTTCCCGATTTGCAGGCCGAGGTTGACGAATACCCTGAGAGCAGTGCCCTCGCCCGGTCCCATGGTTCCCGGACGGTGCTCAACGTGCCTTTGTTCCGCGGGGCCGAGGCCATCGGGGCGGTCTCCATCCGGCGGACCGAGGTACGTCCGTTCACCGACCGGCAAATCGAACTCCTGCAGACCTTCGCCGCCCAGGCCGTCATCGCCATCGAGAACGTCCGGCTGTTCACGGAGCTGCAGGAGAAGAACCGCGTGGTCATAGAGGCCCACGCGCAGGTGACCGAGTCGCTGGAGCAGCAGACGGCGACCGGCGAGATCCTACGGGTCATCGCGAGCTCGCCGACCGAGCTCCAGCCCGTCCTGGATGCTGTCGTGGGGAGCGCCGTGAGGTTCTGTGCCGCAGATGACGCGGTCATCCTGCGCCTCGAGGGCGACCGCTTTTCGGTGGTCGCTCACCACGGCCTGGTTTCTGCTCCTCTCGGGTTCGTGGTTCCGGTGGCCGGGACGACTTCGGGGCGCTGCGTGCTCGAGCGGCGGCCGGTTCACGTGGCCGATCTTCAGGCCGCCACGGAGGAGTTTCCCGAGGGGAGCGCCAGCGCCCGAGAGCTGGGCGTTCGCACGATCTTGAGCGTCCCGCTGTTCCGGGAAGATGTGACGCTGGGCGTGATCATGCTGCGGCACACGCGGGTCGAGCCCTTTTCGGACAAGCAGGTGGCGCTGCTCCAGACCTTCGCCGACCAGGCCGTGATCGCCATCCAGAACGTGCGGCTGTTCAACGAGACGAAAGAGGCGCTCGAGCAACAGACGGCCACGAGTGAGATCCTGCGAGTCATCGCGAGCTCGCCGACCGATCTCCAGCCGGTCATGGCGGCGGTTGCTGAGAACGCCGCCCGGCTCTGTGGAGCGAACGACGCGATGATCCTCCGCGTGGAAAACAACATGCTCCATCCGGCCGCCGTGTTCGGGGGAATGCCGAGCGTGTCGGTCCCACTCTCCCGCCGGTCACCGGGCGGCCGCACGGTGATCGACCAGCAGACTTTGCACATCCATGACGTTGCAGCGGTCGCCGCAGAGTATCCCGACAGTCCGGCCGCTGCCCGTGGCGTGCGCACCCTCCTGAGCACCCCGTTGCTGAGCCAGGGCGGCTCCATCGGGGCGATCGTCATCCGCCGGATGGAGGTCAAGCCGTTCACCGACCAGCAGATCGCTCTCCTTCAGACCTTCGCCGACCAGGCGGTGATCGCGATCGAGAACGTGCGGTTGTTCACCGAGTTGCAGGAGAAGAATCGCGCGCTCACCGCCGCCCATGCCCAGATCAGCGAGACCCTGGAGCAGCGGACCGCCACGGCCGAGATTCTCCAAGTCATCTCGCGCTCGCCGACCGACGTGCAGCCGGTTTTCGATACCATCGTCCGGTCCGCGGTGCCCCTGTGTGCCGCAGTGCGGAGCAACGTCCAACTGTTCGATGGCGAACTGATGCATTGGGTTGCGCAGTACAACGTCCGCTCGGAGGCGATGGACTTGATTCACCGGCTCTACCCGATGCAGCCGGATCGAAGCCAGACAGCGAGCCGCGCGGTCCTGACGAGAAGCGTCGTGCACCTGCCCGACGTCCTGGACGATCACGAGTACCGCCGAGAGCTGGCTTTGAGTGGCGGCTGGCGCAGCATGCTGTCGGTACCGATGATCCGGGCGGGAGACCCCATCGGGGCGATTACGGTCGTGAGGGACGAGCCCGGGCGGTTTTCGGAGACCCAGATCGCGCTGCTCCAGACCTTCGCCGACCAGGCCGTCATCGCCATCGAGAATGTGCGGCTGTTCACGGAACTGGAAGGGAAGAACCTGGCCCTCACGAAGGCCCATGCCCAGGTCACGGAGGCGCTCGAGCAGCAGACGGCGACGGCCGAGATCCTGCGGGTCATCGCAAGCTCGCCGACCGATGTCCAGCCCGTGTTCGACGCCATCGTAGAGAGCGCGGTGCGCTTGTGTGAGGCGCGGTATGGAGCGGTGTTCAGCTTCGACGGTGAGCTCCTTCGCTTCGTCGCGCACTACAGCCTTCCCGAGGCAATTTTGGAGGCGGTTCGCAGGCAGTTTCCGGTGCATCCGAGCCGCGCAGTAATTGCGGGTCGGGCGGTCCTGAGCGCCGAGGTCGTCCAGATCCCCGACGTCTATCTAGATCCCGACATCACTCCCAACGCGGCACGGGCAGGCGTCCGAGGCCTGCTGGCAGTCCCGATCCTCCGCGCGGATGCCCCCATTGGGGCGATCGTCATCTACCGGACAGATCCAGGCTCGTTCGCCGACAACTACATTTCGCTGCTCAAGACCTTCGCCGACCAGGCGGTGATCGCCATCGAGAACGTCCGTCTGTTCAATGAGACGAAAGAGGCGCTGGAACAGCAGACGGCCACGGCTGACATCCTGCGCGTGATTGCAGGCTCACCGACCGATCTGCAACCGGTCATGGAGGCCGTCGCCGAGAATGCCGCGCGGGTGTGTGGGGCATTAGATTCCTCGATCTTCCGTCTCGAAGGGGAGCACCTGCGTGTGGTGGCGCGGCATGGATCGCTGCGCCGATCCCTGGCGGTTGGCGACACCATCCCGGTCAGTCGCGGCACCATAAGTGGACAGGTTGTGGGCAACCGACGGACGATCCACGTCGAGGACATCATGGCGGCGGAGGTGGAGTTCCCAGACAGCGTGTCCCGCCTGAGGCAGACCGGGGCCGCGGTCCGGACGGCGCTGGCGACACCGCTGCTGCGCGAGGGCACACCGCTGGGCGTCATCACCATCTCCCGGGGACCCGAGGTCCGTCCCTTCTCCGAAAAGCAGATCGCGCTCCTCGAGACGTTCGCCAACCAGGCGGTCATCGCGATCGAGAACGTCCGCCTGTTCCAGGAGCTCGAGGCTCGGACGCGAGACCTGACGCGGTCGGTGGAAGAGCTGCAGGCCCTAAGCGCGGTTAGCCGGACAGTGAGCTCCACCCTCGACCTCCCCACCGTCCTGACCACGATCGTCAGCCGCGCGGTGCAGCTTGCCGGAGCGGCGGGCGGAGTGATCTACGAGTATGACGACGCCACTCAGAAGTTCCAGCTCCGGGCGAGTCACCGGATGGAAGAGGAGCTCGTCGAGGTGCTGCGCGCGGCCCCGATCTCCCTCGGCGAGGGGGCGACGGGCCAGGCGGCCCTTCGCCGCGAGCCGGTTCAGTTGCCGGACATCGGCGACGCGGAAGCGTTCAGCGCGATCCGCATCCGGACGGTTCTGTTGCAGCTGGGCTATCGCTCGGTCCTGGCCGTGCCCCTCCTGTCAGAACAGAGGATCCTCGGTGTGCTGACGGTCTGGCGGCAAGCTGCCGGCCTCTTTCCCGAGGAGGTCGTAAACCTCCTCCAGACCTTCGCCAGCCAGTCCGCGTTGGCCATCCAGAACGCCCGCCTTTTTCGGGAGATCGCCGACAAGAGCCGCCAACTCGAGGCGGCCAGTCGCCACAAGTCGGAGTTCCTCGCCAACATGTCCCACGAGCTCCGGACGCCGCTGAACGCGATCCTCGGGTTCTCGGAGGTCCTGGCCGAGCGGATGTTCGGGGAGGTGAACGAGAAGCAGGCCGAGTATCTGCAGGACATCCTGTCCTCGGGTCGGCATCTACTCTCGTTGATCAACGACATCCTCGACCTGTCCAAGGTAGAGGCCGGCCGGCTCGAGCTGGAGCTCGGGCGGTTCCACCTGCCCACCGCGCTCGACAACGCGCTGACCCTGGTCCGGGAACGGGCGACCCGGCATGGGATCAGGCTCACCCAGTCCGTAGCCGAGGGGGTGGGCGACATCGTCGCGGACGAGCGGAAGGTGAAGCAGATCCTGCTGAACCTCCTCTCCAACGCCGTGAAGTTCACCCCGGAGGGAGGACGGGTGGCCCTCACCGTCACGGCGGCCGAGGGCGTCGTCACCATCACCGTCACCGACACGGGGGTCGGAATCGCGCCTGAGGACCAGGCGGCGATCTTCGAGGAGTTCCGCCAGGTCGGGCGCGAGGACGCCCGGAAGCAGGAAGGCACGGGACTCGGGCTGACGCTGGCCAAGAAGTTCGTGGAGCTGCACGGGGGGCGGATCTGGGTCCAGAGCCAGGTGGGTCAGGGGTCCACGTTCACGTTCACGCTACCCGTTCGGCTTGACTGCGGGAGTGCGAGCGACCACGGCGAAGGGGCGTCTCTACAGCAATGAGGTGCCCCCGGTGCCAGCACGAGAACCCGTCCGAGTCGAACTTCTGCCTCGGGTGCGGAGTCCGCCTCGGTCTGCGATGCGCCTCCTGCGGCAGCGACCTCCCGACAGAGTCTCGATTCTGCAACAAATGCGGTCACGCGGTCGGTGACCAGGTTGATTCGGACCGACGCTTCTCCTCGCCTGACGCCTACACGCCCAAGCACCTGGCCGAGAAGATTCTCACCTCCAAGGCCGCCCTCGAGGGCGAGCGGAAGCAGGTCACGGTGCTCTTCGCCGATCTCAAGGGCTCGATGGAGCTGCTTGCCGATCGGGACCCCGAGGAGGCGCGGAAGCTTCTCGATCCCATCTTGGAGCGGATGATGGAGGCCGTCCACCGCTACGAGGGCACCGTCAACCAAGTCATGGGCGACGGCATCATGGCGCTGTTCGGGGCGCCGCTCGCCCACGAGGATCACGCGGTGCGGGCCTGTTACGCGGCGATCGATCTCCAGCGTGCGATGCGGCGGCTGACCGAGGCGCTCCGGCTCTCCCACGGGCTCACCGTCCAGGCCCGGGTCGGCCTCAACTCCGGCGAGGTCGTGGTGCGCACGATCGCGAGCGACCTCCACATGGACTATACGGCCGTGGGCCAGACCACCCACCTGGCCGCCCGCATGGAGCAGCTCGCCAGCCCGGGCACGACGCTCCTTACCGCCGACACCCTCCGCCTTGCGGAAGGGTACGTCGAGGTGACGCCGCTCGGCGCCATGCCGGTCAAGGGGCTGCTCACGCCGGTCGAGGCCTACGAGCTCATGGGCGCGGGACCCCGGCGCTCGCGCCTCTCCGCGGCGGCCGCGCGCGGGCTGAGTCGTTTCTTGGGCCGGGACGGGGAGCTGGACCAGCTCCGGGAGGCGCTCGGTCGTGCGGCGAGCCGGCACGGTCAGGTGGTGGCGATCGTCGGCGAGCCCGGCGTCGGGAAGTCGCGGCTCGTCTGGGAGGTGACCCACTCCCACCGGGCTCACGGCTGGCTGATCCTCCAGGCGGGCTCGGTGTCGTACGGCAAGGCCACGCCGTATCTCCCGGTGATCGACCTCCTCAAGGGCTACCTCCAGATCGCCGACCGTGACGAGCCCCGCGCCATCCGGGAGAAGGTCACGGGCAAGCTCCTCACGCTCGACCGTACCCTTGAGCCCGCGCTCCCCGCGCTCCTCGCGCTGCTCGACGTGCCGGGGGAGGACCGCCGGTGGGAAGCGCTGGACCCGCCCGCGCGGCGGCAGCGGACCATCGAGGCTTTGAGACGGCTCCTCCTGCGGGAGAGCCAGGCCCAGCCGCTCCTGGTCGTGTTCGAGGACCTCCACTGGATCGACGCGGAGACGCAAGCCGTCCTCGATCGGCTGGTCGAGAGCCTGCCGACGGCCCGGTTCCTGCTCCTCGTCAACTACCGCCCGGAGTACCGGCACGACTGGGGTGGGAAGACCTACTATCGCCAGCTCCGGCTCGATCCGCTCGCGCCGGCCAATGCGACCGCACTGCTGGAGACCCTGCTCGGCGGCGACGCCGGTCTCGAGCCGCTAGAGCGCCTCCTCCTCGCGCGGACCGAAGGCAACCCGTTCTTCCTCGAGGAAAGCGTGCGGAGCCTCGTGGACGACGGGGTGCTCGCGGGCGAGCGCGGCGCGTATCGGCTCGTGAAGGCGGCGGACACCATCCACGTGCCGGCCACGGTGCAAACGATCCTGGCGGCGCGGATTGACCGGCTACCGCCGGAGGACAAGACGCTCCTCCAGACCGCCTCGGTCGTCGGCACCGACGTCCCGGTCGCCGTGCTCGCGGGCGTCGCCGACACAGCCGCGGAGGCGCTGGCCGACCGCCTCGGCCGCCTCCAGGCCCGCGAGTTCCTCTACGAGACGCGCCTCTTCCCCGACGCCGAGTACACCTTCAAGCACGCGCTCACGCATGAGGTGGCCTACGGGAGCCTGCTCCAGGATCGCCGGCGCGCACTCCACGCCCGGGCCGTCCCGGCCATCGAGGGCCTCTACCCTGAGCGGCTCGCCGAGCACGTCGAGCGCCTGGCCCACCACGCGCTCCGGGGCGAGGAGTGGGAGAAGGCTGTCTCCTACCTCCATCAGGCCGCCAGAAAGGCGTTGGCGCGCTCGGCCTACCGGGAAGCCGCGGCCAACTTCGAGCAGGCGCTCGACACGCTCCGGCACCTTCCGGAGGGTCCGGAACGGACGAAGCAGGCCATCGACCTCCACCTCGACGCCGTCGGCGCGGTGGTAGGGGCGGGCGCGTGGGTGAAGAGCACCGAGCATATCCACGAGGCAAAACGCCTCGCCGAGGCGCTGGGGGACGAGCGCCGGCTGGGGCGGACCTTGGCGGCGCTAGCAGTCTGGGCCTGGAGCGCGGGTGATCCCGATCAGGCGCTCGAGCTGAGCCATCGGGCTCTGGCCATCGCCATTGGCCACAACGACGAGTCCCTCCAGGCATTGGTTGGCGACCGCCTCGGCGCGATCTGGCAGGAGAAGGGAGACTATCGGCAAGCTGTCGAGCACCTCAGCCGGGGCGTGGAGGCGCTTCAGGACAATCGGCAGTACAAACGGACACCGACCGGCGTCGTGGTGTCCATCTGGGCGCGGGATCGGCTCGCCGCGTGCCTCGCCGAGTTGGGTGACTTCGCCGAGGCAATGGCGCGCGCCGAGGAGGCCGGCCGGATCGCCCGCGAGATCGATCATGCCCCCAGCCAACTCTGCGCTTACCGAAGCCTGGGGCTCGTGTCCCTCCGCCGCGGTGATCTCGTACAGGCGATTCCTCCGCTCGAGCATGCCGTCGAGCTGTGCCGAGGCATCCCGGCACCGAACTACTTCGACGGCTCGGCTGCACGCCTCGGCTACGCGTACGCGCTGTCGGGCCGCCTTCCCGAGGGCGTGGCCCTTATCGAGGAGGCGTTGGCCAACCCTGCGGCGATGGGCGGCGTCGCCAACCATCCGCTGTTCCTGGCCTACCTCGGCGAGGCACACCTCCTGACCGGCCGTGCGGGCGATGCGCTCGAGGTCGCCCGGCGCGCCCTCGACCTCGCGCAGCGCCAGAAGGAGCGCGGCAACGAGGCGTGGGTGCTGCGCCTCCTTGGCGAGATCGCCGCGCACGACGACCCGCCAGACGTGAAGTCAGCCGAGGACCACTACCGCCAGGCGCTCGCGCGATCCGACGAACTCGGCATGCGCCCCCTGGTCGCCCACTGCCACCTCGGCCTCGGCAAGCTCTACCGGCGAACCGGGGACGGCGCGAAGGCCGAGCAGCACCTGACGATCGCGAGAGCCATGTATCGGGAGATGGGCATGAGTTTCTGGCTGGAGAAGGCAGACACGGAGCTGGGTGGAGTCCAGCGATGACGCGAGTCTTGTCGATCATACTGATCGTTGCGGCTCTCGCCGCGCCGCTCGCCACCGAAGCGCAACAGCCAGCGAAGGTTCCCCGGATCGGATATCTAGAATCCGGCGCCCCTGGCACGCCCCTCGTGGAGGCATTCCGGCAAGGGCTCCGCGATCTCGGCTGGATCGAGGGCCAGAGCATCGCCGTTGAGGTCCGGGCCGCCGACGGGAAGTATGATCGGCTGCCTGAACTCGCGGCTGAGCTTGTCCGTCTCAAGATTGACGTGATCTTCGCCTCGAGCACGCCAGCGGCCCTGGCTGCCAAGCAGGCCACCACGACGATCCCCATCGTCATCGGGCGTGTGGCCGATCCGGTTGGGAGTGGGCTGGTCACCACGCTGGCGCGGCCGGGGGGCAACATCACGGGGTGGACGCATCAGGGTCTCGAGTTGCGGGTGAAGTACCTGGATCTGCTCAAAGAGGCCATACCGGGGGCCACGCGGATCGGTATCCTCTGGAACCCTGCCAACCCCATCCATGGTCCGTCGTTGAAGTCCATCGAAGCCACGGCCGAGGCACTCAAGGTGGAGCTTCACCCCGTGGGGGCGCGAGATCCTCAAGAGATCGAGAGCGCCTTCTCTGCGCTGGCCGAAAAACGCGTGCAGGCGCTCACGGTGTTTCAGGATGGGATGTTCTTGGCTCAAGGACAGCGGATCATCGCCCTCGCTGCACGAGGTCGAATCCCGGCGATGTACGGTCTCACGGACCTTGTGAGGGCCGGTGGACTCATGGGCTATGGAGTCAACTTGCCCGGCATGTACCGGCACGGGGCATCGTTCGTGGACCGCATCCTCAAGGGCGCCAAGCCGGCCGATCTCCCCATCGAACAGCCCACCACGTTCGAGTTCGTGATCAACCTGAAGACCGCCAAGGCCCTCGGCCTCACGATCCCGCCGGCGGTGCTCGCGCGGGCGGATCAAGTGCTTCAGTGATGGACCGACGGGGTTTTGTCGCCGGCGCGGTCAGCGTCCTCGCCGGGCCGCTCGTGGCCTGGGCGCAGCCGGTTGGGCACCTCCCAGCGCGGATTGGCTACCTGGGGAACGGGAACTCGAACCCGAATACCTCACTGAAGGCGTTCCGGCAAGGCCTTCGTGACCTGGGTTGGATCGAGGGCCAGACGGTCGTGATCGAGTACCGCTGGGCCGAAGGCCACCTCGAGCGCCTCCCGGCGCTGGCGGCCGAGTTGGTCCAGGTCAGGTGCGACGTCATCGTCGTGGCCGGGACTCAAGGGATCCAAGCGGCCAGGCAAGCGACCAGCCGCATTCCCATCGTCATCGGTGCCCTCCTGGTCGACCCGGTCGGCCTCGGCTTCGTAACCAGCCTGGCGCACCCGGGTGGGAACATCACCGGACTCGCCTCCGAATACGAGGCCATCGTCACGAAGCAAGTACAGCTCCTGACGGAAGCAGTCCCGAGGCTTGCCCGGCTAGTCCTGCTCCGTTACGCACCCGGTGTGCAGGGTCCAGCCGCCGCCGCGGCCGGCGCCGCCGACACGCTTGGTCTCAGGTTCCGAGTGCTTGAGGTCAAGGAGGCCGCCGAGCTCGAGGGCGCGTTCCGAACGGCCCGCGACGAGCACGCCCAGGCCATTCACGTGCTACCGAGCCCATTTTTCGACGTGCACCGGCGTCTGTTGGCCCAGCTGGCTGCCCGCTACCGCCTCCCGGCCATGTACGAGTTCAGGGAATATGTCCAGGACGGAGGCCTCATGTCGTACGGACCGAGTCTGCCTCAGATGTTCCGGCGGGCTGCCACCTATGTCGACAAGATCCTCAAAGGCGCCAAGCCCGCCGACCTCCCCATCGAGCAGCCGACGAAGTTTGAGCTCGTCATCAACCTGAAGACGGCGAAGGCCCTCGGCCTCACCATTCCGCCCTCGGTGCTGGCCCGGGCGGACGAGGTCATCCAGTGATCCCGAATCTGACGCCCGGGGCCGGCGCGCGGTAGGGTTCGGGCAGGATGGCCGCGCGGGGTCGCCCCGAACGGAGGACGCGGTGACGGACCGACTCCTCGCGTTCCTGTACCAGCACGCGGTGAGGACTGCGCCATGAACTGGAGGTTCGCCTATTCGATTGGCTTCCACCCCTGGGAGGACGCCGTCACCGATCCACCATTCGTCGAGAAGGCTTCGGAACTGTTCGACCGCGAGGAGCAGGGGCGCGAGCCCCCCTACGGGCTGGCACTTGATCTGGGCACGGGGAGCGGAATCTGGGGGATCCAGCTCGCGAAGCGCGGCTGGCAGGTCACGGGTATCGACTTCGTCGAGAAGGCCCTCCGGCGCGCCCGCGACCGGGTCCAGAACGCCGGCGTCGCCATGCGGCTCATCCATGCCGACGTGACCGCTCTGCGAGCGGCGGGCGTTGGCCAAGGCTTCCGGTTGGTCCTGGACACCGGAACCTTCCACGACCTGGACATGGTCCAGCGCGAGGCAGTGGGTCGGGAAGTCAGCGCGGTCGCGGCGGCCGATGCCACCGTGTTGCTGCTCGTGTGGCCGAAGCGCTGGAGACCACTAATACGGGGCGCGAGCCGGAGCGAGGTCGAGGCGGGGTTCCCCGGATGGAAGGTGACGAACGTGGAACCCTCGCACTTTCGGCCACCCAAGGTGCTGGAGTTGCTGCTGAGGCCCGATGAGCACTGGTATCGGCTTCGTCGAGCCTGAGTTGTACGCTTGTCCATAGTGGCGCGGGCAGACGTGGTGATCCAGTGACGCCACCGATCTGGCTCGACGCCGCTGGCCGGCCCCGTCTGACGCGCGCCTGCTGGACCTGTGGCCGGGAGGTGGCGCCCATGCGGTTCCGGGCTGAGGACCTTCGCCCGCACGGGTGGCGACCGCCCCAGACCCTCCAGATCCCTGACTGGTGTGGCTGCTCGACGGAATACCTTCCGGTCCCCACGGGTGATGGCTGGTGGCAGCTGGTGCCGATCTGGGACCCTGGGCAGACCACCAATCCACTACGGCGCTATGAGACGCCCGAGCCCCGGTGAGCGATGGCGATCCGGCGGATCCGGCGCCCACCCCATCCGATCGCCCTGACCACGAAGGCCCAGGCGCTCTACGAGGTCGCGCTCAGTGCGGTGCCCTCGCGGGCCTGGCGCGCCGCCTTCCTCCGGCCGCCGCCCGCGCTGACGCCCGCGCGGTACACGCCGGAGCTCGGCCGTCTGGGCCTCGAGGGTGCCCGGGTCAGCTTCCGGACCAGCCCGCCCCATCTCCACCGGTGGCTCCGCCGGATCGACCGCTGGATCGAGTACGCCAACTCGATAGTGGAGGAGTGATCCCGTCTGGCGCCTAGGAACGGGGGAGCTCCAGCCTCAGACGAGGCTTGACCGAATGTCACTTATAGAGGACAATGGCACCTATCAAACGAGTGTCGAAGCGTCTGAAGCGACTACGCACGGAGCGAGGGATGAGTCAGCAGACCCTGGCCACGAAAGCGAAGATCAGCCGCGGATACTTAGCGCGCCTCGAAGCGGCCGCGCAGGATCCCACGCTCGGCGTGCTCGAGCGCCTTGCCAAAGCGCTCGGCGTGCCGGTGACGGCGCTGCTGGAGTGAAAGGAAAGGAGACTCCCATGACCAGGGACGAGGGACGAGCCTTCATTCGAGCGCGCCTCGACTCTCAGTTCGGCAAGACCCACAACATTAGCGACGAGGGGTCCAGCCGGACCCAACTGGTCAGCTTCGTGTTGAGTCCGGTCGCCTCCGGCGCCACGTACTACGTGCTGGAGATCCACGAGGATCTGCTCGCCAGCGAAGAACTGGAGACGCAACTCGCGGAGGCGCACGTCATCGATCAGTTTCGGAACAAGGGCGTCAGGAGACTTCGCATCCCGCCGAACGGACCCGCGGAGGTACTCGATCGATACGAATAAGGCGCACGTCGGCCCGGCAGGTCCTTGGCGCCCCCCCCGAGCCGGACACGGGCGCGTGCGGCGACCTCACGCACATCTCGACGCCACGCCGGACGGCCACGGGCGCCGCGGCTGCTCGAGGAGGGAGGGAACTGATGCAACAGATTCGGATCGTGGACGACACGACTCGCGCCCAGGACGCGACGCGAATCCAAGACACCGAGAACATGCGCCTCACGCTCTCCGATGAACCGGACCAAACGTGGATCGCCCGGCTGCGCCAACTCGCCGCCGCGATGGATCCCGAGTTGGCTCTCAAGCTGCACGTGGAGGGCCGCACGCTCGTGTTTGCGTGCGCGGATCGAGCGACTCTCTTGGCGCGCCGGCAGCTCATCGGGCAGCTGGTCGAACAGACGAACACGACCGAGGGTTCAACATGATCGGCCGTCTCCGCGCGCAAGTCGACCCCGCGGATGGCGGCGCTGGAGCTGTGAGCGCCGAGGAGTCACGTATGTTCAAGCACATCCTGGTCCCAATCGATCTCAGCCATCGGAATGAGCGTACGTTGCGCATCGCGGTCGGGCTCGCGCGGATCACGCAGAGCCGGGTGACGCTGTTGCACGTCATTCAAGGTATCGCCGGGGTGTCGACGCGGGAACTGCGCACCTTCTACAAGACACTCGAGCAGCGCTCGCTGCGCACGCTCGCACGGGCGGCCAAGCGATTCGTCGACGCCGAGGTGGCCGTCCGCGCCATCGTGGTCATCGGGCATCCCGCCCACGAGATCATCAAGGCAGCGAGGGCTCGGAAGGTGACCCTGATTGTGATGGGCTCCCACCGCGTGATGCCGGGACGCCCTGGCCGAGGCTTGGGCGCCACCAGCTACAAGGTCGGGATCGGCTGTCCGTGTCCGATTCTCCTGGTGAAGTGAACCGAGGTCGACGGACTCCGGGGCCGCACGCCGTGAGTCGGAGGATTCCATGATCGCCGCGATCTACGCCCGCAAGTCCACTGAGCAGAACGGC
Source organism: uncultured Candidatus Rokubacteria bacterium (assembly GCA_963805625.1). Lineage (GTDB taxonomy): Bacteria > Methylomirabilota > Methylomirabilia > Rokubacteriales > DASRDR01 > DASRDR01. The sequence continues at coordinate 1,973,644 of CAWDVE010000010.1, forward strand.
ATCAGCGATGAGGAGAAGTCCGTCACTCGCCAGATCGAGCACGCGAAGGCTTACGCGACGAAGAAGGGCTGGGCGGTCGCCGAGGACTACGTCTACGTCGACGACGGCATCAGCGGCGCCGAGTTCGTGAAGCGTCCGGGGTTCCTGCGACTCATGAACGCGCTCAAGCCGACGCCATCGTTTGGCGTACTCATCATGTCGGAGGAGTCTCGCCTGGGACGCGAGCAGATCGAGACCGCCTACGCGCTGAAGCAGATCATCACGGCTGGCGTGCGCGTCTTCTACTACCTCGAGGACCGGGAGCGCACTTTGGAGAGCCCGACCGACAAACTCCTGCTCTCGGTCACGGCCTTCGCCGATGAGATGGAGCGCGAGAAGGCGCGCCAGCGGACCCACGATGCCCTCGTACGGAAGGCGCGAGCGGGGTACGTCGCGGGCGGCTCCGTCTACGGCTACGACAACATCGAGGTCACGGTGCCCGACACCGTGACCGGGAAACCGAAACGGCTCCATGTCGAGCGGCGAATCAACGAGACGGAGGCCGTAGTCATTCGCGAGATCTTCGAGAAGGCGGCGGCAGGCTGGGGTACCCGCCGGATCGCCCACGACCTGAACGCCCGTGGAGTTCCGGCTCCCCCACCCCGCAGGGCGGGGCGACCGCGGGCGTGGGCGCCCTCAACCATCTACGCCATGCTGACTCGATCCCTGTACCGAGGCGAGGTCGTCTGGAACCGCAGCCGCAAGCGGAACGCCTGGGGCATCAAGCGTCAGACCGGGCGGGCCGAGGCGGAATGGGTTCAGCTCGAAGTGCCGGGCTTGCGCATCGTCCCGGAGCCCCTGTGGCAGGCGGTCCGCGAGCGATTCCGGGACACGCGCGCGTCGTACCTCCGGGCCACCAACGGCCAGCTCTGGGGCCGTCCAGCCAACGGCATCGAGTCGCGATACCTCCTGACCGGCTTGGCCCAGTGCGGGCTCTGCGGGGGGAGCCTCGTCCTCCACAGCCGGGCTTCCGCAGGCCGACGGACCCCCGCCTACCTCTGCAGCTACCATCATCTGCGCGGGAGCACGGTCTGTCCCGGCGGGCTGGTCCTCCCGATGGACCTGACCAACGAGGCGGTCCTGAAGACCATCGAGCAGGAGGTCCTGCACCCCGAGGTGGTGCAGCGCGCGCTGCGCCGGGTCCTGGGCGAATTGAACGCGCCCACCGACACCGTGGTGCCCCACCGGACCGCCCTCCAAGCGGAACTCGCCGTCTTGGAGCAGGAGCTCGCTCGGCTCGCCGCTGGCGTGGCTCAGGGTGGCGACCTCAAGGTGCTGCTGGAGGGCATCCGAGCCCGGGAGCAGCGTCGACGCCCCCTCCAGGAGGAATTGGCCGGGCTGGAAGGTCTCCGGCCCGTCAGCGCCCGGGACCTGCAGGTCATCCAGCGAGAGGTGGAGGTACGACTGACCGACTGGCGGGGTCTCCTGCGGCGCCAGGTCGTGCAGAGCCGCCAGATCCTCAGAAAGCTTCTGGTGGGACGGATCGTCTTCCGACGACGGGGGGATGGGGTCTACAAGTTCAGCGGCCAGGCCTCGCTGGGCCGGCTCCTGGCCGGAATCGTCTGTACAAAGGCGGGCGTGGCTCCAACGGGATTCGAACCCGTGTTTCAGCCTTGAGAGGGCGGTGACGAGGACTGCTAGGGCGAGGACTTACGGGGCGGTTGCCACTCGCCGTTGCCACGGCGCCTTCGACTTGGAAGGGTCGCAACCTGCGATCTAGGCGTGCTGGGGCCAGCCGGCGCCCGGGGGGTGCGGCGGCGCTCAGGACCGAGAGGGATCGGGTCGCAGGCCCGGCGGGGCGCTCGCCGCTGGGGTCACGCGGTCCAGCGCCACCCGAGCCAGCCAGAACTGCATGTCCAAGGCCCTGAACAGCCCCACCGCGTGATCGAGGTGGAACGCGGCCGTCTTTGTCTCGCCGAGACGACGCTCGAGCCGCCCGAGAGAAAGGTGACATCGGGCCATCAGCGGCCGCATGCCCAGCCGCTCGGCCAGTGCCAGGGCCTCGACGAGAAACCGGCGCGCCGCCTCCTCGTGCGGGGGAGTGTCCTCGCCGAGGACCACGCCCAGCAGGCGGAGCGCATAGACCTGGTTGCCGCGCTCGTTCCGCTCTCGAGCCAGATCCAGCGCCCGCTCGGCGTGGCGGCGAGCCGCCTCGAGCCGGCCGCCGAACAGGTGGATCTCGCCCAGGTGGGTCACGATCAGCGACAGGCGGCCGATCCGACCCATGCGCTCGCCTTCCGCCACCGCGCGCTCACCGAGTTCGCGCGCGGCGTCCGGGCGTCCCGACAACGCGTAGACGACACCAAGGTCCGCCGCCAACGGGGGCGCGAGGAAGGGCACGTCGTGCGTCAGCTCCAGGCCGCGCTCGAGGACGCCCATGGCCTCGCCCAAACGCCCTTGGCGGACCAGCGTCCCGCCGAGGCCCACGTGGGCGTGAGCCAACCCGTAGGCGCTCCCCGCGGCCTGCGCGAGCCGGATGGCTTCCTCGGCGTGCGTGACCGCGTCCGCGAACTCGCCGAGCTCGGCCAGGCACCACGCCAGCTGGCCGCGCGCGAGGATCGCGGTCGGAGCCGGCATGCCGCTGGCGACCGTGACCGCTCCGGTCGGGTTCGCGATGCTCCGGCGCAGGCAGGCGGCGGCGCGGCGATAATCTCCGGCCGCGCGCGCCATCGCCCCGAGGGCGTGGTTGGCGAGACCCTGGAGGTCGCGGTCTTCCAGCTGGTCGGCAACGGCGGCCGCCCGCTCGGCCGCGGCGAAGGCCTCGGCGGAGTGCCCAAGCTCAGTGTGCGCCGCGCAGATGAGGGAGAGCGTCGTCGCCAGCCGGCGTCGGTCGCCCAGCTCCGCCGCGAGCGCCTCGGCCTGGGTCAGGACGTCGAGGATCCGCGCGTGCTGGCCCAGCGGGGCCAGCACGCGGGAGAAGTCATGACGCACGTCGACGGCGAGTGCCCGGTAGTCAGGCCGGTCCCTCAAATGCTCGAGCGCGGTCAACGCCCGTTCGCCAAAACCGGCGCGCTCGCGAGCGCCCACCGACCCGCCGGCCTCTCCGGCCGCGAGACGCAGGTATCGCACCGCCGGCTCCCACGCCTCGGACTGGAACGCGTGATGGGCGAGCTCAGCCACGGACACGCCCCGGCCCGCGTCGCGCTGCCTCTCGAGGGCGTCGAGGACCCGCTCGTGCAGCCGACGCCGAAGCTCGTGGAGCAGGCTGCTGTATGCCACGTCGTGGATCAGCGTGTGCCGGAAGGCGAAGCACGGCTCCGGGAAGACGGTCCGCTCGTCGAGGAAGGCCGCCGCTCGCAGTCGAGCGGCCACGGCCAGCACCCTCTCGCCAGGCAGGCCGGCCACAGCCTCCAGGAGGCCGCGGGACACCTGCTCCCCAATCACGGCGGCGCACTGGAGGAGCCGCTTCTCCTCGGCGTCGAGCCGATCGATACGGGCCTCGATGACCGATCGCACCGTCATCGAGGCCTGAATGTGCGCCGCCACCGGCCCCGGACGGTACCGCCCAGGCTCGCCGACCAGCGCCCCGGTCTGGGCCAGGTCGCGAACCGTCTCCTCCAGGAAGAGCGGGTTGCCGCCCGCCGCGGTGCCGAGCTGCTGCCTCAGCGGCGCCAGCGCCTCTACCGGACCGAGGAGAGCCTCCGCGAGCTCGGAGGTCGCCTCGGCTGACAGCGGGCCGAGGGCAAGGCGCGGCACGCTCGGCGGCAACCAACTGTCATCGTAATCGGGCCGCGAGGTGACCACCACGAGGCATCCCTTCGGCAGGGACTCGGCCATCCGCGCGACGGACTGCCGCGCGTCCGAGTCCATCCACTGGAGATTCTCGAGCACGATGACGACCGGGCGCCGCCGAGCCTCCATGCGCATCAGGTCGAAGTAGGCGGCGAGCGCCCGCTGGCGTCGAACGGTCGGCTCCAGCTTCCCGAACGGGCTGTGGTCGGGCAAGGCGCCGAGCTCCCAGAGGATCGCGGGCGTGACGTCGTCCAGCAGTGCCTCCATGGACGCCATTCGCTCCGCCACCCGCTGGCGAACCTCCGAGGGAGGATCGCCGGCGTCCACCCCGAAGTAGGCGCGCACCACGTCCATGCCGACGCGGTGTCCGATGGCCCGCGTGTGCGGGCGCGCGGCCGCCATGAACGGGGCGCAGCCCTGGGCCGCACACTGCCGGACGAACTCGTACACCAGACGGGTTTTGCCAATCCCCGGCTCCCCCACGATGGCGAAGAGGACCCCCGGCCCCTCCTGCGCGCGGCGGAGCGCATCCCCCAGGCGCTCCATCTCGGCCGACCGGCCAACCAGTCGGGCGCACGCCCACGGGCGGGGGGCGCCGGGATCGACCGACTGTCCGGCGCCGGTGACCTCGCAAACCTCCATGGCCTCCGGCACACCCTTGACGAGCACCGGCCCCAGCGACCTGAATCGCACCCCCGCCCCCGCGAGCGACACCGTCGCGACGGTCGTGAGAATCGTTCCGGGTTTGGCCAGCTGCTCCATCCGCGAAGCGAGGTGCACGGTCGGGCCGACGATCGACACCACCTCGGTCGACCCTCCCCCGGGCGGCGGCCGGAGCACGACCTCTCCTGCGTGAAGTCCGACACGGATGAGCACCGCGAGACCCTGCGTCCGGCGCACTTCGTCCCCGAAGGCGGTGACGCGCTCTTGCATGCGGAGCGCGGCGTAGCAGGCGCGCGTCGCATGGTCCTCCTGCGAGACCGGAACGCCGAACAAGGCCATGATGCCGTCGCCCAGGGTCTGGTGGACCGTGCCCTCGAAGCGGTGGACCGCCTCGATCATGAGAGTCAGCACCTGGTCGAAGAGGCGCGCCGCCTCCTCGGCGTCCTGCCGGACGAGCATGGTCATGGACGCCGCCGTATCGGCGAACAGCACGGTGGCCTGCTTGCGCTCGCCAGTGAGGGGAGCGGCGCTCGCGGGAGGCCGCGGTGAGGGGTCAGGGACACGAGGGTTTCCGGCCACGGCGACGGGAGCGGTGAGCGAGGCGCCGCACAGGTTGCAGAACCGGCTGCCGCCCGGATTCAGGTGGCCGCAACTCCCACAGCCGAAGCGACCGGCACCAGCCCCCAGCACGCGTTCACGCTACCACGGAGGGCAGGCCTTATCACCGGCGTCGTGCGGAGACGATCTGATCCGGGCGGACCGCGCCGGTGGCGACACCGGGCGGCGGGCGGCGTGTTGGTCTGGCCAGGCCGCCAGCCAACGGTCCGGGAACGGGGCCTCATATCATGGCGCAGGTCCAGGCCGCCGACCGGCGATGCGCCAGGAGCCGCCGGACGCGGCGGTGGAGTCGCGTGAGCAGCGCCGCGATGTCGGGATCGGTGGGCGGTGGCACGCGGTAGAAGACCGGGCGCGCCCGGGCGTGGGCGCATGTAGACACCCTCGAGGATCAGTGAGTGGAAGTCCACGTTGAGATTCGCGGCGCCGCACGGCGGGGCAATCTGGCGGTACCACGACGAAGGGGCCGACCAGAAGCCGGGAACGTGCTTTGCGGTTCCGAGGTTCTAGGGTCTCTGAGCTGCGATCGCCCCGAGCCGTCGATACCCCGCAAGCTCCTCGTTGAGTCGGCGAATGCGCGATGACATCAGCCCAAGGATCCGGTACGCGAGGGACGGATCCTCGTGGACCTGCCGCATGAAGGCGCGCTTGTCCAAGGTCAGCACCCGAACCCTGCCCTCGGCGCGGACAGTCGCCGAGCGAGGCTGCCGGTCGATGAGCGCCATCTCGCCGAAGATGTCCCCGCTCTTCATCTCCCCGATGACAACCTCGCCGATGCCGTCCTCGCGCCAGACCGTCACGCGGCCGGCCTGAATCACGTACATCTGATCGCCCCGTTCTCCCTGACGGCAGATGACCTCACCGTCGGCGTACTCCCTGCCCAGCACACCCTCATCCATAGACGCTTGCCCTCCTACCGCGCCGGATCCACCGCGCGCCAGCCGACAGCGTGCTTTCCCACATGAAGCGCCCCAGGAAGCGGGGGTCCAGGGTTCGGACGAGAATCTCGCGGTATGGAGCGCTCCCGGTGAACATGTCCCAGAGGACGATGCTCATCCGCTTGGGGCGGCCGGAGCCTCCTTGTTCCCTCGCCGACATCCTCATGACGCCTCGGAGCAACGGCTCGACCGACTTGATCACGTGGACAACCGCGAAGATCAGCAGGCCGCAGCGGTTGTCACGCGCGATCGAGCGGTAGAGAGGCCGGTAGTGTCTCCGGAAGTCCTCGGCGGACACGCCGCTGAAGACCGCGGTTCGCGCGGCGGCCTTGGCCATGCGATAGGCGGCCCCGATGCCGTCCTTGTACAAGCGGGTCGCGCCGCAATCACCCAGCAGGACGACGCGGTCCATGAAGGGCTGGCTCGCTTCGCGAATGTTGATCTTCGGAGAGCAGTGGCAGGCCCCCTCGGCCCCGTCCCAGGCGTCCGAGAAGCAGCGCTTCACCGCGGGGCTGCCGAGGAACGCGCCAACCAGATCTTTGTCGATGTCCTGGCCGAGGAGACAGACCGTGAGAAAGTCTCCCTTGGGGATGATCGCCGCGAAGTCCAGGCGAGGAAGGTTCACCAGGAACATGTGCATCGAGTTCCCGAAGTGCCGAGCGACCGCCTCGCTGCCGAGGCGGATCTCCGTGACGTAGGCCTTGGTGGTCTGGTAGCGCTTGGACGGCAGTCCCAGCTTCTCAAATAGCTGCCAGCCGGTCGAATTGACACCGGTAGCCCCCACGAGGAGATCATAGGTCTGGCTCGTATCCGGGAGGCGGACCTGAGGTCGCCCGGCGTCCCAGGCCACGTCGCCGACGCGGGCCGGCACGACGTTGGCTCCAAGGCTCCGCGCAAGGGTTAGCAGGTAGCCGTCCAGACCGCCCCCCCTGACCTCTTGGATATCCCTCGGCCCTCCGCCCCGGTGGAGCGCGGCAATCCGCCTCTCGTGCAGAGGCGTGTCGATCCGGACACTCTGGCGGTCCGTATGGAGGACGTACGAGTCGATCCCCCGCTGGACGACCGTGGACGGGAGGTCAATGCCCTCGATGGTGAGCGCTTGGACGAGGGTTTCGGAGACGATGCCACCGCACATGTTGCAGCCGGCTGGGCCGGGCTTGGTGAAGTCCCGTGGCTCATAGATATCGACGGCCAGGTTCAGATCGATGCGACTGGCGAAGCTGAGGAGGAAGTAGGCGAACAGCGACCCGGCAGGGCCACCGCCGATAACGCCGACCCGCGAGCCGTCCTCAAGCAAGATGCTCATGTGCTGGCCCCGGCTCTGCCCCTCACAGGGGTGCGCGGAGGGCAGCGGTCGTCGCCTGTCGGCGCGGCCTCGACGCCCCGCGGGTGAACGCGTTCAGGGATCGCCACCAGGCGACCCACACTTAGCGAATGGTTCGTGGTACTGCAATCCGCCAGAGACACCATCTGTCTGATGTGATCGCCTCACGGTCACGCCAGTCCGCGCGAGTTAGGGCCCTAATGGGGATCGAACGCCTCGACTACGCCCGCCCAGGCTCGGGCTGAGGGCTGGCGGGCTGCGGCGTGATCTCGTGTCTTTGCTGGCTAGTACAGTGTGCCGAGAGGGCGCCGCGCTTTCTGAGGTGTGGCGGCCACTCTGAATCCACTAATTTCGTTGAAATACCGAAATCTTGCGGTGGTGGCAATACGCCCAGGGCGATCCTCCGGAAACGCTCGCCGACGCTCGAACCTCTGCCGCGAACCCACGCGGGTCGACCTCGATGACTTTGGTCCGCGCAGAGGTACCCCGTCTTCCGTGACCTCGGAGCACCCGAGAAACCCCATCCACAGACAAGCGCCAAGCGTTGCCTGTCGCCTACCGCACCCTCGGCGTAGAACGCCCAGCATCCAACCCGCTCACCGGAGAATTCTCGTGAAGCAATTGATCTCGTAAAATGATGCAAACGGAGGATTCTCTCAAAGGCTGAGCGGCGCTATGTGGAAGGCAGCCGAGGTGCGGAGGCGGAGGGAATAATCGGCAGGAGGAGACCGGGCCTCAGACGGTGCCCGGCCCGCCATGCAGGAAGCCTGAAGTCCACACACTAGCACCCGCGTAGCTGTCGGTGTGCCAGTCAGCCCGGACCTCATCCGCAGGTAGCGGTCGCCTCCGTCGCGGTACGGGCCTAGCACTCAGAGGCCCTACCCATCAGAGATGTATCTCTCCGAGCGCGGGGCCCGTCTACGAGTTTGAGAGACGACCTAGGAACCAGAAGATAGGGCTGGCCGTTGAAACATCCACGAGGAGCTCCCGCCCCAGTACCAATCGACTGTGATCCTTAGCGAGGACGCTGGACTCACCAACCAGCAGATCGCCGAGGTATTGGGAAGCACCCTCGACACGATCAACATCAGACTGCATCGTGCGCGGGGGCGGCTCAAGAAGACCCTCGGCACTGGCTGCGCATTCTATCGGGACGAGCGCAACGAACTCGCATGCGAGCCCAAGATCGCGAGTGTATCTCCGAGCGACTGACCTTCGTCTATACGGTCGGAGAAAGGGGGGCAGGGCCATGAAGCTGGACAATCGGATCATCGAGTTGGTGGCCATTGGGGCGTCGGTCACCGCGAACTGCCTCTCGTGCCTGGAGTACCACGTCGGGAAGGCAACGGAGAGCGGCATCGATGCCGAGGAGATCGCCCACGCGATCGAAGTCGGGAAGATGGTCCGTAAGGGGGCGGCGGGCAAGATGGATAAGCTCGTAGAGAACCTTCGCAGGGCTTCTCCGTCGCCAGCGGGTGCCTCGACCGCATGCTGTGGGTGAGGCGCTTCCCTCACCAGACAGGAGGACTCGATGATGATGTGGGGACCAGGACCGTGGGGAGCGCCGATGTGGGGCGGGTGGTGGATCTTCCCGCTCCTCGGGTTGCTGTTCATCGTCACCATGATGGTGTTCTGCGCCCGCATGATACGGGGGATGATGGGCGGCACCGGGATGTGTGGCCATGGCGGGCACCGCGTGAGTGAAGCGGACGACCTTCGCCGCGAAGTGCGTGAGCTCCGCGAGGAGATCCAGAAGCTCCGCGCCGGTAGCTGAGCAGGGGGCCATGGCGGGTACGCCAGGGCTCTTCGTGCGGTCCGTTGTCGGCGGTCGTGGCGGACACCGAGTTGACGGACATCGCCGAAGGGTACCTCTCGAATGAGCTGAGAGTGTGCGGTGACGATAGTCGGGCACTCAGGAGGTGACTCCAATGTGCTTCTTCGTCACGAGAGGAGGAACATCGGCATGAATGAACACATGATCGAAAAGATGAAGGTAGGCATGGGGATGTGTCCGATGTGCCGGGAGATGAACTGCCAAGAGATGATGGAGAAGATTAAAGCGGGCGGAGTGCTACCCTTCCGTCGCCGGCAATAGCTCCTCCACCATGTCGGGCGGGGGCGGCGGCGTGGCGCATCCTCGATCGACGAGCGCGCATCACCTGCACGACACGCGTCTCAGTGATCTGGGAATGCCCTCAGCCGCCCCCCAACCGTTCCGACCACCATCTCCGATCGGGAACCTCAGCGTCTGGATCGGGCATGAGCTCTCCGGCCAGGCTCCTCGGCTGTCAAGCTTGGGAGCGGCAGCATGCCCCATTTCCTCTCTCAATGGATCGGCCAGAACTCCCCGGTGTGTCGTGCGGCCGGACGACGGCGCGTAGCGTCCTTGCAGCCGCGCCGACACGCGACCGCAACCGCGGGCTCGAAGGCGCTGCACTCCATGACGCGGAGGGTCTGCCGAAAGCCCGGGGGCCCCCCCTCCTCGAATAAGACTTCGACGTCCCGGCGGGCCGCCGGGCACCAGAAGCGGCGGGGCCGCACGGTGCGGCACGACGCTCCCACCACGCTTCCGAGCGCGATCGCCAGGACGCCCAGCCCCGCCGTCCAGGCCAGCAGGGCAGCGAACGCGCGCATTAACGCCTCCCACTCCTGCGCCACCTGCGAAGCCATGATCTCCACCTGCCAGTCCATGCCTCACCTCCTGCCGGAGCTCTCGGCGGATCCCCCCACAACTGGGTGCAAGACGGCGGCCGATGGGCGCTGGATGGTCACCGTCGTGTAAGTGCGCGCCCTGACAGGCGGTACTCCCCGACCTCCCTGTCAGGGCTCAGGGGTAGGCTGGGGCTCGTACGACCCGACTGGGGCGACCGCGCCCGGGGGATCATCGCGAGTCGTGATCGCCTTCCCGTTGCTCCGCGGTGAGGAATCGAGCGCGCGGCGCTCAAACGGCGGCTCGACGAGCTGGCCGCGGCCCGTCCGCCAGACGGAAAGATGGACGGCCCCCTGAAGGCCGGCGCGCTCACCCCCACGCCCAGCACCGGCTCCGCGCCGCGTAGTCCGCGCAGTACCAGCCGACGGGCCGTCTGCTCGCCGACGTGACGGTCGCTACGCGCGGCCCTTGACTAAGGCGATGAGCCGGCCGAGCACCCGCTCCCCGTCGGCGCGCAGACCATTGTGCTCGTACTCGTTCGTGATCCACGGACGCATGCCCCGGATCAGGGCTGCGGTCTCCATGGCGAAGTCGCGCTCGACGTACAGGTCGTCGACGTAGATCGTCGCCGCCACGGGGACGTCGTTGTGGCGGAGACGGTCCGCGTCGTACAGCTTGGGCCACGGATGCTCGGCGAGAAGCTCGGCGGCAGGCCGGTGCGGCCGCAGGCGGCCGCAGTCCTCCCACATCCACGGGAAGACGTGCTCGGCCGTGAAGTAGCCGTGCTCCTCCACCTCGGCGGGGAGGACGCGGGCTGCTGACCACCGCGTCGGGTAGCCGTCGGCATAGCTCGACTCGTGGAGAGTCGCGTAGATCGGGTTCCTTCCCCACAGGTTGCCAGCCTCGGTGTCATAGAGGAACGCCGGCGAGCCGAACGGCAGCTCGATGACGTGGTGGAGCAGCTCCCAGCCCGCACTGTCGCCGAGCCAGTTCCCCAGCTGGCGGAACCGGCGAGCGGTGAGCCGATCCCCCGACGGGAGGCGAACGTCCTCGGCCTCGAGCCGCGTGAGGATCTCCCTGACCCTGGCCCGATCGTCGGGATAGCGCTCGAGGTACGCGCGGTTCTTCTCGATGAGCCGGACCGACGTCGCGCTGTACACGTCGTCGGGCGGGCGCCCGACCGGCGACAGGCCGCCCGTGATCAGCGCTTCGCGCAGCCCCTCGGGCGCGAATGACAGATAGGTCATCGACGTGAAGCCCCCGAAGCTCTGACCGAGGACGCTCCAGCGATCGACTCCGAGCTCCCGGCGAATGTGCTCCGCGTCGCGGACAATGGAGTCGGCCCGGAAGTGCGTCAGGTAGTTGGCCTGTTCCTGCGGAGTTCGGCCGGGGATCTCAGGGCCGACCGGCGTCGATCGACCCGTCCCGCGCTGATCGAGGAGCAGGACCCGGTAGTCCTCGATGGCCCGTTTCATCCAGCCGGACGGCGGGCTCGTCGGTCGCGTCGCTTCGATGCCGGGGCCGCCCTGAAAGAAGACGAGATACGGGCGTGCTCCACCGTCCGGCGCGGCGACCTCGCGCGTGAAGACGGTGATCTTCGGCCCCTCCGGTCGCCCGTGATCGAGCGGGACCGAGTGCTCGCGCTCGGTCAGGATTGCGCCGGGGACGCGGTAAGTCGTGGTCATCGATTCGCATCCGCGTGTGGACTCGCTGCGACGATCCGCAGTTCCACACTGCCGATACATCCGGGCCTGGTCACGATGGGATCCCCCCGTCATCGGCCGATCTTACCCGGACTGCAAACGGGTCAGGGCCCGGCCGAGTTTTCGGACACTACGGCCTCAGCCCGGGGCTGGTGAGCCGATCGACATCCAACGCCGGAACAGCAGGGCCTCCTGCAAGGTCGCCTGGGCCTGCTCGGCACCGGGTAGGGGTGGCATCGGGGCCCGGCCCTCCGCGTGAGCCTTGAGATCCTCGAGGGCAACGTCGAGGCACCGCACGACGCGCGGCAGCAGGAGGCCCGGGAGAACGACCTGCCGGAATCCCATCACGGCGAGCTCGGCCGGCGGGAGCCAGGTCGGGCGCCCCTCGAACACGGCGATCATCAGGTGCACACCGGCGAAGCGCCGGCCGACCTCGCGCAGGCCGGCCACGGTCGGCACGCCGGGAATGAAGATCCCGTGCGCCCCCGCACGCAGGTACCGGTCCGCCCGGCGCATCGCCGCCTCCAGCCCTTCCAGTTGGCAGGCGTCGCACCGGGCGATGATCTGGATCTCGGTGCCGCGCGTGGCCGTCACGGCGACCTCGAGCTTTTGCACCATCTCGTCGATGGAGACCACGCCAACGGCGCCGGCATCGCCCGGCTGCTTGGCCGCTCTCACCTGGTCCTCGAGCACGATTCCGCCGACACCCAGCCGCGCGTAGACCTCGACCATGCGGACGACGCTGCGGACGTCACCGTACCCGTCGTCCCCGTCCACCATGACCGGCAGGTCCGTCGCGGCGACGATGTCCTGGATCCCCGCCGCCATCTCCCCGAGCGCGGCGAGGCCCATGTCGGGGAGGCCGTAGCGGGCAGCGAGCAGGGCTGAGCCGCCGACAGCGATCGCGCGGAACCCGGCCCGAGCAATGAGCCGGGCGGTCAGGGCGTCGTGCGCCAGCGGCGTGACGAGCGGCCTCTCTTCCGCGACGAGGCGTCGGAGCGAGATTCGCTCGGCCACACGACCCCCTATCGGATCCGCCGCGCAGCCGGGCGGTGGATCCATGGCCGCCGGGACCGGTCGGCCGCCTGGAACCGGTCGATCTCCGCCGTCCGGGCCAGCGTCAGGTCCACCTCGTCCAGGCCCAGCAGCAGGGCGCGGCGGCGGCTGTCCTGGATCGCGAACGGCAGGCGGGTGCCGCCCGGCGCGCCGACGGCGCACGCCTCGAGGTCGACGGTGAGGACCGGGGGGTGCTGGGCGGCGCTCTCCCGCGCGAGCGCGGCCACGTCGTCCGGCCCCAGCACGACGGGCAGGAGACCGTTCTTGAAGGAGTTCTCGAAGAAGATGTCGCCGAAGCTGGGGGCGATCACGCAGCGGATGCCGAAGCCCAGCAGCGCCCAGACCGCCTCCTCCCGTGAGCTACCGCAGCCGAAGTTCCGACCCGCTAGCAGGATGCAGGCCTCCCGGTAGGGCGCCTGGTTCAGGATGAAGGCGGGGTTCTCTGCGCCGTCCAGGGTGTAGCGCCAGCCGCCGAACAGCCCCTTGCCGAGATCCCGCCCGAAGTTGACGATCCACGGGACCGGGATGACCGCGTCCGTGTTGATGTTCTCCAGCAGCAGGGGCACTGCGATCCCGGTGAGCCTCTCGAACTTCTGCATGTCCCCTCGCTCCGGAGCCGTCGCTAGCCGGTCAGGGTCCGCACGTCGACGATCGCGCCGCTCACCGCCGCGGCCGCCACGCTGGCCGGGCTGCCCAGGTGGGTCCGACTGCCCGGGCCCTGGCGGCCCTCGAAGTTCCGGTTGGACGTCGAGATGCACCGCTTGCCCGCCGGCACGACGTCGCCATTCCCGGCCACGCACATCGAGCAGCCCGCGGTCCGCCACTCGAAGCCGGCCTCCCGGAAAATCCGGTCCAGCCCCGCCTGCTCGGCCGCCCGCTTGACCTGCGTCGAGCCCGGCACCACCAGCGCGTGCACCCCCCGAGCAACTTTGCGGCCCCGCACGACCTCGGCCGCCGCGACCAGGTCGGAGTAGCGGCTGTTGGTGCAGGAGCCGATGAAGGCGTAGTCGATCGCGGTGCCCGCCAGCGGGGCCCCGGGAACCAGCCCCATGTAGGCGAGCGCCTGCTCGAGGGATCGACGTCGGACCGGATCCGCCTCCGCGGCCGGGTCGGGGACGTGCCCGTCCACCGCGATCACGTCCTGCGGGCTCGTGCCCCAGGTCACCTGCGGCGTGACCCGGGCGCAGTCGAACACGCTTTCCACGTCGAACCTCGCGCCGTCGTCGGACCGAAGCACGCGCCAGGAGGCCACGGCCTCGTCCCACTCGCGTCCCCTCGGCGCGAACTCACGCCCCGCGAGGTAGTCGAACGTCCGGTCGTCGGGGGCGACCAGGCCAGCCCGCGCGCCCAGCTCGATCGACATGTTGCAGATCGTCAGCCGCTCCTCGATGGAGAGCTGCGCGATCGCAGGACCGGCATACTCCACGGTGTGGCCCCGGCCGGCTGCGGTGCCGAGCTGGCCGATCACGTACAGGATGAGGTCCTTCGCGAAGACACCGGGGCCGCGACGGCCGTCGAACCACAGCCGCATCGCCTTCGGCCTGCGCTGGACGATCGTCTGCGTGGCCAGGACGTGCTCGACCTCGGACGCCCCGATGCCCCACGCCAGCGCGCCGAGGCCGCCGTTGCTGGAGGTATGGCTGTCGCCGCAGACGAGCGTGCATCCGGGCAGGGCGATCCCCAGCTCGGGGCCGATCACGTGGACGATCCCTTGTCGGACGTCGTCGATGTCGAAGTGGGTGACCCCGAACTCCTCGCAGTTCCGGCGCCACATGCGGATGAACGGGAGGCCGGCCGGATTGGTGTCGTCCGCGCGGTCCGGGCTGGTGGCGACGATGTGGTCGACCACCGCGAACGTCAGCTCCGGGCTCCGGACGGGGATCCGCCGCCGGCGCAGCCCGTCGAACGCGCGGTAGCTCGTCACCTCGTGCACGAGGTGCCGGTCCACATGGAGCAGGAAGGCTCCGTTCCCCAGGTCGGCGACGACGTGCTCGTCCCAGATCTTGTCGAGGAGCGTGCGGGGAGAGCCGGCGGCGGGCGTGTCAGTCATCGATGGTCACGGTTCCTCCCGCGCCTCCCCCGGCCAGCTCGAGCCTCCGAGGGGCCGCACTGGGGCGCCAGGCCTCAGTGGCCCGTCCACGATTCGGCGCCGCGCCGCCAGTGCAGCATCCGCCGCTCCAGTAGCGCGAGCGCCCCGTTGAAGATCATGGCCAGGATCATCAGGATCGCCAGGGCCGTGATGGACCCCGCGATGTCATAGACCCCGCTCGTGTGCATGACGTACCAGCCGAGCCCCCGGGCGGAGCCGACCATCTCGCCCACCACCGCACCGATCAGCGCCATACCGATTCCGATCCGGACGGCGGCGAGCAGCCAGGGCACGAGAGACGGCACGACGACGTAGCGCACCATGGCGCCGCGCGAGGCGTTCATGCTCCGGAACGCGTCGACCACCTCCCGGTCGATCCCCCGCACGCCCTCGCGCACGTTGAACAGCACGACGAACAGCACGATCGACGCCACCAGGGCGACCTTCGCGAACAGGCCGATCCCGAGCCAGATGATGAACAGCGGCGCCAGCGAGACGCGGGGCAGGCTGTAGAAGCCCATGATGACCGGATCCACCGCGTCCGACAGCCGCCGCCAGCTCCCCAGCACCACGCCGCCGACCACGCCGACGGCCACCCCGGCGACCAGCCCCACGAGCGCTTCCTTCAGGGTCTCCCAGGTGTGCAGCCAGAGCGAGCCATCGCCCGCCATCGACCACACGCGGCCCGCCACCTCCACGGGGCTGCTGATCCACTTCCCCCCGCTCCACCCCATGGCCAGCACCTGCCACGCGACGAGCGGGATGAGGACCGCGACGGCGCGATCGACGGTCAGCCGCCGCCGCACATGGCGGGCGAGGGCCGCGCGCCGCGCCTCGAACGCGTCGCCGGCCTCCGGGAGGGCGCCCACCGGCGCCCGGGCGCCGCCCGCACCCGGCTCAGGCGTGGCCGTCGTCACCGAGCACTCCCTGCATCTCCCGTCGCAGGATCTCCCAGATGCGCCCCTGGAGATCACGGAACCGGGGCTCGAAGCGGGACCCGTAGTAGTCGCGCGGCCGCGGCAGGTCGATCACGAAGTTGGCCGCGATCCGGCCGGGAGACGCCGTCATGACCAGCACGCGGTCCGCCATGGCGATGGCCTCGTCGATGTCGTGCGTCACGATCAGCACCGTCTGGCCGAGCGTCTCCAGGACCCGGAGGAAGCGGTTCCCCACGTAGATGCGCGTCTGGGCGTCGAGCGCCGAGAAGGGCTCGTCGAGCAGGAACACGGTCGGCTCGTACGCCATCGTTCGTGCCAAGGCAACCCGCTTGCGCATGCCGCCTGACAGCTCCGCCGGATACTTGTGGAGCGCCTGCCCCAGGCCGATGTCGACGAGGAGGGCCTCCGCGCGCCGTCCCGCCTCGCCCGGGGCCTTCCCCGCGAGGATCGCGCCGATCGCCACGTTCTCCCTGGCGGTCTTCCACGGCAGCAGCGCGTCAGACTGGAACAGGAACCCGATGCCCGGCGGCACCCGGGTAACAACCCGGTCGTCGATCCGCACCGTGCCCTGCGTGGCCGCGAGCAGGCCGCACACCACCCGCAGCAGCGTGCTCTTCCCACAGCCGCTCGGGCCGAGGATGGCAACGAACTCGCCGGGCGCCACCCGGACCGACACCCCGGAGAGGGCCAGGTTCGAGCGCTGCTGCTGGGTGGACGCCGCGAAGCGGACTGAAATGCCGTCGACGTCGATCTTCGCGACGCCCGCCGTCGTCTCGGTCCCCCGCGCCGGGGTCACCGGGCCGTGGCTCGTGCTGATGGTGCAACCGCCCCGCGCGGCGGTCCTACTTGACCGGGAGACGCACGACCAGCGTGTCGAAGGCAGGCATCTCCGCCTTGCTGACCCGTCCTGAGCCCACCAGGATGTCCACCGCCTGGTCGTAAAGCTCCCGGGTCATGTCGCCGTCGCCCTTCCAGTACACCTTGGCCGCGAAGTCCAGCTGCTGCGACAGCTCCTGGGGCGAGATGGTGGGGTAGGACTGCCTCGCCATCTTCATCGCGAACTCGCGGTCGGTCTTGAACCGGTGGATCACCGCCTTCATCGCCGACTGGAACCGGATGAACTTCTCCGGATTCTCTTCCAGGTCCTTGGTGCGCGCGATCGAGACGAGGTTCGGGAACTGCATGGCCTCCCAGTCCCCCACGACCCGCGCCATGCCGGAGTCGATCGCCTTGGTCAGGAACGGCCGCACCAGTACGGCGGCGTCGACCCGAGCGTTCTCTAGGCCGGCATAGAGGTTCGCGGGCGACCCGAGCGCGATCAGCGTGACGTCCCGGTCGGGATTGAGACCCGCCTTGTTCAACGCCCAGCGCATCAGCATGTCCGAGGAGGAGCCGGGACCGGAGATCCCGACGGTCTTTCCCCGGAGATCGGCCACGGTCTTGATGTCGGACTTGGCCGACGCCACCAGCGACCAGTTCATCGAATGCAGGATCACGCCGAACGTCTTGGCATCGACCAGCTTCTTCGCCGCGAACCCGACCGGCTTGTCAAAACCGGACGTCATGATGTCCCCGTGGCCGCCCGCGAAGATCTGGCCGGCCTCGCCCCCGCCCTGGATCTGCAGCGTCTCGACCTGGAGACCGTACTCGGCGCCGAGCGTCTTCAGCGCGGTGACGGGCAGACTGTGGAACGCCGGCGTGGCCTCGATGATGGAGATCTTGATCGGCTTAGCCGGCTGCGCGTCCGCCCACGGCGCCGTCACCATCGCCAGCGCCGTCACGGCCAGGGTAGCTAGAATCCTTACGGGGTGCGCTCGCATCGTCCCCTCCACGGTCTCTCCGGCTTCGGCTGTCACGTCGCTCTCACTCCATCGTACAGGTCCCGCACGCCCGTCGAGGTAGATGACGTCAGCGGCACCGGCGCGAGCACGATAGCAACGGCTGCGAGAGGGGTCAAGGCAACCGCCCGCGCCGGGCTTCCGTCCGGGCCCGCGGTGGGCCCCGGGGACGACCTACGTCAGGAGCGCGAGGGGCTCGTCGACCAACTCGGCGAGGGCCGCGAGGAACTGGGCGCCCCGGGCGCCATCCAGCGCGCGGTGGTCGCAGGACAGGGTCAGCACCATCATCGGCTGGACGGCCGGCTGGTTGTTGACGGGCACGACCCGGTCGACGATGCGGCCGACGGCGAGGATGGCGGCCTGTGGCGGGTTCACGATGGCGGTGAACCCGTCGACGCCGTACATCCCGAGGTTGCTGATCGTGAAACTGCCGCCCTGAATATCAGCCGGGCGCAGCCGGCCGGCCTGGGCGCGGCCCACCAGGGCTTCCCGCTGGGCCACCAGCTCGGTGAGGCCGAGCGTGTCGGCGCGGTGGATGACGGGCACCACGAGGCCGTCGTCCGTGGCCACCGCCAGGCCGATGTTGATCTCAGCGTGCCGCACGATGGCGCCGTCCCGCCACGACGCGTTCACGCCCGGGTGCCGCGCGATGGCGGCGGCGACGAGCTTCACGAGCAGGTCCGTGTAGGTGACCCGGACCCCGGTCTGCTTGACTGCCCGCTCGCGCCACGCGACCAGGCGGCTCGCATTGACCTCGCGGACGAGGTGGAACTGGGGGGCCGTCGTCCAGCTGGCCGTCATGCGCTCGACCATGACCCGCCAGATGGTGCCGACGCGTGGCGCGTCGGCGGCGGGCACGGACGCCGCCGCGGCAGCGACGTCGACGGCCGGCGCCCGGGGACGCTCGGCGGCCAGGACGTCGGCCACGAGAACGGCGCCCCCGGGGCCCGAGCCATTGAGGTCCGCGACGTCGAGGCCGCGCTCGGCGGCGAGCCGCCGGGCCTTGGGCGAGGCCGGCAGGAGCCGGAGCGCCGGCCCACCAGTCGTCCCCGGCGCGGCCCGGCGCTCGACGTAGGCGAGGACGTCCGCCTTCTCGATTCGCCCGCTGCTCGACGTCACCTGCGCGAGATCCACGCCGTGCTGCTCCGCGACCTTCCGGGCCAGCGGCGACACCCGCACGCTCGCGGCCGGGGCGGCGGGGCGGGCAGCCGCCGCGGCGGGCGGCGCGGACGGGCTGGCGACGGTCGGCGGCACCGGTCTCGCCGCCGGGCCGGTCCCGGGGCCGGCCGCCCCGGTCTCGTCGGCTCCGAAAATCAACGCGATCGTCCGGCCGACGGGGATCACGTCGCCCTCCCGCGCGGTCACGTCGCGGAGCACGCCGGAAGCCGGCGCCTCGATCTCGACGGTGGCCTTGTCGGTCTCGATCTCCACGATCGGCTCGCCCTTCCGCACCGTGTCGCCGGGAGCCTTCAGCCAGTGCAGGACCTTGCCGGAGTCCTGCGCCAGCTCGAGCGCCGGCATGATGACGCTGGCCGGCATCAGATGTTCCGGCAGAGGGCCACGGCCGTCTCGAAGACCGTCTTCTCCGTCGGCACCGTGAGGTCCTCGAGGACCGGCGAGAACGGCACCGGCACGTCCATGGCGCCCATGCGCTTGACTGGCGCGTCGAGGTAGTAGAAGGCGCCATCGGCGATCACCGACGCGATCTCGGCGGTAACGCCGTAACGCTCGTAGCCCTCGTCGACGACGAGGGCCCGCGAGGTTTTTTTCGCGGAGGCGATCAGCGTCTCCTTGTCGAGGGGCGCGGTCGTCCGCGGATCGATCACCTCGGCGCTGATTCCGGTGTCCTCGAGGAGCTTGGCGGCGCCCAGCGCCACCTGCACCATGCTGCTGGTGGCGACGATGGTGATGTCGCGCCCGGCACGCTTGACGTCGGCCACCCCGAACGGGATCGTGAAGTCGCCCTCGGCCACCGGGCCCTTCATGCGGTACATCATCTTGTCCTCGAAGATGACGACCGGGCTGTCGTCGCGGATCGCCGCCTTCATCAGGCCCTTGGCGTCGTGGGGCGTCGACGGCAGCGCCACCTTGAGCCCGGGGACGTGGCTGACCCACGCCTGAAGGGACTGCGAGTGCTGGGCGGCCGAGCGGCGAGTGGCGCCCAGCGTCGTCCGGAAGACGATGGGCACCTTGATCTTGCCGCCCGACATGTAGTGCGCCTTGGCGGCTTGGTTCACCATCTGGTCCATCGTCAGCGTGATGAAGTCGCCGAACATGATGTCGACGATGGGGCGCATGCCGGTCATGGCCGCGCCTACGCCGATCCCGGCATAGCCGGGCTCGGAGATCGGCGTGTCGATGATCCGATCGGTTCCGAACTCCTGCACCAGCCCGAGCAGCACCTTGAAGGGATGGCCGGCCTCGGCGACGTCCTCGCCGATCACGAACACGCGCGTGTCCCGGCGCATCTCCTCGGCGATCGCCTCGCGGACCGCCTCGCCGTACGTCAGCTCTCGCACCCCGGCTTCAGGCGTAGACATCCTGGGTGACCTCGCTCGGCTCGGGATAGGCGGCAGCCAGCGCGTACTGCACGGCGCTGTCGATCTCGGTCTTCACGTCGCCGAGGATGCGCTCGAACACGCCCGCCTCGGAGAGCCCCTGGCCGATGAGCCGCTCCGACAGGGTCTCCAGCGGGTCGTGCTTCGTCATCCACTCGCGCTCCTCGTCGCGTGACCGGTACTCCCGGTTCACGTCGCCGACGTGGTGCCCGTAGTACCGGTACGTCTTGCACTCGAGGAACGCCGGCCCCTCGCCGCGGCGCGCCCGCTCGACCAGCCGCCGCATCGCTCGGTTGACCGCCTGGACGTCCTGGCCGTCGACGCTCTCGGCGTGCACCCCGAAGGCGCGCGGGCGGGCGAGGATCTCGCCGGCCACCGTCTCGCTGCACGAGGTGTACTCGCCGTAGAGGTTGTTCTCGCAGACGTAGATGACGGGCAGCTTCCACAGAGAGGCCATGTTCATGACCTCGTAGAGGAGACCCTGACCGAGCGCGCCGTCGCCGAAGAAGCACGCCACGACCTGCCCGGTTCCGCGCATCTTGGCCGACAGCGCCGCACCCGTGGCGATCCCGGCGGAGCCGCCCACGATTGCGTTGGCGCCCAGGTTTCCCGTCTCGGGATCAGCGATGTGCATCGAGCCACCCTTGCCCCGGCAGTAGCCGGGCCCCTTACCGAGCAGCTCGGCAAACATCCGGTCGACCGCGGCGCCCTTGGCCAGGCAGTGGCCGTGCCCCCGATGGGTGCTCGTGATGAAGTCGTCCCTCCGCAGGGCCTCGCAGACGCCGACGGCGACGGCTTCCTGGCCGACGTAAAGGTGCGCCAGGCCCGGCATCTTCGCGCCCTTGTACAGCTCCTGCACCTGCTCCTCGAAGGCGCGGATCTTCGCCATCTGGCGGTACATGTGGAGGTGCTGCTCGAGCTCCATCCTGGGTTCGATCGTATGCGTCGTCATCGACACGTCCCTTCGAGTAGTCGGGATCCCGGCGCGCCCTTGCGATCCGCCGGCTCCCGCTGATGCTCCACCGAGGGTGGGGCGGAGTCAAGTAGCGGCGGTGGTTGTCCTTCCCGGCGCGCCTGGCCGCCATGCGGGCGAACGCGCGGCCCCGAGGGACCAGGTCGGCGCCCTCGCTGTCAGTCCGGGTGGTACTTCAGCATCATCGCGCGCAGGTCCTGACGTAGCTCTTCGAGGGTGGGGCGGCCGACGAACCAGCCACCGTCGTAGATCTTGTGGATGGCGAGATCTGGCCCCACCGAGAAGCTGTAGGGGATCGCGATGCGAGGGTGCGCTCGGTCGGTCTCATCCACGATGTCCAGCCCCATGATGGCCCGACGCTCGTGATCACTCAGGAACGCGAACGTCGCGCCCAGCCCGGCACGCAGGGCCCCGCACACCTCCGGGGGATCCGTGCTGATCACCGCGAGGTGGCAGTAGTTCACGTCGAGCTCGCGCTGGAAATCGGTCAAGTGCCGCAACTGGCACTGGCACTTCGGTCACCAGTAGCCGCGGTAGAAGCTGACGATCAGCGGGTACCCGGCGGCCAGCTCGGAAAGCCTCACCGGCACCCGGCGATGATCGGGGAGTTCAAGGTCGGGAAGGTGGCTACCTATCACCAGATCAGCGCGCATGCCGGCCTCCCATGACGTCAGGGGTCATCGGTCGCCTCTCCGTTGCTTCTCGTACCCGGCAGATTTGAACCAAAGCCTGTCCTGCCCCTTCGCCAAGCCTACCGGTAAGTCAGTTTGGCGCGTTCCCAGCGTGGCCGGAGTCTAGCGCGCCGCGGGCCGCCTCGGACAGGCCCGGGGCGATCATCCCGGTTCCGGGCGGTACACGGATCTCACTGGGGCGGTGCGTGCATCGAGGGAGACGGAGCGTCGCATTGTCACACTCCCAGTGCGCTGGGGTGGTCGCGGTGCCTCGCGGGTGCGACGATGGCACCGCCGCGCAGACCGGAGCAAGGGTGCGGGATAGCCGTGTGATGCATAGAGATCATTTGCGATGCAGGATCCCCCCCACGACGCGATTCCTCCTGGTGATCTACCGCCGCGTGGCCCGGTCGCGAGTGGCGCCGGCGCCTAATCCGGCGCCGGCCGCCTCGTAGAACCTCGAAATCGCTCGCGAGGCGCGGCGGAGCCCTCCACACGCGCTGTCCGCCGCCGCCCGGGCGGGTTCCGTCAAGAGGACGGACGGATCCCCGGCCGTGCCCCCCAGTCTTAGGTGTCGCGCACGAACGCGAGCACCCCGCGAGCCACGAACATACGCCCCCCGGGAGCCAGAGGACGTACCGCGCCTACGGTGTCGGGGCTTGAGGCGGCAAGCCCGGCGGCAGGGGGGGCGGTTGCCCCGGGGGAGTTGACCCCGGCGGAGGCAGCGCCCGCGCCGAGGGGGCCCAGTATGCGGGACGCCAGACCCACGCCGCCCCACCCCAGACCCACTGGGCCGGGACGTACACGTATCCCGGAGGAGCTCCAACGGGGGCCGGGGTGACATAGGGCGGTGGCGCGGGCCCCACGTAGTAACACCCGGCGAGGATCAGGCCGATGCCGAGCAGCAGCGCGACCACGACCACGCTCTCGCTACCGAGGAGCCTGGGACCCGGGGCGCGCCACCCCATGGCTACTGGCAGATTTGCTGACTGTAGGCGGGAATCCAGGCCGTGACGCGCTGCCCGTTCTGGAGCGTCCGGGTCTCATAGTGCCCTTGGACAGTCACCGTCTCACAGGCCTGGCCGCCGCTCGGAGCCGAGCCCTGGGCGGACGCCTGCGGAGGATTCTCCGGCGGACTGCCATAGTTCAAGCTAGCTGACGGATCCGCCTGGCCCCCTGCCCCTGGGACTGGCGGCGGGGCATAGACCGGAGGTGAGTAGGTCGGATAGCTGTAGGCCGGATACGGGTAGGTCGGGTACGCGTAGGCCGGGTACGGGTAGGCCGGGTAGGCGTACGGGTATGCGGGATACGCATAAGCTGGGGGATACCAGTAGGGGGACGTAGCAAGGGCGCCGATCCCCAATCCGAGGGCGAAGCCCCCCCAGCCGTACCCACCCCCATGCCATCCACCATGCCCGCGCCAGCCCCCGCCGCGAACCCACGCTTGAGCGGGTCCCGCCAGGAGCGGCACGAAGAGCACGGCTACGAGCACGATCGCTGTCAGCTTCCTCATGTTCCGCCTTCCTCTACAGGGTTCGACGACTGTAACGCGCCTCCGATTCTCCTCCGAGGCGGGTCCCTCGGGGCGCGCATAGTCCAATGGATCATGTCATGCCGGGATCGGGGATGACCGCCGCTTGACGTGCCGCTCGTGGCCGCATAGAGTCGGGCTAGCCGGGTCCGTGATGGAGGCGCTCCCGAGCCGCCCGCAGGCCGCCCTCGCTCTCTTCCTCGAGGTGAGCCGGTCGTTCCACGCGCTGGTCGAGCCGGGGGAGCTCCTTTCTCTGATCACCGAGCGCGTTCGAACGCTGCTCGACGCCGAAGCGTGCTCCGTGATCCTGTACGATCCGGACCGTGGCGACCTCTACATTCCGGTGTCCAGCGATGCGCGGATCGAGTCGCCCGACCGGCTCCGCGAAGTGCGCTTTCGCGTGTCGGAGGGCATTGCCGGGTGGGTGTTCCGCGAGGGTCGCTCTGTCTTGGTGCCGGACGTCGCCAGCGATCCTCGCTTCTACGATGCGGTCGACCGTGAGACGGGCACCGCCAGCCACTCCCTGCTATGCGCCCCTCTCCTGACGCGGTCGGGGACCATCGGTGTTACCCAGGTCATCAACAAGAGGTCCGGGATCTTCACGCAAGACGACCTCGATCTCCTCGATGCCATTGCTGGGACCATTGCAGTGGCCCTCGAGAACGCCCGGCTCCACGAAGCCTTAAGACGCGAGACGGAGCGGATCCAGGGGGAGAACCTCGAGCTGCGGCGGGCCGTCGGCGAGCACTTCCGCGGGATCCTCGGGACGAGCTCGACGCTCCGGCGAGTCCTCGAACAGGCGGCTCAGGCGGCCCCGACGCGCGCCACCATCACGCTGCTGGGCGAGACCGGCACGGGCAAGGAGCTATTCGCGCGTTCCATCCACGCGGCCAGCGATCGCGCAGCAGGGCCATTCGTGGTGGTGAACTGCGCTGCGATCCCTACCACCCTGCTGGAGGCGGAGCTGTTCGGTTTCGAGCGCGGCGCGTTCACCGGAGCGGTGGCGTCGCGCCGAGGGCGCTTCGAGGTAGCGCACGGAGGTACGCTTTTCCTTGACGAGATCGGGGAGCTCGAGCCAGCCCTGCAGGCGAAGCTCCTCCGTGTATTGGAGTCTGGCGAGGTACAGCCGCTCGGCAGTGAGCGAGCGCATCGCGTAGACGTTCGAATCGTCACGGCCACCAACCGCGACCTGCAGAAGCTTCTCGCCGCCGGGAGCTTTCGCGAGGACCTCTACTGGCGGATCAACGTCATCACGCTCGAGCTACCGCCTCTCCGCGAGCGGCGCGAGGACCTGCCGCTCTTGATCCATCACATCCTGGGCCGGCTCGACGCCGAGCTGGGGCGCGGCCACCGCGTGCGCACAGATGCCGAGGCGGTGCTCTTGGCGTACGACTATCCGGGTAACGTGCGCGAGCTGGAGAACATCCTCCGTCGCGCGGCCACCCTCGCCACGGGCCCGGAGATCACTCCGGAGGATCTCCCGCCCCACGTGACGGCGCGGGACGAGTACGTGACCCCAGCGACGAACGTCGAGCTGAAGGCCGCGAAGGCCGCGGCCGCGGCGGCGGCGGCCCAGGCGGTCGAGCGGCGCTTCCTCACTCAGCTTCTGCGGGACACAGCCGGGAACGTGTCAGAAGCCGCGCGGCGGGTGGGCATGAACCGGACCTGGCTCCACCAACTCCTCTCGCGGCACCGGATCGACGCCAAAGGATTCCAGCCCCCCGCCTCCGCCGGATAGCGGCCGCGCCCGGAGCCGCCCAGGCTGTCGTCTGATCCCCAGATACTGTCGCCGTCGAACAGACAGCCTGTAACCAGCTATTGTCGCTGGTCAATCAGCTCCTCTGGACCGTCATGGGCTTCCGAGGTGACGGGCGCGGACGAACAGGCCCGCGCTCCGGGCGATCGCCTAAGTCAGCGTCATTTCTAGCCTGTCGAATCGTCGGCCTCTTGGCAGGCCACTTGCTCCCTTCGACCAGTTGTTCGGATCGACCCTGACCTCTTCGGGGAAGGGGGAAGTTCCATGAAGGTGTCCTTGGCACTCGCACCTGCCTTAGTTGGTGTCCTGATCGGCGGCGCCACGACACCCACCGTGACGCCCGAGAGTGGCGTGCCTACAGCCCGTTCCCTGCAGGTGTCCGTGGAGGCCGCCCTCGAGCATGGGGATTTCTTGACGGCCCTGCGTACGACCAAGGCCGCGCATCGCCGGGCCACCCGCGATCGTCGGTGGGAGTCCTTGATCGAGGTCGGCGACGCATACTACCGCATCGCCAGCCGAACGGCAGCACCTGAAGCGGCAAGCCTGAGGGCACATGATGCCTACCAGGCCGCCCTTCGCAGCGCGCGTCATGCGGAATCTCTCGACGGGGTGCTCCGTGCGGCCGAGGCCTTCGCTCAGCTCGGTAACATGGACGACGTGGAATTGAGCCTTCTCGTCGCACGCGACCTGGCCGGTTCCGATGCCGAAGCGGTAGACGATGTGAAGGCGACGGCCGGGCGGCTCAGCGATCTGCTCGCCCACGCGGCGACGATTGACCGACCGAGGAGGTAGCCATGACCACACGGCTGTTCAGAGTGATCGACACGGTGAGGGCGGTTCGACAAGAAACACGGGTGTGGGTCCATCACCTCACGGGCGAGGGCCCAACCACGGTCCGACGGCAGCGGGCGGCCGTCGGGCAGGCGCTTCTCGCTGCCCCGCTGGCTCCTTTGGCTCGTCGCGCATCGGCATACGAGAGGTTCGGCCGCCCCGAGGCGCCAACCGTGGGTGCCACCCCCGGGCGGCGAGCCGCCTTCACCACCCGCTGACCGGTCCGGCGCAGAGGGGGCGAGCTTTTCGGGGACTCCCGGCCCGCGATCGCCGGCGCTCCCGGCTCCCGGGATCCCGACCTCGACGCACTTCGGCGTGAGGGCATCACTTGAAGGTTCGCTGAAAGGAGACTCGCCATGGGGCGCACGTACAACATCATCGACGCCGATGGACACGTGCTCGAGCCCGTGGACATGTTTGACAAGTACATCGATCCGGCATACCGCGATCGCGCGCCGCGGATGATCGTGGACACCGATGGCAAGGAACGCCTCCTGATCGAGGGTCGGGTGCTGGGCAGCCCAAAGGGCCTCGGTCTGCTCGGGGGGATCGGCGCTCGGCAGGGCGCGATAGACGACGTCACCATGAAGTATGTCGAGGGCCGGAAGGGCGGCTTCGACCCGCATGCCCGGATCCCCGACATGGACCTCGACGGTATCGACGCGGCATTCCTCTATCCGAGCATCGGTCTCTTCACCGGCGCGATCCAGGATCCTCAGCTCGCAGCGGCCACGTGCCGCGCCTACAACCGCTGGCTGGCCGAGTACTGCCGCCCCTATCCCGACCGCCTCTTCGGCGTGGCCATGCTACCCATGCAGTCGATCGACGCCGCAATCGAGGAGATGCGTTACGCGCGAAAGGAGCTCGGCATGCGCGCAGGGTTTCTCCGACCCAACCCGTACAACGGTCGCATGCTGCACCACCCGGACTACGCGCCGTTCTGGACGGAGGTGCAGGAGCTCGACTTCGCCATCGGCCTGCACGAGGGCGCCGGCGGCGGCATGCCGCAAGTCGGTGTCGACCGGTTCACGACGCGGGGGGCGCGGCACATCATCTCGCACACGATGGAGATGATGCTGGCCGCCCTGAGCGTGATCTGGGGCGGCGTATGCGATCGCCATCCCGGCGTGCGCATCGCGTTCCTCGAGTCGGGGGGTGGGTGGATCGCGCCCTGGCTTGACCGGATGGACCGGCACTTCGACGACAAGGGGTTCAACGACTCCGGCCTCACCATGCGCCCGAGTGAGCTCTTTCGGCGGAACTGTTGGATCTCCTTCGAGCCCGTGGAGGGGAGCCTCTCCGCGCTCGCCGAGTACATCGGCCCGCACAAGATCCTCTGGGCCACCGACTACCCTCATCCCGACGGCTTCTTCCCTGGCGCGCCCAAGTTGATCGCCGACCGGCCGGAGCTCTCGGCCCAGACCAAACGCGAGATTCTGGGCGGCGGCGCCAAGCGGTTCTACCGGCTCAACTAGCGTCAGGCGGTATCCGCTCCGTCCTCGCCTGAATGGCGAGCCTGTTCGGGGCCATCGTGTCACCGACGGGGGTGGCGCGGTGCGCGCTGGAACCCGAGTGGTTTCCCGCGGTCGAACCGCGGCGGAAGGGGTGTTCGTCCAGCTTCGCACGGCGGCCATGAAGAGCGCCGCCGTGATCCGGGCGAAACGGTGGGGCGGGCCGGGTCGAGGGCGCCTCGAGAACCTGGTCCCGGGCCCCGGACAACCGGGTACTTCTCGCCGCTAGGATCGAGTCGAAATGGCGGGCCAGGGTGTCGGGTCAACCCAGGGTAGGAGGGCCGGCCAAGTGGCCGGTTGTCCGTGCTACCCTGGCCGCACTCCGGCAAGGGAGGCGCCTGGCATGGAGTGTCCCCGGTGCCAGCACGAGAACGCCCCGACGATGAAGTTCTGCAAGGAGTGCGGCCCCCCCCACGGCCAATCCGAGCGGCCAGCCAGCGCTGTCATACGCGGAGATCACGAGCGCTCTGAGTGAGGCGCTGGACCAACAGAGCGCCACGGCCGAGATCCTGAGGCTCTCCCGCTCGAGGAGGCGTCGTTCGACGCCACAATTGCGAGCATGGTCATCCACTTTTGTTGCAGCCCCGAGCGGGCCCTGCAGGAGCTCAAGCGGGTCTTGGTCCCCGCCGGACGCATCGCGGTCTCGGCACCGGCACGCCCGGATCTCGACCTGGCGATCGCATTCCAGGTCGCCGCCGAGCTGTGTCCAGACGAGGCGGATGACATCCGGCGCATGTGGTTGTTCGCCCCTGCCGGCAAGTTGGTGGGCGTTCTCGAGGCCGCGGGGTTCCGGGAGGTTGCGGAAGAGTCGGTCGACCTGACGATCGGGCCGATGTCGTTCGAGGAGGCCTGGGCGCTGCAGAAATGCTCGGCTCCGCTGCGCACGGCGGTGGAGCGCGTCGGCGAGGAGCGCTTTCTCGGCGCCTACCGCCCGCGCATTCGCCACTGCGTGGCATCTGGCGATATCGTCACCCTGTCTTTTGCGTGTCGCATCGCGTCGGCGCGGCGTTGATTCCGAAGTGTCATCAGCCGTCGTTCAGCGTTCGCCGGTGATCCACGAGAAAGTCGGCGCCGCAACCGCCCACCGGGCCCCACGGGGCGGGGCCGGCGTCGGGGGAGGTCAGACCTGCCGGCGGACGCATGCCTGCCGCCCGGACATCCGGATCACACGTCCGGTTCGTGAGTACGGGGACCCATTCGTGGTCCCGTACGAACCGGACGGACAGGTTCTTTCCTATAGGGTGTCCGCTTGTCCGCTTCGAACGGTAGCGCGGCGCGTCAACTCTCGACCGGAGGTTCTGTCCATCCGGCGCCGCAACGCGCGCCGATCCGAGCCTCTCGCTCTACGCCGCGCTCGCCTCGTCGGCTAGCGGGATTCGAACCCCGTGTTTCAGTCACGATCGCCTCTTGGCCCATCGATTCGCGCGGTTAGAACACACGTGGCCCGCCAGAAAGGACGGGAATCGAACCTCACGAGTTCGATCCCCCGACGGGATTTGGCCATTCGGGGCCACCTTCGTGGTGGAGGGCCGCGCCGCGGCGTAAGGTCGCGGTTAGCCTGAGCGGCATCCCACCCGCCGACCGGCGTCGCCGTCTCCGTCTGTTCGCACGCTCGGCCCTCGCCGCCACCGCCTGGCCGCTCTTGTCGACCTGATAGTCGCACGCTATGGTACCTGCGGCGCCCGAGGGGGCCTCCACCTGCGGCAGGCCGGTGACGAGGGGCACGGACGCGGACCGAGAAACCTACCTGGCACTTCAGGTTCTTTCGTTGGTGGCAGGCTTGGCCTGGCACGGTCGTCCGATGCGCTTTTTGTGGACCCGCGTCGGTCCAGGAGGAGACGATGACCAAGTCGCCGGGCGTGTTTGTGGCAGCCGCGATCGCACTGGCCGCATCGAGCCTCGCATTCGCCGAAGCAAAGACCCTCTTCCCCGAGATTGCCGACACTTCGCACGCCTCACCGCAGGCGCGCCAGTTCTTCCACTCGTTCTTCACCGCCAAGAGCCGCCACAACCCGACGGAGACGATGAAACATTTCTCGCCGAAGCAGATCACTTACATCGATGCGACGCTCGGCTGGCCGTTCTACGATTTCAAGTCGCTGAGCGGCGTGTTCGAGCAGTTCATGCCGAAATGGCCCGAGAGCGGGAAATCCTACCCGACGCGCATCCTCGGCGACACCAAGAGCGCGCTTGTCGCGTTCACCGACACACCGGAATTGTTCGGCGGCGAGATCCGCATCCTTGCCGCGATCGATTTCAGGGACGGCAAAGTCATCCGCTGGATCGACTATTGGGACGGTCGGCACTTCGGCGCCGCTACGGCTGCGAAGATCCGCACGCCCGAGGACAAGTTCCCGAAGGAGTTCAGCGAGAAGGCCGTGGGCGAACACGCCTCCGCTAAGATGCGCACCGTGGCCGAGAAGCTCGCCAAGGCGCTCGCCGGCGGCGATGCCGACGCGGCTTCTGCCCTCTTCACCTACGATGCGGTCTATGAGGATATGACGCTGCGCGCGCAAGTCCTCGGGCGCATGGCGATCAAGGACTACCTCGCCCGCGCTGTGGCGAAGCTCCCCTATGGCCAGAGCGCCGAGCTCGTCCACGTCGTCGGCAGCGACCAGGGCGGCGGTTACGAGTGGCGGGCCACGCCCGCCTATGCCGCCAACGTCAAGCGCGGCGTCACCGCGCTCGAGCTCGACCGTGACGGCCAGATCTCGCGCTTCATCACGGTCTGGGACGGCTCCGTGGTGAGCGATGCCGACATCTTGGGGCTCGCAGCGCTGTCGATCGAGAAGTAGCGCGCATTCAAGGGGACTGCGGGGCACAGCGCCGACGTCCATGGCTACGCCCATCGCGGGACGAACGTGTCGCCCTTGGCATCGACGTGGCAGACGAACGGCGCACCGAAGTGCGTCGGCATGAGCAAGGCTCCCGATCCGGCACATTTCTCGAGGACGAGGCGCCGGCTCCCGCGGGCGTTGACCTGATCCTGGCACCCGAGGCTGTTCCACTCCGGGTGGAAGATCTGGATCGCCTGGTGGAGGATGTCACCGCAGAACACCGCGCGTGCTCCGTGCGACGCGAGCGTGATGAACATCGTACCAGGTGTGTGACCGGGTGCCGGCTCGAGCGTCAGATGCTGGTCGACGGTGTGCAGGCCCGACACGAGATCGGCGAGTCCGGCCTCGGCGATCGGCGCCACGCTGTCCTTGTACGCGGCCGCGCCGGCCGGCGACTTCTGGGGATCGATCGTCTTGAAGTGCTCAAAGTCCGCGCGGCTGAACAGGTAACGCGCGTTCGGAAACGTCGGCACCCATCGCCCGTTGGTCAGGCGCGTGTTCCAGCCGACGTGATCGCTGTGGAGATGCGTGCACATCACGAGGTTCACGTCCTCCGGCTTGGGGCCGGCCTGCGCGAGCCGATCGAGGTACGGCGTCTTCAACCGGTGCCACAGAGGAAAGAACGGACGGTCCTTGTCGTTGCCGACGCACGTATCGATGAGGATGTTGCGGCCGCCGACTTGCACGAACCAGCTGTGCACGCTGAGCTTGAGCTTGCCGCTGGCCGGATCGTAGTGGTTCGGCAGCATCCAGTCGCGATGACGCTCCACGACGTCCGGCTGCCAGTCGGGAAAGAACCACTTCGCGTCGAAGTTCGGCTCGTACGTCTCTTCGATCCGGGTGATCTTCGCGGCGCCAATCGTGAACGTGCTCACGGCATCCTCCTCAGCGAGAATTTTGCGTCGATCCGAGCGGCCACGGCGTTCACCTACGTCGGCGGCCCTCTCGCCACGTCCACCGGCACACTGTCCACGGGGAACGTTCAGGGCTACGTCGACATCGAGCGCACGGCAACGAAGCTTCCGTCTTTGCGCTACTACCGCCACTTCTACGTGAAAATGGTCGACGGCCGCGTATTCCATGCCGGGCCGATTAAGGATCTCGAGTACGAGCGTCACCGCGAGCAGAGGCCGGGATGGTTCGTTTCCTACTTTACGAGATCGACGTCCACGAGTTGATGTCCAACCTCACGCTAAGGACCCGGTGCGAAATAAATGGACCAGATGCTATCGCTTTGCCGACTGGGTGGGAAGGATCGTGTAGTTCCAGTCCCCGTGAAACGGATCGGGCCGCAGGCGGACGGCCTCCAGGGTGGCGCGACTGACCTTGAGGCCCGAGGGATACCGGGTCGTGTCCAGCCGCGCCCGCACGCGGAGGCCCGTGGTGGTCGTGGTGGCCGCGATCAGATTCACAATGACCGCGTGACTGAGCAGGGGCTGGCCGCGCCAGTTCTGAGTGATGAAGGAGAACAGGCGGTGTTCGATCTTGTTCCACTTGCTCGTGCCGGGCGGGAAATGACACACCGTGATGGGCAGGTGGAGGCGGTCCGCCAGTTTCTGCAGCTCGACCTTCCACAACCGCCGGCGGGCGCCGTTGCTCCCGCCGGCGTCGGCCGTGATCAGCAGCCGCCGGGCGTGAGGATAGGCCCGGCGCCCCATGGCCTGCCACCAGTGGCGAATGCTCGCGACGGCAAACGCCGCCGTGTCGTGGTCGATGCCGACACTGACCCAGCCGGTGTTGGCGCCCAGATCGTAGACCCCGTAGGGAATGGCGCGCCCCAGCTCCGGCTGCACGAAGTCGTGGACCCGCACCGGCCAGCCCGTGGGCCCGCCATTCGCGACCGGCATTCTTGAACGGCCCCACGAGCTCCTTCTTCTTGGTATCGACAGAGATCGCCGGCTGGCCCTGGCGCAGCGTGGCCTGGACGCGGGCGGCGATGTGCTCGAACTGGGCATTGCGATCGGGGTGCCGGGTGCCCTCGATCGTCTTCCGATTGGCCTGCAGGCTGTACCCCAACTGCTGGAGCAACGCGGCGACCATCCGATGGCTCGTGCGATGCCCTTGGCGGGTCAGCTCGGCGGCCAGGCGCCGGACGCTCTTGCAGGTCCACCGCAGCGGGGACTGCGGATCCCCGCGCGTCGTGGGTTCGATCAGCGTTTCCAAGTCCGTCACCAACGTCGGATCCTGGTCGACCGTGCGCTTGCGCCCGCCTCCGGGACGCCGGATCCGCCCCGGGGCCAGGGCCGCTGCGCCACGGGCCTTCAGCTCCGTGACCCCAGCGCGAATGGCGCGCCGGGACACTCCGGTGGCCCGGGCCACCGCCGACACGCTGTCCGCGGCCGCGACTTCCGCCGCGGCCACCAGCCGGCGCAGCCGCTCGTCCAGGTGCGGCTCGATCAGCCGGAGCATTCACTCGACGCCGGTCAGCCCGTGGGGTCTCCACTGATCGCTTGCGTCGGCAAGGTGCGGCCGCACGAGTGAGCGACCTGGCTAATCGGCCGAACCATGAAGAGGAAGCAGAAGCGACGCCCCTCGGCGAGGAGCCGCGCGCTCAGCGCCGCCACGCACGCGGTCGCGTAGCCGCGGCCCCGGTGCTCCGGCGGCGTGTAGACCCCGTTGACCCGGATCCCGTTCGGCGTGGGCCCTGTGGCCGACGCCATCGACACGGGGCCGCCGTGATCCCACACGAAGAGCCAGCCGGCCCCGAAGTTGTGGCGGGCGACCTTCATGCCCGTCTGGCCCGCCAGGCCTCCGCCAGCCTCCGTCCATAACGCCTCGAACCACGTGGCCAACTGTTCGAGTTCGGCCTCCTGGGCCTGGCGGAACTGGCCTGGGGTGCTCGGCACGGCTATCACGCGGGTCAGTTCATGGATTCGGAGCGTCTTGGTCAGCCGACTGTATCCGGCACGGGGCCCGTAGGCGGCATCGTCGGCATATGAGCGGATCCGAAGCCCTCTCGGCCGAGGGGAATCTACCACGAATCCACAACTGAATCCGCAACACCGACGTCCGACGCGTTGGACCACACGTTTCCACAGCGAGCCGGCCGGAGCTGTTCTTCCCATCAATTCGCCCGGTTCTACGGGGGCTCGGGCACGGCCTTTCGCCTGGCCTAGCCCTTGCCTCCTCACGCCACGCTAGGACGAGTGGATGAGTTTCGAGGACGACCAGCGCTCAACGCTCTCGGTGGCCGTGGGGAGCCCCCGCGCCCGGCTGGATCCGCGCTGGCCGCGGCTCGCTCCGGAGGCGTTCCATGGCCTCGCCGGGCGTCTCGTCGAGACAATCGATCCTTACACCGAAGCCGACCCCGTCGCGACGCTCGCCCATATCCTGGCCGCTGTCGGGAACCTCATCGGCCCCGGCCCGCACGCGCGGGTCCAGCACGACCGGCATCCGTGCCGGCTCAACGTCGCGTTCGTGGGTCGCACCGGCAAGGGCCGGAAAGGCACCGCGTGGAGCACGCCGCGCCACCTGCTCGCGCAGGTCGACCCGGTATGGGCTGCGCGCCGGGTGACGACGGGCCTCTCGAGCGGCGAGGGCCTCGTTTACCACGTCCGCGACGCTCGGCAGGAGTCGTTGCCGGTCCGAGAGCGCGGCCGGGTGGTCGGGCACGAAGCGGTCGAGGTGGACGCCGGCGAGCCGGACAAGCGCCTCCTGGTGATCGAGCCCGAGCTCGCCGTCGTGCTGCGGGTCATCGCCCGCGAGGCGAACATCCTCTCGGGCCTGATTCGCCAGGCGTGGGACGCCGGCGACCTCGGGACCCTCACGAAACACAGCCCCCTCCGGGCCACCGGCGCCCACGTGAGCCTCATCGGCCACATCACCGAGGAGGAGGTGCGGCGCTACCTCACCGAAACCGAGCGGGCCAACGGCTTCGCCAACCGGTTCCTCTGGCTCCTCGTCCGGCGATCCAAGGCCCTCCCCGACGGCGCGCCGGTCCCTGATGCGGTCCTGGCCCCGATTCTCGACGCGCTCCGCCAGGTCGTGGCGTTCTCGGAGACCGTGGGCGAGCTCGGCCGCGACGGGGAAGCGCGCGCGCTGTGGCGCGAGGTCTACCCGACGCTCAGCGAGGGCGAGCCCGGGATGGTCGGGGCCATCCTCAACCGGGCCGAGGCCCAGGTCCTCCGGCTCTCGACGCTCTACGCCGTTCTGGATCGCTCCGCCGAGATCGGCGTCGCCCACCTCCGCGCCGCGCTCGCGGTCTGGGACTACGCCGAGAGCAGCGCGCGCCGGATCTTCGGCCGGCGCCTCGGCGTGCCCCTCGCGGACGTCCTCCTCGAGGCGCTCCGAGCGCGGGGGCCGCTCACCGCGACCGCCATCTCCGGGCTCTTCGGCCGCCACCGGTCCGCGGAAGAGCTCCACCAGGCGCTTGACCTTCTCTGCGACCTCAGACTGGTGGTGCGACGAACCGATCAGACCGGGGGTCGACCGGTCACCCTGTGGGTGGCTGTGCTGAATGCGAAACAAGCGAAACAAGCGGATAAAGGTGCACGCCACGCCGCTTGTTTCGCTTCCTTCGCTTGATTCGCTGGGCTCAGCGGACGCGCTGATATGAAATCGGACGACGACCTGTCGGCGTCGCCGTCTCTCTCGCTTCCATCGCGCCCGCGTGCCCCGCTCCCCTGGCGCGCGGCCCAGCCTGGCATGGTCGGCGAGCGCGGCGGCACCGCCCTTGACGGGTGGGTGGTGCCTCCCCATACTGCCGCCGGGCAAAGAGGTGATCGTGGCTCGGGTAGGAGGACCGAGACCATGACACAACCGCTCGTCGAACTCGTCGAGCAGTTCTGCATCTATCAACGCAAGCAGCGCGGCCGATCGGACGGAGGGGTGAGGACCTACCGGTGGATCCTGGAGCAGTTCCTCCGGTTCGTGCGGACGCGCCAGGGCCGCGTGGCCCGAGCCTCGGACCTGACCGGCGCCATGATCCAGGGCTGGATGGACCATATGGCGGCGGCAGACCTGGGGCTCAACACCCTGCGCTGTCGGCTCGCGACCCTGTCGAGTCTCTGCACCTGGCTCGTCAAGCGCGGCAACCTCAGCGCGAACCCCGTCGCTCGGATCGATCGCCCACC
The DNA here is from genome assembly GCA_963805625.1 of uncultured Candidatus Rokubacteria bacterium. Taxonomy (GTDB): domain Bacteria; phylum Methylomirabilota; class Methylomirabilia; order Rokubacteriales; family DASRDR01; genus DASRDR01. Next base: position 2,008,969 of record CAWDVE010000010.1, read on the forward strand.
CCGCCAGCACGAGACTCCGGCGGTCGCGGGGCCCGCCATCATGGACGCGCTGATCGACGCGGCCAGGCACCGGGGCCGGCCGCGGGATCTCGCGATCTTCCTGTTGCTCCGGTTCACGGGGATGCGCCGCGGCTCGGTGGCGGGCCTCCGCGTGAGACACCTCGACGACACCTGGGGTCTTCGCGACGTCCGGCAGAAGGGCGGAAAGAAGCAAGACATCCCGTTGCCGGCCGCGGTGGTGCGGTTCCTGCGTGTCTACGTGGACCGCGCGCTCTCGCCCGAGTGCGAAGCGCTCACGCCAGACACGCCACTCTTCTGGTCCACCTGGGGCAAGCGCACCGTCGGAAGGACGCGCGCGCCCATGACGCCGAAGAACATCTGGCGCCTCTGCAAGACGTACGGAAAGCTGATCGGCTACCCGGAGCTCAAGCCTCACGACCTGCGCCACGGCGTCGCGGTCGAGGTGCTCGAGCAGCGACACGACCCAATCCTGTGAGGACCCGTCACGGTACGGCGTGTGTTCTGTGCACAGGCCATGCCCCGCGTCTGCGCAACCACGGCGACCGATCAGTCCCGCCAGCCCGTGGACCCCGTGCTCTCCCGGGCCGTGAAGGCCCACCTGAAGACCTTTCTCGTTCACACGGCCTGGGATGCCGAGCACGGCGACGCCGGGATGAGTTGCACAGTTTTGTGCGCACCACTGCCCTCTTTTCTTGACATGGCCATGACGCAGTGCGCCCTCGCGTGGAACGGCGGCGCAACCGCCGTTGCGCCGCGGACTTCCGTGACGCCTGGCACCCGGACGCAGCGTCCGGACGGTGCCCCGGACCGAATGCATTGCACAGGAAACTGTGCAGTCGTCCTCGGCGCGATTCCCTCGATGCGCGCCAACTCTCGATGAACACGACCAGGACCCTCGTGGTCTCGTTCTTGCGTCGGCCTGGCCCGACGTGAGTGCGAAGCGTCTCCGGTTCGATTCACCATCCGTCGACGAAAGGATTCGCCGATGACACGCCGTCGCCGGCCCTCGTTGATCACCTGTGTGCTCCTGGTGGTGGCCCTCGCGGAGGTCCAGCGCACCGCCGCACCGGCGGCGGCCCAGCCGGGTCCGCCGACCGTGGTCTATCGCTCCGAAAGCTTCGAGCGGACCACGGGCCAGCCGAACGCGTTCCAGGCCACGTTCCCTGCGTGCGACCCGACCAGCGTCCATCGGCTTCTGGTCGAGAACGGGCCGCAGGGCGCTCGCCGGGTCTCGAGCGGGACGGTCATCCTCAACGGTACCGTGGTGATCGATGCGAGCGACCTCAACCCGCAAAACGGCGAAATCGTCCGGTCGATCTCGCTGCTTCCCGAGAACACGCTGGCGCTGCGCCTTGGCGGGGGGCCGGCCGGCCAGGTGCGCATCACCGTGGACGGCTATCCGCGGTGCGGGCTCCAAGTGCGGATCACGGCGCCGCCATCCGGCGCGACGCTCCAGCACCCGGCAACGCTCGTCCAGGGGGAGCTGGAATCGGCAGCGCCGGCCACGCTCCGACTCCTCGTGACCGTTCCCTTCAACGGGACGACCCTCGAATCGGCCGTGCCCGTGGAGGTCCACCGCGGGCGGTTCGCGGCCTGGGTGCCGCTCACCGGCGGCATCGTCCAGGTGAAGGCCGTCGCGACGGATGACGTGGGGCGCACTGCCGAGGACCTGATCCAGCTCGCGGTCGACGCGTCACCGCACGTCCGGGTGAGCCGCCCGGAGATCACGCCGACCGTGGGGTTCGCCCCGCTCACGGTCACGATCGAGGGCCGGCCCGCCTCCGACCCCGACATCGACCTCTTCGACGTCGACCTCGACGGGGATGGCCAGCCGGACCTGCGGAAGGCCGACTTCGCGGCCGCGCCTCATCAGAGAACGCATACGTTCCCGACCGAGGGGCTCTACATTGTCACCGTGACGATGCGCCACGGCACGACCGGGGAGACGCTAAGCAGTCAGGTCCCCATCAGCGTGATCCCGCGCCCCGACGTGGCCGCGATCTGGGACTCCTTCCGGGCGGCCCTGGGCCGTGGCGACATCGACGGCGCCCTGCGCTTCGTCGCCGACGGGGCGCGCGAGCGCTACCGCCGCGCGCTGCTGGACCTCGCCCCCGACCTCCCGGCCGTCGCGGCGTCCTTCCGGGACGTGACCGTGCAGGTCGTGGAGGCCGAGTACGCGATGGCGTCGACGCTTCGGACGGTGGACGGCATGACCGATGGATTCATCATCTCGTTCCTCCGCGACCGCGACGGAGTCTGGCGGATCGCCAGCATGTAGGGAGGGGCCCGATGCGAGGCGTCATCCCCCACCGGCCGCGACCACTCATGCTGGGTCTGATCGCGGCGCTCGCGATGGCTCCCGCCGTCGCCCTCGCCACGGCCCCCGACACCTACTCGGCGGCCCCCATCCACGGCAGGGTGGTCGACGCCGAGACGAAAGAGCCTCTGGAGGGCGTGCACGTGGTGGCGCAGTGGATCCTCCAGACCGGCCTCCTCCACGGCCAACACACGACCCGGCTCCACATCATGGAGACCGTGACCGACCCGAGAGGCGCGTACCATTTCCCCGGTTGGGGGCCGAAGCCACGGCCGTTCCTGTCGTCGCTGGACGTATTCGATCCGATGCTGACCTTCTTCAAGCCCGGCCACGTGCCGCTCGACCGGACGAACTTCCATCCACCACAGACAGGCACGCTTCGAACTTCCGTCTGGGACGGGAAGACGATCGAGCTGCAGCCGTTCCGAGGCACCCCACGGGAGTGGCTGCGCTACCTCCGCCACATGCAGGGCCGTCTCGCCTGGGGCCAAGTCGTTGGGGAGGTGCCGCAGCAGGTCAATGACTACTGGAAGCACTTTCCCCGAGCGATCCTGGCTGTCTTGAAGGAACGCGAGCGGATAGCCCCCGATCTTCGCCCCTACGTATCCGATCTGACTTCATGGCATGTGACCGAAGAACAGCTACGAGCCCTGATCGAGTAGAAAGGGTCCGATCGATGACAAGATCTCACCCTGCGCTCCTTGCGCTCACTCTCGCAGCTTTCAGTGCCTTGACCAGCACAATGGCGTACGAACGAGAGACGCATCGCGCATTGTCTGCCGAGGCGCTCACCGAAGCAAAGCTATCCGCCGCCCTCGCCCGTCTGGGTATCGGCCCCAATGATACGTTCAAGGCGAAGGCGTTCAGCATGGCCAAGGGCCCGCACACCGCAGCCGACTGGATCACGGAGGGCGGTGCGGACGAGGACGCGCCGCCTTGGCGAGTCGTCAATCACTTCTATGACCCCATCAACCAGACCGGCATGGTCTTCGGTGTGCCCTCGCTGGAATGGGCCTTCGAACTGAGAGGCGACGAGCCAAGTCAGAGCCACTCCTACCCGGACGCGCGACGAGCGCTCTATCGCGGGCTGACGGCGGCGGATCCGAGCGAGCGGAACCGCGAACTGGGCCACGCCTTCTACGCACTCGGTCACGTGATCCACCTCATTCAGGACCTGGCTCAGCCTCAGCACACGCGCAACGATGCCCACCTGCCGCTCGGCTGGGACCAGAGTCTGCACGAGACGTATGTCGAGGCGATCATCGCCCAACTGCCGCTTCACGGCGGAGCGCTGCCACGGCTCCCATCTCAGGTTCCAACCGCCATGGGGCTATGGACGGGTCCCCTCGGATTCTCGGAGTTCAGCAACAGCAACTTTGTATCGGAGGACACGAACTTCACCGATCTGGCCCAGGGCGCCACCGGCGGCGGCTACCCCAAGCCAATCCTCGACCTCGCATTCACGAGCAGCCTCCCGCCAGGCGTCTCCTGCCGGAACGGTGTCGGTGTACCCACCCCCATGACATTCCACGGAAACCGATTCATCGATCCGGTCACCAGCGGTCTCGTCGAGAACCCGCGAATGACCACGTACTCCATCTTCGACCAGCACCTCATCAAGAACGGAAGCCAGCCGCTCTTCGCCTTGAACTGCCTCAACATCGAGGCCGCCGCGGACATCCTGCTGCCCCGCGCGGTTGCGTACTCCGCGGCGCTCCTCCAGTACTTCTTCCGCGGCCAGCTCGAGGCGCGGGTCGAGCTCGACTACTCGATCACGCCCCCCGTCCACCGGCTCCGGGTGACGAACCGCACCGGCGGCGAGGCCATGACGGGTGACTTCACCCTGCACTACGACGCCACCGACGGCACCCGGAAGATCCTCCAGCAGTGGGGCCCCCTCACGCTCGCCCCCGACCAGACGAGCGATCCGCTCCCGCTGCCAACGCCGGCCGATCAGGCCGATCCCGGTCGCTACCTCGTCGTGTTCCGCGGCCAGCTCGGCGACGAGCCCGATGCCGTGGTCGGCCACTGGCTGGGCGCCGGCGTCTATCGCGTGAGCCTCTGGTACGACACGTTCTATCCGCTCGAGGACGGAGCCGTCGACTTCGTGCCCGCGCCCCTGCCCACCGTGTGGGACCACACGGTCTACGTGTCCGCCCGTGCCTCTCAGACGCGATGGGCCTTCTATGAGGGGGCGAGCGGCGAGTCCCGCGCCGAAGACGTGGTCTACGTCTACCGACCGCTCGAGGCCCTTCCGGGAAATGCGGCCGCCCTGCGGTTCCGTGGCCACTGCTATTGGACGGAACCCGTCATGGCGGAGCTCGTCGAGCTCGAGCCGCCGCCCGATCTCGGCACCCTGCAAGCCTACACGTGGTCCACACGGCCCGTGGTCCAACGCGTGCTCCACCCCTTCAACGTCCTCGCCGGGACCTGGGCCGACGCGGCCACGGCCACGGTCGATCTCGACGGTGCGAAGTTCCTCGGGCTCCGCCTGCTCGGCGCGCCGGCGGCCCCCGCGCCCTCGCCGCCGGGCCCGTTCCCCCCGTTGAGCACGAGTTATGCCGAGTGCGTCGCCGAGATGCAGGTGCGCATCCCGCCGCCCCCGGAGCCTTGACGCTGGGGACGCGACGCCGAGGAAGAACGTGACCGCGGCCGCCGCGGCGACCACGCCGCCGATCGTGCTCCCGAAGGAGCAGCGGGCGATGGCCTGGGCCGGGGGGCGCCGCCCAGCTAGCCCGGATCATGCCCGGACGCCGCAATGAGCGCGGCCCGAGTACTGCCCGCGCTAAGTGCGCAAATGGGGCGGAGCGCCTTCAGCCCGATCGCGTTCACTACAAGGGCATCGGTCTTGGCGAGAAGGCCGGTGGCTCGCGCAAAGTCACGGATCTGCGGGGATTGACGACCAGGCGGGGAGGCCGGCGCTGGCCAGGGTGGCGCCCGTGGTCTCCAGGACGACGAGCGCAGGAGTCAGAGTTCGCAGGTGGAAGGGCTGGGGCATGTCTCCGGCTCGGACGGAAAGCGGTGGCCCGCCTTCCACCCGGCCTCCCCGCTCCAGCCGGACCCACGAGAACGCGGTGGCATGGCTCCGCAGGGCCAGCGGGTAGCCGGACCCAGGCGGCTACATCGGCGTCGTCGAAGAGCCGGCGCCCGAATAGTGCACGGCGAGCCACACCGTCGGCTCGCGCGAATCGGTCCATTCCACCCGGTGCCGTCGGTGCGCCGGGATCACGAGATGATCCCCGGCGTGCATCACGTGCGCCTCCGCCTCTCCCTCGAACCGCACGCCCGCGCTGCCGCGGAGCACGACCACCCACTCGTCACGATCCTGGTCGTGCCACGCTCCGGGCGGTGTCGCGTGTCCGGTCGAGATGATCCGCTCCAGCCTCAGGGCTGCTCCGTCCACGAGCACATCGATGCGCTCGGCGGCGAGCCGACCCGCGACATCGTCGAAGAGGTTGCGGATCAGAGGCCCCTGCTCGTGGCCGGACATGCCGGCGTCGTAGCCACTGTCCAGCCGTCTCAGGAAGCGTTGAGCTTCCGCGCCAGCTCGACGAAGAACCCGAGGGACTCGGGGTTCGCCATCGCGTCGGCGCTCACGACTTTCTCGATGGGATGGCCGAGCAGCAGCTTGCGGACCGGCAGCTCCAGCCGCTTGCCGGAAAGCGTGCGCGGAATATCGCTCACGGCGAAGACGTCGTTGGGGACGTAGCGTGTCGATAGGTGCTCCCGAACGCTCGACTTGATCCGGGCCACCAGCGCGTCGTCGAGCGTCACGCCGGGTCGCAGCACGACGAAGAGCGGCATGTAGGACTCACGTCCGAGGTACTCGAGATCGACGACGAGGCTGTCGAGCACCTCGGGGACGTGCTCGACGGCGCGGTAGATGTCGCTCGTGCCCATCCGGATGCCGAAGCGGTTGATGGTCGTGTCCGAGCGGCCGAAGATCACTGAGCGGCCGTCGGGCGTGACGCGGATCCAGTCCCCGTGGCGCCACGTGCCCGGGAACATCTCGAAGTAGCTGTCCCGGTAGCGGGCGCCGCCCGGATCGTTCCAGAAGTAGAGCGGCATGGACGGGAATGGCTCGGTGATGACTAGCTCACCGACCTGGTCGGTGACCGGCTCACCGTCGTCGCTGAACGCCTGCACGGACAAGCCGAGCATGCGGCACTGGATCTCGCCGGCCGTCACCGGCAGCAGCGGACAGCCGCCGACGAACCCCGTGGCGGGATCCGTGCCGCCGCTGACCGAGGCGACCCAGACGTCGCTCTTGACCGCCTCGTAGAGCCACGCGAAGTTCTCCACGGTGAGTGGCGACCCGGTGGAGCCGATCTGCTCGAGCGCGGAGAAGTCGAGCGTCTTGCCCGGTTCGAGGCCCGCCTTCATGCCCGAGTTGAAGAAGGCGGCGCCGGCCCCGAAGCATCGCGTGCGCGTCTCGGCGACCGCGCGCCACAGGGTGGTCGCCTCGGGGTAGGCAGGGCTTCCGTCGAAGAGGACGCACGTGGCGCCGACGAGCAGTCCACCCACGAGCAGGTTCCACACGATCCATCCCGTGGTCGTCATCCAGCAGAACCGGTCGCCCGGCCGAAGGTCCAGGTGAAGCGCCAGGAGCTTGAGATGCTCGATGACGATGCCGCCATGGCCGTGCACGATGGCCTTCGGCAAGCCGGTCGTGCCCGACGAGTAGACGATCCACAGCGGATGGTCGAAATCGACCTGGGCGAAATCGAGCGGGATCGTGCCGCCCAGCAGGCTGGCCCACGGGCGTCCGTTCCGGAGCGCGTCGGCGCGGGCATCGGGATCGAGGTGCGGCAGCAGGACGACGCGCTCGAGTGTCGGCATCGCCCGCACGAGCTCCTGGATCGCCGGCCGGCGGTCGAAATCCCGACCTCCGTAGCGGTAGCCGTCGACGGCGAACAGGACCTTCGGCTCGATCTGCTTGAACCGGTCGATCACGGCGCCCGACCCCATGTCCGGCGAGCAGCTCGACCAGATCGCACCGAGGCTCGCGCACGCGAGGAACGCCGTGATCGTCTCCGGGATGTTCGGCATGTAGGACACGACCCGGTCGCCCGGGGCGACGCCCATGGCGCGCAGGGCGGCGGCGACCGATGCGACGTCGTCCTGGAGCTCGGCCCACGCGATCTCCCGGCGGGCGCGGCCCTCCGACACCGCGATGAGCGCGGGGTGCTCGGCCGATGCGTACCGCAACGCGTGCTCGGCGTAGTTGAGCCTGGCGCCCTCGAACCAGCGGGCGCCCGGCATCGTGTGCGCGTCGAGCACCCTTACGTCCGGCGCCGCGGCCTGGATGGCGAAGTAGCTCCAGAGCGACGTCCAGAACGCTTCAATGTCCGTGACGGACCACCGCCAGAGGGCCTGGTAGGAGTCGAACGCGAGCCCCTCGTGCTCCATGAGCCAGCGCATGTAGTCGGCCATGCGGCTCGCGGCGCGACGCTCGGAGGACGGCTCCCACAATACGGTGCCCTCGGTCACTGCCGCCATGGAGTGACATGTAGCATAAGATGGCCCCCCTTGGGGGAACCGGCGAAGCCCGAGCGCCCATCGCAATGGCAACGAAGTGACAACGAGCCCAAACGCTCACTGAGCGCGGCCCGAGTACCGTCCCACCCTGACGTGGCGCAGCTTCCTCGGTTAGCCGGTCCCTCACCGACGCCCTTGTCCCGGATGCATTGGCCATGACCAATCTCCACGAGGTGAACCAGACCTCTCGATCCGCCTCGGCGGATCGGGGCCAGCCACGTTTTCCCTGTGCAATAGCCTGAGGACGCCCGAGTCTGGGCTGCGACGGGTGCCGCCCGGTGCCGTCCTTGACACCGCCCGCGCCGACCGCGCACCATCGAGGTCGAACGGGTCATGGCTGACTTCGTCCGCCAGCCCTCTCTGGGGGGAACGGAGGAAACGGCCGAGACGGGGCTGTCTGTCGACTACCCCCTCGACGAAGTCCTCAGCTCCCGGCCCTGAGCTCCCCGGGCGTCGCGATCGGCCTGGCGCACGGGCTACAATCCCGAGCGACTGACTCGGACGACTGGCCGGATCGACGGGAGCGAGCGAGGACATGGACGGGATCCACGACCTGGGAGGCATGCACGGGTTCGGCCCGATCGACGCCGACCCCGCCGAGCGGGGATTCCACGCCTGGTGGGAGCCGCACGTGGTGGCGTGCGTCGACGCCGGGATCGCCTGGCCCCTCTTCAGCATCGACGAGTATCGCCACAGCCGTGAGCGCCTGCCGCCCGTCCACTACCTCGAGGCCAGCTACTTCGAGCAGTGGCTCGACTCGGCGTGTCAGCTCCTGGTCGAGAAAGGCATCGTGAGCCGCGAGGAGCTAGAGGCCCGGGTCCAGCTCTTCGCGGCCCGCCCGGAGAGCGAGGCGACCGTGGCGATCACGCCCCGGGAGCCGCCTCCCCGGGACGGGGTCGCCCCGGCCACCTTCCGCCGTCCGATGGCCGCCCGGCCGCGGTTCAGCGAGGGCGACCGCGTGGTCACCCGGAACCTGCACCGGGCCGGCCACACGCGGCTTCCCCGCTACGCGCGGGGCAAGCGAGGAGTGATCGCCTCCCGACGCGGCGGGTGGGTCTTTGCCGACACCAACGCCCACGGGCTCGGCGAGGATCCCCAGCACCTCTACAGTGTCCGCTTCGAGGCCGACGAGCTGTGGGGCGAGTCGGCCGAGGCGCGGGCGGCCGTCTACCTCGACCTGTGGGAGAGCTATCTCGAGCCCGCGTGAGCGGGCGGGCGGAGAGTGCCGTGGGCAAGAATCACGCGAAGGTCGACCCCTACGTGGTGTCCCGTGTCCGTGCCCTGGAGTCCCTGCTCCTCGAGCGGGGCGTGCTCGCCCCCAATGCCGTGGACAAGGTCGTCCGCCGCTACGGCGAGGCCACGGGACCGTTGCTCGGCGCCAGGGCGGTGGCCCGGGCCTGGGTCGATCCCGCGTACCACCGGCTCCTCCTCGAGGACTCCCGTGCGGCGTTGGCTGCCCTCGGCCTGAACTACGACCGGCTGATCGTGGTCGAGAACACGCCAGCCGTGCACAACCTGGTCGTGTGCACGCTCTGCTCCTGCTACCCGTGGGAAGTTCTCGGGCTTCCCCCGACCTGGTACAAGCTCCCGGCCTACCGCTCGCGCGCCGTCTCCGAGCCCAGACAGGTCCTCCGGGAGTTCGGACTCGACATCCCGCCGACCCGGGACGTTCGCGTGTGGGACTCCAGCGCCGAGGTGCGGTACATGGTCCTGCCCCAGCGCCCGGCGGGCGCGGAGGGTCTCGGCGAGGAGGCGCTCGTCCGGGTGATCCCCCGAGATGCGCTGATCGGGGTGGCCGAGGTGACGCTCACGCCGGCCCCGGCTTGATCCGGCCGCCCGTGTACGAGCGGCAGCGCAACATCGTCGTCCGTCCCGACGGGAAGCGCGTCAACGTGGCGCGCTTCCGCGGCCAGCTCTTCGTGTGCGCGAGCGGCTGTTGCTGCGGCCGCACGGAGGACGGCTTCGCTCCCGTCCCCGCGGAGACCCTCCACCGGGAATGGGAGCGCCGCCGACTCCGGAACGTGGTCCATCTCACCATGGGCGGCTGCCTCGGGCCCTGTGCGCTGGCCAACGTCGCGCTCCTCCTCTTCGACGGGGAGGCCCAGTGGTTCCACACCATCGACTCCGACGCCTTGGCGGTGGCGCTGTACGACCACGTCGAGCGGATGCTGGACGCCGACACCGTTCTCCCGCCCTCCGCCGCCCTGGCCGCCCACCACTTCACCGCCTCGTCATGGCAGCCGCGCCCCGACGGGCAGCCTGTCGACGATGCGCGCCTGTGGCGGGCCGCACGGGGGACCCACGGCTGCGCACCGTCGGCCTCCGGCCTCGCGGTCGGGACCAACCAGCTCACGGTGGAGCGCGTGGTGAGCGCGATGAGTGGGGAGGCGGCGCTCCCCCGGAAGAACGGCGAGCTGGTCTTCGAGGAGCCCTGGCAGGGCCGGGTGTTCGGGATGGCGGTGGCACTCCATGAAGGAGGGCTGTACGAGTGGGAGGAGTTCCGCCAGACGCTGATCGCCCGCATCTCCGCCGCCGAGGCGCGGGGCGGGCCGTTCGCCTACTACGAGGTCTGGCTGGAGACCTTCGAAGCGCTCCTGGGCCGCAAGGGGCTCATCACCCGTGAAGAGCTGGACGAAACCACTTACCAGTTCGAGTTCGGCGAGCGGGACGAGGTGTTCTGAGCAATCGGGCCGACAGGGACCTGCCCACCCACCGTGTCGACCAGTCTCCGGTGGGGGATCGGGTCGGCGGCGATAACCAGGCCGGCGGCGAAGCGCGGCGACGGCTGATTGTAGCGGAGCGGCGCGCCGTCGAGGTCGGTCGTGGCGCCCCCTTCGGGGGAACGGCCGAGAAGGAGCCTATGCCGACTACCCGCGCTCCGGTACCGCCTTCGCGCAAGAACCGAATCCCTTCATCGGCAACTGAAAGCTCGTAACACACGAGGGAGGACAATCATGAACCTATCGCTGGTAGTGGCGCGGGCGGCGGCGAGTTTCGCACTGCTCCTGGTCGCGATTGCGGCGGCGGCGCAGCAGAACTGGCCGGCGCCCAAAGAGGCCGACTGGATCGCCAAGGACTTCACGTTCCACAGCGGCGAGACGATGGATCTGCGCGTGCACTACACGACGGTCGGCGATCCGTCCGGAATGCCGGTACTGATGCTGCACGGCACCACCGGCTCCGGCATCGGCTTGCTGACGCCGGCCTTCGCGGGCCAGCTGTTCGGCCCCGGCCAGGCGCTCGATGCCACCAAGTATTTCGTCATCCTCCCCGACGCGATCGGCCACGGCAAGTCGTCGAAGCCGTCGGACGGCCTGCGCGCCAAGTTCCCACAATACAATTACGACGACATGGTTGCGGCCCAGTATCGTCTCGTCACCGAAGGCCTCGGCATCCGTCATCTGCGCCTCGTCATGGGCAACTCGATGGGCGGCATGCACACCTGGATCTGGGGCGTCAGGCACCCCGAGTTCATGGACGCGCTGGTGCCGATGGCCTCGCAGCCGACCGCGATGTCGTCGCGCAACTGGATGCTGCGCCGCCTCATCACCGAGACCATCCGCCGCGACCCGGACTGGAACAACGGCAACTACGCGACGCAACCGAAGGGTGCGCAGTTCGCCAGCGTGTTCTACGGCATCGCCACCGCCGGCGGCACGCTCGCCTACCAGAAGCAGGCGCCGACGCGCGAGCTGGCCGACAAGGTCGTCGACGACCGCCTCAACGCGCCGTTCGCCGGTGACGCCAACGACGTGCTCTATCAATGGGCTTCGTCGGGGGACTACAATCCGGCCCCGGGGCTGGAGAAGATCCAGGCGCCGCTGCTTGCCATCAACGCCGCCGATGACGAGCGCAACCCGCCGGAGACCGGCCTGATGGATAACGCGCTCAAGCGCGTGAAGGGCGGCAAGCTTTACCTGATTCCGGCCAGCGAGGACACGCGCGGCCACAGCACCACCGGCTTCGCCAAGTTCTACGCCAAGCAGGTCAGCGACTTCATGCAGACCGCGCCGAAGGGCACCAGGTGACTGATTCTTTCCGTCACCCCCCGACTTGATTGGAGCCCAGACTCTCTGAAGAAGATGGACCCTGGACTCTCGCGCCCCAGTTTCTTCTCGGAAGACACCTCCGCAGGATCGGGGACGATCTGTCCAGAGGGCAGCGCGCGGAATGCACCTGACCGCGCGCTCAGGCTTTGGGAGTTCAGATTGTCACGGCCACCGCGGCAGGTGAGCTCGGTCGTTGGGTCTCGTTCAGCACGTCGTGAGAACGGGCCGTTCGGCACTTACACTGACCCCACTGCACACGTCGCAGGCAGAAAGGAGCTCGTCGATCACATCGGCGGGTTCTTTGAGCAGTTCCCGGGGGCCCACTTTGAGCTTATCAGTGGGATCGATACGCATCACGAGAAGCTTCGCTTCGCCTGGCGTATGGTGCTTGCGGATGGGAAGGTGTTTGTGGAGGGAATTGACTTCGGTGAGTTGTCCCCCGATGGCAAGCTGCATCGCATCGTCGGGTTCTTTGGGCCGCTTGCGCCAAGGCCATAGACCGTGGCCGTAACTCGGCTTGACGCGATGCTCCCCGTAGTGGTCTTTTGACGGTGGATGAGGTTCCCCCGCGAGGCGGGCCGGCCATCCGGCGCGCCCCGGCGCCTGACCGCCGCTCAGGCACGCGCTCCGTCTGCCGTGCGCTAGCGGCCCGGTCGGCTGTACTGCTGGGCGCGGACCACGCGGAGCCGGAACTCCCTTTCCCGACCTTGCTGAACGAGCTCCACCGCGAAGGCCGTCGGGCCTGCGCCAAACCCCGGACGGATGATGCTCGAGCCCTGGCTGACAACCTGCCCCTGTTCGTCCAGCCCCTCGAACGCAATCGTCGCGTCCCACTGGCTGCCGGCGGTCGACTCTGCCATCCCCACCGCCCGGACCGCCCCGCCTACGCGTTCGAGCGCCCAGCGGAGTGTGAGGAACTGCTCCCGCGTCGTGTTCGGCAGCGTCGGCGGAACCTCGATCCGAGCGCTCCGCACGCAGCCACCCGCGACGAGCGTGGAGGCAAGGAGCAGCCCGACCCAGCCAAGTCCGCCCGCCGCGCGCGAGAATCCGGCCACCCTGGGCTTCTTCGACATGGCGAAACCTCCGGCCCAGTCGGCGGGTCAGCCTCTCCAGCCTGGGCTTGGTTTGGGGGTGTCCCGACGTGTGTTCAGAGTTCTAGACCGCCGTCGTCGCCTGATCGGCGCCGAGGGTCGCCCGCGTCATGTCCCGATCGCCGACACTCGTCCCAGTCGGCCGAAGTGCAGGTGGTCTCCTGGCACTCGAATTCACAGACCAGCCATCGCGCCAGCCTCACGATTGGGTCGATCATGGCAGCCTCCGTCCCGGGCGACACTTTCGTCGGAAACCGACGCTGATAGTCACTTGAGTGCAAGCCGAATACCGCACGTCTACTCTCTCACCGCAAGCCCCATCGGGAGGGATGTATGGTGGAGCCTTCCGGCCGGGCCTCGGGTAATCAGCGCGCGTTCCGCCACCCTCCTGACGCCCGCCGTCGAAGCGATCGTCCAGGAGATGCTCGCCGCCGCCCGACGGCCGAGAATACGGCGGTGCCGCGTCGAGCCGGTCTCCGGGCGGAGTCGGCCGGATCGCGTTCACGCCGCAAGCCGACGGGAGGGTGGAGTTCGTGGGCTGCGTGTCGATCGGGTCGCTGGACGCCGGGGCGGAGCTCGCGGGGCTGAGTAAAGCGGGCGTGTCCCCGACGTGATTCGCAGGCTTGTGGAAGCAGGAATTCCAAGGGTTTATCAAGATCGCCTGACAACCGCCTGGTCGTCCCCGGAAGCCCGCGAGGACCCGGGCGCCCGGCCCGCTTGCACGGCGACCGGAAGCTCGCCATGATCGGGAACGAGCCGAGGCACGGAAAGGAGCGTCATGACCGAGCACGAGTACGACGCGATCCTCGTGGGGGCCGGCCACAACGGGCTGGTCACCGCCTACTACCTCGCAAAGGAAGGCCTATCGGTCCTCGTCCTCGAGCGCATCGAGCGGGTAGGCGGCGGCATCGGGACCGAGGAGCTCTATCCGGGTTTTCACGTGCCCTACTGCGCCTACATCTGCCACATGCTCCACGGGAGGATCATCGACGACCTGGAGCTCCGCCGGCATGGGTTCGACCTCTATCCGGTCGACCCCTGGAGCTTCCACCCGTTCCCTGACGGCACCCACCTCCTCGGCTGGCAGGACACGAAGAAGTTCGTGCGGGAGCTCCGGAAACTGTCCGCCCACGACGCCGAGGCCTATCCCGACTGGGTCTCGTTCTGGGACCGGGCGTGCGGGATCGTCTACCGGTACTTCCTCGCCGACCCGCCGACCTTCGCCCAGGTCGCCGCCGAGGTCCGCGGGACCGCCGACGAGGCCGTCTGGGAGACGATGCTGACCGTTCCGGTACGGGACCTGCTCGACGAGCACTTCGAGGACCCACGGGTCAAGGCGTACTTCGTCAACGCTCAGGACGCCGGCGACCCGAGCGTGCCGGGCAGCATCCTCTCCGTCGCCTATATCCGGAGCGGCATCCTCGGCAAGCCCGAGAACCGCGGGATCCCCAAGGGCGGCATGGGGCGCGTGTCCGAGGCGATGGCCCGGGCGGCCCAGGCCCAGGGGGTGGAGATCCGGACCGGCGTGACGGTCGACCGGATCCTGGTCGAGGACGGTCAAGCCCGCGGGGTGCGCCTCGGCGACGGACGCGAGCTCCGCGCCTCGCTGGTGATCTCGAACGCCGACCCGAAGCGCACGTACCTCTCGCTCGTCGATCCGAAGGATCTCGACGAGGGCTTCATCCGCCGAGTCCGGAACCTGAAGACTCGGGCAAACTGCGTGAAGGTCCTGGTCGCCCTGCGGGAGTTCCCGGATTTCAGCCGCTGGCTCGGCCCGGGCTTCGACCCGCGACTCGCCGCCTACGTGAAGATCTGCCCGTCCGTCGAGTGGTTCCAGGCGAGCTGCGATGCGGCGAAAGCCGGGCGCCTCTCCGAGACACCCATCATGTACGTGCAGTTCCCGACGGTCTACGACCGCACCCTTGCGCCGAAGGGCATGCACGTGATGTCGAGCTGGTCCCTGTACTACCCGGCCCAGCCGGCCGCCGGCCCGTGGGACACGGCGAAGAAGAAGGCCCTCGGCGAACTCCACGTGGAGATCCTGTCCCGGTACGCCCCGAACTTCAGGGATGCGGTCCTGGACGTCACGGTCGAGACACCGCTCGACATCGAATCCCGGATCGGGATGACCGACGGCAACATCCGGCATCTCGACATCACCCCCCAGCAGTTCTTCGCGCGGCGGATGCCGTATCGTGCGCCGATCAAGGGCCTCTACCTCTGCGGCGGGGGCACGCATCCGGGCGGCGAGCTCACGGGGGCCCCCGGTCACAACTGCGCCCGTGCGATCCTGCGCGATCTGGAGGAGACGGCACCGCGCTAGCTCGCTCGGCACGAGCACGATCTTCCCGGCGACGTCGGCTCGCTCCAGCATCCGGTGGGCTCTCCCGATCGCGTTGGCTCACATGGACACGGCAGCATCCATGTGAGCGAGGGCCGTCGGAGCTCCGGGAGGCGGTTCAGGCCGGCCCCACGGCGAAGCGCGGCGGCCCGAGGTGCTGACCCCGGCAGACCGGGCAGGCCGAGGGCCGGTCGAGGCGGGCCCGCTTCCTGAAGACGAAGCCGCAGCCCAGACACCGGGCCGGCTCCATGCGGAGCCGCTCCGCCGTCGGCCGGAGCGAACGGGCGACGTGGGCGAGGTGATCGGCAACCTGCTTCTCCGGGATCCCGACGAGGCCCGAGAGTTCGTGGGCGGTGCGCGGACCCTCGCGGAGGTGGCGGAGGAGCGCTTCACGGACGGTGACCGAGCGCTCCGCCGGGGGGCGCTCACGTCGCGGCGCGGCCACGCCGCCAGGATACCGCATGTCAGCCCCGACCCGGCAGGCCACCCCGAGCGATCGGGACACCCGATGGGTTCACGCGGTGATCAGGACTGTACCGCAGTGTTCGTTATGCACTCGTGAGACGTGAGAAATCTCGTTTCGGGGAATCCCCTCCGGCACAGTCCCCGCCTGCACGGGCGGCCGTCCGTGAACCGGATGTGAATTCAGTCAGGTGGTCGTGCTGATTTGGCCACCGTCGTGCGAGACTCGACTGCCGGCCGCGATCGTGCGGCGCGAGCCGTCAGGGGGACCGGGGCGCCCCGGCACGGGCCTCGGCCAGGTCGTTCCAGACACGTTGGTCGACGAGCTGGCCGTCCCGCACAGTGAAACGGTCGACGAATCGGATGCCGGAGAACGGGCTGCCGTCGAGCCACTCGCCCGCGAGCGTCCCGTAGCAGTACACGGCGACCCCATCGTCGCCCGGCGCCTCGTCGAACCGCTCGTAGATCTTCCTGGCGAATCGGTAGCGCTGCCGGGCCCACTCGACCAGCTCCCCGAGTCCGGAGAAAGTCCGATCCCCGGGAAAGGTCATGCGGAAGCCCTCCGCCAGCATCGCCTGGGCCCCGTCCAGGTCCCGCATCTCGACCGCGCGAAGAAAGGCGCGCACGAGCTCCGCGGGAGCGAGTGGGTTCGGGTCCCCGGCCCGGGCGCCGACCGCCGCCGGCCGGCGCGCATCGGCGGTCGCACCGAGAACCACGACGACATCCTCCGGCCGGAGGCCGAGTACCTGCCCGACCGCCCCG
This sequence comes from uncultured Candidatus Rokubacteria bacterium, assembly GCA_963805625.1. Taxonomy (GTDB): domain Bacteria; phylum Methylomirabilota; class Methylomirabilia; order Rokubacteriales; family DASRDR01; genus DASRDR01. The sequence goes on from CAWDVE010000010.1 coordinate 2,025,550, forward strand.
GACAGGCTGGGGGCGAGCCCATCCTCGAGCTGCCGCTCGGACAGCCCCGTCAGGGTCACGGTGACGACCGTCATGAGTACCTGGCCCGCGCGTCCTCCGGCACGCCGTAGGACTCCTCGAGCCGCTGCACCTCGGTCATGCCGAGCAGGTCGAAGAACTCCGTGAAGGACGCCACCTCGCCGACCAGGCCAGCGACGGAGCCGGTGTGGCGAAGGCGCCGGAGAACCTCTCGCGATGCGCGGATCGAGGCGAGGATCAGCCAGTTGGGGTAGATGACGAGCTTGAAACCGAGGGCGTCGATCTCGTCGATGCCCAGGAGGGGGGTCTTGCCGCTCGACGCCATGTTATAGAGGTGCGGCTTGGCGACCCGCAGCGGGATGGCGGCGAGCTGCTCGTGGGTCCTGGGCGCCTCGACGAAGATGACGTCTGCCCCTGCCTCCCCGTACCGCTGGGCGCGATCCACCGCGCATTCGAAACCCTCCACCGCGATGGCGTCGGTCCGTGCGATGAGCACGAGGTCACCGTCGAGGCGTGCGTCCGTGGCTGCCTTGATCTTGGCCAGCATCTCCTCCGTGGAGATGAGCTGTTTGCCCGCGAGATGCCCGCACCGCTTAGGTAGGACCTGATCCTCGAGGTGCAGCGCCGCCACGCCGGCCTTCTCGTAGGCCTGGACCGTCCGGCGCACGTTCAGGGGTCCCCCGTAGCCGTTGTCGGCGTCGGCGATCAAGGGAAGTCCGGCAGCGTCGACGATCCGGGCGGCGTTGTCGGCCATCTCCGTCATGGTGAGCAGGCCCACGTCGGGCATGCCCAGCCGCACGGCCGTCGTGCCGGCGCCGGTCATGTAGAGCGCGTCGAAGCCCTCCTGGGCCACGAGGCGGGCATTGAGCGCGTCGGCGACGCCGGGAGCCATGACGACCCCCGGCCGGGCGAGGAGCTCGCGCAAGCGGGCGGTAGGACGGACACTCATGGGCGCACACTCCCGGGTGATGGGTGTCATCGGCCTGGCCGGTCCTCGTACACCGCTACGGTAGCGCAAGTCGGCGGGCGCGGAAACGGGACCGACGCCCCTCCCACCGCGGGTGACGTTGTCCTCGCTCGGGGACACCCCTATACTTGGCATCGACATCCGGTGGCCACGACCGACGCAACGAGAGCGGGCGACGAGCCCGAGAAGGACGGCCAAGCATGGACACTCTGGGCAAGGAGCGGGACTCGCAGATCTCCCGGCGTCAGTTCGTGGTCGCGACGGCGGCGACCGCCGTCGCAGCCTTCCCGGCGATCCTGAGGGCGCAGGCGGCCCCTGTGAAGGTTGGCATCATGCACCCCATCACGGGGTTCCTCGCGTACTCAGGTAACCAGTGCCGCGCCGGCGCCCTGATGGCGGTGGAGGAGATCAACGCCGGCGGGGGCATCAAGGCCCTCGGCGGGGCCAAGATCGAGCCCCTGCTCGCCGACAACCAGTCGAAAGTCGACGTCGGCGCGTCGGAGTTCGAGAAGCTGAACGAGGCAGGCATCTCGGCCTTCGTGGGACCGTACGCCAGCGCGATCGGCATCTCCACCTCCCAGGCCGCCACGCGCTACGCCCTCCCTCACGTCTGCGACGTCACGGTGTCGGACCGGGTCGTGGCCAAGGACAAGCCCACCACGTTCCGCTTCAGTCCGGGATACACCTCGATCGCCGAGACGGCGATCTCCCGGCTCGACGAGATCAACAAGTCGGCCGGCGGCATCGCCAAGAAAGTCATGATGGTGCACGAGGAGTCGGAGTCCGGCGCCGGCACCCAGAAGATGCTCGCCAAGGAGCTGCCGAAGTACGGCTTCGACATCGTCGAGACCGTCCTCCACCCGAACCCGACGCGGGACTTCAGCAACATCGTCCTCCGCATCCGCGCGCGCAATCCGGACATCTTGATCATCGGCAACTACTACGACGAGTACGTGCTCCTGGTCCGGACGTTGCGTCAGCAGCAGGTCCGGCTCAAGGGCATCTACTCGGTCCTCGGCGGCGGGGCGTCGAGCTACCGCTTCGTGCGGGAGTCCGCGGAGGCGGCCCAGCACATCATGGACACCAACCACTGGTACAACCCGCTCAACCCGAAGGCCCTCGACCTGCGGAAGCGAGTGGAAGCTAAGGGGCTCGACTTCTCCTATGAGGTGTACCTGAACTACAACGCGGTCATGTGGCTGGCCGACTCCATCGAGCGGGCGCGCTCCGCCAAGCGAGAGGCGATCGTGGAGGCGCTGGCCACCAGCACCTGGAGCGGCCACATCCTGCCGTACGGGCCGACGAAGATCGTCGACGGCCAGAACACCGGCGCCATGGCCGCCACGCTGCAGGTCCAGGGGAACGACATCCAGGTGATCCTGCCGAAGCAGTTCGCGTCGGCCAAGATCGTCTTCCCCGCCCCGGCCTGAGCCGGTCGATCCTCCGGACCCCGGCCTGCCCGCCGGCCGGGGTCCGGCCGGGTCGGCCACCGCGCCTGATCCGCTCATGCTCGAGCTGACGATCCTGGCACCGGCCCTGATCAACGGGGCCATGACGGGTGCGGTCTACGCGCTGATCGCCCTCGGCCTGACTCTGGTCTTCGGCGTGCTGCACATCATCAACTTCGCCCACGGCAGCCTGCTGATGGTCGCCATGTACGGCGTCTTCTTCCTCAACCGCCACCTCGGGCTCGATCCGTACCTGGCCATCCCCATCATGACGGCGGCCATGTTCGTTCTCGGCTTCGGGCTCCAGAAGAGCGTCATCAGCAGGGCGAGCCACGGCCGCGACGAGATGATCCTCCTCGTCACGCTCGGCATCTCACTGATCATCGAGAACCTGGCGCTCTACCTGTGGTCGGCAGACACCCGCAACGTCCAGCTCCCTTACGGCTTCGCCGTGGTCAACCTCGGGGTGGCGCTGGTGTCGCGCACCCGCCTGATCGCGTTCGTCGCGGCCGTCGTGCTGTCCGCCCTGCTCTGGCTGCTCATCGACCGCACGGATCTGGGCAAGGCGATCCGCGCCGTCGCCCGGGAAAAGCAGGGCGCCCGGGTCGTCGGCATCGACGTGGAGCACATCTACGCGATGAGCTTCGGCATCGGCGTCGCATGCCTGGGAGCCGCCGCGTGTCTCCTGCTCCCGATCTACTACGTCAACCCGCAGGTTGGCAACGTGTTCGTGCTGGTGGCCTTCACCATCGTTGTCCTGGGCGGCATGGGCAGCTTCGTGGGCGCGTTCGCGGGGGGGATCATCATCGGCATCGCGGAATCGCTGGGGGGGCTGTTCCTGGGCGAGAGCTTGGGCCAGATCGGCATCTTCCTCATCTTCATCGCCATCCTGCTGTTCCGGCCGACCGGTCTCTTCCGGGCAAGGGCGTAGAGGCGGGCGGTGGGGAGAAACGCGGTGGTCGGGGCGGTGGCGCTGGGACTCGCCCTGGCCGTTCCCCTGATCGTGCAGTCGGGCTTTTGGCTGAACCTGCTGACCCTGATGCTGTTCTTCGGCTATCTCGGCGGGTCCTGGAACATCCTCGGCGGGTACGCGGGCCAGTTCTCGTTCGGCCACGCCGCCTTCTTCGGGACCGGGGCCTACGTCACCGCAATCCTCCAGCTCACCCTCGGCCTGAACCCCTGGGTCACCATGCTCTTCGCCGCGGTCGGAGGCGCCTCGGTCGGTCTCGTGACCGGCTTCCTCAGCTTCCGCTACGGCCTCCGGGGCAGTTACTTCGCGCTGATCACGCTGGCCTTTTCCGAGGTGCTCCGCGTCCTAGCCACCACAGCCAAGATCACCAACGGCGGCCAGGGACTGGTCATCCCGTTGAGGACCGGGTTGGGAAACTTCCAGTTCGCCGGCAAGGCCGGCTACTACTACGTCGCCCTGGCCATGACGCTCATCTCGCTGGCGGCGGCCTGGTGCCTCGAGCACTCGCGCTTCGGCGCCCGGCTCATGGCGGTGCGCGAGAACGAGGACGCGGCGGAAGCCCTGGGGGTGAACGCGTTTGGGCACAAGCTGGCCGCGATCACCATCTCCGGGATGATGGCCGGCGCCGGTGGCACCTTCTACGTGCAGATGTTCTTCTACGTCGACCCCGCCATCGCGTACGGTCCGGCGATGTCCGTCGAGAGCTTGCTGGTCTCGATCATCGGCGGGATGGGCACGGTCGCGGGGCCCCTGCTGGGCTCGATCGTCCTGCACCTCGTCGGCGACCTCACACGGAAGGTGCTGGCGAACGCTCCCGGGATCAGTCTCGTCCTCTACGGCGTGCTGCTCATCCTCATCCTGCGCTACCTCCCGAACGGGCTGATCGGGGGCGCCCGGGCCCTGGCCGGACGGGTGGGGCTGGGGACCGCCCGATCCGGGTCGACCGGGTGACCGCGATGCTCCGGGTGTCCGCGCTCAGCAAGAGCTTCGGCGGCCTCCGGGCGGTCGACGGCGTCTCGCTCCAGGTGGACGAGGGGCGGATCGTGGCTCTCATCGGACCCAACGGAGCCGGTAAGACGACGCTGTTCGCCATGATCTCGGGGTTCCTCAGGCCCGACGGCGGGACGGTCGCGTTCCTCGGCGTCGACATCACCGGGCTGGCCCGGCACCGGATCTGCAACCTCGGGCTGGTTCGCACGTTCCAGCTGGTCCAGCCCTTCGCGGGGCTGACCGTGCGCGAGAACATCGCGATCGGGGCCCACGTCCGGCTCGCGCGTCGCCGTGACGCCCTGGCCCGAGCGGCCGAGGTGGCGCAGCGCGTGCACCTGGTCCGCCAGCTCGACGAGCCGGCGGCTCGCCTGACCGTGGCGGGCCGCAAGCGGCTGGAGCTCGCCCGCGCCCTCGCCACCCAGCCGAAGCTCCTCCTCCTCGACGAGGTGATGGCCGGGCTCACCCCGACGGAGACCGAGGAAGTGGTCCAGATCATCCGGACGATCCGGGACTCGGGCGTGACCGTCCTCCTCATCGAGCACGTCATGCAGGCGGTCATGCGGCTATCCGAGCAGGTCTATGTCCTGAGCGACGGACAAATCATCGCGGAGGGGCGGCCGGCCGACATCGCCGCCGACCCGACGGTGATCGAGGCCTACCTCGGGCGCGGGGCCGCCGCACGGATGGCGGCCGCCGCCGGGACGGAGCCAGCCCGTGGCCGCTAGGCGCCTGCTCGACGTGGAGCGGCTGTCGGCGGGCTACGGGCCCGTGCAGGTGCTGTACGACGTGTCGATCGCGATCGACTCGGGAGAGATCGTGGCGGTGTTGGGCAGCAACGGCGCCGGCAAGTCCACGCTGATCAACGTCGTCACCGGGATCGACCTCCCGCGCGGCGGGACGGTCCGCTTCGATGGCCGCCCCATCCCGCCGGGGGTGTCGTGGGCGTGCGTGGCGGCCGGCATGGTGCAGGTCCCGGAGGGCCGCCGCATCTTCCCCAACCTCACGGTCCGCGAGAACCTGGAGCTCGGGAGCTACCGCCGGGGCAAGGCGAACCGCGCGCGCAATCTCGAGCGGGTGACCGGGGTCTTCCCGCGTCTGGCCGAGCGCATCGGCCAGTCCGCCGGAACGCTCTCCGGGGGCGAGCAGCAGATGCTCGCGATCGGTCGGGGCCTGATGGCCGAGCCGACCCTCCTGATCCTGGACGAGCCGTCGCTCGGCCTGTCTCCCCGTCTGGTCGACGAGATCTTCGCGCTGATCCAGAGCATGAACCGGGACGGGCTCACGATCCTGCTGGTGGAGCAGAACGTGATGCAGTCCCTGTCGATCGCGCACCGGGCCTACGTCATCGAGAACGGCCGCCTGACGCTGTCGGGCAGCGCCGCCGATCTCATCGAGAACCCCGAGGTGAGACGGTCGTACCTCGGGCTTTGAAAACCGGGAGGCAAGGGAGACCATGGAGACATCCGACAAGACGGCCCGGCAGCTGTACGAGGAGCTCAAGGCGCGGCCGACCCGTCCCCGCTTCGGCTTCGGGCGGAAGGCGGCGATCGTGAACATCGACCTGCAGAAGTCGTACACGAACGTGGGGGAGTTCGTGACGGCCTACGAGACGCACCCCCGGCAGGTCGACTACGTCAACCAGATCTCCGACCTGGCCCGGGCCAAGGGCCTGCCGGTCGTCTGGACCTACGTCGCCTACATGGAGTCGGGGGAGGACTGCGGCGTGTGGGGCACCCGGACGGCCACCCCGGACTCGCTCCAGAACATCAAGGTGGGCTCCCGCCGGGCCGAGCTCGACGACAGGCTGCACGTGGACCGGGTCAGGGACGTGATCGTCAACAAGCGCATGGCGTCCGCCCTTCACGAGACTCACCTGGCGTCGCTGTTCATCTGGCACCGGGTCGACACGCTGATCGTGACCGGCGGCTCCACGTCGGGCTGTGTGCGGGCCACGGTCGTCGACAGCCTGAGCCACGGGTACCGGACGATCGTGCCGGAGGAGTGCGTGGCCGACAAGCACGAGAGCCCGCACTTCGCCAACCTGTACGACATGGCGCTCAAATATGCCGACGTGGTGCCGGCCGCGGACGTCCTCCGGTACCTGCGGGACTACCAGCCCGGCGCGTGAGGGGAGACCATGAGGAGCGATCCCGGACTCTACGACTACTGGCCCTACGTCGATCGCCCGCGGCTCACCTGGCCCAACGGGGCCCGGATCGCCTTCTGGGTGGCGCCGAACATCGAGTTCTACGAGCTCGATCCGCCCGTCAATCCCACGTGGAAGGGGACGTGGGCCCGCCCGGTCCCCGACGTGCAGGCGTACTCCCACCGCGACTACGGGAACCGGGTCGGGGTGTGGCGGATGATGGAGGCGATGGACCGTTATGGCGTGCGGGGCAGCGTCTCGCTGAACGTCGCGCTCTGCGACCACCATCCGGAGATCATCGAGGCGTGCGCCGCGCGCAACTGGGAGCTCTTCTCGCACGGGATCTACAACACGCGGTTCACCTACGACATGTCGCGAGAGCAGGAGCGGGAGATCATCGAGGATTCCAAGCGGACCGTCAAGAAGTACAGCGGGCAGGACCTGGCCGGCTGGCTGGCCCCGGCGCTGACCAACACCGAGCACACGATGGACCTGCTCGCCGAGTGCGGCCTCCAGTACACCTGCGATCTCTTCCACGACGACCAGCCGGCGCCCGTCCACGTTCGGAGCGGCCGGCTCATCAGCATGCCGTACTCCCTCGAGATGAACGACGTCATCGTGTACACCTACTACTTCGGGACGCCCCGCCACTACCGCGACCTCATCAAGGCGCAGTTCGACCAGCTGTATGCGGAGGGCGCGCGCTCGGGGACGGTGATGTGCGTCCCGCTCCATCCGTTCCTGGTCGGCCAGCCACACCGCGTGGAGGCGTTCGCCGAGGCCCTCGAGTACGTCACGGGCCACGACGGGGTCTGGGTCACGACGGGCCGCGAGATCGCGGACTGGTACTATGCGCACCACTACGACACCGTCGCGGCGGCCATCGCCGCGCGGGCGGGAGCCTGACGCCATGCCGGTGCCGGCGGACTACCTGCGCTACCCTCACCGATCCCGCGGGATGGACCACGACCGGTACGAGTGGTCGATCCTGGTCCGGCGCAAGCCGGTGGAGTGGCCGGGCCGCGCCCGGATCGCGTTGCTCGTGATGCCGGCGCTCGAGTGGTTCCCCCTCGACATGACCGGGAAGCCGTTCCGCGCTCCCGGAGGGCTCGAGCGTCCCTACCCCGACTACCGCTACTACACGAGCCGCGACTACGGCAACCGGGTCGGGGTGTTCCGGGTGATGGAGGTGCTGGACGATCTCGGGGTCCGGGCCTCGGTGGCGGTGAATTCGGCGCTGGCGGAGCGCCATCCGTTCCTGATCGACGAGGTGGCCCGCCGGGGGTGGGAGATCGTCGCCCACGGCGTCCACATGGACCGGCTGCACCACGGCGGCCTGCCGGTCGAGCAGGAGCGCCAGCAGGTGCAGGAGTCGGTCGGCACGCTGCGCCGGCGGTCCGGCCAGCCGGTCACCGGATGGCTGTCACCGGCCCGGTCGGAGTCGCAGCACACGCTCGACCTGGTGGCCGCCGAGGGAATCGCCTACGTCTGCGACTGGGTCAACGACGACATGCCCTATCCCATTCGCACCGCGCACGGCCCCATCTACGCGATGCCTCACTCCCACGAGATCGACGACCGGGTGATCCTGCTCGACCTCCACCACACGGAAGCCCAGTTCGTGGAGCAGGTCTCGGACCAGTTCGACGCGCTGTACCGGGAGGCCGGGCGCCACGGCGGCCGGATCATGGCCATCACGCTCCACCCCTGGGTGATCGGCCAGCCCTATCGGATCCGCGCCCTGCGGGCCGCCCTCTCGCACGTCCTGCGCCACGCCGGGGTCTGGTCGGCAACCGCAGCCGAGATCCTCGCCGCGTTCAGGGCCCAGACCTGACGGCCGCCGCCGCCCCCTGGCCCGGGCGCCGCGAGATCAGGGCAGCCAGGGATGCTCGGCCCGGTAGCGCTCCTCGAAGGCGGCGATCCGGTCCTCCAGGCCGAGCGTGCGGCCGATCTCGTCCAACCCCCTGAGCAGCGCTTCCTTCCAGAAGGCGTCCAGGGTGAAACGGTGGATCGCGCCATCGGCCGCGATCACGCTCTGGTCCGGCAGGTCGACGACGAGACGGCTGCCGGGATGGGCGGCGAGGCCCGAGCGGAGCGCCGCGACCGTGGCCGCCGGCAGGCGCACCGGGAGGAGGCCGTTCTTCAAGCAGTTGTTGTAGAAGATGTCGCCGAAGCTCGGCGCGATGACGGCCCGGAAGCCGTAGTCAAAGAGCGCGTACACCGCCCCTTCCCGCGAGGAGCCGCAGGCGAAGTTCTCGTTGGCGACCAGGATCCGTGCCGGCCGGTACGCCGGCCGGTTGAGGAAGAATTCGGACCTTTCCACGCCGGCGTCGTCGAGCCGCAGGTCGTGGAACAGGAAGCGCCCGTACCCGTCCTCTCGCGGGTACTTCAGGAACCGCGCGGGGACGATCTGATCGGTATCGACGTTGATCTCGTCGTAGGGCGCGGCGACGGCGTCGAGACGCGTGAACGGTTCCGTCTCAGGCCCCCTCCAGCAGGCGTCGCACGTCCGTCAGCCGTCCCGTCACCGCGGCGGCCGCGGCCATGGCCGGGCTCATCAGGTGGGTGCGGGCGCCCCTGCCCTGTCGACCCGGGAAGTTGCGGTTCGAGGTCGACGCACAGCGCTCCCCCGCCCCGACCGCGTCGCCGTTCATCGCGACGCACATGGAGCAGCCGGCCTCGCGCCACTCGAAGCCGGCGTCGGTGAAGGCCCGGTGCAGCCCCTCCGCCTCGGCCTGGGCCTTGACCTCGCCAGACCCGGGCACCACGATGGCCGGCACCATCGCCTTCCGACCCCCGAGCACGGCGGCCGCGGCCCGGAGGTCCTCGATCCGGCTGTTCGTGCACGACCCGATGAACACCCGATCGATCGGGAGCCCGCTGAGCGGAGTGCCCGGTGTCAGCCCCATGTACGCGAGGGCCCGCTCCACCGCGCGCCGCGCGTCGGCGGTGGCGACACTCGCCGGATCCGGCACCCGGCCCCCGATGGGCACGCTCTGCCCCGGCGTGATCCCCCAGGTCACCATCGGCGCCATCTCCCCGGCGTCGACGGTCACCTCGGCGTCGAAGCGAGCGCCCTCGTCGGTCGGGAGGGTGCGCCAGTAGGCCAGGGCCCGGTCCCACAGCGCGCCGGAGGGCGCGAACGGGCGGCCCTCGAGGTACCGGTATGTCGTGTCGTCGGGCGCCACCATGCCGGCCCGGGCCCCCGCCTCGATCGACATGTTGCAGACGGTGAGCCGCTCCTCGACCGACATGGCCGAGATCGCCGGACCGGCGTACTCGACGACGTGCCCGACCGCGCCGTCGGTCCCAATCCGGGCGATGATCGCCAGGATGACGTCCTTGGCGCTCACCCCGCGGGGCCGCCTGCCCTCGACGGTGATCCGCATCACGCGGGGTTTGACCTGCCAGATCGTCTGCGTGGCCAGGACGTGGGCGTTCTCCGACTGGCCGATCCCGAACGCGAAGGCCCCCAGGGCCCCGTGAGTCGAAGTATGGCTGTCCCCGCAGACGATGACGAGCCCGGGCTGGGTGATGCCCTGCTCGGGACCGACCACGTGCACGATCCCCTGGCGCCGGTCGCCAAGCGGGAAGAGGTGGATTCCTCGACCTGCCACGTTCCGGTCGAATGTCTCGACCATCCGGCGGATCTCGGGCGTCGGGGCGTCCGCGAGCGACCGGCTGACCGTCGGCACGTAGTGGTCGGGCGTGCCGTACGTCTGGCCCGGTCGGCGCAACCCGAGCCCGCGCCGGCCGAGGTCCGCAAAGGCGTGGAACGAGCCGTCGTGGATGATGTGGCGATCGACGTAGAGCAGGCAAGGCTCGTCGCGGCGAGCCAGCACGAGGTGGCTCTCCCAGATCTTGTCGAACAGGGTCCGCGGTTCCGCCATGGATGGCCCAAACTATAGCACCGATGGCGGACCGCCCGCTGCCGCGCATCCGTCTCGTCGTGCGTGCTGACCATCACAACGGATGCGGCCCGATGATTCAATCAGGGTCTGGGCAAAGAGCACGAGAGCGGACCACGTCGCTTTGACCTGGGCATGCCGCTCTAACGAATACCTGGATCCCCGCTCGTATCGGGCTTTCGCCACCGGCTCGATGGCGGCGAGCCTGCCCGATCTCAACCCGACCGGCGTCTTCGAGCAAGGCCGCGCTGAATGCGCTCAAACCGAAGCCTCCGTTCCCGGTGCTCACGATGAGCGAGGAGTGCCGGCTCGGGCGCGAGCAAATCGAGACCGCGTACGCGCTGAAGCAAATCGACCCAGCGCCACCAGCACCACGACGGCAAGCCGGCCCCGGGTTGGATCGCGCCAGGCGGGGCGGCTCTCAGAAGTGGAGAAGCGGCTGCAAGGGCTGCAAGCCCAGCACCATACGGCCTGCATCCTCGTGCTGTTGAGGGCCATGCCGATATGCTGGAAGAGGGGCTGGTGACGGTAGTGAGCACTCATCAGAAAAATGAGGAATTCGGCACATTGCCGCGCGTGCCAAAGAGCGGCTGAATGGGGCCTGCGGGGAAGAGGATCCCGCGTGGGTAGCCTCAATCAAAGGAGGGGCATGGAGGACGCTCCACCCGGCCCTAGAGAAGCACCGCCAGGCGGCGTTGGTCCTTCGTGCCGAGAGTCGCCCAGCGGTGCCGAGTACGTAGTACCAGGATCCTGGCACTTGCCGGGACGGTGCAGGCGAGAACCTGCCCAGACCAAAAGGGCGGCCGGAGCGGTTGGCCGCCCTAGTTCTTTCTACGGGTCGCCCGCTCCCGAACCAGGGTCAGGGCATTGGCGGTGGACAGATGGAACCGCCCCAGCTCCAGCCGTCCAGCCTTCACCTTGGAGAGGTCAACGTCTCCGCCGACGCCGACCCGGTCACCAGGGTCAGCACGACGGCGAAGACCAGCAGCACCCGCGTTCGCTGTCGTTCCGCGGGTCCGAGCATGTCAGGAGAGGGATTTGGACACGCTCGCCTCTCGCTCAGCTCCCGCAGCGTGCATCGCCGCGAGGTACCCGAACGTCATCGCCAGTCCCAGTTGCGACCCGGCGCCCGGGTACTCGCCGCCCATGACGGAATGCATGTCATTCCCGCACGCGTACAGACCCGTGATCGCTCGGCTGGAACCATCGAGCACTTGGGCGTGAAGGTTCGTGCGCAACCCCAAGCTGGTGCCGAGCGGGGTCGGGACGACCGCGACCGCGCAGTACGGTGGCTTCGTCAGCGGTCCGAGACACGGGTTCGGCGAATACTCAGGATCGCCGTTTGCGCGGTCGTAAGCGTTGCTCCCTTTGCCGAAGTCGGCGTCCACTCCGGTCCGGGCGAACACGTTGTGCGCCCTGATCGTCTCGACCAGGCCCGCGGCGTCGACGCCTATCTTGCGGGCCAGGGCCTCCACCGAGTCCGCGACGTGGAGGTAGCCGCTGTCGACAAACCGCTTCAATCTGAACGTACGAGGTCTGATCGTCCCCAAACCGTACTTCCAGAGGAACCGTCGGTCGCAGACCAGCATGGCGGGGATGCTCGGAACGCTCCGGTGTGAGCGGTACATCGCGCGCGTGAACTCGTGGTACGACACCGCTTCGTCGACGAACCTCTGTCCCGCCGAATTGACGGCCACCAGACCCGGCTTCGCGCGGTCCAAAACGATGTGCGGGTACACCGCCGTCGACCCGTCCTTGCGGGTCGCGATCGAGCTCGGGAACCAGAGCGCGTTGTCCGCTCCCGAAGGGCCGAGGGAGGCGCCGATCTCCTGGGCCAGCAGCAGCGTCTCTCCCACGCACCCCTCGAATGCGGCCGTATGCTGCGCCACTGGCTTGGGCAAGTAGCGCTCGCGGAGCCCCGGGCTCGCGGGGAAGCCTCCACCGGCGAGCACGACTCCGCGCGTCGCGCGCACCCGCACCTCCGAGCCGTCTCGCTCGACGACAAGACCGTCGGCGCGCCCGTCCTCCGAGATGAGCCGCGTGGTCCGGCCGTTGAACCAGATCGCGACGCGGCGATCGAGTAAGCTCTTGAAGAGTCTCGCCGCTAGCGCGTTCCCCAGCACGAGTCGCGTCCCACGCGTGTGACGCCAGCGATCCCGGACATAGCGCGCACTCAACGTCACTCCCAGCCGCAATGCATCCCACGATCTCGGGATCCGCAAGAGGCGTGCCACCTCGCCGCGGGTCACCATCATCCCGCCGAACAGCATGAGCTCCGGCAGGGGCCAGCGCACCCGATCGAACGCCTGGCCCAGCGTGCGCCCGTCGAACGGCAGTGGCTCCAGCGGCCGCCCGCCTTCCGCTGCCCCCGGCAGCTCCTGGCGATAGTCCGGATGGTGACGATAGATCTGGAAGCGGACATCTGCGCGGGTCTCAAGATACTCCAGCATCTGGGGTCCCGCGGCGATGAAGGCCTCGCGTAACGTGCGATCTGCGCGGCCGTCGACGAGCGCATCCAGGTAGCGGAGCGCCGCCTCTGCGTCGTCGGTGATGCCGAGGCGGCGTTGCTGCGCATTATTCGGAATCCACACGCTCCCAGACGAACGGGCCGTGGTCCCGCCGATTTGATCGCTTCTTTCGATCACGAGGGTACGCATACCCTCGATCGCCGAGACGAGCGCCGCGGTCATGCCGCCCGCGCCGGCGCCGAGGACGACCAGGTCGTACTCCTCATCCCAGCGTGACGCCGTCGATCTCACATTGACGCCTCGATCGGTGCCATATCCATCGCTCCCCCGCATGGTCACGGAGCTCCCCTGCGTTCGCCGCGATGTCGCCGGGCACCACGGTCGGCGAGGGCGACGGAAGCGGTCATGGTTTGCGGCGGCCGTCGACGGGCTTCGCCTGGGGCATGTCAGCCGGGGGGGATGCCACCACAATGAAGATCAGGTCCTCCAGCCCCGTGTTGAAGATCCCGTGCCGCACTCCGGCGGGGATGTGCACGACCATGTGGGGCTCCACGAGATGCCTCTTCCCGTCCAGTTCCACCATCCCCTTGCCCTGAAGGACGTAGTAGATGTTCTCCGCGACCTCGTGGACGTGGACCTCGGCGTACCCCTTCGGCTGATAGCTGGAGATCCGGAAGTCGAAGTACCGCGTGTCCGCATTGCTCGGATGCACCAGCATCTTCGAGAAAGCCTCGAAGTGTCCGGGAGGCTGCTCCCAGAAGGCCTCCTCGGCTCGCATCACCTTCGCTTTGGGTTTCGTCCCTTTCCTCATGGCTCCTCCCTGGGCTCGGATTTCAGACGGAACCGGGCCCCGTCCGAGCCACGGGATCCATCCGGCCCGGCTGGCCCTGGCACGCGGCCACGCAATCCGCGCGTCCTCAGACAATCCTCTCGTGGCGCGAGCACGCTTACGCGACCGATTCGAGCGACACACGGCACCCTTGACGTCCCATGGCCATGAAGGGTACGCCGCATGATCGCCTGGCATGCCGACGACGGACGGCCTCCGGGCCTCATCGAAGGAGTCTTCCCGAGAGTCCGTCGACCCGCCGTGGTGATAGTCCCTCGACGCGGTGCACGGTCGGCCGTCAAGCGCCGCCGCCTCGTCCGGCTCGGGCGGGAAATCACCTCCGTCGGAAGTCGTCGCCTCCATCGCGCGCGGGAAGCGGAGCTTCCCCCGGTGAGTCGAATGACGGACGTACCCACGACCTCCGGGGCCTGCCCGGTGCTCCGATCCCCGTAACGGCTGCCGGGGCGCCAATCATCGATCGGATCGCACTCGATACGTGGGGACAAATGGCTTGAGAGGAGGCAGCACCCACCCCCCAGTAGCGACTGGACGCTCGTCAGACTGCACCGGAACGTCGATGACGGACGGACCGTTGGAGGCGAGTGCGGCAGCCAGGGCCTCACCGAAGTCGTTGGGCTTCTCGACCCGGTACCCGTCCGCCCCCATGGCCCGGGCCAGCGCGGCGAAGTCGGTGCTCACGAGATCACCCGTGCGCCCGTCGCGAAAGCGCGTGGCCAGCTCGCGCGGACCAAACGCCCCGACCTGAAGATCGCGAATGGACACATAGCCGCCGTTATTCCACACGACCCACACCGCCGGGACATGGTACTCCACGGCCGTGGCCACGCTATGCGCAGCCATCAGAAAGCCCCCATCGCCACACACCGCGATAGCCGGGCGCTCGGGCGCGGCGAGCTTGGCGCCCACGACGCCGCAGACGGCGAAGCCCATCGATCCGAAGCCCCAGGACTGAAGAAACGATCGGGGCCCCCGCACCTTGAGGCGCTGGACCAGCCAGTTGTGGTGCACGCCGACGTCGGAGAGCACGATGGCTTGGTCGTCCAGCACGCGCGACAAGGTCGCCACCACGCGTTCCGGGTGGAGCGGAACGCCTTCAGTCTCGGCCAGCGGGCCCCGGTCCATTTCCCAGAGGTCCCGGGCGGCCGCCAGACGCTTGACCCACTCCGCGTGCCGTCCCTTCGGGGTCTCGCGGTGCTCGATCTGCGCTATGAGCTGGCGCACCACGGTCCGGGCGTCGCCGAGGACACTGACGGCCACCGGGTAGTTTCGGCCGATCTCGGAAGGATCCACATCCACCTGGATGAGCTTGGTCGGCGGAATGCTGAACGTGTATCCGGAGATCCAGCTGCTCGACATTCGATCGTCGAACCGCGCGCCAAGGGCCAGGATCACATCGGCATTGCGGGTCGCCTCGTTGGCGGCGTAGGCGCCGTTGCGGCCGACGTTGCCGAAATACAATGGATGGTCGGCGGCAAGGACGCCCGCGGCCAGCGGTGTACTCACGGTTGGCACGTTGAGACGCTCGGCCAGCGCCTGCACGTCCCGCTCGGCTTCGGAGAGCACGCAACCTCCGCCCACCAGCACCACGGGCTTCGTGGCTCCGAGCAGAAGCTCGAGTGCCGCCAACAGCCGCTGGTCTTCCGCAGCGCTTCGGGCGCGCGCCACATCCCCGACCGGTTGCTCCCACTCGTCCCCGGCCTCGACCCTCTCCACGAACAGATCGAGCGGCACGTCGACCTGCACCGGACCCGGGCGTCCACCGAGCATCTCCTGAAACGCCAGCCGCATCGCCAGCGCCAACTGGTCAGGCCTGGTCGGCTGGAAACTGCGCTTGACATACGGCCGAAGGACCGACGGAAAGTCCGCCTGATGGTGCCGGTACGTCTCCTGGAACGCGCCACGGTTGAACTGAACACTCGGCACGTTGCCCGTGATGGCGAGGAGCGCGGAGGAATCCATCATGGCTGACGCGATGGCCACGGGGAGATTCGCCGACCCCGGTCCGCAGGACGTGAACGTGACGGCCGGCCGGTGCAGTACGCGCCAGTACGCGTCGGCCATGTGTCCCGCCGCCTGTTCATGATGGACGGACACGGTCCGGATCTGATCCTGGACATCGTAAAGCGCGTCCAGGAGACCGATGTTGCCGTGGCCGCACAGTCCGAACGCGAAACGGACGCCTTCGCACAGCAGCCTGTCCACAATGACCTGCGCCCCGGTCTTAGAGAGCGTCGTGACCATCTTCCGCCTCCCGTCCTCTCGGCCGCCCGGGCCACGGTCTGCCCGAGGCAGCGAACACGCAAGGACGCGGCCTATCGCACATCCTGTTCAGTGCTGAGGGAAGTGAAGGACTCGAACCCGCGACCTCCGGATTGGCGGTCCAGTGTGCGTAGCGGCTGCACCCCAAGCTCGACCAGATCGGACCGTATCACGCGTCTCTGGGAGGATCAAACACTGCAGCGTCTGGACGCATCTCACCGCCGCCGATACTTGGCCTTGGCTTCGAGGTGGCGCCTACGCGTCCAGCCGTTCTCGGCCAGCCCCTGCGTCCCCACGGGGCATCGCGGCCATCCCTTATGATGAGGGGGTGCCACGGCTCGAGCGCGCGGGGTTGGTCACGGCCTACGCCGTCGAGGGCGCCGGGCCGCCGGTCCTCCTGATCCATGGCGTGGGCGCCCGACTCGACGCCTGGGACGGAGTCGTGGCGGCGCTCGGCGGGTGCTTCACGACGATCCGCTTCGACCTCCGCGGCCACGGCGAGTCCTCGAAGCCACCGGGCCCGTACTCGGCCGCGCTCTTCGCCGAGGACGCGCGCGTGCTGCTCGACCACCTCGGCATCGGCCGGTGCCACGTCGCAGGTCACTCGCTGGGCGCTACGGTTGCCCTCCGCCTGGCCCTCGACCAGTCCGACCGCGTCGAGGGCCTCGCTCTCCTCAGCGCCGCGGCAGGCCGCACCGAGGAGGAGCGGCAGCGCGTGCTGGAGCGGCTCGTGATCGTTGAGCACGGCATCCCCGGCGAGCACTTTCGCCGCTCGCTCTCCCGGTGGTTCTCGGACGAGTTCCGGCGCGCCAACCCGGAGCTGCTCGAGCGATACGCGGCGCGCAATATGGAGAATGACCCGCGCGCTTATGCGGCGGCCTATCACGTCCTCGCCACGACGGACCTCGCCGAGGAGGCCGCGCGGGTCCGCGTCCCGACGCTCATCGTGACGGGCGAGGGTGACGTCGGCTCAAACCCGCGCATGGCCCGGCTCCTGCACACGCGGATCCCCGGCTCGCGGCTCGAGATCCTGCCCGGGCTCCGGCACGCGATACTGATCGAGGCGCCCACGCTCGTCGCGCGACTGCTCGCCGGCTTCTTCGCCGGCTCCCCGAGCGGCGCGGGGCGGGGTTGACGCACCTGCCGGCCTGTCCTACGGTGCCTTGCACCGATGCCCGGCCGCCGCCTCATGACCGGCTCCGCGAGCACTTCAGGGGCGCCCAGGCCGACGAGAGGCAGGAAAAGGTGGGCGCGCCCGACGTACCGCCGGCCGCGCATGCGTGATCGTCGGCGGGCAGTCGGGCGCGCCGCACGGGCCCAATGCCCCGAACGACTCCTGGAGTACAGCGTCGAGGCGAAGCGCCCGTTTGGAACTGACTGTCCGGTCGCGACGCCGAAGGAGGCGATCGCGCAGTTCCGCGGGTTGAACCGGATGGTGGAAGATGCGAACCTGCCCCGGATCCCGGAGCGCGTCATCGGGGCGATGCCCTACGAGCGACCCTTCGAGCTCCTGGGGCTCGCGACGCCGCACGACGGAGGAGACCGATCACGATGAAGTTTGACTACTTCGTGACCCACACGCGGGTGGATGCCGCCGAGCCGTTCGAGCAGGTCTACGCCGGCGGGCTCGAGCAGCTGAAGCTGTGCGACCAGATGGGACTGAACACCGTCTGGTTCCCCGAGCACCAGTTCACCAACCAGCTCTGCTCACCGGCACCGCTCATCAACGTGGTGGACGCCGCACATCGCACCCGTCGCGTCAGGCTCGGCACGGCGGTCGTCATCACACCGTACTACGACCCCCTGCTCCTGGCGGGGCAGGTCGCGCTGGCCGACCAGCTCACGCAGGGGCGCCTGGACATCGGCTTCGGCCGCGGCGGTTTCAAGTACGAGTACGAGCGGCTCGGGATGACGGAGCCGCTCGCCGCCGCCCGCCAGCAGGAGGCCCTCGAGATCATCCTTCGGGGGTGGACGGAGACGGACTTCGCCTATTCGGGCACCCATTTCAAGTTCCCCGAGGTGACGGTCGTCCCGCGCCCGTTCCAGCGGCCGTGCCCGCCCACGTGGATCGCTGCGCGCACGCCGGACAGCCTGCGATTCGCGGCCGAGCACGGCATCGGCATCATGATGGCGCCGCAGCGTCAGCCGATCAGCCGCCTTCAGGGCCAGATGCGGCTCCTCGACGCCATCTGCGAGGACCTTGGCGTGGACCGGCCACCGGTGCGCATGAGCCGCGAGATCTGGGTGTCGACCAGCCAGGCCGAGACGCGGCGGGTCGCCGAGCTGCTGCGGGAGTACCACACGGTGCAGTGGAACCTCCACCAGAACGCCGCGCCGACGGTGGACGGCTTCACGGAGGCCGTCCCGCTCCCCCGGGGCTACGACATCTCACCAGAGGAGCTGATCGCGCGGAGCGTGATGGGCGAACCCGAGCAGTGCGTCGAGCGGCTCCGCGAGTACGAAGCCCTGGGCGCCGACGCATTCATCGCCAACTTCGACTGGGGCCAGCCGAAGCGGGACATCCTCCGGTCGATGGAGCTCTTCGCGGAGCGGGTGCTGCCGCACTTCGCCGACGACCGGCCCGCGGTTCGACCCGTGCCGGACCCGCACGGCCGCGCTCGCACCGCGGTACGCGAACCGGTGCTCATCGACGTCGAGGGGCTGGCGGGGGACTGGATGCACTGGGAAGCCGACGAGTGGTTCGGACAATTCGAGCGCGTGTCCGGGGGCGAGCACCGGCGGAGCCACATCTTCGACTTCGCCACCGCGCCAAAGGTGCGGGCACACGCGGACGGCTCGGTCGACGTGCAAGGGCTCCTGCGCCTCGTCTCGGACGTCGGGTGCCCGGACTGCGGTCGGCCCGTCATCGCGCTGTACCGGCGGTGGGAGGGCGAGGACCGGGCGGCGATCACTCGACATCTCACGGAGCGCATGCGCGCGCTCCGGTGGCACGAACGACACACGAACCGACGACCGATGGGACGGTGACGACCATGGCGACGCTGGAGGAGTATCGCGGGATCGGGCAAAAGCTGCGGCAGCGGGTGTTCGGGCCGCCGACGGGCGCCAAGAGTCCGACGCAGGAGCTGGCCCCCGACCTGGGGCGGATCAGCGACGAGGTCCTGTTCGGCCAGATCTGGAGCCGCCCCGGCCTGGAGCTGCCACACCGGAGCATGATCACCATCGCCGCGCTCACGGCGCTGGGACGGGAGACGGAGCTCCGAGCACACATCCGGGGAGGGCTCAACCTCGGGCTCTCGCGCGAGCAGATCGTGGAGATCATCTTGCAGATGGCCTTCTACGCCGGCCAGCCGGCGGCCCACGCCGGCTTCCGTGCGGCCAAGGAGGTCTTCGACCAGCTCGACAAGCAGGGAGGACACTGACATGCACGCGCATCGCGCTCGGCACGTGCGTAACGCCCGATCCGCCTGGATCGCCGTCTCGATCGTCGTCCTGTTGGCGGCCGCCGTCGGGCCAACCGCCGCCCAGACGCCGGTGCGAGGCGGCGCCCTCCGCGTGGGCTGGATCGCGGACGCAAAGACTCTGGACCCGCACTTCTCGGTGCAGTTCTCGGAGCGCTACGTCCTCTACATGGTCTTCAACACGCTGGTCGGCCTGGACAAGGCTTTTAACGTCGTGCCCGAGCTCGCGCGTGCCTGGCAGATCTCCCCGGACGGCAAACACGTGACGTTCCAGCTCCAACGGGGCGTGAAGTTCCACGACGGGAGCGACTTCACTGCCGACGTCGTCAAGTGGAACATCGAGCGCATCCTGGATCCCCAGACGAAGTCCCCGCAGCGGAGCCAGCTGGAGCCGGCCGTGGCCGCGGTGACGGTGGCGGATCCCCACACGGTCGTCTTCGAGCTGAAGAAGCCGTTCGCGCCGTTGCTGGCCGCGCTGGCCGAGCGTCCGGG
Organism: uncultured Candidatus Rokubacteria bacterium; assembly: GCA_963805625.1. Classification (GTDB taxonomy): domain Bacteria; phylum Methylomirabilota; class Methylomirabilia; order Rokubacteriales; family DASRDR01; genus DASRDR01. The sequence goes on from CAWDVE010000010.1 coordinate 2,045,488, forward strand.
GTTCATCGTGTCGCCGGCGGCCGTGAAGCAGGCCGGTCCCGACTTCGGCCGGCGCCCGGTCGGGACGGGGCCGTTTCGCTTCGTCGAGTGGGTGGCCGACTCCCAGCTGACGCTCGAGCGGTTCCCGGATTACTGGGACAAGGGCAAGCCCTACCTCGACCGCGTCACGTTCCGGATCGTCCCCGATCCCACGGTGCGGCTCACCATGGTGCGGACAGGCGAGGTCGACATCGCCACGGACGTGGACGCCAAGGATGTCCCCGCGCTTCAAGGCGAGGCCGCGCTCCGCGTGTCCGAGATGCGACCCCCTGCGCGGTGGACGGCGCTCCAGTGGCATGTCGACAAGCCGCCCTTCAACAGCAAAGCGCTCCGGCAGGCAATCGCGCTTGGCATCGATCGGAACGAGCTCAAAGAGGTGCTGCTGCGCGGTTTCGGCGAGCCGGCGCGCGGCCCGGTCGTGCCCGGGCTCTGGTGGTTCGACCCCGGCTTCAAGGGCTTCGGCCACGACGTCGAGCAGGCCAAGCGGAAGCTCGCCGAGGCGGGTTATCCGAACGGCTTCCGGCACAAGTTCGTCGTCGAGAACACTCCCCAGTGGATTCGCCAGGCGGAGCTGCTCCAGGGGCAGCTCCAGAAGATCAACGTGACGCTGGAGCTCGAGCCGGTCAACACCGCGGACGCCTATGCCCTCATCGTCCAGCGGAAGACCAACTGGACCCACACCCGCTGGACCCAGCGCGCCGATCCCAGCGGGCTGCTCGCCATCCTGTTCCACAGCAAGGGATTCGCGAACTCGACCGGCTACAACAACCCCCGGGTGGACGAGCTGCTCGACCGCGCGGCGGCGATCTACGAGCCGGAGCGCCGGAAGCCACTCTATCAGGAGGCCGAGCGGCTCATCGTGGACGATGTCCCATACGTGTTCCTCAACTACACGACCGAGTTCGCGGTCATGAACCGCAAGGTCCAGAACTGGGGCTGGATCCCCGACTTGATCCCGCGCTTCCGCGAGCTGTGGCTCGAGCGCTGATCGGTCACGCCGCACACCCTCGGCCCCGGGCGGATCGCGTGACGGTCTGATGATCGGCCCCAGACCGGGGCCGGGCCCGACCACCTGACCGTGCCCGTCTTCGTGCTTCGCCGCGTGGCGGCGATGCTCTTCGCCATGTTGTTCCTTACCGCGCTGATCTTCATGCTGATGCACGCAATCCTGGGCGACCCGGTGGTCCTGATGCTGGGCCGCGACGCGGACCCGGCCACGGTGACGCGCCTTCGCCAGGACCTCGGCTTCGACCGGCCCGTGCACGTGCAGTACCTCGACTGGCTGGGTCGACTCTTGCGGGGCGACTGGGGCCGCTCCTTCCGCACGAGCCAGCCCGTGCTGGGCGCGATCGCCGCCCGGCTGCCGGTGACTCTCGAGCTGACGCTTCTCGCGCTCGGACTCGCCCTGGGGCTCGCCCTCGTTCTCGGCATCCTCGCCGCGGTGCGCCCCCACGGGCCGCTCGACTTCGGCGTCTCCGTGCTCACCGCGCTCGGGATCGCCATGCCGAATTTCTGGATCGCGATCCTGCTGATCCTGCTCTTCGCCCTCCACCTCCGCTGGCTTCCCTCCTCCGGCAGCGTGCCGCTGTCGGAGGACCCGCTCGGGAACCTGCGCGCCATGGCGCTGCCGGCGATCACGCTCAGCGCGGCCTACTTCTCCAACCTGGCCCGCCTGACGCGGGCCCGGATGCTCGAGGCGCTGGAGAGCGACTACGTGCGGACGGCCCGCGCCAAGGGCGTGCAGGAGCGCCGCGTCCTGTGGGCGCACGCGCTGCGGAACTCGTTCCTGCCGGTCCTGAGCGTGCTCGGCGTCAGCCTCTCGCGGCTCCTCGGAGGCGCGGTGGTCACCGAGACCGTGTTCGCCCTGCCTGGAGTCGGCGTCCTCCTCGTCGATTCCATCCTGAGCCGCGACTTCCCCGTCGTGCAGGGCGTGATCGTCGTCGTCACCGTCGGCGTCTTCCTCACGAACCTCCTCGTCGAGCTGGGCTACGGGCTGGTGGATCCGCGGGTGCGGCATGAGTAGGCGGACCGCGCAGGTCGCCGCCGGCGCCGCCGTCATCGGCGCCGCTCTCCTGTGCGCCGGGCTCGGCGCGCGCCTCGCGCCGCACGACCCGCTGCGCTACGACGTCCGCAGCACCCTCCGCGCCCCGAGCCCGGCGCACCCGCTCGGGACCGATCCCCTCGGACGCGACGTGCTGAGCCAGGTGATTACCGGAGCTCGCGTCTCGATGGTTGCCGGCGTGGTCTCGGTGATCGTGGGCATGGCGGCCGGGACCGCGGTGGGCCTGGTGGCGGGGACCGCCCGCGGCCGCGCGGCCGGCCTCCTGATGCGCGCCATGGACAGCCTCCTCGTATTCCCGTCCCTCGTGCTGGCGCTGGCCATCACCGCCTTCCTCGGCGTGAGCCTGTGGAACGTGATCGTCGCGCTCGCGGTGACGTTCCTGCCGACGTTCGCGATCCTCGTCCGCGGGGAGGTGCTGTCGCTGCGGGAGCGCGACTTCGTCACCGCCGCCTGGGCGCTCGGATCCCGCCGGGCGCGGGTCATGTGGCGCCATCTCCTGCCGAACGTCGGCGACGTCCTGCTGGTCCAGGCCTCGTTCGGCGTCGGGACCGCGATCCTGACCGAGGCGAGCCTGAGTTTCCTCGGGCTCGGAGTGCCGCCGCCCGTCCTTTCCTGGGGTCGCATGCTGAGGGAAGGCTACTCGTATCTCCTGTTGGCGCCGTGGATCTCGGTTGCGTCGGGCGCCGCGATTTTCGTCGTCGTGCTGGCCTTCCAGTTGCTGGCGGACGGCCTCCAGGACATCTTCGCCCGGCGGGCCGGTGGCGCGGGGCCTCGCGGGATGGTCGGCAGGGGGTAGAGAGGGCCCTCGGGCTTCGACCCGTCCCATCGCGGCGTCCGGACCACGCGGCGGGCCACGCCGCGCGGTCGGCCGGCGAGCATACGGCAGCGACCGAAGTAGCCCTGGAGCCGGACGGTAGTCGACATGAGGCCGGTTCCCGGCCCAAATGGCCGGCGGACGACGAGCCCGAGGGGCGCAGAAGGTCGCGCGGACGACCGTCGCATGGGGGGCGCCCGCGAGCGCGGCCGGGCTTCGGGCTATGCTCGGCGCTGCGGCAGCGCCTCAGTCCAGGCGCCTCAGTTCTGCCCGTGCCGGCTCCAGCCAGGAGCGCATGTCCATCTCGCCGTACATCGCCGTCGCGGTCGTCAGGTGCTCCTCGGCCTGCTCGCGTTTGCCCGTCCGCCGGTAGAGTCGCCCGAGGCCGAGGTGGCAGGCGACTCGACGAAGTGGCGGGACGCACGGACACGGCCCCGCGCCCCCGCGCACGCGAGCGCCCCCGAGCGGGGCCGGGTCGACGGCCAGGCGCCCCGGCGCTGCGCCACTCGATTCATCGCTCGGTCGGGGGCGATCGGCGGGGAGCTACGCGTCTCCTTCATTCCAGGCTTTGACGATGTGCTCGGACCGCGTCACGAGCGTGAGGCGCCGCAGGAACGCCATCGCCTCATCGTGGTACTCCTTCTGCATCGGCCCGACCAGATCTTCTGGCACGACGACGAAGAAGCCGAGGTTGATGGCGTGCCACGCGGTCGGGAGGATGCCCACCTCGGTGGCGATGCCGGTGTGAATGATCGTCCGCACGCGGTGGAGCCGCAGCAGGTACTCGAGCGGGGTACCGATAAAGGCGTCGACCCGATACTTGTCGATGATGGTCTCGCCAGGCCCCGGCTTGAGCGCATCCACGGTCTGGCAGCCCCAAGTACCGTGAATCGACGACTCGAGGGTCCAGCGCCGGACGGGGTCGGTCAGCACCGCGTAGTTGTCGCGGACCCGCGTATCCGGGAAGGTCGCGACGTTCGGGAGGTTCGTGTACTGCGTGTACATGACACGGACCTTCTGCGCCCGCGCAGCGTCGAGAAAGCCGGCGATCGGCGCGACGATCCCGGTGACATCGATCCGGCGCCCGGCCTTGGCGAAGACGCCGTCGGGGCCAGTGTTGTCGTTCTGAATGTCGTGCATGATCACCACGGTGTGCGCCGGGTCGACGATCTCGGCGAGAGTCTGCGGAATCTCCCGGCCTTCCCACTTCAGCATTGCTGGTCCTTTCTAGTTGAGGTCATGGAGTCGGTGACGCTCGGTCGGCGCGCGAGCGCGCTGCGGCCCCCGTCCCGGCACACGGCGCTCACGCGGACGCGACGGTGACGCCGAGGCGAGGCACGACCTGCTCGACAAAGGCGCCCAGGACCTCCCCGACGTTCCGGCCGGGGGGGGCGTGAGGCCGGATGGTGATGGAGGTGATCGCCGGGCGCAACAGGACGGCGATCTGATCGGCCACCCGCTCCGGACGGCCCGCCAGCACCGTCCGGTCGACGGCCGCCTCCGGCAAGGCCGCCGCGGCCTCGTCGAGCCGGCTCGTGTCCTTGGCGGCGGCGATCTCCGTGAAGCGCTCGGGCATCCGCAAGTCCAGCCGCTCCAGGAAGTCCCAGTGCGGATACCCGGCGATCAACCGCGCCGCGACACGGCGGCGCATGACGCCCCGCGCGGCCGCCTCGTCCGCGTCGATGCAGACCTCCGGCCGGAGGGACACGTCCAGGTCGTCGAGCGTCCGGCCCGTCCGGGCCCGTCCCTCGCGAAGCTGCTCGAGGTAGAAGTCAAGCGCGCTCGGCACCAGCGTGTTGGCGACGAGGACGCCATCCGCCACCTCGCCGGCGAGCCGCATGACCTGGGCGCCGTGCGTCGCGAAGTAGATGGGGATGGACTTCCGGACCGGCGTGAACTGAAGCTTCCCTTCGTAGAGCTCCACGACCTTGCCCCGGACGGTCAGGCGCTCGCCCCCGAGCAGGCGCCGGACGACGTCGACCGTCTCCCGGAGGGCGGCCACGGGCAGCTTGGCGGTGATCCCGAGCTCCCGGAACCCCGTGCCGCCGATCCCGAGCCCGAGGAGTGCCCGGCCGCCCGAGAGCTCGTCAAACGTCGCGAGGGTCGCGGCGGTGACCCCCGGGTGCCGGGAGTAGGGGTCGGCCACCCCGGGGCCCAGCTCGATGCGGTGGGTGCTCATGGCGAGCGCCGCCAAGCCCACGAAGCACTCGCGAAACAGCCGGAGGTCCGTGTACCAGAGCTGATGGTACCCGAGCGACTCCACCAGGCGGCCTAGCTGGATGAGCTCCGCGGCCCGGTATTCGGCGTTCAAGAGGCAGCCGATCCGCAGGGATCGTGTCATAGGTCTCCTTCTCGACGGCAGGCGACGCCGGACCGCTCGGCCGGGGGCCGGTTCTCGGAACCGGCCCCCGGCCGAGCGGGTCAGCGCCCGAGCTTCGCCGCGGCCGCCCGGAGCATCGCCCCAGCCTCGGCCTTGATGGCCGAGACGTTCGGCGCGCCGCCGGCGATCGCGAAGACGTTGATCGCCGGTTCGCCCGTCGCCTTCAGCGTGTACTGGTAGCCCTTAGGGAGGAAGATCTGCTCGCCCTGGCGAATCGTGGCCTCCCCCGCATCCCCTTGACCGTTGTCCCAGGCGACTCTGATGCTGCCCTGGGCCACGTAGAAGGCTTCCTCCGCCTTCCCCTGCCACTTCATGTCGGCCATGTCGGCCGCGTGGTGGCACACTCCCATCCGCAGCATCTCGGTGCCGACCGTCTCCTGACACACGTTGTAGACGGTGCCCATGCCCTTGGCGAGCTCGACCGGCGGAATCGCCGCCTTCCCGATCGTGACGACCTTGCTCATCGTTCCTCTCGCTCCTCTTGGGTGTAATCAGGCCGTCGGGCGCTGTCGGTCCGGCCAGAGCAGCCCCCCGATCGCCCAGTTCTCTCGCTTGACCTCCTCGATGATCACGTGCACCCCCTCCGGGGTGTTGCCCGTGACGCGGGCCACCACGTCCGTGACCTCCTTGACGAGCTGTCGCTTCTGGTCGACCGACCGCCCGTCGTACATCTCGATCCGCACTACCGGCATGCCAGGCCTCCTTTCGATCTCGACTCCGCCGAGGGGTCCCGACCACGGGGCTCAGGCGAGGAAGCTCCGCAGTCTCGGGTTCAGCGCGACGTTCAAGCCGTCCCCGAGTACGTTCAACAGCAGCACGAGCGCGAAGATCGCCGCACCGGGAAAGGCCGGCACCCACCAGGCGCTGGTCGCGTACTCGAGGCCGCTAGTCAGCATCTGACCGAGGCTCACGACGTTCGGGTCTCCGACGCCCAGAAAGCTCAGCGACGCCTCGGTCAGGATGCCCGACGAGGCCAGCAGGGCGACCATCGCGATGACCGGGGGCAGCGTGTTGGGAAGGATCTCGCGGAACATCAGCTTGGCGTCGCTGACCCCGAGCGCCCGGGCGCCCAGCACGAAGGCCTCCTCGCGCAGCGCGAGGACTTCGGCGCGGACGATCCGCGCGATCTGCGGCCACGTCGTGACGCCGAGCAGAACGACCACGAACACGAGTCGGCCCCCGAAGAGGAACGCGATGGACAGGACCAGAAAGAAGGTCGGAACGATCAACAGCGCATCGGCCGCCCGCATCACCACGTGGTCCACCCAGCCGCCGTAGTAGCCGGCGACCGAGCCGAGGGCGACCCCGATGGACATCCCGATGAGCGCCACCGTGGTGCCAACAACCAGGGAGGTGTTCACCCCGTGCAGCACGCGCCCGAGGATGTCGCGGCCGAGGTAGTCGGTGCCCAGCGGGTGGTGGCGCGACGGCGCGTCGAGCACGCGCGCGGAGATCGCCTCGGGCTCCACGGCGAGCAGCAGAACCGCGGCCGGGGTCGTGATGGTGACGGCGACGAGCGTGTACAGCGCGAACCGCGCGGCCCGGTGGCGTCGGAAGACACGCCAGAAGTCGTCCATTCCCCGCAGGCGCTCCCGGATCCAAGAGAGGACGGGGACGGTCCGGTCAGGCATAGCGGACGCGCGGGTCGAGCACGACATAGAGGAGGTCGACGACGAGGTTGGCAAGCACGACCGCGATCCCGATCACGATGAAGACGCCGAGCACGACGGGGTAGTCGTGCTGGATGATGGCGTTGAAGGTGAGCCGGCCCATCCCGGGCCAGGCGAAGACGACCTCGGTCATCACGGCGCCCGCGAACATGGTGCCCAGGTGAAGGCCGAGGATGGTCAGGATCGGGCGCGCGGCGTTGCGGAGGGCGTGCCGGTACACCACGCGGGTCTCCGACAGGCCCTTCATTCGGGCCGTCGTGAGGTAGGGCTTCCGGGATTCCTCGAGCATGGACGCGCGCGTGAGCCGCGCGAAGGCCGCCAGGTACCACCAGACAAGCACCCCGAGCGGCATCGCGATGTGAGCGGCGACGTCCAGCGCATACGCCAGGCCGCGCGCGGACGACCCCAGGGTGTACATGCCCTGGGTCGGCAGCCATCGGAGGCTGCTCGCGAAGACAACGATGAAGATGATCCCGAGCCAGAAGGGGGGCGTCGAGTACCCGACCATCGATACCGCGCCGATGACATAGTCGTACCAGGAGTTCAGCCGGCGCGAGGACTCGATGCCGAGGAGGACCCCGAGCCCGGTGGCGAGGACGAGGCTGGGAACCATGAGCAGGAGCGTGTTGGGAATGATGCGAACGAGCATCGCGCCGACCGGCTGCTGGTTCACCTGCGAGTACCCGAGGTTGCCGCGAAGAAGGTTGAGCACGTACGCGGAGTACTGCTGCCAGAGCGGGCGGTCCAGGCCCCACTGGCGTCGGATGTTGTCGAGGGTCTCCGCGCTCACGTTCTGCGCTCCGTAGAGATACAGGACCGGGTCGCCTGGCGCGAGCCGCATCACGAAGAAGCCGAGCGTGATGACGAGCAGGACGAGGCCGACGCTCTGCATCACGCGCCCCACGACGTAGCTCCACAGTGACATCGGCGGTGCGGGGCCGCGTCATCGTCCACGCGGGCGGCCGCCGCGGTGGGGGGTCGGCCCCGGGGGCCCGAGCGGCCCCCGGGTGGCTTCTCGCGTCACGTGTTCAACCAGGCGCCCTCCACCGAGGTCAGCGTGCCGGTCAGGGCGTCCATGCTGTGGAGCCCCTCGACCTGCCGGCGAAACATGTCGAGGCCCACCGCGCTGTACAGCGGGATCACCGCTGTCTCGTCGAACGCGATCCTCTGGGCCTCGAGGTAGAGGCCCTTACGCTTCTCCTGGACCGCCGTGGCCCGGGCCGCCTCGATCAGCTCGGTCGCCCGCGGGTGGTTCCACTGGGCGTAGTTCGCCCCGCCCGGCTTGACGTTCCGGCCGCTCAGGTAGTCCATCACGTACGCCGGATCCACCTGCCGGGACAGGAAGATGCTCCAGATGCAGCCGGCGGTGTCCCGATCCTGGCGGATCCGTGCGATGTACGTGGCCCATGTGTAGCTCTTGATGCTGGCCTCGATGCCGATCGGCACCAGCATCGCCTTCAGGGCCTCGGACAGCTTCACGCGGAATCCCTCGGTGGCGAGGAGCGTCACCGCGAAGCGCGTTCCACCCTTCCGGGGGAGTCCGGCTTCGTCGAGCAGCTGATTGGCCTTCGCCGGATTGAACTCCGACTTGATCGCCGGATCGTGCGCCCACGTGAGAGCGGGCAGGTTGCCGATGTAGGAGTCCTGCACCCGGCCGAACCCCTGCAGCAGTGCCTTGACGATCAGCTCCTTGTTGATCGCGAGGGCGATCGCCCGGCGCACCTTGGGATTGTCGAAGGGCGGGGCCGCGCAGTTCATCCAGAGGTTCTGATTGAAGTTCTGCACGAACTCCTGGAAGAGGATGTTCGGCGGCTTGGCATCGACAAGCTGTCGCACCTGAGCGTAGGGAAGGCCGCCCGGCATCCCTTGCGACAGAACCGCGTCCAGCTCGCCGTTCTTGAAGGCCTCGATGCCGGTCGCCGCGTCCGACACCACCTTGAAGATCACCTGGTCGACGTACGGCTTGCCCTTGCGGAAATAGGCGCGGTTGGCCTCGAAGGCGAGGTGGCTGGACCGCTGCCATTCCTTCAGCTTGAAGGGCCCGGTGCCGATCGGCATGGTCAGCGCGGGGTTCCTCCGGAAATCGCTGCCGGCCCAGACGTGCTTGGGCAGGATGCCCACGGCCGAGATGCCGGGCATCATGAGGACGTTGGGGCCGTCGAACTTCAGGCTCACCGTGTACTTGTCGGGCGTCTCGACCGCCTTCAGGTTGGCGACGTACACGTTGAGCGGCGAGGCCACCTTCGAGTCGGCGATGCTCTCGTAGGTGAACCGGACGTCCTCGGCCGTGCACTCCTTGCCGTCGTGGAACATGACGCCCGGGGTCAGGCGGAACGTGAACGTGTCCGCCGTGTCGGAGATCGTCCAGCTCCGCGCGAGGCCGGGAACGAGCTCGCCCGTCGAGCCGTAGTCAGTGAGGCCGTTGTAGACCATCCGCTGCGTCTCCGGCCAGTTCGTGCCTTCCAGCGCGGGGTTGAAGCCCACGGCCGGCTCGATCTGCAGGAGGCGCAGGGTCCCGCCGCGCTTGGGCTCGCTGGCCGCGACGCGTCGCACGCCGCGAGCCGTCCCGGCCGTGACTGCGGCGCCGGCGGCGGCGAGGCGGAGGAAACCGCGTCGGGTGACGGTGCCGTTTCTCATATCATGCCTCCGTCCTTGTGGATCCCAGGAGTGTGACGACCGGTCAGCCGCCGGAGACGGGGGCTTCCGCCGCATCGAGGGTCTGTGCGGAGCGTATCGGTAGTGGATCCGTTTCCCTCGCCTGACCGCGACCGACAGGGTTGTTCGATGGCACTTCAGTTTCTAAACTGGGGATATATTCGCCGGAGCCTCAAAGTCTGTCAAGGTCGTGGGCGCGGCGGGCCCGTCAGAACGACGGCGGCGTGATCACCCAGAGGACGACGGCCTGGGTTTGCCGGCTCGGGTTGCGGAACCCGTGCAGGCGCGTCGAGCTGAAGTAGAAGCTGTCCCCTTTTCGCAGCCGGAACACATCGTCTTCGACACGGAGCTCGAGCGTCCCGGACAGGACGAGCCCGAACTCCTCTCCGGCGTGATCGTACGCCCCTTTCGAGCCCTCTCCGGGAGCGATCGTCACGCAGAGTGGCTCCATCTTCTTGCCCCGCTGGCGCGTGATCAGGAGCTCCTTCACGATGCTCGGATTCGTGATGGGCAGCCGGGGGCGCTCTTGCCGTCGCAGGACGATCTGGTTCCCGTCGGCGCCGTCGTCGTCGATGAAAAGCTCGACGACGGAGACCCCGTAGCCGGCTGCGATCCTCTTGAGAGACGCGAGGGACGGCGACGCTCGCCCGGTCTCCACCTGCGACAGGTAGGCCTCGCTATACCCGGCTTTCTGCGCGACCTCTCGGAGCGTGCGCTCTTGTGCGCGTCGCAACCGCCGAAGCCGCTGGCCGAGCTCCGTCATGAGCGTCATGATGCGAGGGCGCGGGAAGGTCTGTCAACCTGGGGTCAGGCCTTGGTGTTGAGTCTACTCAAGATTGACCCCGGGCAGTGACGATTGGGGACTATGCTCGAGCACCGGGGATCAGGCCGCCCGGGGCGGCAGGGTGGCCGTGAGCTTCTCAGCCGGAGTGTGGCCCTTGAGAGCGAGCGAGAGCCGCTGGTAGTCATACGTCGCCCCCCAACCTCGGAGTGTCGCGGAGCTATCGGACGCTCGGGAAGCCGGGCGGCCAGCCCGGTAACGGAATCGAGTCCCTATTTCCTCACCGGCTTCGCCGCGTGCGGCCTCTGCACCGGGAGCTTGGAGGTGCGAAGCCGGCTCACGGGCACCCGGCGAGCCCACGTCTACGCGTGCGCGACGTACCAACGGCGCGGATTCAGCGTCTGCGGGAACCGCCTGGTCGCGCCGCCCACTGTGGGCGAGGCCGTCCTCGACAACTGTTCCCTGGAACCCCTCGTCGGCTCGCCCCGTTACGTCCGGAGCCGGGGATCCAGGACGTCCCGCGTGGCGTCCCCGAGGAAGTTGAAGCTCAGCGTCGTGAGGAAGATCGCGGCGCCGGGGGCCAGGCTGAGCCACGGCGCCATTTCGAGGTACTCGCGTCCCGTGTTCAGCATGGCGCCCCAGCTCGGGGTCGGGGGCTGAGCCCCGAGGCCCAAGAACGACAGGCCGGCCTCGGTCAGGACCGCGAACGCCAGGCGAAGGGACGCGTGGATCACGACCACCGCCACCGTGCCGGGGACGATGTGCCGGACCACGATGCGCCGGTCGCCCGCGCCGAGCGCCCGGGCGGCCTCGACGAACTCCTGCGACCGCAACGTCAGCACCTGCCCCCGGACGAGCCGGGCGAAGCCCGGGATGCCGATGACGCCGATGGCGATCATCGCGTTTCGAAGACTCGGCCCGAGGGCGGCGGTGATGGCGAGCGCCAGGACGATCGACGGGAACGCCAGAAGGCCGTCCATCACCCGCATGATCACATTGTCGAGCCAGCCGGCGTGGTAGCCGGAGACCAGCCCCAGAACGACCCCCAGGCCCAGGGACAGCGCGACGGCAAGCACCCCGACGCCGAGGGACACTCGCGCCCCGTACAGGACCCGGCTGAGAATGTCGCGCCCGAGATCGTCGGTCCCGAGCCAATGTGTCCGCCCCGGCGATTCCAGCATGCGGTCGAGCACCTGCTCCGTCGGATCGAATGGGGCGAGGGCGGGGCCGAGCAATGCCAGGAGCGTGAGGACACCGACCGCGATCAGACTGACGACGCCCATCCGACTCCAGCGCCACCGAACGCGGGCGGCGGGTCCGCTGGACTCGGTGGAGCGCACGGCCGGCTCAGTGGTAGCGGATCCGGGGATCCAGCCACGCATAGGTGAGATCGACGAGGAGATTCACGACGAGAAAGTTGACCGCCAACAACAGGACCACACCTTGCACGATCGGGAAATCGCGCTGGAAGATCGCATCGACGAGAAGCCGTCCGACACCCGGAAGCGCGAAGATCGTCTCGGTGATGACCGCACCGCCCAGGAGGGCCCCCGCTTGGAGGCCGACGACCGTCACCACCGGGATGAGCGCGTTCCGCAGGGCATGTCCTCAGCACGATCCGGCGCTCGGGGAGTCCTTTCGCCCGGGCCGTGCGGACGTACTCGAGCTCGAGAACCTCGAGCAGGCTCGCCCGGGTCATCCGCATCAGAACGGCGGCGATCGCCACCCCCAACGTGACGGACGGCAGCACGAGCGACCGGACCCAGGCTCCGAGATCGCGGCTAGGGCTCACCCAGCCGAGCGGTGGCAGCCACCCCAGGGTCAGCGAGAAGACCAGGATCAACAGCACCGCCAACCAGAAGCTCGGCAGGGAGACACCGGAGATGGCCACCAACGTGGCCGTCACGTCCACCACCGAGTTGCGGCGGAGCGCAGCCAGGATTCCGGCGGGAAGGCCGATCGCGAGCGCTACGAGCAGCGCGGCCATGGCCAGGCTCAACGTCACGGGTGCTCGCTGGCGAATCGCGTCCATGACCGGCTGGTTCGTGCGGATGGACCGTCCGAGCTCGCCCTGGACCGCGCGCCCGAGCCACGTCAAGTATTGCAGTGGAAGGGGCTGATCGAGGCCAAGCTGGTGCCGGAGCGTCGCCACCGTGGCCGGGTCCGCCTCCTCGCGGAGCATGATACGGACTGGGTCCCCAGGCGTGAGGTGGATCAGGGAGAACACAACGACGCTCACGACCCCGAGGATCGGCACGACCGCACCGGCACGGCGGAGCAGGTAGCCGAGCACGCGACCGCCTCAGCGCGGCCGGCCCGCGCGGTCGATGGCCACGGCCCGAGGATGGCGGAGACGTCGGGGCGTGAGCGTCCCGGCGGCCGGCGTGCCGCTGATCACACGGACGGACGACGCCGCGGGTCCCTCACCGACCGAGCCAAACCCGCTCCAAACGCATGCGTCCGTCGGGGATCTCGGCGTATCCCTGGACCCTGGCCTCCCACGCCTTGGTCCATGCGTCGTGGTGCAGAAAGATAACCGGGACCTCGTCGATGACGATTCGGAGAGCCTCCCCGTAGAGGCGTTTCCGCTCGCTCTGCTGACTCGCCGAGCGCGCGCCCCGGAGGAGCTCGTCAAGCCGGGGGTTCGAGAACTTGCCCCAGTTGTTGGTCCCCCCGGTGATCAGGTGCGCATACATGTTGCCGTCCGGATCGGCACGGCCACTCCACAGCCCCTCGGCCCCATCGAACTGAGTCGCTCTCCGTTTCTCGTCGAAGGCCCCGACCTCGAGCAGGGCGATCTCCATGTCGACACCCATTTTCTTCAGGTTGTCCTGGATGATCTCCGCCTGCTTCTGGGCCACGGGGGTGTTCACGATATTCAGCACGAACCGGAAGCCGTTCGGTTGGCCACCCTCGGCGAGCTTCTCCTTCGCCTTCGCGAGGTCGGGCGTCCCACCGTAGCCAGCGAGGGGTTCGTAGGCCCAGCTCCGAGGCGGGATCGGACCCTGAGCAAGCGCCCCCGTGCCGAAGAACACGGCTCGCTGGATGGCCTCACGGTTGATGGCCCAGGCCACCGCTTGCCGGATGGCCTTGTTGTTGAAGGGTGGTCGTGTATGGTTCAGCTCGATGCGCCGGTAACCGAGCCCGGGTGTCTCGATCACGCGAAGCTTGGGGTTCGCCTTGGTGCCGGCCAGGTCCTTCGGGGGAAGCTCGTCGATCAGGTCTAGAGTGCTGGTCCGGAGCGCGGTCAGCTTGACCGTATGGTCGGGGATCGGCTTGTAGACGATCTCGTCGAGATAGGGCAGCCCGGTCTTCCAGTATCCGGCGACCCGCCGGACCGTGAGGTGGTCATCCTTGACCCACTCGACGAACTGAAACGGGCCAGTGCCCACGGGATTGCGAGCGAAGTCCTTGCCGAACTTCTCGACGGCTGCCCGCGAGACCATCATCCCGGCGCGATCGGCCAGGGTCGCGAGCAGCGCCGCATCGGGCTGCTTGAGGTTGACCCGGATCATGTGAGGGTCGGTGACGTCCACGGACTTGACATTCCCGAGCTCGCTCCGGCGGATCGATCCCGTGGCGGGATCGAGCATCCGCTCGAAGTTCCACTTCACGACGTCCGCGGTCAAGTCGGTCCCGTCGTGGAACTTCACGCCTCGCCGAAGGCGAAAGATGTACGTGAGCGGGTCCGGCTGCTCCCAGGACTCGGCAAGCTCGGGGACGATCTTGAGATTCGCATCCAACCCGACAAGGGGGGTATAGAGCTGGTAGTAGAGGTCCCGGTCCTCTGCAGACGTGGACATGTGGGGGTCCAAAGTCGTGAAGTCAGCCTGGAGTCCGACCCGGAGGGTCCCACCGCGCTGCGGCTCCTGGCCCGTGGCGGGCATGCCCAGCGCCAGAGTGGCCCCGGCGATCGTCGCGACCAGGAGGCCTCGCCAACTCCGTCGTCCACCCATGATGTGCTCCTTTCTACACGGCTCTACACGGCATGCTTGGGGATCGGACTCTCGGCGACCTCCATACCAAGAGCAGTCGCCTCGGCTGGCCGAACCTGTCCCGGCCGTCCATCCCAATGGTCGCTTGGAGAGTCATCTCTGGGCTGTCCGTACGTCAACGGCTCGCGCTCGCCCTCCGCTGCCGTGAACGCGACGTCATCCAGGGCGCCCGCGTCGAAGCGGTTCGGGCCCGGGCGCGACTCGACCACACTCGGTGCCCCCCTCCCTTGCTCCACGGGGTCTCCCTGTCCCGGCGAGGCGGTCGGCACCCTTCCGGGCCACCCGCGCGGGCACCTGTACCACGTCGTCCGCAAGAACGTCAACATCGGTTCCCCTCGAAGACTCACCCGAGATCGCGTCACGTGTTCGGATCCGAGCCTGGCGGCCCCGCAATTGCCCGAGTCGACGGCCAGCACCGCTGCCAGTATGGGCAGATGCTATCCTGTGGTCCGTCGGCTGGCCGGCCCTCGACGGGTGCGCCATGCCGTCGCGAAAACTCACTTTCCGACCGGGGGACCCGGGGACCCGAGGCGTCGCCCTACCTGAGAGCAAGCCATGGACCTCCGCGCGATCCAACAGGAGTTCCCCATCCGGGCCCATCGTGTCTACTTGAACAACGCCGCGATCGCTCCGGCCTCGACACCGGTGATCACCGCGATGAACCGGTTCCTCGCCGACATCCGCGATCACGGCGATGGCCATTATCTCGACTGGTGCCGGCACACCGACGACGTCATCAAGCGGAAGATCGCTGCCCTCATCGGGGCCGACCGCTCGGAGATCGCGTTCGTCAAGAACACGACCGAGGGCGTGCTCCTCGTCGCCAACGGTTTGGACTGGGCGCCCGGCGACAACGTCATTGTCCCCGACATCGAGTATCCGTCGAACGTCTACTGCTGGATGAATCTCCGCCGGCAGGGGGTCGGAATCAAGTGGATCAAGAGCCGCGAAGGCCGGGTCCTCGTGGAGGACATTGCGCCACTAATTGATGAGCGCACGCGTCTGGTCACGCTGAGTGCCGTGCAGTTCTCCAATGGCTTCCGGCAGGACCTCATGCGGACGGCCGAGCTCTGCCAGAGCCGGAACGTCCTCCTCAATCTCGACGCGATCCAGCACATCGGGGCGCTTCACTTCGACGCGAGCCGGTGTCCCGTGGATTTCCTCTCGGCAGGGGGACATAAGTGGCTGCTTGGTCCGATCGGCACGGGATTCTTCTTCTGCCGACGCTCGGCTCTCGATCGGCTCCGTCCAGCCAACGTCGGGTATCACAGCGTTGCCAAGGACGCCGACCACCTCGACTACGACCTCGCGTTTCGCCCGGACGCGGGCCGCTTCGAGGAGGCGCTTGTCAACTTCCCGGGTCTCTGGGGACTCGAAGCGGCGGTCGACCTGGTCCTCGCTCTCGGTACCCGTCGCATCGAGCAGCACGTCCTCGACCTCACGTCGCGCCTGATCGACGGCCTCCTCGAGCGAGGGTACCTCGTCCTGAGCTCCGGGCACGCCGACGAGCGATCCGGCATCGTCACGTTCCGGCATCCGACCCGGAACGCGGACGAGCTGCACGCGCACCTTCAGGCCGCCCGCATCGACGTCGCCCTGTGCCTCGGCGCCCTCCGAGCCTCGCCCGGAGCCTACAACGACGAGGCCGACGTCCAGGCTCTGCTCGAGACGCTGCCCTGATCATCTCATGGTGCGGGCTGACTAGGTGTGACCCCGCCGCCGCCCACGGTGGCCCGGCTCACGCCCACCCACGGGGCGATCTGGGCGCCTAGAAACGTTCCCGCACCGGGTCTTCGAGTCGCTCGAGCCGCCAACGGTGATCCTCAAAGATGAGCCTCCCGATGGTCTCAAGGCGGTCCCCGATAGCATCCGGGCGCCTGTCGACATCGTCCGCTCGACCGAGCCCCCCGCTTGCGCGGTGACGCCCGGCGCCGCCCCTTCTGTGTGGCAGTCTGGTCACGGGAAGAAGTAACTGATACCGACCACCACGGCGCTCGAATTGATCCCGATGTTCGGGGAGCACCGGGCGCCGTTCGAGATGTGCTGATAACGATAGGCGGCGGTCAACGCCGTCCGGTCCGAGACGAACAGCATCGCGCCGGCGCCGGCCTGCACCAGGAAGTTCACGTCGCAGGTCGACCGGCTCCGGTCGATTTCTCCGCTCAGCACGCCCAGCCCCGCTTCCAGGTATGGTCGCACCAGCGGCCCGGTTGCGAAGATCCACCTGACCAGGGCGCTCAGGCCCGCGACCGTGGTGGAATTGCGGGCGTCCTGGCGCAAGACAGCCGGTTCGGCCAGCAGCTCGAAGTTGCCGCGCGGCCACCCCGAACCGTGCTCGTCCGTCACGACGTAGCCGAGGTGCGGGAGAAACTGGAGCGTCTCCACGCTCTCGAGACCGTTCGCGGGGCCCACTTGGTGGCTGACTGAGTATCCGCCGGCCAGCGTGACGTCCCACATGCCTGCCCGCAGCGGCTGCTGCGCTAGGCCGTCCCCAGGCGCGGTCAAGAATGCCACCCCCGCTACCGCACCCACGAACCTACCCCGCCGGGCGCCCGCTTCTCGCCGTGCTCGCGCCATTGCCCAGTTCGAACCGCATCTCATCAGGGAGCGCAGCGTCAGTGGATCGCGCCCCGCGACGCCGCCTGACCCCCGGTCAACGCAACGACACCAGAGTCCCTGACTCAGTCTGTTCGAGTCTACGTCTAGGAAGGCTCCCGAAACTTGGTGATCGCGCTGTCCAACGCTGCCTTGAGCTCGCCCCAGGCTTTCTCCGCGCCCGTCTTCAACTCGCCGAGCGCGGCCCGGGCAGGCTCCCGCTTCGCCCGCCATTCCTTCGTCAGGCGCTTGGCCTCCTTCTCGGCCTGCTCCGCTCGATCGCGCAGATCCCCGATGAGGGGACGGAGCTCTCGCAACTGAGTCTGGATCGCGCCGTGAAGTCGCTCGACAAGAATCTTCACGGTTGTCTCGCCGCTCTCGGCCTTTGCTTGCGAGCTTTCCAGGGCCTTGCTCCACGCCTTGAGCTTGGCCTCGATCTCTCCGCGGAGCTCGTCGATCTGCTCGTAGTACCCTCTCCGGGCCTCCGCCACAGCCTTGTCTGCCTTGGCCTTCAGGCTCTCCAGTTCGGTAGCCCATTCCCGGAGCTGGGCCTCGATTTTCGCTTCCAGCGGCTCGCCCTTGCTCATCGTGACCTCCCTTGTACGAACGCCTTCATCGATCAGATTGTATGACCAGCAAGTTTGCCGCAAGTTTGTCCAAAGACCGGCCGGCTCAAGCGCTTGATCGCTCTCTTCCAGAGCACGTGCCCTGCGCACCTTGATCCTTGACCCTTGCGTCAGCCGAAGCCGCTGGCCGTCGTCCCCGACCGACCAGGCCGTCGTGCGTGAAGCATGGACGCGGCCTCGGTCGGGGAACCAGCCAGGTACTCGACACCGGTGACGACGCGGACGGCGCGTACCCCGCAGGGCCCCTTGACGGCTCCGCGCGCGTGTCGTCTCATCGGGGCGTCCGACACGCGATGACGACCGCCCTTCACGCCGCCCCGTTCCGGTGCCGTCCGACCGCGTGACCGCGCCCCGGCCGGGAAGCTTCCCCTCCCCGATGAGCGCGAGCCGCGAGGAGCCGCCGTGAGGCCTGTCGAGCGCGTGGTCGACCTGAGCGTGCCGATCCACGAGGGCATGCCGGTCGACGACCTCGGACCGAAATTCTGGGTGCGGCTCTCGCACGCGGCCTCCCGGCCCCTCTACCAGTACACGCAATCGCGTGAGGGGCGCGTCTTCCTGACCACGGACCACGTCGGAACGCATCTCGACGGGCCGCTGCGCTTCGACCCGAAGGGCGCGTCCGTCGAGCAGCTCCCGCTCGACCGCGTGATTCGCCCGGCGCGCCTCCTCGACCTGCGCGGCGCCGCGTGCGGCCAGGCCATCGGCGCCGCCGAGCTGGAACACGCCGGCGCCGACCTCCAGGCGGGCGACGCCGCCGTCCTGTGGACCGGCCACGACTTGCACCTCGAGAGCCCCGACTACTTCTGGCATCGGCCGTGGCTCGGGATGGACGGGGCCGGGTGGCTGGTCCGCCACCGCGCGGGCATCGTCGCCGCCGACTTTCCCGGACTCGGGCCGCCGCGCGACGACCGGTACGAAGTGAAGCGGGCGCTCCACCGGGGGGGCGCGCTGACCGTCGAGCAGCTCACCGGCCTGGCGGCGCTGGCCGGGGTGCAGTGGCACCTCGCTGCGTGTCCCCTGCGGATCCGCGGTACGCCCGGCTCGCTGGTCCGCGCCGCGGCGCTGGTTGGCTTCACCGCGCGAGAGGTCGTGGACCTGAGCCTCGACATCTATCCCGGGATGACGGCGCTGGGCGGTGCTGTGCCCACCTACTGGTCGCGGGCCAGCCACGAGCTGACGGCGTTCTTCTACAGGAACGAGCTGTCGTACCAGACGACGTCGATGCTGCTGAGCGAGCACGCGGGCACGCACATCGACTCCCCGTATCACTTCGACCCGGACGGGGCCGCCATCGAGGCGATGACGCTCGACGCGCTCTTCGCGCGGGCGCGGATGCTCGACCTCACGGCGAAGCGGCCGCTCGAGGGCATCGGCCCCGACGACCTCGACGCGGCCCTCGGCCGGCTCGGGGAGCCCCTTGACCCCGGTGACGCCGCTGTGGTCTGGACCGACCACTCGCGGAACTACGAGCGGCCCGACTACACGCACCACCGTCCCTTCATCACGGCCGAGGGCGCGGCCTGGCTGGCAGCCCACCGGCCGGGGCTCGTGGCGACGGATCTGGTCGGGCTGGACGAGCCGGTCGACCACGTCACGCCGGTGCACAACTGCCTGCTCCGCGCGGGGATTCCCCAGCTCCAGGTCCTGACCAACCTCGGTCGCCTGGCGGGCCGCGAGGCCTACGTGGCCGCGTTCCCGCTCAAGCTCGTCGGCGGGACCGGCTCGCCACTCCGGGCCTTCGCTGTGCTCGCGTAGGCGGAGGGGCCGAGGAGTCCGATGACCCCGGTGACCGGCCACATCGACGACCGCGAGACGATCGCCCTGCTCCAGCGTCTCCTGCGCCTGAACACCGAGAACCCGCCGGGCAACGAGGGACCCGCCGCGCGCCTCCTCGCCACCTACCTCGAGCCTCTCGGATTCAAGACGGAGTACCACGAATCGGCGCCGGAACGCGGGAGCCTGGTCGCGCGGCTCCGTGGCACGGGCAGCGGGCGCACGCTCGTGATGAACGGTCACCTGGACATCGGGCCGATCGGGACGGGCTGGACGAAGGATCCCCTCGGCGGCGAGATCGAGAACGGCAAGATCTACGGCCGGGGCGTGAGCGACATGAAGTCCGGCGTGGCCGCGATGGTCGCGGCGGCCCGCGCGGTCGTCCTGAGCCAGATCCCGCGGCGCGGCGACCTGATCCTCATGCCCACCGCCGACGAGAGCTCCGGCGGGCGCCTCGGCATGGGCCACCTCGTGAAGACGCTCCGGGACCTCCGGGCCGACATGGCCGTCGTCGGCGAGCCCACGGTGGGCGACGTCTGCCTGGCCCATCGCGGCGCGGTGTGGGCGGAGATCATCGCGATCGGCAAGTCGGGGCAGGCCAGCCGGCCGGCGTCGGGGATCAACGCCATCATGGCCATGGGCCGGGTCCTCCGGGCCCTGGAGACGGACCTCGCCCCGCGGCTCGCCAGCAAGACGCACCCGCTCCTCCCCACGCCGAACCTGAACGCGGGGCTCATCGACGGTGGCGTCAAGGCCAACGTCATCGCCGAGCGCTGCCGCGTGGTCGTCGACCGCCGCAGCCTGCCCGGCGAGCGCACCGAGGACATCGTCGGCGAGATCCGTGAGTGCGCGGCGCGCGCGGTGGAGGGGACCGGGGCACGGGTCGAGGTCAACGTCGTCATGGCCAAGCCGGGGTCGGAGATTCCCGCGGACGCCCCCGTGGTCGCCGAGTGCATCCGGGCGTTCGAGGCGGTCGTGGGCCGCCCCCCCGCGGTCCGCGCCAGCCCCGGGTACACAGACGCCCACTGGTTCAACCTCGACCTCGGCATCCCGGCGGTGGTCTTCGGCCCCTGGTACCTCCACCCGCCGGCCGGGAGCATCTCGGACATCCCCGACGAGCACAACTACGTGGAGGACGTCCTGACCGGCACCCGGGTCTATGCGCAGCTCATCGCGAACGTCATCGGCTGACGGGCGCGGCGCCGGCCCCGCCGGCCCGCCGCGCGAGGAGCGGTCCCCATGCTGAGTCTCGACGGCGCGATCGACATCCACGTCCACTCGTCGCCGGAGGTCTTCGGCCGCATCGGAGACGCCATCGAGATCGCCCGCCGCTGCGAGGCGGCCGGGATGCGGGCGGTCGTGTTCAAGGCGCACCACGAGGGCACGACGACGCGGGCCTACCACGCGAACCGCGAGCTGCGCAACCTCACCGCACTCGGCGGCCTGGTCCTCAACGACTTCGTCGGGGGTATCAACCCCGTGGCGGTGAAAGCCGCGCTCGACCAGGGCGCCAAGATCATCTGGGCGCCCACGATGCACTCAAAGCACCACGAGGAGACGTTCGGCGGCCGCGGCACGTACGGCATCAAGCGGCAGACGGACGAGGGCACGATCCAGCGCCCGGGCATCGAGGTCCTCGACGCGCGCGGCCAGCTGTCCCCCGCCCTAGTCCAGGTCCTGGAGCTGGTCCAGGAACGTGACGCAGTGTTCGCCACCGCCCACTTCTCCCCTGCCGAGATCGAGGCGGTGGTGACGAGCTACGCCTCGCGCATGAAGATCCTGATCAATCACCCGTTCTTCCTGCCGCGCACCATGCCCATGGACTGGTACGTCCGCATGGCCGAGCGGGGCGCCCACCTCGAGCTCTGCGCCAACATCTGCCAGCCCATGGCCTTCCACCAGGGCGGCGGCATGCTCCTCCAGCAGGCGGTGGACCTGATCAATGCGGCCGGCGTCGGCCAGTGCGTGGTGGCAACGGACGCCGGCCAGCCCTACAGCCCGTGGCCCGACGAGGAGCTGCGCGCCTTCATGAACTGCCTCTACGATGTCGGACTGACCGAGACCGACATCCGGCAGGTGATGGTCGAGAACCCGGCCCGGCTGCTCGGGCTGGACTAGCCGCATGGCCAGCACTGGGACCGGCACCGGTCGGCGCGCCCGCACCGGGTACTGGTTCGTGGCCCCGGCCACGGCGGTCCTCCTGCTCGTCCTCGTGCTGCCGGTCGTCCACGTCTTCTACGAGTCCTTCGTGTGGACGACGTCGAGCCGGGCCCGCGTCGTCCCGAGCGCGCGGAACTACGTCGCCCTCGCCGAGGACGAGGTCGTCCGGACTGCGGTGACGAACACGGCCACCTTCACCCTGGTCAGCGTGCTCGGTCACCTGGCCATCGGCCTCGGGGTGGCGCTCCTCCTGAACCAGCAGATCCGCGGGCGGGCCGTCTTTCGGAACCTGGCGCTCCTGCCCTGGATGCTGCCGCCGGCGGTGGTGGCGACCGGCTGGGCGTGGCTCTACCACAACCCCTTCGGGATGCTGAACCCCCTCCTGACCGGGCTCGGCGTCCTGTCGGCGCCCCGGGCCTGGCTCGCTTCCCCCGACACGGCGATGGGCGCGGTGATCGTCGCCAATCTGTGGCGGGGCTTCCCCTTCATCTCGCTCGTCCTCCTCGCCGGGCTCCAGGCCATCCCCAACGCGCTCTACGAGGCGGCCGGCGTGGACGGCGCGGGCCCGTGGGCCCGGTTCCGTCACGTGACGCTGCCGGGGCTCCGGCGCGTGATGCTGATCGCGCTCACGCTGGACGTGATCAACACGGTCAAGTACTTCGACCTCATCTGGGTGATGACGGCCGGCGGGCCCGCCAACCGGACCGAGGTGCTCTCGACGCTGATCTACCGGCTGGCCTTCCAGTTCTTCCGGACCGGGCGGGCAGCGGCGCTGGCGATGGTGATGGTGGCGGCGCTCGCCGTCTTCAGCATCTTCTACGTGCGGCTGACGGTCCGGACGGCCGCCGAGACGGCGACGGGATGAGGGCCGCGTCGGGCGGGCGGCGGATGCGGCGGGTGGTGTGGCCGGCAGCGGTCTACGCCGCGCTGGCCGTCGTGAACATCTTCGTCCTGTTCCCGCTGTACTCGATGATCGCCACGTCGATCCGGCCCCCATCAGCCGCCATGACGGTGCCGGTCCAATGGTGGCCCGCGGTACCGACCCTGGACGCCTACGTCAACATCTGGCTCGGGCGCCCGTACGGCCGTTACTTCCTGAACAGCGCCGCGGTGGCCTCGGCAACGACCCTCGTGTCGATCGGCCTGGCCGCGCTGGCGGGGTACGGGTTCTCGCGCTACCGCTTCCGGGGCGCGAGCGGCCTCCTGATGGCGATGGTGGCCACCCAGATGATCCCGAGCATCCTGCTCCTCATCACGTACTTCAAGGTCGTCTCGTGGCTCGGTCTCTACAACACCCTGACCGCACTGGTGCTCGCCTACACGTCCTTCGTGCTCCCCTTCACCACATGGCTGCTGAAGGGATACTTCGACAGCGTGCCGATCGAGCTGGACGAGGCGGCGATGATCGACGGGTGCTCGCCGCTCTCCGGCTTCCTGCGCGTGATCCTGCCGGTGGCGCTCCCCGGCATCACAGCGACGTCGATCTACGCGTTCCTGCTCGCGTGGAACGAGTTCATCTTCGCGTACGTCCTGACCGACTCGAGCGAGAAGTACACGATCAGCGTGGGCATCGCCCACTTCTTCGGAGAGTACAGCGTGGCGTGGAACGAGCTGATGGCCGCCGGCCTCGTGGCGGCGGTGCCGCCGATCGTGCTGTACTTGTTCACGTCCCGCTTCCTGGTGTCCGGCCTCACCGCCGGCGCCCTGAAATGAGCCCATGGAGCGGCGATGGCCCCAGCAGCCCGCGCCCGCGCGCGCGGACAGAAGGAGGATGGACGCATGACGACATGGCGACAGGCGAGATGGAGGATGGCATGGGGCGGGGCGGCGCTCGGCATGGCCGCGCTGGCCCTCGCGCTCGCCGCGCCGGCGACCGCCCAGGCGCCGGTGCAGCTCCGGTTCATGAGCTGGTACTTTGGGGAGGACCCGGCGGGGCCGGCGCTTAAGGCGCTGTTCACCGAGTTCGAGAAGCGCAACCCCCACATCAAGGTCGTGGCCGAGCAGGTGACCTCGGCCGAGCGGGTGCCGAAGTTCACGGCGGCCATGGAGGCCGGTCGCGGGCCCGACATCTACATGGACACCCCGCCCAACGCCCCGAATCTCATCGCGCGGGGCTACTGCACGAACCTCGAGCCCCTGATGAAGGCGGAGAAGGAGGACATCAAGGCTCGCTTCACGAAGGGCGACCTCGACAGCTTCACCGATGACAAGGGCGACCACTTCTTCCTGCCCTACTCCACCGGGCCGATGGGGCTGATCTACAACGCCAAGGCCTTCCAGGACGCGGGCCTCGATCCCAACCGACCCCCCCAGACCTGGGAGGAGCTGCTCGACTACTCGAAGAAGCTCACCAAGGGCAACCAGTACGGCATCGGGCTCTTCGGCAAGGGCGACAACTCGAGCGTGTGGCGCCTCTGGTACTGGTGGATGTCCAACGGCGGCAACGTGCTGACCTCCGACGGCAAGCGCAGCGCCATCAACAGCCCGGAGTTCATCGAGGCGGTCGATTTCTGGGCCGACCTCTACCGGAAGCACAAGGTGGCGCCCCCGAGCGTCCCCACCAACAGCTTCGGGGAGAACAACCAGCTCCTCGCCCAGGGCGTGGTGGCCATGGTCGAGAGCGGCGTGTGGCAGTTCGGGGTGACCGAGAAGATCAACCCGGCACTCAAGGGCCAGCTGCGCGCCGCGCCGATGCCGATGCGCAAGGTCAAGGTCGCGGTCGGGGGCGGCACCGACTCCCTCTGTATCACCAAGAGCAGCGCACACGTGAAGGAGGCCTGGGAGCTCCTGAAGTTCCTGTCCGACGAGCAGTCGGGCGTGACGATATGGAAGATCCACGGGAAGTTCCCGGCCAACGTCCGCGCGATGCAGCGGCCGGAGCTCAAGAGCGACCCGCTCGTGACGGCGTTCGAGCCGATGATCCAGGTGGCACGGACACCGTTCAAGAGCACGAAGTACGTCGAGATCACCCAGGCGCTCGGCGTGATGCAGCAGGAGGTGCTGACCGGCGCGAAGCCAACAGCCGCCGCGGTGAAGACGGCCTCCGACCGGATCGACTCGATCCTGCGGGACTAGGATAGGTCCCTATCGCGCCAGACCTTCAGTAAGCCGCTGAGGGGTCGAGCCAACCCACCGGCCGGCACCGGGGAGGTCGCCCCGGTGTCGGCCACGCGGGCCCACGGTCGAGTTCCACGCGAATCGCCTTCAGCTGCCGGTGCTCGAACTCGCTGACCATGAGGCCGCGCCACCGCTCGGCGGCCCGGACCGTCGATG
This sequence comes from uncultured Candidatus Rokubacteria bacterium, assembly GCA_963805625.1. Taxonomy (GTDB): domain Bacteria; phylum Methylomirabilota; class Methylomirabilia; order Rokubacteriales; family DASRDR01; genus DASRDR01. The sequence goes on from CAWDVE010000010.1 coordinate 2,070,311, forward strand.
GGGCCAGGCGATCGGGCGATCAGCAAGAAGCGCAGGGGCGCATGCTGCGAAAGGCGAAGGCGTAAGTGCGCTTCCGAGAGCGCGGTTGGGCCAGGGTCTGGAGCTGGACGCTGCGCAGGAGGTTGTGGGTCACCCTGAAGCTCCCTAGCGATGCGAGAATTGGGAACCACGAGGGCGTCAGGCGCAAGCTTACGCGCTCGGTGACGACCTCGGCCAGCGTTTGCCCCTGACGGCGTGTTGCGGCGGTCAATGACCACGTTTCCGCCCTCTTCCCAACCCACCCGGCGCCGCGGGGTATTGAAGGAGACATCGAATCTCGGGAGTCTGCTACGATACGAACCGGCCTGACGAGCAGCGCATGAGCACCACGCCCTCCGGGAGGTCAGATGCCTCGATGGCTCGCCTCGAAGACCTGACCCGAGGCGCGACGGTGAAGGGCATCCTGCCCGACCACTCCATGACCGTCGTGGACGCCCAATGGCACGGCTCGAGATGCGTCGAGCTAACGTACGAAGGGGAGGCCGGTCCTGGCCGGTCGCTCCCACGGGGTGGCGGGACTCGCTTCTGTGCGCCCATCCCGCGTCTGCGCCACGATAGGCGCGTGACCGCGAGAGCCACGGTTCGGATCGGCGGCCCCCCGGGGGGTGCTTCGCGGAGGGTGTCATGAATCGAGAGTGGTCGGCGCGGCAGTCGATCGACGACGATCCCGACGTGCGCATCGAGCGGGACGGCGCCGCCGTCCGTCAGGTCCTCCATCTGACGCGCCCGTTCATGCACGAGGGCGCCACCTCGCCCGAGGACCTCGCCGCCCAATACCTCCGCGTCCGTGCCAACCTGTTCGACATCGACCCATCCACCCTTCCCGGCTCCCCGTCGCCGGCCCAGGACGGGGCCCGCCTGGACCCGAACCCCATGTCGGTCGAGAGCCGGGAGGGCGAGAGCGTGGCGGTCATCTTCCAGCAAATCCAGAAGATCGAGTCCCCGGCTCCGGAAAACGCCCGGTTTGACCTCCCCATCTGGGGGGCGGGCATCCGGGTCATGGTCGCTCGCGCTCCGCTCCGCGTGACGAGCGCCTACACCACGCTCCAGCCTGACCTGCCGAAGACGGTCGCCGTAGAGAGCGGGCCCTACCCCTATCCGAAGACGGCAGAGGAAGCGGCTCCGGGAAGGGCCGATCCGGCCACCGTCGAGGGTTACTTCGCGTACCCGGGTCCGGACCCTCGCCTGCGCGCGCGGGCCTCTACCCCGGTGCTCGTCTTCGGTCGGGAGGAGCATCTGGAGAACGGCCGGATCCTTCCCTACCGCTACTATCACGACCTCGAGACGGTCATCCGCAAGGAGGTGCTCGTCTCCTCGGCCGCCGGCCTCGTCTTTCCCGTGGATCCCAGAAGCCAGAGCGCTCAGCCCGAGCCTGGCCCGTACCGCCCCGGGACGGAGCTCGACGCCTACGCCGCGCACCGGTCGCTACCGGACCTCACCGCCCCGGCGCCCGGGGGCAATTGGACGCTCGAGGGGACGCGGGTCTATGTCGCGCAGCCCAACCCGCTCGGCATCGCTCCGCCGTCCGAGCCGGGCCAGCTCTTCGACTACACGGCCCGCACGAATCACTTCGCGGGCGTGAACGCCTATCGTCACTGCGACGCGGCGTTCCGGATGGTGGCGGCCCTCGGATTCCCCCTAGCTGTGTACTTCAAGCCGAACCACGATGCCGGCAAGTTCCCGATCCGGGTCGTGCACCGGGCGCCGATCCCCCCAGGGCGGGGGCTCTTCGACGGCCGGACGGTCAACGCCCAGGTCACCGGCGACGAGCTCCCCGGCGTCGTGGGCGAGATGCGCTTTGCCCTCGCCGATCTCACTGACGCGGTCGATAACCCGATCGGAATCGCTGCCGACGCGCGGTTCGCGTGGCACGAGTTCGGGCACGTTCTGCTCATCGCGGCGACTGGGGAGATCGAGTTCCGGTTCGCCCACGGTGCCGGCGACGCCCTCGCCGCCGTGATCTGCGATCTCGACTCGCAGGTCGCGGTGAGTCCCCAGCTCGCGCCATGGCGCGGCGTGACGTTCCCCTGGGTGGAGGCGCTCCGGCGCCATGACCGTCGGGCCGAGGACGGCTGGGCCTGGCACGGCTCGCTCTATGACCGCGCCACGTACGGCGAGATCCGCGATCCCGCCGGCTACCGGGCGGAGCAGCTCCTCTCGTCGACGCTGTTCCGGCTCTACCTGGCCCTGGGCGGAGCCGCCCAGCTTCCGGGAGGCCAGCCGGCCGCCCTGGCGCGCCGGACGGCCGCGGCCTACACGGCGTACCTGATCGTGCGGGCGATCCGCGCCCTGGGTCCGGCTTCGACGGCGCCGGCCCTCGACGCGTACGGCCTGGCCGGCGCGCTCCTGGACGCCGACGTCGGGACCGGCTCACTGCTCCCGGACGAGGCGCTGTTCGCGCCGTTCCCGGCCCGCCGCCGACGGGGCGGGGCGGCGCACAAGGTCGTGCGTTGGGCATTCGAGCGCCAGGGCCTCTACGCGCCGGCGGCGGGTCGCCGCCCCTGGAACGCTCCCGGCGATCCCGAGGCGGTCGACGTCTACATCGACGACGGGCGCAACGGGCAATACGGCTACACGGCAGCCTGGGAGGCTCAGGCCCCCCATCTGCGGGTGTCGGCCACTCCGAATCCCAATGACCCGGACGTCCCCCCGCACGCCAATGTGTCGAGTCACGTCTTCGTCCGGGTCCAGAATCGCGGACTCCAGCCGAACCCCCAGCCCGCCACGGTCCGGGTGTTCGTGGCGCGCGTTCCTCCAGCCGGGCGGCCGCGCTGGCGCCTCGGGCCGGGCACGGGCAATCCTTGGGCCGAGTTGCAAGGTGAAGTCGGTGCGACGACCAGCGCCGTCGTGCCGCCGGGGCAATCGGTCGAGTTCGGACCGTTCCGCTGGCGGCCGCCAGTGGCCGGGCTACACAGCCTCCTGGCCTGCGTCGACGCGCCAGGGGATCGCTGCAACGCCCTCAGCCCCACCCTCGCGTGCGCGATCGGCCCGACGCGGCTGGATCACCTGGTGCCGCTCGACAACAACATCGCCTACCGGGAGGTGGCGGTCCTCGCCTGACGGGCCATCCGTCGAGCTCGGGTCGGCGGCTGCGCCCGTCTCACGCCCACTCGCCGGCCGCGCTCGTGAGCAGCTGCGCGAAATAGGGACACTGCGCGGCATTCTTGAGCAAGGCGAAGCTCTGGTCGGCCAGATATTGGCCCGCCTGGGAATCGGATGCGTAGTGAAAGCCCCCCCGCTCGCGGTTGACGGCGACGCGCTCCGCCAGCCAATCGAGCGCGGGTCCATGCGAGAGCTTGATCGCCGCCGGCAGCGCCTCCTTGAGGCAGAGAGTCATCAGCCGGCTCTGGGTGGCGTGGCCGCTCGGAAAGGCCGGGTGCGCGGGCGGGCCGAAGGGCGGGCACAGGCCCGGGGACAGCACGGAGGGCCGCGGCCGCTTGTACGTGTACTTGAAGTGCATCGCGATGATCTCGCCGACGCGCACCGCCACGTTCAGCAGCACCAGGTTCCAGAACTTCGTCGTCCTGTCGAGGTTGAGCAGCGACGCCCAGTACTGCGGCGCACCGTCGTGCTGGATCACGATCTCCGCCAGGTAGCGCTCGCGCTGGTCGCGCATGAGCGTCTGAAGTCCATTGATCTCGCCGTTGACGAAGGCCTGAGCTTGCGCCGGTGTCGTTCCGCCGAAGGCGGTCGACCACTGGAGGAGATTGACCGGGATTTGGATCTGCTGCCACGGCGTGCCAGCGAACTCGTTCACATACCGCAGGGCGAGCAACGCCGGATCCCACTTCTCGTCGGCATAGTCCTGCCACGGCGGGGCTTGGATCTCCACGGGAAAGCTCGGCGGTGCGTTGGGGGCGAGCGTGAACTGGAGTGTCAGCGGCGCCGCGCCCAGCTCGGGCGGCGTACCGCCGAAGCCCATCCCCATGCCCATGCCCATGCCCATTCCCATCCCCATGCCCATGCCCATGCCCATCCCCATGCCCATGCCCATCCCCATCCCCATGACGCCCTCCTTTTGGCGTGGCGCACCCGGGTCCCCGCCGGTGGCAGGCGACCACGAGCAGCTCGTGGCGGAGTTCTACTGATCGTGGGTTAGATGAAGCAGCTCGGCGCTCACCAACTGGGCAAATCCGCGTCGCGGCGCCGCCTCCTCCAAGGATCCGCAGCATCTCGCAGGCGACGTCCCGTCCCAGCACGGGACCGACCTGTGCGACCTCGCGCGCGGTCGGCGGGCGAGCCTAGCGACCCCTGAGCGAGTCCCGAAGCGCCGCCGGGATCGCCACTGGCGTGAGCGGCCCGGTGAGGGTGTCGAGGTCACCGTCTGTCCGGATCAGCCTGGACTGCAGGATCCGCTCGGCCTCAGATCGGCCTCCGCCTGCGCCAGCCCGAGAGGCATGTCCAGTCCCCGGTACATCATGGCGGCGGCCGTGAGATGCTCTTCAGCCATGGGATGGTCTCCGAGGCGTCGGTAGAGGCGTCCAAGGCCGAGGTGGGAGTGAGCGACCAGCGGGCGCATGCCCAGCGTCTCGGCCAGAGCCAGCCCCTGGCGGAGGTGGCGCTCGGCGGCGTCGAAGTCGCCCGGGTCACGGTCAAGCGCCAACTTCCCCAAGAGGTGGAGCGCGCGCGCTTCGTGGCCACGCTCGCCCCGGTCGCGAGCCAGGGCAAGCGCCCGCTCCGCCGCTGACCGAGCCTCGTCGGGCCGCCCCGCGCGAACGAGGGAATCGCCCTGCCAGACAAGAGTTGGAGCCAGGACCGCCTGGCGTCGGGTCTGGGCCTGCATCACGGCCGTCTCGAGGAGGGGGAGTCCCTCGGCCGGAGCGCCCCAGGCAGCGCGCGCGTAGCCGAGGGCACCCATGACCTGAACCTGGTACAGGAGGTTGTCGGTGCGACGACACAGATGGAGCGCCTGGTTCAGGGCCTCGACGGCTGTCGCCAGCTCGCCGCGCTCGAGATGCACGCGGCCAATGCCGAGGTGGGCCACCACACAGTTGAACGGCTCGTCCTTCGCGAGCTGCAGCGCGCGCTCCCCGCGGGCCACGGCCTCCACGAACCGTCCCATCTCAGCCAAACAGACGGCGGCCCAGGCGCCCACGACAGGGAGCCGGTTCACGAAGACGCCCGATCGGGGTATCCCCTCGTGCGCGGCATCCACCGCCGCCGCCTGATCGTAGAGAGCGAGGGCTTCAGGAAGGTCGCCGGACGACAGGGCGATCTGACCGAGGAAGAATCTCGCGACGAACTCGATCTCCCAGTCGCCTTCGCCCGTGACGAGCTCCAGCGCCCGCGCCCCGTATTGGCGGGCCCGCTCGTAGGCGGCCGTCTCATAGTAGACGGCCGTCATGAATGTGTAGACGCGGCCCAGGCGCCGGCGATCCGCCAGCGCCGTGGCGAGGCGCTCCGCCTCCCGCAGGTGCTCGATAACCCGCTCGTGCTCGAGCAGTTGAGCGAGTGGCGTGCGGACGGCGAGTCGCAGATCGGCCGCCTCCTCCAGCCGGGCCCGTGTCTCCGGGAGGTGACCAAGGGCGAGGAGCGCACGCTCGTAGAGGACCGCGGCTTCGGCGGCGGCCGCGGAGCGTGCGTAGACCTTGGCCGCAGCCTGACGAGCATACCTCACGGCTTTCTCCCACATCTCGGCCGCGAGCGAATGATGGGCTAGGCGCTCGAACTCACCGGAGAGCCGATCGGCGTGGAGACGCTCGATCGCCTCGACGACGCGGGCGTGAAGGGCCCGCCGCCGCTCGTGCAGGAGGCCCTGATAGGTCACGTCATGGGTCAGGGCATGCTTGAACGTGTAGCCGACCTCGGGCGCGGTGTGCCTCTCGTAGAGCAACTCGGCCGCCCGGAGGTGTCTCAGGCCCGACCGCAGCCTTTCGTCCGACACCTCGGCGATCGCACGGAGCAAGGTGAGCGGCACGTCCTTGCCGACGACGGCCGCTGCCTGGAGAAGGGACTTGTCCTCCGGGACGAGGCGGTCGATCCGAGCGGCGAGGACGGCTCGTACTGTGGGAGGCACTGACAGGGCGTCCAGCGCCTGCTCGAGCCGATAGACGCCTCGCTGGCCGACCAGAGCACCCGACTCGACGACAGTCTGGATGCTTTCCTCGAGGAAGAACGGGTTGCCCTCGGTGCGCTCGATCAGAAGCGCCTTCAAGGGATCGAGGGTCAGGTGGGTTCCAAGGAGCGCGTCGAGCAGGGCCGACGCGCTCTCTGGGGGGAGGGAGTCGACTCGGAGCTGCGTGTAGTAGGTCTTCCCACCCCAGTCGTGTCGATATTCAGGACGGTAGCTGACCAAAAGCAGAAGCCGGGCGGTCGGGAGCTGTTCGACAAGGGCGTCGAGGACAACCTGCGTTTCGGAATCACTCCACTGGAGGTCCTCGACGACGACGAGGAGAGGCTGGACGCCGCTCTCGTGGAGGAGAAGGCGCGTGATGAACTCACGGGTGCGCTCACGTCGCCGCGTCGGGGCGAGGGCATGCCACGCGTCGTCTTCCACCGGTAGGTCCAGCAGCGCGAGCGGTGCCACGAGATCAGGCTGGAGCATGCTGCCGGGCGTCAGGAGCCTACCCGTGACCTTCTCCCGGGCCAGTTGCGGATCATCCCGCTCCTGAATCCCGAAGTATCGTCGCAGGAGGTCCACCAGCGGCAGATACAGCGTCGCCGTCCCGTAGGATACCGCATGGCCCTCGAGGACGAGCCAGCCGTGAGTGCGGTGGGAATGGGTCAGCTCCCAAACAAGGCGGGACTTGCCCACACCAGGTTCGCCGACAAGGGCGACGACCTGCCCGCGGCCGGCGGCAGCGCGGCTGATGGCCTGGCGGAGCTGCTCGATCTCGGCGTCGCGACCGACGAAGCGGGTGAGACCGCGGGCGGCGGCGGCGTGGAGGCGGGAACGCAACGGGCCGGCGCCGAGCATCTCGTAGGCCTCCACGGGCGCCTCGAGGCCTTTGACCAGGCGCAGACCGAGCGGCCGGACCTCTATGTAGCCCTCGGCGAGGCGGAGGGTATCCACGTTCAACAATGTAGTGCCCGGCTCTGCGAGCTGCTCCATTCGAGCGGCGAGGTGAGTCGTCTGCCCCACGGCGGTGTAGTCCATCTGGAGATCGCTGCCGATGGCGCCGACGACGACCTCGCCGGAGTTGAGTCCGACCCGAATCGCCAGGCCCTCCAGCCGATGCGTGTGGCGCACCTCCTCGGCGTACCGCCGAATCGCGGCCTGCATGTCAAGCGCGGCGTAGCAGGCCCGCACCGCATGGTCCTCGTGGGCCAGGGGGGCGCCGAAGAGCGCCATGATCCCGTCGCCCATGACCTGATTGACTGTGCCCTCGTAGCGGTGGACGGCCTCCATCATGCGCTCGAGCACGGGATCGAGGAGCTTCCGAGCCTCCTCGGGATCCCGGTCGGCCATGAGCTCCATGGAGCCCTTGAGGTCGGCGAAGAGGACGGTGATCTGCTTGCGCTCGCCCTCAAGGGCGGTCTTTGAGGTCAGAATCTTCTCGGCGAGGTGTTTGGGGGTGTAGGTAGCTGGAGAGATGAACGGAGTTTCGGCTGCGAGCGGCTGGCCACACTGAAAACAAAAGCGAACGCCGCCGGGCAGCTCTGCACCACACCGCACGCAGGCCTGGGCGAGCTGCGCGCCGCACCCGAGGCAAAACTTCGCCTGGGGCGGATTGTCCGTCTGGCACTGCGTACACCGCATTCCGGGGCCTCCACGGAGCCAGTGAGCGCGGAGGAATGTGCGCCAAGCCTAGTCGCCGCATCGTGGCAGGTCAAGCGACTCTCGGAGGGCTGCGCCATCAGAACATCGGAGTCGGGATGTCCCCCCAGCGCACGTGCGCGGGCGGGGTCTCGACCGCCGTCACCGCGGGGCCCGAGATGTCGACGCGGGCGACCACGATCGGGTCTCGCCCATACGCGTTCAGGACGATCTCGCGGCCCGACGCGCGCGGGACACGCGTGCGGGCCTGCGTGAGTAGCACTTTGTAGTAGCGCCGGTCGAACCCGGCGGGCTGCTGATGCCCTCTAAGCGGCGGATTGCGCTCGAGGGGAAGATCCGGCAGCTGCCACTCGAGCGGAACCACGTAGACGATGAGCGTGCCCGGCGCGGCGCGGCGAAGGGCCGTCTTTCTTGGCCAGTTGCATGAGGGGAGCCGCGTCCCGTTCAGCGGTGAGCGTGGTGCCAAAGACGTCGACGCTGGCGAGATGACCCTGCTGCTAGCTCCACGGTCGTACGACTCCCGGAAGATAGGGACCACCGATTGCGATGAGCAAGAAGCCGGCGATGACGATCATCACGAGGGTCATTAGACAGGCCTCGGAAACTGGCCCATGGGTTGCTTGCATTTCGAGCTGGGGCCTCTGCAAACCAAGGACGCGAGCTTCTGCAGGCCGCGAGCAGGCACGCGATCCAGCGATCTCCTGGGCGGGTTGAGGAGGCTCTTATTGAGCCTTGCGCAAGTAATGGAAAGAGCGGACTTGCCCCGGCGCTCGGTGATCTGGTCGAGGGCAACAGGCGATGACGGCTCGAGTGGGTCGCTATGCTGGGCGGGCGGCGACCGCGCCCCCGACGCGCTCGACGCCGGCGAATGCGCTCAGCGTGAGCCAGGTCGGGAAGGCGCGGACGAGCGACGGCGGCCCATCGAGCCGGATCAGGCCAGCACGGACGGTCTCGGCCAGCCGCACGTCACCCATCCAGACCCGTGTCAGAGTCCGGAGGTCGGCGCTGACCACGATGTCGACCGGAAAACCGGGGTCCTTGAGGCAGAGGTCGACCTCCCGCCGCTCGAGCACGAGCCACCACGTTCTCGGGCAACGCATGGTCGCCGGCACCCCGCGGAAGTCGAAGCGCACGACGACCCGCTCCGAGGGCAGCGCTTCCAGGTTCACACGCCGGTGGATGTCCCACATGAGCAGGCCCGGGTCCAGGTCACCCCGGTCGACCTGTGCGCGGGCCCACCGCTGGCCCCACTCGCCGAGGCACTCGATAAGCGGCCGCAACTCCTCACCCGCCGCGGTGAGGTGGTATTCGCGCCCGCGGCCATGCGGCCTGGCCACGCTCCGCACGATGCCGGCGTCCTCGAGCTGTTCGAGACGTCCGGCGAGGAGCGTGCGCGACATCAGGGGCACACCCCGGTGGAGGTGGCTGAAGCGACGGCTCCCGCAGAGCAGCTCGCGCAGGACGAGCGGGGTCCATCGCTCGGCGACGATCTCGGCCGCCTTGGCGACCGGGCAGAACTGGCCGTACCCCTTCATCCTGTCTCGAGGGTAGTGAACGGCGGAGGGCGTCGCAAGTCCATTTTTTGTGCTTTACCGCCCGGCCGGCCGGAGCCATCCTGCCGGTCACCAGGAGGTGCCCTATGGTTGCTCGATCAGCTCTCGAGACTGAGCGTCGCGACGGCACCGCTCTCGACGATGCGGCCCTCGCCGACCTGGCGCCACACTTCCGTGGAGAGCTCATCCGTCCCGGCGACCCGCCGTACGACGCCGCCCGCGCCATCTGGAACGGTGCGATCGATCGTCATCCCGGGCTCGTCGCGCGCTGCACCGGCGCCGCCGACGTCCGTGCCGCCGTCCGTTTCGCGCGCGAGCACGATCTTCTCGTCGCCGTGCGAGGCGGCGGCCACAACGTCGCCGGCACCGCGGTGTGTGACGGCGGGCTCGTGATCGATCTCTCACCGATGAAGGGCCTGTGGGTCGATCCGGCGGGGCGAACTGCGCGAGCGCAGCCGGGACTCCTCTGGGGCGAGTTCGACCGCGAGACCCAGGCCTTCGGGCTCGCCGCGCCCGGCGGGATCATCACCCACACCGGCATCGCGGGTCTCACGCTCGGCGGGGGGCTCGGCTGGCTGATGCGCCGACACGGACTGGCCGCCGACAACGTCCTGTCGGCCGATGTGGTCACCGCCGACGGTGACTTCCTTCGCGCCAGCGCTGAGGAGCACGCCGACCTCTTCTGGGGGCTCCGCGGGGGCGGCGGCAACTTCGGGGTGGTCACGTCCTTCGAGTATCGTCTGCACCCCGTCGGACCGATCGTCCTGGCCGGCGTGATGCTCCACCCTGCCGCGAAGGCCCGCCAGGTCCTGGGCTTCTACCGCGACTTCATCGGGAGCGCGCCCGACGAGCTGACGACCATCGTGGTCCTCCGGATGGCGCCGCCCGCGCCCTTCCTTCCTCCGTGGGTGCACGGACAACCGGTCGTGGTCATCGGCGCGTGCTACGCGGGCTCGGTGGAGGAGGGCGAGCGAGCGGTTGCCCCGCTGCGGCGGTTCGGCGAGCCACTGGTGGACCTGATCCGGCCGACGCCGTACGTCTCACATCAGGCGCTCTTCGACCCCACCGCGCCCCACGGGCTCGGCTACTACTGGAAATCGGAGTACGTGCCATCGCTCAGCGATGCCCTCATCGACACGCTCGCCGAGCGGGCCTGGGGGGTCGCGACGCCGGAGTCCTACACGATCATCTTCCACCTGGGCGGTGCCGTCGGTCGACAGGATCCGGAGGGATCGGCCTTCGAGGACCGGCGGGCGGCCCATGCGGTGAACATCGACGCCGTCTGGTCCGAGCCCGCCCGCGCGTCCGCGTGCATCGCGTGGAGCCGGGAGCTGTGGGAGGCGGTGCGTCCGTATTCCACGGGCCGTGTCTACGTGAACTTTCTCGGGGAGGAGGGGCAGGACCGAGTGCGGGCGGCCTACGGCGAGGCCAAGTACGAGCGGCTCCGGGCGCTCAAGCGCAAGCACGACCCGACGAACTTCTTCCGGCTGAACCAGAACATCCGACCGTAGATCGGGCTGCACACCGGGGACACTTCATGCCGGGGCCTCCCCTGGGCGACGTGAGAACCGAACGGCCGGCTCCACAACCTGGCTGAGCGGTGGCCAGACTCTCGAACGAGCGGTTCGGGAAGGCGCATCACTTTCTCTTCTGTGGCGAGGGCAGGTACGAAGGCTGGACGCAGCGCCTGCTGACGGAGATCCCCACGGCCGCCCTGCCGCCCGACCTCCCGGGCCGCCGCGGGGAGCTCCGCGACGCTACGCCTATTTCTGTGCTTCGGGGAACTCGAAAACCGTGTGGATCGACGCGGAGCCGACCTGACATGCCACGGCCCCGGAACCCGAAGGGTCCCGGGGCCCGGCCCGCGTCATGCTGGCGGATTACTGCGTCGGGTCACTCCGCACGAGTCAATTGCGGCCTCTCAGGACTAACTTGGCCGCCGCGCTACTCTGCGCAAACTCGCCGGTCTCGAAGTCGAAGGCAAACGCCGACACCGAGACGTTCACGGGGCCGCCGACGAAGAGAGCGACTGCCCGTCCGTGGAAGAGAGCTGGCGACGACTGGGTGGTCGCCGTCCACGACGCCGTACCGGTGCTGTCGCAGAACACCGATGCATAGAAGAATCCGGTCAGGACCGCCTTACCGTGAGTCTCAGTAAGCTGACCCATAATGGATGCGAATACGGGGCGGTTACAGATCAGCGTGCCACTGACCGTGGCCGCGCCCGTCGTCAGACCGACCGAGCCGAACTCAGACACGGTCAGGAAGACCGCGAGAGGGGGCGGACCGAGGATGAGGTTGAGTACCAGGTTGCCCGCCGGAGACCCGTAGGGTGACGAGACCATCAGGTAGTAGGTAACCCCGGCGCCCGCGTTGAAACGAACCCGGGACTGCAAGCCCTGGCTGTTGTCGTTGCATGCAGCTTGGCTGAGCGCGCCCCGGAGACCTGTGTAGACCGACAGGGTGGTGTCGTATTCGCTCCCAAACGTATTGACCTCCACCCACATATCACTGGCGGGCGTGAAGGTGAACCAGACTGTCCCGGTCTGTCCGAAGCAAGACGGATCGTCGAGCGCCGCGGTAGCGCCACTGGTGTTCTGGGCGTACGTGAAGGGGATGCCGGACACGACGATCGCGCGGTCGATCTCGTCGTTTGGCGGTGGCGGCAAAGCGACCGTGATTCGGGTGAAACGCGTCTCGACCGTACCCTGTCCGTTGTCTCCCGTGAAAGCCACGGCGTAGGCGCCGGCCTGTCCCGGGGATGGCGTCCAGCTGAACGTCCCAGTGTTGTCTTCATGATCGATGAAGCCGGCGCTGTCGGGTAGCCCGGCCGCGGCGAGCGTCACGTGGCGTCCGTCGATCTCGGTCGCGGTGACGTCAAAGCTCAGGAGCTGACCCTCGAATGTGGTCGCCGTGGCCGGCGCCACCAGTTCGATGGCAACCGTCGCATTGAACCGAATCTCCCCGCGCAAAGCTACCGCTGCGCCCTCGCAGTGCTGTTCGAACGTGGCGCGGAAGGCGACGATTTCGTCTCCTGAGCCGTAGGTGACCTCTTTGACCTCAAAGCCCCCCGTCAGTGTGTTGCAGCCGCGCCCGTCGCCATAGATGTCCAGACCGGGTTGGCCCGGCTCGCGGAACGCAAAGCGCGCTGCGCCGGAGTAGAGGCCCGTGGCGAGGAACTGGCCGTCGGGTGCGCCGAAGTCCAGATACCACCAATGGCTGTAGTTCGGCGTGTTGAACGCGATCGACACCCCATTGGCGTAGTTTCGCCGTGCAGTGAATGAGCCATCTTCCTGGGCGAAGAATGTTGACTGCCCCCCGCCGATGTAATCGCCCGGATCGCTGTCGAGCCAGAGCGACGTCACGGCGGCCGCGGCGTCGGGAACTTCGAAGCCTCCGAGGAGCACAGCGACCACGATGAGCGTGAAACCGAGCAGGGTTCCCCTTCTCGCCATCATCCTCTCTCCTCATCAATGACGGTCAAGTTTCGCCTAGTCCCGGCACAGCAACCTGTCGTGCAAGCGTCGTCGCAACGGACTCGGTGAGGGCGGCACCCAGAGCCGGCCTTGGCTGGGCCCCCATGGAGCCCGGCCGTTCCCTGTGGATCTCCGCTCGTTCCTCCTTTCTCGCCCCTAGTTCAGAGATCGCAACTGAGCCAACGAGCCGAACCCTTCCAAATGCGTGCCGCATCGTGGCCGTTCGCCGTTTGACAAGGGCGACCCCTCAGCGGGGCGCAGCAGCCGATCGGCTCGCGCTTTCGTGTCACGGCGGCCGTGGGGGCCCGGGCCGGGCGGTGACTCTGGCCATCGATCGAGGCGTCACGGACTCGCGCGCCGCCGCCGAGGGGCCACTCTCCTTGCGGACCATCAAAGTGGCCATGCAGACCGGGGCGGCCATCAGCGTTTCCACGATGGCGTTCGGCTCGATCGGCCCCGCGACGAGCCACGAGGCCTGACAGTGGACCCGCTCTGCCGACACGCGGGACGGCCGGGGTGCGGCAGCGCTCGCCGCCGCGCCGGCCCCGTCTTCCCGGAGCCGTTCCCCGGCCCCGCCGACGACCGCGAGGAGGAGCGTCATCGCCAGCACGTGGCGCCACGCTGTCTTCCTACGGAGTTGCCGACGGCTCCCGACGTCCATGTCCTATCGGCCTAGCTGGCTATCGGTGGGGCCAAGGGCCGGTCCACGGGCTGCAGTCCGCTCGCCGTGACGCGATTCCGTCACGAAGGTCACGGCGAGGCCGTTGGATTCGTGGCGGGCCCGGTCCGCGACGAAGAGTGTCGCGTTGATCGGAACACCCGACCGAAGCACCTGGACGTTGCAGGTCACGACGCCGGTCGTGATGTTCGGGTTGGTGCCGGGCGCCAGGGTATTGATCGGCCCCGTGATTTGCTCGCCGGACTGGTCTCGCAGTCGACACTCGCCGCCGAAGACGTCGCCCTGGGCGTCGACGACGTCCACGATCAGGCTGACGACCTGGCTGGTGTGCTGGACGCGCAGGTTGCTAATCGTCGGCGCTTCGGAAGGCCCACTACTGCCGCTACTGCCGCCCCCGCAGCCCGTGAGAAGAAGGAGCAGGCCGCCGACGAGGCCGGCGGCCGGCCTGCGACTCCCCTGGCTGGCTAGCATCGCAAGCCTCCTGCGGACCAAGCGGTCCGTGGGGCCCGGGCGATCGCCAACGTCGGTGCCAGGGCCGCGGTCGCCGTGCCGGACGGTCGGTCTGGTTCGGGATCGCCCGAAGACGACTGGGTGGCCCCTGTGGGCTCTGGCTCTGAACGCGACAGCAGGCTCCCGTCCTCTCGGCGGTCCTCGATGACCTCCAAGCCGGGGAGACCCCGGAGCACGTGCTCGATGGCCGCTCGAAGGCCACCCTGGCCGCGAGCCACGATGAACAGGAGCCTCGACTTCGTCGCGCCTGGCTCTTCCCCGCCGCTACCCCGCTCTGGCTCTCGCTCGCTCATCGGCCTCTCCTCTCCCAGCGCCCAATTGATCGTCTGCGCACGCCTGACGAGAGAGCATCCGGGGTGCCAGCCGAGGACGGCAACCTTGACGCGCACTTACGAAGGCCCCCGATGGTGAATGGGTGGGGGACGCTGGTCGGGAACTGCGCAGTTTGCGCAAGACCGGCCCAGAGCGCAGTAGAATGCCGCGCAATGGACGCGCTGACCGAGCTGGTCGGCGACAGCCCCGCTCTGGTGGGCGTCCGAACGCAGGTGACGCGGCTACTTCAGCGCCACCGAACGACGGCGCGGCTGCCCCCCATCCTGATCCAGGGGGAGACCGGGACCGGCAAGGGGCTCCTGGCGCGGCTCCTGCACCGGGAAAGTCCCCGTGGAAGCGCTCCCTTCGTCGACGTCAACTGCGCCGCCATCCCGGAGGCGCTCCTCGAAGCCGAGATGTTCGGCTACGAGCGCGGGGCGTTCACCGACGCGCGTCAGGCGAAGCCCGGGCTCTTCCGCGCCGCGCACGGCGGCACGATCTTCCTGGACGAGGTCGCCCTGCTTCCCCACGGGCTCCAGGCCAAGCTTCTCAAGGCGATCGAGGAGCAGGCGGTCCGACGGCTGGGCAGCACTCGGACCGAACCGGTCGACGCGTGGGTCTTGGCGGCCACCAACACGGATCTCGCGGCGGCGGTTCGCCAGGGAGGGTTCCGGGGCGACCTCTACCATCGGCTGGCCGTGGTGACGTTTACGCTGCCGCCGCTCCGGGAACGGGCCGGGGACGTCCTGGTGCTGGCGGAGCAATTCCTCGCGCGGGCCTGCGCCGACTACCGACTGCCGCCGAAGACCCTGGCGGCCGACGCCCGCGCAGCGCTTCTCGCGTATCCCTGGCCCGGCAACGTCCGCGAGCTCGCCAATGTGCTCGAGCGCGTCGCGCTCCTGTCCGACACGACGACGATCACCGGGGACATGCTGGGGCTCAAGGCCGACTCGCCGACAGAAGGATCGGTCACAGGAGCGTCCCCAGGCGGGCACCGGACCCTCGACGCCATGGTCCGCGACCATCTCGAGCGAGTCCTCGAGGAACACGGCTGGAACATCTCCCGGGCGGCACTGGCGCTCGGCGTGGCGCGCAACACCCTCCGCGCTCGCATCGCGAAGCACGGGCTCGTGCTGTCATCGTCCCCGCGCCACGGGCCGACTCGCGCCCGAGGCACCGCCGCTCCCTCCGGCGGGCCGGCTGCCTCGGCGATGTCCGGGACGGCCGGGTCGGCCCCCACCGCGCCCGCGAACTGGGAGTCCCGCCGGCTCGCGTTCCTGCGAGCGGCCATGCCGATGGCCTCCGACGAAACCGGCGCGTCGCTGACGTACGGCGCCATCGACGCGGTCGCCGGGAAAGTCGGGGCCTTCGCGGGCCAGGTCATCGAACGGAGCCCAGAGGGGCTCGTGGCGGTGTTCGGCCTCGACCTGATGGAGGACCCGGTCGGCCGGGCGGCATCCGCCGCGCTCGCGATCGGCCGGCTCGCCGAGCGGGCAGGCGCCGGCATCCGGCTCGGCCTCCACGTCGGGCGCTGCCTCGTGGCGGCGGTTCGAGGGCGCCATGAGATCGACCTCGACGGCAAGCAGAGCGCGTGGGCCAGCCTGGACGGGGTGCTCGCTGGCGTCGGCCCGGGAGAAGTCCGGGCCAGCGCCGACACGCTGCCGTTCCTCAGGGGCCGGTTCGATCTCGAGGCGGGCGGGACCGCCGACGCGGCCCCGGCGCCCGTGTGGGTGCGGGGCCGCGCCTCGCCGGACCTCCGGTCCCGGACGCCATTCGTCGGCCGGGAGGCGGAGCTGGCGTTCCTGAAGGACCGCCTCGCCGCCGCGCGGACCGGCCACGGTCAGATGGTGGGACTCGTCGGGGAGCCTGGCGCGGGGAAGTCACGCCTCGTCGCCGAGTTTCGGGCGGTCGTCCGGCGCGAGGGACTCGTCTACGTCGAGGGCGCGTGCGTGCCGCATGGCTCAGCGATCCCCTACCTGCCGATGATCGATCTTCTTCGCGGGGCCTGCGGGATCGGGGCCGGCGACGCGCCCGACGTGATGACGGAGAAGGTCCGCACCACGCTCCGGCTGCTCCGGCTGGACGCGGACGAGACCGCCGCGTATCTGTTGCCGCTCCTCGGCCTGGGCGAGGACCCGGCGCCGGCGCTCGCGCCGGACACCGTGTCTCCGCAGGCGCGGCGGGGACGTACGATCGCGATCCTCCGAGAGATTGCCCTCGCCGCCAGCCGGCGGGGGTCAGTGGTGCTGGTGGTGGAAGATATCCAGTGGATCGATCAGACGTCGGAGGCGTGCCTGGCCGCCCTGACCGACAGCCTCGCGGGGGCCCCGATCCTGGCGCTCACCACGTACCGAGCCTCGTACCGGCCCACGTGGCTCGAGCGGTCCTACGCGACCCAGGTGGCGCTTTCCGCGCTCTCTACGGCCCAGAGCTCGGGCCTCGTGCGGAGCCTCCTGCCAGCCTCGGCCCCGGACGACGTCGTGCGCGCGCTCGTCGACCGCGGCGACGGAAATCCCTTCTTCCTCGAGGAACTCGCCCGGGCGCAGCGGGACGACCCATCCGGTCAGCCGACGTCCGTCCTCCCCGAGACGGTCCAGGAGGTGCTCCAACTCCGGATCGACCGGCTGCCCGCCGGGGCCCGGCGGGCGCTACTAGTCGCGGCCGTCATCGGTCGCCGGGTGCCGCGCTGGCTCCTCGAGGCGATCTGGCCAGGTCCTGACAACCTCGACTCGAGCCTGCGCACCCTCGTCGCGCTCGAGTTCCTCTACGAGCGCGGTGGCGGTGAGCCGGCGTACGCGTTCCGGCACGCGCTCACCCACGAGGTCGCCTACGCCAATCCGTCCGCCAGCGAGCGTCAGGCCCTGCATGGAGTGGCCGCCGAGGCGCTCGAGGAACGGCATCGAGCTCGACTGGACCCCGTGCTCGAGCACCTGGCGCGCCACTACGCGCTCTCGCCGCGGCCAGACAAGGCGGTCCACTATCTCGCGCGGTTCGCCGAGAAGGCGGCGCGGACGCACGCGCATACCGAGGCGATCGGTGCCCTGGATCAGGCCCTCGCCCGCGTCGAGGAACTGCCGGAGCCGGAGCGGGCGCCGCGGCGCGCCGATCTGCTGCTGCGCCGGGTGGCGTCGCTGCTCCCCCTCGGCCGGTTCCAGGAGGCCCATGATCGGCTGGTGGCGCCGGCGCTCCAGTCCGTCGCGCCGACCGAGGCGGCGCTGGCGGGTCCCTATCACTACCTGCGGGCACGAGTCGCGAGCTTCCTCGGGGCGCACGACGAGGCAACGGAGAGCGCCGAGCGCGCGATCGAGGCCGGCCGCCGCGCGGGAGACGTCCGCATGATGGGCAAGGCGCATGCGTTCCTCGCGCTGGACGCGGCGCTGGTCGGCCTGGGCCAGGCCGGCCTGGCGCACGGGCGCCAGGCGCTGGTGCTACTGGAGGGCACGGCGGAACAGGGGTGGCTCGGCGTGGCGCACTGGGCGATGGGGCTCGGGCAGGCGGCGACCGGCGAGTTTGCGCGGGCGCTCGACGCCGAGGCCCGAGCCCGGACGATCGCGACGGCCATCGGCGACCGTGCCCTCTTGGCCTCCGTTGCCTGGGCCACCGGCGCGATCCACGCTGCGGCCGGCGACGGGGCCGCGGCCATCCGTGCCTGCACGGAGAGCCTCGCGCAGGCGCCGGATCCCCTCCAGGCCGCCCTCGCCCGCGGCTGGCTGGGGTATGCCTACGTGGAACTCGGCGATCCCGCCGCGGCGATCCCGCTTCTGGAGCAGTCGACCCGGGAACTCGCGACGTTCCGGTTCGCACGCCACGGCTGGTTCCGCGTGTTCCTGGCGGAGGCTTACCGGCAGAGCGGCCGGCTCTACGAGGCGTCGATGTCCGCGAAGGACGGACTGGCTGCCATGACCGCGCCTCGGCTCGCGTACGGCACCGGCTGGGGACACAGGGTGCTCGGCCGCGTGGCGCAGGCCGAGCGCGCCTACGAGGCAGCTGAGGCGCATTTCCTGGCAGCGCATCGCACCTTTGATGCCATCGCGGCGCGGTACGAGCTGGCCCGAACCGAGCTGGACCTGGCCGCGCTCGCCGAGGCGCGCGGGGACCCTGGCCACGCTGCGGCCTGTCGCGCCGCCGCGCAATCGCGACTCAACGACCTCGGGATCCGCCGGGATCCCGAGCTGGCCGACGCTCCGCTCGGGCAGCGCCCCCAGGATCTGACTGCGACTCGGCGTGAAGCGAGCCAAGCCGGTGACGCGGGCGCGAAACCGTTGCCGGGACCGCCGCAAGGCGAGACGCCGTGAGGCTCGGGCCGACGAGCGTCGCGGGCGTAGCGGTCCTGCTGCTGGCCGCGCTCGGCTACTGGACGCTGTCCGCGCCCGTCGAGGCGGCGCTCGTCTGGGTCGCCCTCCTGGTCCTCGTGGCCGTGCCCGCGCTGTACGTGGTGCGCGGTCGGCTTTCGGGGCCATCAGCGAGCTGGCGGCGGTGCGCGCACGACCTCGGTCTCGCGTTCGACGCCGAGCAGGAGCGGATCAGCGGCACCCTCCACGGGCTCGCCGTCACCGCGGGCCTGACCGAGGGCATCGAGGGTCGCACGTGGACACGCATCACCGTGGACGGCCGCGGCGCGATCCCGCCGGGCTTCGTGATCGGTGCCCGCGAACCGACGGCGCCGGACCGTTCGGTCGTGACCGGAGACGCCCGGTTCGACGCCGAGGTGAACGTGCAGGGGGATGAGGGGGTCGTCTTGGCCTGCCTCGACGCGCCGACGCGCGCCTGCATCCGTCGGGTCGTCGCCCTGGGTACCGAGCTCCGCGATGGTCGGCTGCTCCTCGAGACCCCCGGCGATATGCGCGGACGGGGCCAGCTCCGACAGAGCCTCCAGGACATGGCCCATGTCGGAGCGGCATTCGCCGGGGACCCCGAGCGCGTCTCAGAGCGACTGGGCTACAACGCTCGGACCGATCCGGTGCCCGCGGTGCGCCTGCGGAGTCTCGCCGTCCTTCAGCGGCGGGACCCGGGCGATTCCGTGCCGCGCGAGGCGAGCCGTGCCGCGCTGAGCGACGCGGATCCGGCCGTCCGGCTCGCCGCGGCCTCGTTCCTGGGGGACGAGGGCATGACGGTGCTCGCGGAGATGGTCGAGAACGGGCGTGTCGACGGGGGCCTCCGCGTCGAGGCGTTCGTGCTCCTGGTCGGTCGCCTGCCGACGAGCGATGCCCTGGGGTGGCTAGAGCGGATGGCCGCGCTCCTCGAGGGTGTGGACCGAGCGGCAGCGGGACGTCTGGTGGAGGCGGTGGCCCGGCCCGTGGAGACCACGGCCGAGACGGTGCTGCTGAAGGTCGCGTCACGCGGGGCGCGGCCGCTGCGGGTCGCCGCGGCCGATCTGCTCGGACGCGTGGGCAGCACCCAGGCTGTCCGGCCGCTCCTCGCGTGCGCGGACGCCGAGTCGGGCGAGCCCGCGGTGCGGGACGCCGCGCGCCGCGCGGTCGCCGGGATCCGGGCGCGGCTGGGCGCCGCCGAGGCAGGCCATGTCTCGCTCGCGGTCCACGCGGACGCCGCCGGGGGCGTGAGCGCCGCCGATCAACCGGGTGGCTTGAGCCTGGCCACGCCCGCGCCGATCGGGGTCGAGGCGCCGCCAGAGGACGGCCTCTCTGGAGCCGAAGAGGCCGACGACTGGGATTCGCCGGTTCGGAAGGCCGAGTCACGCCCGAGGGTGCCGTGACCAGGACCCGGCTCCGGAGGCCGGAGCTGCACGAACTTGGCAGCACCATGCGCTCCCGCGGGAGGTCACCGTGGAGACCCTGATCCTGGTTCTCATTCTCCTGGGCATCGCCATGCTAGTCGGACATAAGACCTCAAGCCTCCGCCGCCAGTCCGGGACGGATCAGTCCGACCGTGAGGCGGAGCAGGCCGGGGGTGACGAGCGGGGCGTATTGACGCGGGATCTTTCGGAGCTGGAGACGGCGGAGCGTCAGCTCGTCCGCCTCCAGGACGCCGGGCTCCTTCCCGCGGACATCGTGCAGCGCGTCCGCGCGGCCATCGAACAGCGCCGGCGTCAGCTCCGGGAGACGCCCTCCGACGAGGTGGCCGCTCGGCCGGCCCCCGCCGCCATGTCCTCGCCGCCGCCCGCTCCGGCCCCGAAGCCGCCTCCGCCACCACCCGTCTGGAAGCGGCTCGAGACCCTGCTCGCGGCGTGCGCGACCGAGCAGGCGGTGCGACGACTTTCCGAGCGAGACCAGCAGCGCGCTCTGAGCTGGCACGGCCTCTGCGGGTCCAACGAGCTGGCCATGTTGAGCCACCCGGCCCAGCTGGCGTTAGCCCGGCTCCTCAGCCAGTCGAATCAGGCCGAGAGGGCGCTGGCCGTCTACCGGCGCCTTCTCGCGGGTGGTGTCATGGACCCGGGGACCGCGGGCATCGCGATGGAGGCTGGTCGTCTTGCAGCGAGCGAGGGGCGGAACACAGATGCGGTGGAGCTTCTCCGGCGGGCCTTGCGCGGCGATCCCATTCCTGACGTGCGTCGCGAGGCCGAGGCGCTCCTCTATACACTTGAGGGCCCCGCGCCCGCCCCGGCGCCACCCGCCCCGCCGCCGGCGCCCGCTCCGGCCGTCAGGGTGGGGCCGCCCGCCGAGAGCCCCGCATCGTCCGAGATCCCGACCGTGGCGCCGCCCGCTCGCGTGCCGGCGCAGCCCGCGTCCTCCCCGGTCGCGCGACCGCGTCCAGCCGTTCCGGCCCCGGTGGCTCCGAGTGTAGCGCGCCCGGCCCGGCCCCGCTTTACCCCGCCGCGTGTGCAGCGGCCGCAGCGGTCATTCCGGGAGCTCCTGGCGATGCTGATGGAAGAGCCCTACATCTTCTGGGGCGAGTTCGCCGCGGGCCTCCTCATCGTCGGGTTCGCGACCGGCCTGGCGATCAATGTCCGCAACACGCTGGGCGAGCACGTCCCGTACTTTCCGTTCGTGGTCCTGGCGGGCATCACCGCCTCGGCGTTCGGGCTGGGTCGGTTGAGCCTCGGACGCTGGGGTCTCGAGGCGACCGGGCACGGGCTCCTCGTGATCGGTCTCCTCCTGGTGCCGCTGAACTTCCTGGTGCTCACCGCGCTCTTCCCGAGCCGCTGGGGCGTCCCCGTGGACGCGGCCGCCGCCGCCGTCGCCATCGGCGTGCTCGGGTGGCTGTCCGCGCGCGCCGTGGGGCGGCTCGTGGCCGAGCGGTGGCCGGCGGTCACGCTCGCCCTCGTTGGCGGGTCGGCCGGCCAGCTCCCGGCACCGTGGCTCCTGGACGCCGACGCGTCGGTCTGGTGGTACTCCGTCGTCGGCGCGTTGCCGCTCGCCTGCTATCTGGCGGGGGCCGCTCGGTTCCTCCCCTCCTCGCTCCTCGGCGGTCCGAGCCGCGAACCGCTGGGGCCGGCGCGCGTGCGGACGATCCTCGGGTTCCTGGCCGCGAGCGCCTTCGCGCTGGTCGTCGGGCTCGGATCGATCGTGGCGCGGGGCAACATCGCGCGGGCGATGGAAGGCGTGGCGCCGCTCGTCGCGCTCGCCGCGCTTCCACTGTTGCTCGGCGGCCTCGTCGTGCACCGGGGCCTGGCCGACTCGCGGGACCTCGCGGCGTGGCGAACCATCGGGACGGCCACGATGCTCTCGGCCATCGGGATGATGGTCATCGCCCTGGGCCTCGCCTGGCCCGCGCCCGCCTCGGTGGTCGCGACGGCAGCCGTGAACTTCACGGTGCTCACGCTCGTGGCCGTGCGCGGAGGCCTGCCGCTGGCACACGCCGCGGCCCTGCCCTGCGGGGCCTTGGCCTCTCTGATGGCCTGGCACTGGGTGCGCGGCCACCTCGCGGTCCCGCCCGAGGCGCTGGGCGGGGCAGTCCTGGGCGCGCTGGTGTCCGCCGAGAGCGGAACCGTCCTCTTCGGCTTGTTCCTGGTGATGAGCCTCGTCGCGGAACGGGGGTTCGGCGACCGCCATTCCGATGACCGCCGCTGGTACGACGGCGCCGCGCTGGCCGCCGCGCTCGCGAGCCTGCTGCTCGTCACCGTGCGAGGCGCAAGCGGTCCCGGACACGCGGCCCTCGTCTACGCGGGCACCGGGGCTCGCGTCCTCGACCTCGCCCGATCCTGGCGCCGCCGCGACGCCGGTCTCGCGGGCCTCGTCCTGCTCGGTGCGTCGACGCTCTGGGCGCTTCGATGGGGGACGGGGGCTCTCACGAGCTGGTGGGGCACAGCCGTCGCCGTGGAAGCGCTCCTGATGGGGTGGGCGGCGGTCGAGCTGAGCCGGCCCTCTGACGGCGAGCGGGGCGTGAGCACGTGGCGGCGTGCGCTGGCGGAGGTGTATGCGTCGCCGCTTCGCTGGTGCGCCTTCGGCTTGAGCGCTGTCGCGGCGGCGCTCGCTGTGGCGGCCGGCAGTGCCGCTTCCGACGGGGGGTGGTCCCTGGCGCATGTCGTCACCGGTGCCGCGCTGGTTGGCCTCTATATCCGGCTCGCGTTGGCGACCGTGGACCTCCTTGTTGCCCGCGTCGCGGGGGCGCTCGCCATCGGAACCGTCGTCGCCGCAGCGGGGTGGATCGCGGGCCTCGTGGGCGTCCCGGTCCAGGCCTCCGTGGCGCTGGGGGTCGCCGTGGCAGGACTGATCCTGCTCGGGGGGGCGCGGCTCGCCGGAGTTGAAGGGACAAGCCGCGGGTCGGCGGCGGCCCCAGTGATGCCGATCATGCCAACCATCGGGGAGACGGCGGAAGCCGCCTCGCTGCTTGCGTTGCTCCTCACCGTCTCGGCGCCCACGCTCGGGATCTCCTGGCTCCACCCGGCCACCGGCCTGGCGCTGACGGCGACCGCCTTCCTCCTCGCGCGGACGCGAGGGAGCCTGCTGACCGGCGCGGGCTCCGCGCTCGGGCTTGGCACGATCGTCCACGTGCTAGCGCTTCAGCTGGGGGACCGAGTCGTCCCCCAATCGTGGTGCGCCGCCTTGCTGACGCACGCGACGCTGTCCGTCGCCGCCGTCCTGGCGGTCCGGAGGACACGCGGCCCGGAGCATGAGGACGAGCTCGCCGCGCCCCTCCGCGCCGGGGCGGTGGTGACCTCGGCCCTCGCCGCGCTGCTGGCGTTCGGCGGCACCTGGAGCGCGACCGTCTACTTGCTGTGGCTCGCGGCGGTGTGGCTGGCCCTCGCGTGATGGAGTACTGGCCGTTGGCGTTCACCGGCTTTCAGGCCGCTCTGACGGCGGCCGTGTTCCGAGGGGTCGCTGCGTGGCTCGGAAGTCCGGTCGTGTTCGATCCGGTCGCGGACGTCCTCGCACCAGGCCGTTTCCCCGCCTACGTGATCGCGCTCGGGACGCTGAGTCTCGGGTGGGCCGCGCTGCGGATCCCGTTCGCACGCAGGGGGCGCATGCCCGGTCTCCTGGATCCCGGGTGGCCCCGTGTCGACCGGGTCGTGCTGGCGGCGCTGGTGGTCGGCCAGCTCGTGGTGGCGCTGGTTGCGGTCTCGGCGGGCGTGGACGCTGAGCTGATGCCTGGCGGGCGATCCGGCGTGGCACCCGGCGGGGCGGCCGGGGCGGCGCTCCTCGTCGTGACGCTCGCGCTCCTCGCCGCGCTCTGGGAACGATGGCGCGCCGCGGACGTGGCGGGGGCGCTGGTCCTCGGGCTGACGGGCGCCCTGCTCGCCGCCGGCCGTCACGCGCCGGATCTCGCGGCCGCGTCCGCGCTCCGCTGGAGCCTGGCGCTGTTCGTCCTGGCGGTCTCCGTTCTCGTGTGGCTGCGCGGGCCGCTCGGTCGGCTCGCGCACGGTGTGGGCGCGCGGATCGAGGAGGGCCATCCCGACCGCCTCGCCTGGCTCGCCCGGAGCTTCCTCCTGTGGGCCGGGGTCGTGCCGACGATTGCCCTCACGGCCTGGGCCGCGCTGTCGAGCGTCGCCGTCGGGCGCCCGGCGGGCCCGGCCCCGGGATCGTTCTTCGCCGCCATCGGGCCGACCGTGAGCGGTCTCGCCCCGCTCGCCGTGCTCGTGGTGGCCCTGGTCGGCCATGCGCTGCGGGAGCGTGCGCCGCGCTATGCGTTCGGGGCGGGGCTGGTCGCGAACCTGGCCGTCACCGGCGGCTACGCGCTGGACGTCACCCTCCGCGGTCAGGCGTTCGACGCGGCGGTGTCGCTCTACCTCCTCCAGCTCGCCGCCGGGGTCGCCGCCACGTGGGCCTTGTTGTGGACGGGCGGGCGTGCCTGGCTGACGACCGACCGTGACGTGGCCGTCCCCACGCTCCTGGGTGTCCAGGTGGCGCTTCCGGTGATGATCCAGACCGCGGTCCTGGCGTGGACCGCTGCCCTCGCGGGGCTCCACCCTGCAGGGGCGTCGACGGTCACCTACCTCGGCAGCGTGTCGACGCCCACCGCGTGGGTCGTGCTCGGACTGACGATGGCCGCGACGGCCTGGTTCTGCCGGGTGACCAAAGAGCGCCACGCCATCGATCTCCTGTGTCTCGCCGGCCTCGGAGTCCCCGTCGTGGCCGCCGGCATGGCCGCGCCTCAGGGCGACTGGTGGGCCTTTCGAGTCCTGATGCTCGGGTGGGCGGGCTACACGCCGCTCGTGGCGGCTCTGACCTGGGCCGCCGCTGCCCGGAGCGCGCGCGCGGCAGAGACCGGGGAGCTGGCCCGGGTGGCCGAGACGTGGGTGCGCGTGGCAGGTGTGCTGGCGGGCGTGCTGGCTCTCCGCGCGACGCTGGACGGCGGGCAACACGCGTGGGCCGCCGTGGCGATCGTCATCGCGGGGTCGGGGAGCGCGCTGCTCGGCGTGTGGTGGCGGGCGCAGGGCTGGGCGTTCGCCGCGGCGCTGGCCGGCAATCTGGCCGCGTCGCTGCTCGTGTGGCACGTCTTCGTCGGCCGGCCCCTGGGCTCGTGGTGGGTCGAGCTGGTGCAGGCCAACGTGGTCGCATGCTCGGGCCTTGCCCTAGTGTGGTTCAGCATCCGCGCCGTGCTGGCGCGCCGGGGAGCGCTGCGGCCGCTCCGGGGAGGACCCCTCGAGCTGCTCGTCGGGCTCGGTGTCGCGGGCCAAACCCTCCTCGTGGCATGGGCGGTCGTGCAACTCCTCGACGTCACCGGCATGCTGGGCGGACTGGGCCGCGCGGGGAGCCTGCTCGGCTGGGCGGCGTGGTCGATCTCCGTGGTCGCGGCACTCCGCTATGCGCGCGAGGCGCGCCGTGGCGACGCGGTCGCCGCCGCGGCTGCGATGGGGATCTCCCTCGGGGCGATGGTTGCGGCGACGGTAGCCCGGTTGGATCCCGCGGGGGACGCCGCCCACCACGTGGTCACCCTGCTGTGGACGGCGGTCGGCCTCCTGCTGCTGATGCCTGGCTGGCCCGCTCGCGTCGGTTCCCTCGTCGGCCTGCCGGCGCCCGTGCCTCCGAGCGAGCGGGCGGCGCTCCGTGCGGGCAGCGGGACGATCGCCGCGCTCCTGGTGGCACTCGCGTGGCGCGCCGCGGTGCAAGGGGGAGATAACGGGCTCTGGTCGGTGGCGGCCGCGGTTGCCGCGAGCGTGGTGGTGGGCGCGCTGGCGGTCCGCATTGGCTCGGTGATCGCGACCTACGTGTCCGGGCTGCTCCTCGCGCTCGCGGGAGCGCTCGCGTGGTGGGCACAGCCTCCTCTCACGCCGGCGGGGTTCATCTACGCTCAGGTCTTCTCGCTGAGCCTCGGCTCCAGCGTCTGGTCGGGTATCGCGGCGGCCCGCCGCGGGCGAAGGGACGCCATGGACGATGGTACGCCCGCCGGCTTTCCGTCCGTCGCGGCGGTCGCCGCGCTGGGGATGCTTGCCATGGTGACCACCGCGGCCCTCGGCGCCGCCCTGACCGTGTCACCGTCCCTCGCTGGCCAGAGTGCGCTGCTCGGCTGGACAGCTGTGGTGGCCGCGGGCATCGCGCTCGCCCTCGGCGCCTGGGAGCCCGGAGCGCGCGCGGTGCAGCTGGGCCTGTACGCGTGGGGGCTCGTCGCGATCGGTCTCGGGCTTTCGGCGCGTGCACCGGCGTCGTCGGCCACCGCGGGTTCCGGCGTCGTCGTGGCCGGACTCGGCGCGTCCCTGCCGGCCAGCTTCGCGGGTCCCCTCGTCCACGACGGAGTCCTGGCGCTGGCCGGCTACGTCCTGCTGGTGGCGGCCGCCTGGCGGCTTGCCCCGCGGTTCGGCTCCGCGCGTCGGGCGCTGGGACTCCCGGCCCCCGCCGAGGGGTGGGCCGAGACGTGGCAGCCTGCCGCTCAGAGAATCGTCGGCGGCGTGGCCGTCGTCCTGAGCGTATGGGTCGCCCTCATGCTGCCCCGAGGCGTCGACCGGCTCGCGGCGCCGCTGGCCGCGGCTGCGCTGGTCGGCGCCGCCGTCCTCGCAGCCGGCCGTTTGGCTGCCCCGGGGCGCGTGGGAGCCCAGGACCTGACGCTGGCGCTCGCGGTGCTGGCGCTGGCCGAGCTCGGATGGGCGGCGCTCGATCCGGCCGCGCGGACGGCGTGGCTCGATCGGGGGGCCGTGCTCGTCGGCGCTGTGTCGCTCGGCGCGCTGGCGTATGGCCTGCTGGCCCGCGCCCCGAGGGACGCCGCCCTGGGCTGGGAGACCCGCGCGCGCCGCTTCGGTCCGCGCCTCGGCACCCTGGCCGTGGCGCTCGCGGCGGGCGTCGTGAGCCAGGAGATGATGGCGTTCACGCCCGGGACCGCGGCGGCCATGAGCCTGTCCGGGATCGCGGCGATGGCCGGTGGCTTGGCCGCGCTGGCCGTAGCGCTCATCTTGTTCGCGGTTGCCCACGGTCCCGACACCTTCGGGCTCGAAGGGCGGTCCCGCACCGTGTACGTGTACGCGGCCGAGGCCATCGTCCTGATGACGTTCCTCCATATCCGGCTTGCGTTGCCCGAGCTCTTCGTCTCCGGCCTGATCGCCCGGCACTGGATGTGGGCCACCCTCGGGCTCGCCTACATCGCGACGGGGCTCGGCGAGATCGTGACGCGGCGCGGCTCGCGGATCGTCGGCGAGGCCCTGGATCGGACCGCGCTCGTGCTCCCGCTCCTGCCGGACGTCGCGTTCTGGCTCTTGCCGGATCGGAACTACGTCGCCTACGCCGGGATCTGGCTGCTGCAGGCGGCCCTCTACGGCGGCCTCGCCGCGGCGCGCGACTCGAGGGGCCTCGCGATGCTGGGCGCCTCCGCCGCGAACGTCGGCGTGTGGGTCATCCTCGGCCATCACGGGGTCGAGTTCCTGCGGCATCCGCAGATGTGGCTGATCCCCCTCGCCGTCAACGTCCTGCTGGCCGGCCATCTGAACCGCGACCGGCTGGGGCGGCCGCAGCGGGCAGCGCTCAACTATGCGGGTCTGAGCCTCTTGTACCTGTCGTCGGCCGCGGATCTGTTCATCACCGGCCTCGGCAACTCGACGGTCCTGCCGCTCGCGCTAGCTGCCTTGTCGATGCTGGGCATCGTGGTGGGGATCGTCCTGCGCGTCCGCGCGTTCCTCTTCCAGGGCATGACGTTCCTTGCCTTCGTCGTGGTCACGATGATCGTGCACGCGGTCTGGGCTCGCGAGCAGCAGTGGCTCATGTGGGTGTCGGGCATCGGGCTCGGGGCGGCCGCCTTCACCGTGTTCGCGGTCTTCAGGAAGTACCGGGAGGAAGTGCTCCGGCTCTACGAGGAGGTCCAGAGCTGGAGCTGACGCGGCGTGGCAGGCTGTACCGGGCGGAAGGCTGGCCCGGAGTGAGGGCGCGGGGGTTAGAACGCTCGGCCTAAGACGGAGGCAGCCCGACAATGGTAGCCTCGGCCAACTTCATCGACGCGTTGTTCGACTTTTTGGACGAATTTTTCGACGAGCTCCGGGACTGGCAGAAGGCCACGCCACATTGGCAGCGTGCCGCGCGCCGCGCTGCTGCGCGGCTTGGGTTCCGCGTCTCGACAGACGGAGAGGCGATCAGCGGGGGGGTCAGAGGGTTTCAGGTGACGCTCCGTCGTGTAGGGAGCGTTGTCAACCGACCTGATGCGCATAGGCTCATCATCACAGTGGATGGCGGGGGCGCGATTCCCCGGGACCTCGCTCTCGGGACCGAAAGCGGGGATCCCGAGTTCTTCAGTGGGATGAGTGGCGTGCCCACGGACACCGACGGGGGTGCCGACACCTGATCTGGCGTCGGGCTGTCGGGCGTCACCCTGGAGCTGCAGCCGACGCCCGCCTGAGGGTTCGCACTGGAGCAAGCCTGACCGAGGCCTACCCGGGTGGCTCAGAGGACGGGGCGGAGGCCCTCGGGAGAGTTCGCCAGTGCGGCGGCGGTTGGGGGGTAGAATCGGGCCCGGCTGGGATGGGGTGAGATTCCCGCGAGGCAGGGTCCGACGGCGGCCAGGGGCCCGGAGGTGCACGGGCCCGGGCGGAGGGAGGCGCGATGCTGCTCAGACGCATCTCGAACCTGATCCGAGGGTTCCTCACCCTGTTCGTCTCGGGGGTCGAGAAGCACAGCCCCGAGGCGCTGCTGGAGATCGAGAAGGAGAACCTCCGCAAGCAGATCGCGCGGTACAACAACGGTCTTGCCTCGCACGCCGGCCTCTGCGAGGGGCTCATGACGCGGATCGGGAAGCTCGAGGCCGAGGATCGGGACCTGCGGGCCCGGACCACCGTCAACCTGAAGGCGGGGAACCGCGACGCGGCCGGGCAGTACGCGCTCAGGCTCCAGACGATCGCGCGGGAGCTGGAGGAGAGCCGGCGGCAGCTGGAGCAGGCCGAGCAGACGTACCGCAACCTCCTCGAAGCGCGCGATGTGGCGGTGGCGGCTGCTCGCGCGAAGGTCGAGGCGCTCAAGCAATCCATCAGCGACCTCAAGGTCAAGCGCGCGCTGGCAGAGCTGAGCGAGATGGCGAGCGGCATGGTCACCTCGATGGGGAGCGCGAGCGACACGCTCGATCGGCTGCACACGATGGTCGAGGACGAGCGTCAGAAGGCGGCCGGGCGTGTGCGGGTCGCGCGGGACACACTCAGCATGGCAGACGTCCACCTGAAGGAGGCCGAGCAGCGGGCGCTGGCCGAGCAGGCCCTGGCCGACTTCGCGGCGCGCGAGGGGATCGCGCTGCCGGCGGCCTCACCGGCGGCGGCCTCGCCGGCGGCGCCCGCGAAGACGATGGGGCCGGCACCCACGCGCGAGGCGCCCCAGACCCAGGGGTGAGCCCGGACGATCATCACCACGATCGGATGACCCCGTGAGCGCTGACCGGCGTTCGGGGCGTGCCCCGAGCCCCGGCCTGCCCGGCTGGGCCGTGGACCTCGTCACCCTCTACGAGAGCCACGCTACCAACCACTTCATCCTCCACGGCAACGTCCACGACCGGTTCCTCCTTCCGCTGGGAGACGGGGCCACGCTCGGCAGCCTGGCCGATTTCCTGCTCCGGGTCCTGATGCCGCGCTTCGACGTCGTCCTCAGCTACGACCTCGGCAACGGCATCCGCGTGGAGAAGGGCGAGGAGCTCTTCGCCCGGTGGCCGTACGTCAAGGAGACCCCGCAGCTTCCGCGGAGCCCCCGGGAGGCGGTCGAGGTCCTGACGCGCTACCTGCGCTACTGCGCCAACCTCGGACGCCTCGGCCACGATCAGTCGCAGGTGGGCGTGATCGTGCACGGCGCGGATCTGGTCGCGCCCCCGCCAGCCGGCGCGCTCCACTACGACCTCAACGCGCTCGCCGTCCTCATGCGCGAGTGGAGCGCGAGCACCGAGCTCCTCCAGCACCCGCTTGCCACGTTCCTCCTCGCGGAGAACCTGAATGACCTTCACCCGCTCCTGGTCCACAACCCCCGCGCGGCGCGGGTCCTGGTTCCGCTCCCGTCGGCCGACGAGCTCACGCGCGGGCTCGAGGTCCTGGCAGAGCACTATCCGGTGGCGCAGGGCGAGTACGCCGGCCGCGCCGGGGACCTGGCGCAGCAGCTCGCCGGGGCGAGCCTCGGCGCTGTCGAGAGCCTGCTGAAGGTCAAGGAGCACGCGAAGGAGCCGCTCGCGCCCGCGGACCTCGTGGCGCTCAAGCGCCGGCTCGTCGAGGACGACACCCAGGGACTCGTGGAGTTCGTCCAGTCGGACAAGACCCTCGACGCCCTCGAGGGGCTCGAGCGGATCAAGGCGTCGCTGCGCCAGGACCTGGCGCTCTGGCGACGGGGTGACCTCCAGGCCCTGCCGATGGGCTACCTCTTCTGCGGTCCGGTCGGCACGGGCAAGACCTTCCTGGTGGAGTGCCTCGCCGGCGAGGCGGGCGTGCCCGTGGTCAAGCTGAAGAACTTCCGGGACAAGTGGGTGGGCAGCACCGAGAGCAACCTCGAGAAGATCTTCCGGCTGCTCCACGCCCTCGGCCGGTGCTTCGTCTTCGTGGACGAGGCCGACCAGGCCCTCGGCAAGCGCGAGGCGGGGCCGGGCGACTCGGGGCTCTCGGGGCGCGTCTACTCGATGATCGCCGCCGAGATGGGCAACCGGCAGAATCGCGGTCGGATCGTCTGGATCCTCGCGTCGAGCCGCCCCGACCTGATCGAGGTCGATCTCAAGCGCCCCGGCCGGATCGACGTCAAGGTGCCGATCTTCCCGACCTCGACGCCGGAGGAGGGCTTCGGCCTCCTCCGCGCCCTCTGCGCCCGGCGCGGCCTCGCGATTCCGCCGACGGCCCTCGAGGGCCTCCGGGACCGCATGCCGCCTCTCCTCACGGCGGGGGCGGCGGAGAGCCTCGCCGTGTGGCTCTACCGGGTGGTCCGCACGGAGGGACGGGAGCCTCTCGAGACGCTCCGCACGCGGCTCGCCGACTACCAGAGCCCCGTCCCTCCGGATGTGATGGACGCCCAGCTCGAGCTCGCGATCCGGGAGGCGAGCGATCTCGAGTTCGTGCCGCCGTTCTTCCGCGAGCGGCGCTGGCGCGCAGGCGGGAACGGACCAGTGGGCTCGGCGGAGGTCCGGCCCGGCCGGCCAGGCCGCTCCTAGCCGGCGGCCCATGTCCGGGTGGGCGATCGATCTCGGCAACAGCCACACGCGCGTCGCGCGGTGGGATCCCAAGCAGGGCGGCCCGCGCCTCCTGGAGCTGCCCGCGATCTGTCGGAAGCCGGGCGAGGAAGAGCCGCTCGCCGCGCCCCGGCTCATCCCGAGCGCGACCGACGTGGTCGAGCATCTCGATCTCCAGGCCCGGATCGGCCGCTGGCCCTTCATCGCGCAGCGCTGGTTCCTCGGACGGCTCGCCTACATCGGGCGCGAGGCGCTCGAGCGGAGCGCGGCGCTCGGGCGCCCGACGTTCGTCCCGAACTTCAAGCTCTACCTGGACCGCGAGGCCACGCGGCCGCTGGCGCGCGCGGGCGGGCGCGCCTACACGGCGCGCGACGTCGCCCGGCTCTTCGTGCGGGAGCTCCTGGCGGAGATCGAGCGCGAGACCGGCGAGCGCATCCGCGACGTCGTGCTGACGGCGCCCGTCGATGCATACGAGACGTACCGGGCGGAGCTCTCGCGGATCGCGGGGAGTCTCGGCATCCGCCGGACGCGCTTCGTCGACGAGCCCGTGGCGGCCGCCCTCGGCTACGGCCTGGGCCTCGACAAGGCGCGCGTCGTGCTCGTCGTGGACTTCGGCGGGGGGAATTCGCACCTGGCCCTGGTCGGGTTCTCGGCGCGGGAGACCGAGGCGGGACGGGCGGAGGTCCTCGCGAAGGTCGGGCGGCTCCTCGGCGGGAACGACGTCAACCGGCTGGTGCTGGCCGAGCTCTGCCGGCGGCTCGAGTACCCGCTCGACGAGTCGGGCGACGACGACGAGGCGGCGTTCTGGCAGCGGCTCATGCTCGCCGAGGCCTGCCGCGTCAAGGAGGCGGTCTACTTCAATCCGACGGCCACGTTCCACGCCACGCCGCCCGCGTACCTCCGCCGGGCCCCGGTCCTCGCGCGCGACGCGAAGCCCTGGGTCGAGTTCACCCGCGCCGACCTCGACGGCCTCCTCGAGCGGCACGGGGTCTACCGCCTGATCGGCGAGTGCCTCGAGGAGGTCCTGAAGGAAGGGGCGGCCCGCGGTGTCCGCGAGGACGACATCGAGGACGTCCTGATGGTGGGCGGCTCGACGCTCCTGCCGCGCGTCTACCCGTTCTTCGAGGAGCGCTTCGGCCGCGACCGCGTGCGCGCCTGGCAGCCCTTCGAGGCCGGCGTCTACGGCGCCTGCGCGCTTCGCGGCGGGACAGCTCAGCCACGCCGACTTCATCGTCCACGACTACGCGTTCGTGACCTACGACGCCAAGACCCAGGAGAAGGAGTACACGGTCGTCGTGCCCCGCGGGACGCGCTTCCCGACGGCGCCCGACTTCTGGAAGCGGCAGTTCGTGCCGACCTGCGCCCTCGGCGAGCCGGAGACGCTCTTCAAGCTCGTCATCTGCGAGATCGGCCGGGGCGTGGACGGCGATCGTCGGTTCGTCTGGGACCGGGCCGGCGAGGTCCACAAGGTGGAGCACGGGAGCGGCCGCGCCGACGCCGTGGTCGTGCCGCTCAACGAGGCGAATCCCGCCCTCGGCTACCTCGAGCCGCCGCACCCGCCGAGCGACCGACGGCCGCGACTCGAGATCGCGTTCGGCGTGAACGCGGAGCGCTGGCTCTGCGCCACGGTCCAGGACCTCCGCACCCGGCGCGTGCTCATGCAGGAGGCGCCCGTGGTGCGGCTGCTGTAGCAACGCCGATGGGCGACGGTTGGAGCGGCAGCCTTCTGCCGGACCTTTTTCGGTTTGCCGGATTCCTGGCACTGGTGGTGACGGTCGCGCTTCTCGTCTGGTACTTGTGGCTCTTGTGGCGGCAAGCCCGCGGGCGGGAGTTGCGAGCCCTGGCCCGGGACCTCGGGCTGACGTTTCGGTGGAGGGGCTCGGTGCCGCTCCTGACGGGCCAGTGGGACGGGTTCCGGGTCTCGTGGCAATTCGGGCGGGATACCGCGTTGGAGGTCCTGGACGTGGTCCTGGTCGAGGAATCGGAACGGGACCGGATGAGAGGTGGTGGACGGAGTGGAGGGTCGATGGGCAGGGCATTGTCCCGCACGAACTCGTCCTGCGCTCCCGCTTGATGCCGAGCAGCGTCGCATGGTCCGCCGGCGACCCGGTGCTCGGCGTGGCCGCGCTGGACAGCCAGACTCGGAGCCTGCTCGCCGCGCTCCAGACGTCCGGCGTCTCGGTTGCAATCACCGCCGGGAAGGCTCTCGCTCGGACCCCTCACCTGGTCGACGACCAGCGGGCGGTGCGGCAAACATTCACGCACCTCGTGCGCCTGGTGCGGGGCCTCGCCTTCGAGCCCGCTGACGCACCCCAGCGGCTCGCCCGCCACGCGCATGAGGATCCTGATGGCGAGTGGCGCCTTCGAAGCCTCCTGTGCCTTCAGGATTCGTTTCCGGGCACCCCCGCTGCACGGGAGGCGAGCCGGATGGCGGCGACTGCGGGCCAGCCGGCACCGATGCGGCTCTCGGGAGCGGCGTTCCTCGGGGCCGAGGGCGTGCCGTTCCTCGAGGCACTGGCCGCGGATCGATCCGTCGACAGGGACGTCCGTCGTGCGGCGGCTCTCCACGGGGCGCTGGCGAGCCCCGTGCCCGATGCCCTGCGCCTGATCGCCCGATTCCGGTGGTTCTGGCGGGACTGGGACGTTCCCCAAGCCCTTGCCGATCGCGTCGCGGCGGTCACCGATGGCGCGCGTGAGCCCGTGCTGCTGGAGCTCGTGGCGGCCGAGGCGCCAAGTCTCCAGGTGGCGGCGGTGCGGGCACTCGCCCGGATCGGGACGCGGGACGCGGTGGAGGCCCTCCAGGCCTGCGCTAGGCGCACGAACTCGGCCGGGGAGCTTCCCCGAGCGGCGCGCGAGGCAATCGCAGCGATTCAGGCCCGTCTCGGTGACGTGGCCGGACGCTTGTCGGTGGCCGTCTCTGACGACGGAATCGGTGGCTTGACGGCGGCCGACCAAGCGCAGGCCGGTGCTCTCTCGCCTGTCCCAGGCTCCACCGGGTGCTATCAGCCCTCCCACCGACCCACCACCCCCGGACGCGGGCCGCGAGACGCGACGGGGATCGGAGTGGACCCGCTCCTGACTCCTCCTCCTGGCCAATTCGTTCCCGATCGTGGGCGGCCCTTCAGCGCAACGCGACGCTGTCGGCGTCGACCTCGGCGCGAGCCGGTTGCTCCATGAGCCCAGCGATCGCTCGGTGCACGTCGAGCTCGCCCTCGAGCACGCGGGAGAGTGTCGCCGTGACGGGCATGTGCAGGCGCTCGCGCGCGGCGAGCACGTGGACGATGCGGAACCGACGATGAAGGAGATCGCCGCGGGGCCTACGCCGCCGGGGGGTGCTGCGTCATGGCGGCCCAGATGAAGCCGACGAGTTCGCGGGCGAGGGCCGTCACCGCGACGGGAGGACGTTTGCCGTGCCCGCCCTCGGTCGCCGGCTCTACGCGGCGAAGCTCCCACGCGGCCAGGCCGGGGTCGCGTGGACGCGGTACCGGATCCGCCAGGCCGCGCTCGACGCCGCGGCGCCGCTGGGCCCGCTGCGCACACACTGCTCACGGAGATCGAGGTCGCGCCGGGCTTCGCGCTCGAGCGCCTCGGCGCGGCGCTCTACCGCCGCCAGCACGCGGCCGGCGCGCCCGGCCTCACGCCGGCCGAGTGGCAGCGGCTCTGGCAAGCCTATCGGGCGCGCCGGCCGGCTCGGTCGGCGTAGGGCGCCGCCTCACCGGTCCCGGGGCTTGCGCCGACGCCGGCGAGCCGCGCCACGATCTGCTAGGTTCTCAGCTGACTCAGGCACCGCGCTCGCTGTACGCCGGAGAATGGCTTCCGGGCTACTGCTGGCCGTACCTGGGGGAGTACGGGCCGTGGAGCAGCCCGCGGTCCCTGATCGCAAACTGCGCATTGGCTTGTTCCGCCACACTGCGGGCATGGTCCGTCGAGTAGCCGACGACCTGCACGAGGAGGGCGCCGACCAGGTCGGCGAGAATGTTGCCCGACCCGCCGGAGCTGTTCTGCGCGACGATTGTGCCTTCCCAGAGCAGCGTGCCGGTCCGCGTGTCCACGAGCCTGGCCACCGCCGAGACGACGGTGGTGCTGGCGAGCACCTGGTAGCGGGTCCCGTACTGCCTGAGGGTGATGTACAGGACCGCATCCGCGCCGATGATCTCGCGGATCTTGTCGAGCGGCGCCTGGGCCATCTCCCCCGGCGTGGGCAGGCCGTTTTCCTTGAGGAAGTGGTCCACCAAGACCACGGGATAGACGTAGTAGCCCAGCTCGGCCAGCGGCCGGGTCACGGTGGACAGGTACCCGTAGGTGCCCCTGATGTCCGTGCCCTCGTTCAGCGGCGGGAGGACCAGAATCGAGCGCGGTGGATGTGCCCGGTAGTTGGTGTAGTCGTACGCCTTGGCTGCGCAGCCCGTGGCCGTCAGCCCACAGAAGGCCGCAAGCAGCCCGATCCCCGCCCAGTGGGCGTTCATTTCCCGCCCAGCCTGGTTAGTAAGCGGTCCATGAACACCGCGGACTCCGGGAATCTGGCCTTCTCGGTCTCGAACTCCCGGCGCGCCTCGTCCAGTCGTCCGATCTGGTAGTAGAGATAGCCGAGGTGCGCGTGAAATCCGGGCGGCACCGGTTTGTTCTCCGAGCGCGCCTTCTGGTAGTCCTGCTCGAGGAGCTCGATCTGCCGCTCGGGAGGCACCGCCCCCGGTTTGGCATACGTGGCGTAGACGACGGCCTCGTACTGGCCCCAGGAGTACAGGGTCGGGGCGGCGCACCCCGTGAGCATCACCAGCACGACCACCAGGCCCGTGTGAGTCATGTCAGGGCCTGACGGGCGTCCACTTCCCGTGCTCCACGCCTTCGACCAGGCGGTTGACGGCCTCGCGGATGGCGAGATCCAGCACCTTGCCGTTCAGGGTGGAGTCATACGCGGAGGTGCCGCCGAATCCGAGCACTTCCCGGTTGCTGAGCGCGTACTCGCCGGCCCCCTGCACCGAGTAGACGACCTCCGAGGTGAGCACGTCGATCACGTTCAGGTTCACCTTGGAATAGGCGACCTGCTTCTTGCCGCTGCCGAGAATGCCGAACAACTGGACGTCGCCGACTTCCTTGCGGCCAAACTCCGCCACGTCGCCGGTGATGGCGAAGTCGGCCCCCTTCAGCTGCTGTTGCGCGCGCCGGATGGCCGCCTCGCGCGCGATCTCCTCCATGTTGTCGCGCTCCACGACGGTGAAGCGGCCGGTCTGCTGGAGGTGGGTGATCAGGATGCCCTTGGCCTGGCCACCCAGACGGTCCACCCCGTCGGAAAACAGTCCGCGCAGGTAGTTCGAGCGATTGTCGAACTTGCCCACCACCAGGGTGCTCTTCGGGCCCTGGTACGGCGTGCCCGCCGCCGCCACCTGCTGAGGCTGCAGGGTCTGGTGCGATTCCGTCGCACAGCCGACCAGTCCGACCGCGAGGGCCGTAGCCGAGATGCACAGGCGACACGAACGAGCCCTTCGACGTTTCCTGGCCATCCTGGATCCCTTCTCGCCCGCCGGAACGGTCCGGCCGGGGCGCGACCGTGTTCCGTCGGTCTCAGAACGTGACGAGGCGGCAGGGCTGCCGGGGCGAGATCCGTGGGCGCGCGGGAGGCGCGTGACGACGTCGAGCCACGTGAGACGAACTGACCCACCCCCCGATGCGCGTCGCCATGGCGCGATGCCCTCCGTCACAACAGGACGGCTGAGAGCCCCGTCTCCGGCAGATGTCCAGCGATTATGCCGGGCCGCTTCCCCGTCAACAAACCCGTTTCTCGTGGGCCTCTTGCCACCGAGCACCAAGCCGCCCCCGTGGTTCTGGAGTCTCCAAGCGTTGCTCCTGACCCGCCCAGACATGAGCAAGGACGACGCCAGGAGAGACCTACTGGACTTTCAAGGGTTTAGCTCTCTGGTGAGACCGGTGATCGAACTGGCCACCCGGTGAGCTGGGGGAAAGCTCGCCACCATGTGTCGCATCGCGGAGCGACTGACCCCCGGATCTGGATCGGGGTGGGTCTCGGGGTGAAGGAAGGGGCGGCCCGCGGAACCCGGCCTTCTGTCTGACGGGGCGAAGATTGACCGGACAGTCGCGGGCGCGACACACGTGAACCTCGCGCGACGCCTCGATCGGACGTATTCGTGAGTCTGCGAGGAACGATCCGAGGCTACCGGCAATGATGTCGCCGTCGGAACAGCGGAAGCAAAATGCCCAGCCGCCTCCCCGTCGTCGCGCGGCGCCATTCCCCGGTAGGACCGGGAGGCGGTCGGCCCAGAGCCCGGTCCGCGCGGCTCGAGCCTCCCGCCGCCGTTGCCTGGCCGTGCGCCCGCGCGCTACCCTTCTACCCTGCCCTCCTACCCTCTGGACACGGGGGCCGGATGGGCGAGGGGGAACCGAGAAACGTGGCTAGCACCTCCTTCTAGGTTCCGTAGCTGTCCCGCCGGCGAGATCTCGAGGACGCCTGCCGTCGCCGCCGACTCCGCCGGGAACTTCCGCGAGCTGTCCCGGTCTAAGGGAGCGATCATGCCGCTGACACCCCTGGTCGCCGAGGCGCCTATACGCGACGCTCCACGCCAGCTCGACGCGGTGGTAGGCCCGCGGCCCTCCCGCGAGACCCCCGGTCCCCGCATCGCCAGGACGCTGGTCGCGGAGCTCCGGGACCCGCGCCTGTACCAGATCGCGTGCCTCGGCGGTCTCCTCCTGTTCGGAGTCCTGCGCCTCGACCTCGAGGTCCGCGCCACGCACGCGGCCGTGATCCTCCTGACGGTGCTGGTCACCCAGTACGCGGGCACGCGCCTCGGCGCGGTCCCCCGATTCGATCCCCGGAGCGCGCTCATATCGGGCCTCTCGCTTTGCCTCCTCCTGCGGACGAACGTGCCGCTCCTGGCAGCCCTGACCGCTGCGGTCGCGATCGGGAGCAAGTTCGTGCTCCGCATCCGGGGGAAGCACGTCTTCAATCCGACGAACTTCGCGCTCGTGGCCATGATTGCCCTGACCGGCCAGGTCTGGGTCTCGCCGGGCCAGTGGGGGAGTGGCGTCTTCTTCGGCTTTCTCCTCGCGTGTGCCGGTGGGCTGGTGGTGAACCGGGCCTCCCGGAGCGACGTGACGTACGCCTTCATCGGCTTCTACGCCGCCCTTCTTCTCGGCCGAGCCTGGTGGCTCGGGGACCCGCTGGTAGTCCCGCTCCACCGCCTCGAGAACGGAGCCCTCGTGCTGTTCACGTTCTTCATGATCTCGGATCCCCGGACCACCCCGGACTCGCGAGCGGGGCGGGTCCTCTTCGCCTTCCTCGTGGCGCTGGGCGCGTGGTTCGTCCAGTTCCGCCTGTTCCGGACGAACGGCCTCCTGTGGTCGCTCGCCCTGTGGTCGCTCGCGGTGCCGCTGATCGACCGGCTACTGCCCGGCGGACGCTACGAGTGGCGTCCGACCTCCGCAGAAAGGAGACACGTGTCATGAACGGAAGACGCCTCGTCACCGGAGCCATCCTCGCCGTCACCGGGCTGTCGGCCGGGGCAGCGCTGGCCTTCTGTGGCTTCTACGTGGCCAAGGCCGACACGAAGCTGTTCAACCGGGCGTCCCAGGTCGTGCTCGCCCGCCACGAGGACAAGACCGTCCTCACGATGGCCAACGACTTCCGCGGTGATCCGCGGGAGTTCGCCATCGTCATCCCGGTGCCGACGGTCCTCGAGAAGGACCAGATCCGGGTGGGAGACCGCGCGCTGGTCGAGCACGTCGACGCGTACTCCTCCCCCCGTCTCGTGGAGTACTTCGACACGAATCCCTGCGAGCGCCAGGTCCCGAGAGCAGCTGCGCCGGCGGGCAAGGTGGACACCGCGGCCAGCGGCGCCGGCCGGCGGCCCGGCGACAGCCTCGGGGTCAAGATCGAGGCGCAGTACACGATCGGCGAGTACGACATCCTCATCCTGTCGGCGACCCAGAGCGCCGGCCTCGAGACCTGGCTTCGCGACAACGGCTATCGCATCCCGGCGGGTGCGAGCGCGGTGCTCGGGAGCTACATCAAGCAGAACCTGAAGTTCTTCGTCGCTCGGGTGAACCTGACGGAACAGGCCCGGCTCGGCTACACGTATCTCCGTCCCCTCCAGATGGCCTTCGAGTCGCCCAAATTCATGCTGCCGATCCGGCTCGGGACGGTCAACGCCGACGGACCCCAGGAGCTGTTCGTCTTCACGCTGACCCGCAAGGGTCGGGTCGAGACGACCAACTACCGGACCGTGCGACTGCCCACCGGGATGGAGCTGCCGCTCCACGTGAAGGAGGAGTTCGGCCCCTTCTACCAGGCGCTGTTCGCGACGCAGGTGAAGAAGGAGGACATGCGCGCGGTTTTCCTCGAGTACGCGTGGGACATGGGATGGTGCGATCCCTGCGCCGCCGACCCGCTATCGACCAAGGAGCTGCGCGATCTGGGCGCTTTCTGGGTGGACGAGGCCGTGCCGGGACCGGGATCCATGCCGCCGCGCCGGCCGATCCCGCCGCAGGGGCAGGCGGTCTTCATCACGCGGCTCCATCTCCGGTACGATGCCGACCACTTCCCGGACGATCTCGTGTTCCAGGAGACAGCCGATCGCACAAACTTCCAGGGCCGATACGTCCTGCGCCACCCGTGGACGGGGAGCGACGAGTGCCCGGAGGCGCGGCCATACCGCGAGCAGGTCGCGCAGCGCCGGGAGAAGGAGGCGCAGACCCTGGCCGCGCTCACCGGCTGGAGCATCGACGACATCCGCCGGAAAATGAGCCTCGGCCCCGCCGCGCCCAAGCCGGACGAGCGCAAGTGGTGGCAGAAGCTCTGGGGCAACTGAGACCTCGCGAGGGTGGCGCTCACCGCAGGACCCAGCCTCGATCGTCGCGATTTCGCCGGACCGAGCGGGCGCCAGCCGAGCGCCTCGGGACGCTCGAGCAGGTCGCGTGCCTGGGGCACCACCGCTCCACTCGGCGGCGGAGCGCGGGCACGCCGACGTCGTGAAGGTCCGGGCGGGGCACGTCCACTAGATAGCGGAGACGCTGCGACAACTCTTTCCGGGCGCCCGTGTTCACAGGGCGACCGCCATCCCCGCGGTCTCCCCGTCTGGCGTTGAAGCAGGGCCGCTTGCAGCGGCCTGGTGCGTTCCGCCCGGGCATGGCAGGCTGGGCTTCCACTGGGGGCCGGTCGTTTCGCCGGTGAAGCCGATGGGCCACACACCAGCGCAACACGGAGGATCCATGGACGCTCGTCACGCAGACGGCGACTGGACGGTCTCGGCCCATGCGAACGCGCTTCACCGGGAGGCGGTCATCATCGACGGCCAGGGGGTCGCGCTCCTGCTCCCGGTCGTCCTGATTCCGCCGGCTCCCCTCGACGGGAAGACCTTCCTGGAACGCGCCGCCGCGTCTGGCGTGTCGGCGATGAACACAACTCTGGGGCTGGGCGGGATCGCTACCGGCCCCGACGACCTCCGGAGCCTCCTGACCTCGATCTACGGCTACCTCTGCTACTTCGAGCTGGAGCCCACCCGCGTGCTCCACGTCCTCACCGCCGACGACGTCGAGCGGGCCAAGCGGGAAGGCAAGCTCGGGATCATCTTCGGCGTGCAGGGGCTGGCGTCCAAGATCGACGACGACCTGACCTTGCTCCGGATCCTCCACCGCCTGGGCCTTCGGGTAGCCCAGCTGACCCACAACGAGCGCAACGCCTTCGGGTGCGGATGCCTGGAAACCCCGGACACCGGCCTCACCCAGCTCGGCCGGGCTTGCGTGGCCGAACTGAACCACCTGGGGATCCTCGTCGACCTGGCCCACGCCGGGCCCCGGACGGCCCGCGAGGCGATCGAGCTCTCGACCCGCCCCTGCGTCATCTCCCACGCCAACGCCCGTGCCCTCCGCGACAATCCCCGGAACGTCCCGGACGAGGTGCTTCGGGTGCTGGGCGCCCGGGGCGGCGTCCTCGGCGTCACCGCCTACGCGCCGTTCTGCGAGACCAAGCCCGGCGTCCGTCCGGCGCTCGACGACCTCGTCGACCACATCGAGCACGTCGGCAACATGATCGGTTTCGATCATGTCGGGGTCGGCTCCGACTTCTTCGAGAGCGAGTCGGAGATCCGCTTCGCCCGCTTCACCCGCAGCTACCCGGCTGCGACGGGCGTGTACACGTCGCCCGCCACGGTGTATGTGGAGGGCTTCGAACGGATCGACCGCTTCCCGCGGCTCACCGAGGCGCTGGTGCGGCGCCGGTTCTCAGACCAGGATGTCCTGAAAGTGCTCGGGGGCAACTTCCTCCGCGTGTTTCACCAGGCCTGGCGGTGAGCCCGCGCCCGGTGCTCCGCACGCCGCCCCCGGCGTGAGGAGCCACAACGGTTGTCCGAGGTGCCCAGGTTTGCTAGTGTGGCCCCTCACGAGCTGCACCGATCCTGAACTTGACCGCCGGCACTCCTCCAGCGCGCCGCCGGCGCCCTGGCGCGCCGGGATGAGGAGGTAAGCCGACTGGACACGTCTCGACCGGCGACGATCTCGGATCGCCCCCGGCGGGGTGAGGTCTCGCTCCGGCAGCTCCGGAAGACCTACGGCCGCCTGACCGCGGTGCGCGACCTGACGCTGGAGATCGCCTCGGGGCAGTTCTTCACCCTCCTCGGCCCGTCCGGCTCCGGCAAGTCGACCACCCTCATGATCATCGCCGGGTTCGTGACCCCCGACGTCGGCACCGTGGTCATCGAGGGACTCCCAATGGAGCACGCGGCGCCCGAGAAGCGCAACCTCGGGATCGTGTTCCAGAACTATGCCCTCTTCCCCCACATGACCGTGTACGAGAACCTGGCCTTTCCCCTCCAGATGCGGCGAGTACCGCCCGGGGACATCGATCGGCGCGTGGAGCAGATCCTGAGCGTCGTCCGCCTCGAGCAATCCCACTGGAAGTATCCCTCTCAGCTCTCCGGGGGCCAGCAGCAGCGGGTGGCCGTCGCCCGGGCCCTGATCTTCGAGCCGGCGGTCCTGCTGATGGACGAGCCCCTGGGCGCCCTCGACAAGAACCTCCGCACCCATCTCCAGATGGAGCTCAAGCACCTGCAGCGCCAGCTCGGCGTGACCGTGATCTACGTGACCCACGATCAGGACGAGGCGCTCACCATGTCGGACCGGATCGCGGTCATGAATCAGGGGGCGGTCGAGCAGGTGGGGACGCCCGAGGAGCTGTACGAGGAGCCGGCCACCCACTTCGTGGCCGGGTTCGTCGGGGAGAGCAACACGTTGGCCGGCACCTTCGTCCGGGCCCAAGCCGACTGCAGCGAGATCCGCCTGCCCAGCGGGCTGGTCGTGCGGAGCCGCCGCCGTGAGCTCGCGCCCGGGACCGCCTGCACACTGAGCCTCCGTCCGGAACGAGTGGTCCTGGGCCCCGCCCCCCCGGGCCCCGGGGCACTGCCAGGCCGGGTCCTGGAGGTGGTGTACGCCGGTGACACCATTCGCTACTGGGTGGAGGCAGAGGGCGCGGCCCGGCTCCTGGCCAAGCGGCCAAACGACGGTCAGGGGCCGACCCTCCGGCCCGGCGGCGTCGTCTCCCTCGACTGGCGGAGCGACGACTGCAAGCTCTTCGAGAGTCCCTGATGGACTCGCGCTCGCCGGCCGGCGGCTCCGCCGCGCGGCGCGTCGGCGGGGGGCCGGCCACCCGGTGGTGGTTCCTGGCCGTCCCGGCCCTCCTGTTCGTGACATTGGTCTATCTGGTGCCGCTC
This sequence comes from uncultured Candidatus Rokubacteria bacterium, assembly GCA_963805625.1. Taxonomy (GTDB): domain Bacteria; phylum Methylomirabilota; class Methylomirabilia; order Rokubacteriales; family DASRDR01; genus DASRDR01. The sequence continues at coordinate 2,113,240 of CAWDVE010000010.1, forward strand.
GCCTCGATGCTGCTCCAGAGCGTCCTGTCGCCGGAACCGGGGCTCCAGAACTTCGCCGAGCTCCTGGGCAGCCCCGGCTATCAGCGCGTGCTGCTCCAGACATTGTGGATCGCCCTGCTCGCCACGGTGCTCTGCCTGATCATCGGGTACCCAGTCGCCTACGCGATCACCCGGGCCGGACCGGTGGCACGACGCTTCCTCATCATCGGTGTCATCTCACCCTACCTGACGAGCATCCTGGTGCGCACCTTCGCCTGGGAGGTGCTGCTGGGGCGCCTTGGCGCCATCAACCAGGCGCTGGTACTGCTCGGGTTCCAGACCGAGGGCATCCTCCTGAGCCCCGCCGCGGTCATCGTCGGGCTGGTCCACATCCTGCTGCCGCTCATGATCCTGCCGGTGTACAGCGTGATGCAGGGAATCGACGAGTCGTTGCCACGGAGTGCTCGGGCCCTCGGGGCCGGACCGGCCCGGGCCTTCTTCCGCGTGTATCTCCCGCTCACCCTGCCGGGGGTCGAGGTCGGGTGCGTCCTGGTCTTCGTCTACGGGGTCGGGGCATTCATCTCGCCTCAGATCCTGGGCGGACGCTCGGGGATCATGCTGGGGGTGGTGATCCAGATCGCGATCGACCGCATGGCCGATCTGGGCTTCGCGGCCGCCGCCGCGTGCCTGCTCATGCTGATCGTCCTGGCGGTCCTGGTCCTGTACCGCACCGGCATGTCCGGCAGCATCGAGTGGCTGGCGGTCCGGGAGTCGATCGCCCGGGCTGATCGGAAGCCGCGACGCCGCCAGGTTGAAGGCCCGCCGCGACGCGCCCGCATCCTGCCCCGGCTGGCCGACACGGTCGGCTGGGGCCTCGACGCGAGCGGCCTCTCGCGGCACGGCAGCCTCCTCTGGGCCTTCACCGCCGCGGTGCTGGTCTTCCTGGTCGTGCCGCAGCTCATCGCGGTGCCCATCTCGTTCTCGTCGACCCGGACGCTGATCTTCCCGCCCCGCGGCCTGTCCACCCAGTGGTACGCGAACTTCCTCTCCTCCGAGTGGCTGTCTCCGGCCACGACTTCGCTGGTGGTGGCGGGGGTGGTGGCAGTCGCCGCCACGCTCCTGGGGGCGCTGGCCGGCGTGGGCGTTGTACGGGGTTTGAGCCCGCGGGTCGGCGGGGTGGCCACCATGCTACTGCTCCTGCCCCTGCTCATCCCCACGGTGGTGGCTGCCGTGGCGCTCTACCTGGTCTTCGTGCGCCTGCGGCTCACCGACTCGGTGCTGGGCCTGATCCTGGCCCACACGGCCCTGGCCATCCCCTTCGCGTTCGCCGTCATGAGCGGGCACATGCGGAGCCTGGACCCCACGTTCGAGCGGGCCGCCGCCAGCCTGGGCGCCGGGCGAATCGCCGTGCTGCGGCGCATCGTGTTTCCGCTGGTGCGGCCGGGGGTGCTGGTGGCCTTGTTCTTCACGCTACTGTTCTCCTTCGACGAGGCAGTGGTTGCCATCTTCCTCTCGGGTATCCGCGTGAAGACCTTGCCGCGTCGCATGTTCGAGGCGCTGCTGCTGGAGAGCGATCCGACCGTCGGCGTGGTGGCCACGCTCTCACTGGGACTGTCGGTGCTCGTGTTGATCGGGTCGGCGCGCTTCGGACAGGCCGCCGGCACCCGCGACCGGAGGAGCCCGAAGGTGGGCGGACGCCGCGGGAGCGACGGTCCCGATGAGTAGGGCCGGTGCGCGGGCCAGCTCGACGTGCGAAGATGCGGCGGACCGGTAAGCGCCACGACCGGCCCCGATCGAAGGAGACCCACATGGCCGAGACCAAGGACACGCTCAGCCGCATCGGGGTGTACGTGTTCCCGTGGGGCAAGCAGCCCCCCACCGTGGAGTCGGTGGTGCGGTTGACGCGACACATGGAGCGGCTGGGACTGGACTCCGTCCAGATGCCCTGGCACTTCACCCTCCCCCCGGCGCGGTTCGGATGGGGGAACCGGTACCTGCTCGATCCGCTGGTGGTCCTGCCGGCAATGGTGGCCGGCACGACCCGGATCCGCATCGGCCTGAACTCCGGCCTGGTGCCGCTCGTCCACCCATTCTTCTGGGCCCAGTACCTGGCGTCGCTGGACGCCATGTCGGGAGGCCGGACCATCGCCGGCCTGGCCCTGGGCTGGTGGGAGGAGGATTTCACGGTCGGGGGCGCGAAGCTGGGCGAGCGTGGGAAACGGACCGACGAGGGACTCGAGATCATCTCTCGGCTGTGGCGCGGCGAGCCGATCGAGACGGCGGGGCGGTTCTGGGACGCCCGCGGGCTGCGCCTGGATCCCCGGCCCTCGCCCCGGATGCCGCTGTGGATCGGCGGGGGCGCGAAGTCGATCGAGCGAGCGGCCCGCCACGCCCAGGGGCTCAACCCCCTGCATCCATCCCTCGACGAGGTTCGGACCGTCCTCAGGCCCGGACTGGACGCGGCAGCCTCGCGCCTCGGGCGGCCACGGCCAACGCTGGCCGTCTTCAACTACTGCGTGGTCATCGAGCCGTCCGACAGCCCGCGCTGGGTTCGGGAGGAGCTGATGCCGACCCTGCGGGCCCGGCTCCACGGGCAGGAGCCGGACGACTCGATCGTGTGGGGCTCACCGGAACAGTGCGCGGAGCGGCTGGGCAAGCTATTCGACGCCGGGGCCGACTACATCCTGTTCGACGGCAACCTGCACGGGTGGCTGCCTGAGCAATTCAGTGAGGAGCAGATGAGCCGCTTCGTGGAGCGGGTGGTGCCGCTGCTCGACCGCCCGGGAGCCGGCCGGCCCTGACGGGAGGACTCGGGTTCCCGGCCGACGACTAGGACCGATCGGATCGCCGCCCCGTGGCGGCAGAAGGAGAAGACCATGACCCAGGACGAGACGCGGGCCGCAGGCAATCTGTCCCGACGGGCGTTCCTCCAGCGCGGCGGCGTCGCCGTGGGCGCGCTGGCGCTCCACGGCTCGCTTCCGACCGCCGCCGGGGCAGCCGCGGGGAGCCTGGTGTACTCGGGCTTCGGCGGCATCTACGAGCAGGGCATCCGCCAGGCCGTCCTCACGCCCTTCCAGCAGCAGACTGGCATCCAAGTCGAGGTGACCACCGGCTCTTCCAGCATCGCCAAGATTCGCGCCATGGTCACCGCCAAGCGCACCGAGTGGGATGTGATCGACGCGACGGGACCGGCCTTCGGGCAGCTCCTGACCGAAAACCTGCTCCAGCCGCTCGACCTCTCGATTGTCAAGACTTCGGATCTGGCGAGTCCCAAGTATGTCGGCCCGTACGGGGTCGCTATCTACGCCTACAGCCACAACATCTTCTGGAACACGAAGGTGATCGCCGCGCCGCTCAACAGCTGGGCGGACATGTGGAACGTCGCCAAGTTCCCCGGCAAGCGCGGGTTCCAGAACGTCCCTTGGTACACCCTGGAGGTGGCCCTGGTGGCCGACGGGGTGCCGATCGACAAGCTCTATCCGCTCGACGTCGATCGGGCCTTCCGCAGCCTGGACCGGATCAAGGCGCACGCGGCATTCCTGGACCTCAACACGTTGACCAATCTGGTGGCGCAGCAGGAGATCGTCACCGGCGACCTGAATCTGGCCCGGGTCCAGAAGCTCGTCAAGGACGGCGTCCCGCTAGCCTACAACTGGAAGGAGACCCTGGTGGACGTCGAGCGCTGGCCGATCCCTGTGGGCGCGCCGAATCCCGCCCAGGCGAACCAGCTGATCAACTTTGCCCTCCAGCCCGAGCAGCAGCTGCAGATCCTGAAGATCCTGGGCTACAGCCCGACCGGCAAGGCGGCCATCGCCCGGATCGATCCCGAGCAGGCCAAGGACCTGCCCGGCACCCCGGCCACGGCGCCCCAGAGCTTCTATCTCGATCCGGAGTGGTGGGCCCAGAACGGCAAGGCGGTGGAGAAGCGGTTCCAGGAGTGGCTGCTCACGGCCCGGTGACGGCTCGCGCGGCCGCGCGCGCCCTTACAGACACTGCTGCGAGAAAGTAGCCCGCGAGGCGGTGGAGGGCGTCGTCGGTTAGAGCACGCGGCCGCCCCACGGCACCCTGGGCGAACCGGGAGAACCGGAAGGGTCGGAGGTCGAGCGATGGTTTGCCGTCGGTGACGAGCTCGGCGACGAACCGGCCGACGATGGGGCCCATCGCGAAGCCGTGCCCGGTGAATCCGGTCGCGAGGACGACCCGGAGGCTCCGCCTCCCCCACGACCGGGATCGCGTCCGGCGCGGCGTCGATGCAGCCAGCCCAGCTCCGCGTGACCGCGCGACGGATAGAAACTGCCGCAGGGAGGGAAGATTAACGCCCTCCACCCGCTCGAGAGCCACGAGGTCGTCGGGCGTCCTGACACCTATCCGTTCGGGCTCACTGACGGTGGCCGGGCGCCGCGCACCACGCTCCGACAGTCCCACCCGACGTCGTCCGGGCGCCCGCCGGCCTCACCAGCGCGCGATCACCTGGCGGGGAGGCGCCGCGCCGTCGCGATCCGACGCCGCCTGACCGTCAGCGCAGCCCGAGGCTGTCCGCGTCCGCCTCGGCGCGAGCTGGTTCCTCCATGAGCCCCGCGAGCGCCCGGTGCACGTCGAGCTCGCCCTCGAGCACCTGGGCGAGCGCTGCCGTGATGGGCATGTGCAGGCCCTCGCGCGCGGCGACCGCGTGGACGGTGCGCGTCGTGCGCACGCCCTCGGCCACCGTGCCAAGCTCTCGGAGAATCTCGGGCAGCGCCCTGCCCTGCGCCAGCCCGAGGCCCACCCGATAGTTGCGCGAATGGGGGGACGAGCACGTGACGACGAGATCCCCCATCCCGGAGAGGCCGGCCAGCGTCAGGAGCCGCGCGCCATGGTGGACCGCGAAGCGGGCCATCTCGGCCAGGCCACGGGTCATCAGTAGGCTCCGCGCGTTCTCGCCCAGGCCGAGGCCGGTGACGACGCCGGACGCGATCGCGATGATGTTCTTGAGCGCCCCGCCGAGCTCCACGCCGACCACGTCGTCGTTGGCGTACACGCGAAACCGCGGACTGGTGAGCGCCCGCTGCGCGACCTCGACCACCTCCGGATAGTCGCTCGCCACCACGGTGGCGGCGGGCAGCCCCGCGAGAATCTCGGGCGCGATGTTGGGGCCGCTCAGGGCCCCCAGCTTCCGGATCGCCGTCTCCTCGCGCACGATCCGGGACAGGGTCCGGCCCGTCTCGAGCTCGAGACCCTTGGTCGCGTGCACCACGATCTGGTCCGCGAGCACCACGGCGCCGAGATCCCGGATGACCGGCCGGGCCGCCGTCGACGGCACCACCGCCAGCACGAGGCGCGCGCCCCGGACGGCCTGCTGCCAGATCGTCGGTCGGCTCGATGCCGGCGGCGAGCCGGATCGGGCCGGTGTACCGACGATTCGTCCCGTGCTCGCGAATCTCGCGCACCGTCTCGCGGTCGCGCATCCAGAAGCGCACGCCGCCCCCCGCGAGCGCGCAGAGCTGAGCCAGGGTGGTGCCCCAGCTCCCGCCCCCGAGGACGGCGATCTCCAGCCGGGGCCCCGCGCTCACCGGCGATGGCCCCTGCGCGCCCGTGGCTCGAGAAACAGGTACCGGTCCAGATCGTAGGCCGCGAGTCGATTGCGGTAGTAGTACACGAGGGCCGGATTGCTGACGTGGATCCGGTCGCCGCGGCGCTCGAGCGGCGGAGGCGCGTGATAGAGTCCGAGCGCGCGCTCGGCGGAGGCCACGATCTGGGCGGCGTCGCCGCCCAGGTCCGCGGGGAGGGAGAGCTGGCCCGCCTGGGCCTTCTGTCGCAGTGTCCCGAGCAGCCGGGCCACGCGCTCGGTGAGCTCCGCCACGTCAAGTCCCTCGGCGATGCGTCGCGAGCGCAGGACCCGGTAGAGATCCCGCTCGCCCGACCGTTCCACGAGCGCCTGCATGACGGCGAAGCAGGTGATGTGCGTTGGCAGGACCGTGTGGCTCCGGTGCAGGCGGTCCACGATCGCCGTCCCGAGCTCCCGGGTGTACTGGCGATCCCGGGCCGCGTCGAGCACCGGATGCCCCCCGGCATCGAACACGTAGCGCCGCTCGTCGACCACGCGCCCGTGCGGGTCGATCGACCGTCCCTCGTCGTCGACCTCGTTCCCGAACGGGTCGAGCGCCCGCCCGAAGCGGACGTGGATCTGCCCGTCCATGGCCAGGAGGGCCGAAATGAACTTGGCGACGCGCGCGGGACGGCTGACCTCATCGTCGTCGATGATGTACCGGCTCTGGCCCTCCTCCCGGAGGTAGTCGTCGATGAGGGTCTCGGCCTCGAGCACGACGTGATAGCTGACCGTGGTCGGGACGATGAAGACGCGCGGATGGGGTCGGCCCGCCTGGAGGTTGAGGATGTAGGCCTCGAGCCCGCACCCGAGCAGGCCGAGCTTCAGCGCCTGCTCGATGGCGCCCGAGCGCGAGCGCGTCCCGCCCGGGAAGAACAGGTTCCCGAGCCGGCGGCTCAGGGTCGCCACGCAGTAGTTCTTCAGCGTCCGCTTGTAGAGCCCCTCGTCCTTGAGCCGGTCCACCTTGTACGTGCCGAGCTGCTGCAGGAAGAACCCGAGCAGCGGGTTCGCGAACAGGTTCTTGCCTGCGCCGTAGATGAACCGTGGCAGGCCCACGCGCTGCAGCACGTACCCCACCACCAGCGAGTCCATGTGCGACGCATGGGTCGGGGTGCACACGAGCGTGCCCGCCTGGGCGAGGCGCGATAACGGCTCGACCGCCCCGTCGATCACGAGGCGCGTGTCGAGATCCTCGCGCTTGAGCCCCTCGAGTAGAAGGCGCGGCAGCGAGGTGGCCGAGAGGAGCAGCGACAGGAAGCCCGGTGCGAGCCAGGAGACCAGGGCGAACATGCGCGGATCGAAGTGGCCGCCGATCTCCGCCGCGTAGTGCTCGCACAGCGCGTGGGTCGCGGCCTCGAGTCGGGCCGGGTCCCGGGACTGGATCGCCTCCTGCGCGCGCTCGAGCACGCGCGCCTCCGCGTCGTCGGGCGGATGGGTCCGTGCCCGCCGGTCGGCGTGATAGAGGCAATCGTTCAGGGTCTCGTCGAGCGCCTCCCGCCCGGCCCGGGCGCGCACGATACTCTCCTCCGCCGAGCGGCGTGCGGCTTCCCGCCTGACGGCGACCTCATCGAGAGCTCCCACCGGAACCGGCATGGACGGCCATGATACCGACGCCCCTCCCGTGTGGTCAAAGCCGGTGGCCATTCACGCTCCGAGGGCCCGCGTGGCGTGCCAATCTGCGTTCGCAAGGATGTCTCGCCTGCCCGGCGTTGGATGAACACCGGACCTCCGGTGTTGGGCTCGGCATCAGGCCACAGAAGCTACTGACATCGCCGCTTTGGTAGGCGAGCGCTACGCGCGACCGTCCACCGGCGGAGTCTCCCGCCCGGGGTCAGCCCCCGGATCACCCTCGAGCCGTCACGCGACCGGGATGTTCCCGATGCTCGAACGTCGGGGGGCCTAGGATCCCCACTGGAGCGACACTCCGAACGGGACGAGTTCTAACCACTGCGGTGTCCGCCACCTCCTCTCCGGGAGGGGACGGCCCGGTCGCCGACAAGCGGCTCTACCCATGCCGCCCCGTCCGGCCCCGCGGCCTGGCCGACATCCAACAGGTCCGAAGGAAGGGCGCTCCATCTCGTCCCGCGAGGGTTTGATGACCCGCACCTCAGCGCAGCACCACGCTCTGCAGGGACCGGATGCGCTTGCCCGCGAACCCGCGGATGCTCTCGGGCGCGCCCCCAGCCTTGAGCACGTCGGCCTCCAGCACAGTCGGGTCGAACACGACGCCGGTCTTCTTCGTGATCTCCCTGATCGGCATCTACTCCAACCTGTGCGCTCTCCCGTCGTGGTACAACAGGTCGAGGTCGTAGTGCGGCACGTTCGCGTGGGCGGTCGAGGCGTACAAGGCGAGCGCGAGCAGCATGGAGTCTCCTTCGGGAGGCGGCGCACGTTATCCTGGAAACTCCGGAGACTACCATGTCATCCCCCACCGAAGCCCCGCGCCCCAAGGCCGTGCTCGTCGGCGTGCAACTTCCAGGCGTCACCGACGCGGAACAGCGGTCATCGCTGATGGAGCTCAAGCGCCTGTGCAAGACGCTCGGCTTCGAGGTCGTCGGCGAGGTGACCCAGAAGCGCAAGGGCCTCGGCGCGGCCACGCTGCTCGGCGAGGGCAAGCTCGTGGAGCTGGCCGCCTGGACCGGCGGCACGGGCGTCGTCCCCAAGGGACCCCCCGGCAAGAAGAAAGTGACCGAAGAAGACGAAGAGGAGGACGAGACCGAGCCGCTCCACCTCGACGCGCCGCCGGCGCCGACCGGGGAGCCGCGCGCCACCGTCGTCGTCATCGACCACGAGCTGTCGCCTCGCCAGCTCCACCACATCGAGCGCGCGACCTCGGCCGCGGCGGTCCTCGATCGCACGGGCGTGATCATCGAGATCTTCCACCGGCACGCGTCGAGCCGACCGGCGCGCCTGCAGGTCGAGATTGCGCGGCTCACGTATGTGGCCCCCCGGTTGCGCGAGACCGGTGGCGGCGAGCGCCAGCGCGGCGGCATCGGGCTGAGGGGCGCGGGGGAGTCCTCCGTGGAGCTCGATCGCCGCAAGATCCGCGACCGCATCTCCGAGCTCAAGACGGAGCTGGCCGCCATCGACGACGAGTCGAGGACACGACGGGCGAGGCGTCAGGCGGCGCTGCGCGTCGCGCTGGTCGGGTACACCAACTCGGGCAAGTCGTCGCTGATGCGCGCCCTCACCGGCTCGCACGTGCTTGTCGCCGACACGCTGTTCGCGACCCTCGACACCACCGTCCGTGCCCTGTGGCCCGAGACTCGGCCGCGTATCTTGGTTTCGGACACGGTGGGTTTCATCAAGAAGCTCCCGCACGACCTCGTCGCCAGCTTCCGCTCGACGCTCGACGAGGCGCTCGAAGCGTCACTGCTGCTGCAGATCGTCGATGCGGCCGACCCGGTCTTCCGCGCTCAGATGCAGGTCACCCGCGAGGTGCTGGACGAGATCGGCGCCGGCGACGTGCCGTGGATCCTCGTCCTCAACAAGATCGACAAGGTCGCCCAGACCGATCGGGAGGAGCTGTTGAAGGAGTTCCCGGCCGCGCTGCTCGTCTCGGCCAAGGACCCGGCGGATGTCAGGCGCGTGCGGGACGCGATCATCAGGACCTTCGAGGCGAAGATGACCGAGGTCGAGCTCGTCGTCCCGTACGACGCGGGTAGCGCGATCGGCGAAATCCACAAGGTCCACGTGATCTCGGAGTCCTACGAAGGGGACGGCGTGCACTATCGAGTGAGGGCCCCCGAGGCCGCGATCGAGCGGATACGGGCGATGCTGCGCTAGAGGACGCGGTCGATGCTCATCGGGGTGCTCCAGAGGATCTGCCCGAAGGCCCTGTGGATTCTGGCTCCCGCTCGCTTTCCCGCAGCCGCGGTAACAGCTCGCCTACGCGGGGAAGCTCTTCGCTGGCGGCACGCGTGATGGCAGAGACCGCGGCATCCAGCAGGGATTTCACCGAATCCTCACGCACCGCGGCGAGACTCGCAAACTCAGAAATCTCAACCGACGGGATGGCAGGTGGTGTCTCCAACGTGATTCGAACTCGTGTTTCAGCCTTGAGAGGGCGGTTGGCCACCGTGACGCCGTCCTTGGTAATGGTCGGGCTGCCGTACTTCTTGTCGATCACCACGTTCCGGCCCTTGCGGCCCAGTGGCCTTCACGGCCTCCGCCAGGATGTTGACGCCCCGCAGGAGCGCCGCCCGCGCCGCCTGGTCGAACATCAGTTGCTTCGGCATTCGCCGGTCCTGCCTCTGTCCTTCGTCGGTGATCGGTGTGAGTCTGGAGCGCCGTGGCGCGGGGGAGTCGTTCCCCCAGGATTCCCAGGATGTCATGAAGGAGCCGAACCATGAGGCGAAACTCAGGGGACTCTCGGACCTGGGGAGCTGGCAGAGAGCGGAAGCCATCGAAAAGGGGGGCGGGATAAGATGCCTGGGCAAGACAAGGGTGATTATGCGGTCGCCCGGGGATGTGCCGACGGGCTTGAGCTGCTCTTCAAGAAATGAGCGCGTCGACCGCACCATGGTATCGGCGCCGTCTGCATCGCTGACGTGTTCAGGGTCGCCTCGCGACGTCACTCCCCGCGCGATCTTTCGCGATCGAGATGCCTTCGATGTACAGAACAAAGCCGAGTGCTCGAGCCTTCTCCAGGTCTGACGTCTTGATTCGGTACACGTTCATCGTGCCCGTCGACGCGCCGCACATCCGCGGGTGTTGAATTCCGTCCGATTTCTTCGCCTGTGCCTCGACGGCGATGCTCGCGGCACGCAACTCCTTCTCCATTTGCTCCAGGGACACGGGTTGACCCATTTCACATTGCAGGCTCCCGTCATACTTCGCGATGTCGATTGAGGGACTGTCATACATCCAGGACTGAAATCTCTTGACTCCCTGTGGGTCAGCCGGTATTCGTGGTAAATCATCCTTCGCAATCTCGTAGACGTTCGCGATGCCGGTCGGGGCTCCACACAGGGCCATGATGAAACCCGGCACGACTCGCTTCTCGCTTGAGAGGACTGTGATGTTGACGGCCGTGAGCTCCTTCGCCATGTCATCCAGGGGCACGGCCTGCCCCATTCCGCATTGAAGGCCGCCATCGTACCGGAATACCCGGACGGTGTCGGCCGACAATCCCGGCCCCGTCATCACGACCGTGAATCCTGCCACCAGGGTAGCGAGTCGCCAGGTTCGCATCGCGTTCCATCCTCCCGGTGTGTCCATTGGCAACGACCCGCGGCCGATGGCGTCCACCGGCAGCGAGTCGTGCTAGTTCACTGCGACGCCTACGTCGATCCCAGCCGCTCCTTCCCGACGCTGCGATGCCATCGCCACACGCCGACGACCAGCATCGCCGCCAGCGCCAGGAGGCCGGTGAGACCAAGCCAGCGCTCTGCCCGGTGCACATCGGCCATGATGGCGTTGATCTGATCCGTGAAGAAGACCGCCCTGGGAGCCGAGACGAGCCGGTCGCGCCGACCGGCGAAGTCCGCCGGGCCCGGGCCGCCAACGTATGCCGTCTTGGCTCCATCGCATGGGTCGCTAGCCCGCGTGCGCCGGTGCGGGGCCGGGGGATCCATGCCCGCTGTCCCTCACGATCCGGTAGAGGACCCACCCGCTGGCGTCCTGACCGCCGAGGCGCTCCGCCCGCTCGAACAAGCTCAGGCGGCTTCTTCGCGGAATCGATGGATGCTCCGCGAGCACCGCCTTCCGCCCGAGCCGGACGGCCTCCGTGGGTAACGGCGCCTCGATGCGGTAACGCGCCAGGATCCCTCGCCTCTCGTTGTAGAACTGCATCACCCAATTCATCGCCGACCCCCTCGTGCGACCCTGCGGCGTCCTCGGGCCGTGACCGCCGGTGACTCCACGGCCGTCCTCAGATGCGACCCGTCATGAACAGGACAATGCGCACCAACAGCACGAGGCCGACGCCTCCGCTCGGGCCATAGCCCCAGCTCCGGCTGTGCCCCCAGGTCGCCAGCGCCCCGAACAGCGCGAGAATCAGGACGACGATGAGCATCGTGGGCAGCATCAGCTTCTCCTCCGGAGAGTTCTGGCCAGGTCCTCGGCGACTCCCAAGGAGCGCGAAGGCCGAGGCGCGTCCCGGTCGACACCGGCACGGGCCTCGACCTCCGTGGATCAGGCGGCCTTGACTGCGATCATCTTCCGCGTCGTCACTTGCGGCGCCGGGATCCTCACCTCGAGCATCCCGTTCGCATGCTTCGCCTCCACGTGGGCGACGTCGACGCCCTCGGGGAGCTGGAAGCTCCGCTGGAACGCGCCGTATGCGAGCTCGCGGACGAAGTAGTCCTGGCCCGCGGTATCGTGATCGGCCTTGCGCTCACCCTTGACGGTGAGGACGTTGTCCATCCAGGACACCTCGACGTCCTTCGGATCCACGCCCGGCATGGCGAGCTGGATGACGTAGGCGCCGTCGTCGATCCGCCCCTCAGCGGCGGGAAGCCACGCGGGGGCACGCGGGGCGGCCTCGTCCGTGGCGCCGTTGAAGAACTCCGGGAACAGCGCGTCGACGTCGTGGTGGAAGTGGAACTTCCGAGCGGGGGACCAGCGAAGCATGGTGGTCATGGTGCTCTCCTCTCAAATACCTCAGTACCCAAAGACTCAAACTAACTTAGCCGCGGGTGAAGAACTTCTGCACGGAACGCCCAACGGACTTCATGCCATCCCAGATGGACTCGCCGAAGCCCTGCGCGCTTTTTTCCAGCTTCTCGCCGGCGGGCCTGGACTCCGTGCCTGCAGCCGTCGCGCGCCGCTCCACCTCCGTGGCGCCCTCCGTCAGGGTCTTGCCGATGCCCTTGGCTGTCTCTTGAACGCCCTCGACGATCTTCCTCGCCCCGTCGGCCACGGAGTCGGCGGGCGGCCTCGCCTGGGCGCCCGCGAGGCCGGCGCTTCCGGTAAGGGCAAGGAGCATCACGACCGCCGTTAGGCTCCACGCCCTTGGTCCTGTGGCACTCATCACATGTCTCCTATGCTGAATCGCTATACTACTGTCCTAGTACAGTAGTACGCATAGTCAATTCTGTCAAGTACCATCTCGCCTGCGTGGGCGCTTCGGGGTCGATGGTCTCGACGCCCGACATCGATTCCGGGACGGCGCTGCGTCTCCAGTCTGCGCCGAAGCCGCGGCGCGCTGCCCTCCTGCGAACTAGCCTCTGTGGAGCTCGCGGTCACCGCGCCGCGGGGATCAGGCTGGGCGCCACCGGCGGACCGCAGCCACAGGATGTACAGTGTAAAGATTCATGCGGAGCATGTGGTCGCTGCTGGCCGCCACCTTCCGGGACTGGTTTGAGGATCGGGCACAGCGTCTGGGCGCGGCTCTCGCCTACTACACGATCTTTGCGCTGACCCCCGGCCTCGTGCTGGTCATCGCGTTGGCGGGAGTCCTGCTCGGCCAGGACGCGGAAGGCCAGATTCTTGGGCAGATCCGCGAACTCATTGGGGAGCAGGGCGCGGCCGCGATCGAGGCGACGACTCGGAGCGCGCGCACCGAGACCCTGGGGGTAGGGGGAACCGCGCTGGCGCTCTTTCCTCTCGTGTTCGGGCTATGGGGGCTCTTCGGCGAGCTTCAGGATGGGCTCAACACGATCTGGGGGGTGACGCCGAAAGCCGGGCGCCGTGTGATCGAGATCGTGAAGGAGCGCTTTTGGTCGTTCGCCATGGTGGTCGGCATCGGGTTTCTGCTCCTGGTGTCGCTCGCGATGAGCGCCTGGCTCATCGTCGTCGGCACCTACTTCGGCCAACTCCTGCCCGCGCCGGCCGCGGCGCTCGAACTGCTGAACTTCGTCATTTCGTTCGGCGTGATCACCGTTCTCTTCGCCATGACGTTCAAGCTGCTCCCCGACGTCACGATCGCCTGGCGGGATGTCTGGCCGGGCGCCGCCCTGACCTCCCTCCTCTTCACCGCGGGCAAGTTCGTCATCGGCCTCTATCTCGGGAAGAGCGCCGTGGCCTCGGCATACGGGGCCGCTGGCTCCCTCGTCATCATCGTGGTCTGGGTCTACTACTCGGCGCAAATCCTGCTGTTTGGCGCCGAGTTCACCAAGGTGTGGACGAAGCGGCGGGGTTCGGGGTTCGTGCCGGATCAGACGGCGAGGCCGGTGACGCGGGAGGCGCGAGCCGAGCAGGGCCTGGGGCCACGGTCATGAGATCGCGCACAAACCGAGGGCCGTGATAAAGAAACTGAAAAGGCCTGATGGCGCATGGCAGGCGTCTCGCTGACGCGAGAAGACCAGGGCACGCTGGGGGGCATGTGCGCGATTGTCCTCGCCGCAACTCTCCCTTGCGCCGGTCCGCGATCCCACTCGATCCACCGATTTGCCTTCAGTGGTCGAGGTGCACGGCGACCGTTCAGTCCGACAGGAGGTGGATGCGCGGCCGCACGTCGTCCTCGGCCGTCGACCCCCAGTAGCGCAGGAGGATCGCATAGACCAGCAGACCGGTCTCCCCCTCCCCGAAGAACAGGAAGCGAAACGCCTGCCGGGTCAGATCCTCGCGGGTGAGGCTGAGGAAGATGCTGATCGGGTCCACCATCTCGCTCAGGTAGGCGATCGTGTTGGCGATGGCGATTGCCCCGTGCACCTCGATGACGTAGTCTCGCCCTTCCCGCCGCACCTCGACCCCCAGCGGCGCCAGGAACTCGCTGCGGTTGTCCAGCAGGTTCACGTGCACGAAGGCGAGCGGCTCGTCGATCCGGTAGTACCGGCGGATCTCGGCGCTCTTCCCGGACCCGGGTCTCCGGCGATCGGGCCTTCATGGGGACCATGTGCACCTGCTTGCCCACCAGCGCCGGGCCGAGCTCCGCCGACGCCTGATCGATGAAGTCGGCCTCGGACACCCGGATCTCGGTGGCCCGGACGGACCGGCTCACCGTGCTCACCACGAGCACCAGGAGGATGAACGCGCTCCCGATGATCACCCCGTCCGGCCGCTTCACGCAGTTGTCGACGAGCGTGTACGCGAAGACGACGGTCATCGCCCCGAAGTACACGCTGGCCGGCCGCCGCTCCTCGCGCCACAGGGCCAGCGTCACCGCCAGCGCCGCCGACAAGATCAGCGCGAGCACGCCGGTGGCGTAGGCCCCGCTCTGCGCCTCCACGCTGGCGCGGAAGACCAGCGTGACGACCACGTTGATGACGAAGAGCACGAGGACGAGCGGGCGGGCCCGCACTGCCCACGCCGGCGCCATGCCGAACCGCGGCAGGTAGCGCGGGACCAGGTTCAGCAGTCCCGCCATTGCGGAGGCGCCGGCCAGCCAGAGGATGAGGATGGTCCAGAGGTCGTAGATCGACGCGAACCCAGCGCTGAAGAACCCATGGGCGAGGTGGGCGAGCGCACGCCCGCTCGCCGGCCCCCCTTCGCGATAGTCCGCGGGCGAGATCAGGAGCGTCGTCACGACACTCGAGAGCACGAGCATCACGCTCATGATGGCCGCGGCGGCGACGAGGAGTGTGCGCGTGTGGCGGATCCGGCCGAGGGGTGGCTGGGCGCCGCGCCGCGGCTGGGCATCGGACGCGCCACCGTCGATCAGGGGCATCACCGAGACGCCGGTCTCGAAGCCGCTCATCCCGAGCGCGAGCGTCGGGAACACCAGGAGAGCGCCGGCCGCGATCGTGCCCCAGTCGCCCCGCTCCAAGAGGGCGCGGTGCCAGCCGCTCCACAGCTCCGGCCGAGCGGCGATCTCGCCGAGACCGCGCCCGAGCACGACGAGGCTCAGCACGAGGTACGGGATGGCGACGACCGCGGCCATCCCGATCGCCCCCCGGAACCCGAACAGGAACACGACGGCCAGCAGGGCGAGGAGGATCAGGGTGACCCCGATCTGCGCATCGCCGAGGAACGGGTGCAGGTACGGGTTCTCGATGGCGTGCTTGGTGGCGTCCGCGGCCGACAGCGTCATGGTAATGACGAAGTCTGTGGCCGCGAACCCGAGCAGGATGAGCACGAGGAGCTTGCCGCTCCAGCCCGGGAGCAGGTTCTCGAGCATCGCGATCGACCCCTGACCGGCGTAGGAGCGGCGCGCGACCTGGGCGTAGATCGGTAGGGCACCGAGCAGCGTCACCAGGACGAGGACGGACGTGGCCAGCGGCGCGACGGCGCCGGCCGCGAGGAGGGCAATGCCCGGCTGGTAGCCGAGTGTGGAAAAGTAGTCCACGCCCGTGAGCCAGAGCACGCGCCGCCACGAGTGCGTCTCCTGACCCGCCCCGTCTCCGGCGCCATGGAGGTCGCCCACGCCCAGCAGCCATCGCCCGATGGCGGAGCGCGACTCGCGCCGCTGTGGCAGCGTGTGCCCGAACGGGATCCGAAGGCGGGCGTTATGGCTCACGAGCGTTTCTTGCCCGCGCGCCACGTGGGCCGCGACCATGGGCCAAGGTCCCATTAGCGTGACCCCACCGTGCCGGACATACTTTGTCGACGCCTCGCCTGGCCCGGGTGGAGTCCACCCTGTCGTAACGCGACGCGACGGGGCGGCCCCATGAGACCTCTTCTGGAATCACCATCGGTGATTCCGTGGGCGGGGGCCCCTGTCGGGGCGCCCGCAACAGGAACGACGCGCCGCGTCGGCTAACGAGCGGGTGCCCGTCTGCGAGCAAGAGCGCGCGCGAGGTAGGCGCGGCGACCCCGGGCGTTACCTGAAGACGCCGAAGGCCCGCAGGATGACGATCAGCACGACCGCTCCGACCAGCGAGACAATCCAGTTCGCCAGGGTGCCAGGTGCGGCGATGCCAAGGGCGCCGGCGGCCCAGTGCCCGATGAGGGACCCAACCACGCCGACCACGATGTTCGCGATCAGCCCCATCTGGGCGTCGGTCTTCATCATCTGGCTGGCCAGCCAGCCGATGACGCCACCGATGATGATGGCCACGATGAAGGCCAGGGTTCACCTCCCATTGTGTGAGGGCGGTGACGATCTATTCTCGTCGTTTCAGCAGGTCCGCCACCAGCCCTGCACTGCCTGTGTGTTCCAGCCAGTGGCGATACCCGACGGACAGGATCGCGACGGTCGGAATCGCCAGAAAGATTCCCGACACGCCTGCCAACGCCGCGCCGCACAAGACCGCCACGATCACCGCGAACGGATGGAGGGGCATGCCGTGTCCGATGATGCGCGGGTAGACGACGTAGTCGTGAACGATGCGCACAATGCCCAAGAATACGACGACTTCGAGGACTTGCTTCATCGAGGAGACACTGGCGATCAGCGTCACGATCAGCGCGACGACGAGCGGGCCGAGCAGCGGAATGAATTCGAGGAGGCCCGAGACGATGCCCAGCACGAGGGCGTAACGCACGCCGATGAGGGAGAAGCCGATGGTGCAGATCGTGCCGATCAACAGGCAGGCGATCAGCTGCGCACGGATGTACACGGCCAAGGTCGCGTTGATGTCCTGAAGGAGCTCGCGGCCGCGCCAGCGCCAACGCCCCTGTGGGAGCGTCTGCAACGCGATCGCCCGAAAGCTGGCCGAGTCTTTCAGGAGGAAAAAGGCGAGAATCGGTATCAACAGGAGCCACGGGAGAAACCCGAGCAGTTGGATGAGGACGTTGCCGAGTCCCTCCGTCACATACGTCCCTGCGATTTCGACCGCGTGCGTCGCACTCTTGTTGATGGCATCGCGGACGGTGGCTGGAAGCCGGTACTCTTCATAGGAGGTGGTCCACCCGAGCACCCGCGAGCGCGCACGATCGAGGTACATCGGCGCCTCCCGTGCGAACTGAGTGATCTGAGTGCCAACTTGGGGGAGCAAGAGGGCGGCCGCGAGCGCAAGGGCCCCGAGGATGAGGAGATACACGACGCCAATGGCCAGCGCACGGGGCATGGCGTGCGCACGTCCTCGCACAGTGAACGGACGGCACGCAAACTCCACCAGCGGCGCCAGCAGATAGGCGAAGAAGATCGCCAGCACGACGAGCAGGATCACGCCTCTGAGCGCGTAGAGAAGCCACATGGTCGCCGCAACAACCAGCAACATGAAGATCACACGCAAGAGGGCCCGCGTCTGTGACCATGACGCACCCGCCACGGCCGTCGTGGCGGGGTCCCCGACCTCTTTCGTATCGCTCACGACTGCGCTCCGCAGCAAAGCCGGCCCGCGCCGCCTCTACTTCTTCTTGAGTGTGTCGACGGCCTGGTCGATCCGCTCGCCAGCCTTTTCGAGTGGTCCCTTCCCGCTCAACTTGTCCAGAGCTTTGTCGAGCTTCTCACCCACCTTCTCGGCCGGCCCTTTCTCGCACCCCACCACGACACCGCTTCCCATCAACCCGAGGCAGACCGCCCCTACGACGAACTGGTTCATCACGTCTCTCCTGTCTCTCAACAAGCGGACGCGTTTGAGGACTCGCTCGGGCGTGGGCGGGGCCGACAGCGGTGTTCGAGTGTTCTGCGATCGAACCCAAGACCGCTGATCGCGCCCTCGTCCGCCTGTGGCGGTGACCACCGGCCTTCCCGCCGTAACTTGTACGAGACCTCGCCGGGCCAGCGGCACCTTCCCGGGACCGTCGAGCTGCCCGGGATCCAATGTCTCGTCCTCATAGTCGGCCCGATAGGGCCAAGATAATGAGAATGAGAACGACGAGACCGACGCCACCTCCCAGGTACGGGCCGCCATACCGCCAACCGCCAGGGACACCGACAACAAGCAGCACGATGAGGATGATGAGCAGTAGATTCATGGCCTGGCCTCCTTCAGAGCTGATTGGAGTGATCCGACTGGCTTCGTGATGGCGTCGGCAATCGGCTGCGAGCTGTATTTCGGGCAGTAGGCACTCGCGGTCTGCGACGCTTGCACCAACTCCTGATCCGTCCGATAGCTATAGCTCTGGCTGGGAGGGATCGGCGCCGGCGCCGGAACCGCGGTCCGCACGCATTCAAAGAGCACGGCTTTACTTCCGTCTGGATTGTTCGTCAGGCTGACGGTTCGCGGGACCGTCTGATACTGACTGCAATACGTCGTCCCGTTCTGGTTGGCCTGAAGCAGTTCCCGGTCAGTTCGGTAGTTGTAGGTCACGCTCGGGTTGCTCGACTGCACCGGCTGTTGCGACGAGGGAAAGGTCGCACAGGCCGCAAAGGCCCCGGCCGCGAACAATGCGACTGCCGACACGTTCACCCAGCGAGCGATCCTGACCATCTGAAGTCCTCCGTCACTCTTTCGGTGTCGAGACCATGGAAGTCACCCGGCTCAGCTTCGGAGTAGAAGCTCCTGGCAGTCACATCAGATCTCAGATTGTATGAGTACACTCGTACACTAGTACGATTCCGTCAAGCGGCCGCAGAACCGCATGGAAGGTCAGAGGCTCGGCCGGCGGCTCCCCGCTGGCGCCATGGCACTTGACAGGATCGAAGGACTGTATCACTGTACTAGGACAGTGGCAGTTGAACGATGAAGGAGGAAGGATACGCTGATGATTACCATGGTTCTCCTATTTGTCCTGATCCTCGCGCTCCTCGGAACGCTCCCGACGTGGGGGCACAGCCGGAACTGGGGCTATGGACCGAGTGGCGGCGTCGGCGTCGTGCTCGTGATTCTTCTCGTCCTGTTCTTGTCTGGCCGTATCTAAGGGCGGCCGCGAGTCACAGGCTGACAGAGCCCAGTCCTGGTCCGCCAGACACCTGACGACGCCGTTCGAGCGCGTCATCAGAGGGGCGCGTCCCGTATCCGGAACGAGCCAGTCACCTGGGCGTTGGCTCGAATACTGTGGCGCCAGTCGTCGAGGATCCTGGGCAGAACGGACGCGGCCGGGAGGACCCGGCACGGCACCGAAGCCGGGCTGGTGTGGACTGAGGCCGTCCCCAAGCGGGTAAGCCGACAACCCGCGGGACCCCGGAAAGGGGGAGCCGTAGCCGAGAGCGGCGTTGACAGTGCCAGCGACGGCGGCATCCCCTGACCTGACGGTCCACACGACTCAATGACGGAGGGACGAGGACTCTGCGTGTGGGGCAGGAACCCGACGGCCCGATGACTCTCCTCGCCGAAGCCGCTGCTTCTCGGACGGCCCACGTCGAACCTGCGAGTCGAGCCGGCGTGGCTCGCGAGCGGCTCCGGGCCGTCACCCCTCGCCTGGGCGACGGCCGCTCCCTGCGGCCGGGTGGCTCCGTGTGACGTGGGCCCGCGTGGCCGCGAGGCTGATGGCCGCGTGGTGGCGTAGTGCGGCCTGCGTCGCGGCGCCGCTCCTAGCCCTGCTCCTCCTGCCCGTGATGGGTCTCGCCTACCACGTCTTCGTCGACCGCCGCGGACTGCCCGACATCGAGCCCTTCATCCGCTTCACGCCCCCGGCGATCGGCGAGGTCTATGACGCCCAGGGCACGGTGCTCATCAGGCTGGCGCGGGAATATCGGCGCGTCGTGTCCTACGACGAGATCCCGCCCGTCCTCCGACACGCCATCCTCTCGGCCGAGGACAAGAACTTTTTCACCCACGCCGGCGTCGACTACCGCGCCTTGCCCCGGGTGCTGCAGAAGGGCGCGCGCGCTCCCTGGCCGGGTGGGGCACCGGCGACGCGGGGTTCCGGATGCTCCTCGGTCAAGGGGGATCGACGCTCACGCAGCAGCTCGTCCGCGGCTACTTCCTCCAGAGCCTGACCAGCCGCGAGGGTGCCGACGTGCTGGTCCGCGACGGCCTGACGCCACGCCTCCTCTCCACGGCCCTCGGCATCTCCGCCACCAACAAGCTCCTGCGGAAGCTGGAGGAGGTCCGCCTGGCCCTCTGGCTCGAGGCGGAGATGCGGCGGCACTACGGCTCGCAGGCGAGCGCCAAGCGCGAGATCTTCGCGCGCTACGCCAGCTTCATCTACCTGGGCAACGGCCGTTACGGCTTCGCCGCGGGCAGCGAATACTACTTCGGCAAGCCGCTCTCGAGCTACGAGCCTGAGGACGCAGGGAAGGCGGCGCTCCTGGCCGGGATCATGAAGTCGCCCCGAGACTACGCCCCCGTCCCTGGTGATCCGAGACCGCTGCGCCGCCGCAACCAGATCCTGGCCCTGATGGCGCGCAACGGCTACATCTCCGAGGCTCTCGCGACGCGGGGCCAGGCAGAGCCGATCCGCATCACGGTCCGCAGCGCGGTGAAGACCCACGCCCCCGCGGCGATCGAGCACGTCTTCGACGAGCTGAAGCGCCACGGCGGCGCGCGCTTCGGGGTCGGCGACTTGGTGCAGGGGCGGATCTCGGTCCGCTCCACGGTGGAAGAGCGCGTCCAGACCACGTCGTCAACGAGGCCCTGGAGACGGGCCTCGCGCGCTACGAGCGGCGCCACCCGAGCGCGAAGGGGCTGATCCAGGGCTCAGTGGTCGTACTGCGGAACGCGGATGGGGCGATCCTGGCCGAGGCGGGCGGCCGGACAAGTCTACCAGGACCGGTACATCCGTTATTCTGACTACAATCGCGTCACCGACTCGCGGCGCCAGGCGGGGTCGGCATTCAAGCCACTCCTCTACCTCGCCGCGTTCCGCCAGGGCCTCGACCTCGACACCACGGTCCCCGACGAGCCCATCGGCGTGCCTTTGGGTGCCAACGACGGCGTGAAGTGGATCACGAACTACGACAAGCGGTTCAACGGTCTGATTCCCGTTCGCCAGGCGCTGGCCGAGTCGCGCAATGCGGTGGCCGTCTGGCTCGCCCGGGAGATCGGCGTGGGCGAGATCATCCAGACGGCCCGCGAGCTAGGGATCCACACGCCGCTCCAGCCCTATCTCAGCACGGCGCTCGGGGCGTCCGAGGTCGCGCTCCTCGAGCTGGCGAGCGCCTACCGGGCCATCGCGTCAGAGGTCCTGGCCGAGCCCTACATCATCGCGCGCGTGCACGACGCCTCCGGTGGAGTCCTCTACGAGGCCCCTCGCCGCGTCCGGGAGATTGGGTCCCCGAACCTGCGTCTGATCCAGGAGGGGCTGCGGGGCGTGGTCCGCCTCCCGAGCGGCACCGCTCATGCCCTCGACGGGCGCGAGTTTCCGATCCCGGTGATGGGGAAGACCGGCACCACCAGCGACTTCCGAGACGCGCTCTTTGTGGGCTCGACCTACGGCCGGTCGGGGATCACCGTGGCGGTGCGGATCGGCTTCGACGACAACCGCGTGCTGGGTGACCAAGAAACCGGGGGGCGCGCCGCGCTCCCGATCTTTCGCGAGATCATGCTCCGGGTCCACCGCGACGAGCTGATGGGGCCGGTGCCGGAGTTCCCCCTGGCGATCGAGCAAGGGATCGACCAGTACCTCGCGCGGCGAGCCGCGCGGGAGACAGGCCGCCAGGAGCCGTCGCGGCCCGCTCGCGACGACGGGCGCATCGCCCCGCCTTCCGCTACCCCATCGGTGACGTTCGCCGACACGCTTCTGCACCACTCCCGGTAACCGGCAGCTGCCCTCTCCCCGCCGTCGCCGGCCCTTCGCTCGTTCTGAAGTCGTGCCTTAAGCCTTGGGGGCCGGAGTCGTCACAATGGTCACGAGCGGCCGCGTCGTGAGGCACATCGCAATCTTGACAAGGGGAATCGACCAGCGCTAGTCTGGCCGCGATCCCCGCGATCGAATTGTCTCCGCAGAAGGGGGAGACGCCGATGTCAAAGGATCGCGCGAGCTACGGCGATTTCGCCAGCCTCGTTCCTCCCTCTGTGTGTTTCGTTTCGCGTCTGACTCACGTCGCGCGTTGGGGTTGCGCCGACGCATCCGGTGAGGCCAACTCAATTTGCTCGCGGTCTCGTTCTGCCTGTAGGGAAAAGGGTCCCGCAAATGCCCGATGAGAGCACCAAGCCCACCAAGCGCACGTCGGCGCAAGAGAGGTTGCGGGCATCCGAACTTCGTTACCGCCGGCTGTTTGAAGCCGCCCGAGACGGGATACTCATTCTCGATGCCGCCTCGAGAAGAATCACCGACACGAATCCCTACATGGTGGAGTTGCTGGGTTTCTCGCGCGACGAACTCATTGGGAAGGAGCTCTGGGAAATCGGTTTGCTTACGGATGCTCAAGCCAGCCAGGACGCTTTTCGAGAATTGGAGCGGAAAGGTTATATCCGTTACGAACACTTACCGCTCCGAACCACTGAGGGGAAAACCCGGGAAGTAGAGTTTGTCAGCAACGTCTATAGGGAAGACGGCCATCAAGTCATTCAATGCAACGTTCGCGACATCACCGATCGCAAACACGCGGAGGAACTCGTCCGCCAGACCAATGACGAGCTGATGGCGTTGGTGGCTGAACTGCAGCGGCGCGACAGAGAAATGCAGTTGCTCAATCACATGACTGATCTGCTTCAGGCCTGCAATACGCAGGAGGAGGCCTACCATGTGATTGCGATGGAGGCGGGGGAACTCTTCGCCGGGCAGAGCGGCTGTGTCGCGATGTTGCAGGCGTCGGGTCAGCATCTTGAGACGGTCGCGCTCTGGGGCGATAAGGCGACAGTGGAGTCCAGTTTCGCATTGGAAGAGTGTTGGGCGCTCCGGCGCGGGAGTCCTCATGAAGTCATCGATCCCCGGGCTCGGTGGCTGTGCACGCATTTTGTCCATCCAATAGAGACGGACTACTTGTGTGTGCCGTTGATGGTGCAGGGGGAAATATTGGGGCTGCTGTGTCTCGTCGGTGCGGCCGCGAGGCGAGGACCCCGTCAGGTTAGCCACCAACAACTCGCCGTGATGGCCGGCGAATCGATCAAGCTGTGTTTGGCCAACTTGAAGCTGCGCACGAAGCTGCACGAACAAGCGACCCATGATTCCCTGACCGGGCTGTTCAACCGGCGCTACTTGGAAGACACGCTGTGGCGCGAGCTGCATCGGGCTCACCGCCGGAATGCCCCCCTGGGAGTCGCGATGCTCGACCTCGATCACTTCAAGCGGTTCAACGATACGTTTGGGCACGATGCCGGCGACTCGCTGTTACGCGAACTGGGGCAGCTGCTGCGTGAGAAGCTGCGGAAGAGCGATATTGCATGCCGCTATGGTGGCGAGGAGTTTGTGCTCATCCTGGCGGATTCCTCGCTGGAGGACACTCGGCAACGTGTGGAACAGATCCGCGGACTGATCAAGGAACTGAAGATTCGCCACGGCGACCAACGACTCGCTCCGATCGCCGTGTCGGCCGGCGTGGCCGCGGCGCCTGAACACGGCGCCACCGCGCCTGACTTACTGCGCGCGGCTGACAATGCCCTGTATGCCGCCAAGCAGGGCGGACGCGACCGCGTCGTGGTCTACCAAGCGACACAGTCATCGTTCGGTCAGCCTTGACCGGTGCCGCGACGCGGTGCCGGCGGCGAGCCTCATGGCCGCCCTCGTCGAGGAGGCGCGACGCCGGGGGCGGCCACGCGATCGAGCGATCTTTCTTCTCCTGCGCTTTACCGGCATTGGACATAGGCGTCCCGCGGGCCCAGTTCGTGGTCCTCGGTGCGGATCGACTGTGGAGCACCCTTACCCAGCGGGTCGCGAACCGGGCACCAGGGAGCATCGCGATCCTTCTGATCCCGGGCACGAGGACGCAGCCGAGTGCGGGGCGCAGCGCGCGAGCAGAGGGAGGGTTGTCCAGCGGGCCGAGGAAGGTGCATCTCACCTCCGGCGCCAGCCGGCGGTCAGCCTCCCCCGCCCCGGGGGCGGCCGACGTCGCGGACGGTCCCGCTCCCCTCGAGGGGTGACGACGCCGGCCCGTCGAGGGCGATCTCCGCCAGCACCCCGTAGTGATCCGACGGCCACCGGACCTTGCCTGGTCCGCTCGGCTCGTGGAGGACCACGCGGCTCCCGACCACCCGGCCGGGCACCCGCTGTCCCGGCGCGAGGAACACGTAGTCGATCCGTCGACGAGCGGTTGACCGCGCGACCTCCACGTCCTGCCCGTCGGTGAAGCCGGGCGCCCCTGGGTTCACGAGCGCGAACGCATCCACGAAGCCGGCGTCGTGCGTGAGAAGCCTCACGGCCGGCGAGGTGTGGGGCGCGTTGAAGTCCCCCATCACCACGGTAGGGAGCGGCCCCGCGTTCGCCCGGACGAGGTCGGCAACCGCGCGCGCCTGGCAGACATCCCCGGACGTGTGGGCCGAGAAGGCGGCGAGCTGACCGCCGGGGGTCTCGAGCTCCGCGAAGACGACCACGCGCACGTCGAACGGCCGCCCGCAGCGCGGCAGCTCGTAGGCTCGCCAGCGCGTAATCGGGAACCGGCTCAGGAGCGCGGGGCCTTCGGTGAAGCCAAGCACCGACGCCACCGCCCCGCGCATGTGCTCGCTCCCGAACGGCTTGGTCGCGGCGGGCGCGTAGACGTAGTGGTATCCGAGGGCCACCGCCAGGCGGGCTGGCACGTTCCCACGGTGCCGGCCCGTCGACGCTTCCTGGAGTCCCACGACGTCGGCATGGAGGGCGCGAAGCCCCTCCACGGCCAGGCGGAGTCGCCCCTCGAGCGCCTCGTCGTCGCCGGTGAGCTCCGAGAAGATCCCGCCGTGCAGGAGATTGAACGTCACGAAGCGGAGCGTGAGCGGCGCCGGGCCCGCGGGTCGCTCCGGGACAATGATGCCGGAGCCGGCTCCGAGAATGCCCAGCGCCGCCCCCGCGACGATCAGCGTGCCGCCGACCCTCGCCATGGGCTCCACCCTCCGCGCGGTCGATCGGGCCGGCGCCTACTTCCTGGGCTTGTCGCCGCTGAAAAGGCCGATGACCCTGTGCCCAGCGTACTTGATCGCGCTCCGCGGGGCCTCGCCGAAATGCCTCACGCTTCAGCCCGGCAGGCCGTCGAGGGACAGCCCGCCTCCCTTGAGGAACTGGCGCAACCGGCGTCTCACGTCCGCAGGAGAGGGGAAGTTGGATCAGGTGGGGGAAAGGTGAAGGGAACAGCGGAGAGGGCGGTGGATACAGTCAAGGACGCTCTGACAGGCAACAGAACCGAGCGCCCGGCCAAGTGATGAGAGTGGACCGACAGATAGCGGGGAGTGGAGGCCGAATAGCAATAGCCCGCCATCTCGGCGCTCTCGCCTTTGCGTTCTCTGCGCATGAAGTCGCGGCCCCCGGCTGGCGCCCCGGGCGGGCCTGGCGGTGGTCAGCCGGGGGTGAGCTGCGTCACGATCCGGCGGGCGCCCGGGTCCTCGGGGCCATCGCGTGCCGCTCGAGCTCCCAGAGATGGAAACACTCGACGTGCAGTTGGAGCGGTTTCCGGCCCTCGGCCAGGCTGATGCCCTCGATCACCCACTCATCCTTGGTGATGATGATCTCGCACGCGTCGCAGCTCTCCCCGTTGCCGGGGCCGCCCCAGACCCGGGGGATGCTGTTCGTCGGGAGCGTGCCGTTCGCGAGCTTGTGACGGATGAGCAGCTGGAGACTGTGTTGCTGCATGAGATCCCCCGGTGTCCACGCGGCGCACGACGCCAGATTCACCGGGGTCTTGACGCCAGACGCGTCACCCAAGAGGCCGGGGTGCAGGCACCGCTGAGGGTAGCACGCGCGGCGGATTGGCGATACGGGCCCTGGGACCCCGCGTCGGCTCCGACCCACGCCGGATGGCCGTCTGGCGCCCGTCGCCGGGCCGCGGTAGGGTCGGGCGGGGTAATCACATGGAGGGGGTCCACGATGCGTCGAATCTTGCTCGCCATCCTCGGGAACGCCGCGGTGGTGGTCCTGCTGCTCGCCGGGACGGAGCTCTTCCCCCGACCCCCCGCGTGGGTGCTGTGGGTGGGTGTTGCGGACGAGACTGACCCCTTCGTGCGGTGGACCAATGCCGTCGAGACCTTCGGCCAGAGTGCCTGGTAGACGGCGCTAGTGTAACCACCGAGGAGAGACGGCAATGGCCCATCGGATCACGTTCAAAGAGATTCGAAGCGTTCTCTCTCTGATGGCGCCGCCTCGCATAAGGACGAGCGGACGACGGCTGCCACGCGGACCGTTCCGGGACGCAGCCGTAGCGTGGTACGCCGCCTATGAGGACTTCACGGACCCGGGCAGCGGGATGGCGTCCTGGACCCAGCTCGTCGCTGCGACTCACAAGCTTCTCTCGGAACAGCAGAAGAGATATCGGCAGGAGTCGTGAACAGAAGACGCGGTCTGAGAGAGGGCAGCGATGCAACAGATTCGGTAGTGGACGAGGCGACGCCCATTCCGGGCACCGAGCACATGCGCCTCAGATTCTCCGATCAACCGGACCAAACGGGCCACACGAAAAGCGAACGCGCTGGAGGATCTTCTTGCCGCCGCGCGTCTGGAGGCTGTGAGTCGGAAGGAGTGAACTGTAGGGCGCCGCGGTCTTCCGTGTCCCCGGGCGCTTGGCGGTCGGCATGGCGATGGCGCCATGCTCCAGCAACGTTCCGACGAAGTGATGGACCTCGTCGATGGTCGTGTGCGCATTCGGCAGGTGGCCCAAGACGACGGCTCGTGCGGCGCTGGCGCCGACGAGCACAGACTCGACGGCGCGCACGACGACTCCCTTGAGGCGTCGATCGAGCTTCCCCAGGGAGATGTCGCGTCGATGGACGGCCTTGGCGACGGCTTGGCCGCCGACCTTGTGGGCGGTCACGGTCAGCCGGCCGCGCGAGGCGCCGATGCGCGTCAGGAGATCGCGACGGGCGGCGGCGGGAAGGCGTGCCGTCCCCGTCGCCGCGTCTACGGCGGGCGCGGGGCCGGCCAGCCCCGACGTCGGGGCCAGCATCACCGTGCTGCCGATCGCGATCTGGTGACCGGCGAAGGCGTCGCGAATGGCCGCATGATGAGCGCCGCCGCTCGCAGTTTCGTCGGCAAGCATCATGGCGCGGCCGACGGCCTGGAAGAAGCGCGGGACCTCGGGCGCGCCCTGGACGCCGGCGATCAGCAGCCGACCCGCCGTCTGCGCCGCCGCGAGGAGCCCCTGCTCATTCTGGGCCGGCTGGCCCGCGAAGATGTTGCAGAGGGTGTCGTAGAAGCAGCCGGTGAAGATGCGGCTGTAGCTGTGCGGCTCCGACGTGAGGGCCGCGGGAAGGCCAGCCGGCGGCAGGGTCACCGGGATCTCCCACTGGAGCGTGTTCAAGGCGCGGCGGGGCAGCGACTGGGGGTCATTGGGATTCTCGAGTCGCACGCCTTCGGCCACGTCCTCTGCCAGGGTCTCGAGGAAGTTCGCGACTCGCAGTTGCCCGCTGCCTTGGAACAGAGCCTGACGCGGCCCCGCGTCGAAGAGGCTCACGAGCAGGGCCATGCAATCCGCGAAGGCTTCGTGGAACGCGGCCGGCTCCGGGTACACGCTCGCCCACAGCTCGGGGCGGATCGCGTCGAGGAGTGCATGCCCGACCTCGTGCGCCACCGCGTCGGTGCTGGCCGCCGGATAGGTGTTCCGGGCGGCAGTCTCCCAGCCGAAGAACGCGACGGCCGTGCGATCGTAGTGGGCGTTGAGCCCTCGTCCGGCGTCGTGCAGCAGCGGCAGCAGCCGCTGGCCGTTCTGCCAGACTTGGGGGAGCGGCGCGAGTGTCCCCCAGGCCTCGAGCGTCGCCAAGGCGGCTTCCCGACACTGCCAGAAGCGAAACTCGGCGCTGTCCACTGGATAGACCGCTTCCGGGATCGCGACGGCGGAGTCGGCGTACTTGAAGCCCACCTGCGGGCCGTTCGGATCCGGCCGCGGCGGCTGCTCTCGCGGCGGCAGGAGCGCTAGCGCGAGCGGGTCGTTCGGGAGGAAGCGGATCGGCATGCGAGTGTCACTCCCTCCCGAACGCCCGTTGGGTCACCGAGCCGACGCGCCTAGGGACCGGTGTAGGTGACGGTCAGATCGTAGGCGCCCGCTGTGTAGCCGTGCACCAGGACAAAGGCGGTCGTCTTCCCCGCCGGGACGTCGAGCGCGCAACTCTCCGATGGCCCGCTGACAAAGGGCCGGCACGCGTAGCCGTTCGAGCCGCGCGTCGGGGCCTGGCCGAACTGGACGTACAGATCGGGATCGCCCGGCGCGGTGCCGTCGCCGATCATCTTGACCTCGAAGCGCGTTCCGGGCGAGACGGTGAAGGCCGGGTACGACTTCTCCTCGCCGTTCGCCACCCGCTGGTCGTTGAGTATCTTGACTTGCTGCTGCCCACACCCCGGCGGTGTGGTGGCCGCGACCTGACAGGCCCCCGGATTCACCACGAGGCTGGGATCCATCACGAACCCGGGCGCCGCCCCGTAGAGGCACGCGGCGCCATTCTTGTCGAAGTTGGTGAGGGTGAGCGACCAGTCCCCGGCGCCATTGCACTGCGGATAGTGCATGACGGAGAAGCTGTCGTATGACGTGAGGGGCCGCCAGTCGTTGTCCTCGAAGCAGGTGCCGGACTCCGGACGGGTGTGCTCGTGCCGCCACCCCAGGGTGTGTCCGAGCTCATGGCGAAGGATGCCGACGAGCGACAGCTTGCCGCCCGGGTCGAGCTGGAATGCGGTCTCGTCGATCAGCACATTGCGATCGGCCCGAGGCTCGTTCGGGAAGAAGGCCCGGGCGAGGTATTCTCCGTTCACGTTGACGGGCCTGACGTCGAACACCACGTTCGCGTTGCTCGGGGTGCAGGTGGCGTCCTGAGAGGCGACGTACACGTAGGCGACATCGGCCACCTGCGACCACGCGCCGGTCGCGGCCTGCATGGCGCTCACGACACTCGCCTGGCGGGTGCCAAAGGTCGTGCTCACGCAGTACATGATCTGCTTCTTCTGGGTGCTGTTCCAGACCGCGTCTTGTCCACCCGATCGGTGGACGATCAGCCGCCCCGGCTGGGTTTGCGGCGGCTCCCGCTGGATGCTGGTCTCGAAGAACTCTCGGAGCTGCTTGCGATCCGAGATGGCGATGTCGCCGTTCACGATGTACTTGCCCCCCGGGAACGGCTCCTTGTAGACGGACCGCTCGAACTCTTCGAAGGTCTTGGTCGCCCACACGGCGCGCTGGGCTCGGTCCTTCCTCAAGACCTCGGCGCGCGCCTCCTCGATCGCCTCGGGCGTCGCCTGCACCACGGTCCCCGTCGTCGGCTGGATCTTGGAGCCGCCGCCCCTCATGGTCTGGCAGCCGAACACGACCAGGCCGAGGACGCACGCGAGCAATACCCACGTGGATCGAGCGCGGTTACGCATGACCGTTCTCCTTTGTGCGACGGGATGTCACTGCTTGGAACATGGCTCCTCGACAACGTTGAGCAGATCGACACCTTTCCCGATCTCGCGCGCGCGTTCCAGCATCTCCCGCGCGCGCGCCGCGTCCGAGAACTCGGCGCACAGGCGTATCTCGCCCTCGAGACCGATGCGGGTTTGCTGGAGCTGCGCGACCTTGCCCTCTCGCCGGGCATCCTCGAGCATCGTCCACACCGCTTGCCACGCCCGCGAGGTCGCCTCGGGAACGCCTCGGCCTCGCGAGAGCGCATAGACGGCGAAGGCGGCCGGGCCGGCTCGTTCCCCCCCGTCGGTTCGGACCGGTATGGCGCATCCGGCCGCAGCCGTCCATGCGCTGAGGAGCCATACGAGCCCAACACGCTGATATTCCACGGCTGTCACGTCGTCCATACGCTCAGATAGGTCCATTTGATGCGCCGCCGCGTCCCAGGCAGTGTCAAGGGTGGCGCCGTCTCCGCTGCTGAACCGCTCTGAGAAGCGAGATTCGCGCCAACGAGGGACGTCGAGCCGTGAGAACGGGATTGTCCCGCCGTGACGGCGCTTAGTCCCCTAACCTGGTTGGGACCGCAAGGGCCCACTCTACGACCGGTGCACAGAAAGCAGGGCAGTGCGGTCCGCGGCAACGACACGCTCCAGCCTAGACCGTCAGAGAGTTCGATGAGTTGGAGGACGCTGCACTGTAGACTGTGCACCCTGCACTGTAGACTGTGCACCCTGCCGAACCCAGCGATTCTCCGATCGTTCGGGTGCATGGAGGCGCCCGTCGGGGAGCACCCTGCCCTGTTTTCTGTGCACCATCCCGAGAGTGCGTGGTCCAGCATGATGCGGACACAGCAGGCAGACCGGCGCTCTCCGGGTGGCACAGCCTCGTTGGCGCGAATCTCGCTCCCCCACGTGGGTCGTACGACTGGACCACACCTCGAGCGTCTCCCCGGGTCGATCAAGGGTCGCCACGCGAAGGGAACGGCGACCAGCACGGCCACGGCACTCACTGTGCGGGCAGGATCTTCGGCCGGGACGTCAAGAACACGAGGATCGGCGCCCCGCCGTCGACGCATTCCCATTCCGAATGGCACCAACCACGGGGGGCGCGATGATCACCATTCTTCCCACTTCGCAATCCGCAACGGCGGCTCATGTCGTTGGCACGACGCCGGCGCGGACCCACGACGCGCAGATCTCATGGCCGCACGTACCGCACGGCACGGCCCTGGCCCACCCGCTGGAGCTCGCCCCGCGCTACCAGCGCGCCGAGCTCTCGTCGCGCCAGCGCGAGCCCCACACTCGCCGCCCGGGCAAGCTCTCCGGTCGACACGCCCGACGACGCGCCGGCGAGCTCGAGAGCCAAGTCCCGGCGGGGTACGCTCCCTGGCTGACGCGTGGAGGCCGGCGGCGAAATTACACCCGACGCCGCCGGCATGGGCTCCGGAAGCGCGAGATCCTCCGGGTGCAGCCAGCCACGCCCGCGGAGGAGCATCGCCTCCTCCAACACGGCCTCGAGCTCGCGGACGTTCCCCGGCCAGGGGTAGCCCGCGAGGCGGCGGAGGGCGCCGTCCGTCACGCCGTCGATCCGGATCCCGTGGCGCGCATTGATCTGCCGGCGCATGTGCTCGACCAGCATCGGCAGGTCGTCGAGCCGCGCGCGGAGCGGAGGCACCGTGAGGACGACGCGCCGCAGTCGGTAGTAGAGATCCTCGCGGAAGCGCCCCTCGCCCACGACCGCGCGCAGGTCGCGATGCGTGGCCGCGATCAGGCGGACGTCGACGTGGCCGGCGCGGCTTGCGCCCACCGCGCGGATCTCCCCGTCTCCCAGGAACCGGAGGAG
The DNA here is from genome assembly GCA_963805625.1 of uncultured Candidatus Rokubacteria bacterium. Taxonomy (GTDB): domain Bacteria; phylum Methylomirabilota; class Methylomirabilia; order Rokubacteriales; family DASRDR01; genus DASRDR01. The sequence goes on from CAWDVE010000010.1 coordinate 2,144,661, forward strand.
CATCGCCTGGGCGTCGGGGGCGAGCTCGCCGACCTCGTCCAGGAACACCGTCCCGCTGTCCGCCTCCCGGAGGAGGCCGGCCCGGCGCTCGGCGGCGCCGGTGAACGCCCCGCGCTCGTGGCCGAAGAGCTCGCTCCGGAGGAGCTCGCGCGTCAGCGCCCCGCAGTTCACGGCCTCGAACAGGCGGCTGCGACGGCGGCTCAGCCGGTGGAGCGCGGCCGCGACGAGCTCCTTGCCGGTCCCGGTCTCGCCGAGGATCAGCACGGCCACGTCGTACGGGGCCACGCGCCGGATCCGGTCGAAGAGCGCTTGCATCCCCGCGCTCTGGCCGACCAGCCCCTCGAACCCCGGCAGTGGCTCCACGCTCCGTCCTCCCCGTTGTCGCGATGGCGACGCTGGGGACTGGCAGAGCAGCCTGGATGCCAGGGACAGACGCGTGGCGGAAAGGCCCGTCGAATCTAGCGATCTGGCCGGTCGGACGGTGGACCAAGGCTGCAGTTTCGAGGCAGCCAGCCCGCATCCGGTGCGGGTCGACCGACACGGCGTGCAGACATTCCTTGGGAAATCGGCGGGCCCGGCGCTACCCTCCTGCCCACTCGGGCGCCCCATCGGCGCCCGAGCCAGGAGGCCAGCGATGCTCTTCACTGAGGCCGAGTCGACCCTCGCGCGGGCGGTCGGCCAGCTGAGCGCCGGCAACCCCTTCCTCCTGGAGCGCCTCGAGGCCGAGCGCGCAGCCCTCGGCGACACCTTCGACCCCACCGGCACGCTGTGGCACTCCCCGGCCGAGCCCGAGCCCGCGCCGAACATTCGTCCGGATTGCGGCGCGCGCGACGACCCTCGCCGACGCGGCCCGCGAGCGCCTCGTCGAAGGCGCCCGGCCACGGGCCGAGGAGGTCGGGCTCTACGAGGACCTCGTCGTCTACACGCTCTACGAGCGCCACCAGGGCGCCCTCTTCGCGTGGTTCCGCGCCCAGCCCGTTCCGAGTGGTCGCGTGCCGCTCTTCGACCGGTTCAGACGCGACCTCACCCACTACCTCGCCGTCCGCGGGTGCGCGAGCCCGCTCCGCGAGCAGGCCGCCCACGTCTTCGCGGGCTACTACCAGGTCCGCCGCGCCTTCCACCACATCCACGCGAACATCCTCGGCGAGTCGGGGCCGGCGCGGCGCCTCCGCGCGGCGGTCTGGCAGTCGATTTTCACGCGCGACGGGCGCCGCTACCGGCGCGCCCTCTACGCGCGGATGGGAGACGTCGCGACGCTGGTCACCGGCCCCTCGGGGACGGGCAAGGAGCTCGTCGCGCGGGCGATCGGGCTCGCGCGCTACATCCCGTTCGACGCGGAGACGGGCGCGTTCGCCGAGCCGGTGGCGGGCGCGTTCTTCCCGCTGAATCTCTCGGCGCTCTCCCCGACCCTCATCGAGTCCGAGCTCTTCGGCCACCGGCGGGGCGCCTTCACGGGAGCCCTCGAGGACCGGAAGGGCTGGTTCGAAGTCTGCCCCGCCCTCGGCACGGTGTTCCTCGACGAGATCGGCGAGGTGGAGACGGCGATCCAGGTGAAGCTCCTCCGCGTGCTCCAGACCCGGACATTCCAGCGCCTCGGCGACACGGCGGACCGGGCGTTCTCGGGGAAGCTGATCGCCGCCACGAACCGCGATCTCCGCCAGGCGCTCGCCGCCGGCCGCTTCCGGGAGGACTTCTACTACCGCCTGTGCGCCGACCTCCTCGTCACGCCGTCCCTCGCCGAGCGGCTCCGGGACACGCCGGGGGAGCTCCGGACGCTCCTCCACGCCATCGCCCGTCGCGTCGCGGGCGACGAGGAGGCGGACGAGGTCGCCGCGGAGGCCGAGAGCCTGGATCGCCCGGCACCTCGGCCCGGACTACGCCTGGCCCGGCAACGTGCGGGAGCTCGAGCAGTGCGTCCGGAACCTCGTGATCCGGGGGACGTACGAGCCCCACGGATCCGCGCCGGCGGGCGCGCGGGCGACGTTCCTGGAGGCGATTGAGACGGGGGCGCTCAGCGCCGACGCGCTCCTGCGCCACTACTGCACGTGGGTCTACGCGCAGACGGGGAGCTACAGCGAGACCGCCCGGCGGCTCGGCCTGGATCCCCGCACCGCGCGCGACCGGGTCAATACCGCCTGGCTCGCTGAGCTCCGGGCGGCGGACGCTACATCAACGCCCCGAAACGGGAACCGGGCGCCGCGGCCACCGGCGTGATTGCGAGCCTCGATGGGGCTGGCTGGCAATCCTCGTCGAAGCGGTCTCGGACCTGCTCCTTCTCGGATCGATGCACACTCGCTGGGCCCATTGGGTGGTCGGCCTCGCCTGGCTGGGCGTCTTGACCCTCATCGGCTGGGGACTCTGGCGCTCTTGCGTGGCCGGGTAGGCACGACGCTCCTCTTGGGCCTCGGGCTCGCTGCCTGCGCCGGCGGGCCTACGCTCGCCCGACTCGACCCGCCCGCCCGCGAAGCCCGCCTCGCCGGCGACGCGGCCGCGGTGGAGGTCTACCGGGCCGGACTCCGCGACGTCGTCGCCTACGTCGACACGCGTCCGGACCTGTTCGCCCGGGACCGCTCGCCCGCGCCGGCGCTCCCGTCGCGGGAGGCGCGCGAGGCGGTCTGGGCCGCGTGGCAGCGCTTCCTCGACTACGTGCTCGCGCTCGACACGATCGGACGCGCGCATCAGCGGTTCGCCGAGCTCGAGCCGCCCGCCCGCGCGCAGTCGTTCGCGATCGCCCACGCGGCCTTCGTCGCCCAGTACCGCTTCGCCCTCGACCTCCTCGACCGCCTCGATCGGAACCCCGACCTCCAGCCTCAGCTGAACGAGCCGGTGCCCGAGCTCGGGCTCCCGACGGGCACGTACGCCCGCGTGCGGCTCCGCTTCCTCAACGTGGCCCGGAGCACCGAGTTCACCGCCCTCGGGATGGTGGACGCGGACACCAAGGGCGCGGCCTCAGCCGGGCTGGCGGCCGGCATCGCGGAGGACCGCGCGGCCATCTGGCGCTATGGCGCCGGGCGGGGCCAGGTCATGACGGCGATGAACGCCCTCCAGGTCGTCCAGCGCGCCGCCTTCGCGGGATGGTTCCCGGTGCAGCGGGGATCGCCGAATGGATGGGCGATACGCGGCTCGACGCCCCACGGACGCGCCCTGGTGACGCCGGCCCAGGTGGCCGTGCTCGCGCTGGCACTCGAGCCGGGCGACATCCTGCTCGTCCGGCGCGAGTGGTACCTCTCCAACATCGGGATCCCGGGATTCTGGCCCCATGCTGTTCTCTACGTCGGGACCCCGGAGGAGCGCCGCCGAGTCTTTGCCGGTCGCGAGGTCGCCGCCTGGGTCCAGGCCCGCGGCCAGGTGAACGGCGACTTCGAGGCTCTCCTCGCCCGGACCCATCCGGCCGCCCACGCGCGGGCCCTCGCGGCCGACGGCGCTGCGCCTCGGCGCGCGCTCGAGGCGCTCAGCGAGGGCGTCGTGTTCACGACGCTCGAGCACGCGGCCGGCGCCGACCACGTCGCGGCCCTGCGCCCGCGGCTGCCGGTCGTGGAGAAGGCCGCCGCGATCCTCCGGGCCTTCGGCTACGCGGGCCGCCCCTACGACTTCAACTTCGACTTCCGGACGGACGCCGCCCTGGTCTGCTCCGAGCTGATCTACAAGGCCTACGAGCCCGGCCCCGGCCGCCAGGGCCTGCGCTTGCCTCTGGTCGACGTCCTTGGCCGCCCGGTCCTTCCGCCGAGCGAAATCGCACGGCTCTTTGATGCCGAGTTCGGGACGCCGGCGGCGCAGCTTGAGCTCGTGCGGTTCCTCGATGGCCGGGAGGCGACCGGCGTGGCGGTAGACGGCGACGTCAAGGCATTCCGTCGGAGCTGGCAGCGGCCGAAGTGGCCGACGGTAGCGGCCGAACCGCCGCCTCGAGAGTCGATGTGAGGGTCGCACGGATATGAGCCGCTCCCCGAGTCTGGTCCGGATCCGAGCCTCGGTGTTGGGCCATCGAGCCGCCCCCGAGCGTGCTAGCCTGGGCGGACCGGAGCCGCCGTGATGCAGTGTCCCCGGTGCCGAACCGAGAATCCCGCTGGCATGAAGTTCTGTGGCCAGTGCGCGACACCGCTCGCGTCCGTCTGCCCGTCCTGCGCCGCCACCAATCCTCCTGGCAACAGGTTTTGCGGACACTGTGCGGCGCCGCTCGCGAAGACGGCCGAGCCCCGGTTCGGGTCGCCCGAATCCTACACACCCAGACACCTCGCCGAGAAGATCCTCACATCGAAAGGCGCACTCGAAGGTGAGCGCAAGCAGGTGACGGTGCTCTTCGCCGATCTGAAGGGCTCGATGGAGCTCCTCGCGGACCGCGACCCGGAAGAGGCGCGAAATCTCCTCGACCCGGTGCTCGAGCGCATGATGGAGTCGGTCCATCACTACGAGGGGACCGTCAACCAGGTCATGGGTGACGGCATCATGGCGCTCTTCGGGGCACCGATTGGGCACGAGGATCACGCCGTTCGCGCCTGCCACGCGGCACTCCGGATGCTGCGACGGATCGGCCTCTACGCGGACGAGATTCAGCGCGAGGGCGGCACCCCGGTGCAGATCCGTGTGGGGCTCAACTCCGGCGAGGTGGTCGTGCGCGCCATCGGCAGCGACCTCCGCATGGACTACAGCGCCGTGGGCCAGACGACCCATCTCGCCGCCCGGATGGAGCAGATGGCGAAGCCCGGTTCCGCGTTGATCACCGGCGACACCCTGAAGCTGGCCGAGGGCTACATCCAGGTCCGTCCGCTCGGAGCGGTTCCCGTGAAGGGGCTCGAGGCGCCGACGCCGGTCTACGAGCTGACGGCGCTCATCCCAACCCGCTCCCGGTTCCAGGCGAGCGCCGCCGCGCGCGGCCTGACCCGGTTCGTCGGGCGCGACAGCGAGCTCCAGCAGCTGGGGCAGGCCCTCGAGCGTGCCGCCGCAGGGCACGGCCAAGCGGTCGCCGTCGTGGGCGAGGCGGGCGTCGGGAAATCGCGGCTCACCTGGGAGCTCACGCGGTCCCACCGCACCCACGGCTGGCTGGTGCTCGAGAGCGGCTCAGTCTCCTACGGGAAGGCGACGCCGTACCTGCCCGTCATCGACTTGCTGAAGACGTATTTCCGGATCCAGGAGCGGGACGACCCGCGGGCGATCCGCGAGCGTGTGGCGGGAAAGCTCCTGATGCTGGACCGCGGGCTGGAACCGCTCCTCACACCGCCGCTCCTAGCGTTGCTGGACGTGCCGGTCGACGAGGCCGCGTGGGACACCCTCGACCGGGCCCAGCGCCGACGGAGGACCCTCGAGGCGGTCAAGCAGCTGCTTCTCCGGGAGAGTCAGGTCCAGCCGCTGCTCGTGGTCTTCGAGGATCTCCACTGGATCGACTCCGAGACCCAGGCGCTCCTCGACGGCCTTATCGAGAGCCTTCCGACCGCCCGGATGCTGCTCCTCGTCAACTACCGGCCCGAGTACGAGCACACCTGGGGCCGCAAGACCTACTATCTCCAGCTGCGGATCGATCCCTTGCCGCCCGAGAGCGCCGACGCGTTGCTTCATGCCCTCCTCGGTGACGATCGGACCCTCGCCCCACTCAGGAAGGTTCTGATCCACCGCACCGAGGGGAATCCCTTCTTCCTCGAGGAGAGCGTGAGAACGCTCGTGGAGACACAGGTGCTGATCGGCGAGCGCGGGACCTATCGGCTGGCGAAGGCGCCGGACGCGTGGCAGATCCCGGCGACGGCGCAGGCGATCCTCGTCGCGCGCATCGACCGGCTCTCGCCCGACGACAAGCGCCTCCTCCAGGCCGCCGCCGTCATCGGGAAGGACATGCCGTTCGCGCTCCTCCAGGCCATCGCGGACGTGCCCGAGGAGGATCTTCGCCGAGGCCTCGCGCACCTCCAGGCAGCCGAGTTCCTGTACGAGACGAGCCTCTTCCCGGATCTCGAGTACACCTTCAAGCACGCGCTCACCCACGAGGTCGCCTACGGGAGCGTGCTCCAGGACCGGCGCCGTGCGCTCCACGCCCGGATCGTCGACGGCATCGAGGCGGTCCACGCCGAGCGGCTGGGCGAGCACGTCGAGCGGCTCGCCCATCATGCCGTGCGGGGCGAGATGTGGGACAAGGCTCTCGCCTATCTCCACCAAGCCGGCGCGAAGGCGATGGCTCGCTCGGTCCACCGACAGGCCGTGGCACACTTTGAGCAGGCGCTCGTGGTCCTGGAACGGCTGCCGGCGACTAGCGACACGGTAGAGCTGAGCATTGACCTGCGCCTCGATCTCCGCACGGCCCTCCTGCCCAGTGGCGAGTTCGCTCGCATCCGCGTGGTCCTGCGCGAGGCGGAAGCGCTCGCCGTCCGAGCCGGTGACCGACGTCGCCTCGTGCGGGCCGCACAGTTCCTCTGCGTGTCCGCCTACGTCGCCGGAGAGCACGCTCAGGCGCTGGCCTCGGGCAATCGTGCCCTCGTAGCGGCGACCGAGCTCGGCGATGTGGGCCTCCAGGCGGTCTCGAACAATTACATCGGCTTCAGCCATCTCGGGCGCACGGACTATAGCCAGGCGGAGGCGTGCCTCCGTCGGTCGGCGGGCGCCCTTGTCGGCCCGCTCCTTCGCGAGCGCCTCGGCCAAGTCATGCTCGTCTCCGCGGCGTCCCGTTCATTTCTCGCGTGGAGCCTGGTCGAACTCGGGAAGTTCACCGAGGCGACCGCTTTCGCGGAAGAAGCCGTCCAGATCGCCGAAGCTGCCACTCACCCGGCCAGCGTGCTAGTGGCGCACCTCGGGCTCGGCCTGTCCGCCGTACGGCAGGGGCGGCTCGGTCGAGGGATGTCGAGCCTGGAACGGGCGCTCGCCATCTGCCGCGATCTCGACCTGCCGCTCTACGTGCACTACGTGGCGCCGCCTCTGGCGCTCGCCTATGCTCTGTCGGGACGCCCGCGTGAGGCGGTGAACTTGCTCGAGCAGGCAGTCCAACAGGACGTCACCATGGGTGTCATGTGCCATCACGCCCTTACCCTGGCGACCCTCGGCGAGGTCTACCTTGAGGCGGGCCGCCCTCTGGATGCTCGAGCGTCCGCCGATCGAGCCCTCCAGCTCTCCCGGGAACGAGGGGAAGCCGGACACGAAGCCCACGCGCTCCGCGTCCTCGGTGACGCGAACGTCGCAGTCGAGCCGCTTGAGGCCGGACATGCCGATGCCGCCTACCGTCAGGCCCTCGCCCTGGCCGAGAAACACGGGATGCGTCCGCTCGTGGCCCACTGCCACCTCGGCCTCGGCAAGCTCTACCGCCGCATCGACGATCGGGCGAAGGGCGACGAGTCCTTGGCGGCCGCGGCGATGATGTACCGCGAGATGCAGATGGGCTTCTGGCTGGAAAAGGCGGAGGCGCACCTGGGCCGTCCCAACAGGAGCTCATCCTGAACCAGATCGAAGCAGCCGGGCTCTCAGCGAGGTTGGCCGAGATCAGAGGGCAGGTCACACTGGACTCGCTCCGGCGTGCGACGTGGATGCTGTTTCCGTCAGGCCAGGTTTCAGGCTACGCGTGAAACGAAGACGCGAGTCCGATCCCGACCGGTTGCGGGATCGGGCGCCAGGCTCGACCGCATCCTCGTCCTCTCCGCCTCCGCCGGGGCGGGTCACGTCCGCGCGGCCCAGGCGCTCGAGCACGCCCTGGTCGCCACCGGCCGGGTGCGCGAGGTCCGCCACGTCGACATCCTCCAGTACACGAGCAAGCTCTTCCGCCGGGTCTACACGGAGGCCTACCTCGACCTCGTCAACCGCGCCCCCGAGGTGCTCGGCTGGCTCTACGACTACTTCGACGTCCCCTGGAAGCACGAGCGCCTGCGCCTGGCGCTCGACAAGCTGAACACGACGCGGTTCGTCCGCCTCCTCGAGCGCGAGCGGCCGGACTGGGTGGTCTCGACCCACTTCCTGCCCGCCGAGATCATTGGCTGGCTGCGATCGAAGGGGCGGCTCACCACCCGGCAGGCGATCGTGGTGACCGACTTCGACGTCCAGGGGATGTGGCTCACCCGCCACGTCGACCGCTACTTCGTCGCCCTCGACGAGACGCGCGCCCACCTGGAGCGCCTCGGCGTCCCAGCGGCCACGATCACGGTGTCGGGGATCCCGATCGATCCCGTGTTCGGGGTCCCCAAGGACGCTCGCGCCATGCGCGTGAAGCACGGCCTCGCGCCGGACCGGACCACGATCCTGGTGTCGGCCGGCGGCTTCGGGGTCGGCCCTGTCGAAGCCCTGATCCACATGCTCCTCGAGCTCCAGCATCCGAGCCAGCTCGTGGTGATCTGCGGCCGGAGCGAGGCGCTCAAGCGGCGGCTCGACGAGCTCGCCGGCGGCCCGGCCGCCGCACGTGAGCCCCGCGTTGCACGTGGTGGGCTATACGACCGAGATGGACGAGTACATGGCCGCGGCGGACCTCCTGGTGGGCAAGCCCGGGGGGCTCACGAGCTCCGAAGCCCTGGCGCGCGGCCTCGCGCTCGTGATCGTCCATCCCATCCCCGGCCAGGAGGAGCGGAACGCCGACCATCTCCTCGAGGCCGGCGTGGCAATCCGCTGCAACAATCTGCCCGTGCTCGCCTACAAGATCGATCGGCTGCTCGCGGATCCCGCTCGCCTCGCGGCCATGCGGGCGAATGCCCGGCGCCTGGCCCGGCCGCACGCGGCGCGGGAGATCGCGGCGGTGTTGGTCGGCACCCAGGCCGGCGTCAATGGGTAGCCGCGATATCACTCTGGACTGAAGGTCCGGATCCCCGGAAGCCGGACGCGCACTTGATGCTGCGCGGCGACGCCCTTCCGATCGGGAGGGTGGGACTCAACGATCCAAGGCGCCGCGCAGGAATGCCCTCCCCTACCTCGGTGAGGGACCGCGGCGGCCTCGTCCGAGCAGCCCGATCAGCCCCGCCGTCGCGACGGCGACGACCGCGCTGACAGTGATCGTGCCAAGCCACCAGTAGCATAGAAAGAAGAGCAAGGCGCCGGCCAGTAGCCCGACGCCCGACCCGGCAAGAAAAGGGGACCACGTCCGCATCGCGACGCGAGCTCTCCGTCTCAGCGATCGGTCAGCCTCTTGATCTCGTCGGAGGCGAATAGGGCGTCGAGCAGCTTGTTCGCGCCGTCCTCAACCGCCTTCGAGGCGGACTTGGACGGGTTCTCGGCGAAGTCAAAGCCCGCACTGCCCTTCACGTCTCCGCTGCCCTCCACGGTCTTGACGAGGATCACCTTTGCATCCCGCCACTCCCGTTCAAAGGCCGCGATCAAGCGCGTCCGCTCCAGCTCGAAGACGGAGGCCGGGATGACGATGACGTCCACGCCAGCCGTGCGGCTCAGGGGCGGCATGGGCCACGACCGGTGCGTGAAGACGTCGCCGGAGAGTTTCACCGATCCGAGGAACAGAAAGTACACGAGGAGCACGACCACGGCGATGCCGTTCGACCAGAACGGCGCGGCCGTCCACAGCGCGCGAACATACTCGGTCGGCCTCGTCGCCCTCCGGGGCGGCGGCGCAACCCTCCCGAGATTCCGTCCGTCCCTCACTCCTCCCCTCCGACCCAGCAACCGCACACAACAGGTGGGGCCCCGCGCGCGCCGCAGCCTCCCTCTCCCCGGCGCATAGCTTGTACCGCGGGGGTAGGCCAGCACAAGCTTCGCGGCCGACCTGGCCACGCACCAGAGCCGGGCAATGCACCCTCGATCCGCGGGGGACAAGGCCCCGCGCCTCGCGTCCTGCGTCTCAGGCTGATGGGCCAACAGGTTCGTGTGTCGCGCCTGGTGGACACAGCGGCTCGGGTCGGCGCAGTCGACCGCCGGCTCGGCGTGCACGACGACGTGCGCGCCCGGCATCGTCGCCGCGATCTCCTGCGCGATGTGGTCCACGAAGTCGTGGGCCTCTCCGAGTGGCAGATGCCGGCACGCCACGTTCGTGGACTCCACGTGGGGCTGAGAGCCGGCCCGCCCGTTTGCAGGTCGTGGTGCTCGACGACAAACCGGTGACGGTGGATCACCCCTCGATCGCCCCGCTGCTCGACCTCGGGTAGGACCGCGTTCATCAGATCGTTGATCGAGCGCACGAGGAACCGGTATGCCGAGCACGACGATGACGCCGGCCACGACGATTCCGATGCACGCGTCGAGGCCTGATCAGGGCGCCGGCAGGCGCTCCCCCGCGGGATCCCCGAGGGCCCGAGACCAGGCCCTCTGTGGACGGTCAGCCCTGCGGAAACGCGACCACAGGACGGGCCGGTCGAGGTGTCGCGCGCTCGATTGGGATCGCGCTCTGGTCATGGAGAGGCCTAACCGTGACAACACGGACTGCCAGCTTGTCCGGTCGCGAGACCAAGATGGCACTGTCGTTCTTGTTGCCGCACACTGCCAAACCGAGATCGCCTGTGTCGCTTTCGCCCGGAGAATCAAACGCTTGCGTGAGGTCCACCGCCTGGACCGAATGGGAACGGGGTTACTGGCTTCTGGCACAGAACCTGCTCAATGGCCAAGCGACCGACCGAGCGCAGGAAGATCGTCTCCGACCAACACGCTAGCTGAGGACGAACGGAACTTCGGACCAGGGCCAATCCTCACGTGAGGGCCATGCGACCGAAGGGAACGAGCTGGCAGGCTCGGAGTCGAAGGCGGTCTTCCGCGAGGGAGACTGCCCATGAGTGCGGCGTGCGTATTCGCGCGACGGAGTTCCTCATCCCGCCGGCAGTTTCCGCGCTTCATCCTCGGCCTTCTCATCTTTGAGCTGGCGCTCTCGGTCAATGGGGGCCTTGCCCTTGCTCATGGCCCCTCACCTTCTGGACCCAACCCGACCGCGGATAGTCTCACCAACACGCTGCTCGCCCTGAGTGCGCAGCATCGACAGGCAAGCCCCGCCCACAAGGCCCAGATCGAGAGCCAGCTCCTCGCCACCGCGACCGCCCGCTATCAGTTCCTGGCGTCGCTGATCGAGGACGACCCGGGCGAGGTGTTGCGGGTCGCCTTGCCCGCCGCTCTCCGGGCCGCGCTGCCACCCGCGGTCAGAGCTTATGTCGAGGAAGAGGTAGAGGCCGAGGGGACCCTGGAAGTTCTGCATGCGCACCAGGACGGCGGCAGCCGCTATCTCTACTTCCTCGACACCGCCGCCGAGCGGCTGTCGCTCCACTTCGCGGCCGATCCACCGGAGCTCCAGACCGGCTCTCGGGTGCGGGCCAGGGGTATGCACGTCAGGGGAGCGCTCGCGCTCGGCTCTGGCAAGGGCAACGTCACGACGGTCTCCCCGGCTGTCTCGAGCACCCGGGGGGAGCAGCGCACCCTTGTGATCCTCGTCAACTTCTCGGACGACCCCACGGAGCCCTACACGCTCGACGAGGCGCGGAGCGTTGTGTTCGCCACAACGAGCCAGTTCTTCCTGGAAAACTCGTTCGAGCAGACGTGGCTCACGGGCGACGTCGTGGGCTGGTACACCATCCCGCTCAGCGTGACCGTCTGCGACTCTTCCACACTCGCCTCCCAGGCCAAATCGGCCGCCTCCACGGCCGGTGTCGACCTAACCGCGTATACGCGGTATGTCTACGCCTACTCCAACGCCTGTGGAGGGTTGGGGCTCGGGACGGTGGGCGGCAATCCCTCCCAAGCCTGGATCAACGGGAGCCTTGATCTTAGCGTGCTCGCCCACGAGCTCGGCCACAACCTGGGGCTCTACCACTCGCATGCGATGGACTGCGGAAACCAAGTGCTCGGTCCGAGCTGCACCATCTACGAGTACGGCGACAGGTTCGATGCCATGGGCAACATTGCCGCCGGCCACTTCAACGCCTTCCACAAGGAGCGTCTTGGCTGGCTGAACGCCGAAGCCTCACCCCAGATCACGACGGTCCTGGCCGGGGGCACGTACACGCTCGAGGCCTACGAGCGCGCTGGCTCGGGGCCGAACGCGCTCAAGATCCTGAGATCAACGGACCCGAGCACCGGGAAGCGGACCTGGTACTACGTCGAGTCCCGCCAGGCCATCGGCTTCGACGGATTCCTGGCCGAGAACGCGAACGTCGTGAACGGGGTTCTCATCCACACCGGGTCCGAGTCGAGCGCCGACAGCAGCTACCTCCTGGACATGACCCCCGCGAGCGGGAGCTTGGTTGTCTATGACTGGCGGGACCCCGCGCTCGGGGTGGGCCAGAGTTTTTACGACCCGGAGTCGGGCGTCACTCTAACGACGGACTGGGTAACGGGGACCGAAGCGGCGGTGACGGTGCGCTTCGACACACCGGTCGTGACTGCAGAGTCTATGACGATCTCAACGGATCAGGCGAGCTACACGGTGGGGCAGTCCGTCTCCATCACGGCAACGGTGCGGTCCGGGGACTCACCTGTCCCGAATGCCAACGTGACGTTCACGGTCACCAAATCGTCGGGAACCGTAACCACGGGAAACGCGACCACCGGATCCAATGGCAAGGCTGTGTACAAAATGCGGCTGAAGAGGCAAGATCCGGTCGGAATCTATCAGGCAGGTGCCGCAGCCTCGAAGGACGGCCAGTCGGCAAGTGCCATCACCAGCTTCGCGGTGCAGTAGCGGTAACCTCGCTCAGGCGCACGAAGCTCCTGAACGGGCAGCGCTCTCCCGCTAAGGCAGGGCTCGAAGGCCCTCGGCCTCGGCTCCCGCAGCGTGTCAGAACAAGCCTTCGCCTGGGAGCCCGGCTCAAGTTTGTCCTAATCCCCCGCCTTCGCACGCTCGAGCTGTCGCTGCAACACGCTGGCGAACTGCTCGGTGGGACGTGCGCCAACCAGGATGAAGGGCGTCTCGCCGCGAAACAGGACGAATGTGGGGACCGTCCTGACGCCGATGCCCTGCCCGTCGTACAGATCGCGAAGCACGCGCTCCAGGGCCTGCCGGCTTGCCAAGCAGGCGGCGAACCGGGCCTTGTCGAGGCCGAGACTCGCGGCGATTTCTGTCAGCGCCGTATCCGGATCCTCGCCATTTGACCACTGCTCCATCCGCTCGAACAGCAGGTGATGCATGGGCCAGAACTTGCCTTGATCGCCAGCACATTTTGCGGCGCTGGCCGCCGCCGGGGCACGGTTGTGGATCCCCCCCAGGGGGAACTGCTTGACGACCCATCGAATCTGTCCCGTCTCGATAAAGCGCTTGGCCAGTTCGGGTTGGGTCGTCAACTCGTGGCGTTGGCACGGGGGGCACTGAAAATCCACGAACTCCACCATCACCATCTTGGCGTCCGGACTACCCTTGTATGGATCCCCGGCGACCGTGAAGCCCGGGCGCTTCGGATCGGGCGCCAGGCCCTCCGGCTTGGCCCAGAATGGCAACTCGACCTTCTGGGCCGGCTGGGCCTCTTCCGTCTTGGGCGGCTCCTTGCCGGCCAGCAGGTCGTCGATCCATCGCGTGAAGACGTCGACGGGCTGGGCCCCGACCAGCGTGTAGGTCTTACCGCTCGGTCGGTGAACGAACTGGAAGGTGGGCGTCCCGTTGAAGCCCAGGGCCTGCCCCGCCGCCACACTCTGTTGCACGAGGGCCTCATGGCGGCCCGAGGCCACACACTGCTCGTACGCGGTCATGTCGGCACCGGCCTTCTGGGCGACCTTGGCTAGGAAGGGCCGGGGATCGGGCAGCCGGTTCCACTCCTGCTGGGTTTGAAACAGCACATCGTGCATCTGCCAGTACCGACTCGCCCCCTGCTCGCCCACACACCGAGCGGCCACGTGGCCTCTCGGCGCCATGGGATGCAGGCCAACGAGCGGAAGATCGCGAAGCACGAACTGCACCTGCCCCGGCCGGACATACTTTTCCAGGAGAGCCGGCAAGGTCTCGCGGGCGTACCGCTCGCAGAACGGACAAAGATAGTCGGTGTACTCCACCAGGGTCAGTGGGGCGTCCGGATTCCCCCGAAAAGGATACCCGTCGGAAGTGAAACCAACAGGCATCCCCTGATAGGTCTCCAGGACCGCGGCGTGCGCGGCACTGCTCCCAATGAACCAGACAGCCGCGAGCGAGAGCCAGAGCCAGCGTCTCCAATGTCTCGAATTCATGGTCTCCTCATAGGTTAGCCGTTACCACGGCCAACCTCATCGCCACTGCTCGTCCAGGTCATGTCCTGGACGTCGAACAGCCCTCCCGCTAGCCCGGCGTCTCGGACGCCGGGCTAGCCCGGGAGGCGTCATGGACTTGACGCACCAACGCGCGACCGGGTCGGCACGCCCGCGTTGCGGAGCGCGCCGCCCGGTCGCCGGATCGCGACGGCTCGACTACGGGATCGTCGTGGTCACAGTTACCGAGGCGCTACCGGACGGTGAGGACTGCACACCGTCATCATCCGTCACGCCGCCCGTCACCCTGTCCGTGTGCGTGAAGCTGCACGACGTACTGACGATTTTTCCCACGAACTGACAGGTGTAGTTGCCACTCTGTGCGATGGTAGCCGGCAGCGTTCCCGGCCCCGGCGAGGCCTGGCCACAGCTCGTGCTCACCACCTGTTCGCACGTGGCCAACACTCCGCAGTCGGTATTGGCCGCGTGCGTCGCTGCGATGTTGCCGAACTTGTTGTCAGTGAGCGTACTCAGCGTCAGTGTATCAATTGCCGACTGGTTGCTCACCACGACCTGATACGTCGCGTCCAGCTGGCAATTGGCAGCAGACTGCGCTGTCTTGGCCAAGGTCGGTGTCGCAGACACGTTCTCGATCCCTACGTCCGCGTCGTCGTCATCGCACACTGCGGCGTTGTTGGGAGTCTGCGTTCCACAGACCTCGACCGTGTCGGTGACCGTCGTACCGAAATCCCCCGACACGAATGCCTGGAACTTACACGTAGCGCTGCCGCTCGGAGCGAGCACGACACCGATCAGGTCGGGGCAGCTGAAGTTTGAATCGAAGGTGCAGGCATCAGGCGTCGTAGCGTTCGGCTCACCTACCCCGCACGCCGAAATCGCGCCCAGGTCACCGTACAGATCGTCCTGGATGCTGCTGATGGTCACGGACTCGACCAACGAGTCGTTGGTCACCTGGACGGTGTAGGTCACCGCGCCGCCCGTCTCGGGCACGGTGGCCGGCGACGCACTCTTCACCACTGTGATTTCCGCCTCCTCGACGGTGACCGGGACCTGGAAGGTGTCATCACAAACGCACTTCGACTTCGTGTCCGGGGCGAAGGACGGGGTAGGGGCATTCGCGTTGATGGTAGCGTTTATGCTGCAAACCGTGCCCTGATTGCTGTGCCAACTGGTGCAGTTGGGCAGGTTCAGGAAGCCATCGCCGTCGGAGTCCTGGCATAGGACGTTGGGGATCGTGAAGGTCAGACCAGGCGGATTGCCGTCCACAGGATCGGGGTACGTGCCGGCATTGAGGTCGCCGCAGGTATCACCATCCAGCTGCAGTACGGGCGAGTTAGTAGGGGGAGGAGCCGCAAGCCTGCTGAGCGAACATGTCCCCAGCCTGGCATTGGCACCGCCCGCGGTGTTGAAGAAAAAGGCGGCGTCATACCGGGCGTTGGCAGTCACGATCGTCTCGAACGTCGCCGTCAGGGTGAAGTGTGTGCCCGAGGTGCAGGTGTTAGGCGACACACTGAGCGCGCGGGAAAGCCTGATGTCGTTGGCCGTACAGTTGAGTTTATCCGAGTTCGGGACCGGCTCAGCGGTGTGCCCCGAGAAGACCGTCTGCATGCAGACCGTGTCGGGTGTCGTCTGACCGCTGACCGCCGACGCCGGCTGGGCCATCAGGAGAAGCCCGCTCACCGCCAGGACCCCGAGCAGAATGGGGAGCAGTCTCGTGGGCAGGTGTGAGAGTTTAGTTCGACATGCGCCTGCTTTCATCTCTAGCCCCTCACGCGGGTGTGAGCTTTCGCCATTCGACTCTCACACCGCTTCGGCGCTCGCTGGCGCTCGGGGTTGGGCCTCTCGGTGGGCCTCTGGGCGGCTCTCGGGGAGCTCTGGGATGCCCTCAGCGGGGCTTTCGTAGCTACGCGGGTGAGAGCCCGGTGAGCCTCCTTCCGGTGCGAGCTGTTCCGCAGTTGCGTCAAATGAACACGTCGGTCCGGCGGCCGGGTGCAACGGCTCATGGAAGCGCCGCGGCGGTCACGCTCTAACCCACATCACGGCATTCGACCGTCCTCGCCGGTTGGGCGCCGGGCCCTCCAGGGCGCTGCTCCGCGGCCGTGGCATCCCTGCGCGACGTCTGACCCATCATGCTCGCCAGGGCCTCTTGGAATGACACGGGGCCCAGCGAACCCCCGTTCTCCGTTATGGAGAGCCGTCGGCGCTCCGTCGACTTGCTGCCGATCTTCGCTCCCGGTCTCGACGCTCCGGACGCGGCGGAGGAGCGCGAAGCCCCCGCAGCGTACGCGAGCGGCGCTCGCCGCGCCCGCTGTTCGGGCGATGCCCTCAAGCTCGTGCGGGAACCTGACGCGAGGAGGGCCTGCCGAACGCGGTGCGCCAGGAACCGGGCGGTTTGCGGAGACACCCCCAGCCGCCGGTCGAGCGTGGCGCCGCTGAGGCCATTGTGAGACCGACAGAGATGCGCGATCGCCAGAAGCCACTTGTTGAGCGAGACGTGACTGCTCTCGAACGCGGTCCCGACGGTCACGGTGAACTGGCGGCGACACGCCTTGCACTTCAGGACCCCGGCGCGCGCCGGCCGAACTGAAGCGTCCTTGGCCTGCAACCGATAGGCTCCAGCGGAGCCACAGTGCGGGCAGACGGGTCCCCCCGGCCATCGCACCTGCTCGAGGAACGCCCGGGCAACGTCTTCCGGAAGGAACGCCGCCGACGAAGCCGCAAGACCCCTGGGATCCAGCATCCTTGTACGCGCCAAACGTCTGGCTAACGCTCGGGCCAACCGCCTGCACCATCGCGGAGACCCGCGGTCGCCGGAGGGCGGGGAATCGACGGACAGACGCCTGCTTCGGTGCTCACGGCACTGCGCTCCGGAGCCCGCGACCCTTCTCCGCGCCGCTCAGGGCGCTCGGAAGAGCCGCGCGGGCTGGAACTGGCCGAGTGGCCTCGATCGAGCTCGGTCGGGGCATGCTCTCAGCTGCGGGCCGAATGATCTCGAGGTGCGGCCGTCCGCACTTCGGGCACTTCAACTCCAGGATGACCTGTCCCGCCTGGAGCTCGTTGACGAAATCGCCGAGCCGGCGGTTACACTCCCTGCAACGGACCTGCGTCTGGGTCGCCGCGCCCACGGTCACCGCTCCACTCCGTCTACATGCGAGTGGCGCCCCTTACTCTGAGCACGGCGACCGCAAGCCCACAGCAACGCTGGTGTTTCGGTCTCACGGTCACCAGTGACGCGCCGACAGGGAGGCAGTTGGTAACTGGCCTGGGGCTGAGTGTCAACACCCTTGACACAGCTCGCCACACTCGGTCTCACCGTTACGTTACTCCGTGAGACCAGGATGGTTCCGGTGCAAGCCGAAGGCCTTTAGGCAGAATGCTTGTCGCATGTCTATGTGGCGCGGCAGAGGGGTGCAAGATTCGAACCGATACGGGATACGGGTTTTCACACTGTTCAAACGGTCGGCGACCAGGCCGTCTTCTTCCCATTGCTTCCCATTGCTTCTCTATACATGTACGCGTGCGACGCGTCTCGGGAAGCGCTGAGAGCCTGGCAAATGGACCATTGAATCTGTAACTCACATTCCTCTCATCAGAAAGTCACTACTATGTCATCAGGAAAATCATTACCCATGTCTATCAATCGCTTCCTGCATCCAATTGGCCTTCGGGGAAAGATCCATCCACTGGCGCTCGGGAAACTATCACGGCACATGAACACACTCCAGCAACAGCGATCTAGGCGCTAGAGCCTCGGCTTTTCCCGGGATCTTGTCAAGAGCAAGATCACAAACCCAGAGAAGCCCGGTTCCTCTGGCCCTGCGCTAGTTGCCAAACCCACCAGTCGATCATCGGGCGTCAGAGCCGCGTCTGTCGCCATGTCGCGGACCTCGGGCGATGACCGCAAGTTCCGCTACCGCTGCCAGCACGCGTATTACCGGGGCCGACCGTCTGCACGAACCGGCGTCCGCTCGGGATGCTCGCGACGAACGAGGCGGTCCAAAGCGCATCGTTTTCTTACTCTTTGTCAGGCCACCAGCCCGGCGGCGCGGAGGTAGGCGGCGTCCTGCTCCATCACCCCGGCCATCTCCTCCGGCAGCGTATGGGGCTCCAGGGACACCGCACCCCGGTAACCGTCTTGCTTGAGCCGAGCGATCAGCCCAGCCCAGTTGACGGCGCCGGTGCCGAGCGGCAGGCAGACGACGTTGCCCCCGGCGCGATGGAGCACCCGCCGGCCGTCGCCGTGGACCGCAGGCAGGTAGCGCGCCGAGTCCTTGGCGTGGAGCTGGACGATGTGGCCCTTCAGCAGCTCGTAGGCGTAGGGGAAGGGCTCGATGCCGGCGTTGTAGAAGTTGTCGGCGTCGAAGTTCGCGCCGACCCGCGGGTGGTCGACGTGCCGGATGATCGCCAGCAGGTCCTCCGGCTGGCGCGTGATCTTGATGAACGAGTTCTCGATCGCCAGGTGGATGCCCTCGTGCCCGGGCTGGTCGATGAGGCCTCGCACCGTCTCCCGGAAATCGTCGAGGCTCCGCCGCCGGCTGGCGTCCACCCGCTCGATCGCGTCGTCGAAGACCACGATGACGGAGGCGCCGAGGGCGCGGGCGGCGCCGAAGGCCGCCGCCAACTCGGAGGCGCCGGCATTGACGTGCACCCGGAGGCGCCGTGCCGCGAGCTCGCGGCCGACCGCCGCGGTGCCCTCGCCGACGATGCGGCGGCTCGGCAGCTCGACGAACTGGGCGCGCACCTTGACGGCCAGGTCGCAGATGTTGGCCACCGGCCAGTGAGGGAACTCGCCGCCGTTGATCCCGAACGGACAGGGCGTCATCAGGGCCTCCTTGCCGGCCAGGCGGTCACACGAACCGGGTGAAGCCGACCACGCGCTCCACCAGGAGCACCACCCCCGTGGTGAACACGATCAGCAGTACGGAGATAGCGGCGATCGTGGGATCGCTGGCGAACTCGATGTAGTTGTATATCTGCACGGGCAGCGTGGACAGCCGCGGGCCCGTCAGGAAGAGCGAGACGACCAGCTCGTCGAACGACGTGATGAAGGCGAACGTCGCGCCGGCGATTACTCCCGGCTTGATGAGCGGCAGCGTGACCGTCCGGAACAGGGTGACGGGCGGAGCGCCCAGACTGGCCGCCGCCTCCTCGACCCGCCGGTCGAGCCCCTCGAGGGTCGCGGAGACGGTACGGATCACGTACGGGAGCGCGACCACCAGATGCGCGGCGAAGAGGCCACCGAAGCTCTGCGCGAGCGGCGTGCGGTTCAGGAAGATCAGCAGCGCAATGCCCAGCACCACGCCCGGCAGCACGATAGGCGCCATCAGACCCGTCCGGATGAGCTCGCGGCCGGGCAGTCGATAGCGCACGAGGGCGAGCGCAGCCAGGGTGCCCGCGACCGTGGCGGCCAGCGTCACCGCCACCGCCAGCCGCAGGCTCAAGCCGAGCGCCTCGGTCAGCTCGCGGCTCTGGAGAAAGTTCACGTACCAGCGGAGCGACAGTCCCCGGGGCGGGAACACCACGAACGCGGCCGCGCTGAAGGACACGGGGATGACGATCAGGATCGGCGCCAGAAGATACAGGTAGATCAGCGCGTTCGTCGCACCGAGGAGCCGGCGTCCTCCGAGCCTCATCGCGGCGCTCAGGCGAGCCCCGTCGACTCGGGCCGGTGGCGTAGGAGGCGCCCTTGGGCCCAGATGAGCGTCAAGACCAGGAGGAGAAGCACCCAGGCGGCGGCGGCGCCAAAGGGCCAGTTCAGGAGGCTCAGCGTCTGCTCGTAGATGAAGACGGTGATGACGTCGGTGGTCGGCCCGCCCACCAGCCGGGGCGTGGCGAAGGCGCCCACCGACAGGACAAAGACGAGCACTGACCCCGAGACCAGGCCGGGGAGGGACAGCGGCAGGATGACGTGCCGGAACGTCGCGAGCGCGCCGGCACCCAGGCTCTGCGAGGCCTCCTCCAGCGCGATGTCCAGGCCCTGGAGAACCGGGAGAAGGGACAGCACCATGAAGGGCAGGAGCACCTCGGCCAGCGCGATGACCACGCCCGCGGGCGTGAACAGGAGCTGGATCGGCCGGCTCACGAGCCCCGTCCCGACCAGGGCCGCGTTCACGACGCCGGTCGAGGCGAGCAGGATCATCCAGCCGTAGGAGCGGACCACGACGCTCGTCATCAACGGGATCAGGAGCACGGTTACGCCGAGCGCGCGCCGGCGCGGCGAGCGCGCCCGCGCAAGCCCGTAGGCGAGCGGGTAGCCGAGGACCGCCGTGACCAGGGTCACCGCGAGCGCCAGCCCGAGGGTGGTGCCCAGGATGCGGAGGTGGTGGGCATCGAGCAGGAAGCGCGTGTACTGCTCCAGCGTCCACGCCCGCACCATCACCCCGCCGGCCCCGGTGCGGTAGAAGCTGTAGCGGCCCAGGATCCCCAGCGGGATCGCGAAAACCCCGACGAGGACGGCCAGGCTCGGCGCCAGGAGGAGGACCGGACGCCACGCCGGTCGCGTCACGCCGCGCTCCCCACCGGCCCGGGCAGCCCCACCGCTGGCTGGAAGGTGCAGCTGGCGGGCAGCCAGGCGATGCGGACCGCCGCCCCCTCCGTCATCGCCTGCGCGTGCGTGGCGAGCGGCCCGACCTGGCAGTCCACGTGGAGCTCGGGTCCAGCACCCGTCGCCACGCGGTACTGCCGGAGGGCCCCGAGGTAGGTCACGCGTCGGACGACCGCCTCGACCACGATGGCGCCGGGCGCCGGCGTCTCGTCGAGGCCGAGGAGCGCAATCGCCTCCGGGCGGAGGGCGACCGTGCCCCGCTGGCCGTGCGACCCCGCGACACCCGGCGGGAGCGGGAGGGCCAGGCCCTCGTCCGCCCGGAAGACGGGGGCTGCCCCATCGGGCGCATGGATTCGGCCGGAGAGGAAGTTGCAGCGGCCGATGAACTCGGCGACGAACGGCGTCGCCGGGTGGGCATAGATCGCCTCCGGTGTCCCGACCTGCTCGACGCGCCCCGCATGCATGACCACGATGCGGTCCGCCAGGGTGAGAGCCTCCTCCTGATCGTGCGTCACCAGGATGGTGGCGATGCGCAGCGTCCGCTGCAGCTCGCGCAGCTCGTCCCGCATGGTCTGGCGAAGGCGGGCGTCAAGGTTCGACAGGGGCTCGTCGAAGAGCAAGGCGGACGGACGGATGACGATGGCGCGGGCGACCGCCACCCGCTGCTGCTGCCCGCCCGAGAGCTGCCGTGGATAGCGGGCGTCCAGCCCGGAGAGGCGGACCAGGTCGAGGGCCGCCGCCACCCGCGCCGCGCGCTCGGCCGGGGGGACCTTCCGCATCCGGAGCCCGTAGGCGACGTTCTCGGCGACTGTCATGTGGGGGAAGAGGGCGTAGCTCTGGAAGACGATCCCCACGTCGCGGCGATGGGGCGGCTTGTCCGTCGCGGGGAGACCCTGGATCAGGACCTCTCCCCGGTCGGGGCGCTCGAAGCCGGCCACGATCCGGAGGGTGGTCGTCTTGCCACAGCCCGAGGGGCCGAGCAGGGCCACGAACTCGCCCGGCGCCACGCTCAGGTCCAGCCCGTCCACGGCGACCGTGCGACCGAAGGTCTTGCGGAGGCCGCGGAGGACGAGATGCGGCTGCATGGCGACCGGGCGGCGCGTGGCCCGCGGCCGCGTCTACTTGATCTCCCGGTTCCAGCGGTCGACCCACTGGTCGCGGCGCTTGCCGAACTCATCCCAGTCGGGCGCGACCAGGCGCTTGAGGTTCTCCCCGTAGGGAACCAGCTTCGCCACGTCGTCGCCGAGCTGGACGCCGCGGTTCGTCGGGCCGATGAACATGGTCTCGGCGTTGAGTTTCTGCGGCGCGGCGGCGAGCGAGTAGTTGACGTACTGCTCGGCGAGCGCCCGCTGCTTCGAGCCCTTGGCGATGCCCATGGCGCCCATGCCGAAGATCGCGCCCTCCTTCGGAACGACCGAGGCGATCGGCGCGCCGCTCTTGACCTGGAAGGCGGCGCGGTCGCTGGCCCAGGGCGACAGCCACACCTCCCCCTGGACCAGGAGCTGCGCCAGCTGGTCGTGCGAGGTCCAGAAGGTGAGGATGCTCGGGCGGAGCGTCTTCACGCGCGCGAACGCGGCATCGTCGTCGAAGAGGTCCTTGCCGAACGCCTTGCCCATCATCGCCACGAAGTAGGCACCGCTGATCGATCCGATCTCGGGCAGTACCACCTTGCCCTTGTACTCGGGCTTCCAGAGGTCCGCCCACGACGTGGGGGCGGTCTTCACGTGCTGCGTGTTGTAGGCAAGCACCTGGCTCGACGTGAAAAACGCCACGTAGGCGCGGTCCTTGGGTAGGGCGAAGTCGTGGAGCTGCCCGAGGTTCGGGATGCGCTGCGGGTCGAGCGTCTCGAGGAGACCCTCGCGCGCAGCCACGAGCGCGAACGGCGCGTCGAAGGTCACCACGTCGATCTGGGGGTTGTCCTTCTGCGCCCGGAGCTTCGCGAAGTTCTCGGCGCTGAGCCCCGTCACCACGCGCACCCGCGCGTTGTGCTCCCGCTCGAAGGCCTGGATCACGTTGGTCCGCCAGGCCTTCTCGAACGTGCCGCCGAAGACGGTCACCACCAGCTCGTTCCCCTGCGCGTCGGCGGGGCGCGAGCCGACGGCGGCGACGGCTCCCACGCCGAGCAGCAGGCCGATCAGCGTTCCGACGAATGCGTGCACGCGCCATGCTCTCTGGGTGCTCATGCTGTCCTCCGCGGGCGCGCTCGCGCGCCGGTTGCTGAAGCTCGCCGCTCATCGACCGGCCGCTCTGCCCAAGCGCATCCGACACCGGTCGAGGTTGACCTGGAATGCCGACACCGGTGCCGACCGAACGTGGAAGGAGACACTAGGCACGCTTCTCGGTCCCCTTCCCCCGCTCGCCCGTCGGCCCCCGTGCCCCGAGGGTAGCGTGCGGCCGGCCGGCCTGGCAACGGCAGCGGGAGATCGGGGAGGAGGTGCCGGAACCCACCCGTACGATCGAGAGACTGGGATGGTCGCGCCGCGTGGTGTGCGCCATCGCCGACAGGCCAAATGGCGGGGCCGGGACGGCCCGGCGGCGAGCCCGGGCGCCGTGAAGAACCGCCGCACCGCATGCGGGCGCGGTCACCGCGGCCCGATTCCGCCCGCGGAGCATCGCCGGGACCGACGAAACCCTTAACCGCCGCAAGCAGCGGCTCCGCACAGGCCATTCTGCGCATGCCAAATGGCGCAATAGGTCCCCCTGTCAAGCCATCTAAGAAAGATACCGAGGGGTGAATCGTCGAGCCATCTAACATGTAACCCTCGGAGACCGAGCCTGGGGCCGGCGTAGGTGGTTGGCAAAGGTGAAGTCCGGGGTGCCGGGCGGGCGGCCCGGGTGCGGCTTCGGCGGTGCCGGGATGATGGGCGGGAAGTTCGCCGCCGTGGGGATGGGCACGCCCGCCACCCGCGCGGGCGTGGCCAAGGCGACGAGCCGCTCGATCTTCCGATCGATGGCCTCGGCCAGGACGAAGGGATCCAGCTGATCGCGTAGGCGGACGAGTTCGCGCACCGCCTGGGAATCCGCCTCGGGGCAGCTCTGGACCCGCTCGAGGGGCGTGCGCGGAGCATCGTAGTGACGGCGCAACCGCGCGCCGACCCGTTCCTTGCTGAGGAGTTTGACCGACGGCAGGAAGAGGTTGTGCAAGAGCCGGAGCTCGTGCCGATAGAGCGCATTCAGCGCGGTCACCGCCGCCGGCGTGTCGTAGCGCCAGTAGCCTACGAGCTTCCGGACGTGCGTCCAGTTCTTCTGCTCGATGTGGGCGTTGTCGTCCTTCTTGTACGGTCGGCCGCGTGTGAACTGGATCTCCTGCGCCTGGCAGTAGCGGTAGAGATGATGGTTGATGAACTCGGACCCGTTGTCGGAGTCGATCCCCCGGAGGCGGAAGGGCAGGACCTGCCGGATCTCGTCCAAGGCCGTCTGGACGCCGCGTTCGCCGCGGCCGAGGACCGCCCGGGTCTCCACCCAGGTGGTGTGGATGTCCGTGACGTTCAGGGAATGGGCGAACTCGCCATCGGCCCGATGGCCCGCATGCGCGACCAAGTCCAGCTCGGTGAAGCCCGGCACGGTCACATCCCAGTGATCGGTCTTCAGCGGAATGTGGTGCTTGAGGAGAGTGCCCGGTCGGGTCCCGCCATAGCGGCGCGTCGTGCGCTGCCGCTTGGTTGCGGCCAGGCGCCGGTCGATCTGGCGGGGGCTGATCGCGCGGAGCTGCTGGCACACGGTGGCGGACAGCCGGAGGCGCCGGCGTGCCCAGGGCAGCCACAGGGGGAGCAGCGCCTTCAACCGCACAGACCAGGGATACCCCGCGGCCTCCCAGATCGCGGTCAACGCCTGGATCACCGCCAGCCCGTACGTGGCGGGGCGCCGCCGACGACGGGGCCGCTCGGGGCCCGGGGGCGGCCCGTTGAGAAGCCGCAGCGCGTACTTGCGCTGGTAGCCCGTGGTCTCACAGAACTCATCGAGGATCCTCCCCCGCTCGACCCGGGCCGCGCCCCGGTAGCGCGGGTAGACAGCCGTGAGGACCTCCCACCGCGCACGGCGACTCATCATGTAACCCTCCTCCGGCCACGGGGCCCTCGAGGGTTACATTCCAGATGGCGCGTCTCTTTCCGCTCGGTAACATTTTAGATGGCGCGATACGGTCCCTTGACCCACGTTCGCGCCACTCCCTATACTCGCCGCGCATTCGAGACCAGCGGCGGCCCTCGTTCGCCCACGGCCGGCTCAGGAGGATCCGCACATGTCCACCTGCAGCTCGATGTCCGGCGCGACGGCAAGGACTTCTTCCACCGGACCTGGGAGGAGACCATCGAGCGCTGGCCCCTCTAAGGACGGGTGATGGCCCACACCCCATACGTCATGCCACCCAGTCCGACGGCGACCACCACGGCCCACGACGTCGTCATCATCGGGGGCGGTATCGTCGGCACCTCGACGGCCTACTTGCTTGGCCGCGCCGGCGTGCGCAGCCTTCTCGTCGAGCGCGATGCCATCGGCAGCCATGCCTCGGGGTTTGCGTATGGGGGACTGAGCCCGCTGAGCGGCGAGGGAATCCCGGGACCTCTCGCGGCGGTCGCGCGGGAAGGCATGCGCCTGCACCAGGTATTCGCTCGTGACCTCGAGCTCGAGACGGGGATAAATGTCGAATACCGCCAGCGGCCCTCCATCTCGCTCGCATTCACAGAGGACGAGGTCCGCAGAGCCCAGGCGGCGATCCACTGGCAACAGCAGCAGCCCGGATATGCGGTCCGGTGGCTCGACGCCCGGGAGACACGCTCGCTTGAGCCTCGCATTGCCGAGACGATCCTCGGCTCGGTGCTCATCGAACAGGGGGCCGATGTCGAGCCCTACCGACTGGTACTGGCCCTCACCAGAGCCGCCGAGAACCGGGGGGCACAGATCCGCCACGGCCGTGTCATCGGTCTCACCCGTCGAGACCGGCGTGTGACAAGTGTTGTCCTCGAGCATGACGAGATTCCGTGCCACACTGTGGTGCTCGCCCTCGGCCCGTGGAGTGAGGCAACGTCCGCATGGCTGCAATGGCCAATTCCGGTGCGTCCACTCAAGGGGCAGATTCTCCGGCTCCGAGCCCCGGGGCCCCCGCTCGGGTATTCCGTTGGCTGGGCGAAACACTATGCGACGACGAAGACCGACGAACTCCTATGGACCGGCACAACCGAGGAGGATGCGGGCTTCGACGAGACGCCGACCATTGATGCTCGAGACCGGATCATCACGTCCCTGCTGAAGATGCTGCCGTCGATGAACGAAGCCACGCTGGCCCAGCACACCGCCTGCCTGCGGCCCGTCACCGCCGACGGAATGCTACTGCTCGGCCAGGTTCCTGGCTGGGACGGGGTGTACATGGCGACCGGCGCGGGGAGAAAGGGCATCCTCTTGGGTCCTGCCATGGCACGTCTGGTGACCGACCTCATCACCCAGGGAAACACCGCGCTTCTGCCCCTGGACGCGTTTGACCCGGGCCGCTTCGCGGGGACATCGCCAGCCGGCGCCGAGGGAGATCGGTAGGCCTCCGACACCAGGAGTTCGGAACAGCCTCGAGGCTCGCGCGCTGCTTCCCGTACCGGTCGTACAGGCCGACATCGTGCACGAGCACGAAGAGCGGGAGGAGCCACGCGATGTCGGCGCCTCCTCCGTGCCTCCGGTGGCGGGGCGGACTCGCCCCTTGCCCGGCTTGCGCGCGTCTCGCTATGATCGCCTCGAGTGCGCTCTCCGGCGTCCGCCCGGCCCCGTCGCCAGCTCGCGCTGGTCGTCCTCCTGGGCGCCGTCGTGGTCGCTCTACTCACCCTGCCTGTCCGTCACCGCTGGTGGGGCGGCTGGCTTCTCGCGATCGCCGAGGCCGGGATCGTCGGAGGGCTGGCCGACTGGTTCGCGGTGACGGCGATCTTCCGCCGGCCGCTCGGCCTGCCCATCCCCCACACCGCGCTGATCCCCGCCAACTGGGAGCTCATGGCCTCTCGCGTGGGCTCCATGGTCGGCGACCGCGTACTAACCCGGGAGTACCTGACGCGCGAGATGGCCGGCCTCGACCTGGCGGGGCTGCTCCGGCGCGGCGCGGAGCGCCTCCGCCGGGAAGATCTCGAGGCGGCCGTCTGGCGGGCGGGCGCATGGGCGGCGGACGAGCTTCCGCGGGCGGCCTTCGACGACCTGCTCCACGGCCTGCGCGACCTGGCCGGGCGGCGGCCGGCCGCACCCGTCCTCGTATGGGTCCTCGAGGGCGCCACGCGCGAGGGCTGGGACCGGCGCGCGGTCGCGGCGCTCCTCCGGACGTTCGGGGAGGCGGTGGACCGCCCCGACGTCGCGCAGATGCTCGACGAGCTGGTTGGGGACCTGCTCGCGCGCTACCGCGCGCGGACGCGCATGGCCTCGCGCGTCTGGCTCGGGCTCGCAGAGCTCTTCGGCGTGGTCGACCGCGCGACGATCGTCGCCGCGCTCCGTGCAGGACTGAGAGCCGTGGCGGAGGATCCCGACCATCCCCTGCGCCGGGAGCTCCTCGTCGCGATCGGCGAGCTGCCGGCCCGCCTCCGCACGGATCCGGCGCTCCAGGCGCGCGTGGAGGCGGCGAAGGCGGACCTCCTCGCGAGCGCCGCGGTGAATGACCTTCTGCGCGACGTGGCCGCCTCGCTCCACAGGGCGCTCGTGGCGGACCTCGGCACCACCGACTCGACGGTCGCCCGCTGGATCGTCGAGCAGCTGGACGCCTTCCGCCGGACGCTCGCCGACGATCCCATGGTCGCCGCCGAGGTGGACGCCTGGCTCAAGCGCCGGGCGACCGAACTGATCGGCCGTCACCACGTCCGGCTGGCGGCATTCGTCGAGGGCGGGATCCGGGCGCTCGGCCCCGAGGGCGCCGTGCGCCTGATCGAGGAGCACGCGGGCGACGACCTCCAGTTCATCCGGGTCAACGGAACGCTGGTGGGCGGGCTCGTCGGGGGCGCGATCTACGCCCTGCACCTGCTCCTCGGCTGGCGCTGACCACGTATATCAGTAAGTTTCACGGACTCACCTGCCGATCCTCGCCAGACCGAGAAGCGACGCGCTAAGCGCGAACGCACGCGGCGGGAGCAACGAGCGATGAGAGGGTCAACGCTTGCGCGGGCGACCCGCGCGGTAGGCGGCGACCCCCGCGCGAACACCCGCGCGCACACCGCGGGCGATCACCGTTGCCTCGGCGACCGCCTGACGAACTCTGGGCTCGAGCGCCCGAACGGTGCGCTCGACCTTCACGCGTGTCCGCCGTTCGAGCCGCCTGAGACGCCGGCGCGTCTGGCCGCGCGCCTTGTCGGCCCGAGCACTGAGGTTCCTAAGATGGTCCTGGAGGGCCTTCAGCTGCTTCTCGAGGCGTTTCATAGCGTCTCCTGCAGGTCACCGCCGAGACCGGCGGCGTTCTATCTACGTTAAGGTCCAGGTTGCTCCCTAAATCGGTCTGTTCCAGGGACACTGCTCCTTCATCCAACCGACGGATTCCCATCACCTGGATCCACCGCCCGCTCCGGGATTGCTCATGGTCTCCTCAGTCCATCCCAGCCGCTTGATACACGTGCTCCGTCAGTTCAATGACCCGAGCCTGCAGTCGATGGACCTCATCGAGGCAATCCGCGAGCTCGACGAGGTATGATCACACGCACTCACTGGCCCACCTCCCCTGCCTCACTGGCGAACGCCTGTCCATGACCCTCGTCTAGCCTCGTCGAACTGCCTCGATGCCGATCGCGCGCTGAGTCGCACCGCGCCCGTCCTCGCGCAACAGCTTCTCCACCCGAACGCCGACAAGGCGGATCTTCCTCCCCTTCGGGTTCTCCCGCGCGTCGAAAAATGGCTCCAGCAATCGTCGCACCTCGCCCTGCAGCTCCTCCTCGCGCCGAAACGGTCCCGTGCCCGTATGGGAGCGACTCCGTGTCACGAACCCCGAAAAGCGAACGGTGACCGTCACGGTCCGGAACGCCTGGAACCCCTCGGCGACGAACCGCCGATACACTTCGCCGGCGAGCAAGCACGCCCGCTCCAAGACAAAGCCGGCATCGAGCGTGTCCTCCTCGAACGTCTCCTGTTCGCCCACGGACTTCCGCTCCCACTCGTTGGAGACGGGATCTTCGGACATTCCCCGGGCCTTCTGCCACAGGCCCCCGCCCCACTTGCCGAACCACGTCGCGAGCAGGGGGATTTCAATATCGCGGAGATCGGCGATGGTCTTGATGCCCTTCCCGTGGAGGAAGGCCTCGGTCTTGGGCCCGATCCCGGGAATGACCCGGCTCCGGAGCGGGTCGAGAAACGCCTGCACCGCCTCCGGCCGGACGACGGTCAAGCCATCCGGCTTCCTGAAGTCGGAGGCGATCTTGGCGACGAGCTTGTTCGGCCCAATCCCGACCGAGCAGGTGAGGCCCTCATGCGCGAGGATCTCCGCCTTCAGCCTCCTGACATGCCCCTCGGCACCTTTCATGTCGCCGAGGGACGTGAGGTCGACGTAGGCCTCGTCGATGCTCGCCCTCTCGAAGGCATCGGCGCCTCGGGCGAGGATCGCCATGATCCGATCGGAGACCTCCCGATAGAGCGACTGGTTACCTCGGACGAAGACCGTCTCGGCCTCGCCCCGTTTGCGGGCGACGTCAGCCAGGCGCCAGGCCCGTGAGATCGGGAGAGCCGAGCGGATGCCGTACTTCCGGGCGGCATAGTTCGCGGTGGTGACGACGCCACGACCCTTCCCCGCCTTCGGATCGGCCCCCACGACGACCGGCCGGCCGCGAAGCTCAGGGTGATGCCGCTCCTCCACCGCGGCGTAGAAGGCGTCCATGTCGATGTGGGCGATGATTCTCATGCCGCGCGGGGACTCCCGGCTGTCCGTGGATCACCGTGATCGAGGGGTGCCTGCCACCAAGATTCTACCGCGGAAGGCCTCCTTCGGGCGCGGGCACTGCAACCCGGCGTACGTGAGGGCGTCGAGGCTGGCCCAGCGGAGGTGGATCACCACCTCGTCGGCGCCGTGGCTCAGGACGAGCCGCGCGCCGCCGGCCGCATCCGGGCTGAGCGTTGCGATCATCCCGTAGTGGCGCCAGTCGAGAGCGCAGAGCATGGCCATGTCACACCTCGCGCGAGAGGGCTGGGCCGATGAAGTCCAGGCTCCCGGTCATCGGATCGTGAGCTGCGCGTTCGTGCGGACCATCCACCGCGCGCCGGCGGCGCCGGGACAGGGGCTCGACCGGCAGCGGTGCGCCGGCGTCTTCGTGGGCGCGAGCGAGCTCGGCGCGCTGGGCGCCATTGAGGCTCGCCTCGAGGGCGCGCGCCTCGCCGCGGAGCGTGTCGACGCGGCGGCGCAGCGTGAGGGCGCGCGCGGTCGCCCGCACCTCGCGCGTCGCCTGCCGGTCGGCGTGGCCTTCGAGCCGGAGGATCCGGCGCACCTTGCGGGAGCGGATCGTCATGGCCATGGGTTCGCCTCCTGGTGTGGGGATCGTGGGATGTCTTGGGATGGCGCTCTCGATGCGATCCGCGTTGCTCGCGGGGTCTGCGCGGCCATCGCCGGTCGGCGGACATCCCCGGGGCGCCGTTGCCGCCGAAGGCTCCAATCCGGCTTGGACGCCTCGCGGCACCAGCTCGAACGGCCAGTCGTGCCACGAGGGGCTGACCGGGTGTCTCGCCACGCCCCGAAGCGCGGCATTCGGCTCATCTCGTCGCACCGGGCGACCGGCCGCCCGGCCAGGGCTCGACGACATTGCCCCTGGGGTCATCGGGAGGCTCCTTCACGCGTCGGACTGTCGGCCTCCGGCGCGGTCGGACTCGGACGGCCATCCGGCGACGGTCGCCACCATGGCTGAGCGGCGAGCACGTCCCGGATGGTCACGGGCGAGATGGTCTCGTCGCCACGCGAGGGAGACGGCCCTGCGCGCGCGCCGAGCCCGAGGCGCGCGTGCAGGGCACGCGCGTCTTCGTCTTTGTCTTTCTCTGGTCTCTGTCTGAGTCTTCCGGGGGCTGAACCCCGCGAATTCTCAACCGTTTCACGCGCGAGGTCCGCCGGGACCTCCGCCAGAACGTCGGCACCGGCGCGGGCTCCGGTGCGGGCAGACGCGGTCACGTCCGCGGGGACCTCCGCCGGCAGCTCCCCCGCGAAGCGAGGGGAGAGATCCGTGTAGGTCCCCTGTGCGAGCGGGTACTTGTGGATGGCGACGTCGACCAGCCGGCCGCGGGCTCCGCGATGAATCGGGTACCAGATGTAGCGCTTCCGCTTGAGGGCTCGACGGAGCTTCTCGACGTGGTTCGCCGTCAGGCCCGTCTGCTCTCTGAGGATGGGCCAACTCGTCCGCACGGCGCCCGTCCGGGCGTCCGCCTTCGTGCAGAGCCACGTGAACATCCCGAACTCGTCCCACGTGATCCGACGAAGCTCCAGGTGCTCGTCGATCGAGCGACGCCACCGGAGAAAGTTGTCGGCCCCGGCCGGACGCGGTCTCACGTGAGTCTCAGGGCGTAGCCCGGCGTGAGCACGCCGGGCGGCAGGACCGGCTCGGCGGAGAACGTCAGGCACTCGATCCCGTCGACGGCGAACGCATGGCGGTGCGGGAAGAGCCGCTCCGGCTGCTCGGTGCTCGTCACCGCCAGGCCCGTCCGCTGGACGGTCCGCCAGAACGTCCCGGGGCTCAGTTGGACCTCGACGCCGCCGTCCGCGCGGGGCCAGACGCCGAGCACGGCGGCGTAGTCCCGCGGGATGTCGAGCTTCGCGAGGACCCGCTGGAGCGTCTCGCGCGTGGCGGTGGCTACGGGCCCGATCCCTTGCCCCTCCGCCGGATCGAGGGGCTCTGGCGGGCGGTCCGCGCCGCTTCGCGTCTCGCCATCCATGGGCGCCATGTCAGCGGTCACCACGTCACCGGTAGGGTCGCGAGGCCGCGGAGGGTCGCCGTGGGCCTCCACGCCGGCTGATCGGTAGCGAGGTGGAGGATGGGCAGACGGCGCAGCAGGGTGCCGACCGCGACCTGAGCCTCGAGGCGCGCCAGCGCGGCGCCGAGGCAGACGTGGACGCCGGCACCGAAGGCGACGTGGCCGGAGGCAGGCCGGTCGAGCTGGAAACGGTCCGGTGCGTGGAAGCGCGCCGGGTCTCGGTTCGCCGCGCCGAGCAGGAGCACGACGAGCGCCCCGCGCGGGATGGTGTGGTCCCCGAAGGCGATGTCCGTCGTGGCGATGCGCCACGTGCGCTGGACCGGGCTCTCCCAGCGCACCGCCTCCTCGGCCACCGCGGGGAGGAGCCAGGGCGCGTCGCGAAGGCGGGCGAGCGCGTCAGGGTGCTGGAGGAGCGCCCAGATCGTGGTGCCGATCAGGCTCACCGTGGTCTCCGTCCCGGCCACGAGCAGCAGGACAACCATCGCGACCAGCTCGGAGTCGCTCAGGAGGCCGTCGCCGTCCGCCGCCTCCACGAGCGTGCTCACGAGGTCAGATTCCAGCTGGGCCCGTCGCGCGGCGACCAGCTCACGGACATAGCCGCCGAGGACACGCCGGGCCGTCTGCCCCTCCGCGACGAGTGACCGGTCCTCCGGGATCGGGAGGGCATCGAGACTGCGCGCCACCGCGGCCGACCAGGCGGCGCACGCCGACCGGTGCGCCTCGGGAATCCCGAGAAGCTCGCCGATGACCGCACGCGGCAGGGGCTCGGCGAGATCGGTGACGACGTCCATCCGGCCGGCCGACGCGAGGCGATCGAGCAGGGCGTCGACGTGGGCCTGGATCCGTGGCCGGAGCGTCTCCACCGCGCGCGGCGTAAACGCCCGGCTCACCGCATCGCGGAGCCGCGTGTGGTGCGGCGGGTCGCGGAAGAGCATCGACTGCCGATGGCCGCCGGTCTCGAGGCGCGCGGCGTCAGCGAGTCTGCTGCACGCTCCGTTCGCGCTGGATCCCTCACCCGTCCCGAAGTGACGCTCGAACCCCTCGCGCCCGAACCTTGGGTCGCGGAGGACCGCCGCCACGTCGGCGTAGCGCGTGAGGACCCAGAACCCGTGGCGCGTGCGGTGGATCGGCTCCTCGGCCCGGAGGCGCGCGTACAGCGGATACGGATCGGAGAGGAATCCTGGGTCGGCCGCACTGAAGAGTGGCGGGCAGTCGATCTGCTTTCGGTCGCCACTTCGTTCGTCGACCCCCGTCCGGTTCGACCCGTGGCCTTCCTGACGCTGTTGGAACGGCATGCTCGTCATGCCCGGAGCAGAGGGCAACCCGGGTGCCAGCGCGGCGGGCCTTCCGGTCCATACGTCGAATGCACTGGCGTGACGCGAGATTACCGAAGCATGTCGCCAACCCGTCGCGCTCGACGATTCCGCTCGCAATCCGCTCCTCAGCGGCAAGCCGAGCGGAATCGGAGCGGCTTGGGAGCGGATTCCCGAAACAGACCTCGCCCTGAAGCCGCAACCAGGACCCTTCATCGTCCAGAGGGTCAGAAGGATCGCGAGCTTCGCGAACGGGCGGGTCGCGGCCTGTAGCACCGAGGCGGCGCGACGGCTTGCAAGCCTTATCTTGGCGCCGTCGCGGCTCCGTGGTCTTCTTGCCGCTAGTGTCGCCGCCGCTCCGCTAGCCGATGGTCTTCGGCGGCGGCGGGGCCGTTGTGGCGCCGTGCGGCGGCGCGCTACACTTCACCCGCGTGATACGGACCCCGGAGCGATACCGGCCGGCAGCAGCGGAACGCTGCTCGGGATGGCCTGGGCTCAGGAGAAAGGGGGACAGCCGCTTTTTCGCGGACGCAGAGGACACACGAGGGCGACGATGCCCTCGCGTCTGCCAGTGTTGCTCAGTGTGAGTGGCGTATTCCAGGTCCGATGCACACAGGAGACATGAACGATGAGCCGCGAACACGAGGTCGAAGACAACGGTCAGAAGAGGGTATCGCGCCGCGGGATGCTGACGGTCGGCGGCGGCGTGGCGATTGCGTCGACACTCGTCGGAAACCTGGGCAGGCACAGTGTCGCCGAGGCCCAAACTCAGGCATCGGGCAAGCCACTGCTCGACGACGTTCTGGATCGGAAGGAGCTGAGGGTTGGTACCTTCCTCCAATATCCCCCGATCATGTTCAAGGACAAGAGCGGAGAGCCACAGGGCTTCGAGGTCGACATGGCCCGCGACATGGGCACGGCCCTGGGCGTGAAGGTCACGTTTGTCGACAGTGCCTGGGAGGGACTGCTTCCGGGCATTCAGTCGGGCAAGTTCGACGTCATCATCGCACAAATGGCAATCACGGCCGAACGAGCCAAGGTCATTCACTTCGCCAAGCCGTTCGAGGCCACAGGCCTGGTGGCCGTGGTGTCGCCCAAGGCGCCACTCACGGATGCCTCCGACGTGAAGAGCGTCGTCGGGTACCTCAACAAGGCGGACAAGAAGGTCGTGGTCCAGCTCGGCAGTGTCAACGAGAAGGGGAAGAAACTCTACTTTCCCACTGCGCAAACGGTCACCATCCAGAATCTGCTGGACGGGTACCTGCAGGTCAGCACGGGCCGCGCCGACGCTTACATCACGGACGACGTGAGCGCCCTCAGCTACTTGAAGGAGCACCCGGGGTCCTGCAAGGTCGTGCTCAGCGGGCGAAAGCAGCCCTACCTGATCAACTTCCCGGCGGGAGGTGGCGTACCGCGTGGGCAGATCGAGTTCTGCCACTGGGTCGATATCTTCGTGCAGAACTGGATCGACTCCGGTGACTACCGCCGGACCTACCTCAAGGATATCGGGTGGGAGCCACCCATCGATTCACTGCAGCTGCTGCGCGGGGGCTTCTGATCTTGATGCGCACGGGCGGGTGGGTATCGCCCGCCCGTAGTGCGCTGAAGGCGAACTGAGCGAACGGCGACGGCTCGATCGTGATGAGTCTCGAGAGGCCGACGGCGCCCACGATCCGTGTGAGCAACCTGGAGAAGCACTTTGGACCGGTCAAGGTCCTGCGTGGGGTCTCGTTCGACCTCTCGCGTGGGCAAGTGCTCGTGCTCATTGGGCCAAGCGGATCGGGGAAGACGACCTTGTTGCGGTGTCTGGCCCGCCTCGAGGTACCGGACTCGGGGGAGATCTGGGTAGACGGTACCCGGTTGGACGGGCGTGCTTCACGGCATCAGGATGTGGGAATGGTGTTTCAGCAGTTCAACCTCTTCCCTCACCTGTGCGTGCTTGACAACATAACTCTGGCGCCGCGGCTCGTGAGGAGGGTGCGCCGAGACGCCGCCGCGAACGAGGCTCGAGAGCTCCTCCGGCGAGTGCACCTCCTGGAAAAGGCCGACGCTTTCCCAAGCCAACTCTCGGGCGGGCAACAGCAACGGGTTGCAATCGCTCGTTCCCTGGCGATGCAGCCCAAAGTCATGCTCTTCGATGAAGTGACGTCTGCGCTCGATCGCGAGCTCGTCAAGGAAGTCCTCCAGGTCATGAAAGAGCTGGCGGAGGACGGCATGACCATGGTGGTCGTGACGCACGAGCTTTGGTTCGCGCGAAATGTCGCCAACCGGATCTTCTTCCTTGATCACGGGTTGGTTGTCGAGGAGGGGCCGCCAGAAAAGATCTTCTCGGCCCCCGCGGAAGAACGGACACGACGCTTCCTGGGGGACTTGTTGTGAAGGCGGTGTTCCTCCAGGTCGCGCCCTACACATTTCGTTGGGACGTGGTCCTTCCATACATGCCAGCCTTCGCTCGGGCCCTCCTCATCACATTCCAGGTATCCCTCGCCGCCGAAGTGGTTGGAATTGTCCTGGGGCTCATCGCCGCTCTGGCGCGTTTGTCCCGGTGGTCGTTCATGCGTGCCCTGGCCGTCGCCTACATCGACTTCTTTCGAGGTGTGCCCCTGCTGGCAACGCTGGTATGGCTCTACTACGGGGTGACCCTGCTCTTCGGGATCAGCTTCTCGGCGTTCTCGGCCGGCGTGGCAGGCCTGGGGATCACCTATGGGGCCTACCTGGCCGAGATCTTCCGCTCGGGGATCCAGGCGATTCCGAAAGGGCAGACCGAGGCCGCGCGCACCCTCGGATTGACCTCGCGACAGATCATGATGTATGTGGTCTTGCCACAGGCTATCCGCATCACCCTACCGCCGATCGGGAACACCTTCGTGAGCATGCTCAAGGACTCGTCGTTGATTGCGGTTCTGGCGGTCACGGATCTCATGCGGCAAGGCATGATCGTCGCTTCGGACACATTTCGAGCATTCGAGGCGTACACTTTCGTGGCGATCATCTACTACCTGGTCACGGTAGTGGTGGCCCGCGGCCTTGGCGTCCTGGAAAGACGCTATGCAGTCACACGCTGAGCGGGACGCGGGGATGCTCCGAGCGACGCCCGGCCCTGCTGGGGTGAGGCGCGACGATGCCGGTGAGCGATCGGCGATCAATGAAATCGCTCCGCGTGCACCGCGGCTCGGGAGGGAGGTCACGTGACAAACGAGCTTACTCGTGAACAGGGCGCACGCTACGCGGCCGATGGTTGTGCGTTTCCGATCGACGTCTTGTCAAGGGCGGAGGCCGCACAATATCGACGGTGCCTCGAGGATATGGAGGCGCGGTGCGGGAACCTGCACTATTCACCGAAGCCACACCTGACGTTCACGTTCGTCGACGAGTTGATCCGCGACGCACGAGTTCTCGACCCGGTCGAGAGCATCCTCGGCCCGAATCTACTCGTCTGGGACTCCACGTTCATCATCAAAGAGGCGAAGGATACGCGCTTTGTCAGTTGGCACCAGGATCTGACGTACTGGGGTCTCGAACCGCCGGACGTGGTCTCGGTATGGCTGGCCCTGTCCTCGAGCACGCCGGAGAGCGGCTGCATGAGAGTCGTTCCGGGCTCGCATACGAGGCAACTCCCCCATCACGACACGTTCGCCGAGCAGAACATTCTGTCCCGTGGTCAGGAGGTCGCCGTCCATGTGGATGAGCGCGAGGCGGTGGACGTCGTCCTCGCGCCGGGCCAGATGTCCTTGCACCACGGCAAGGTAATCCACGGTTCGGCACCCAACCGATCTGACGACCGGCGCATCGGGTTCAACATCCAGTATCTGCCGACCTACGTGCGGCAGGTGGTCGGGAGACGGGATAGCGCCACGCTGGTCCGCGGTGTCGACAGCTACCATCACTTCGAGCCGGAGCGCCGACCGAGCGCGGACTTCACGGCGGAGGCCCTAGTGGCGTTCCGAAAGGGCATCGCAGAGCAACGATCGGAGTACTTGTATCGAGGAGCGGACCGGCCGTAGAGGCAACTCGCCCACGACGAGTGGACGACGCCTGATGCTGCCCGGATAGTCGGCTCACGGTCTGACGCCGAAGGAATCGAGGCAGGAGGCCTGTCCCGAAGCGCACGTGTTGGATGCGCGCGAGACTGCCGAAGCGCGCTGAGAGAGAAGCGGGATGGATGACCTGACGATTGAGCGGATCGGCGTGTATGCCGTCGGGCCCAAGACCGAACGGTACATGTGGGCGTCGGACATGTCAGAGCAGTACATGACGAACAACATCGTCCGTGTCCACACACGGGGCGGCCTGGAGGGGATCGGGGGAGCCGCGTCGTACACGGAGCACGGGTTCGACCGAGCGGTGGCTGAGACGATGCGCCCGATGCTGTGGCCATTGCTTGGCGCGTCGCCGCTCGACCGTGCGGCCCTCTGGGACCGCCTCCTGACCCGGAATATTCCGCTGGCACCCCAGGCGCAATCGGCGATCGACATCGCGCTATGGGATCTCGCCGCCAAGGCCGCCGGGTTGCCCCTCTATCGTCTGCTCGGAGCGGCCCGCGATCGGATGCCGTCCTACGCCAGCACACCTCTCCTGCCCGATGCGCAGGCGTATGTCGGCTTCGTCGGTGACCTGCAGCGGCAGGGGTTCACCGCCGTAAAGTTCCACGCGTGGTGTGAGGTCGACCGCGACCTCGAGATGTGTCGGCTCGTCCACTCGCGGTTTCGCGGTAGCGGGATGCAACTGATGCTCGACGTGGAGCAGCGCTACTCGCGCGTCGATGCGCTGCGGGCGGCCCGCGAGCTCGAGGTGATGGGCTTCCGCTGGTTCGAGGCGCCCCTGCCCGATACCGACCTCGAGGGGTACCGGGACCTTCGTCGCCAGGTCGGAATCCCGATCCTTCCCGCGGGCAACTGGGTGCTTGATCCTCGGCTCATTGAGCTCGCCATCGCCTTGGGATGCTGGAGCGCTGTGCGGGTGGACGCGACCGTCGCGGGTGGCATCACGCCAGGCCGCAAGATCATGGCTCTCGCGGAAGCGCATGGGCTCGACGCCGAGCTCCAGTGTTGGGGCTACACGCTGACACAAGCGGCGAACCTCCACCTCATGCTCGCCCACCGGAACGCCACGTACTTTGAGCAGCCGGTGCCCTATCCGGCCTTCGAGCACGGCGTGCGCGACGTAATTCGCACCGTTTCGGAAGGTGTGGTGCACGCGCCTCCAGGGCCGGGCCTCGGGATTCGCGTTGACTGGGAGGCCATCGAGGCAGCCACGGTCTTGCACTACGAAGTGGCGGGGTGACGCGGCAACGGACGGGCGATCATAAGCCCGGTCAAGTCTACGGTGGCGGTGATCCGGCTTCCACCGGTGACCGGGACGGGCGGGACGTCACGACGTGAGCTCGCGGAACCACAGCACCAGCCAGTCGGCGACCATGCCCGGTCTGTCGAGGCCCTCGACCTCGAGGGTGTTCGTGGTCTTCTGCAGGTAACGGTCCGGGGCGCGCTCGTGGAAGTCCGCGAGAATCACATGATTGCGCACGCGGGCGCCCGTCCGTCAGGCGTCAGGAACCGCACCCTGTCCAGCCCATAGTTCAGCGCATAGGCAGTGTCTCTCGGCTGTGTGCCACCGAGAAGACAAACCTACGACTGGGCAGCTACGACCGCGTGGCCGGAATCTGGCGTTAGCGGGTCCACCAGCCGGTAGCCGTCAGCGGACCCCCAAGACGGTCAGCCCGATCACGAGGATCTGTCCTCGCGGGCGCGATCTGACGTCGATGTCACGCTCGTAGCGCACCGTAAGCCGGCTGCGGAGCGGGGCGATTACGATGCCGATCTCCGGCCCCAGCCCGTAGGCGCGGTCGCGCGCGCCGCGCAGCGGCGGTGGGATGTCCGCCCCGCGGTCGTCGCGCACCTGCCACATCGCGTACCCGGCCAGCCCCACCTCGAGGATGCCGAATAGGGTCTTGCTCGCGCCGCCCTGGATCTGGACGGTGTCGCCGCGCGTGATGTCGATGTCCCGCTTGCGCGAGTTCAGGTCGTAGCTGGCCAGGGCC
The DNA here is from genome assembly GCA_963805625.1 of uncultured Candidatus Rokubacteria bacterium. GTDB lineage: Bacteria > Methylomirabilota > Methylomirabilia > Rokubacteriales > DASRDR01 > DASRDR01. Next base: position 2,183,482 of record CAWDVE010000010.1, read on the forward strand.
GAGAGCCGCCACGTCTTGCCGCGGTCGAAATAGGCCGTGCCCCCGAGGGAGAACTCGTGAGTCCACTGGCCACTGCCCACGCCCTCGCGCCCGCCGGGATCGAAGTGGCCCGTCGGGGCGTAGAAGGCATAGCCGGTCACGACGTCGAACCGATCGAGCTTCCAGCCGAGCTTGAGGGGCTGCACGTAGAGATCGCCGAGGCCGAACTTGTCGATCCCCGCCTCGAGGCGATCGGTCTCGAGCGTCGCGCGCGCGACGGGCACGCCGATGGATGCGTTCACGTAGGTCGAGAGCCATGGCAACTGGAGCGTCCCGCCGATGCCGACCGCGTTCGCGACGGTGTCGAGGTCGATGTCCACGGGGATGCGCCGTCCGTTCCTGTCGACGAGCTCGTTCGCGCGGTAGGAGATGACGCGATCGGCGAAGTAAAGCCCGGTGTCCGGCTGCGAGCCGGCCCCGAGGCCCAGGGTCCCGACCAGTTTATGCCCGAGATCCTGCGCGCCGGACGGCGCCGCCCCCAACAGGATCGTCGCGCAGAGAGCCAGGCCGGCCAGCTGTGCGCCGCGTCGGTGTTCCATGCCCCTTCTTGCCGCAGCCAACATGGGCCGGAGCCGGAGACGAACATCGGCACCAGCGTGTCGCAAAGCAGGTAGCGGTCACGAGCACTTTCAGCCAACGGCTCACAAGGACGCGGCACCGATCGGGGATCCGCTCCAAGTCGCCCCTGTCGATCAGGGAACGATGTTCGCGTTGACGCGGAACAGGTTCGTCGGATCGTACACCGCCTTCAGCGCGCGCAGTCGGCCATAGTTCGTGCCGAACGATGCCCGCACCTTCTCCGGTCGATCATCGGCGGCGAGGTGATTCACGTAGGCGCTACCCTGGAGGTGCGGCTCCAGCTTCGACCACAGCGCCCGCACCCACGCGGTATGGATCGCGGATTCGCCGCCGTCCGCCCACTGGCCGATCGCGTCGAAATCCCATTGTGCCCGCCGGGGCGCGAAGGCGGTCTCGGTCGGGGGAACCCGGGTCGCCGCTCCGTGCATGTGGAAGAAGAGCAGCGCGCTGAGCGGCGAGGTGAAGGTTTTCGCCCCTTCCACCAGGACGTCGATCAGCTCGTCCGAGAGCGTTTCGGTGAACGCCGAACGCCAGTACCGCTGGAGGCCATGCGTCGCGTTGGGCTCGTCGAGCAAGCGCTGCCGGGCGGCGTAGGGCATCGGTCCGACGACGTCGGCGACGGGCTGGCCGAACCGCCGCGCGGGCGCCAGCACCTGTTCGCCATCCGCGACGGGTCCATTATACCCGAGGATCAGCGCCGCGACGGGCATCCCCTGGGGCGCCGTCAACAGGGCCGCGTAGGCTTCCGCCTCGTCTGGCAGCTTGGTGCTGAAATCGCGGTAGAACCGCAGCACCTCACGGGCTTGATCGAGCGGATAGAGCACCATCCCACCGAGGACCTCGGTGACCGGATGCAGCCGATACTCGAGTGATGTGACGACGCCGAAGTTGCCGCCGCCGCCGCGCAGCGCCCAGAACAGATCGGCATGGTCCTGCGCGCTGGCCTTGCGCAGCTGACCGTCCGCGGTCACGACGTCGGCCGAGACGAGGTTGTCGATGCTCAATCCGTGCTTGCCCATCAGCCAGCCGAGACCGCCCCCCAGGGTCAACCCGGCGATGCCGGTATTGGAGACGGTGCCGCCGGTCGTCGCGAGACCGTACGCCTGTGTCTCCTGATCGAAATCGCGCCACAACACGCCGCCCTGGGCCCAGGCGGTGCGGGCGTCCGGATCGACCCGGATGCCCTTCATGCGCGACAGATCGATGACGAAGCCGCCGTCATTCGTGCCGTACCCGGGCGCGCTGTGGCCGCCCCCGCGGACGGACAGCAGGACGCCGAGCGATCGCGCGATGTTGACGGCCTGCTGCACGTCCGCGGCATCCACGCACCGCACGATCACGGCCGGTCGGCGATCGACGTTGCCGTTCCAGACTCGACGGGCCTCGTCATATCCAGCCTGCCCCGCGACGATGACCTCGCCGCGCACCGCACGCCGCAAACTCTCGATGTCAGCGGTATTCAGAGTGGTACCCGCGCCGTCCAGCTTGGTTGCAGTGATGGTCATGGCGTGTTTCTCCCCATGGCCCGTCGAACCGGCGGCCGGTCGCCAACGGTCGTGCGGGCTGATTCAAGGCGTCACCTCACCCGCGGCGCCATCCTGCGTCAGCGGCAATGCATCGTCAACCAGTGGGCGGCAATGCCGGGGGCGGCAATGCCGAGGACGGATGCGCCGTGCAGGGGCCTCACCCGCTCGCCTGGGTGCCGCCGGTTCATCGGGTCGCTCCAGCAGACCGCAGCGGGGTGGTCGCTTCCGAGCGCACGTAGCTGCGCAGGGCGAACAGGTGCAGCAGCAAGGCCATCGGAGCGGCCAGGGCGGGGATCAGCACCAGCGAGAACTGGAAGGCGGGCGCGCTGGAGGGCACCGTGTCGGAGTAGAGCGGGTAGTGGGCCAGCAGCAGGTACGCCACGTTCATCAGGTCGTACAGGCCGGCGGCGGAGAAGAGCCAGAACAGGGTGTGGCGGACGCGGCTGTTCCTGGCGAGGGCGAGCGCGGTGCTGAGGGCGAGCGCCCCGGTGGCCAGGTCGCCGTACCCGGCGCGGGCGAAGGAGGGCGGAAGGATGCCCAGGTGGACGATCAGCAGGAAGGCGACGCCGGCGAGGCGGAAGGTCTGCACGCCGACCAGCGTGCCGAGCGGCGCGTGATCGAGCACGGTGCGAAAGGCGCTGCTGCAGGTGGCCAGCGCCACGGTCGCAATGACCGGCACCGTGAGGGGGATGACGAAGCGGGGAAAGGAGTCGCCGGGGTGGTAGCGAATCAGGCCGCTCAAGGACGCGGCCCAGACGAGCAGGGTCCATCCGCCCACGGTCGCGATGGCGATGGTCTTGAAGCGGGTCTTGGTGGCGGGGGGAAACGGGCTCCATTCGATTCCCCGGGTGAGGGCGTGGGTGAAGAGGACGGGGACGATGAGGCCCAGGGCCGCGCCCGCGACCAGCAGCAGGGTTTCCATGATCGGACTCCTTTTGGGCCGAGTGCCCGGCCCGGCTCAATGCCGCGCTGTCGTGACCGTGAAATCGCCGCCGAAGAGCTGTGGACGCCTCGCCTCCCTCCTGTCGTGAGATTTGGACCCTTCCCGGTGAATCTAAACGCTCATTCTGAAATGGGTCAAAAAAACCTACCTCAGGGCGGCCATGGTGGCCCGGACCGACGCCCGCATGTCCCGTTCATTCAGCACCTTCGCCAGGCTGAGCAACCCGGTCGAATACGCCACCAAAATCTTCGCCTGTTCACGGACATTCACGTTCACCGATATTTCCCTCCGCGCTTTCGCCCGGACGAGCGCCGCATGGAAATCGTTCTCGACTCTCTTGAGGTACCGCGCAAGAATTACGGCCGTCCGCTTATCGGTCTTCGCTCCAAGCTCCGCCATCGTGTTACACAGGAGACAGCCATTGGGTGACTCACCCGTCTTGATTCGGGAGACCATCTCCATGAGCGTCGTTTCGAGGACGCGAAGACCTTGGTCTGAATCCCTGAGTCTCGCGAAGAATGGCATGGCCACATTCCGGTAGTACGCGTGGAGGGCCTGCACAAAGAGCTCGTGTTTACTCTTGAATGTCTGGTAGAGGGAGAATCGATTGATGCCCATGCGCCTCACGAGGTCCTGCATCGATGTGGCCGCATACCCCTTATCCCGAAAGACCATCATGGCCTTCAGCAGGACTTCTTCTCGGTCGAACTCCTTGCGTCTTGGCATTGGCACGCCACTCGGGCGAGAATTATGAACGATCGTTCTGAATTGTCAAGTATGTTCTGTGAGATCGAAGATAGGAAAGCCTTCGTCGAACATCACGACGCGGTCGGCGACGCGCTCGCCGAAGTGCATCTCGTGGGTGACGACCAGCATCGTCATCCCTTCGTCGGCGAGCCGCTTCATGACGGTCAGCACCTCACCCACGAGCTCGGGATCGAGAGCCGAGGTGACCTCGTCGAATAGCATGACCTTGGGGTCCATGGCCAGGGCCCGAGCGATCGCCACCCGCTGCTGCTGACCGCCCGAGAGCTGACCGGGCCGCGCCTCGGCCTTGTCAGAGAGCCCTACCTTGTCGAGAAGCCGGAGTGCGCGCTCGCGAACCTCGGTCGCGCCGACACGGAGCACCGTCCGCGGCCCCTCCATCACGTTCTGGAGCGCCGTCATGTGCGGAAACAGGTTGAAGTGCTGGAAGACCATCCCGATGTCCCGGCGAATCCTCGGCAGGTCTGCCTTCGGGGCAGTCACCTCCGTGTCGTTGAGTATGATGCGCCCGCGAGTCGGCTCCTCCAGGCGGTTCACGCACTTGAGGAACGTGCTCTTGCCCGAGCCGCTCGGACCGATGATGACGACGACCTCGCCACGACGCACGACGAGGTTCACCCCCCGAAGGACGAGCAGAGTGCCGAACTGCTTGTGAAGGTCCTCGACCCTCAGGATCACGTCGCTCATAGCGCAGCGAGAGTCGCCCGAGGGCCCGGGGGCTGTCAAGACATGACGTGTCGTCGAGCCCTTCGGCCCGGGCGGGGTCGATCCGGGCCTTGAGGCGGCGGAACTGCCGGCGGCTGATCTCCAGGGCGTTGGCGTCTTCCGCGGTGGTGATCTTCCCGGCCACCGCCGCTTGAACCGGGCCCGGCCGGGCCTCCTTGCGACTCATCGTGATGGTCTCCCATGTCTCCATGGGGGGACACTTTCACGGAACAGTTAGGGGGAGGGCATTTTCATAGACCAACAGCAACCTGGCCGAAAGCCACTGAGTTCGTCCAGAAACATGGGTGACACCTAAGATGGGTCGCCATGAGCGCCCCCCAGACTCGGGTCCTGGACCGGAATTGGTTGACCGAGCATCTCCTGGAGTTGTCGGGGAGGCCCAGCGCCGACTGAAGTGGATGGACTACTACGTCCAGCACGGCCAGAATGCCCGGCGGGCCGTACCCGCCGGAGCAGTCGCCGACAACGGGAATCCCGATTGCCTCAAGCCCGCGGTAGATCGACTGCCGACGTCACGTCGCCTCGGCGACCGCCGTGATCGCCTCCGGGTTCTCGAGCGATGACACGTCGCCAACCGGCTTCCCCAGGTGCGTCGCGCGTATCACGCGGCGCATGATCTTGGCGCTCCGGGTCTTCGGGAGGTCGCGCGTGAACAGCACCTTCTCGGGCTTGAGCGCCTTGCCCATCGCCTTGGCCACGCGGTCGGACAGCTCGCCACGGAGTGCCTCGGACGGCGCGTTGCCAGGGCGAAGCACGACAAAGCAGACCACCGCCTCCCCCTTGATCACGTGGGGAACGCCGATGACGCCAGCCTCGGCGACCGCGGGATGGCCGACCAGTACCGACTCGACCTCGGCCGGCCCGAGCCGCTTGCCGGCGATCTTGAGCGTGTCGTCCGAGCGACCTTGAATGAACCAAAACCCGTCGCCGTCCACATACGTCCAGTCACCATGGACCCAGACGCCGGGCCAGCGCGACCAGTACGTCTCCTCATAGCGCGCCGGGTCGCGCCAGAACCCCGCGGTCATGCCCGGCCACGGCTTGGTGATCACCAACTCGCCGACGTGCCCGCGCACCGGCTCGCCGTTCTCTCCGAGGCACTCGGCGGCCATGCCGGGGATCGGGCCCGCGAACGCGCAGGGCTTGATCGGCGCGATCGGAAAACATCCGAGGATCCCGCCGGAGATCTCGGTGCCGCCCGTGTAGTTGATGATCGGGATCCGCGCCTTGCCCACGTGCTCGAAGAGCCAGCGGTACGGCTCCGGATTCCACGGTTCACCCGTGGATCCGAGAATGCGGAGCGACGACAGGTCGTGGGCGTGCACCGGTTCGGGTCCGTGCTGCATGAGCGCGCGCACGGCCGTGGGCGAAATCCCCATCACGCTGATGCGGTGTCGCTCGACCAGGCTCCACAGGCGATCGGGCTTCGGATGGTCCGGCACCCCCTCGAACACGACCGCGGTGCCGCCGTGGAACAGCGCGGCGGTGAGCGCCATCGGACCCATGAGCCAGCCGAGGTCGGTCAGCCAGAACAGCCGATCCTCCTCACCGACGTCCATGCAGTAGGCGAAATCATGCGCGGCCTTGATGAGGAAGCCGCCATGCGTGAGCACGGCCCCCTTCGGCCGGCCCGTCGTCCCGGACGTATAGATGATGAGGCAGGGCCGATCGGCCTCGACCGGCCGCGCCGCCGCACGGTCACTGTGACCGGCGAGGGCCTCGTGCCACCAGTGGTCGCGCCCCCTCGTCCAGGCGACCTCGCGGCCGAGGCGACGATGGACGAGCAGCGTCTTGACCGTGGGGCACTGGGCCACGGCCTCGTCGGCCGTCTCCTTCAGCGTGACGACCTGGCCGCGACGGTAGAATCCGTCCGCCGTGATCACGAGCGTGGCTTCGCAGTCGGCCAGGCGGGACGCCACGGCCCCCGCGCCGAATCCGGAGAAGCACGGCGTGTAAATGGCGCCGATCTTCACCACCGCGAGCGTGGCGATCGCGGCCTCGGGCGACATCGGCAGGAAGATCCCGACGCGGTCGCCCTCCCCGACGCCGAGCCCCTGCAGGGCGTTCGCCAGACGGTTCACCTCGGCCGCCAGCTCCGCGTAGGTCAGCGTGCGTGTCTGGCCATCGTCCCCCTCCCAGACGACCGCCGGCTTGGCCCCACGGCCCGCATCCACGTGACGATCCAGGCAGTTGTCGGTGAAGTTCAGCCGGCCGCCGGGGAACCAGATCGGCCATGGAACGCCGCGCGACTCATCCAGCACGCGCGTGTACGGCGTTGTCCACCGCACCTGCAGATCGCGCGCCACCGCATCCCAGTACCACGCGAGGTCCGCGACAGAGCGGCGCTGGAGCTCGGCCAGCGTGGCGATCCCATGGGTGCGCATGAAGCGGCCGATCCGCGAGCGCTGGGCGACCTCAGGGGTGGGACGCCAGACGATGCCGTCAGTCTCTGTCGTCATGACCTACCTCAATGATAAACGCTCCGCCAGGGATAACCACGTCCGACCCGGATGCGATGGCCTGATCGCGAGCGTCAGGTTGTCCCGTCCTGACGGCCGCAACCTACTGAGCAACGAAGTCCGACCTGGACATGCGCCCTCATGGCCGCACGTACCGCACGGCGCGCCCGGTGCCGATCCGGCGGAGCACGCCCCCCGCGGTCAGCGCGCCCAGCTCCTCCCGCGCGAGCGTGAGGCCGACGCCCGTGGCCCGGGCGAGCTGGCTCGTGGAGACGCCCGCCGGGTTCGCCGCGAGCGCGAGCACGCGTTGCCGGCGCGCGTCGGCCGCGGGGATCGATGCCAGCGGGGCGTTCAGCGCCCCCGGGTCGCCAATAGGCGCCGGGAGCGCGACATCCTCGGCTTCGAGCCACCCTCGCCCCTTGAGGACCATGGCTTCGCGGAGCACGGCCTCGAGCTCCCGCACGTTGCCCGGCCAGGTGTGCGCCTCCAGCGCCCGCGCCACCCTGCGCCTCACCCCGTCGAGCGCGAGCCCGTAGCGCTCGTTGAACCGCCGACGGCAGTGCTCCAGCAGGAGCGGGAGATCCTCCAGCCGCTCGCGGAGCGGCGGGACCCGGAGGACGACCTCTCGGAGGCGGTAGTAGAGATCCTCCCGGAAGGTGCCGCGGTGGATCGCCCCAGGCAGGTCCCGGTGCGTCGCCGCGATCACCCGGACGTCGACGTGGAGGGTGCGGGTCAGGCCGACGGGACGGATCTCGCCCTCGTCGAGGAATCGCAGGAGCACGGCCTGGGCCTCAAGCGGCAGCTCGCCGACCTCGTCGAGGAACACCGTCCCGCCGTCCGCCTCGCGGAGAAGCCCGGCGTGTCGCTCAACGGCCCCGGTGAACGCCCCGCGCTCGTGACCGAAGAGCTCACTCCGGAGGAGCTCCCGGCTTAGCCCGCCACAATTGACGGGCTCGAAGCGCGCGGCCCGCCGCGGGCTCACCCGGCGCAGGGCCGCCGCCACCAGCTCCTTGCCCGTGCCCGTCTCGCCGACGATCAGAACGGACACGTCGACGGCCGCGATATGCTCGAGGTCCCGGAAGAGCGCCTGCATGGCAACGCTCTCGCCGACGAGGCCCTGGAATCCCGGCAGCGGCGGCTGGCGCAGACGGTCCGCGGCCACCGCTACGCCTCCCGGGGCGATGCGGAACCGGGGCCCGGCCGCGACCTACTGGCGCTGGAAGTCCAGGCCCAACCCGGTCGGCCGCCCGAGACTCGACGCCGAGCTGCGCGACCTGATCCGACGCATGGCGCGGGAAAATCCGACGTGGGGCCGCCGACGCATTCGAGCGGAGCTGGCACTGCTCGGCTACGAAGTCGCTGAGCTGACCGTCGCCAAGTACATGCACCGGACGTCTCCTCGGCCGTCGCCCACGTGGCGCGCCTTTCTCACCGCGCATGCCCGAGACATCGTCGCCATCGACTTCTTCGTGGTCCCCACGATCACCTTCCACCTGCTGTTCGTCTTCATCGTCCTGCGGCATCACCGCCGCGAACTCCTCCACGTCAACGTGACGGATCACCCGTCCGCAGTCTGGACGGCCCGGCAGGTGATCGAGGCGTTCCCGGAGGAGACCGGCCCGAAATACGTACTTCGGGATCGAGACTCGATCTACGGCGAGGCCTTCACTCGGCGCGTCGACCACCTGGGATCCGCCAGGTGACCACGGCCCCCAGAACGCCCTGGCAGAACCCCTTCGTCGAGCGGCTCATCGGCTCCATCCGTCGGGAGTGCCTGGACCACGTCATCATTCTGAGCGGGGCCCATCTCTGCCGCGTCTTGCGCGCGTATCTCGCCTACTACAACACCGCGCGGCCACACCAATCGCTTGAAAACAACAGTCCCCAGCCACGAGTCGTCGAACCCTCCCCACCTGGCCGGATCATCGCCATCCCTCAGGTCGGCGGACTTCATCACCGCTACACTCGCATCGCCTGATCGTGGTCAGCCGACGGGCCAGCCGTCGCCCGCTCGTACGATCTACGCTGACTGGAATGGGCAAACCGCACTCCAGTCCGCGGCTGCCATCCACGCGACAATCCTGATCACACTCAATACGACGTGGTTCCGGACGTTCGCGCCGAGTGTCAGGCGATCTCCACGGTTGGCCGATGAGGTTTCTGACCGGCACAGGCCACATTCAAGGGTTCCGCGACCCACAGGACTAACGAGGGCGAGATGGGTCAGAATGGCCTGCCGGCGTTTCGAGGGGATTCACCGACCCCTGCTCAGGGCTCCACCTTGATCCGCGGATCGAGCACGTCGCGGAGGCCGTCGCCGAGGAGGTTGAGTCCGAGCACGGTGATCCCGATGGCGATCCCAGGAAGCAGCGAGATCCAGGGCGCCTCCCGAATGTAGTTGCGGCCCTCGGCGATGACGTTGCCCCAGGTCGGGGTGGGCGGCGGCGGACCCACGCCAATGAAGCTCAGCACGGCCTCGGCTAGCACGGACACGGCGAAGATGAACGTGAGTTGCACGATCAGGGGCGACATGCTGTTCGCCAGGATGTGGCGGAACAGGATGCGTAAGGAGCCGGCTCCGGCCGCCAGCGCCGCTTGCACGTACTCCTGCTCGCGCACCACCAGCACCGAGGCCCGCACGATACGGGCGGTGCGGGGCGCGTAGGCGATGGTCAGGGCGAGGACCACGTTCAGTTCGGAGGCGCCCAGCGTGGCGGCCAGAGCGATGGCGAGCAGGATGGCCGGAAAGGCCATGAGACCGTCCATGACACGCATCACCACGTTGTCGAGCGAGCGGACCGAGCCGGCGCTGGCGCCGATCATGGTACCGAGGATCGCGTTCATCACCACGACCATCAGGCCGATGCGGAGCGACACCCGAGCCCCGTAGATCACGCGGCTCAGAACATCACGCCCGTAGCCGTCAGTGCCGAGCAGGAACACCCGGGTCGGGGCACCGAGCCGGTAGCGGAAGTTGTTCTGGTTCGGAGGGTGAGGGGCAAAGACGCCGGCCGACGCCGCCATCGCGACGATCAGCGCGAACAGCACGAGGCCGGTCATGAAGAGCCGGTGGTGAACGAGCCGCCGGATCACCTGGACCGGCGGAACCGGTCGGCGGCGAGCCTGACCCTACCGGGCTCGGCGAGCGCGGCTTCAGTCATAGCGAACTCGTGGGTCGAGCGTCGCGTACAGGATGTCCACCGCGAGATTGACGAAGACGTAGATCACGGCGGTCAGCAGAAGGCCGCCCTGAATGACTGGATAGTCGCGCCGCAGGATTGCTCCGATGATCAGGCGGCCGACGCCGGGCAACGAGAAGACCTGCTCGACCACCACGGCTCCCCCCCAGCAGGATGCCGACGATCAGCCCGATTACGGTGACCACCGGGATCATGGCGTTGGCCAGGGCGTGCTTGTCAACCACCAGCCGCTCGGGCAGACCCTTGGCGCGCGCCGTGCGCACGTAGTCCTGGTTGAGGACCTCGAGCATCGCCGCGCGGGTGATTCGGGCGAGGAGACCGAGCTGGGTGATGCCGAGCGCGAGAGCCGGCATCACCAGGCTGCGCAGCCAGGGTCCCACGCCCTGCCCGAGCTCGACGTAGCCGCCCGTCGGAAACCAGCCCAGCAGGACCGCGAAGATGTAGATCATCACGAGGCCGACCCAGAAGTCGGGTACCGACAGGCCGAGCAGGGCGACGGTCATGGCCGACTGATCGATCCAGGTGTTGCGCTTCACCGCCGCCGCCACGCCGAGGAGGACCGCCACCGTCAGCGAGATGCCGAGCGCCAAGGCGGTCAATGAGAGGGTGACCGGCGCCCGCTCGAGGATCGCGGTGGTGACGCTCCCGTTGAGCAGGATGGAGTGGCCGAGATCCCCCCGGACAAGCCGCCGGTACTAGTTCAGCATCTGGACGTGACCGGCGCGTCGAGGCCGAGCGGACTGCGGATCCGCGCCACCTCGTCGGCGGTCGCGCCGGGGCCGGCGATCTCCGCGGCCGGATCGCCCGGCACCAGGAAGATGATGAGGAACGACGCGAGCGAGACGACGGCCAGGATCGGGATGGCGCTGAGCAGCCGGTAGACGAGGTAGCGGCCCATGTGGATCGAGCGGAAGCCCGAAGGGGGGCGGTCACGCCCCCCTTCGGCGGAGGGATTCTAGCGTGGCTCTATTCGAACCACACGTCCCACATGCGCGGGATCCGGCCGGTGGCGTACCCGACCACGTTGGCCCGGGTCGCCTGGTAGCGACCAAGGTCGCCGACCTTGAAGCCCGGGACGTACTCGAAGAACCGCTTCTGGAAGTCCGCAAAGGCCTTCTTCCGATCCTCGACCTTCAGCGACGTGTTGAGGGCGGCGTCGGCCCGCGTCAGCTCCGGATCCGGGGCCTGTGCGCCCTTGCCGCCGTACTCGCCGATGAAGAAGCCGGCCACGGTGTACGGGCCCTCGTACGGCTCGATGCCGAACCCGAGGGCCCACAGGTTCCACCCCTCGGGCTTCCGCCGGATCTCGAAGGCGGTCGGCCAGTCGGTCACGTTCAGCCGGACGTTCATCCCGGCCTTCTTCATCTGCTCGCTGGCCACCACCGCGGTCTCGTGATGGTTCTTGTACTTGCAGTCGGTCAGGAAGACGATCTCCTCGCCCTTGTAGCCCGCCTCCTGGAGGAGCTGCCTGGCCCGGGCCGCGTTCTTCTGATTGTAGAACTCCTTGCCGATGTCGCCCGCAAAGTAGGTGGTGCCGGGATGCTGCCAGCCGTGGGTCAGCCGGTAGAGGCCCTCGCTGGCGATGGCCATGATCTCCTCGCAGTCGAGGGTCGCTTGGATCGCCTGGCGGACCTTCATGTTGGCGGTCGGCCCCCAGCGAGGCGTTGATCATGATGGTCTGGAACGCCCACGGCATGACCGGGTAGATCTTGATGTTCTTGTTGCCCTTCAGTCGGTCGGCCGCGGCGGGCGGCAGCATGTCCACGGCGTGGATCTCGCCGGTCTCGAGCGCGGCGGTGCGGGCGCCGCCTTCGGGGATATGCCGGAACGTCACGGTGTTGAAGTACGCGGTCTTGTGGCCGCCGAAGCCGTCGCGCTTGGTGTAGTTGGGATTCGGCGTGTAGCCGTCGAACCGCTTCAGCAGAACGTGGCTGTCCGGCTTGAACTCCACGAACTGGTAGGGCCCGGTGCCGATGTGGTTGATCTTGCCGCGGTCCTTGTCCCCCTCGCTGGCCGGCATGATGCCGACCGGCGCCCGCGGCGAGCTGAGCTGGTCGATGAAGCCCGGCACCGGCGTCTTCAGCGAGACGCGCACCACGTACTTGCTGACGGCCGGGATCGACTCGACGGGCTTCATCATGGCGAGGCTGCCGCCGACCTGGCCGTAGCGCTCGAGCGAGGCCTTGACGTCCGGTGCCGTCATCTCCTGGCCGTTGTGGAACATCACGCCCTGCCGCAGCGTGAAGGTGTAGACCTTGCCGTCGGGCGAGGTCTCGGTCTTCGCGGCCAGGTCGGGCACCGGGTTGCCGTTCTCGTCGCGCGCCCAGAGCGTCTCGATCCAGTGGAGGCTGATGTTGCGCGAGACCTCGGCAGTAGAGGCCTGGGCGTCGGTCGGCGGCGGCGCGGAGACGGTGCCGACGATCACGTCGCCGCCCTTCTTCTGAGCGCGGGCCGGGGTGCCGAGAAGAATGGTGGCGCTGGCGGCGCCCCCGAGGGCCAGGATCTCTCTACGCGTGAGCTGCATGGCTGTGTCCCCCCTTTTGTCAGGACAATGAGGTCGGCTATCGGTAACGGAACCGTGACCGTTCACGACGCCAAATGATCGGGGCCGAGCTTCGGGTCCAAGTGTGATGCAACAGCATAGCTCAGATCGGAGTCGGCGTGCGTTCACCCCCACGCCCAGCAGCAGCGGCTCCGGACCGGGCAGTCCGGCGTGCCAGCCCACGCGCGGCGGGAACGCGCCCGCGTCGATGGCGGCGACAATCTCGGCCACGAGGCGATAGAGACGCACGTTGGCCGCGGGGTCGCGGGTGGTCCAGTAGCGGTGAAGCTCGGGCTGCCGAGTCTACGCGGAGCGCGGCTG
>CAWDVE010000011.1:0-179480 GCA_963805625.1 uncultured Candidatus Rokubacteria bacterium
TCCCGTGTCGCCTTCCGCGCAGGAGACAGTGACGCTCTGATCGTCTCTAAGGACATCGGTGCCGCGCTCGGTTCCGACGATCGCGGGCACGCCGAGTTCCCGACTGACGATTGCGGCATGACACGTCCTCCCGCCCCGGTTGGTCACGATGGCAGCCGCCTTTTTCATGATCGGCTCCCAGTCGGGATCGGTCTTGTCGGTGACGAGCACGTCCCCCTCACAAAATTGATGGAGGAATTCCACGTTCTTGATCACGCGGACCGGGCCATTCGCGATCTTCTCACCGACACTGCGGCCGGTTACGAGCACTGGCCCCCGTTGCTTGAGGTGGTAAACCTCGAAAGTGTCCACGTTCTTCCGCGATTGGACCGTTTCCGGCCGCGCCTGCAGGATAAAAAGCTCACCCGTCTTGCCATCCTTCGCCCATTCGATATCCATCGGAACAGGAAAGCCGCGCTTTGCGCTGTAGTGGTCCTCGATCAGGCAGGCCCATCGCGCGAGCGCAAGGATATCTTCGTCGCCAATGGCAAAGCGGCCGCGCTCGTCAGGCGGGACGGGTACATTCTTCACCATCTTGCCGCCGCCGGTGTCGTAGATCAGCTTGAATTCCTTGCTCCCGAGCGTCTTCTGCAGGATCGGTTTGAATCCTTGCTTCAGCGTGGGCTTGAAGACGTAGTACTCGTCCGGATTGACCGAACCTTGGACGATGTTTTCGCCCGAGGCCGTACGCGGCGTTGATCAGCACGACGTCGCGAAATCCGGTTTCGGTATCGAGGGTGAACATGACCCCGCGACGCCGCGAGATCGGAGCGCACCATGCGCTGCACACCGATCGAAAGCGCGATCTTCTCAGTGGTCGAAGCCTCTGTCGGCGCGATACGAGATCGCCCGGTCGGTAAAGAGCGACGCGAAGCAGCGCCGGCAGGTGTGCAGGAGCGCTCGCTGGCCCTGCACGTTCAGATACGTTTCCTGCTGGCCGGCAAAACTTGCGTCGGGCAGATCCTCAGCGGTGGCGCTGCTGCGCACCGCCACGTCCGGCGGGTGCAGGTCGCTGCCGCGCAGCGCTCGAGTAGGCGTCGATGATTTCCGCTTCCAAATCCTCCGGCAGTTCGACACTCAGGATCGCCTGCCGGGTCTGGCTGGCGCGCTGGCGAAGGTTCTCGAGGTCATGCGTATCGAGATCGCTAAGAATCTCTTTGATTTTCTCGTCGAGGCCGTCGCTTCGCGCAGAACATATCGATAGGCGTCAGCGGTGATCGCAAAGCCGTTCGGGCACTTTTACGCCTTTGCCCTTCAGTTCCCGGCACATCTCGCCCAACGAGGCATTCTTGCCGCCGACGAGCGGAATGTCATCGATGCCAATTTCGTCAAACCATCGGACGTATTCGGACCGCTTTGTGCCGGGCTTTGCGACGGAGGCTTCAAGTATTTGCGTTGTCATGATGTCAATTTCTTTCGATGTTGAGTTTCAGAAAGTGTGTCGCGCAGGAGATGCAGGGATCATAATTGCGAATTGCGTGCTCACAGCGGCGGGTCAGCTTGTCCGCAGGCAGGTCGATGGATTGCTCCACGAATTTCAGGAGGTCATTCTCGATGCTTCTTTGATTTTGTGAAGTGGGCGGGACAATATTCGCCTCGAGGATCACACCATCGCCGTCGATCCGGTAGCGGTGGAAAAGAATGCCGCGCGGCGCCTCGGTGCAGGCACAACCGATTGCGGCGCGCGGAGGAACTTCCATGGCGGGCGTGGCGGGCGGTTCGTAATCGGCGATGATTTGCAAGGCTTCCTCGCAGGCGTGAAGCACTTCGACAGAGCGAATGATTATGCTTTTGAAGGGGTTGCGGCATGATCCGTCCAAACCGGCGTCGCGAGCAGCCTGGCGCGCGGCAGGCAAAAGCTGATCGAAGTTTAGGTTAAACCGCGCCATCGGTCCGACTTGATAGGCGTCCCGCCCTTGATGCAGGCAATGCAGGGCGCTGGAATACGGAACCTGTTCCTCAATAAAGTGCGTCTCGAACTCGCGGGCTTCGATCTCAAATCCCGCGCTCGAACGAATGCGGCCCTCGTTGAACGGATATTCGTTGGGGTGATGGAGCGCGACGAATTCATAATCCCGCTCGAAATCCGGAAACGGAAAATCCGCCACCCAGCGAACGGTTTCAATCGCCGCATCGCGCGCCCATTTCAGTCGCTCGGCGAGCGCCTTGAAATCGGCCTTGTCAGGCAGTTTGTAGAATCCCCCGACTCGCACGTTGATGGGATGGATCTCCCGCCCGCCGAGCATGCGGAGGATTTCGTTGCCCGCCTTCTTGAGTTGCAAACCGCGCTGCACGACGTCTCGAAAGTCCTTCGCCATGTGCATCGCGCTCTCGTAGCCCAGGAAATCGGGCGCATGCAGCATGTAGATGTGCAAAGCGTGGCTTTCGATCCATTCACCGCAGTAAATGAGTCTCCGGAGCGCGCGAAGCTGTCCGCCAACGCAAACGCCACATGCATCCTCCACCGCGTGGACGGCGCTCATCATGTAAGCAATTGGACAAATCCCGCAGATCCGTGCAGTGATATCGGGCGCCTCCCGCGAGTGACGGCCGCGCAGAAGCGCCTCAAAGAAACGGGGCGGCTCGAAGATCTTTAGCTTCACGCCGGCGACACGGCCGTTCGCGATTTTCACGCACACCGCGCCTTCGCCTTCGACACGCGCGAGGTAGTTAACGCTAATGGTGCGGGTTTTCATGGGCTTCGCTTTCTTTGCGAAAGGCTTCGGCATAAGCATTGAAGCTGCGGAAGGTTCTCACGAGATCAGGTTTGCTCACGCCGAGCCGGGAGCCGAACCACTCGCTCACCGAGGCGGTATTCGGTGTTTCCTTCGGACCGTAGCAGCCGTAGCAACCCCGGTTGTAAGCGGGACAGATCGCACCACAGCCCGCGTGTGTAACCGGGCCGAGGCACGGCGTGCCGTGCGCGACCATCACGCAAACCGTCCCGCGCAGCTTGCACTCCACGCAGACGCTGTGCGGCGGGGTGTTTGGCTTGCGGTCGTGCAGAAAGGCGCTGATGACTTCGACAAGTTGATGCTTGTTGATCGGGCAACCGCGCAACTCGAAATCGACGAAGACGTGGTCGGAGATCGGGGTCGATTTGTTCAGCGTTTCGATATACGCTGGGGTGGCGTAAACGATGCGCGCAAACTCCTTTACGTCCTTGAAGTTGCGCAGCGCCTGAATGCCGCCACTCGTGGCGCATGCGCCGATCGTCACAAGGTATTTGGACGCGCGCCGGATGTGATGGATGCGCTCCGCGTCGTGCGGCGTGGTGATCGAGCCTTCGACGAGCGATAGGTCGTAGGGCCCTTTGACGACCTCGCGCGAAGCCTCGGCGAAGTTGGCGATTTCCAGCTCCGCGGCGATTGCGAGCAATTCGTCCTCACAATCGAGGAGGCCAATTGGCAGCCGTCGCACGAGGCAAACTTCCAGACCGCAAGTTTCGGGAGGCGTTTTGGTTTCATGTCAAAGTTCCTCGATTTTCAGCCATTTTCTGATGCGGTCGCAGCGGAAGACAGGCCCGTCTTTGCAGATAAACTCCGGTCCGAACTGGCAATGGCCGCAAAAGCCGACGGCGCACTTCATGTTTCGCTCCAGCGAGAGGAAGATTCTCTGCTCGGGCACGCCGCGCTTGATCAATTCTTCCATCGAAAAGCGCATCATCAGCTCGGGTCCACATACCATGGCCGTGCAGTTGTGCGGATCGAAGGGCACGCGCGGTATGAGTGCGGTCACAACGCCAACGTTGCCGCGCCAGTTGCCGGTAGCGCGGTTCACCGTCGTGTAGAGCTGCAGACCGCCGTCGCACAGGCGTTGCAGTTCACTCCGGTAAAGCATGTCTTCTGCAGTGCGTATTCCGTAAATGAGCGTCACCCGGCGGTCTTGCCCTCGCCCCAGGAAGTATTCCATAGCTGCGCGCAGCGGCGCCAGTCCGATGCCCCCCGCGACCAGCACCACGTCCCGGCCGCCGGCTTCCCTGAGCGGCCAGCAGCTTCCAAAGGGACCACGCACGCCAAGAACATCTCCGCGTCGCAGCTTGCTCATCGCCATGGTAACGGTCCCGACCGTGCGCGTGGTATGCGCAAGGCCATTCCTCGTCTTCGCGCAAATTGAGATCGGCGCCTCGCCAACGCCGAACACATAGAGCATGTTGAACTGGCCCGGGGCAAATGAAAAGCTGTCGGTTGGATCTGACGCTTCGAGTTCGATCGTAAAGGTATCGGGATTCTCTCTGCGAATACGCCGAATCCGATACCGGCGCGGAAGCATCGGATCACCTTCCCCCGTGGAGACTTTTTCGTTTTCAACGAGGCTGACCATAGTCGAGAAGCTGGAGGCGCGTGGCCTGCAAGCGCTGGAGCATGATGCCGCCGACGCGCATCGCGAACTCGTAGCCGAATTCGTGGTCTTCATTCGCTTTGTCGCGAAGGATGGCGGCATCAAAAGCAACGACATCGGTTGGCTCGATCGCTCTCGCGCCAAAGTGCCAGACGAACGGCGGGAACAGCCAGGACCACCCAAGCGCCTCGCCTGCCTCGAGAGTTTGAATGGTCACAACGCCATTGCCGGGGATAAAGGGTGTTTCAAGAGCAACCCGTCCCTGATAGATCAGATAGAAATGATCCGCTTCGGAACCTGTCTGGAAAATCTGCTGCCGCGGTCCGAAGTGCTGGAGAGTCGCACACTCTCGAAGCAAATGCGAGTAACGCTGATGGAGGTTTTCCAAAAACGGGTGTCGGGCTATGATGTCTTCAAGGGCTTCCACGGGAGGCCTCCTTTGGTGTTGATGAAGCTGAAATTTCCGACGCCCGGATGGCGCGAACTTCCTCGGTGATGTCAATGCCAACCGGGCACCACGTGATGCAACGCCCGCAGCCGACACAGCCCGATGTGCCAAACTGGTCAATCCACGTCGCCAGCTTGTGAGTCATCCACTGGCGATACCGCGACTTGGCAGAATGCCGGGCGCTCCCCCCGACGACATGCGAATGGCTCATCGTGAAGCAAGAGTCCCACTTGCGCCACCGCTCGGCATGCTCGCCTTGGAGATCGGTAACATCCTCAACCGTCGAGCAAAAGCACGTGGGACAAACCATGGTGCAATTCGCGCAGGTCAGGCAGCGGTCGGCCACGTCGTCCCACCGCGGATGCTCATAATTTCGATAGAGAAGTTCTTTGATTCCGGCGGTGTCCATTGTCCGGCCCATTAGACCAGCAGCTCGTGCGACAACCTGCTTGGCGGCCTCCTCCTCAGCTTGGGTTGCGATACGGTGCTCGACTTGATCGAACACCCTCGCGCCCGCATCGCTGCCAATCTCCACGACAAAGTAATGCACGGAGTTCTCAATGACCTCCGTCAAGGCGAGGTCGAACCCGCTCGTTGCCTGTGGCCCGGTATTCCTGACGTCTTCGACGACGTGCGCAATGCTCTCCGTCTTGGCGAAACCCGATTCAGTTTCAGTCCCCCTGGCGCAGTACAATACTGGATTGCCGGGCTTCGAGGTAACACCGGATTCACCGATGCCGCCCAGTTTTGGCCATACGCAGGACTGCGCGGATAGATCGTTCTGTCTTCCTTTGTCGCGCAACCTCAACACATTCGTTGGTGGCCGTGGTGCCGGCAAGAGCGCAGCAATCGAGGCGCTAAGTTTCGTCTGTCAGCCCCATGACTTCGATACGGCTGATCGGAAAGACTCTCCGGACTGGTACACACGTGCCAAGGCCACGCTGGCCGGCTGCAATGTTAGGCTGTGCATCCAGTTCCTGGGCGGCGACAAGGCTTCTAACATCCCCAAGAGGGCGTTGTTCGCGCGAAGGCATTTCTCGCAATCGGACGAACTTCGAGGCTGTTCACTTCTCGGACCTGGATGACCGCGAGCTTCTGCCGAATCAGCTTCCACCAAGATCGGTGCAGAGGTTTCGCTTGGGGGAGATCGAGAAGCATGCAGGGGCAAACGTTTCCGTGTCCTTGTTCGACGGGATATGTGGTCCGGAGATCGAGGACATCGAGACAGAGATCGAGCAGAAGAAGGAAGCTCTGCCGCAACCAACGCCGCGACATGTTGGGAATCGCTAGGAACTCGCCACTCTCACTGCCGTCGAGTCGCCTCTACGTGACTACCTGCATACGGCAAGAGCTCCTGGCCGCCGTGGATCGCCCAGAAGTACGACAAGCGTATGAGAGGATTGACCAACTTGAAAAAGCCCAGAAGTCGGCGACAGCGGCCAAGGACGACTGGGACAGAGATAGAGACTTCGTTTGACTTGGACCGCCGCGTGTCGGAGGCAAAGGCGTTCTTCGAAAGATATCGTTCGGCCGCGCTGACCGACAGCGGAGAGGTGCTCGCCGACCATGAGGAACTTGTTCGAATAGTGGGGGAAAATGCCGGGGCTGCTGAAGCTGAGGAAGGGCGTCTCTATGGGATTACGGATGCTGTAGAAACATGAGGAGTCGGGTTGGGCTCGATCTCAAGCGGACTTGTCAAGTTTCCAGACCAATGTCGCGAACGGCTGTACGTGGGGCACGGGAGGCGTTGCACAGCAGGGACTTCCGAGTGGTGGAAAGACAGAGAGGCCAAGAAGAAAGCTCTCGAAGAGGCAGAAGAATCACTCAGCCGGTACCGTGACCTGTTGGTCCGATGCGGAGGGAGGAGTCCGCACGGCGCGAACCATGGGGGTACTGCGGCAGATCGTCAACAGACGGTCACAGCTGAGAGAGCAGACTGCCACGATGATCAGCGAGCGACTCAAGCGGGACCTCGACAGTGAATTCTGGTTATCGAGGCTAACGCGCGCGCGCAGTCCGATACCCATGAGTTTCGCAATTGGCTTGAGACAAATTTTTCACATCAGAGCTTCAAAAGTACCGGGACAAGCGCATTTCGGCCTTGCTGCAGCAGGGATTGACAACCGCGGCTTTGCGGGCGTTACTCAGCAACACTGCGGCATCGGACATATCGCTCTTAGTCGTGCCTGGGTATGCGTTCTCAGGGGCGAGTGGACAGCGAGAACGCGCAGTCCCTGTATGACAAGTGCGTTGCCGTGAGATGGCTTCCTAGCCGAGAAGCAAGAGTCCCAGGTTAATGCAGAGGTCTGGGAGTCTTGCCCAGAAGAAATCCGAAGGGTCTATTAGATTTCCCTTCCGAGCTAGACGGAACTCTCTGCGTAGACGCCGTGCTAGAGCTCGACGAAATCCTTTTCGATGATGAGCCCGTTATTTTGCTGAATGATCGGCCGCAAGACGCCGACTCCAAGCTGCGTCCGCTTGAGGAGCTTTCTCCCGGGCCAGGTGCAGTGCGATTCTTCCGATTTTGCTGCTTACTGGTGAAGGGCCGCTCGTCATCGATCAACCGGAAGACAATCTAGACAACCGCCTGAATACGCCAAGTTATTGTCAATATCCTTGCGAGCATCAAACTTCGGCGGCAGGTGATCGTGGCTACGCACAATCCAAATGTGCCTGTTCTCGGCGATGTGGAGAATGCCGTCGTTTTGCGTGGCGTGAGGGATCGTGAATGCGTTGTGGATGCTGTCGGCGACCTTGATGAAAGCAAAGTAGTCCACCAACTGACTCAGGTTATGGAAGGTGGCCGTGAAGCCTTCCGGTATTGTCAGACCACTCTACCAACTCCATTGGTCTGAGTCAGTCGCCAGCAACGACGCAAAAGTGGAAGCCTCGTCAACAAAACTGCAACGGTAGGATCAATGGCACATATGGAAAAAGTGCATTTTGATTACCCAAACAGAGATACATCAAAGTGGGTAGGGAATTAAATGGCTGGCCAAGGAAGGGTAGCCATAGAACACAGGTGGGACACAGGCTAAACCAAAGAACGCATCTGACGCTGTATGATCCCTGCTGTGGCTCTCGGGCATGTTTGTACAATCAGTAGAGCTCATCCGCGCACAAGCCAAGGCCAGGGCAACAGAGGCAAGAGCGGTACCGAAGCTAAGGCCGACATCTCTATATACTGCCAGGAGTCGAACTAGACCACCTGGTGCTTCGCGCGCATGAATCTTGCGATCCGCGCCATCGATTCCGGCCAGATCGCGCAGGGAAGCCCCTGAGCCATGGCCATCAAGAAATCCGACCTCTACTCCTCGCTCTGGGCCTCGTGCGACGAGCTGCGCGGCGGCATGGATGCCAGCCAGTACAAGGACTACGTCCTGTTCATGCTGTTCATCAAGTACATCACCGACAAGTACGGCAACAGCGACGACTTCGCCCCGCCGGTCACGATCCCCAAGGGCGCGAGCTTCAAGGACATGCTCGCGCTCACGCGGCAAGAGCGACATCGGCGACAAGATCAACACGCAGGTCATCGCGCCGCTCGTCGACGCCAATGCCCGGCTGGCCCGCAGCGACTTCCCCGACTTCAACGACTCCAACAAGCTCGGCGAAGGGCAGGCCATGGTCGAGCGGCTGACCAACCTGATCAACATCTTCGCAGAAGCCCGCAGCTCGACTTCTCGCAGAACCGCGCCGAGCACGACGACATCCTCGGCGACGCCTACGAGTACCTGATGCGGCACTTCGCCACCGAGAGCGGCAAGAGCAAGGGGCAGTTCTACACCCCCGCCGAGGTCAGCCGCGTCATCGCCAAGGTGATCGGCATCTCGCCGAAGAACACGAAGGCGTCCACCACCGCCTACGACCCGACCTGCGGCTCGGGCTCGCTGCTGCTGAAGGTGGCCGCCGCAGGCGGGCAAGCACATCACGCTCGAAGGGCAGGAGAAGGACGTGACCACGGCGGGCCTGGCCCGCATGAACATGATCCTGCACGACTTCCCGACGGCCAACATCCTCTCGGGCAACACGCTGGCCGCGCCCAAGTTCAAGGACGGCGAGCAGCTCCGCACCTACGACTACGTCGTCGCCAATCCGCCGTTCTCCGACAAGACCTGGACCACCGGCCTCACGCCATCGAACGACCCGTTCCAGCGCTTCGCCTGGGGCGAGCCGCCCGCCAAGCAGGGCGACTACGCCTACCTGCTGCACATCATCCGCTCGATGAAGGGCGCGGGCAAAGCCGCCTGCATCCTGCCCCACGGCGTGCTCTTCCGCGGCAATGCCGAGGCCACGATCCGCCAGCAGCTCGTCCGCTCCGGCTATCTCAAGGGCATCATCGGCCTGCCCGCCAACCTCTTCTACGGCACCGGCATCCCCGCCTGCATCGTGGTGCTCGACAAGGAGAACGCCGCCGGCCGCAAGGGCGTCTTCATGATCGACGCCTCCAAGGGCTTCATGAAGGACGGCAACAAGAACCGCCTGCGCGAGCAGGACATCCACCGCATCGTCGACATCTTCACCAAGCAGGCCGACGTTCCGCGCTACGCCCGCATGGTGCCGCTGGACGAGATCGCCGACCCGAAGAACGACTTCAACCTCAACCTGCCGCGCTACATCGACAGCACCGAGCCCGAGGACCTGCAGGACATCGACGGTCACCTGCGCGGCGGCATCCCGGAGCGCGATCTGGACGCGCTCGGCGCGTACTGGAAGGTGCTCCCCAGCGTGCGCGGCGTGCTGTTCGAGTCCGCGGGCCGCCCCGGCTACGCGCGCCTGAAGCTGCCGCTCACCGAGGTGAAGCCCGCCATCCTCGGCCACGCCGAGTTCGCCGCCTTCCAGCAGAAGGCGACCAAGGGCTTCGCCGACTGGCGCAAGGCCACGACGCCGCGCCTCACCGGCTTCGACAAGGACGGCCACCCCAAGGCGCTGATCGAGACCATCGCCGAGGATCTGCTGGCCGCGTTCCGCCAGGCGCCGCTGCTCGATGCCTACGACGTCTACCAGCACCTGATGGACTACTGGGCCGAGACCATGCAGGACGACGCCTACCTGATCGCCGCCGACGGCTGGGTGAAGGGCGCGCAGCCGCGCGAGATCGTTCAGGTCAAGAACAAGGACAACAAGCTCACCTGGCCGGAGCCGCACGATTACCTGAAGGGCAAGCGGCGCTTCAAGTCGGACCTCGTTCCCGCGCCGATTCTCGTCGCCCGCTACTTCGTCGCCGAACGCGATGCCATCGAAGCGCTCGACAACCAGCTCGCCACGCTGGAGCAACAACTCGACGAGATGCGCGAGGAGAACAGCGGCGAGGAAGGGCTGCTGGCCGAGGTGATCGAGGGCGAGGGCGACAAGCAGAAGATCGCCGCGAAGGCCGTGAAGGCGCGGCTGAAGGAGATCGGCAAAGACCCGCTCTACGCCGACGAGCGGGCGGCGCTCGAGGCGTACGCTGACCTGCTGGAGCAGCAGACCGAGGCCAAGGCCAAGCGCAAGGCCGCGCAAGAGGACCTGGACAAGAAGATCGACGCCAAGTACCCCAAGCTCACCGAGGCCGAGATCAAGACGCTGGTGGTGGACGACAAGT
The DNA here is from genome assembly GCA_963805625.1 of uncultured Candidatus Rokubacteria bacterium. Classification (GTDB taxonomy): domain Bacteria; phylum Methylomirabilota; class Methylomirabilia; order Rokubacteriales; family DASRDR01; genus DASRDR01. The sequence continues at coordinate 10,413 of CAWDVE010000011.1, forward strand.
GGATGGCGCGCCTGTCGGCCGCCGTGCAGGGCGAGCTCGACCGCGTCTCGCAGACCCTCACCGGCCGCATCCGCGAGCTGGCCGAACGCTACGCCACGCCGCTGCCGAAGCTCACCGACGAAGTGGAGACGCTCGCCGCCCGGGTCGAGGAGCATCTGAAGAAGATGGGGGCGTCATGGAAGTGAGGCCCGGCTACAAGCAGACGGAGGTGGGCGTCATTCCGGAGGACTGGGATGTCAAGCCGCTCGGCGAACTGTCGACTTCGAACGGCGTCGGACGCACGAGCATGGCCAATCCGGAGTATTCGAGAGCGGCGGTATCCCATTCGTCGAGCATCACGAACATCGAGAGTCGGCACGACTCGACTTGACGGACGACATTCGTCGATCGTTACTGCAGAGCCTCGAGCAACGCATCCGACAGTGCCTACGAGCCAGGCGATGTGCTGTTCTGTCGTCGGAACGAGTCACTGGCGATCGTACTTGGCGAGCGCCGAGTCGACGATGGCGTGCAATCAGTCTCAGGCGTCGCTCGATCCGTTCGACCGACTGCGCAGTCGACGCGAGTATCTCTTCTAGCGATTGCTCATCAGCGATCCTCGAGGCGGCAGTCATCGAGCATCGCGACGGAGTCGACGTCAGGCGAATCACCAGTCAACGTGAGCTCAGGAGCTTCGCGATTCCAGTTCCCTCCGCCATCCCCGAACAACGCGCCATCGCGACGGCATTGAGCGATGTGGATGCGCTGCTGGGCGGGCTGGATCGGCTCATCGCCAAGAAGCGCGACCTCAAACAGGCCGCCATGCAGCAGCTCCTGACCGGCCAGACCCGCCTCCCCGGCTTCCACGGCGAGTGGGAGGTGAAGCGGCTCGGCGACATCGTGAGCACGCGATTCGCAGACGGGATGCGCATCGGCCGATCGACGCGACGAGCGTCCGCGTATCTATCCGTGCAACGACTTGCGTCGATGACAAGTTGGATCGCAGCTCGCTGCGATCGACTCTCGAGCGCGATCAGCGACGAGTCTCGAAGCACAGTCGCAGGCTGCGGCAGGGCGACATCCTGTTCGACAGACAGCGTCGGTTGGCCAGGTGGCGCTGACGATACGGACGTCGAGCTGCAGCATGCGAGTCTGCTCGATCAGCGACTGATCGCGCGTTCGATCCCAAGGCGTCAGCGCGATCGCCGTGTTCGTGCTTCTATGCACTCGCTGATGCAGACCGGCATGATCGTCATGACTGCCAACGGCACTCGCTCAGGGCAACTCATACGCGATCGAGCTGGCGACTTCGCAGCATCGCGATTCCGCTCCCAGCTGTCGCCGAACAAACCGCCATCGCCGCCGTGCTCTCCGACATGGACGCCGAGCTGGCGGCGCTCGAAGCCCGGCGCGACAAGACCCGCGACCTCAAGCAGGCGATGATGCAGGAGCTGCTCACCGGCAAGACGCGGCTCGTTCCCGCCGGAGCGCGCCCATGCCTGAGCAACCCCGCTCCGAGCGCAAGACGCAGAACCGCGTCATCGCCCTGTTCACCGACCCGGCGCGGCCCGACAACCTCGGCTACCGCTACCTCGGCGAGTGGAACAAGCGGGAGAACAACCGCGCCATCGAGACGGCGCTCCTGCGCGACAACCTGACGGCCCGCGGCTACTCCGCCGCCCACATCTCCGCCGCCCTGCAGAAGCTGGAGACCGCCGCCGACTCGACGGGCATCACGCTCTACCAGGCCAACCTGCGCACCTACCAGCTCCTGCGCTACGGCGTGCCGGTGCAGATCGCCGCGGGCCAGGCGCACGAGACGGTGCACCTGATCGACTGGGAGCACCCGGAGAAGAACGACTTCGCGCTGGCCGAGGAGGTGACGCTGAAGGGCGGCTACGAGCGCCGGCCGGACATCGTGCTCTACCTCAACGGCCTCGCCATCGCGGTGATCGAGCTCAAGCGCAGCTCGGTGGAGCTGGCCGACGGCGTGCGGCAGCTCATCACCAACCAGGAGGAGATCTTCAACAAGGGCTTCTTCAGCACCGTGCAGCTCGTGCTGGCGGGCAGCGACTCGCAGGGGCTGCGCTACGGCACCACCGGCACGCCGGAGCAGTTCTTCGTGGAGTGGAAGGACGAGGCGCGCGGCGATGCCGGCGCGGCACCCGCCGCCGGAGCGCTGCTCGACCGGCCGCTGGCGCAGCTGTGCAACAAGGCCCGGCTGCTCGACCTGATCCGCAACTTCATCATCTTCGACGCCGGCCAGAAGAAGGTGCCGCGGCCGCACCAGTTCTTCGGCGTGAAGGCCGCGCAGGAGCGCATCGCCAGGCGCGAGGGCGGCGTCATCTGGCACACCCAGGGCAGCGGCAAGAGCATCCTGATGGTGCTGATCGCCAAGTGGCTGCTGGAGCACGACCCCGACGCGCGCATCCTCGTCATCACCGACCGCGACGAGCTGGACAAGCAGATCGAGGGGGTGATGAAGAACGCCGGGGTCATCGGCGCCGAGTCGCCCTCGCCGCGCATCACGTCGCGGGCGGAGTTCGTGGAGAAGCTCGGGGCGGCCACGCCGCGCCTGCTGTGCGCGCTCATCCACAAGTTCGACGTGGCCGACCTGAAGGGCGAGCCGCCGCCGGTGCAGCGGGCGCTTCTACGTGTTCGTGGACGAGTGCCACCGCACCCAGGGCGGCGACATGAACAAGCAGATGAAGCGCTGGCTGGAGGGCGCGATCTTCATCGGCTTCACCGGCACGCCGCTCCTGCGCAAGGACAAGCTGATGACGCGGGACGTCTTCGGCACCTACATCCACACCTACAAGTTCCACGAGGGCGTGGCCGACGGCGTCATCCTCGACCTCAAGTACGAGGCCCGCGACGTGCCGCAGCGGCTGACCTCGCAGGCCGCCATCGACAAGTGGTTCGAGCAGAAGACCAAGGGCCTCAACAACTTCCAGAAGGCGGTGCTGCGCAAGCGCTGGGCGACGATGGAGGAGCTGATGAGCGCCGGCGAGCGCAAGCAGCGCATCATCGCCGACATCATCGAGGACTTCAGCCTCAAGCCGCGCCTGAACAACGACCGCGGCACGGCGATCCTGGTCGCGGCGTCGATCTACGACGCCTGCCACTACTTCCGGCTGCTCCAGAACACGAGCTTCGGCCCGTACTGCGGGATCATCACGTCGTACGAGCCGAACCACAACGCGATCTCGCGCGAGCCCGCCAACAGCGACGAGCGCTACAAGTTCGACACCTACACGCAGCACGTCCTCAAGAAGGGCCAGACCACCAAGCAGTACGAGGACGAGGCCAAGCGCCGCTTCATCGAGGAGCCGGCGAACATGAAGCTGCTGATCGTCGTCAGCAAGCTGCTGACCGGCTTCGATGCGCCGAGCTGCACGTACATCTACCTCGACAACGAGCTGCGCGACCACAACCTGTTCCAGGCCATCTGCCGCACCAACCGGCTCGACGGCGACGACAAGGACTACGGCCACATCGTCGACTTCAAGGAGCTGTTCGGCGAGGTGCAGGAGGCGATCGCCGTCTACAGCTCCGACGAGCTGGACACCGACGAGGGCAACGGCGGCGACAACAACGTCCACCTCAAGGACTGGCTGGACGAGGGCAAGAAGAAGCTCGACGAGGCCCGCGAGGCGCTGCGCTACCTGTGCGAGCCGGTGCCGCTGCCGCGCGAGGTGGAGCAGTTCCTGCACTACTTCTGCGGCGACGCCGCCAACCCGAACGCGCTGAACGAGACCGAGGCGCTGCGGGTGTCGTTCTACAAGGCCGTGGCCGTCTTCGTCCGCGCCTTCGCCGCCATCGCGCAGGACCTCACCGAAGCCGGGTACTCCGACGCCGAGGCGGCCGCGCTGCAGAAGGAGGTCGAGTTCTACGGCGAGATCCGTTCCGCCATCAAGAAGCACTCGGGCGAGGAGCTCGACATCAAGCCCTACGAGGCGGACATGCGCCACCTCCTCAACACCTACATCCAGGCCGACCCGGCGGCCGACCTGGGCGAGCTGGGCGAGATGTCGCTGACCGAGCTCATCATCGAGACCGGCATCCACGACGCCATCGCCAGGAAGCTCAACGAGAAGGGCAAGCTCTCGAGGAACGCCATCGCCGAAGGGATCATCAACAACGTCCGCAAGACCATCATCCGCGAGCAGCTCACCGACCCGCGGTTCTACGAGCAGATGTCGAAGCTGCTCGACGACCTCATCAAGCAGAGCCGGGCGGATGCCGCCGCGTACGAGGAGTTCCTGCGGAAGGCCGAGGCGCTGGTGAAGCGGCTGGCCGCGAAGCAGCCCGACGAGGGCGTACCCGCGGCGCTGCACGGCAAGCGGGAGGCGACGGTGATCTACAACAACCTGCCGCGGATTCTCGCGGCGGGGCGCGCCGAGGCTGCCGGAGTCGCTGAGCCCCACGCCGAATACGGGGATGAGCGCCTCAGGTTGGCCTTGGAGATCGACCGCGTGATGCGCGAGCGGGCTCCCGCGGGCTGGAAGGGCGACCAGGCGCGCGAGGCGCAGGTCCTGAATGCGCTGTTCCCGCTGCTCGACCGCGACCGCGAGGCGACCCTCGCGCTGTTCGAGCTCGTCAAGAACCAGCCGGGATACTGATGGCAGAGACGATCCAGCTCGGCGAGATCGCCATCGCCGTGACGCGCAAGGACGTCAAGCATGTCCACCTGTCGGTGCACCCGCCGAGCGGACGCGTCACGCTTGTCGCACCCAAGGGAACGCGCCCTGAGGTGGCCCGCGCCTATGCGGTATCCAAGCTCGGCTGGATCCGTGATCAGCAGGCGAAGCTGCGTGGGCAGGCGCGGGAGACACCCCGCCAGTTCGTCGAGCGTGAGAGCCATTACCTCTGGGGAAGGCGCTATCTGCTCTCTGTGAGGGAAGAGGAGGCGAAGCCCTCCGTCCGCCTCAGTCATCGCAACATCACGCTCACCGTGCGCCCCGGCAGCAGCAGGGCGAAGCGTGAGGCCGTCGATGCACGAGTGGCACAAGTCCCTCCTGCACGACGCGGTGCCCGAACTGATCCGGAAGTGGGAGCCGAAGCTGGGCGTCGAGGTGGCCGGCTACTTCCTCCAGCGCATGAAGACCAAGTGGGGCGGCTGCAACCACCGGGCGCGGAACATCCGCCTGAACACCGAACTCGTGAAGAAGCCGAAGGACCTGCTCGAGTACGTGGTCGTCCACGAGATGCTTCACCTGATCGAACCCACCCATAGCGAGCGGTTCGTGACACTGCTGAGCAAACACTACCCAGCATGGCGCGAGGCCAGGGCGGAGCTGAACGAGTTGCCGCTGGGTGCGGAGACGTGGAGGCTATAGGTCTGTGTCCAAGACGGGGAATTGGCGGGTCACGCGATGTGGAAAGGAAACTAGCTTGGCTCTCGGTTACGTCGGATCTCGGAAATACCCCTTCGAAACCGACCGGACAGACCGGAGAGGCGGGCGCTTACTCGTCCTTGAATTGAAAGCCGAGCGCCGATGAGATCGTTCATCTTCCTGTGTGACATGAGTACCGAGCAAGAGTGCCTCGATCGACATCTCTTCGGCACGAACCCAGGTGAGAATCACCAGCTTCACTACAGCAAGGTCGCCGTGGGTGACCGTCTCTTTCTGTACAACTTCGAGACTGGAATCCTCCGTGGTCCGTTCACTGCCTTGACACCGTGCACGTGTGGTCTGGAGCCTAAGGCGTGGAAGAAGACGCGGCGGAGCTTCCCGTGGCAAGTGCGCGTCGACCGCAGCGGCGTATCCCCCGTCACGTTGCGAGCTGACGACTTCGCAGCATTCATCCCTCTGGCTCGAACGACGATCGGGCTCTTGCCTCCACCAGAGCTCACCGATGAGCAGGCCGCTCAACTACTGACCCTGTTGCATGCCTCTTCGTTATGATGCGGCTGGCTCGTGCGAGCGGGACCAACCTGTAGGCGGTACGTTTATCTGCGCGGCGGCACCTGTAGATCGAATGGACGGCTCCCCGCGTTCGCTAGGTGGGCGCAAGCACGCCATGGTAGAGGAGCAAGTTGATCTCGGGCCGGGGCGTCAGCGCGGCGAGCTTCGCGAGGAACTCGAGGGGCTCGAACACGACGTGCGTCGTCCCATCGCGCCAGGCCGCCTTCAGCTTGACCACCACTCGCCCATCCGCCCGGAGCCGCACGCGGTCCTGGACCAGCGGGGGCGGTCAATACATCAAGAAGGATCGAAACCACAGCAGCCTGGAGTTGACCTGCCATGTTGGATCCACACACCGAACTCGAGCCAGACACTTGTTCTGCTGGGAGAGACCACTCTCCGGAATGACGATTATTTCCAGAATGACGATGATGCCCGCGTGGAGGGGCCGTACAAGTATATCGTAATCGGCACACCATACTCAGTGCACTCGCCGTCGCACGCTCGGTAGAGGAGAGCCCATGGCCAAGTTCGATCCTAGTCCGGCGTGAAGGGCGCGGACGGCAGCACCGGGCGGCCGCGCCGAGCCATCTCGATAGCCCGAAGCACTCTCAGCCCGATCCGTCCGCCGAGACTACGAATCGACCTCAAGTCGCGTCGCCACCGGGCTGCCGATAGTCGACCTCTATCGGGCAGTGATCGCTCAGTCTCGCGAGTCGCGGGTCATGATGGTAGAGACAGCGCGCCGGCATCAGGCTGGCCGAGGAAAACACGTGATCGAATCGTCGCTGTGGGACCCGACCCGTGAACGCCCAACTGAAGTCGGTGTTCTCGTACCCGTGTAGAGCGCGGTATGTGTCCCGCAGGTCGTATTCCGCCAGACGACAGAGGACTGACCGTTCGCCTGCATCCCATCTCTCCCCCGGTTGACCTCTAATCCTGCTGCGAACGTAGACCCTTCCGTTCTTTCGTACCCGCTGTCCCCAAGTGACCACGGTTCCATCCGGGAACTCTCTCTGAGGACTATTCAAGTCTCCGCATAGGATTCGCGGAAGGATGCTCGGGCGGGCCAGCCGGGCATGGATGCCCTCGAAGGTTTCAATCTTGATCCAGCCGTTCGTTGCCCCAGGCGGGACATGAACGGTGTGAATCTCAACCTCTTCGCCTCGAATTCGCACCTTGACCGAGAGCATCCGCTCGGGCCACACGAGGTCCGTTGGCTCATGTTCGAGAGGAGATGCCTGTGCACGCGCAGCGAGGAGGAGGCCGTATTTCCGAGGTCCCCTGCTGACGGTCACGCCCTGGCTGCGGTCGAATGTGTCGACCTGGTGGATGAAGCCCACCGCTTCCAGGGCTGCTCGCAGCTGATCCCTGGAAGCCGGGGTCACCTCTTGAAGTGCCACTACATCCGGTGATCGACTCTCCAACCACTCGACTTGTTTATCGGCACGGGTTCTCCGGCCAGCGGTATTCCAAGAGATGAGTCGCCACACGAGCTGTCCTTTGCCTTAGCGATTTTAGCACCGGGTGAAGCTCTGTCTAAGGCCGGCTCTCTCCGGCCGGGCCTTCGCGCCATCCCGAGTCTCCTAGCAGCCGGAGGAGAATCGGTTGCTGAGCGGGTAGGCGTCAGCGGCTTGCCATAAGGCGCCAACTAGGCGCCGAGGTCCTGCAACTCGCGAGTCGCGGTCTCAATCCGCTGACGCAACCTTCCCAAACCTGGCCGCCATCCCGCGGCGTCCGCCTCCGCCTTCGCAATGTCACGTTCCAGCTGGCGGGCATCCGCTTCGTCGCGCGCGATGTGCTGGCGGAGCCTGAGCGGCCTGGTTGCGGATGGTGTCGATGGCCGCTGTCGCTGTCGTCACGTTGGCCTGTCGCCGTCGATGACGAGCTCCTGGGCGGCGATGTCCTTGCCCACCTCGGCCCGTTCGTGCTCGACGGCCGCCCGCTGTTCCTGAGCGGCTCGGATCGTTGCGCGGTCATCCGCCTGCTGCACGGTGGCCTGGAGCCGCTGGGCTTCCTGAGCCAGCTGTCGATCCTTGACCTGAAACGCGGCGAGTACGGTCTGTTCGTCGCGGACGGCACGCTCGGCCTCGGCGAGAGCTGCGCCTCGCCTTGGCCAGCGGGGTCTCGACGCTCTCTGTTCCTGTGGTGTCCATCAATGATCTCCTCGCCTGGCTATGACCGGCGTGATCCGGTGGGCAAGGGCACGCCGGACCCCCAGCTCAATGCCGCGTCGAACGGCCTCCATCAGGTCGCGGGGCGGACCCATCGGAGCCAAGCCCAGGGCCTTGAGTTGCCGCGTGGCCTCGGCGTTGGCGGGAATGGCCACGAGCGAGATCTCCATGAGTTCCCACCGTCGATGGTCGTACCCTCGCGAGCTCATTGGGCGTGCTTTCGAGCGGCAGAAACCCGATCGACGCCGCCCGAATGATCCCCTGATCCCACGCGTTCTTGACACGGTCGGCAAACGGGTCGCCGGCCAGCCACCGCCACCGCGCCCGCAACCCGCGGCGCGGCTCCACGGTCAGCTGGGTCACGGTCCCGATCGGCAATGCGTAGGCATCGTGCCCCCACAGCAGGACGGGGTTACGCCGGAAGCGATCCAGTTCAACGCCCTCGGGCAATATGCGATCCCCTTCGGAGTCGCGCCCCGATGTGCTCACCACCATCTCGGCCTCGGCGGTCTTCACGTCGCCAGGCACGGTGGCCGTGACCGTATCGACCACGATCCGCTGCAGCAGGTCCGCTGTGGTGTTCATCCCTTGGTCACCATCCTTTCGAGGACAGTTCGGTCGGGATGCGGCCGGAGGCTTGCGCGGAGTCCGAGGCTTCCGCGGCTTGCGTTTCGGTTTGTCGGGAGACTTCGGCATCACGGATCGCTCCTTTCTCGCTGCGCTACCCAGTGGTCCAGCCACGGGCGGTCCACAGGGCGAAGCGTTGACGCTGCTCGAGTTCCGCCCACTCGTCGCGTGTCCGGACGGGGGCGGGGTCCGGGTTCAGGTCCAGGACGGCCATGGGCAGGCCCGAGGTGCGCCGCCGCGCGGCGAGGACCAGCGCCCCGGCGGCGGCATTGGCCAGGTCGTCGTGCGCTCCCGGCGGGTGGTCGATCGTGTCGCGGCCGGCCCGCCCTGTGCGGCGCTCCAAGCTGCAGAGCTGGGTCACCAAGCGCGGGTGGTCCAGCAGCGCGACCTGCTGCGAGGTGATGAGGGGCAGCAGGTCTCGGTACAGATCGGAGCGTGGGGTGTCGGCCACCTCGTAGGCGATGCCGTGCCGGCGGAATGCCTCGCGCGGCCACTCGCCCGCGTAGCGATCGCCGACGACGGTCGTGACCTGGTACGTCGACAACAGCCGGGCGAAGTCCTCGACCACCGCTTCGGGGCTGAACGGGGGCCGGTGCTCGGCGACGGCGTCGAGCACGACCCGTCGATCGTCGGAGTGCGTGATGGCGAGGGTCATCGCGTCGGCGGCCCCGCCCGACGGATCGACGAACGCGATGTACTGCACGTCCGACCGCGGGGCACGTTCGCGGCAGTCGACGTCGACGCAGGCGTCGATCGCCTCGCGCGTGAGGAATCCTTCGATGTCTCGTCGGAACTCCGCCCCGTACTCGGCGGCGGCCGCAGCTTCGTCAGCAGCATAGGCGGCCCGCACCACGGCCGCATCCAACTGGGGGTTCATGACCCGGGACGGCGCCTGCCAGACCAGGACCGGGTCACCCTCCTGGCCGTAGTGCTGCCGATAGGCCTCCCACAGCGCCCCACGGCGCGCGTAGGGCGAGCTGATGCACAAGAGCAAGGCGCCCGGCACCGTGGCCATGGCGGGACGCAGGGCGGCGAGGATCTCGGTGTCAGGGTTGGCACTCTCGTCGGACCGCCAGAAGGCGATCTCGTCGCAGATCGCCGCGGCCACCGTGTACCCCCGCACGGCCCGGAAGGACGCCGTGTGCACCTCAATCGTGACGCGCGAGGTCAGGTGAATGGCTTCGGCGGTGCGGCGGTGAATGAGGGGCCGCAAGAGCGGCGTGCTCTCGAAGAAGCCTGCGATGTAGCGGAGTACCACCCGGGCCTGGCGTCGATCGGCGGCAATGACCATCACGGTCGCTCGCTCGCCCGGAGCCAGCGACGAACGATAGTCCCGGAAGCAAGCGAGGTACACCGCCACGAGGGCGGCGATGCGGGACTTGCCGCCCCGGCGGCCCACGGCCAACCACGCCTCGCGGGCCGGGGTGGCGGGCCACGTGCGGCGGCCCGTGTGGGCGCCGTACCGGTCGGCATCATCGGGCGCGGGCGGAAGCGCGAAGAGCGCCCGGAGTACAGTGCGCCAGGCCGTCCAAGTGTCTCGGGGCGCGAACGTGCCGGCGAACAGCTCTGGATCGTCCAGAATGTCGAGAATGGTCATGGCCATGGCCACCCCCGACGCCCGGCTAGCCGGGCTCTCCCTACCTCTACATGGGTCTGTATGGCCACCCGGGGCGCGTGTAGGGCCGGTGCGTGGCCCCCCGCCAGCGGGGCCAGGCGCCCGCCCAGCGCGGCGGCGAGGCCGGGGGGGTTACAAACCCGCCGCGTTTGGTGGCCCGTGGCGCTATCCTCATGGCGACCCGCGGCTTGACCCAAGAGCCGATCACCGTTCCACGGAACTCGGGGGAACTCCATGAAGCTGAAGCACGGGGGCTGATCCGATGAGCGCTGGCTCCTCCACTCCGCTATTTGCTGCGCCCATTGCCGCGCCGGTCGAGTCACTGCCTCAGACGCTTCCGGCTTTGCTCGACGACGTATGGAGGCGCATCGTTGCAGGTCTGAACGGTCGTTGGCCACCCTGGGCGCTACCAATGCTCGCCACGCTGTCGCCGCACGGGCCGCGTGCCCGGGTCCTCGCGTTGCGCAGCGTCGATCCCGCCGAGCGACTGTTCGTCTTCCACACCGACGCCCGCTCCGACAAGGTGCGAGAGTTGAGAGCGGATGGTCGCGTATCGGTGGTCTTCTGGGATCCTGGAGATGCGATAGAGGCACGCTTTACCGGAACGGCGAGCGTGCATTGTCGAGACCACGTCGCGCGCGAGGCGTGGCAACAGGTTTCGCTGCTTCGTCGCATGGCCAGCGCGATCGAATACGCGCCTGGCGCCGTGCTCTCCGCGCCGTCGCGCTTTGATGCGCTTCCTACCACGGCCGACGACGATGTTGCGCTGAGTCATTTCGCGGTCGTGCTTATCCGCGCGACTGCGCTGGACTGGTTCTGGCTCGGCCCGGGCGATATGCGCCGCGCCTTCATCCATTGGACCGACTCCGGACCCTCCGCCGAATGGGTCGTGCCATGAGCATGTTCCATGGCGGCGCATGGCGCAGCACTCCTGCGCGTGTGCCCAGCTCCTTAGCCGGTTCTTAGCCGTTTGCATCCGGGGGCACCCGGGGTTATCGGGGTAGGGTGGGCCCCCGGGGGCGGGCGTAAGTAGCGGCAGTGCCGCGGATTGCCGCGGATAGCCCCGCGTCGCGGGGCGCGGACGTGGGCCCTTAAAATCCGCTACGTCGCAAGATGTGCGCGGGTTCGACCCCCTCCCCCAGTACGAACTATCGCCGTCACTCACGACCCTGGCGGTCATGGTGCAATCAACCCTCGAGCGCCCGCACTAGATGGCGCGATACCGTTGCGGGGCTGGTTAGGTTGAGTGTCTGGCTGACCTGGTCGGTGCCCGCGCGGGCGGTTGGGGTGGATGGGGTGGTTGCCGGGGGTATGGGGACCGGCCCAAGCCCGGCACACGGCACCGCGCCCCGTTGGCGTGATGGGGCGCCCCCTGCGGGCCCCTGGGGGGTCTCCCTTGTCTCCACGTAGCGGCCCGGGCACCACCCCCGTGCGGCACGAGCGTAGACAAGTAGAGAGGGCGCCTTGGCGCCCAGGTGGGGCACGTAGCGCCGCCGTGGCCCGGCTGGCACGGCGGACATGCCAGTTAACCCGTTAACGGCCCTAACCGGCGGCAACGCCTCATGCCGTGTGTTCACGGCGAGGGACTCTCTGATTCGGAATCGCGTGACGTTGTCGTGTGCGCGAGAGACGCATCCCGGGAGCGTCCGGTTGGACTAGTGTCGGACGCGGTTCGATGCAAGAGATATTCGCGCAGGTCCAGAGGCGCCGACGTGCGGCGTTCCAGACCCAACTGCCCGAGCAGCCGAGCGAGACTTTCGGCGAGGCGTTGACGTTGCTCCACGAGAGGCAGGAGTCGACCTCGAAGCCGAGCGCGCTTGATGATCAGCGTTGGCTGTGACATCAGAAATGCGTCTACGTGATCGAGGTAGAGCCGCGTGCGTACGGCCATGTCCACCAGAGCGAGTCGGGCTGCCGAGATGGAGGGCTCGCCGCCGAGGTCGTCGAGCAACTCGCGACGGAAGTCGAGTAGGGTGCGTGCCGCCGTGGTGCGGCGGTCGATGGCGGCCAACCCCCGCACGGTCACGCGGCTTTTCAGGGCCCGTAGCCCCGTACGGGTACGGGCGGGTCCCCCCGGGGTACCGCCCGTAGCGCGGGTTTTGCGCTTTGTGGGCTCGGGGTTAGCACCTACGGGGGTGCTGGCGGGTGGGTTCGGCATGTTAGGCCGCCTTCACCCGCCCCCGTAGGGGTACGGTCAAGCTAAAGCGGGCGTGGCTCCAACGGGATTCGAACCCGTGTTTCAGCCTTGAGAGGGCCGCGCGCCACCTGACGGGGATTCGCTGAACTGAGTCCGCGTAAACCCGCGAAAACAGCGTCGGAAGCGGCTCTGAGCGCACTGATAAGCATCACAATCCTGAAACAGCGCGAGTGCCCTCGAGCGCCCTCGAGAACCCCCGAGCGCCCATCGCAATGGCAACAAAGTGGCAACGGCCCAGCCCGTGACGAGCTGGCTGCGGACGCGGGCTCGCGGTCGCCGGGACGGCTGCCGTGGGCCACGTTGCTCCGCCGCGTGTTCGCGATCGACGTCCTCGTGTGCCCGCGCTGTGCCAGCCGCGCCGGATCCTGGGCACGGTGACCGAGCCCCAAGCTGTGCGGCGCCTGCTCGGCGCGCTCGGGCTGGCGGCCCAGCCGCCGCCGGGACGGCCCGGCTCCGCCGCCTGACCTCCCGCGCGTCGATCGCGCCCCCCCGGCGCCGCCGGTCCCGTCTGCTTGCCCATCTCGCGGACGACGTGCGGGCCGATCTCTCCGCCGATCTCTCCGTCCGCCCGATGCTCCGCGGCGGCCGTTGCCGGGCGGGCGGGGGCGGCGCTACAGTCTGGGTGCGAGCGGCCAAGCCGAAGCGGGCGATGCGGGGCCAGGGAGACGACGAGAAAGTATCGCTAGCGTTTCCTACGTTCTCCGCGGCGGCCGAGGGGGCCGGCATGACGGGGGGCGGGCAAGGGGGCCGGGGTAACGGGGCCGAGAAACGTGCCTAGCGCTTCCTACGTTCTGGGTCGACTCATCCTCCGTGGTAAACGCGACGCTCCCAAACTCCGTGCTTGAAGGCTCTTCTCCCTGAACTCCCTCACGCCCGGCAAGGTAGACGACTACCCGGCTGCCGAGCGATCAGCGCTTGCGCTTCGCGACGGGCTTCCTGCTCTTGCGAGCGGCGGGACGGCGGCGCGGCGCCGCCACTAGGCTGGCGAGCACGGCGCCCACACGCTTTCCCGATGCTTTCCCGAGGTGCTGGCGAACCGTCGCGAGATCGCGGCGGATGGCGCTGGACGCGGTCCGATAGAGTGCGTCCACGAAACCCAGCGCACGGGTCACGTCGCGATCGCTCACGATGGCGGCGTCGTCTTCGAGCAGCGCCTGCGCCCGCTCGAGCAACCCGGCCGCCTCGCGCGCGAGCGACTCGTCGGCGAGCACCTTCGTGAGCAGCGGCGTCTGCACGCGCTCGAACAGCGCGATCAGCTTGCGGCCCGCAGTGGTTGTCGCTAGACGCTGATCCCGTACGTTGCGCACCGCGGCCACCCGGGATCGAGCGAGCGAGGCCCCGATGACCTCGATCGCGCAGACCGACTGCTGCAACAGGGAAAGGATGCCAGCTTTGGTGTCCCGTTTGATGAGCGTCGGGTCGGCGGGATGGAACGACTCGGCCTCGTTTCCCGTATTCGGACCGGTTTCGAACGCGAATCCGTACGTCTTTCGAAGACCGGGATTGGCAATGTGCCTGCTGTAGACGTAGTCGGTACTGGTGCCTGTGGCCGCATAGACGATGTCGTGGATCGTCCCGGTCCTGTAGGTCCGGCCCCGCACCGCCTTGATGTCGTCGGCAATCTGCCTGGCCACCGCTTCGTAGCGCCGCTTGTCCCGTGGCGTCATGTATTCCTGATGGCCGGAGGGATTCAGCGGCGCACACGTTCCTGTCGCGAGGCTCGTGAAGCGTTTGGTCGGGTCGTTGGTCTGGGTGCGCGTGTGACCCCACGGAAACATCACGAGCTCGCTGTACGAATGAACGTCCAGGTACACGTTCACGTGATGCGCATCGCAGAAGGCCCTGATGTTCAGCGATTCGGGCTCCGAGAAGCGCGCCGTCCCACAGTATTGGATGCTGGCGGGGAAGCAGGACGTGTTGGGATTGGTCACGCCCCACACGATGTCGGAGTTGCGGTTGGTGTCCACGCCGTCCTTGTCATCCGGAGTGTCCGGGTGGTCCCGGCGATTCTTTCGCCATAGGTCGTCGACGGTCTGGCAGTATTCGCGGCCGTCGGGGTTGGCGCACGGCAGCGTCCACACGTCCAGCGACTCGAGCATCACCCGGATCTCGTCCGCCGACCAGCGCCGGTTGCCGAACCTGAGGCCCGTCTCGTTCAGGTAGGCCTGCACCAGGCCAAGCTGAAGCTCGACGATCGCATCCGGATTCATCAGCTCGCGGGCGTGCATGCCTCCGACGATCAGGACGGCGCGCCGGTTTGTGGCGGTGCCCGCATGAATCCTGAGCGCGAAAATGGGCCGGCCCAGCACCGAGCGGTGCGGCAACTCTTCTCTCGTACAGATGTCCGGGAAGAAAGTCGCCAGAAACTGCATCACCGAGTCCAGCTGTGCGACCGTGCGATACATCAGGCGTCCTCTCGTGCGCGTACGTTACTGGCCGGACCGTTTGATCTTCGTCAGTTCGGCGTCGATCCAGCGTCGAAAGGATTCGTCGGTTTCGATCAGCGAGGGGTCGAGCGGTTGGATGGGATGTGCGTAGGTGAGATGGAGCTCGAGTCCGTGCTCGAGCACACGCACGCAGTCGTCCGCGGTGAGCAGGGCTCGAATGGTGCCTCTGGTATCGGGCAGGCGGTCGATCGCCAGCCGCGTGAGCAGATCGTCCGTCAGGGCCTCGCGTCCCGCGTGGATCGTCGCCTGGAAGCGGACCGCCCCGCCCGACGTTTCACGAGTCGGCGTGGACGCGTCTCGTGGCCCCTGTCCCAGGCGTTTCGTACTTCGCCGAATCTTGCTTTTCCGGGCGGCCATATTGTTGCGCCTCCGAGGCCGTGCTGCGTGCTTACGCGAGGTGGGCGCGGATCTGGCGGTTGAGCCGGTGACGCTCGCGCCTGATCCGGTGCAGCGCATCGCTGTCGTGCGCGACCAACGCTTCATCCCGCTGTTTCTTGAGATCTCGCATCTGCTGCTTGATGGCCGGCTTGTCGATGCCCGTGGCCATGTGGTGGTCCATCGTATCGATGCCGAGCGCCTTGCAGATGGCCGGCAGCAGGTGGTCCTTGTTCATCTGCGAGTACCCCTGCACGGCCTCGTGCTGGAGCCCCTTCGCCATGTCGCGCAGCTGCGCGACTGTCATCAGCTTCAAGTCATGGTACGTCGGCGCCATCTGAACCTCCGATAAGCCGGATTCTAGCGAATGCAATCCCCGTCGTCCACAGTCGATTCGACGAGCGCAGAACGCTCGGATTGGCCTCGTTCGTGCCTTGTTGAGGCGGCGAAGGAGTGCCAAACGCCTTCAGGTCAGCCCCGGCGCAAAACGTGCCCCCGGCCCCCGTCAGGACAGCCACGCTCAGCGTGTCGTCGCGGTCGTACGCCTCGAACGCATGGAGGAGCGCCTCCGCCGTCGGGACGTCGACGGCGTTCCGGACCTCGGGCCGGTCGATGGTGACCACCAGGACGCTGCCGTCTCGCTCGATCCGCACGGTGCTCACTGGCTTGCCCCCGGTAGGAGAAGTGGGGTGGAGAGGCTGAGCCTGTGTCCCATGGTAGTGTCCCCGGTTTGGTGGAAAATGCCGGGGCAAGCTCCCGGGTTCCTCAGCGTGCTCACTACTCGATAACCTCGTCTGCCCGCGCCAGCACCGCCGGCGGGATCGTGAGGCCGAGGGCCTTCGCGGTCCTAAGGTTGATGATCAGGGCGACCTTGGTCGGACGCTCGACCGGAAGGTCTCCGGCGTTCGCTCCCTTCAGCACCTTGTCCACTAACCGAGCCACCTCACGGGCGATGTCGGCATCATTCACGCCGTAGGTGATCAAGGCATCCTGGGTGCTCCCGGTGCGCGCGTGGAGGATCGTGGGGCGGCGCTTGGCGTTCGCTGCGCGGATCATCGCCGCGTAGTGGCTCGATGGCGCCCCACCGGGGACCTCCAGCAGCGCGTCGACCTGCTCAAGCTCGGTCAGAGCACGGGTAACGTCCTCCTCATTCCGCACCTCGCGCTCCACCAAGATGAGGTGGAGTTTGGCGGCGGCCTCGCGGGCGGCCGCGGCACCCTGTCGAGGCGAGGCGTCCCGGGGGTCGTACAGCATCAAGACTCGACGGGCCCGCGGCACAATCTCCGTCAGGAGCTCGAGCCGCTTGCCTGAGAGCTCGGGGTACTCGAACGTCATGGCGGTCATGTTTCTGCCCGGACGGGCGAGGCTCGCCACCAAACCGGCCGCCACGGGATCACCCGGTGTGATAAACACGATCGGAACCGTTGGCGCCGCCTCTCGAGCGACGCGGGCTAAAACGGACCCGACGGCAAGGATGACCCCGACGCGCCGGCTCATGAACGCTTGGACGGCCGCCCGTGCCGCCGGGGAATCCCCGCGGGGCACCCGGCCCTCCAACACCTCGAAGGCATCGTCTCGATAGCCCTGCTCCCGAAGGCCACGCTTCAGATTGGATGCGATCTCTGAGAAGCGAGGCTCTTCGTCGGGGCCCAGAAGGCCGACACGGACCAACTGGGTCTCGGCCTCGACGGCGAGCGGTGTCGCGAGGAGAGCGATGGTGCCAGCGAAGAGCGCCCGCCTGTCCACTATTGGATCACTTCATCCGCCCGCGCGAGCACCGCCGGCGGGATCGTGAGGCCGATCGTTTTCGCCGTCCTGAGGTTGATCACCAACTCTAGCTGCCCCGCACGCTCCACGGGTAGCTCGGAAGGTTTGGCGCCCTTCAGGATCTTGTCGACGTAGGCCGCGGTGCGCTGGTAGAGGGCGAAGACATTCGAGCCGTACACCATAAGGCCGCCCGCATCGACGAATTCGCGGCTCGCGTACATGGCGGGGAGTCGATGCTCGGCGGCGAGCACGATGATCCGCGGGCGGAGCGTGTTCGTCAGCGGATCCCGGATCACGATGAGTCCTTGGGCACGATCTCGGACCGCGGCATCGAACAAACCGGCGAGCTGACCCGCGTTGGTCACGTCCAACGCGTGCAGCTGAAGACCGAGGGCGCGCGCGGCGGCGGTCGTCTCGGACCAAAGGGTTTGGCGATCCGGACTGGCGGGGTTTCGCAGCACCGCCACTCGAGACATTCCGGGCACCGCTTCCTTGAGCAGCTCCATCCGCTTCGCGGTGACGTCCGGCGACAGACCGGCCAAGCCGATCACGTTGCCCCCGGGGTGCGCATAGCTGGTGACGTAGCCGGCGTCCACCGGGTCGGCATTGTCCGCGACCATCACGATGGGGATGGTCGTCGTCGCCTGCATCGCCGGCCGGCTTGATGCCGACCCTGCGGTGACGATGACGTCCACACCGAGACGGACGAGCTCGGCCGCAAGCGCGAACAGGTCAGCCTCCGTCCTCGCCTCTCGGTATTCGATGACGAATGTCTGACCCTCGACGTAGCCGCGCTCGCGCATCCCCTGGCGGAATGCGTCGATCATTGCCTGGGCTATGGGAATCTCAGCGGGAGCGA
Source organism: uncultured Candidatus Rokubacteria bacterium (assembly GCA_963805625.1). Lineage (GTDB taxonomy): Bacteria > Methylomirabilota > Methylomirabilia > Rokubacteriales > DASRDR01 > DASRDR01. Next base: position 28,362 of record CAWDVE010000011.1, read on the forward strand.
TCTCTAGGTAACCTATCCGGGGCACGTTCCTCGCCTGCTGCGCCTCGGCAAAGAACGGTGCGGCGAGGACGGCCAGAATTGCCAGGGCGGCGAGCCGTATATACGCCATGCAGCCTCCCATGGCTTCGGGCACCAGATGCGGCGGCCATTCCAGGGGGAACGCCTCCCCGACCCTACCAAGAGCCCGCCCCAGGCGCCAGACGGGCGCCCCGGTCCTGGTGGGACGCCCGTCCGGGCCATGCCCGGCAAGCAAATTGCCCCACCACATTGGGCAATGGGGTGCACTCCGGTCGACGTACGCGCGTGGCCATCCGCTGGCGACGCCTGTATGCGCGCGTACTTCGGAAAGCCCGACCGGTCAGCCTCGCCTGGTCCGGTACTTGCTCCGTCTTGTCCAGAGGAGCTCGCATGAGCACGCTGACGTGCTTCGATGCCGATCCTGACCTGCGCACCATGGTTCAGCGCATTGCCGATTGCGCCCGACACCAAGGCGGTCACCAGACCTCCGACTACCTTGCTCGCAAGCTCGCCCGCCTCCATGACGACGCAGTGGGGGCTCGTGATGCGGAGTCCGAGCGGGCGGCCGCAGATTCTCGACATGGATCCCGAGACACACTCTCTGGAGACTGAGGGCTCCACCCCAACCCACCGCCGAGACACGGGCGGCCGGATTCTTCTCCCGACCGGATGGCGGCTCCTCTGGGCGCCGGCGTGGTGGGCGGTGTGGCGGGCGATGGCATGGGACGAGCTGTCGGGCGAGAGGAGCAGCGAGAGCACGGAAAGGTCCGCCCGGCGCCTAGCCCAAGCGGAAGGAGAATTCCCATGACGACCGAAGCCAAGACCAAGGCCCTCCTCAATGCGATGGAGCGCCGGCTCATCGACATCTCGGCGCAACAGCACGCGCTCGCCGTGGAGAAAGCCCGCCTCCTGGAGCAGCTCACGCCGTTGCGGCTGGGGATCGTGGCGCCGGAGACCGCCGTGGTCCAGCTCAAGGCCAAAGGTGTCACGCTCCGAGGACTGACGGCCGCGCGGTCCACCGCCCGACCCCCGCGGCCCGCGGTGCTGAAGGCGGTCGCCCCCCTCCGCCCCGCGGTGTCGCTCGCCCGCTGACCTGTTCCGAGATGGGCACCGAGGCGGAATCCTCAGCCAATTCTCAGATTCCTCCGTCAGGATGCCGGTGGGAGGGGGCTTCCGGAGACGACTCACCAGGAAGTGAGGCACGTGAGCTTGGATGTCCGACAGCCCGAGACGAGGGGAAAGGAATGGGAGGAATAGCCATGGCGAAATACACGCGCCTACGGTCCGTCTTTCTGCTGGGAGCGCTCGCGCTCGGCCTCGGGGCTGCCGACCGAGCCAACAGCGCCAAAAATCCGATCCCATTCGACATCGCGATGGTGTTTTTGGAGCTAAACAACGGGACAGGCGATCCAGTGGATTTGGGGTTTCACATCAAGGCCGACGGGGAATCCTGGAGATTTCTCAAGATTAGTGGCCCGGGCGGTCTCAAGGTCCTCGACCTCCAGAACAAACAGTCTATGAGACAGACCGGAGGCTCCGAGTTTTTCCTGGAGGGCGCGGAGCCGGAGATCAGCGAGGTCCCGATCGCGGAGACCCTGGCCAAGTTCCCGGCGGGGATCTATTCATTCGTGGGCCAGACGGTGGACGGCGAGCACATGCAGAGCAACGCGACACTCACGCACGTGGTGCCGGCTGGGCCTGAGATTGTCGGCGTAAGCGTCGGCCCACCCTTCGTCATCACGTGGAATGGGGTGACAACCCGACACCCCGACTTTCCGAATCCGACTGGACCGATCACGATGTTCGCCTACCAGGTCATCGTGGGCTCGTTTCAGGTCACCCTCCCGCACACGGGGCCCGGCCCGTATACAGTGACGCTTCCGCCCCAATTTGTTGCAACCCTCGGTCCACAGGAGCCGTTCGAGGTGCTGGCGATAGAACAAGGGGGGAATCAAACAATCACTGAAGGCACGCTTCCGTAACGCGCGAACGCGACCTGCGGGGGATGATCCGACGGGCCGCGCCGGACCGGTGCGATTGACCACAGGTCCAGCCGGCGAGCGTGGGGCGCCGTCGGCCGTAGGCGTCGAGCCAGGAGCGCGGGGTCATGGGCGTCGACTGCGTCGGGTGGCATTGCGCCGACCGCTCACCACCCAGGCGCATCCTGGCAACCTCACCAGTCTGCCATCCAGATAAGGCCGGATCCCGCGACTCAGGCGACGGCGCAGGGCTTCGCGCTGGCGACGCGTGAGGGTATCGTAGAGATCCCTCATCGGCCCCGGTACCCTGAAGGTGATCTCGAAATACTCGTCCAGGCCACCGAGGACGATCGGCACGTGCGCCTCGCGCGCGCGCACGCTCTGGAAGCCCGCCTTCCGCAGCAAGCGAGCCATCAACCCGGGCCGAGCCAGCCGCAGCGCACCCGGGGAGCGCTCGGGATCGGGAGGCGGTGCCTTCAGGAACGGCTGCGCCGCCGCCGCGCGCACCTGGAAGAACGGGTTGCGCTCGATCGGTCCCCACACGGCCAACGCGATCCGCCCGCCGGGCTTGAGCGCGTGCCGCAGACGCTCGAGGGTGAGCGGGACGTCGTCCACGAACATCAGTCCATAGCGGGCCACCACGCGGTCGAATCGTCCGGGCAGGCGACTGCGCGCGACATCGCCACGGGAAAAGCGGACGTTGGCGGCACGGCGTAGCCGGGCGCGCTTTCGCGCGATCGCCAGCATGGGCGCCGAGAGGTCCACGCCGACCACCTGGCCGGGAGCCACCAGCGGCGCGATCGCAAGCGTCGGTTCGCCCGAACCGCAGGCGAAGTCGAGCACCCGGTGTCCAGGCCCGAGCTCGAGGGCGCGGATCAGGTGAGGGTCCACCGCAGCCAGCGAATAGAGCAGCTGCGGCTCCCAACTCTCCCACGCCTCGGCCGCAGTCGCCCAGTCGCGGCGTACTTGACTCACCCACGCCCGCCCTTTCAACAATCTCGCATCCCCGTCTCCCCGGAGCGAGCGCGCCTGCGGGGCTCGGCGCCCAGTCACTGTATGATCTCGTCCGCCCGCGCGAGCACCGCCGGCGGGATCGTCAGCCCAATCTGCTTCGCCGCCTTCAGATTGATGATGAACTCGAACTTCGTCGGCTGTTCGACGGGGAGGTCGCCGGGCTTCGCTCCTTTCAGGATCTTATCGACGAACGTGGCCGCGCGCTGGAAGAGATCCTTCACGTCTGCACCATAGGACATGAGCCCACCTGCCTCCGCGTACTCGCGCCCGTCGACCATTGACGGCAGTCGGTTGCTGAGCGCCATCCCGGCGATCTGTGCACGATACGTCAACGTCAGCGGGTTGTTCAGCACAACCAGACCCTGGGCTCGTCCTCTGCTGGCCGCGCCGAAAGCGCCCTCTAGGTTAGGATGAGGGGCCCGCACCTCCAGGGATTGAAGCTGCAGTCCCAGCGCTGGCGCGATAGCTTCCGCCTCTTTGAATTCGAGGCGCTTGGACGGGCCCTCCGAATCCCAGAGCACGGCCACCCGCACGAGCGACGGGACGGCTTGCTTGAGCAGCTCCAGCCGCTTTCCCACGAGATCGGGAGAGAACGCCGTCAACCCCGTCACGTTACCGCCAGGACGCGCCAGGCTGGCGACCAGGCCGGTCCCGACCGGATCACCGCTGGTCATCACGATGGGAATGGTAGGGGTTGCTCTCTTGGCCGGCAGCGCCGCGAGCGTACTGAGCGCCACGATCACATCAACCTTGAGACGGACCAGCTCGCCGGCCAGCTCAGGAAGCCGGTCACGCTTCCCGTCAGCATAGCGGTACTCGATGACGATGTTCTTGCCTTCGGTATAGCCGAGATCACGCAAGCCCTGGCGGAATGCCTCCACGCGAGGCGAAGGGCCCGAATCGGGCCACAATACCCCGACCTGTGGGATCCTCCGCGCCGGCTGCGCCTGGACCACAAGCGGCGCGGCGAGGAGGCTGAGGGTACCCACAATGAACGCTCGTCGTTCCACGCGCGTCATCGCTCGACTCCACCCAGCTCCGCGTCGGCCTTCTCCAGCCAGAAGGTCATGCCCATCTCGCGGTACATCGTTGTGGCGGTGGTGAGGTGCTCCTCGGCCTTCGCGCGGGGACCGGTGCGCCGATAGAGCGTGCCGAGGCCGAGGTGGCAGTGGGCGGCGAGGGGACGCATGCCGAGCTCCTCGGCCAGCGCCGAGGCCTCGCGGAACCACCGCTCGGTCTCTCGCGAGTCCGGTGGATCGGAATGCGCGGCAACCTCCCCGAGGAGGCGGAGCGTCCAGGCCTCGACCCCGCGCTCGCCCCTGACCCGCGCCGGCTCCAGCGTCCGCGTAGCCTCCCGCCCGGCCTCGACCGGACGGCCCGCTAGAAGGTATCCCTCGCCGAGGCAGGCGAACGGTAGTAGGTGCGTCCAGCTTCGCGTGCGCTCCTCGACCGCCTCGCTCAGGAGCGGGAGGGCTTCGGCCTGCCGGCCCGCCAGCGCGTAGGCGAGGCCCAGCGTGGAGGCGAGGGGCGTGAGGAAGAGCGGCGCCATGGCGCGACTGCGCTCGAGGGCCGGCTCGAGCACCCGGGCGGCTTCTGCCAGGTCGCCTCGGCGAACGCTGGTGAAGCCTGCGCTCCAGGCCGCGAACACGTGGCTGTATCGCGGCTCGACGGCCTCGGCGCGGCGGAGGGCCTCCCGGGTCACCGCGATCGCCTCGCCGAACTCACCCCGCTCGGCCAGCGCCCATCCGAGGAAGCCGAGTGCCCCGACTGACATCCGGATGAGCCCGAAGAAGTGTGGCGTCGGTCCCTCGTCGGCCAGCTTGGATGCAATCCGCCGCAGGGTGTTGGATGCCCGGTGGTATTCGCCGCGCGTGATGTGAAGGATCGCCAGCCCGATCCGCGTCTCCAGTTGGAGAGCCGCATCCCCGCTCGACTCGGCGGCCTGCACGGCGCGCTGCCCGATCTCATCCGCGCGCGCGCAGTCCCCGAGAAACATGAACTCGGTGGACACGTAGCGGAGCACCCGCGCTAGCCGGGTGGGGTCTCCCCGCTCCACTGCCAACGGCTCGGCCGCCTCGAGATGGGCGAGGGCACGCTCGTGCTCGCCGAGGGCGTAGAGGGCGTTTCGCAGGCTCAGCCGCAGATCGATGGCCTCGTCTAGCGTGTCCGGCGCGCGCGGGAGATGCCCGAGCGCCGCGAGGGCCTGCTCGAGGTGGGTCACCGCTTCCCGGAGCGCCCCGCGGCCCAGAGCCTTCTCTCCCGCCTGGCGCAGGTAGCCGGGGGCCTTCTCCCACACCTCGCCGCAGAGGGCATGGTGGGCGAGATGCTCGATCTGCTCCACGACGCGGTCGGCAGCCCGTCGCTCGATGACCTTGACAATGCGGGCGTGCAGGGCGCGGCGCTGGTCGTGCATCAGGCTCTGGTAAGCCACCACATGGGTCAGCGCATGCTTGAAGGTGTATTCGACCTCGGGGAAGAGCGCGGTCTCGTACAGGAACTCCCGGGCCTGGAGCCGTGCCAGCCCGGCGCGAAGCCGGTCCGGAAGCAGATTGCTGGCTCCTTCCAGGATCGGCAATGGCACGCTCGTGCCGACGACCGCGGCCTCCTGGAGGAGTCGCTTGTCGTCGGCCTCGAGTCGGTCGATGCGGGCCGCGAGCACGGCCTGGACCGTCGCCGGCACCTGGAGGTCCTGAAGCAGGCGCGTCAGACGGTGGGCGCCGCGCTCCCCCGCGAGCACGCCGGTCTCGATCAGGGCGCGCACGCCCTCCTCCAGGAAGAACGGGTTGCCCTCGGTCCGCTGGATCAAGGCCCGCTTGAGCAGCTCGAGGGATCGATCCCTCCCCAGCAGGGCGTCGAGCAGGGCCTCGGCGCTTTCCGCCGGCAGCGGGTCCAGTCGGAGCTGGGTATAGAAGGTCTTGCCCCCCCAGTGGTGCTCGTACTCGGGCCGGTAGTTCACCAGGACCAGCAGCCGGGCCGTGGGCGCGCTCTCCACCAGGCTGTCGAGCAGCGCCTGGCTCTCGGAGTCGATCCAATGGAGATCCTCGAGGACCACGAGCACTGGCTGGACCTGGCTCTCCCGGAGCAGCAGGCGCTTGATGCCATCGAGGGTGCGCTGCCGGCGTTGGGACGGATGGAGCGCGTGCCACTCGGGTTCCTCGACGGGCACGTCGAGGAGCGCCAGGAGCGCGGGCATGGTCGGCTTGAGCGTCTCGTCCAGCGTGAGGAGCTTGCCGGTGACCTTCTCCCGGATCTTCCGGTGCTCGTCCCGCTCGTCGACTTGGAAGTAGCCTTTGAGGAGGTCGATGACCGGGAGGTAGGCCGTGGCCTTTCCGTAGGAGACCGAGCCGGCCTGGACAATCCGCCAGCCGTGGGTGCGATGGGAGTGCGTCACCTCCCAGACGAGGCGGGACTTGCCGACACCCGGCTCCCCCACGATGGCCACGACCTGGCCGTGTCCCGCCGCCGCCCGCCCCAGGGCTTGTCGGAGCTGTTCCAGCTCGATGTCGCGACCGACGAACCGGGTCAGCCCCCGCGCCACCGCCGCGTGCATACGCGAGCGAAGCGACCCGGCTCCGACCATCTCGTAGACCTCGACCGGCGCGTCGAGCCCCTTGACCGGCACCGGTCCGAGTGGCTTGACCTCGACGTACCCTTCAGCGAGCCGCAGCGTGTCCGCCGTGAGCCGGATGCTGCCCGGCGGGGCGAGCTGCTCCATCCGCCCCGCCAGGTGGGTGGTCTGGCCCACCGCGGTGTAATCCATGTGGAGGTCGCTCCCGATGGCCCGGACAACCACCTCCCCCGAGTTCAGACCGACCCGGATCTGTACCTCGATGCCGTGGGAGCGGCGGACCCCCTCGGCATAGCGCCGAAGCGAGGCCTGCATGTCGTGCGCGGCGTAGCACGCCCGCACGGCGTGGTCTTCGTGGGCGACCGGCGCCCCGAACAGCGCCATGATCCCGTCGCCCATGACCTGGTTGACCGTGCCCTCGTAGCGGTGGACGGCCTCCATCATCCGCTCGAGGACCGGGTCGAGCAGCTTGCGCGCTTCCTCGGGATCTCGATCTGCCAACAGCTCCATCGAGCCCTTCAGGTCGGCGAAGAGCACGGTGACCTGCTTACGCTCGCCCTCGAGGGCCGCCTTTGATGTGAGGATCTTCTCGGCGAGATGCTTGGGCGTGTATGACTGTGGAGACGCGAACCGCGCTTCGACGGGATGGCTTGCCGCGGCGAGCGGTGCGGCGCACCCTCCGCAGAAGTCCTCGCCCGGCTCGTTCGAGAACCCGCAGGATGGGCAAGCCACGGCCAGGGGCGCCGCGCACTTGGCGCAGAACCGACGCCCTTCGCGGTTCTCCGCGTGGCACCGAGGACAGGTCATGGGCGTGGGGGCGCACCTCCTCCGTGGTCGCTCGAAGTCCTGCCTTCGGGCCGAACGGGCAGGGTGAACGCGAACGTCGATCCCTGGCCCACCTGGCTCTCGACCCAGATCCGCCCACCGTGTAGCTCCACGAACTTCTTGGCCAGCGTCAGCCCGAGCCCCGTGCCCTCCTGCTTCCGGGCGTCCTCGCGCCCGACCTGGCGGAATTCCTCGAAGATGGCCGCCTGGTCCTCGGGGGCGATCCCGATCCCCGTGTCGCTGACGGCGATGGTGATGGCGTCCTCGGCCGCCGTGGCGGTGAGGCCGACCCGGCCCCCCTCCGGGGTGAACTTCACCGCGTTGGAGAGGAGGTTCAAGAGGATCTGCTTCACCTTCCGCTCGTCGGCGACGATGTCCCCCAGCCGGTCGTCCACCGCCTGGGTGAGCGTGATCCCGTGCCGGGTCGCGCGCTCCCGAACCAGGGTCAGCGCATTGTCCAGGGCGGTGGGCAGATGGAACCGCCCGAGCTCGAGCTCGAGCCTTCCGGCCTCCACCTTGGAGAGATCGAGGATGTCGTTGATCAGGGACAGTAGGTGCCGGCCGGAGGACAGGATGTCCTGGAGGTACTCGGCCTGTTTCTCGTTCACCTCGCCGAACATCCGCTCGGCCAGGACCTCCGAGAAGCCGAGGATGGCGTTCAGGGGGGTCCGCAGCTCGTGGGACATGTTCGCGAGGAACTCGGACTTGTGGTGGCTCGCGGCCTCGAGCAGCCGGCTCTTCGCCTCGAGCTCCCGGAAGAGGCGGGCATTCTGGATCGCGAGAGCGGACTGGGTGGCCAAGTTCTTCAGGAGCTCAACGACTTCGGCGGGGAACTGATCCGGTGCCTTCCGGACGAGCGACAGGCTTCCGATGACCTGCTCCTCGAGGAGCATGGGCACCGAGATCACCGCACGGTAGCCAGCCTCGATCAACACGTCTCGAACCCGACTCTCGTAGGCACCAGGCGCGCCGATGTCGGCGATCTGCAACGGTTCGCGCGCTTCCGTGGCGCGACCCATCGCCCCTTCCCCCTTGCGCAAGGGCATCGCCCGGAGGGCCTCGACGAACGAGGCGTCGAAGTTGTACGTCGCCCGCACCTGGAACTCTTCGGCGCCTTCTTCATACTCGTAGATCGCGCAGCCGTCGGCTCCTGCCAGCTGACTCGCACGGGACACGATCGTCTGGAGCACGACCTCCAGATCAAGCGTCGAGCTGACCGCCCGGCTGACCTCCCCCAGCGCCTTCAACTCCTCGACCGATCGCCCCAGCTCGCGAGTCCTGGCCTGCAGCTCCTGGAGCAGGCGAACGTTCTCGATGGCGATCACTGCCTGGTCGGCGAAGGTTTCGACCAGTTCGATCTGCTTGTCGGTGAAGGGCCGTACCTCCGTCCGCCACATCGCGATCACGCCGATGAGCACACCCTCGCGACGCATCGGCACCCCGAGAAGAGTCCGGACATCGCTCGTGCCAAGCGCGTCGGCGTTCGTGGCACTCCAGCGCGCGTCGGCCTGCGCATCCGCGATCTGTACGCCCCGACCCTCCAAGGCCACGCGGCCGACGACCGAGCCGTCGCCTGGCTGAATCCGGCGAGAACGCGCCCACTCCCGAAACGACGGAGGAGCGTTGTAGTCCACCGCCAGGTGGTACACGTCCCCGTCTGAGCGAAAGATGAACCCCTGCTGCGCACCGCACAGCCGCGTCGCGTTTTCGATGAGCGTCTCCAGGACTGGCTGGAGGTCGAAGGTCGAGCGGCTGATCACCTTGAGGACTTCGCTCGTTGCGGTCTGCTGCTCAAGCGCCTCGGTGAGCTCGCGGTTGCGGGCCTCGAGTTCCTGGAACAGGCGCACGTTCTCGATCGCGATCACGGCCTGGTCGGCGAAGGTCTGGAGGAGGGCGATCTGCTTGGCCGAGAAGGGATTGGGCTCGGGCCCCCGATTGACGTAGATGACGCCCAGCGGCGTACCCTCGCGCAGCAGCGGCGTCGCCACCATGGTCCGGATGTCGGACCCACGCTGCCTCAGGCTGGACACCGTTACCGGGAACTCGGCCTCGGCGGCCCGGATGTCCTCGACGTGGATCGTCCGCCGGTCGAAGACCACCCGTCCGCCGACCCTGTCACGGTTGACCGGGATGGATTCACCCACCGGCACTCCTCGGATGAGCGAGCCGCGCCGCGACACCCGGCGCAGGACCGCGCTTCCGAGCTCCCCTTCGAGAAGAAACACTCCCGAATCCATCGCCCCGCACACCCGGGCGGCGTTCTCGGCGATCGCCTCCATCACCGGCTGGAGGTCAGTTGGCGAACTGGCGATCACCCGGAGGATTTCGGCGGTGGCGGTCTGCTGCTCTAGCGCCTCCTTCGTCTCGTTGAAGAGGCGCACGTTCTCGATGGCAATCACCGCCTGGTCCGCGAAGGTCTGGAGGAGCGCGACCTGCTTGTCAGGGAATGGCCCGGCCTCGGGCCGGTAGATGACGATCGCCCCGATCGGCGCGCCGCTACGGACGATCGGTACCGCCAGCAGGCTTCGAAAGCCGATGCGCGCCGCTTGAGGACTCCCGTAGTCCGGATCCAGAGCGACGTCGGCGATCTGGACGACCGAGCCGCTCAGGATCGCGCGACCCGAGATGCGAGTGCGCGTCGGGCGCATCGGGTACTCCGTCCGTATGTAGTCCAGCCACGCCTCGGAGAAGTTGTGGTGCGCCACGTGACGCACGAGCTCACCGTCGAAGCTGAACACCGCTCCGTAGCGCGCCTCGCACAACCGCACCGCGCTTGCCACGATGGCGTCGAACACCGGCTGGACGTCGGTCGGCGAGCTCGAGATGACGCGCAGGATCTCACTCGTGGCTGTCTGCTGCTCGAGTGTCTCGGTCAGCTCGAGGTTCCGCGACTCGAGCTCGTTAAACAACCGCACGTTCTCTATTGCGATCACCGCCTGGTCGGCGAAGGTCTGGAGCATCTCGATCTGCTTGTCGGTGAAGGCACGGACCTCGGTGCGCCACATAAAGGCCGCACCGATCAGCCTCCCCTCCCTGAGGAGCGGGACACCAACAACGGTCCGGAAACCCCCGAGCCTCTGATCCTCATGCATTTGATACTCAGGATCGGCGAGGATATCGAGGACATGAACCGTCCGGTGTTCGAGGGCGATCCGTCCGACAACAGATCCACGTCCCGGGCGAATCTCCCTTTGCCCCACTACCTCTCGGAACTCCGGCGAGGCACCGTAGAACGCCCCCGCCCGAAACACCTCGCCCTCAAATCTGAAGATGCTCCCATAGCTGCCGTCGCAAAGCTTTGTCGCGTTCTCGATCAAGGTCTGGAGCACCAGCTGGAGGTCGAACGTCGAGCGGCTGATCACCTTCAGGACCTCGCTGGTTGCCGTCTGCTGCTCCAGCGCCTCGGTCAGCTCGCGGTTGCGCGCCTCCAGTTCCGTGAACAGCCGGACGTTCTCGATGGCGATGACGGCCTGGTCGGCCAGCGTGTGGACCAGAGCCACTTCGGACTCGGAAAACAGCCCGACCTGCTCGCGCGCTACTCCGAGGGCACCGATGCAGCGACCCTCGCGCAACATAGGTGCGTACAGCTCAGCCCTGATTTCGCCGGCCTCGTCGATGGCGTGGAGACTCGAAGGCTCCGCGACCACGTCGGGCACGTGGATAGTGACTCCCTCACGGACGGCTCGCGTAGCAAGCCCAGGACCGTTCAGCGAGCGCGGATAGGCCGATTTCGCGGCCTCCACCCACGCCGCCCGCCCTCGCAGCGCAACAACCGACACGAGCCCGCCATCGGACAGGAGGAGCCCACCGATAGACGCGTGGCAGAGACGCAATGCACTGTCCAGGATCGCCTCGAAGACCGAGCTGGGATCGGTGGGCGACATCGCGATCGACCGAAGGATGCCGCTGGTCGCCGTCTCGCGATCGAGCGCCTCCGAAAGCTCGCGGTTCCGCGTCTGCAGGATCTCCGCCGTCGCCGTCTGCTGCTCGAGCGCCTCCGCCTCGCGCTTCAGGGCGTCCGCCAGGCGCTTCTCGAGGTCGCGGACCCGAGAGCTTTCGTTGCTCTGCGAGCTCTTAGCGACAGGGAGCTTAGCTTCGACCTTAGTCTTCGCGGGCTTCGCACCCCGACGCATCAGTCTCTCCTTCACCGCGCGATGGTCGGCGCCAGGCTACGCCAAGGCGTTAGTGGGGGCAAGTACGAGTGGCCGTGCTAGAGGAGCACGTCTGGGCTGGACTGGGCATCGGTCCCAAGGAGACCCATTGGGGCGCCAAGGCGTCGCCGCCTTCACACTGCGCGTCCTTCCTGATCTCGTTTCGCCTGCGGCGCGGGAAACCCTGGGCCTCCAGTGCGATGCTTCCCCACCCTGCGAACTCCCGCGGGTGTCGTCCTATCCACCTACCGCGGAGGCGGCCACCGTGAAGTCCGCTTCAATAGGCGCTGGTCACTCAAGCCTGCCTCGCGCCACTCGTGTATGTATCGACACTGAACCACTCGCAGCTCCGGTCATTGAGCCGGGGAGTGGCGCTTCCAGTGCGCAACTAAGGCACGCATCTGGTCCCGCATCTCCTCCACTGGCCAACTGCGCGATGTCGTGTACCGTAGCTGGGTCGGATGTGCGAGAAACTTGTTCAGCTTTCGTCCCCACTTCGCTTCGAGGGTTGCCGCAAGCTTCTCGACCGATTGCAGCGTCTCGCCCGCGGGCGAGATCTCACATGTCAACGGAAGCTGAAAATACACGTTGTCCTTGTATCGCTCGTTCGGCTTTCCGAAGAACTCGAGCAAAATCCGAAAGTGCAATAGGAACGCCTCCAAGAACGCGAATTGATCATGGTTACCGGCGTCCTGCCCGCCAGCCAAAACACGCGTGGCGCAGTGCTCCATCATGTCAATCTCGTAGTCGACTACATCCTTCGCACTGCCCTTGGGCGGGCGCTCATAGTGCCGCATCAGCACCTCATGCACCACATTGGGCCGTGCTCACTGAGTTCCTGGATCGGTCTGATCCAGGGAAGGCTCGGGTCTCGGACACCGAGACCCGAGCACAGGCCCGACGAGACGTCCTCTACCGAGCGGGACGGTACTGGGCGCTAACCGCAGGAGCCTTCTTGAGCGCCGCCACCCACTGAGAGCCGTTCAGCAGCGGGGTGGTCTTCGCGGCTTTGACGGCACCGCCGGCCGCGATAGCTAGCGCCACCGCCGCCATCGTGACGTCGTCCGGAGCTTCGACGATAACCGAGACGTCATACTCGCCATAGGAAAAGCCGCCAGCGAGAATCTTCGCGCCGACAGTGTCGGTCAACTGCTTCCCGACGATCTGAAGCCGATCCTGGGGGTTTTTGATCTGGGCGGCAAGAGATTCCGGTGTGTAGGCGACCTGATACAAGTACTGCGGCATCTAGTTCTCCTTTGCGCATCTGCGGTGCGTGCTACGACCAGAAGTCAGGGCCTCTAGCAATATGCTAGGTCCGGAACGCTGCCTCCTTTTCCGTTCCTGGATCGCTCTCATCCAGGGCCTCAAGCCGATCATACCCACTGCACTGGAAAGCTCACCGCTGTCGGAGAGAACGCTCGGCTAATGCGCCTGGAAGGAGCCTTCGGTGATGGTCTGGTTTCCGCTAATGTCTATCGCCAGCACTTCGAAGGCCTGCTTCCCGCCCCCGAGGGACCGTACGAACTCGGGCGGAAGCGTCACTGCCGTGCTCGATGCCGGGAGAGTGACCTGAAACGCGCCGACGATGACCTGATAGCCGACGATGGTGACGCTCTTGTCCGGAAGGATGTCCGCCGGACCAGTGACGGGCTCCCAGCGGATGACGACGGTGTCGCCATTGACCTCTGCGGACACGGCGGGTCCGGCCGGAACGGCATGCGAGAGCGTCGGCTTGCTCATTAGCTGGGTTCCCCCCACCGTAACGCCGATGAACGTGTACTTCCCCTCCGGGAAGCGGGCCAGGAGCTGGCTGAGCAGGAACTCGTCGAGCGATGGCTCCGCGCCCTCGAAGAACAATTCGGTCAGGCCGAGACCCACGTAGCCCCCCTTGCCCTCGACGAAGAAGATCTCGGTCCCGGCTGGGTCGAGGATGCGGAGCGTCTCCCAGTCTTCGGCATCGAGGGAGACATGAAAGCCAAGGTCGTTCGCCGAGGAGTTGTACTCGATGTAGATCCGCGCTTCTTTGAACGGCGCGGCCCATGCAGGAGCCACCAGGCCGAGAGCGATCGCTCCTAGCAGAAAGCCGGGCAACAGACGCGTATGTCGTCTCATTTCTCATTCCTCCTCTTGCTCGCTGATCAGTCCTTGGGGGGCGCCGAGTTCTCTCCGAGCCACGGTGTGAACTCTGACGCCTCGCTTGGCCAGACTTCCCGCAGATCCACCCACTTCAGCACACCGAACTCCGGCATCGTCTGTCCCCCTGAGAGTCCGCCGCTCGCCCCGCCCAGCGCTGCCCTCCGGCCTCCCTCCGTCACGGGCCAAGAAATATCGAATCAGCCACAGTTCCTGGATCGCCCGCTTCTAGGAACTCCTTCTCGAACCCGCAACGTGGGCAGGTCGGCTGGTCACGACATTCAGGCACACTCCAGGGATGGCATAGCCGCCGTTCCTACGGAACGAGCCCAAGCGATCCTGTAGCGTCTGCCGCATGGAATCCTGGCGATCCTCGGATAGCCCGGTGATCACCGCCGCCAACGCGCCTGCAACCTCTCGTAGAAGCGACCAGTACTGATCGGCGCTCTCAAAGCTCCAGACGATGGGAACCTCTTCAATCCGGGGAAGCCCGAACCCGGCATCCGAAAGGAGTCGCTTGATCCGGTCCGGGTTCGCGAGTGCGAGGATTCCCGGCGCCTCCGGGGCGGGGGGCGCCATGTGGCCTCCCTCGATCAGGACCCGGGCAGGTATCGCGGCCCACGGGTTGCGCTCCGCGCTCGCAAAGACTGAAAAGCAGAGATGGCCGTCTGGGCGGAGAACTCGTCGAGTCTCTCGAAGCGCCACCGCCGGGTCTGCCATGAGCATGTAGCCCCAGCGGCAGACCACCCCATCCACGGTGCCATCGGGGAGGTCAAGTCGCTCCGCGTCCATCACCCGATACTCCACGTTGGTGAGCCCCAGTTCGGCCCCACGACGTCGAGCCGCCTCCACCATTCTCGGCGCGAAATCGGTCAGGATCAGTCGTCCAGTAGAGCCAAGGAGTGGCGCGGCGGCGAAGCCCGTGTCCCCAGGGCCACACGCAAGCTCGAGGACCGTCTGTCCCGGCCGCACGTCCAGGTTCGCGATGAGCCACTCGCTGATGTGCCTCGACACACCCCAGAGGTAGGCACGTTTCGTCTCCCAACCGGCAGCCATCGCGTCCCAGACGGCTTTGCTCCTCTGGCGGAAGTCATCAGGGTTCATGCCATTCCCCCGTGACGAGCTTGGATCAGCTCTTCTTCGACGTCTGCGTTGTAAAGCTTCCAAGCTGCGCGACGACCCTCGTGCTCTTACACGTCGGGCACCGCACCTTCTCCTTCTCGTGCTCCGAGATGGTCATGGTGAGTTCGAACGACTTCTGGCACTTCTCGCAGAGGTACTCGTAGCGCGGCATCGATCTCCTCCTTGAAGACGGAGGTGATCCGAAAATGTAGGGCGACGAAGGGCCTCCGTCAACCCGACGTATCGGTAGGGATACGCTTAGAGGTGGGCACCTTACTTTCCTTCCGCCTTGCTCCGGCGTTTGATATCTTGCCCGTGCGCCCGCTTGTAGGTCTGAATGTCCTTGAATTGGCCTTTCGCGTCACGCTTGGCGTAGAGCTTCGTCCCGGAGACGCTCTTATGCGTTGTGCGCTGTCCCTTCTGGGCCATTAGCCCGCCCTCTCGCCTAAGAGGTCGCCTTCGGCCGCCCGCAGCGTTTCGGAGTCGTGGTGCCCTACCATCCGGGTCGTCTCGGGTGTGGCTCACACCGCCTTCGCGAACCGGTTGTAGAGCCACGCCCACGCGTACCCGAGGACCCACGCCATGCCGATCATGAGTACCAGCGTGACGAGCGATGCGGCGGACGGTTGAATCTTCGGGAACAACGAGGCGACATTCGCCCCGAAGAACTGGGCATCGAACAGAATCCCGAACGCCCGCGTCGACACGAGAGCGATGATGGCAAACAGAACGTAGAGCGCCGCCGTCAGAACGGCCAGCGAATTCGCGAAGGCCAGCTTGTTCAGCATTACCCACTCCACCGATTATTTGGTTTTAGAGATTCCCACAGGCATTGGACGAATAGATTCAAGGCTCTCGCACGAAACTCTCTCAGGCGCGCGCGGTCAGGAGATTGTTGCCCATCGGGAATTTGATTCCGCCATCCGCCTGGCGAAACGGTCGAACCTCTGCCTCAACTTCGGCCGTGATTTCCGCGAGCACTGCGTCACCTTGCTCTGCGAGGGAGCCTAGCATAGTCGGCGCAGAAACCGCGGTCGCTCGAACGAACAAGTTCGTTGATGGCCACTCGACCATTTTCGTCTTGCTCTCAACTTCGACCTGTCGAAAGCCTGCTCCCTCGATGAGTGTCCGCAACTGCCCCGCGTCGCTCAGCGAGAACGGCGGCAGCTTGCCTCGCTCAGATCCGAGACGACGCGCAAGCGCATGCTCGATGGCCGCGTAGGCCGGACTCTCGGCAGAGGTGCGCCAGCAAGATACGCCAAGCCGCCCGCCTGGAACCAGCACCCGTCGCATCTGTCGAAGGGCCAATGGTTGATCGGGAAAGAACTGTAGACCCTGCTGACAGATTACAAGGTCGAATGACCGATCGCCAAATGGGAGCTCGAGGACGCTCGCCTCTCGCCATTGAATGTTCGGCGCAGAGACCAGCGATCGAGCGACTGCGAGCATGCCGGCATTGACGTCGAGGCCAACAACCCTGCCTTCCGGCGCGACTCGCTCTGCAACCAAGCGTGTCACGGCGCCCGTGCCGCAGGCGACATCCAATGCACGCTCGCCGGGTTTCGGAGCAACGAGGTCAACGAGATCACGTGCCCACGGCAGGAAAAATCGTGGGACAAGGTGCCGTTCATAGATCTCAGCCGGTGCGCCAGTAAGGTCGAGCCTCTCGGTGTCTTCCATGCCCGTTCTCCCCAGCTACCGCCACCCCGTCGGCGATTACTTACGTTCCTGGATCACTTGGTTCTAGGAACCGTCGGCACACCTTCCTTGCCACGCGCAGGAGTGGTGCGCCACGCCCCAGTGAAGGATGCTCATGGAGCGACCCATGCAGCGGAGAGGCCGGACTCGGTCCAACGGATGAAGGCGCGACGCATATCGCCCGGACCGAGCCAGAACCAGTCCAACGCAGTCGCGTGGACACGCACGACCGCGAAATGGCTCAGGGCGACCTCGTCGTCAGTCGTGGTAGGAAGCGCATCGAAGCGCGACGGCGCAGAGAGCACGGCGCCAGGCGCGTATTCGATCTCGCTGGCCATGCGACGAAGCGGCGAAACCTGTTGCCATGCCTCGCGTGCGACCTGGTCTCGACAATGCACGCTCGCCGTTCCGGTAAAGCGCGCCTCTATCGCATCTCCGGGATCCCAGAAGACCACCGACACGCGACCATCCGCTCTCAGCTCTCGCACCTTATCCGAGCGGACGTCGGTGTGGAACACGAACAGTCGTTCGCCGGGCTCGACGCTGCGCAACGCGAGGACCCGGGCCCGCGGCCCGTGCGGCGACAGCGTGGCGAGCATCGGTAGCGCCCAGGCTGGCCAGCGACCGTTCAGACCTCCAGAGATGCGCCTCCACACATCGTCGAGCAAAGCCGGAAGCGTCTGAGGCAGTGACTCGACCGGCGCAGCAATGGGTGCAGTGAAAGAGCGGGAGGAGCCAGTGCTCATCGGATCAGCCCCCGTATTTCAGCTTCATTTGTATACCTAGATCACTTAGTTCTCCGACCTTTCCGTGATGACAATCTCCTTGAACATGTCCCTCTCGTCGGGTCTCCATGTTCCAGACCAATCTATTCTGAACCGTCGTCTCACGTGGCCACAGTTCTCTCCATACAGAACAACCACGATCTCATATGATCCGGGGCCGACATAGCTCCGCTGCACAAATGGAAGTACCTCTTGGCCAAAAAAGAAACTGGGTACGTTTCGATCACCAGGCTGGAACTCGGGCCGTCCCTGCTGGAAGTACACAGCTTGCTTGGCCGGCTCTGGGATAAAGCCGATATCGCAGTAGATCCTACGCTCGGGATTCAGATCAATGAATTGACCACCGACAACACTCCACACGAGGTACACCCCAAAGAAGTTTGCCTCTCGAATGTACCGTCCAGCACTATCGCGTACCCACAACTCCTCGAGTATCATCTCGCAACGTCGCGCTTGAGTACCTCCTCTGTTCTGGACCGAGAGCCGAAAGTAGTATACAGGCCACCCACCTCCCGTCCCGGTCCGGTGACTCCATGGTGGCTCGAGACGAAATTCGATTCGCAAATCCGGCCCGAACCATCTTCGCTTAATCCATTCGGCCCCAGCCGGTCCAAGAAGCGCACCGACGAGGCCCGAAAGTAAGGCAATCACAACATTCGTAATGATCATCCCCCCTCCCGCTATCACCCGCTCGAGCAAGCCTTAGATCACCGTGATCTAGGGTCATATCTTCTGAGGAGCGGAATCAGCCACTGGGGCAACCTCGTCATGCTCGAAGCACCGTACCATCACGCTTCCGCCGCAGCTCGACGCGAGTTCACGTCGTCTGGCCTGCGCCTGGGCGGCGAGCGGCGCGGCGAGGAGGCCGCCTGCCATGCCCGTGATGAAGGCCCGCCGGTCCACTATTGAATCACCTCATCCGCCCGCGCGAGCACCGCCGGGGGAATCGTGAGGCCGAGGGCCTTGGCCGTCTTGAGGTTGATGACCAGCTGGGGCTTTCTGGGCTGCTCCACGGGGAGATCGGCCGGCTTCGCGCCCTTGAGGATCTTGTCCACGAAACCGCTGCATGCCAGTAGTTGGCAACGGTGCTCCAAGCACTTCCTAGGTTCCAGAGGACCGGCCCGTCCACTGGTAGCTGTTACGGCTCTTACTTCTATCACACCATCCCGACGCCCGAGCCCTGGCGGCAGCGCTAGGCAACCGGCGCGCACGCCTGCTGCCCAGGCCCTGGCACAACGGCTCTATTCCTACGGGGTGGTGCCGCTCAAGGAGAAACTGCCGTTAAACCTCGGGCCCGACGCTGGGGTGGGGCCGACGATATCGCCGCCAACCCGCAGCCAGTCCGGATCCAGGTCCGCGTTGCGGATCCACATCTGCAGGTCGCCGGTAAACAACGGCGGGACAGGTCCAGGTGCGGACAGCCACAGGAAGTTGCCAGCCCGACCTTGCAACTGCACCTGGGGCACGAAGAAGTAGTGATCGGCGGGCAGGTTCAGGGGCGGCTCGAATACCACATCGAAGAGAACCTCCTGCCCCGCCACCGGCCCTTCGCCCCCCGTAGTTTGATCCGGAGATGGATGGATGCCATCGATCACCGAGTTGGCGGCCTCGAAATGGGGATTGATGACCGTGGCCGTGAACCGCAGGGTTCCAGCCGCGCTGCGGCGGTCGGCAAACGCATCATCCGAAGGCGAGTTCGTCCGGGTGGGTACCTGCCCCGACGGTGGATCGGTCGAGTCGTTCGGGAACACGCGGTAGATCTCCACGACCACGTCGCGTATCTCCCCGTGCCCACCATGGGACAGGAGCCCGGTAAAGGTGGCTCCACTGATGGTCGTGGGCGACGTGAGGATAAAGTCATCGGCGGCCTCAATCTCAATCTTGTGGCGGCTTTCGGGGCGGGAGGCAGCGGCCATTCGGCCATCCGGGTCGCCCGTGGTGAAGAAGAAATCGGCTGCGGAGGCCGTGGCGCCCAGCATCAGCACCAGTGCCAAGGTCGTCAAGAAGCAAGGCATCCGTCGCATCGTCATTCTCCTCTTGGAGGATTGGGAATTACTGTCTGTCTGCCGGTACACACCGGCAGGCTGCTGGACTGTTCGAACAATACTGTATTGCTGCGGGCTGGGCGGTGTCCCGATCGATGTGGGAATTGACAGGCGCTCTTCCGCCCTGATGCCGTGACGATCGCATCGGGTGGTTCATCACGGGGCCTCCGGTGCGCCAAGGCTAGCATGGCGAAAGGGCGTCAAGCACTGCGCCTCCTTCTGCTCGGCCGGCTGGTGCCGGCGCGACGATCGTGGTGACGGCCGACACTCCTGCTGGCTCGAGGTGTGGCGCCGCACAACCGGGCCGGCCTGGAGGATCATTGTCGACGATCTGCGAGCAAGTCAACGAGGTCCGCTTCGTCCACTACTCCGAGAGGTACACCCCAACCTAACTTAGACCAGGACGAAGCAGAGCGGCTGCTTAACTCGAACGAACTTGTGTTCAAGGACAACCTATCTGCATGCCGCGGGGATCTCTTGCCGGCAGCTGCCCGCCACTTCTAACTGACAATCTGTTGCCTAGCTCCGCACATTTGGGCGGCGGGACGCCGACATGAGCCGCTCGCTAGCCGCGCGGGTGCTTTCTTTCCCCGATTCCAGAATTGCGAGGCGTCCGGCAGCACGTGGCGCCAGACGCGGAAATGCGCCCGGGATTTTCAGTCGTGCGGACAATGGTTCGCGAATGGAACGAGATCGGACGGAATCGTTGTGCATTGCAGTACTCGCCGTGTCGGGCGCTGGGTTGTGTTCACCGATCGTATGTGATCCCGCCCGATGATTCGGTCAAAGCTGGGTCAAAGCAACCGCAGCGCCCCCCCCCCGGCACCGCCGCCGCCGCAGTCCCAGTCTACCCGCCGACCCGCGGAGGCCTGTCCACACCCACGTCTCCCCGAGTCCACCCCGGCGCGCTCTGGCCCTTGCCGGGCCGGCCTGCCGCGCGCGAGAGTCCGGTCACCGGTCACCCTGGGAATGCGCCCGCTGGGCTGACGGCGGGATCGCGGCGCGGGCGGGAATCAGGCTTTGCACCGCCTACGATCTGGGAGCGACAAGCGAGCTCCGAACAGCATTCGGCTGAAGGTGTCGCGCCCGAGCCGGTCAGTACCCATCAGATGCGCCCATGTCGGTGGAGAGAGCGGTGACGCCGTGCCCGTGATGTAGGGGTCATAGGGTGCGAGGCGATCGGCGACGAGGGCCGAGACCGTCACGAGCACAAAAAAGATGGCCGACGCCAGGGCCGCCGGACTCCATACGAGTCGCAAGAAGCCGCGCGCAAATCCCCGCGCCCATTGGCTCAGCCTTGACTCAGGCCCAGTCCAGAATCCCGCGCTTTTGCATGTTCGTGCAACACCCCATCGCTTCCTCGGCGACTGACCTTCCTCCCCTGCTTCCTCCTTGTCTGCTGTCGGGTCACGTCATCGTTGACAGTGCCCGTGCCGCTGAGTATGATCGCCTGCAGGTCAGGCGGGCGGGCTTTTCTGTCTCGACCAGCAGGCTTTGTCGGCCCGACGCTGGGGGTAGTACTCTAGTCTCATAAGGGAGGTACCTATGAAACGCTATTTTATAGTAGCTCTTTCGATTTTCGCCGCGGCGGCAACCGTGGGATGGAAGCTCGCAAGTCTTCCGGAAATCTCGGTGGAGCTTCAGGACATCAGCCTGATCCAGAACTCCGAACACTCGCAGCCTGGCCCGACCAACGCACTGGCAGGTATCCGTATTCGCATAAGTCCCAGCGATTTCGGCTACGACATCGGGGCGACGGCCGACGCCGTTCCGCAAATCTCCTTGGCTGCCCTTAGTGCCACGGGGTCTTGAGCGTTACGAGGGATGCGTCCGTCGGGCCGAAACTCCACGCGGTCCTGCGCCAGCGGCGGGCGGAGCAGATACCGGTAGAGTCCGTCCAGCCCAGCGCGATCGTGGGCCGCCACCCGCACCTGGGCGTGCAGATCGAAACCCGCCAGGTGCGGAGTTCGTCCGAGCTTCGCGTCCCAAAAATGGAGGTACTCTATGTTATTCAAAAAACTCGCAGTTGTGTTCATGCCCTCCTTCTTTGCCGCAGCGGCGCTCGTCGGCAACTCGGCCGAGGTTAGCGGAGCGGAAGACAAGCCCAATTTGGAGCGGGCATTGTCGGTCCTGCACGCGACCAGTCAGGCCGGCGTCAATGTCAGTAATTTGGCGGACAAGAGCGCCAAGTCGGATCTCGTGAAAGAATACGCCCGCACAGTGTCAAGCGGTAATGCTAAGTTCGACGCACAGCTCATGCTCATCGCCCAAAAACAGGGAATCAAGGTCCTTCCGCTGGATCCGAAAACCGAAGCGGGTAAGAGCCTGATCGACCGACTCAAAGCTGAAGCGGTAATGCTGCGCTCTCTCAAGGGTGATGCCTTCGACAAACAGTATATGACCCTCGTAACCAACACCCAGCAAAGCATCATGAATTTGGCGAACGCGCACATTGCGTCGGCCACGGATCCTGAGGTCAAAGCTTTCTTCACTGACTTGAAGACCATTATCGAGAAGCGTTTGACGACTGCCCAAGACATCTTGGCGAAGGTCTACGGCGACGACATCTAACTTCCACGCTTCACACTCACCTCCTCGCTTACCGGTGGGGAGGTGACACCTACCTCACGCGGGTGAAGACCTGCACCGGGTCGTCCAAATCGAAGTTGAACGGAACGAAGAGCTGTTGAGACTCGTCTAGCCTCGGGTTCGAGAATCGAACCGAAATCTGCGGCCCCCCGTCGAGAATGGGTTCTCGGCTGAGAAACCCCAGTTTGCCCTGATAAACTAGCGTGAAACGAAGGTTCCGAAACTGCATCAAGAGTTGGTCCCCGTTGGCACGAACCGTGAGCGGCCCGTACGCGCGATGCTCGTATCTTCCCGCCACCTTGCTCAGCGGAAAGTCGAGCGGGACGGCAGGGACATCCTGCAACGGTGGCTGCGTTTCTTCGACGAGTCTCGTCTCCCAGTCGAGCGGCTCGAGCCCTAGAAGGTGATCATAGGCGCTGTAGGCAAGCGCCATCAGAGTCGCGGTCGCGACATCTCGGTTCATCAGGAGAATGAGCCCTTGTCCCGTTTCGGGAAGAAACCCCAGATGCACCGTATAGCCGTCGATGGCCCCGTTGTGGACCACCAGGGGATGGCCGCGGTAGCTTTCGTGAATCCACGCCAAAGCGTAGTAGGGCTGCTGGACTTCGGGCTGGTCCGGCGCCGGCATTTCCGCTTGCGGGCGATGAAGGTCACGCCAATGATCCTCCCCGAGAAGACCCGGTGATCTCGTCGCGTGAAATGTGAGCCAGCGGGCGAGATCCCGTACGCTCGAGCTCACGGCTCCGGCGGGCGCGATGGCACTCAATTGTTTCAGCATCGGTATTTTTTGTACGCTCCCCTCGTGAATAGCATAGGGGGACGCATGATCGGAGTCGGTCGCCATCTCTTCCGCCGAAAGGACGGTGCGTCGCATTTTGAGGGAAGAGAGTATCCGGGCCTGCACGAAGCTCTCCCAGCTCTCGCCGGTGACTTGCTCGACGATGCGACCGGCGACGACGTACATCAGGCTGTTGTACCGCCACTGCGCGTGAGGGGGGCCGGCGGGCTCGAGGAAGCGAAGGCGGCGGTAGAGCTCATCTCGCGAGAATGGCGCCTGGTACCAGAAGAGATCATGCCGCGGTAATCCGCTGCGGTGGGTGAGAAGATCCCGCGTCGTCAGGGTCGCCGTCGCCACCGGATCTTCGAGGGCAAAGTCGGGAAGGTAAGTGCGTACGGGAGAGTCGAGCGCGATTTTTCCCTCGTCCGCAAGCAGAGCGATCGCCGTCGCCGTGAAAGCCTTCGAACAGGATCCGAGAGCAAAGAGCGTGTCGGGCGTTACTGGTAGGTGAGTGTACGCGTCGCGGTAGCCGAAGCCGCGGGCGAAGACGAGGCGCCCCCGCTCGACGAGTCCCACGGCCAAGCCCGGAATCTGGTCGCGTGCCATGAGACGGCGGACAAGGGGCGTAAAATCGTCGGACAACCCCGATGCACCTTTTGCCTCGAGTCCGAGAGGCAAAAGGCAAATGGCCACGAGGGGCGGGCTCAAGTCCGAGCCTTGCTGGATAATCTGACGGGGGACGCACTCACGGTCGGGCGAACCGCCGGAGTGGTGCGCTCGGCGTGAGCCCGGTCCAATTCGGCGCGAATCGCCTTGAGCTGCCGCCGCTCGAACTCGCCGACGGTGAGACCCCGCCAGCGATCGGCCGCGCGGATCACCGCGGCGTACATGAGCTTCAACACCGGCCGTTCGCCGAAGACATGGGGGAGGACCTTGGTGCGGCGCCGTTCCTCGCCGAAGAGGCGCTCAAGAGATTCGTGGTCCGGATGACCTTGCGGTGCTGGAGCGGAAACCGCAGGTGGGCGACGCATGCGTCAAAGTCCTCGAGGAAGCAGCGGACGGCCGCGGGTAGGTCCCGCTCGTAGGTCTGCACGACATCGTCCCGGAGCACGGCGGCCAGGCGGGCGACGCGGCCTCGTAGCAAGCGCGGGCGCGGAGGCCACCTCCGGCCAGGTCGCCTCCGGCACCTTGCCACGCAGGTTCCGCATCCGATGGGCCAGGCAGCGTTCGCGCAGCGCCCGCGGGAAACACGTCTCGACCGCGCGAATCAGCCCCGGCGCGCCATCGGTCACCGTCAGCAGCGGGTCCGGCAGGCCCCGGCGCTTGAGGTCTTCGAAGAAGGCGGTACAGCTTGCGGTGTCCTCCTTCGTGCCCGATGCCAGATGTAGCAGCACCTTCCGCCTGTCCTCGGTGATCCCCCAGGCGCAGAGCACCGCCTCCCGCGGCATCCCGGCATGGAGCCGCTCGGCGACGCCATCGACGAACAGGTAGGCGACCACGAACTCGCTCAGGTCCCGGGGTGGCGAACGCTTCGTATTCCTGCCACAACCGCTCCGTCACCTGACTCACGGGCGTCCGACTGAGGAGGGGCTGCCCGGCCGGCCCCTGGAAGGCCGCCTCGATGTCCCGAGTGCTCAGACCGCGCGCGTACATCTCGACGGCCAGCCGTTCGAGCTCCGCCGTGCGCCCGGGCAGACGGGCGCGGATCCGCGAGACGAAGGGATCGGGCCGATCAGCCACCTGGGAGACTCCATACTCGATGCGGCCTTCGCCCGTCTGGAGGCGGCTCCGGCGGTACCCATTGCGGTAACCGGTCCCGGGGGCTGCGCCGTTCTCGTAGTACCCGCGGCCCAGGACCTCACTGACTTCGGCTTCCAAGGCCTCCTCCACGATCTTCCGCACCGCCAGCTTGATCAGCTCGGTCTGGTCATGCTACGCCCTGCCCCAAGAACTCCTGCAGCCCCTGGTGCGTCTGCTCCGACGCGGGTACCCTCTGTCCCATCGGGGATGCTCCTCTCGGCGTCTCGGGTTTCGAGTTCGAAGCAAGAGTGCATCCCCCATCTGTTTTCCAGTAAGTCTAGGACTTCACCCGGTGCGGCGCCAGGAGCGGCTCTAGTTGCCTTGGTGCTGCGGGCTGCTCCTGGATTTCCTCCGGGATCTTTTCGGGAATCAGAAAGAGACAGCCCGTCAGGAGAATCATCACGCTCGAAAAAAAGACGAGCCCCATGCAAAGAGCAATGCCCAAATGCAGTCCGATCGTCGCGAAGCCCCAGATCTTCCGGGTGCGGCGTAGACAGATGAAAAACGGATAGCCGATCTCCACCACCAAAGTGCCCCAGCCAGCGAGCATCGGGATCAAGGAATACTTCGCGAGCCAGCTTAGATCGAAAGTGCTAAAGGCGGGTTGAGAAATCACCTGCCAGATTGCCTCGCCGTTCCACCATTGTCTCCCCATTGCTTTATCTAAACCGGCGGCAAAATAGATGACGCAGAGGTGGACTTGCATCGCCCTCAGACAACCGACTGGAATCGTGTCCTCTCGGTCGGCGGCGGCAGGACGAGACGCGAACGTCCAGGCACGCCCGGACGGAAAGAGAAAGAGATAGAAAAGGAACGTATTGGCTAACTGATCCACTCCATAAAAAGAAGCAGAACCGCTCGTCATGAGGCTGCGGTGAAGGCCCCATACGAGAAACGCCGCGAGGCGGGTGTGAAATCCCAGTGCGAGACTGAGGAGGCTTCCGGCGTAGCTCGAGAGCAAAAGGATAATGGCGGTGTGCGTACTGATGCCGAGAGGCAGAAAGGCCTTAGCTAGAGTCGGGAGGCCTGGCACCCAAGGATCACGCAGCAGGTCCGTGAGCTCCCAGGGAATGATTCCCCGACTGCCGTGCAGTGCGAGGATATCGCTCGAGAGCCAGACCAGATGAATGAGCAGCAGCAGCGCCAACCCCACTCTGAGTCCCGCGAGTGGGCGAGCCGACACCGGCCGAAACCACGTGTCGCACTCAATGCATCGGTAATTCCACGACCTCATGGCTGGCTTCTCTTTGTGCGCACGAACGTCGCGTCGTTCAGCACGCGCCACCGCGGCCGTACCCCCGCGCGGTAGTCGGCCATCGTGGGCATTACCCACTCCTCGATATTCACCTGCACATGGCTCGCTTCAGGATGTGCGCCGAAGCTACTCGCCGCGAGCGCACCGAGAAACGCCCGTCGCAGGTCGGTGCGCTTGGCCGCGATATAGATTGTTCCGGCGAGATTTCCGAGACGGAAGCCGACCTCGCGACTCTTCCCGGTTTCCAGTGTTTCCTCGGAGCGTTCTCCCTGCGGCGAAGAAAGGATAAACCGAGCGCGCAACTGGGGACCTACCGTCGGAGCGAAGAAAGAATAGGAGTCGCCAGCACCCGACAGTGCACTATAAAAGCGAAGTCCTCTTCCTACAGGCCCATGCACGTTTGAAGTGAGATGAGCGGCCCCTGCGACGACGAGCGCGATGTGGCAACTGAAAAAACCCACCAAGAACATGCGTTGCATGCGTCGTTTGCCTAGCACAGGGGCTCCACCCAATCCGATCTATCCCACACCACGCACCTGGTGTTCGACCCCCTCGAACTGCTGGAGAAGCTCGCCGCCCTGACGGCCCGGCCAGAGATCAATTTGCTCATCTATCATGGGGTCCTGGCCCCGCACGGTGCAGTGACATTGTGCATCCTTTCGTCAAATACCTGCAATCTCGAGGTTGGGCGAATCGCCGATGCGACCCCGTGAGCGACGATGGCGACCCTGCACCCCGTCCTTTGTGGCGGCGCGAATGGCGTCGGTGTCGAGCACCGCAGGATCGAGCTGCGGTGGCCGACGGCTCGACCGCGCTGCTCTTGGAGCCGTTGGAGTTGCTCGAGCGCTTGGCGGCCCTCGTGCCGCCGCCGCGCCGGCCCTTGCTCGCGTATCACGGCTTCAGTCTCTTCTCAACTTGATCGGACGGCCTTCGGCCTGTGGCGGCCTGTGGGCGAATCGGAGGCGCAGCGACCACGTCGCGCGCAAGGAGTGCGGATGGACTCGCTGATCTGGACGGGCAACTGGGCGTGGGGCGTGCCCCTGATCGTGCTGACCTCGGTGGTCCACGTCCTCGGGCTCAGTCTCATTAACGACGCGGTCACGGGTGCGCTGGTTCGCAGAGCAGCCCGCCGCCAATTCATGGCGATGTTTGCGGCAGCCCTCAGCCTGACGGTCCTGCTGGTCACGTCGCTTCACGCCCTCGAGGCCGCAATCTGGGCGGTCGCATACCGTCTTCTCGGTGCCCTCCCTGATGCCAAGGCCGCGATGCTCTACTCGGTGAGCGCGCTGACGACCTACGGGCACGCCAGCGCCCTCCTTCCGGAGCACTGGAGGATGCTCGGGGCCCTGGAGGCTCTGAACGGGATGATCCTGTTCGGTTTGACGACGGCGTTTCTCTTCGCCATGATCCAGGAGGTCTGGCGACCCGGCAGCCGGCCCGGGCACGTGCTTGCATAGGTTTCGCCCGCGGAGGGGCACGTCGCGGCAGTGATGGTCCCAAGCCTGGGGCGCCTGCGCGTTGAACTCGATGCGGAACCGCCCCGTGCAGGGTGGGTGATAGCGGGCCGGTGGAAATAGTGACCGGTGCCGAGAATAGCAACCCGTCCTCTCCGTGGTCCCGTTCCCTTCAAGACATGCGCGCGCTCTGCGCTGGCGTTTCTGTAATAAAGGTGCTTCCCGCGAATCGAGATTCCGAGCCGAACGGGTTCTCTTTTAAACGGTTTTCCTCAGAAAATCCCCCGCCGGCCAATGCTCGCGCCCAGGCTGCGGCCGATGCGTTTCAGACTCGGCCAGCCGTGGCGTCTGGCAGCCGGGTGCTTCCAGTACCACCTCGGGCCGCAGCCGGTATTTCCAATCCCGTTACCTTCAGAGTTCCCCAGCGTCCTTCCTCGTACACCAGGCTTAGGATCGGGCTCAGTGATTCCAAGAGCTCTCGGCAACTACCCTAAGTCCCAAGCTCCCGCAGCTGGCTCGACGCTGCTGCGATCCGCCGATGCAGCACGGCGAGCCCTCGTCGCCACCCTTCCACATCGGCCTCGGACCTCGCGATGTCCCCTTCGAGCTGGCGTGCTTCCACTTGGTCGAGGGCGATGCCTTGGCGGAGGCGGAGGGCCTGGTTCCGGATGTCATCGATCGCCATCGTCGCGGCGGTCACGGTGGCCTTCCGGCGTTCGATGACCAGGTCCTGGGCGGCGATCTCTTTGGCCAGGTCGGCCCGCTGGGTGTCGATGGCGGCCATCCGCTCCTGGCCAGAGCGAATGGCGGCCCGATCATCTGCCTGGCGCAGGGTGGCGTGCACGCGCCGGGTTTCGAGGGCCAGCTGTTGATCCCGGGCGTGGATCTCGGCCAGCTGTGCCTGTTCATGCCGAACGGCATGCTCGGCCTCGGCGAGCACCAGCCTCGCTTTGGCCAGCTGGGTGTCAACGATCGGCGGTGTCGTCGTCGTGGTGGCGTCGTCCTCCATGATGACCCTCCCCCTAAGGGGTGTGCATTGCGCGCTGGACCCCGAGCACGATCGCCCGGCGCACGACGGCGAGCACATCCGGCGGCAGCAACCCGGCGGGCGTCAGCCCCAGGGCCTTCAGCCGCCGGGTGGCCTCGGCGTTGGCGGGGATGGGGACGAGGGAGATCTCCATCAATTCCCATCGCTGGTGGTCGTATCCGTCCCACTGGTTCAGCGTGCTCTCCAGCGGCATGAACCCGATCGAGGCGGCCCGAATGATCCCCTGGTCCCAGGCGTTCTTCACCCGGTCGGCAAAGGCGTCCCCCACCAGCCAGCGCCACCGCGCCCGCAGTCCACGAGCGGGCTCGAGGGTGAGCTGCGTCACCGTGCCAATGGGCAAGGCGTAGGCATCGTGGC
The DNA here is from genome assembly GCA_963805625.1 of uncultured Candidatus Rokubacteria bacterium. Lineage (GTDB taxonomy): Bacteria > Methylomirabilota > Methylomirabilia > Rokubacteriales > DASRDR01 > DASRDR01. The sequence goes on from CAWDVE010000011.1 coordinate 56,981, forward strand.
CCCAGAGGAGAACGGGATTGCGCCGAAAGCGAGTTAGGTCGGCCCCGTCCAGCAACACGCGATCCCCTTCGGAGTCGCGTCCCGGGGTGCTGACGACCATTTCGGCCTCGGGGGCGTTGGCCCCACCGGGGACCGACGCGGTAACTGTGTCGAACACCATGTGTTGCAGCGGCGCTCGTGTGGTGTTCATCACTTGGTGACCATCCTTTCGAGGAAGCTCGGTCGGGATGCGGCCGGCGGCTTGCGGGGTTTACGGGGTTTGCGGGGCTTCCGTTTCGGTTTGTCGGGAGACTTCGGCATCATGCAGCTCCTTTCTCTATGGCTACTCGGTCCACCACCCGCGCCCCGTCCACAAGGCGTGGCGTTCGCGCCGCGCAAGCTCCGCTAACTCGGCGGCCGTGTTCGGCGCGGCGGGGTCCAGAATGGCCATGGGCAGGCCCGAGGTGCGCCGCCGCGCCGCCAGCACCAAGGCCCCGGCGGCGGCATTGGCTAGGTCATCGTGGGCCCCCGGGGGGTGATCGATTTGGTCGCGCCCGCCACGGCCGGTGCGGCGCTCCAAGCGGCAGAGCTGGGTCACCACGCGGGGGTGGTCCAGTAGCGCGACCTGCTGCGAGGTGATGAGGGGCAGCAGGTCCCGGTACAGATCGGAACGCACCGTGTCCGCCACCTCATAGGCGATGCCGTGCCGGCGGAATGCCTCGCGCGGCCACTCGCCGGCGTAGCGATCGCCGACGACGGTCGTGACCTGGTAGGTGGACAACAACCGGGCAAAGTCCTCGACCACCGCTTCGGGGCTGAACGGGGGCCGGCGCTCGGCCACGGCGTCGAGCGTGACCCGTCGATCGTCGGAGTGAGTGATGGCGAGGGTCATCGCGTCGGCCGCCCCGCCCGAGGGGTCGACGAACGCGATGTACTGCACGTCCGGCAGCGGGGCACGTTCGCGGCAGTCGACGTCGACGCAGGCGTCGATCGCCTCGCGCGTGAGGAATCCTTCGATGTCTCGGCGGAACTCCGCCCCGTACTCGGCGGCCGCCGCACTCTCATCGGCGGCATAGGCGGCCCGCACCACGCCTGCATCCAACTGGGGGTTCATGACGCGGGACGGCGCTTGCCAGACCAGGACCGGATCACCCTCCTGGCCGTAGTGCTGCCGATAGGCCTCCCACAGCGCTCCGCGGCGTGCGTAGGGCGAGCTGATGCACAAGAGCAACGCGCCTGGCACCGTAGCCATGGCGGGGCGCAATGCGGCGAGAATCTCGGTATCAGGGTTGGCGCTCTCGTCGGAACGCCAGAAGGCGATCTCGTCGCAGATCGCCGCGGCCACCGTGTACCCGCGCACGGCCCGGAAGCTTGCGGTGTGCACCTCGATCGTCACGCGACTAGTCAGGTGAATGGCTTCGGCCGTGCGGCGCTGAATGAGCGGCCGGAGGAGCGGGATGCTCTCGAAGAAACCTGCGATGTAGCGGAGTACCACCCGGGCCTGGCGTCGGTCGGCCGCAATCACCATGACCGTGGCTCGCTCGCCCGGAGCCAGCGACGAACGATAATCGCGGAAGCATGCGAGGTACACCGCCACGAGGGCGGCGATGCGGCTCTTCCCACCGCGTCGGCCAACGACGAACCAGGCTTCACGTGCCGGTGTGGTCGGCCAACTGAGACGGCCAGTATGTGCGGTGTAGACGGCGACATCGTCGGCCGTCATGGGCAGACCGAATAGCGCCCGGAGCACTGTCCGCCACGCCCTCCAGGTCTCGTGAGAAGTGAACTGGCTGGCGAAGAGGTTGGGATCATCCAGGACGTCAAGGATGGTCAGCGTGGCGTTCATAGCGTGGCCATGCCGGCACGCTGGGCGGGAAGGCGGGAAACGTATGGGCGCGGCGGGCCGACCGTGGTGCCGCACCCCCGGGCGGTTGGGGTGGATGGGGTGGTTGCCGGGGGCACACGGGCCGGTCCACGCGCACCGCACGGCACCCCGGGGTGGCGTGGTGGGGCGCCCCCTGCGGGCCCCTGGGGGCTCTCCCCCGTCTCCACGTACCCGGCCGGGCACCCACCCCATGCGGCAAGAACGTAGACAAGGCGAGAGGGCGCCTTGGCGCCCACGTAGCGCCGCCGTGGCCCGGCCGGCACGGCGGGCGTGCCGGTTAACCCGTTAACGGCCCTAACCGGCGGCAGCGCCTCATGCCGTGTGTTCACGGGGTGGCTCTCTCTGATTCCGAATCGCGTGAGGTCGTCGTGGGCGCGAGAGACCCATCCGGAGGTTGTGCTGTTCGAGTAATGTCGGACGCGGTTCGACGCGAGAGATATTCGCGCAGGTCGAGAGGCTCCGGCGTGCGACGTTCTAGGCCCAACTGCCCGAGCAGCCGAGCGAGACTCTCGGCCAGCCGCTGCCGTTGCTCCACGAGGGGCAAGAGTCGACCTCGAAGCCGAGCACGCTTCATGATCAGCGACGGCTGCGACATCAGGAATGCGTCGACGTGATCGAGGTAGAGCCGCGTGCGCACCGCCATCTCCACCAGAGCGAGTCGGGCTGCCGAGATGGAGGGCTCGCCGCCAAGGTCGTCGAGCAACTCGCGACGGAAGTCGAGTAGGGTGCGTGCCGCCGTGGTGCGGCGGTCGATGGCGGCCAATCCCCGCACGGCCACGCGGCTTTTCAGGGCCCGTAGCCCCGTACGGGTACGGGCGGGTCCCCCCGGGGTACCGCCCGTAGTGCGGCCTTTGTGCTTTGGCAGCTCGGGTTTAGGCCCTACGGCGGGGTTGTGGGGCAAGGTCGGCATGCTAGGCCGCCTTTACCCGCCCACGTAGGGGTACGGTCAAGCTAAAGCGGGCGTGGCTCCAACGGGATTCGAACCCGTGTTTCAGCCTTGAGAGGGCCGTGTCCTAGGCCGGGCTAGACGATGGAGCCGGCACCACCACCCATAACAAACAATGAAAATGGCTGGGAGAGGAGGAGTCGAACCTCCGCTACGTGGTCCAGAGCCACGCGTCCTACCACTAGACGATCTCCCAGCGCGCGGCCATTGTAGCGGCCGGGCCCGGGGGCGTCAAGGAAGCGCATCGACTCAAAACTTCGGTTACCGAGAGAGGCCCCCCTGCTCAAAAGTCAGGGTTACCGAATCCACCCAGGAGGTGACGGTGACCCGAGCGAGCCTGCGGGAGTACGCGGCCAAGCAACGCGAGCGGGACCAAGGCGCCACCCGAGCCGAGAAGCACCGGCTGCTGGACGAGGTGGTGGCCGTGACCGGCATCCACCGCAAAGCGGCCATCCGGCTGCTCCGCCGCGCGCCGCGGCCCCGGGCTCGGCCCGGGCCCGGCGGCCGCCCACGCCGGTACGGGCCGGAGGTGGCCGCCGCCGCCGAGGTCCTCTGGCAGGCCAGTGGGCGGATCGGCGCCCACCGCCTCCAGCCCTTCGTGCCGGAACTCTTGGACCGCCTCCTCCGGTGCGGCGAACTCACCCTCGCCCCGGCGGTCGACAAGCTCGTGCGGCAGGCGAGCCGGCCGACCCTCGCCCGCCTGCTGGGCCCGGCCCGCGCGCAGTACCCGCTGCGCGGGGCCACGATCACGCGGCCCGGGACCGTGCTCCGGCACGAGATCCCGATCCGCACCTTCACCGAGTGGACCGATGCCCGGCCCGGCTTCCTCGAAGTCGACCTCGTCGCCCACCGTGGCTCCAGCACCGAGGGCTTCTACCTGTGTACCCTTTGCGCGGTGGACATCGCGACCGCGTGGGTCGAGCTGGAGCCCGTCTGGGGCAAGGGCCAGATCCGCGTCGGGGGGGCCGTCGATCACGTCCGGACACGCCTGCCCATACCGATGCTCGGCCTGGACAGCGACAACGGCTCCGAGTTCATCAACCGCTCCCTGCGGGATTACTGCCGCCGCCACGGCGTGACCTTCACCCGCAGTCGCCCGTGGAAGAAGAACGACAGTGCCCATGTCGAGCAGAAGAACGGCGCCGTCGTCCGGCAGCTCATCGGCTATGATCGCTTCGCCTCCCGGGCGGCCTATGCACAACTTACCCGCGTCTATCGCCTCGCCCGTCTGCACGTCAACTTCTTCCAACCCGTGGAGAAACTCGTGAGCAAGACCCGCCAGGGCGCTCGGAGCCGCCGGATCTACGATCGCGCCCAGACGCCCTACCAGCGCCTCTGCGCCGCTGGCGTCCTGGCGGCTGACGTCCGCCGTGAGCTCGACGCCCTCTACCAATCGCTCAACCCGCTCCAGCTCCGTCGGCAGCTCGAGCGCGAACTGGAGCGGCTCTGGACCCTCGCCGCACCCGACCCCCGCCGCGCCCCAGGCAATATCCAGCTAGCCACCCCCCCTGACGTCGCCTCCTGGAGGCTCCTAGACAATGGCTCTGGTAACCCTGAGTTTTGAGCTGACGAGAACCGGAGGGTAACCCTCAGTTATGAGCGGCGACGGGAAGGTGCCGCCAAGACGCGCCAATCGACGCCAGCACGCGAGGCTGAGGTCCCCGGAACCCGCCAGCCAAGGGCGCGCCAGCCCGACGTGGGCCGAGTCCGAGACGAACCCGCGTCACGACGCCCCTGACGCAGGCCATCCCCGTCCGGCTCGCCGCCAAGGCCCTCGGCACGGCGATCCCCGTCCAGCCCTCCCCGGCAAACCCAGCGCGCCAGCGCCTCCCGCACCTCCCCCCTGGGGTAACATCCCCGCCATGGCCGACAGCGCGGACGGCCGTCCCCACCCCCTCGACCGCGTCTGGCAGCTCGCCCCACTGATCGAGGCCTCCGCGGCCGAGGGCGAGCGAGCGCGCCGGCTGCCGGAACCCCTGGTCACGGCACTCGTCGACGCGGGGCTCTACCGCCTCCTCCTCCCCCGCTCGCTCGACGGGGCGGAGCTCGATCCCGCAACCTTCGTGCGCGTCCTGGAGCAGGTGAGCCGGGCGGACGCCAGCACCGCCTGGTGCCTCTGCCAGGCCGCGGGCTGCACCATGATCTCCGGGTACGTGGCGCCCGCCGTGGCGCAGGAGATCTTCGGCGACTGGCGGGCGATCCTGGCCTGGGGGCCGAGCCCCGATGGGCGCGCGGTCCCGGTCGACGGCGGCTACCGCGTGTCGGGTACCTTCACCTTCGCCAGCGGCTGCCGCCAGGCGACGTGGCTCGGCGGCCAGTGCACGATCTACGGGTCCGATGGCACAATGCGAAGACGGCCGGACGGATCCGCCGAGACGCGCTGGATGCTGTTTCCGGCTGCGCGCGCGACCCTCTTCGACACCTGGAACGTGATCGGCCTCCGGGCGACGGGCAGCGACTCGTTCACAGCCTCGGACCTCTTCGTGCCGCGCGAGCACTCGGCGGCGCGGGACGACCCCGCGGAGCGCCGCGACGGCGGGCCTCTCTACTGCTTCCCGACGACGAGCCTTTACGCGTCGGGCTTCGCCGGGGTCGCCCTCGGCAACGCCCGGAGCGCGCTCGACGCCTTCGTCGCCCTCGCGCAGACGAAGACGCCGCGCGGGCTCCGCCAGCCGCTCCGCGAGAGCGCGGTGGTCCAGTCGAAGCTCGCCAGGACCGAAGCGCGGGTCGGTGCCGCCCGGGCGCTCCTCCTCGGCTCGCTGGAGGAGGTCTGGCGCGGCGTCGTGGAAACGGGCACGCTCGGGCTCGACCAGCGCGTCCGGATCCGGATGGCGGCGACCCACGCGATCACCGAGGCGACGGCGGCCGTCGACTTCGCCTACCAGACGGCCGGCGCGACCGCGATCTTCGACGAGAACCCCTTCGAGCGGCGCTTCCGGGACGCGCACACGGTGGCCCAGCAGGTGCAGGGCCGCCAGACGCACTTCGAGACCGTGGGCCGCTTCCTCCTGGGGCTCGAGCCCGACACGACGACTTTCCTGTAAGTCGCGCCCAGAACGTGCGACAGGCCTCCAGGTCGCATCAAGCAGCCAAGAACGTGCGACTGGTCTCCGAACCGCCCCGCGGCTATACTGGCGCCGCCTTGGCGCGCGCCACCGTCGCCCGCAGCGCGAGCTCCCCGGAACCCCCCGCCCAGAGGAGCTGGCTCCGCATGCACGGCTTCGACTTCATCACCTATGGCCTCGCGGCCGCGGTCACGGTCGCCGCGTACCTCCGGGACCCGAGCTTGCCGGGCGTCGGCCTCCGCGCCGGCGGCCAGCTCCTCCTGGACGTCCTGCTGCGCCTGGTCGCCGCGCTCATCCTAACGGGGATGATCCAGCTAACGGGGATGATCCAGGCCATGATCTCGCCCGAGTGGATCCAGCACTGGCTCGGCCGGGGCTCGACCCACCGCGCCATCTTCCCCTCACACCGGGCGGGCTGCTGGTGAGCGTCCCGATCATGGCGGTCTTCTACAAGGGCGGCGCGTCCCTGTCGGCCCTCGTCGTCTACATGACGAGCTGGTCGCTCTTCGGGTTCCAGCGGGTGCTCGCGTGGGAGCTGCCGTTCATGGGGACGCGCTTCCTCCTCGCGCGCGTGCTGCCGACGCTCGTGTTCCCGATCGTCGCGGGCTACCTCGTCCGCTTCATCTCTAACGACTAGCGCAATGAGCTTTCTGGATCTGCGGGAGTTCATGCAGCTCCTGGAGGACCGGGGGCAGCTCCGCCGCGTCGGCGCGCCCGTCAAGCGCGAGCTCGAGATCACGGAGATCGCCGACCGGCTCGTCAAGGGTCCGAAGGACCAGAACCACGCCCTCCTCTTCGAGCACGTCGAGGGCACCGCCATGCCGGTCCTGATCAATGCGTTCGGCACCGAGGAGCGGATGGCGTGGGCCCTCGGGGTTAAGCGCCTCGACGAGCTCGGCGAGAAGATCAAGGGGCTCCTCGACCTCAAGATGCCGGGCTCGCTCCTCGACAAGATGCGGAAGGGGCTCGAGCTCCTCGACGTTGCCCGCGCAGGGCCGAAGTCGGTCAAGAGCGGCCCCTGCCAGGAGATCGTCGAGACCGACCGCCCCTCGGTCGCCGCGCTCCCGATCCTCTGGTGCTGGCCGAAGGACGCGGGCTACTACATCACCCTCCCACTCGTCATCACGCGGGACCCCGTCACTGGCCTCCGGAACGTCGGCACCTACCGCATCCAGGTCTACGACGAGCGGACGCTCGGCCTCCACTGGCAGACCCACAAGGGCGGGGCCGAGCACGAGCGCGAGGCGCGCCGCACGGGAAGGGAGCGCATCCCGGTAGCGATCGCGCTCGGCGCCGACCCGGCGACGATGTACGCGGGCACGGCGCCGCTTCCGCCCGGGCTCGACGAGATCCTGCTGGCCGGCTGGCTCCGCGGCAAGGGCGTCGAGATGGTCAAGTGCCGGACGATCGACCTCGAGGTGCCGGCCCAGGCGGAGATCGTGCTGGAGGGCTACTGCGACCCGGCGGAGTCGCGCGTCGAGGGCCCGTTCGGCGACCACACGGGCTACTACTCCCTCGCGAACCCCTACCCCGTGTTCCACCTGACGGCGGTGACGCGCCGGCGCGACGCGATCTACCCGACGATCGTCGTGGGGCGGCCGCCGATGGAGGACTACTGGCTCGGGAAGGCGACGGAGCGGCTCTTCCTGCCGCTCATCCGCACGATGCTGCCGGAGATCGTCGACATGAACATGCCGGCCGAAGGCGTCTTCCACAACCTTGTGATCGTCTCGGTGAAGAAGCGCTACCCGGGACAGGTCCGGAAGGTGATGTACGGGCTCTGGGGGCTCGGGCTCCTCATGCTGGCGAAGAACGTCGTGGTCGTCGACGAGTGGGTCAACGTCCACGATCTCTCCGAGGTCGCCTGGCGGGTGACGAACAGCATCGACCCGGCGCGGGACCTCGTGGTCGTGGAGGGCCCGTCGGACGACCTCGACCACGCCGCCCTCCGCCACCGCTACGGCGGGAAGCTCGGGATCGACGCCACGGAGAAGCGGGCGCCGCTCGACCGGGTCGAGCAGCCGTGGCCGGAGGAGATCCGCATGTCGGACGAGGTCCGACAGCGCGTCGCGATGCGGTGGCGCGAGTACGGCCTCGGGTGAGCGAGCGGCCCGCCCTGGCGACAGAGCCGCCAGCTTCCCCGGAAAAAGGAGCATCGCCATGTCCTTTCTAGCGACGGTCCCCGTCAACGAGTCGGCGGGCGAGGTGCGCGCGATGTACGAGCGCAGCCAGGCCCAGCCCGGATACGTGCCGAACTACGCGAAGGCGTTCAGCCACCGCCCCGACGTCTGGGCCGCGTGGGGGGCCCTCCTGGCGACCATCCGCGGCCACCTCGACCCGCGCCGGTACGAGCTCGTGACGGTCGCGGCGGCCCGCGCGCTGGGGTGCTCGTACTGCGCGCTTGCTCACGCCCGGATCCTGCGCGAGCGCTTCTACGCGGCGCCCGAGCTGGCTGCGATCGTGGACGGCCGCGCCCGCACGCTCTCGCCGGCGGATGCGGCGCTGATGGCGTTCGCCGAACGGGTCGCGCGCGACGCCAACGAGGTCACCGCCGCCGACATCCAGGCGCTCCGCGACCACGGCCTGTCCGACGCGGAGATCTTCGACGTCGCCGCTGCGGTCGCGGCCCGCTGCTTCTTCAGCACGATGCTGGACGCGGTCGGCGCGGAGCCGGATGCCGCGCTCGCGGAGCTCGGGGACGATCTGGTGCGCCGCCTCGAGGTCGGGCGCGCGATCTCGACGGCGGCCGTGGAGCGGGTGCCGCCCGCCGATGTCTAGCCGGCTGCCCGCCTCCCGGAGCGCGGCCTCCGCCGCGGTCCCCTACCGGCCACAGCCGTGAGGTCCGGACCCGGCGTCCCCGCGGAGCCTCGGTCAGAGCGGGGGCGCCCAGCGAGTCGGCGAGCTCGCGTGGCGGGGCGCGCGGCTCCTCGAGCTGGAGCGCCGGCCGCCGATGACCACGTCCGCCGCCAAGATCCTGCATCTCCACGCGCCGCGCTGAGCCGCGCCGCCGGGCAGGCCGGTGATATACTCACCGCCGCGCGACGGCCCGATCCCTCCGGACGCCGGCCGAGCCGCCGTGCGCGGGTCCCCTCACATCATGTCGACGCTCCGGCACTTCCTCGACGCGATCAAGGTCGAGCACACCGTCTTCGCGCTGCCGTTCGCGTACCTCGGCATGGTGCTGGCGGCGCGCGGCTGGCCCGGGTGGCACGCCGTCCTCTGGATCAGCGTGGCCATGGTCGCGGCGCGGACGACCGCGATGGCGGCGAACCGCCTGATCGACCGCCACCTCGACGCCCGGAACCCGCGGACGGCCGGCCGCCACCTTCCGCGGGGGCTCCTCGCGCCGCGCGACCTCACCCTGGCCGCCCTCGCCTCGGCCGCGCTCTTCTTCGTGGCCGCGTGGCAGCTCGGGCCGCTCTGCCTCGCGCTGGCCCCGATCGCGCTCGTCTTTCTGGTGGGCTACTCCTACACGAAGCGCTTCACGTGGCTCTCGCACTGGATCCTCGGGTTCACGGACGGTGCGGCCGCGGCCGGCGCCTGGATCGCCGTGCGCGGCACGATGGAGCTGCCGGCGTGGCTCCTCTGGCTCGCCGTCACCGTCTGGATCGCGGGCTTCGACCTCCTCTACGCCTGCCAGGACGTCGAGTTCGACCGGCGGGAAGGCCTCCACTCCGTGCCCGCCCGCTTCGGCATCGCCGCCGCGCTCCGGGCCGCGCGCGTCTCCCACGTCCTCACCGCCCTCGCCCTCGCCGCCGCGGGCTGGAGCCTCGGGCTCGGCGTGCTCTACTGGGTCGGCTGGCTCGTCGTGGTGGGGCTCCTCGTCTACGAGCACTCGCTCGTCTCGGCGACCGACCTCTCGCGGCTCGACATGGCCTTCTTCAACGTGAACGGCTACATCAGCGTCATCACGTTCGTCGCCGCGGTCGCCGGCCTGTGGTACTGACCCGACTCGCCCTTCGAGCGTCCACCCGCGGGTCCTGTCGCCGGCCCCCGCAGCTGTCGTGGGAATCGGCGGCGTGAACGACAAGTCGACGCGGGTGCAGGCGATGTTCGCGCGCATCGCGCCGCGCTACGACCTCATGAACGCGCTGATGACGGGCGGGCGCGACCGCGCGTGGCGGCGGGCCGCCGCGCGCCTCGCCGCGCCGCCGGCGGGGAGCCTCGCCCTCGACCTCGCCACCGGCACGGGCGACCTCGCGCTCGCGCTCCTCCGCGAGACCCGGGTGCGAGGCGTGGTGGGCGTCGACTTCGTCGAGGGGATGCTGCGCCTCGGCCGGGCGAAGCTCGGCACCCTCGGGGAGCGGCGGGTCCGGCTCCTCGCGGGCGACGCGCTGGCACTCCCGTTCGCCGATGCGAGCTTCGGCTGCGTCGGGTCGGCCTTCCTCCTGCGGAACCTGGCCGACCTGCGGGCCGGTCTCGCCGAGATGCGGCGCGTGACCGCCCCGGGCGGGAGCGTCGTTGCGCTCGAGATCACGCAGCCGACCCTCCCCGGCTGGCGCCAGGCCTTCCGCCTCTACTTCCACCACGTCGTCCCGGCGGTAGGGGCGCTGATCGCGGGGAACCGCGAGGCCTACACGTACCTGCCGCAGTCGGTCGACCGCTTCGTGACGCCGGGCGAGCTCGCCCGGCTCATGGAGGCGGTGGGGCTCCGCGACGTGCGCGTCTGGCGCGTGGGGCTCGGGACCGTGACGATTCACGTCGGTCATGTCGGTCACGCCACTTCCATCGGTCGCGCTGGGCGCGCGAGCGTCGCGGCCTGACCCGGAGGCATCGCCATGCCTTTCCTCGAGCGCGACGGCGCCCGGCTCTACTACGAGACCCACGGCGCGGGCCCCGCGCTCGTCTTCGCCCACGGCCTGGGCGGGGGCCATCTCAGCTGGTGGCAGCAGGTGCCCCACTTCCGCGACCGCTACACGTGCGTGACCTTCGACCACCGGGGGTTCGGGCTCTCGCGGGAGACGCTCGGCGGGCGCGGCCCCGACGCCTACGTCGATGACCTCGCCGCGCTCGTCGACCACCTCGGGGTCCCGGACGTCAGGCTCGTGGCGCAGTCGATGGGCGGCTGGACCTGCCTCGGCTACGCGCTCCGTCATCCGGAGCGGGTGCGCGCTCTGGTGATGGCCTGCACCACGGGCACGCTCGACGATCCGGAGACACTCAGCATCTTCCGCGCCCACGGAGCGACGCGGCCGGAGGCGGCGGTCTTCGCGAAAGGGATCCATCCCGCCTGCGGTGAACGCATGGCGCGGGAGCAGCCCGCCCTCCACTTCCTCTACCGCGAGGTGGACGCGCTCTCGCACGACCTCGACAAGGACGCGGTGCGGAAGAAGCTGATCGCGATGCGGGCGACGCCGCGGGCGACGATCGCCGCCCTCCGGACGCCCCTCCTCTGCGTCACCGGCGAGGAGGACGTCGTCATCCCGCCGGCGGCCGTCGCCGTGCTGGCATCGATCGTCCCGGGCGCCCGGCTCGCGCGCGTGCCGGAGACGGGGCACTCCGTCTACTGGGAGCGGCCCGGCGCCTTCAACCGCCTCGTCGACGAGTTCCTGGCCGGCGCGGCGGGCTGAGCACGGCCGTGCCCGCTTTCGAGACGAGACGGCTCCCAGCGGAGCCCGACGCCCGCGCCCCGGACGGGGCCGACGTGCGGATCCTGCTCCGGCTCGCCGGCGGGAGCGTCGCACACTTCGAGCTCGGCCCGGGCCGGGTCTCGCGCGCGGTGACGCACCGGACAGTGGAGGAGATCTGGTACGTCCTCGGCGGGCGGGGCGAGATGTGGCGGCGCCAGGGCGATCGCGAGAGCGTGGTCGTGCTCGAGGCCGGCGTGTGCCTCACGATCCCGCTCGGCACGCACTTCCAGTTCCGGTCCCTCGGTCCCGGATCGCTCGCCGCCGTCGCCGTCACGATGCCGCCCTGGCCCGGGCCGGACGAGGCGGTTCCGGGCGCCGGCACGTGGTCCCCGACCGAGCCGGCGGGCTGATCTGTCCCCGCGTCCGCCATGCGCTCAGGGCTGGCACCGATCGGCAGCAGTCGGCACGTCGATGCGCGAGACCAGGGCTTGGACCAGGTTCAGCCGGGGTGGCGCGGCCACGGGCCCGCGCCTATACTCCCTCTGGTGCCGGAGGGCCGGATCTCCGGCCTCTCGGAGCTGACGGCCGCCGCCCGCGGCGGCGATCCTCACGACGGACCATTCGGGAAGGAGCCTGATGTGCGCGAGAACACGGTGAAGACGATCTGGGCCAAGGGCGGGGTCGTGGTCAACGGGTGGTTGTCGATCCCGTCGAGTTTCTCGGCGGAGGTGATGGCGCACCAGGGCTTCGACTCCCTGGTCGTGGACATGCAGCACGGCGTCGTCGACTACCAGACCGCCGTGACGATGCTCCAGGCGATCTCGACGACGGGTGTGATCCCGTTCGCGCGCGTGCCCTGGAACGATCCGGCCCACATCATGAAGATCCTGGACGCCGGCGCCTACGGGATCATCTGCCCGATGATCAACTCCCGGAAGGAAGCCGAGCAGCTCGTCCGCACCTGCAAGTACGCGCCGAAGGGCTACCGGAGCTTCGGCCCCGTGCGCGCGTCGATCTACGCCGGCTCGGACTACGCCCAGCACGCGAACGACACGCTCGTCGTGATGCCGATGATCGAGACGAAGGAAGCCGTCCAGAACATCGACGAGATCCTGAGCACGCCCGGCGTCGACGCGATCTACGTCGGCCCTGCCGACCTCTCGCTCACGCTCGGCTGCACGCCAAAGCTCGACCAGACGGAGGCGCCGGTCGTCGAGGCCCTCGGCAAGATCCTGGCCGCCTGCAAGCGCCACAAGGTGATCGCCGGCCTCCACAACGCGACCAGCCAGTACGCGCTCAAGATGGCCAGCCAGGGCTGGCAGTTCGTGACGCTCGCGAGCGACAGCCGCTTCCTCGCCGCCCGGGCCTCCGAGGAGGCCGCCGCCGTGAAGCAGACCGTCGCCAGCGGGAAGCTGCCCGCCTACTGAGGTGCCGGTTACTTCGCGCTTACGCCGAGCGGGGTAGCACCCCGGCTTGTTCCGGGGGGCTTGCCCCGCGGCGTGGGGTGGTGCGCGTGCCGAATACCATGGGCGAGGTCGTTCGGGGCGCGAGGCGAGATTACGGCGGGGCGGCGCCCAGGACCCGCTCGGGGTGCCGCTCCCCAATATATGGCATCTGACGCACCCCATAATCAACCGTCGGGGCCGAGCTATGCTGGGGGAGCATGCCCATGACCACCCCGCAGATCGAAGCGCTCCTCGCCCCCTTTCCGCCGGAGCGGACGTGGCTGCTGCCGGCGCTCCAGCGCGTCCAGGCGGAGCGGGGGTGGCTCGCCGCCGACGACCTCGCGGCGGTGGCCGCCCACCTCCACGTCCCGCGGAGCGAGGTCTACGGCGTCGCGACCCACTACCCTGAGTTCCGTCTCGCCGCGCCGGGGCGTCACGTCGTCCGCGTTTGCGCGGGCGTCTCCTGCCGCGTGAACGGAGGCCTCGGGTTGCTTGCCGAGCTCGAGCGGCGGCTCGGCATCGCGGCGGGGCACACGACGGCCGACGGCGAGGTGACGCTCGAGGAGGCTGACTGCTGCTTCGTCTGTAGCGTCGCGCCCGTGGTCGAGGTGGACCATGCCTACCTCGGCGGGCCAACGGCCGAGGCGGTTCTCGCGGCCGGCCGCGGCCCACATGCCGGCGCCCACGCAGCGCTGCCGTCCGGGATGGCCGTGACTGGTCCGCTCGCCGCGGGCGGCGGCGCGGCGGCCCCGGTGGCGGCGCCGTCAGGCTCGACCGCCCGGGCCCGGCTCGAGGCGCTCGTCGCCCGCGCGCGCCAACGAGACACGGGCACGACGCGGCTCCTCGTCGCCACCGGCTCCTGCGGGCTCGCGCGCGGCGCGGCGGCGACGCGGGACACCCTCCAGGACGCGGTCCGGCGCGCGGGGCTCGCCGCGACGGTCGAGGACAGCGCGTGCACCGGCCTCTGTCACGCCCAGCCCGTCGTCGAAGTGCTCACGCCCAGCGTGCCACGCCTCACCGTAGAGCGCGTCACGCCCGACTGCGTCCCCGCGCTCCTGCGGCTCCTCCAGGGCGCGGGCGACCATAGCCTTTCGACGACGGCTTGGCCCCACGCGGCGCATCCCGTGCTCGGCGGCCAGGAGCGGATCCTCGCCGAGCGGTGGGGCGCGATCCGCCCGGGCTCGCTCGACGACGCGCTCTGCGCGGGCAGCTATGCCGCCCTCGCGGGCACCCTGGACGCGGGCGACCCCGGCGCCGTCGCCGCCACCGTGAAGGCCGCGGGCCTCCTCGGCCGAGGCGGCGCCTACTTCCCGGCCGCGGTGAAGTGGGAGGGCTGCCGCGCCGCGCGCGGCGCGCCGAAGTACCTCGTGGCCAACGGCGAGGAGGGCGAGCCGGGGATTTTCAAGGACCGCCATCTGATGGAAGCGGACCCGCACCGGCTCCTGGAGGGTATGCTTCTCGCCGCGTATGCGGCCGGCGCGAGCCGGGGCATTCTTTATATCCACGGCGAGGCGGGACTCTCAGCCGAGCGGTGCGCCGGGGCCGTGCGGGAGGCGCACGCCGCTGGGGCTCCTCGGCTCGCGCGTCCTCGGCACCGACTTCGCGTTCGAGGTCGAGATCCGGCGCGGCGCCGGCGGCTTCGTCCTCGGCGAGGAGACGGCCCTCCTCGAGTCGATCGAGGGCAAGCGCGCGATGCCGCGGCCGAAGCCTCCGTTCCCGGTGGACGTGGGCGTCCATGGCCAGCCCACGGTCATCAACAACGTGGAGACGCTCTCCGCAGTGCCGCTCATCGTGGGCGGCCGTCCCGAGGCGGCGCGCACGAAGCTCTTCGGTCTCTCGGGCCACGTCCTCTGGCCGGGCGTCGTCGAGGCGGCCCCGCCGCTCACGCTCCGGCGGCTGATCGACGGTCTTGGTGGCGGCCTCGCGACCGGGCGACCCCTCGGCGCGGTGGTGATCGGCGGGCCGTCCGGCATCGTCGTGCCGCCGGCGTTCCTCGACCGGCCTCTCGAGCGCCCGGCGCTCTCGCCCGGAACCGGCGGGATCGTCGCCCTCGACGCGCGAGCGGACGTCCGCGACGTGGTCCGGACGCTCCTCGCATTCAACGCCCGCGAGTCCTGCGGCAAGTGCACGCCCTGCCGCGAGGGCACGGCGCGGATGCTCGAGCTCCTCGACGGCGTCGCCCGCGCCGGGGTCGCCGACTCGCTCGCGGAGCTCCGCGAGCTGGCCGACGTCATCCAGCTAGCCTCGCTCTGCGGCCTCGGCCAGGCTGCGCCGCTCTCGCTCCGGGCCGCGCTCGAGCACTTCCCGGAGCGCCTCTCCGGCGCCCGCTGAGGGTCGCCTCCGGCCGAAGGCCGCCCCTCGGTGCCAGACACGCCCGTCACGCCGGGCCTCCCGGGCGAGGGCGGCGATCCCGGCGGGCCCCTGTGGGCGGCGGCGCAGGTGCCGATCGGGGCCGCCGTCGACCCCGACCTCCTCCAACGCGACCCGGCCTACCGCGCCACGCTCGTGCGCGAGTTCAACGCGATCACGCCCGAGAACGCGATGAAGTGGGGCGCGGTCCACCCCTTCGAGCGCGAGTGGAGCTTCGACCCCGCGGACCAGCTGGTCACGTTCGCGGAGGCGCACGGGATGCGCATCCACGGCCACACGCTCGTCTGGCACCGCCAGCTCGCCGACTGGCTGACGCCGGCGCTCACTCGGCGCGAGGTGGCGCGCGCTCTCGCCTCCCACATCGAGACCCTCGTGGGACGCTACGCGGGACGCATCGCGTCGTGGGACGTCGTCAACGAGGCGATCGCCGACGGCGGGGGCCTCCGCGACACCTACTTCCTCCGCGCCTGCGGGGAGGACCACATCGCGGAGGCCTTCCGGCGGGCCCACGCGGCCGATCCCGGCACCCGGCTCTACTACAACGACTACGGCGCTGAGAGGTCCGGGCGGAAGTCGGACGCGGTGTACGCGCTCGTCCGGCGGCTCCTCGACGCGGGCGTCCCCGTCCACGGGGTCGGCCTCCAGATGCACCTCCAGACCACCCGCCCGCCGAAGCCCGCCGCCATCACGGCCAGCGTGGCGCGGCTCCTCGGGCTCGGCCTCGAGGTCCGGATCACGGAGATGGACGTCCGGGTCCGCAGGATCCGCCGGACGGATCCCCTCGCCCTCCAGCGCCGCGTCTACCACGACGCGATCGCGGCCTGCGCGGGGCTGTCGGGCTTCGCGGGCGTGACGTTCTGGGGCGTGAGCGACCGGCACTCCTGGGTCCACAGCGAGTTCGGCGAGGACGCTCCCCTGCTCTTCGATCGGGACTACGCGCCGAAGCCCGCCTACTTCGGCGTGCGCGACGCGCTCGCGGCGGCTCAGAAGGCCACGGCCAAGTCGATCCCGAACGTCCAGCCGGAGAACGCGTCGGACCAGAAGTAGGAGCCCGCCAGCCCCACCTCTGTCACCTTCCAGAGCCGGCCCTTCGGATCAAGCGCGATGTGGGCCCCGGTCGAGTGGAAGTGGTCACTTTTGAGGCTCTGGCGGATCCCGCCGAAGAGCTCCGCGCGATTGACGAACCCGCCCACCAGGAGCGGCCAGCCGGCGACCTCCCAGGGCGTGACGACGTCAACCTCCACGCGGTTGTTCCAGACCTGGGACTCGCTCGTGAACGAGTATGCATCCGTCGAGCGCGCGATCGGGACGGTGGCGAAGTACGTGTAGGTCGACGTGAGCCCGAGCGTCACGCGCCCGAAGGTCGGCCGGTAGCGGAGCGCGAGCGAGGGGATGAACGTGAGCGTGTGCGTGTGCCAGTTGACGAGCTGCCCGTCGACCGCCTGCTCGGCCGCGCGCCCCGGCTCGGTCCCGGCATCGAAGTCGTTCTCCGTGTACGCGTAGAGCAGGCTGAAGCTCGGCAGCACGCTCAGGTCCGGCAGGAGCCCGATGCGCGGGCCCGCGCCGAGGCCGAGCGAGTAGGTGGTGTAGGTCGACTCGTTGCCAGCGAGCGGGCCGTTGCGGAACTGGTTGGTGAAGTAGGCGGTGCCCACCGAGCCGAGGAGGACCGGCGTCCAGGTGAGCCCACCCGCGCCGAGCGGTCTGGGGGCGCCCAGCTCCGTACTCCACGGGTACTTGAGGACGCCCGCGTCGACGTCGTTGAAGCCCCAGCCGAAGAGCCCGCCCTGGGGTGCCTCCTGGCCGCCGAGGATGGCGGTCGCCTCCACGCGGTTGCCGACGACCTGGTCGAGCTGGTTCCGGATGTCCGTGAGCGACGGGGCCGGCTGGGCGGCGGCGCGCCGGGCCCCGCCGAGCAGGCACAGGACCAGCGCGAGCAGGACCGGAATCCACGATCTGGGCGTCGGTCTATGCAACGTGGCCAGGCTAGCAGCGGCGCCCCTCCGGCGAGGTCCGCAACCTTCGGAACACAGTCCCGAGATCAGCCACGCGCACGGGGCGGGACCGGAGACGATTCGCCGATGGATCCGGACAGGCAGCTCCGCGCCCGGAAGATCGGCACCCAGCATGTCGTGGAAGAGCGCGATCTGGCGGTGCTGCTGGACTGCAACTCGCTTCCGCTCCCGAGGGCCTGGACGATCACGAGCACCCGTGAACCGATGCCGAACGTCCTGGACGTCCTGGGTCGGTCGCGCAGCGCTGACGTCGTACGCCCGGGCAAGGTATCCTAGGAACCATGCTGCTTCGGCTGACCATCGACGCTCGGCCGGTGGAGGTGCCCGAGGGCGCCACGGTGCTCGACGCCGTGAACCGCCTCGGGATCGCCCTCCCCCAGCTCTGCAAGGATCCCGACCGGGCGCCGCTCGGCGCCTGCCGCACGTGCCTGGTGGAGGTCGAGGGCCAGCGCGGCTTCCCCGCCTCCTGCCACCTTCCGGCCCGCGACGGGATGACGGTGCGCACGGACACGCCCGGCGTGACGCGGCTCCGGCGGGGCGTCCTCGATCTCACGCGCTCCATGCTCGACGGCGGGCGACGGGCGCGACGGCTTCGGCCAGCTCGGCGAGGCGGCGGCGCGCCACGGGCTCGCGGCGCCGACCTGGGCGCCCCTGCACCGGCACGCCGTCGACGACTCGAAGTCGTTCTTCGTCCTCGACCGCGAGGCCTGCATCCTCTGCGGGCGCTGCACGACCGCCTGCGACGACGTCCAGCGGATCGGGGCGATCAGCCTCGTGGGCCGGGGCCACGCCGAGCGGGTCGGCGTCTTCGGCGACGGCCTCATGGCGTCGTCGATCTGCACGTCCTGCGGCCAGTGCGTCGCCACCTGCCCCACCGGCGCGCTCCGCCCGAAGGAGGCGCCGGCCCGGATCGAGCGGCGCGTCGAGACCACCTGCCCCTACTGCGGCGTCGGCTGCGGCATCGTCAACGCGGTGCGGGACGACGGGCGGCTCGCCGTGATGGCCGACGACGTGCCGGCGAATCGCTCGAGCGAGGGCATGCTCTGCGTGAAGGGCCGGTTCGGGACGGGCTTCCTCCACGCGAAGGACCGCGTCGTCCGCCCGATGGTCCGGCGGGACGGCCGCTGGGAGCCGGTCTCCTGGGACGAGGCCCTCGACGCCGCCGCGGCCGGGCTCGCGCGCCACCGCGGGCGCTTCGGGGCGCTCGCCTCGGCCAAGGCGACCAACGAGGACGGCTACCTCATCCAGAAGCTCTGCCGCGCGTGATGGGCACGAACAACGTCGACCACTGCACGCGCCTCTGCCACTCGCCCTCGGTCGAGGCGATGCTCACGTCGATGGGCTCGGCGCCACCTCGAACTCGTACGTCGACTACGAGGAGGCCGGCTGCCTCATGATCGTGGGGGCGGACGCGAGCGCGAACCACCCGGTGATCGCGATCCGGCTTCCGCCGCGCCGACGCGCGCGGGGCGCGGATCGTCGTGGTCAATCCCAAGCGGATCGAGCTCTGCGACTACGCCCACGTCTGGATCCGCCAGCGCCCGGGGACCGACGTCGCCCTCTTCAACGCGATGGCGCGGGTGATCCTGGCCGACGGCCTCTGGGACGACGGCTTCGTGCGGGCGCGCACCGAGGGGTTCGACGCCTGGCGGGCCGCGGTCGAGCCCTACACGCCGGAGCACGCCGAGGCGATCACCGGCGTGCCGGCCGCCGACATCGTCCAGGCCGCCCGCTGGTACGCGCGGCCGCCCTACGCCGGGTCCTGCCTCATCTGGGGCATGGGCATCACGCAGCACACGAACGGGACCGCGAACGCCCACGCGCTCCTGAACCTGGCGCTCGTCGCCGGCCAGCTCGGGAAGCCGGGCAACGGCGATCTCGCCGCTCCGCGGCCAGAACAACGTCCAGGGCTGCGGCGACGCGGGGTGCATCCCGACGAACCTCCCGGGTTACCAGAGCTACGACGCGCGCGACGCTCGCGAAGTTCGAGCGCGCCTGGGGCGTCCGGCCGCCGGCCGAGCCCGGCCTCGTCGTGACGGACATGGTCGAGGGCTGTCTCGACGGGCGGATCCGCGCGATGTACGTCGTCGGCGAGAACCCCCTCCTGTCGGAGCCCGACCTCCACCACGCGCAGAAGGCCCTCGCCCAGCTCGACTTCCTCGTCGTCCAGGACCTCTTCCTCCACGAGACGGCGGAGCTCGCCCACGTCTTCCTCCCGGCGGCCGGGTTCGCCGAGAAGGAAGGCACGTTCACGAACTCCGAGCGGCGGGTCCAGCGCGTGCGGCGGGTGCTCGCCCCGGCCGGGGACGCGCGCCCGGACTGGTGGATCACGGCCGAGCTCGCGAAGCGCGTCGCGCGGCGGCTCGGCCTCCCCGCGCAGGGCTTCGACTACCCGGACGCCGCGGCGGTGTGGGACGAGATGGCGGGGCTCGTGCCGTTCCTCGCGCGGGATCTCGCACGCGCGGCTCGACCGGGAGGGCGGGCTCCAGTGGCCGTGCCCGGCGCCGGACCACCCGGGCACCCGCGTACCTCTACGCGGAGAGCTTCTCGCGCGGCCTCGGGAAGTTCGTGCCGGTCACCCAGGGCGCGGCGGCCGCCGAGCTGCCGGACCCGGACTACCCGTTCGTCCTCAACACCGGGCGGCTCCTCTACCACTGGCACGGCGGCACGATCACCCGGCGCGTGCCGGGGCTCCTCGAGCTCGAGCCGAGGCTCCGCGTCGCGATCCACCCGCTCGACGCGCGGCGGCTCCGGCTCCACGACGGCGACCCGGTGCGGGTCACGTCCCGTCGCGGCGAGCTGGAAGGCTACGCGCGCCTCACCGACGACGTGCGGCCGGGCGCGGTCTTCGTGCCCTTCGTCAAGCTCGCCGAGTCGGCGGCGAACTTCCTGACGAACTCCGCCCACGACCCCACCTCGAAGATCCCCGAGTACAAGGTCTGCGCCGTCCGCGTCGAGCCCGTGCATGCCGACGCGGACACCCGATCCGCCGCGACCAGCGCGCCCAGGCGCCTGACCGCCGCGCCCCCGGCGCCACGGCCCGGCGCTCCGCTCACGACTGCCGCGCTCGCGGCCGATCGATCGGGGCTCAGAGCGGGCGGGCGAAGGAGAGCTCGTGCCCGTCCGGGTCCGTGAGGTGGAAGTAGCGCTCGCCCCATTCGGCATCTCGTGGCGAGGCTTCAGGAGCGAGCCCCGCCGCGCGAGCGCGGGCATGGAGTGCGTCCACGTCGTCGACGTGGATGATCACCCGGCCCCACCAGCTCCAACGGGCCTCCGGCGGCGCCGCAATGAGGTTGAGATAGCCGTCGCCGACGACGAAGGACGTGAACTCCACCGTCTCCCCGCCGCTCGCCAGGTCGAAGCCGAGCGCACGATAGAAGCGAACGGCGCGCGCCATGTCCCGGGTGGCGAGGGTGACGGCGCTGATCGAGCGGAAGCGCGGGCGGTCCACGCGGCATTGTAGCCTCGAGCGAGGCCGACGCGGGCCAGCCACACCGGGCGAATTGAGCTAGGATTGGGCCGCTGACTCCTCGTTCAAACGAACCCGTCTCCGGAGGGAGGGACCATGGGCCTCATCGTGACCCTGATCATCGGGGGAGTGATCGGATGGCTGGCCAGCCTTCTCATGAAGACTGGCGCCCAGATGGGCCTCATCGCCAATATCGTCGTCGGGATCATCGGCGCCGTGCTCGGGTTTTGGTTGGCAGGAGCGCTCGGGATCGTGGCGGTGGGCTCGGTGGGCGCCTGGATAATCAGCATCTTCGGCGCCGTGGTGCTGCTCGCCATCCTCAAGGCGTTGAACATCTACAAGTAGCCCTCCGTCGGCGCGCGATCCCCGGGGTCGACCGGCCCATGAGCGCATCCTGGGCTCGCTGGGCCGTGGCCTGCTTCTCGGCGGTGTACGCGCACGTCAGCCGCCGCGCTCGCCTCCTGTGCCGAACCCCGCCGCCACCGGCTCCCGCGCGCTTCAGTCCCGGGGCGATCCGGACCCGTGGCCTGAGCAGATCCACCGCGCATCGAGGGACGACGCCAAGGGCGCCCGGCTCGGCAGCCCGACGCGGCGGATGCGGAGCGTGCGCCGTTCCTTGGGCAGGCTGGTCGCGGGCTAGGCACGCGCCCGGGGCCGGAGCGGGCGCGCGCGCCGCGCCGCCTCGCCGCGACGCGCACTTGCGGGACACCGGTGACCGCCACTCCCGTGGCACCCGCGTTGCACCTCGCTCCCGCCGGACAGGAGGAGGCCCACCGCATGAAGAAGATCGAGGCGATCATCAAGCCCTACAAGCTCGACGAGGTGAAGGACGCGCTGACCGGGATGGGGGTCATCGGGATGACCGTCGCGGAGGTGCGGGGGTTCGGACGGCAGAAGGGCCACACCGAGCTCTACCGGGGCTCGGAATACACGATCGACTTCCTGCCGAAGATCCGCATCGAGATCGTCGTCGCGGACGCGATGGTCGACAAGGTCGTGGACACGATCGCGGCCGCGGCCCGGACCGGCGCGATCGGCGACGGCAAGGTGTTCGTCACACCCGTCGAGATGGCCGTTCGCATCCGAACCGGCGAGCGTGACGAGGCGGCGCTCTGAGCCGATGCCGAAAGGAGATTCGACGGTGGTGAGTCGCGTGATCCGGTCCGTGAGCCTGTGCGTCGTCCTGGCCGTCCTGGCCGTCCTGGTGCCGCTCGGCGGCGCGGGCGCGCTCGCCCAGCAGGCGGCGCCCGCGCCGCCCGCCGCGAGCGCGCCCGCCGCCGCCCCGCCGGCTGCTGCTCCCGCCGCGCCCGCGGCCGCGCCGGCCCCGCCCGCTCCAAAGGTCGACACCGGCGACACCGCCTGGGTGCTGACCTCCTCGGCGCTCGTGCTGATGATGACCGCCCCTGGCCTCGCGCTCTTCTATGGCGGCATGGTGCGGCGGAAGAACGTTCTGGCCACCCTCATGCAGTCGTTCATCCTCATGGCGGTCATCTCGGTGCAGTGGGTGCTCTACGGCTACAGCCTCGCGTTCGGGCCGGACATCGGCAGCATCGTCGGGAGCCTGCGGTGGATCGGGCTTTCGGGCGTCGGGGTGGAGCCGAACCCGGACTACGCGGCCACGATTCCGCACCAGGCCTTCATGGTCTTCCAGCTCATGTTCGCCATCATCACGCCCGCGCTCATCACTGGCACATTCGCGGAGCGGATGCGGTTCTCGGCCTTTCTCCTCTTCTCGCTCCTGTGGGCCACGTTCATCTACGACCCGCTCGCACACTGGGTCTGGGGTGTCGGCGGGTGGATCCGCGGCTTGGGCGCCCTGGACTTCGCCGGGGGCACGGTCGTCCACATCTCCTCGGGCGTCTCCGCCCTCGCTGCCGCGATCGTGATCGGCCGGCGCAAGGGCTACGGCCGCGAGCCGATGCCGCCTCACAACCTGCCGTTCACCGTGATCGGGTCGGCGATGCTCTGGGTGGGCTGGTTCGGCTTCAACGCGGGAAGCGCCCTCGGCGCCGGCGGTCTCGCGGTCAGCGCCTTCGTCACGACGAACACCGCCGCCGCCGCCGCCACGCTCGCGTGGATGTTCGCCGAGTGGGCAACCCGGGGGAAGCCCACCGTCCTCGGCGCGGCGTCCGGCGCCGTCGCCGGGCTCGTCGCCATCACCCCGGCCGCGGGCTTCGTCGGGCCGGTCTCCTCGATCCTGATCGGCATCGGCGGCGGGGTGCTCTGCTTCGCGGCCTGCAACCTGAAGTCGAAGTTCGGGTACGACGACAGCCTCGACGTCGTCGGCGTCCACGGCATCGGCGGGACGTGGGGCGCGATTGCTACCGGCCTCTTCGCCTCCAAGGCGATCAACGAGGCCGGAGCCGACGGCCTCTTCTTCGGCAATCCGGGCCTGCTCTTCTCGCAGCTCGCGGCCGTGGCGGCTACGTGGGTCTTCGCCTTCGTGGGCTCCGTGATCCTCCTCAAGATCGTCGACGCCGTGGTGGGACTCCGGGTCAACGAGGAGGAGGAGTTCGCGGGCCTCGACGTCTCGCAGCACTCCGAGAACGCGTACGCCTTCGAGGGCGGATACGGCGGCGTGGGAACGCACGTCGAGCCGCCCGTCCGGCGCGAGCCCGCGTCGGCCCTCTCCCCGAGCCGCCCGTAAGACCGACGCTCGCGGCTCGGCCCTCAGGCCGCCGGAGGATCCCTCCCCTCCGGCGGCCTGAGCCGTTCTACCCCAGGTAGGCAACGACGAAGATGGCAACCATCGCCAGAACGAGGGCGAGCCGGCCCGCGGTCCCGAGCAGGAGACCCAGCCAGGCCCCGAGTCCCGCGCGACCGGCCTGCCTCACGTCCCGCCGCGCCATCAGCTCCGCCGCGAACGCGCCGAGGAATGGGCCGGCCAGAAGCCCCGCGAGGCCGAAGAAAAGTCCGACGACGATGCCCGCCAGTGCGCCGAGGACACCCCACCAGCTCGTCCCGAAGCGCCGGGCCCCGACCGCGGTCGCGACGAAGTCCAGCGCGTACGCGGCCAGTGTGAGGACGGCCAGGACGGCGAGGGTCCCCGGACCCACCCGCGCGAACCCGTCGATCCACGCCGCGAGGACCAGCCCGGCGAGCACCAGGATGGCGCCGGGCAGAGCCGGCAGCACGGTGCCGACGAGGCCAACGAGGACCAGTCCGAGCGCCACGACCCAGAGGACGAGGGCTCCGGCCGACCCGTCCATGTCGGGGAGCTCAGCCCCGGAGCGGGGTGACGACCTCCTGCCAGAGGCGGCGGACGCCGGCGGCGCTATAGGGAATCGGACACGTGTAGATGAGGTGGGTCGCCCCCGCCGCGACGAACTCGCGCGAGAGGGCCACCAGCGCGACCGCGCCGTTCTGGAGGGCGTCCGCCCCGAACTGGATGGAGCGCTCCACGGCCGCCGGGGCGCGGCCAGCCTCCCGGCAGAAACCGTCGAGGAGCTCCGAGAGGCGCCGGAACTCCGCGGGCGTGCCCTTGGACATGTTCCATTCCTGGGCGTGCCGCGCGACGATCCGGAGGCCGACCTTCTCCCCGCTGGTCCCGATGACGAGGGGCGGATGCGGCCGCTGGACCGGCTTCGGCTCGTGGAAGGCCTCCCGCACCTGGTAGTAGGTGCCCTCGACGGTGGTGCGCGGCTCGGTCCAGAGCGCCCGCAGGATCTGGCAGGCCTCCTCGAGTCGGCGCATGCGCTCGCCGAGCGGCGGAAGCGGGAGCCCGTACTGGCGGTGCTCGTCCTCGTGCCAGCCCGCGCCCAGGCCGACCTCGACGCGTCCGTGCGACACCACGTCCACCGTGGTCGCGATCTTCGCGAGGACGGCGGGATGGCGGAACGTGTTCGCCGTCACCATGAGGCCGCCTCGGATCCGCCGCGCCTCGACCAGGAGCGCGGTGAGGATGGTCCACCCCTCGTCCTCGGATTTCGAGTGGTCGTTCTGGTTGAGGAGGTGGTCGTGGGCCCAGGCGGTGTCGAACCCGAGGCGGTCGGCCTCGAGCCACGCGTCGCGGATCTCCGCGTAGGTCCCGCTCATCTGGGCGACCTTCAATCCGAACCGGAGGCGTCGTGGGGACACGGTCGGTCTCCTTTGCGCGGCACCGTTCAGGCGCGCGTGATCTGCGAGAGCCCCGGCAGGCGGCCGAGGAAGTTGCCGGTGACGCCACCGTCGACGACCAGGTCGTGGCCGTTGACGTAGCGGGCATCGGACGAGAGCAGGAATGCGATGGCCGCCGCCATGTCGTCGGGCGTGGCCACGCGTCCGAGCGGCACGAGGGCGTCCCGCTCGGCGGCGACGCGGGCGTCGGCGTAGATGCGCGCGGTCATCCCGGTGCGTGTCATGCCGGGCGAGACCGCGTTGACGCGGATGCCGTCGGGGCCGAGCTCCTGTGCGAGGACGCGGACCAGCATGATGACGGCCGCCTTGCTCGGGCCGTAGGCGCCCAGGCCCGCGTGGGCGTGGGTGCCCGACATGGAGCCCACCGCCACGATGGCGCCGCCCGAGGCGCGGAGGGCGGGATGCGCCGCCTTCGCGAGAAGCCACGTCGCCCGCGTGTTCACCGCGAAGAGCCGGTCCCAGTCCTCGACCGTGTACTCGACGAGGGGCCCGGCGCGATTGATGCCGGCGTTGCTGACGAGCCCGTCGAGGCCACCGAAGCGCCGGACCGCCTCGCCCACGGCCCGCCCGGGCGCGTCCGGCGTCCCCATGTCGCCGTGGATGGGGAGCGCGTCGGCGCCGAGCTCTCGGAGCTCGGCCACCAGACCGTCCAGCTGGGCCGGCGGCACGACGTCCACCGCCGCCACCCGGGCGGCCCGGCCGGCCAGCTTCGCGTCCCGGGCGAGCCGGACACACGTGGCGCGGCCGATCCCGCTCGCCGCTCCCGTCACGAGAACACGCATGAGGTCTCCTTTCCGCCCTGCCGGCCCGAGCAGCTCACGATCGTCAGTCGAGCCAGGTCAGGATGGCAGCCGCCAGGGCGCGCGGGGCGTCGAAGGTCACGTGGTGGTGGGCTCCGGGGATCTCCTCCAGCGCGGCCGAGGGCAGGTCCTTGACCATGCGGCGGGCGATGTCCCGATCGAGGATCGTGCTGTGCTCACCCCGCACGACGAGCGTCGGCGCAACGATACGCGGGAGGAGCGCCCAGCAGTCGACCGGCATCCGCGTGCGCTCGCACGCCGGATCGAAGCGGTAGCGCCACCGCCCCGACGGGAGCCGCACGAGGCCATGGCGGGCGATGGTCCGCAAGAGCGCCGGCGTGGCCGTCGTCTCCGGCGGACGGAGCCGGAAGCGGACCAGCGCGGCCGCCAGGCTCGGGAACTCGGTCTGGGGGCGAGGCGCCCGACGCTGGAGCGCCCGGAGACGCTCGTAGTTGACGTGGGGACGCGCGTCGACGACGACCAGTCGCGCGAGCCGGTCCGGGTGCCAGGCGGCGAACGCCATGGCGTTGTGGCCCCCCATGGAGTGGCCGGCGACGACGACGTTTTCCAGACCGAGCCCTGCGATCACCCCGGCGAGCTCGGCGGCGAAGTCCTCGCTCCGGTACGCCGGGGGCCTCGGCCACGCGCTCCGCCCGTGCCCCCGCCAGTCGAGGGCCAGCACGCGAAGGCGCCGCGAGAGGTGAGGCGCTACCGGGTCCCACCAGTGGGCATGGGCAGCGGCACCGTGGAGTGCCAGGAGCGGCCGGCCGTCACCGCCCCAGTCGCGATAACGAAGCCGCAGGCCGTGGACGGTGACGAAGCGGTCGCGGGGGCGCCGGGGGCCGGGCATCCCCGGATTATGCCGCGAGATGCGACCGGCGGCGCGGAGCCTCTGACGTCAGCGGCACCCGCGTGGCCGCCAGTCAGCGCAGGATGGAGTACTCGACGTGCCACTCGAACGGATCGTCGCCGTTCTGGTCGCGGAAGCGCACCAGGAGCTCCCGGTCCCGGGCAAGGTCGACGGTGATCCGCTGGAGGTGATGGTCCCCGTTGGCGCCCAGGCGAGCAAGGCCAGCGCCGCCGCACGGGCGGCCAGGCCGTCCCGGCCCCGGGCGCTCATCTGCGGACGGCCATGAGTCGATCCGTGAGCATGTGGACGTCGGGGTAGTGCCACAGCTTAGCCCGAGACGCGACTTGATGTCAGCCGCGGGCGCGCTGTCGTGCGGGGCCTCGACCGAGGCCCCTCATCCGCATCAGCCGTATCCTCCGCCGCACGCCGGACACACGGGTGGTACGGGCCGCCGGGAGACAAGGCCGCAGAGGTCGCAGAGGGCGACCTCTTCCGGACCCCCACCGGCCAAGGGCGGAGCCACGACATCCCGGAAGGTCGACGGCGAGACGGGGGCCTCGGCCGCCGCCGTCGGCACGAAGGCCGGCGCTTGGCTTCCGGGCGCCGTGGCGCTGTCGGGCCCGACCTCTCGCGGCCCGGCGCCGTCCTGCCCCGTGCGGGTCGAGTTCACGCGGGCTACGCGACCTCCTCGAGCACGAGCGCCTCATTCTCGGCTGGCTCGGCCCGCGCGTCGTTAACGCGCGACCACACACGGTAGAGCTCGCCGACCGCCTCCCGCCAGCGCACGAGAGTGACGTCCGCCTCGCAGAGGGCAGCGTAGAGCGTCCCGACCTCGCGCTCCGCGCGCTCCAGCGCCTCGTGCCACTCGGGGTTCTGCGCGGCCAGGCGCTCGACGCTGCCCGGCCGGTAGCCGCGCCCCACGGCCCGCGTGACGGCCTCGAGGTCACCGCTCGCCATCGTCTCCAGCAATCCTGTTCGTCTCATCGGTTGCCTCCTTCCCTCACTTACTGCGCTTGCCCTGCTCCCATCCTCCGTTCTCAGCGTTGGATGGTAACATCTGTTTAGTATCGCGGCAATCCGCTACATCTTGTAGACAAGCAATCGCGATGCCACGACTGAATGTACTGGAGCCGGTTTCACCCGCGCGGTGGTCGTCGTCGTACCCTTGTGGGGCCATGGCGCCCACCCCCACGTCGACCGTCTGGCTCGTCTTCGCGGCCAAGGCGGTGCGCACCTTCTGCTACGGCTATCTCGGGATCCTCCTCCCGCTCCACCTCGCCGCCCTGGGCCTCGGCGCCGGCGGAATCGGGGTGGCCGTGACGCTGACGCTCGGCGCCAGCGCGCTCCTTACCCTGCTGATCCGGCGCCCGGCCGAGCGCCGCGGGGGCCGCGCCGTCCTTGTCGCGCTCGCGTGCCTCGTCATGGGAGCGGGGGTGCTCCTCGCGACGGCGCGTGCGCCCGCGCTGGTCGTGCTGGCCGCGATGCTCGGCAACGTGGCCGTCAGCACGGGAGAGACGGGGCCGTTCCTGTCGATCGAGCAGGTGCTGGTGGCACGGGCCGCCGCCGGGCGCGATCTCACGCTCCGGATGAGCCTCTACAACCTCGTCGGCTACGTCGCCTCCGGGCTTGGCGCGCTGGCCGTCGCCGCCTTGCCAGGCGGGGGACACGCGGACGGCGCGGGCCCCGCAGGGTACGGCATCCTCTTCTGGCTCTTCGCGGTCTCGGGCGGCGTCCAGGCCCTCCTCTACGCGCGACTGCCGGACATCCCCGTACGGCCGCCCGTGGCCGGCGCCCAGCGCTTCCCGTCGCGCCGCCTCGTCTACCGCATCGCCGCGCTCTTTGCGCTCGACTCGTTCGCGGGCGGCTTCGTCCTCCAGAGCCTCCTGGTCTACTGGCTCTACGCGCACTTCGCGCTCACTCCGGCCGGCATCGGCACCGTGTTTTCCGCGGCCCAACTGCTCACGGCCTGCTCGGTCCTGCTCGCGGTCCGGGCCTCGCACTGGTTCGGGCTCGTGAACACGATGGTGTTCTCCCACCTCGCCTCGAACGTCCTCCTGGTCGCCATGGGGCTCGCGCCGACGGCGGGCCTGGCGGTGGCGCTCCTGCTCCTGCGGGCGCTGCTCTCGCAGATGGACGTCCCCACCCGCCAGGCGTTCCTGATGCTGGTCGTGCACGATGACGAGCGGGAGGCGACGGCGACCGTGACCAACGCGGGCCGGACCGTGGCGCAGGCGGTGAGCCCGGCGCTGACCGGCTACGTCATGCAGGCGGTGTCGCTGTCCGCGCCCTTCGTCCTCGGGGGCGTGCTGAAGATCGTGTACGACCTCCTGCTCTACCAGACTTGCCAGCGGGTGGTGCCGGTCAGCGCGCGCGAGCGCGCGGGCTGAATCGGAGGAGCAGGCGGTCGACGAGGCCGGGCGCGAGGGCGTTCACGAGGAACAGGAGCCGCGCCGGCGGATACGGGTGCACCTCGGCGCGGGGGCGGCGCAGCCCCCGCACGATCGCGCGGGCGACGTGCTCGGCGCTCTGGATGGGCCCGCCCCGCCCGGAGACCCCCAGGCGGTTCGCCTCGACCTCGTGGAACTCCGTCGCGGTGCCGATCGGGCAGACGCACGTCACGTGGATCCCCGTCCCGAGAAGCTCCATCCGGAGCGCCTCCGAGAAGCCCACCAGCGCGAACTTCGACGCGACGTACGCCGCGCGGAACGGGCTCGCGCGCTTCCCGACCACGGAGGCGACGTTGACGATGTGGCCCCCGCCCTGGCGCCGCATGTGCGGGAGCGCCGCCAGCACGCCGTGGACCGCGCCGAGGTAGTTGACGCGGACGAGTCGCTCGAACTCCGCCGGCGTCGTCTGCTCCACCGTCGCGAGGATCCCGACACCCGCGTTGTTCACGAGGACGTCCAGCCGGCCCCACGCGGCGACGGTGCCATCGATCAGCGCCCGGACGGCGGCCTCGTCGGCGACGTCGGTGGAAACGACGCGCGCATCGCCACCGGCCGCTGTCACGTCGGCGGCGACGGTGGCCAGCCGATCCGCGCGCCGGGCCGCCAGCACGACGCGCATCCCAGCGCGCCCGCACGCGACGGCCGTGGCGGCGCCGATCCCGCTCGAGGCGCCGGTGATGACGACGACACGGCCGGCCAGATCGCGCGACTTCACGCATGCTACTCTAGGCGGGCCGGTGAGTGCGTCAAGCGCGCTTCGCGCCGGCGTCACCGGTCACGCCGACCCACGGGAGGCCGCATGTCCCTCGCCGCCGAGTTCGCCAAGCTCTCGCCCACGAGCATCGCCGACGCGCTGACCCGCGACCGGGTGATGGACATCGGCATCCGGCCCCTCTGGCCCGGGATGCCCCGGGTCGCCGGCCCCGCCTACACCGTCCGCTGCGCCCCCGGCGACAACCTCATGGTGCACGCGGCGATCTACCGGGCGGCGCCGGGCGACGTCATCGTCGTCGAGGCCGGCGATGTGACTTACGCGGTCGCCGGCGGCAACGTGTGCGCCATCGCCCAGCGGCGCGGCGTGGCGGCGTTCGTGGTGGACGGGGTGATCCGCGACGTGGCCGAAGCGCGGGAGCGCGGCTTCGCCGTCCTGGCCCGCGGCGTCATCCCCATCCCGGGGGCCAAGGACACGCTGGGCGCCCTCGGCGGGCCGGTGCGGGTCGGCGGCGTGGACGTGCGGCCGGGCGACGTCGTCGTGGGCGACGAGGAGGGCGTCGTCGTCGTGCCGGTCGCCCGCGCGGCGGCGGTCCTCGAGGCGGCGCGGGCCCGCGCCGAGAAGGACGCCGCCACGTCCCTCGACGCGTGGGAGAAGGCCCACCGCGCGCGGATCGAGGAGACGCTCCGCCAGAAGGGCTTCGCGGGCTAGCTCGGGGTCAGACTTTGACTTCTCAACAATCCGCGACCTCCGCCCGATGTTGAGAAGTCAAAGTCTGACCCCTACCGCGTCGTGGCGGTCAGGCCGGCGTCGATGACGAGAACCTGGCCGGTCACCCAGCGCGACTCGTCGCTGGCCAGGTAGACCGCGCCCCAGCCCACGTCCCAGCCGGTGCCCTCCGTGCCGAGCGGGCTCGCCTTACGACGCCGCTCCCGCGCCTCGGGCCCGAGCCCCTCGACCATCGGCGTCCACACCGTGCCGGGGGCGATGGCGTTGATGCGGACGCCCTGCGGCCCGAGCTGGACGGCCACCGTGCGGACGAAGCCCTCGATGCCCGCCTTCGCGGCGGCGTAGGCCGTGCGCCCGTGGCCCCGGTGCCCGGCGATCGACGACACGCAGATCACGGAGCCGCCCCCGCGAGCGATGATGGCGGGCGCGGCCGCCCGCGTGGCGAGGAACACGGACTTCAGATCGACCTCGAGCACCTGGTCCCACTCCTCCTCGGTCGTCTCGAGGAGGTCCTTCCGGGACTCGATCCCGACGTTGTTGTGGAGGACGTCGAGGCCGCCCCAGCGGGCGACCGCCGCGTCCACCATGGCGCGGCAGTCGTCGGCCCGCGTGACGTCCGCCGCGAGCCCCACCGCCTCGCCGCCCTCGGCGCGAATCTGTGCGACCGTCTCCTCGGCCCGCGCCAGGGCCTGGTCCACGCAGAGCACGCGGGCGCCCTCCCGCGCGAAGAGGATCGCGGCCGCCTTGCCGTTCCCGAGACCCGGGCCGCGCGAGCCCGCGCCCGTCACGATCGCCACCTTGCCCCGCAGCCGATCCCCCATGGCGCGCCGAGCCTAACGGGCCCGCGCGCGACGGTCAAGGCACGGCCAGGCGCTCGGATTCGACGTGGGCGACTGACGGAATCTGTCCTGCTGGTGCAGTGCCCGATCGATCGGCGGGGAGCCTAGCAAGTCTTCCCGCGCGTCGTCAACGCGCCCGAATCTCCCCAAACGCGCCTCGCCGCGACTCCGGCGGTCCTTCGGGCCGGTTCGAAGCGGGGCCTGCGCCGGCGGCCGGGCGACTCGCTTCTGTGCCCACGGGCCGCGAAGCAGTGTGCGCCCCCGGCCCACGAGGCCCACGGGCACTGCCTGCGCGCACGGGCCGGGATGGCCCCGGCCCCGTGGGCTACGGGGAGCCC
This sequence comes from uncultured Candidatus Rokubacteria bacterium, assembly GCA_963805625.1. Lineage (GTDB taxonomy): Bacteria > Methylomirabilota > Methylomirabilia > Rokubacteriales > DASRDR01 > DASRDR01. The sequence continues at coordinate 88,553 of CAWDVE010000011.1, forward strand.
GCCGGGCGATCGGCGAGGACCGGCGCGGAAGGGAAGCGCCGTCGGAACAGCTCGCGCAGGAGGTCGGCCAGCAGCGGCCGGAGGCGCTCGGCCACCACCGGGGCCGCGCCGCGGGCGCCGCGCGCCGCCTCGTGCCAGGCGGCCTGGAAGGCCTCGCGCCGCCGCCCGAGCTGCTCGTCGACGTCGGCCACCCAGGCCGCCGGAACGTCCAGGTCCGCGTAGTCCCCGCGCCCCCGGCCGTGGTGCGCGACCAGCAGGTAGCGCACCACGGCCTCCCGCAGGAGCCGGTCGAGCGCCGCCGGCTGGAACTGGATCCCCGACTCGCCGCCCGTGGCGAGCCGGTAGGCGCCGCCGAACGCGTAGCCGCCGAGAGCGCCGAGCATGGCGCCGAGGATCGCGCCGCCGCCGAGGGAGAGCCCGCCGGCGAGGACGTCGGCGCCCAGGCCGGCCAGCAGCCCGCTCACGGCGCCCCCGGCGATCGCACCTGTGGTCGGGTTGATCGCCTGGTCGCCCTGGATCGCCGTGTCCTCGAGCCGGCGCTCGACCTGGGCCCGGCTCGTGCCGGAGAGCTCGTGGAGCTCGATCAGGCGGTCCATCAGCCGTCGCGTCGCCGCCTGCACGCGGTCGAACAGGGCGCCCATGGCGCGCTCGCGCTCGGCCCGGGAGAGGGCCTGGAGATCGGCGAGGCGCTCCCGCACCCACGAGGCGCCCGCGCCAGGCGGCCGCCCGACCGGCTCGCGGTCGACGGCGATCCCGGCCAGGTACGCCGCGATCGCGTCGATCGAGGCGTCGAGGACGCGCAGGTTGCGGGCATTCCACGCCCGCACGAGCCGCGTCATCGCCGCCCGCTTGTCGCCCTCCAGCAGGCCCACGACACGCTGGAGGAGCAGGCTCTCCTCCACCCACGCACGGCTGAACGCGTCGAGGGCAAGCACGTCGTGAACCACCGCGAAGGGTGCGAGGTGGCGCCGCCACGTCTCGAGCGTCCGGGCGGCGTCGTCCACGGCGACCTGGTTCAGGACGACGAGGACCGGCCGGTTCATCCACGACAGGAGCTCGAGTTCGTGCCGCAGGTAGCCCGCCGCCTCGGGGTCCTCCGTCGCGTTCACGAGATAGAGGACGACGTCCGACTCCTGCCGGACGTTCCGCACCGCCTCCTGGCTACACCAGAGCGCGCGGTCGAGCACGCGGTCCCAGGCCTGGTGCAGGAACCAGCCGATCGGGTTCTTCTCGAGGCGGAGCCGCGTCATGAGGCGCACCGTGTCCCCAAACCCCGGCGTGTCCCAGAGCAGCAGGCGCGCGCCGTCCGCCTCGATGAGCCGGTGTGCCTCGGCGAGGGTGGTGACGTGGGGCTCGTCGCGCACCTCGCCGATCTCACGGCGCAGCAGGGTGCGGGCGAGCGTCGTCTTGCCGACGTTGGTGTGCGAGATGAGGCTCAGCGTGACCGTCGTCATGGCGCTCACACGAGGTCGCTCGCGGTCAGCTGCAGATCTCGCAGGAGGCGCCCCCACGTCGCCCGCCGCTCGCGCACCCGGTCCTCCGAGCCGACGCGCCGCCGGTAGGTCGCCACCTCCAGGACCACGCGGAGCTCCCAGCCGGCGCGGTCCAGGCGCTCGCGGAGACGCTCGATGAACTCCCCGTGCACCTCGGCCTCGGGCGTCTGGGCCAGCGGAAAGACCAAAACCAGCAGGCCGGGCGGGGCGGGCGACTCGGGCAGGGCGACACGCTCGGCGCTGTCGCCATACTCCAGGCGCGCGCCGTCGCGGATGGCGGCCCGCGCCCCGGCCTCCTCCTGAAGCGCCGTGTGCAGCCGCTCGCGGAGCGCCGTGTCCGGGGCGCAGCTGTAGTAGACGACCTCGACGCGCGTGGCCACGCCGCGGCCGCTGTGGAGGGCGCGCCGGGCGTAACCGGCGTCGAGCGGAACCGGCAGCCCCCGGGCTAGGCGCCCGGCGATCGCCGCCTCCAGGAGCGCCAGCGCCGCCCGCGGGATCACGACCGCGAGGACGAGGGTCGTCGCCCACAGGTGGATCCAGGGGGCGGCGGGGCCCTCGCCGGCGGGGCTCCGCAGGGGGGCCACGTCCGGCACTGGCGTGCCCAGGACGCGCGCCGCGGGCCCGAGGAGCGCGTCGAGGTAGCGCTGCACCGCCCGGGCGTCCAGCCAGGTGCTCTCCCAGGTCGCGCGGTACTCGAGCGCGATCCCCGAGACGTACATGCCGGCGAGCGCGCCCAGGGCCACGGCCAGCGCGGCGAGGTGCAAGACGACCTGCACGCGCGCCGCGATCAGCGGCGCGGCGGTCGGCAGCCACAGCCGTGCGAATCCCCGGACGGCGTCGGCCACAACGGCGGAGCGCGCGGCCACCCCCAGCCGGCGCGCGAGTCCGGCGAGCCACGCCCCCTCGAGCCACCCGCCCGCGCGGGCCAGGCGCCCGGTCGGGAGTCGCCGCCCGCGCGCTCGCGCCGCCGTGCGGGCGACGAGGGCGGCGTAGACGAGGAGGTTCCAGGCCAGAATCCCGGCGAGGGGAAACGCCAGCACGCTCACGTGGCGCGCGGGGCCGAGCGCGTTCGTCAGCGCGCCGCTGGCCGCCGCCGCTGCGACGGCGACCGCGACGACGGGCCCCCGCCACCGGGGCGGATGGAGCAGGCGCTCGAGGGCAGGCGCCTCGCGCCGCAGGTCGTCCCGCAGCACGAGGGCTCGCGTCCGGAGCCGGGCCGAATCGTCGGCGAACCCGCCCGGGTCGTCGAACACGCGGCGGGTTGCCGCCGCGCGCGCCCGCGGCGAGAGGAGCACGCCGTCCCGGTCGGCCTCCTCGACCGCCTGGACCAGGAGCAGCGTCCTGGCATCCTCCTCGGGCAGCCGGAGTGGGGTCGTCATCCTGCCATGGCTCTGCGCCCCAGCATATAGGGACTCGCCAGGACGGGGGCACCGCGCGGCCGCGGCTGGGGTAGAGTGGGGACCGCCCGCGAAGGGTGTCGCCCCGGGGATGTCTCGTGGGAACGTCCCGTCACGGGTGCGAGGCCACCTCGCATCCCGAGAGGAGGCTCGCCACGTGCGACCGCCGGTAACGCTCGGAGGACTCGCGCTCATCCTCGCACTCGCCGCCGGCTGCGCCTCGTCGTCCCCGCACGCATCGTCCCAGCCGGCGCCTCCCCCGACGGCCACGTCATCGCCGGCGCCACCTCCAGCGTCCCCTCCCCCGCCCGCCGCGCCGGCGTCCGCGACCCCCCAGCCCGCGGCCCCGCCGGCGGCGCCCGGAAGTGGCATCGTCCTGCGCGAGAAGGACCTGGCCAAGGGGCTCGGCGACTTCGTGGCCAGGACCAAGGGCCGTAGGACTTCCTCGCTCGCGCGAAAGGGCACCGCGGCCTCCTGAGCGTCACGGTGCCCGTCGGCAAGGGCGAGGAGGTCGCCTTCAAGCCCGCCGAAGGTCGGCCGCTCCGCGGTGTGGGCGAGCCGGCGCCCGCGAACGTGGTCGATCGAGAGACGGCTGACAGGACCCCGACTCAGCGCCCGCCGGGAAGCGAACGGGGCGCCGGCCTGACGGCCGACGCCCCCTCCTGTGCTCGCACGGACGGCCGGACCGCGCCGCGACGCTACGCCGGGATGACCGCCTTGATCGACGCCCGGACGATCTCCAGCACGCGGTCGATCTGCTGCTCGGTGATGACGAGCGGTGGCGAAAAGAAGATCTGCTCGGAGAACGTACCGCCCGGCACGGGGTAGCTCCGGATCCGGGTCGCGAACCCGCGCTTCTCCATGTCCCGGCGGATCCGCAATCCCACCTTCTGATCGGCCGGGAATCCGGCCTTCGTCGTCCGGTCCGAGACGAGCTCCGCGGCGGCGATCAGGCCCTTGCCGCCCCGCACGTCACCGATGACCGGCAGCTCCTTCTGGAGCTCGAGCAGCCCCTGGTAGAGCCGCGTCCCGAGCCGAGCCGAGCGCTCCCACAGCCGCTCGCGCTCCATGATCGCGATGTTCGCGAGGCCGACCGCGCAGCACATGGGGTGACCCGAGTAGGTGTAGGCGTGCATCCACCGGTCCTCGGGCTTGACCGTGTTCATGGTCTCGAAGATGTCGCGCGACACCACGATGCCGCCGAGCGGCGCATAGCCGGACGTCACCGCCTTCGCGAAGGACTGGATGTCCGGCTGGACGTTCCAGTGCGTCAGCGCGAACCACTGGCCGGTCCGGCAGAAGCCCGTGATCACCTCATCGCCGATGAACAGCACGTCGTGCTTGGTGCAGATCTCGCGGATGCGCGGGAAGTAGTCGTCCGGGGGCACGATCACGCCGCCGCCGCCAATGATCGGTTCGGCGATGAACGCCGCCACCGTGTCGGGACCCTCCCGCAGGATCGCCTCCTCCAGCTCCCGGGCCGCCGCCTGGCCCACCGTCTCCCCCGTGCGGGCGCCCTGGAAGCGGTACGGGTACGGCGCCTGGATGTGGAGGAAGCCCGGCACGCGCGGCTCGAACATCTTCCAGTATGGCGCCATGCCGGTGGCGCTCATCGCCTGGAGGGTGACCCCGTGGTAGGCGTTCTGGCGCGCGATCACCTTGATCTTGTCCGGCTTCCCCTTGGCCTTCCAGTAGAAGCGGGCGGTCTTGAAGGCGGACTCGTTCGCCTCGGCGCCGCCGCAGGTGAAGAAGACGGCGGCCATGTTCGGGTAGGAGAGGCTCACGATCTTGGTGGCGAGCTCGGCGGCGGGGATGTTCGCGTTGCCCACGTAGTTCGAGAAGTAGGCGAGCTTCTTCATCTGCTCGAAGGCCGCGCGCGCCAGCTCCTCCCGGCCATGCCCCACGCTCACGTTCCAGAGGCCGGCGAGGCCGTCGATGTACTCGTTGCCGTGGATGTCCTTGATGACCGCGCCGTGGCCCTCCACGATCACGAGCGGCTCGGCCGCCTCCGAGGAATGGTGGAGCGGGTGGATGACGTGTGCCTGGTCGTTCTTGATGATGTCGGATGCCGTCATGCTCATCGAGGGTCCTCCAGAGTTGACACGGTATGGGTTCCACGCGCGCTCGTCAGGTGGGCGCGCCAGTCGCCGGACTCGACCCGGGGCCCCCGGCCAGCCGCGGGCCCGAATCGCTCGTTGTACGCGTACACCCAGGCCTCCCGCACCACTCCACCTGCGGCCTGTACCGGCACCGTGCGCCGCACGTAGAGGCTCCGCGTCTCGTCCGCGGGGTCGTACCACTCCTCCCGGTCCAGGGCCGGCAGCCGGTCCGGCAGGTCCGGGACTTGGTAGAGCTCCCCGGTCACCCAGCCGCCGTCGTCGAGGACCAGGCCAGGATACTCGCCGAAGTGGTAGAGAGAGCCGCGGATCCGCCCGAGCCCTTCGAGGAGCGCCCCGCCGAGGAGCGGGCGTCGCGAGAAACCGGTCATCAGCGTTCCATAGGTGAACAGCCGGTCCGGACCCGGAGCGGGACCAGCGCCGGCTGCCGTCACGGCGGACATTGTAGCAGCGGGCTCGGACCGCGTCGAGGCGCCGGCGGCGAAGCCCAGGCTCGGCCCCTCCCCGGCCGACCTGGGGCGTTGACGCCTCGTCCGTCCACCGGTATCGACGACGAGACACGGTCTGACTCCCGCGCAGTCCGACGAACGCGCGCGGGACACGTCGGAGCCAACGCAAGGGAGGAATCGTGACGATCCACGCTCGCGTCTTGTGCTGGCGCTCTTGGTCTCGGCGCTGCTCGCCGCCGGATCCGGCGCGGCGGCCCAGCGGCCCGGCGAGGGCGCCAAATTCTACGCGGAGTACCGGGCCGCCTTCGCGAAGGCCAAGGCCATCGAGGATCTCGTACCGTTCCTGTCCAAGGGGCGGGCTGAGATGGTGCAGAAAACGCCGAAGGAGGACCGCGCCAAGATGTTCGGAATGATGAAGGCCATGGACGCCAAGGAGGTCAAGGTCCTGAAGGAGACGAAAACGGACGCTGGCTACCTCCTGGACGCCACCGGCAAGGGGGGCATTGTCCCGGGAGGGTCGAAGGGCACGAGGCCGGACCCGGATCCGTCGTCACACGCTGCCCAGGCCCGGGCGTTCGGAAGAGGCGGCTTCGTCGTGCTCGTCGGCGAAGTCGATCGCGATCCGGCGCCACTCCTCCTGGATCGCGAGGAAGGCGTCGACCATGTCGGGATCGAAGTGGATCCCCCGTCCCGCCACGATGGCCCGGACGACCTCACCGTGCGGGAGCGCCCCCTTGTACACGCGCGCGCTCGCCAGGGCATCGTAGACGTCCACGAGCGCGACCATCCGCCCGGGGATGGGGATCGCCTCCCCCCGCAGGCCCTCCGGGTATCCCGAGCCGTCCCAGTGCTCATGGTGTGAGTAGACGATCTCCTTCGCCAGTTTCAGGAGGAAATCGTCCCGCACTCCCACCCGCTCCTCCGTCCGCGCGATCACGTCGCGCCCGTAGATCGGGTGCCGCGACATCTCCTCCCGCTCGTCGTCCGAGAGGGGCCCGGGCTTCCGGAGCGTCCGGTCCGCGACTCCGACCTTGCCGATGTCGTGGATGGGCGCGAGCCGCGCGATCAGGTCGATCGTCTCCGGCGTGAGGAAGTCCCGGAACCTCGGGTGGAGCGCCAGGGCCTCACCCAGAGCTCGCGCGTAGCGGCTCGTCCGGATGAGGTGAGCGCCGGTCTCGAAGTCCCGCGTCTCCGTGAGCGAGGTGAGGGCGTGCAGCACCATCTCGCGCGCCGTCCGGAGCTGGCGGTCGCTCTGGTCGGCGCGCGCGCGCTCGGCGACGAGCCGGTGAAGCGCGGCGACGGTCAGGGCGCCGACGAGCGCGATCGCCGGGAACAGGGGCGAGACGTACCAGCCGCGAGTGCCGAGAAGCCACCCCGCTCCGAGCCAGAGGAGAAGCCCGCCGCCGAGCGCGAGGGAGAGGGTCCACCGCCACCCGAGCCCGAGAACGCTGAGGACCACCCCCACCGGGACGCCGAGGACGAGGGCCAGTTCGGCGACGGTCCCGCCCGGCGGGCGGCGGACGAAGTCCGCGCTGAGGAGATTGTCCGCCACGGTCGCGTGAACCTCGACGCCGGGAAGGAACGAGCCGAGCGGCGTGGTGACCGTGTCGCCGAACCCCAGGGCGGACACGCCCACGAACACGATCCGGCCCCCGAGCGCGCCGGCGGGCACCCGGTCCTCTAGCACATCGACGGCCGAGAAGCGCGAAAAGCTCCCGGCCGGCCCGCGAAACCGCACGAGCACGCTCCCGTCGGCGTCGAGGAGAACCTCGCGGTCGTCGAGCCACAGAGCCGGCCACCGCCCCACTCGGTCGGCGAGCCCGAGTCGCCGCGCCACGACGCCGGTTCGGGCGGTCGCGACGGTTGCGAGCGCCAGGCTCGGGTAGACCTCGCCGCCGAACTCGACGATCTGGGGCATCCGCCGGAGGATCCCGTCCGCGTCCGGCGACGCGTTCATGAAGCCGGAGGACGCCGCCGCCGCCCCGAGCGGGGCGAGGCTGCACAGGACTCCCGCCGCTCGCGGCACCTGCGTCAGGCCGCCCCCCGTGGCGGCGCGCCCCAGCCCGATCGAGCGAAGATGGCAGGGACGGTCGACGGGCCGGTCGAACGTGAAGGCGTAGCCGATCACGAAAGGCCCGCGCCCGAGCGCCGCCGCGAGCGCCGCGTCCCGGACCGAGAGCGGGGGCGACTCGCCCGGCGCCTGCCCAACCCCGCGGGGCGCGTCGCCGCCCGAATCGGGCTCCGCGAAGAGGATGTCCAGCCCGACGGCCGCCGCCCCGAGAATGCGAACCCGTTCCACGAGACCGGCGACCCGGTCGCGAGACCACGGCCAGCGCCCGGCCTCGGCCAGGCTCCGCTCGTCCACCTCGACGAGGGCCACGCGGCCCGAGGGGGCGCGGAGCGCGGACGCGGTGAGGAGGCGGTCATACACTGCCAGGTCGGCGCGGGCGAGGAGCGCCGGACGCAGGAGGTGGAGTCCGGCGACCACGCAGCCGAGCGCCAGACATGCGGCGATGAGCGGGAGGGGCGACGGCCCGCGGCCCGCCGCAGCGCCGAGGATCATGGTTCTCCATCGTACCCCAGCCAGGAACGATTTGACCCAGGGCCCGGCGCCGCGGTACGGTGATCACACTCACCATGGGCGGGAACGAAACCGTCCGGCGCTGGGTGGACGACGCCGCTCGGCTGTGTCGCCCCGACGACGTCGTCTGGTGCGATGGCTCCGACGACGAGCGCGAGCGTCTCACCCAGGCGGCGGTGCGGGGCGGCGAGCTCGTGCCCCTCGACCAGCAGAAGCTGCCGGGTTGCTACCTCCACCGGAGCGCCCCGAACGACGTCGCCCGCACCGAGCACCTCACCTTCATTTGTTCCCGCGACCGGGACGACGCCGGCCCTACCAACAACTGGATGACGCCCGCGGAAGGTTACGACCGGCTGGGGAAGGTCCTCAACGGCTCCATGGCGGGGCGGACAATGTACGTCATTCCCTTCCTCATGGGCCCGCCGGGCTCGCCGTTCAGCCGGGTCGGCGTCCAGGTGACGGACAGCCGCTACGTCGTCCTCAACATGCGGATCATGACACGCATGGGACAGGTCGCCCTCGATCACCTGGGCGGCTCCGACGACTTCACGCGCGGCCTGCACTCGACGGCGGACCTGGACGTCGAGCGGCGCTTCATCTGCCACTTTCCCGACGACCGCACGATCTGGAGCGTGGGCTCCGGCTACGGCGGCAACGCCCTCCTCTCCAAGAAGTGCATGGCGCTCCGGATCGCGAGCGACGTCGGGCGGCGCGAGGGCTGGCTCGCCGAGCACATGCTGATCGTCGGGATCGAGAGCCCGGACGGCGAGATCACCTACGTCTGCGGCGCCTTCCCGAGCGCCTGCGGCAAGACGAACCTGGCGATGCTCACGCCGCCGCCGTCGATGAAGGGCTGGCGCATCCACACGATCGGCGAGGACATCGCGTGGCTCCGGCCGGGCCCGGACGGCCGGCTGTGGGCGGTCAATCCCGAGAACGGGCTCTTCGGGGTGGTGCCCGGCACCAACTCTCACACCAACGGCAACGCCACCGCGATGATCGAGCGCGACACCATCTACACGAACGTCGCGCTCCGCCCCGACAACACGGTGTGGTGGGAGGGGCACGACGACCCGGCGCCCGCGTCGGCGATCGACTGGCGCGGCCGCCCCTGGACGCCCCGGAGCGGCGAGCCCGCGGCCCACCCGAACAGCCGCTTCACGGTGCCGGCCACGCGCTGCCCGACGATCTCGCCGGCGTGGCAGGCGCCGGGAGGCGTGCCAATCAGCGCCATCCTCTTCGGCGCACGCCGGCGGGCTCTCATCCCGCTCGTGTTCCAGGCCTTCAACTGGCAGCACGGCACGTTCCTCGGAGCGACGCTGGCCTCCGAGACCACGGCGGCGGCCACCGGCGCGGTCGGCGTCGTGCGCCGCGACCCAATGGCGATGCTCCCCTTCTGCGGCTACAACATGGCCGACTACTGGGGGCACTGGCTCGAAATGGGCAAGCGCCTGCCTCACCCGCCGAAGGTGTTCCGCATCAACTGGTTCCGGCGGGACGCCGAGGGGCGGTTCCTCTGGCCGGGCTACGGCGAGAACCTGCGCGTCCTCGAGTGGATCATCGAGCGCTGCCGGGACCACGGCAAGGCGGAGGAGACGCCGATCGGCTACCGCCCCCCGTCCGGTGCCATCCCCACGCACGGCCTGAACATGGCGCCCGGCACCATGCAGGAGCTCCTCCACGTCGACCGCGAGGCCTGGCAGACGAACCACCGGAGCCAGGCGGAGTTCTTCCAGAAGTTCGGCGACCGGCTCCCGGGCGGAATCCGCGCGGAGTGGGAAGCGCTCGGCAGCCGCCTCCGGGTCCGCTGAGTCCCCCCGACCCCGAACGCCCCGGGTCTACCGTCGCGTGCGCTGGCTGACCGGCCCTCGCGCCAACTCGCCGATCACTCCAGCCGATAGCGTTTGCTGCGGACGAAGGCCCCGAAATCCGCGCGCTGCGGCTCGCTGTACTGCCGCGCCTTGTCCTCGGTCCAGCCGTAGCGCGCGGCGGTGCCGAAACGCTCGACCAGGCGTTGCCGCCGGTACGGGCGCTCGCGGATCCGCCGCTCGTCGTATCTATCCAGCTCCCGGTCGACCCGGGCCGTGTCGTAGCGGCCGTGGTGCACGGTCGCGCTCAGCGCAAGCCGAGGGCTGAACGGCTCGCTCGTCTCGGGCCACCCCAGGGTCAGGCCGGCGATCGGGAAAACCCAGTCCGGCAGCCCGAATCGCTCGGCAATCGCCGCCGCGTGATTGCGGATCTCGCTGATGGGACAGCTCCCGAGGCCCGCGAGCCCTGCCGCCTGGACAAACGTCGAGAGCACGATCGCGCCGTCGACCGCAGCGTTGAAGAAGGCATCGAGGTGCTCGTTCGGGAACACGCGGCCGCGTCGCTCGAACACGCGCCGGAGACGGAAGCCGTCCCCGCAGAAGACCAGGAACTCGGGCGCGCCGGCGATCCACGGCGAGTCTGGCAAGAGTGCGTGGATCGCCGCCCGGTCCTCGCCCGACTCGACCCGGACGATGCTCGCCTGCTGCAGGTCGCTCTTGGTCGGCGACGCGAGCGCCGTCGCGCACAGGAGGCGTAGCAGCGCTGCCGGGATCGGGTCGGCACGATAGCTCCGGCAGACCGAGCGCTCGTTCATGGCGGCCAAGGCGTCGCGTCCGGGTAGGTCCTCGGCGACGTCCACCGTCTCGCCGTAACGGCGGTGGATGGCAGCGGCAATACGGGTGGAGGCCGTGGTCTTCATTGCGGGACTATAGCCGGCGCCCCGCAGGGCTGACAACGGCCCGAGCGAAGGAGCGGGACCTCCGAGATTACTCCCGCGAGGGCAGGCCCGTGCGGGGGACTCCTGCTAGCGCCGCGAGGCGGAATCAGTCTCGCGGGCCTGCGAATCGCCCGACGACTCCCGTCCGCCGCAGGTCTTGGGCTCCGTCCCGGAGCCCGGCGCCGGGGGGCGTCAGCCGAGTCCCCGGCGCGTCAGGAGCACGAAGACGACGGTCAGCCCCACGACCGCGAGGATCTGCTCCCAGCTCATCGGGCTACCTCCGGCTCCGCGCCGGGATCGATCGGGGCGTCTCCCGCCGCGTTGACCGCCCGCAGCACCGCGTCGACGAACTCGGCTTCGGGCAGGGCCCCCTCGAACGAGACGCGATCGTTGACGACGGTCTTCGGCACGGCCATGACCATGTAACGCTGCGCGAGATCGGGGAACTCGGTCGCCTCCACGCAGTCGCCGCGGATCCACTCCGAGGCGACCGCGAGGTGATGCGCCAGGCGCACGGCCCGGGGGCAGTGGGGTCAGGTGGGCGTCGAGAAGACCTGAATGTGGACGCGCTCCTTGAGGCCGGCCAGGCGCTCGAGCGTCTCGGCCCCGAGGGACGGCGTGCCCGACGAGGCGACGATCATCGAGTCGATCAGGTTCGTGAACTCATAGCCCATCGGGATCCCGAAGAACCGGATGCCGTAGTCGCGGGCGCCCTCCACGACGATCGCGGGCACGCGGTCGATCCCGTAGGCCTCCGCCCGTTCACGGTCGATGTGGAGGTTGAGGATCTCCACGGTGATCTGGTCCGAGCACTCCGCGACCTCGCGGACCAGCCGCTCGGTCTCGATGCAGTACTCCGACGCCCCGAGTTGAGTGGAGAACACGATCAGCTTGACCGGACCCGCAAGCTTCGCGAGCTCGGTCTGGACCGCCGCCCGGTCCGGATCCGTCAGGATCGCCATCTTCCCTCCAGGGGGCCGTGCGTCGGCACCGCCCGCCTTGATTGTACAGGCCGGAGCCGGCCGCGCCTCAGGCGAGCTGCGTGAGCCCCGCGGCAATCCGTCGAAGGGCCTCGCGGATCGTGTCCCGCGACGCCGCGTAGGAGAGGCGCAGGTACCCCTCGCCGTACTCGCCGAACGCCGTCCCGCCGAGGACCGCCACGCCCGCCTGCTCGAGGAGGTGGGTGGCGATCTCCTTCGATGGACGCCCGAACGACTTCACGTTCGGGAAGACGTAGAAGGCGCCGCGGGGCCGCGCGCAGGAAACCCCGGGGATCTGGTTCAGCCCGTCGACGACGAGGTCGCGCCGCTGCCGGAACTCCTCCACCATCGCCTGCACTGGGGTGTCGTCGCCCCGGATCGCGGCCAGGCCCGCGTGCTGGATGAAGGTCGCCGTGCAGGACACGGAGTTCGTCATGAGACGGGTGAGATGCTCGGCCAGCAGCTTCGGCATCACGCCGAACCCGAGGCGCCAGCCCGTCATCGCATAGGACTTCGAGAAGCCGTCCAGGATCACGGTCTGGGGCTTCATGCCCGGCAAGCTCGCGATCGAGGCGAACTCCCCGTCGTAGAGGAAGCGCCGGTAGATCTCGTCCGACAGCACGGGCACGCGGAAATGGCGCGCCAGCTCCGCGATGCGGCCGACGTCCTCGGGCGACAGGACGCCGCCCGTCGGGTTCTCCGGGGAGTTGATGATGATGAGCTTGGTCTTACGCGAGACGCGCCGCTCGAGCTCCCCGAGGTCGAAGCCGAAGCCGGTCTCCTCGCGGAGTGGGATCGGCACGGGCACCCCGCCCACGAAGTTGATGACCGACTCGTAGATGGGAAACCCGGGGTTCGGGTACACCACCTCGTCCCCGCGGTTCGTGAGCGCCATGATCACGAAGAACATGATCGGCTTGGCCCCCGGCGTGACGACGACCTCGTCGGGCACTACCGGCACGCCGCGCGTCTTCTCGATGTCCTCGGCGATCGCCTCGCGTAGCTCGGGCAGGCCGGCCGACGGGCCGTAGTGCGTCGCCCCCGCGTCGAGCGCCCGCTTGGCCGCCTCGCGGATGTGGGCGGGGGTGTCGAAGTCCGGCTCGCCGATCTCGAGGTGGACCACGGACTTCCCTTGGCGCTCCAGCGCGCGCGCCCGCGCTAGCACCTCGAAGGCAGTCTCCGTGCCCAGCCGTCCCATCCGCTCCGCGATCATGGATTCGATCATGGCCGTCGTCCCTCCTGCTAGAAGACGCCGAACTTCTCGTACGCTGCGAGCGGCGCCATCCCCTTGCGGACGGCGTCGCGGACCCGATTCTCGGTGTGGAGGAGCCGCTCGCACTCGAGGAGCACCGGCACCGCCAGCGCCTGCGGCACCACGGCGACCCCGTCGAGGTCGCCCACCACAACATCGCCCGGTGCGATCCGGACACCGCCGATCGTGACCGGCCGGCCCCACTCGACGACGCGCCAGCGCGGCAACGAGTCGAGCGGCGTCCGGTAGCGGCAGAAGACCGGAAACCGCTCGCGCAGGATGTAGGCCGCGTCGCGCGTGGCCCCGTCGATCACCACGCCCCGGACCCCGCGTGCCCTCATGGCCACCGCCGACAGCTCCCCGAAGTGGGCCGACACGTCGTCGTTCGACTTGACGACCAGGACGGCATCCCGCCGCACCGCGCCGAGCAGCGTCAGGAACGCCCGGATGGCGCGCTCCGGATCCGGCTTTCGGGTTGGCCGGCCGGCGGCCGGGAAGGCCAGCCCGGCGACGCGCGTGCCGGGGGTGAGCCCGACGATGTCGTGGGGCAGCGTCTGCGCGTAGCGGCCGAGGTGGTCCAGGACGTCGGTGATCGCGGCCGTGTAGAGGCGCCCGTAGCGGTTGCAGAGCTCGGACGTCGAGATCGGCCGGGTCGGGGCCCGACGGGCGCGAGGCTTGGTCATGGCGTGAGCGTCTCCTGTGCGCGGGTGCGCGCCGCCGCTCGACGGCGACACGAGCGTCATCTTACCCCGCGCCCGGGGGGGCCTCAAGGGAGACCCGGCCGCGGGCATGCGGCTGCCCGCTCGAGGAACTCGGCTGGGCCACGCATCTGCACGGCGTGCTGAGCCGGGAGAAGCTCACCGCGGGCGGGATGACCTTCTATGACATCGACGTCGTGCGGGTCATGAAAAGGTGCTTCGGGGCCGCTTCGGCGGTGGTCCGACGGACTACCAGCTCGTCGAGGACGAGACTGCGTCCGGAGAGCCCCTCGTGCGCCTCTTGGTCCACCCGGCGGTCGGGCCCCTCGAGCCTGCCCACGTGGCGTAGACGTTCCTCACCGCGATCGGCACGGGCTCAGGAGTCAGGGCATCATGGGCTCCGAGTGGCGCGACGCCAAGCTCCTCCAGGTGGAGCGCCGCGCGCCGCTGGCAGGCCCTTCCGGGAAGGTCCTCCACCTCTACATCGCCATCGTCCCCGGCCGAGCGGCTAGCCGCCCGCGCAGCCCGGGGGCGTCAGGTCAGAAGCGGAGGGTGGCGAGGACGATCGCTGTCGCCTGGATGTTGCTCGCGGCGTGGGCCAGCATCCCGGGCAGGAGGCTCCGCGTCCGCTCGTAGGCGACCGCCCACAGCACCCCGCTCACGAAGACCGAGGCGAAGCCGAGCGCTCCGTAGCCGTGCGCCAGGGCGAAGAGCGCGGCGCTGGCGAGGGTCGCCGGCGCGGGCCCGAGGCCGAGCCTGAGCGTCCCGTAGAGCACCCCGCGGAAAAGCGGCTCCTCCAGGAGCGGCGCGAAGACGCAGCTGTCGAGGACGTCCGCCGCCACCTCGCCCGGCGTGCCCCACACGAGCCGCTCCTGGAAGCCGTCGGTCCAGTGCGTCTCGACGCCAATGCGCGCGCCCCCGAGCTCGATCAACACGTCGGCGAGCGTCGACACGCCCACGAGCCCGAGGGTGGCCCGCACGAGGGTCGGCCAGGACGCCCGCGAGACCTTGAGCCCGAAGGTCTTGGCGAGGGTCGCCCACGAGCGGTGGCAGTACCAGAGAAGGTATCCCCCGAGCGGGATCGTCTGGAGCACCGACACGAGCAGGGTGGACCACGCCGTCGTCGGGCAGGAATGGCCACACCACCGCCACCCCCACCAGACCGACGGCGCCGCGCGTGAACAGGCCGACGCCCGCCGCGACGGTCCAGCGGGGCGGGATGGGCGCCGTGGCGACCCGGGCCGCACGCTCTCCCGGGCTGGCGAGCCAGGCGGCGAGCGCCACCAGTCCCAGCGCGACGAGCAGCGTCTCGCCGGCGAGGATGGCGCGAAGACGCCAGAGCAGCCGGGTGCCCCGCGCCTCGGTGGCGCGCTCCGCCTCCGCGGCCGCCGCCGCATCGCCGAGACGCGACGCCAGCCGGGCCACGAGACGGTCGGCGAACCAGCCGGCGGGCAGCTCCCGGCGGACCGCGTCGAGTGTCGCCCGGAGCTCCTCCGGCGGCGGAAGCTCGGTCTCGTATGCCGCCCGGCCCCACGTCGCGAGCCGGCGGGCCCAGTCGTCTCCCGGCGCCCAGGCCGTCACGGCCGCCTCGAGGGCCTCCGCCTGGCCGTCCTCGGCGAGCAGGATGACCCGGTAGAGCTCGGCCAGCGGCGAGCCCTCGACCCGGACCAGCTCGTCGTACCAAGCGAGCGCGTCGGCCCGCGCCGAAGCGTCGGAGGAGAACGCGAGCGCGTGGAGCCGGCGCTCCCAGACGGGCGCGGCCCGGGCCGCGGCGCGGAAGTCCATGTCGCTCGCGACCACGCGCTCGAGCGATTGCTCCGGCCGGTCGAGCGTGTCGAGCCCGTGCGACGGCCAGAAGATGAGGGCGGCCAGGACACCCAGGACCCCGAGGGCGACGCCGGTGACCCAGCGGTTCAAGCGGGGCGGCCCGTCGCTCGGCTCGACCGGCGCTTCCCCCGCGAGCTCGGCGGACATGGGGCGGCAGTATACCGCGGAGGGGTGAGGTATAATCCCGGCACTCCTCAGCCACCTCGAGCCGGCGGAGGCGAGCGGACCATCCCGCACGCGGACGCGATCGCCGTCAGAGACGTCTCGAAGCGCTACGCGACCCGCGACGGCAGCGTCGCGGCGCTCGAGGGCATCAGCTTCGGCATCGGCGAGGGCGACTTCGTGGCCGTCGTCGGGCCCTCGGGCTGCGGGAAGACCACGCTGCTCAAGATCCTCGCCGGGCTCATGCCGCCCTCGGGCGGCGACGCGCGCCTGCGCGGCACCCCGATCACCGGGCCGCGCCAGGACATCGGCGTGGTCTTCCAGGCGCCGGTGCTCTTCCCCTGGCGGACCGTCCTCGATAACGTGCTCCTGCCCATCGACGTCCAGGGTCTCTCCCGCGAGCGTCACCGCGCGGCCGCGCTCGACCTCCTCGCCCTCGTCGGCCTCGAAGGCTTCGAGCGGCGGTACCCGTGGGAGCTGTCGGGCGGCATGCAGCAGCGCGTCGCGCTCACACGGGCCCTCGTCCACGACCCCGCCATGCTCCTCATGGACGAGCCCTTCGGGGCGCTCGACGCGATGACCCGGGAGCAGATGAACGTCGAGCTCCAGCGGATCTGGCTCGAGCGGCGCAAGACGGTCGTGTTCATCACGCACTCCATCCCGGAGGCCGTCTTCCTCGGCGACCGCGTCCTCGTCATGAGCCCGCGCCCGGGGCGCATCCTCGAGGACGTCCGCGTCGAACTCCCGCACCCGCGGTCGCTCGACGTCATGAACACCCCCGCGTTCGGCGAGCACGTGCGGGCGATCCGGCGGCGCTTCGCGGTGGCCGGGCGGCTGGACGGGTAGGCGGCGTGCATCGCGGCCGGAACCTCGCCCTGACGGTGGCCTTCTTCCTCGGGTCCATGGCCCTCTGGGAGGGCGCCGTCCGCGGCCTCGAGGTGCCGCCCTTCATCCTCCCGGCACCCTCGGCGGTGGCGGTGGCGCTCTGGCGCGGCCTAGCCAGCGGGCTCTACGTGAAACACCTCTGGTACACGCTGATCGAGACGCTGCTCGGGTTCCTCCTCGGCTCGGCCCTTGGCTTCGGCCTCGGCACGGCGGTGGCCATGAGCCGGTGGGTGGAGTACTTCCTCTACCCCTACATCGTGATGTTCCAGTCGCTCCCGAAGATCGCCCTGGCGCCGCTCATCGTCATCTGGTTCGGGCTGGGGCTCGCGTCGAAGGTCGTCAACGCGGGCTTGGTCGCCTTCTTCCCCCTTCTCGTCAACACCATGGTCGGGCTCAGGTCGGCCGACGAGGACCGCGTGAGCCTGATGCGCTCCCTCGCCGCCACGCGACCGGCAGATCTTCTGGATGCTCCGGCTCCCCAACGCGCTGCCGTTCGTCATGGCCGGGCTCGACATCGCGATGATCTTCGCGCTGATCGGCGCCATCGTGGGCGAGTTCGTCGGCGCCACCGCCGGCCTCGGCATGCTGATCCAGAGCATGAACTTCACGATGGACGTCTCCGGCCAGTTCTCGGTGCTGCTGGTGCTCTCGTTCGTGGGCCTCGGGCTCAGCCGGGCCATCCAGCTGATCCGCCGGCGAGTCCTGTTCTGGGACCCGTCGGAGAAGGCCGCCCTCGAGCATGCCGACGAGGATGCACCCCTGTCCGCGTCGCTCGCGCGCGACCCGCGCGCGAGGAAAAAGGAGGTTACCGCATGGTGAGACCCCGCTCGCGCCGTCTCTCTCCCGTCGCGCCGGCCATCGCGCTGCTGGTCGGCCTCGCCGGGCTCGCTGGGCCGGCCAGCGCCCAGGTCGCGAAGATCAAGGTGGGCTGGTGCGCCCGCACCGTGTCGGCGGCCGCCGCCCCGTTCGCGATTGCCACCAAGCTCGGCTGGTTCCGGCAGGAGGGTATCGACGTCGAGCTGGTGCCGATGCCGGGCTCGACGGACTGCGTGAAGAACGTGGCGGTTCGCGAGGTCGATTTCTCGCTGCCGAGCGTCGAGCCGCTGGCGGTGGGCCGCCCGCAGGGGATCAAGGCCCAGATCTTCTACACGGCGTACCAGGGGAACATCTACGGGATCGCCGTGCCGCACGACAGCCCGGTCAAGGAGTTCACGGACCTCAGGGGCAAGCGCCTCGGGGTGATCTCGATGGCGTCGGCGGGCGTGCTCGTGGCCCGGGAGCTCGCCCGGGTGGCCGGGCTCAACCCGGACACCGACATCAACATCGTCGTGGCCGGCGAGGGCGCCCAGGCGGCGGCGATGGTCCGCGGCGGCCAGGTCGACGCCCTCAGCCAGTTCGACACCCAGTACGCGATGATCGAGAATGCCGGCGTCAGGTTGCGGCTCCTCGACACGCGGGCGATCGACCGCTTCCCGTCGAACGGCTTCCTCGCCCTCGAGGAGGCGCTGCGCTCCCGCCGCAAGGAGGCCGTGGCGCTCGCGCGCAGCTACGCGAAGGGCACGGTGTTCGCGATCGCCAACCCCGAGGCCGCCATCCGGATCCTCTGGGAGGTCTTCCCGGCGACGAAGCCCACCGGGAAGGACGAGGCGACGGCGCTCCGGGACGACACCAAGGTGCTCCAGGCGCGGGCCCAGAACTGGCGGCTCGAGAAGGCCGGCGTGAAGCGGTGGGGCGAGAACTCCGAGGCGAACTACGGCGCCTACGCCGACTTCATGCTGAAGACCGGCATCATCAAGCAGGCGGTGACGGTGCAGGAGCTGATCACCAACGAGCTGGTCGACGAGATCAATCGCTTCGACCCGGAGAAGATCGCCGCCGAGGCGCGCGCCTACCGGGCCGGCGGATGAGCTCACCGGCCGAAAGCCGTCCAATCAGCCCGGCCCCCCGCCCGGAGCCTCGCGCCCCGGAAGCGGCGCGGCTGCTCCTCGAGGCGACCGAGCTCGTCGACCTTCACATCCACGTCGGCGCCGCAGTGGCCCCGCACGTGCTCTGGGAGATCGCCCACGATCACGGGTTCAAGCTGCCCGTGAGGACCTATCCGGAGTTCCAGGACCTCGTCTACGCGGATCCCGCCCGCGTCACGTCCTTGGAGGGCTACCTCGACATCCTCCACCGCTGGACGGAGCGCATCCAGTCGTCGCCCGCGGCCATCGAGCGCTCGGTCTACTCGATCATCGGGAAGGAGTACCGCTCCTCGCGCGTCTCGACCATCGAGCTCCGCTTCAACCCCATGAAGCGGAATCTCGGCGGTGAGCGCGACCTCGACCACATCATCACCGCAGCCATCCACGGGATGGAGCGCGCCTGTCTCGCGTACGGCGTCCGCGCCGGGCTGATTTTCTGTCTCGCGCGCGAGTTCGACTACGAACTGAACGACATCATCGTCCGGAAGGCCGAGCGCTACCGGGATCGCGGTGTGGTCGGCATCGACCTCGCCGGTCCCGAGCAGCATACGCTCGAGTTCGGTGGCGACGTCGATCGATATCGCGACCTCTTCGCCCGCGCGCGCGCCGCCGGCCTCGGCACGACCATCCATACCGGGGAGACCTCGCACACGGGCGCGGATGGCGTCTTCGCCGTCCTCGAGAAGCTCCAGCCGGACCGCATCGGCCACGGCATCGCGGCGGCCCGCAGCAAGGAGCTCATGCGGCGGCTCAGTGACCAGGGAACGGTGCTGGAGCTGTGCCCCTCGTCGAACCTCCGGACGCACGCCGTCTCCGGGTGGGAGGAGTTGCGCGAGGTCTACCAGAGCCTACGGGACGCCGGGGTGCGGACGACCGTCAACACGGACGGCACGTACCTCCTCCGCACGACTCTCCGCCACGAGTACGAGCTGCTCCTCGCCCACCGCGTGCTCGACTCCGACGACGTCCTGCGCTCCATCGAGACCGCACGGCAGGCGACGTTCGTCCGGTAGGTGGTGGTGAATGCGGCTCGAATCAATCATCCTTGCCATGGACCGAGCGCGTGGCGAGACACTCAGGAGAAGAGCGATGGCGGAGAGGCGATTCGACATTGGCCTGGACCCCGAGAACAAGGATGCTCAGCGGCAGATGTGGGACAGCTGGTGGTACGACCGTTTCGAGATCCCGCACACGATCCCGGACGGTGCCCGCGGCCTCCAGATGGAGATGGGCGGGGAAACCTTCGGGGCCGTCCTTCTCGACCACGTCGCCCCGAAGACCTGCCAGGCGTTCTGGGAGGCGCTGCCCTATACGGGCAACATGATCCATTGCGCTTGGTTCGGTCATGCCGCCTTCTATCTCGATCGAGTGCCGCTGCTCGACGCGCTCGGCTATGAGCTGGAGAACCGCTTCCAGCGCCTCGCTCCCGGCGACATCGTCTGGGACCCGTACATCGAGGAGGTGACGATCGCCTATGGGCGCAATGCCTTCGTGAACTTCCCGACCACGATCTACACCAAGGATGGCCGAGCGCATCCGAACCAGGTCTGCATCTTCGGCCGCGTGGTCGAGAACCTGGACGGCTTCGCCGTCATGTGCAAGCGCCTGCGCTATGAAGGCACCAAGCCGATGACGACCCGGCGAGCCGCGCAGAGGCCGCACGCGGCCGGACGCGTGGCGACCGGCTGATCATTCGCCAGCCGGTTGCCGGCCGCGGGGAACCGTGCCACGCTGACCCCCGGCCGACCGCTCTCACCAACACGCACGAGAACGGTAGGACCCGTCCAGTCGGCCGCCGGGCCCGCCGCCAGCCACGACGGAGGAGCACGTGAAGCGCCAGGTCATCAGCACCGACAAGGGTCCCCGCACCGGTCTCCCCTACTCACAGGGCATCCGTCACGGGGACCTCGTCTTCGTAGCCGGACAGGTCGCGCTCGATCCCGCCACCGGGCAGGTCGTGGCGGGCGGCATCCGCGAGCAGACGCGGCAGACGCTCGAGAACGTGGAGGCGATCCTTCGCGCGGCGGGCACGTCGCTCGGGCACGCGGTCGAGTGCCTCTGCCTGCTCCACGACATCGGCGACTTCGGGGCGTTCAACGAGGTCTACAAGGGGTTCTTCCCGACGGACCCGCCGGCCCGCACGACGGTCCAGGCCGTGCTCCCGCGCCCGGGGCTCCTCGTCGAGATCCGGACCGTCGCCGCGATGCCACCCCGCGGTGCGGCCGCGAAGGGCAAGACGGCCCGGCGGGGCGTGGGCCGGGCGCACCTGGCTTGGCGACGGCGCTAGCCGGCGTCGATCACGGCGGGCGCCAGCGTCCCAGCCGCGTCTCGAGCAGGCGGAGCCCCTGCGTCACAGCCACTCCGAGGAGGGCCAGCAGCACGACGGGCGCGAGCGCGTCGGCCGTCCGGAGGCGCGCGCCGTAGAGCGTCATGCGGAACCCCAGGCCCGCGTTGGCGCCGAACATCTCGCCCACCACGACCCCGACGAGCGCGCGGCCCGCGGCCAGCCGGAGCCCGGCCAGTACGAGCGGCAGCGATCCCGGTAGGACAACCTTCGTCGCCACGGCGCGGCGGCTCCCGCCGAACGCCCGCACGGCCCGGACGAGCACCGGATCCGCCGCTCGCACAGCCGCCAGCGTGTTGACGACGATCGGGATGACTGCCAGCAGGAACGCGAGGGTCACCGCCACCGGGAACCCGAAGCCCACCCACACCACGAGCAGCGGGTGGAGCGCCACGAGCGGAGTCGCGTAGAGGAACCAGACGAAGGGATCCAGCGCGAGCTCGACGCCACGCCACGCCCCCATCGCCAGGCCCACGACAATCCCGACCACCGTCGCGAGCCCGAAACCGAGGGTGAACTCGACCCCGCTCCAGACGAGGTCCGAGCCGAGCTCGCCCTGGCTCCATTGCCGAGCCAGCGCCGCCGCGACGCGGGCAGGGCTCGCCAGGACGACCGGGTTCACCAGGTGGAGCCTCGCGGCCGCTTCCCAGCCTCCAAGCGCGAGCGCGAGGCCCGTCAGTCCGAGGACGACCGCCCCGTGCAGGGACGGCCGCACCCGCTCGGCCCGGAGCGGCGCCGCTGGTGTCAGGGCTCGATCCCCCGCCGCCAGGGTCCAAGCCGGGCCTCCGCCATCCGGCACGCCTGCACACCGGCCAGGCTCACGAGCCCGACGAGCCCCGCCAGGGCCAGCAGATCGGCCGTGCGTCCGGCGTTCCCGTAGGCCGCCAGAAGCTGCCCGACGCCGGCGACCGAGACGTACATCTCCCCGACGATCACCCCGATGAGCGCCCGGCCAAGTCCCAGCCGGAGCCCGCCCATGACGGCCGGTAACGTCCCGGGCAGGACCACCTTCGCGAGGACGGCAACGGAACGGCCGCCAAACGCGCGCACGGCGCGCTCCCAGAGGGGGTCGAGCTGCCGGACGCCGGCCAGCGTGTTGACCAGCACGGGAAACACCGCGCCCAGGAAGGCCACCGCCGCCTTCGAGACCACGCCGATGCCGAGCCACAGAACGAGGACGGGCAGGAGCGCGACGCGCGGAGTCGAATGCCCCACCATCACGAGGGGGTCCAGGAGGTGCCCGAGGCGTGGCACCCGGCCCATGGCCACCCCGAGTGGCACACCGACGAGAACGGCCAGCGCAAAGCCCAGGGCGAGCTCCTGGAGGCTCACGAGCGCATGCGCCAAGAGCTCACCCGAGGCGAGAAGGCCGAGGCCCGCCCGGAGCACGTCCGCCGGCGTGGCGCCGAGTCCCCGATCGGCCGGGCCCCACGTCCCAGCGGCCTGCCAGCCGAGGAGCACGAGCACCACCGACGCCGTGCGAGTCAGTGCGGGCCGGACACGCTGCCAGGACACCGTCACACGACGGCCCAGGGGAGGGACGTGGGTGGGCGCGCCCAGGACAGCCGGCGTCTCAGCCACCCCCGCCCCCGTCCTCCGGCGCGGCGCCGAGCGCCCGCCGAGCCTCGCCCTCGAGCCGCGCCCAGAGGCGCTGCCGGTACGCCCCGAAATCGGAGGTGCCTCGAACCGCCAGCGACCGCGGCCGCGGTAGCTCGATCCGCACCGACTCCAGCACTCGGCCGGGACGCGCTGACAGCACGACCACGCGGTCGGCCAGATAGATCGCCTCGTCGAGGTCGTGCGTGACGAACAGGATGGTCTTGCGGTCGCCCTCCCAGAGCCGGAGGAGCTCCGCGCCCATCAGAACCCGCGTCTGGGCGTCGAGGGCGCCGAACGGCTCGTCCATGAGAAGCACGCGTGGCCGAACGGCCAGCGCCCGGGCCAGCCCCACCCGTTGCCGCATGCCGCCCGACAGCTGGTGCGGGAAGTAGTCCTCGAACTCCGCGAGGCCGACGAGCCCGAGGTGTCGCCGCGCCTGGACCCGTCGCTCCGCTGCCGGATGGCCCGCCAGCTCCAGTCCCACCTCCACGTTGCCAAGGGCCGTGCGCCAGGGGAGCAGCGCAAACTCCTGGAACACGAGCGCCCGCTCCGAGCTCGGTCCCGAGATCGGCGTGCCCTCGAGCGTGACACGCCCCCGGGCTGGCCGGAGAAGCCCGTTGACGACGAGGAGGAGGCTCGACTTGCCGCAGCCCGAGGGGCCGATGACCGCGACCAGCTCCCCCGCGTCGACCGTGAAATTCACCCCGTCCAGCGCGACGAGCTCCCCGCCGTCGCCGGGGCGCTGGTACGCGACGACGAGATCCTCGACCACGAGCTGTGTCACGGCGCGAACGCTGCTAGCGCGGGGCCCACGCGTCGAACGTGTCGACGAAGGTCCACGCCAGCACGCAAAGCGCGAGCCATGCCGCCGGTGGGGACCTCACCCCAGTCCCCGTCGCTCCCGAGCCCCGGTACCGTCGCCCGCCACGACGCGGTGCACGTGGGCGATCTTACCGCCGCGCGTGCT
Organism: uncultured Candidatus Rokubacteria bacterium; assembly: GCA_963805625.1. Classification (GTDB taxonomy): domain Bacteria; phylum Methylomirabilota; class Methylomirabilia; order Rokubacteriales; family DASRDR01; genus DASRDR01. Next base: position 112,014 of record CAWDVE010000011.1, read on the forward strand.
CTCGGCCGGCCGACGCTCCACCTCGAGATACGCGCCGTCGCGCCACAGCCGGGCTGCTCCGCCGCGCCGTTTTGCGCTCCCAGCGTGTCGACCATGACGCCGACGACCGCCCGCGGATCGAGGGGACCCACCGCGGGGTCCACGGCGGGCGTGCTCGCCGTCCTGCTCCTCGGCGAGCTGATAGTCCGTCGGGCCGCCGCCAAAGCGCCCGGGAAGCACCTCGTCTAACACTCGCACCACGTCGGCGTCGACGAGGTTCATGCCGCAGGCCGTGAGCCAGCGGCTGGCGGAGGAAGCCGGGTAGCCGGCGCAGGAAGGGCGCGGCCATGCGGAGGTCCGCCGCAAGGACGCGCGAAGCCACCCGCCCGGCGCCCCCGCGAGGAGCCCCGCGCTTCAACCGACCGCGCGCGTCGCCGGGGCCGGGACGCGCGAGGGACCGATGGTAAGGGCGGTAGTCGACATGAGTGCCGCTTCCCAGCTGTCTCCTCCCCAGGACTCCTAGGGGCTGGCAACTGGCCGAGGCCCGATTCTACTCGGACGACCCGCGCGCCGTCGACGAGTTCTGGACCTAGCCCACACGATACTACCCCATGGATACGGTGGCGTCTGCTACCATCGGCCCGGAAACGACCGCGCGCGAGGTGAGAGAACGCGACTCGCCACCAACCTCACCCGTCTGGATCTGATCGCGGCCGCACGGCTCCTCCTCCACCTTCCCGGCTTCCTTGCACGCCGGCCGGGGGAGATGGACGCTCGACAGATCCTTCGCGAGCGCCTGGCGACCCGTGAGGCGCGCTTCCTCGGTTTCGTGAGGCGCGCGGTCTTCGAGCAACCCGGCAGCCCGTATGCGAGCCTCTTCGCACGTGCGCGATGCGAGAGCGGAGACCTGGAGCAGCTGGTCAGGCAGAACGGTATCGAGGGCGCGCTCCTCGAGCTGTTCCGGGCGGGAATCTACCTCAGCGGGGACGAGTTCAAGGGCCGTCGACCGGCGCGGCGCGGCGCCGACACGATTTCAGTCAGCCCCGAGCGTCTGGTCAACCCGACCGTGGCGTTCGACTTCCTGACCCAGAGTAGCGGGAGCCGAGGAACGCGGACGACGGTCCCGACGGACCTCGACTGGATCCGCGAGCGTGCGGTCAACACGTTCCTGGCTGTCCAGGCGCGAGGCGGGACTCGGTGGCGCCACGCGCTCTGGAATGTGCCGGGCGGCTCGGCGCTGTCCGTGCTCCTCCAGTACGCCCACTTCGGCCTGCCGATCGGTCCGTGGTTCTCACAGGTGGATCCGGCCGCTGCGGGCCTCCACCCGCGCTACCGTTGGAGCGCACGCGCCGTGCGCTGGGCAAGCGCCCTGGGTGGCGTCTCCCTGCCTCGCCCCCGGCACGTTTCCGTCGACGATCCTCTCCCGATTGCCCGCTGGGCGGCCGAACTTCTGCGAGCCGGGCACACGCCCCATCTGGACACCTTTCCGAGCGCGGCCGTGCGGCTATGTCGGGCGGCTCTCCGCCAGGGCATCGACGTGACGGGCCTTCGGCTCCGGCTCACCGGTGAGCCCGTGACGGAGGCGCGGCACCGCGTCGTGCGGGAGGCCGGTGCCGAGCCGTTCCCACTGTACGCCGTGACCGGCTCCGGGCCGATCGGCCAGGGCTGCTTGGCTCCCGCGCACCCCGACGAGGTCCATTTGCTGCATGACCTCCATGCCCTCATCCAGCCGGGGCTAGCCGGCGCGACGGATCTTCCCCGCCCGGGGGCCCTCCTGGTCTCCACCTTCTCGCCCGCCGCTCCGTTCACCCTCATCAACGTTGCACCCGGCGACGAGGCCGTGCTGAGCGACCGCCGGTGCGGGTGCCCCTTCGAGGCGCTCGGGTGGACCGGGCACGCCCACACCATCCGGAGCTACGAGAAGCTCACCGCGGCCGGAATGACGTTCTCGGACGTCGACGTGACCCGCGTGCTCGACGAGATCTTGCCAGCGCGATTCGGGGGGACGCCCACCGACTATCAGCTCGTGGAGGATGCCAGCGACGACGGCGAGCCCCGCCTGCGGCTCCTCGTGGCCCCTACAGTCCGTGTCTCAGATTTGGCAGCGGTCGCTGAGGTCTTCTTGGCCGGGATCGGGAACGGCTCGGGCGCGGAACGGATCATGGCCGACGTCTGGCGCCAGAGCGGCGTCCTCCACGTGGAGGTGCGGGAACCGCTTGCCGGGCCTTCCGGAAAGATCTGGCACGTCCACCTGAATCTCCGCTCGCAAGTCGGGGTCGGGCCGGCCGGCTGACGGCAGGGAGGTGAACGCATGGAGCGCGGCGATGATCGGCGGACCGCCCGGACACTCCGGCTCGGTGTTGTCCTGGGCCTTCTGTTTACGGGCGCGGTGCCTGCGGACGTGTCAGGCGTGGACGGAGTGCCCGTCGCCCAGGCGGGCGCGGGCGGGCCCCAAGTCGGGCCGCCCCGACCGACGCTCCGGCTCGGGCTCTCGGTACCGTACATCAACTACCTCCCGGCCTACGTAGCGAAGGATCACACCTTCGAGGCCGAGGGGCTGGACGTCCATCTCGTGGCCTTCCGCGGGAGCGCTGAACTGGCCCAGGCGCTGGCGTCCGACTCCATCGACGTGGCCGCCGCCTCCGTCAGCACGGTGGTCAACCTCGTCACGGCCGGTCACGCGGTCAAGGTGTTCTATGGCGGCGTGTACGGGTCGAACTGGGACTGGCTCGCCGCTGCCTCGATCGGCACCTTCACGGACCTCCGCGGGAAACGGATCGGCGTCTCGGCTCCCGGGTCGCTGGTGGACTGGTTCACCCGGCACGCCCTCCGCCGGCACGGCCTCGACCCGGATCGAGACGTCCAGCTGATGTCGGTCGGAGGATCACCCTTTGCGTACCAGGCGTTGCGCGCCGGCCGCATCGATGCCGCCATGCTGGCACCGCCGTTCAAGTGGCAGGCCGCCGCCGCGGGCTTTCGGGTGATCGGCACGGCCGCAGCAGAGGTCTCCCCAGAGTGGCCGACGGTGGTGCTATTCGCCAAGGAAGCGTTCTTGGCGACCCAGGCGAACCGCATCCGGGCCCTCCTGCGCGCCTACGTGCGGGCGATCGCTCGTGCCCGTGCGGATCGGAAGGCGACGTCGGACACGATCGTCCGGTGGCTCAAGCTCGAGCGCCCGGACGCCGAGCGCTCCTACGACGAGGTCATCGGCACCCTGAACGAGCGGGGTACCCTCCCCGCCCGGGGCATGGTGGTCTTCTGGGAGCTCGCGCAGACCGTCGGGGAGGTGACCGGGCCCTGGCCGGAGGCCCGCTACCTCGATCGACGGTTCATCGACACCTTCGACGCCTGGGCGCCCCGGTAGGACGAGCGTCCCCGGAGGGCGAGGCGTGCGGTACCGTCACCGACCGCGAAAGACCGGCGGGCGCTTCTCCGTGAACGCGCGGACCCCTTCGGCGAAGTCCTCGCTGTGGCTGCTCTGCGCGATCGCCTGGCTCTCGTGCTCCATCTGGGTCTCGAGGCTCTCGGTCGTCGAGAGGTGGAGAAGCCGCTTGCCGCGCCCGAGCGCGAGGGTCGGCCCCTGGGCGAGCTCCGCGGCCAGGGCTCGCACCGCGCCGGGGAACTCCGCGTCGGGAACAGCCCGCGTCGCGAGCCCCCACTCCACGGCGTCCTTCGCGGTGAGCACGCGGTTCGTGTAGAAGAGCTCCATCGCCCGGCGGATGCCGCAGAGTCGCGGCAGCCAGTAGGTCGACGACCCGTCCGGCGTGGCGGCGATGCGCGAGTAGGCCATCGTGAACCGCGCGGACTCGGCGGCGACCACGAGATCGCCCGCCAGCGCGAGCGCCAGCCCGCCGCCGGCGGCCACGCCGTTGACGGCGGTGATCACGGGCTTCGGCGTCCGCACGAGCCGCGAGACCACTCCGTGGATGAACGTCGTCAGCTCCTTGATCAGGATCCCGATGCGCGGCAGGCTCTGTGTGAACTCCTTGACGTCCCCGCCGCCGCAGAAGGCCTTCCCCGCTCCGGTGAGCACGACGCAGCGCACGGCCGGGTCCTCGTCCACCTCGAGCACCGCGCCGAAGAGCTCCCGGCCGAGCGTGAGGCTGAGCGCGTTGTAGGCCTCCGGGCGGTTCAGGGTGATGGTGGCGATACCCTGGGCGACGTCGAGCGTGATGGTTTCGTAGCGCATCGAGTGTCTCTCCCTCTCCGGGGTTTGACCCCGGCGACGGCCGCATTCTGCCACGCGCGCCGAGCCAGCCGCCAGCGTGTGCGCCGGGAGGAACTTCGGTAGAATGAGCGGGTGACCCAGCGCCTCACCTGGTTCGTCGCCGTCATCCTCGTGGCCGCGCTCCTCGTCCTCGGGGGCATCGTCTCGATCCGCGTCGACGTCCACCCGCCGCGCTGGGCGGCCGCCGAGTTCTGGACGAACGCGCCGAAGGACGGACCGCTCCCGCCCGCGTACCAGCTCTGGGTCGACCTCGCCAAGGCGGCGCGGCCCGCCGTCGTCAACGTCAGCACGCAGGCGCCCATGTCGGATCCGCGTGCCGAGTTCTTTCGCCGCTTCTTCGAGGGCGGGCCTCCCGGCAGCAGCCCGCGGTCGAGTCTCGGCTCCGGGTTCATCATCTCGTCTGACGGCTACGTCGTGACCAACAACCACGTCGTGGCGAGCGGCGGCGACATCATCGTGCGCCTCTCGCGGGGCACCGAGCACGCCGCGCGTGTCGTGGGCACCGACCCGCCGACGGACCTCGCCCTGCTGAAGATCGACACCTCGACCCTGGCGGTGCTCCCCCTGGGCGACTCGGACCGGCTGCAAGTCGGGGAGCCCGTGATGGCGATCGGCAACCCGTTCGGCCTCGACCAGACCGTGACGACCGGGATCGTGAGCGCCAAGGAGCGGTTCATCGGGAGCGGGCCGTACGACGAGTTCGTCCAGACCGACGCGTCGATCAACCCGGGTAACTCGGGAGGGCCGCTGCTCGACAGCCGCGGCGCGGTCGTCGGGATCAACAGCGCGATCTTCTCCCAGTCGGGCGGCTCCATCGGGATCGGCTTCGCGATCCCGATCAACCTCGCGAAGACCGTCCTGCTACAGCTCCGGGACCGAGGCGCGGTTGTCCGCGGCTACCTCGGGGTGGCCGTCCGCCCGGTCACGCCGGAGGCGGCCGAGTCCGCCGGGCTCAAGGAGCAGAAGGGCGTCGTCATCGAGAACGTCGTCGAGGGCTCTCCGGCCGAGAAGGCGGGCGTCCAGAAGGGCGACGTGATCGTCGCCGTCAACGACCAGGCCGTCGCCGCGCCGCAGGAGCTCACCCGCCGGATCGTCGGGACCGCGCCCGGCACGCGGGTCGAGCTTTCGCTCGTGCGCAAGGGCAAGCCGCTCAAGCTGCCCGTCGAGCTCGGCCGCCTCCCCGACCGCCGCTGACCCCGTCGCCGACCGGCGCACCGGCACGCGCGTGGCCCGACGCCGCGCGGCAAGCGCCGGGCGCCAGCCGGGGCACCCCGGCCGCCTCGCGGCCTGTCCGGCCCGCCCGGGCCCGGCCCGCGGTCCACGACGCCGACAAGATCGCCCGCGATCTCGATGTCCGGCGCGGTCGGCCGGTTGAGTCGCGTCTCGGCCCGCCAGAGCGCGCGCCCGGTCGCCCCGTCGAACGCCTGCACCACCCCGTCGGCGGTAAGGACGGTGATCCGCCCGCCGCCGACTGCCAGGCACTGGCGGCAGGCCCCGTGGATCGCGTCGGACATCACCGCCGTCCACAGCGACGCCCCCGTGCCGAGCGCGCGCGCCTCGAGCCGCTCGCGGAACGCGACGAGCACGCGGTCGCTGTCGAGCCACAGGCGCACCAGACCCGCATCCGGCCCCGTCACGCCGTCGAGCGCAAGATCCCAGCGCGCCTTGTCCGCCGGCGGCAGGGCGATCCTGGTGAGGTACACGCGCGCCCCGCCCGACTACCTCGCCCCCGAGCGGACCACCTCGGCGACCGGCTGGGCGTTCTCCTGGCTCAGGACGACGGCGCCCTCAGCGAGCGGGAGGACGGCGCCCCGCGCGACCCGTCCGCCTTCGAAGAGGAGCGCCCGGAGCTCCGGCACCCCGAAGAGCGTGCGGTAGAGCCCGAGCCCGACGCCGCCCACCATGAGGATCGGCAAGCCGATCGCGACCACGATCGCCATCACGAGCCCGAGGCCCCGCAAGCGGCGCCGGCGACGGGCCGGCGGGCCGCCTGGGCCCCCCGAACCCCCGGTGGTGATGCGGATCACCTGCACGCGAGACGCTGGTCTTCGTGACGCCGCCGATGGACGCGTCACGCAGCTCCGCGAGGAATCCGCGGATCGCGGCGTTGACCAGGGCGGGCTGCGCCAGCTGGGGAAAGTGCCCGGCGCCCGGGATCTCCAGCAGGCGCGCTCCCGGAATCGTCTCCGCGAGGAACCGGCCGTACCGGAGCGGCGTGAGGCGGTCCTCGGTGCCCCGTCACGATGAGCGTGGGCGTCCGGATCCCGGCGAGGCGGTCCCGGACATCGAACCGGTCGCAGGCGAGGTAGTCGCCAAGCGTCACGAGCGCCACCCCCTCGCGCAGGACGCGATGGACCATCTCGACGCACTCCCGCGGAGCGGCGGCGCCGAACGAGAGGTCCTGGATGAGGTTCTGCCCTTCCCGGGGGTCTTGGCGCAGGAGGTCCACGATCCGGGCCAGCACCCGGAGCCGCGCGCCCGTGCCGATGAGGATCAACCCGGCGAGGTCCGCCGGCTGCGCGAGCGCGAGGGTCTGCGCGACGGCGCCACCCATGGAGTGTCCGACGAGGACCGGCGGTTCGTCGCCGAGCGCCCCGAGAAAGCCGCCGAGCCACTCCGCGTACGCCGCGACGCTGGGCTTGCCTCGACCGCCGAGCGGCCCCTGACCCGGCCGGTCGGGCGCCACGACCCGCGCGACGTCGGCGAGCCCGTCGAGCTGCGGCTGCCAGAGCTCCGCGGACCCGCCGGCGCCGTGAATCAGGACGAGCGGCGGGCCTGACCCCGCCTCGAGCCACGCCGCCGGCTGCCCGGTGACGGACCGGGTGCGCCGGGCGGCCCTATCACAGGACCGCGCCGCGCGCGGTGATCGGCCAGAGCGCCTCGACCCGGCCGCCGCGCACCGCGACGTACCAGTCGTACAGGTTGATCGTCGGGTCGCAGTGACCGGGGATCAGCCACACGCGGTCGCCGAGCCGGAGGCCCTGGCCCCCGCTCCCGACCCGCAGCACGCCGTGCTCGTCCGACGCCCGCTGGAATTCGACGTCGGCCAGACCGTGGACGCGGGGCATGCCCTTGTCGACCGAGAGCGCCTTGAGCCCGGCGTCGACCACCGCGCGCTCGGGGGCCGCGCGGCTCATCACCGTCGCCAGGACGAAGAGCGACTGCGTGAACTCGCGCGGGAATCCCTCGACGAGGCCGTACTCCACGTCCATGAAACAGTAGGAGCCGGCCTGGACCTCGGTGTAGACGCCGCTCGCGACCTCCCAGCGATAGCTGCCCGTCCCCGCCCCCGAGACGGTCTCGCAGGCAAGTCCCTGCCGCTTGAGGAGATCGATGGTCTGCCGCACGTCGGCGATGCCCGCCTCGATCGCCGCCCGCCGCTTCTCCACCTCGTTGATGTGCTGCGCGCGCCCGTAGTAGGCCTGGAGTCCCGCGAAGCGCAGGCCGCGCTGGGCGGCGACGTGTCGGGCCAGCGCGACCGCCGGTTCGCCGGGCAGGACGCCGCAGCGGAGGTTGCCGACGTCGATCTCGACCAGGACGGGCAAGCGCACCCCCGCGGCGCGCGCCGCCGCGGCGAGGTCGTCGACGTTCCGCGGATCATCGACGCACACGGAGACCTCGGCCTGCCGGGCGAGCCCGACAAGCCGCTCGATCTTGCGCCGGTCCACGATCTCGTTCGAGACGAGGACGTTCCGCACGCCCCCGGCGACCATGGCCTCAGCCTCGCTCACCTTCTGGCAGCAGGATCCGACGGCGCCCCGGGCGATCTGGTGAAGCGCGACGATGGGGCACTTGTGGGTCTTCGCGTGACCGCGGAGGCGGACGGGCGTGCCGGCGAGCGAGGCGGCCATCAAGTCCAGGTTGTGCTCGTAGGCGTCGAGGTCGACGACGAGCGCCGGGGTCTCGATGTCGGAAACGGACATCCCTACGTCGGCGGGCGGACGGGTCGTCATGAGGGAAGCTCCAGGATGAAGGTGACCAGGAGAAGCCGAGGGCCGCGCGGCGACGCGCGGCGGGCGTGGGGACTCGAGCGAGATACCGGGTTCACAGGCGCGGGAGCACCTCGTCGACGAGGAGCCGCATGGACCGTGTCCATGCCTCGCGCGGCTCCCACTCGTGGCCGATGACGAGGAGCGTCCCGAAGTCGCCCACGTCGGCGCGGAGGGCGCGGATGCAGCGGACCACCTCGTCGGGATCGCCCACGAGCCAGGTGTTGTCCGCCAGGTACTCGAGCGTGACCGCGCTGTCGGGCATCCCGGGATCCTGCTTGAGCATCTCCAGGCCACGCCCCTTCTTGATCAGCGGGAAGAAGTAGCCGGTCCAGTCCCGCGCCATCGGGCCGGCGAGCGCCTGACGGCGCGCCTCCGCCGTCGTATCGGCGATGAAGACGTCGCGGGCGATGCGCCAGGTCGCGCGATCGGCCACGCGCCCTCCCTGCCGCGCCCCCGCCTCGACCGAGCTCCAGTGCGTCTTGAGAACGCGGGGCGGCACGAAGTTGATGCTCATGGGGATGTAGCCGCGCTCACCGGCCAGGGCCAGCGTGTCCGACTTCTCGCTGACGCCCGCGACGGCGATCTGCGGGTGGGGCCGCTGATAGGGCCGGAGGTGGAGCCGGAGCGCGATGTCCTCCTGCGGCTCCGGGACGCGGAACCGCCAGTGGGGCGCCTCGTAGATGCCCGGCTTCGGGTCGTTCCAGAGGTCGAGGATCAGATCGAGCGCCGCGCGCGTGACCGTGCGGTGCTCGCCGGCCTTCGCGTCGAGCTCGAAGAGCTCGAGGTCGCCCGGGAAGCCACCCGAGCCGACGCCCCAAAGGAACCGGCCCTGCGCCATCTGGTCGAGCTGGGCGATGCGCTGGGCCAGCATCAAGGGGTTGTGGTTCGGGAGGCACGACACGCCGGTCCCCAGCTTCATCCGGCGCGTCACCCCGAGCGCCTGGGCGATGAAGAGGTCGGGGCACGGGATATTCTCCCACTCCGCCGTGATGTGCTCGCCGACCCATGCCTCCTCGTAGCCGAGCTGGTCCAGGAAGACGAGCTGCTCGAGGTCGTCGGCCATCGTGAGGCCGGGATCCGCACCGGGCGGGTGGAGAGGCATCGTGAAGTAGCCGACGTGCATCCAGGCCTCCCTGTCGTGCCGAGGGCCGGCTCGGGCCGGCCCAGACGTGACCCGGTTAGCCTACCACGGGGCGTCGCGGCCGGCGGGCCGGCGATGTAGACTGATCGGCGGTCCCGATTTCATTTCCCCGAACCAGGAGGAACAACCCCGATGTCAGAGACGGGCCGGCTGGCGGCGTGGATGGGCCTGGGCAAGGGCTTCGAGATCCGCGAGTACCCGGTGCCGGATCCCAAGCCCGGCGCGCTCCTCGTCAAGGTCGCGATCGCGAACGTCTGCGGCTCCGACATGCACTACTGGAAGGGTGAGCAAGATATGGAGAAGCGGGGGCGGAAGCTCCCGCTGAATACCGGCCACGAGCACATGGGCACGGTCTGCCGCCTCGGCGACGGGGTGACAACCGACTCGGCGGGCCAGCCCCTCCGCGAGGGCGACCGCGTCATCTACCGCTACTTCCTGCCCTGCGGGCGCTGCCGCGCCTGCCTTCGCCGTCAGTTCAAGTCGTGCCCCACACGCCAGTCGAACTGGAGCGTGTCCTGCGACGTGTGGCCGCATTTCCAGGGGGGGTACGGCGACTACTTTTACCTCGGGCCCAATCACGCGATCTTCCGGATCCCCGACGAGATCACCGACGAGATGGCCGCGGGCATCAACTGCGCGTTCACCCAGGTCTATGCGGCCCTCGAGATCGCGGGGTTCAAGGCGGGACGGACGGTCGCGATCCAGGGAGCGGGAGGGCTCGGCGTCTACGCGTGCGCCGTCGCTCGCGAGATGGGCGCCGCCAAGGTGATCGTGATCGACGGCGTCGAGGAGCGCCTCGCGCTCGCCCGGGACTTCGGCGCCGACGAGCTGGTGGACCTCCGCGAGTGCCCGACGCCCGCGGCGCGGATCGAGCGCGTGCTGGAGCTCACGGAGCGGTGGGGGGCCGACGTGGTGATGGAGCTGGTCGGCAATCCGAACGTCGTCGACGAGGGGCTGCGAATGACGGCGCCCGAGGGCGCGTACCTCGAGGTCGGCAACATCAACGTCGGCTGGGAGACGCGGTTCGACCCCTCGTGGATCCTGTTCGGCAACCGCCGGATCATCGGCGTGGCCCACTACGAGGCCGAGCACCTGAAGGCCGCCCTCGACCTCATGATCCGGACACGCCAGCGATACCCGTACGACCGCATCCTCTCCCACAAGTTCCCGCTCGTCGAGATCAACGAGGCCTTCCGGCAGCAGGAGGACGGCCACGTCACGCGCGGGGCGATCGTCCCGAACTGATCAGCCGCGCCCGGCCGGCACCCCGGCCCGGAAGGGGCGCGCTATACTCGGCCAGCATGGACGGTCCGGTCGCCACGCGCTCAAGGGCAGCGGCCGGCCCCGGGCCCGAGCATCGGCAAGCCGCAGCCGAGTCGCATCAAAACCTCCTGACGTCGCGGATGGGGATTGCGCGGCGGGAGCGCCCCGACGGCCTCGCATCTGGCCGTCTCGCCTTGACAGGCGTCGGGCCCCTGGCCCAGACTGATCGCCGCACGTGAACGCCGAATCCGATCTTAGCATGCCAAAGGAGGGTGTCATGGACGACACTCGGTCCGGCCCGCGCGTCGACGCCGTCTCGCGCCGCACCGTGCTCCGCCTCGGGGGCGCCGCCCTCGCGGGCGCCGCCACGGGGCCGTTCGTCTTCACACCCGCACGCGCCCAGGGCTTCAACTGGAAGCGCTTCCAGGGGAAGGAGCTGTTCTTCCTCTTCTACAAGCACCCGTGGGTCGACGAGATGGTGAAGCATGTCCCGGAGTTCGAGTCGATGACCGGGATGAAGGTCAAGCACGAGATCCTGCCCGAGGTCCAGGGCCGCCAGAAGCTGGTCGTCGAGATGACGGGCGGCTCGGGCGGGGTCGACGGCTTCCACTCGTCCACGCACGTCGAGAAGCGCCGCTTCTGGAAGTCGGGCTGGTACCAGCCGATCAACAAGTACCTCGAGGACGCGACATTGACGCCGCCCGACTTCGACTGGAACGACATCCTGCCGGGGGCGAAGCTCGCCGTGCAGCAGCCGGACCAGTCGATCAGCGGCATCCCGACCTTCGTCGATCCCTTCGTCCTGTTCTACCGGAAGGACCTCTACGACCAGAAGGGATGGAAGGCGCCCAAGACGGTGGCCGAGATGGAGACCCAGGCGAAGGCGCTCCACGGGCCCCCCGGCATGTACGGCATCGTCTACCGCGGGCTCAAGAACGCGAACGCGACGCCCTGGGCCTACCTGCTGTACGCGATGGGCGGCGACTACCTCACGAAGGACGGCAAGTCGGCCATCAACACGCCCGAGTGGGCGAAGACCATGGACCTCTACGCGGGCATGCTCCGCCAGTACGGCCCGCCGGGCGTCGTGAACTTCAACTGGTACGAGTGCTCGGCGGCCTTCATGCAAGGCCAGGTGGGCATCTACTTCGACGGAGTCAACTTCGCCAACCAGTTCGAGGACCCGGCCAAGTCGAAGATCGCCGGCAAGGTCGCGTACTCGGTCCTACCGGCGGGTCCGGGCGGCCACCACACGTGCACCTTCACGAACGCAATGGCCGTGTCCGCCCAGAGCAAGAACAAGGAGGCCGCGTACCTCTTCTGCTGCTGGTCGACGAACAAGCAGAACGCCGTCCGAGAGCTCCTGGCCGGCGTCGGGGTGGGCCGCGCTTCGACGTGGGCGAACCCCGAGGTCAAGGCGAAGCCGAAGATGCCGCAGAGCTGGTACGACGCGTACCTGGAGTCGCTCAAGATCGGGAAGCCCGGCCTCCCCGAGATCAACAGCGTCACCGAGTACCGGGACATCATCGGCGTCGCCATCCAGAAGGCGATCGAGGGCATGCCCTCGGCCCAGGCACTGGCGGAGGCGCACAAGGACTTCCAGGATCTCCTGAACCGCACCGAAAGCTAGGCGCCATCCGGATCTGCTGAGGCGGGTGGCGTCGGGCTGCTGGCCCGGCCGCGCGAAGTGAGACCCTCGTCAGGGTGACGGAGCGCGGCCGGGCTATAGAGCCCGTCGACAGGACCCGCCGCATCCCGGCCGCCATGAGGGAGCACACGTGGCCCGACGGACTCTCGATCCCGCGCTCTTGGCCGAGCTCGCCTCGGTGGACACGCCCACGATCTGCAACGCCATCGAGGCGTTCAAGCACCGCGACGACAGCGAAGGCTTCATGGGCGCGCGCGTGCGCTGCCTCACCCCCGAGCTCGGCGTGATGGTCGGCTATGCGGTGACCGCGACCTGCGACAGCATGACGCCGGGCCAGCCGCGCCGGCGCGAGCCGTTCATGGCGCTCTGGGAGACGCTGGCCGCAGCGCCCAAGCCCGCCGTCCTCGTCTTCCAGGACGTGAGCCCGGCGGCCACCCACTCGGTGCACCTCGGCGACGTGATGGCGACGATCGGCGCGCGGCTGGGGGCGGTCGGCCTCGTCACCGACGGCGCCGTGCGCGACCTCGAGGGCATCCGGCCCCTCCGCTTCCACCTCTTCGCGCTCGGCGTGGCGCCGTCCCACGGCACGTTCAACGTTCTCGACGTCGGCGTCCCCGTCGTTGTCGACGGGGTCCGCATCGCGCCGGGCGACCTCGTGCACGCCGACTCGAACGGCGTCACCACGGTGCCGATCGAGATCGCCGACCGCGTCTACGCGCAGTGCCGGACGGTCCACGAGCACGAGCGCTCGCTCCGCGAGTACGTGATCGGCAGGGACTTCAGCCTCGAGGGCCTACGCGAGCGGGTCCTCGGCAAGGCGTCTCACTAGTGGCCGTGCGTAGGCTCGAGAGCCAGGTCGCCATCGTCACCGGCGCGGGGAGCGGCATCGGCCGCGCGACGGCCCTCCTGCTCGGAGCCGAGGGCGCCACCGTGGTGGTCGCGGGCCGCCGACAGGCGCCGCTCGACGCCCTCGTCGCCGAGATCACCCGCGCGGACGGCCGGGCGGACGCCCGGACGACCGACGTCGGTGACCCGGACCAGGCGGCCGCGCTCGCGCGGTGGACCGTCGAGCATCACGGGCGCGTCGACATCCTGGTCAACAACGCGGGGTCCAGCAGCCGCATCCGCAACGTCCGCTGGGTCGGCCGGGAGGAGTGGGAGCGCGTGTTCGCCGTCAACATGACCGGCGTCTACGCGCTCACCCAGGCCGTGCTGCCCGACATGATCGCGCGTGGCGGCGGGACGATCGTCACCGTCTCGTCCGCCGCCGCCCTCCGGCCCGGACTTCTCGGGGGCGCGCCCTACGGCGCGGCGAAGGCCGCCGTCCGGAACCTCATGGGCCACATCCACACGGTGCTCCGCGACAAGGGCATCCGGGCGACGACGATCCTGCCGGCCGAGGTCGACACGCCCATCCTCGAGAACCGGCCGCTGGTCCCCGACGCGCGCGCCCGCGCCACGATGATGCAGCCCGAGGACGTGGCGGCCGCCATCCTCCTCTGCGTCACGCTGCCGCCGCGCACCGTCGTCGAGGAGATCGTGCTGAGCCCGACCGTCGCCCGCGACCTGAGCGCCGATCTCGTCGTGGCGCGCGATCTCGGAGGACCCACGGCCGCGCCCTGACTGGCCCGGCCGGCCGTCGACAACGCCCGGATTCCCAGGCAAAGGAGGACCCGATGTCAGACGCCAAGACGACGCCGACCTCTCGGACGCCCTCACGACGCACAATGCTCCGCCTCGGCGGGACCGCGCTTGCCTCGGCCGCGGCCGGCCCGTTCGTCTTCACGCCCGCGCGCGCCCAGGGCTTCAACTGGAAGCGCTTCCAAGGAAAGGAGCTCTACCTCCTGCTGTCGAAGCACCCCTGGGTCGACGTCCTCGAGAAGAACATCCCCGAGTTCGAGTCGCTGTCCGGAATGAAGGTCAAGTGGGAGACCCTGCCCGAGATCCAGGCCCGCCAGAAGATGACGGTCGAGATGACCGGTGGCTCCACCGGGATCGACGCATTCTTCACGTCCCTTCACGTGGAGAAGAAACGGTTCTGGAAGGCGGGCTGGTACCACCCCCTGAACAAGTTCCTGGACGACCCCACTCTGACGAGCCCCGAGTTCGACTGGAAGGACTTCACCGACGGCGCCCGGGCCGGCGCGACGCAGGCCGACGGCAGCATTTCCGCGCTTCCGGCCTTCATCGACGCCAACGTGCTCTTCTACCGGAAGGACGTGTTTGCCCAGAAGGGCCTCACGCCCCCGAAGACGCTCGCCGAGCTCGAGCAGACGGTCGCCAAGCTCCACGCCCCGCCGGGAATGTACGGGATCGTGCTGCGCGGGCTCAAGAACGCGAACGCCACCCAGTATCCGAGCGTGTTGTTCCAGATGGGCGGGGCTTACCTCACCCAGGACGGCAAGGCGGCCCTCGATACGAAGGAGGGCGTCGCCGCCATGGATTACTACACGCGCATCCTGCGTCAGTACGCGCCGCCCGGCGTGGTGAACTTCAACTGGTACGAGGCCTCCTCGGCCTTCTTCCAGGGCCAGGTGGCGGTCTACATGGACGGGGTCAACTTCGCGAGCCAGTTCGAGGACCCGCAGAAGTCGAAGGTCGTGGGCAAGGTGGGCTACGCCATGCTCCCCTCGGGGCCCGGCGGCCATTTCTCCCCGATCTACATCACTGGCATGGCCGTCTCGTCGGCGAGCCGCAGCAAGGAGGCCGCCTACCTGTTCGCGCAGTGGGCGACGAACAAGCAGAACGCCGTCCGCGAGCTGATGGCCGGCGTGGGCGTGGGGCGCTCGGGTGCCTGGGACAATCCCGAGCTGAAGGCGAAGCCGAAGATGCCCATGGACTGGTACCAGGCCTACCAGGCGTCCCTCAAGATCGGGCGGCAGGGCCTGCCTGAGATCGTGGCCGTGACCGAGTACCGGGACATCATCGGGGTCGCCATCCAGAAGGCCATCGAGGGGGCACCGGCAGCGCAGGTGTGCGCGCAGGCGCAGAAGGAGTTCCAGGAACTCCTGGCACGAACCGAGGGCTAACCCGCCTGTGACGAGCCCCACCGAAACGACCTCCGGCGCGCGGGCGGTGAGTCCCGCGGTCGGCCGCGCCCGCGCGTCGAGGCGTCTCGGCAACTGGGGCCACCGTAACGCGCGCTTTCTGTTCCCCGCCCCGGCCGTCCTCCTGGTGGCCGCAATCATCGTCTACCCGATCGTCTACACGGTGTGGATGAGCCTCCAGGACTGGTTCGCCTCGAGCCTGACGGCGCCTAAGTTCATCGGCGCCGCCAACTACCAGAAGATCCTCTTCGGCGACCCGCGCTTCCGCGAGGCGGTCGTCCGCACGCTCTACTTCACGGTGGTGGTCATCGCCGGCGAGACGGTGCTGGGCGTGGCGATGGCGCTCCTCTTCAACCGGGAGTTCTGGGGGCGGGGGCTCCTGCGGACGCTCGCCATCCTGCCCATGGTGGCCACGCCGGTCGCCATCGGCCTCGTGTTCGTGATGATGTACCACCCGACGCTCGGCGTGGCGAACTATCTGGTAGGCCTGACCGGCCTGGCGCCGTTCAAGTGGACCTACTCCAGCTCGACCGCGCTCTACGCGATCGCCGTCGTCGACATCTGGCAGTGGACCCCGCTCATCATGCTGATCGCGCTGGCCGGTCTCGCGAGCCTGCCCCGGGAGCCCTACGAGGCGGCGCACATCGACGGCGCCACGGCGCTGCAGGCCTTCTGGCACATCACGCTGCCGCTCCTCCGGCCCGCCATCGTCGTCGCGATCCTCTTCCGGGCCATCGACGCGATCAAGACCTTCGACATCATCTTCATCATGACCCAGGGCGGGCCCGCTAACTCCACGGAGACGATCAACATCCTGCTCTTCAACCAGGCCTTCTCCTACTTCAACATGGGCTACGCCTCGTCCATGGCGGTGGCGCTGTTCGCGGTCGTGATGGGCGCCTCGCTGATCCTGATCAAGCTCCGGCGGACGGCGGCATGGTGAGTCCCGGCCGACGGCGCGGACGACTGCGCACGGCGGGCTTCTACGCGCTGGCCGCGCTCTTCATGCTCCCCACGGTGTTCGTCTTCTACTGGATGATCACGCTGTCGATGAAGCCCCAGGTGGAGGCCACGGCCTATCCGCCCTCGTTCTTCTGGTTCAGCGTGTCCGCGAACGGCTACCGGGAGGTCTTCACGAAGTACCCGTTCCTCCTCTACACGTGGAACAGCCTCGTGGTCGCGGCGGGCTGCACGGCGCTCGGCCTGGCCGTCGGGCTCCCGGCCGCCTATTCCATCGCCCGCTGGCGGCAGCGGCGCCTCGCGCTCACCGTGCTCGTGGCGCGCATCATCCCGGGGATCTCGTACCTCATCCCCTGGTACATCTTCTTCCGGCACCTGCGCCTCATCGACACGCACGCGGCGCTGATCCTGACGCACCTGATCGTGGGCCTGCCGATCATCATCTGGGTCATGATCGGCTTCTTCGAGGATGTGCCGCCGGATCTGGAGGACGCCGCCCTGATCGACGGCTGCTCCTACTTCGGGGTGTTCTGGCGGGTGGCGCTCCCGCTCGTGCGCCCGGGCGTGGTCGCGACGGCGATCCTGTCGTTCGTCTTCTCGTGGAACAACTTCCTGTTCTCGGTGATCCTCGCCGGACGCGAGACGCGGACGCTGCCGATCGCCGTCTTCAACATGATCTCCTACGAGGAGATCAACTGGGGGACGCTGGCGGCGGCGGCGACGATGATCACGCTTCCGGTGCTCGTGCTGGCGCTCATCGTCCAGCGTCACATCGTGACCGGGCTCACGTTCGGCGCGGTCAAGCAGTAGGGGTCAGACTTCGGTTCTTCCGAATGCCGGTCGCCGACGTCGCCGCGGCATTCCACTCGGCTGACTTCGAGACGTTGGTGCCGGTGCCGCTCCCGCCGGATGGGACCGTGATGGACCTCCCGCTGAATGTCGCGACGATCTGCGCCCTCACGTACATGTGCCTGGAAGGGAACATTCACCCGACCACCGATGGCTACGCGGTAATGACCCAGGCCTTCCTCGAGGTCCTGCCCTAGGGACGGCCGCGCGAAGCTCGGATCCGGACGGAGGCGGCGACCCGATCCCGGCGCCGCCTCTTCCCTCCGATCCGATCCGGTCCGGCCCGGCCCCGGCCGCGGCAGCCGCCGAACACCCGAGGCCTCCTCGGGCTCGGATAGCAATCGGGGCGCAGCGGTCGCCCCACCCTAACTGACTCCAGTGCGGTCCTCTCCGGGCGCGCGCGTGTTCGCGGCGCGCCGCCCAGACTAGAGGGTCGAAGTCCGGCCCGTCAGCTTCGCGGCGACCTCGGGCGGGATGGGCAGCGCGCGGAGGCGGGCACCGGGCGTCTCGGGACTGGCGACCCAGGCCCGGACCTCGAAGCCCTCGGCGCAGCGCCGGTCCCCGACCGAGAGCTCGTGCTCGACCCGGAACGTCTTCTCACGCACCCACGCGACGCGCGTGCGGACCGCCACGGCATCCCCGTAGCGAACCGGCGCGACGAAGCGCGACCCCGCCTCCAGGATGGGCACCCCGACGATGCCGTAGCGGGGGAACGCCTCGGCCCACGTGAGGCCGAGCGAGGCGAACAGCGCCTCGGTGCCGATGTCGTACCACTCGAAGAAGCGCGGGTAGAAGGCGATCCCGGCCGGATCGGCGTCACCCCAGCGCACCTGGACCGTCGTCGTGTGCTCGACCACGCGGCGAATCCTCCGCCTTACCGGATGAGCCTGTCCGCGCGCAGGATGACCCCCTGGCGGAACGTGAGGCCGAGGGCCTTCGCGGTCTTCACGCGCGCCCCACGTCGCCGCCCGGCGCGGCTTCGACCACGCCCCGAGCCTACCATGTGGGATCTGCGGCCCTGACGAGCGCCCCCCTACAACTCCTCTCCGTCACTGGGGCCGTACGCTCGTCATGCGGTTGACACCTCGGTGGACCCATCGGGTCGCTGGCACACCGCTTGCGATCAATCTAGTCAGGACAGGACACCGTTGATGCCTGCGAGCAGCGAGTCTCGGGTCATCGTGCACGAATCTCCTTCACCCGCAGGGGGTTCGGAGGCACTCGCGCTTACCCGCTCCAGGGGAGGGCAAGCCCGTCCGTCGGCGACTTTCTGGCAGGGCGCCGCCGAAGACCGTCACCCCGGGAGGTCCTGATCATGGTTCTCGGCGATCTCTCGCTCTGGAAGTTGCTGAACGACCTGATTCGCGATCCCGACCCCGATCTGGTCGACGCGGCCTCGATCCACGTCCGCGTAGGTCCCGAGATGCGGCTCGAGGTGGGACCGGAGGACTGGAGAGCTGTCGACCTCACTGCCGGTCGCGTCCACCTCCAGCCGGGGGACTTCGCGCTGGTGCCCACGCTTGAGTGGCTGATGGTGCCCAACGGTTACGCCGTCGAGCTCAAGCTCGGGAGCTCGCACGCGCGCCAAGGCTATGAGCACATGGCCGTCTGGCTCGATCCGGGCTGGTCTGGGACGGCGACCATGGGGATCCGCAACGCGACCCGGTACACACCGCTCCCGATGGAGCGGGGAATGCTCTGGGCCCAGATCATCGTCCATCAGCTCGACCAGCCCGCGGTCCGTCCCTATCGGGGCCGAGACGAGGGCACGCGCACGATCGAACGCTCGAAAGTGGCCACAGCCATCGACGGGCGCCCTCGATGACGGCCACGACGACCGCGCCCGAGCAACCCGCCTTCGACCCCGACTACTATCTCGACTGCCGCCAGCCGGGGTGGGACGTCTACGAGGATCGCGGCCTCGTCCGCTTCGAGCGCCCGCTGGGGTCGAAGCGGTCGCTGGTGTTCGTGGACGACGATTGCACGGAAGTGCTCGAGGCCTTGCGAACGCGTGTGAGTCGCGGGGTCGAGGCCAGACGCTGATTCGAACCCTGTTGACTCAGCGCGATTCGCGGAGCTAGCTTCTCCGGCATTCGTCGGCGCCCCGGGACGGCCGACCTCAGCGTGGCCCCAGTCGTGCTAGCCTCGACGGCATGAGCCTGAAAGACGACCTCCTGCGGCAGGCCGACCACGACTTCGGCGCGCTCAAGCGCGCGATGGTGGGATTTGAGCGATGACGCCATGCGCCAGCCCTGGTCCGGCACCTGGGGGGTGCGCGAGATCCTCGCGCACATCGCGGGGTGGCAGCGGGAGATGATTCCCGTGCTCGAGCGCGTGGCCAGCGGCGAGAAGCCGATTCCCGACGGGGTGAGCTACGCGGACCTCGACGGGTGGAACGCGCGCCACGTCGCCGCCCGGCGCGGCCTGACCGTGGAGGGTGTCCGCGCCGAGCTCGACGCCACGCACCGCGACTTCCTCGCCGCCGCGCGGGCCGTCCCCGAGGCGCGCTTCGGGCCGGCCAAGACGGCGACGCGCATCGTGGATCTCAACGGCCCCCATCACTACCGGGATCACACGGCCCACATCCGCGCCTGGCGCCGACAGGCACACATCTAGGCACTCGCCTCCCGCCCGACGACTCGTGGAATTCCGTCCGGCAGTGCGTCCGTGGAGCCATCGCGCCCCGGGAGCGCCGGCTCGCGTGACGCGGCCGATGATCGTCGCCCTGGCAGCTCTCGTGGCCGCCCAGGCGGCAGCCGACGCCGCGCGGGCCCGGAAGACCCTAGAGGAGGGCCTCGTCCCCGTGACGGCGCAGGAGCTCCTCCAGCGGGCGTCCCGCGACGAGGTCGAGGTCGTCAGGCTGCTGCTCGAAGCGGGCGTCCGCCCGGACGCCGTCCAGCCGGCCGGCTGGCGCGCGGGGTGGACGGCGCTACACCACGCGGCCCGCCGCCTGGACGGGAAGACCCTGGCCCTCTTGCTCAATGCCGGCGCGCCGGTGAACGCCCAGGCGAAGGACGGCGATACGGCGCTGTGCGTGGCGGTGGGCGAGGGATACCCTTCGAACGTGGCCGATCTCCTGGCGGCGCGCGCGGACGCGACGCTCGTCTGCCGCGAGGGCCGCACGGCTCTCCACGAGGCGACCGGACGTGCCGGCGAGCCGAGGCCCTCCGCCCTCCTCGTCGCGCTCAAGGATCCGGAGCCCGGCGTCCGCAAGGTGGCCGCTGCCGCCTTCCGGTCGATGGAGGCCCCGCCCCGAGGCGCAATCGGCGCGCTCGTGGAGATGCTTCGCGACACGAACGCCGAGCTCCGGGCCGAGGCCGCCTTCGGGCTGATGGGCTTTCACTCGCCCCCGGCCCGCGAGGCGGTGCCCGCGCTTTCGAATTCCTTCGCCCAGGATTCCGACCGCCAGGTCCGCGTCAACGCGGCGCGCGCGCTCGGCCTGATGGGCCCCGTCGCACGCGACGCGGTCCCGGCCTTGCGGGCCGGGCTGCACGACGCGGACGAGCGCGTGCGGGACGTTGCCGCCGAGGCGCTCCAGGCCATCGAGCCCCGGCGCTGACGGGCGCGGGCGCTACCGGAGCCCGCGGCGACGGCGCCGATCAGCCCGCGGCTTGAAGCCGCGCCGCAACACGGTCGAGCACCTTCTCGAACTCCGGCAGGCGCGGCACATAGCGCTGATCGACGGCTGCCTTGATCTCCGCCGGCGCGCGGGTAGGCGACCCGCCCACGAAGGGCGGCTTCGGATCATATTCGATCCCGAGCTGCACTGTCTGCGCCATTACGGGGCCGGCGATCTCGCTCATCACGACGAACGCGAAATCGACGCCGGCGGTGACGCCGCCGCCCGTGAACGTGTTGCCGTCGCGGACCACACGCTCCTTCACCGGAATCGCGCCCACGCGCGGCAGGAGATGATGAAAGGCCCAATGGGTGGTCGCGCGCTTGCCGCGCAGGAGGCCTGCCGCGCCGAGGATGAAGGCGCCAGTGCAGACGCTCGTCACGTACTTCGCGCGCGCGCCCTCGCGGCGGATGAAGGCGATCGTTTCCTCATCCTCCATCGCCTGGTCCATGCCGAAGCCGCCGGGGATGCAGAGGAGATCGAGCGGCGGGCAGTCGGCGAACGTCGCCGTCGGCGGGATCGCCAGCGGACCATCGGACGGCACGGGCTCGCGCGTCTTGGCCACGATGTGCGTCGTCGCGCCGGGCAGGCGGTGCAGCACCTCCAGCGGCCCGGTGAAATCGAGCTGGGTCAGGTTGGGGAAGATCACGAAGCCGGTGGTGAAGCTCATCGGTATACCTCCACGTCGCCTCGCCGACGTCGCTCGCCCCGGTCGTCTCGGCGTGAGTCGAAGGGCCGCGGGACGCGTGAACCGGATCGCCGAGGGGGTCGCTACCGGAGGCTGCGGCGCTCGTCGCGCCGGAGCTTGTACTCCACCGAGTCGACCAGGGCCTGCCAGGAGGCGTCGATGATGTTGCAGGCGACGCCGACCGTCCCCCAGGTCTCCTCGCCGTCGGCCGACGTGATCAGCACGCGCGTCTTGGCCGCGGTGCCGCTCGTCTCGTCGAGGATCCGCACCTTGTAGTCGACGAGGTGCATCTCCTGGAGGTTGGGGTAGAACTCCTCCAGCGCCTTCCGGAGCGCGTGGTCGAGGGCGTTCACGGGGCCGTTCCCGGTGGCGGCGGTGTGCTCGGACATCCCCTTGACCTGGACGCGCACCGTCGCCTCGGCGAGGGGCTCTCGATCGTCCCGCCGCGTCTCGACGATCACCCGGTAGCCCTCGAGGTCGAAATACGCGCGGTGGTTCCCGAGGGCCCGCTCCATCAGGAGCTCGAACGAGGCCTCGGCACCCTCGAACTGGTACCCCTCGTCCTCGAGCCGCTTCAAGGTCTCGAGGATCCGGCGGGTCTCGGGTGTGTCCTTGTCCAGGTCGATCCCGTACTCGCGCGCCTTCCAGAGGATGTTCGACCGTCCCGCGAGCTCGGACACCAGCACCCGCCGGTGGTTCCCCACGAGGTCGGGCGTCATGTGCTCGTAGGTCTCGGGATGCTTGAGGATCGCCGACACGTGCATCCCGGCCTTGTGCGCGAACGCCGAGTCGCCCACGAAGGGCTGGCTCTGCCAGGGCGGCCGGTTCGCCAGCTCGAAGGCGAACCGGGCGACGTCACGCAGCTCGCGGAGGTGGACCTCCGGGATCGCCTGGAGCCCGAGCTTCAGCATGACGTTCGGGATGACCGAGACCAGGTTGGCGTTCCCGCAGCGCTCCCCGAACCCGTTGAGGGTCCCTTGGACTTGCTCCGCTCCTTCCACGACCGCCGCCAGCGAGTTCGCGACGGCGCACTCCCCGTCGTTGTGGGCGTGGATCCCCAGCGGCGCCTGGACGTGCCGCCGCGTCTCGCGCACGATCTCGGCCACCTCCGAGGGGAGCGTGCCGCCGTTCGTGTCGCAGAGCACGAGGCAGCTGGCGCCGGCTCGCTCGGCCGCGCGCAGGGTCTCCAGCGCGTAGTCGCGGTCTCGCTTGAACCCGTCGAAGTAGTGCTCGGCGTCGTACACGACCTCCTCGACGTGCTGGACCAGGAAGGCCACCGAGTCCGCGATCATGAGGAGGTTCTCGGGCAGGGTCGTCTGGAGGGCGTGCGTGACGTGGAAGGGCCAGGACTTTCCGAAGATCGTCGCCACCGGGGTGCGCGCCTCGACGAGCGCTCGGAGGCTCGGGTCCGCCTCGGCGGAGATGCCGGCCCGCCGCGTCGCGCCGAACGCCGCCACCCGCGCGTGCTTGAGCGGCACGTCGAGGATCCGGCGGAAGAACCGCATGTCCTTCGGATTCGAGCCCGGCCAGCCGCCCTCGATGTAGTGGACGCCCAGCGCGTCCAGCCGCTGGGCCAGACGCACCTTGTCCTCCATGGAGAAGGACACGCCCTCTCCCTGGGTGCCGTCCCGAAGCGTCGTGTCGTAGATCCTGATCAGGCGCGCCATGGCGGGCCTCCTCATCCCCTTGGGGCCCCGAGGGGGACCCTCACGATATCGGCCGCCCGGCGCGCCTGTCAAGAAACGGGCGGGCGGCGCCGATCGAGGATTTCCCGGACCTTTCGGAGGAGCCCGTCCGAGGTGAACGGCTTCGGCAGGAGGGTTGCGTCCGCGCCGAGGTCGGTCTGGGAGTGGAGCTGGTCGGCGGTGTAGCCGGAGACGTAGAGCAGCCGGATCCCCGGATCCCGGGCCCGGAGCCGGACCGCCAGGTCGGGCCCGCTCATGTGGGGCATGATCACGTCGGTCACAACGAGGTCGATGGGGCCGGGGTGGGCCTCCGCCATCGCCAGCGCCTCCACGCCGTCGCCGGCGGCCAGGACGGTGTAGCCGCCCTTCGCGAGAACCCGGTGCATGAGATCGCGCAGGGCGACCTCGTCCTCGACGAAGAGGACCGTCTCCCGGTCGCCCGGGCGGAGCCGCTCGCGCGGCGCCGACCGTCCGGGCGTGGGGCGCGCCTCGATCCTCGGCAGGTAGACCTCGAACGAGCTGCCGCGACCGGGCTCGCTCGTCACATCGATGTAGCCCCTGTGCTGCTTGACGATCCCGTAGACGGTGGAGAGCCCGAGCCCCGTACCTCGGCCGGGCTCCTTGGTCGTGAAGAAGGGCTCGAAGAGGTGGGACATGACGTCCGGGCCCATCCCGCACCCCGTGTCGTGGATCGAGAGCCGGACGTGCGCCCCGGCGACGGAGCCCGGGTGCGCCGCGACGAAAGCCTGGTCGAGTGTCGCCGGGGCGGTCTCGAGGGTCAGACGGCCGCCCTGCGGCATGGCGTCCCGTGCGTTGACGGTGAGGTTCATGACCACCTGCTCGAGCTGTCCCGGATCCGCCGACACCCGTCCCGCGTCGGCGTCCAGCCGGAGCTCCAGCTGGACGTCCTCCCCGATGAGCCGGTGGAGCATCGTGGCGAGGTTGCCGACCAGCGTGTTGACGTCGATCACCTGCGGCTGGAGGAACTGCCGGCGGCTGAAGGCCAGGAGCTGACGCGTCAGGGTGGCCGCGCGCTCGGACGCCCGCCGGATCTGCTCCACGTCATGGGCCAGCGCGTCGCCCTTCTTGAGGACGCTCCGGATCAGGTCGCTGTGTCCCATGATCACGGCGAGGAGATTGTTGAAGTCGTGGGCGATCCCGCCGGCCAGGCGACCGACGGCCTCCATCTTCTGCGCCTGCCGGAGCTGGGCCTCGAGGCGCTTCCGCTCGGAGGTGTCCTCGAGGATTGCCAGCGTCCCGATCGTCGAGCCGGCCGAGTCCCGGAGCAGGGCGAGCGAGAAGCGGCACTCTACCCAGCGTCCGTCCCGTGCCAGGATCTCGGTCTCGTGGTCCCGGATGCGATCCTCCACGCGGAGGCGCCGCATCAGGGCGCGCGCCGCCTCCCGTCCCCCGCGCTGGAGCTCGGCGACCGGCCGCCCCAGCACCTCGTCGGAACGGTAGCCGAGCAGCTCCTCCGTCCGCGGGCTCCAGTACGTGATGCGGCCTTGCACGTCGGTCGTCACGATTCCCGCGGGCGAGTGCTCCGCGATGGAGCGGAGGAAGTCCCGGGCGCCCCGCGCCTCCTCGTACAGCCGGGCGTTGCGGATCGCCCGCGCGGCCTGGGCAACAAAGCTCTCGAGAAGCTCTCGGTCCTCGGCATCGAGGTCGAAGGGCGCCCGTCCGTTCAGGGCGAGGACGCCGAGCAGCGCGTCCCGATGGACGATCGGCACGATGTACGCGCTCCGGAGGTCGTGCTCCCGGAACCAGTCCACGGCGAGCATGCGCCCGTCCGCGAACACGTCCGGGACGACCAGAGTCTCGCGGTGCGCCGCGGCCCACCCGGGCAACCCCTCCTCGAACTTGATGCGACGCCGCGGATACGTGGCGGCGAACCGCTCGTCGGAGAACGCCCGCGGCTCGAGCGTCCTCGCCGCCTCGTCGGCCACCCAGAGCCCGACGGCCGGCGCCTCCATCAGCTGCGCGGCCGCGCGGGCGATCTCGCTGAGGACCTGGTCGAGGTCGAGCGACGACGCGATGACGCCCGAAAGCCGGGCGAGCCCCTGGAGGCGGGCGAGCCGCCGGTCGGCGACCACCCTCTCGTGGCGCAGCCGCGTGATCTCGACGTCCGGCGTCTCACCACTCACGGGAGAATCCTGGCGCCTCGTGTGTTGATCAGGCGGCCTGCTCCGGCGGCCTCAGAAGACCCGCGCCGTGCATCCGAAGTGCTGGCACCCGCACGCGTCGGCGCCGTCGCCCGCACGCGCGCATGCCCGGCAGCAGTAGGCCCGCCCGGCGTCCACGAGGCAGCTGCAAGCCGGGTTCGCGCAACCACCCGCCGTCACCTCCGGCGCCGCGGCCATCCCACCGGGGAACTTCGGGACTGGCGGGGCTGGCGCGGTCACGAGCGGCCTCCGGCACCCCGAGTGCCACGTAACGGCGGAGCCGTGACAGGACCGCGTCGCCGGCAAGCAGCGCGCCACGTCAACGGACTTTCGCTGACGATCGGCGGGACGACCATAAATAACTGGAAACACGAACCTTCCGTCACCTACGCCGCCTTCCTGTCCATTACCGTCCCCGACCAGTAAAGTCACCAGCAGGGCGGGCATGATCCTTGCTCATCCGATCTGCACGGATATGGCTTCCTCGATTCTCAACACCTCGGTCCTCTCGAGTTGCCGCGTGTGCGGGTGGGCGACGCTCCCCGGCTCCACGCTCTGCGTGGGATGCTTGGACATCCGTGAGTGGAGCCGCGTCAACCGCGCGTTCTGCGAACTGCTCCACCGTACCCAGCCACTCGATCGCGCGTCCGGGCGCGCCGAGATCTACGCGTCCGCCGGCTTCGCCCTGACGGCCTAGCACCCCAGCGCCTCCGGATTCCCGCCGCGGGTCCTCTCGCCGGTTCGCCCCGAGCGCCGGGGCCCTCACCGTCGCCACCCGCGGCGAATCGCGCGAAGCGAGGAAGTGGGCACTAGACGACGCCGCTCGTGCGGAGCTCCGCGACCGCATCGGAAGAATAGCCGAGCACCTTCGTCAGGACCTCGTCCGTGTGCTCGCCGAGGAGCGGCGCGGGCGTCGCGGCCTCGGCGGGCGTCCCGTGGAGCCGGATCGGCGGCCCGACCATCCGCATGCGCCCCGCGGTCGGATGGTTCACGGTCACGATCGCGCCGCGCGCCCGGAGATGCTCCGACTCCAGCGCCTCGCCCACCGACTTGATCTTCCCCGCCGGCACGCCCGCGCGCTCCAGCCGCGCGAGCCACTCGGCAGCCGGGGCCGTCCGGAAGATCGCGGCAAGCAGCGGGACCAGCACGTCGCGATGCTCGACGCGCTTCGTCTCCGTGTCGAAGC
This sequence comes from uncultured Candidatus Rokubacteria bacterium, assembly GCA_963805625.1. Taxonomy (GTDB): domain Bacteria; phylum Methylomirabilota; class Methylomirabilia; order Rokubacteriales; family DASRDR01; genus DASRDR01. The sequence goes on from CAWDVE010000011.1 coordinate 138,461, forward strand.
GCGCGTCCGTCGCGAGCTCCGTGTGGCCGATCCCCTGGCAGAAGCGCGTCCAGAGCGAGTTGTTCGCGACGCCGACCGTGAGGTAACCGTCCGCCGCCTCGAAGACCTCGTAGGGCACGATGGACGGGTGCTGGTTCCCTCGGCGCCGGGGGCTCACGCCCGTCGTGAGGTACCCCTGCCCCTGGTAGGTGAGGAGCGCTGCCATCACCTCGAGCATCGCGATCTCGACCTTCTGACCGGCGCCCGTCCGTTCCCGGGCGAGGAGCGCCAGCACCACCCCGTGCGCGGCCATAGTGCCCGAGGCGAGATCGGCGATCGAGTTGCCCACCTTCACCGGCGGCCCGTCGGGGAAGCCGGTGAGGTCCATGACGCCCGACTCCCCCTGGACGATCAGGTCGTAGCCCGGCCGGCTCGCCTCCGGCCCCGACTCGCCGAAGCCCGAGATGGAGCAGTAGACGAGCCGGGAATTCAGCGCGTGGACGGCCTCCCAGCCGAAGCCGAGCCGCGCGAGCGTGCCGGGCCGGAAGTTCTCGACCAGCACGTCCGCGCCCGCGAGGAGCTTCCCGAGGACCGTCTTCCCCGCCCCCGCCTTGAGGTCGAGCGTGACGCTCTTCTTCCCGCGGTTGACGCTCATGAAGTAGGTCGACTCGCCGCCGGCGAAGGCGGGCCAGGCGCGCGTGTCGTCCCCCTTGCCCGGCTCCTCGACCTTGATCACCTCGGCCCCCATGTCGGCGAGGAGCATCGTGGCGTAGGGCCCCGCGAGCACACGGGACAGGTCGATGACGCGCACCCCGTCGAGCGGCCTCATGGGGTCCTCCGCAGGAGCCGCTTGGCGGCGCTCTTGGCGAACGCAGAGACCCGGCCGGTTGCGGTCCCCGCGCGCTGGCGCCAGAACAGCGCCGCGCGCTCGCTCAGGCTCAACATCGAGAAGTAGTAGATATCGTCCACGGCCTCGATCGCCACGCGCGCGCCGAGGCGGAGCCCCTTGGTGTCCGTGCCGTGGCAGAAGAACTTCGCGCCGCCAGGCAGCTCGACGAGGGCCAGGTGGAGCGGCGAAGCGAACCCCGTCGGTGGCGAGTAGAGCGTGGTGAAGGAGACGACCTCCCCGTGGGCCGCCACCGTCATGGGCGCCATGGGTGTCCCGTCGTCGGGGCAGTAGCGCGCCGGCGGCGCGCACGCCCGCGCGCAGCGGGGGCAGCGGGACGCCGGGATGACCCCCTCTGACACGGGCCAGGCTGAACGCTCGGGCGTCGCGGCGCTCACCGGGCCGCCCTCACCCCCCGCCGGTGCCGGTCGGGCGATCGGGATCGGACGGCTGACGGCGCCGCCGTCCATCTCCGGCGGCCTGTGCGCGGTCACGCAGCCTCCAGGAGAGTCACCCAGTTGGACGTGGCGAGACCGCCGATGGACTGCGCGAGCCCGACGCGCGCCGACACCTGCCGGCCGGTCGCCTGCCCGGTGAGCTGCCAGCAGAGCTCGACGACCTGGGCGAGGCCCGTCGCGCCGAGGGGATGGCCGCGCGCCTTGAGACCACCCGAGGGATTCACCGGCAGCCGCCCGTCGAGCGCCGTCTCGCCGTGGGCGACCATGCGGGCCGCCTTCCCCGCGGACGCGAGCCCCGTGTCCTCCATCGAGATCAGCTCGAAGGGCGTGAAGGCGTCGTGGAGCTCTGCCACTCCGACCCGCTCCGGCCCGAAGCCGGCCATGCGGAACGCCGTGCGGGCCGCGTCACGCGTCGCCCGGAACCCGGTGAAGTCGTCCCGATAGCGGAGGGCGAGGTAGTCCGACCCCTGGCCGATGCCGGCGATGCGGACGGGCGCGCGCTCGGCGCGGACGACGACGGCGGCCGCGCCGTCCGAGATCGGGCAGCAGTGGTAGAGGCGAAGCGGATCCGCCACGAGCCGGCTCTCCAGGACCGTCTCGATGGTCACCGGCTCCTGGAAGTGCGCGAGAGGGTTCTTGGCGCCGTTCGCGTGGTTCTTGACGGCGACCAGCGAGAGATCGCGCAGCGTGGCGCCGGTCCGCGTCATCCACGCCCGCGTGACGATCCCCGCCAGCGCCGGCATGGTCGCCCCGTACGAGCGCTCATAGGGGTCGATCGACCGGCCGATCAGCTCCGAGACGCGGGGCGTCGGGAGGTGGGTCATCTTCTCGCCGCCGACGACGAGGACGCTGCGATGGAGACCGGCCGCCACCTCGGCGTACGCCGCGAACAGGGCGGCGGCGCCCGACGAGCTCGCGGTCTCGGCGCGGAGGCTCGGCACCCGCGCGAGCCCGAGATAGGTTGCCACGTGGGACGCGAAGTTGCCCTCGCCGACGAACTCCTCGGGATTCATCGCCGAGACCACGAGGGCGTCGGGCCGCTCCAGGCCGGCGGCCGCGAGGGCGCCCCGGCCGGCCTCCGCCATGAGGTCGGGCAGCGAGTCCTCCCGCCGCCCGACCCGGGTCATGGCCGCCCCCGCGATGTAGACCTCGCCCACGCTGGCCTCCCGAACGGCCGAATGGCTCCGGCGGAATGGCTCCGCCAGAAGCAAGCGTACCATCGAGGCGGTCACGCCCGGGCGAGGCTCGATGATGGCCGGGGATGGGCTCGGCCGGAGCCTGGACCCCGGAGATCGCCACGACCCCTGAGGACTCTGGGCGGCCGGCTGGGCCTTGACGCCGCCTCGGCGGAGCCATAGCGTGGTCCTGGACGGACCGGACCAACCCAGATCACCGGAGCGCCCCGCGACGGATGACCGGCGCGGGGACGTCGACCGTGGGAGGCACCATGGCGGACGGGGTAGCGTTCATCGACGGCGAGTACACACCGGCTCATGAGGCGCGGATTCCCCTCTTCGACCTCGGGTTCACGCGCGGCGACGCCGTGTACGACACCGTCTCGGTCTGGAAGGGACGCTTTTTCCGGCTCGACGATCACATCGCCCGTTTCCTGCGCTCGTGCGCGGGCGCGCGGCTCACCTGCCCCCACCCGCCCGAGGAGCTGAAGCGCATCTTGGCGGAGTGCGTCCACCGCGCCGGCCTGGAGGACTCCTATGTCCAGATGATCGTGACGCGGGGCGAGTTCGTCTCGATGACCAAGCGCGACCCGCGGCTCTGCCGGAACCGCTTCGTCGCCTTCGCGCTGCCGTACATCTGGATCGTGCCGCCCGAGCGGCAGGAGGTCGGCATCGACCTCGCGATGGTCGACAATCGCCGGACGCCGACGGAGGCGATCGACCCCCGCGTGAAGAACTTCAACTGGATGGACCTCCAGCGGGGCCTCTTCGAGGCGCTCGACCGCGGGGCTGACACCGCCGTTCTCTGCACGCCCGCCGGGCACCTGGCCGAGGGCCCGGGCTTCAACCTGTTCGTGGTGAAGGACGGGACGGTGTGGACGCCGCGCGGCAACATCCTCGAGGGGATCACGCGCCAGACGGTCCTCGACCTCGCGGTCGAGCTCGGGGTCCCCGCCCGCCAGGCGGATCTGACGCCGAACGCGCTCCGGACGGCGGACGAGGCGTTCCTCTCGTCCACGGCCGGCGGCATCATGCCGGTCTCGCGGGTGGACGGGAAGCCGCTGGGCGCCGGGCGGCCGGGTCCCCTCACCACGCGCTTCCGGACGCTCTACTGGGAGAAGCGCGAGGCCGGCTGGCGGGGGACCCCCGTCGCCGATCTGGTTAGCGTAGCTAGCCCGGCCGGAACCCGCGCCCGCTAGCCCTCGTCCGACTTGTCCTCCTCGCGGAGGCGCTTTCGGAACTCCCGTGCTGCCTCCTCGGTGACCTCCTCACGCGGACGCTGGCGCCGGTCCTCGATGATGTCGACCCCGCTCTGGCCCATCACGGCCCGGAGCTGGTCGAGTAGCTCCGGATGGCCCCGGGCCACGATGAACAGCGACTGAGAGTCGTCGTCGCCGATGCGGTGCACGGTTGGGCGCTGGGGAACCCCGCCTTCGCCAGCCGGCTCGGGCCCCGACTCCCCCAAGGCGTCCACCGCCTCGCCACAGACCCCGCAGGTGACCCGCAGCCACGGATGGGTGCAGCCTCGGCCCGGCTCAGACACTCCCGGCCTCCCTCGCGCGGCGCCGGCGCGGCGCCCTCACCTTCATCCACCTCGCCTCTCCGGTCGACAGGCCGCTGGGCGCCCTCGCGCGGCCCTCGTCGCGGGAGTCTCCCACGGCTGCCGCGAGTGTAGGGACCCGCCCCTGACAGTGTCAAGATTTGACGGGAATCACTCCGCGACCGCGCTTCCGGGACAGCCGCGGCCTGATCCCGGTCGCTTCAGGGCACGGCGATCCCGCGCCGGGTCAGCTCCGCCTCGAGATGGAGGGGCCGCGTGCCGACGGGCTTCCCCCCGGGCACCGTCCAGAACACCTCGAACTCAAGCCCGTCCGGGTCCTTCGCGTAGAGCGACAGGCTGACGCCGTGATCCGACGATCCCACCAGCGCCCCGGCCTCGGTCAGGCGACGCCGGGCGCGCACCAGGTCGGTGAGCTCGCCCACCTCCCACGCGGAGTGATACATGCGCGCGACGCCCTCGTCGGGCGGCGGGGCCCCGCGCTGCTCGAACAGCCCGAGGTGGTGGTCGTCGGGACTGCCGGGGATCTTCAGGAACGCCGCGTTCGGGTACCGTACCTTCACCTCGAAGCCCAGGACGTCGCGATAGAAGCGCACGCTGCGCTCGACATCCGATATCCAGAGGACCAGGTGCTGGAGTCGCCTGAGGCCGATTCCGTCGGTCGTCATTGGAAAACTCCCACAGGGTGCCGGCGAGCCCGTCCCGGGCGTTCCCGATACCCTGGCCAGAGGTGTCGATCTACGGCTTGATGAGCTGCTCCCGGCCGTCCTTGCTCGTCAGTTTCAAGGAGGCCCTCGCGTCCTCGGCCTTTAAGATGACATGGATCGCATCTGACTCGGCCAGAAGGCTGAGCCCCGCGCCCTGCTCGGAGCCGGCGAGCTTCACGGACGGCCGGCCGTTCGGGTCGATGAGGCGAAGGATCACGGTCTCCGGATAGGGTTGACCGTTGGCCGTGCCGCCAGGCTGGATCTTGAGGCTGGCCCGCACCCTCCCCAGGTCGTCCACGATCTCGAGCGCGCGTCCGCGGAGCACCGAATCGGCGCCGTGTGCGTCGGGCGCCCCAGCGCGTACCAGCAGGAACAGCAGGAGTCCGAGATTGACGAACGTGAGGGCGGCGAGAAGTCTCCGAGTCGTCATGGCCCGTCCTCCTCCTGCGACGCGTCGTGGACGCCGCGCCCGCCAGCTTCGGCGTTCAAACACCATCGCATGGGCTAGGCGCCCGCCCGCAAGTGGACGGCCGCGCGATCGAGCTGGGCCAGGGTGGGACGCCCGATGAGGGCGAGAGCGCGGTCGATCTCCTTCTCGAGGATCTCGATCGCCATCTCCACGCCGCGCTCGCCGAGTGCGGCGACCCCGTAGTTGAACGCCTTGCCGATCATGCAGGCGCGGGCGCCCAGCGCGATCGCCTTGACCACGTCCGAGCCGCGGCGGATGCCGCCGTCGAGGATCACCTCGGCCCGCCCGTCCACGGCGTCGACGATCTCCGGCAGCACCTCGATCGGCGACGGCGCGTGGTCGAGCTGGCGGCCTCCGTGGTTCGACACGATGATCGCCTCGATGCCGCGCTCGGCCGCCTGGCGCGCGTCCTCCCCGGACATGATTCCCTTGAGCACGATCGGCCCCGGCCAGATGGACCGGTACCAGTCGACATCGGCCCAGCCGATGGACGCGCTGAACTGCTTCGTGGTGAAGGCGGCCAGCGAGACGGCGTCGTGCTCCACACCAGGCATCCCCACGAAGTTGCCGAAGGTCGGCCGAGGGTGAGTCAGGAAGTCCCGCAGCCAGGAGAAGCGGCGCAGCGTGTCGAGCACGTTCTTCACCGTGATCCGCGGCGGGAGCACGAGCCCGCTGCGGATATCGCGCTCGCGCTGTCCCAGGACCGGGGTGTCGAGGGTCACCACGAGGGCGCGGTATCCGGCCGCCTTCGCGCGCTCGATCAGCATCTGCACGATCCCGCGATCCCGCCACACGTAGAGCTGGTACCAGATGGGCCCGGTCGCAGCCTGGGCGATCTCCTCCATCGGGCAGATCGACATGGTGCTGGCCGTGTAGATGATGCCCTTCCGGCCGGCCGCGCGGGCAGCCAGGGCCTCGCCACGGGGCCAGAACATCCCGGTAAAGCCCGTGGGCGCGAGGATGAGCGGCGACGAGACCGGAATGCCGAGGACCGTCGCGGACTGGTCCCGGTAGCTCACGTCCACCAGCGCCCGAGGCCGGAACCGGTAGCGCTCGAAGTCCGTCTGGTTGGCGCCGATGGTGACTTCGTCCTCGGCGCCGCCGTCGATGTAGTCGAAGAGCGCCCGCGGCAACCGCCGCCGGGCGGCCTTCCGGAGGTCGTCGATCGTGACGATCATGCGGTGAGCTTACTCCCTCGGAGGGCCCGGCCGCAGGGCACGGACCAACCCCCCGCCGGTGGAGAAGATCAGCTGAGCGCCTCGAGAGCCGCCCTCGCCTGCGTCGTCCAGAAGCCCATGTCCATTTCGCCGTACATCGTCGCAGCGGTGGCGAGGTGTTCCCCCGTCCGAAGCACCGCGATCGCGCGCTCGACATGTGATCGCGCCTTCGGATAGTCACCTTGGGCCAGGTGGAGCGCGCCCGCTGTCCGGTGGACCAGGCCGACGGCGTACGCCTACTGAGTCGACTGAGGTCGATCACCGGCAGATAGCTCGTCGCCTTGCCGTACGAGACCGAGGCGGCCTCGAGGACCAGCCGGTCTTGCAGGCGGTGCGAGTGGGTGAACTCGTAGACGAGGCGTGACTTGCCTATCCTCGCCTCGCCGACGATCGCCAACACCTGCCCGTGACCGTCGCCGGCGAGCAGCTGGGCATGGTGGAGCTGCTCCAGCTCGGCGTCGCGGCCAACGAACCGCGTCAGCCCGCGCCGCGCGGCCGCCTGGAACCGGGTCCGCGCGGGGCCCGCACCCGTCACCTCGAAGACCTCCACCACGTCGGCGAGCCCCTTTCACCAGCACTGGGCCGAGCGGCTTCACGGTGACGCGTCGTGCCGTCCGGGGGACGGCCTCAGGTTACCTGCTGCGCTTCTTCCGAGCGGCCTTGCGTCCCGCCGGCCGGACCTGGCGCGTCCGGGCCGCCTTGTCCCTGGCCTTGAGCAGGCCGCGGATGTATGACGCCTCGCCGGCATGCTGGTGGCAGTCGGCCACGATGCTGACGATGCGCACGCCAACTGTTGGTGGGTCCGGCCCCGGCTCGAGCTCGCGTTCGAGGTCGGCCGGGCGGAGGGCGGCGAGGTACTGCTTCGTCCGATCCGTGACCGCGTGCAGGTAGTCGAGCTGGACCTTCGCGCTCGGCGACCGGAACGCCTTCACCTGCTCGGGCGTGTGCCCGTACCCGGAATCGTCGTGGTCCGGCGGCCGGTCGAACTTCGCGTGCCAGCCGTCGCGGGTCCAGAGACCCGGCTCGCCCATGAGATCGGCGATCTGGGCATCCTGCACGCGCGTGAGATGCCACACGGTCCAGCCGAGGGGGTTGCAGCCGGAACGGGGCTGCCAGTCGAGGTCGGCGGTGCGAACGCCCGCCAGCACCTCCTCCATCAGCTCCGGCAGCCGATCGTAGCCGTCGACGATGAGCTCGCGCCATTCCATGGCGTCCTCCCGCATCGCGCCATCCACGATGTCCTGGCGCGATTGGCGCGAGTTTAGGAACGGCCTCCACCAGTGTCAAGCCTCGCCGACATCAGACTACCGGCTGCGGCTGCCCGCGGAGGTCCGAACGCGTTACTCCGCCGCGGCGCGCGCGGGGATCGGGGGAGCGCCGACACCGGCCGCAACGGTCGGGACTGCCGCCGGCGCCGCCAGGCCGAGGTCGCGGATCAGGCGCGCGAGATAGGTCCGCTGGAGCCCGAGGAGGCGCGCCGCCCGCGTGCGGTTCCCGCTGGTCCGGCGGAGGGTGGACGCGATGAGCCCGCGCTTGAACTCCTCGATGGCTGCGTGATACGTCCGCACCGCCTCCCGGGTCATCCCGTCCGTGAGCCCGACCTCCCGGATCTCGGCGGGCAAGTCCTGCGGCGCGACGTCGGGCCCGTCGGCGAGGACAGCGGCGCGCTCGATCACGTTCTCGAGCTCCCGGACGTTCCCCGGCCAGGCATACCGGCGGAGAGTCGACAGCGTCTCGGGCGTGATGCCGTGCAGCTCGCGCTTGAGCTCCCGCCGGTAGCGCCCGAGGAAGTGCCGGGCGAGCGCGGGAACGTCCCCTGCCCGCTCGCGAAGCGGCGGCAGGGTCACGCTCACGACGTCGAGCCGGTAGTAGAGGTCCAGGCGGAAGAGGCCGTCCCGGACCGCGGCCCGAAGGTCCCTGTTGGTGGCGGCGACGAAGCGGACGTCGGTCTGGATCGGCCGCGTCCCCCCGACGCGCTCGAAGGTCTGGTCCTGGAGCACGCGGAGGAGCTTGGCCTGGAGCGCAGGACGGATGTCGCCGATCTCGTCGAGGAACACCGTCCCGCCGTGGGCGACCTCGAGCTTCCCGCGCTTCTGCTGGTGGGCCCCCGTGAACGCGCCCTTCTCGTGGCCGAACAGCTCGGACTCGAGGAGCTCCTCGCTGAGGGCCACGCAGTTGACCACGACGAACGGCTGGTCCGCCCGGCGACTCCAGCGGTGGATCGCCCGAGCGATGACCTCCTTGCCCGTCCCGCTCTCGCCGAGGAGCAGCACCGTCGTCCCGCTCGGCGCCACCCTCCGGGCGACGTCCAGCACGGCCCGCATCTGGGAGCTGTCGCCGACGATGACGGCGTAGCGGTCTCCCACCTCGGAGGAGAGGAGCGCGTTCGCGTCGCGGAGCGCCTGACGCTCGAGCGCCTTGCCCAGCACGATCTCGAGGTGCCGGGGGTCGATCGGCTTGGAGACGAAGTCGTAGGCGCCCTTCTTCATCGCCTCCACGGCCCGCGCAATCGTCCCGTGCCCGGTGATGACGATCACGACGACATCCGGCTCCTCCCGCCGGATCGTCTCCAGCACGGCCATGCCGTCCATGCCCGGCAGGACCAGGTCCAGCAAGACGATCGCGGGCGGCTCCTCGCGGCAGAGGCGGAGGGCCTCGGGGCCGCGGTCGGCCACCGATACCTGGAAGCCGAGGAAGCGGAGTCGGTCGCTCAGCGCCTCGCAGAAGTCCGGATCGTCGTCGACCAGGAGAACGCGCGCGGGAGGGGCCATGGCTCGATCCTCAGTCACGGCGGAACGCCTGCGCCGTGAGGCGCAGGAGCTCGCCGGGGTCGAAGGGCTTGAGCATGAAGTCGTCGGCGCCGCGGGCGCGGCACGCCTCGCGGAGGGGACGGTTGGGGGACCCGGTCAGCACGATCACGCGGGCGGCGGGCGCCGCCTGCCGAATCTCCGGCAGGGCCTCGAAGCCGCCGAGCCGCGGCATCTTGAGGTCGAGAATGATGCAGCCGGGGCGCGCGTCGCGCGCGCAGGCGAGGGCCTCGATCCCATCGCGCGCGGTGAGGACACGGTACCCGGCGGCTGTTAGGCGGTCGGAGACCATCTGGAGCAGATCCGCCTCGTCGTCGACGACGAGGACGAGGCGGTCCTCCCCGGCCGCCGGCGGGAGCAAGGGAGTCGGCAGGACGGTCATCCGGCCATCCCACCCGGGACGGGCAGCAGCAGGATGAAGGCCGCGCCGCCGTCCGGCGCGTCCTCCACCCAGATCCGGCCGCCGTGGAGCTCGACCAGATGGCGCGCAATGGTGAGGCCGAGACCGGTGCCGGGCGGCCGCTCCACTTCGACCCGACCGACCTGGTAGAACTTGTCGAACACGCGCTCGCGCTCGGCCGGCGGGATCCCGGGACCGCTGTCCTCGACCGCGAGGCGGACCAGTCCTCCGGCGGCGGGGCGGGCCGTGACCACCACCTGGCCCCCCGGCGGGCTGAATTTGATGGCGTTCGTCAGGAGGTTCGTCAGGATCTGGTGCACCCGGTCCGGATCCGCCCAGACCGGCAAGCACGGCGCCAGGTCAGGGGCCACGCGGACTCGGCGCTCGTCCGCGAGGTGGCGAAGGCCATCGACGGCGTCGGCGACCAGATCAGCGACCGGGAGCGCTCGCGGGATGAGCTCGATCTTGCCCGCCTCGATCCGTGTGAGATCGAGGAGGTCCGACACCATGCGACCCAACCGGTCGGTGTTGTCCCGGACGCGACCGAGGTAGTGGCGGGGCTTGTCGGTGAGCGGCCCGGCCACGCCGTCCAGGAGGTTGTCGACGTAGCCCTTGACTGCGGCCAGCGGGGTCCGGAGCTCGTGAGAGACGTTGCCGAGGAAGTCGGACTTGAGCTGGTCGACCTCACGGAGGCGGGCGTGTGAGGCCTCGAGCTGCCGGTACGTGGCCTCCAGCTCGGCCGTCCGCTCGTGCACCTTGGCCTCGAGCTGGGCGGCGGAGTCCTGGAGCCGGCGATAGAGGTGGGCGTTCTGGATCACCACCGCGACCTGGGCCGCGAAGACTGTCACGAGCCGGACGTCGTTTTCCGACAGTCCGCCCGGCTTGTTGGCGATCGAGATCTTTCCGACGAAGCGTCCCTCGTGGAAGAGGGGGATCTCCGTCAGGTTGTAGACGCCGAACGGCCGGAGGAAGGCGCGCTGCTCCTCGTTGAACTCCTCCGGCCGCTTGTTGACCATCGGGCCCCGGTGCCGGAAGTTCCAGGCGGGCCGGAGTGCGTCGGCGGGGTAGCGGACCTTCTTGAGCAGCTCGTCCGCCACGTTGTAGCCCGGCCACTGGCAGACGAACTCGCGGGTCTCCGGCTCGTAGAGCGAGATCACGCACTTCTCGCAGCCGACGAGCTCCGCCAGCTGGCGGGTGAGCCGACCGTAGGTCTCGCGGATGTCACCCCTCGGGACGGTTCCATGGGCACGGTGGGTGTCGACGGCTCGACCGACGGCCCGACCGTGGGCACCATCCCCGCAATGGTCAGCTCACCCGAGGGATGCACCACGATCTCGTCGATGGCCGCCGTGAGGATCGTCCGGCGGGCCGCGCCCTGCACGGCCGCCAGCCCGCCCGGCAGCGTCCGGAGCCATCGCCGCAGGAGCGCATCCTGCCCGACCGCCTGGGTGCGCGCCTGCGCCTGGGCGGCGACCACCCCATCCAGGCGGGCGAGGCGCTCGCGGAGCAGCGTCCGTTCCCCCTCCAGGGTCGCCAGCCGAGCGCGCAGCTCGGCCTCAGGCCGCGGGGCGCTGTCGTCCAGGAACACGTCGAGAGCCTTCTGGATCTGTCGCTCGAGCCGAGTCAGGGCCGTGCGCAGCTGGACACGTCCTGACTCCGCCTCCACGTCGGCCACGGCCCGCGTCGTCTCACGCCGGGACAAGTGCGGCCAGAGGGCCGCCGGGTCCTGGAACGCCTTGCGCAGCGCCGCCCAGACGCGGGCCTCCAGCGGCGCGGCGGCGTGCTGCGGCAGGCCACACTTCCGGGGCAGGCCGAGCTTCATGTAGTCCACGGATGCGCACCGGTACGCCGTTGCACCCCGCCGGCCCGGGACGCCGTAGAGCCGTCGGCCGCACACGCCGCACCGAAGGAGCCCGCGCAAGAGGTACACCGCCCGTGCCGGGCGCCCGCCGCGCCGCTGGGTCAGACTGGCCTGAACGCGCGCCCACAGGGCGGTCGGCACAAGCGCGGGCACGGGGATCCCGATCCAGTCCCCTTCGGGCTTCCGCGTGATGAGCGCCGACCGGCGTCCCGTCACGCGCGTGTAGCGCCGCCGGTTGTACACCGCCATCCCCTGGTAGGCCGGGTTGATCAGGATGCGGTGCAGCGTGGTCGTGAGCCAGCGGCCCCCGTGCGGCGCGGCGATGCCAAGGTCGTGGAGCCGCCGGATAGCGGCCCGGATCGACAGCCCCTCGTCGCCGACCCAGCGAAACACATCGGCGACGACGGCCGCGGGGCCGGGATCCGGCTCAAGCGTCCCCGCGGCGTAGCGATAGCCGTGGGGCCAGCGGCCCGTCACGAAGCGCCCGCTCCGCGCCTTGGCCAGCCGACCGGCGTGGGTGCGCTCCCGGATCTGGGCGCGCTCGAGCTGACTGACGCCGGCCATGACGGTCTGGATGAAGTCGCCCACCGGCGTCGGCTCGGACGGCAGCGCCAGGTACTCCACCCGCACGCCGACTTCGGTGAAGGCGTGGACGACGTTCGCCCACACGCGGAGGTCCCGCGCGAGCCGGGAGGAGTCGAGCGTGAGAACGACGTCGCACTGGCCCGCGCGGGCGTCGGCGAGCAGGCGATCGAGGTCCGGCCGGCGCTCGACCGCGCCGGAGATGCCTTGGTCGGTATAGATCCCGGCGATGGTGTCCCCACGCCGGACGACGGCTGACTCCAGCGCGTGGCGCTGCGCCGCAAGCCCGTACCGTTCCGCCTGGTCATCAGTCGACACGCGGCAGTAGAGAGCGACCCGCATCACGCCGCCTCCTCGGGCCCGTACTCGGGCGGCACGGCGGTCAGGAGCGCCTCGACCAGCGCCGCCCAGCGCGCGGCATCCGCCTCGACCGGCACCCACGTCACCCCGGCCTCGGGGTCGGCCTGAGTGTCGTGAGGCGAGGACGACACGTCAAGGGGCACAGCCATCGCCATCCGGTAACGCGACGCTGCCCGCCGGGCAAGTCCGTGAGGCGTCGGCGCCCTCCACGGCCTTGCGTACCGCCTGATCATCCCGATCTCCGCCGTGTTGGCCACCCGCGGCGGCATCGCCTACCCGTTGATCGTCGCCATCTACGACGTGGTGGTCTACACCGCCTACTAGACCGTCAACGGGATGGTCGCGGTGCACGACGGCGAGGATTCGCCGGGCACCGAGCGGGATGGACACCTCGGCTCTCCAGTGAGACGGCAAGGCCGCGAGGAGCAGCGCCTGGGGCCGGGTGAGCTCCCGGCCGTTCCCGCCCCTGGACCGGCGGCCGTGGCCGATGCGCGCGCGAGGCGTTGGGGGGATCACGAGTCGTCCTCGCCCCGGACCCAGGGGGGCTCCTCCTCGGAGGGCTCCGAGGGTTCGGAGGATTCCTGACCACCCCAGCGATCGCGCGCGCGCGCGTGTGCGTGGGCAATGGGTGGCACACCCTCCGAATCCTCCGGACACTCCGAGAGGCGCCAGCGGATGCCACCGGTGTCGCTCGCCGTGGGCGCTTTCTCAACCCTGAGCCGCCGGGAATCCTCGAGGCGGTAGACGCAGTCCTGGATCTTCCCCAGCAGGCGGCCGAGCCGAATCCGCTGCGCCTGCACGGTTCTCCCCTCCACGTCGAGTCCGACCTCCGGCGCGAGAGCGACGGGGACTAGCTCGGCCACCGGCTGTGGAGTGGTGCCATGCTGTTCCCACCAGAGGGCCAGGAAGGTCCGAACCAGGGCCGTCTCGTTGTCGGCCCGCTCGTATAGGGCCGCCCGGTTCTCGAGGAACCCCGGAATGTCCGCCGACGCCAGGATGCCCGCGATCACGCGGGCCCAGGCCTCGAACATACCCAACGCGGGCACGCGCGGCGGCGCAGGCCGATCTGTGGCAAGCCATGCCTGGCAGAGCACAAGGAAGGCGCGCACGAGGGCTGGACGGGAGGCGTCGACCCACGCGAGAAGGTCCGGGTGGCGAAACGCATGTCGCTCCCAAGGGCGATCGCGCCGGGCGTCCAGGCGGCACGACACGGTTCGCCGGGCAAGTTCAGGTGACAAGACCGGATTGTTGCCGGTCGCGATCCAAGCGCAGCGCACGGGCAGATGCACCATCTCTGACCGCCCGAGAACCCGGTCCGTCCAATATTCGGCGGTGATGGCAGCGCTGAGGGCGGCCGAATCGAGGCGGCGGCGGAGATTGTCGATCCAGGCGATTGCCGGACTGCCCATGAGAGTCGAGGTGATCCGCTTTCTCCATTCGTCCTCGTCCTGCCCTTCGCTCATGGTTCCGGGATCTCGCCCGGTGGCGACGCGGGCGAGGGCGGCGACCAAGAGGGAGGCACCTGTGCCCGGCGTCGGTTTCTCCACGAGGATCAGCGGAACAGGCCCCTTGATGAGCGGACGGACGAACAACGTTATTGCGAATGCGACGACATGGGCTAGGTCGGCCGCGCCGACGAACGGAAATTCTCCCAGGAGCTCCTTGAGCACCAGTTCTCGGGCCGCTGTGACGTCAGCGGGTGTGGGCGCGGACGGCACCTGAGGCACCACGAACCCAGATGGCGGTGCGTAGATCACACGGCTCTCGGGGTCGTAGCCGGCCGTCGCGTGCAGCCGGCCGGACGGTGTAAACACCGGCGTTTCGGTGATTTGCTCGAGTACGGGCAGGGGAGCGTTTGGCCGGGCCAAGAGGTCGCGCACGACGGGCATAGGTGGATAGACACGCTGAAGCTGATCACCTCGACGCTGTCGCCAGTCCGCGACTCGGGCTAGGTGGTGGCGGAGGCGGTCTGGGGTCAAGGGACGACCTACTGGGCCGCCATTGTCGTCTCGCTCGATCCGGGCGAGGTTTCCGGCCCAGCGGAAGAACTGTGGTGGTTTGTTCGCTGCCTCCAGCGCGGCCCAGGCCGCCGCCGCAAGGCGAGGCAAATCCTGGTCGTCCGTCTCGATCATCGGGACATCCAGCTCGACGCGGGGGAGTTGGCCTATATCGTCTCCAGTGGCGCCCGTGCCGTGGATGTAGTCGTCGGCCCCGACCTTTGGATCTGTCACGACGCCACTCTCAGGTGATTGGGCAGGACGACGATGCGGGGTCGCGCACCCCGAAGACGGAGCGCCGTTGCGAGCCGGCGCACGCCGCGTTCCACACAGATGTTGGTCTGCCAGTCGCCGTCCGGCAGGAGCTCGATGACGCGACCGCTCACGGGAATGACGTCGAAGTCTGGTAGGAGCTCGCGGGAGCCTCGGACATGCCACCCCTCGATCCCCTCGAACCCGACAGCCGGCAGGCTCAGTTGCGCGACGCTCAGGGCCTTCTTGACGCCTTCCACCAACCACACCGGCTCGTCTCCCTTGAGGACGCGGGCCAGGCTCGGGACACAGAAGTACAGCCTGGGCGGGACGCCTTTGGGCCCGAGATACTTCGTTGTGTGGCCGGTCTCGGAGATCAGCGGTGGGAAGACCTTGACCCTGACATGGTCCGTGAACCCGCCTGTGGGGGACCGGAACGGAAAGAGCAGGGCCGAACGTACGACCGGCACGTCGAACCCCAGGAGCTTCGGCAGCATCGTCGGTGGGACCGAGCGGATGAAGTGCGCTCGGATAGTCTCGTCGGTCAACCCACTCTTCGCGAGGTCAGCCCGATGCTCGGGTGCCAGCGCGCCGTCACAGAGGCATGAGAGGAGGAGGGCCAGGGTGGGATTCCTGCTCTCCTCACTTGGCGTCACTCTGGAGGCCCTCCGGGCTCCGGAACGAGCCCTCCCCGCTTGGAGGGTTGGGTCCGACGGCTTCATGCGGTCCTGGCGGTCTGTAGTCACGCTCATCGGGGGGTGAGCGAGAAATTCTCGAGGCGGCCCCGGCGTCGTCGCCGCAGGCGGAGGACCCGTGCCACTTCGGGCAGGCGCTCGGGCGCAAAGAGGACGCGGGCCTCCGTCGAGCCGATCTGGTGGGGTCGCACCCCCGGCACGGCCAGGAGTGGGATGATCTTCCGAGCCCGGTCGGTGTAGGCCGCCAGCGTCGTGGCATCGTGCCACTCTACTCGTCCGTACTTCCCGGGCAGGATTGGCCAGTGCTCGACGTCGGGCGCAATCCGGAAGCCGTGTTCACGCGCCACCAAGCGGAGCATCGTGAACGCGCGTCGATGCTCGCTCGTACGTCCGGCACGAGGGTGCTCGCGCTGGCGGGGTCGGAGGACAGCGACGGGCGCTGCCCGATGGACGGGGCGGGGCGCGCGCCGGACGTTGCGCGACAACGGCGACTGAGGTACTGTTCCGATCAGCACGTTCGATTTCCTCCAGCGCCTCCAGAGCTAGCGACTCTTGGAGGCGCGTCTGTTTTAGGGTGTGTCCTCGTTCTCGGGAGCTCGCACGACCGTGGCATGAGCCGTCCGCTCGGCATACAGGCGGTCGATGATCTCCCGCGTGAACAGACGTGCGCCCCGGGGTGTGACCACGCTCGGACGAAGCCGGCCAGCCCTCACCAGCGCTCGGACTCCCGCCGGTGTGAGGCCAAGGACACGGCCCACATCGGCGGTTTCGAGGAGATGCTGCACCATTACTGACCCCCCTTTCCTGTGATGTTGTGTGCATCTTCGCGCACGCATCACGGGTAATGGGTCAACCAGGGCTGGAGCGTTTCAGGGATCCCCGCGTCTAGCGCGGGGATCCGATGGGACGAACTTTCATTTGGTGACTAATGCGTCAACTACCGGGAGCCGGGGCGAGCGTTCCTCCGAGAGGGTTATTTCTAGGGACGGGAGGTATTCCTCTCGCGTTTGGCCATCACGGTATGCGACCGCGTACACCCCTTGGCGGGTGACGTTCGATATGTCGGTGATGTATCGAGGAAGAACTTGAGGCAGCCAGAGTGCTGGCATCGTCGAATACGACCGAGAGCATCGGGCCGAGTGGCGAAAAGAGCGACGACCGTGTCCATGAAGCGTTGCGTCCTGGGACGATGAGGGGAGTCTCGAGCCCATGACAAGAACCGCTCGGCATGTTCTCGCGCCTCACGTGCCTTGTGGACGATTGGGTTGACCGGGACGGACTCGATCTCATACTCCTCCGACCCGTCTGCATGTTCGTGTAACAGTGTCCATTTCACCCCGCGTGTCCCGGGCTCATGATGGGGGGGTGCCTCGGCCAATCCCGCGAGAACGCCAATAAGGGCACAGCCCCAGTCGTAGCCCTCCTCGAGACTTTCGCGACGAGAGTGCTCCCAGAGGCCAAGCCCGACCTGACAGAGTCGATCGAACTCCAACAACGAATCACGCGGTTCCGGTGTGTCTTGGCGAGACGGCCCGTCCCTCCACGGAACCGCAGTGTCGTTCTCATACATGTTTGTACGCATCGCATTGATGGCAGCCAAGGTCGCATCCCACAGGCGAAGCTCCTTGCGAGTGAATGTGGGACGTCTGGGTCGACGCCTCTTGGCCTGTCTGGGAGCCTCATCATCGGTTCTCGCAATTCGGTCGAGCGTCTTGTCTTGTTGCCGCCGGACTTCGTTCAACGACACCGCATCCGTCCCGGGCCGCCAGTTCGATGGGGTGCCGTCATTTTGCCCGCGGGCAAAATTCGGCTTCGGGACTCCGCGGCTTTCAAGTCCGTCCGCGCCTCCGCCTGCCCCAGGTACCGCCCACAGCCGAGGCAGACCGCCACCGGAAAGGGCTTCACCGGCTCCAGCGGGGTCGTCTCGTCCCGCGTCCAGACCGACTCGGCGATCCAACTCCAGGCGTCCCCCCGCCAGCGTTGGACCTTCCGACCCCACCGCGCCAGCGCCGCCTGCTCCGCCTGCCGCTCCGCCGGGGTCGGCGGCCGGGTCAGGGGCCGGATCCCGTGGACGCTCATCCCAGGGTCCGCAGCGCCCGGGCCTTGCGTCACCACGCACGTCGTCGGATGGATCACCTCCCGCTGGGCCTCCGTCCGTAGCCATGCCTGAGATCATGGGTCCGCCTCGGGCGTCGCTTCGATCACCGGCGGCGCGTCCTCGTCGAGCGTCGTCCCCTCGGGAAGATAGCCCTTGATGCGCTCGACGTCGCCCATCACGATCGCCGCGAAAAAGCCCTTCGGGAACAGGGGCCGCGCTGGCTCGTCGTTTCGGTCCTTCAGGAGGCCGAGGTACTTGGAGAGGTGCCCCAGCGCCGCGATCTTGTCGTGGAGCTTCACCCGAAGGTGCCGCTCCTCCGTCACCGTCCTGACCTCACCCGGCGGCTGGTAGCTCGGCTCGCCTGGCTCTCCGACCGCCGGCGTTATCCGTGTCGTGGTGCGCGTCGTGCGATGCTCGATCACGTCCGCCACGGCCGGTGCCACGTCATCGGGCAGTTCGGCGCTCGCCTTTAGCACGACCCCCTCGGGGCCCCACGTCGCCACGTCGCCCATGTCGGAGAAGGCGACGCGCCGCAGCTCCTCGAGCACGCGGTCGACGGTGAGATCGGCCTTCCGTAGATAGGCGGCGATCGCGTCCTGGATCCGGGGCTTACGGAGCAACTCCGACGCGCCCGAATAGGCGGCCTTGGGCGCATAGCCTGCCGCGATATACGCCCGGCTGGCATTCCCACGGATACCCGGCCGGCCCGCGAGGAAGTGCTGGACGAACGCCCGTTCCTTGACCGAGAGGCGAGTCCGGGTGCGCGCCATCGGCGCGAGAGTAGACCGACGCTCGAGAGGCTGCCATTTCTTTTTCGAGGCGGCGAGGGAACGAGGGGTCCTCAGTTCGGAAAGGAGCCGCCTTCCAGTGCCGGCCGGTTGGCCTGGCCCCGTCGGCAAATCTGCCCGGCGGGCAGATTTCGCCCCCCGTCACTGCGGTGCCCCCGGCGGCCGAGGCAGCGCGGTACCCTGGCAGCCTCGCAACTGGAGCAACGCCGGATCCCGCCGGACCGTGGCTTCGAAGAATCGCGGGGGAGGCCCGACGGCCTCGGTAGGTGCGATCAGCACGGCCCGGTGGACGTGGCGAGGGAGCGGGCTCGTTACCGGGGCGGAGACGCGACGCTTCCGGGCACCGGGACGAGGACGGCGGGCGGCGGCCTGGAGCTGGGCGCGCTTGGCGTCGGTCAGCCGGCGGCCCCCGCGGGCGCTCCGGCACCGGTGACAACTGAGTTGCGCGGTGGGGTGCGTGGGGCACGTCGGAGCGACCAGCACGCCGACTTGAGCGAGGACCCCGGCCTTGTCAGCGAGGCTCCTGGCCGCGTCAAGGCGGCGGAGGATGGCTTGCGCTTGCGTGGGCGTCATGCAGGGCTGAGAGTAGGCGAGTCTGCGAGCTTCTGCCATTTCTTTCCGCCGCGCCCGCCACCGAGAAGCGACGCACCCCTGGCATCCTCGCTCAGCGGCGCTAGATGGCGGAGATGATCGCCGGTGGGGCCAGCTACGGCCAGGCCCCAGAGCTGGTGGTGCGAGAGTATCCAGCTCTGCCACAGCCGAGTAACTGGATTCTGCCCGCGCCGGCCGAATCGAGGTCCTACGAACGTCCGGTCCGCCGCCGATCTCACGCCGCGCCCGCCACTGGATCGAGGGGAAGAAGGGAGGGTCATTTGCGACAGCGAAGTCCTTCGTTGGTACGCCAATGGGTATTAGTCGGGCGGCTCATCGAGGCCTTCAGAGCGTGAGTAGCAAAACACAGGGCCAGCGAAGCCGGAAGAGGCGGCGGCAATCTCAAAAAAGCGAGACTCGTCACAGAGTTGGCGAGGGCCGTCGGTATGTCCGGCTCCACCTACAACCGGGCCAATTGTCAGGTTTTCTAGGCAGGCTTACGCTCGCACTGGCGCCGACCTCTAATGCTGATAGCCTCTGCCGGCTGGATCGCCCGAAGAAACCGGACCCTTCTTGCGCGGCTTTTCCGCCCAGGACTATATCTAACTGGTCTATTCGTTATTCTCTTCATGGCTGTCCAAGCGGTTTTGGCGATTAGCTCCTTGTACTATCTGGAGGCGACACTGATTGGTCGCTTTCACGTCGGACTTCTGATCGCGATTGCGGCGGGTGCCGTGTTGGGAATAGGTGGCGTGGCGAAGGCAGTGTTCTCTCTCGTTCACGAGGCAGAGCTGTCAGCTATCGGGGTTAGGTTGTCGAAGGATTCAATACCACGCCTCTGGGCGTTCGTGCGTCGTGTGGCCGATTCCGTCGGGACTGCGCCTCCCGAGAACATAGTCCTAGGCCTCGAACCAAACTTCTTCGTCACTTACGCGAAAGTGAGGACGCCTACAGCCGCGCTCAGTGGACGGACTCTCTTCATGTCGTTGCCACTAATGCGCATCCTGGCCGAAAAGGAAATTGCCGCGATCCTTGGACACGAACTTGGTCACTACCGTGGAGCCGATACGGATTACAGTCTGCGGTTCTATCCGATATACCGGGGGACGTCGAATGCCCTTCATGCATTGAACGCAACGGGAGGCGCTGCCCTCGCTCAGTTGCCCGCAGTGGCAACCCTCTCCTACTTTCTCGATGCGTTTGCCGAGGCCGAGAAAGGGATTTCACGAGAGCGAGAGCTTGTCGCGGATTCGGTAGGTGCCGAAGTAGGCGGCCCGGAGGCGATGGCAACGGCACTGGTGAAGGTTCACGCGTACGATGGTTGTTGGCCCTTCCTCCTGTCGAGGATGGTCGAAGGGCTTGCGCATGGGAAGGTATTGGCGAACGCGTGTGAAGGGTATTCCGCGTTGATTGCTCGCACTAACGATCAGGATGACGTATTTGCGCAGTTGGGTAACCATCGGACGAGCCATCCGACAGACTCTCATCCGCCCCTGAGCCTACGCTTGGAAAGATGTGGTTACACCGTCGAAGGGTTGGCCCGGAGTGTCCGCCTGGCCCACCCGCAAGGTGTGATCGATGGCCTGGAAGTTCCCTCGGAATGGGAGCGCGAGGCAACGAAGACCCAGTATGCACTCATCGAACGATTTCTAGAGAGTCCGAATGCTGTTCGCAATGCGGCGGTCTGCGAGTGGTCGGATCTCGAAAGCGAGCAGGCGATCGGTTCTAAGAAGAGCGCATCGATGCCTCATGTCTTCTCTCGTGGCAGCACCCCGCAAACACCTCCTTCGGTGCAGTGCTGGCGGTGCAAGCAACCGCTGCGGACGAGCGGCGCAAAGCCTGGCGCACACGTGAAATGTCAATCCTGCGGGACGAAGCAAGCATTGCCACTGTGACGGAACCCTCATGGGTCGGTTGCTTCGGGCGTGTGTCACGCTCACGACCGTCTACGATGCCGGGCGGCGGGGAAATAGGGTGCCACAGACTATCATGCTCCAGCGCCTCGCCCAGGCCCTCGGCGTGCCGGTGATGCGACTGCTCGAATAGAAAGGAGGCTATCGAGGTGAAGCGGGCGAGCGAGAAACCAGACGATCTACTGGTCGAGCAGCCTGGGCCTTACAGCCAAGCCGAACTTACCCGCCGACTGAAGGTCGCGATCGAGAACCTCGAAGCGGAGTTGGTGAAGCAGCAGACGAGCTCGAACACGCTGGCCGGGCGTCTTGAGATTCTGACGCGCCGTCTGCTCTGGTTCACGATCGCCCTCTTCGTGGTCGCGATTGTCCAGGTGGCCATCACCGCCTGGCCGGTGCGCTGACGCGCGAGGCCATCCAGTTAAGGCTCCAACGCGCGAAGGAGGTCAGTCTGATGCTGCTGCTTGCCTATGTGCTGGCGCTCGCGGCAGGAGTAGAGCCATTGTGGCTTCCCATCCTCCGTATCTTGGCATTGGCCGAGGGAGCCGTGCTCGCCTTAGAAACGGCATCTCGAGGGCTGAGTCTGATCGTTTCACTGATACCCCAATCCGTTCCTTCACCACCGTCGCCGCCTCACTGCGTGACCTGCTGTCCGGAGCGATCCAGCGATGCGAATGTGTAGCGCGCGATCTCATGGTGTCTGGGCTGTTTCCTCGCCATCCTCACCCTTCCTATCGTCGCGGTCGCCGAATGCTCATGGGTGCTGTGGGCAGCGCAGGAGGTGTCCGTCAAGGGCGGACCCTATCAGCCTTTGCCAATGAGTCTAATGAGCGCTCACACGAGCGCCAAGGACTGCATTGCGAAACTCGATAGCCTTCAATCGGGTCATGATTCCCGCTGGGCAGCGACACGACTTGACCGCTACATGAACATTCAAGAGAGAAACGAGACGATTCACATCCAGTGGCAGTGTCTTCCGGATTCGGTAGATCCTCGCGGATCGAGGGCGAAGCCTTAACGGTGGACACCACGGCCGACTGCTACATGTACGCGGGGGTGCGAATGATGGAAGAGTTCACCAAAATTCTCGTGTCGTCGGTTATCGCGGCCGCTGCCGGCCTGTTGGGTGTGTACGTTGGGTCCCGAATGAGCCTGGCCCGCGACCGCGCTGAACGCCGCCATAGATTTCTGAGGGCGCAACTCGAGGAATTCTACGCACCGTTGTTCGGCGTGCGCCAGGAGATCCGGGCAAAGAGCGTGTTCCGCCAGAAAGTTCGGTCTGCGACGCCTGCCCTCGATCCACTGTCGGAACGCGATACAAAGGCTTTCGAGCGGATGATCGAGTACGACAACAAGGCCCTAGAGGAGGACCTCATCCCAGGTTATCGGCAGATGGTCACAATCTTCAAAGAGAAGATTGGTTTCGCGGAGGAGTCCACGGTGGCCGAGTACTACCCCCTGTTGGAGTTCGTGGAGACTTGGACCCGATCACAGAAAGGTGGGCTCCCTGGTACTGTGCTCCAGCAGATCGGGCACGAGGAAGAGCGTGTCTATCCCCTCTACGACGATATCGAACACCAGGTCAAGCGGCTGCGGTCAGAGTTACGCGCTGGGGGAACCTCCTAATGATCGCCGCCATCTACGCCCGCAAGAGCACCGAACAAGGCGGGGAAGAAACTCGGGAACGAGTGACGCAATGTCCCTGCTAGAGAGGAGTGCGCGGTGCGGCCGGATGACGTGACCGCAAATCACTATGTCGCCGACAGCGAGAAATGGCGACAGGAGCGGGGGCCGATCCCCGAAGACCTGAAGACGATCATCCGACGGACGGCGAAGGAGATCGCGCACCTCACGACGAAGCGGCACAGCGCAGGATCGCCGGCCAAGGCATGGAACCCAGAGCCCCTCTACCGGGCCTTCTGCGCCCCCTTGCGCACGCTTGCGGAACATGTGCCAGCAAGGCGTCTAGACGGCGGCGTTAGGTTCTTCATTGCCCAGCTTCCTCAACCCCCTGTGGCCTGAGAGTTGGCGCGCCGTGACGCCTCAGACCTGGCTCGACGCGCATGGACGGCCCCGCCCGACTCGCGCCTCTGGACCTGTGGCCGCGAGGTCGCCCCGATGCGATTCTGGGCGAGCGACCTGCGCCCGCACGGCTGGCGGCCGCCACAAACGCTCCAGATCCCGGACTGGTGCGGCTGTACGACGGAGTATCTGCCGGTGCCGACTGGCGACGCTTGGTGGCAGATGGTCCCAATCTGGGAACCCGACCAGACCGTGAACCCGCTGCGGCGGTACGGGCCGCCCGGCTCCAGGGCTCACCTGAGTCGAATGGGGCGGCCGAGATCGGACGCCGGATCGCCACGCTCCGCCAGCGCCTCGGGGCTCTCCCAGGTCGCGTTCGCCCGTCAGGTGGGCACCTCGCGGAACGCGCTCATGACCTACGAACGCGGCGGTCGGATGCCGAAGAGCGCGACCCTCGCGCGGATCGCCGAGGCTGGGGGCGTCTCGGTCGATTGGCTCCTCGGTCGCGACGGAGGCAGCTCCAAGCCGAATGACCGCCGCCGCGGGGACCGGGCGTGGGAGTCGGCCATCGAGGCCCTGCAGGTGCTCTGGCTGGACCCACGCCGCCGGCGCGTGGCCCTGGACGTGCTGCTCGCTCTCCGTGACGCGCCACGGGACGGGCTTCGCCGGCGACCGTGATGGAAACCCGCCGACCCCCGGCGCCGCCCCGTGATCCTTGACCCCCAGAGGGCCTCCGGCTAAGCTCGCCCCACTCGTCCGCCGTGGGCAACCGACCCGGCTGCCCCAAGTGGAGGCCCCGGCATGCAGTGTCCCCGGTGCCATCAGGACAACCCGCCGCACGCCAGGTTCTGCCTGGGCTGTGGGACGCCCGCGGACACCATAGCCACGCCCTACGCAGACCTAAAGGACGAGCTCGAGCGCCTGAGGAGCTCGCTGAGCGAGGCGCTGGAGCAGCAGACCGCCACGGCCGAGATCCTCCGGGTGATCTCCAGCTCGCCGACCGATCTCGGGCCGGTCATGGAGGCCGTCGCCGAGAACGCCGCCCGGGTATGCGGGGCGACGGATTCGTCGATCTTCCGTCTCGAGGGAGAGCATCTGCGTTCGGTGGCCCGGTATGGATCGGTCCCCAGACGACTGGCGATCGGAGACACCCTCCCCGTCAGTCGCGGCTACGTAGGCGGCCGGGCCGTGGGCGACCGGCGGACGATCCACGTCGAGGACATCCTGGCGGCCGAGGCGGAGTTCCCGGAAGCCGTGTCCAGCCTCAGGCAGGCGCGGTCCCTCAACCGGACCATGGTGGCCACGCCGTTGCTGCGCGAGGGCACGCCGCTGGGCGTCATCGTCGTCCATCGAGGGCCCGAACCCAATCCCTTCTCGGCCAAGCAGATCGCGCTCCTCGAGACGTTCGCCAACCAGGCCGTGATCGCGATCGAGAACGTGCGCCTGTTCAAGGAACTGGAAGAGCGCAACCGCGATCTGGCGGAGGCGCTCGAGCAGCAGACGGCGACTGCCGAAGTGCTCAAAGTGATCAGCCGCTCGACCTTTGACCTCCAGCCTGTGCTGGACACGCTGGTCGAGAACGCGACCCGGCTCTGCGAGGGGGAGTTGGGTGTGATTTGCCGCATCGAAGAGGATGGCTACCAGCGGTGCGTCGCAGTATACGGCCCGTCGGTGCCCGAATTCCGCGATCTGCTGGCGGGCCAGCGTATCCCGCCGGGACGCCAGTCGGTGACGGGGCGGGTGGCGCTGGAGCGGCAGACGGTCCACCTCCCCGATGTTCTGGCTGACCCGGAGTACGAGATGCCGGAGCACCAGCGGCTCGGTGGCTTTCGCAGCCTGCTGGGCGTGCCGATCCTGCGCGAGGGTGAGCCGATCGGCGTTTTCGATGTCGTGCGGAGAGACGTTCGCCCGTTCAGCCGTAGACAGATCGAGCTTCTGGAGACCTTTGCCGACCAGGCCGTCATCGCCATCGAGAACGTCCGACTGTTCACCGAGCTGCAGGAACGCACCCGTGAGCTGGCGCGGTCCGTGGAGGAGCTCCAAGCATTGAGTGAGGTCGGGCGAGCGGTAAGCTCGACGCTCGACCTCCCGACCGTCCTCACCACGATCGTGGCCCGTGCCGTCCAGCTCTCCGCCACGAGCGGCGGCGTGATCTACGAGTACGACGAGGCCCGCCAGGAGTTCCAGCTACGGGCCAGCTACCGGACCGAGGCAGAGCTCGTCGAAGTGCTCCGGGCAAGGCCGATCCGTCTCGGGGAAGGGGCCACCGGCCAGGCCGCACTGCGGCGGGCTCCGGTCGAGGTACCCGATACGCTGGATGATCGCGAACTCCAGATCACGCAGCTGGCCCGTTCGACCTTGAACCAGCTCGGCTACCGCTCGATTCTCGGCGTTCCGCTCCTCCTCGACCAGGGAATCCTGGGCGCGCTGACCGTCTGGCGGCGAGAACCCGGGAGCTTTCCGCCCGAGACCGTGAACCTTCTCCAGACGTTTGCCATCCAGTCGGCGCTCGCGATCCAGAACGCGCGCCTGTTCCGAGAGATTGCGGACAAGAGCCGCCAACTGGAGGCGGCCAGCCGCCACAAGTCGGAGTTCCTGGCCAACATGTCGCATGAGCTCCGGACGCCGCTGAACGCGATCCTCGGCTTCTCGGAGGTGCTGGCCGAGCGGATGTTTGGGGAGGTCAACGAGAAGCAGGCCGAGTACCTGCAGGATATCCTGTCGTCAGGCCGGCATCTCCTCTCCCTGATCAACGACATTCTCGACCTGTCCAAGGTGGAGGCCGGCCGGCTCGAGTTGGAGCTCGGGCGATTCCATCTGCCCACGGCCCTGGACAATGCGCTGACCCTGGTCCGGGAGCGAGCGACCCGGCACGGGATCACGCTCAACCAGACCGTGGACTCGGGGGTGGCGGACATCGTGGCGGACGAGCGGAAGGTCAAACAGATCCTGTTGAACCTCCTCTCCAACGCCGTGAAGTTCACCCCGGAGGGCGGTCGGGTCGGGCTGACCGCCACAACGGCCGACGGCGTCATCACGATCGCCGTCAGCGACACCGGGATCGGGATCGCGCCCGAGGATCAGGCGGCCATTTTCGAGGAGTTCCGCCAGGTGGGGCGCGAGGACGCCCGCAAGCAGGAGGGCACGGGGCTTGGTTTGACACTGGCCAAGAAGTTCGTGGAGCTGCACGGGGGGCGGATCGGGGTCCAGAGCCAGGTGGGTCAGGGGTCGACGTTCAGTTTCACGCTGCCCGTTCGGCTTGACGAAAGGGGCGCGAGCGATCAGGGCGGAGGCGAGCCCCCACGGCCATGACGTGTTCCCGGTGCCACGCGGAGAACCGCGAAGGGCGTCGATTCTGCGCCAAGTGCGCGGCGCCCTTGGCCACCGCGTGTCCATCCTGTGGGTTTTCGAACGAGCCGGGCGAGGACTTCTGCGGTGGGTGCGCCGCACCTCTCACCCTCGCGAGCAGTCCCGACGACGCACGGTTCGCGTCCCCGCAGTCATACACCCCCAAGCACCTCGCCGAGAAGATCCTCACCTCCAAGGCCGCCCTCGAAGGCGAGCGCAAGCAGGTCACCGTGCTGTTCGCCGATCTGAAGGGCTCGATGGAGCTCATGGCCGATCGCGACCCCGAGGAAGCGCGCAAGCTCCTCGATCCTGTCCTTGAGCGGATGATGGAGGCCGTCCACCGGTACGAGGGCACCGTCAACCAGGTGATGGGCGACGGGATTATGGCGCTGTTTGGCGCGCCGCTCGCGCACGAAGATCACGCCGTGCGGGCGTGCTACGCCGCCTTGGACATGCAGGCGGCCATCCGGCGGTACGCCGACGAAGTGCGACGCACGCACGGCATTGGTGGGCTGGCGATTCGGGTCGGCCTCAACTCGGGGGAAGTCGTCGTCCGCGCTATCGGTTGCAGATCTGCGCATGGACTACACCGCCGTCGGCCAGACTACCCATCTCGCTGCCCGCATGGAGCAGCTCGCCAAGCCCGATACCACGCTGCTGACGGCTGACACACTCCGACTCTCGGAAGGGTTCATCGCGGTCACACGACTCGGCCCGGTCCCGGTGAAGGGCCTGGAAGCCCCGATCGAGGTCTACGAGCTGACGGGCGCTGGCCCGATTCGGTCCCGCCTGCACGCGGCGGCCCCTCGGGGACTGACCCGCTTCGTCGGACGCGACGGCGAACTCGAGCAGCTCCGGCAGGCGCTCGGCCGGGCCGCGGCCGGCCACGGCCAGGTTGTCGCCATCGTCGGCGAGCCCGGCGTCGGCAAGTCCCGGCTGGTCTGGGAGCTCACCCACTCCCATCGGACGCATGGCTGGCTCATCGTGCAAGCCGGCTCGCTGTCCTACGGGAAGGCCACCCCGTACCTGCCGGTCATCGACCTGCTCAAGGGCTACTTCCAGGTCGAGGACCGCGACGACCAACGCAAGGTCCGGGAGAAGGTCATCGGCAAGCTGCTGACGCTGGATCGGGCCTTGGAACCTGCGCTGCCGGCCTTCCTGGCTCTTCTGGACGTGCCGGTGGAGGACCCGCAGTGGCAGGCCCAGGACCCGCCGCAGCGTCGCCAGCGCACCCTGGACGCTCTCAAGCGCCTCCTGCTCCGCGAGAGCCAGGTGCAGCCGCTTCTGGTGGTGTTCGAGGACCTCCACTGGATCGACTCCGAGACCCAGGCCCTCCTGGACGAGCCTGGTCGAGAGCCTCCCCACCGCCCGGCTCCTGCTGCTGGTCAACTACCGGCCTGAGTACGAGCACCGCTGGAGCGGCAAGACCTACTACGTCCAGCTCCGGCTCGATCCCCTGCCGCCCGCGAGCGCCGGGGAACTCCTGAATGCGTTGCTCGGCCCTGACGCCAGCCTCCAGCCGCTCACGCCCCTCCTGATCTCGCGCACCGAGGGCAACCCGTTCTTCCTCGAAGAGAGCGTCCGGGACCTCGTCGAGACCCGAGTCCTGACAGGTGAGCGGGGCCGCTATCACCTCGCCAAACCGCTGCCCAGCGTCCAGGTGCCCGCCACGGTGCAGGCGGTTCTGGCGGCGCGGATCGACCGGCTGCCACCGGAGGACAAGCGGGTGCTCCAGGAGGCGGCGGTCATCGGGAAGGATGTGCCGATCGCCCTCCTGCAGGCCGTCACGGAGCTGCCCGAGGCGGAACTCCGGCCACGTCTCGCCCACCTCCGGGCGGCTGAGTTCCTCTACGAGACGAGCCTGTTCCCGGAACCAGAATACACGTTCAAGCACGCCCTGACGCATGAAGTGGCCTATGGAAGTCTGCTCCAGGAGCGGAGGCGCGCCCTCCATGCGCGCGTCGTCGAAGCTCTCGAGCGGCTCTATGCCGACCGGCTGGTCGAGCAGGTCGAGCCCCTGGCCCACCATGCGTTCCGCGGTGAGGCGTGGGAGAAGGCGGTGACGTACTTCCGTCAGGCCGGCGCCAAGGCCGCCATGCACTCCGCCTACCGAGAGGCCGTCATCCGCCTCGAGCAGGCGCTGGTCGCGTTGACGCACCTCCCTGAGGGTCGCGGGACGGTCGAGCAGGCGGTTGATCTCCGCCTCGATATGCGCAACGCGCTCTACCCGCTCGGAGACTTTGAGAGGATTCTCGACTACCTCCGAGAAGCTGACGCCCTCGCCTCGGCTTTGGACGATGACCACCGTCGAGCGTGGGTCGCCACGTATCTTGGTACCCAGGTCTGGCATATGGGAGACCACGAGCGCGCCGCCGAGTTCGGCCAGCGTGGCCTCGACCTGGCCAAAGGCCTCGATGACGTGGCCCTCAGCGTTCAGGCGAGTTCTCGCCTGGGCTGGATCTACTACGTTCTGGGCGCCCATGGGCGCGCGATCGACCTCCTGACGCAAAGCCTCGCCCCTCTGGAAGGCGATCTGAGCGCTCAGCGGCTGGGGATGCCGACGCTGCCCTCGGTGATGTCGCGGACATACCTGACCTGGTCGCTTGCCGAGTTGGGGAAGTTCTCGGAGGCCGCTGCCCGGGCCGAGGAAGGGCTTCAGATCGCCGAGCGGGTCGGTGAGCCACTCAGCCGCATCGCGGCGTACACCGCTCTCGGCAGTCTACGCCGGAGCAAAGGAGACCTCGAGGAGGCGATTCCGGTACTCGAGCGCGCCTGTGCACTGTGTCGAGAGGCAAACATCGTCGCGTGGTTGCCGATCACTGCGGCCGAGCTGGGCTATGCGTATACCCTATCCCGACGGTTCGGGGAGGGGCTTCCGTTGTTGGAGCCGAGCACCGATCGACTTACCGGGCGCCCGTTCGGCGTGCTCTGGATGGGCTGGCTCGGCGAGAGCTACCTGTTGGCCGGGCGGATGGATGATGCGGCACGGGTCGCTCGGCAGGCGGTTGAGCTCTCCCGCGTCCGCAAGGAGCGTGGCTATGAAGCGTGGGGCCTCCGCCTTCTCGGCGAGATCGCGTCCCATCGCGATCCCCCGGACGCGGAGACGGCCGAAGTCCACTACCGCCAGGCCCTGACGCTGGCGAAGGAACTCGGCGTGCGCCCGCTCGTCGCCCACTGCCACCTCGGCCTCGGCACGCTCTACCGACGCACGGGCGACGGAGCGAAGGCCCAGGAGCACCTGACGACCGCGGCGACGATGTACCGCGAGATGGGCATGACCTTCTGGCTGGAGAAGGCGGAGGCGGAGCTGGGTGGAATCGAGCGATGATGCGAGTCTTGTCGCTGTTCACACTGATCCTGGCCCTCCTCGCCGCGCCGCTCGTCGCCGAGGGGCAGCCGGAAGGGAAGGTCTATCGGATCGGCGAGCTTCGAGAAGGCCCCTCGCTTCCTCCCAAACCGTTTGCCGACGCGATGCGGGAGCTCGGCTGGATCGAGGGCCAGCATTTCAAAGTCGAAAGGCGCAACGCGGACAGGCGAGACCGACTCCCGGCCCTCGCGGCGGAACTGGTGCGCCTCAAGGTTGACCTCATCCTGACGGGTGGAACGCCAGCGACCCGTGCGGCCAAGGAGGCGACGAACACCATCCCCATCGTCTTCAGCGTCGCAGATGATCCAGTCGCGAGCGGCCTCGTCGCCAGCCTCGCCCGGCCAGGCGGGAATCTCACGGGGTTCACCCTGGGTGTCTATGACGAGAAGCTCTTGGAGATCATCAGGGAGGCCGTGCCTGGGGCCACACGCGTGGCCTACGCAGCTCCGGCGCAGGAGAGCAGCACAAGGCCAGAGAGGTTGAACGCGGCGGCCCGGGTGCTCGGTGTGGAGATCCGGCCCATCGTCGTGCAGGGACCGAAGGACTTCGACCGCTTCTTCGCGTCCTCCAGGGACCTGGGCAGCGACGCCGTGTTAGTGCCAAACGTCGCGTGGTTTCGCCCGCATCTGGAACGTATCGGGTCCGCTGCGGCGAAGAGTCGTCTGCCGGCGATCGGCTACGATCGGGAGTTCGCTCAGGCGGGTGGGTTGCTCTCTTACGGACCGGTACCGTTACAGAACGTTCCGCGCGTAGCTGCTCGGGTCCACAAGATCCTCAAGGGTGCGAAGCCCGCTGACCTGCCGGTCGAGCAGCCGACGACCTTCGAGCTGGTGATCAACCTCAAGACTGCCAAGGCCCTCGGCCTCACGATCCCGCCCTCGCTGCTCGCGCGGGCGGATGAAGTGATCCATTAGCATGGCGACGCTCATCGTCGTCCGGCGCGACGCCAACCGGGTGTTCCAACACTTCCAGGCGACGTTGCCACAAACGCTCGGCGGCGACGTGGAACTCCTCTGGGATCGCCGGGCGGGCGATCGGCGTCGTCCCGCTGCATCGGTCCCCATGGAGCGGCGTGTCCAAGACCGCCGAGACCCTGAACCTGAGCCGGTGTTCCTGGACCAGCGACAACTGGAGCGTCGCCAACGGCCCGAGGCGCGGTTGCCTGATCGACGACGGACCGAGCGACGTCGACGCACGCCGAACGCCTGGCGGGTGTTGGGCTTTGTCGTGGTGCCGCGAGATCGCCTCGGCTCAGGTGGGGGCACCGCCTAGCCGTGTCGACCGTCGCGGCCAAGGTCGGACGCCGGATCGCCGCGGTCCACCGGCGCCTGGAGCCCGTCTGCGTCGGCCGCCGGCAGGAGCCGCCCGCGTGAGAGCCCGACCTACCGCCGGGCCAACGATTTGGCGCCTCCCGGGGCCCGCCTCGCCGCCCGCTCCTTGACGGGGCCCCCCCCGCCGCCGCAGGATCGCAGGGGTGAGCCGGCGCTCGGGCCCCCGGGCCTGGGACCGGCCGTCGGGGAGGCAGGAGGAGGCCGGACCTCAGCTCCGCCCATGGAGGTGGCGCTAATCGTTCCTTCTATGCGCGAGCGCGACAATGGCTGACGACGGCTCCCCCAGAAGGCGTCAGCGCTCCCTCTGGCCATGCGGCTTGGCCCTGCTCGCCGTGCTGGTTGGCCTTGAACCCCACGACCGGAGCACGGAGGCGGCCGAGCGCACGGGCCCGGTCAAGATCGGGGCGCTGACGCAGTCCTGGGGGCCGACCCCCCAGATGGTCGGCCTCCGTGACGGACTGCAAGCGCTGGGCTACCGGGAGGGCGAGCAGTTCGTCATCGGGGTCCGGTTCACGCAGGGTGACCTCGCCGCGCTTCCGGCGGCCGCCCGCGACCTGGTCCGGTCCGGGGTGGACATCATTTTCGCCATCGACGTGACCGCGGCGAGGGCGGCGCAGCTGGCAACTAACCGAATTCCGATCGTCTTCGCCACCGTCGTGGGCGATCCGGTCGAACTGGGGCTCGTCCAGAGCTACGCTCGGCCCGGCGGCAATATCACCGGCGTACTCCACGAGGACATCGACCTGAGCCCGAAGCGCCTGGAGATCTTCACGGAGATGCTCCCCGGCCCCGGCCTGAAGCGGGTCCTGTTCCCCTACGATCCAAACGATACGCACGCGGCGGCAGTGGCGCGTCTGTACCGCGCCGCCGCCCGGCAGCTCGGCACCGTCCTCGTCGAGAAGCCTGTGCGGACCGAGGAGGAGGTGCGGACGGTACTCGCAAGGCTCCGGAAAGGCGAGGTGGACGGGATCGTCTCCCCGCCGGGCTTATCGCTGAACATTCCCGGCTTTGTTCTGGACGCCACGTCCCAGCGCGCCATCCCGACCATGTTCAACGGAGCGTTCTACGTCGAGCGCGGCGGGCTGGTCAGCTACGGCCCGGATTTCTACGACTCGGGCCGCCAGGCGGCCCGCCTGATGGACAAGATCGTCAAAGGCGAGAACCCCGGGCGGATCCCGGTCGAGGCGAACGCGAAGATCGAGCTGGCGATCAACATGG
Source organism: uncultured Candidatus Rokubacteria bacterium (assembly GCA_963805625.1). GTDB lineage: Bacteria > Methylomirabilota > Methylomirabilia > Rokubacteriales > DASRDR01 > DASRDR01. The sequence continues at coordinate 170,537 of CAWDVE010000011.1, forward strand.
CGACGGCCAGGGCGTTGAAGCTCACGATTCCGTCCAGTGTCCTGCAGCGAGCCAACCGGCTCATCGAATGACGGGGTGAAAGGAGAACGTGATGAACGCCAATACGCGAGCGGGTAGAGTGGTGCTGGTCGGCATCCTCCTGGTCGCCGCCGTCGTTGCAGTGGGCGCCCACGAGGCGGCGGCGCTAGAGATCGGACAGCCGGCGCCCGACTTCACGCTCCCGAGCACGACCGGCGGGAAGATCAGCCTGAGCCAGTTCCGGGGAAAGCTGGTCCTCATCGAATTCTATGGCGGGGCCTTCGTCCCGACGTGAACAGCGAATCTCTCGGCCAGGAAGGCCGAGTACGGCAAGTTCCAGGAACTGAACGTCCAGATCCTCGGCGTCAGCGCCGATAACCCGTTTGCCCAAAAGGCATTGGCGGACTCGCTCAAGCTACCATACCCGCTTCTCAGCGACGGCCCCGAGCTCACGACCATCCAGCGGTACGGGATCCTCTCCGCCGCGAAGACCTACGCCCAGCGCTCGTTCTTCCTCGTGGACCAGCAAGGGATCCTCCGGCATCAGTGGCTTCTGGGCGCAGCCGGCGATGACACCGTCTTCCCCAGCGAGCCGATCCTCAAGGCGGTCCAGGAGCTGACGGCGAAGCGCTAGGAATCGGCCGTCATTGATCGCTCTCCACGGCCGGGCGAGTGTCGCTTACGTGTCGCTTACGTCCGTGTCAGACGGCCTCTATTCGGCCTCCTGACGGCCACCACTCGGCCGTCGCACGACGCGACAATCCGCCAACAATGGTGCGGCGGAAACGCGCACGGGACCGCGCCGCCGCCGGCGGAGCCGTCGCCCATGGCTAACTGTCGTTGATCATCAGGAAGCGCGGGATTCTGGACAGCCGACGGGAGGGGATCAAGCCAGTTGCCTCGGCCGGCTGAGGTAGGGTAGACCGGTTTCCACCAGGGCGCCGGGAGGGTGAGGGCCCGGAGGCTTGACCCCTCCGGACCCTCGGGCCGAACCGCGGAGGACGCGATTCAGCCGGTCCCAGACTCCATAACTCGCATACCTCCGCACGCGTGTCCACATCCTTGCGGGCTGCCCGCAAGGACTCGTGGACTCGCTCCGTTTTGTGGTCTGCGCCCGCGGCGACTGTCGGCAGGTGTTCTTCCTGTGCCGCGTCTGCGATCGGGGCGATCGCTACTGCTCGCGCCCCTGCGCCCATCGGGCGCGGCACGAGACCCTCCACGCCGCGGGCCGGCGGTATCAACGGAGCTGGCAGGGCCGCCTCCACCACGCCGCCCGCCAGGCTCGGTATCGCGCTCGGCGCGAGAACGTGACGCATCAGACTTCCCCGACCTCGGGCAACTCGGGCATCGTCGCGCTGCCTCCCGTCACGTCCGTCACGCCGGCGAGGGGCCAGGAGGAGGCCGTCGATGCCGAGACTCGATGTGGGACGCGTCGAACACGACCACGCTGTGCCCGCTGTGGCCGATCGGGCCGGTGGGTTCGCCACGTCACCCTCGCCCAGTGCCGCCCCCGGCCGGTGCCGCGGCGCTGAGGGCCGCCCATGATCGCCCTGCTCCAGCGCGCCGAGATCCGCCGCCTCTTCTACGCCGAGCACTGGCCGATCGGCACCATCGCCGACGCCCTCGGGGTCCACCACGAGACCGTCCGCCGGGCGATCAACCGCGATCGCGGCATCCACCCCGGGCCGCAGATTCGCCCGAGCGCCTTGGATCCCTACAAGGCGTTCATCGCCACGACGCTCGAACAGTACCCGCGCCTGCGGGCGACCCGGCTCTTCGCGATGCTCCGGGATCGGGGCTACGCCCACTCCGTCGTCCAACTCCGTCGCTACGTGCGGACCGTCCGCCCCGCCGCGCGGGCCGAGGCCTACTTCCGGCTCGACACCCTGGCTGGGGAGCAAGGTCAGGTCGACTGGGGCAACTTCGGCGCCCTCCAGATCGGCCGCGTCCGCCGCGTGCTGTCGTGCTTCGTGCTCGTCCTCTCGTGGTCCCGGGCCGTGTACGCCCGCTTCGCCCTCGACCAGACGCTCGAGAGCTTTCTCCGCGGCCACGTCGAGGCCTTCACCGCCCTCGGCGGGGTCCCGAGGATCTTGCTCTATGACAACTTGAAAAGCGTCGTCCTCGAACGCTACGGCGAGCACATCCGCTTCCACCCGCGGCTGCTCGAGCTCGCCGGCCACTACCACTTCGCGCCCCAGCCCTGCGCCGTGGCCCGGGGCAATGAGAAAGGCCGCGTGGAGCGCATGATCCAGTACCTCCGCCACGCGTTCTTCGCGGCCCGGCCCTTCACGTCGATCAACGACCTCAACACCCAGCTCGCCCAGTGGATCACGGAGACCGCGCACCAGCGGCCCGTGCCCGGCGATCCCACCGGCCGCCGCGTCGCCGACGCCTTGGACGAGGAACGCCCGCGCTTGCTGCCCGTGCCAGAACACCCCTTCGCCTGCGACCTCGTGCGCGCCGTGGTCTCGGGGAAGACGCCCTACCTGCGCTTCGACAGCAACGATTACTCCATCCCGCCGGCCCTGATCCGGCGGCCGCTGACGCTCGTGGCGTCCGAACATGAGGTCCGGGCCCTCGATGGGCCCACCGAAGTCGCGCGCCATCCCCGGAGCTACGACCGCGGGCAGCGGATCGAGACCGAGGCCCATTTGGCCGCGCTCACCGCGGCCAAGCGCCGCGCCCACGACCTGCGCGGTCGCGATCGCCTTCGGCAGGCCTGCCCGCATGCCGACGCCTTCCTGGATGCCCTCGCTCGCCGCGGCGAACGCTTGGCCCCTCACACCATGGCCTTGCTCCGCCTCCTCGATCAGTACGATCCCGGGGAACTCGACACGGCCCTCGCCGACGCCGTGACCCGCGACGCCCTCAGCGCCTGGGCCATCGCGCATCGCCTCGACCAACGGGCCCGCGCCCGGCGGACGCCGCCGCCGGTCCCCGTGCTCCTCCCCGCCGACCCCCGCGTGCGCGACCTCCGCGTCGCGCCGCATCGCCTGACCGACTACGACGGCCTCCTCACCGCCCCGTCCCCACCGGAGGATCTCCATGGCCCCGCTTACTGACGCGCTCACACTCCTCGGGCTGCACCATACCGCCGCCCACCTGGACGATTTGGTCGCGCTCGCGACCAAGCGCCGCTGGAGCCCCACTCAACTGCTCGAGCACCTCGTCACCGAGGAGCAGCAGGAACGGGCCCGGCGCAGTCTCGAACGGCGCCTCCTCCGCAGTCGCCTCGGCCGCTTCACCCCGATGGACGCCTTTGACTGGGCGTGGCCGAAACGCATCGACCGGGCCGCCATCGAAGCCGCGCTCCGCCTGGACTTCCTGGCCGAGGCCCACAATCTGGTCCTCGTCGCCCCGCAGGGCCTCGGCAAGACGATGATCGCCCAGAACATCGCCCACCAGGCCGTGCTCGCCGGGCATCACGTCCTCTTCACGACCGCCGCCCAACTGCTCCTCGATCTCGGCAGCCAGGAGTCCACGCGCGGCCTCGCGCGCCGCCTCAACTACTACGGCCACCGCGGCCTCCTGGTCCTCGACGAGCTCGGCTACCTGTCCTACGACGCCCGCGCCGCTGACCTGCTCTTCCAGGTCGTCAGCCGCCGATACGAACGAAAAAGTCTCGTCTTGACCACCAATCTGGCCTTCTCCGACTGGCCGACCATCTTCCCCAACGCCGGCAGCGCCATCGCCCTCATCGACCGCCTCATCCACCACGCCGAGATCATCACGATCGAAGGGGAGAGCTACCGCCGCCGCACCGCCGAGCTCACCCGGAAGCCAGCCCGCCCCCGGCCCACTTCGTGATCGACCGTCCCCTGTCCAGAATTGCGCACTTCCTCATGTCCGGCGACAGTGTCCGAGGCCGAGGCCGACGCGGGGGCCCGACGCCGCCCCGGGCTCAGACGGAGGGGGCGCCGCCATTTTGCCCGCGGGCAAAATCCCGCTGCGCCGCGTCGACGGGCCCGGGCGTTGCGGTTGGACTCTGCAACCGGACATTCTCCGCGGTCGCATCTTCCCGGACATACCGGAGTTGTGCGACCGGCTCGCGTGACCGTCTGGGCGCGTCCTGGGATCTCCGCTGGCGTACCCACGGCCGCCAGAAGCCACCCGAGCGCGCCTCCGATCCATGACCAGATAGCTCGAAGTCTGGCGGCGGGGTAGAGGACCGATCAGGCACGCCCCTCGTCCACCTTATCGCAGAACTCCTTGATGTCGCGCGCGTGGGCAAGAGCCTGACCGATAGAAAGAAGCTCAAAGTAGATCGGGTTCTTCCCCACCATCTCGATGGTCTTCCCGATGGAGTCGAGTCTTCCGAAGATCTTGTCTTCCGGGTCTGTCCCGCGCCTCGAATCGAAATGGCTTCCGCCCAGTTTGTTCGCGACGTACTTGATCAAAATACGGCGAGGCACTTCCAAACCTTCCGCCACCATGCACGGGCTTTTGATAAACCGCCGGAGGCCAAACTGTTCTTCTTTCGGCGGACCGGCCGCTCGGTCTGCGGCAATCTCCGCTTCCGTCATGCCTCCCGCTACAGTAGTAAGCAGCCCGCTCAGAACCATGCCTTTGTAGCGGGCACCCCCAGCGCTGGCGACCCGAATCCTGTCTAGCGGAATCGGAGGAAGGCTCAGAGCAGACGCTGCTATCGTAGGTTCTTTTGAGAAACCAGCCGCCTTCCAGGCCCGTTGTAGTTCGTTGTCTACGAGTAACCGGCGCAGGACCGTGCTACTTCTTCTGAGTGAGTCATCGTCGACCTGCTCATCCCACTGCTCCCGCAAGTATCTGAGATCGGAAGCGACAGTGTGTACGAGCTCGTCACGAGGTAACATCAGTTGACCCATCCCGCGCGCCGGATCTCACTCTTTAGAGTGAGCGCCTTCAGGTTCTCCCACCACAGCGCGGCGGTGCCCGGCAAGAGCGGGAGGTCGGAGCGGTGAGGCTCGGAACCTACCCCCGACGCGCGGCCTAAGGCGCCAGTCGAATGGCCGCCTTGTTCCAGAGTACCCGACGGAAGCTCACGCTGCTCCAGCTCGCCCAGGAGCTCGACGCTGAGGCAGTGTGGGCAGGCAGGGCGTTCGGACTTGGTGACAAGCACTCGGGGAAACACTAGACGCTTCTCACCTACGGCCCCGCCTCCACGGCGCACGTGGCCCGCAGGGCGCGCTCCGTCGCCTCCGCCTTTGAAGCTGCAGGCGCTTGCGGAGGTGGTTCGTCAAATAGGGGCATCGCATGGTCGGCCTTAACCGCCCAATTGATACCCTGAGGCAACGCCCCCGTAGCGGCCAGGAATGGGCGCACGGCCGCGCTCGATGTGATGATGCCAATCACGCCACCGCGCATGGTCACGAGCGGCCCCCCCGAGTTCCCAGGCTGGATTTGAACCGTGGTCTGGATTAGGCTCGCTTCCCCGCCCAGGCCAGACAGGGCACTGACCGCGCCGTCCGTGTACTCGGGCTCGCTCCCGAGCAGGCCCACCACGGGGTAGCCCACCGTGAACACCGACTCCCCGACCTGAACGGAGCGAGCGCGGGCGAGGGAGAGATACGGTGTCGGGGCGGCCGGCGCGAGCTTGAGCACGGCAAGATCATTGCTCGGGGCCCGGGCGATGACGTCGGCACTGGCCCTCGAAGAGCCGGGGCAGGTGATCCGAACCGTTCCAGCGCCCGCCACCACGTGGAGCGCCGTCACGAGGGTCCCATCGGGGCGAGCCAGGAATGCGGTGCCTGTCCGTGGGCGAGTGTCATCAGGTGCCGCGCCGGGGTCCCCTCGTTGCGCCGCCAGTGCTCGCGCAAGCTCAGCCTGCACGTCTGCGGCAAGTGCCGGGAACCCTCGCTGGCTCAACTCGTCAGCCTCAGCAAGGATTCGCGTGCGCATCTCCGGGTCGGTGAGACGGCCTGGCACATAGCGCGCCTGCTGGATTCTCGCCAGGAGTATGCGATGCCGTCCAGAAGCATACTCGGCCCACGAGTTTGGGGTTGCGCGCAGAGTGCAGCGCCACCGTACCCAGAGAAGACTTTCGGTCGTAAAGCCTTCCAATTCCTGCACTCGATCCGTGCGTGCGACGCATTCCATCCACCGGGCAGCCTTTACCGCACTAGCGAGAGCCTGTCGCTCCTCCCATATCCGTCGATGGCTGTAGCACGTCAACGATGCCGATTCCGGCCTGCCGTGACGCTCGACATCGACCGTAAACGTCCCTTGCATCGGAGCGATAGACTCCAGTTGAGACTGAAGCGTGTCATGCACGGGGAGGCCATTGTACGCGACGACGCGGTCTCCCCGGTGCAGCCCGGAATTCTCAGCCCATGGATCGAGCGCAACGATGTAGAGCCCAGTGTGCTTGGGATCTGCCTCGGCGAAGAATCCCGGATCGCATGGTAGAGGCTCGTCGAAAGAGGGGCAGCCTCTATCGAAGAGCCCCTCACACCCGAGCGCGCCATGCCATCCGGCGTTCTCCATGCCGTACCATGGCGTACGCGCGGCGGAACACGCAGCGAGGATGATCCCGCCCGCCACGATACCTGCAAACCATCGCGGTCTGAAGGCCATGTGTGCCTCCGAATTAGCGGCTTGGATGGGATGGCCGGATACTAGGGCGGTCGAGACGCGGGTGTCAACGTCCGGGGCACATGTCAGCGCGACTCCGGCGGGCCTAGGAGCCCGTCTGGCATCGCCGGACATGGCTTTGGTAGGGTCGGGGGCATGGGATCATCCTGGCGTGAGCAGGCCCACCGCCTCCGGCGCGAGATCTACACCCTGTCTCTCGCCTGCCGCGATCCTCGTGTGCCCTGGTACGTCAAGACGATGGCGGCGGGTCTCGTCGCCTACGCGCTCAGCCCTATCGACCTGATTCCCGATTTCATCCCGGTGCTGGGATACGTGGATGATCTGGTGGTGATCCCGCTGGGCGTCCTCCTGATGCGGTGGTGGATCCCGGTGGAGGTCTGGGCGGACTGCCGGGCCCGCGCGGAGAGCATGGCGGCCCACCCCGTCAGCTGGGTCGGAGCCGCGATCGTCGTGGGCGTGTGGCTCCTGCTGGCCGGCTTCGCCGCCTGGCTGATCACCGCGTCTGTGGCGTGGTAGAAGCCCGTCTGGCGCCCTGGCCCGGTTCGCGGTAGGGTCTGGGCGGCCCCGAGCCGGGTCCCCCTCCCGGCCCCACGCTGGTCTCCGATCGGGAGAGGAGGACCCCCATGAGGCTCGCCCGGCTCGCAGCCCCAGCCACCCTCACTCTGGCCCTCCTCGCCGCGCCGCTCGCCGCCAAAGCGCAGCCGGCGGGGAAGGTGCCCCGTATCGGAATGCTGTGCGCGGTGACGTGTTCCGGCGAGGGGACCGTTCGGCCATCTTGGAGACTGCTGCTCGTCGAGGCTCTGCAGGAGCTAGGGTACGTGGACGGCCGGAACATCCAACTCGTTTACCGCACCAGCGCACAGAGCGAACTCGAGCCACTTCGGCTCCTCGCCCGCGAGCTTGTAAGCCTCGAAGTCAACATGATCGTTGTCGTCGGTGACGTGGTGGCGGTGCAGGCGGCCCAGGACGCAACGCAGTCGATTCCTATCATCGTTGCCGTGTCCGGCGATCCCGTGGGCCTGGGGCTCGTCCACAGCCTCGCTCGCCCGGGCGGGAACGTCACAGGCATGACCTCCGTTCGCGAGGCGTTGGCCGTGAAAGGGTTCGAGTTTCTCAGAGCGATGGTTCCTGGTGTCTCCCGCGTGGCTGTGCTCCTCGATCCCAGTGATCCGGTGCATACTCGAACGTTCAAGGCGCTGGAGGGGGCAGTGCGGTCTTCGGGCATCGGCCTTCTGGCTATCACCGTGGCCGGACCTACGAACTACCAGACCCAGTTTTCGACGATGACGAAGGATCGGATTCGTGCCCTCGTTGTGCTGTCGAGCATCAACCACTATCTACATGGCTCCCGGATTGCGTATTTGGCACTTACCAATCGGATCGCGGCGGTGTCGTCGTTCAGAGAGTTTGCCGAGGTCGGAGGTCTTGTCGCATATGGGCCGAATTGGCGTGATTTCTACAAGCGCGTTGCGTTGTTCGTCGACCGGATTCTGAAAGGTGCACGGCCAAGCGACCTGCCGATGGAGCAGCCCACCACATTCGAGCTGGTTCTCAACTTGAGAACCGCCAAGGCCCTCGGCCTCACGATCCCGCCGGCGGTGCTGGCGCGGGCAGACGAGGTCATCCAATAGTGGACCGGCGGGCGCTCTTCGCTGGCACCATGGCTCTCCTCGCAACACCGCTCGCCGCCGAGGCCGAGACCCAGTTGGTCCGTGTCGGCCTTTTGGGACCCGACGAAGAGCCTCGCTTCTCAGAGATCGCATCCAATCTGAAGCGTGGCCTTCAGGAGCAGGGTTATCGAGACGATGCCTTCGAGGTGTTGGAGGGCCGGGTGCCGCGCGGGACATTCGCCGGCTGCACGGGCGGCCGTCCAAGCGTTCATGAGCCGGCGGGTCGGGGTCATCCTTGCCGTCGGGTCCGTTTTAGCCCGCGTCGCTCGAGAGGCGGCGCCAACGGTTCCGATCGTGTTTATCACACCGGGTGATCCCGTGGCGGCCGGTTTGGTGGCTGAGCCTTGCCGTCGGGGCGGAAACATGACCGCCATGACCTTCGAGTACCCCGAGCTCTCGGGCAAGCGGCTCGAGCTCCTGACGGAGATTGTGCCGCGGGGCCCACGGGCAGCCTCGGCCGGTGCGGGTCCACGACTTCGTGCAGCCGGAGCTGGGGCGCGCCATTCCCTACGGGGTCTACGATCTGGGCGCCAACACCGGCTGGGTCAGTGTCGGCATCGACCACGACACGGCGGCGTTTGCCGTCGCGAGCATTCGCCACTGGTGGCAGGCCATGGGACGCCGGGCCTATCCTCACGCCCGGCGGCTGCTGATCACGGCCGACGCCGGCGGAAGCAACGGCGCCCGCC
>CAWDVE010000012.1:0-198935 GCA_963805625.1 uncultured Candidatus Rokubacteria bacterium
CAACCGGACGACGCACGAGTGTGAGATCCTTGACGGACGGGGCATGGTCGTCCTCCCCCGTGCGGTGCGGGTAGCGGTCCCGAGCATCCCCTTCGCCTCCTACTATGGTCTCCTGTCGCGCGCGCCCGAGCGCCGGACCGGCGAGATGCCGGAGCTTCCGTAGGGGCCGATGCTCCCGCTCGAGCAGCTTCTGCAGGCGGACACGTGGACGGACGCGCTCGACAAGTATGGGGCCGTGACGCGCTTGACCACGGTCATCTATAAATCCGCTCTGGAACGGGTGCTCGGTCCGGTGCACGCTACGCCACTCTTCGAGGCGGCCTCCGGGGCCGACCATCCCCTGTTTATCGAATGTGCGCGGCGATGCGCTGAAAACGATGCGAGTCCTCTGAGTACAATCGAGCGGTCGGGCATTGGAGTGATCGGCTGCCGCCTGACTGTGGACGGGGCATTCGTGGGGGTCGTCGTGGCCGCGTATGCCGCGACCGCGTTTCCCGCGGAGACGGCCGTGCGGCCCTTTGCCCGGGAGGGGCAGGTGCCCTTTACGCCGATCTGGCACGCGGTGCGTCAGACGAAGCCCCTGACGAAAGCGCGACTCGCCATCTGCAGCGAGTTGCTGCATGTACTGGCGGAGAGTCTTCTCAATGAGAACGTCCGGATGGGAGAGCTTCGACGCGCCGTCGAGCGCCTCGCCGACGCGAACCGGGCCAAGGACGAGTTTCTGGCGATGCTGTCCCATGAAATTCGAAACCCGCTGGGGCCGATCCAGATTGCGACGCACTTGATCGGAAGTGAACAAGCCAACGCCGTGACCAGGGAGGAAGCCCGGAAGATCGTGGACCGTCAGGTCAAGCATCTCGTGCGGCTCCTGGATGATCTGCTCGATGTTTCGCGGATCACGCGGGGTCGGATCACTCTTTGCAAAGAGCGGGTGAACGTCACCACCGCGGTCGCCAACGCGCTGGACACCATGCGCGCGCTGATCGAGGAGCACGAGCACGCGCTGTCGGTGTCATTGCCGGAAGAGCCGCTGGTGGTGGAGGCCGATCCGGTGCGGCTTGATCAAATCATCGTTAACCTCGTGACCAATGCAGCGAAGTTTACGCCGCGCCGAGGGCGACTGGCGGTGAGTGTCACGCGTGAGCCGTCGGACGCAGTGATCCGAGTCCGAGATAATGGGGTCGGGATCCCGAGTGAGCTGCTGCCGCATGTCTTTGATCTGTTCCGGCAAGGCGAGCGTCCTCTGGCCCGGTCGGCCGGCGGCCTCGGCATCGGTCTGACCATTGTCCAGAATCTCGTCACCCTGCATGGCGGCCGCGTGAGCGCGCACAGTGAGGGCCCGGGATCCGGCAGTGAGTTCACGGTGTCCATTCCCTTGTCGTCCGTTGCCCCAGAGATCGTCCCGGTGCTGGACAGCGACCGACCGGCCAAACTCTCGACCTCGCCGTCGCGGGTTCTCATCATTGAGGACGACCGGGACAATCGAGACATGCTCCGGACGTCCCTCGAGTTGGCGGGTCACCAGGTCGACGTGGCCGACGATGGCGTCGGCGGCGTGGAGCGCGCCCGTGCGATGCAGCCCGATATCGCGCTGATCGACATCGGGCTGCCCGGACTCGATGGCTATGAGGTCGCGCAGCGGATCCGGCGGGACCTCGGGGGCGCGATTCGGCTCATTGCCCTGACGGGCTACGGGCGACCCGAGGATCGGCGCCGCGGTGCCGAGGCGGGCTTCGACGCCTATCTCGTGAAGCCCGTGTTCGCCGACCAGCTGGCGCGAGCACTCACGAACCAACGAAGGGCACCGGCGTCGGAGTAGTGGCACCGACGCCACGAGCCGCACGGCCGGGGGCCCCACTCGTGCGGGGGGGATCCTTCAGCAAAAGCAACCCAGACTCGTCGCGGAGCTCGCGATCGAAGACCGACAGTGCCGCAAGGTTCTGGAGCGTTATGAACCGCCCTCGTGAGGATAGCCGTCGCGCCACTTCGGAACACGAAAGTGGCCCTCGGGCGACCGCCAGCCGCCGCCGAAGGACCAAAATCGGGCCTGTCCACGTTACCTACCCCTGGCGGCGCGCCAGGCGGGCCATTCGGTCCGACAGATCGCGCCCGTGCTCGGCGTGGGCGTGGCGACGGAGGATCGAATGCTCCGACACCCGAGAAACGAGGGATGCCGCCTTGTTGGCTACTTCAGCAGCTACGGGAGCAACGCGCGTTGAAACTGGCTGGTATCGCCCTCGAAATGCTGAATCCTACCCCCGGTCCGACTCCAAGCCCCCGGCAGTGCGAAAGGGGGCTTGGTAGGGTCGGACGGACGCCCGTCACCCTGTGCGGTCCTGTCGACGGCGCTGTCTAGACTGAGCCGCGATCGTCGCGATGCCTAACAGCCCGTGGCAAAAGTCCGTCGAGCCGTTTTGCGCCGCAAGAAACTCGCGAATTGGCCGATTTCTGAAGGGTCGGCACGACGGAAAAGGCCCTCAGAGACTTTCACCACGGGCTGCTAAGAGACCGGCGATGGTGAGTACGCCCACGCTTTCCCAACCGAGTAAGAGAGAGGTGACGACGGCTAAGAGGGGGCAGTGTCAGTCAGGACTGCCCTGCGGGCACAATGTCGGGCACAGTTGGCCCATTTGGGCTGGTCTGAGACTGAGCGCTCGGGCGGCTAACTATGCGATACTATGGTGGTGCCGAAGGGGGGACTCGAACCCCCACACCCTTGCGGGCACTAGACCCTGAAACCGCCCGAGCCCCGTAGTCGCGTGTAGCGCACCATGTCGGTCCGTCTCCTTCAATAGCACGAATCATCGCATCTAGACCGAAGTTCCGCCTGTCGCTATAGGGGATGGCGTTGATTTTCTTGGCGAAGGCATGTCTCAGTGCCTGGGCGTTCTGGCTACAGGGTGAGGGAGACCCCGAGCCGATCGAGAGCGCGCTGCTGGAGCGGGGTCGGTGTCGTGATGGTGTCGAACTCGATCGCCGCGTCTGACTTCACGCGCATGCGATTCTTCACGATCGTCCGCAGATGGCGCAGGAGCGACTGGAAGCTGTGGACGGGGTCCCCCTCGTCGGTCCGCTTCGTCACCGCTTTGGCCTTCGCCCGGGGCGACCGCTGGGCCGGCGCCACCACCGAGCGGCGCTCGGCCTCGGCGGCCGCCGGGGCGTCGTCGTCGAAGAGCATGGGGGCCAACGCGCGCCGCATGTGCCATTCCACGTAGTAGGCCAGCATGCACAGAAAGACGTGCGCGCGGACGCGGTCGGCCTTGCGATGATGGATGGGGCGCACCTTCAAGTCGACGGTCTTGAGGCTCCGGAAGGCGCGCTCGATGGCGGCAAGCCGCTTGTAGCTGCGCACGGCCTCGGCCGTCGGGAGTCGGTCGACCTCGACACTCGTCCGGAGGACGTAGATCCCATCGAGGGCGGCCTCGCGCGCGATGGCCGCCTCGTCGCGCGCGGCCCGGAAGGTCGTGTCGGTGATCTCGAGCGTGAAGTGCTTGCCGACCTTCCGCCGCCCGAGCACCTTGCCGACCCGGAGCGCGATGCGGGCTTGGCCGCGGAGCGGCCGCGTCGCGCGCGCGGTGGCGGCCGCGATCTTGGCCAGCTCGGGTTCGGTCGCCTCCAGGAGCTCCCCACGCTTGCGAGCCCGCTCCTCGGCCAAGAGGGGGTTCTTACAGACGATGAGCCGCTCGCCGGGGTAGTCAGGATGGGTGATCTCGGCCAGGTCCTGCTGATCAAAGAGCGACAGCGGCAGGACCCCGCCCGCGGCCAGGGCCTGAATCGCCGGGGCGCGCAGCGCGGTAATCCAGTCGAGCCCCTCAATGGGCCGCAGATCCTCCCGCAGGCGGGCGTCCGTGAGCATCCCGCGGTCGCCGACCAGCACCACGCGCGCGATCCCGAACCGCTCGCGGATCTTCTTGATCTGCGCCGGGAGGGTCTTGGGATCCCCGGTGTTGCCTTCGAACACTTCGACCGCGACCGGGCAGCCGTCCCCGTTGGTCAGGAGCCCGAAGACGATCTGAAGCTTGTCCCGCCGCCCGTCGCGCGAGTGGCCGAACTTCGCTAAGGGGCACTGGCGGCCTTCGAAATACGTCGAGGTCACATCGTAGAGGATGAGACCGCCGTCGGTCAGATGCCGCCGCGCCAGGCCCTGCTCGACGCGCCCTTGCCGCGCCAGGAGCCAATCCATCGCCGCGTAGAGCGCGTCCTCGTCGGCGTCGGCGACGCCGAGGCTCTCGCCGAGGGAGGACTCCTCGGTCTCCGCCCCGAGCGCCCGCGCCGTGGCGAGCTTGGAACACGGATCCAGGAGGCGCGCCGCCATCAGGGCCTCGACGAGATCCCGCTCCCGGCGGCGCGTGGCCGCGAGGAGCGCGGGGAGCCCCAACTTCCGCGCCGTGCCCACGACCGCGGCGACGTGGCCATGGGGCCGGGAGCGGATGACCTCGAACGCGTCGTCGGGCGAAACCAGCGCGTCGCCGCGCACGGCGCGGCGAATCAGCTCAATGGTCGCGGCCGGGAGGCGGGAGAGATTTCCGAGGGTTTCGTGCTTGACCTGGCCGTCCTGGCGATAGGTGCGCCGCAGGAGGTACGAGCGATAGCGCCGGCCGCCGTGCGTGCGCGTGATCTCGGCGACGTGACAGGCCCCGGAGGCGCGCGCCATACCGGGACCCTACGCGGCGAGCCGGCGGGAAGTCAAGCGCAATCTTGGCTACATCGCTTGCCACTCAGAATGGCAGTCCAAGGGGGCAGATGTCTCACATCTCGCCTATACTCTTGGCTACACTTATCAAACCGGAACCGACAGTTTTCGACACGGTAATGCGGACTTACCTCGCGTGCTGGCAGGGGAACTTCGGGCTAGAGAAGGACTGATTATCTGGGTGCCCCCTGGGGATCCCGGTGACCCGACCAGGGAGCCGGCGCGTCTGGATCGGACAGCGGCCTTTCTCGAGCGTGCCGGCCTCGCGTACGTCAGCGAGGAATAGTCGCGTTGACCCCTCTCCGCAGTCGCGGGCGGCTCCCGAGCACCACCGTGGTCCCATTGCCAAGCGCGAGCCGGCCCTGACCACGAACTCGGACAGAACTCGGACAAAAAGGGCGGGGCGGCCCCCGGTGGCCGCCCCGAACTACGTGGATTTGTTGGTGAGCCGTGAAGGAATCGAACCTTCAACCTACTGATTAAGAGTCAGTTGCTCTGCCAATTGAGCTAACGGCTCACGAGCGAGCGAGTGGTACGCCTGAGAGGATTTGAACCTCTGACCTTCGGATCCGGAGTCCGACGCTCTATCCGCTGAGCTACAGGCGCCCAACCCCAACGGCCGGGTCGAGCCGGAACAGTCGTAAGCACCGCCACTTTCAGACGCGAAGCGGATTCTGCCATGCAGGCCGGGTGGGGGTCAAGGGGGGAGGGCTCCAACTGTAGGGAGCACATAATCTGTCCGCTCCCGAGAGCAGATGAAGTGTCCGCTTTGCGGGCGGGTACCGGTAGATCCATGAACAGCCAAGGAGGTGTTCATGGAGTTTCCGGCGGCCGCCGTGGAGCGGGCGATGACGTACCAGCAGGTGATCATGCGGGCCCTGGCCGGCACGTGGACGTGGCTCAAGGCGGCCGACGTCTTGGATATTCATCCCCGGAGCCTGCGGCGCTGGCGCGCCCGGTATGAGCAGGACCCGGTGCTCGGCTTGCTCGACCGCCGTCACCGGCGGCCCTCGCATCGCACGGCGCCCCGCGCGGAGGTCCAGCGGGTCCTGCACCTCTACCGGGCACGCTACACGGGCTTCAACGTCCGCCACTTCCACCACCTGGCGCGGCGGGATCACGGCGTGACCCTCTCCTACAGCTTCGTCAAGCTCGCCCTCCAGGCCGCCGGGCTCGTCCCCAAGGGGCGCGCCCGGGGCCGCCACCGGCGGCGGCGCGAGCCCCGCGCCTGCTTCGGGGAGCTCCTGCACCTCGACGGCAGCGACCACCCGTGGCTGGCCCGCTGTCCCGGACAGCGGCAGACGCTCATCGCAGTCATCGACGACGCCACCAAGCGGCTGCTCTATGCCCAGCTCTGGCCCGCGGAGACGACCGAGGCGGTGCTCGCCGCCCTGCGGGCCGTCCTCGCGGCCTTCGGGTTGCCCATGGCGCTGTACACCGACCGCGCCGGCTGGGCCTTCCACACGCCCGCGGCCGGGGGCCGCGTCGATCGGACCCATCTGACCGTCGTCGGCCGGATCCTGGCTCGCCTCGGCGTCGAGCACATCCCGAGCTATTCGCCGCAGGCCCGCGGCCGGGTCGAGCGCCTGAACCGCACCCTCCAAGGTCGCCTCGTGAACGAGCTCCGCGTGGCCGGAATCACCACGCTCGAGGCGGCCAACGCCTACCTGCGCGATCAGTTCCTCCCCGATCACAACGCCCAGTTCACCCACCCGCCCGCTGATCCCGCCAGCGCCTTCGTCCCCTTGGGCGACGCGGGGGACCTCGATCAGCTCCTGGCCGAGGATGGCGAGCGGCTCGTTGGTCGCGACAATGTCGTGAGCTTCGCGGGGGTCGCCCTGCAGGTCGCCAAGCAGCCCGGGCGGCGCAGCTGCGCGGGGCTGCGCGTCACGGTACGGCGCCACCTCACCGGCGAGCACACGGTCTGGCGCGGCCCGCAGTGCCTGGGCCGCTACGACGCCCACGGCCGCCCGCTTGAGGGCCCCCGCCCGCCCCGTCTCAAGCCCCTCCAGCGCCGCCCGCGCCCGCTTCCGGCCTCCCGCCCCAAGAACACGCGCGCGCATTTGGCTTCCGCGGGGCCTCGGACGAGGGGGCCGCTATCTCCCCATCCCCCCAATCGAGCCACTCCGCGCCGCCGCCGCGGCCCGCGCCTACCGGTCGGCCCCGGAGAGTAAGCGGACAGATTACGTGTCAAAACCAAGCGGACACTTCATTTGTCAACAACAGGGGGGAGGGCTCCAACTGCGCACCGAGGCACCCGGGGGGGGCCACGGTGACAGGTGGACCCAGGCGCATCGGCACTGGGTGTTCGGCCCGTACACGTGTGACGGGCACGCCGTGCGCGGCGTGCCGGTCGGACGCACTACCGGCATCGCGCCGGAGGCCGTCGACGGCGAGCCCCAGTTTCCCAGGGCCGGGCGCCCCGCCAGATCTCAACGGTCAGGCGCCCCCGTGAGCGCCGCCTCGATGTCCCTGACCCGGTGCGCCGCCGAATGCCCGTCGAGGTCGCCAGGCCATTCCGGGGAGCGCTCCCGGCAGCCGAACCACGGCGCCGGCGTGCTCGCGAGCGTCCGCAGCACCTCGGAGTGCACGCGACGGTGCCATGCGACCACCTCGCTCGGTCGGCGGCGACGCCAGCGGTCGTAGATGAGGCGGTTGATCTGGTTCACGTCGAGACCGCGCATCTCGGGGAGCCGCCTCTCGCCCCGGATCACGCGAGCGGTGTGCGCCTTCCAGTAGACGATGTGGGCGAGGGCATCCTTGACCGTCCAGGGATCGCGCGTGGAGGGGCGCGGGACGCGTCGCTTCCAGTCCCCCGGGCGTAGCCGCGCGACGAGGCGGTCGAGCTTGGCAAACTCGCCACGGGTCCGCGCGATGACGGCCTGGCGCGTGTGCCGCATTGCCGAAGACGCGTCCTACCGCGCCGCCATTGCCGCGCGCGCGGTGGCCGTGGTGGGGGGCCTGCCTCCCTGCGGAGGTGGCCGGTCCACCCGTTCCCGCGGGGTCAAAGGCGCCGAGAGCGATGGTACGCCCGGCAGGGATCGAACCTGCGACCTACGGATTCGAAGTCCGTCGCTCTGTCCAACTGAGCTACGGGCGCCCGATCGATCCCCGCTCGCCACGTCCCCCGGCCCGGCGGGCCCAACGGGGGAGCGTGGGGTGAGCGAAGGGACTTGAACCCTCAACCCCTGGAGCCACAGTCCAGTGCTCTAACCATTGAGCTACGCTCACCGTCCTGGCTCCGGGCCACCATGGTACGGACCGGCCCTGGCCCTGTCAAATCGGCGCGGCCCCCATCGGGCGCCTCCGCCGGCCGGGCCTTACGCCACGGGCGGCGAATGCTCCCTTGCGCGTGGCGACACGATTGGGCATCGCACAGCCGAGCGGCAGCCGACCACGCCAGGAGCCGGGCTCGACGCGCGCACGGCCGTCTAGCGCGGGAGATCAGACGGGGCCGGTGACCGCGTAGCGCCCCGGCTCCCGGTCGTACCGCTGCTTGCAGCCCGCGCAGCAGAAGTAGACCGGACCGCCGGGGCCCTCCGACCGGTGGCGCGCCGTGGCTAGAGTCACCGTCATCCCGCAGACCGGATCCCGCGCCTCGGCCGGCACCGCGGGCGGAGCGGCCTCCGGCCCCGCCACGGGATGCGGACGCCGGCGGCGGGCGACGATCTCGGCCAGGATGCTGACCGCAATCTCTTCCGGCGTGACGGCCCCGAGGTCGAGGCCGGCTGGGGCCTTCAGGCGGCGCAGCCGGTCCTCGGGGACCGCCCGGGCGCGGAGCCACTCGAGCACGACGTGGGCCCGCGTCGGACTCGCGACCAGGCTCACGTAGTCCGCCTCGCTCCGGAGCGCCTGCTCAAGCGCGTCCTCATCGAACCGGCCGTGGGTCGCCACGACGACGGCGGTCCGGGGCGTCAAGGGGACCGACGCCAGGGCGTTGACCACGCGGGCGTCCGCGACGCGCTCGGGCGCGGCGGGCGACTCGGGCTCCACCACGGTGACCGCGAAGCGCGCGGCGGCGGCCAGGCCGGCGAGCGTCTCGACCACCGGGCCGCTCCCCACGAGGACGAGCGCTGGCTTCGGCAGGACCGGCTCCACGAAGATCTCGAGCGTCCCGCCGCTGTGACAGGTCATAGTGTACTCCCGCACGCCGGCCGCGCGGCCGAGCGGCGCGCTGCCCTTGCCGACCAGCACCAGGAATCGGGGCTCCCCGTCCTCGAGGCTGCCCAGCGCCTCCTTGACAGCAACCGGCTCCGCACAGCTCCCACCGATCCAGCCCGACACGGAGCCGTCCTGCCGGATCAGCGCCTTCGCCCCGGGCTTGGCCGAGGTGGGCCGTTCGCAGCGGACCACGGTCGCGACGGCGAACGGCTCGCCGCGCCGCGCGAGCGCCTCGGCCTCGGCGAACCAGTCGGCCGGGCTCATGTCATTCGGTGATGCCGTGATCGCGGAGGAGCTTCCAGACCTTCGCCGGCGTGATGGGGATGTCCACGTGGCGCACGCCGAGATGCCAGAGCGCATCCACGACCGCGTTCGCGATCGCCGCCGGCGCGCCGACCGTCGCCGACTCCCCGACCCCCTTCGCGCCGAGCGGATGGTGGGGCGACGGGGTGATGGTGTGCCCCGTCTCCCATCGCGGCGTCTCCACCGCCGTGGGGAGGAGGTAGTCGACGAAGCTCCCGCCCCGGACGTTCCCCCCCTCGTCGTAGGAGATCTCCTCGTAGAGCGCGGGGGCGAGCCCCATCGTGAGCCCGCCGTGCACCTGCCCCTGGACGATCATCGGGTTGATGATGTTGCCGCAGTCGTCGATGGCCACGAAGCGGCGGATCTTGACCTCGCCCGTCCCCCGGTCGATGTCCACCACGCAGATGTAGCTCCCGAAGGGATAGGTAAGGTTCGGGGGATCGTAGTAGGACACCGCCTCGAGCCCCGCCTCCATGCCCTGGGGGTGATTGGTGTACGCCGCGAATGCGATCTCCTGGATCGTCTTCGCCCGGCTGGGCGCGCCCTTCACCGAGAACTTCCCGGGCTCCCAGACGAGGTCCTCCTCGGCAACCTCGAGGAGGTGGGCCGCGATCTTCCGTGCCTTGTCCCGGACCTTCCGCGCCGCGACGGCGGCCGCCGCGCCTGCGACGGGGGTCGAGCGGCTGGCGTAGGTCCCGAGCCCGTAGGGGGCGGTGTCCGTGTCCCCTTCCTCGATCTGGATGTGGGCCGCCGGGATCCCGAGCTCCTCGGCCAGGATCTGGGCGTAGGTCGTCTCGTGGCCCTGGCCCTGGGACTTGGTCCCGAAGCGGGCGATGGCCTTGCCCGTCGGGTGGATCCGGATCTCGCAGCTATCGAACATCTTGAGCCCGAGGATGTCGAAGTGCTTCGACGGGCCGGCGCCCACGATCTCGGTGAAGCTCGAGATGCCGATCCCCATCAGCTCGCCCCGCGCGCGCTTCTCCGTCTGCTCGCGCCGGAGGGCCGCGTACCCGATCGTCTCCATCGCCTTGTGGAGAGCCCCGGCGTAGTTGCCGCTGTCGTACTCCCAGCCGAGGGCCGACTTGTAGGGAAACTGCTCCGGCTTGATGAAGTTCTTGAAGCGGAACTCCGCCGGATCGATCCCGAGCTGATGCGCCATCAGGTCCGCCATCCGCTCGATGGTGTGGACGGCCTCGGTGACGCGGAACGAGCACCGGTAGGCGATCCCGCCCGGCGGCTTGTTCGTGTAGACCCCGTCCACCTCGACGTGAGCGGCCTTCAGATCGTAGGAGCCCGTGCACACGTGGAAGAGTCCGGCCGGGAACTTCGACGGGTTCGCCGCCGCGTCGGCGTAGCCGTGGTCGGCGATGGTCTTGATGCGGAGGGCGGTGAGCTTCCCCTCCTTGGTCGCGGCGAGCTCGGCAGTGATGTGGTAGTCGCGGGCGAACGAGTCCGCCTGGAGGTTCTCCATCCGGTCCTCGATCCACTTCACGGGCTTGCCGGTGAGGACCGACGCCGCCACCGCGATGACGTAGCCGGGGTACACTGGCACCTTGCCCCCGAACCCTCCGCCGATGTCGGGGGAGATGATCCGGATCTTGTGCTCCTCGAGCCCCACGTGCCCCGCCACCAGCGCGAAGACCGTGCGGATCGCGTGGGGGGCCTGCGTCGTCATCCAGACAGTCAGCTTCCCGGTGACCTTGTCGAAGTGGGCGACGCACCCGCACGTCTCGATGGAGGCGACGTGGATGCGGGGCAGGTAGATGTCCTGCTTGACGGTGACGCCGGCCTCGCGGAACGCGCGGTCGGTCGCGGCCCGGTCGCCCCACTCCCAGTGCCAGATGTGGTTGTCGCGCTTGTCCTTCTTGTCGGTGCGGAGCACGGGGGCGCCGGGCTCGAGCGCCTTCCGCGGGTCCACGACCACCGGGAGCGGCTCGTACTCCACCTCGACCGCGTCGGCGCCGTCGGCCGCGATGTACCGCTCGGTCGCCAGGACCGCCGCGACCTCTTGGGCCTGGTACATCACCTTCTCCACCGGCAGCACCATCTGGGTGTCCGACATGAGGGTCGGCATCCAGTGGAGGTTGTACTTGGCGAGGTCCTGGCCGGTGATGACCGCGAGGACGCCGGGGATCGCGAGCGCCTTGGACGTGTTGATCTTGATGATCTTCGCGTGCGCGTAGGGGCTCCGCACGATGTCGAGGTAGAGCATCCCGGGCAGCTGGACGTCGTCGACGTACGTCCCCTGGCCCCGGATGAAGCGCGGGTCCTCCTTGCGCTTGATCGAGTGGCCCATGCCCCCGACCTCGGGTGACGTGCGCGGGGTGTGCTCGGACGCCATCATGGCCCTCCTAACCAGCCGGGGCGGCCAGCCGGGCCGCCGCGTGCTGGATGGCCTTGACGATGTTGACGTAGCCCGTGCAGCGGCAGAGGTTCCCGGAGATCGCGTGGCGGATCTCGTCCTCGCTCGGGCGGGGGTGCTGCCGGAGGAACGCGTAGCTCGTCATCAGCATGCCCGGGGTGCAGTAGCCGCACTGGAGGCCGTGCTCCTGCATGAACCCCTCCTGGACCGGGTCGAGCTTGCCGTCCTGCTCGAGCCCCTCGACCGTCATGACGGTCCGGCCGTCGGCCTGGACGGCGAAGACCGTGCACGACTTCACCGGCCGGCCGTCGAGGAGGACGGTGCAGGCCCCGCAGTGCGTCGTGTCGCACCCGATGTGCGTCCCGGTGAGGCGGAACACCTCCCGGATCAGGTGGACCAGCAGCAGCCGGGGCTCGACGTCGGCGTCGCGCCGCTCGCCGTTGACCGTGACGCCCACGCGCATCCGGACCTCCTTGTGATCGCCCGGGCGCCGGCCCCTCGCCGGCGCCCCGTCGTTCAGTGGCTCGCGCCCGCGCGCTCCAGGGCGCGGCGAAGAGCCCGGGCGGTCAGCACCCGGACCAGGTCGCGCTTGTACTCCACCGACCCGCGGAGATCCGCCGCCGGATCGCTCTCCTCGGCCGCGACCCGCGCGGTCTCCCGGATCGCCGCGTCATCCACGCGGTGCCCGCGGAGCACCGCCTCGGCGCGGCGGGCCTTGATCGGCGTCGGTCCGACGTTGGTGAGGCCGATCCCCGCGTGCGTGCAGACGTCGCCACCGGCCAGCGTGAGCTGAACGCCGACCGCCGCCGTCGCGAAGTCCCCGACCTTCCGCTCCATCTTGAGATACGCGCCCCCCGAGCGGGAGGGCGGGAGCGGGATCCGGATCTCCGTGAGGATCTCGCCCGGGCCGAGGGCGGTGGTGAGGGGCCCCGTGAAGAGCTCCGCCACCGGGATGCGCCGCGACCCGCTCGGCCCCGCCGCGACGACCCCGGCCTCGAGTGCCAGCATGACGGCCGCGTGATCGTTGGCGGGATCCCCGTGAGCGAGGTTCCCCCCGACCGTGGCCAGGTTGCGGACGAGCGGATCGGCGATCACCCGGCAGGCGTCGGCGAGGATGGGGAGCCGCCGTCGCATGAGGTCGGATGCCTCGAGCTCCGATTCACGGACGAGCGCGCCGATCACGAGGGCGCCGTCCCGCTCGGCGATCTCCCCGAGCCCCGGAATCTTGTTGAGGTCGACGACGTGGCGCGGCGAGGCGAGCCGGAGCTTCATCAGCGGGAGGAGACTCTGACCGCCCGCGAGCACCTTCGCATCCTCGCCGAGGCGACCGAGGAGCGCCACGGCGTCCTCGAGGGTGGAGGGGCGATGATACTCGAAGGCCGCAGGAATCATGCTCGTCCCTCCCAGGGCGGGCGATCAGGGGACCGGGGAGCGGGGCCGATGGCCGGCTGCCCGGGCCCTGATACTAGGATCCGCTCCCGGGGGTGTCAAGCGAAGGCCCGGGCCCGCGGGGGGGCGGGCCTCGCCCTCCCTCCGGCCGGACGGTGGATCAGACGCGGAGGAGCACGGGAGACGGCCGCCGGGCAAGCCGGTCGCACCCCGGCGGTCGACCCTCGCGCGGCGCGCCGCGAGCCGCTGCTCCCGCGTGAGGGGCAGGCAGGCTGGTCCACCCTGCCGCGGCGCCCGTCGCAGGTTGGTCCAGCACCCGGGGCCAGTCCTCGGGGAACACGGGCAGGCGCGCCTCACCGGCCGCCCCTCGGCCCCTCCGGGCCCCCGAGGCCTCAGCCGGCGAGCGCGCGATACAGCTCTCGGTGGGCGACGACGAGCTCCTCCTGCGAGAAGTCCCGCCTGCCCGCCTCGGCGGCGCGCGCCCGGTACGCCGCGTAGTTTTGCCGGAGCTGCCGGATGGCCTCGAGGAGGTCGGGGGCCCGAAGGCGGGGCACGACGCGACCACACCCGGTGTCCCGAACGTACTCGGCCATTGGATTCCCATCGCTCACCACCACCGGCCGGCCCGCGGCGAGGGCCTCCAGGAGCGAGTGGGGATACGCCTTGACGAGCCCCGGGTGCCCGGCGAGCACGGCAGCGGCGTGGACCCGGGTCAGCACCCGGCTCACGTCCACCCGGTCGCGCAGGATCTCGACCCGGTCCGACAGCTCGAGTCTTCCGACGCGCGCCACGAGCTCCGGGAGCAGCACGCCGCGCCAGAGGAACACCAGCCGGAGGTCGCGCAGCGCGCGCGCGGCCTCGAGCAGGACGTCCACCCCCTTGCTGCGGAACTGGCTGCGCGTCCAGGGCGCGGACCCGGACAGCAGGACGAACTCCGGCCCGGGCGGCGCCGGCGCGTCGACGAAGCGGGTCGCGTCGATGCCCGGGCGGATCAGGTGGGCGTTCCGGAGGCCACGTCGGGTCAGGGCGTCCAGGTCGACGCGGCTCGGCACGACGATCGCGCGGAGCCGCCGCAGGAATGACGTGGGCGGCATCCGGCCGGCCGGACCCACGCCCGCGGTGACCGTGTAGACGACCGGCCGCTTCAGAAACCACAGGAGCGGCAACAGGTAGAGCTGGGGGGCGTAGACGTGGTGAAGGTCGACGTGGCGGTCCCGCTGCCGGATGGCACCAAGACGGTGGAGCCCGAGGAGCGGGCGCGGGTATCGGGCCCGCGCCCGCCACGCGGGGCGCAGCCAGATCACCTCGCCGCCGAAGCGCGCGCGCAGGAGCTCCACCTCCTGCACGACGGCGTCGCTCCCGGGAACGATCGGCGGCGGCGTCGTGAGGAGGTAGAGGATCCTCACGACCACAACCGTGCCAGCCGGTGGCGAAGGAGCACGCGGAGGGGGGGCTCGCGCATCCGGTTCGTGAGCAGCGGGTCGAGCTTGGCGACGTCGATCCGGCGCGCCGCCCGCACCCGCCGCCGCTCCCGCCAGACGTGGGGAACGCAGGGCAAGATCGACGCATACCCGGCCAGACTGGCCCAGGGCCGCCGGTACGCGATCAGGAAGTACAGCTGTCCATAGAGGAGCTGCGGCAGGTGCCGGAGCAGGAGCGACAGCGGCACGTTCTTCGCGAAGAGCATCAACCGGTTCCGCGTGACTAGGCGGATGTAGTCCGCGCGGGGAAGCGCGCTCCCCTGGCCCTTGTGCAGCACCTCGGCCGCCGGCTCGAAGACGTAGCGGTATCCGAGCAGTCGCCCCCGGAGACTGAGGTCGATGTCCTCCAGATAGGCGAAGAAGCGCTCGTCGAACCCCCGGACGGCCTCCAGGAACGCCCGGCGGTAGAGCGCCGCGCCGGCGCACACCGAGAACACCTCGCCCCGGTGGGTGAACTGGGACGCGGGCTCGCCGTGTCCCAGCTTCTCGGCCGCACCCGTCCACGACAGCGCGTCACCCGCGTCGTCGATGCGGCTTGGATCGTCCAGGGACAGCATCCTCGACGCGACCGCGCCCGTGTCCGCGGGACTCTGGTCGAGTGCGTGGACGAGCGCGGCCAGCCACCCCGGCCTGGCGACCGTGTCGGTGTTCAGCAGCGCCACGTACTCGCCGCGGGCGGCGCGGATGCCGGTGTTCACCGCGGCGGCGAACCCCGTGTTGCGACCCAACGCGATCACGCGGATGTGGGCGTAGCGCTCCCGGAGGAGGGGGACCGAGCCGTCGGTCGAGCCGTTGTCGACCAGCAGCACCTCGCTGTCCCGGAAGGTCTGCGCCGCCAGCGCATCGAGACACCCGGGCAGCCAGCCAACGCCGTTGTAGTTGGGGATCACCACCGAGACGCGAGGCCGGACGGCGCTAGGCGAGGATCCGCTCATTCTGTCCTCCGAAGCGTCCCCGGAGGCCGTCGACCACGCTCAGCACGGCGGCCCGCGCGCGTCTCCGGTTGCCCCGGCAGAGCGCCGCCAGGGCGGTGAGGGCGGCCCGCCCGATCCAGCGCGCGCCGAACCAGACCCGCCACCGGGGATAGTGCTTGCGGACGAACAGGAACCGGTTGCGAAAGATGTAGTAGAGGTGCAGGATCTGGCGATCCGGGGACGAGCGGTCCAGGTCGTGCAGCGCGCGCGCCCGAGGGTCCGTCACCGACCGGAAGCCGCACAGCCGGGCCCGGTGGCACAGGTCGGCCATCTCGCCGCCGAAGAAGTAGTCCTCGTCCAGGAGGCCGACCTGCTCGAACACCTGTCGCTTGACGAGCGCGATCGTGCCGGGCACGTAGTCGACGTCGAGCTGCGCCGTCGGCGGCTCCCGCAGCCGGAGGTGCGTGACCCCGTGTCGCGCGATGTCGCGCCCCCCGGCGGAGACGCACCGCCCCTGGTGCCACACGGTCGGCCCGACCACGCCGATCGCCGGATCCGACCCGAGCGTCGCCAGCATCGCCGCGACGCTCGACGCATCCACGGACGCATCGTTGTTGAGCAGAAGGACCGCGTCGGCGCCGCTGTCGAGCGCGGCCTCGATCCCCAGGTTGCTGCCGCCTCCGAAGCCCCGGTTGGTCGGGCTCTGTACCACGTGCACGTCGGGGAACTCGCGCCGGACCGGCTCGATCCCGGGCGGTCGTGAGCCGTTGTCCACCACCCAGATCGCCGGCCGGCCGACGAGGCCCGTCGGTTCCCAGGCCTGGACCGATCGGAGACACGCCGCCGTGTCCTGGGCCGCGTTCCAGTTGAGGATGACCAGGGAGAGCTTCATCGGTGCCGTGGATCGGCCGTCGAGCGGCCGGCCCCGTCGTCGAGGGCCCGAGCGCTGCCAGCAAGCGATTCGTCTCGGCGGCGCGGCTCGCCCCGGTCGCGGCGAGGACCGCTCAGGGTCTCACTCGCTCGGCCGGCGCCGACAGCACGGAGCCCGGGAGAGACCACGCGCGGGAACACCGGACGCGCCCATGTGCGCCCGTATTATATATTTGCGGGCGTTGACGCCGCGCACCGGGCGCCGACGGCCCATGTCGAGACGGTCGCGTCGGGAGGCTCGAGTGCCCCGGTCGACCCCGAGCTGTACGCGCTCCGGCCCTGGTACCACGACTTCAGCGCGCTGGGGTTCGATACGACCTTCCTGAGGGTGCCCCTCACCCCCGCGGAGCGGCTCCGTCGAGCGTACGAGGTCGAGGGCGCCGTGCTCGCGCGGGCCTGGCGAGGCACACGCACCACACCCATCCCCCGGGAGCGCGCCCGCTCGCCCCGGGAGGTACTCCGGCGCGTGCCCTCGCAGCGTTTCTCGCATGCGTCCGGGACCGCCGCACGCCGGCCGACGGATGCCTCGCATATAATCGGCGCATGATACTCCGCCCCTCGAGTGGCGAGACGTTAAGACCAACGAGGGGTGGCGCCCGCGACGGGCACGAGAATCCATCCGCAGTGAAGCACGCACGGTGACGACGGTCTGCCGTGGGCTCGCTCGGTGGTTCGAAGGCAGACGCCTCGGGCTGTTGCTGGCCGCTGCCGTTGCCGGGTTCGCGCTGGCCGGCGTCGCGCAGACGTGGACCGACCTGGGCCAACCCTACTGGTACAGATGGCCCCCGCGGGACGACTACGAGGAGTACCACTACTACGCGGTCGACGTCCTCGAGCACGGCCTCGCGATGCCAGCCAGCCCGGCACCCTACACCAGGCCGGCAGGCTTCCTGTTCATCTACTTCGTCGCGCTCTGCTATTGGCTGTTCGGCGTGCATCCGCCGGTGGTGTTCGTCGTGCAGTCCGCGATGCTGGGCGGGTCGGTCGCGCTCCTGTTCCTGGCATTCAGGCGCGGCCTCGCCTGGCCGGCGCAGGTCCTGCTGCTGGGCGGCCTGGCCGGCTTCGCGTTCCTCGACATGGGGCGCCAGTACGCCCTGCAGCTGTTCTCGGAGAACCTGGTCATCTTGGAGCTGGCCCTGTTCTGCTACCTGGTCCGCCTAGGCTTCGTCGACAACCGGCGAGGGGCGCGGGTCCCGGCGCTCGCGGTCCTGGGCACGATCCCGCTAACGCGGCCAAACGCACTGCTCTTCGTGCCCGGTGTACTCGCCTGGCTGGCGATCCGCCGGCGAGGACACGGATTCTGGCGCGACTTCGCGCTGGGGATCGTGGCCCTAGCGGCCGTGTTCAGCCTGATGGGTCTTCGCAACCACGCGGCGGGCGGCGGGTGGGTCATGTTCACGCCAACCATGTGGTACAACCTCGATGTCCCTGGCTACGGGTACCAGCTGCCCGGGGCCGAGGCGGTGCTCGGGCCAGTGGATCGCCACGAGGGGGGACTCGCGGTGGCGTGGCTGGCCGCGCACGCGGTATGGCACGATCCCATCCGGGTCGTCCCGGAGTACGCGCGGCGGGTCCTGTTCATCGCGGGGTTCCTCCCCCTTGGCCATCCCGACTTCCGCTACCGGCCTCACTGGATGCTCATGTGGGGGGCGTTCGTCGCGGCGCTCGTCTGGCGGATCGCGCGAGGGATGCCGTTGGGGCCGATGGTCGAGTGGCTGCTCATCTGGTTGGTGCTCTACCTCGGGCCCCTGGTGGTGATGTCGTCGATCTCCAACTACGGCTTCCGCTACGTCGTGCCCGGCGTGCTCCCCGCGGTTTCGGGCGCCGTCGTGCTCCTCGTCGCGCCACGCGTCGAGCTGCGTCCAAGACGGTCGCGTCGGGAGGCTCGAGTGCCCCAGGTCGACCCCCAGCTGTACGCGCTCCGGCCCTGGTACCACGACTTCAGCGCGCTGGGGTTCGATACGACCTTCCTGGGGGTGCCCCTCACCCCCGCGGAGCGGCTCCGTCGGGCGTACGAGGTCGTGGGCGCCGTGCTCGCGCGGGCCTGGCGAGGGACGCGCACCACGCCCGTCCCCCGGGAGCGCGCCCGCTCGCCCCGGGAGGTGCTCCGGCGCGTGCCCTCGCCCCATCTGCTCAATCAGCCGGTCAAGGAGCGCCATGTGATGCGCCTCGTGGACCGAGCGCTGTCGGCTCTCGGCCCCGGTCCCGACTGCCTGGAGCTCTTCAGCGCCGACGGGTACTACAGCTGCCGCATCAACACGCGCTCACCCCAGGCGCGGGTGACCGGCGTGGAGCTCGACTCCGAGCAGGTCCGGCGCGCCGAGACCATCGCGCGACGCCTGGGGCTCGACAGCGTGCGCTTCTGCCGGGCCGACGTGTGGACGTTCCTCGAGCGGTCGGTCGAGGCCTACGACCTCGTGCTGTGCGCGGGCGGCCTGTACCACGTGAGCGACCCGGCGCGGCTGCTGCGGGCCGTGCAGCGGGTCGCCCGCGGGTACCTCGTGGCGCAGAGCGTGGTGACGCTCGAGACCGAGGACCGGGACTACTTCGTGCAGCCGGCGAAGGGCTGGCAGCACGGGTGCCGATTCACCCACGGCTGGCTCCGGGCGCGGCTCGAGGAACTCGGCTGGCAGGTGCTGGAGGAGGCGCGAGCCGAGCTCCCGGGCAACCCCCGGCCGCACGACCGGGGGTCGAGCTTCTTCCTGTGCCGGGCCCCGGGGGGACGAGCCAGCTCGTGACGCGCCTGCTCCAGGCCGCGCGGCGGGTCGCCCGCGCGTGTCTCGTGGCACAGAGGCGTCGGCACGCTCGGGACCGAGGGCCGGGACGACTTCGTGCAGCCGCCGAAGCCCTGGCAGCACGGTGCCGGCTCGGGCGCTCCGCGCCCGGCTCGCAGCGCTCCGTTGGGACGTCCTGGAGGCGGCGCGAGCCGGGTCACCGCGCAGCGGAACGCACGATCGGGGATTGAGCTTGGGCCGGCGGATCAGTGGTCGAGGCACCCTTGCCTGTGGCCGACGGTCGCGCCCTCCGTCGCCGCCGCCGGTCAGGGGAGTCCCGCGGCGACCCCGACCCCGCCCGTGAAGCTGGGATCACAGGCGAAGAAGCTCGCGAACTCGAACGGCGAGCCGAACACGAAGTCGAAAGACGCGGACGTGAGTGGAAGGTGTTGCGCGGTTGGCACGAGCGCCCCGTGAGCGTAGACTCGGGCTCGAGAATTCATGAGCAGTTGCGTTCCGTGCGGGGCTAGCGCGAACTGAGCGCCCCAGTGCCAGGAGCCGAGCTCTCCCCCGGTCCGGGACCACCGTCCCCGGTCCTCTCCCCGTGGGTGATCCTCGGTGGGTTCGTGGGGGTGGCGGCGCTGGGGCTCGTTGGCGCGCCGGCCCCGGTGGCGGCGGCCGTACTCCTCCTGTTCGTGGCCGCCGTCACGATCCGGCATCCGGCCAACGGACTCGCCGCCCTCGTACTTGCCGTCCCCTTCCTGCTCGGGGAACCGAAGACCGTCTATTTCCTCCTCGAGCCCGCGCTCGTGGTGCTCGTGCTGCTGGGCTTCCTCGGTCACCGGCTCGCCGGCCGGGTGGAGTTCGTCCCGCTGCACGCGGCCGCGATCCTCGGGTTGGTCGTCGCGGCCGCGGTCTCCCTTCCGCTCGACCTGCGCGACCTTCTCGAGGACCTGTGGCTCGTGCGGTCGCTCGACTGGGCGACGATGTCCGTCCAGGGGATCCCCGACATCTCCCACCTCAAATACCTCGACCGTCTCGCGGTGCTCGGCCTCGCGGGGGGACTCCTCGCCGTCGCGGCGCAGCCGGCCCTGGGCGCCGCCGTGGTCGCGGCGCTCCGGCCTCTGGCGGCGCTCGTCGGCGTCCTCGCCGGCTTCGGGCTCCTGCGCTTCTTCGGCTGGGTCGAGACGCGCGGCGAGTACCTGACGCTGTCCTTTCACACCTGGCGCCATCCGGACTTGCGTCTCACCGGGGTCGCCTGGAACCCCGACTACTTCGCACTCTTCCTGGTCCTGACGATCCCGCCGCTCCTCGCCCTCGCCCTGGCCCCCGGGCTCTCGACCGGGATTCGCCGGCTCGCTGGCGCGGCCGCCGCGATCGGGAGCGTGGCGCTCGTGTGCACCTTCCAGCGCGCCTCCTACCTCGGCTTGGTGGCGGCGCTCGTCGTCCTCGCCGTCCTCCTCCACCGCGTCCGCCGGGCCGGGGCCGCGCGCTGGCTCGTCGTCGCCGCCGTCCTGGTGGCGGCCGTCGCGGCGCTCGATACGATGGCACTCCACGGGCGCGTGCTCGGACGGCTGCTCCGGCTCGCCGACGACCCGAATCGTCTCCGGCTCTGGCAGACGGCGCTCCAGATGGCGGCCGATCATCCGCTGCTCGGCGTGGGAACCGGGCGGTATGCCTTCTTCTTCCACCAGTACGCCGGCGAGCTCAGCCGGGGGTTCGGGCCGTTCTGGGGCACCGCCCACAGCCTCTACCTCCACCTCCTGGCCGAGCAGGGCGTGGTGGGGCTCGCGAGCTTCCTGGCGCTCTTCGCGGGACTGTGGTGGGGGGCGTTCCGACGGTTGCGCCAGGTCGACGAGGCGCGGGCGATGGTGCTCGCCGGGCTCCTGGCCGCGCTGGCCGGCTGGCTCGTCTACGGGCTGGTTCAGTTCACGCTCCGGATTCCGGCGCTCATCTATCTCGCGGCGCTCTTCTCCGGCGCGGCAGTGTCGCTGGCCCCGCCGGGGCCCCGCCGGCTCTCCCGCCGTGTCCTCCTCGTCGGGCTGGCCGTCGCCCTCGCGCTCCTGGGTGGCCGTGCGGTTCAGGCGCTCCGCCGTCCCGTCACGCCGGGGTACGAGACGGGCTTCCACCGATGGGAGCGCCAGCCGGACGGGCGCCCCGCGCGCTGGACGCGAGGCCGCGCCGCTCTCAGCGTGCCAGTCCGGGGGGCCACCCTCGAGCTGGCGTTCCAGGCGCCGGTGCGCGACATCACATCGCGTCCGCAGCGGGTGCGGGTGTGGCTCGACGGGCGCCCGGCCCCCGAGCTGGTCCTCGTCACCCCGGACTGGCACATGATGACGCTGCCGGTCGGCCGGGCGAGCGGCGAGCTGCTGCTGATCGAGGTCGAGCCCGGCTACGCGTTCGTTCCGAGCCGCGTCTCCGCCTCGCGCGACGACCGCCGGCTGGGCGTGATGATGGGCGAACTGACGTGGCGGTGAGCCCTGGCGGCGGGCCGCGCGCCTTGACGCGACCCGATCCGGTCTCCATAATTGCGGGAACTCCCGTGGATCGCCTCGAGCGCGCGGTCGACTGCTCGGTCGTGATCGTGAACTACCGCACCGACGAGGTGCTCCTCGCCTGCCTCGCCAGCCTTTCGAAGACCGGCGGCGGCCTCGCCCTCGAAGTGATCGTGGTGGACAACGGAGCGACGCTCGCCCGCGGTGACCTTCGCGAGCGCTTCCCCGGCGTGCGGCTCGTGGACAATGCCGGCAACGTCGGGTTCGCGCGCGCGGCCAACCAGGGAATCGGGCTCGCCCGGGGACGGTACGTCCTCTGCCTGAACCCTGACACGGTGGTCCACGAGGGCGCGGTGGCGGCGATGGTCGCCTACCTCGAGGCGCACCCCCGGGTCGGGGCGGTCGGCGCGCGCCTGCTCGAATCCGATGGGAGCCTCCAGTACTCCTGTCGCCGCTTTCCCGGGTACCTGACGATCCTGTTCGGGCGGTACGCCCTGCTCACCCGCCTCTTTCCGAGGAACGCCGGCTCCCAGGACTACCTCTACCTCGACTGGGATCACCGGACCGCCCGCGAGGTGGACTGGGTCTCGGGCGCCTGCCTGATGGTGCGCCGCGAGGTTCTGACGAGCGTGGGCCCCTTCGACGAGGGCTACTTCTTGTTCGTGGAAGACATGGACTGGTGCCGGCGGATCCGCGACGCCGGGTGGGCGGTGGCCTACGTGCCGGACGCGGTCGTCACGCACCACATCGGCGTGAGTCGCGGGGCGGTGCCGCCGTGGGTGGTGTGGGCCCGACACCGTGGGATGCTCCGCTACGTACGCAAGCACTTCGGCGCGCCGTGGCCGATGCAGGCGGGCATCGCGGTCGGCCTGACGGCACGGGCCGCGGCGCTCATCGCCGCCAACGCCCCGCGCCGCTGGCGCCTCGGCGCGGGCCACGGCGCGGCGCCTCCGGGTGGGACCCGCGACAGCACCCCTTGCCAGACGCGATGATGGCCGCCGATCTCGCCGGCTTCGTCCTCGCCAGCGGCGCCGCGTTCGCGCTGACGCCCCTGGTGATCGCCGAGGCCCGCCGCGCGGGCGCGCTCGACTACCCGGGCGTCCAGAAGATCCATGCCGAGCCGGTCCCGACGCTCGGGGGGCTGGGGCTCGTCGTGGCCGTGCTCGGGACGCTGTGGCTCCTGCAGGCGATGGGCCATGGCATCGGGCTCGGCCAGACGCTCGGGCTCACGCTGGCCTCCCTGCCCGTGGTGGCGGTGGGAGTCTGGGACGACCTGCGGGCGTGCGACATCCCGACCAAGCTCGGCGTCCACTTCCTGGCCGGCGTCATCCTCTACGGCGCCGGGCTCCGCGTGAGCGAGCTGACCAACCCGTTCGGCTCGGCGGTCCCGCTCGGCCCCTTCGGGCCGGTCGTGACCATCCTGTGGGTCGCGACGCTCATCAACGCCCTGAACCTCGTCGACGGCCTCGACGGCCTCGCCCCCGGCATCGGCGCGATCGCCGCCCTCGCCCTCTGCGCGGTGGGGTTCCTCCGGAACGAGCGAGACGTCGCGGTCCTCGCGCTGGTGCTGGCCGGGGCGCTGGTCGGCTTCTTCCCCTACAACTTCCCGCGCGCCCGCATCTTCCTCGGGGACGTCGGCAGCACCTTCATCGGCCTCGTGCTCGCCACGGTCTCGCTCCTCGAGAACCGGAAGGCCACGGCGGCCATGACGTTGCTGCTGCCCCTGGTCGCCATCGGCCTGCCCGTCCTCGACACGGTCTTCGCGGTCGTCCGCCGCACTGCCCGCGGCCGCAACCCGCTGCGCCGCGACATGGGGCATCTCCACCACCGGCTGCTCCGTCTCGGCCTCTCGCCGCCGGCGGCGGTCGGCTGGCTCCTGGGCGCGAGCGCCGTCTTCGGGGGCGTGGCGATCCTCCTGGCGCGCCTCCCGAAGCAGGCGGCGCTGCTGGTCACGGCGGGCCTCGGCCTCGTCGTGCTGGTCGCCCTCGCCGCCCTCACCTTTCTGGAGCGCCGCTCGCGGAACGGCCAGGGCTGACGGCGCCGGGGGCGGCGGAAGTGGCGAGATTCGCCGAGCCCGCGACGATTCCTTCGCGGGCTCTCAGTCAGGGTAGACCTGCTCCTCGCCCACGATGTAGTGGGTGAAATCGCGCCGGGGGATGACGCTCGAGTAGTTGCGGCTGTTCAGGATCACGAAGATGAAGACCAGAGAGAGCAGCACGGCCTGAAGCAGGATCGCCACGAGGAGCCCTACCAGAAACGAGGCCCACCCCGGGATCGCGAGGTCCGTCGTGAGGCGGATGCCCGACACCACGCCGATGCCCAGGACGCAGAGGGCGATGGCGGCCATGGTGGCGACCAGCGCGCGGACCCCGATCACGTCACCGTGCACCGCGATGGCGCCCAGGCCGTGGAGGATGAGCGTGACGAGGGTCATCCGGGACTGACCGGCCAGCCGGGACGCGCGGTTGACGGGGACCGTCTCGATCGGCAGGCGCGCCTTCATCGCGGCCGCGGCGTAGTGGTTCCCCAGCTCGGACAGCAGCACGAGGCGCGGCAGGAGGCCGGTCGGCACCACGCTGAAGTTGCCGAACGAGATGGCGGTCCCGGTGAGGAGCCGGTAGGCCCACCGGTAGACGCGGTAGAGCGCCCGGAACGCCAGTCCCTCGGAGCGGCCCACCCGCGCGGCGAACACGAGCCGGGTGCTCCGGCCGCCCCAGGCGGCCAGGAGCCGTGGCACGTCGTCGGGGCTGTCCTCCCCGTCCGCGTCCATCACCACGACGGCCTCGCAGCGCCGCGTCGCCTGAACGTGGACCAGCCCGATCGCGATCGCCTGCTGGTGGCCGACGTTCCGCCCGAGCCGCACCACTGTCACCGTCGTCAGCGCCTGGAACCGGCGCTCGCCGACGAGCTGCTTCGCGTCGGGGGCAACGGACGACCCGTCGTCGACGACCACGACCTCGGCCGTCCACCCGGACCGCGCGAGTGCCGCATCGAGATGGTCCAGGAGCTTCGGGAGGACGGGCCAGTCGTTGTAGACCGGCATCAGGACCACGACGGGCGCGCTCACCCGTCCCTCGGACCGGCGGCGCGGCGGACCGTGACGGCGGAGCTGTGCCGGGTGCGCACGATCACGCGCAGTGTATCATCCGGCCCCCGGCAACCCCGACGAGTGCAGGCGCCCGCGCCCTGGACCTCGCGCAACTTTCGCCGTGGACCGCGCGACTCCGGCCGGTTCCGGGGTCGCGCTCCGCTCGCGTGCGCGGGGCCACCGCCGCGCGAGCCCGAACCGTGCTCGGCGACGTCGCCGGAGTGCGCCTCTCTGCGGCCAGTCTCCTCCTCACTCTACCGATACCCGGCACGGTTGTTACGAGCATCCCAACCCGCGGGCATACGGGACTGGCCATGCGCGGTCGCGCAACCTACGCAACCAGCATGCCGGTCGATCGCGGCGCCTGTGCACTGCCAGTTCCCGCTAGCAGTGGATCGAGGATGCGCGATGTCGCGACCAGGAATCGGTCCCACAATGTAATCGCGCGGACAGTCGGGAGGCTCCGGCGCAGCGGGAATCGATTGCCAAGGGACGCGAGCAGGCCCCCGCTATCGATGTAGCGCGAGGTCACGCCCCGGAGGTTGCCCGGCACGACAGGGGCGAGGGATGCTCGTGTGTAGCGGCGGTGATGGCCGATCGCGGCGTCGAGCCGAGTAGAGCCAGGGCCAGGCTGGCGACAGCACGACTAGCGTGCCCCGAGCGCCAAGTGTCGGGTCGCCTGCAGTAGTTCCGTGGTATCCGAGGCGATGTGTTCCAAGACGTCGATGTAAAGAATCGTGTCGAACCGCGACAACGGGCACCCCACGACACCTGGTGCTGTCCGCCGCCGGCGGCGACGCTGGCGTTCAACGCCGCACCAACGCCGTGTCCGGCCGCCGCCGTGCTGCGCCTGGGCAACCGTCCCCCCAAGCGCGGGCCGCCCTCGAGGCGCTCGGTCGGGCTAGCCGAGGTAGTAGCGGTTCACCAGGACCGCGGCGGTGGCGGCCAGCGCCCCCGCGATGTAGGCGGCGACCAGGATCCCCAGGACGGCGGGCGCGCCGAGACGCACCCGGTGGTTGTGGAGCGAGAGGAAGAGCAGCGGCGCGAAGGGGATAAGGTAGCGCCCCTGGATGCCCTGCACGACGGGGAAGCGGAGGGCGTTCCAGACCACGTAGAGGCTGGTCAGGAGGGCCAGCACCGAGAGGACGAACAGCGACGCGAGAACGAGCCGCTGGCGCACCGTCAGCTCCACCGGCGACCGGTTGTCGGCCAGCGCGACGAGCGTCAGGACCCCGAGGTAGCTGACGTAGAGCGGCGTCGGGAGCACCGTGTCGAGCCAGCCCAGCACACCGATGAAGCTCCGTGTCCAGTTCCACCAGTCGACGCGGATCGTGATCCAACAGATCTCGAGGTAGCGGAGCGGCTCCCCCAGGATGAAGCGGAGCTGCTCGCCGGGGGCGAAGACCACGCTCCGGTCGTAGCGGGCCGGGAAGTGGAGGTCGCGGAACAGCCAGCTCCAGAGGGCGAGCGATGCCGCGCCGGCCGCGACCACGAGGAGCGCGCCCCCCCAGCGGCACCGGCGCGTCGGGAACTTCCCGCCGGGGATCAGGAGGTAGAGCCCGGCCAGGAGCACGTAAACCTGCTTCGACTGCGCGAGCAGAGCCGTCACGGCCGCCATCCCGGCCAGGGCCCGCCAGCCGACCTGCGGCACGGGGCCCAGCGCCAGCGAGAGCCAGAGCGCGATCGCCAGGAACGAGAGACCGTTGACGAAGGCGTCCGGGGAGACCGAGGCCGCCTCCGACAGCGCCATGGGCGTCAGCCCCAGCACCACGAAAACCCACCGGTGCATCGGCAGGGCCCCTATCGCGAGGGACACGAGCGCGAGCCAGACGGCGAGATTCGCCAGCCGGCCGAGGTAGAGGAGCGCCAGGGGCGAGACGCCGAGCAGGCGGCCGACGCCGATGCCGGCCGCCTGGGGCCAGTAGGGAATGGCGCTGTTCCGCGCCGTGGAGAAGTAGCTCGTGAACTGCCGGCGGTGCGGCTCGAGCGGGCGGCCGAACTGGGCGAGCACGTCGGCCACCCGCTGCTTCATGCGCGGGTTGAACGGGATCACCATGCCGGCCGGGTCGACCCGCGTGGCGAGCTCCCACAGGCTCGCCGGCAGGATGGCGCCGATCTCGAAGTCGCCGGGACGCGACGGGCTCCGGACGGCCCGGAAGTTGCCTTCCGAGACGCTGAAGGCGTGGAAGTAGTGATGATACTCGTCGGCGACCTGGAACGGCGGGGTCACCACGAGGAAGGTGAGCCCGAACACGATTCCGAGCGCCAGGAAGACGCCCTCCGGCGTCAGGGCCCGGAGACGCCCGCCCTGGCGCGGCACGTGCGCTACGGGACCTCGTAGACGCCCACTTCGTACAGCGAGCCGAGGAGGCCCCCGAAGGGCGTGTAGCTGGCCAGGCGGAGCCGCCGGAGGCGGGCGTCGGCGGCGGCCGAGACGTCCCGCTCGGTCGAGAAGTGATGGGTCCGGATGTCGTAGCCGAGCATGCGGAACCCGAGCACCATCAGCCGGCGCTCGACCGGCACGCCGTAGACGAGCCGGCCGCCGGGCCGGAGGACCCGGGCGATCTGCCGCATCGCCACCGGTTGCGCCTCCGGGCGCAGATGCTCGAAGACGCTGATGCACAGGACGGCGTCGAAGAAGCCATCGGCGTAGTCCAGCGCCAGCAAGTTGTCGTTGCGGAGGTGCGTCTCGATGCCCAGGCGGCGGAATGCCGCCGTCGTCGCCTCGATGTCGGCGTGGAGGTCGATCCCGTGGATCTCGTCGAAGAGCTCGGCCAGGTTGGGGAACGTCACCCCCGACCCGAACCCCACCTCGAGCACCCGCTTCCCCGACTCGAGCGCGGTCAGGCACATCTCGACGCGCTGCCGATACAACGGGCCCACCACCGGCCAGTAGTAGAGCGGCAGCGGATTGTCCTCCTCCGAGTGCGGGTACCGGTCGCGCGGGAGGAGCTTCAACTTCCGCATCAGGCGAGCTTCAGCTTCTTGATGGCGATCCACGACATGCGGAAGAGCAGGAGCCCGTGGCGGAAGCGGCTGATCTTCGTCGTGCCGTACACCCGGTCCCGGTAGCGGACGGGCAGCTCCGCGATCTTCAGGTTCAGCTTCGCCGCCCCGAAGAGGAGGTCGAAGTCGCCGAACGGGTCGAAGTCGCCGAAGAAGGCCCGGTTCGCCTCGATCTTCTGGTAGTCGCTCCGCCGGAGCACCTTGGTGCCGCACAGCGTGTCGGTGATCCGCTGCTCCAGGATCCAGGTGAACAGGAGGCTGAAGACCTTGTTCCCGATCAGGTTCAGGAAGCGCATCGCCTGGCGCTCCATGGGGTACACGAGCCGCGAGCCGTTGATCAGCTCGCCCTTCCCCTCGGCGATCGCGCGGTAGAACTTCGGGAGGTCCTCCGGGTCGACGGTCAGGTCGGCGTCGAGGATGAGCAGGACGTCGCCGCGGGCGGCGGCGAACCCCCTGCGTACGGCGTCGCCCTTGCCCTTCGGCTCGTCCTGCAGCACGAGCTTGATGTCCCTCTTGCCGCGGTGGCGGTCGATCTCCTCCTGGATCTTCTCACGGGTGCCGTCGGTGCTGGCACCGTCCACGAAGATCAGCTCGGTGTGATCCCCCAGCTCGGGGAGCCGCGCCACCGCCGCCTCGATGTTGCCCCGCTCGTTCCGGCACGGCACGACCACCGAGCAGGTCACGGGCGGCGACAGCGGGGGGGCGGCGGCGTTCGGCCGCGGCCGCGCCACGACGTACTCGATCAGGGAGAGGCGGCGGACCACCGGCAGCTTGGCGACGACCCGGTTGATAAGCTCGGAGAGGAAGGGCACGCGCTTCGGGGCCAGGAACCGATAGCCCTGCTTTACGACCTCGAAGTCGGCCAGGAACAGGAAGTTCTCGATGTCGTCCAGGGGCAGCCAGTTCAGGAGCCGGAGCGGCACTCGCTGGCCGATCAGCTCCGCCGTCTTGAGGATGGGCTCCCAGAGGTAGTTGTAGTCGGTGATCACGACCCGCGTGTCGGGCCCGACCGCCGAGCGGAGATGCTGGAAGGCCGCAAGGACGTCCTCGAGGTGCCCGAGGAGATCGGACATGATCACGTAGTCGAATCGCCGCCCCGGGTCCATCGCCTCGGCGTCGCCCACGAGCCAGGTGAGGTGGGGGTACCTCATGCGCGCCTGCTCGATCATGCGCGGGCTCAGGTCGACCCCGACCCCGTCGCTCGGCTCGACGGCAGCCAGGAGCTCGCCGGTGCCGCATCCGAGCTCGAGCACGGACGCCCCGGGCGGGATGACGAAGCGGCAGAACTGCTGGAGCTCGGCGTGGTAGTACCAGCTCTTGCGGCGCCAGCGCTCCATCTCCGGCGCCAGTCGGTCGAAGTGCTCGCGGACCGCCTGCTTGTGCGGGGAGAGGCCTTGCACTACGCGGGGGAGCTCCGCCGGGCCGCCGGGCCACCGAGCCTCCCCGGGCCCCACGACCGCCGGCCCCCGCGGCCCCGCGGCACGCGTGCGCGCCGCCCGGGTCGCATCAGGGGCCGAGGTTGATGAAGCAGTCGGGCCCGCTGCCGGTGGACCCGACGAGGTTTCGCGCCAGGACCGTACGGCGCAGCGCCAGCTGACCACTGAGTTGAAACAGCCCGCCACCGTCGCCCCCGGCCAAATTGTCCGAGTCGGCCAGGTTCCGGACGAT
This sequence comes from uncultured Candidatus Rokubacteria bacterium, assembly GCA_963805625.1. Taxonomy (GTDB): domain Bacteria; phylum Methylomirabilota; class Methylomirabilia; order Rokubacteriales; family DASRDR01; genus DASRDR01. The sequence continues at coordinate 29,205 of CAWDVE010000012.1, forward strand.
CCGGCTGTTCACCAGCGTCATGGCTCCATCATTGAAGGTTCCGCCGCCGGAGAAGGACGTGTTATCGCGGACGATGACGTGGTCGAGCGTGAGGTCTCCCTCGGTCTGGATCCCCCCGCCCGCGTCGCCCTGGTTCCCGCTGACGACGACGTTGTTGATGAGGGTGAGCGCGGCGCTGGGACCGACACGGAGACCGCCGCCCGAGCCGTTGTTGGGGGGATGCCCGTTCCGGATCGTCATCCCGATGAGGGTCACGTTGCTCGTGCCGACGACGTCGAGGTCGCCGCTCGTGTTGGCATCGTCGCCCGCCGCGCCGGTCAGGGTGATGACGCAGGCCGGCACATTGATCGTGTCCCCGGACGCCGCGGCCGTGATGTGGGCGCGCAGGGTCCCGGCCCCTGCGCTCCCGCAGCTGGTCTCGGTCAGCACGGCCGCCGCCGCGGGCCACGCGGTGGTGGCCAGGGTCAGCGCGAACATCACGCCCGAGAGCTTGGATCGGATCCGGCGTCTCGCGATCACGCGTGGAGCTCCTTTCTGCGCCGATACTGCCCGGCCGATCGGCCGCGGCAGTATAGCATGGGGCACCCGGCGCCCAGGGGCGGCGGGCTGGAGCGGGGACGTCGATCAGTCGGGGCAGACGCGCGGCGCCTGGCGCCGGACCGCGGAGCGCGGCCCGGACAAAGCCGATGACGCGGGGAGCCCGCCCGTCAGGCCGGGCTCACGGACACGGGAACTTGAAGAGCTTCACGTGGGGGCCGCCGCCCGGGCCGGGCGCGGTGACAATCTCGGCCTTGGCGTCGCCGTCCACGTTGCCCGCGGCCACCCGAACGCCGCCCACAAAGCCGCCGTCGTACACCAGCGACTCGGAGAAGGCGGTCGCGGCGCCGCCCGGGGCGATGGAGAAGATCCGCACCAGCGGCGAGCCTCCGAGATGGGCGGTGATCAGCTCATTGCTGCCCTGAGCGTCCACGTTGCCGACGGCGATGGAGACGCCGCCCGCGAACGTCGCCTCGAAGGCGAAGAACCCGCCGCCGAAGGGCTCGCTGAAGTTGCCGGCCCCGTCGACGTTGAACAGCTTCACGTGCGGGCCCCCGCCCGGGCCGGGCGCCGTGATGACCTCGGGCGTCCCGTCGCCGGTGACGTCCCCGACGGCGAAGGTCACACCGCCGGCGAAGAGCGGGTCGTAGGCCATGACTCCGCCCCCCCGGCCCGTAATGGTGCCGGATGCGCTCACGTTGAAGACCCTGACGTGCGGCCCGCCACCGGGCCCCGGCGCCGTGAGGATTGCGGGCGCGCCCCCGATATTGGGCGCGAACCCGACCGACACCCCGCCCGTGAAGAGCGGGTCGTAGGCCATGACTCCGCCTCCGAGTTGCGTGACTGCGAAGTTCGACGGGTTGATCCGGAAGATCTTCACGTGCGGCCCGCCGCCCTCCCCAGGGCCCGTGATGATGGCCGGCGAGCCGCCGATGTTCGGGGCGAAGGCGACGTAGACGCCGCCGGTGAAGCTGGGGTCGTAGGCGAGGAAATCGGCCTTCGGACTGCCGTCGACCCCGACGACCCGGACGTGCGAGACCGCGCCTGGCCCGGCCCCGGTGATCACGACCGGGGTGGTGCTAACGGTGCCGAAGGCCACGCTCAGGCCACCTGAGAAGCCGGCCGGGTACGCGAGGAACCCGGGCCCGAGCTGCGAGAGGACCGCGTTGCCCTGGGCGATCGCCGTGGCCGACCCGCCGCCGCTCGGGCTGCCCGTCACCGTGTAGGTCGTCGGGCAGACCGGGGCCACGTCGACCATCCCCGTGTCACCGGACTGGGAGCCCACGTTTGGCGAGATCGTCACCCCGTTCACCCGCCGCATGGTCCAGGCCAGCACGGTCGGCAGCACGTTCGTGCCCGTGTCCGGCGTGGCGGTGAAGACCGGGGCGAAGCCGGGGCTGGACGGCGCCGTGTTGCCGGACGTCTCGCCCGGAGACAGGTTGTTGAAGGCGTTGATGCTCGTGACGTCCCCGAGCCCGCAGTTCGGCGACGTGTAGAAGTCGTTGCCCGCCGCAGGCGTGATGCGGTTGTTCTTGTAGGCCAGCATCGTGGGCCCCGTGATTGGGCAGAAGTCCTCGCGGATCGTGAAGTTGCCGTTGTCGGCCAGATCGTTGTTCGAGATCGTTCCGAACGAGGCGCCGGTGCCCGCGACGTAGAACGCTCCGCCGCCCTTGGCGTCGACCGTCGAGTTCTTGTAGATGACCGACCCGGAGATGTTGACCACGCTGCCCTGATCGACGTAGAAGCCGCCGCCCAGGACCCGCGCCCGGTTACCGGCGATCGAGGTGCTCGAGATGTTCGCCGTGGTCCCGCCGACGACCGCGACCCCCCCACCGACCTGGCCGGCGGGGCTGATCTCCTGGTTGTTGACCTCGTTCCGCAGGACCTGGGACGACGACATGGTGAGGATCGACGTGGCGGCATAGACGCCGCCGCCGAACCCGTTGGCCGTGTTCTCCGCGATCAGCGAGCCCGAGATTGTCATCGTCGTGACGCAGCCGAGCGGGCTCCCGCCGTTGCAGGTCCCGGCGATGCCGGTCGCCAGCACGCCACCGCCCCACCGCGTCGCCTGGTTGTCGCGGACGACCGAGTCCGTGAGGGTCAGGATGACTCCCGGGGCCGCCGAGAGCACGTTGATCCCCGCGCCATTCCCGCCGGGGCCACCGGGGTCGCTCGCCACGTTACCCTCGATGATCGAGCCGCTGATGTCGACCCGGCTCCGAAGCGCGAAGATCCCGGCGCCGCTATTGGCGAAGTTGCCCCGGAAGGAGCTCCGGACGATGGTCACGACCACGTTGTCTTCGGTGGCGAGGCCGCCGCCCACGGCGTCCGGATCGCCCGCGTTGAACCGATTCGTCGCGTTCTCCGAGACCTCCGAGTCCTGGAGCAGCACCGTGGACGTCCCAAACGGCGACCCGTAGGAGCCGATGATCCCGATGCCCCCGCCCGCGAAGACGGAGCGGTTCTTCCGGATGGTCGAGCTCAGAAACGTCAGCGCGGAGTTGTTAGCGTGCACGCCTCCGCCGCTCCCGTGGGCCACGGCGTACCCGGACACATTGTTCTGGATGATCGTGTTCCGGAACGTCGGCCGGGACCCGCCGACGAGGATGCCGCCGCCGAACCGCGGGGCCGCGTTGCTGTCGAAGAGGCAGTTCTCGAAGACGGCATTCGAGTTCGCGAGGACGCCGCCGCCGCCATCCATGGCGGCCGAGTTCCCGAGGAAGTGCACGTTGGCGAACGTGGGGGACGAGCCGGCCACGGAGAAGCCGCCGCCGATGCCGGGGAACGCGCTGCCGACGCCGACCACCGCGAGGGATTCGATGCGGATCGTGCCGGTCGCGCTGTTCATGTTGAAGCCCGAGAAGCCGGTCCCGTTGCCGACCAGGGCCGTCGAGCCGGGGCCGGCTCCACGGATCGTCATCGACCGCGGGGTGTGCGCGATGTTCACCGCCTCGGGGTAATGGCCGGCCGCCACGTCGATCACGGTGCCGTCCGGCAGCGCGCCGGACACGACCGCGTTGACCGCAGCCTGGATCGTCGGGAACTGCCCGGGGACCGTCACGGCCTCGGCCCGTACGCTCAGAAGGAGCAGGGCCAAGACGCAAAATGTCATAGCGACCCGCAGCACGGTCAGAGTCCGCCCGGGGGCGGAAAGGTGGCCCTTCAAGCGGTCCAGGTGGTGTTGATCCAGCTGATTTCCTGATCCAAACCAGGAAGGTCCCATGTCAGCCCGCCTCTCCGAGACCACCAGGAATTTACCCAGCGGCCGTTCCACGGCCGCCCTCGGGCGCCTGCAGTCATGCAAGCCCCGAGCCTCCTTGGTCGTGGGCTTCGGCGGGCTGTGACATAAGGGGAAGGACACTTCCAGTATTATTACCGGGCACACGCGCCATGGTGCCGATGACCGTCCTCCCCGCAAGGCTCCGGCAGACGGCCCGTCGCGTGATCACTTGGGGCAGCTCCCCACGGACCTGGGCGTGCCTGGCCCTCGCGGGCGCCCTCGCCGCAATGGTGGCGTCCCTGGTGGACCGGCGCGTCCTCTTCGAGCTCCGGCCGGCACGCTATGCGGTATGGGTCGAGCACTTCGCCAGCGGAGTCCGGGCCGTGGACGTACGGACTCAGCCAGAAGCGGCCGACACCGATCTCCCCTACATCCTTCCCGGCCCGGCGGACTCGTGGGCCGGCGGGGTGCCGCACACGCTCCGATTCCGCTTGCCTGCCCGCCCCGATGGGCGCCTCGCGCTCGACCTTTGGGCCGTCGAGACGCACGACGAGCTGCCGCCCGTTCTGACGATCGCGCTGGACCAGGTGGTTGTGGCGGTCATCCACACGCGGCGGGGCACTGGCCGGCCGCCGCCCCACCGGGAGCGCGGCGTGCGCTCCCACTACCGGGTGACCCTCCCGGCCGCCGCGTCGCGAGCCGCCGCCGAGCCCACGTTGACGATCACCACGACGTCAGGCTCGTGGATCATGTGGGAGCGGATCCGCCTCACGGAAGGTCGCCCGACGCCGGCGCTCGGCCACCTCGCTCGCGCCGGTCCACCCCCGCTGCTCCCCGCTCTCCTGCTGGGCGCGAGCCTCGCGGCGCTCGTAGGCGGCGCGGTCGTTGGAGCCCGTCACCCCCAGCCGGCCGACGCGATCCCCGCCCAGAGCGGCGCGGTCGTCGGAGTTCCCGCCGGGCTTCTCCTGGTGCTCCTCGGATGGGCGACAACGGCGCCCGACGCCGCAGGCGTCATCACTCGCGAGCCTCGATGGGTCTGGATCGCCTCGCCGTGGCTCTTGGTGGTCCTCCCGCCGGCGCTGGCCCGACTGAGCGCCTGGCGCGCACGTGTCGCGCGGGACGTCGCGCTGACGCCGGCCGCGGTCCCCCCGCCGCTCTCGCCCGGAGAGCTGGCGGGCGCGGGCCTCGCCTACACGACGCTGACGCTCCTCCTGACGCGGCCCGGCGCCGCCCGGTTCACAACCCACTTCATGGCCGATGGCGGCGATGGCCTCAACAATGTCTGGGGGCTCTGGTGGGTCAAGACCGCCCTGCTCGGCGGCCAGTGGCCGTGGTGGACCGACCGGCTCTTTGCCCCTGACGGCGTGTCGCTCTACTTCCACACGCTCGCCTTCCCCCTCGGCGTCCTGTCTCTCCCGTTCCAGGTCGTGTTCCCGATCACGGTCGCCCACAACGTCGTGGTGATGGCGACCTTCGTGCTCGGCGGAGTGACGGCCTACGGCCTGGTGCGGTCCTGGATCCCGGACGCGAAGGCGGCCTTCCTCGCCGGCAGCCTCTTCACGTTCTCGCCGTTCCACTTCGCCCAGGGGATCGGCCACCTGTCACTGATCGCCGTCTTCTGGCTGCCTCTCTACGCGTGGGCGCTGCTCCGTGCCTGCGAGACCGGCACGCGGCGCCCCGCGGCCGTCGCGGGCGCCGTCCTGGTCGGCGTACTGCTCACCGACTACTACGCCACCCTCGACTGCCTGCTCGTGACACCGCTCGTCGCGCTGTGGCGGCGCGCCTGGCGGGGCCCGCTCCTGACGATGACCGCGTTCGGCGTGTTCGCCCTGCCCTTCGCGCTGCCGATGCTCTGGACCTGGTACAGGACGCCGTACGTGGGCGCCCACGATGCCACGGCGGCGTCGGCGGATCTCTTGGCCTGGTTCGTGCCGGGACCCGTCTCGCTTTGGGCGTCGATCTCCGCGCCGGTCTGGCGTCAGTTCAGCCTCAACGTCCCTTCGGAGAGCGGTCTCTACCTCGGGATCCTCCCCCTCGCGATCGTGGCAGTGTCCCTGTCCGTTGGCGTCGCGAAGGTCTCGGCCCTGACGCTCGGCGCGGGGGTCTTCGCGCTGCTCGCCATGGGGCCCTGGCTCCACGTCGGGGGATGGATCTCTCCGGTGCCGCTCCCGTACCGGGCGCTCGAGGTCCTGCCGTTCCTGAAGCTCGCCGGGGTCCCGGCCCGCTTCGGTGTGATGGTGTACCTCTGCCTGGCGCTCGCAGTTGGCGTCGGGGTGGCGGCTCTGTGGCGGCGCCGATCCCCGCGTCAGCGATGGGGCATCTTTCTAACCTTGCTCGCGGCGCTGCTGCTCGACTACGCCCCGCAGCCCTACCAGACCGAGCGGTACGCCATTCCGCCCTTCTACGCCGAGCTCGGCCGGCAGCCCGACGAGGGCGAGAGCCTCATGGATCTGCCCCCGCACCCCCACTGGCCGTTCCCGCTCGGGATGCTCTACCAGACCGTGCACGGCCGGCGCCTCGTCGGCGGTCACGTGGCTCGGTTCCCCCGGGCTCAGTACGAGGCCTTCTACGCGCACCCGGTCATCCGGTTTCTCGCCAGGTCGGTGAGCTGCTCGGAAGTGCTCCGTCGCGACATGCTGAGCCGGCTTCGGCACGACCGGGTTCGTTGGATCATCGTCCGCCACCCCGAGCACCGCGCGCTCGGCGAGTGTCTCGAGATCCAGCCGACGATGCGGGACGGGATCATCGTGTTCGGCCCCCTCTGGTGAGGAGCGGTCACGGGCCCAGCCACCGGACGGGCTGGAGCGCCACGCCGAGGCGTCGCGTATCGCGGTTGAGGCCGAGCGCGGCCGGAACGAAGCTGTAGGCCACGCCGATCTCGAGCCGGACGGGGGCGCCGACGGGCCGGCCCACCGGGACGTCGAGCGTCCGCCACCCCGGGGTGTCGAGGCGAAGCCGGGCGACCGGCACTCCGTCGAGTCGCACGCGCACCTCCTGGGGTCGGCCGGTCCACCGGGGATCGGGCCCCGCGAGGGTGATCCGCAGCGTCCGGCCTTCGACCGGGAGCGTGAGCCACGCGCCGCCCCCGGTCCACCGAAGGATGCCCTCGGACGGATGGAGGCCCCAGGCCGGGGCGATCGGCCACCGTGCGAGCGCGTGCAGCCGGACGCCGAGCAGCACCAAGACCACGATCCCGGCCGCGAGCAGCCATCGGCCCGGGACGCGCCGCAGGGGGCGCGCGGCTCCCGTGAGCCCGACCAGGAGGCCCAGCGCGATCCAGAAGTAGCACTGCATCGCGCGCATGAGGAAGGTGAACTGGAGCAGCCCGTAGACCAGCCAACCCGTGAGGGAGACGAGGAGGAGCGCTGCCGCAGGCGGCGCGGTCCGCCGCCAGACGGCCCGGACGGCGTGCGGCAGGGTGGCGGCCAGGAGCCCGCCAAACCCGAGGAGCCCCAGCAGGCCCTGCTCGACTAGGAACTGCGCGTAGAGGAAGTGCGTCGACCAGGTGCCGAACTGCATCTCGGGCCAGGTGGAGTAGAAGCGGAAGAGGTTGAAGAAGCGGCCGGTGCCGATCCCTAGGAGCGGCTCCTCCAGGAAGATCCGCCAGGTCACGCCCAAGAGATGCGTGCGGACGATGTCGCCCGCCTGCCACTTGGAGACGAGCTGGCGGGCCACGCGGGGGCCGAGGGGGGAGAGCGCGAGAACCGCGGCGCCGGCGAGGAGGAGGACGGCCACCGTCGCCGTCATCGCCCGCCAGCGGACGCTCGCGACGTCGTAGCGCAGGCGTCCGGCGACCGCCAGGAGCAGGAGAAGATCGAGCGCCAGCACCAGGAAGGCGCCTCGCTGGCCCGTCAGCACGATCCCGAGGCCCCCCAGTGCCAGTGCCCCGAATCCGAGCGCCCGCGCCCATACCGGCGCTCGCTCGACCAGGACCAGCCCGGCCAGCGGCAGGTAGGACGTCGCGTACTGGGCGAAGTAGGACACGTTGAACCCGAACCCGGTGAATCCGCTCGTCAGCGGGCCGCCGATCCACGCGGTGAAGAAGCTGGCCCCGGGCCACGGATTCACGTGGTAGTGCCAGAGTCCGAATCCGACCACGGAGACCTGCACCGCCGCGACGGCGACCGACAGCCGGAGCAGGCGCTCCCGCGGCCAGTCCTCCCCGGCGACGACCACGTAGAGCGCGGCGCCGGCCAGGAGGGTCAGCACCATGTGGACGTAGTAGAAGCGGGTCCACAGCTCGCCGCGGACGATCAGCCGGAGGACGTCCCGCCACGGCGAGAGCTGGAACTCGAGCCACAGCTCGCGTCCATCGAGCGGCAGGGCGAGCACGGCCGACGCGCAGAAGAGGGCCAGGAACGGCCAGCCCGGCGCGCGCAGCGGGCGGCGCCCCGCCAGGTGACTGACGGCCGCCCTGGCGAGCGTGAGGAGGAGGAGGCCCAGGAGGAGAACGAAGTACGCCCGGTGGTCCTCTCCGTTGAAGACCGGCGGCAGAAGGAACAGGAGGAGGACGCCGTTGCTCGCGCCGCAGCCGACCAGCCCCGCCGAGAAGAGGACGAAGGCCGCCGCCGTCAGCCGCTCCGACGTCGGGACCGGGACGCCGGCCGCCACCAGCGCCGCCGCCAGCGCCGCGATGACGCCGAGCCCGGCGGCGACCGCGAGCGGGTCGAGCGGGACGTCCCCGGCGAGGGCCCGGCGCCAGGCGCCGGGGCGACCCGTGCCCGAGCCCGCGACTGCCAAGGGCGGATTGGACGGTTCCAATCGGAGGGTGGCGTCTCGGCCGGCGTGATCGACGCCGGTATTGTCGGTGCGTCCCGCGAGGGAGTCAAGCGCGGCGCGCAGGAGCGGACGGGCGCGCCCCCGCAGTCCGGCGATCCGGGGCCTCCGCCATTGGGTGTGGGCGCGTCTCCTCCCGCTCGGTAGCATTTCAGATGCCGCGATACCGGTTTTGGTCTTATCCTCGCGGGGGGGCGCGCGGAGAGTTGGGACCTGTGCACGGGTCGACGGAAGCATCACCCGCGCGACTCCGGACCCGCCAGATTCTTTTCACCGTCCCATTGTGGCTCGCCCTAACCTTCCTCGTCCAAGCCACCCCGCCGTGGCACCTCGACCGGGTGATCTGGGGTACGCAAGGGATGGACGGGCGATTCAACCTGTGGGTCCTCTCCTGGGTTCACCACGCCCTGACCCACGCTCCCTTCACGCTCTTCGACGCGAACATCTTCTACCCGGCGCGCGACACCCTGGCGCTCGGGGACCACCAGCTGGCGAACCAGCTCTTCTTCGCCCCGGCGTATGCCCTGACCGGGTCGCCCGTCATCGGCACGAACGCCGTCACCACCGCCCAGTTCGCCCTGGCCGGGCTCGCCACCATGCTCCTCGCCCACCGGCTTTCCGGCTCGCTGGCCGCCGCGGTCGTGGCCGGAGCCATGTTCGCGTTCTCTCCGGTTCGGATGGTACAGCTCGGACGGCCGAGCCTCTTGGTCGCCTTCTGGACGCCCCTCGCCCTGTACTTCCTGGACCGTTTCCTGGAGAGTCGCACCTGGCGGGATCTCCTGGCCGGCAGCCTCTGCGTGGGGCTCCAATTCCTCGCCGCGGCGTACCACGGCTACTTCCTGCTCGTTGCGATCCTCGTGTGGGTCTGTGGCCGCGCCATCGCACGGCCCGAGGTGCGGCGAGTCGCCGTCCTCGCCAGGGGCATGCTGGGGCTGGGTCTGGCCGGAGCGCTGGTCCTGCCGTTCAGCCTGCCATATCTCCGGGTTCGCTCGGAGTACGGCGCACTGCAGGTGCCGCTCGAGGCTCTGAGCGAGGCGTCCGCCGGTTGGCTGAGTTACCTCGCGACGCGGCGTGACAACCTCCTGTACGGACGGGTTCTCGACTTCCCGCAGGCGGGATTCTCCGGCGGGTACGCCGGCGAGAAGTGGCTCTTCCCCGGATTTCTCTGCGTTGCGCTGACGGCCCTGGGCCTGGCCGTCTCGCTCCGGAGGACCGGCGTGGGCCACCGGCGGGCGTGGTTGCCCGCCGCGCTCGCGGCCACCGCCTTCCTCCTCTCACTGGGCCCTGTGATCCGCGTGGCGGCCCGGGCGGTGCCGTCGCCGTATCTGCTGCTGTGGCACTTCCTCCCCGGATTTTCGTCGATTCGGGTCCCGGCCCGATTCGCGATGTTGGCGGCCCTCGGGCTCAGCCTCTCGGCCGCAGTGGGCTATCGCTGGGTCGAGGATCGGCTCACCGGCCGCACGCTTCGGCTCGCTGTGTTCGGCCTGGCCTTGGGCGTGGTCCTGCTGGAGTCGACGTTCTCCCATCTCCGCCCGGGGCCGGTTCCGACGCGGGCGCAGATCCCCGAGGAATACCGGTGGCTGGCCACGCACGGCGTCGGAGCCCTGTTGGAGTTGCCCACCGGCGAGGGCGACGACGCGGTGCAGTCCCTGGAGCGGGAGACCTGGTACATGTATTTCAGCGTCTATCACTGGCGACCCCTGGTGAACGGGTACAGCGGCTACCCCCCTGCGCCCGCCGCCGACTTGCAGGAGCGCGTGGCCGCTCTGCCTTCGGCGGAGAGCCTGCGCTACCTCCAGGCCGTCGGCGTGCTGCAGATCTTGGTCCACCGCGACTCGCGCCGGTACGAGCCGCTGCTCGCCGGGGTTCGCGAGGTCGCCGGCGCGAGCCTCAAGGCGTTCCCGAGCGGCGGCGTGCTCGTGACCCTACCGGAGTTGCCCCGGGGAGAGGACGTCGACGCAGGCCTGCTCGTGCCCGACCGCCTGCGGGCCGGCGATGAGGCCTACCTTGCCGTGCTATTCACGAACCGCGGTTCGCGCCACTGGGTGAATCCGACCGAGCGGGCCTGCCGGGTCGCGCTCGAGTGGACGGTCGGGAGCGGCCACGTCCGGGCTCACGCGTCCATCCTGCCACCGGTCGCGCTGGATCCCGGGGAAAGCCGGGAGCGGCCCCTGCGTGTGGAAGTCCCTACGGGACCGGGGCCGGCGGGGCTGCACAGCACCGTGATCTGCAACTGGGATCCGCGCTCTCCGCGGCGGTGGGCTCAAGACGTGGGGCTCCAGCTCACGGACGACCTGGGGACCGGCGAGGAGGCGACGGAGGGCCTCGACGCCCGATACGTCGGATACGACCTGCCATCGGCCGCCTGCGCCGGCTGTTCCATCCTCATCCGGCTCCAGGCTCGGAACACGGGGGCTCTGGTCTGGAGGCGAGCAGGCCTGGTGCGGCTCGGCCTCCTCTGGACGACGGAAGCCGGAGGGGTGGCTCTCGAGTGGCGTGCTTCCCTCCCACGCGATGTGTATCCCGGTCAAGTGGTCCCGATCGTGGCGCCGGTCCCCACACCTCGGGCCCCCGGCCGCTACCGCCTGATCGTGGACCTCCTCCAGGAAGGGAAGACGTGGTTCATGAACCGCGGGGTGACGCCGGTGGTCGCGACCATCACGCTCTCCTGAACGCCCCGCCGGAGTCGCGCAGCGCCTGAACCATCCTCGCCTGTCGGGCGGCGGCGACGGGTCGGCGCCCGGACCGGCGCGCTCAGTGGCCTCGCCGACGGGCTGCGGACGCTCCTGGCACGCGGGGCGGCGGGGCAGCGCTTCTCGACCCCCAGCTTGGCGAAGACGTGGTCCCCGCGCGTGAGCCCGGGCGCCTTCGGTGATGGGGCGTCGGGGAGCGCGTGGTGCTCGCGCGGAAGGTCCGTGACGGCCTCGGCGTTCCGGCAGGTCGGGACGGTCGGCGGGTCGTGGACGACGGCGGGCTGGCCCGGTGCCGCGCCGAACCGGGGGGCCGTGAGGGGACCTGGGCTATCATGTGAGCCAGCCGGATGACGCATCAGTCGACGCTTCGCCAGTTCCTGATCGGGCCGTTCCACCTGCTGCTCGCCCACCGTGGCACGATCCAGGCCTTCGTGCGGCGGGACATCCGCGGCCGCTACGTCGCGTCGGTCCTGGGGCTGTCGTGGGCGGTCATCCAGCCGCTCACCCTGCTGGCGCTCTACACCTTCGTCTTCGCCTACATCCTCAAGATCCGGCTGAGCGCGAGCGGGTCCACGGCGGGCTTCGCCGTCTACCTCATCTGCGGCATGCTGCCGTGGCTGGCGTTCGCCGAGGGCCTCGGCCGCTCAGCGACGGTGATCCTCGAGCACACGCACCTCATCAAGAAGGTCGTCTTTCCCGCCGAGATCCTGCCAGCCTACGTGGTGGTCTCGGCCTTCGTGATGCAGCTCGTCGGCCTCGTCCTGCTCCTGGCGGGGGTCGGGCTCTTCTACCAGGGTCCGGGCTGGTCCCTCGTCCTGCTCCCGGTCGTTATCCTCCTCCAGTTCCTCCTCACCGTCGGGCTCGGCTGGTTCCTCGCCAGCGTCAACGTCTTCCTCCGCGACGTCGGCCAGGCCCTGGGACTGATCCTCACGGTCTGGATGTTCCTGACGCCGATCTTTTACCCGGCCGCGCTCGTGCCCGACCACGTCCGGTGGCTGCTCACGCTGAACCCGATGTTCCACGCGGTCGAGGCTTACCGGCGCGTCGTCCTCGATGCCCAGCCGCCGGACGCCATCCACCTCGTCGTGCTGGCGGCGACGGCGCTGCCGGCGTTCCTGGCCGGCCACTGGTTCTTCCGCCGCTCGAAGCACGCGTTCGTGGACGTCCTCTGATGCCCGGGCCGGCGGTCGAGCTCGAGCACGTCTCGAAGGCGTACAAGATCTACGCCCACCCCCGGCACCGCCTCCTCGAGGCGCTCACGCGGGGCCGGCGCCGGTACCACTCGGACTTCTGGGCGCTCCGGGACGTGACGGTCCAGGTGAACCGGGGCTCCACGCTCGGCATCATCGGGATGAACGGCTCGGGCAAGAGCACGCTGCTCCAGGTAGCAGCGGGGATCGTACAGCCCACCCAGGGCCGGGTGGCCGTCCAGGGGCGCGTCGCGTCGCTCCTGGAGCTGGGCGCCGGCTTCAATCCGGAGTTCACCGGCCGCGAGAACGTCCTCATGCACGGGGCGGTGCTCGGCTTCAGCCGCGAGGAGATGACCCGGCGGCTGCCCGCCATCCAGGCCTTCGCCGAGATCGGCCCGTTCTTCGACCAACCGGTCAAGACGTACTCGAGCGGCATGTTCGTGCGGCTCGCCTTCGCGGGCGCGATCCACATCGACCCCGACGTCCTCCTCGTCGACGAGGCGCTGGCCGTGGGCGACGCGGTCTTCCAGCACCGGTGCATCCGCCGCATCCGGGAGTTCCAGGAGCAGGGCAAGACGATCCTGTTCGTGAGCCACGACATGGCGATGGTCAAGGCCGTCTGCTCGCGGGCGGTCTTCCTCGACGCCGGCCGGGTGCAGGCCGACGGGGAGCCCGGCGAGATCGCCCAGCTCTACCACGCCCACGTGGCCGGCCTCGAGGCCCGGCGGCGCGAGCTCGCGCCGGCCGCCGGCCAGGCGCCGGCGGGCGGGCGACCGGCGGCCTTCCGGGCCGACCCGGCCTTCGACCAGCGGGTCGGGCTGTTCCGCCACGGCACCGGTGCCGCCCGCATCCGGAACGTCGAGGTGCTCGACGAGGAGGGGCGCCCCATCGCGGCGGCCGAGTTCGACCAGCCGGTCACGCTGCGCGTGCACCTCGAGTTCCACGCCGAAACGCCTTACAGCATCCTGGGATACTATCTGCGCGACAAGACCGGCACCGACGTGGTGGGAACGAACACCTACGAGGAGAACGTGCCGATGCCGACGCGGCAGGCCGGCGATACGCTGGTGGTCGACTTCCGGCAGCGGTGGCCGCTCATGCCTGGCAGCTACAGCGTGACGGTGGCCCTGGCCTACAATCGCGTCTCCCCCGCCTATTTCGACTGGATCGACAACGCCCTGGTGGTGGAGGTGCTGCCGCCGCCGGGCGGCAAGGCCATCCACGCGAAGGTTTGGCTGCCGGTCGAGATCGACGTGCACCGCTGACGCCATGACGGAGCGCTACCGGGGCCACCTCGACGACGGCGCGGACAACGCGCACACACGCGTGGTCCGCCTGGTGGGCGAGCGGACGAATGTGCTGGAACTGGGCTGCGCGAGCGGCTACATGTCCCGGGCGCTCGTCGAGCGACGCGGCTGTCGGGTGACGGGCGTCGAGCGGGACGCCGACGCGGCCGAGTCCGCGCGGAAGGCATGCAGCCGCGTGATCGTGGCCGACGTCGAGACGCCCGATTGGTCGGCCGAGCTCGGCGGTGAGCGCTTCGACGTGGCCGTTTGCGCGGACGTTCTGGAGCACCTCCGCGACCCTGTCGCGCTGCTCCGCCGTCTGCGGGAGCACCTGGCCCCGGCCGGCTACGTCGTGGCGTCGATCCCCAACGTCGCGCACGCGGCGGTCCTCGCCGAGCTCCTGCAAGGCCGCTTCCCGTACCGGCCCATCGGACTCCTGGACGAGACGCACCTCCGGTTCTTCACCCGCGAGAGCGTCTTCGAGTGCTTCGAGCGGGCCGGCTTCGTCGTCGCTCACCTGGAGCGCGTCCAGGTCGAGCCCGAGGCGACCGAGTTCAGGACCGACCCGGCGCGACTTCCGCCGGAGGTGTGGCGGGCCATCCGCGCCGGCGAAGAGAGCACGACCTACCAGTTCGTGCTCACCGCCCGTCCAGCCGGGGACGGCGGCGGCACGATCCCGATCCGCGAGGCGCTCGCCGACGCCGGGTTGACCATGAGGGCCCGCGGCGGCCCGCTCGCGCCGGGGACCGCGGACGAGGCGGCCTACTGGCGCTGCCGGGTCGACGGCCTGATCGAGGCTCTGCTGGGTCGGCTCCGGTTCCTCGAGGCGGACCGCGACCGGCGCACCGTGGAGCTGGAGGAGCAGCGCGCGCAGATGGTCCATCACGAGACCCACGCCCGCCTCCTCGAGACCCACGCCCGCCTCCTCCAGGACGAGATCGACCGCCGCGACGCGCGCGACGACGCGCGGCTCGAAGAGATCCGGCTCCTCGAGGCCCAGCTGGCGGAGGTGAAGTCCGGCGCCGGCTGGCGGTTCCTCGAGCGGGTCCGCCGGATCCGGGCCGCCAGCGCCCCGCCGGGCACCTGGCGGGAGCGCCTCTACGTGCGCTTGGTGGGGGGCGGCCGTCCGTGATGGAGCGGGCCGAGCCGACGGCCGGCGAGCGCGCGGCGCGCGAGGTCGCGCACTGGCGCCGCGTCGCCGAGCGAGCCGAGCTGTACTGGGGCTGGGGGACGCCGGCCGGCCAGCGGCGCGCGGCGCGCCGGGTGCGCTTCCTGCTAGAGCGGGCGGCCATCACCCCGAGCTCCCACTGCCTCGAAGTAGGCTGCGGCACCGGGCTCTTCACCGAGGCGCTGGCCGCGACGGGCGCCCGGATCGACGCCCTGGACCTCTCGTCCGACCTGCTTGCCCGGGCCCGGCGCCGGGTCGACCGTCCGAACGTCGCCTTCGTTCTCGGCAACGCGGAGACCGGAGAGGGGTTCCGCGGCCCCTACGACGCCGTCGTCGGGATCAGCGTCCTCCACCACCTGGACCTTTCGGCGGCGCTCCCGGCGCTGACCCGCGTGCTCCGGCCGGGCGGGCGGTTCGTCTTCAGCGAGCCGAACATGCGCAACCCGCAGGTCTGGCTCCAGAAGCGCGTCGGCTGGGTCAAGCGGCTGGCGGGGGACTCGCCCGACGAGACTGCCTTCTACCGCGGCGAGCTCGCAGCCCTGCTCGAGCGCCACGGCCTCTCGCGCGTGGAGGTCGTGGCCTTCGACTGGCTCCATCCCTCGACACCGCGGCCGCTGATCCCGCTGATGGAGGGTCTCGGCCGCGCGCTGGAGCGGGTGCCCGGCCTCCGCCAGTTCGCGGGCAGCCTGGCCCTCAGCGCGGTCAAACAGTAGGTCGTCGGCCCGCTTCGCCTACGACCCCGCCCTTCGTCGGCGGCGTCAACGTCGGCGCCGAGTGACGGCGCCGAGACGCGAGCGCACCCGCGGCCACAGCTCCCCCCAGCCGCCCGCCCAGTAGAGGTAGGCCGCGCGCTGGGTGAGGCTCTTCTGCGGGTTCCGGACGTCGGCGACCGGCCGGGCGCAGTACGTCCGGAGCGCGAGACTGCCCGCGGCTCGGCGGTCGCCCAGGCTTAACGCGCCGAACTCCCGCGCGGTCGCCGCGCTGGCCCACGCGGTGACGGCATTGCCGGCCGACCCGCCCGGCGCCTCCAAGGACAGCAGGTAGCGCCGACCGCCGGAGCCCGCGATCGGCTCGAACTCGAAGCGGCGGAAGGCGTTGTCCACGACGTCCGCGGCGTCGAAGCGCTGGACGACCACCGCCCGGCCCGATTGTGCCTCGGTGAGGCGGAGGATCACCTCGCCCGTGTTCACCCGCCCGAAAGTCGCGAACTGAACCTCGACGGCCGAGAGATGGTCCCGCCGCGGGCGGAAGGGCTGCCGGAGCACGGCGCCGGCCACCAGCTCGCCCACCGGCACCTGTCCGAGGGGCTGGGCGACATCAGGCTCGGGGCGCAGCTGGAAGCGGGGCAGCGTCGCCTGCTTCTGCCCGATGAAGGTGACGTATTCGGCGCCGTCCGGATAGGCCTCGCGCCACGCGTGGTAGAGCAGGCCGACGATCTCCTGCGCGTGCTCGAATGCCGCCGGCGCTTTTCCCTGGTGGAGCCAGTACGCGGTGCTCAGCATGTCGAGGAACGTATATCGCGTGTCGAGGTACCGGATGTGGAGGAACCGCTGCGCCTGGAGGAGAGTCTCCCCGAGGCTCACGTCCTCGTGCGCCGACCCGCCCGTGGGGAACCCGGCCATCACATCGGGATCGCTCACCCGGTGCTTCGGGACCACCTGGGTCTCGACCCAGCGCCCGAGCGACGCGGCCAGCCGATCGGCCTGGTCGTTCCGCTGGTGGTGGTCGTCGACCGCGAGGCAGCCCCCGACCTTCAGCACCCGGTAGACCTCCTCCATGCGTCGAGCCAGCTCCGGGATGTGGTGCAGGCTGTGGAGGGCGTATGCCACGTCGAAGGCCTCGTCGCGGAACCGGACGAACCCGAGCCCGGCGCAGAGATACTCGACGAAGACGCCGGCCCCGATCGCGTAGCGCTTCGCCAGCCGGATCACATCGAGCGACGGGTCGAACGCGACCACCTCGAAGCCGCGCCGGGCGAGGTAGAGTGACGACCAGCCGGCGCCGCAGCCGATGTCCAGCACGGTCCGACAGTCCCGGATCAGCGGATGGTCGGCCATGAAGGAGTGCGGGCCCTGGCGCTCGCCCGGCGGCTGGGGCGAGGTCTCGAACACCCCGTGGGCGAGGAAGGGGGGGAATCCGTCGCGCAGGTCGAAGTGGCCGCGGAGCCCCTGGCCGAGCGCAAAGCGGTAGAAGCTCCCCCAGTAGCGGCCGTCGGCCTTCACGCCCTCGGGCATGAGGGCGTTGTAGGAGAGAACGTAGTCCTCGATCGGCAGCGCGAGACCGCACCGGCACTCGACGGCCCCCGCCTTCACCTCCTCGACGGGTCCGGCGGCGTAGCCGACCCGCTCGACCTCCCGAGCGGCGAGCCCGAGGTCGTCGGCGCCGCAGCGGGGACACCGGAGGACGCTCAAGAGTTCCCGGCGCATGGCGCTACAGCTCCACCTTGTTGACGAAGTCGAGAACGAAGGCCGGCTCGCCCCGCAAGATCTCCCCCACCCGACGCGCCCGCGTGTCGGGCTCGAAGCGGAGCTTGCTCGCGCACAGGGCCTGGAGCGCTTGGGCGATCTCGCCGGGCCGGCGGTCCCCCGTCACGACCCAGAGCCGGCGGTACATCGCCTCCAGCGTGTCGAGGGTGTAAAGGGGGGCGTAGCGCACCGGGTCGAAGTGCGACAACTCCCCCACCGAGAAGCGGAGGATCACGCCGTCGCCGACGACGCGCCGGCGCTGGAGCCGGCGCCGGGCGCCCCAGAAGCGGGGCAGCTCGAGCCACGCCCGGGCCATCGCCCGCACGCCGGTGGTCCAGAACGGCTGGCGGCGGAGCGCCTTGGCGAGGTGCGTGAGGGTCCGGCGGGCGAGGACGCGGAGGGCCCGGCGCGTCTCAAAGTTCTTCACGATCGTCCGCAGGAGGTTCCGCTCGATCAGGTAGTACTTGAACGAGTAGTCGAGGTGGCGGACCGACGCCGAGTGGACGTGGGCGACGACGGCCCGGGGCGCGGTGCGGAAGTGCCAGCCGAGCATATCGGCGCGGTAGCACCAGTCCACGTCCTCGTAGTACATGAAGTAGCGCTCGTCGAGGGGTCCGACCGCGTCCTCCGCGAAGGCCGCCTTCCGGAACAGCGCGGCGGCGAAGCAGGCGCCGAATACCCGCTCGCTGACGTCGTACTGGCCGACGTCGAGCTGGCCGATCCCCATGTTGTACGCGGCGCCGGCCCCGTTGATGAGGGTCCCGACGTTGTCGATGAGGTGGCGGTCGTGCATGAACACCGTCTTGGGCGCCACCCCGGCGGTCCGCTCGTCCTGCCGGAGGACCTTGAGCAGCTCGGCGACGCAGGTGGGCTCCAGGTCGACGTCGAAGTTCAGCAGCAGGACCAGCTCGCCCCGGGCCGCCTGGATCCCCCGGTTCATCCCGCCCGCGAAGCCGTAGTTGCGATCGAGCCGCACGAGCCGCACGTCGGGGTGGGCGGCCGTCACCGCCTCGAGCGACCCCGGCCGGGACCCGTTGTCGACGAGGAGGATCTCGAGACGGCCGTACGTCTGGGTGGCTAGCGAGCCCACGCAGCGTCCGAGGGTCTCGGCCTCGGCGTGGTAGTTCAGCACGATGGCGGAGATCAGCGGATCCACCCGGCCTCCCGCGCCACCTCGCCGATCACCTGGTCGTAGCCCGCCACGGCGCGCTCCCACGAGAACCGCGCCGCCCAGGCGCGGGCCCGCTCACCCATCTCCCGCCGGAGGGCCTCGTCGCGCACCAGGCGGCGGGCGGCCGCCTCGAAGGCGGTCATGTCGCGGACGAGGAAGGCCGTCTCCCCGTCGCGCACCACCTCGGGGTGCGCCCCCGCGTCGAGCGCGACCGCCGGCTTGCCGAAGCGCTGGGCCTCGACCAGCGGCATGTCGAAACCTTCCCAGGAGGACGCGGTCACGTAGACGTCGGCGGCGCTGTAGATCGCGCCCATCGCCTCGAGGGGCGCGGACAGCCAGCAGCGGAAACCGTGGGAGGCCAGCCACGCCTCGTCCTCGCGGTCGCCGAAGCCCACGGCCAGGAGCTGCACGCGCTCCCCGGAGGCGCGAAGCCGCTCGACGCACTCCACGAGCTGGGCCGTCCCCTTGTAGGGCTGCCGCCGGGGGTTGATGCGCCCCACGTAGAGGAGGAGCACCTCGTCCTTCGCCACGCCGATCTTCTCCCGCACCGCCGCCCGCGCCTCGTCGGCGTCGCCGCTGACCGCGTAGTGGTCGGTCCCCGGATGGATCACCCGGGCCCGGCGCCGGAGGAAGAACGGCAGCCGGTCTCGGAGGTAGTGCGAGATCGTGACGACGCGGCGGGCCAGCGGGAAGTAGCCGTAGTGCTGGGCGAGATGGACGTACAGGAACTCGGCCTTCAGCCAGAGCGGGAAGCCGACCGTCGAGCAGACGCCATACTCCACGACGAGGAACGGCCTCCGGAGGAACGGGCCCAGCGCGAAGAACGGGAACGTCTGGATGACGAACAGGTCCACGTCGGCCCCGCGCAGGAGCGGGAGCTTACGGAGGGCGTTCCGCTCGTAGAAGGGGAAGATCGGCGTCGCCGGGATGGCGAGCGGGACGATCCGGTACGGTCCGCCGTCGAACGTCCCGTCCGACCGCGAGGTGAAGACCGTCACCTGGTGGCCGCGCGCGCTGAGCCCCTCGGCCGTCTTGTGGACGACGAGGTCCACGCCGAAGCCGAGGAGCATCCGCTCGGTGAGGAAGCCGATCCGGAGGGGAGGCGTCGCGGAGGCCGTCACTGGCCGCAAGACACGCGCAGTATACCCCAATCCCCCGGGCCTCCAGCCCGGTCGGGACCGCTCGGCGGTCGCCCCGGAGCGACCGTCAGGGCGCGGGCTGGGGCTCGGACGCCGGCGGCACGTACGCCGGGGGTGTGGCCGGCGGGATGTACACCGGCGGCCTCGCCGGTGGCACGTATACCGGGGGCGTGGCCGGCGGGATGTACACGGGCGCCGTCGCGGGCGGCACGTAGACCGGCTCGGTCGCGTTCGTCCCCTCGGCCGGAGCGGCCAGCGCGGCCGGGGAGGGCGGCGCGTCGCTCCCGCGCTCGACGACGATCACGCGGCGGGCGACGCCCGTGGACTCGAAGACGAGGGCGTAGCCGCCCAGCTCGAGCGTCTGGAGGAACCGGCGCAGGAACTGCTCGAACGGCAGCCGCTCGACGCGGAGCGTGACCGTCCGGTCCCGGGCGGGCGCCGGCAGCACGATGTCCACGCCGGCTGCGCGGCGGATCGCCTCCACGGCGGCCGGCACGGGCGTCGCCTCGAACGTCGCGGACACGAGCTCGCCGTCGACCTCCACGGTCGCCCGCGCCCCCGGCGGCGCGGCGAGCAGGAGGGCGCCGACGATCAGCCAGACCCGCATGACCCCAGGATACTCCCTCTCAGTACGCCAGGAAGCCTGGACCCGTCGGCTCGCCCGAGATCGTGTAGCCGAGGACGTGCGGGCCCCCGCCCGGCCCGGCGCCGGTGATGATCTCGGCGGCGCCGTCGCCAGTGACGTCCCCGGCTGCGACGAACACCCCGCCGGTGAAGGCCGGGTCGTACGCGTAGAACTCGGCGAGCGAAGCTAGGCCGCTGCCGGTCCAGGTCAGCGCGCGGACGTGGGGGCCGCCGCCCCGGCCGGGACCCGTGATGATCTCGGCGGCGCCGTCGCCAGTGACGTCCCCGGCTGCGACGAACACCCCGCCGGTGAAGGCCGGGTCGTACGCGTAGAACTCGGCGAGCGAAGCTAGGCCGCTGCCGGTCCAGGTCAGCGCGCGGACGTGGGGGCCGCCGCCGGGGCCGGGGCCGGTGATGACATCGGCCTGGCCGTCACCGTCGACGTCCCCGACGGCGACGCGGACGCCGCCCGCGAAGGCCGCGGCGTAGGCGAGGAAGTCGAAGACGGGCTCGACGCCGCCCGGGGCGTTGGGATTGTAGCGGAGGACGCGGACGTGCGGGCCCCCGCCGCGACCCGCGCCGGTGACAATGTTCTTGGCGGTGGGCCCCTCCACGGGTCCGCAGGCGACGAAGACGCCGCCGTTGAAGGCGGGGTCGTAGGCGAAGAACTCGGCGAGCGACATCCCGGTAGCCCCGTCGAGCAGCCGCACGTGCGGCCCGCCGCCGGCCCCGGGGCCGAGGAGCAGGTCGTCGACGCCGTCATTGTTGAAGTCGCACGCCGCCACGCGGACGCCGCCGAGGAAGCCGCTGCTGTAGACGCCCAGGCCCGCGTCGACGGGCGTGTGCGGGGCCGTCCCCGCGAATCGACGGGCGATTGGCGCGAGGCCCGGGCCGAACCCGGTCAGGATCTGCCGAGCGCCCATGGACCCGGTGAAGCCGGCAACGGTGACCCCGCCCAGCAGGGCGCGCGACTCGGTGATCGCCGCGCTCACCGCCGGCTGCCACGCCGCCGCCAGCACCTGGTAGCCCTGCTGCGTCGGATGCAGGTTGTCCGAGCCGTAGAGCCCCGGATCGTTCAGGGGCGTGAACGTGTTGACGAACCGGACGCCCTCCGCCGCGGCGACCCCGGGCAGCAGGGCGTTGACCTGGGCGATGATGTCGCGGGCGTCGGGTGCAAAATCACGGTGGTTGGGGATGATGGCGCCGAGGATCGGGATCGAGGAGCTCACCTTGGCGAGGCGGATCATGGCCCGCAGGTTCGCGACGATGACGGCGGGCGGCGTGTCGAAGGTCGCGTCGTTGGTGCCTTCCATGATGAGGACGAACCCCGGGTGATCCTTCGCCAGGACCCCCGCCAGCCGGGCCAGTCCCTCGCTCGTCGTCTCACCGCCCTTGCCGCGGTTCGCGACGACGAAGCCGGGATGGGCGGGGGCGAGGAGCGCCTGGAGCACGGCGGGGTACGGCTGGGCGGCCATGCCGTCGGCGAGCGTCCCGAGGGTGATGCTGTCCCCGACCGCCACGGCCACGTTCGGATTGTTCCCGCCGAAATCCGGCGGCAGCCAGAACCCAGCCGCGGCCGCGTCGACCGCCATGCCCACGCCGGCGGCGAGCGCGACGACGGTCAACCACCACATCGCCATCCCTCCCGTTCGAGCGCGTGGCTCTTTTCGGCCTCTCGGCCCCAGGCCTTATACCGTAGGAACGCCACGCCGTCCACCCGACCCGTCCCCGGTGCACCGTCCGGCGTCGTCCGCCGCGGTCACCCCCGGGTTCTTCGCGTACTGAGGCCCGGCAGGCAAGCCATCGCGACCAACATCATGGCGCGGTGACCAGGGCCCGGAGCTGAGCCCGGTACGGGAACGGCCGGAGCCACGGGCGGAGCGGCGAGGGCCCCGGCTGGCGCCGCGCCTGGATCCGGCGCCGCGCGGCGAAGGCCCCCGGCACGAGCCGGACGAAATCCAGATACCCCATCAGGGCGCTCGGGTGGCTCAGCGCGTAGTCGGCGGCGCGGGCCAGCTCGGTGACGAGGATCGCGGGCAGGTCCCGCAGGACGTCGGCCGGGCGCTCGTTGCGCAGCATCATGAGGTAGCGGTTCTTCAGCGAGTGCCGGAGGACCCAGGGGGTCTTCATCCGGCGCTTCCCCCGGTGCCCGCGCTCGTGGGTGCAGACGGCCGCCGGCACGTACCAGGCCTTCCAGCCCCGGAGGCGCGCGCGCCAGTCGAGGTCGACGTCCTCCAGGTAGGCGAAAAACGCGCTCGCGAAGTACTCGTCCCCGACCCGCACGTCCTCCAGCATCGCCCGCCGGTACAGGGCCGCCGCGGCGCACACGCCGAACACCTCACCGGGCTCGTCGAGCTGGCCGACGTCGGGCTCCTGCTCCCCCCGGTTCAGCGGGATTCGGTTCCGGTGGAAGGCGTGCCCGGCCGAGTCGATGAGCGGCGGACCGCTCCCGACCGCCGGCCGGATGAGCTTGCCGGTGACGCTGCCCACCCGGGAATCGGCCTCGGCCGCCGCTACCGCCCGCTCGAGGTAGTCCGGCGCCGGGTAGGCGTCGGGATTGAGGAGGAGGAGGTAGGGCGCCGTCGTCCGGCGGACCAGCTCGTTGGCGGCGGCCGCGAACCCGATGTTGACGGACGAGACGTGCACGGCGGCCCCGAGCCGCCGCGCGAGGTCCGCCGAGCCGTCGCCGGAGGCGTTGTCCCAGACGACCAGCTCCACGGGGGGACAGGATTGCGCCCGGACCGCCCCGAGGCAGCGATCGAGGTGGGCCGCGCTCTCGTAGGTGACGACGCCGACGGAGACCTCTCGAGCCACGAGCGCCCCGCAGTGTAGCAGACGGCCGCGATCCCTGGCCGACACCGCCCCGGCGCCGGCGACCGGGGCCCGGGACGGCGGCGGTCGCGCCTCCCTCACTCGGCGGGCTGGAACAGCTCCTCGCCGCGCTGGAGCCGGAGCGCGATCTGGTACGTCTGGCGCAGGGCGCGCGGGGTCGGGGTGTGCGCCGCCTCGAAGCGCGCGAGGGCGACCAGCGCGCGGCGGGCGGCCGCCGGCCGCCTGGCCTTGAGAGCCGCGTGCTGCCGGAGCGCGCCCTCCAGCTCCTGGTAGTCGTGGAAGCCCGCGTCCTCCCGCAGGACCGCCCGGCCCAGGCTCTCGATCATCGGACGATCGTCGCGGGTGGATCGGAGGTGGGCGTCGACGAGGCGGCCGGCGGGCGCCACCTGCTGCTCGCGGTCCAGGAGCTCCAGCAAGGCCGCCGGCGCGTCGGGCGCCTCGGCCGGGGCCGCGTCGGCCGGCTCCTCGTCGGGGAGGCGGCTCGGCGGCACGTTCAGGAACCGGTCCAGGTAGATCCGCATCGCCGCGTGGAACAGCCCGCGCGCCAGCTCGCGCGAGGGGGCCCGCACGAGCGCCTGGTGGAGGGCGTTGCACGAGCTGAAGGTGTTGTGGACCGTGTCCCAGTCGCCGAACTCGTTGCTGGTCGGGAACCGCGCGATCCGGAGGCTGCTGGTGTGCGCCACCGCCTGGCCGAGCTCCGCCAGCGCCGTCCCCCGCCGGACGGCGGCCAGGAGCGCATCGACGATGGGCCCGGGCTCGTCCCCCAGCAGGACCGCCACGAGCTCGTCGAACTCGCCGGGGCCGAGCGGCCCGCCGCGGCGCGCATCGTCGTCGATGAGGGGCGCGAGTGCCTCGAAGGCCGGCTCGAGCAGGGCAGGCAAGTCGATCGGCCGGCGCCATGCGCTCCGCTCCTCGCTCCGCTCGGCGCGGCAGAGGCCGCCGACGAGGCTCGGCAGGATCGCCGGCGCCTCGGCCCAGCCGAGATGATCGAGGAGCTCAAAGGCCTTGACGCTGAAGTCCAGCGTGTGGCCGGCGTCGACGAAGTAGTGGTCGGTGACCGCCGCCAGCAGGAGGTCGGCCAGAGCTCCCGCCGGCGCCCCCGCGTCGATCGCCGTGCAGAGCGCCCGCTCGGCGCCGTCGGCGTCCCGCACCTCCACGGAGTCCCGGAACCAGGCCTTCAGCCGGGCCGGTGACCGGGGGGCCCTGGGCAAGGGCTCGAGACCGAAGCGCGGCGGGCGCCCGGCGCAATCCTCGGCCACCCGGACGAGACCGTGGAGGAGCGCGAGGGGCCGCTCGTCCGCGGCCAGAGCCGGCAGGACGTTCGCCATCGCGGTGAGGATGCTCAGGCCCGGACCCCAGCCGGCCGCGCGGTAGCGGGCGCCGAAGCGGGCCCCCACGCGCACGATCTCCGGCGGCTCGGCGCCCCCGGCCAGGAGAGCCAGGGCCGCCTTGGCGAGCGCGAGCGCGAGCCGGTCCTCGAGCCCCTGCTCGAGCCGGCGCCGCCACTCGGCCGCGCGGTCGCTCTCGGGGCGCACCTCGACGAACACCTCGCCATCCCTGACGACCGTCGGATAGGACCGGACGTCGCCCGCGAACGGGTCGAGCGTGCCCCCGCAGGCCAGATCGAACCGGGCGTGATGCCAATGGCACGTCAAGAGCCCGTCCCGAACCGTCCCTCGGCTGAGCGGAAAGCCCATGTGCGGGCAGCGGTTGTCCACCGCCCAGGCCTGACCCTCGTGCCAGAACACGGCCACGCCGTGGCGGCCGGCGCTGACGACCAGGCACCCCTTCGCCTTCAGCTCGTCGAGGGATCCCGCACGGACCAGGCGCGACGGGACCTCGCTCATCGCTCGGGCCCCCTCTGGAGATCGTCAACGATGGCGACGCGCCGGGCGGGATCGCGCGGGAGCTCCCGGAACAGCCAGGGCAGGAGCCGGCCCGGGGGCAGCGGCCGTGTGATGCCGGGGATCACCACCGCGCTGCGGCGCGCCGTGCTCACCTCGCCGTTCCTCCGTCCATCAGTCGCGAGCCTATCATGGGCGCTCCGATCTGGACGGGGTGCGCAGCGGTACGCTACGATGCGCCATGTCCTTCAGGCCGACGCGGCGTGATCCTCGACGCCGGTCTCCCGCTCCACATGACAGGGCTAGGATGCCTGTCGACCCCGATGGGGACGGGGAGGTCGAGGAACTGGCGGTCGCGGTCGAGCGGGCGCTCGTGACGGCGTTGGCCTCGCGCCTCGTGATGCCGGGGGGTCCCGCCCACGCCACGGAGCGCCGCTCCTGCCGACATCGCCGCGACGGGTGGCGTCGTCACCGCTCCTCTTGACGCCGGCTCCCGCTCGGCCCGAGTTGGTCAGGGAGCGCACGCGGCGGAGCTTCGGCTACCAGTGGACCGCCTTCGGGCGGATGAGCGACCAGTTCCGCGAGGACTTCCTCACCTACGTCGACCCGGTTCGGCCCGAGTTCTTCCCCGGCAAGCGGGGGCTCGACGCCGGGTGCGGGTTCGGCCGCCATCTCGTCCACGCGGCTGACTTCGGGGCCCGGATGGTGGGGCTCGACTTCAGCCGTGCCATCGAGCGCGCCCGTGAGATCGCCGAGGGCCGCCCCCGCATCGCGCTGGTCCAGGGCGACCTTGAGGCGCCGCCGTTCCGCGCGGACGCCTTCGACTTCGTCTACAGCCTCGGGGTGCTGCACCACCTGCCGGATCCGGAGGCGAGCTTCCGCGGACTCCTGCCGCTCGTCCGCCCCGGCGGCGCCATCTTCATCTGGGTCTACAGCACGGCGCGGCGGACCACGAACCGGCTCCTCGAGACCGTTCGCCGGGTCAGCGCGCGGCTCCCGCTTCCGGCCACGCGGGCGCTGTCCCTTGGCGCCGCAGTCGTGGACTGGGGCGCATTCATCCTGCCGTACCGGATCGCTCGTCGTGCCCTGGGTCCGCGCGTGGACCGCGTCCCGCTCCCCCGGCTGAGGCTCTACGCGCGTTACCCGTTCCACGTGGTGTGGGCGGACTGGTTCGACCGGCTGGCGGCGCCGATCCGCCACTACTACGACGGGGAGGACCTCGCCGGCTGGGCCCGCCGGGCGGGCCTGGTCAACGTGACGATCTCCCCGACGGGGCTCCACGGCTGGCGCCTCTACGGCGAGGTGCCGGCGGGACCTGAATCCGGGTAAGGTGATGCGGCCCGCCCTCGGCGCCGAGAAGGCTCCGCCAGGCAGCCGTGCTCAGTGTGACCTCGCCACGACGCCATCAGGGGGCCTCATCACCGGGGGCCGGCGGGATGCTCGTCGCGCAGTAGCCGCGCCGTGTCCATGCGGGCGGCGGCGCGTCTGCGGGTCGGTCCCGGGAACGCTGTGATACGCCGCTCAAGGCCGGATGCGGCCACGCCGATCCGCACGCCGTTACGACGAGGCTTCCTGTGGATGAGCGTGGCCAATGTGAGCTATGGACTGTCCCAGTTCGCGATGCTGGTCCTCATCGCCAAGCTAGGGACCGCGGAGAAGGTCGGCCAGTTCGCCCTTGGCCTTGCGATCGCCACACCGATCATCATGTTCACGAACCTGCACCTTCGGGAGATTCAGGCGACGGACGCCACTGGCCGCTTCGCGTTCGCAGATTACCTTTGCCTACGGCTCGCAGGTGTCGGGATGGCCATCGCGACCGTGGCAGCCTTTGCCTTCGGTGGGCCCCACGCCGCTGATACCGCGCTGGCAGTCTTCTGGGTCGGTGTTGGGCGAGCGACCGATGCCGTGGGGGACGTGTACCATGGCTTGCTCCAGAAGCATGAGCGGATGGACCGGATCGGGAAGTCCGGACTGTTGAAGGCTGGGGCCTGCCTGGCCGCACTGGCAGCCGGCTTCCACATGAGCCGTGGCAGCGTGGCGTGGGCCGCAGCTGCGGTCGCGGCGGCGTCCGCCGTCGTCCTGGCACTGTACGATGCGCGCGCCCCCCGGGTGGTGTTCGGTCCGGCGCCGATGCCTTCGAGCCGCGCCGCAGCCAGTGCGGATGGTAGGACGAAGGCGGCCGTGAGACTGGCCCGGCTTGCGTGGCTGGCGCTCCCGCTCGGAGTGGTGATGGCACTCGTCTCGTTGAACTCGAGCGTGCCTCGATACTACGTGGAACGGCATCTCGGCCGGCGCAGCCTGGGCCTGTTCGCGGCGATGGCGCAACTGATGGCCGTGGGAAGCATGCTAGTCTCGGCCCTTGGGCAGTCGATGAGCAGTCGCCTAGCCCGTTACTATGCCCGACGCAAGCGATCGGCGTTCCTCCACCTCATCCTGCGGCTGGGAGGGGCGGCCGTTCTGGTGGGTGGCGGCGGCGTGCTCGTGGCTGTTCTCGGCGGGCGAAGCCTGTTGACGTGGCTTTACCGCCCGGAGTATGGCGAATACGCGGACGTGTTCGCCTGGCTGATGGTCGGGGGGGGGGTCTCGCACGTCGCGGGCGCGTTGGGACATGGAATGACTGCGACCCGGTACTTCGCCGCGCAGGTCCCGCTGTTCGTGATCACGACCTTGGCGACCGCATTGGCGTGCACGTGGTTGGTGCCGGAAAAGGGTCTCATGGGCGGCGCCCTCGCCGTGCTGTTCGGCATGATCGTACAGCTCGCTGGCGGCGTGGCGATCGTTGCCCATGCGCTGCGCGCGCTGCCGAACACGCGGCGCGTACGCACCTCGAACGAATGAGCGTCGGGTGAAGTGGCTGCGCCGGTTGGCCGAGTACGCCTATTATGGAACGCGCGCGCTCGAGGTGGGTGTGCCAGTCTGGCGGCTACCCATCATTCGGAACGTGGTCAACCTGATCGATGCGCTCTCGCGGATGCCCGTGAACATGCCGATGCGGATCGTCGACGTCGGCGCCCACCGGGGTGAGTGGGCCGTGGCGTGCGCGAAGCTCTTTCCGAGGGCACGGATCCTGTCTCTGGAGCCCGTCCCCGAATACTATCGGGAGGCGGCGGGTCGGGCCTCCCGGTTCCCGCAGTGGGAGGTCCTGTGCACGGCAGCTGGCCAGGAGCGTGGGACTCGCCTGATCGACGTCAGAGGGCTCCGCTCCTCCTTCAGGCGCGTCGCGGGTGAGCAGTTTCCGGAGTGGGCCAGCAGCACGGATGCCTCCCAAGGTGGCCAGCAGGTCGACGTGGAGACCTTGGACGAGCTGCTTGTGCAAAGGGAGTTCTACCCGGTGGATCTGCTGAAGATCGACGCAGAAGGATTCGAGCGGGAGATCCTGCTCGGAGCGAACGACACGCTTCGGCATACGCGGCAGGTCCTCATCGAAGTGCGGTTCTACGAGCTGTTCGAGGGTGGTCCGTTGTTCTGGGAGGTGCACGAAATGCTGGGTGCGCACGGGTTCGTCCTGATGCACTTGAGGCCGTGCAAGGGCACCTGTCTCTGGGCAGACGCCACATATGCGAAAGCCGATCGGGCGTCAGGGCTGAAGTCAGCTCCGTGATAAATATCGCGCACGTGATCACGGGCCTCGACACCGGTGGGGCCGAGATGATGCTGCTCAAGCTCGTCTCGGGAATTGACTCCCGATCGTTCCACTCGAGCGTGATCTCCCTGACCGATGTAGGACCCGTGGGCGAGAGGATCCGTTCGCTCGGCGTGCCCGTCTGCTCCATGGGAATGCGCCGCGATGTGCCCGACGTATGGGCTCTCCTGCGACTGATGAGGCGGCTGCGGAACGAGGCGCCTCAGGTCGTCCAGACCTGGATGTACCATGCCGACCTGGTGGGGGGGGTGGCGGCGCGGCTGGCTCGGCGAAGCATCGCGATCGCGTGGAATGTACAGGCGGGCCACCTAGTCGGGAGTCCGGTCCGGCGCAGAACCCTCTCGATCGTGCGGACCTGCGCCAGGCTGTCCCGATGGGTGCCGGATCGGATCGTCTGTTGCGGTGACATGGTCCGGCGCATGCATCGGGAATCCGGATACGCTGACAGCAAGATCGAAGTGATCCCGAACGGCACGGAAACCGCGGTCTTCAAGCCGGATCCGGTCGCGCGCGCCTCGTTTCGCCGGGAGCTCGGCGCGGAGGATCGGGATGTGGTGGTCGGCATCCCGGCTCGGTTCGACCCGATGAAGGACCATCGCACGTTCATCGAGGCGGCGGGGATGCTGCTCGCGGAGCGTCCCGAGGCGCGGTTCGTGCTCTGCGGCGACAACATGACCGAGCAGAACACGACCCTGAACGAATGGCTCGGTGCCGCGAGGCTCCGTGCGCGCTGCCACCTTCTCGGTCGGCGTGACGACATGCCGCGGGTATACGCCGGCCTCGACGTGGCCTCGCTGTCATCGGCGTACGGTGAAGGATGCCCGAACGCGATCGGCGAGGCGATGGCGTGCGGCGTGCCGTGCGTGGTGACCGATGTGGGGGATTGCCGGCATCTCGTCGGCGAGACCGGCGGAGTGGTCCCGGTGCGCAGTCCGGCCCTGCTCGCGGCGGCCTGGCGGGAGCTGGTCGACGGGGGCCCACTGGCTCGCGAGGCTCTCGGACGCGCCGCGCGACGACGGATCGAGCGGCATTACGACATCGCAACGATCGTCCGTCGGTACGAGGGCCTCTATCGGGACCTGGCCCGAGCGTCGAGGACGGTCGCGCGAGCACACCCGGCACCGAGGAATGCCGCGCGATCATGACCCGGCGTGACCGTGACGCGGCGGGGGGGCCGCGGAACCGGCTCGCCGGGGGGTGCGGCAGGGGCCCCGAAGCGCTACACTCGGACGGCTTGCACGGGAGGGTCACCCTCACGCCATGGCGCTGCTCCCCGGCGCTCCGGGGCTCCCGGTCACCGGGCGAGACGCCGGACGAGGTGTAGGATGTGCGGGATCGCCGGCCGCCTGAACTTCCGCTCGGGGGCGCCCGTCGAGGCGGCCGTCGTGGGGCGGATGTCGGCTCTCCTCGCGCACCGGGGGCCGGACGGCGAGAGTGTCCACGTGGACGGCCCGGTCGGCCTCGGCCACCGGCGGCTGGCGATCATCGATCTGAGCCCGCTCGCCGGCCAGCCGATGGCGACCGCGGACCGGTCGGTGTGGATCACCTACAACGGGGAGATCTACAACTTCCTCGAGCTCCGGCGGGAGCTCGAGGGCCTGGGCCACCGGTTCCGCTCCCAGTCCGACACCGAGGTCATCCTGGCCGCGTACCGGGAGTTCGGCGTCGACTGCGTCACGCGGCTCCGGGGGATGTTCGCCTTCGCGATCTGGGACGCCGCGACGCGCGCCCTCCTCCTCGCGCGCGACCGGCTCGGCAAGAAGCCCCTCCACTATCTCCTTGACCGGGACGGCATCGCCTTCGCGTCCGAGCCGAAGGCCTTCCTGGCCGACCCCGGCTTCACGCCGCGCCCGAACCTCGAGGCCCTCTCCTACTACCTCACCTACCAGTACGTGCCGTGCCCCCAGTCGGCGTTCCAGGGGATCCGGAAGCTGCCACCCGCCCACTACCTGCTCGTCCGGGACGGGCGGGTGAGCGTCACGCGATACTGGCGCCTGCGTTACGACCGCAAGGTGACCCTGTCGGAGGACGAGGCCGTCGAGGAGCTCAGGCGGCGCCTGCGGGATGCCGTCCGCTGCCGCCTCGTCAGCGACGTGCCACTCGGCGCCTTCCTGAGCGGCGGTATCGACTCCAGCGCCGTCGTGGCTCTCATGGCGGAGAGCGGAACGGCGCCGGTGAAGACGTTCTCCATCGGCTTCGAGGAGGCGACGTACGACGAGCGCCGGTACGCGCGGATGGTGGCCGAGCGCTACGGGACGGACCACCACGAGTTCGTGGTGCGGCCCCAGGCCGTCGACATCCTGCCGAAGCTCGCCTGGCACTACGACGAGCCGTTCGCGGACTCCTCGGCCATCCCGACCTACTACGTGGCCGAGCTGACGCGCCGGCACGTCACGGTCGCCCTCAACGGGGACGGCGGCGACGAGAACTTCGCGGGATACGAGCGCTACGCCGCGCACGTCGCGGCCGCGTGGTACGAGCGCCTCCCCCGCGCGGTCCGCGGAGCGCTGGCCACCACCGCGCGGCTGGTGCCGACCGGGCCGCGCACGCCCCGGCTCGCCGCCCGCGGCCGCCGCTGGATCGAGAGCCTGGGGGATCCGCGGGAGCGGCGGTACGCCCGCTGGATGAGCCACTTCCACGCCGGCCTGAAGCGGGAGGTGTGCACGGAGGAGTTCCTACGCTCAGCGGGCGGCGGGGAGGCGGAGGCGCTGCTGGTCGACGCGTACCGCGACTCGGACGCGCCGGACCTCGTGGACGCGACGCTGGACGTCGACGTCCGCACGTACCTGCCCGACGACCTCCTGGTCAAGGTGGACATCGCGACGATGGCGCACGGGCTCGAGGGCCGCTCGCCGCTCCTGGATCACGAGCTCATGGAGTTCTGCGCGAGCCTGCCGTCGTCGATGAAGCTCCGGGGCTTCTCGAAAAAGCGCATCTTCAAGCGGGCGGTCAGGGACCTGCTTCCCCGCGAGGTGATCGGGCGCCGGAAGATGGGCTTCGCCGTCCCGCTCGACCGGTGGTTCCGGGGCGAGCTGCGCGACGTGGCCCGGGACGTGATCCTGGGCCGGCGAGCTCGCGAGCGGGGGTACTTCCGTCAGGCCGCGGTGGAGCGGCTCGTTCGGGAGCATCTGGACGGCGTCCGGAACTGGCACTACCAGCTCTGGAATCTCCTGATGCTCGAGCTGTGGCACGAGGTGCACGTCGATGCGCGCGGGGGCACGGGCACCGACGGCCGATCCGCCCACACCCGGGACGCCGCCGGCGGGGTGCGGTCCGCTCCCCCCGTGCGCATCTGAGCGGTCCAGAGGCCCCGTGGACGGCTCGGCGCCGGCGGCGCGGATTGCGAGGCCGGGGGGGAGCCGGACCCTTCTGCGCTGGGCGATCACGGGGTTGGTGGTCGCCTTCGCCGGCGGGACCATCCTCCTCCTGGCGCGCGACGGGGTCCGGCTCGGCGCTGATTCCCCCCGCTACGTGGATGGGGCCGAGCACCTGCTGGCCGGGCACTGGCCGGAAGGGCTTCGGTGGGCCTACGTGGGCTACATCACCGTGGTCGCCGTCGTCCGGAGCCTCGGCGGAGACCTGCCGGCCGTCGTCGGGCTTCACATCGGTGTGGCCGCGATCGCGGGGCTCGGGCTCTGGTCCCTCGGCGTGACCCTGGGAGGCCCGCTCGGCGGGCTCGTCGCCGCCGCGTTCCTGCTCGGCAATCCCGATGTCCTCCGATGGCATGCGTACATTCTCACCGACTCGCTGTACACGTCGGCCGTGGTGATCGGAGCCTGGGTGACCTGGCGCGCCGCCGAGCGGGGCGGCCTCTGGTACGGGGCCGCCCTCCTCGTGCTGGTCCCCGCCGGGCTCTTGCGCCCGACGGGCGTGCTGCTCCTGCCCGTGGCCGGCGCCTTCTGGGCGGTCCGGGGCGCGGCCGCCCGCGACTGGCGGCGCGTCACGCTCGGGCTGGCGACCGCGGCGGCCGCCGTGACGCTGACGCTGGGGGTCGCGCCGTTTCGCGCTCCCGCGGGGCGCATTCCTGGCCGATTGCTCGAGAGTGGGAAGGTGCTCTACGGGAATCCAGCGTTCCAAGTCGAGATGCCGGCGCGCTCCGCGCCAGACGGCGAGGGGTGGTCTGGCGCCATCCGGTACGTCGCCCGGCACCCGGGCCCGTCGGCGACGGTGATCCTCCGGCGGGTGGTGATGGAGCTCGCCCATGTTCGTCCCTACTACAGCTGGCGTCATAACCTCGTGATCGTGGCCACACTCCTCCCGCTCTACGCGCTGGCCGCCGCCGGGATCGCCGCGACCTGGCGCCACCCGCTGACCCACCTCCTCCTCGCGCTGATCGGCGCGCACCTCTTGCTCGTGGGCGCCACGCTCGCGGACTACGACGGCCGCTTCCTCCTGCACTTCCTTGGACCGATTGCGACCCTCGCGGGGGCGGGACTCGCGGCCCTCACCCGCCGCCGTGCGCCGACGGGCGGAGCCGCGGCCCCGTACAACGCAAGTGCCGTGACGATGGATCGGTGAGCGCGCCCTACGACGACGTCCTCGTGACGGGGCGGGCCCTCCGGCGGCCCGCCGCGGTCCTCTGGGTCGCCGTCTTCCTGTATGCGGCGCTGGCCGCCATCCTCGTCCAGACCGTCGTCCTGCCGTACTGGGCACCCCGGTGGCACGCCGGACACGGGCTCCTGGCGGGCCTCGATGCAGTTTCCTTCCACGAGGTCGCGGTGCGGCAGGCCGAGGCCATCCGTCGAGATGGCTGGTTGACCTGGACCCTCCGGCCCGAGGGCCACCTCGCGGCCGGCGTCCTGAGCCCGCTCTACGCGCTGACGGTGCCCGAGCCCTGGGTGCTCATCCCGGTCAACGCGGCGCTCCACGCGACGGCGGCGGTCGTGCTCTTCCGCATCCTGGAGATGCTCGCGCCGGTGCGGGTCGCGCTCCTGGGGGTCCTCCCGCTCGTCCTCTTCCCGTCGTCGCTCACTTGGTACGCGCAGATCCACAAGGACGGCTTCGCGGTGCTGGGCGCCCTGCTCGCGGCCCTGGGGTGGGCGAGAGTTGCCCGGGCCGCTCGCGACCCGGCGGCCAGCCTCGGCCGCGGGCTGCTGCCCATCGTGGTCGGCGCGGGCGCAGTGTGGCTAGCGCGCCCGTATCTCGTCGACGTGCTGTTCGGTCTCGGCATCGGCCTGGCCGCGCTCGTCACAGGCATGGTCCTGGTCGGTGCCGCCAGAGGGCGCCGGGCCGCGGGGACAGCCGGCCGAGCCGTCATCCGGACCTGGGCGGCGGCGCTGGTGACCTGGTCGCTCGTCGCGCTGCCGGGAGGGCACAGCTACATCGACGCGCCCCAGATGGAAGGCGGCGCCAACACACCGACACCGCCGGCCGGCGAGGCGCCGTCGGGGGGCTGGACGCGAAGCCGCTGGTTGCCGCCGGTCGTCGACCGCGGGCTCGAGAGCCTCGTGCAGGCGCGTTCCGGGTTCGCGCGCGCTCAGGCGGGCTCGCTCGTGGATGCCGACGTCAAGCTCACGAGCGCTGCTGAGGTGACAGCCTACCTGCCCCGGGCGCTGCAGGTGGCCCTCTTCGCGCCGTTCCCGTCCCAGTGGGCGGGCGGGGTCACTCCCGGGGCCTCGGTCATGCGCCGCGTGGCCGGCGCCGAGGTGCTCCTGCTCTATCTGGCGGTGGCGATCCTTCCCTGGGGGCTCTGGCGCTGGCGGGACCGCCCGGAACTGCACGTGCTCGTAGTCTACTGTCTCGGCATGATGCTCGTCTACGCCCTCGCCGTCCCGAACGTCGGGGCGCTGTACCGGTTCCGCTACCCGTTCGAGACTCTACTCATCGGCCTGGCCGTGGCGCTCGCCCTCGTCCGCTCCGCCCCGCGCGGCTCGCCCCCGACGCGCGAGGCGACGGGGACGCGACGCGGGGCCGGGCCCGGCCGGCCGGGGGCCCCCTGAGGCCGGCGGGCGCCGTGCGAGAGGCCGGCGGCGTGGTGGCCCGCGAGCGCGTGGAGCGGATACGCGTCCTGCGTGTCATTGCACGCCTCAACGTGGGAGGGCCCGCGCTCCACACAACGCTGCTCACCGAGCGGCTCGATCCTCGTCGCTACGACGCGCGCCTCGTCACGGGGACGGAGGAGCCGGGCGAGGGGAACTATCTCGCGCTCCACGGCAAGGCCCCGGAGCGCGTCATCGTCCTCCCCACGCTCGGGCGAGAAGTGCGCGGCGTGGCCGATGGCCTCACCCTCGCCGCGCTCGTCCGCCTCATGCGACGCGTGCGCCCGCACGTGGTCCACACGCACACCGCCAAGGCCGGGACGCTGGGCCGCCTGGCGGCCCGCCTCGCGTGCGTCCCCGTCGTCGTGCACACCTATCACGGGCACGTCTTCCACGGATACTTCTCCCCGGCCCGGGCGCGGATCTTCCTCGGAGTGGAGCGGATGCTGGCCAGGTGGACCGACTGCCTGCTCGCGGTCAGCGAGACGGTGCGCCGGGAGCTCCTGGCCCTCGGCGTAGGCTCGCCGGCCCGGTTCCGCGTGGTGCCGCTCGGCCTCGACCTCGATCGCTACCGGGGGGCGGACGCCGCGCGGGGGAGCCTGCGGGGCGAGCTCGGCCTGCCGCCCGAGGCCCCGGTGGTGACGATCGTCGCCCGGCTGGTCCCCATTAAGGCGCACGAGGTGTTCCTGGAGGCCGCGCGGCGGGTCCACCAGGCGCTGCCCGCGAGCCGGTTCCTGATCGTCGGGGACGGGGAGCGGCGCGCGGCGCTCGAGGCGCTCGCGGCCGACCTCGGGCTCGGCACGAGCGTCCGCTTCCTGGGCTGGCGCCGGGACCTCGAGCGCGTCTACGCGGACGCCACGGTGGTCGCGTTGACCTCGCGCAACGAGGGCTCTCCCGTCTCGCTCATCGAAGCGATGGCGGCGGGGCGCCCGATCGTGGCCGCCCGTGTCGGCGGAGTGCCCGACCTCGTCGAGGACGGCGTGACCGGGTGCCTCGTGCCGCCTGACGACCCCGGCGCGCTGGCGGCGGCATTGGTCACCCTGCTGCAGAACCCCGAGCGCCGCCGGACGCTCGGCCTGGCCGCGCGCGAGCGCGTGGTCCCAGCCTTCGCCGCGGAGCGGCTGGTCGCCGACGTGGACGCACTCTACGCCGAGCTCCTGGGCGCCAAGGGCGTCACGGTGCCGTCGTGAGCGGGCTGGGGCGTTCCTGGTTCCTGGCATCGTTTCGACGCCACCCTCGTCTGCGAGCGCGGCGCGACGCGGGCCGGGCTCCTGAAGCACCCGCGCGAGGATCGCTGGCACCGGCGCCTCGAGCCGACCCCAGGCGGCGTCGCCATGATGGCGACGATCCGGCGCTCGCCTCGCCGGGCGCGCCCCGGATCGATTCCTGCCCCTGATCCTGGCCGCGCTCGCGATGGGTCTCGTAGGCCCAGTCGACGACCCGCGCCCCGTGCGTGGGGATCACCAACGCCTTCTACTGGACAAGATGGATGGGCTTCCCGCCGGCACAGCCGCGATCACCGGTCGCCGTCCTCTACGTCTTCCGCTGCGCGCCGGACCGCGAGGGCTGGTCGGCTCACCGGGCACCGGATCTGTTGAGGTCGTCGCGCTGCTGACGGTGGCCGCCGGGGCCTTCGGGACGGTGGCCTTCGTCCGGAAACTCGAAGGCGACGCCCAGGCTCCGACATCGGCGGGCGGGGCCGGCACCGGCGGATCGCGAGCCCGGATCTCCACGCGGTCGCAAGCTTCACCCCGGGTGCTAAGTACACCGAATCATGAATTCGTTCCGGGTTTTAGCCGGTAGCCGCCAGCCTCCGCTGACGGCGGACTTTCGCCAGCAGCTTCTGGGCCGTGTAGGTCCACTGGATCGGCTGAGCTCGGCGGTTGCGCTCGGCGAAGAAGGCCCGAATGCGCTGACGCACGTGAGTGGTGCTGTCAAAGTCGTTCGGCGTGAGCGCTTTCCGTTGCAGCTCGCTGAACACGATCTCGATCTGGTCGAGCCAGGACGCGTGGACGGGCAACCAGTGGAGGTGGACGGGGAAGGGCAGGTCGAGCGTCGTGATCCAGGTCGGCAGGCGCTTCGGGGCATGGGTGGAGCCGTTGTCCAGGATCAGGTGGAGGCTGCGGATCCTCCGACACCAGACGCTCCCGAAGAGCATCCGCAGGAAGCTCTGGAACTCGACGAAGCGCTTGCGCTCAAAGCAGCGGGCCAGGGTTTCGCCGGTGTGCACCAGCAGGCCGCCAAACAACTGCACCGCGCCCTGGCGCTGGTAGCGATCCGGCAGGTACATCGGGCGACCGGGGCGTGCCGGGGTCGTGCGCCCACAGGCCCGTCGGGCCTGGATCGACGTCTTTTCATCCGCGCAGACGATGAGGTGCCCCGTCCGGGCGAGCGCCTGGGCCCGCTCGTAGAGGGTCAGAATCGGGATGGCCCGTTCGAGGAAGTGCGGATCGGTGGGGCGTTGCCAGCTGTGGTATTGCCACGGCTTGATGCGCTCGGCCTGGAGCCAGCGCTGGATGGTAACGCCTGAGATGCGCCGGACAATGCCGCGCTGGACGACCGTGCGGGCGAGTTCGGTAGCCGACCAGCGGGAGAGTGGCTTACCGGAATCCCGCGGCAGCGTGCAGGCCAACGCGGTGACCTGCGCTCGAACCGCTGAGGGGGAAAAAGCGTGGTCCCCCGGGCCGGGGCGCGTCCTGCAGGGCCGGCCCCGCCCGGCTGCGCCCTCGCCACTTGCGCACCGTCCGATCCGTGCACCCCACGGCTCGGGCAATGGCCGCGTTGCTCCAGTCCGGGTGCTCATAGGCCAGGAGCAGAATCTTCGCCCGCACCACTGCCGCATAGGGAGCGGTGCGCCGACGGGTGAGGCGTTGGAGTTCCCGGTACTCCGGCGCCGTCAGAGCCACCTTGTGTCGCGGCTTCGGTCCACGGCGCGCCACGATGCGCCGTCCCCCCGCACCCATCGAACACACGATAGCGCGCGGGCATCCGGAACCCCAAGGAAACCCGGAACGAATTCATGATTCGGTGTACTAAGATCGCCGCATGACGCGCGCCCAGATGGCGATCCTGCAGACCGCGCTGGCGGCGACCCGTCGGCGGTCGCCCACCTCCGGCTGGCGCACGACCCCGGGCTCCGCGCCGCCGAGCCGCGCGAGATCGCGCCGCCCGGCGATGGCGTGAGCAACGTGGGCTTCCGCCGTCGGACGTCGCGACGGCGGGTCATCTGGGAAGATCGGCACAGCCCCAAGGGCCCGCCGTGCCCGCCCGCGCGCCTCCGGCTCCCCTCCCCGCTGGTCGCGTGGGCACCCTTCGCCGGAAACGTCCACCACGACTGGCTCCGCTCCCCGACGGTCGGCCGGGCCCGCGTCCGAGGCTTCACGCGAACCGGGTGGGGCCGGCGCTTCGCCCGATCCTGACTCGCGACGCCGGGTCACCGCCTACCTCCGCCCCGCCTCCGACCCCTGGTGGCTCGGACCGCGAGGTCGCCGCCCCGGTTCTCGGTCTCCCGCGCCGTCGGCGCGGAGGGGCGCGGGCCGAGGCGACGGCGCTCCTCGCCCTCTACGGGTTGCTCCTCGTCGTCCCGTCGGCCAACTACCACCTCTTCGACGGCCTGCCTGCGAGCCGCGTGCCCGAATTCCTCGGGCTCGCCCTGCTCATCCCTTTGGTCGTCAGCCGGGCCCTCCGCCGCCTGTACGGCCGGCTCGTCGGCGGGTGGCCGGTGACGCGACGTGCCCTCTTGGCGCTCGGCGCGGTCGCCCTCGCGGCGAAGGTCGTCCTGCTCGCCTCGGGGACTCATGCGGGCTTCCTGGCTTGCTACCGTTCGCCCATCGCCGCGCCGCCCGCCGGACCCTGCGAGAAGTCATACGAGAACCCGTTCTCCCGCTTCGGCGTCACGCGGATCGACCGGCGTCTCGACTTCATCCCGGCCAACTGGGACCTGTCCTTCATCAACTCGCTGCGGTTCAACATCTATCACTGGGTCGCGGGCAACGTCGTCCGGGATCGTCTCCCCCTGGCCGCGACCTGGACCGGGACGGTCGCGCGCTCGCGCGCCTGGACGGCCGAGGTACGCTACGTCGGCGCCGCCACCGTCCAGGTCGACTCGATGGAGCCGACGAGGCTCCGCCCCCGCTACGACACGCTGGCCGTCGCCCACGTGCCCATCCCCGCCGGCCGCCATCGCCTCGTCGTCACCTACGAGTTCGACGACGGCTCCCGAGTCGGCGACGGGCACACGCGGGGCCCCTACGCCACCATTCGGCTGGCCCGGCTGAGCGAAGCGCCGGGCCCGGCGATGCCGGTGAGGCCGGTGCGACCGCCGCGGGCGTGGCGGTGGACCGGCGCGGCGGTCGACGCGGTCGTCGTCCTCCTCGCGGCGACGGTGGCCGGGGCGTGCGCCGTCGCTATGGCCCGCGAGGCGTGGATCCCGGCCGTCGTCGCGGTCGCGGCGGCCGGCAGCCACCTCTGGGACGGACGGCTGCCCGTCGTTCCGTCGCACTCGTGGTTCTTCCTCCTGCTCGCGCTCCTTTTCGCGCATCTCGCCCTGGGCGTCCGCCCGCAGCGGCTGCTGGGCGCCTACCTCGGCATCCTTGCGGCAGCCTTCTTCCTGGCGTGGCGGCGACTCGGCCGGTTGAACGTCGTCCAGTACCGGGCGGCCGGCGATGACTGGCTGACGTACGAGTCCTTCGCGCGGTCCATCCTCGAGACCTGGTCGCTCCGGGGCGCCGAGGACGTCTTCTACTACCAGCCACTCTTCCGCTACGTCCGCTTCGCCGAGCATTT
The DNA here is from genome assembly GCA_963805625.1 of uncultured Candidatus Rokubacteria bacterium. Classification (GTDB taxonomy): domain Bacteria; phylum Methylomirabilota; class Methylomirabilia; order Rokubacteriales; family DASRDR01; genus DASRDR01. The sequence continues at coordinate 68,556 of CAWDVE010000012.1, forward strand.
CGTGCTGGGGGACGGCGATCCGTTCCTCCTGACGTGGGCGGTCGTGACGCTCACGTGGAGCCTATTCTGGCTCGGCGCGGTCGCGATCGGGCGGCGGCGCGCGTCGTTCCGGACCATCGTCCTCACCTTCGCCGGTCTGCTGCTGGTGCTGCTGGCGACCTCCCCGACGGTCCTCGACCTGGTGCACGCGGGAGTCTCCGAGTATCCAACCTGGATCGCGCTGCCCTTCTTACTGCCGATGCTCTTCGTGTCGTCCTCGACGAGGGCCTGGCTGCTGGGGGCGACCCTGCTGGGCCTCTCGCTCCTGACGAGAACGAACCAACTGCCGGCCGTCCTGGCGACGCTCGGGCTTTTCCTGTGGCGGGGCTGGCGGATCCGACCCCGCGCGGCCATCGCGGCCGGGCTCATGTTCGGCGCTGTCGCGCTGCTTCCCACGCTTCACAACTACTACTACGGCGGTCGCCTGGTGCCGCTGACGACCAGCGCCGGGATCCCGGCGAATCTCGTGCTCCCGCCCGTGCGGTTGCTCGACGTCGCCCGCGACGCGGAGGTGCGGACGCGGCTCCGGACGCAGGTCGAGCGGATGCTGTACGTCGGTGGGTCCGACCGCGTCTTCGGGATGGCGGTCCGCGGGCTGCAGGTGCTGTGGGTGGTCACGGTCGGGGCGTGGGCGGTGACTGGCCGTGCGAGCTTGCCCCTCGCGCTACTGGTGGGCCTCCCCGTCTGCTACCTCGTTCCCCACGTCTTCTACCAAGCGACGCACGGCTATCCGCGGCACTTCCTCATTGGCTACCTCGCCATGGGGGCGGTCGTCCTCCTGGCCGAAGCGGGCTCGCGAGGCATTGCCCGGTCCGCGGCTCCGGCGATCGAATCGACGCCGCGAGAAGCGCCCATCATCCGGACGAGTCGGGGACCAATGGGCTGACCAGTCGTGCGAAGTAGGCGCTTTTCTCGACGACGTCCGCGTAGGACCCCGCCGCGGTGACCATGCCGTCTTCGAGGACGATGATCTGATCGCAACCGGCGATGGCGGAGGCCCGGTGCGTCACGGCGACGACGGTCCGCGGCTGATCGCGTCGGAGGGCCGCCCTGATCACCGTGGCCTCCCCATACGGATCCAGGGCGGAGGTCGCCTCGTCCAGGACGAGGAGGCTGGGGTCGGAGTAGAGCGCCCGCGCCACGGCCAACCGCTGCCGCTGGCCGCCGCTCAGCGCCGACCCTCGCTCACCGAGCTGCGTGTGGAGCCCGCGCGGGAGCTGTTGGACCAGCTCCCAGAGCCCGACCTCCTCGAGCACGTGCTCGACACGGTCCTCGTCGATCGCGTCGGCGAAGAGCACGACGTTCCGGAGGATCGAGTCGTTGAAGATGTAGGGCTCCTGGGACACGACCCCGACGCCAGCCTGCCAGCCAGGTTCGAGTCCGCCCAGCGGCCGGCCGTCCAGTAGCACCTCGCCCGAAGTCGGCTCGAGCAATCCGACCAGGAGATCGACGAACGTGCTCTTCCCGGCACCGCTCGGCCCGACGATCCCCACGAAGCTGCCGGCCTCGATTCGGACCGTCACGTCACGCAGGGCCGGACGCTTCGACTCCTCGTACCAGGACGACACGCGCCAGAACTCGATGGCGACGTTCAGCACGGGAGGCCTCTTCGCCGGGCCGGTGCCGCCAGTGTATCGAGGACCGGCGGCGCCTCGAACGGGGACGTCCTGCAGCACCTGGTCGACGAACGGGAGACCGGCGCGAACATTCGCGAGATTGGTCGCGCTCCGGCCCGCCAGGGGCAACAGCCGGACGAGCGCGTACGCGAAGAGTCCGAGCATCGTCAGGACACGAGGCGTGTCGTATTCCAGGCCGATCGTGAAGATGATGAGACTCGCGACTAGTATCATCGTGACACCCTCGATCACGATGCGCGGCAGGTCGACGAGGATCGCCCGATAACGGTTGGCGGCGGCCACCTTGGCGCGCTCCTCCCGGTGGCTGGACACCACGGGCGCCTCATGGTGGCGGAGGGTGATCTCGCGGCGTCCCTGCAGGACCTGATCCACGAACAGGTTCGCCGAGCGATCGTGCCGCTCGATGAGCGCGGTCGCTTCGTGGAGACGCGGGTTGACCGCCCTGACCAGCACGACGATCACGCCGGCCACGAACGCCGCGGCGGCCAGCGTCCCCCACGGCGAGGCCACCACCATGACCGAGAGGATCGATGCGATGACGGCCGCGTCCGTAAGGAACTGGACGCCGGGCCGGAACACCTGCCACGCGACGAGCGTGGCGAGCTGCGAGACCCGCCGCTGGAGGTCCGCGACGCGGCGCTGCCTGAACCTGGCATACGGCATGCTCACGTAGGCCCAGAGGAGGGCTTCGCCGATGACGATACCGGTCTCGACCGTCGCCGAGGAGGCGGCCGCCGTCAGCGCGAGAGTCAGGGCGGCCCGGAGCAGGAAGACGGCGACGACCACGGCCGTCACCAGAGCGGCCGTCGACGCCCCCACGAGGAGGAGCGGCGCTTCCGTCGCCCACGGCAGCAACGCCCGGGAGCCGGACCCGGCCGACTGCGTCGCCAGCCGGATCACGTTGAGGAAGAGCGCGGTCGTGGCCAGCTCCGCCAGGGAGCAGAGACCGGTGAGGACCATCAGAAGAACCCATCGGCGACGGACACGGCGGGGCAGCAGCCTGTAGATGGCCCGCGCCCGCGCCCACACCGACGCGGACGTGACCGGATCGCCCGCGTCCACCCGTGGCATCACGATCGGCGGCGCGACGCTCGACCGCTCAGGGAGCGCGCCGGGACACGACCCCACGAATGGCTCGTCGTGGGCGGCCCCATACTTTCGGTGCCCGCCGTCGGACCTCGGCCTCGAGGCCGCCCGGACATCGATGGCGGCCCGATCCACGATCCACGCCGGCGCCCAGGAGCGCCGATGGGCCCGCTTTGGGCGTGGGCATCACCGGGTCGATGGCCTCGGCACGGCGGCGGGTTCAGTGATGATGGTGCTCGTACGCCCCCGCGGCGAGCCGGAAGAGGCGAAGGGGGTAGTGGAGGAATGACAGCGCGCGCGGCAGTCTCCGCGCTGCCCAGTCCTCGACCGTGAGGGTCGTCATCGCCAGCCAGCAGTACCGGACCCGATGGCGCCACCGCTCCCGGACGCGGAGCTGGAATCGGGCCTGCTCGAGGAGGCCGGAGGGGCGGCCGTCGTCCCGAAACAGCCGCGCCCGGACCGCGGCTGCCAGCGTAGGGACGACGGCGTCCACCTCCGCCCGCCGCCGCACCGGCCCGGGCATCGGGGCGCCGAGCAGGTCCGCGGCCACTCGGAGCCCCAGCGCGAGCATCCGCTCGCTGGCAGCTTGCCGGGCCTCCGCCACCATTCGCGCCCAGTCGAGGCCGGGCCGGGCCCGCGTCAGCTCGGCGATGTCGCAGATCCAGATCAGGCGCTCCCACATGTGCTTGGCTCCGTGCTCGCAGAGGCTCGGCAGGAGGACCTCGGGCGCTAGCGTCGTGACGGTGGTGCCGGCAATCGTGACCGGCTCGAGCCGCTCCCAGAGTCGCTTGGGCTCGAGGAGCAGCGAGACGTGCCGCGGCGAGATCTCCCAGTGCAGCTCCACCATGGCCGATCGGTCGGGGCGCACCAGCGAGTAGGCGTGCTGGGACTCGACCAGCGCCTGCTCCTGGCTCTGGCTGAGCGCCACGTTCGGACGGAAGCCCTCGGCGACCAGGACGTCCTTCGCGCGTAGCACCTCCTGCTTGTTCACCAGGATGTCGAGATCGGAGAAGTCCCGGAGGCCGACGTGGCCGTAGGCCGTCATGGCCAGGGCCGGGCCGCGGTAGGGGATGGCCGGGATGCCCTCAGCGGTGAAGCGTTTCAGGATGGAGCAGAGCTGAAGGGCCAGGAAGAGGTTGCGGCGCTGGGTCTTCTCGAAGCTTTCCCTGAGGCGCTCGGGCACCCCGGCGGGGAGCAGGCCGGGCTCCACCCCCTTGAGGTGCCAATGCACCAGTGGCAGCACCCCGTGCCATCGGGCCGTTCGGAGGATGTACTCCCAGTCGAGCTCCCGGTCGAGAAGCCCACGGAGGCGCTCGGCCGTCGGCGGGTCCATCCGCGTGCGCGCGCAGGCCAGCAGGAGCTCGCCCTCGGGACGGGAGCTGGTGGGTCCCGCCGGGGTGCCGGGTGACACTATGGATTTCAGCCCTGAGCGCTCGCCTGGGTTTCGCGGTGGGTTGAACGACGAGCCCGGGTCGTCACCCCAGAATCCTACATCAGGGCGTCAGCCTGACCAAGACGCCGCCCATGTGTCGAGCCATCGCAGGGAGAGGCTGAGGTTCCTGGCCCCATTGCCGAGGACACCTCGACGCCGGGGTCCGGGTCCATCTGCCACCGAGGCACGAGAAAGGGGCGCCCAGAAAGTTCTTCTTGACACCCTCCGCGGTTCCACGCTAAAGGTATCTTCCAGCGTGAGGGAACTCATGTCCAATGCGTTCGTCGCAGCAAGGGGGTTGGAAACGACCCCCCTTGAGGAAGGCGCCGTCCTGTTCCATCCAAAGCTCGGCAAGTTCGTCATGCTCAATCGATCGGCGGCCTTCCTTTGGAGCGAACTGGCGACGCCCAAGACGGAGGAGGAGCTGGCCCGTCGCTTCGCGGCCAACTTCACCGATGCGGCGCCGGAGACGTCTCGGCAGGACGTGCGTGAGGCCCTGGCCAAGCTGCGGGAGTTGGAGCTCGTCTCCCCGGCTGAGGCCTAACACAACCAACCCGGGGAGGCCAACAGATGGATCAGCAGGCGACGGCGCGGTACGAGCGGCCCTCGATCACAGTGATGGACGAAGAGGAGCTGCTGAAGGTCTTCCAGATGACGGCAGCGGAGATCAGCGTGGCGTCCTGCTGGTGGAACGCCTGCCCGACCGGTTGCCCGTAACGCCCACATCCTCGATCGTTCGAGCTCACGGCCTCGGTGCTCCGGCAACGGACGCCGAGGCCGTGTGTTGATGAGCGCCTTCTTGCGAATCCTGGGCGTCGCGGCCTGCGACTGACGCGAAGCGGGGGACAAGGAATGGGAGCAGCGGCTCAGTACGCCACGAAGGTCGTACGTGGAGTGACTCTCCGTGCGGACCCGGCCCGCGAGGCCTGCTTCAAGGTCGTGAACGACGCCACCGATCTGGCGGACTATGCGGACATGTCGCCGGTGGCCCGGCGTCAGCGGCTCCACAAGCACATGCACAACGAGATGCAGAGTCTCGAGATGGCGGCGCAGTCCGTGGCCGACTTCCCCGACGCGCCGTGGGACGTCAGGATGGGGCTGGCCCGCCAGTGCTGGGACGAGACCCGGCACTCTCAAATCCTCCACCGGCGGCTCCGGGAGGTCGGGGGCTACAAGGGCGAGTTCCCGGTGATGAACTTCGAGTGGAGCATCACCTGCATGATGGACTCTCTCTCCGCGCGGCTGGCCATCCAGAACCGCACGTTCGAGGGGGGGGAGATCGACCTCCTGCGGCATCTTGTCGGCGTGTGGCGGGAAGAGGGCGACAACGACACCGCCGATCTCCTCGACGGGATCCTCGTCGACGAGATCCAGCACGTCCGCCTGGCCAACGAGTGGTTCAAGCAGATGTCCCGGCAGGATCCGACGGTGCTGCTGAAGCTGGCCGCGGCCGTCAACTTCCTGAAGCGCGTCACCCAGGCGTTCCAGCCGGCTCCCGGCGAGGTGAATGCCGCCGGCGTGAACCTCACCGGCTTCGAGCATGTCGAGATGCTCTCGAACGTCGAGGACCGGCTCCGCGCGGGATTCACGGAGCGGGAGATCGCCCAGATCCAGCTTCAGGAGAGCCAGCTGCGGGCCTCTGCGGCAGCAGAGAAGACCGCCGTATCCTAGATACGGCCGGCGACCGGGTGTCAACCGCCGTCGGACTCGGCCGGTGGAACGCGACGCTCGAGCGCGTCCTGGAGGCGCCGGAGCCGCGGCCCCGCCAGACTGAACCAGTCTGGTTCCGGTTCGGCGACGGGTTCTTGGAGGTCGTCTCCGACCACGAGCCGCTCCTCCGCGACCTCGAGGCCTTCTACGGGGACTGCGGGATCGCCGAGCCTCCCGCAGAGGGATGTCGGGTCCGCTGCACCGCGAGCCTGCTCCCCGGCGTCCCGTTGCTGTCCCTCTCGTTCAGCGGGCCACGCCAGCCCGATCTGATCGAGGTCGCGCGGAGCCCCTACCGGTTTCGCCGGCGCGAGCCGTACATCGAGGCTCCCGGCCCGGCGCCCGGCTGGCGCCTGCTGGTGAATCGCGATGCGGACGACCGCCTCCTCATCGCGACCAACGGCCGGGTGAGCTTGGTCAACCTCGACGAAGCGCCGGCCGAGTTCGTCGTCGACCTGGTCGTCTCCGCGGCCCAGAGTATCCAGACCGGGGTGCTGTTCCTCCACGCCGGCTCCGTGGGCGTCGGCGGAACGGGCGCCCTGATCATCGCCCCGACCAACGGGGGCAAGTCGACGACCACCCTCGCCCTGGCGCGGCGCGGCCATGCCTTCCTCGGCGACGACGTGGCGGCGGTGCGGCTGGCCACCCGCGAGCTGCTGCCGTTCCCGAGGTCGGCCGGGCTGCGGGAAGGATCCCTGGCCCGATCCCTGGAGGGGCAGGTGCAGGGGTGCCGCCACGTGCGCGCCACGAACCGTCACGGGATCGAGCGGGCCGTCGTGCGGGTCAGCGATCTCTTCCCCTGGTCGGTCAGCGGCCCGCTGCCCCTCCGGTTCGCGTTCGTCCTCGACGGGCTGGCGGAGAGCGCCGCGATCTCGGAGTTCCGGCCTGGGCTCGGCGAGCTGCCCCGGCTCCAGTCGACGGTGACCGACACGTCGACATCCTGGGGGCTCTCGCCCGGGCGTGACCTGATGCTGTTCCTCTCGGTGGTGAACCTTCTGTCCGGCCTGCGCTGCCATCTCGTGCAGCGCGGCTCCCCGGACGAGACCGCACGCGTCATCGAAGCCGCCATCATGGAGGGAACATGTACCTGAACGTGAAGGAGCGGGGCGACCACGTAGCCACCTTTCGCTGGATCGAGGTGCGCCTGATGGAGATGTTGGCCGCCTGGGTCCCCACCACGCCCGAGATGGAGGTGAAGCTCGTCTTCGGAGCCCACATCTGGGAGGCCGCGCAGCATGCGGACGCGCTGGGGAAGCGGACCCACGAGCTGCGGCTGCCCCTCCACGACAGCCTCGAGCCCGCCCGTGGGTACGTCGACTTGCTCACGGAAGTGGCCAGGACGACCGACACCAGCAAGCGGATCGCCGCGTTCTACGATTGCCTGCTCCCGGGCCTCGAGCAGCGCTTCCGGCGTTACATCGAGCGGGTCGACACGCTCCTGGACGGCCCCACCGTCCGGATCCTCGAGCGGATCATGGGCGACATGGCCCGCATGACGGCCGACTGTCGCGCCCTCCTAGAGGAGGTGCCGGCCGTCAAGCTCAAGGACCACAAGTGGCTCGATGCGCTGCGCCAGCGCGAGGCAGGTCTCGGTGACATCATCGTCCACCGGGTGTCGAGCCCGGCGGCGGTCCCGGCGTGAGCGTCATGGCCAGCATCGGCACGATCGTGGTGCGCGGTGGCGTCACTCTGCGAGCGAGCCCGGCTCGAGACTCCTGCTTCAGGATCGTCACCGACCAGGCCGACATGGTGAAGCATCCCGACGGGTCGCTCGAAGCGCGTCGGGAGCAGCTGCACAGCGATGTGAACAACGAGCTCCAGAGCCTGGAGATCGCCGCCCAGTCGATCGTCGACTTTCCCGAAGCGCCCTGGGAGCTGCGCCTCGAACTGGCCCGCCAGTGCTGGGACGAGGTACGCCACGCCCGCCTGTTCCTCGGCCGGCTTCTCGCGCTCAAGGGATACCTGGGGGAGTTCCCCATCATCAACCAGGAGTGGGGCGTCGTCTGCATGTTCGACTCCCTCCCGGCGAGACTTGCGGTCCAGAACCGGATCTTCGAGGGCCTGTCACTCGACGTCTTCAAGGAGAGCGTCGAGGTGTGGGCGGGCTGGGGCGATCCCGAGACGGCCGAGGTCATGGAAGGCGTCATGGTCGACGAGATCCGGCACGCGGCATTTGCCCAGGAGTGGCTTCGCCGCCTGGGAGCCGGTAACCCGGGCGTGACGCTCAAGGCCGTGGCGGCCATGAGCCAGCTGAAGACGATGAGCATCGCCTTGACCCCCGCCGGGCAGAAGATGGAGCACGAGATCCCGGTCAACACCGAGGACCGGCGTCACGCCGGGCTTCCCATCTGAGTTCGCCCATGAGTACGCCTCAGGACGCCGCTCGCCCTCCGCTCGACCCGGCGCTGTTCGCCGATGGCCCGGCGCGCGATTCGCGGTTCGCGGTGAAGGACCGCTGGATTGAGATGGCCAACACCCCGGCCGACCATCCCCTTCATCAGATGGAATTCACGCATCGCCAGATGAACGAGGAGATCAACGGCCTCGAGTGCTCGGCGCGCGGCCTGAGCGACTTCCCGGACGCGGCCTGGGAGCTCCGGATGGCGCTGGCCAGGCAGTGCGTCGACGAGGCGCGCCACGTCAAGATGTTCCGGCGCCTCCTCGAGCGCCTCGGAGGGCACGTCGGGCAGTTCCCGGTGCTCAACTTCCAGTACCGCATCATCACGAAAGCGGACAGCCTGATCGGCCGGCTGACGATCCAGAATCGTACGTTCGAGGCTGGCGGGCTCGACGCCGTCTCCGCGGTGGTCGAGCAGATGCGGGCGAGGGGCGACGACGACCTCGAGCTGTTCTTCGACTCCCAGCTGGCCGACGAGATCCTCCACGTGCGCTTCGCCAACGAGTGGATTCGCCGGCTGATCCACGAAGACCCGCGAAACGTTCTCCGGATGGGGAGCGCGATGACGGCCGCGGCGAAGGCGTTCAAGCAGGTGATGGGAAGGGAAGGGACGGAAGGAGTCAGCTATCCCACCGACAGACAGGCTCGTTTGGAGGCGGGGTTCACCCCCAGTGAGGTCGAGATGGACGCGGGGTCCAAGGCCTAGCCAACTCGGTCGACCCGGCGACACAGCCGTCCGAATGACGAGGTCGCTCAGCGAGGCGGACACGGCGACGTCCCGTCCTGATCCGGTCCAGGCGGTCGCGGCTTTCTTCCGGGAGGATCCGGCGCGCATCCTCGCTGTCGCTTCGAGCCTCCGAGGCCCCGACCGCAGCATCGAGTCCACCGTCGAGGGTAAGAGCATGGGGCGGACGCTCCCGCCCGGCTCTCGGATCCGCATCGAGCTGGCCGATCGACCCGGTTACGAGGTCGGGGAGGTGGTCGCGTTCCTGGCCCGGGGCAAGGTCGTCGTGCACCGGGTGGTGCACAAGAGCCAGCGGGGTGCGGCTCGCGGCCGGCTCCTCACGCGGGGCGACGCCGCGCTGGTCCCCGACCCGGCGATCGACGTGGCGAGCGTCCTGGGCGCGGTGACCGCGATCGACCGTGACGGAGGCTGGGTGCCGCCGGATGGACGGCCCCGCCGATCGCTCCCCGCTCGAGTCGTGGCCTCGCTCGCGCTGGCCATCGTCGCGCGCGTGCTGGAGGCGAGCCCTCGGGCCGCGGACGTCGTCGTGCGGCTGCTCCACCGAGGACGGCCGCTCCATGCGGCGTGCCTGCGTCACGGCGGGCGAGGGGTGGCACCATGAAGCTGGTCGCCCAGACCTCGCAGTTCCACGTCTATGACGACGTCCTGCTGGAGAAGGATTTCCGCGCGGTTTGGAACTACGTCCAGCTCGAATCGTACGTGCCGGTACACCACGACGGCTGGGTGAAGGTCTGGCGCATCTCCGACGGCGTCCCGCTGGGCGCGTTGGCGACCGTGCTCTACGAGAGCCCCAAGCGTCCGGCCGGATCGGAGGACGCCAAGGGCACCCGCATCTATCCCACGCACACGGGGCTCGACCGGGTGCTGGAAGCCCTCAGGACCCATGCCGACCAGCTGGCCGACCTCGTCGGCAAGTGGGGCGCCGATTTCGACAACGTGAGCGCTCGTGCGTTCCTCTATCCGCAGGGGACGGGGCTGTCCTGGCACGAGGACGCGGTCAACTACACCGGCGGGTACGCCTTCTACGCGCATCCGGAATGGAACGTCCAGTGGGGCGGCGAGCTCCTCGTCGCCGACGAGTCCGCCAGGTCCCAGCATTTCGAGGACGACCGGCTCCCGGTTCTTACGCGCACGGAGGAGGGGCTCCGGCTCACCAAGGTGCGCATCCCGCCGTTCCTCGACAATGCGCGCCAGAATACCGTGCTCGCGCAGCGCGGCATGGGATGCTACATCACTCCGAAGCCCAACCGACTGGTCGTGATCGCTGCCGGGAACGCCCACATGATCAACCGGGTCCACCCGGCCGCCGGAGACCACGTCCGCTGCACGATCGCGGGCTTCTTCATCTCCTCCAAGGTTTGACCGCGAGCGGAAGCATGCGTCGGCCGCTGCCAAGGGCCGCCTGAGACCGTCGGCCCATGCGGGGTGGCTTCGTCGTCTGCCTGAACGGAAACGGGCGCCTTCTCGACCAGGTCGTCGAGCACGTGCGCTGGCACCACGGCAAGGGCATCCGGGATCACCGCGATGGCCTGGAGATCGCCGCCCTCGTCGACGGCGCCGACGGCCCGGCCATCGAGATCGGAGCCGGCCGGACCGTCCTGGTCCATGGCGCCGCCCCGGCGCCCCTCGCCGAGCTCCAGCGCCGCGGGACGCGGTTCGCGGCGATCGAGTGGGACGGAGTGCGATTGCGCGCCAGCCGGGATCCGATGGGCCTCGCCCCGCTGTTCTACCGGGCGTATCAGGGAGTCGTGTGGCTTGCCACGGAAGTGCAGCCCCTGGTCGCCCTGGGACGCGCGGCTCCGGACCTGGAAGCGCTCACGGCCAGGACCGCGTTCACCCCGATCGACGATCGGACGGGCTGGGAGGGCATCGGGCGCGTGCTCCCCGGGTCGACGCTCGAGTTCGGCCCCGATCGGCAAGTCTCCTCCGCCCGCTACTGGCAACCGGCCGAGGCCCTCGGTCGGTACCGGGGCAGTCGCGCCGAGGCGCTGGCGGAGTTCCGGGAGCGGTTCCGCACGGCGGTGGGGCGGTGCTACGAGCCCGGTGGCGGCATCCTGCTCAGCGGGGGTCTCGACTCGGCGGCGGTGGCCCTGACGGCGGCCGAGCAGGGGCAAACCCGCCCGCATCTGGTGCATGTCCACTTCCCCGACCTTCCCGAGACGCACGAGCAAGGATACGCCAGTGCGGTGGCGGCCGCCGTTGGCGCTCCGCTCCACGTCGTCCCCGGGCAGGTCGACCCCTGGGACGTGGACCCCGAGCTCGACGGCTGGGGAGGGATCGCTTACAGCTGGGTGCCCTACGGCATGGAGGACCCCGCCCTGGCCCACATGGCGGCCTCGGGTGTCACGGTGGCGCTGGACGGCCACGATGGAGATGGCGCCCTCGGTCCCCTCGGCTCCAACTGGGGCGACATGATCCTGAAGGGGGAGCTTCGCCAAGTCGCCGCGCTGGCCGTGCGCCATGGCGCGTGGGCGCTCGTCCGCGGGGTCGCCGTCGATTTCCTTCCGCCGTACGCCTGGTTACGCCGGCTGGCCGGCCGCCCTCCCCGAGCAACCTACATGCAGTCGGTCGCTCACTACTTTCGCGGGCCCCTCCGCGACCGCAGCCTCGCGGCCGACATCGAGCGGTGGACGTGGCCGTCGAGGCGCTGGGGGGTGCGGCAGCTCCAGCCGCTGCTTCCGCGTGCGACGATCTCCTTCGAGCAGAAGGAGCTCGAGGCGGCTCGCCACGGCCTCGACATGCGCCATCCCTTTGCCGACCGTGAGCTGGTCGAGTTCCTCATCTCGCTCCCGTCGGCCGTGAAGAGCGATCCGATGCGTCCCAAGGCGATCCTCGTGGACAGCCTGAGCGACCTGCTTCCCAAGGCCGTCCAGCAGCGCCCAAAAAGCGACTACATGGCCGCCGTCCGACAGCGGGTGGACCCGGCCGCCTGCATCGAGAGGATCCGGGCCTCGGGCGTTCGCCTGCCGGGCATCGAGTACGGACGACTCCTGGACGACGCCCGGCTCGATCCCAACGGGCTGCCGCTGTTCTTCCTCGTCAATCTCACCCGGATCCACGCGTTCGCCCAGCGGGCCCTCGAAGCGGCCGGCGGCTCCGGGAAGGGGGCGCCCCATGTCTGACGCCGCGGCGGGGACGGGTTCGGCCGCGTCCGCGCTCGCGCGGGACGGCTTCGCCGGTCCGTTCCCGCTCGGGACCCCGGCCCAGATGAGCGTCGTGGCCCTCCAGCTGTTCAAGTCGGTGTTCACCCGGCCGGGACCCTTCGCCGACGACCCCTTCCTCGATCGCCACCTCGATTCGCCGCTGGTCGCCCACCTGGCCACGCATCCCGCGATCCTCGCCCGGGTCGAGCCGCTCCTGGGCGGCGACCTCGTCGCCTGGCGATCGATCTTCTTCGCCAAGGGCCCGACGAGCCGGGAAGTGCCGTGGCATCAGGACGGCCACTTCTGGAACCTCGATCCGCCGATCACGCTCACCGCGTGGCTCGCGATCGACCGCGCCCACGGCGCCGATCACTGCATGGAGGTCGTGCCCGGCTCCCACCGGACGGCGCTTCCGCACGTCCCGTCGGCTCCGGGATCCCAGTTCCCGGAGAGCACCGCCCCCGGGTCCTTCGACCTCTCCCGAGCGATCGAGCTGCCGGTGGATGCCGGGATGTTCGTCCTGTTCGACCAGCGCCTCGTGCACCGTTCGAAGGGAGGCGGCCAGGCGCGGCGCCTCGCCCTTTCGGTGAGGATCGCCCCCGCGCACGTCCGGATCCCCCCCCACTTGCTGCCTCCGGGTGGCCGCGTGCTGCCTTTTGGGTGGAGGTCCCTCGCCGAGTCACCCCTCGAGGCCTCCCGGTCCGCCTCGTCCGACCCGCGCCGCGCCTCGTGACGCGCCCCGGCGACGCCAGCCCGGCCGACGCCGCCATGCGGGAGGCGCGCGAGCAGTCCTGGTTCCACACGATCAATCTTCCCGACGGCAGCAGCACGCGCGGTGTCTTCGACAACCGGGGCGTGGCCCGGCTGGTGCAGTGGCCGGCCGGCCTGCCCGGCGGCCGGTGTCTCGACGTCGGGACGTGTGACGGCTTCTGGGCCTTCGAGATGGAGCGCCGCGGCGCCGCCGAGGTCACCGCGATCGACGTGGACGACCCCGCCCACCTCGACTGGTCGTGGGAGTCCCGCCGCAACCCAGACGCCACGCAGGCATGGCGGGCGCGTCGGGGCCACCGCTTCGACATCGCCCGCCGCGCTCTGGGGTCGCGGGTGAACCGGGTGGCCTGCTCCGTCTACGATCTCGACCCGTCCGTCCACGGCCGGTTCGACGTGGTCTTCTGCGGGACCCTGCTGGTGCATCTCCGGGACCCGGTCCGGGCGCTCGAGCGCATGCGCGAGGTCTGCGCGGGCGAGCTCGTTCTCGTCGAGTGCATCGACGCGGTCCTGGACGTGGTCGCCTGGCGGGTGCCTTGCGCCCGATTCACCCCGGCGGCCGAGCAGTGGTGGCGGCTCAATCGGGCCGGGCTCCTCCGCATGCTGCGGGTCGCCGGCTTCGACGTGCTGTGGGCGAGCCGCCGGTTTCACACGCCGTTCGGGCCGAGCGTGCTGCTTCACCCGTCCCGGCGGTTCGGGCCGCTCCGCGCCGGCCGGGCGGCGGTGGCCCAGGTGCTGCGGGCGTTCCCGAGCGCCCCGGTCCTGGCCGATGCCGCCGGGCTGGCGCTGGGCACGTACGACGTCGCCGTCCGCGCCCGGCCCCGACCGTGAGCCGAGCGGTCCTGGTGAGCCGTCCTCGGGCGGCCGGTCCGGCGCGGTGGCGGGTCCCGGGGGTCCTCCGCTGCTGCCGGCCGAACGCCCTCTCGCGACTGCCGCTCAGAGTACTGCCGAAGTTGGCCTAGTGTCGCCGAGGATCCAACCCGAGGAATGGACCAAGCGGCGGGAGGCCATCGGCCGGGCGTCCGCCGGGCCCTGTCATGGGGATCTCGTCGAGGCGCTCGCACCCGCCGATCCCTAAGCCGCACTTGGGCCCGATCGAGTCAGCGGAGCTGCCGGTCGGCACGAGCAGCTGCGGGTGATCGAACGGTGCCTGCTCCTGGCGCACCCGCTCGTCGGTCAAGCTCCGCAGGAAGTCAACCAAGCGCTGGCCGTCGACCGCGTCGAACTCCATGAAGGACATGATCGGGTTCACGTCGGCGGCATTGACATCGGTGAAATCTCCGCGGCGGCGGTAGAACTCGAGGACCTGCTGCAGGGTGGCCTGGCCCCCGTTGTGAAAGTACGGCCCGGTGAGCTCCACGTTGCGGAGGAAGGGGATCTTGAAGGCTCCCTGCACCAGATCCCGGCCGTCGATCGGGCAGTCGCGGTTCGTGGCATTGCCACAAGGGGGGAGCGGCGGCGCGAACAACAGACCAGCGACCGCCGCCCGGGTGATGCTGAGCGGTTGACCGAGGACGACGGCGCCGCGGCCCACGTCCTCGCTGGTAGGACGCACCCCGATGTTGGCGAAGCCCGCTTCGTTGAACGCGACGATGGGCATCTCGATCAGCTTGCCGTCCACGACCTGCACGGTCGTGGACAGCACGGGCCCGGCGGCGGCAGCGCCCAACTCGGGCCCCCCGTGGCAGAGGGCACAGTTGCCCCTTCCGACTCCGGCGAAGACGTCCCCGGCCGAAAAGGGATTCTTGATGAACGCGATCAGCCCCAGAAGCTGATCCTCGGTCAGGGCCGCATCGTCGCCATCCATGAAGCGGTCGAACGGGGTCTGGTCGGAGACGAGCAGTGACTCGTAGAGCTGGATGGCGAGACCGAAGAAGAGGCTGAAGTTGTTCTCCATCTGCGTGAAATCCCCCGCCCGCTTGGTCGAGGCCCACCACCGGGGTTCGAAGGCCCGCTCGATGAGGGCGGCGTACGTGGTGTCGAGCCCCGGCGGGCCACCCACGCGGGCGTCCGAGAGGGTGGTGGCGCGTGACAGGGGCCCCAGCACGCTGTCCCGCGGCGAGACGAGCTGCAAGCCAAGCGGTCGAAGCGAGAGCATCTTTCGTCCGAGCTGGGCGAACGTGCGACCATCGAACGACATCTCGACCGCCGAAAGCGGCGGCTCGACGGCCTGTGAGGCCAGGCTGGCGTGGTCGATGCTCACCGGGATCTTGACGAGGGTGGCATTCGTCGGATCCTCGACGAACACGCCCGCGGTACCATCGAGCGGCCCGAACGGGCTCGACCCGTTGAAGCCGCTCTTCGCCCGACCGTCCCAGAAGCTGTCCGGGCTGAAGACGGCGTTGATGACCGAGGGTGCGTTGCGGGGCTCGACCTGGCGAACAGCCCTGCCGTCTACTTCGAACACCGGATCGGACCTGGGCTCGCCGGCATCCGCGGCGTTGCCGGCGACGATCGCCGTGAGCGTGGCCCTGAATGCGCCCTGGGAGCCGACGACGTCATTGGTGTCGGCCAGCACGGTTCGTCGAGAGAAGTCGAGCGGGCCCCCGGTGTCGACGCGGTGGAGGGGGAAATCGCTCGGCTCGAGCGCGTAATTCGGAGCGAAGCGCGGGTGGCCGGTCTCGGTCCTCCTCACCCCCGCACCCGGGTTGCCGAAGCGAGTGTCGCCAGCGTTGACGCCCGGGTTGATCTGGTTCCTGACCCGGCTGTCGGCCCCGGCGTGGAAATGACAGGAGGCGCACGCTTGGCCATCGGAGCCCACCTGCATGTCCCAGAAGAGGGCCTTGCCGAGCTGACGGGCGGCAGTCCGACCGTCGTCGGTGTCGCGGATGAACTCGTGGAGATTGCTCGGCGTGGGCACGGCAACCCGGGCCAGGCTACCCAGTCTGGCGGCGCGTGCCTCCGCCCGGATGCCGGTCCGATTCAGCCTGGCACCGACTTCGCCGCCGGCGTGTGCGCTGCCCAGGACAACGAGGCAGAGCCCCCAGGCGAGTGACGGCGCCGCCCACGTCATGGCCTGACGATCCCTCCGCTCGCCTGCAGCGCGCCGACTCTCCCGGGTGGTCGGGCCGCGCGTCGCCGCTTGCCCTGCGCCACGGGGCCGTGCGTCAGGGCTTCCTCCTCAACAAGGCGGATCGGTGCCGAGCGATGAGGAAAACGTTCGCTCGAACTCGGAGTGCCGTTCCAGGAGATGGCTGCTGACCGAGAGGGGCCCGCCCGCTCGGCGCGGAGCAGGCCGCGCGTATCGATCAAGCCATTCTGCGCCAGGCGGAAGGTTGCCCGGGGCGACCAGACGGGTGCAGAGTTCCATCTCACGGAACGCGTGGCCCTCGCGATGTTCATGCTCGAGAATGACCGTCGCCGCGCCTGGAGCAGAGGCCACCCGGCCCCTGGCTCGTGATGTCTTCGTTCACGAGCGCTTCCGGTGCCGGAAGACGCGCCTGGCCATCCACCCTCATGCTCCCCGTACTCCGCCGGTGCGCCGCCGGCTATGATAACAGTCGTGATCGGCGGTCGTGAACGGGTCGTCCGACCGGGTATCGGCGAGCGCCGGCCTGCTCGAGTACGCGCCGATGGCCTGCGGTCCGTGGGGAAGTCTCAGGGTCCGGGAAAGCTGTCGCCACTCCCCGTCCGCGGGTTCTGGGAGCGATCATTGCCGGTGCCGGATGCCCGATCGCCTGGCGTTCTTCGGCGCAGCGTCCGAAGGGTCGGGAGCACCACGGTCTCAACCAGCCGGCGAGCGAGTCTGCCCGGGATTACGACGGGGTGGACGAGCATCTGACGGTCGGGATATACGAAGAATGCGGGGCTGTCGGGGTAGTTGGTGGCAGAGTACAACCACGTAGCGGCACTCTCATGGAAGACCTGCACGGAGTCGACCTCGAGGAGCAGCCCCGGGGAAAACTGCGCGAAGCGCTCGTCGTAGGTCATCTTGAGGCTGAACAGCCGTTCACCGGCAAGGACGTCGCACCTCATCGCTACCGTCGCGCCTGCTGCTTCCAGACTGAGCAAGCGGAGGCGATTGTCCGCGGCGAAAGCGGAACACACCGCGCGGAAGAAGTCTCCCTCACCGGCGATCGACAGCATGGCCGTTCTCGCGAGCCCCTTCCACCCGGCCGCCTCCATGGCCAGGAATCTCTCGACGGCCTGGGGCTCGGACCCCCGGTCGACGATCCGAAGCCGATCGCCGAGGACGCGCTCGAAGTTCCGGCGCTTCTGTCCCAGCTTCCGTCTCGTCCTCCCCATCAGGGTCTCATGGAGGTAGGTCGGACTCGGGCGGCGCTTGACAAACGGGCAGATCGACGGCTCGGGCTCCAGGCTGGAACAGCGGGTTCCCTTCACCGCAGCCAGCAGCGCAGGTCCCACGGTCCCGTCCACCGGAATTCGGTGAAGGCGGAGTATCCGGCGAGGGCTCCAGCGAGTCGCGAGGAGCTCGATTGCCGTACGCAGGCCATCTTCAGCGTAGGCCGGATCCACGTGGGGGATCCCGAGGACATTCGGGATCCCCCACGCCGGCAGGCGAAACCGCGATATGCGCTCGTGGCTGTAGAGGGGAAGGCACGCGACCATGTCCGCCCCCTCCGAGATGGTGGCCAGCGTCACGGGGGTCCTCCGATGCCGGACCGTCGCTTCCAGATACGCGGGTTCGAAGAACGGGTTCGGCTCGGCGGCCCGGCGCACGAGATCGTGCCACGCCGAGATCTGCGCCGGCTCCAGATCGGCAACCGAGACGAGGCGGGCACGAAGGCTCACACGGTCCTCGGTGTGGAGTCAACCGGCACGTGGAGACCTGCGCCATCCAACCGCCGGTCCACATCGTCAGGCATGGTACCCGACTGATGACCGACGGACCCCGGGGGCCAGCCTCTCGAGGCGGCGGCCATGGTCGGGCCGGAGCGATACCCGGACTGCCCATCATCTGCCCGTGGGACGACGAGCTTCCGTGCTCGCCTGCCTCGCCTTCGCCCGAGCGTCGCGTGAGCATGGCCTGTCTGGGTCGGCACGGCCGCTGGGGCAACACCCTGATGGGGTACTTCTTCCTCCAAGCGTTCGCGCACGTGCATCAGATGATCCCCGAAGTGCCCCGCTGGATCGGTCAGGACCTCTTCGGCCGCCGGGATGATTCGATGGGCCAACTGCACCCTGTCATCCTGTACGACATGGTCAGTCAGATCTGCCAGGAATCTCACCACCCAATGGTAACATTCGACCTCGCAGCCGGCCGCGCGCGCGTCGCGCGAGAACGATACGGGCGCAGACTCTTCGTCCTGCGAGATCCGCTCCTGACCCGTCCGCCGCATCCACTCCCGGCCACTTCCGTGGACCTCGAGGGCCCCTACCTCGTGCACACGCGCAACCTCTCCCCGCACCGCGACCTTCTGCGCCGCCTGGTGCAGCTCCTTCCCGCCCTCCGCCTACCATTGGAGGCCGCCTGGCGGGATCTTCGCGGTCGCGGTGACGCGGTCATCGGTGTGCACGTGCGCCGAAGTGACTTCGATCTGGCCTTTTCTCAGCAGGGCTTCGAGTTCATCGCGCCGATCCAATCGTACCTCCGGTGGCTGGAGTGGGTGTGGGCCCGGTACGAGCGTCCCGTGCTCTTCGTCGCGAGTGACTCGCTCGAGCGGGTCCTGCCCGCGTTTGCCCGCTATCGACCGGTCACCAGCCGGGATCTGGCGATGCGCTTTCCGTCCCACCTGCTGCATCCGGATCTGCCTCCCGCCCACGTCGAGCGGGATGCCCGCTTCTTTCCCGACTGGTTCATACTCTCTCGCTGTGACGCGGTGGCGATCTCCAATAGCTCGTTTTCCTTCACCGCGTGCATGATGAACGAGACCGGCTCGGTATTCGTACGCCCGAGGTTCCGACAGAAGGAACTCGTGCCATTCGACCCATGGGACAGTGAACCGCTGCTGTTTCTGCCCGAGACCAGGAACG
The DNA here is from genome assembly GCA_963805625.1 of uncultured Candidatus Rokubacteria bacterium. Classification (GTDB taxonomy): domain Bacteria; phylum Methylomirabilota; class Methylomirabilia; order Rokubacteriales; family DASRDR01; genus DASRDR01. The sequence continues at coordinate 87,445 of CAWDVE010000012.1, forward strand.
TGCTGTTCGACATTCTACAGAGACTCTCCCTAGTCCAGCGTGGCCTCGGCACCCGAGCCACGTTGCCACATCTGCGACGGGCGCTCCGCTGGTACCGGGGGCTGCTCAGGGTGCGGGCGATGGCGTGTCGGCAGCTCTTGGGTCCGAGTGGACTCCGTCGGGAACTGCTCCGACCCGAGTTCTACCTGGCAAGGAGCCGGCGGTACGAGGGAGCGTCGGCTGCCGCCGCTGGACCGGCGATCGAGACGCTCGGGAACCCTTCACGTACCTGACGGCACCGCAACGCCTCGACGGGCCGGCGCCTCACCGAGTCGACGTCGCGGCTCAAAGGAACGATAGGACAGGGCGCGACGGTGCGGAACGTGAGGAGGGGACCTTCGGGGCGGTCGTTGGTCGGAGCGGCAAGGTGACACTCCGCGCGCTATTTCCATTCGGATGCAACAACGTGCGTGTCGGCCATATCCTCTTTTCCTTGGTGCGACACTTATCCGAGACCGATCTGCGGGCCGAGCTGTGGGTGATGCGGCGAGGGCCGCGGGTGCGCGCGACGTGTGTCCGCACGGCAATTCCAAGCAAGGTGGTTTCGGTGATCGAGCGTGCGAACAGGGTGATTCAGCCGCGGCTGAACTGGGCGCGCACGATCCTAGAGCATCGATACGCCGCCGCCTTCCAGCCGGGAGATGTGGCGTACGTGTACCGGGGGTGCTCGCTCGAGCTAATGCGTGCGCTGCAGGCCCGGGGCCATCCGGTCTTCCTCGAGCGCGCGATCATCATGGACCACATGGCCAAGCGGATCAGCGACGACGCCTTCACGCGCGCCGGCTGGCCGGTGGAGCCTCTCTTCGCGCAAAGCCGGCTGGACGCGGAACAGGCACAGGTCGACACCGCGGATTTCATCTTCAGCCCGAGCCCGGCGGTGACGGCCTCGCTGCGGGAGCGGGGGGTACCGGACGAGAAGATCCTGCAGACGAGCTATGGCTGGGATCCCGAGCGATTCCGGACGACGGCACGGGCGTTGCCGCCGACTGAGGGAGTGACGGTCCTCTTCGTGGGCAGCATTGAAATCCGGAAGGGCGCCCACCTCTTGCTGGAGGCGTGGAGGCGGGCCGGCATCACCGGCCGCCTCGTGTTGGCCGGCGAGATGGAGCCGTTGATTGCCAGGTACTGCGGGGAGCACTTGAAACGAAACGACGTGATCCATCTGCCCTTTCATCCCGATCCGGCGCCGGTGTACCGGTCGGCGAACATCTTCGGGTTTCCCACGCTGGAGGAGGGAAGCCCGCTGGTGAGCTACGAGGCGATCGGGAACGGGCTCCCGGTCGTCACGACGCCCATGGGGGCGGGGGACATCATCCGGCATCGGCGGGAGGGGCTGGTTGTCGAGCCACACGATCAGGACGCGCTGATCGGGGCGCTGCGGGAGCTGGCGCAGGATGCCGAGAAGCGGCGGGTAATGGGGGAAGCCGGACGGATTCGGGCGGCCGACTATACGTGGGACAAGGTCGCCCAGCGACGCTACCAACTCATCAAGAGGGCCCTGTCGGGGCTGTGAGCAGCGTGTCGAACCCATGGCTTCGCGTTCGCACACCGATCACGATACTGCCCCGTCGGCTCAGGTCTCCCGCGTGAGTGTGGGGAACGGGCGACGCTGCTCTGATGATCCTTGCCGATTAGGGATTGTCACGAAATAAATGTACCAGATAATGGGATCGTGGCTGCTAGGGTATCCCATGGATGGTGGCCGAGCAGGCCATTCGACGACGGTTCCGGCTGATCGAGCCGCACCTGGACGAGCGGCTGCGCCGGCTGGTGGCCGCGGCGGAAGTCGCGGCCGCGGACAGCGTGTCGGCGGTGGCCCGGGCCACAGGAGTGTCCCGGCGCGCCATTCGCGCTGGGGTCACGGAGCTGAAGGCCCGTGGCGCAGCGGCCCTGGCCCCGGGGCGGATCCGGCGTCCCGGAGGCGGGCGCAAGCGCACGGTCGACCAGGATCCGACGTTGGTGACGGACTTGGAAACGCTGATCGAACCCACGACGCGCGGGGATCCGCAGTCCCCGCTGCGGTGGACCTGCAAGAGCGTCCGGCGCCTGGCCGCCGAGCTGACCCGCCAAGGGCATCGCACGAGCCATCGGATGGTCGCCGCGTTGCTCCAGCAGTTGGGGTACAGCCTGCAGGCCAATCGGAAGACGATCGAGGGCACCCGGCACCCCGATCGCAATGCCCAGTTCGAGCACATCGCCGCCCGCGTCCAGGCCACGCTGCGCCAGGGCCAGCCGGCGATCTCTGTCGATACCAAGAAGAAGGAGCTCGTGGGGCCGTTCAAGAATGCCGGTCGCGAATGGCGGGCCCACGGGCAGCCTCGGCCGGTGCGGGTCCACGACTTCGTGCAGCCGGAGCTGGGGCGCGCCATTCCCTACGGGGTCTACGATCTGGGCGCCAACACCGGCTGGGTCAGTGTCGGCATCGACCACGACACGGCGGCGTTTGCCGTCGCGAGCATTCGCCACTGGTGGCAGGCCATGGGGCGCCGGGCCTATCCTCACGCCCGGCGGCTGCTGATCACGGCCGACGCCGGCGGGAGCAACGGCGCCCGCCGGCGGTTGTGGAAGGTCGAGCTGCAGAAACTGGCGGACCGCCTCCACCTGCCCATCACGGTGTGTCATTTCCCGCCCGGCACGAGCAAGTGGAACAAGATCGAACACCGCCTGTTCTCCTTCATCACTCAGAACTGGCGCGGCCAGCCCCTGCTCAGTCACGCGGTCATTGTGAATCTGATCGCGGCCACCACGACCACCACGGGCCTCCGCGTGCGGGCGCGGCTGGACACGACCCGGTATCCCTCGGGCCTCAAGGTCAGTCGCGCCACCCTGGAGGCCGTCCGCCTGCGGCCCGATCCGTTTCACGGGGACTGGAACTACACGATCCTTCCCACCCAGTCGGCAAAGCGATAGCATCTGGTCCATTTATTTCGCACCGGGTCCTTAGCTCATGCTCACACTGAAAGTCCCGCGTGTGTCAAGAAGCTGAACGCCGGATGGAGTCGCGCCCGCACGCGCCGTAACCCGTGATGGAGCGGTCGCATGAGGCCACGGCGATCGGGCTCGCACAGGGTTTGGCGCACTCCCCCCTTGACGTTGCCCGGTGCGCTTCGATGGGATTGAGTTCGGGGGTGTAGGCGGGCAGTCGTTCGACCGTGAACTCGGCCAAACGGATCACGGCTCCGGCTAGAGTGCCGAGACTGGACCATGCCCACGGTCCACGCAGCAGGTCGGCAGGTGCCGGGCCGGCCCGTCGGAACAGACCGCGAGTCTGCAGCCTCCGTCCCCGTTCACCACCGCTGGCGCGCTGCACACCGGTCGTCTATGCTACCGAGCACGTGAAGACAGTCGACGTCGCGAAGCGCGCGCGACGAGCGGGGTGACGTCTGGGCATGACCGCGAGTCAGGTCGTCTCCGGAACGAAGCCAGCCCACATTACCGCGGTCATCTGCCACTACAACCCGACGCGGCACGTCTACCTCCGGTACCTGGTCAGCCTGTGCGTGGCAGCCTTGCGGAGAGTCCCGGACGAGTTCCTGACGATCCTCGTCTGCGACGGAAGTCCCGAGCCCGACGGTCAGCTGGCCGCGACACTGGACGGCAGCAATGCCCGCTACCTCCACGCGGGCCGGCCGCTCTCGTTCGGCGGGACGTACAACCTGGGGATCGAGGCGGCTCAGACAGAGTACGTCGTTCTCATTGCCAACGACATTCTCATCTCCTCGCCCCAGGTACGGCAGCTGGTGATGGAGTTGCGCGATGAGGTGGGCTGTGCGATCCCGTATCTCACGCGCTCCGACTACGCCACCCAGTGCACTCGGCGGAGCCGCGTCCCGCCCCGCTGCTACCCGGCGTCGATGACCCTCAACGTCAACGCGTTTCGTCGAGACGTCCTCCGCAACGCGGGCAGCGTTCCCGAAGAGTTGTCCGGTTGCTTCAACGACATGGTGATGTTCCAACGGCTACGCAATCGAGTTTGTCGGATCGCTCTGGTCAATGTCGGGCACGTGGATCACCTGCGTGCCATAACGCGCCTCATCTCGTCGAACCTGAGCTACGAGCGCGACCTCGCGACCGCCCCCTCTCTAGCGCCTGACCTCTTTCATGGCATCCGGCCCACGCAACAGAGGAACACGTGGGCTCGCCTGTACGCGAACGCGGCCCAGCGTCCTCTGTCCCGTCTCTTGTGGCTCTTGGTCGGTCACGTTCCCTGGGAACTCAGTCAGCACCGCGGACTAGGTTACTTAGCGGCCTGGATCGAACCCTACCTCGCCTGCAAGGCCAACGACTATCGGCGCGCCCTGCTCCGCCGACGCCGACGATCCTCCGCCTGATGCCCAGGACAATCACGTGTAACGCATGCGTTGCCGACGAGCTGGCCGTGCCGACCTGGGGCGGAGGCCTCCTCCTCTGCGCGCTCTGTCCGCCTCGGGCCGTGGAGGTCTGCCTCAGCGCGCAGCCGAATTCGGTGCGGTCCGCGACAGGGCGGCGCCGCATTGCGGGTTGCGCGGCTCGCCGACCGAGGTGCCGCCCTCCCTACCGTGCCGGCGATTTCTTCCGCCATCACATGGATCGCGATCTCGCGGAGCGACCTGCCGGCAGGTCTCGTGCACCGGGTCCGTCAATTCGGGCGCGAAGGTTCGCGGGCCTCCTCCCCTTCCTCTGCCTAGGCGCCGGGACCGAGACTCGATTCGTCAACCTCCTCGCCCCAGACCCCCGCGCGTGGAAGCTGACACAGAACCACATTCACGGTCCGGACACCGAGAAACCGCGGCTTATTCTCGGACCAGGGGTGACCCGCACGGTCACGGAGGCTTTGCCGAAATGACGTCGTCAACCAGGAAGACCACTCGGCCTGCCTGGAGGCGGACCCTGAGGGACTACGTCAAACGTCGTCATCCCGGGCTGTGGTCCGCTTACCTGACGGACGAGAGCCTGCTCAGGCGAGGCCGGTTCACGCTACAGCAGAAAGTCCTCTACCTCATGATGAAGTACGGCTTCCGACGGAAGGCCTTGGACCTCCCGCCGGTGCGCTGTTGGCGAGAAGCGCCGGTGGAGGCGCACATCCTGACGTGCCGGAAGGACTTGCTGGATGCGGTTTGGTGTCTGAAGACGTTCCTGGGGTTCACGCGGCTCCATGTGGACCTCTTCATCCACGAGGACGGCTCCCTCGACCATGCCGCCATCGAAACCTTACAGCGCCACTTCGTCGGGGCGCGGGTCATCCGGCGGGCAGAGGCCGACGGGATCGCCCGGGGACAGCTCGCACACTATCCGAACAGCCGCCGGTTCAGGTCCGCACGGGCGACCGCGATGAAGTTGTTCGACTTCCTTTTCGTCGCGCGGCGCGAGAAACTCCTACTTCTGGATTCGGACCTTCTCTTCTTCCGGGACGCCGTCGAAATCCATGAGCTCATCGCGCAGGATCACGCATTCTACATGCCGGACCGTTTCAATGCCTACGACCACACCGATGAACTCGTGGCGCGCTGTGGTGCAAGGCTACTCCCGAGGGTCAATACCGGTCTCGCATACGTCCCCAAGAGCTTGATCGACTGGGAGGTTATCGAAAGCTTCCTCCAGCTCTACGACGACGCCTTCGGCTATTGGACCGAGCAAACGCTGTACGCGCTCCTCATGTCGAAGCACGGCGGCGAGTTCACGATGCTGTCGGACAAGCACCAAATCTCGTTCGCACCGCTCGACAGCGAGACCGTGAGCCATCACTTCGTCGACGACGGGTCGCGGGGGCGCCTCTACACACACGGCCTGCGGAGGATCAGGTCGCAGTACCATGAACTGTGGGCGGCTTGCCAACAGCTCGGAGCACCGACCGCCAGGCTGGGTGAAGGAGACGCGCTATCGCTCCCGCCGTCCCAGAAGGACGGCTCATAGGTCCTGTCTCTCACATATAGTTACAATGAACACTGGTCATCCTTCAGATCGTCCTGGGGGCGGCCGCGGGGCAATCGACCAACGGGCTGGCCAAGGCGCTGGGGGAGTGGCCGGCCTGTTGAAGGATGCGCCGCGCCCGGGGCGGCGTAAGCGGATCGGGTCGGAGAAGATGGACGTCATCGTGAATGCCACGCTGCACACGACCCCGCGGGACGCCGCCCACTGGAGCGTGCGGTCAATGGCCCAGGCCTAGCGAGTGAGTCCGGCGACGGTGCACCGGATCTGGCAGGCCGCCAACCTGCAGCCGCATCGCACGAGGGCCTTCACTCTGAGTCGGGACCCGTACTTCGTCCGCAAGCTGCGGGACGCGCTCGGCCTCTACATGAATCCCCCCGCCAAGGCGTTGGTGTTGAGCGTCGACGAGAAGAGCCAGATCCAGGCCCTCGATCACACCCAGCCGATCCGGCCGTTGCGGCCGGGGCGGCCGGCGCGGCAGACCCATGACGACACGCGCCACGGCACGACGACACTGTTCGCCGCCCTCAATGTCCTGGAGGGGCACGGGATCGAAGCGTGCCAGCCCCGCCACACGCACGCCGAGTTCCTCGTCTTCTTGGACAAGATCGATCGGGAGACGTCGCGCCGGCGGGACATCCATCTCATTCTGGACAACTGCCGCACGCACACGCACCCAACCGTGAAGACCTGGATGGGCGAGCACCCGCGGTTTCACGTCCACTTCACCCCCACCGGGGCGTCGTGGCTGAACCTCGTCGAGCGCTTCTTCGCCGAGATCACGCGCAAACGAATCCGGCGCGGGAACTTCCGCAGCGTCCCGGCCCTCGTCGCCGCGATTCGCACGTACATACGGGAGCACAACAAACATCCGCGTCCCTTCATCTGGACGGCGACGGCGACCGCTATCTTGCGTAAGATCAAGCATTGTAAACAAACGTTAGAGACAGGACACTAGAGCTGAAGGCCACTGGCGACCTGCTTCGCGGTGACGATCGGACCGTGCTGGGTGAGCAGGCGGATATCCGCGCCGAGGCGGAGCCGTGACGTCACGCCCGCCGCCACGTTCCGCTCTTGCTCGTGACGTGCTCTCGAGTTGCGCGACGCGCTGACCACGGTGCGCCGCGGCCCCCCGCACCGGCCGGCCGGGGAGCCGCCCAGGACGAGCGCGCGGGACGTGCGCTGACCAGGGCGTGCTCGCGGCCCCTGCGTTCTCTCGGGTCTGTCACCCGTCATAGCCCCAAATCGATCGGCAAGTACTGGCCCAGATAAAACACCACCGATAGCGCCGGCAAGGCTAGACCCGTGCCTACGCCGAACCGGTAAAGGATCCGACGCCCTCGCTCACGGCACTCTTCCAATCCCTGCGCATACATCACGGCGCAAGGAACAAGCATCGGCAGAATGAATCGCACATCCTGAGCAACTCCCCACTTTGTGCGAACCGTGAGAGCCACCAGGGCCACCATAGGAATAACGATGGCCAACACGACTGGCACCCCAACTCTCCGCCGCTGGCATGCCATCACGCCGAACAGCGCTAGCATGCCCGCCTCCACGAGAAGCACGCAGCCAATCACGGATGCTAGCCAAACATGTCGAAACGTGAACTCCCCAAATAGCGTGGTCCGCAGGAAATAGTTGAGAAACGGCATGCCCGGCGGCGCTGCGCCCTTCCAGCGCACAAACGGCCACTCCAAGTACTCATGTAGATCGAATGTCACGTAGTGCCGAACTCCGAACGGGATGCGCCCCGACTCGCCGAAGTGCACCCCGGCACTGAGAGGCGCTCCGGTCATGTATTCGTAGATCAGCCGCGACATGTTCAGCAGGGCGCAGGCCATCAAGACGCAGGCGCTGATGACGAGAGGACGCTGGACAAAGTATCCCACGGTGAATCTGCCGGCCAGCATGCCGGATGCCACGGTGCCGGCGATTATCGCGCCCAGGACCACCGCGTTCGACTTGACCAGAAGGGCCACCCCGAACAGAAAGACCGACCATGCCAGGCATTCCGGTCGTCGGCGACGATACCATCGTTCCAGATAGTAGAAGGAGGCCCCCCAGGCCGCATAGAGCGCGATGTCATTCGTGATTCGGGTCGCCATCAAGACGGAAACCGGCCAGAATAGCAGCTGTATCACGCCGACATGGTAGGCGAGCCGACGGGTGTCGACACCGTCCTTCAACGTGCGAAGTCCGTAGATCAGAAACATCGAATACAGCACCCACGCCAACAGGCGAATGGCGGTCAGCGGGTTCAGTTGCGGGAAGGCGCTTGCGGCAGCGTACACCCGCCCCGCGATAAAGTAGTAGAACGGAGGCTGAAAATGCTCCCACCCGCGGTACTGGAACGGTTCGCGCCACCGGTCCACCATGTGTTTGATGTACGCGATGTGGCCCGGCAAGTCGTTGGTATAGGCCAGGTTTGGATGAAAGCGCAGCCAATACATGAAATAGGCGGCTGCCACCACCATGGCGATCCGTGTCGTCCGAGGGAAGCCAAGCCTCCGCAACACCGTCTCCATGGCCCAGACCGCCAGAGCGAAAAGACCCAGACAGGCCAGCGTCGAGCCCCAATGGCCGCCCAGCAAGACGGGCCCACCCATGGGCGACGCTGGCAGCTCGTTGGGTTGGACGGGTCTTGATTCGACGGTTACACGGTTTTCTCCTCGTTGGAGATATGGCTTGAGATCGAAGAGGATTCGGCCGCCACAAATGGGCTCTTCTCTGCCATCAACAAAGGGAATCCGTCGATCGTTCAGATGGAAATCGGCCGACATGCAACGACTGGGCCACCCATCGGGCTCGAAAAAAAATAGTGTGTTCTGCCAACCGGAGTATGTCACGTTCAAGTGCAGTCGGTGGGAATTAGGCCGATCCCTCCCGATGCCCGGTTGCACTGCGAGAAGAATCGCACACAGGATCAGCGCCGCCACGCCTGCGGCGCCAAGCGAGAGCGGCCATCGCATTCGCGTGTTCATGCCAACGGCGTAGGAGATGATTAGGAGATGGACCGGCCAGCCCTTTCCAGGCCGCCGCGACCGCCCTCGGAGGTCAATACCGGAGATACGCCCGCTTCGCGAGGTATTCTTTGAGCTTCTCCGGGTCGTCCATCACCGCGATGAGCGCCTTCCCGAGAGCGTCGGCGTGCCGACTGAGCTTCACGAGCATCTCCGGCAGCTGCTCGATGACTGTCCGGCGCCCCCAGCCGCTCCCGAACGCGCCGGAGATCGCTTCCCGGAATTCCGCGTGCTCGAGCAGGCTGTTGCTCAGCAGCGTGCACAAGATCAGGGCCCACGGCGTCGGGGGCAAGCTCATGCTCAACGACAGACTGTCTGGCGACTCGATCGCTGTGACGTGGTGAAAGTATCCACGGGGGACGTAGAGGACGGAGCCCGGGCTCAGGCGGTATTCCTGGGCACCGGCGGGCATCTCGGTGGGAAGGTCCGTGGCATGGGCATACGGCGGCGGAGGATCTCCGATCGTCCAGTTCGTCACCGGATGGGCGATGAAGTCATTGGGGGCGACCAGCCACTGCTTCGTGCCGACGATCTGGATCGTGAAGTTCTCGTTGAAATCGATGTGGGGCCGCGTGCCGCTCTGGCCGCGCACCGCGAAGAACGCCGTCACGCCAATCGGCGGCTCGCCGAGCTCGTCGGCGAGTGCCGACGTCCACCGGGCGAGCGAAAAGCTGTCTTTCATGCGGAAGTACAGGGTCGCGCCGCGCTTTTCGTAGGCCACCAGCGCCCCCGCCGTGGACAGCCGACTCGAGTACCGCTCACCAGCCGACTGCGGCCACAGGACGGTATACTGGCGACTCTGCCAGAGGAGCTTCGCGATGTCGATCGAACCGAGCTCGCGGAGGATCGGCGCCAGGCGTCCGGCGGACCCGGGACAGAAGAAGGCCTTTCGCTTCCAGTAGTGCGTCCGAAAGTCGTCCGGCCGGATCGGCGCCACCAGGGAGGCGAGGGACGGCTCGAAGTCGGGGAGGGAATCCAACTCGGCCTGGGAAAAGGTCGTCATCTCCATCGGCCGGTGTCGAGTGTACGATGCGTGGAATCGCCGGGTCAAGGCGCCGAGTCACGCGCCGAGTCACGCGGTAGTGCATCAGCTTGCTTGAAGCTGACGCACCACCGGTCACGCGCCGAATCACGCCCCGTTCCGGTCGACCTCGTTCCGAGGTCGGTTACCGCGACCGGAGCGAGGCCCAGTAGTCGGGCGCCGCGAAGGTAAACGCGGCCGCTCCCGGCGTCCCCGCCTCCACCGCACCCCGCCACGTGCCCAGGCGCTCATCGGCGCGCGCGATCATGCTGATCCGCGCCGGGTCGAATCCCATCAGCCGCGCCGCGGCGGCGTCGATCGCCACCGGATCGGTTCCTCCGAGAATCACCCCGCATGGCTTCGGGCGCGCCCCCAGCGGCCCCTGCCCCTCGCCTGCGATGACGCCGTCGACGACGGAGAACCACGCGCGCTGAGGCGTCGCCTGGAGCCGCCCCTGCCGATCCGCGAAGCGTAACGCCGTGTTCAGATCGAGCGCCATCCGCCACGTCGTGTCGTTCCCCTCCCAGTTGCCGTTGACCACGGGGTCGGCGTGCCCGTTCTCCAGCGCAGGCCAGCGCGCGATCAGGGCGTGTCCGCGCGGCAGCGGCACCCGACCGAGCGTCGCGGTGAGCCACTGGGACCAGCTGAGGGGCGTGGGATACTCGTCCCCCCGGGGCGGCGCACCCGCTCGGTAATGCGGCAGCCACTGCTTCTTGTCGGTGATGCCGACGACGTTCTTGAGCGCCACCGAGATGCCGGTCTTGCGATGCGTCTTGAGCTTCGGCACGTTCACGAACAGGTCGGCCTCGAGCACCGTGTTGGACAGGCTGTAGCGATGCCGGCCAGGACCGTGATGCCTGATCGGCTCCCGCTCGCCGTTGTTGAGATTGTGACGCAGCCGGGACAGGTCGAGGCCGTCCCGCTCGAAGTAGCTGGCCCGACCCACGTCCACGATCGTGTAGCCGCGCGGATCCCCTCGGAGGCGCCGGCGGACCGCCACCCCGAGATTCCAGGAGCGGCGGGCAAAGGGCACGTCGTTGAGGAGCATCACGGGGTCCATCTTGAACTCGCGCAGGTCGATCAGCTCGACCCCGACACCGTCGCGCCGAAGCGCCTCGAGCATGTCGTGGACACGCAGCGTGCGCAGGGTCTGCTCGAAATGACTGCCCGCGATCGAGCAATCCACGATGGAGATCCGCCCGTCCGCGCCGACCGCCTTCCAGGCGTACTCGATGAGCGGCCGCAGGACGGCGGGATGCGTCGCCACGCTCCAGAGGCGCTCGCCCGCCAGGTTCTCGTGGAGGTTCCGAGAGGTGACGAAGTTGGGCTTCAGCACCACTCGCCCCCCGGGCCGCACGAGGTCCCCGAAGGGATTCCAGGCCGCGCTGCCGCGGTGAGCGGCGTCCAGCCCCGCCCCGGCGAGGACGCTCTCGACCGCGCGGAAGATCTCCCCGCGCTCGAACAGGTCCTCGTCTCGATACCCACGCGACACGCGGGCCAGCGCCACCATCGGGCTCACAAGGGCTCCGCACCGACGAGCGAGCGACCCGCCAGCTCGACCGGCAACCGGTTGATGCAGCTCAGCCGCTTCCCGGCCCGGGTCAGGGGAATGGCGTCGACGAACTCGACCTCGATCTCCATGCGAGCGCCGACATAGCGCCGTAGCACCCGCAGGATCTCGTCCAGGACCGCGTCGCTGTAGCGCAGGCCCTTGACGATGCGCAGCCCCAGCGCGCCATGGCGCTCCTGGATCACCTGGAACTGCCGAACCGCGAAGTCGTAGTCCTTCATGACGTGGAGGAAGAGCGAGCTGGGAATGTAGCGGCCATGGCTGCCCAGGATCATGGCCTGGATGCGCCCCTCGATCCGGCCGATGCGCGGCAGCCCGCGGCCGCAGGCGCAGGCATGGTCGTCCTCGATTGCCTCCGCGAGGTCGCCGAGCCGGTAGCGAATCAGCGGCACGCAGAAGTTGTTCAGGTCCGTCACGACCACTTCGCCGATCTCGCCCGCTTGAGCCGGACGGCCGTCCACCAGGATCTCGACGATGTGGTTCTCCGCGACCACGTGGTGCCCGGCGTGCGCGTCACACTCGTAGGCGATGCCGCTGAACTCCCGGCTGCCGTACTTGTCGAACACCGGACAGCCGAAGGCCTCCTCGATGACCCGTCGACTGGCCTCCGGCAGAGTCTGCGCCGAGGTGATGATCCCCCGCAAGCCGAAACCGCGCGCGTCGCCGTGCTGGCGCAGGTAGGTCGCCAGGAGGTGCAGCGACTCGGCATACCCGTCGATCAGCACGGGCCTGAAGTGGCGCAGCCGGGCGATCGTCCTCGCCAGGATCCGATCGTCCATGTCGAACGCGGGAACGAACAGGCGCCGACACAGCCAGCCGTCGAGCTGCTCCCGGACGATCTGCGACGCCGTCATGCCGATCGTGTGATGCCACAGCCGGGCATGCCGATCGCCGAAGCGATAACCGGTCCATTCCATGCTGCGCAGCGTGGCCGCCCACCGAAGCTCCAGTTGCCGTCGGTCGACGTAGAGGGTCAGCGGCTCGCCGGTCGACCCACTGGTCGAGATGCGCAGGATGTCGCGCTTGCGATGATTGTCGGACAAGAGGCCGAAGTAGAGCGCCGTTCGCAACTCCTCGCGGGTCAGAACGGGCAACTGCTGCAGATCCGCCAGGGAGCGGATCATCGACGGGTGGAAGCCGAGGGCCTGCCATTGCTCCCGGTAGTAGCCGACGTGGTGATAGGCGTGGTCGAGCAGGCGCCGCAGCTTCTCCAGCTGCAGCTGCCGGATCGCCTCCATCGACAGCCATTGCGTCTGGAAGAGCTCGGCGTGGTACCGACCCGCGTCCGCCGTGATCATCCAGTGATGCAAGGGCATCAGCCGAAGATAGGCTTCGAAGTGCCCGCGTCGGGCCCCCGAGATCGAGCTCGCCCGCCGCGCGGCCGATCCCAGGGGGCGCCGGAGGCTCAGGTCCCGTTGCGGCAACAGGCGAAACTCGACGATCGCCTTGATCAGATCGACGAGAACCCACCAGATGACCCCGACGGGAATCGCCGGGATGAACGAGCGGCCCTGCCGGCGGCTCTCGAAGAGGGTCTCGATCTCGCGGATGGTGTAGCCCTTGGCATGCGCGGAGACCGTGATGAAGGTCTGGAAATACCGATAGTGGAACCGGTGGGACAGGATCTCTTCCAGGACGACGCGCCGGCACAGCACGAATCCCGACTTGTTGTCCCGCGCCCGCATGCCGAAACATGCGTTCAGCAGGACGTTGAGCCCACGACTGAGCGTCCAGCGTGAATCGCGGAGACGGCCGACGGAGCTGCGCCAGCCCTGGGCCACGTCGGCATGGCTGAAGCGCAGCTCGCGATACAGTCGGTCGATGTCCTCCGGCTGGTACTGCAGATCCGCATCGATGAGACACACGTAGTGCCCGCGCGCCCGCGCCAGTCCGGTCTTCCAGGCCGCGACGATGCCGCGAGTGGTGGGGTGGTGGCAGATCAGCACGAAGGGGTGCGCGGCCGCCAGCCGCGCCATGACCTCGGCGCTATCATCGCGGCTGCCGTCGTCGACGAGAATCAGCTCGCCGGCCAAGCGCCTCCGCGCGAAGAGGAGACGCACTCGCTCGACCAGCTCGGGGAGGTTCGCCGCCTCGTCATGGCAAGGGGCGATGACGCTCAGCTCGCACGGCGACCGGTCGGTCATGCGGGATCCCCCGTCCCCTCGGCCGCGGCGGTCATGCCAGTCTCCGCACCTGCCCCCGCGCCCACCAGGCGCCGGCCGCGCTCAGGAGGCCCAGCAGGGGCTCGATCGTCCAGCGGTGGCGCCCCCCGATGTAGAACAGCGCCTGGCCGATACTGAAGGTCAGTCCGAGCCAGAGGACAAGCCGCGCCACCGCCCAGGGGCCGGGGCCGCCACGCGCCAGCGCCACGACGCCGATCACCGCGCAACCGACGAGCGCGAGATACCACGCCTGATACGCCGCGACCCACGTGCCGGGGTACCACAGCCCGGTGTGCGGCGAACGCCACCAGAAGAAGCCGAGCTTCCGCACGTACAGCTCGGCCGCCCGCCGGGGCTGCGTGCGGATGAAGGTCAGCGCCGCGTCGTGAAACGCCTCCATCTGCTCGAGCTCGCCCTTGCCGGCGAGCCGCGCTTGCAGCTCGGGGGAGTGCACCCACTTGATGGGCCGCCCATCGGCCGTGAACTCCGTGCCGGTGGCGGCCTCGTTGTTCCCCTCCCAGAGCGCCATCCAGGTGGTCGTCATCAGGGGCACGAAACGGCCGTGCACGAGCGCGTTGCGTACCATCCACGGTGACAGGAGGAGGACGGCGACCACCCCGTAGAGGCCGACCTGCCGGATCCAGCGGCTCCAGGACAGATGAGCCAGACCCCTCACCCACAGCAGGGCGACCGGGAAGAAGAGGCCCGCCGTGCCCCGCTCGTACATCACGAGGCCGCTTAGGAGGCCCGCGCACCCGGCGCGTCCGAAGGACGGCTGCTCCGCCCAGCGCACGAACGCCAGCAGCACCGCCGCCATCAGCGTCGCGTCGAAGCTGAACTGGACGAGCCGCGTGGCATCGTACGCGAGCAGCCCGGGATGGGTCGCTGCCAGCCACGCGGCGAGCCCGGCCAGCGGTGGAGGCCCCAGCCGCATCCCGATGTGCCACACCACCACGCAGAGCAGCGCGGCGAACACCCACTGGACGACGAGATTCGCCCCCGGATGACCCCCGCTGAGGCCATACACGCCAGCATACAGAAGGTCATAGGGAAGGGCGCTATGGAACGAGCGATAGTCCGTTCCCAGAAAGTGGTGCGTGTACCCGCGTCCCTCGAACCAGTTGCGGATCAGCTCTTCCGTTTCAAAGGTCTTGGGCGCCCCGAGCGTCCCCCACCAGAGCGCCGGTACGGCTCGGACGAGGACGGCACCGACCGCCGCGCTGACCGGGTGCAGGAGCCACCCGCTCATCTCGAGCATACGGGCTTCCTTGCGCGGATCACTCCGATCCTCCGCCCCGCGCGCGCCGGTCGCTCGCCCCTTCCCGCGACCCGGTCTCTCGCGCCGCACCTATCCCGGGACCCGGGACGGGGCGCGGGCCCCGACGCCGCGACGAAAATGATCGTTGATGGCGAGGGCGGCCGCTGCCACCATGACAGCGAGGAATGGCCACGTAGCGAAAGCATACCGCTCCAGACCGACCTCGACCAGGGCCACCACCAGATGGTGCGCATTGATGGAAAGGGCGGCCAGTCCCGCCAAGGCGAGCACCGGCGAGCTGCGCTGCCCCAAGAAGACCGCGGGGATCAACGCGAAGGACAGACCCATGAGTGATACGAGCACCAGGTCCTTCGCCACCACGGCACCCCTGGGCCAGATCGTTCGTAGCGCGTGCCCGGAGTCGCTCAGGCAGAATCCTCGGCCGAGGAACTCCCGGAGGGCCGGTGCACACACCAACCCGCGAACCCTCCGATCCTCCTCCGCGGTTCCAATCGACGGAAACGTCCACAGAGCGGCAAAGTGCACGGCCACGTGCCATCCGAACGCAGTGGGATCGCGCAGGAGCACCGAGCGCGAGATGTCCCAGGCCAGTGCGTTGACGCGCCTCGCAATGGCGGGATCGCTCAAGGCCTCGCCGCGCGCACTCGCGTCCCCTCCGGCTTCCTCCACGAGAATCGGCAGGATCGTTCCGTGTAGCGCGGGGTTGTAGCCGAAGTACGTCATCCAATAGTGATCCCTCGCCCCCGCTATCGTCCGGCTGGGGAGGCGGGCGGACACGGCCTGCAGTCGCGTGGCGATCCGCGCCGCCCCGTTCCTGTCGGCGCCCGGGAGGTCGGGCCGGATCAGGAAGGCGACGTTCCCGACGAGGTTGTACCCGCCAGAGATCTGCGTCGCGAACGTGCCCCGCGCGACCCAGTTGACGAGGCTGGCGAGGAGAAGGCATGCCAAGGCAGGGCCCACGAGCGCGGCGCCCGCCCTCGCCCAGTTCGGGCGCCACAGGACCACGCCGATCGCGCTGGCGGCGAGCAGGGAGTACCCGTCCGGCCGGGTCAGGACCACCAACCCGAGGACGACGCCCGCCGGCCCGAGCCACGCCAGACCGTGGGGGCGGGCACGCAGCGCCAACGCGGCAGCGGCGACGAAGAGCATGCACAAGGAGATGTACAGGCTCTCGGCGAGGATCTGCATCGCATAGCGCCAGATGAACGGATTGGCCAGGATCGCCATGCCCGCCAGCGCCCAGACGACGCCCGCTGGCCGCAGCGCATGACACGCCGCGACCATGAGCGCGGCCGACGCGACGAGCAGCGCCATCTGGACGTACGGCACGAGCGAATGGCTCGGATCGATCCGACCGATCAGCCAGAGGAGGGCGGGGTACGCAAAGGTGCGGGACGGGCTCCAGTCGAGGTAGCTTCCACTGTCGAAGGTGAGCAGGTCCGGCCGGCTCAGCGTCGCCATGAAGGCGGCCATGAGGGCAACGCCGCCAGCGGCCACGGACAATCCGGGCAGCGACCGGTGACGGCTGGGCGCCGAGACGTCCACTCGAAAGGATGTTTCGCCGGCACGCATCACGCGCCCCCGCTCATCGGGGAAGCTCCTGGACACGTCCCGGCCGGGCCCGCCGTGGTGGGCGGCGCGTGCGCAGGATGCGCCCCGCGGCGCGGCCGGCCGGGCTCCTCTCCCCGGCGCCCCGGCGCAACCGGTCGATCGATCGCGCCGCGCGGAAGCACCACGGACCCCCAGTCCGCGTGCGCCGGCAACGCGGGCATGGCTTGCCGGAGCCCCGAACCGTCGTGGTATCCGGCCGGCCGGGATGGCGCGGGGCCGCTCGAGCCATCCGGGTCCACTACGGGCGCCGAGGCAGCCTGCGGAGGATGTCCGTGACTAGGCCGAGCGCGAAGAGCAGGAGCGCCGTGCAGGAACCGAGCGCCACGATCAGCCCCGCGTGGGCTCCCCGGGCGATCCAGGCATCCAGGCCCAGCGCCGGGACGGTGCCCAGAAGGGCGGCGCCCATCAAGACCAGGAAGAGCTTGATCGGGTTGTAGGTCACGATGGCCACAGTCAGGATCTGGAGGACGCGCAGGAGCTCCTGGTAGAGGATGACCTTGCTCTTGCCCACCCGGGCGCGGTAGTCGATCGGGACGTGGGCCACGAAGTGGCCCTCGAGGAGAATCGCGAGCGTCAAGGTGGTGGTGAAGGAGAAGCCGTTGCCGATGGAAGCGATGTGCTCCAGGGCGATGGACTTCCGGAAGACCCGCATGCCGGAGTTCACGTCCGGCACCCAGACTCCGCACACGAAGCGCACCATCGCCCGCAAGGCGACGCGGGCCAGCCACTTGGCCGGGGAGCTCCAGTAGTGCACCCCGGTCCGAGCACCCACGACCATGTCGAAGCGGGGCACGTAGGCCAACAGCTCGGGCAAGGCCTCCACCGGATACGATCCATCGGCGTCCACGATGGCGATCCAGTCCCCGGACGCGTGGCGGAGGCCGGTCTTGAGGGCGCGGCCATACCCCGCGTTCTGAGGATGCTCGAGCACGGTGACCGCGCAGCCGCGGGCCTTGGTCCCCGTGTCGTCGGTCGAGCCATCGTCGATGACCACGATCTCGTAGTTCAGTCCGGCTCGCCGGGCCGCCCCCTGGATGCGCTCCACGATGCCCTGGACGGACGCCCCCTCGTTGTACGCCGGAATCAGGATCGACACCTTGATGTCAGGCGCGGAGGGCATCGGCGATGGCGATGCGGGACTGGCCGCTCGGCGGCCAGCCCCGGAGCTGCCGGCGGTGCAGGGCGAGGACACGGGGCCGATCCAGGCCGGTCTGGTGGTCGACCGAGCCACTCACGAACCGAGCCTCGACGCGACAGGTCAGCGCCCCCCGGGCGTCGACGCGGTGGAGCGGCCGGGCGACGAGGGCGGCTCTCTGTGGCGACGCTTCGGGCGCGAGACTCCCATGTCGCCGACGGTGTGCAGGCCGCACGTCGGGCCACCCGAACCGCGGGGAGCGGGTCCGAGCCGCGCGAAGCGGTGGCATCGCCCCTCTGTCGCCCGGAGGCGGCATCAGCAGTGGTTCGGGAGGGCCGGCGCGTGAAAGGCCGCATCCGCCACGCTAGAAGCCGCGTGGGCGCCGGGCGAGGCGACGACCGGGCGGGTTGCCGGAGCCCGCAGGACCTCGTGCTCCCAGAGCAGGAGACTGAGCAGGCTCCACAGCCGGAAGCCGTGATCCGCCACGCCGGACCGGTGGGCGCCCCAGAGAGCGGTCACGACGGGGTGTCGCAGGTCGACCAGGGCGGACGAGCCGGCCAACAGGTCATCCGTCATGTCCCGCAGCCCGCCCCGGAGCCAGTCGGAGACCGGCGCGTTGAACCCGCTCTTCCGGCGCTTCAGCACGAAGGAGGGAAGCTTCCCGGCCATCGCCCGCTTCAGCACGACCTTCCTCCGGAGCCCGCGCATCTTCAAGGGAGCCGGCAGGCGCATGGTGAACTCGACGAGGTCCACGTCGAGGAACGGCACCCGCGCCTCGAGCCCGACGGCCATGCTGGCGCGGTCCACCTTCGTCAGGATGTCGCTCGCCAGCCAGGTGTTCAAGTCGACGTAGAGCGCACGGTCCAGGGGGTTCGCCGCTGCCGCGCGATCGTAGTACTCACGGTACGTCGCGAACGGGTCGTAGCCGTCAGCCGAGTGGCCGAGCAGGGCCGCGCGATCCGTCGGCTCGAAGAGGAGGCGCCAGCCGTAGTGCGCCTCTTCGGGGGCCCGGCCGGCATGCGCCACGAACTGCCGGATCTTGTAGCCAAGCCCCAGTTTCCGGCGCGAGATCCGGATCCAGCGCGACATGGGAAGGAGGAGCCGATGGTGGAGCGCCGCGGGCACGCGCCGGTAGAGGCGCTGGAGGCGGTCGGCGACGTACGTGTCGTAGCCGGCCAGGGTCTCGTCCGCTCCATCCCCGGTGAGCACGACCTTGACGTGTTGCCGCGCCAGACGCGAGAGGAAATAGGTGGGGATGGTCGACGTGTCCCCCAGGGGCTCGTCGAGCTGGCGAGCGAGGGCCGGAAGGGTCGCCGCCACGTCGGCCGCGACGATCTCCGTGCGGTGCTCGGTGCCGAGGGCGGCGGCGACCCGGCGTGCGTGGTCCAGCTCGCTGTACGACGGCTCGACGAAGCCCATGCTGAAGGTCCCGATGCGGTGCTTGCTGTGGGCCCGCATGTGGTACACGATCGTCGAGGAGTCGATCCCCCCGCTGAGAAACGCGCCCACCGGGACGTCACTGACCATCTGCCGCGAGACGGCCTGGGCGAGAAGGGCCGAGTACTCCTCGACCTGCTCGCCCTCCGGCCGCGCGCGCCGCGAACCGTCCGCGGGGACCGGCGCCGGGTCCCAGAAGCGCTCGGTCCGGATTCGGCCGTCCTCCCAGAGAAGCGACGACCCCGGGGGAAGCCGCGACACGCCGCGAAGGATGGTGCGAGAGCCGAGGACGTACCCGAGGGCCAGGTAGTCCGCGAGCCCCTCGGGCTGGACCTCGCGCGGGACGCAGGCGGCGCGCAGGATCGCCTTCAGCTCGGAGGCGAAGATCAGGCAGCCGTCCGGCCGGTGGTAGTAGAGGAGCGGCTTGACGCCGACGTGGTCGCGGGCGAGGAAGAGGCGGCGCTCCTTCGTGTCCCAGACGGCGAACGCGAAGATGCCTCGGAAGGCCTTCGGCGCCTGCGCGCCCCACTCGGCGACGGCCGCGAGGACGACTTCGGTGTCGGACGTCGTCCGGAACCGGTGGCCCCGAGCGGCGAGGTCGTGGCGAAGCTCGCGGTAGTTGTAGATCTCTCCGTTGTGGGTGATCCAGTACCGTCCGTCCATGTAGCTCATCGGCTGCGCGCCGCCGCCAAGATCGATGATCGACAGCCGGCGGTGGCCGAGGCCCACGGCGCCGCTGCACCAGATCCCCTCCCCATCCGGGCCTCGCTGCCGGAGGACCGCGCACGCCTCGCGGAGAAACGGCTCCCCGAGCGCCGGCTCCTGGACTAGCGACGCGAACCCGACGATCCCGCACATGAACGGTGACGCCCTGTTGGCCTGCA
This sequence comes from uncultured Candidatus Rokubacteria bacterium, assembly GCA_963805625.1. Lineage (GTDB taxonomy): Bacteria > Methylomirabilota > Methylomirabilia > Rokubacteriales > DASRDR01 > DASRDR01. The sequence goes on from CAWDVE010000012.1 coordinate 107,513, forward strand.
GTTCACAATCATGATAGCCGAATGGCCCCGCGGAGCCCGCGAGAACCATCGCACGCTCGGCGCCGTCGGATCAAGACCGGGAGGGCATCAGGGCCAGGAGCGGCCGGGTACCGCCGCGTGCCCGCCCTCGAGGGCGGCGGTAGCTACCCGGGCGCTACGCGCCTGGCGACGTGTCGATGCAGGCTCGGCGGGCGAGAGCGGGCGGCCTCCTCGCGGCGCGTGACCGTCCGACCTCCCCGACGCCGGCCGAGTCAGTGTTCGCGCTTAGGTCGACCATCGGTCCGCACGGCGACATCCCTGGACGCGCACCAACGGCATCCGGGTCGAGTCGGCGGACGACGAGCTGTTCCGGACGATGCGCCGCGCCGGATGCTACCGCGTCTCGTTCGGCTTCGAGTCGCGTAACGACGAGGTGCTCCGCACGTTCGGTAAGGGCGGCCGGGCCAGCATCGAGAAGGGGCGAGAGGCGGTGCGCATGGCCCGCGTTCGGACGGATGCCGGTCGCTTTACGGCAGGGCCAAGCTCGAGGTCGAGAGAGTCACGCTTGCCCACGGCGCGCTAGTTAGTGGTGCCGCCCGGCCTGATCTACGGCGACGGCGTGGACGGAATGGTCGGTCGGCTCGTCGAAACGATCCGTCATGAGGCTCGCGCTCCCGACGCGGTACCCTTGACACCGACACTTAGGCGTCCGGCAACCGCGACCCGCGACCGATGTCGGGCTGATCCGAACGACCCGCGCCGATGGCCTCCGTCGCTCGCGGCCGCCGAGTCCGCAACGATCTCGCGAGGACGCTCGCCGCCACGATCGCGACGGGGAATACCGTCAGTCCGTGTCGAGGCTCAAAGGGCGACAGGAGCGCATGGAACATGACGAGCCCGAACGCGGGCAGGCAGAACATCAGGAACTCGTCATGCCGGCCCCAGAGCGCCCATCCGAGGCCCGCCACGAGCACCGGAAACGTGAGTATGGCGCCTCGCCAGAGGAACGGGACCGTCATCGCTAGGCTTTCGAGCGGATGTGCTCGCATGTGCGCCAGCGCACGTCGCATCAACATCTCATCGGCAGCCAGACGGGAGTGCGCCACGCCCGCGGCAGCGAGTTGCCGGTCCACCATCGTCAGTTCCGCGATACTCCGGTAGAAGTACGACACCGCGTCCTGGGGACGGCCCTGGAACATGGCCGCTCGGTCTTGCGCCAGGAAGCCTGAATCGGCGAACGTACTGAGCTGCTCCAGCCGCCCGCCCCGCCGGAGATCCGCTGGGCCAAAGCCTGTCACGGCTCCGATCGCCGGCCTCAATACGCTGGGCGCCCACGCGTAGAACGACCCGCGAACCTGAGACGGCCAGATCCCCTCGCTCATCACAGCTCGCATCCACAGGGCCATTCCGCCGCGATCGCTGATGCCGAGTCTCCCGAACGTCTGGTAGTTGCGGAGCAGCCAGGGTGCCACTACAACCCCGCAGCCGAGAACGAGCATGGCGACTCCCGCAACGTCTCGGCGGAGCGCCACGCGCCGGAGGCGCGCTGCCCAGAGCACGGCCACCGCGACGACCAACCCCCCAAACACGTACAGCGCCGCTGCCTTGATCAGGGCCACAACACCGAAGCTGATGCCCACCAGGCCCATACGGTCCCACCTGGGTCGGGACACTCCGCGGGCGATGAGCAACGACCCGAGCATCAACATCGCCGCGGCGGGAATCTCAGTATACAGGGAGTCGACGCCCCACGCCCTCGTGGGTCCCTGAAAGAAGACCGCCTGCGTGAGGATGGCGCCGCCGATCGCCAAGACCGTCGAGCCGGTGAATGCCGTGATCGTAATGTACGTGACGACGCACAGCAGGAGCAGCCAGAGAACATTCTGAGACTTGATCCATCGCGCCCGTTCGCCCCCGAGATACGCTGCGAGCTCGGCTCTCCCCGTCACGGCGTCGACGACTGCGACCATCACTGCATCAGTCAGAACGGGCAGAGGCTCCCGATACATCGACGGCGCATAGGGGGGCGCCACGTCGAGCGACATCACGCCGCCGTGCACGAGACTGACCGCCATGCGCAACGTATCGTAGGCGTCGCAGCACACGGGCGATCCGGTCAAACGGGTGCTCCAGAACCAGCACAGGATCAATGCCACCAGGACGGCGACCCGATGTGGTCGCGCACGGGACAGCCACTCTCTCACCCCCTGCCTCCCGGTGGGCAGGTGGTTCGAGGCTGCGCGGCGGAACGGGCGGGCCCCGAGTCCGTCCGCATCTCGGTCGAGCCACCCGCATCGACTGCGGCGCCGTCCCGGTCGGACGCACCGCCCGGGACGAGAGCCGCCCCTGGGGTGTCGATCGGCACCGTCACGAGCAGCCGGCCTCCCGGCTTCAGCACCCGCCGGAACTCGACGAACGCCGCCTGCGGGCCGGCTTCGTCATGCTCGATCACTCTCCATGAGAGCACAGCGTCGAACCGTTCGCTGGTAGACTCGGGACTCCGTCAGGCGGAAGCTGGATGCGAAATTCTCTTCCCACCGCACCGGATTGCGGTGGTGGATCGGCAGTCCTTATACATGGGCCGGTGGCATCGTCGGGCAGGGCTGGTCGAGGAACATGCGGTGCCAGAGCTCGACCATGAGGAACGTCCACTGGAGGCCGTGCTCCTGGACGAACCCCTCCTGGACCGGGTCGAGCTTGCCATCCTGCTCGAGCCCCTCGACCGTCATGACGGTCCGGCGTCGGCCTGGACGGCGAAGACCGTGCACGACTTCACCGGCCGGCCGTCGAGGAGGATCGTGCAGGCCCCGCAGTGCGTCGTGTCGCACCCGCTGTGCGTCCCGGTGAGGCGGAACATCTCCCGGATCAGGTGGGCCAGGAGCAGCCGGGGCTCGACGCCGGCGTCGCGCGCCGCTCGCCGTTGATCGTGACGCCCACGCGTATCCGGGCCTCCTTCCAGCCTGATGGCCAGTCACGACGACCGATCGCAACACCGCCGGCCGCGGCCGGCGCGCCGCTGTTCAGTGAGCCGTGCCGGCGCGCTCCAGCGCGCGGCGAATCGCCCGGACCGTGAGCACCCGTACCAGGTCGCGCTTGTACGCCACCGATCCGCGCAGATCCTCTGACGGATCGCTCTCGTCGGCCGCCGCCCGGGCGGCCTCCCGGATGGCCGCGTCGTCGGGACGGCGCCCCTGTAGAAGCGCCTCCGCCCGCCGCGCCTTGATCGGCGTCGGCCCCACGTTGGTGAGCCCGATCCCCACGTGCGCACACGTCCCGCCGTCGCCGAGCGTGAGCTGGACGGCGACCGCCGCCGTCGCGAAGTCCCCGACCTTCCGCTCCATCTTGAGATAGGCCCCGCCGGACCGCGGGGGCGGGAGCGGGACACGGATCTCCGTGAGGATCTCGCCCGGCGCGAGGGCGGTCTCGAGGGGTCCCGTGAAGAACCCGGCGACCGGGAGGCGCCGCGACCCTTTCGGCCCGACCGCCACCACCTCCGCCCCGAGCGCCAGCATCGCGGCGGGGTGGTCGTTGGCGGGGTCTCCGTGAGCGAGGTTCCCCCCGACCGTGGCCAGGTTGCGGACGAGCGGGTCGGCGATCACCCGGCAGGCATCCTCAAGGACGGGGAATCGCCGCCGGACCAGGTCGGATGCCTCGAGCTCCGACTCGCGAACGAGAGCCCCGATGACGAGCGCGCCGTCCCGCTCGGCGATCGACCCGAGCCCGGTGATCCGGTTGAGGTCGACCACGTGGCGCGGGGACGCGAGGCGGAGCTTCATCAGGGGGATGAGGCTCTGACCGCCCGCGAGGACCTTCGCGTCGCCACCGAGCCGGCCGAGCAGCGCGATGGCGTCCTGGAGGGTGGACGGGCGGTGATACTCGAAGGCCGCAGGAATCATGCTCGTCCTCCCAGCGCAGGGAATCAGTAGACCGGGGGCGAAGCTGATGGCCGCCCGATACTAGGAGCCACCCCGGGGCCTGTCAAGGGAAGGCTGGGGCGGGCGAGCCGAGCCGGCTCCCCGCCTTCCCGCCGGTCTCGGCCGGGGATCCTGGACCTCGCGCGGAATGTCAGACGATGGGCAACTCGGCCGGCGCCCGGCGTGTGAGGAGCTCGCACCCCGTCGGCGTCACGACGACGTTTTCCTCGTGCACCATCAGCCGACGCGCCATCCCGGCCAGGCCGGGCAGGGTGAGACTCGGCTCGAGGGTGATGACCATCCCCGCCTCGAGGAACGTTCGGTCGTCGGGCGTGAGGGAGGGCGCCTCGGTGAGGTCGAGGCCGAGGCCGTGCCCCATCCGGCCGACCGGGGTGTCCGCGCGGCCGGCCGGATCGGCCACGGTCGCCATCGCGCGCCACACCTCGGCCGCCGTCCGCCCGGGCCGCACGGCCGCGAGGCCGGCCTCGGTCGCCTCGAAAACGCGCGCGTAGGCCGCCCGCGTCTCGTCGGTCGCGCGGCCCAGCGCGAAGTTCCGGTCGAAGTCACAGAAGTAGCCCCGCCAGGTCGCACCGACGTCGATGATCAAGAGGTCTCCGGCCTCGAGCCGCCGGTCGGTCGGGCCCATGTTGATCTGCTGGTAGCCGTGGGTGCCCGACACCGGGACGAGGTACGGCACCGTGTCGGCCCCGAGCTCGACGAGGAGGCCGTGGAGGACGCGCGCGACGTCGCGCTCGGTCAGCCCGGGCCGGAGCTGCGGCGCCAGCCGGGCGAACGCCTCGCTGGCGATCTCGGCGATCCGTCGCATGTGGGCGATCTCGGGTGCGCTCTTGACCATGCGCACCGGCCGGATCACCGGGCCGGCGTCGAGGAGCGGGCCGGCCAGCGTCTCGCGGATCCGCAGGAAGTCGGCGATCGGCATCTGAACCCGCATCTCGGGACCGATCTCCGCGGCGACGCGGCCGCCTGGGCCCGCGAGACTCCGAAGCGCGTCGATGACCAGGCTCACGCCGTCGTCCGCCGGGCGAGGCGCCGGCCAGGCGCGCACGTCCTCGAGCCACGTCGTCGCGCGGATACCGGCCACGTTGCTCGTCGGCACGACAGCCACCGGCGCGCCCTCGACTGGGAGCAGCACGTAGCGCGGGCGGGTCGGGCTCACCCACGTCTGGCTGTGGAAACCCGTGAGGTACCGGATGTTCTTCTCCGCGGTGAGGAACAGGCAGTCGACGCCGGCGTCGACCATCCGGCGCCGGACGCTCTCGACGCGGCGGCGGTACTCCGCCGGCGGGAACTCCCAGCCGTGCTCGGCGGGAAGCTGATCGAGCCGGCCCCAGCTATTCATGCCTCGCGCTTTCGATGCCCCACCCGGCCCCTCGCCACGTACATGGCCCTTCCCTCCTTGCGGACCTCTGGCCAGGATGCTACGGTCTCCGCGTTACCTCATCCAACCACAGGGGAGCTCCGAGAGTCGCTCCCACGTGATCCGGGAGCCGCCCCGATGGTGCCGAAGCCGGCCTCGATTGAGGCCCCCGTTCCCTTCGACCTCGTGATCCATGCGGGGCGAGTGGTCTGTCCGGCGACGGGGCTCGACGGCCCCGGGGCCGTCGCCATCGTCGGCGGCCGGATTGCGGCGGCCGGGCCGGGGGTCGGCGGGCTGGCCCGCGAGGAGCTGCGGCTGCCGGACGCCGTCCTCCTCCCCGGGCTGGTGGACCTCCACGCCCATCCCGCCCGCGGCGAGTCGCGGTACGGCGTCGATCCCGACGTCCACCTCCTCCCCTTCGGCACGACGACCGTGCTCGCCCAGGGCGAAGCCGGCGCCCTGAACCTGGCACGCTACCTCGACGTCGTGATCGCACGCTCGCTGACGCGGGTCCGGCTCGCCATCAACCTGTCCCGGCGGGGCGAGGCGACGCCCGGGGGGAGCTGCGAGGTCCGAGAGGACGTCGACGGGGCGGCCTGCGCGGGCGCGGTGCGGGCGGCCGCGCGGAACGGTGGGCGCGCGATCTGGGGGATCGCCGTCAACCTGAGCCGCAATACATGCGGCCCCACCGACCCGCGGGCCGTCATGGCCGAGGGCCTCGCGGCCGCGAATGACACGGGACTCCCGCTCCTCTTCGGGCCCCGGCGGGACGACGACTGGGCGCTCAAGGAGCAGCTCGCCCTCCTCCGGCCGGGTGACGTGGTCACCTACTGCTTCAGCGACTGCCCAGAGGGCCTCCTCGCCGACGGTCGGGTTCGGGACGAGGTCTGGGCGGCCCGCGAGCGGGGCATCCACTTCGACGTGGGTCACGGGATGGGCTCGTTCAGCTTCAGGGTGGCGGAGCCGGCCATCGCGGAGGGCTTTCTCCCGGACGCGATCTCGACGGACCGGTACCAGCGGCACCTCGCGCTCTCGCCGCGCCACGACCTGCCCCGGACGCTCTCGAAGCTCCTCGCGGCGGGCATGACGGAGCGAGACGCCTTCCTGCGGGTGACAGCGCGGCCGGCGGCGATTCTCGGCCTCGGCGACGAGGCGGGCACGCTCGCGCCCGGGGCGTGCGCGGACCTGGCAGTGCTCGCCTGGAATCCCGCCGCGCCCCCTCTCCGCGACACGAGCGGGGCGGAGCGGCCGGGCGGCGTCTGGGAGCCCGTTCTGACCGTGCGCGCCGGCGCCCTGATCCGCCCCTCGCCGGAGCGGGCGGGGGCTCTCGCATGACGCCGTCGCGTTGGGACCACCTGAAGAACGACCAGACGGTGCTCGCCGCCCTCTTCCTGCTGCCGACGCTCCTCGTCCTCCTGGCCGTGGTCGTGTACCCGTTCTGCTCCGCCGTCTGGATCAGCTTCCAGGCCAAGCAGGCGGGGACGCCCGGGCGCTTCATCGGGCTCCAGAACTACGCCGAGCTGCTCGGCAACCAGGTCTTCTTCCAGATCGTCGGGAACACGATCTTCTACACGGGAATCGCCGTCGCCATCAAGTTCGCGCTCGGGCTCCTGGCGGCGCTCGTGCTCGCCCCCGAGCGCCGGCTCAACGGCCTTTACCGCACCGTCCTGTTCGTTCCCTGGGCGGTGCCAACGGTGATCGCCGCGCTCAACTGGCGCTGGGTCTACGACGAGTTCAGCGGCATGCTGAACAACGTGCTCCTCGCCCTCGGGCTCACGCAGAACGTCGTCGCCTGGCTGGCCGAGCCCCGGCTCGCGATGTGGTGCGTGATCGCCGTCGCGGTGTGGACGGGGACCCCGTTCTACACGATGAGCTTCCTGGCGGGGCTCCAGGCCATCCCCAAGGAGCTCTACGAGGCCGCGCGGCTGGACGGCGCGTCCACGCTCCAGGAGTTCCTCCACGTGACCGTGCCTGGGATGCAGGCGATCTTCCTCATCACCGTCATGCTGTCGACCGTCTTCACCTCGACGAGCCTCGTGATCGTCAACGTCCTCACGAACGGCGCGCCGGCCGAGCGCACCAACATCCTGCCCAACTTCTCCTTCAACCTGGCCATGGGCACCGGCCGGCTCGGGATCGCGTCGGCCGTCAACATGATCTTCTTCCCGCTCCTCATCCTCGTCATCCTCGGGCTCAGCCGGCGGCTTCTGGCCGCGCGCGCGAGCTGACGGCATGGCGGCGACGGCGAGCATGCGCGGGCTCCGGCGCGTGAGGGCGCTCGCCGCCTATGTCGTGCTCGCGATCCTGGCGGTGTGGACGCTCGGCCCGCTCTACTGGATGGTCACGACCTCGCTCAAGACCAACCGAGAGGTCTACGGCACCTCGGCGACCCTGTGGCCGCGCGAGCCGACCCTGGCAAACTACCGGGTCCTGTTCACCAAGACGCCCTTCGCTGTCTACTTCCAGAACAGCACGGTCATCGCGCTGGCCACGACCGCCGTGACCGTCTTCACGAGCGCCTTCGGCGCCTATGCCCTCGTCCGCCTGCGTTTCCCGGGCCGCCGGCTCCTCGCGCGGGCCCTCGTCTACACGTACCTCGTGCCGCAGTCGCTCCTGTTCATTCCGCTCTTCACGATCCTGGTCAACACGGGGTTGTCGAACACGCGCACCGGGCTCGTCCTCACGTACCTCGGGTTCACGGTGCCCTTCTGCACCTGGCTCCTCATGGGGTACTTCCTGTCGGTGCCGGTGGAATTGGAGGAGGCCGGGCTCGTGGACGGCTGCAGCCGTCTCGGCGTGCTCTTCCGGATCGTGATGCCGGTCACCTTGCCGGCCCTCGCGGTGACGGCCTTCTTCTCGTTCACGCTGTCGTGGAACGAGTACCTCTACGCCTCGGTCTTCGTCTCCGACGTGAACGCCAAGACCATTCCCACCGGCATCCCGAGCTTCATCATCGAGGACGTCTTCTTCTGGGGACCGATGATGGCGTCGACCGTGCTGAGCGTGATCCCCCCGCTCGCCGTGTACTTCATCTTCCAGCGCTGGTTGCTCACCGGGCTCACCCTGGGCGCCGTCAAGGGCTGACGCCGCCCCGATCCTGAACTCCTGACGCGGAGGACACTGTGATGGAATCCCCGAAGCTCACCCGACGGACCCTCCTGCAGGTTGGCCTGAAGGCCGGGGCGGGCGCCGCGGCGTTCGCCACCACGACCAACATCTTCACCCCGCTCAAGACCTTCGCCGCCCGCGACCAGAAGCTCATCTTCTGGCTCCAGCCAAACTTCAATCCGACGGCGGACAGGATCCTGGAGGACCAGACGCGAGCCTTCGCGAAGCAGGCGGGGCTGAAGGACACGGAGCTCCAGATCCTCAAGGTGCCCGGCGGCGAGATCCCGACGCGGATGGCCGCCGCGCTCGAGGTGGGGGCGCCGCCCGACGTGACGCGGCTCGAGGAAGGCTACGTCGCGCGCATGCGGGCGCAGAAGGCGCTCCTCGACATCACCGACATCATGACCGAGATGAAAAAGGTCCCCGGCGGGGTGAATGCCTCGGTCATCCCGCTGACCGAGGACGGCGGCCGGAACTTCGCGGTGCCGATGGGGCTCAACCCCGAGGTCATGCACGCCCGCATGGACCTCCTCGAGCAGGCCGGCTACAGCACGTTCCCCGAGACCTGGGAGAAGTTCGTGGAGGCCTCGCTCAAGATCAACAAGCCGCCGTTCTACGCTTACGGGATGGCCCTCGGCACGTCGCCCGGCAACGACAGCACCGAGGACATCATGGCTTGCGTGTGGGCGAACGGGGGCAACATCATCGACAAGCAGAACAAGGTGGTCTTCAACTCGCCCGGGGCCGTGAAGGGGTTCCAACTGGTCAAGGACATGTACCTGAAGCACCAGATCATCCCGAAGGGGACGCTCAGCTGGGACAACTCCGGGAACAACAAGGCCTACCAGTCGAAGCAGGTCGCCTTCGTCTACAATCCGCCGAGCGTCTACTCCTACCTCCTCCAGGAGGACAAGGAGACGGCGGCGAAGACCGGCCTCTTCCCTGCCCCCGGGGGACCGGGCGGCCGCGTGAAGCGCGTCTACGTCGACTACTACGGCGTCTTCAAGGCGAGCCCCTACCCCGACATCGCCAAGGGGCTCATTCGGTACTTCGTCGAGCCGAAGAACTACAACGAGTTCATCACGGGAACGGCCGGCCGTTACCTGCCGACCTACCCGAAGCTCCTCGAGGATCCCTTCTGGGCGTCGAACAAGGCGTTCGCGGGCCTGGTCGATATCGGCAAGAACGGCGAGACCATCGCCCGCGAGGGTGTGATCACGGCCGCGCTCGGCGAGGTGGTCGCGCAGTCGCTCCTGGCGAAGTCGGTCCAGACCGTGCTGGTCAACAACGTCGACCCCGCGGAGGCCGTGGCCAAGGCCCACGCGGAGATCGTGGCGATCTATAAGCGGTTCAACGAGCCAGTCTAGTCCTGGATCGGCCGCGGCCGACTGCCGCGTGACCCTCGCCGTGTCCCGCTCCGACCGGTGCTCCACGCCGGCGGAGCGGGGCACGGGCGGGCTGCGCGGTCCGAGGAGATGCGGGTGCTCGATCTCGTGATCACGGGCGGCGTGGTGCTCGACGGCACCGGCGCGCCCGCCGTTCCGTCCGACCTCGAGGTGGCAGGCGGGCGAATCGTCGAGATCGGACGCCTCACGAGCGTCCGCGCGACGCGGACGATCCGGGCCGACGGGCGGATCGTCTGCCCCGGCTTCATCGACATGCACGCCCACGACGACTTCAACCTGCCGGTGAACCCGCTCGCCGCCGAGAAGACCCGGCAGGGCGTGACGACCCTCGTCACGGGCAACTGCGGGCTCTCGCCGGCCCCGCTGGGCCGTGAGCATCGCCCGGCCGTCCTGGACGCCGTCGACACGCTCGACAGCGGACTCGACTACGACTGGCCGACGTTCGGCGAGTTCCTGGACCGGATGCCGCCCCTCGGCCTGAACGCGGCGACCCTCGTCGGCCACGGGACCGTGCGTACGGCGGTCCTCGGCGACGAGTCCCGGGCGCCCCGCCCCGACGAGCTCCGGCGGATGGCGGCGCTCGTCGAAGAGGCGATGGCGGCGGGGGCCTTCGGCCTGTCGACCGGGCTCTTCGGGCCGCCGTCCGGGTATGCGGCGACGGACGAGGTCGTCGCCCTCGCCCGCGTGGCGGCGCGCTACGGGGGCGGCTACCACACCCACATGCGGGACGAGGGCGTGCACATCGCCGAGGCCGTGCGCGAGGCGCTCGAGATCGGCGAGCGCGCGGGCTGCCCCGTCCAGATCTCGCACCTCAAGATCTCGAGCCTCGACCGCTGGGGCCGGGCGCCCGAGTTGCTCGTCACGATCGGCGAGGCCCGCCGCCGGGGGCTCCGGGTCGCCTGCGACCAGTATCCGTACCACGCGTCAAGCGGCGGGCTCCGCGACCATCTGCCGGCATGGGTCCACGCGGGCGGGCTGCCCGCGCTCCTCGGCCGGCTCCGGGACCCGGCCCGCCGCGCCCGGCTCCGCTATGACCTCGTCGAGGGGATGGCGAAGGCCGGCATCTCGCTTCGCTTCTACCGCTGGGACCTGACGCGCGTCAGCGAGTCCCCGACGCGCCCGGACTACGCCGGGCTCACGCTGGCCGAGATCGGCGCGCGGGAAGGTCAGGCGCCGGTGGACGCGCTCCTCGACCTTCTCCTGGCCGACGGCGGCCGCACGGGCGGGATCTACTTCCACATCGACGAGGGGGACGTGCGCACCATCATGCGCGACCCGCACGTCGGCGTCGGCTCGGACGGCCTCTACACCGGCCGCCCGGGTCACCCGGCGCGGGGGCGTCCGCATCCGCGGCACTTCGGCACCTTCCCGCGCGTCCTCGGCCGCTACACGCGCGACGAGGGCCTCCTCGCGCTCCCGGAGGCGATCCGCAAGATGACCTCGCTGTCGGCCGACGTGCTGGGGCTCGCCGATCGCGGCCGGATCCGGGAGGGCGCGGCGGCCGACCTCGTCGTGTTCGACCCGTCGACGATCGCGGACCGCGCCACGTTCGAGACGCCTCACCAGCCGCCGGTGGGGATCGCGGCGGTGATCGTCAACGGGGTGCCCGTCGTGCTCGACGGCGAGCCTACCGGGGTCACGCCGGGACACGTCCTCCGACACGGCCGTCCCAGTCGGCCGGGGTGGCTGACTGGTCGTCGAGCCTCAAGTCATCCAGATCCTTCGGGACCTGATCGAGCACGGGCCGCTGGAGATGCCGTGCGAGAGCCCAGTCCTGGACGACCGTCCGCCAGGTGATGGCGGCCACATCCCTGCCGCACAGGTGGTCCCTTACAGCACCACCGAGCGGATTTCGCTGAAGGGCGCGATCGCGGCGCAGGTCTGGCTCCGCGAGGTGGTGGAGATCCGCGCCGGCGCATAGCCGGGCACCCCGGCGCGCTTGAAGGAACGTCGTCACCTGGGCGGCGGTGGGACTCGACGGGCGGCGCCGCGCCGAGCCGCGTCCTCTGCCGAGGGCGTGCGGTCGACGAGGCCGCGGGCTGAGTCCGGACCCCGACCCGGCGGCGGTGCGCCGAACGTCGGCTAGCGTCGGGGCCAACGCCCCGGGGTGCCGAGACCGAGCCGCGCGGCCATGTGCCCGGCCGACGCGCGCGCCTCGGCGATCACCTCCGTCTCACTGACCCGTGTCGAGCGGCCGCCCTTCAGCACCACCTGGCCGTTGACCAGCACCGTGTCGGCGGTGGGGCCGTGCCCCAGGGTGACGAGCTGGTGCGCGGGGTCGAGCCCGGGACCGAGCTCCACCGCGTCGCGCTGCCGTACCACGAGGTCGGCGCGCTTGCCCGGCTCGAGGCTGCCGAGGAGTCGGTCGAGGCCCGCAGCGCGCGCGGCCCCGAGCGTCACCATCTCGATGGCGTCCTCCGAGGCGAGCGGCTGGCCGGCCTCGGCCGCTAGGTGGACCGCGAGGAACGGGGCGTCGCCGACCGTGCTCTGGCGCGCCGAGTCGGTGCCGAGCGCGACGTGCGCGCCCCGGCGCCGTATCTCCGGGATGCGCGTCGGCAGTCGGAGCGGCGTGCCCTTCTGGAGGTAGGCGAGCGGGCACCAGACGATCGACAGGCCGGAGGCGAGGATCGGCTCGACGTCCTCATCCCGGATCACGTTCATGTGGACGAAGGTCGCGTTCGGCCCGAGCACGCCCAGCTCCCGGAGGTGGACGAACCGGGGGCGCCCCAGGCGCGCCTCCATGGCCGCGGCCATGTCGAGATCGTAGCCGAGGTGGGAGTTGACGATGACGCCTTCGCGGTCGGCGAGGGCCTTGGCCGCCTGCAGGAGCTCGTCGGAGGCCGTGCCCTCGCCGTATAGCGCGACGTGGCCGTGGACGATGGCGTCGGGATCCCGGTTGCGATGGAGCTGGCCTCCCAGGAGCTTGAGCGACCGCTCGCGGGTCGGCGGCACGCGCGCGAACAGGCTCGGGCTCTTCAGACCCGCGATCAGGTCCATCAGCGAGGGGTCGTCCCAGAGATACGGATCGGCGAGGGAGCACCGGACGCCGGTGGCCTCGGCGGCGGCGGCGATGGCGTCCGGCTCGAACGCACTGCCCGGCTCCACGAAGGCGGTGTAGCCGTGGCGCAGGAGCTCGAGACACCCGAGCGCGGCCGCCGCCTGCTCATCTTCCAGCCGGAGCGCGGCCTTCCAGTCGGCGTAGTTCGGCCCCGCCCCGCCGCCCCGGCTGCTGTCCCCCTGGAAGAAGCCCCGGCAGGTCTGGGCGTTGATGTGGAGATGGGCATCGATGAACCCCGGGTGCACGATCCCGCCACCGGCGTCGAGGACGCGCGGCGCACGCCAGCGCAGCAGCAGCTCCCTCTCCGGCCCGACCGCGACGATCGTGTGGCCTCGCACCGCGACGGCTCCGGTGGAGTAGATCGTGCGTCGGGCGTCGAGCGTCAGGACCTGCGCCCCCTTCAGGATCAGGTCACAGGGCTCCGGAGCGGTGGTCAGGCGGGTGCTCCTCGCTCCGGCGAGACCGCGTCAGGCGCTCACGCCCGGCGGGGCGTTGCGGCCCCAGCGCTCGAGGATGTCCAGGTCGACCTCGACGCCCAGACCCGGGCCCTCCGGCGGATAGGCGTAGCCGCCCTCGATGCGGAGCGGATGGGTCAGGAGGTCCTCGGCATGATAGAGGACGCCGCAGGTGTCGCTGTCGGGCCCGAGGTTCGGCATGGCGACGCCGAGGTGGATCTGGGCTGCGGTGCCGATGCCGAACTCGGGCATGCTGCCGATCATGCACGGCATGCCGGCCGCCTCGCAGAGGGTGAAGATGCGGCTCGCGTTCAGGAGGCCGCCGGCCTCGGTGACGTAGACGTTGGCGATGTCGGCGGCGCCGCGCCGGATGACCTCCATCGCGTCCCGCGGGGTGCGGATGCTCTCGTCGGCCATCAGCGGCACCCCGATCGCCCGGCGCACCTCCGCCATGGCGTCGAGCTCGCGCGGCGGGAGCGGCTGTTCGACCAGCTCGAGGTCCCACCGCTCCATCGCGCGGATGAGGCGAATGGCCTCCTTCGCGGTCGGCCAGGCCATGTTGGCGTCGACGCGGAGGCGCACTCCCGGCCCGATCGCCTCACGCACCCGCTCGACGGCCTCGACGTCCCGCGCCGGGTCGTTCCCGACCTTCACCTTGATCGTGCGATGCCCCTCGCCGACGCGCTCGCGGGCGTACTCGGCCATCGCCTTGGGCTCGCCGAACGGCACCGAGTAGCTGAGCGGGATGCGCTCGCGCACCAGGCCGCCGAGGAGCGTGTAGGCCGGTGTGCCGAGGGCCTTCCCCAGGATGTCCCAGAGCGCCATCTCGATCCCGGCCTTCGCCTCCTCCACGCCGTCGAGCGCGCGGTCCATCTTCTGGACGAGGTGGGCGATACGGCGCGGATCCTCGCCGATCACCGCGGGGGCGAGCACCGCCTCGACGTCTCGCGCCAAGAGACGCCCGCGCCGCTTGAACACGGACGAGATCTCGCCGACGCCGGTCACGCCGGCGTCCGTGTCGACGAACACGATGGCGTGCTCCGACACCGCCGCGAGCCCAAGCGCGGTGCGGGACGCGCCACCATACGCCGGCCGACGCGGCCCCCACACCACCACCGTGCGGACGGCGGCGATCCTCATCGCGCCCGCCATTCGATCGCGTCGTCGGAGACTGGCGGCCGGCGCGCCGGCCGCGTCACACACCTTCCTGGGGCGCGCCGTCGCCGGGACCGTCCTCGTCCAGTTCCGAGGGGTCGGGGTCCATCGCATCCGGATACTTCACCGGCACGTTCTGCGCGACCCACAGCTTCCAGTCGCTCCACGCGTGGTCGAGCTCGTGGAGGAACGCCCCGCGCTTCTCGGCGGGCGGGAGGCGACGATCCACGACGATCGTCCGCGTATCCACGTCCCACTCGGCGGCGCGATCATCCTTGTCGGGCGTGCCCTGGACGACCGAGATCTCGTACCCGAACGGGAACTCGAACCTCCGCGGAAGCCGATAGATGAGACTCTTGACCGGAGCGGGTTCAGTCATTCCCGGTGTGTTCCTTCCCCTCGCGAGGGCCGCCCGCCGCGCTCGCTCATCTTGCCCCGTCAGACCCCGCGCGGCGGCGGTGAGCTGTTTCCCCTTGAGCCTCCACGCCCGCCGAGAACCACGGCGCGGGGACTCTTCCACTGCGGTCGCCCGGCCACTGGGCCGTCGAGTCGCCCCGCGCAACACCTTTCAGGGCCTTCGACTCAACCCTATGATCATAGGCCACCTCGGGCTCTCGTTTCCTGGCGGATTTAGCGAGCATTTACAGTAGCTTACACGGTTGTCCCGGGTAAGTGCTGCTCGGGCCACGTCCCGACCCTCCCCCGACACCAGCGGGCTCGGACACCCCCCACACGCTGAAGGCGGGATCCTCGGGGACTCGCACGGTGGGCCCAAGCCGGCGCCGGACGATAACCCGGACCTTTCGAGATGGCGCGGACGTGAGCATGAGGCTTGGCGCGCCTGAAGGGAATCGAACTCGGACCCACGGCTTAGAAGCTCCGATCCGGGCGCGACGCCCCCAGCGTCCTCGGGCCAACCCCATGATAGTACGCACTCGCGGCCTCACGGCCTTTGGGGCGAGTTGGGGCCCGTTGGCCCTGGTTCCCGGACAGAACCCGGACAGTAACCGGGCCAATCCGATCTCGTCGCGACCAACCGTCTGACCCCCGAGACTCCTCGACCCGCGCCCTAGCTCCGACCAGATCGAGGTCCAGTCATCCGGGGCCGGGGGGTCATTTGACGCGGTCCAGCACCTCCCGGTACGCTCCTGCCGTCCCTTCCGTCGAGCTGGGGGTGCGATGACGCTCACGCTCCGCGTCATTACAGTCGCGATCCTTACCCGTCTCACTTCGCCGTTCCGCGGGGAGGCCGAGCGATGCTTCTGTTTCGGCGCCGCCTTCGCCGGCGGTTCGCCAAAATCCCCACCCCGCCGCGCCGTCACGCTGCCTCAGCCGGAGGCGCGCGCGAGAATCTCTCGGCTCCGCGGCACAGTCATCCTCGCGCTCGGCCTCCTCCTCGCGGCGCCCGCCGCCGCGCAATACCCGGGCAAGGTGTACCGGATTGGGATGCTGCTTCACACGGACAATCCGTCCGATTCCGCCCGAATCGCCTTCCGGGAGGGTCTCCGGGCGCTCGGCTGGGTCGAGGGCCAGAACTACATGCTCGAGCCCCGGTTCGCGGAAGGGCAGGCGGACCGGTTTCCGGCCCTCGCCGCCGAGCTCGTCCAGCTCAAGGTGGACGTCATTGTCACCGCCGGCCCTCCACCGACCCGAGCGGCCAAGGATGCGACGAAGACGATTCCCATCGTCATGGCGACCCACGGCGACCCGGTCGGGCACGGCGCCGTGGCCAGCCTGGCGCGACCCGGCGGCAACATCACCGGCCTCAGCAGCATGGCCGGCGACCTGGAGACGAAGCGGCTCGAGCTGCTGAAGGGGATCGTGCCCGGGGCGGTCCGCGTTGCATACCTCTGGGTGGCGCCCGTCACGAACGTAGACCCGTGGCTGGTCCGGAGCGGTGTCGGCGCGGCGGCCCGCACGCTGGGCGTTCAGCTCCAGCACGTCGGGGCGCGTGATGCCAGCGACCTTGACGCCGCCTTTCCGGCCATGACGCGTGACCGTATCGACGCGGTCGTCGTCTCGAACCAGCCGTTCCAGTACGCCCACCGCGCCCGGATCACGGAGCTGGCGGCAAAGTACCGCCTACCGGCGATGTACGAGATCCGGGACTATCCCGACGTCGGCGGGCTCATCTCGTACGGCACGTACTTCCCTGAACTCTTCCGCCGCGCCGCGAGCTACGTCGACAAGGTCCTGAAGGGCGCCAAGCCCGCCGACCTGCCCATCGAGCCGCCCACGAAGTTTGAGCTAGTTGTGAACCTCAGGACGGCCAAGGCCCTCGGGTTGACGATCCCCCCAGCGGTCCTGCGGCAGGCCGACGAGATCATCGAGTGATGGACCGGCGCGCGTTCGTCCGTGCGCTGGGCCTGGGCATCCTCGCCCGGCCCATGGCCGCCGAGCCGCAGCCCGCTAAGGTCGCCCGCGTCGGGTATCTCTCGAGCGGCGTATTCGCACGGACGGATCCGGTCGAGGGGGAACTCCTGCGGGGGCTCCGCGAGCAGGGGTACACCGAAGGCCAGAACCTCGCCATCGAGTACCGCTCAGCTGAGGGGCGCAACGAGGCCTTCCCGGACCTGGCCGCGGAATTGGTCCGACTCAAGGTGGAAGTCATCGTGGCCCACTCGGCGCCGGCGACGCTGGCGGCCAAGCAGGCGACGACCACGATCCCCATCGTGCTGCTGAACGTCGCGGACCCCGTCGGGGTGGGGCTGGTCGCCAGCCTGGCGCGCCCGGGCGGCAACGTCACCGGGGTGTCGAGCCAGGCCGCCGACTTTACCGCCAAGCTCCTGGAACTGGCCAAGCAGGCGGTGCCGCGGCTCGACCGGGTGGCCGTCATCACGACCCCGACGAATCCGGCCCTGGCCCCGCGCGTGAGGGACCTCGAGGCAGCCGCCTCGGCGCTCGGGATCACGCTCGACTCCTTTGGAGTGGGCGGGCCGCCGGAGATCCAGCAGGCGTTCCCGGCGATGACCAAGAGGGGGACTCACGCGGTCGTGGTACTGGCGGACAACCTCATCTGGTTTCACCGCGCGCAGATCCTCGATCTGGCCACCCGAAGCCATCTCCCGACCATCTGCATGTTCAAGGTGTGGGCCGGCGCGGGATGTCTCCTGGCCTATGGGCCGAGCCTCGCCCACATGTGGTATCAGGCGGGCGTGTTCGCGGGCAAGCTCCTGAATGGCGCCAAGCCTGCCACCCTTCCCGTCGAGCAGCCCACGAAGTTCGAGCTAGTCGTGAACCTCAAAACCGCCAAGGCGCTCGGTCTCACGATTCCGCCCGCGGTGCTCGCGCGAGTGGATGAGGTCATCCAATAATGAACCGACGTGTTTTCGTCCTTGGCTCCCTCGGCCTCCTTGCCGCGCCGCTCGCCGCCGAGGCGCAGGCGGTGCCGAGGGTGTACCGGATCGCCCTCATCGTCAGCCTCGCGCCGGTCGGGGAGATGACGGAATCGGCAAACCCGGCGCTCCGCGCGTTCTTCGGGGAGCTGCGGAGCCTGGGCTACGTCGACGGCCAGAACCTCGTCGTCGCGGCGGTCCGCCCTCGGGCGTCCGGAACGCTTTCCCGAGATCGCGGCGGAGGTGGTGCGCCTCAATCCTGACCTCATCGTGGTGGGCCCCAACCGGATCGCCCGCGCGTTTCGGGCCGCGACCAGCACGATTCCCACCGTCGGCGCGGGCCTCAGCTTCCCGGTGGAGTACGGGCTCGCCGTGAGCCTGGCGCGGCCCGGCGGCAACCTGACCGGCATCACGGATGATGCGGGCCCGGAGATCGCCGCCAAAGCGCTTGAGGCGCTCGCGGAGGCGGTGCCGGGCACCGCCCGGGTGGCGTATACCGCGACGACCACTATCTGGAATGGGCCAATGGGACAACTGCTGCGAGCTGGCGCTCAACAGCGTGGTGTCACCCTGGTCGCCGCCTTGATGGATGGCCCATTCCTGGAGGCCCAGTATCTGGAGACGTTCCGGACCATCACGCAGACCGGCGCGGAGGCGGTGCTCGTCGGCCCCACCGGTGAGCACTGGGGCAACCGGCGTCTGATCGCCGAGCTGGCCTTACGGAACCGGCTCCCGACGATGGCCCCCTCGCGGGAGTTCGTCGAGGCCGGCGGTCTCATGGCCTATGGCGTCAGCACGCCGGACAACTGGCGACGTGCCGCCCTGTACGTGGACCGTATCCTGAAGGGAGCTAAGCCTGGTGACCTTCCGTTTGAACAGCCCACGAAGTTCGAGTTGGTGATCAACATGAAGACCGCCAAGGCCCTCGGCCTCACGATCCCCCCGGCGGTGCTCGCTCGGGTCGACGAGGTGATCGAATAGGTGAACCGCCGTACGTTCGTGGCGGGCTGCCTCGGTCTGCTGGGCGCACCACTCGCCGCCGAGGCGCAGTCGGCGGGAAAGCGATACCGGATCGCGTTCCTCTCGAACGATGGACCGCTCCCGACGATGTGCGTCCCCGACCCGAGCGACGTGGGATTCCGAGGCTTGCGAGACGGGCTTCGCGAGCTAGGCTATCGGGAGGGTGTCCAGATCACGTTCGAGTGCCGCTCGGCCGAGGGCAATTACAGTCGGCTGCCCGAGCTCGCCCGCGAGATCGTCCGGGCCGGTCCGCACGTGATCGTCGCTTCCTCCTCCCCGGCGTCGCTGGCCGCAAAAGCGGCGACCGGCACGCTTCCCATCGTGTCCGTGTACACGGCGGATCCTGTCGATCTCGGTCTGGTGGCGAGCCTGGCGCGCCCGGGTGGAAACGTGACCGGCATCTCGGCGCTCGCGGCAGATTATGTGGCGAAATGCTTGCAGCTCTTGAAGGAGACGGTTCCTCGAGCCACGCGCATCGGCGTGCTCGGGCACGGTGAGAATCGGACCTTCCGTATCTACCAACGGGAGCTGGAGCCCGCCGCGACAACTCTCGGGCTGCATCTCAAGTTCCGCCGGCTGGCGAAGGTCGAGGACATCGACAGCGACGTTGCCGCGCTCGCGAACACGGCCCCCAGCGCGGTGCTCGTGATGCACCAGCCGTTCACGTTCGTGCACCGGGGACGGGTCGTTGAAGCGCTCGGCAAGCGACGTCTCCCCGCGATGTTCGGGAGTCGTGAAGCGGTCGAGGCAGGCGGGCTGATGTCCTACGCCGCCAGCGTGGGCGAGGTGTTCCGGCGGTCGGCCGTGTACGTCGACAAGATCCTCAAGGGCGCGAAGCCCGCCGACCTGCCCGTCGAGCAGCCCACCAAGTTCGAGTTGGTCATCAACAGGCGGACCGCGAAGGCCCTCGGGCTCACGATCCCGCCGGCCGTGTTGGCGCGGGCGGATGAGGTAATCGAGTAGTGGACCGGCGCGCCTTTGTCGTTGGCACCCTCGGCCTCCTCGCCGCGCCGTTCGCTGCTGAGGCGCAGCCAGAGACAAAGAGGTCGCCTACTGCACGCTTCACAGATCAACTTCATCAGAGGCAGGGCCTCCATGCCTGAGATCAAGACCGAGTTTCTGTTCACGATCGCCTTTGAAGTTCAAGTCTTCAACCTCGGCGACACGCCCCATGGCGGCCGGCGCATCGTCCGGCTCGGTACCGGCAGCTTCGAAGGACCGAAGCTCAAGGGCACGGTGTTACCGGGCGGTGGCGGCTGGTCGCTCATGCGCCGCGATGATGTGCTGGAGATCGGCGGCCACGGCCTGGCCCTCGAGACGGACGACAAGCAGCACATCTACATGACCTGGAAGGGATTTCGCCACGGCCCGAAGGAGGTTATTGATCGTCTCAATCGCGGTGAGACGGTCGACCCGGAGACGTACTATTTCCGCACCACGCCATACTTCGAGACGAGCTCGGAAAAGTACGGCTGGATGAACCGCATCTGCTCGATCGCCTCCGGCTCGCGCACGGCGAGCGGGCGGACCTTCCAGGTGTTTCAGGTGTTGTAAGGGGATGCAGGTATGAGCTGCGGACCCCTCAAGACCTCGAAGGCCCTCGGCCTGACGATCCCCCCGGCGGTCCTCGCGCGGGCGGATGAGGTCATCGAGTGATGGACCGGCGAGCCTTCGTCGCTGGCACCCTGGGCCTCCTCGCCGCACCGCTCGCTGCCGAGGCGCAGTCGGCGGTGAGAACATACCGAGTTGGCCTCCTCGCCGGAGGATCGCCGCCGTCCCACCGTGCACCATTGACGGAGGCGTTGCGCGAACTGGGGTATGTCGAGGGCCAGAACCTTCTCATTGAGAGCCGCTACGCGGAGGGGCGGCCCGAGAACTTGCCCAGCCTTGCCGCTGACCTGGCCCGGCTGAAGGTGGACGTGATCGTGACCGTCGCGACGCCCGCAACCGCAGCGGCCAAGGATGCCACCGCCACGATCCCGATCGTCATGACCGACGTGGGGGACCCTGTAGCGACTGGACTCGTCGCAAGCCTCGCTCGACCGGGTGGGAACCTCACGGGACTGTCGATTGCGGGGTCAGCGATCCCCAAGAAGGCGTTGGAGGTGCTCAAGGAAGCGGTGCCCTCCCTGACCCGGGTCGCCGTCGTCAGGAACCCGACCAATCCTGCGCAGGAACTCGGCTATCGGGAGATGGAGGCCCCCGCGAAGGCTTTGGGTGTCGCGCTGAGACCGATCGATGGGATCTCGGGGGCGGATCTCGACCGTGTCTTCACCGACGTCCGTGGGCACGATCCTGACGCGCTTCTCGTTCTGCCACTGCATGCGAGGCTCTCCGACCTGCGGAAGATCGCGGCCTTCGCGGTGAGGAACCGATTGCCGGCGTCCTCGCTGCAGGCCGGGTCTGCGGAAGCTGGGTTCCTTATGGCGTGCTTCCCCCGAGCGGGCCATCGCTTTCCCCGTGTGGGCGTGTACGTCGACAAGATCCTGAAGGGCGCGAAACCCGGTGACCTGCCGATCGAGCAGGCGACCGAGTTCGACCTGGTCATCAACCTGAAGACCGCCAAGGCGCTCGGCCTCACGATCCCGCCCGCGGTGCTGGCGCGGGCGGATGAGGTCATCAAATAATGGACAGGCGAGGTTTCATCGCTGGCGCCGTCAGCGCGCTCGCCGCGCCGCTTGCGACCGACGCGCAAGAGCCCACGGCGGCTCACATCGGGATGCTGTCGTTGGCCAGCCCGGAAAGCATGAGCCCCCTGTTGGGCGCCTTCAGGCAAGGAATGCGTGAGCTGGGGTATGACGAGGGTCAGAACCTGACTATTGAGGTCCGCTATGCTGCGGGAAGGGCTGAACGACTCCCCGCTTTGGCAGCGGAGTTGGTGAGCCGCAAAGTGGCAGTGATCGTGGCGGGCTCATCGCAGGCCGTTAGTGCGGCCCAAAGGACAACGACGGTTATTCCGATTGTTGCAGCAGGCGGCGACTTGCTGGGCATTGGCGCGGTCAAGAGCCTGGCGCGGCCCGGCGGCCATATTACCGGGCTATCAAATCTCACGACCGATTTCATCCCCAAGCTCCCCGAACTTCTTCTGACTGCAGTGCCGAAGCTCTCACGTGTGGCCGTGTTGTGGAATCCATCCCACACGAACCCCACCGTGTTGAAGAAGCTTCAGATGGCGACACGGCAGGTGAGCGGAAACTCTTTCCTGATGGAAGCGCAAACGCCCTCGGATATTGAGAACATGTTTGCAGGCACGCGCGAGCAACATATTGAGGCGGTCATCGTTTCGCCTGATGGATTTTTCCTCCAGCAAGCGAACCAGATCGCGGGTTTGACGACGAAATATAGACTACCCTGCATATCTCCGTACCGCGAAATCACTGAAAACGGCGGTTTGATGAGTTACGGCCGAAATGTCGCCAAGAGTTTTCAACGCGCGGCAACGTATGTGGACAAGATCCTGAAGGGCGCCAGACCGGGCGACCTGGCCATTGAGCAGCCAACGACGCTCGAGCTGATCGTGAACCTGAGGATCGCCAAGGCCCTCGGCCTGACGATCCCACCCGCGGTCCTCGCGCGGACGGACGAGACCATCCAGTAAGTGGACCGGCGCGCGTTCGTCGCTGGTACCCTGGGCCTCCTCGCCTCGCCGCTCGCCGCCGACGCACAGCAGGCGGCGGGGAGGATCTACCGCATCGGCTTCCTCTCGACCTCGGGTAGCGGGGGAGCCAACCTGCGGAGGACCTTGCTCGATGGCTTACGGGAGTGGGGCTACGTCGAGGGCCGGAATCTCGAGGTCCTGCTTCGCCATGGGGATGGCAAGATCGACCGGCTGCCCGAGGCGGCGACCGAGCTCGTGCGCGCCAGGCCCGACGTCATCATCACATCCATCAACGCCACGACGCACGCGGCCCGGAAGGCGACGCAGACCGTTCCGATCGTGATGGTCATCGGGAGTGACGTCGTCCGGCAGGGGTTCGTCGCGAGTCTGGCGAAGCCGGGCGGTAACGTCACCGGGCTGACATTCGAGGCCGACACCGGACTGATGGCGAAGCGCTTCGAATTCGTGAAGGAAACGATCCCTGGGGTCTCGCGCATCACGGCCCTGTGGGACCCCGGGCAGGATGCCGCGTCCGGCAGGTCCCGGTTGGAAGAGGCTGCGGCGGCCGTGAGTGCGCGCCTCATCCTCCTCGAGTTCCAAGATGATCTGGACGCGCTGTTCGCCACGGCGGTGCGGGAGGGCGCCCAGGCCCTCGTCACCGGCGGTGGTGCGCGCATGTTCCGTCGCCGCCAGGAACTCGTCGACTTGGCGGCGAAGAATAGGCTGGCTGACTTCCATTACACGCGCGAATTCGTCGAAGCGGGCGGCTTGATGTCCTATGCGCCAAGCCTACCCGGGAACTACAAGCGCGCCGCCACCTATGTCGACAAGATCCTCAAGGGCACCACCCCCGCGGATCTGCCCGTGGAGCAGCCCACGCAGTTCGAGCTCGTGATCAACCTGCGGACCGCGAAGGCGCTCAGTGTCACGATCCCACCGGCGGTGCTCGCGCGAGCGGACGAAGTGATCAACTGACCGCCCTCGCCCTCGGCCCCGCGTATCGCAACCCGGCGCTTGCATGGCGTCGAATCCGCGCGGTTAGGGGACCGCCTCGCCCCGCAGATTCACATGTGGACCTACGGGAGGATCGAACCCTCGCACGGTGACTCCTCATCCCGGCTGGTATGATGTACCATCATACCGGAGGGTGCCTTGGATGCCAAAGACGAAAGTCGCCATCACACTTGACACGGAACTCGTGCAGAACCTGGACGATCTCGTGGCACAGCGACGGTTCGCCAACCGCAGCCAGGCGATTGAAGCCGCCCTCGCGGAGAAGCTGGCCCGCCTTGCCAAGACGCGTCTCGCACAAGAGTGCGCGAAGCTTGATCCCGCAGAGGAGAAAGCGCTGGCGGAAGAAGGCCTTGCGGGTAGCGCCGAGACATGGCCCGAATACTGAGGGGCGAGATTCGCTGGGCTGACCTCAACCCGGTGCGCGGTCGCGAGCAAGCTGGTCTCCGGCCTGTACTGATCCTGAGCCACGACGTGTTCAACGACCGATCGGGCACCGTCATCGCCGTCGCGCTGACCAGCCAGGAGCCCCGCGCCGGCTTCCCGCTCACGCTAGAGAGCAAGGCTCCTGGCTTGCCGAAGCGCTCCTGGGTCAAGATCAGTCAGATCCGCACGCTCGCGGTGGAACGCATTGGCCGACGACTTACGCGAGTGCCCGACGAGGAACTCACGCGGGTCGTCGAAGGGCTGAACGAGATCATCGCGCCCTGATCTCAGATATCGCCTCCCACAACCGGGCGATGCCGCGCTCAGCGGTCCGTATCCCGATAGGTTCCCCGGCAGGCCACCACGAAGCTCGCCGAGTTCGTAGCGGCCCAGCCCACCGAGGCGAAGGTGGTGCCCCTCGCCCGGGTGGCTCAGGCTGGGGGCCGACGAGAACCCGGACAATTCTGGTGCGGGGTCGGGGAAGAGCCCTACGGAAGTACGCGGAAAGGCTGGCGCGCCTGGAGGGAATCGAATCCCCGACTCACGGCTTAGAAAGCATGCGGGTTGTCGAAGAATAGCGCCCCGCAATCGCAACTTACGCCGCGCCATTGTTGGCGTATCGTCGCCTCATGCGGCGGCCGAGTGGTGGCCGAGTAGGGGCCGAAATATGGCCGTCTGGCGACGGCGTAAGCGACAGCTCGGGGCCAGGCGTCGGCGCTAAGAAGGACCGACTGCGCGACCCGCGCGCGCCGTGATAGATGACCAAGTTGACCGCGGGCCGAGGCGTGATCGCCGCGAGCTTTTCCATGAACTCAATCGGGTCGAAGACCAGATGGGACGGCCCGGAGCCGCACGCGGTCTCGGGCCAGCGGGGGACGGAGAAGATAGCGGCCGAGCTGTTCCAAGCATCCTGCCGTAAGCGCCTGCGTGTGATTGCCACGGTGGCGGACCCCATCGCCGTGCGTCAGATTCTCGCCGCCCCGGCCCCCCAACGTCTGGGTTCCCCCGAACGATCGCGTCCGCCTAGCGGCTGCGATAGATCGGCGCCGGAGGCGTCACGATGCGTCGCGGATAGCAGAAACGCGGGCGGGATCGTGGGCGCAGTGGACCGGCCACGGCTTGGACGCGTCCAGGGTCACCATGTTAACGTGACGGGACATGTCCGGCCGGCCGGTGATCCTCGTGGTCGACGACGACCCCGCCGCCCTCGCGCAGCTGCTCGATGCGCTGGCCCGACGCTATGGCAGCGACTACCGGGTCGTGCCAGAGATCTTGGCCAGCGCCGCGCTCGCCGAACTCGCGCGCCTGAAGACGGAGGGCGAAGACGTCGCGCTCGTGATCGCCGACCAGTGGATGTCGGAGATGCAAGGGATCGAGCTTCTCGGTCGCGCCCATCAGATTCATCCCGCCGCGCAGCGCGCGCTCGTCGTCGAGTGGGGTGACCGGTCGGCCTCCGAGACGATCCTGCACGGCTGCGCCTTCAACCAGATGGACAACTACTTACACACGCCCTGGTCGCCGCCCGAGGTGTATCTCTATCCCTTCATCAACGAGTTCCTGGCCGACTGGACGCGCGCCCACGGCCCGGGCATGGAGCTGGTGCGGGTGGTCGGGAGCGCGGCCTTCCCCCGCACCAACGAGATCTGCGAGTTCCTCGTGCGGAGCGGCATCCCGCACGGCTTCTACCCGGCCGATTCCGAACCCGGGCAGCGCCTCCTCCGTCAGGTCCCGCCCGCGGAAGGCGGCCGCCCGGTGGTCTTCCTGCTCGACGGGAAGTCGCTCGTCGACCCCTCGAACGCGGCCATCGCCGACGCCCTCGGCTCCACCGACGCCACGGACCACACCTGCGACGTCGCGATCGTCGGCGCGGGCCCGGCGGGGCTCGCGGCCGCCGTCTACGCCGCATCGGAGGGATTGCGGACCATCGTGATCGAGCGCGAGGCCGTGGGGGGACAGGCGGGCATGAGCCCGCTGATCCGGAACTATCTCGGCTTCCCGCGCGGCATCAGCGGCGCCGAGCTCGCCCAGCGTGCCTACCAGCAGGCGTGGCTGTTCGGCGCCAAGTACGTGCTCGCGCGCGAGGTGATGGCCCTCCAGGCGCGCGGCGGGCGCCGCGTCCTCACGCTGTCCGACGGCACCGAGATCAGCGCCAGGAGCGTCATCATCGCGACCGGGGCCGCCTATCGGCGACTCGGCATTCCGTCGCTCGACCGGCTTGAGCGCGCCGGCATCTTCTACACCGGCATCGTTGCCGATTCCCGGTTCGTCAAGGGCGCCCACGCCTTCGTCGCGGGTGGCGGCAACGCCGCGGGCCAGGCGACCGTGTCGCTGGCGAGATCGGGGGACCGGGTCACGTTGCTCGTCCGGGGCGAAAGCCTGGCCGAGGACATGTCCGACTACCTCGTGCAACAGATCAACGAGCTGCCGAACGTCGACGTCCGGCTGAGGACCGAGATCGTGGACGGATCCGGGGAGAGCAAGCTCGAACGCCTCGTGCTCCGTGATCTCTCGACGGGCAAGACCGAGTCCGTCGAGGCCACGCTGCTGTTCGTGCTCATCGGCGCGGAGCCACACACGGGCTGGCTCGCGGGGACGGTGGAGCGCGACCCGGAGGGGTTCATCCTGACCGGCCGCGACCTGAGGACGGACGGCTCACGGCTCGCCGGGGAGCGCGCGACACTGCCGTACGAGACGAGCATGCCGGGCGTGTTCGCCGTGGGGGACGTGCGGGCGGGCTCCCTGAAGCGCGCGGCCTCGGCGGTCGGCGAGGGCGCCGGTGTCGTGAGCGCGGTGCACGAGCTCCTCGCCGCCTCGCCGGTGACGGTCTAGGGCGACCGCGTCCGCAGGCGCGCTGGCGGGCTCGGCCTCGCTCACCCGTGTGCTGTCCCGGCGCCAGGGTTACGCGTCCCCGACGTAGACACGCCGGAAGTGGGGCTCGGCGAGCAGCGTCGCCGCGGGCCGTCCGCCACGATGCGACCTTCCGCCAGCACGTACGCGCGTCCCGCCACGGCCAGGGGGGTGCGCATGGCTTCGGCCTCCCAGGTCTCGGAGCGTAGAAGCAGTGCGGGTAACGCGGGGCCCGATGCTACGGTGGCCCCTCTCCACCCGTCAATGTGACCAACTGGCGCGCGAACCCCCGGAACGGGCGGGCCGGAGTGCGCCCCGTCACCCCAACTGCCCGCCGGTCACGTCGATGGTCACGCCGGTCACAAAGTCGGCGTCGCGGGAGGCCAGGAAGCAGATGACGCGAGCCTGATCCTCGGCCACGGCCACCCGCCCGAGCCGAGTGCGCGCGGCTTCCGCGGCGATCTGGTCGGACGTGCGGCGGACGCGCAGCCGCTCGGTCAGGGTGAGGCTGGGGGCGATGGCGTTCACGGAGCTCCAGGGACAGTTTTCGTGTGAAGGCGATGATGCCACCCTTGGCGGCGGCGTAGACGCTGCTGCTGTTGGCGGCGACGCCGCGCCCGGCGATCGAGGAGATGTTCACGATCTTGCCCGAGCGCTGGCGCTTCATCACGGGCACCACGGCGTGGCAGAAGAGGAACGTGCCGTCCAGGTTGAAGGTGATGACGCGATGCCACTCCTCGAGCGTCAGCTCGTCCGCGGCGGCGGCCGGGCGCTCGATGATGGTACTGCCGCCCACGGCGTTGACGAGGATGTCGATCCGGCCGTGCGCGCGCACCACCGCGTCGACCGCGGCGGCCACTTTCGCGCCATCGAGCGCATCGGCCACCTGTACCTCGGCCCGGCCGCCGCCCTGGCGGATGCCGTTGACGACCTCCTCGAGCCGGGCCTTGTCGGGATCTACCCCGACGACCACGCCGCCTTCGCGGCCGATGATCTCCGCCGTCGCCCGACCGATCCCGCTGCCCGCCGCCGTGATCAAGGCCACCCTGTCCTGAAACCTCATGGACGGACGCCGCCTCTCCCCGCCACGCCAACACCGGGCGTGGCGAGCATAGGCGCGGCGGCCGCCGTCCTCACTGGCTCTCCTTGGTCGACCCTCATGTCGCCGCCCGCATCTCCGCCTCGGCCTGCTCCAGCCAGAAGGTCATGCCCATCTCGCGGTACATCGTCGTCGCGGCGGCGAGGTGCTCGCGGGCCTCCTCCCGCTTGCCGGCGCGCTGGTAGAGCTTGCCGATGCCGAGGTGGCAGTGGGCGACGAGGGGGCGCATGCCGAGCTCGCCGGCGAGGGCCAGCGCCCCGCGGTAGTGACCTTCAGCCTCGGCAGCGTCCTCGGCGCCGCCGGCGGACGCGACGTCACCGGCGAGGCAGAGGGCGTGGGCCTCGCTGCCCCGCGCCCCTAGCCGGCGGCTGAGCGTCAGCGCCTCTCGAGCGTGGCGGGCGGCCTCGGCGATCCGCCCGGCTGAGAGGCAGGTCATCCCCGCGCACAGCAGAATGAGCGTCGGCCAGCTGTGAGTCTGGCGTCTGCGGAACTCCTCGACAGCGCCCGCGACCAGCGGGAGCGCCTCGTCAGCCCGGCCGGCGAGGGCGTAGGCGGCGCCGAGGGCCGCGGCGACGACCGGTATCCCGATGACGATCTGCCACGATCGGCAGAGGTCGAGGCTGCGCTCGAGGACCCGGATCGCGCGCGGGAGATCCCCGCGACGGAGGTGGACGCGCCCGAGACTGGACAACCCGAAGTGCAGCGTGTAGGGATGATCGGCCGCTTCCGCGATCTGCACGGCACCCTCGGCGTGCCCGATGGCCTCGTCGAACCGGCCGAGCTGGGAGAGCGCGTCGGCGAGCCAGGCGCCTGACGCCGCCGACTGAATGGCGGGCCCGCCAAAGCGCTCGGCGCGCAGGTCGCCCTCGAGCGCCACGTTTCGCTCGAGCAAGGTGGCCGCGGCGCTGAACTCGCCCCGGGTGAGGTGCGTCAAGCCCAGCAAGGTCGTCGCGACCACCTCGATCGAGCGATCGCCGAGGGTGCGCGCGAGGCTCAGGGCCTCCCGCCCGAATCTGAGGGACTCGTCGTACTCGCCCGTGATCCGGCACTGGGTCACCATGAAGGTGGCGATCCACGCGAGCCGGCGCGGGTCGCCCAGCGTCCGGGCGAGCCCCTCTGCCTCGTGGAGGTACTCCCCGATGCGCGCATACTCGCCGAGCGGGAGGAGCGCGTTTCGGAGGTCGAGCCGGAAGTCGATGGCCAGCTCGGTCGTCTCTCGGGTCTCGGGGAGATGGCGGAGGGCCCCGAGGGCCTGCTCCAGGTGGGCCACGGCCTCGCGGTTGGCGCCCCGCGCCATGGCTCGGAGCCCCGCCTGGCGGAGATACGCGACCGCCTTCTCCCACAACTCCCCGCGCAGGGCGTGATGGGCCAGCTGTTCCGCCTGCTCGGCGAGGCGCTCGGGCGAGAGCCGCTCGAGGGCCTCGGTGATCCGAGCGTGCAGGGCGCGCTGCCGGTCGTGGAGCAGTCCCTGGTACGCCACCTCGTGCGTGAGTGCGTGCTTGAACGTGTACTCAAGGTCCGGAAAGAGCCGGGTCTCGTAGAGGAACTCCGCGGCCTGGAGGTGCGCGAGCCCGCGTCGAAGGCCCTCCTCCGGAAGATCGGCCACCGCCTGGAGCAGGGGGAACGCCACCTCTGTCCCGATGACGGACGCGGTTTGGAGCAGCAGTTTCTCGTCGGCGGGCAGGCGGTCGATGCGGGCGGCCAGAATCGCCTGCACCGTCGTGGGCACCTGGATGCTGGGCAGGGCCGTTCCCAGGCGGTAGGCCCCGCGCTCGCCGATCAACGCGTGGGTCTCGACCAGCGTGCGGACGCTCTCCTCCAGGAAGAACGGGTTCCCTTCCGTCCGCTCGATCAGGAGCGGAGGGAGCGGACGCAGGCTGGGGTCGTCCCCCAGGAGGACGTGCAGGAGGGCCTCCGCGCCCTCGGGCGGCAACGGGTCGAGCCGGAGCTGGGTGTAGAACATCCGGCTCCCCCAGCCGTGCTGGTATTCGGGGCGGTAGTTGACGAGGAGAAGGAGCCGGGCGGTCGGGAGGCCCTCGATGAGACTGTCCAGCAGGGCCTGGGTCTCGGAATCGATCCAGTGCAGGTCCTCGAACACGAGGAGCAGGGGCTGCCCCTGCGCTTCGCGCAGCAGGAGCCGCTTGATCGCCTCGAGCGTCCGCTGGCGCCGCTGCGGGGGGTCGAGCGCCTCCCACGCACCGTCCTCCACTGACACGTCGAGCAAGGCGAGGAAGGCGGGGAGGCTCGGCTCCAGGCTGCGGTCGAGCGCGAGGAGCTTGCCCATCACCTTCTCGCGCATCCGTCGCGGGTCGTCACGCGCCTCGATCTGGAAGTACGCCTTGAGCAGGTCAACCACGGGCAGATACGGGGTCGCCTGCCCGTACGAGGCCGAGCTGGCGTGCAGGATGAGCCAGCCCGCGCTGCGATGGGAGTGCGTCACCTCCCAGACGAGCCGGGACTTCCCCACGCCCGGCTCCCCGACGAGGGCCACGACCTGGCCGTGCCCGGAGGCCGCGCGCCCGAGCGCCTGGCGCAGCTGCTCCACCTCGCGGTCCCGGCCGACGAACGTGGTCAGCCCCCGGGCGGCCGCCGCCTGCAGCCGCGTCCGGACCGGTCCCGCGCCGGTTACCTCGTAGACCTCGATGGGCGCGCCGAGGCCCTTGACCGACATCGGGCCGAGCGGCGTCACCCCGACGTAGCCCTCGGCCAGCCGGAGCACCTCGGCCGTCAGGAGGATCGACCCGGGTGCGGCCATCTGTTCCATCCGACCCGCCAGGTGGGTCGTCTGCCCGACGGCCGTGTACTCCATGTGGAGGTCGCTGCCGATCGAGCGGACGACGACCTCTCCCGAGTTCAGCCCCACTCGGATCTGGACCAGCACGCCCTCGGCCCGTCGCACAGCCTCGGCGTACTGCTTGACCGAGTCCTGCATCCGGAGCGCCGCGTAGCACGCGCGCACCGCGTGATCCTCGTGGGCGGCGCCCCGAAGAGGGCCATGATGCCATCGCCCATGACCTGGTTGACGGTGCCCTCGTAGCGGTGAACCGCCTCCATCATCCGCTCGAGGACCGGGTCGAGGAGCTTCCGCGCCTCCTCGGGGTCGCGGTCGGCCAGCAGCTCCATCGAGCCCTTCAGTCGGCGAACAGCACGGTGACCTGCTTGCGCTCACCTTCAAGGGCGTTCCGGGACGTGAGGATCTTCTCGGCGAGGTGCTTCGGGGTATAGACCTGGGGCGCCAGAGATGGACCGGGTGAAGAGTCTAGCGGCTTGCCGCACTCCAGACAGAACTTCGCGCCGGCCGGCAGCGCGGTGCCGCACTGGGCGCACGTGGGCGCAAGCCGGCTCCCGCATTCCAGGCAGAGCTTCGCCGGCGGCGGGTTCTCGTGCTGGCACCGGGGGCAGTGCATGCCCAACATTTCCCCGCGCAGAGTGCCGCCAGCCTAGCCCACCGGACCTCGGGGAGCAACCAGGACCTGCCCTGTCCGAGTGTATGCCTTCGCATGCGCCAACAGTCTCCTGTTAGGCGCCGAGCACCCCTCCTCTGCCATCACCGGCCGCCATCCCATCCCGGGAACTGGTCCCGAGTCCGCCCGGCCAGGATCCGGCAGCCTGCATCCGGACCGTCCCTTCCGCCAATTGCCGCCCCGCACCAGGAGCCGCTGCCGCCAGACCCTGTCGCCGCCAGACCCTGTCGCCGCCAGACCCTTGACAGGGCGCGCGCCAGCCGCGCACCCTCGGGGCCAAGGGGGGATGTCTGCCAGCCCCCCTGGGGAAACAGCTGAGAACGAGCTTTATTGATCTTTGACTATGTAATGGATACACGACTCACGTCCACGGCAGGTCCGATGCGAGGATGCAGGACCACAGGAGGTGCTGGGACCCATGGACCCGACGGAACGACCGCCGTAGGTGGGCATCCAATTGACGAAGGTGTTCCGGTGCGCCATTGGCCAAGTCATGCTTGAACTTGGTCCAGACGAACTCGTCGGGATTCAGCTCGGGGGCATAGGCCGGGAACCGATGCACGTGCAGCCGCGTGTGTCGGGTCAAGAACGCCGTGACGTCGGCGCGCCGGTGAATCATGCCACCATCCCAGAGCAGCTCGACCGGTCCGCGGAGGTGCCGCAGGAGGTGGCGCAGAAACACCACGACCTCCGCCCCGGTGATGTTCACGGGGTGGACGTGCATGTACAAGCCCAGGCGGGCGCGCTGGGGGGACACCGACAGGGCAGAAATCGCCGACAGCTTGTCGCGCGTGTAGCTGTGGCGTACCCGCGGCGTACACCCCACCGGCGCCCAGGTCTTCCGCATGTTCGGGATCAACAGGAAGCCGCTTTCATCGAGAAACACGAGGTGGGCCCCACGTCGGGCGGCGTTTTTTTATATCCGGCCACGTGTGCGTCTTCCAGTGTTCGATGGCCGCCTCGTCCCGCTGGCGCGCGCGCCGTTCGGGTTTCTGCCAACTCCAATGCAGGCCGTGCCGCAAGAGCTTCCACACGCCGACCGGACTGTAGCGTACGTCGAACTCCGCCTCGATCAGCGTGCCGATGCGCTTGAGCGTCCACAACTCGGTCGTGTGTCCGGCGGCCCGCGCGCCTTGGAGCAGCAACCGCCGGAGGCGCGCCTTCTGGGTCTCCGTCAACCGGGGCGGGCGGCCCGGCGTGGGCCGGGCGCGTAATCCGTTCCGCCGGTCGCGCCGATACGCTTGCTTCCAGCGCACGACGGAGCTCACGGCCGCCCGGACCAAGCGGGCGACTTCGCGATATGGCGTGCCCACCCGCAGGAGCGCGATAGCCCGGCGTCGACGCTTTTCCAGTTGCTCGGCCGTGCCAGAAGGTCTCATGCCGATCAGCATAGTGAACCACAGGCTAACCGTATGCATTCTTTAGTAAATGGTCAATATGTCGACTTCTATGAAGCGGCCCCCCGTGTCAAGCGATAGCGGCGTGTGTGGTGTCCCTCTCGTCCTCCCGTCCTAGGTCAGCGGTCCACGGCGATGGGACCTACGGTTCCCGCGAGGTTCAGTCATCCTTCTATTCGCGCTCGTCAGGGGCGAGCGGGGCTCGCCGGCGCATGAGGGGAGTCGAAGGGTGGGGACGCCATCTATGCAACGGCGCTCGAACAGCGGCCAAGTCGACATACGCGCTCACCCACCCGTCGAACCTGCGCGAGACCGAGGTGCCGCTCATCTCACCGACGCGGACTATGCCTGACTTCTCAGGGCTCGGAGCCTGACTCGGGTGAATCGCGATCGCCCAGTGGGCCCAGGACGCGTCCGTTGACCTGGACCGCTATCTGGGTATTCCCGAAATCGGCTATTTTCGCGTTCGCCATGCGCCGCCCGTCAGACGGGAGCAGCCGCCTCGGCCACGTGGCGCGGCACGACCCGTGGAGTATACGTCGTCCCGTCGCGCAGCATCGCGTAAAGGATGCCGGCCAGGCGACGGGCCAGCGCGACGACGGCGATCTTCTTGCCACGGCGCGTGGCGATGCCCATGGCCCACCGCCGCAAGGCGACCGTCCGGGGATCACGCAGGCGCAGGATCGACACGGCCGCCTGGACGAGCAACCAGCGCATCCGGGTATTGCCAGCCTTGGTGATCCGCCCGCGTCGTTGACTCTCCCCCGAGCTCAGCTCCCTCGGGACGAGGCCGAGATACGCTTCCACGTCATGCGCCCGGTGGAAACGCCCGGCGTCGTCGATCGTGGCCACGAAGGCCGCCGCGGTCACCGGTCCCACACTGGGGACTGTCCGCAGGCGCTGGACTCGCACATCTGGGCGCGTGACGGCCTCGATCACCTCGTCCGAGTAGGCGAGCTGCTGATTGACGGGCCGCATCACCGCCAGCAGGGGCGCCACCTCCGAGAGCAGGCGGCCCGGCAGCGGCAGCGCCACGACGCGCCGGATGAACGTGTCCGCGCTCCCCGTGGGCACGCGCCACCCGTGGCGGCGCAGAAGAGCCCGGATCAGGGCGATGTAGCCGGTGCGCGTCCGAACCAAGGCATCGCGCACCGCCAGGCGCCCCCGCACATGCCGCTGCGCGTCCGAGAGCCGATGCGCCGGGCGGTACGCCCCCAGCAGGCAGGCCTCCGCCAGCGCCCGGGCATCCCGCCGATCGGTCTTGACCTTCCGGGTCCGCGTGGCAGACATCGGCGCGAAGTTCGGGTCCGCCACCACGACCTCGTGGCCCAAGGCCTCAAGGCAGCGCGCCACCCACTCGCTCTCCGTTGAGGCCTCGACGAGGATCCGGGCTCGCGGCCGGCCGCCCAGCACCTCCGCGAACCGCTCGGGCTCGGTGCGGATCCGGCATTCGCTCAATTGGCCCCCCTCGCGGAGGGTGCAGATCTGGCTTTCCTTCTTGTGCAGGTCGATGCCAACATAGTCCATGGCTGGCCCCCTCGTGCGCCCGTGAGCGCGTGTTCGCTCAGTGGGGCACTGTATGCCACCACGTCGAGCTGCGGGTCAGCCGCTTCATCCCATCTACCCACGTTCCCCGGGAGGTGTGCCCGTGCCAGTCGATCGCACGTATGCAACTGAGAACGATGCACAGCGGGAGCGGCTTCGCGCCCTTGTCCGGAGCCTCGGCGACCAGGACCTCGCGCGCCCCATGGAGGCCGGCTGGACGGTGGCGGCAGTCCTCGCGCACGCCGCCTTCTGGGATCAGCGGATTGTCGTCCTGCTCGACCAGTGGGAGCAACGGGGCCCCTCGTGGACCCCGCCCCTCGAAGTGGAGCGCGATGGCGACTGGATCAACGATGCCGCGAAGGCGCTCTGCCTGGCCCTCCCGCCTCGCGTGGCGGCCGACCTCGCCGTCTCGGTCGCCGAGGCGGTGGATCGGCGGGTGGCCGCGGTGAGCGACGCCATCATCGAGGCGAATGCGCGGGCCGGCTCTCCGCTCAACTGGCACCGCGCGGAACACCGGCGCGAGCACCTGGACGAGATCGAGCGAGCGCTCCGCGGCGCCTGATCCCCCGATGCGCTTCTCCGGGCCCCCGGGGGAAACAGCTGAGAACGAGCTCTACTAGTCAGTCCGACACTTGGCGCATGAAAGAAGGAGCGAACCAGGCCGGTCGCGCTTGAATACCCGCCAGATCCACCTGGACGCGGCTTCGAAGCGATTCGTCTTTCCGCAACGGGGTCTTGCTGACGCCTTGGCGCTTGAGGTGGTTCCAGACGAACTCGTCGGGGTTCAACTCCGGCGCATAGCCGGGCAGGAAATGCAGCTCGAGGCGACCGGCAAGCTGCTGGACGTACTGCGCGGCTACGTTGGCGATGTGCGCGGGGTGGCCGTCGAGGACGAGGAACACGGCGCGCTTGCGCCCGCGCATGAAGTGCGTCAGCAACTCGACGAACCGTGGGGCGTTGAGCCGTTCGGTGTAGATCTCGTACCAGAAGGCGCCGCGGGCGTTGACGGCGGAGATGGCGCTCACGCTCTGGCGCCGGCCGCTCGTGGGGACCTCGGGCGTCTGCCCCCGCAGACCCCACGTCCGCCCGAGGACTTGGTCGGAACGGACCCCGGCCTCATCGAGGAAGAAGATCTTCGCGCCGACGCGCTTGGCCCGCGCGCGCAGGCGGGGGAACACCGCCGTTTTCCAGTGCTCGATCGCCACGGGATCGCGCTCGTAGGCGCGGCGCAACGGTTTCTGGGGCGTGATGTCCAACTCGGTGAGGAGGCGACCGACGGCGGTCACGCCCAGCCGCACGCCGAACTTCTGTGCGATCAGCGCCGCTACAATCTGCCGAGTCCAGAGGCCAAAGTCGAAGCCGTACTGGCGCGGGTCCTTGCCATTGATCCATCGCCGGACCTGGAGCTTCTGGCGCGGCGTCAGGGCCGGCTGCCGCCCCGGATGTGTTCGCGCGGTGAGCGCCGCTGGGCCGCGTCGCCGCACCGCGGTCAGCCATTTGTAGATCGTGGTGCGACACAACCCATAGCCTTTGATGACGTCGCTCGGCGCTTCGCCTTCCTGCACGCGCCGCACGGCCATGCGCCGGATTGTCTCGGAGGTCTCGTGCGACAGGGTCCGCCCGTCGATCCGCATAACCCTTCATATCACAATCCGAGCGCAGTGTAGCCTAAAGACAGGACTGGTTAGTATGTCGACTACCCCCAAGCTCAGGGTGCTTCGTTGAATGCCGCGGCGTGGTTGGTCGGCGCGACGTGCCCTCCTCCAGGAATAACAATGAGTCGCGACCCCGGAAATGCAGCGATGGGCCGTCTCCGCCGCAAGCGCCGAGATGCACAGGAACCGCTAGCTACGGTTTCAGCCACGGTGAGCCCGTCGTGACCAAAATGGTGTTCGCTAACTATCGAAAAAGGCTGGCGCGCCTGGAGGGAATCGAACCCCCGACCCACGGCTTAGAAGTGCGGGAAGGGGTTCCACGACCGCACGGGACCAAGTGCGACGGGGTATGACTGGACAAGGAGTTGCGTCGAATTCTGACAATACCGATGGTGACCGGACCGTACCTATTTCGACGCTGAACCGGCACTACGACCGGCACCGGCAGTCGCGCCAGGATAGGCGCATATGCCGCTGATCGAGGCCCCCCACGGTCCGACCCCAACGGGGGGTCGGGGTCGCGACGCTGGGCTGTCGCTGGCAAATTTTGATTTCGCAAAAAAGGGGCGAGACCCTCCAGCTGGCTAGGTGCCAGGCCCCTCCTGTGATCCCCGCCAATGGGAGCATGTCCCCGCACGGTGCTCCGCGCGGTCAGCGCGTCCGCCTGGGTCTGCGCTTCGGCCACCGTCCCTACACCCGCGACGATGACGGCTCCTAGGGCGCTGAAGTCCTCCTGACTGTGGGGAGCCCGGAGCGTTTGCGGGCGGCCTCCGACGTCAGTCGGCGCTTCCGGCGGGCCCCGATCTCGGTCGCGACCTGGCCCAGCTGCTCCGGCGGGAACAGGGCCCGCATCTCGTGCGCGCCCGTCTGCCACCGCCGGACCCCGGGCACCGCCCACAGCCGGCCACAACACCGCTGCCCAGCAACAGCAGGCTTGAAGGCTCGGGGACAGAAAAGTACCAAACAATGCTGACCCCCATCGTCATTCCTCGCACTTTCCCATCCGACCTATTCAGCGATGTTCCTTGGCCACGACGATCAATGGATACTGCCCATAGAGGCCAAAGAATCGCGGGAATAGGCTCTCGGCCACGAACAGCAGGCGAAGTGCGATGCGGACGAGAATTCCGCTCCCGAAACGCTGGAGGTTTCCGAGGGTGCGCCAACCGCGCACGTCGTGACGGAATGGCCACTCCTTCCCAAAGAACCACTCCCGGCTATGGGCGTGGTAATAGAGTCCGGCCCCCGCAGTCTTTGGGGCCGGTGGCGCTCCGAGTCGATTCAGGAGACGGGACAGGCCCGCATTGAGGGGCGAGTAACCCCAAGAGTAGATGATCGCTGCCCTGCCCCCGGGTTTCAGCACGCGATGGAGCTCCGTGAATGCACGGCCCTGCTCGTCGGCCGGAATGTGATAGATCGTGTGGAATGACACGGCCGCATCGATCACGTCGTCCTGCAAAGGCAGGCGAGTTAGGTCGGCCAGGAGATACACGCCACGATCGCCGAGCTTCCGTCTGGCCTCGCGAAGCGCCTCGATCGAAAGGTCGAGGCAGAGGCGCCGCTCGAAGTGCTCGTGGAAGCGCATGTACTCCGGGTAGGGGATCGGGCCACTCGCGGCGTCGAGCAAATACCGCCCTCGCCGTGGAAGGAACTTTCGCACCCGGGCGATGCAGCGCGCTGTGTAAGACCACGATGACTCGCGCTGGTCGGTGAAGGTCTGCACCTCCTTGTATGAGGCACCGACCGATTGCCAGCCAAACGTGTCGTAGTACCGCTGGGTCGCCGCTTTCTCATCGCGAAGTGACGCGCCTTCGTCCAGCGTCGAAAGAAAGTCGACAATGCCGTCGATGATCCGGTAGCGATATTTGCCGCTCGCCGAAACGAGCACATCGCCGTCGAGTCTGAGCTCTTCTCCGGACACGGGGCATCGAAGGATCGAGATGACGTGCTGATTCATTGGCACCTCCCTTAGCGCCGTCGGTATACGCTTGGGTGCCCAGTCGGGAGCCACGGCCTTGTACGCGGCGATAGCACCGCGCATCATGTAGGTACACGCTCCAGGTCCCGTACTGAAGGCGCGGGCGTGATCGGATTCTTATGATAGCGCGTGGCACACCGGGCGAGAAGGACGAAGCCCGCCCCTCCGGTAGCCGCTGCGCTGTCGCTCGCCTCGGACTGCCAAATCGTAGCGGCGCTTCGACACACGCGGGCTATACTCCGTCCGCCCTGGGCCTCATGGGCCACGTTCTCGCGGCCGAAACCCGGGAACCGACGCCCTCGACGTAGCCGAGTCGCCGCAGCTCCCCGAAGAACGCGCGGAGGCTCGGGTTTGCCGACTCCGTCATTTCGCCGCTCGGCGCCGCGGAGTTCACGATGGCGATCCGGTACACCTTCGACGCCGGCTGCGCGGCGGCGGCAAGCGGCGCGGCGAGGAGGCCCATGGTGAGGATGGCCGGAAGCGTCAGCCGGGCGAGCCTCATGGGGTCCTCCCTCGTCTCGGAGTCCCCAGAGCAGTCTGGCCCCGCCGTCGGGGTGCCAGGGACCGGCGGCACACCTCGCAGCGCATCCTAGCGCATCTTCCGACACCCGCCTGAGCATCTCCGCCGGTGAAGTGACGGCCCTGGGGAATCACCGCCCCGGAGTCGGGACACGGTGGCCCCAGGCCGAGGCATGGGCGCCCCAGCCCCCGCGCCGGTAGGCCGACGGAAGGACTCTGCGATCTTCCGCCCACTGCGGCACTTAGGGATTGTCACGAAATAAATGTACCAGATAATGGGATCGTGGCTGCTAGGGTATCCCATGGATGGTGGCCGAGCAGGCCATTCGACGACGGTTCCGGCTGATCGAGCCGCACCTGGACGAGCGGCTGCGCCGGCTGGTGGCCGCGGCGGAAGTCGCGGCCGCGGACAGCGTGTCGGCGGTGGCCCGGGCCACCGGAGTGTCCCGGCGCGCCATTCGCGCTGGGGTCACGGAGCTGAAGGCCCGTGGCGCAGCGGCCCTGGCCCCGGGGCGGATCCGGCGTCCCGGAGGCGGGCGCAAGCGCACGGTCGACCAGGATCCGACGTTGGTGACGGACTTGGAAACGCTGATCGAACCCACGACGCGCGGGGATCCGCAGTCCCCGCTGCGGTGGACCTGCAAGAGCGTCCGGCGCCTGGCCGCCGAGCTGACCCGCCAAGGGCCTCGCACGAGCCATCGGATGGTCGCCGCGTTGCTCCAGCAGTTGGGGTACAGCCTGCAGGCCAATCGGAAGACGATCGAGGGCACCCGGCACCCCGATCGCAATGCCCAGTTCGAGCACATCGCCGCCCGCGTCCAGGCCACGCTGCGCCAGGGCCAGCCGGCGATCTCTGTCGATACCAAGAAGAAGGAGCTCGTGGGGCCGTTCAAGAATGCCGGTCGCGAATGGCGGGCCCACGGGCAGCCTCGGCCGGTGCGGGTCCACGACTTCGTGCAGCCGGAGCTGGGGCGCGCCATTCCCTACGGGGTCTACGATCTGGGCGCCAACACCGGCTGGGTCAGTGTCGGCATCGACCACGACACGGCGGCGTTTGCCGTCGCGAGCATTCGCCACTGGTGGCAGGCCATGGGGCGCCGGGCCTATCCTCACGCCCGGCGGCTGCTGATCACGGCCGACGCCGGCGGGAGCAACGGCGCCCGCCGGCGGTTGTGGAAGGTCGAGCTGCAGAAACTGGCGGACCGCCTCCACCTGCCCATCACGGTGTGTCATTTCCCGCCCGGCACGAGCAAGTGGAACAAGATCGAACACCGCCTGTTCTCCTTCATCACTCAGAACTGGCGCGGCCAGCCCCTGCTCAGTCACGCGGTCATTGTGAATCTGATCGCGGCCACCACGACCACCACGGGCCTCCGCGTGCGGGCGCGGCTGGACACGACCCGGTATCCCTCGGGCCTCAAGGTCAGTCGCGCCACCCTGGAGGCCGTCCGCCTGCGGCCCGATCCGTTTCACGGGGACTGGAACTACACGATCCTTCCCACCCAGTCGGCAAAGCGATAGCATCTGGTCCATTTATTTCGCACCGGGTCCTTAGCGGATGGGCCCCGTGGACGAAACCATGGGGCTCGGTCCTTGCATAGTCTCGCTCTTCGTGGATAGCGCGCGTTCCTCATAGCCTGCTGCGGCCATAGTGCATTCACATCAACGGGATGATGTGCCCGCACCGGCCGCTTGGGGGGAGCATGAAACTGATAGCGACAATCGGACTCCTAGTCGTGATCCTCGTCCCCGGCGTAGCGCACGCGACTCCGCTCGTCGCCACGTGGGGATGGATCGGACTCTATGGGGTCGACACATGGGCCGACTTCGGCGGAGAAGAATTCTCCGTGTTCGTCTCCCAACCAAGTTCGTTTATAAGCAACCCTTTCACGATCGCGATAGGCATGAACGGGATGGATGGAGATGGCGGACTCATTCATTTGTATTTCGGGTGGGGTGAGGTATACGGGGCGATCTGCTCCTCGTACGCGTTGGGGATCGGCGAGACATGCGGTTCGATGACGCTCGCGTATGATCCTCTCGCGACCCTGCCGGCGCCGTTCACCCTGACGGGGCATTTGAACGTCGGCGATGGGTTTGACTTTGTGGGACAGGGCACGGTCCGTGCCGGAACGCCAAACCCATACCCATGGTTGCGGTACACAGTACCCGAGCCCTCGACGCTGCTCTTGGTCATCGCGTCGCTCGGCGCGCTCGGCGCGCTTCACGGCACTCGACGAGGTGCATCGCGGTGACGGCAGCAGCCCACTGTGGGAGGTGTGTCCGATGAAGCTCATAGCCACGATCGGGCTCCTGATTGTGATCCTCGTCCCCGGCGTAACCCACGCGACGCTCGTTGTCACGGAAGGAAAGGTAAGCCTGGAAGTGACAGACAGCCTTGCCATCTTTGGCGACAACCTTTCGGGAGATTGGGAGGATGGGTGGTGGGGCGTGGAGCTGTCCTGGCCCTATCAGCAACCAGCGGACGACGGGACGCTGACGATGCAGATCCAGGGCAACGCCAGCGCCTGGGTCGATGGGACCGGGTGCTCCGCCGTACGGTTCCCGGGAGGCCCCCTCCCCGAGCCCGCCCCCTCCTGCGGCGTGTTCACGCTGACGCCGGCGCCGCCACCTGTCGAGAGCTTGCCCGTGCCATTCACCGCTACTGGGCATCTGAACGTCGGCGACGGCTTCGACTTTGTCGGCCAGGGCGTGATCGAGCGTGGTTGCCTGCTACCCCTGGGATGCACCCCCGGACCAGGACGTCCACTCTGGGTATATAGGTTCACCGTGCCCGAGCCCTCGACCCTCCTGTTGCTCGGAACGTCGCTCGGAGCACTCGCGATTCTTCAGCGACGAAAGAGAGCAGCACGGTCTCATTCATCGCCTCAACCTGATCGCTGAGCCTCTCGAAAGAGCAGGTTACCGCCGCGGCCGGGGGTGCTCCGCTGAGTCCATAGCGGCGTCGCGGTCGTGGACCGGCGCCGCGTGGAGGGTTGGAGACCCGGTGCCGAACCGGTGCGGACCCCTCCACGCAGCTCAAGACGCGGTGGTGAACAGGCCGCGCAGGAACCGGCCCGCCAAGGTCAGGGCCTGGTCGCCACTGGCGACGAGGGACCCATCCCCAGCGCGACCCCGCCCCGCACCGGCACCACCCACCCCCGCATAGTGCGCCTCCCGTTCCACGAGTTTGTCCGGTTGCCGAGAGCGTCGCGGACTCACTGGGGGCCCTGGGAGTTTCGTGCCGATACCAACGTGCTCATGCTGCTTAGCAACCGGGGGGGCAACGGGCGCACCCGGGACGAGTTCGAGGTCGACCTGGACGAATGCACGACACCGGAGCAAACGCTGTGGTGGATTTTCACGGTGTGCGATTCGGAGCCACACGCCGTGGGCGACCTGGTCGAGGCGTTGCGAGACCGCAGCGAGTGGTGGAAACGAGCGTGGGCACAATTCCCTCATGCGGCACCGCCGGTCCCTGGGCCCAGTGCCAGCCCCGGCACCATACGAGGCCGGGGCGCCACCAAGACCAAGGTCTCAGCGGCTGGCCCCAACCGGCGCGCCCCGTCGCGGCGGGCTCCCTCAGCGCGGAGGCCGGGATGAGCCTTAGCTTCGACGGCGTCAACGACGTCGTCACCCTGGCCAGCCAGACGCTCGGCAACGACCTCACCATGGCCATCCCGGGCATGCGCCTGTACTGGCCCATGGACCGCATCGGCGCCGCCCACGCTACCGACTACAGAGGCAACGGACGCTCGGGCCCCATTAGCGGGGCGATAGAGGGCGAGAACCCCCCGGTGCGCCCTGCGGGCGACGGGGCTAGCGATGCATTACCAAGCTGCCCGGACGTTGCGGGGGCGGCGTCACAGCGCCTTCGGCTCGGTCCGCGAGCTGCGCTCGCGACCTCGCCTTGACGTATTCCCAGCGTCACGTTCAATGCCGGCTCCCATTTGACACTCGTTCCTCACTCGCCCTACCATCGCGCCACGCCCGCGACTAGTCCTTCAAGGAGGGAGAGCCCCCATGCGACCGCCGTACCTTGGACTAATCGTTCTTGGGCTGGTGGGCGCCAGCGCTGCGTCTGCCCAGAACGTCAGTTATCCCCCCTACTCGGTCACGGTCAGTGTGCAAATTGAAGCGAGCGGAGGACTCAGGGAAAGAGTCGCTAGCTATCTGACTCGGGAGTTGCGGACCCTGCCTGGCGTGAGAGTAGGTGATCAGAGCCCAACCTTCACAATTTACGTTGTGGCGGTCGAGTCCCACAATCGGGGCGGGACACCATGCTGTTGGTCCATAAGAATGTCATGGGCTAACTGT
This sequence comes from uncultured Candidatus Rokubacteria bacterium, assembly GCA_963805625.1. GTDB lineage: Bacteria > Methylomirabilota > Methylomirabilia > Rokubacteriales > DASRDR01 > DASRDR01. Next base: position 150,177 of record CAWDVE010000012.1, read on the forward strand.
TCAGTGAGAGTGTCACCCCATGCCGACATGGGAGCCTCTCACGATGAGTCGCAAGGAAGTCCCGCGGCCCGGCCTGCTCAAGGCGGCCCTGGCCGGGAAGTTCACCAATGCCGAGGGAGCCGGGGCCTTGCACCTGAGCGTCCGGCAGTTCATCCGGGTCAAGCATCGCTTCCAGGCCGCCGGGGCGTCGGGCCTGTGCCACCGCCTGCGGGGGCGACCCTCCCCCCGCCGGCTGCCGGCCGACGTCCGGGCGCGGGTGGCGGCGCTCCTGCAGACCACCTACCTCGATGTCAATGACTGCCACGCCACGGAGAAGCTGCGCGAGGTCGAGGGCCTCCGCGTCAGCCGGGCCTCCGTGCGGCGGATCCGCCGCGCCCTGGACCTGCCGGCCAAGCATCGCCGCCGGCCCCGCCAGCACCGGGCTCGCCGGACCCCGGAAGCCCGCAGGGGCGTCCTCGTCCAGCTCGACGGCAGCCCCCACGCGTGGCTCGAAGACCGGGGCCCCGCCCTGACCCTCCACGGCGCGATCGACGACGCCACCGGCACGGTCCTGGCCCTGCACTTTCGGCCGACCGAGGACCTGCACGGCTACGCCACCGTGCTCCAGCAAATCGGTCTGGCCTACGGCCTCCCGCTGACCCTGTACGGCGATCGTTTCGGCGTTTTCGTCCGCAACGACCCGCACTGGACGCTCGCGGAAGAACTCCAAGGCCACCAGCACCCCACCCATTTCGGCCAGATCCTCCGAGACCTCGCCATCGGCTTCCTGGCGGCGGGCTCCCCCCAGGCCAAGGGGCGCATCGAACGGCTCTGGCGCACCCTGCAAGATCGCCTCGTCGTCGAGCTCCGCCTGCGCGGGATCGCGACCCGCGCGGCGGCCAACGCCTTCCTCCCTGAGTTCCTCGCCGATTACAATGGCCGCTTCGCTCATCCCCCCACCGACGCCCACGCCGCCTGGCGGCCGCGGCCGCGGGACTTCGCCGACCAACTCAGCTGCCGCTACACCCGCGTCGTCGCCCCCGACAACACCGTCCGCCTGGGGACCCGCTGGGCCCAGATCCCCCCCGGTCCTTACGGCCGCTCCTCCGCGGGCCGCCGTGTCGACCTCCGCGAGTGTGTCGACGGCCGGCTCCTTGTCGTCCGCGCCGGCGGGCGACTCGTCAGTCAGCCCTCGCCGGGGCCTGATTTCGTCCTCACGCCCCGCAGCAAGCCCCACGCGGAGCGCACGCGTCGCCTACGCGCCTCCAGGACTGCGTCGGAGGAGGGGGGCCGCCATCAGAGTATTCCCCAGAAACCGCCTGCGCGCCCCTCGGCGCGCCGCCTCACCCCGACCACCCAGACGGCTCGCCCCGCCGCCACGCATCCCTGGCGCCGCTCACTCAACCTCCGTCGCCACACCCCTCACACAGGGGTGACATTCTCACGGAACAGTTAGGGTGACATTTTCACTGGACAGCTACATCGGGGCGGGACACCAACGGGGTTCGCCTTAAGCGTTCTCGTCAACAATGCCCGGAATTGCCAACTGCTTGAGCAGTTGAACAGCGGGAAGAGCCCTGATCGAAAGATCACCCAGCAGTGGGTGTTTGACCTCTATAGCTCTATGTGCTCCGGTTCTTCGCGGACGACACAGCACGCTTTGTATGTGGTTGGGGACGAGCAAGAGCTTCGAGAGACGTGCGTTCGGGTTATTGCGGAGTTTGATACCAGAGATTTGGAGCCCCAGCGAAAGGTCTGGGAGATGCTCACTAAGTAACCATGAGCACGTAGGCTACTCCGGGAAGAGAACGTCAGAATGAAGCGGCCCCGAAAGGTAAAGCGCTCTCAGGCACGAAAACAGAGCGCGGCCGACCCACCACAGATTGATGGCATTCGAGCCAAAACATCTACTGAACCCGAGCGCTGGCCGGGCTGGCTACAACACATCGAACGCCGCCTGCAGGCACTCTCTGCGAGTGGCGAGCCGCCAACTGTAGCGCGAGTGGAGTACATGTTGAAGCACTCCGCGTGGGTGCTCGGCCATCCGCTTGTCTGGAGCGTGGTCCGGCGAGTATTGGTCGCCCTATGACCGTGGCGAAGAGGTGCAGGAGTTGCGCGTTCGTCTCGCCGCCGCATTAGTCGAAGGCTTGACGGAGGGTGGGTACGCAATCACACGCGCCAAGGTTCGCCGGGGTGGTGTGGGAGTCGCCCCCGCTCTATTTCCGAATCTCGGCGACACGCTCGGCTGGTGGGACACGGAGGCTGGGGAAGCGGACAGGCGGGACGCACACCAGTTCTATCGCTTGTACGAGGAGTTGATGGAACGCTTGAAAGCTGTCCCTTGGCGAACGCTTGCGCGGCGATACCGAACGCTCGTCGATCGTCGTGAGCATGGGCAGGCGACACGGATGCTGGCCCAGGAGGGTGCGCCAGTCCTGGCAAGAGTGTTCGAGGACTTCAGGGGGGATAGGCTGGTGGGTGCATCCCTCAACGCCGACGAGTTGACAGAGATCCTGCGTGGAGTGCTCGACCAGCGCAAGGGCGGCACCCCGCGTCATGCCACCGCGTGCGAGTTGATGGCTCGCTTCCGTTTTGAGACTAGAGATGGCAGGGAACAGAAACTGACCGGCTCGCTGGTCGCGAGCACGCTGCGAACCATCCGTAAGCGCCTACCAGAGCTTGAGTTCATGCGCCAGCCAACTCGGCGACGCTCGTCCCAAAAGAGGGGCGGAGGCCGGCGCGTAGTCCCCTGAACCCCTCGTTGCAGGCCGGCGGTCCGGCTCCCTCTCCCGTTCTTACCTCTCTCCGTTCGTACACTGAGGCGAATTAGCCCCAATCGGCGAATAAATCAGGCCACCAGACGGTGAGCGATCTGCCCATACAGTGTCTCGGTCGCGGGGTTCTGGGTCAGACGGAGCACGTTCCGCCCACCGAGTCGGCTCAGACGCCCGGCCCGGGCGATGAGCAGGAACCGAAGCGTGCGCATGCTGCGGAAGAGGTAGGCGTAGGTGCGCTTCCGGGACCGGGGCTTCGGTTCGGCGAGGGTTTCGAGTTGGAAGCTGCGGATCAGATTGTGGGCCAGGATGCTGAGTTGCTGCCAGGCGCTGTTGGCCGCGTAGTGCTTGGTCGGGACCACGTCGAGCGCGAACTCGCCTTTGAGTTCGGCGAAGGTCTTCTCCTGCGCCCCACGCCCGCAGGCAAAGGCCCACAGCGCCGAGAGTCCCAGCGGCAGGTTCGTGGCCACGGCCGAGTACTCGTAGTGCCCGTCATCGGGAGTGAACAGATCGAGTTGGAAGTTCCGGCGCGTTTCGTGGTGGACGTGCTTCCGGTACAGGACCACGCGCAGGCGGAGATTGTTCCACTGTGGGATGACCAGTTCGGTCTCGTGGCCGGTCACGCCCGGCGCCACCGGGTGCCAGCGTCGGCACGCGGCGGCGATCGCCTTGAGCGGAAGCCAGCTCCAGTACCCCACCTTGATCGCGTAGCCACAGTCCCGGGCGGCGAGCAGGTGCAGAATCCCGCGCTGGAAGAAGGCGGCGTCCATGCGGAACTCCAGGGCCACGCGCCGGCCGAAGCGGCCGCGGAGGTCGTCGATGAGGTCCCGCAGGAACGGGATCGCCTGCTTGGAGTCGTGGACGTTCCCGGGCCGGTTCTTCAGGCGAAGGATGTGGCCCGTCTGGGCCACGTGCGCGACCAGCGGGTAGTAGCTCGGGTCCTTCCGATGATGGGGGTTGAAGCCGCGGAAGGCCCAGCCGACGGTGGCCCCCGTGCGGATGACCGACCCATCCACGTCGATCGTCAGGCGCGGCAGCTCGAGCCGGGCCAGCGCCTCGGTCACGAGATCCCGATTCAAGGCGACGAGCGGCGCCAGCGTCTCCTGCGTGAACTGCCGCAACCAGTCGGCGACCGTCCGGCGGGTGGGCAACCGGGCCAAGCCACAGAAGCGCGTCACCAGCGGATCGCCGCCGAGGTGGCGCAGGTGCTCGAGGCGCCGGGCCCCGACGTAGAACAGCGCCAGCAGCACCATCGCGATCCGCGCACTGCCGTAGTCGCTGCGCAGTCCTCCGAAGGCCTGACGCAACCGCGCCCCCAGATGGATCTGGCGCAGATAGCGCCCGAGCAGCTCCAGGCCGCCGTACGAGGTGAGCGCCTGGGGGACGAACTGGATCGTGAGATCACCCTTGACCACCCGCCGCAGGGTCGCTATCGTCAAACGCATCAGAGGGGCCTCCAGTGTGCGAGGGAGCGCATTGGCGTGTTCTCCCTTGAGACCGCATTGGAAGCCTCTCTGATTCATGTTTCCCGCTGTTTCCCGTCCCGCTTATTCGCCGATTGGGGTTAGCCCCACCCGGTATTCGTCGCCGTGAAGAGAGAGATGAGACCGGTACGCTTGGGTACAACTCAAGCACGAGGAGGCGCTATGCGACAAGGCGAAGAGAGCGGACCGGGGCCAGAGGACCGTGAAGGCGCGACACGGGAATTGCGGCAGGGGGTAGACCGGGCACGCGGCTTGGTCGAGGAACACTTCCCGGGGCTCTGGCCCGCGGTGGAGGTGGGATTGTCCGTCTGCGCCACGGTGCTGCTCGCGGATAACAGCAACCCGGTTGCGGTGATCTACGAGGGACCCGCAAGCGGCGGGAAGACGACGGTGATCAACATGTTTTCCAGCCATCCGCTGTGCTACCGCTCGGACAACTTCACGCCAGCGGCATTCGTCAGCCACGCGGCCAATCGGACCATGACAGACCTGGGCAAGACGGACCTCTTGCCTCGCATTCGGCATAGGGTCCTGGTCACCCCCGAATTGGCGCCGATATTCCGTGGCAAGGAGACGGATCTCACCAGGACCTTCAGTACGTTGACGCGCGTGATGGACGGCCAGGGATATGTGACGGACAGTGGGACGCACGGCCAGCGCGGGTACAAGGGCGACTACATGTTTGCTTGGCTAGGCGGCACGACGCCTTTCGAGGACCCCGTGTGGCGGCTGATGGCCCAACTGGGGTCGCGGCTGTTCTTCCTGACGATGGAGGCGCAACAGGACACGTCGGAGGACGCGTTGGTCGCGTCCGTCAAGGGCCTGTCGTATCAGGAGCGAGTGCGGGAGTGTCAGCGAGTCGTGGCAGATGTGCTCAATGAGTTGATCGCCCCGCATCGAGGCAAGTGTCCAGAGGCGCACCCAGACTGCCCAGCGCGCGCGGTGCAATGGCCGGCGGGAGCGGACCCGGAGACAGTGGTACGAGGGATTGCCCGATGGGCGCGTCTGGTGGCGGCTCTACGAAGCATCCCGGTACGGGAGGGCGACGAGGACCGGGGCCGGTCGAGTTACGCGCCCGCGCAGGACGAGGCCCCCCAGCGCGCCTTCGCCGTGCTGCGGAACCTTGCCGGAGGCCATGCCTTGCTGATGGAGCGACGCCAGCTCGCGGTGGAGGACTTGCCACCGGTCGCCCGCGTGGCCCTCTCGTCGGTGGGGCGCACGGCCTCCCGGGTGCTGCGGGGCATGATCGCTCGGGGCGTCGCTGCGCTGAGCGCCAAAGACGTGCAGGGGTTGTTGGGCGCCAGGCACCACGAGACGGCCAGGCGCGTGATGGAGGACCTGGGGCAGCGGGACGTGTTCACGTACGTGGCCGGCTCGCCCATCCAACTCTGCCTGGCCGAGGAGTGGACCTGGCTCGTGGCGCGAGAGTTTCGCACGTTGCTGGCCGGCAATGTCAGTGAAGAGGGACTGTGTGGCGACGTCACTTCCTTACCTACCTCAACGTTAGAAGGAGAGAAAGAGGGGGAGAGCAGCACACAACCCCCGCCGGGTGACATCGAGCAGGGTTGTGTCGCTGACGGGGCGTCAGACGAGCCTGTGGATCAACGCGAGGTATCCCGTGGCTGATCGGGCCTGGAAACAGGAAGAGCGCCACGCGGCGCGTCTCCTTGGGGGCCAGCGCTATCCAGCCAACGGAGGCGGCCTAGTCGACTGTGAGTCGCCGTGGGCCGTCGCGCAGTGTAAGCACGTCCGCCGACTGAGCCTGGCCGAGCTAGAGCGGCTGGCTATCGAGGCCGAGCGGGAAGGCGCTGCACGCGGCAAGACTGGGCTGGTGGTCGTTAAGCGACGCGCGGGCCGTGGTTGCTACACGCCGCGACTTTTCGTAATGACGGCGGGTACTTGGGTAAGTGTTGTAGGGCGGCGGATCAACCAAATTCAACCTATTCAAAGGGGGACGGATCGGTGGAGCGGCTATTGAGTGTCAAGGACGCGGCGGCACTATTGGGATGCAGCGAGGCGGCCATCCGCAGGTGGCTCTCCCAGCGCAAGCTTCAGACCTTCAAGGTTGGGCGGCTGGGCCGTGTCCCGAATGATGTGGAAAAGGCTTCTCGGGGATCGGAGCACGTTGGGCTCGGATCGCGGGCGACGCCCGATTTCGGGGGATACCAGGATATGGGTCGCCCCGTCAAACGGGATCCTGAGGCAATTGTGCGATTGCGGAATTGAGGCCATTGGCGTCAGGCGGCCTCTTCCGCCTTCGGCGCCGGGATCGTGAACGCGAGGGCCATGTCGTGCCAGCCCTCGAGCTTCCGGAAGGAGATCTGCCCTGAGGCCATGAGGCCATAGAGCAGAGCCAGGGCGGCATCCGCCGTGGGAAAGCTCCCTTGAGTCTTCACCCGACGCCGGAACTCGAGATGCAGACGCTCAATGCTGTTCGTCGTGCGCCAGCTCTTCCACTGGCTCCGGGGGTAGCGGAAGAACGTGAGCAACTCGGCCCCCGCCTCCTCCAGGCTGGTGACAGCCGCCAGGCAACCCTTGGTCCACTTCTTCACGAAGGCCAGGTACGCGCGCCGGGCGGCGGCCCCGTCTTCGGCGAAGACGATCGCGTGGTAGTCGTCGCGGAGCTCGTCATGGAGCCGCCGCGGGGCATGGGTCAGCAGGTTCCGGAGCTTGTGGACGGTACACCGCTGGATCGCCGCCGCCGGCCACGTCCGTTCGACCGCGGCGCGCAGCCCCTTGCCCCCATCGAGGACGCAGAGCTGGGGCGCGCGCACGCCCCGAGCGGCCAGGTCCTCGCAGACCGCCGCCCAGGCCTCGGCACTCTCGCTCCCGCGGAGCGACAGATGCACCAGGACCTTCTGGCCGCTCCGCTGCACTCCCAGGACGGCCAGCACCGGGACCGGGCTCACGCGCCCGCCCAGCCGCACCCGCAGGTGAAAGCCATCCAGGTAGAGGGCGACGAGATCGAGATCGGACAGCGTCCGCGCCCGCCAGGCCTCGAGCTGGGCTTTCAACCCCTGGACGATCCGGCTGATCGCGCTCTTCGACAAGGCCCGGCCCTGCAGCAACGGTTTCAGGGCGCCACGGATCCGGCGTGTGTTCGCCCCGCACAGGTAGGCCTGCAGGACGGCCTCGTTGACCTGCCGCATCCGCCGAGCGTAGGCCGGCAGGACCTGGCTCTGCCATTCGGTGGCGGCGCTGGCTCCGGCCTGCAGACGGGCCCGGGGCACGGTCAGCGTCACGGCGCCCACCGGGCTGGTGATCGTGCGCACCTTCGACCCGTGGCGATACCCCACCCGGCTCCCGCCACGCGCGTACGGGGGACCGAGCACCGCGGCGAGCTCCACGGCCACGAGGTGTTCAATGGCCTGCCGCACCACGCTCAGCATGTCGGCCTGCAGGGCGGTGGCCCAATCGATGTCGGCCGGCTTGTCCGCGGTCGTCTTCTGTGGCAACGTCGGCATCGGCGTATCTCCTCTCGGTGCGCCCCGCCAAGGGCGTCAACGGTTGGTGGTCTCCAATCCACCGAGAAGATACGCCATTTCTCTTTTCCACAACTATCGGGACGCCGCCGGGCGGCTGACCCGGGTGCGAGTCTCCGACCTGGAGGCATTCGTCCAGGCGCGCCGTTGACGCCCCGCCAGCAGCGGCTCCTGAGTGGCGCTAGGAGCCCGTAGGAGCCGCCTTCTCCCCCTGAGCCATGGCGCGGGGCCGCCCCCGATGGGGCCCCGCGTCTCAGGGGACTTGTGTACTGGTATATGATACGATACCATATGCGACAGATGATCCTCCTTCGCTACTGGCGGGAGCGGCGAGGCTACTCGGTGCGCGGGCTGGCGAAGGTGGCCGGCGTGGGTTACGTCAGCATCGTGCGGATCGAGAACGGCCACATGAGCCCGACCGTCGCCATGCTGGAGAAGCTGGCCGAGGCGCTGGGGATCAGCGTGCGCGATTTCTTCCCGGTGGAGAAGCCTACTGGCAAGAGGAGGGCACAGTGATGAAGCGGGGTCGGAAGGTGCGAGGCGTATTTCTGCGAGAGGGGCAGTGGTGGATTCGCTATGCGTGCACGCTCGGGCACGATCATCGGAAGCCTAGTGGCGACCTGAAGACCGCAGCAACCGAGGAACACAAGGCCAAGCGCGCAGAGATGCGCGAAGCGCGCAAGGCAGGGCGCGAGTGCTGCCCCCGACTGGTGCAACGGGAGCGCCCGGTGCTGTTCGATCAGATCGTGGACGACTACATGGAGTACAGCGAGCGTAGCAAGCGCTCGTACCGGGACGACAAGTTTCGCAAGGCCAGGCTCGTGGCATCGTTCGGTGGCCGGCTTGCCAGTGACATTCGCGCCAAGGATGTCGAGGACTTCAAGGCGGCGCTTGCCGAATCCCGCAAGGTGGCGACCGTGAATCACCATCTCAAGCTGCTGAAGGCCGTCTTCAACCGAGCGATCCGGCAGGGCCGACTCACCTTCAACCCAGTCACCGCCGTCAAGCTCTTCCAGGAGCACAATGCTCGCAACCGGTGCCTCAGTCGTGAGGAGGAGGGTCGGCTCCTGAAGGCCCTCCCGGAGCGGCTTCGCCCGCTCGTGGCAGTCGCGCTCAACACGGGGATGCGCCGGGGCGAACTCCAGGCGCTCCGTTGGTCGGATGTGGACTTCGCCACCGGAACGCTCCATATCCGTCGCGACAAGGCCGGCGAGGGCCGCTGGGTCGCCTTGAACAGCGCGGCCCGAGATGCCCTCCTGGCCGTCAAACGGGAGCAGAAGGTGCTCGGCTCCTACGTGTTCTGCTCCCCGGAAGGTCGGTTCCTCCACAACCTGGAGCGTGACTGGCGGCCCGCCCTGGAGACGGCGAAGATCCCGGACTTCCGATTCCACGACTGCCGGCACACGTTCGCGTCCCGATTGGCCATGACTCCAGGCGTCGACCTGTACACGGTCCAGCGAGCGGGAGGGTGGAAGAGTCAGGCCATGGTGCAGCGGTACGCCCACCTCAGCCCCGACTACGTGAGGGCCGCCGTCGAGCGGATGGCCAGGGGTGAATCCGAGGGTGGAACCGGCACGAAAACCGGCACTGGGCAGCCCGCCTGAGAACGGACCAGACGACGTAAGTACGCGGAAAGTCATGGCGCGCCTGGAGGGAATCGAACCCCCGACCCACGGCTTAGAAGGCCGTTGCTCTATCCGACTGAGCTACAGGCGCACGCCTCTTACCGTAGCACGGCCCTCTCGGCGTTCAGGCGGGAACGAGACGGCCGAGCGGGTGGGAAGGGTGGTCGGGGCGAGCCGATTTGAACGGCCGACCTCCTGCTCCCAAGGCAGGCGCGCTACCCGGCTGCGCCACGCCCCGACCCGCTTATCTTACAACACCTTACCGACAGGGCGGCCGGCGGCCTCAAAGTCCTGCGGACGTTTGGCGGACGGTCCGGTCACCCTGAGTCAGCAACGCATTATATATAGGAAGGCGTCGAAGCTCCGCCCTAGGCACCGTCGCTGAACTCCGACCCCCACTCGGCCGTTCCTCCACAAGTCGGGCACCGGTACTCCACCTCACCGTGGCCCTGCTCGATGATCAGCTTCCCCCGAGGGGCAACGTGGCTCATCTGCCAGTTGGTTATCTCTTCGAAGTAGTCCGGCTGTTCCTTACAGGATGGACAATAGAGTCGATCGTCCTCGTAGCGCTCGTGCACCCCGCTCCGCTTCATCTCGTGCTGCCGCCCCTATCCAGGTTTGCCGCCAAGAGCTTCCCGTCCTGCCGGATCAGGTTCGGCACGCCAACGATCCGGGCTTAGATCGGTCTGATCCAGGAACAGGCAGGTCATGTCCGCTGACGTTCAGCGCTGGGCCGGCTCGCCACCACCGTACGAGCGTTCCGAAACAATGCCAACCTGCTGCAGCCAACTCAGGCGGTCGTGGCAGTTCCAGCGTTCCACAATCTGGCCGTCGACGAACCGGAGAATATCAACCCCCTTGGTAGACGACTGACTTTCCAGTAGGGGCCGTGCCAAGGAATACTCCGCGGTGGGTACCGCGCGCAGTGTACCGGACCACGACCTTGTCACCTTCGGCGATTAACGTAGATCCTCGATCGTCACGTGATAGTCGGGAAACGCGGCGAAGAGAGGCTCGAGCCGCTCCTTCAGCCCACCCATACCGGCGGGCGCCGCGGAGTAGCCATAGTACACCCAGTTCGGGGCAAGCACTTCGTTGAAGACGGCGTGGTCGCGTCGGTTCCAGCCATCCTCGAAGAAGCGCCGCGCCGTGGCCCTATTCCGGCCCACGCTCATGGCCGACTCCTTCCATGCGAGAACTCCTCAACTGGGCGCGGCTCTGCAAATGTCTCAGCCTGCTCACATATCGACGTGCGGCTTTGGAAGGGCGACGAACAGGACTCCGCCGGTGTCCGAGTACACGTCGTCCATGCTTCCAGGCGGAGAGTAAAGATAGTAGCCAGCCTCGTACCAGGAGTCTTCGAAACGCACTCGGCCTTCCAAGACGAACACCTCCTCGCCGGCGGGGTGCATGTGCCGCGGCAAGTGGGAGTTGGGTTCGAACTTGAGGAGACCGGCCCGCGTCCCTGTTTGCTCATCTCTCCGGAGTGCTTTTCGGGAGATACCCGGCCATTGTGTGGGTGTCCATGGAGCTTTGTTGGTGTCGATCTCAATCTCTCTCGCCATGCTGTGTCTCCTTCGGGGGCATCTCAGGCATCGTCTCAACCCGACCGACCTTCCGCCTCATCTGGTCCATTCTATGAACGTCCCCCAAACGCTCTCATCTAGGAACACTATCGGCCTTCCTACTGGATGAACTCATCGGCCCGCGCCAGCACCGAGGGCGGGATGGTAACGCCGAGGGCCTTGGCGGTCTTGAGGTTGACCAGGAACTCGAACTTGGCGGGCTGCTCCACGGGCAGGTCTGCCGGCGTCGCCCCGCGGAAGATCTTATCGAGGTACATGGCGGCCCGACGGTAGGAGTCCACAAGATCCGGACCATAGGAAAGCAGGCCGCCACGCTCGGCAAAGATCCGCGCGCCATAGACGGCGGGGAGCCGATGGCGCAGCGCGAAGGCCGTGATGTCCCCGGCGCGCCGAACGGTCACCGAGGACAGGAATACAAACAAGCCGTCCGTGCCCTCGCGGGCAATACGCTCGAACGCCGCGTCGAGGTCCGCCCCGTGCCGGAGCTCGAAGGAGCGGAGGGCAAGCCGCAGGGGCACGGCCGCGCGCTGCGTCGCCTGCCAGTAGCTGGGGGACCAGGACAGGGCGGGCTCCCACAGGACGGCGATACGGGCGATACCGGGCGCCGCGTCCTTCAGCAAGGCCAGTCGCTTTCCGGCGATGTCGGGAGTGACATCGACGGCGAGCCCGGTGATATTGCCCCCGGGCCGGGCGAGGCTCGCCACGAAGCCCGCGCCCACGGGATCCGCCGCGACCGTCATGACGATCGGGATGGTCGTCGTCGCCCGCTTGGCGAGGGCGACGGTCTGGTTGCTCCCCGCCACGATCGCATCGACGTTCAGATGAACGAGTTCCGCGACCAGGGCAGGCAGTCGCTCGACCTGGCCGTCGGCGAATCGATGCTCGAACCGGAGATTCAGCCCGTCGACGTAGCCCAGTCGCCTGAGCCCGTCCTGGAGCGCCTGCAAGACCTCCGCGTTCTGGTCTCGGGTTCCCGACATCACGTGGCCGACACGATACACTTTCCCGGTTGGCTGCGCCTCGGCGACAAGCGGCGCGGCGAAGAGGCTGAGGATTAGCGCAACGGCAAACTTGGTGCCCGTTCGCTTCATGGGCGGCCTCCGGATGGCGGGATGCTACGCCGGAGGTGGGGCAACGTCAATGTCCGAAAGATACCTTTCTACTCAGATGCCGCTCTCCTTCTTCACTCCCTGGATCGCCCGCTTTGAGGAACATTCCCGGCCCACAGTCCAACCTACCCGCTGCGCGACGCGCGAGCCCAAGTCTGCACCAGCATGAACGTGGTGCCCCAACGGCCCGGCTGACCGATCTCGGCCTCGGCCCGTTGCCAAGGTCCTCAAGTTCAGGCCGGGAAACGAACCGGAGCAGCCGAGGTTCCAGGGACACGCTGAACTGCACGGGAAGGCGCAGGTAGGGATGTCCGGGGGCAAGCGCGTAGACCTCCGCCCGGACCTCGGGGTCGAGACCGGCCTCGCGCAGGAGTTCGAACTGCCTCCGACCGGCATTCAAATCACCCCGGCCGCAATGAACGCCTCGGCGAAGAGCGCGATGAGCCGTTCCGCAGCAGGCGCGGGAGGATTGAAGTGCCACGATCCGAGGTCGGGGTCTTCTAGGATCACCCACCCGCCTGGAGTGACCAGACGGAGATAACTCGCCAGCTGGTCCGCGGCGCGCCACAAGGGCCCGATCTCGAACCGGCTATGCACGAGATTAAAAGTGTGCGGCTCAAGCTTGCTGTCGAACAGATCGTCATGCACGAGCGTCACGTTCCCGAGTCTGTCTTCCTTGATTAACGCGCGAGCCGCATCCAACAGCTTGGCATCAACATCGATGCCCGTGACGGAGCCGTCGGGACCGACCCACTGACTCAACAGGCAAAGCCAACCCAAGCAACCACAGCCGACGTCGAGCGTCCTCAGGCCCTGGCCGCCCCCGAGACGATCGAGCAGTGCACGCCCGGCCGGCTCCCACACGCGGGACTGGATTTGGAGGCGTTCGAGTTCCGACAGCTGACCGGCCAGGAGATAGGCTGAGCCGGAGGTTGCCATAATCCATTCTCCTTCCGACTGTTCGACCTCCGACGCGATACTTCTCTTGCACTGTCTCGACTTGAACTGTCTCCTAAGCGACGCTAGCTCTTCTTCGTCTGCCCCATAAAATGCGCCAAGCTGTGGCACGACTCTCGTGCTCTTACACGTCGGGCACCGGACTTTCCCCTTCTCATACTCCGAGACGGTCATGCTCAACTCGAACGGCTTCTGGCATCTCGCAGAGGAACTCGTACCGTGGCATCGCGTCCCTCCTCACCTCACTGAGCGCGCCGCCCAATCACCGGCACGATGCCACCGGCCAGCGCCAGCGCACAGTTGGGTCTCCTCCCTCATATTCGGCCCATTAGGACCAAGATGAGGAGAATGAGCACCACCAGACCGACGCCACCTCCCATGTACGGGCCGCCGTAACGCCAACCGCCAGGCACACCGACAAGAAGCAGCACGATAAGTATGATGAGCAGTGGACTCATGGCTTGCCCTCCTTTAAGGCAGGTTATCGAATCGGGACGTCGACCAGCCCGACCGCGAGATTAACGGTTATCCCGTTGCCGTCTCGATCAGCCTCTTTGGGCGCGGGATCAATGCTCGGTGTCCCGCCTTGGCGACTCGTTCCCGTAGCTGTCCTTGCTTCGAATCTTGCCATCGCGCCCGTGGACGACTAGGTCGACGCGGTCCCTCACAGCCCGCGCCTTTCCCTTCTTGATCGCGTTCGCCTGCGTTCGGCTCGTAGAGAGAACCCGGCTGCTCTTCCGAGCGTCCCCAGCCCCCGTCCCGGTTCTTGACCACGTGAATATCCTTGCCACCCTTCTTCGCCATGGAACCACTCCTCTCTTCTACGCGGTCACCTTCTTCGGCCTCCTCCGTCGCTTCGAGGTAGTCGTGCTGTCGGCCGTTCCCTCTGCAGTCACCTGGGATTTCTTGTTCTTGCTCTCAGGAGGACGGCCGCGCCGCTTCCCTCCTCGGGCTGGAGTCTTCTTGGCGCCGGGCACGATCTCCTGGAGCACCCGGACGCCCTCCTTGGCAACCGCGATCACGGAGCCGGTGACGGAATCTCAGTAGTAGCGGACTGCAGATTTGCGGCCTCGGGGCATCGTCGTCGCTCCTTCGCGGTTCGGGTGTCGCTGTCCGTGGTTCAGAGACTCTTCGCGATGCGATTGTACAGCCAGGCCCACGCATATCCTATGACCCACGACATACCGACCACGATGACGAACGTTACGAGAGACACGGCGGAAGGCGTCACCTTCGGGAGCAGCGCCGCCACGTCAGCACCGAAAAACTGGGCGTTGAACAGAAGCTGAAAGGCGCGCGGTGACACCAGAGCGAGGACGCCAAACAGAACGTAGAGCGTCGCAGTGAGGACCGCCAATGAGTGCGCGAAAGCGGGTTGGTTGAGCATTACATCCCTCTCAGTCTCCCTGGATCTCTTGCTTCCAAGAACCTTCACATTCTAGAGGAACCCGATCCGCCCGGCGCCTCCGCCCTCCGCACCGATTTCCAGAATCGCGACCACATACGACCACGGGACGAGAATCTCGAACCCCTCGTGCTTTCCGCCCTCGCCGTCCCAGCTATTATGGGCTCTCGCCACTACGCCCGCCTGATGGCCCAAGTTCACCACAGTGCATGCGATGGCGAAAGCGGGCGCTCCGCGTTCCTGGCCGAGTTCCGGATCCAGGAGTTGCCGGCTCCATGAAAACTTCTCGAACCAGGCACCCTCGACCACAAGCTCTGCACGTTCGCCGATCTTGATTGCCATACCTCATACCCCTTGTCCTTGGATCACTTGGTTCTAGAAACGCCGGTACGACAAGATCCGTCCCTCAATGGCACCGGAGTTGAACAGGCCAATTGGCGCCGATTCTCGGATGACCTCGACGCTCACCGGCTACTTTCCTTCGAACGCGTCTCGATCAGTCGCTTCGTCATCAGCACAAGTCCGAACACCTGCGTCCATTCTGAAACGATGTTGCCAACTACCTGTCCCCATTTAGACTCGGAGTCCATCCACCAGTACAGCGCAATCCACCCGAGCCCTGTAGTCAATAGAAAGATACTCAGCGAGTGATCGCGCAGACGTAGCCACACCGGACCCAGCACATTTCGAGGAGGTCGTCGGCTCTCAGCCGAGCCTCTCTCATACAAGTACTTCGTCGCAAGCACCATGACGACAACACCGGTCCAGTCGGCTATGGCATTCCCAAAAAAGGAACCCAGATGCGTACCCGGGCCGAAAACCCTATACAACCCAATCCAGAGGCCGAGAAGACCTATTGAAGCCAGGCTCAGTGAATGCCGACGAACGAAGCTCTGTTTGCGCCCTCGCCCTCCTGTCATTCAGTCAGGACTCCTCTCGAGACGCTGGTGAAATGGCCTCTACCTGGAATGTGAGAGGTCCTACCGCCCCGGGACCGTGAGCACCGAACACGAGGCCCCAGCGACGACCCGTGCCGCCACGCTGCCCAGCAGGAACCGACGGACGCCAGTTCGCCCGTGCGTGCCGATCACGATCATGTCGGCGTGCACGGCCTTCGCAGTCCGCACGATTCGTTCGTCTACCGGCTCTCCCTCCACGAGACGACTCGACACGCGTACACCGGCCTGCTTCGCCCGCGCGACGAGCCGGTTCAAGTGTCGCTGAGCCACGGTCCGAGCGGTCCGCTCGAGGTCCTCCAGCGTCGTCGCCGGGAGGTACCCCTCCGCCATCATCATCGGCACGACGACAAACGGGAGGACGTGCACGAGCACCAAGTCGCCTCGCAGAGACTTTGCCAGGTCCACAGCCTTCCGAAAGGCAGGGCGCGAGGCCGAGGAAAAGTCTGACGGATGGAGGACTCGCCGAAAAGCAGGCATCAGAGGCTCCCTCCTCATCGAGTGAGCGGATCACACCCCGATCAGGGCTGTCAGTTGGGTGTCGTGTTGACGCGCCAAACCAGAAGGGTACCGCGAGAGCACTCCCGTGTTCGCGTCATCCAGAGTCTCCTCTTCGGAGAGCAGTGTATTGCTCTTCGTCAAACTTCTTCTCCCTGGATCACTTAGCCTTGAACGGTGAATCTTGCAGGCCCGAGAGTCATCCGAGGCCCGCTCTAGTCGCGTGATTAGCGCACCCTCGTGGTCTGTTCCAGCCGCCCTCCGAGGGGCGGTGGTGATGGGTCACCTGGGGACGCGGTGGAAGCGTGATGACAATGGTTTCCATGTCCATCACCGTCCTCCGAATCGCCGATTGGGGTTAGTTCTCGGTATGTTCGGCGCACTCGGTTATCCCGTTACATACAACAAAATATTGATCTTTGACTATGTAATGGATACACGACTCACGTCCACGGCAGGTCCGATGCGAGGATGCAGGACCACAGGAGGTGCTGGGACCCATGGACCCGACGGAACGACCGCCGTAGGTGGGCATCCAATTGACGAAAGTGTTCCGGTGCGCCATTGGCCAAGTCATGCTTGAACTTGGTCCAGACGAACTCGTCGGGATTCAGCTCGGGGGCATAGGCCGGGAACCGATGCACGTGCAGCCGCGTGTGTCGGGTCAAGAACGCCGTGACGTCGGCGCGCCGGTGAATCATGCCACCATCCCAGAGCAGCTCGACCGGTCCGCGGAGGTGCCGCAGGAGGTGGCGCAGAAACACCACGACCTCCGCCCCGGTGATGTTCACGGGGTGGACGTGCATGTACAAGCCCAGGCGGGCGCGCTGGGGGGACACCGACAGGGCAGAAATCGCCGACAGCTTGTCGCGCGTGTAGCTGTGGCGTACCCGCGGCGTACACCCCACCGGCGCCCAGGTCTTCCGCATGTTCGGGATCAACAGGAAGCCGCTTTCATCGAGAAACACGAGGTGGGCCCCACGTCGGGCGGCGTTTTTTTATATCCGGCCACGTGTGCGTCTTCCAGTGTTCGATGGCCGCCTCGTCCCGCTGGCGCGCGCGCCGTTCGGGTTTCTGCCAACTCCAATGCAGGCCGTGCCGCAAGAGCTTCCACACGCCGACCGGACTGTAGCGTACGTCGAACTCCGCCTCGATCAGCGTGCCGATGCGCTTGAGCGTCCACAACTCGGTCGTGTGTCCGGCGGCCCGCGCGCCTTGGAGCAGCAACCGCCGGAGGCGCGCCTTCTGGGTCTCCGTCAACCGGGGCGGGCGGCCCGGCGTGGGCCGGGCGCGTAATCCGTTCCGCCGGTCGCGCCGATACGCTTGCTTCCAGCGCACGACGGAGCTCACGGCCGCCCGGACCAAGCGGGCGACTTCGCGATATGGCGTGCCCACCCGCAGGAGCGCGATAGCCCGGCGTCGACGCTTTTCCAGTTGCTCGGCCGTGCCAGAAGGTCTCATGCCGATCAGCATAGTGAACCACAGGCTAACCGTATGCATTCTTTAGTAAATGGTCAATAACGCTACCAAGGGAAGCGTGTCCTCGAATCACTGAACGCGCCATGAATCTGGCTTCGCGTGAGGCCTATGCCCCCAGTCAGATTCGCCCCTTCCAAATGCGCTCCCCGTAGGTCCCTCACTTCCAGACGAGCCCCATTGAGGTTCGCATCCTCTAGGCGAGCCCCTTGCAGATTCGCCCCAACAAGATCCGCACCCTGAAGGGGTGCTCCTTCGAGATTCGCACCCTGTAGGTGCGCTTCCTGAAACACGGCTCTTTCTAGATATACTCCTCGCAGATTTGCTCCCTCCAGGTGGGCCTGCCGAAAGTTCGTGCCCTCCAGGTGCGCGCCTGTTTTGATGGGGGCCCCGCGAAGGTCTGTTCCTCTCAAGTCAGCAATTCATCGTCCCACCTCCAGTCACGCCGGCTGAGAACCATAAGAATTCCTTGGATGTCGATCGCAGGCCTTGGCGGTTTTGCAGAATCTCGCCGTCTGCTCGGTATCCAATGGGGTCGTTCTCGCACAAACGCTGTCAGGACACTCATTATCGGGCCGTGGTCCCTTGCAGAGTCTCGGGCAATACGCTCCAGGGCATAGATACCTCCAATCCGCACCTCGAGCTTACTACTACCCAGTTGCTCGATCGCCTTGGTGAAGCGCTCCGTGATCTGACCTTCTTGATTGACCCGCAATGTCTCCTGCCCGATTCTCAAGGTCTGCGCCGTGAAGTACAGCCCAGCCAGAACGACTGCGAGCATCTCCGCCATGCTCTTGCCCTTCGACTTCTCCACGAACCCGAAACGATCGAACGGCGAGAACACCGCAGGTTCGCCGTGCGCGATCAAGTGTCGCACACGGGGAATCCAGTTGGTTCCCTCCGCCTCGATGAGGTGCCCGATGACGTCGAAGCTCGACCAGGTGTCCGGACCCTCGTCCTCGCGAACCCACGGATCCGGAAGCTCATGGAGCAGGACATCGAGGACGTCTGGCGTGCGCCGGAGGCGGGTCTTAGTCTCCTCGAGATCAAGGGGCATGGCCGCCTCCTCCCTCTCCAGAGGGTCCGATCTCGGATACGCCCGCCCGCGTCAGCTTCACGACGAAGGGCGCCTCGTGGCTGAACATGATCGAAGCCTGTTCGCGCTCCTGACCCGGAAGCCGGGGCGTCGAGGCTCCTCCGACACCGTCCGCGCGCTGATCCGCCACAGCTATCTCCCACGGCAAACGCGCGAGCCGGCTGCGCCACACCCCGGCGCTCTTATCCTATGCCAGCCGACCGGCTCTCTGGACGTACGGCCCGGACCAACGGCTTCAGGCGCGGCGAGCCGGGAGACTCCGCGCGCCAGCGGAGGATCTGGACGCCCTCCCACCACCAAGGTTGGCCGCGGTCCTTGCCGCCGAGGGTGACGAGATGCTCCGCGTGCGGCTGACCAGCGAGATAGTCGCGCATCGCGCGGGCGACCTGCTCCCAGTCCGTGTCGTCGACGATCATCAGGGCGCCGTCGGCGAGATAGGACTCGACCAGCCGGAGGCCCCGGACCTGGGATCGGTAGTCGTGCGCGGCATCGTAGTAGTAGACGCCCACGCGCCGGTCTGCGAGCGCGCCGCCGCGCAGGAGCGCGAAGGCGTCGCCCTCCAGCATGGTGTGGCCGGCGAGGCCGTACCGGCGAAGGTTCGCCTCGAGCAGCGCCCGGTTGCCGTCGTCCAGGGAGAAGTTGTCGATGCCGACGAAGTCGCCGGTGTTCCCGAGCATCGCCGCGATCAGGCTGAGACCCTTGAACGAGCCCACCTCGACATAGCTCTCGCCCGCGCCGAGGAGCGACGCGGCGAGATTCAGGAGGGCGAGGTTGTTCTCCCGCGCGAGCCCGCCGACGTCGGCCAGCATCGGCGCGAAGCGCCGGTCCCGCGGGTGCTCCGAGCGTGGGTAGTCGTCGAAGAGCTGCGGCAAGGCGCGCACGAATCCATCGGAGTCCACGGCCAGAGCAGATCGTATCACCGGGGCCGGGACAGGCTCGCCGATTCGGGATAATGCCTCTCCGGGGTAGAGTTGGAGCGTGGCGGAACCCGCTCTGCGCGAGCCAGACGGTCACCGAGTGCCGCCGCGATGGCGGGCGGGCGTCGCCGGATGACCGGGTTCGACGCGACTGCCAGCGTTACGCGCTGGCGCGCGCGGCTCCTCATCGCGCTCAGCGTCCTCATGGTCGCGGTGGCGGCTCTGGTGACGCCCGTCGCCCAGGATCCCGCGTACCACCACTTCGCCGATCAGCGCGCGCTCCACGACGTGCCGAACTTCCTCAACGTGGCCTCCAACCTGCCGTTCCTCCTCGCCGGCGCGCTGGGGCTCACGTTCCTGGCCCGGAATCGCCGCGACGGCCGGGCCGACACCTTCGTCACCCCGGCGGACCGACGGCCCTACTGGCCCTTTTTCACGGGCGTCGCGCTCACCGGACTCGGCTCCGCCTACTATCACTGGCAGCCGGACAACGCGACCCTCTTCTGGGACCGCCTGCCGATGACCATCGCGTTCATGGCGCTCCTCGCGAGCGTGATCGGGGAGCGGATCAGCCGGCGCGGTGGCGCCCGTGGCTTGTGGCCGCTGCTGATCGTAGGCGTCGGGAGCACGCTCTACTGGCACCTCGGCGAGATGCGGGGCGCGGGAGACCTGCGGGCCTATGGCCTCGTCCAGTTCGGGAGTATGGTGTTGGTCCCGCTGATCCTGGTCCTCTTTCCGGCGCGCTACACGGGAACGCCCGACCTCTGGATATCGATGGGCTGGTACGGGCTCGCGAAGGGGTTTGAGTACCTCGACCACGGCCTCCTGCGGCTGACCGCGGTAAGCGGGCACACCTGGAAGCACCTCGCGTCGGCGGCGAGCGCCTACTGGATCCTCCGCATGCTCGCGCGGCGGCGCCCCTTAGGGTCGCGGGCACCCAGCGCCCCGATCTAGTCACTCCTGATCAGTCGCCGCCTCCATGGCCCTCGGCCTCGGCACCCTTCGAAGCTCAGGCTATCGCGCACCCGGCTGCGCGTCGCACTCCGTGCGCTGGTCGGTGACCGCGCCGCCAATCGCTGCCCGAACTGGGGCAGACGCTGCTCGCGCTCGGTCGGTTCACCTTCGCAGACGACACCAACCCAGGGCGGCGTCTGGTCGAGAGGGCCCGGGCGATCTTTGACGAGATCGGCGCGACGGGTTGGTCCCGCGAGGCGGTGGAGACGCTGTAGCTCTCGCGCCTGCCACGCTGCCCCAAGACTAGGGCGTGGCCCCCAGTCGCGTGGCCCAGCGGGCGAGGATGGGCCGCGCTGCCACGGTGGCCCGGGCGCGATGGCTCAGCCGGTCCTTCTCGGCGTCCGAGAGCTCCCCGAACGTTCGCCCGAGGGCGGGCACCAGGAAGATGGGATCGTACCCGAACCCGTGGGTCCCGCGTGGCCCGTCGATGAGAACGCCCTCCACGATGCCCTCCACCACGGCTTCCTCGCCCCACGGGGCGCGCAGGGCGAGGACGCACCGGAAGCGGGCCCCGCGGCCCGGGGTGCCCCTGATCTCGGCCAGGAGCCGCGTCACGCGCTCGGCGTCACTGAGCCCCGGCCCCCCGTAGCGAGCCGAGGCCACACCCGGCCGGCCGCCGAGCGCGTCCACCTCGAGCCCCGAGTCATCGCCGAGCGCCACGGCCGCCGGTGCGGCCACGGCCGCCGCGCGGGCCTTCTCGAGGGCGTTCTCCCGGTAGCTCGTCTCACCCTCCGGCGGGAGCCGCACGCCGGCGTGGTCGTCGAGCGAGGTGATCGCGTAACCGAGGCCGTCGAGGAGGAGGGTGAACTCGCGCACCTTGCCGGCGTTCGCCGTGGCCAGGAGGAGGCGCGGCGTCACGGCAGGGTGAAGACGGCCGTCGTCCGGTCGGCGAGGACCCGCCGCTGGAAGGCGAGGAGCCGCGCCACCCCTTGACGGGCGAGCCCGAGCAGCCCGTCGAGCTGCGCCTGATCGAAAGGCGTGCGCTCGGCGGTCCCCTGGACCTCGACGAAGCGCTCGGCCCCCGTCATCACGACGTTCATGTCCACCTCGGCCGTCGAGTCCTCCACGTAGTCCAGATCGACGACCGGGGTGCCGAGGACGACCCCGACACTGGTCGCGGCGACCAGGTCCCGCAAGGGCTCCGACAGGAGGCGGCCACTCTCACGGAGATGCTGGAGGGCATCGGCGAGGGCGACGTACCCGCCCGTGATCGCGGCCGTCCGGGTTCCGCCATCAGCCTGAATGACGTCGCAATCGACGGTGATCGTGCGCTCGCCGAGCTGGATGAGCTGTACCACTGCGCGCAAGGAGCGTCCGACCAGCCGTTGGATCTCGTGCGTCCGGCCGCCGGTCCGGCTCGCCTCGCGGCCCGTCCGGGTCGACGTCGCGCGGGGCAGCATGCCGTACTCCGCGGTGACCCAGCCCTGCCCGCTGCCGCGCAGGAACGGGGGCACGCGGTCCTCGACCGACGCGGTGCAGATCACGCGGGTGTCGCCGACCTCGACCAGAACGGCGCCCTCGGCGTGGCGCGTGTAGCGGCGCGTGAGCCGCACCGGCCGGAGGTCCCCGGGCGCCCTGCCGTCGCGGCGCGTCATCGCTTCGCCACCGCGCCCACGCGCTGGTCGTAGCTCCGCTTGTAGGCGGTGACGCCGGCCACGAGGGCCCGCGCGATCCGGTCGCGGTAGCCGTCGTCCCGGAGCCGCTGCTCCTCCTGCGGGTTCGAAATGAACCCGATCTCGACGAGGACGGCAGGCATCGCCGCACCGCCGAGCACGTAGAAGGGGGCCTGCTTGACGCCCCGGCTCGGGCGCCGGAGCGCGCGGTCGAGGTTGTTCTGAAGCGCCTCCGCCATCCGGCTCGACTCCTGCTGGAAGTCCGACTGCGCGAGGTCCCAGAGGATCGATCGCAGGACGTCCGGTGCGCCGCCGCGCGCCCCCGTGTCGGCCCCGATCAGGCGGTTCTCGTACTCCGCCGCCCGGCGCGCCGCGCCGTCCGTCGCCTCGTTCGACAGGAAGTAGGTCTCCGTCCCGGTCGCGGCGCCGTCAGGCGCGGCGTTGACGTGGATCGACAGGAACAGATCCGCCCGCTCCCGGTTGGCCAAGGCCGTGCGCTCCCGGAGTCCCACGAACTGGTCCCGCGCGCGGGTGAGCACGGCGCGGACGCCGAGCTCCTCCTGGAGCAGCGCGGCGACGCGCCGGGCGATGTCGAGCGAGAGCTCCTTTTCCTGGAGGCCGCCCGGGCCCACGGCGCCCGCGTCGTGCCCCCCGTGCCCGGGATCGATCACGATCGTGTGGAGCGGCTCCGGCCCGGCCCCAGCCGGCGGCGACGCAGAGGCCTGGAGCGTCTGGCGGTGAAAGTCGAGCACCACGCGCGGCGGATCCTCCAGGCGGAACACCTTGCGGGCCGCCGGAGGGCGTTCGAACGCCACGCGGAGCGCGGCGGCGCCGCGGGCCTCGCCGAGCTCAGCGGTCGCCACCAACCCGTCCCGGACCGTGCGGGTGCCCGTCCAGCCGCGGGGGCTCACATCGGGAAACGCGATGGTCAAGCCGCCCCCCTCCGTCTCGACGAGCCTGGGCTCGATCGGCACGTCCGCCTCGAGGACTACCCGCGTGTAGGTGGGGTACGAGCGGACGCGGAGCTCGACGCGCGCGGCGGATGGAGTCGCGGGCCGCGCAGCCGCCGGCGGCGGCTCCGGGTCCGTTCGCGGCGTCTCGGCTGGGCGCGCGGGGGCAGCCACAGTCGGCGGCGGCGGGCTCGGCAGCTCCGGCCGGGGTGGCGCGACGGCGGGCACGGCGATGGTGCGCTGAGGCGCGGCGACGGCGGGCCGGACAACGGGCTTCTCGCCCCCTGGCGGGATGGCCCGCGCCTCACGAACCTCGGCCGGCATGACCCGTACCCCGGTGCCGATGAGCGTGGGGAGGGCCCGCGCGAGGAGATCGCTCGGCACGCGCCAGGTGCCCTGGCGCACGCGAACGGGCGCGGCCAGCGACACCGGGCGCCCGTCCACGGTGATCCGCCGGGCGTCCCTCGCCACCTGGACCACGCCGTGGCGACTGACCAAGCTTACCCGGTCGCCGCGAGGTCCGCGCCGGGTGCTCGCGCTCGCGAGGCGAGCGACGTCGGCCAGAAAATAGTAGGTCACGCCGGCTTGCGGCTCGCCGACGAGACGACCGAGGCGCACGCCGGCCGCCGTGCTGACCTCGATGGTCACGGATCCGGCGGCCGCGCCCGCCGGCAGGGCCAGCAGAAGCCCCAGCACCCAGAACGGGACGAGCCACCTGCGCATAGGAGAGCCCTCATTCTAGCCGCTGGACCCGAGGAGCCCAAGATTTCCCCGTGGGGATGTCGCATGGCGGAGTTCGTCGGCCTCGCCCTCCCCGTGGACGGGTGACCTCGAGGAATATCTCGGCGAGAGCCCGGCGGGGCTCGAGGTGGACGGCGTTCGCCCTGCGAGGCGGACGCTCTGGTGGGAGAGACCGGAAGGATGGTGGAGGCGGTGGGAATTGAACCCACGTCCGAAGACCGTCAGCCCGAGCCCGCTACACCCATAGTCCGCGGTTTAAGTCTCGCCAGCCGACGCTCCCACGGACGGGATCGTGGCCGGACCAGCCTGATCGATCTCGCGCCGCGTTGCCCAGGCACGCTCGCGGCGCCAGCCTGCAGAATTATGACGCCCGGCCCCCTCCCCTGCTGGCGCGAGAAGGGCGGACGTCGCCGCTAGTTAGGCGGCGAGAGCTAGCTCGTTGTCGGCAGCTATAGCCGACCCACCTTTTGACGAGGTGATGGGCGCCCTCGAGGTGCTGACTCGAACGTCGTGATCCCCGTCGAAACCGATCGCCCCCATGCCCTCCTTCTTCACCGGGTCCGCTCGCGGAGCGCCCGCTGAACCTCGCGCTGCTCCTCACGCTCGCGGATCGCGTGCCGCTTGTCCAGGGTCTTCCGGCCCCGGGCGAGCCCGATCTCGACCTTGGCGCGGCCTCGCTTGAAGTATAGGCGCAGGGGTACGAGGGTCAACCCCTTCTCCATGATCTTCCCGAGCAGTCGGTTGAGCTCCCCGCGATGGAGCAGGAGCTTCCGGGGCCGGAGCGGGTCGTGATTGGCCCGATTGCCCTGGGCGTAGGGGCTGATGTGGAGCCCGAGGAGCCAGGCCTCGTTCCCGTCGATCCGGGCGTACGACTCCTTCAGGTCCGCGCGACTGGCCCGGAGCGATTTGACCTCGGTCCCCTGGAGGACGAGGCCCGCCTCGTGGGTCTCGAGGATGTCGAAGTTGTGATACGCGCGTCGATTCGACGCGACGAGCTTCTCGCCGGCGTCGGGCTGCCTCACGTCAGCGGTTCCTCGTCTTGACGGGCTTCGGACCCGGTGATAGCGTTATCGCCGCTCGACAGCGCCGAAGTGGCGGAATTGGCAGACGCGCTAGATTCAGGGTCTAGTGCCCGCAAGGGTGTGGGGGTTCGAGTCCCCCCTTCGGCACCATCGAATTCTCGCATACTTAGCCCGCAGTAGCTACAGCACGCTCGCGGTTCGTCGCTTGGCCGGTGCCACTCTGAGTGCCACTTGGCTGAATGCCGGTCCGCTCCAGCCGTTCCCCCCGGGCCAGGGCCTCTACCGCCTCCCGCTTGTGTCCAGCCGCCACGTGAGCGTACCGCTCGACCATGGCGAGGCCGCCCTTTGCCCCCCATCCCCCCAGGTCGCGGACGGTCAGCAGGTCCACCCCGGCCATGACCAGGCGCGAGGCAAAGGTGTGGCGGAGGGTGTGGAGCGTTACCCTGCCAGGCAGCTTCGCCTCCGTCGCCCACGCCGGGAAGCGATGGGTCACCTTCCGGCAGTCGGGGAAGATCAGAGGGCTGCCCAGGTGACGCGGGACACGCTCCAGCGCACTCAGCACCAGGCTCGATAGCTCGATGTGCCGGGGCCTCCCGCTCTTGGATGTGGGCAGCGTTAGCATCCCCCGCTTCGCGTCCACCTGGTCCCACCGGGCGGCCAGCAACTCTCCCCGGCGAGCCCCCGTGTAGAGTGCGACCTTGCAGAAGGCCCGATAGGGCTCCGGTATCACACTAAACAACTGGCCCTCTTCCTCGGCCGTCAGCCACCGGGTCCGCGTGTTCTCCTCGCGGAAGAGTCCCACGACAGACACGGGATTCCGACCGGCGAAGGCCCCCCGCCTGATGACCCGGTTAAACAGGTGGCGCAGACAGGCCAGGTGGCGATTGACGGTCGCCTTGGTCCGCTCCTCGGCCAAGGACTGCTTGAACCGTTCGACCGCCTCCCGGGGTGATTTCCGCCAGCGTCTTACCGGCGAACACGAGCTTGAGGCGATTGAGCCAATGTTCGTCGGTCTGGTGGCTCTTCTTGTGAGCCTCGCTCCACTCCTGGTATTCCTTCGCCGCGTCCTCGAAGAGCAGCGGCTTCGCGCTCCTGTCCAAGCGGGGACAGTAGTCCTTGCGCCGGACCTGCAGCCGCAGGCGGTGATGCTCCTCGATGGCTAAGCTCTTCGGCCCGACCTTCTCCCGGTGGCGGTGCCCGAGCGCACACTTGTCGGACACCCACCAGTCACCCAGGATGCCCCCAAGGAGTCGCTGGCTACCTCGCGGGTGGGGTCGGAAGAGCACGCCTCGGCGCTTACCGGGTGCCTCGCGCATGTTGGCCTCCTGTGCCTCTCGGTCGGTTGGGCGGGAAGAAATCGCGCACACCAATCCCTAGGGCATTTGCGAGCTTCTCCAGCATTGCCACGGTGGGGGACAGACGCCCCATCTCGATGCGGACCACAGTCACGTAGGACACTCCGGCCCGTTCAGCCAGGCCCCGGACTGAATAGCCCCGTCGCTCCCGCCAGTGGCGAAGGAGAATCATTGGTCATGTATGGTAGCGTATCCGCATCCAGAGCGCAAGTATCCCTCTGAGACACGGGGCCCCTCGGGCGGGCCTCCGGCTCAGGTGGAAAGGGTGGCTCCTGGGGGCTCCGCTAGGAGCCTGTCGGAGAAAAGGCCTTTGAGTCAACCGAGCCGCTGGTTAAGCTCGGGGCTATGAGCAAGACGTTTCGAGCGTACGACTTGAACCAGCGGTTGCTGTTGCCCCCGGATCTGCGGGAGTGGCTCCCCGAGGACCACCTGGCGCTGTTCATCAGCGACGTGGTCGACGAGCTGGATCTGTCAGCCATCGTGGGGGCCTATGAAGACGGGGATGGGCGGGGCCAGCCGCCCTACCACCCGGCGATGATGGTCAAGCTGCTGCTGTACGCCTACTGCGTCGGCCGGCCGTCGTCGCGGAAGATCGAGCGGGCGACGTACGAGGATGTCGCCTTCCGGATCCTGGCCGCCGACCAGCACCCCGACCATGACAGCTTGGCGGAGTTTCGGAAGCGCCACCTCGCCGCGCTGGCCGGGCTGTTTGTCCAGGTCCTTCGCCTCTGCCAGGCGGCGGGCCTGGTCAAGCTCGGGCACGTGGCCCTGGACGGCACGAAGCTCAAGGCCAATGCCTCGAAACACCAAGCGATGAGCTACGGCCGGATGGAAGAAACGGAGCGGCGCCTGGAGCAGGAGGTGCAGGCCCTGCTGCGGCAGGCCGAGCAGGTGGATGCGGCGGAGGACGCCGAGTACGGCCCGGGCCGGCGGGGCGACGAGCTGCCGGCCGAGCTGGCGCGGCGCGAGAGCCGGCTGGCCAAGATCCGGGCCGCCAAGGCCGCGCTGGAGGCGGCGGCGAAGGCCCAGGCGGCCGAGACAGCGGCGAGCGGGCGCGCGAAGCTGGCGGCGCGGGAGCAGCGCGTGGGGAGCGCCAAGGGCGGGGTGCCGACGATTCCGGACCCCGAGCAGGCGCGCCCCGCGCCGACCGCCCAACGCAACTTCACCGATCCGGACTCGCGCATCATGAAGGACGGGGCCACGAAGAGCTTCGAGCCAGCCTACAACGCGCAGGCGGCCGTGGATGGCCCCCACCAGATCATCGTGGCGTGCGGCGTGACGCAAGCGGCGGCCGACGTCGAGCAGTTCGTCCCGATGGTGGAGCAGGTCGCGGCGAATACCGGCCAGTCGCCCACCGCCGTGGTGGCCGACGCGGGGTATTTCAGCGAGAGCAATCTGACCGCGCCCAGCCTGGCCGGCATTGCGCTGTACGTGCCGCCGGACCGGCAGACGCACGGCGGGATGCCGTCCGTGGCGGGGCGACCGCAGAGCCCGACCGCCGAGCAGATGCGTACGACGCTGCGGAGCGCCGCGGGCCACGCGGTCTACGCGCTCCGCAAGGCGATCGTCGAGCCGGTCTTCGGGCAGATCAAAGAGGGGCGCGGCTTTCGCCGCTTCTCCTGCCGCGGCCTGCCCACGGTGACGGCGGAGTGGGGGCTGATCTGCCTGACGCACAACCTGCTCAAGCTGTTCCGCGCCCGCGCCGGCCTGCAACCGGCCTGACGGGAGGGCTCGATGCGTCATCTGCTCTCTCTGCCACCTCGATTCCCGTCTGCCGGGCTCCGTCGCGGCCACTGGCCGGGGCGTTTCTCTCACGACCGGGTGTCGCCGACGCCCATTGGCCGCTCATGATGGTCTCGGCGGTCGATAAGCCGACAGGCTCCTAGGCGACCCTCAGGGCCAACGGGCGGGCCCTGGGGCCCGTCAGCGCCCAGGCCGTACGAACGCCTCCAAATCCGTGACCCGAACCCGGGTCAACCGACCGACCTTCACGGCTCGGAGCCTGCGCTGACCCACCCACTTCCTGACAGCTCCTTGTGAGCACCCCAGCAATGCCGCCGCGTCCTTGACACTCAATAGCCGCTCCACCGTTTCGCCCCCCTTTGAATAGGTTGAATTTGGTTGATCCGCCCGCCCGACACACTTATCCAAGTGCCCGCCATCATTGATTAAAATGCGCTCGGTTGATTAGCCGCGGTCCGCACGACGCTTAACGACCGGAGGCCCGTCTTGCCGCGTCCGATACGGGTGGCGCGGCAGTCGTGGGTGGGGCTCCTGCGCAAGGGGCGGCGCGTGCTCGTGGACGCGGTGGCCCAGGTCGATGGCCCGCGCGCCGCCACGCTGCGGGCGCAGTTCGTGCCGCCCGCCGAGGAGGCCGAACCGCGGGACGACGGCGCGCTGCCGCGCGAGAGCGAACGGACGGCGGCGCTGGTAGCGGCGGTGGCCGACGTGGCGGACGCGGCAGTCCAGGCGCGGGTGGCCCAAGTGCAGACGCTCCTCCGCGGCGAGGGCGATCGAGTGGTGAGCTTCGACGATCCGGACGCGCGGGGGGGGTATAAGGCGGCGGACAAGCCCTTCCTGGGGGACAAGGCGCACGAGAGTCTGGATCCGGACAGCCGCCTGATCACCGCGGTGGACGTGGTCCCAGGGAATGCGAACGAGGCCGTGCGCACGGACACGGTGCTGGCCAGCGAACCGACGCCTCGCACGCCGGGGGCGGTGATCATCGGCGACGGGCTGTACTCCAACGCGACCACCGTCGCGCAAGTCGAGCAGGCCGGGGGCCGCCCCTGTTTCAGCGGGCTGAAGGCCGAGCGCGTGAGCGATGCCTTCACCAACCGGGCCGAGACGGACCAGATGGAGTGCCCGGAGGGGAAGCGGTCGGTGGGCAAGGTCCGGGTGACGCAGGGCGATCTCTATTACTTCTCGATGCGGGACTGCGGACCGTGTCCCCGGGCGGTCACGTGCCTGACCCGCGGGGAGCAGGTGGGGCGAGCGAAACGGCGCCGGCGCGTGTATCTGTCCGACGTGCGCAAGGCGCGGGTCGTGGCGGGTGAGGCGGGCCGGGTGTGGCGGAAGACGCACGCGAAGCTGCGGCCCCGAATCGAAGCGAAGTTCGACGAGCAGATGAACCGGCATGGGCTTCGCCACGCGCGCTACTGGGGCCTGGCCAAGGTCACCGCCCAGGTCCTGCTCAACGCCCTCACGGTCAACGCCAAGCGGGCGGTCAAGCTCCTGGCGCGCCGCCCTCAACCGCCCGATCCGGTCCCGATCCTGGCGTAAAGGCGCGAGCGCAGACACGGAGCCGACGGAGCGCGCCAGGCCGAAGCCCAGGGGCGGACCCGTCGCCGCGGGAATGCGCCCGTCCCGGCCGCACTTTGTCAGCGGCCTCCGGTGCCGTTCTTGACACCGTCCGCGCCGGCCGCGCACCATCGAGGTCGAGTGGGTCAGGGCGGCCTTCGTCCGCCAGCCCCCGGGGGAAACGGCCGAGAAGAGCCACTAGGTCGACTACCCTCCCGGCCCGGACCGCTGGAGGGTAACGCTCCAGTGACGAGCTGGGTCACGCTGCGCTGTCTCTGGAAAGGAGCGACCGCTCGCGAGGCCGTCCGAAGCGTGGAGGCACGCTCTGGTGCTGTAGAGTTGGAAGCATGGAGCCGGGGGAGCCTTCGCGCGGCTGCTTCTCCTGCGACCTTTCCGGGCCCGGAAGGGACCTCTCGCACTTCTGGGAGCACGTGATTGGCAGCGACCACGCCCCGGTCGCGCTGCGGGCCGACTGGCAGGCCCAGCTCCGGCGGTGCCGGCGCGAGTTGGGCCTGTGCGCGGTGCGCTTTCACGGGCTGTCGGCACGTTCATCGTCCACGACCAGGCGCCACTCTATTCGTTCTTCAACGCCGACCAGATCGTGGACTTCCTGCTCTCGATCGGCATGCGGCCCTTCGTGGAGTTGAGCTTCATGCCCGCGGCCCTCGCGTCGGGCGACAGGACCGTCTTCCGCTATCGCGGCAACGTCACCCCACCCATCGACTACGGAGCGTGGGGGGAGCTCGTCCGCGGGCTCGTCGCCCACTGGAAGCAACGCTACGGAACCGAGGAGGTGGAGCGCTGGCACTTCGAGGTCTGGAATGAGCCTAACCTCGAGGACTTCTGGGCAGGGACGCAGCAGGACTACTGGCGGCTGTATCGCCACGCGGCGCAGGCCGTCAAGTCGGTCGATCCCTCGTTCCGAGTCGGTGGGCCGGCCACGGCCAGGAACGAGTGGATCGCCGAGTTCCTCGACTTCTGCGAGCGGGAGGCCGTGCCCGCGGACTTCGTCAGCACCCATCACTACCCCACCGACGCGCTCGGGAACGAGAAGGACGACACCGAGAGCCCGCTTTCGCAGGGTCGCCGCGGCCTTCTCCGCGACCAGGCGCGCAGAGCGCGCCAGGAGGCGGGCCAGCGGCCGCTCCTGTACACCGAGTGGAACACCTCCTCGAACCCGCGCGACCGCCTCCATGACCAGCCCTACGCCGCGGCCTTCATCGTCAAGACCGTGATGGAGATGAGCGGGCTGGTCGAGAGCTACGGCTTCTGGACCTTCACCGACCTGTTCGCCGAGAACTACTTCCCCTCGGTTCCCTTCCACGGAGGCTTCGGCCTCCTCAACCTCCACGGGATCGCGAAGCCCTCCTACCGTGCCTTCGAGCTGCTGCACCGGCTCGGTCGCCGCGAGCTGCGCGTCGAGGGCGCTCATCCGACGGTGGACGTCTGGGTCGTGCGCAAGGGCCAAGCGCTCACCGTGCTGCTCACCAACCACGCTCTGCCCCGCCACTCGATCGCGACCGAGTCGATCGAGGTCCGGCTGGGGAACGCGCCCGCGCCGCACGGGGCGCGGATCGAACGGATCGACGAAGACCACGCCAATGCCAGGGTCGAGTGGCTCCACATGGGGAGCCCCGAATACCTTCGGCGCGCGGACATCGAGCGCTTGCAGGAGGCCTCGGTAATGACGACGCAGAGCTGTCCGCTCAGCTACGCCGATGGCACGATCGTCTTGCGGGTCGAGCTTCCGCCGCACGCCGTGGCCGCGGTCACGCTGGAGCTGGCCGCCGGCGTTAGGAGAGCGAGACGGTGAGGATCTCGCGCTCAGACCAGCGCTACCTCGACAAGCTGCAGCGCGACACATTCCAGTACTTCTGGAAGGAAGCCGATCCTCGAAGCGGCCTTGTGCCCGACAACACGAGCAAGGGTGCGCCCTCGAGCATCGCGGCCGTGGGACTGGCTCTCGCCACCTACACGGTCGGTGTCGAACGTCATTGCATCAGCCGCAAGCAGGGCATCGAGCGGACGCTGGCGACTCTGCGCTTCTTCGTCGAGAGTCCCCAAGGGCCTCAGGCCGACGCCACCGGCTACAGGGGCTTCTACTACCATTTCCTCGACATGCGGAGCGGACGCAGGGTGTGGAAGTGCGAGCTGTCCACGATCGACACCACGATCCTGCTCGCCGGCGGGCTCACCGCGGCTCGGTACTTCGACCGGCCGGCCGCCGCGGAGCGGGCCATCCGCGACCTGGCCGAAGAGCTGTACCGGCGCGCCGACTGGTCGTGGGCGCTCAATGGTGGACCCACGGTCTCGCACGGGTGGCGACCGGAGAGAGGGTTCATCCGTTACCGGTGGCAGGGCTACAATGAAGCGCTGATCCTGTACGTCCTGGGTCTGGGCTCGCCGACGCACCCCTTGCCCGAATCGAGCTATCCCGCCTGGACGTCGACGTACGTCTGGAAGAGGGTCTACGGACACGAGTACCTCTACGGCGCGCCGCTCTTCATCCATCAGTTGTCGCATCTCTGGCTCGACCTCCGCGGGATCCAGGACGATTACATGCGCCGCAGGGACAGCGACTACTTCGTCAACAGCCGCCGAGCGACTCACGTGCAGCAGCAGTACGCGGTCCGCAACCCCAGGAAGTTCGAGGGCTACAGCGCCTGTTCGTGGGGGTTCACGGCCAGCGATGGGCCCGGTCCGGCACGCCGCCGCATCCGCGGCGTGGCGCGCCTCTTCCACGCCTACAAGGCCCGCGGCGTGCCCTGGGGCCCCGACGACGGGACGCTGGCTCCGTGGGCGGCGGCGGCCTCGCTGCCGTTCGTACCGGACGTCGTCCTGTCCACGCTGCGCTACTTCGACGAGGCCTTTCCCGAGATGGTCAGCCGGTACGGCTTCAAGTGCAGCTTCAATCCTACGTTTCCCGCACGGACGGCCAAGGGCTGGATTTCGAAAGGCTACTACGGCCTCGACCAGGGCCCGGTCGTCCTCATGATCGAGAACCAGCGCTCGGAGCTGATCTGGCGGCTCATGCGCGGGTGTCCGCACGTCGTGAGGGGGCTGCAACGGGCGGGGTTCGACGGAGGCTGGCTGGCCGCCACGACCCCGAGGTTGGCATCATAGGCCGGACCACCGGCCACAGGTGCTAACATCCGCCCCTTGGGGAACGGGGGAAACGGCCGAGAAGGCTCCATACGAGGAGCCGATGCTGGCCCGGCCGAGGTATAGGCCGATCAAGACGCCGAAGAGCAGTGACGTGATGACCGCCCCGACCCATACGTCCGGCCAGTCGAGCCGAACATCGGGCAGGACCCGATACACCATCGCGATCAGAACCGAGATCACGAGCAACGAGACGAGTAAGTTCAGGATCTGCCACACTGTGCCACCGCCCGGGTTCGCTGCCGGCCGAGACCTGGTGTCGCCGAGAGGAGATCGCCGATGAAGAAGTATGTGCTGCCTGACCTGGCATACGAGTACTCCGCACTGGAGCCGCACTACGCCGCGCGGCCGCTCGAGGTGCATCATCGCAAGCATCACGCGGCGTACGTCGCTGGCGCGAACACGACGCTCGAGAAGCTCGCGACGGCCCGTGAGCGCCGGAATTTCGAAGCGATCAACCAGCTGCAGAAGAGTCTCGCCTTTCATGTCTCCGGGCACGTGCTGCACTCACTCTTCTGGCGCAACATGAGCCCGCACGGTGGTGGGCAGCCCGGGGGCGAGGTGACCGCCGCCATCCAAGAGTCGTTCGGTTCGTTCGACGCCCTCAAGAGCCAGCTGACCGAAGCGGCGCTCAACGTTCAAGGCTCCGGCTGGGGGGCCCTGGCGTGGGAGCCCGTCGGTCAGCGCTTGGTCGTGGAGCAGGTCTACGACCACCAAGGCAATATCGGCAACGGCACGGTGCCGCTGCTCGTGCTCGACATGTGGGAACATGCCTACTACCTGCAGTATCAACACGCGAAGGGCGATTGGGTCACGGCCTTCTGGAAGGTGGTCAATTGGGAGGACGTCGCGCAGCGCTTTCAGAAGGTGCGCACACTGGACCTCGGGCTGTAGCCTGGTTCCCCGGGCGCCGGCTCGCTTTGGTAGCGACTTCAGCGGGTGGGAGGGATCGGCCGCCACGTCGCCCTCAGGCGTGGGTTCCGAGGCTCTAGCGGTTCAACCGAGGCAGTGGGCGAGTACATTAGTCAGAGAAAGCACTCTCCGACATGCGGCGGCTCTACCGTCTGGGCTACGAGGCGGCGTTCCGCCTGCGCGTGAATACCCCGCCGTTCGACGAGGCGCGCTCGGTCCTCCGGGACCGGCACGGGACGGCTGTCGCCCCGCCTTGAATCACGGGCGGCCCGACGAGCCGTCGCTTAGATCAGTTCGCGCACCCGGTCCTTGAGCACCGTCAGCGCGATCTTTCCCCGGTTCGGCTCGCCCCGCGCCAGCGACTCGGCAAACTTCATCGCCTGCTTGGCGGTGATCTTCGGCGGCAGCGGTGGCTCGAAGGGGTCCACGACCGCCTCCACGACTACCGGCCCGCGCGTTCCCAACGCCTGGTCCAGCACGGCGCCGCACTGGGCGGGGTCCTCGATCCGGAAGCCGGCGCCCCCGCAGGCCCGGGCGAACGCCGCGAAGTCGATGGGGTGCAGGTCGCACCCGTACTCGGGGTTGCCGAGGAAGACCATCTGCTCCCACTTGATCTGGCCCAGGGTGTTGTTCTTGATGACGACCACCTTGATCGGCAGTTCGTACTTCACCGCGGTGGCGAACTCGGCCATGAGCATCGAGAAGCCGCCGTCGCCGACGAACGCCACGCACTGGCGGTCAGGGTAGGCGAGCTGCGCCGCGATTGCATAGGGGAGGCCGTTGCCCATGGTGGCGAGGGTTCCCGACAGCGAGTGCATCTGGCCGCGCCGCGCGGGAATCTGCCGGGCGAACCAGGTGGTGATCGTCCCCGAGTCGCAGGAGACGATGGCGGTGGACGATAGGCGCTTGCCCAGCTCCCAGGCGACCACCTGCGGCTTCATCGGCGTGTCCGGCCGGGTGCCGCGCTCCTCCATCAGCGCCCGCCACTTCGTCATGCCCTCCTGGGCCGTGGCCAGGAAGCTCCGCTCTTCCGTCCGCTGGAGGAGCGGTAGCAGCGCCTGGAGCGTGCGCCGGCTGTCACCGACCAGCCCAACTTCGACGGGATAGCGGAGGCCGATCCGGGCCGGGTCGAGGTCGATCTGCACCCCGCGCGCCTGCCCCGGCTTCGGGTAGAACTCGATGTACGGGAACGAGCTGCCCACGATCAGGAGCGTGTCGCACTCCTCCAGGGCCTCCTGCGAGGGCTTGCTTCCGAGGAGGCCGATCCCGCCGGTCGTGTAGGGGCTGTCGTCGGGGACGGCGGCCTTGCCGAGCAGCGCCTTGACGATCGGCGCCGCCAGATACTCGGCAAGCTGCTCCAGCTCGTCCGTGGCCTGCAGGGCGCCCTGCCCGGCCAGGATCGCCACCTTGCGGCCGGCAGCGAGGATCTCCGCGGCCCGGCGGAGGTCGGCCTCGTCCGGCAGCCGCGCGCTTTGGGCGTGGACGTCGGCGTTGTGGCCGGGCACGTTGCGTCGAGAGCGCTCGCCCCCGGCCTGCTCCTGGAGATCGACCGGGAAGGTGATGTGGGCCACGCCCTGGTAGGCGAGGGCCGTGCGGCAGGCCAGGTCGGTCACATTCTCGACGTGCGCCGGCCCCATCATGCGCGCGTTGTAGACGCTCACATCCTCGAACACGCGGTCGAGATCGACGTCCTGCTGGGCGTGGGTGTCGATGAGGTCGTGGTAGTGGTGGCCCGTGATGGCCAGGACGGGCTGGCGATCCATCTTGGCGTCGTAGAGACCGTTCAGGAGGTGGAGACCGCCGGGACCCGAGGTGGCCAGGCAGACGCCGAGCTTGCCCGTGTACTTCGCGTAGGCGCAGGCCATGAAGGCGGCGGCCTCCTCGTGGCGCACCTGGACGAACCGGATCGTCTCCTGCCGCATGCGAAGCGCCTCCATGATGCCGTTGATACCGTCGCCGGGCAGCCCGAAGACCACCTCGACGCCCCAGTCGTGGAGGGTCTCAATGAGTATGTCGGCGGCGGTGTTGGCCATTACGTGGCCTCCTTTCCTCGGCGAGCGCTCTCGAGCTTGGGAAGGACCTCGCGCTCGCTAATCATTCTCTGGCCCCTTCCTACTGCGGCGTCAGCGCGTTGATCAGGCGCAGGAATCCTGGGCGCTTGGCGAACTCCGCGCCGCTGATTCCGTCCTCGACGTAGACGTACTCCGTCGTGACTGCCCAACCCTTCATCGCGGCGTAGCTGGTCGCGTGCGCGACCTGGCGGGTGACGGACCTCTCGTCGTCATTCCCCTCCCGGACACAGATTGCCCATAGCCATTACAGTCTCCGAACAGCGTCAGCCGGAGCGCGCAGACAACCCGACTGCAAGAAGGGCACCCAGGAGGATCCGGCGATGCGCTGTCTTCGGCCGTGCTGATGTGTGGTCGATTGGGCACTGCATTTTAGGACCGGCTGATGCCTGATCCGGCACGCCCTCCAACGGCCGAGAGCCGCCGACCGAGAGCCTGTCTGTCTTTTGTCCAAACTCCGTCCGGCGGGCCAGCGGTTGATCCTTTGCGCTGATCCTGAGATAGAGCCCGGTCCACACGTCTTAAACGGTCTTGACTGGGAGAGATGTCTAGCCCGGCGAGGCGCGGTGGCGACGGTGCGTTAGCTCGAACGCGCCAAACATGAGGCTGCCAATGACGAAGGGGATCAGGAAATAGATCGTGCGAAACGCGATCAGGGCGCCGATCACGTTGGCGCCCGGCACGAGCGACAGGATCACGGCCTCAATCACCCCGAGCCCGCCCGGCACGTGGCTCACGATCGCCGCGGTGTTGGCCATCACGTAGACGGCCGCCACCGGGAAGAAGCCGATTTCAGCTGAGGCCGAGAGCATCTGGTGCAGGACCGCCGAGACTAAGAGGAAGTCGCAGGTCCCGACCAGGATCTGACCGATGGCGAGCGTGAGCGGTGGCAAGGGCAGGGTGAAGTGGCGGATGTGGATCGGCCGGCGTACGAATGTCGTGAGGGCAAGATAGGCGGCCAGTAGGACCAGGAGCACGATGCCTGCGGCGATCACCAGGCCGGAGCCCACACCGATCATGCGCGCGACCAGCGGCGGCTCCGTCAGGGCCGCGATGGCGCCGAGGGTGGTCAGACCAACCAGCACGGTCGCGCCGCAGAACAGGATGATCCGGCCGACGTCGCCGGCCGAGAGGCCCCAGGCGGTGTAAAAGCGATAGCGCACGGCACCGCTACTGAATGCGGCCAGGCCCAGGGTATGGCCGATCGACAGGCTGATCAGCGAGGCGAGCGCGATCCTCCGATATGGGAGGGCGCCCTTAGGACCCGGTGCGAAATAAATGGACCAGATGCTATCGCTTTGCCGACTGGGTGGGAAGGATCGTGTAGTTCCAGTCCCCGTGAAACGGATCGGGCCGCAGGCGGACGGCCTCCAGGGTGGCGCGACTGACCTTGAGGCCCGAGGGATACCGGGTCGTGTCCAGCCGCGCCCGCACGCGGAGGCCCGTGGTGGTCGTGGTGGCCGCGATCAGATTCACAATGACCGCGTGACTGAGCAGGGGCTGGCCGCGCCAGTTCTGAGTGATGAAGGAGAACAGGCGGTGTTCGATCTTGTTCCACTTGCTCGTGCCGGGCGGGAAATGACACACCGTGATGGGCAGGTGGAGGCGGTCCGCCAGTTTCTGCAGCTCGACCTTCCACAACCGCCGGCGGGCGCCGTTGCTCCCGCCGGCGTCGGCCGTGATCAGCAGCCGCCGGGCGTGAGGATAGGCCCGGCGCCCCATGGCCTGCCACCAGTGGCGAATGCTCGCGACGGCAAACGCCGCCGTGTCGTGGTCGATGCCGACACTGACCCAGCCGGTGTTGGCGCCCAGATCGTAGACCCCGTAGGGAATGGCGCGCCCCAGCTCCGGCTGCACGAAGTCGTGGACCCGCACCGGCCGAGGCTGCCCGTGGGCCCGCCATTCGCGACCGGCATTCTTGAACGGCCCCACGAGCTCCTTCTTCTTGGTATCGACAGAGATCGCCGGCTGGCCCTGGCGCAGCGTGGCCTGGACGCGGGCGGCGATGTGCTCGAACTGGGCATTGCGATCGGGGTGCCGGGTGCCCTCGATCGTCTTCCGATTGGCCTGCAGGCTGTACCCCAACTGCTGGAGCAACGCGGCGACCATCCGATGGCTCGTGCGATGCCCTTGGCGGGTCAGCTCGGCGGCCAGGCGCCGGACGCTCTTGCAGGTCCACCGCAGCGGGGACTGCGGATCCCCGCGCGTCGTGGGTTCGATCAGCGTTTCCAAGTCCGTCACCAACGTCGGATCCTGGTCGACCGTGCGCTTGCGCCCGCCTCCGGGACGCCGGATCCGCCCCGGGGCCAGGGCCGCTGCGCCACGGGCCTTCAGCTCCGTGACCCCAGCGCGAATGGCGCGCCGGGACACTCCGGTGGCCCGGGCCACCGCCGACACGCTGTCCGCGGCCGCGACTTCCGCCGCGGCCACCAGCCGGCGCAGCCGCTCGTCCAGGTGCGGCTCGATCAGCCGGAACCGTCGTCGAATGGCCTGCTCGGCCACCATCCATGGGATACCCTAGCAGCCACGATCCCATTATCTGGTACATTTATTTCGTGACAATCCCTTAGTGTAGCGGATGGCTAACGTGTCGTTGGCGGTGAGGCACAAGTAGCTGCCGGCGGTGAAGGCTGCGCCGAGCGCCAGATGGGTCGAAGAAATCGCGCCCAGCGACTGGACAATTGCCTCCAGGCTGTGGCCTCTCAGCGCGCGATAGATCAGGAATGCGGCCAGACCGAACACCGTCACGCCAATCCAGAGATACAAGCGCTTGAGGGAGGACGATTTGTCACTCATTTGCCGGCCGGGCTATCAGCGAGTTCGCGGAGCGGAACGTGCAGGAGGGGACCAGCGGCACGCGGGAGAGATGAGGCGGATAGACACGAAGTTGGAGATTGTCAGACACTAGTAGCGCCGTGCGGCTCACTGCGAATAGATGAACGAAGCCCGTCATGATGGCGGACCGTGTGGCGTGGTTCGCGCGTGGATGCGGCGGCCGACAGTCCTTGCAGGAACTGTGAATCGTGAGGAGGTCGGCGCCGGTCGTGGTGCAGGGCTCATCGATCGGACTAAGATGAAAGTGCTTCAATTGGTAACAGTGTGCCGGACGCTGACGCACGTGTAAATCACGAGCGAGAATCGGGTCGGGCAACTGTAAGTCCTCGCCATTCCCCGTCTAGCATCGGGCGCGAAGGTTCGGCATCGTGAGGCCAACGAAAGGAGGCGCACGATGGACGACCGGGTTCGACGACTACGCCGCCGGACAGTGTGTCATAAGGGGAACCGCCTTCCGCGGGGCCGCCCGCCATCCCCCTGGGACGACGGCCTTTACTCTGCGGCCCGGACCCGATCCCGGCCCTCGGCTTTCGCTCGGTAGAGCGCGGCGTCCGCAGCCTGAAGAAGGCCTTCGGAGGTCTTGCCATGGTCGGGGAAGGCGGCGACCCCCGCCGAAACGGTGATGGGCCCGATGACCCGACCCCGGTGTGACACGCGGAGTTGGCGCATCGCTTCTCTGATCTCCTCGGCTCGATGCCGGGCCAGGTCGAGAGCCGCCTCCGGCAGAATCAGGATGAACTCCTCGCCTCCGAAGCGGCACGCGATATCGCCTTCGCGCACCCGCGTCCTGAGCAGCCCTGCCAGGGCGCGCAGCAGCGCATCGCCGGCGTCGTGGCCGCAGGAGTCGTTGAGCGATTTGAAGTGATCGATGTCCAGCATGATGATCCCGATCTCACGCCGACCACGCGTGGCCCGGGCGAGTTCGAGGTCGAGGGTCTCCTCCATATAGCGGCGGTTGAAGAGCCCTGTGAGGCCATCCACGATGGACTGGCTCCGCAGGCTGTCGCGCAGCCGCACGTTGGCCAGCGCCAGCGAGAGGCGCTCGGCCACGGTCACCGCGAGCCGTTGCTGAGCGTCGGGAGGAGGCTTGTGAACCCGATCGACCTGCTCCGGCTCTGGGC
Organism: uncultured Candidatus Rokubacteria bacterium; assembly: GCA_963805625.1. Lineage (GTDB taxonomy): Bacteria > Methylomirabilota > Methylomirabilia > Rokubacteriales > DASRDR01 > DASRDR01. Next base: position 189,615 of record CAWDVE010000012.1, read on the forward strand.
CGCCGTGCAGATGCAGGACGCCGAGCGGCTCGCCAAGCGCCACCATGGGAACGCAGAGGTAGCCCGTCGGCGGAGACAGGCCCAGATGGCCGCAGACGAGCCCCGAGTCCGCGGCGGCCACGCGATATGGTCGCCCCCGTCGCAGAGCCCAGCAACGGTCCGGAGCGAAAAGCTGGTCTGGTGGAGGCGAGTCCCCCCAGAAGGCGACGACCTCCACGAGGTTCCTCGACGCGTGGAGCACGCCCAGCATACCGGACCCCGAGGGGAAGAGCTTCGGGCTGAACGCGCGGATGACGGCGTAGGCCTCCTCGGCGGTGAGACAGCTCTGCAGCAGGTCGGCCATCTCGCCGAGCAACGTGGTCTCCCGGGTGCGCTGTTCGAGCTCGTTCACCCATTCGGAGAGGTTTCGGTTGGACTGCTCCAGGGCCAGCTCGGTCTGCTTGCGGCTGGTGATATCGTTGATGAACGCCATGATCCGGATCCCTTCGTCGGTCTCGGTGAAGCTCAGGCTGATCTCGACAGGGAACTCGGATCCGTCTTTTCGCCGACCGGCCAGGTCGAGGTCGAGCCCCATCGGGCGGATGCGGGGTGTGGACGTATAAGCCGCGCGATGTCCGATGTGGACATCACGAAAGCGCTCCGGAAGCAGGACTTCGACGTTCTGCTTGAGCAGCTCCTCCCGGCGGTAGCCGAACATCTGCTCGATCTTGACGTTGGCGTACACGATCCGGCCGTTGCGATCGACGATCAGTATCCCTTCGCCCGCGGACTCCAGGAACGCCCTCGCCCGTCCTTCGCTCTTTCGCAGGTTCTCCTCGACCCGACGGCGTCCGCCCATGGCCGCGCCCAGGATCAGGGCGGTCACCGCGACCACGCTCATGAAGATCTGCAGCAGGAGGAAGCTCTCCGTGGGTGTCTTGCCCGCGAACGGGCCGACCGCTCGCGCAGTGTTCCAGACCGCGATCGCGGATACGACGAGCGTGGCCATTGCGGCTTCGCGCTGGCTGAAGCGCATCGCCGCCCAGATCGAGAAGGGGAAGATGGCGAAGGCCAGTGGTGACTCGATCGCGGCCGCCACCAGCCAGCCACCGAACACCATCTGGCTGACGAGGCCGAGCGAGGCCAGCAACGCGCCGGCCTCGGCGATCCGGCCGAGGCTCCAGGTGATCTCCCGGCGCGCGCCCCACGTGAGCAGCACCGGGGCGACGATCAGGGCTCCCATGGCGTCGCCGAGCCACCACTGCCACCAGAGCGTCGCGTAGAGACGCCACGGAGCCGCCCCGCCCAGACAGAGGCTGAGGACGCCGATGGTGGCGCTGACCGAGGTGGAGAGCCCCGCCGCCAGCGCGACGAATCCGAAGACGTCCTGGGGCCGCTCGAGAGACTCACGGAACCGCGTGAGGCGTCGAAGGAGGAAGGCGCCGGCGAGCGCCTCGAGAGTGTTGCCCATCGCGATCGCCGCTCCCACCGCCAGGCCGACGCCCGTGAACGCGTTGATGAGGAACGCTCCCAGCGCGATCCCCGGCCAGATCCGGGACCCGAGGAGCAGCACGGCGGCCAACGCGATTCCCGTCGGCGGCCACACCAAGGACACGTTCTGGTGCATGGGCGCCAAGGACAGGCCGAACTTGGCCGCGGCGAAGTAGACGACGGCGAGAATGCCGATGAGCGTGAGGGAGGAAACGGCGAGCGCCGCGTGCGTCGCCGCTCGCGATGCGTCATCGCGCGAGCCCTCGCCGTCCGACTCGTCGGACCTGTCGTCAGTGGGACTCTTCGGCCACGCCATCGGTCACTCCGCTTCCGGCTTACGGTAGGAGGAGTCGCGTCACGACCGTCTGGCCGGTGCTCGGGTCGCGGTACCCCGCAACCACGACCTGGACACCGAGTTCCAACCCCATGGTGGGTACGTGGGGCGCAAGCCGCAGGTCTTGGCTGCGAATGGACAGCTCACGCGTGGCGACCATCCAATACGTGATCGGTCCGGCCAGGGTAAACGGCATACGCTCCCCGGGGGCCAGACGGGCGAGTTTGCGGGCGGCTTCATCGAGCATCGCGAGTGGGCCTCAGCATGCGCCCCCGCCGAACGGGATCCCCATGCCATGGGAGACAGGCGGAGCCAGATGCCAAAGGGCCAAGACGTCCAGTGCGTCTACCCGGCGACCCCGTGGAAGGCACCTCCGACTATACGCCCGGGATGCGGCCGCGGCGTCAGAATCCGTCTGGCGCCCTGGCGCCCGGGGCCGAGGCGCGGTAGGGTCGGGGCCGGGATGACCCTCGGGTGAGCTCGCAGCGCGTCCGTGAGCAGCGCATCGACGAACGGCTTCAGCGCGGCGTGTTGGGCCGTGCGCACCCGTTCGACACGGTCTCGCCGAGTTCGACCGGAGATGTCCCCTGTCACGGCTGCCTGGAGCCGAATGCAGACACGCACGTGGGAGATCACCCGTGGCACAGCCTCTGCGTCCTCTATTGGCAAGGGCGGAGTGAGACGGCCCGGAGCGAGCGGATCCCACACAGGCAGCCGGGCCCCGGCATCAGTCCCGCCCGGTCGCGGTGGGTCATCGTCGTACCGATCGGTCGGGCGGACACGTATGCGATCCTCCGCCGCCGTTTCGCGCGCTCGCCCTGGGTCGATGTGGTGATGGACCGCCGCCACCGTGGGGAACGTCGGCAGCCGCAAGAGAATGTCCCGCCGGTCGAGCGATGCACCGCGCAGCGCCGCAAAGCGGCCAGGGAGGACCTCGTGTCTGAGCCCGGCGCCTTTCGATTAGCCTATCAGGTCGACGGATGCGATGTGTATGAGTCCACGGCGCCAGAGGCCGGGCGCTGTCCCGACTGTGGGATCCTGGTGAGCCTCGAGCTTCCGCGCTTCGCCGAGCCCCCTGTCCGCCTGGAGGTCGTGGTACGGCACGAAGAGATGCCGAGCGGGACGCGCCACGTCGGGGAACTACAGTCTCTCTCCCCGACCGGTCGGATCCTGCTAGCGACGCGACTGACCGGCCGGGACGTGGCTGACTAATGGTCCCGCCCCCGATCTGGCTCGACGCCGCCGGCCGCCCGCGCCCCACCCCGGGCCTGCTGGACCTGTGGGCGCGAGACTCGACGCGTACCTCCGTGACTACCCCGCGCTGTATGGCCGAGACCGGCCGCGCCTGCTCGGTCTCCGCGCCCACATGGCCGCGGTCCAGGCCGCGCTCGACGCCCCACCCGCCAGGCTCCCCCGGCTGGCGCCCGGCGACGCGGGCAGGCGGCGTGATCCGCCTAGTCGAACTTCGTCCGCTCGAGTTCCCACACGGCGAAGCACCGCAGATGCAGGCGGTACTTGTCCAGGCCTGGGTTCGCGTCGTCGTGGGCGAACTGAATCTCCCACTCGACCCGGTCGGCCGTGACAGGCCTCTCACAGACCGCGCAGAGGGCCCCGACGCCCGGCCTGCTCAGGGTGCGATCGGCTTCCCGCCGAGGCAGCGCCCCACGGCGGATGGCCAGGCGAGCGAACTCGCGGAGGACGGCCTCATCAGGCATTTGGCAGGCCCCCTTCCCACGGACCCGGACACCGATGCGGCGAGGAGCCCTGTGGCGTCAGGCTGGGGAAAAGCGGCGAGTGACGCGTGATGTACGTAACCACCCAGCGGCCGTTCGGCTTCTCCCGGTGCCCGACCACGGTGACCGAGATTCCCGCGACTGGGATGGGAACCGAGATCCCCGGGGGCACCCACAAGGGGCGCTCATCGAGCCACAGCCACCGCTCCGCGGGATCCCACATCTTGATCGGGCCGGAAATGGCAAACCAAAGGGGAGCTGGATCACCGGCGGACGGCACCGACATCCCCACCTCGCAATCGGCTCCAGGTGCTGGGACGAGCCCGGTCGATCGGATCTCGTAGGCGTGTATACTTCACTCACAATGCTTTATTCAAGTACGTACTCAAAGGTATGGTACCTCCCATATGGCACGTAAGAAGCTGCCCGCCGACATCCTCGACGTCCAAGAGATCATGGGCAGCATCTGTGACAAGTGGGCGTTGCTGATCCTCCATCAACTGTCCCACGGAACAAAACGTCATGGCGAGCTGCATCGGGGGATTCGCGGCATCTCCCAAAAGATGCTGACGCAGACACTCCGGAAGCTCGAGCGGGATCGGCTCGTCCGGCGCACGGTCCATCCCGTCGTGCCGCCCCGCGTCGACTATGCGCTGACCCAGCTCGGCGGGACGCTGACGAACCCGCTGCTCGCACTCTACCGATGGACCGAGGCGCACCTCGCGGAGATTCATCGCGCTCGGCGCGTGGCGCCAACGTCCACGTCCGGCGCCAAGCCAACCGCGTCAACGTGAGCCGGCGGGACCGGCCTATCTGGCGCCCGGGGGCGGGGACTTGGTAGGTTCACTCCTTGCTAAGAATCTCGCGGCGCCTTCCACTGTCCGGAAAATGACAACGGCCCGCCAGTTTGTCCGTGGCTGGTAGTTTGGTACTGGCGGTGGACCCTTGGTAGTGTCGGGCGTTGCCGCGATCGGGAGGGATCTCAGGTGCGCTTGATTATCAGTAACCCCGCGGGCGACGTCTGGGGCCGGCTCGAGCCGGAAACGGCGGAAGAGATTGTGGTCCTCGACGAGAGCGCGGCCCGGGGGGAGTGGACGATCGCACGTGGGACGAAGGCCATCACCGAGCTCCGCGCGCTGGCCACCCGCTTGGGGTATCCGGTCCGGGTGACCGAGACACTCGGACCCCCGCGGCCCCCGCCGCCGCGGCTCGTGGTCGTCCAGCGGGGTGAGACGGCGCTCGCCGAGCAGTTGCGGGGGATCGTGGTGCCTAGCGTGCCGGTGATCTGGGATCGGCGGGAGCGCGACCGCCGGACTGCCTACCGCCCGGACTCGATAGATCGGCGCGGCCCGCAGTCCGCGACGTTGGGCACGCTGCGCTTCCTCGTCCTACGCGCCCCGGGCCAGACCCCGTGACCCCGCCCATCTGGCTCGACGCCGCCGGCCGCCCGCGCCTGCTGGACCTGTGGCCGCGAGGTCGCGCCGATGCGGCCCCGGGCCGGCGACTCCGCCCGCACGGCTGGACGCCTCCGCAGACCCTCTACGTCCCTGATTGGTGCGGCTGCACGACGGAGTACCTCCCGGTGCCGGTGGGCGACGGCTGGTGGCAGCTCGTGCCGATCTGGGAGCCGGATCAGACGGTGAACCCGCTGCGGCGGTACGAGTCCGCGGCGCCGCGCTGACGACCATGGCGATTCGACGTCTCCCGGGCCCGGCGCACATTGTGTCCCGGTTAGCGGGGGGCACGATAATGTACCGAGTCGCCCTCAACGCGGCGCCCTCACCCGACTGGACTACGGCCTTCTACCGACCACCGCGGGTCCGACTCGCCATCGCCAGGCCAGCGGGAAAGCTCAAGCCGATGGTGGCCATGGGGTTCTTTGGGTCCATTCCGCCACCAAAGGCCATCGTGTTATTTCGGACCACGCCGCCCCGGGTCACGTTCTGGCTGCGCCGGATCGACGGCCGAATCGAGTACGCCAACTCGGTGGTGGAGGAATGACGCACACCGGCCCTGCGGCACTGAACCGGCGCCCGCCCCGCCTTTTTGCGAAATCAAAATTTGCCAGCGACAGCCCAGCGTCGCGACCCCGACCCCCCTTGGGGTCGGACCGGGGGGGCTTGGTCCCGGTCGCTGCCGGCCTCCTACACGGGCCCAGCGCCGGTGCCACTCTGGGTGCCACTTCGTCAGCGATCCCCGGAGATATGGGTCGCCTCCGGTAGCAAGCCCCGCAAAGCGGAATCGCTGCTCTAGACCGAAGTTCCCCTGCCAGCACGCGAGGTAAGTCCGCATTACCGTGTCGAAAACTGTCGGTTCCGGTTTGATAAGTGTAGCCAAGAGTATAGGCGAGATGTGAGACATCTGCCCCCTTGGACTGCCATTCTGAGTGGCAAGCGATGTAGCCAAGATTGCGCTTGACTTCCCGCCGGCTCGCCGCGTAGGGTCCCGGTATGGCGCGCGCCTCCGGGGCCTGTCACGTCGCCGAGATCACGCGCACGCACGGCGGCCGGCGCTATCGCTCGTACCTCCTGCGGCGCACCTATCGCCAGGACGGCCAGGTCAAGCACGAAACCCTCGGAAATCTCTCCCGCCTCCCGGCCGCGACCATTGAGCTGATTCGCCGCGCCGTGCGCGGCGACGCGCTGGTTTCGCCCGACGACGCGTTCGAGGTCATCCGCTCCCGGCCCCATGGCCACGTCGCCGCGGTCGTGGGCACGGCGCGGAAGTTGGGGCTCCCCGCGCTCCTCGCGGCCACGCGCCGCCGGGAGCGGGATCTCGTCGAGGCCCTGATGGCGGCGCGCCTCCTGGATCCGTGTTCCAAGCTCGCCACGGCGCGGGCGCTCGGGGCGGAGACCGAGGAGTCCTCCCTCGGCGAGAGCCTCGGCGTCGCCGACGCCGACGAGGACGCGCTCTACGCGGCGATGGATTGGCTCCTGGCGCGGCAAGGGCGCGTCGAGCAGGGCCTGGCGCGGCGGCATCTGACCGACGGCGGTCTCATCCTCTACGATGTGACCTCGACGTATTTCGAAGGCCGCCAGTGCCCCTTAGCGAAGTTCGGCCACTCGCGCGACGGGCGGCGGGACAAGCTTCAGATCGTCTTCGGGCTCCTGACCAACGGGGACGGCTGCCCGGTCGCGGTCGAAGTGTTCGAAGGCAACACCGGGGATCCCAAGACCCTCCCGGCGCAGATCAAGAAGATCCGCGAGCGGTTCGGGATCGCGCGCGTGGTGCTGGTCGGCGACCGCGGGATGCTCACGGACGCCCGCCTGCGGGAGGATCTGCGGCCCATTGAGGGGCTCGACTGGATTACCGCGCTGCGCGCCCCGGCGATTCAGGCCCTGGCCGCGGGCGGGGTCCTGCCGCTGTCGCTCTTTGATCAGCAGGACCTGGCCGAGATCACCCATCCTGACTACCCCGGCGAGCGGCTCATCGTCTGTAAGAACCCCCTCTTGGCCGAGGAGCGGGCTCGCAAGCGTGGGGAGCTCCTGGAGGCGACCGAACCCGAGCTGGCCAAGATCGCGGCCGCCACCGCGCGCGCGACGCGGCCGCTCCGCGGCCAAGCCCGCATCGCGCTCCGGGTCGGCAAGGTGCTCGGGCGGCGGAAGGTCGGCAAGCACTTCACGCTCGAGATCACCGACACGACCTTCCGGGCCGCGCGCGACGAGGCGGCCATCGCGCGCGAGGCCGCCCTCGATGGGATCTACGTCCTCCGGACGAGTGTCGAGGTCGACCGACTCCCGACGGCCGAGGCCGTGCGCAGCTACAAGCGGCTTGCCGCCATCGAGCGCGCCTTCCGGAGCCTCAAGACCGTCGACTTGAAGGTGCGCCCCATCCATCATCGCAAGGCCGACCGCGTCCGCGCGCACGTCTTTCTGTGCATGCTGGCCTACTACGTGGAATGGCACATGCGGCGCGCGTTGGCCCCCATGCTCTTCGACGACGACGCCCCGGCGGCCGCCGAGGCCGAGCGCCGCTCGGTGGTGGCGCCGGCCCAGCGGTCGCCCCGGGCGAAGGCCAAAGCGGTGACGAAGCGGACCGACGAGGGGGACCCCGTCCACAGCTTCCAGTCGCTCCTGCGCCATCTGCGGACGATCGTGAAGAATCGCATGCGCGTGAAGTCAGACGCGGCGATCGAGTTCGACACCATCACGACACCGACCCCGCTCCAGCAGCGCGCTCTCGATCGGCTCGGGGTCTCCCTCACCCTGTAGCCAGAACGCCCAGGCACTGAGACATGCCTTCGCCAAGAAAATCAACGCCATCCCCTATAGCGACAGGCGGAACTTCGGTCTAGCACGGCTCAGCAGGACACGGTACTTGTTGAGCAGGTACTGCTGTTTGACGGTCGGTCCGCGAGCCCGAGCCGTCGGGATCGGTCCGGCGGCTCAGCGAGCCGAACTTCCGGAGTGCGGAGCTGTGGTCAGGGTCTGCGGGCGTGTCCCGCTGAGACCTCCTGGAACAGGTCGAGATAACGGACGTTGCGCTCTTCCGGCCGCGGACGCGCGAGGCCTACCCGGATCAGCTCGGCGTTCAGCATGCGGCCGCTCGGCAGGTAGACATAGGCTAGCCAGTCCCCGTCCGGGGCGTATCGCTGTCGGTCGAACTCGAGGTGGATCAGGAGCCCGTGGTCGAGGGAGGCCCACGGATCCTCGAGAGCGCGGTCGCCGGTCACGGGCTCGACGCCTACCAGACGAATGCGCTGCACGCCCTGGCCCACGCGGACCTCCAGGCGATCAGGGGCCAGCCGGCGGACGAATCGAGCCGCCAGGCGCCCGCCGATCGGCTCGACTTCCTGCGGGAGGAACCGAGCGATCTCGGAGAGTGCGAACCCCACGACCCCGCCGAGGCGCTGGAAGCGGATCTCTCCGCCCTCGACCCAGAAGCCCTCCACCTGGACCACGACGCCGTTGGCGAGCTGGAGGAGATGCGGCCGATCGGTGAGGGTGGGCGGTGGGGCGCTGAGTCGGGTGTCCGACCCCGCCGTCGGTTGGGCGGCGGCGCCGCTTCCGTCCTCGAAGCCCCAGAGGGTGATCCAGGCCTCCGGTGCCGCGGGAGCGGCGGGGATGCGCAAGACGCCGACCAGGTCCGTGCGGTGGAAGGTGAGCGAGCCCTCGGCGGTGCTGACGCGAACTTCCGAGCCCGTCTCGCCGACGCTGGTGGCTCGCATGGTCGCTCCGCTCCGCGTGGCGACGTAGAGGGAGGCGGCGTCCGGGGTTTCCACCCTAGTGGGTGCAGGCAGCGTCCCCACCGCGTCCTCCGAGTTGTCGGGAACGATCCGGAGAACCTCGTAGCTCGGGATCGCGACCACGCCTCCGTACTTCTCGAACCGGATCTGTCCGTCCTCTTCCGTGTACTTCTGGACCACGATCGGGTCGCCACCGTCGATCAGGTGGATGAGATAAGCGCGGGGTTTCGCGGCACGCGCGCGCTCGGGCGCGGTGGCGGGCGCCGCGGCGGCCGATCCTCCCAGCGTTGCGGCCAGCGCGAAGCCCGTCCCGATCGCGGCTAGCCGTCGCGTGGCCCACTGCATGGCCCCACTATACCGAGGCGCGTCGCGGGGTCCAACGACAGTGAGCGGGCCGGAACCGACGGCGCGACGCGCGTTTGCGGTTCACCGACGTTGACAAGCTCGGAGCGGCGGATCGCCGGGACGGACTCGGGGAGACGTGGGTGAGGACCGGCCTCCGCGGGTCGCCGGACACACGGGCACGGATGTGGCCTGGGGCGGCCGCGATCGACAGGAGGTCAGGCGGCGGGACGGGCCGCCCTGGCGGCGGCTGGACC
>CAWDVE010000013.1:0-674457 GCA_963805625.1 uncultured Candidatus Rokubacteria bacterium
CTGAAATCCTGCACGCTAACCCTGCGAGATCTCAGCGCGGGAGCGCGGTGACTTTGCCACTTCTCCGCCTGTCTTTGCCACTCTCGCTTCGGGCAAGCCCCGCGGCGGCCAGGCGCGCCCCCGCTTCCTGGAGCATCCCCTCCTCGACGATCGCGTACCGCTGGAACACGGCCCGCGTCCGATGCCCGGTCAGCTTCATGGCGACCGTCTCCGGGATGCCGGCCCGGATCAGGTTGCGGACGGCCGTGCGGCGGAAGTCGTGGAACAGGCGCCCGGGAAGGCCCGCGTGCTTCCGGGCCGTCGTCCACGCCTTCTTGAAGTCGCCCACGGGGGCGCCGTCGTCGCGGCAGAAGAGCCACGGAATGACCTGGCCGGTCGCCTGCTGGATCGCGTCCACGCGGGCCCGCTGCGCCTCGAGGACGGCGCGGAGTTCAGGGATCAAGGGGAACTGGCGCCCGTCGCCATTCTTCGTTTCCTCGGGCTCGAGCCGCAGCCAGCCCGCCGTGAAGTCGACGTGCCGCCACTGCCGGGAGCGCAGCTCCGACTTCCGCCAGCCGGTGAGCTTCGCGACGGTGACCAGGGCGGCGAGCTCGGAACGGAGTTGTCGGCAGATGGCGGCGAAGGCCTCCTCCTCGAAAAACCCTTCCCGCGCGTTCCGTTCCTTGAGCTTCTGGACCACGAACGGCACCACGAGCCCGTATTGGCGCCGGGCCAGCGACCCCATCCGCCCGAGGATCGCGAGTTCGCGATTGACCGTCCCCGCGGCGGTCCGGTGCGGCGTCGGGATGCGCGTGACGCCCGCCGCCGTCGTGACCGTGCGGCAGACGCGCTCCGCCAGCCGCCCCGCCTTGTAGGCCTCCACGTGGCCGGTCGTGAGCCGGGCCAGTCGCGCCTCGGCGCCGAAGTACGCCAACAGGTGCGTCAGCCGCAACTCGAGCGTGTCGGCCGACTTGTGGCCGTTCGCCACGTAGTCCTGGCGGATCAACGTGGCCGCATCACTGAGCGTCAGCCGGTCCGCTTCGACGTTGACCGGGATGTTCAAGGCCACCCGCCCCTGGCGCTCTTGGAGAAACTTCTTGGCCTTCGGCTCTGAGTCCGTCTCCGTGGACTGGCGCACCGTCTTGCCATGCTGGCGAAAGCGGATCCAGTAGACCGCCGACGTCTGCTTGACGCCGTGCCGGTCGATGTAGTGCGGGCGATAGATGGTCCCCATCAGGCTCCCCTCCCCGCGCCGGTGCTCTTGCGGGCGTAGATGGCGGCGATCATGAGGCGTCTCCCGCGAGATCGTCTGGCTGTCCAAGGATCGTGACACCCTCGGGAATCGCCTGCGTCCTGGGCAGCCACTCCGCAAGGATGGCGTCAAGGTCGATCGCTCGAATGAACCCCATGTGATACAGGATCCGAGACTGGATCACCTTGCGCTGTGCTGTAAGACAATTCTGCACGGGCTCGAACGTCTTCCGAAGCGTGGGAGGTTGAGAGAAGGCCATGCTTCCCAACGTGCGGGCAAGGTTCTTCAGATGGGTTAGGTCCGCATATAGTGTCCCGTCGTCTTTGGGGAAGAACCCGAAAAGCTCACCGTCCATGGCCAGCAACGCACTTCTCTCCCGGATATGTTGCAGGGCGAGCCTCCGACGTTCGTCGTCAGGTACCTTTCCGCGACTCATCAGTAGGTCTGCGAGTTGCGTCACTGCATCGGCGCTGAGTCGGCTGAACCGCGAAAAGATGTCGCGCTGGAAGTCCCTTCGTTGCCTCATGCGCTGCCATCGCTCGGAAAGGACCAACGCGATGACCGCCGCACCGAGGACCTGGAGCAGGGCAGGCGCAACAGCAATGACAAGCGGGTGGCGGAAGAAGTCCTGTATCATACGCACCCCCGCGTACATGTAGGCATCGCTAGTCGTGTCCAATGCCTCAGTGCTCCAGTAGCCTCGGCGCGGCCGTCCGGGCGTCGAGGCCAGCGATCATAGTCTCGCGCTCGGGTTCTCAACGATTCGCACGGAGGTAGTCTGCCGCGAAGCTAGTCAGTGCTTTGTCGAGCATCTTCTTCAACTCCTCATTCGGAGCACTGCCGAAAAACGAGTAGACACCTGATGTCCACACTCTCGAGAAGACGACTTCACCAGAGTCCACGATCGTCGTCCATCGGTAGAGCGACAGCTCTAAGGCCGCGCCGCGGTCGGACGTGACTAAATTCAACTCCAGCCACGCCCTGTCAGTATCGGAGCGCCCGAGACTTGGAATTGCCTGACTCAGCATGACCTCCAACCTGTCGCTCCACTCCTTCCGACTCGTGCTGGCGTTGTCTTCGGACAGGCTGCCGCCTGGCCGAACGACGATGGCGACCGTCTTGAGACCCTTCAAGGCTCGAATCTTGTGCTCCGCGAGTATGTCTTGACTAAAAGCAGACTCAGCAATTCCAAGGACTGCTGCGAAGCAGGCGGCGGCGATGGCAACCCGGTTCATTCGTAGCCCTCCTTGCGCGCTATTCCAGCAGCTTCGTCATCGGCACGCCGAGCGCCCTGGCGAGGCGCTGGAGCATCCGCATTGACGGTTGGCGATCACCGCGCTCCAGCCGAGAGATGGTGATCTTGTGCACACCGACCATCTCGGCCAGCTCGACCTGCGTCAGCTTGCGACGGGTTCGCGCCTGCTTCAGCACCTTCCCTCTCCACCATGATCGTGACAAGAGTAAACCTCTTTGGTTTACCTGTCAAACCACGTCACGCGCCACCCGTCGGGTGCGTTTCGCTCGGGAAGCACGCATAGACCCAGCGTGTCCCATGAGCCTCTTCAGGCAGCCGCCACGCGGCTTCACACTCAAACCTCCATCGAAATGCCCTAACGGCATTCGTCCAATGCACCAGCGGATAGTTGTCCGCGGCGCCGACCCAGAGCATCCGTCACTCCTCCACCACCGAGTTGGCGTAGGCCACCCAGCGGTCGATCCGGCGCAGCCACTGGTGGAGATGCGGCGGACTGGTCCGGAAGGTGACCCGGGCGCCATCAAGCCCGAGGCGGCCGAACTCCGGCGTGAACCGCGTCGTCGTCAGCCCGGGTGGCGGCCGGAGAAAGGCGGCGCGCCAGCCCGGCGACGGAACCGCACTGAGTGCGACCTCGTAGAGCGCCAGGGACGGCGTGGCCAGCGCGATCGGGTGGGGTGGACGCTGGACCCGGCGGATCACCATGACCGTTAGCGCGGCTCAGGCGGCCTGTACCGCCGGAGCGGGTTCACAGTCTGATCGGGCTCCCAGATCGGTACGAGAAGCCATCAGCCATCACCGACAAGGACGGGTACGTCCTCGGTATTGCAGCCACACCACAGGATCGCGGGACCTCGGAGAACTCCAACGATGTGCCGCAGAAACGAGTTGCGGAGCGTCATTGCTGAGCAGATCGGGCGCCACGGCGCCACGCGAGCGCGCCGAGCGTCAGCAGACCGCACGCCGTGAGCAGCACGGTCGACGGCTCCGGCACCCGCTGCCGGAACAACAAAATATCGAAAGCACCAACCCGATCGCGCTCACCGAGGCTGATCGTTTTCTCCATCACTCCGCCGCCACGGTCCGGCAAGGTGTTCGACGATGCCGAGCGCATGACCGATCTCGTGTTTCGCTACGGTGAGGAAGTCGGTCGTTAGCGCGGGTGGCTCGCCTGCGTCGTCCGTCGCCGGAGTCGGATCGAGGAACCACTGGAGCAACGTGTTGAAGTAGATCTCCCCCTCCGGGAAGTCGGGGGAGTTTCTCGGCGGAGATGGGTACTGCCCCGCCGCCCAGCCGCCTTGAGGGACGGTGACGCCCGGGATATCTAAGAGATCGTTTGGGGCGCCCACCTCGCCGAACCTCTTGAAGAGATCCGCGTCCTCCCACCGGAGGGTCCAGGTGCCGAGCACCTGATCGAAGTTCTCGATGAAAGTCTTCCACTCCGAGAGGGCCTCGTTGACGATCGCTTTCTCGGCCTCAGTCCACGGCTTGGCAGGGTGGCCGGCAGTCGTGCCGGCGTCACCCGGGTTGACGAAGATGACCCCGGCGCGCGCCGGATGCGTGCCGAGCGTGAGTGTCGAGAGGAGAGCAAGGAGAAGGATCGTGGAGATCATAACCGGCCCCCTTCAGGGATGGCTGTGCGTGAGTCGCATCGGGGCAACCTCGCGGCCACACGTCCAGCAAGCGCGAGTCGGCCGCGGGCGGCCGGTGGCGTCGAGCCGGATGGGAGGCGTCACTGGATGATCTGGTCCGCTCGGGCCAGGATCGAAGGCGCGATCGTCAGGCCCAGCGCCTTGGCAGTCTTCAGGTTCACGAACAGGTCAAACTTCGTCGGCTGCTCGACGGGCATGTCGCCGGGCTTCGCCCCCTTGAGGATCTTGTCGACGAACGTCGCGGCGCGCCGCCGAACGTCGAGCGGGTTCGAGTAGTAGGACATGAGGCCGCCTTCCTCCACCGCATCCCCGTCGTCGTACATCGTGGGCAGGCGGTTCCGGGCCGCGAACTCCAAGATGAGGTTAAAGTGCTCGCTGTTGATGGCGCTCCCAAACAGGAAGAGCCCGTCGGCGCGCTCCCGGGTGATGGCCGCCAGGGCCGCCGTCAGCTCGGCCAGCGTCCTGGCGTCGTGGGGCAGGAGCGTCATCCCGAGCTTCGGTGCCACGCGCCGCTGGACGCGGACGTAGGGGTCATAGAGGTTCTCGCTCGAGTACAGCACCGCCACCCGCGAGATCCTGGGCACGGCCTCCTTGAAGAGCTCGAGCCCCTTGCCGGCGATCTCTGGCCCCGGATTTGAGGTCACCCCGGTCACGTTCCCGCCGGGCCGGGCGAAGCTCGCCACGAGCCCCTGCCCGACCGGGTCGGCGCTCCCGATGAAGACGATGGGGATCGTGGCCGTCGCCGCCTTGGCGGCTTTGGCGCTCGTCGAGTTCGCGGCCACGATGACGTCGACCTGGAGCGCGACCAGCTCGGCCGCGAGGGCGGGAAGCCGATCGACCTTCGACTCCGCGAAGCGACTCTCGATGACCAAGTCCCGCCCCTCGACGTAGCCCAATTCAAAGAGGCCCTGTCGGAAGGCCCCGAAGTTAGTCCGGGGGCTGGGCGGTCCGAAGACTGGGGGCTGGCCGGTGTGCAGAAACCCGATGCGGTAGACCTTTCCCGTCGGCTGGGCCTCGGCGGCGAGCGGCGCGACGAGGAGGGCCAGGACGAGAACCGTGGTCGTGAACCGGGCAAGCCTCATGAAGTCCTCCTGTCGTCCAGCACCCGGAGCGCCGACTCAAGGAACCGCCGGAGTTCGGCGTCGCGCGCCGCCAGCCGGGCGGCCCGGTCTCGTCGATGGAGCGCGGCCCGGCAGCGCCCGGAGCAGACCCGTTGCCCCTCGCGGGGCGGCGCCCCCTCCGGTTGGAGCGGCCGGCCACAGACCGGGCACCGCGGGTCCGAGGGTACTACGGGCGGGGCCGGCGTACGTACGCCGCCTGGGCGGCCTGGCGTCCGTCTGGGAACCATTCTGGGTGATCTCCTTACCGGGCCGCGCGCGCCCTGCGGGAGCCGGACGCGGTCACGACGGCGACTGCTGGAAGCCGCAGCGCGGGCGCTTCCCCTTCTTCACTTGGGGACCCGTCGTCGCCGTCGTCACGCTGTTCTTCGGCGGCGTGTAGTACGGGGTCGGGGTCGGTTTGGGATAACTCGGGCCGCCCATGGTCACCGGCGCGCCGTCGGCGGATCGGCCGGCCACCGCTGCCGCAAGGTTGCGGCATGCTTCGCCCCAAAGTTCTCCGCCACCTTCTGGATCGCGGCCTCGCGGTCCAGGTCGTAGTACCCCGCAAACTGCTGAATCATCTTCACCGCATTCCCGAGCCCGCTGCCATCGAGCGCCGTCTTGAGCCGGGTCTCCAACTCCGGCGCCAGGCTCTTCACCACGCTGAGCACGCGCATCCCTTTCCCGAGCGTCTGCCGGGCCGCGTCCGCCGACCCCTCCGCCTTGATCAACGCGTCCAAGGCCTCGCGGTCGGTCGTCTGCACGACCCCGATCGCCGCCTCGGGCAGATCCTCCCGGAACCCGCGGATGTAATCCACGAGCGATTGCTGCACCGTGGCCGACACGCCCGCCGCCTGGCACACCTCGCCGACGACCCGCCCGGTCTCGGGGTCGAGACCCACCAGGGGCGCCGGCGCCGGTCCAGACACCCCGCTGGGCGCGGACGTCGTCCCGGAGACCACCCGCAGGAGGCGGTCCATTTCTTCCAGCGCGCCGGGGGCGCCACGCCAGTAGGGGGACGAGGGATCGGCGCGGATCTGCTGGATCCTCTGCTCCGCCGCGACGCGATCCCCACTCCCACTCGGGGCGGGGGCGCCACTCGGCGGGGACGCGGGCGGCGGGGGCGCGACGGGACTACTCGGGACCGACGGGGCGGCGGGGGCGATGGACTCAGGCATCGGCGACTCCTTCGTCGTCCGCCCCGGGGCTGGACGTCGTGATGGTGATGCCGACGTTCGGCTGGGCGGGGCGTCCGGCGTCCACCTCGAGGGTGGCGTGCGCGGGCAGTTTCATGTTGATGGCCGACAGGTGATACTGGATGGCTGCCACCGACGCCGGCACCTGGGCCACCATGGATTCGGCGTTCTCCAGATCCTGGATGATGCGGCCGACCAGACAGGGACACCGCGGGGGGGGCGGCGGGCACGCATGGACGTCCTGCACGGTCAGTGCGGCGATCCGGCCGGGCAGGGCCGTCAGCATCTGCAGGGCCGAGGTGCCCCGGGCGGTCGCCGCCGTGAACACGCCCCGCACCAGCGCCGTGTGCTTGCGGAGCTCCCGCACGTCGATCCCTTGGAGCTTCCGCTCCCATTCGACCAGGGCACTGATCCGCCCGTGCGCGCGGGGCTGCTCGTAGCGCTGCACTTCCTCGAGCACGCGGTCACAGGACGGCTGCAACGCCTCCGCGCGCTGCCGCGCCGCGAGCGCGCGCGGCGGGATCCAGTCCAGGCGGGCCCGCAGCGCGGCCCCCGCCGCGGCGTCGGCGTCCACCGGCGCCTGCACCCGGGCGCGGAGCTCCACCCACACCGGGTCGACGGGCGACGGCACGATCGGGGGAATCACGACCTTCGGCGGCCGACCGCGACCCCGTTTCTTCGGCTCGGGCTCGAGGGCGTCGAGCGCGGCCGCTTGGTCCTCGCGCAGACTCGTGCGGGGGAGCGTCATTGTGGCCCCTCTCTTACTCGCCATACGCGGCGGCCAGATTCGCGTAGCTAAAACTTTTCCACGACAACTCCCCGGCGTTGCCCCCCTTGGCGTTGCCGGGCTGATTCGCCGTGCTGTTCGCGGTGTCTCCGGGTTTCGGGTCTTTGACCCAGTACACGCCCGCCGTTGCATCGCTGGTGGCGGTGGGCAGGGCGATGATGACCGACACGCCCGCGTGGCCTGTCATCACTTTGCGTCTCAGGGTCTCAAGGTCGCTCAAGGCAATCGTGGCCATCTCAGTCCTCCTTGGGGGTCAGGGCCGCCTCGGTCAACAACGTCATCCGAGGGGGCGGGGCCGCGCGCAGGGGTTCGGACGCGGGCGGATCCACGGGGACGGGGAGCGGCGCCCCGCCGCGGCGTCGCCGTCGACGCGGGACCGGCGCCTCGGCCTGATACACGCGCTCCCGGCCGTCCGGGCCATGGCGCCAGCCCACCGCGTGGAAGAGCGTCCCCCGGAGCCGCAGGGGGGTGTCGGTCCCCTCGCCCGGGAGACGGGCGATCACGCGTGTGAGGTGCTCGTCGTAGTAGATCACCGCGCCGCGGCCGCCGTGCGCATCGCCTCCAGGGCCTTGACGCTGGCCGCGCGCATCGCCTCGCGGTCGGCCGTCGCCTGGCGCAGCTCCTCCGCCACGCTGGCCAATAGCGCCTTCTGTTTGTCGAGGGTGGCCACCGCCGCCTTCGCCTCCGCCTCCGCCGCGGCGATGGTCCGGTCCGCCTCGCGCCGCTCCCGCGCCGCTTCGTCCGTCGCCGCCCGCACCACCGCGTCCGCCTGCTGCTGGCCCCGTTGGTACAGCGCGCGCATGTTCTCGATCCGTGCGGGCCACTGCTCGATCTTCGTGAGGATCGGGCGCACCTCCGCGAGGAAGGCCGTCAGCTCGGCGGCCGCTTGGTCGAGCTCGGTGAACTTCACTTCAGTCATGGTCGTGCGCTCCTTGTGGGTGAAGGGGTGACTGCGGGACGCTTCGGGAGAGCTGGGGGATCGGAACGGCCCCACCTGGTCAGATGACGAGTCTGAGGCGCTGCGCAGTTTCGGGGTGACGGAGGAGGAGGCCGTTCTGGTGGCCGCTGGCAATCGCAATCGACGCGCGCGGGCCCGTCGTCGAGTGCGAGGTCCATGTGAGACACAGGCCGCGGGCTCATGATCCGAGCCAATACCAGAAGAGCGTGAGCCAGATGGCGACGGCGCCCACCCAGGCCGCTGCCGTCCACCACCACGCGCTCATCGAGCCACCTTGAAAGCGGGCGCGAAGAGATGGTCGAGGTCTTGGCGGTCGAAGATGGCCCGACGACAGCCCGGCCACCGCACGACACGGAGCTCGCCCCGCTCGACCTTGCGCCAGAGCTCCCGCACGCTCACGCCGACGTAGGCCGCCGCATCCTTCACGGACAGGCCGCGAGGGAGCACGGTCGCGGCAAAGACAGCGCCCGGACCCGCATCTGGGGCGGGTGTCAGGGGCGAGCGCTGGTCTGGCGAACCAGCGACCGCCCCTGCCAGGACCCGGCGGGGCCGCCCGGCCGGCCGACGCAGGCGGGCACTGGCGTCCACCAAGGGGCGCGCCGTGGGCATCACTCGGGCGCCTCCGGGCGCGGCGCCGGCTTCTCGCTGGACCACACGGGCCCCTCACAGTGCCGCGCGCACCGAGGCGATCGCGCGAGACACCATTGACGAAGCCAGCTCGCACACGCGACCCGCACGACCGGCTCGCCCCGCAGCGCCCGCTTCAACCGCTCGAGCCGCTGGACGTAACTCGTTCGACTCATCGAAGCACCCGAATGGACCGGGCCCGCGCCGTCACGATCTTCTCGATCTCGTCGAGCCGCTGGCCGACGTTGGCGTCATGCGCCCGGATCGCGGCCTCGGCAAGCCTAGTCAGCGCGTTCGCATCCCGCGAGTGGAGCACGCCGCGAAGCACCTCGCCCCCGAGCTCCTCGAGGAACGCCTGGACCTCCGCCACCGTCTTGAGCGCGGGATTCGGCGCGTCCGGGCGGCGCAGGTTCCGCGCGCTGGATGCGGCCCCCCGAAGGATCGCCCCACGCTTCGCCTCCGTGCTCACCTGGTCCTCGGGCGAGTGGAACCAGCAGCGGGTCCGATTCGAGGCGATCGTGGTGAACGACCCGCACGGGTGCCCATTCCGGTTCAAGGCCGTGCAGCGCGGGACCGGCTCGACGGAAAGCCTCAAGCGGCCCGGGACGGGCATAGCAGGAGCCATTCGCGGCTTTTCCCCATCCTCATTGCTCAATGCCCTCTCCCTATAAGGGATGAGCAACGTGAGCAACGACACGGAGTCAGGGCCCCCTGGGGCCCTTGACCACCGAGTCTCGAAGTGGACGACGCGCGAACGCTGCTCACCTGAGCAACGTTGAGGATCGCCGCGTCTAGTGCGGGGTTCCGTGCCTCAGTGGGGTGATGTTGCTCAGGGTGAGCATGATCAGGAGCACGATCGGGTCCGACCCCGGAATGAGATGCGCTGAAACGTTGCGCAGGGGGGCTGAAAAAAGGGGGGGGTGAGCAACGTGGTTCAGGCCGCATCGTCCCAGTCCTCGTCGGCCGGCCAGGTGGTGAGGTCGACGGTCAGGTGGACGTGCTTGCCGTGCCGCACCTCCGTCACCACGGCCTGGGTCTTGTCACGGAGGGGTCCGTAGGGCCACGGCTTCCGGCCCCGGAGCACGTCGAGGGCGCGGCGATAGGTCGCCTTCGAGATCCCGGCCGCCAAGACCTGCTCCCCGAGGTCGCGCTGGAAGAGGCCCGCCGGCGCGGCCTTCAGGAGGCCCGCGGCGGTCGCCACGGCCTTCTGCACGCCCGCCTGGATGCCCTGCGCCGCCTCGCTGAAGCGGCCGCCATACACCAAGCGAACCGCGCGTCCGGGCTCGGGCTCCTGGAGTTCGAACCAAATCGGCGCGTGCCGGGGCCCGATGCGCTGTTTCGAATGCTTGAGCACCACGGCGAACTCGCCGAGGGAGCGGTCCCGCTTGAGATACAGGAGCGTATCGGCCGCGTTCCGCCAGTCGCCGGCCCCGCGGGCCACGTGCTCATCGCCGAACGCCACGCCGGGCTGGGTCGGGGCCTTCGGGGAATGGCCGATCAGGAGGACCGTCGCGCCGTGCGTGCGCGCGAGCGGGAGGATGCGCGTCTTCATGAAGGCGCGCACCTCGGTGTTGTCGTTCTCCCGGGCGAGGCCAGAGAGGGCAATGGCACTGTCGAGGACGATGAGCACCGGCCGCAGTTGCGCGACGAGGGCGACCACCGCGGCGTAGTCCTCCGCGTCGCTGAGACTCACGCCCCCGGCATCGACGAACGTGATGGGGAGATCGTCGGGCAACTCGAGGCCCGCCTTGAGCAATTGACAGCGCCGCCGCTCCTCGGCGAGCGCATTCTCCCCGGCGAGGTAGAGCACCGGGCCGGATTGGACCGGCGCCTCGTCCGCGCCCGGCTCCGCGAAGGCGGGGCGACCCGCGGCGGCCATGCAGGCGAGGTACGCGGCGAGCCAACTCTTGAGACTTTCGCCCGCCGCCGACATGAGCGCCACGGCCGCGACGGAGATCCAGCCCGGCCAGAAGTAGGCGACGGGCTCGATGTCGCCGCGGGTGAGCTCCGCCCAGCTGACCACCTTCAACCGGGATGCGAGGCGCTCGGCGGCCGGGGGGGCGGGTTCTGGCGTGTAGCGCCCCGCACTCGCGGCGATCTGCCGGAGCTCGACGGCCTCGAGCGGCGGCCGGCACCGGCCGGCGTTGACCAAGGTGAGGGCGCCGAGAATCTCCTCGGTCGTCATCCCGCGGCGCCGCATGGACCCGGCCAGCGAGAACAGGAGCTGATTCCGCCGGCCCTCGCCGATGATCTCGTCGACCACCGGGGCGTGGCCCGTGCCATTCCCGTTGGTCGGCTGAAGCCGCGCCAAGAGCCACGCCGGGGCGTCCGCGAGCGGCACGTCGGCGGGATCATGCAGGAGGTCCCACGCGTAGGCCCGGCCGTTCGCGTGCCGGCTCGGTGCCGCGACAATCTGCCCGCCGTCGCCGCGCACGTCGAGCCCCGGCGCGAGGGTCGCCTCGCCCTGCTGGTTCCCGATGCGCCAGCCCGGGTGCCGGAACAGCACGTGCTCGCCGCCGCCGCCCGTCACCTGGCGTGGCGTCCGTGGAAGCGGGCCGTGCGTGGCCTCCAGGCGCGCCAGCGCCTCGTCGCCGCCATGCCGGGGGTCCACGTCCAGCGCGAAGACGCCGGAGGCAGCGCCCGTCGCGATCCCCACGTTGCTCTCGGGCCAGCGCGTGAACCACTCCCGGATCTCGGTCTCGATCACGGAGGCCCGCGTCGGCCACTCCCGGAGGCGCGGGTGCTTCCCGGGGTGTTCACACGCCGCGCCGCTCGGGCAACTGCAGCCGCCAGGGCGCGGCCCGTACAGCGGCACGACCCGCCACCCGCGCCGGGCATAGGTCAGAGCCGCCTCCACGCGCTGTGCATGGGTCCCCGTGGTGCTCACGCGGCTCTCCGAAGGGCGCGCGGCCCCTGGCGCTCCAGCGCCCGCTCCAGCGCGACGAGCCGCCGGTCGATCTCCAAAGAGGCCTGCCGGGAGAAGGGCCTCGAGACGGCGCGCTCCGCCAGTCGAAGCTGAAGGCGGCGGACGCGGAAGCCGATCGATGGCCGGCGCATCGCTACGCCTCGACAACCTCGCGCGATTCCGCGGTGGCTACCACGTAGCGCTCGATGAATGTGCGGAGGTCCTCGTCACGGAACAGCAGGCGTCGGCCAAGCCGGACATGGCCGAGCCGCCCGGCCGCGACCTCCTGGCGCACGCGACTCTCGCTGACTCGGAGCGCTCCCGCAGCCTCGCCAAGATCCCGGAGAAGCGGCTCACTCATGTGGTCCTCCTTGGCGTCATGCATCAGGTAGCGTCATTAGGCGCGACTTGACACCCAAAGTGAACCGAAAGACACTTTGTACATGGCACGGCGTGCTTTGAAGCCTCAAGAGAAGCGCTTCCCCCCGAAGGAGGCTCAGGACTGGACATGGGGGCGCCGGCCGCGACAAGAGGTTGATTGGGAGATTTGGCAGGACGAGGCTGGAGGCAAATGGGACGGGCTCTCCGCCATTCGTGAGACGGCAGAGGCCGGGCCGCCCTCCGTCTTCTCGCCGGAGAACCGCTACGCGACGCTCGAGATCCTGCGGCAGTACCTCAGCCTCTGGCAGGTGGAGCAGGATGAACGCGAGGCTGGGATCCGCCTCTCAGCCGATCGGGTCGCATTCGGCCGAACGTGGGCGCGGATCGTCACGCTCGTGCGTGAGAAGGGCCTCCATCGCGCCCGGCAGCGATACGACCGCCTTCCGCGAAATAGTCCGGCCGATAGACACGCTCGGTTATTGGCCCTGACCTATCTCACGGCGCCGGGAGGCCTTGGGCGACTGAAGCGCTGCGCTGCCTGTGGCGAGTGGTTCGTCGACTACAGCCGGAACCGCTCAGGAAAGCGCTGTTCCCAAGACACCTGGCGCTGGTGGAACCGTGAACGCCGCCGGAAGGCGGGTCAGCCGAGCCAGCGGAAGGGGATCAGCCCCGCCGAGCCCGCGCGATTTACTTAGACTGGCGCTTCTTTCGCGACACTACCGTAGAGGCGAGTGTTCGACTTGACTGCAAGTCAGGCGCGAACAGGGGCTTGAGGGTGGAGGCGGAAACGTAGCAGTAGTTTGCGGACCTGAAGTCTACCGGACGCACCTGCACGTCCTCAAGGTGTACCGGTCGCGGCCGAGGCGGGCGCACCACCTGACGGGGCATTCGGACCTCCTCGCTGGATTGACTTCCAGGTAATGGCCACGGTTTCTCCCGCTCCATCAACCACGCCGTACCCGATCCGACGAAGCCGAGCGGTGTCGACAAAATAGGCTTGCACGACGACGGTTCCGGGCTTTCCTGATATGACTGCCTGTTTGTTGACCACGCGAGATTCACCTTCATAGTACCTCACAAGCCCTTCCATCCTCTGCTTCAATTCGGGTCCAGGCTCGGTCACAGGCAATCCTAGATCATTGCGGGCGTCTGATCGAGAGATCGGGAAGGAATGAGAGAAGTACTTCCCAGCTAATTGTTCAACGATCTGCTCTACTTGTTCCGGAGGCAACTGCGACCGCCGAGTACCAAGCACCTTCCGTGTGATTAGTTTGGACAGTTCCGCCGACTGTTCGATCGCGCCAAGGGAGAGTGGATGGACCTGGCGGAATAGCTCACTGATGACTGCAGCCATGTCACTGCCTTGGTGAGACTCCCCCAGATGTCGCCTTACGAAGTCCACACAGTGCTTGAGGTCCTCCACCGACATTGGTGTCGGGTTCCCGTCCTTGTCCTTCGGAAGCAGCGGATGCCGTCGTGTAGGGTCAACGGAACTCAAAGTGGCGAGTTCGGTCATGATAAGGGAGTCACCCGCTAGGGCAATGTGCGTCGCGCCACTATGGGCGACATCCGGAACGAGAATCTTGAGTTCGTCGGTGTACTCCCTCAGCAAGGACACGAGCTTCCACGGAACCTCTGTGATCCCGCCTGTGCTCCTCAAGAAAAGGCCAAGAACCTTCTGGTTCCCGATGGACTCGAGCAGCTCCGAGAATGGACGATAGAGTTCAGGGCGCAGCATGCCTCCTTCGCCTATGTACAACGCGATGATGGGAGCGCCCAAGGCCTGTTCCAAGTCATCGATCAGCTTCCAGTTCTCCGGAACCGGAACGTTCTGTAGAGCCTGCTGGATCGGAACCTGTTGTTGACCTTGGCCGGGAGGAACAGGCTTGGCCACCGGCGTGCGGCTCCTTCCTGACAGAAGGGGTCAGAAGGCGTCAGTTGCGTTAGAGGGGGCACATTCTAGCGTCTTTGCTCCGTCTTTGCTACATCGGCTGGCACAACTGGGCATTCCGGGGCACCCGTGGGCACACCAGAGACGCGAACGGGCGGCCCAGGGAGTGGCCCGGAACCGCCCGTCACAACGATGAAAAGCCGCATCCCATGCGGCTCCGCGAGTGGTGGACGATGCAGGACTTGAACCTGCGACCCCCGGCATGTGAGGCCGGTGCTCTGCCAACTGAGCTAATCGTCCGTGCCTGCAATCCTAGCTACTTGCCGGACGGCCGTCAACGGCCGCGGTCTGGACTTTGCCCGATACTTGGCCCGTGAGCCGCCGCGCCACGTCCTGGAGGTCTCGCCCGGATTGACGATGTGCTAGCGGTCGAACACGGCCCGCGCCTTGTGGCCGGTGACGGTCATAGCAACCCGCTCGGCCACGCCCGCGTTGACCATGTTTCGGACCGCCGTTCGCCGGAAGTCGTGCCGCAGCCGGCCGGGACAGCCGGCCTGCTTGACCGCCAGTGCCCATGCCTTCCGGAAGTCCCGGCGCCGGGTCCCCTTCCACGGCCCCCGCAGATGCGGGAACAGGAACGGGATACACGCGGCCGAGCGTGCGCTCGAGCACTCGGACGCGATCTACTTGGGCGGCCAGCTGGGCCTGGACGTCGGCCGGGAGGTAGACGACCCGCCCGTCGTCGTTCCTCGTGGTGGTGCCGGGATCCAGCCGCAGGGTCCCCGCCTCGAGGTCGAGGTGTCGGCGCTCGAGGGTGAGCCCTTCGCTCTGCATCCGCCAGCCGAACGTGTACGCTACCCCCCACGGACACCTGGAGATCCGGCGGGAGATGCTTTCTGACTGCGGCGAACTGCCCGAGTTCGAAGAAGCCTTGGCGCGGGCCGTTCTCCTTCAGCTTCCGGATCATTAGGGAAAGCACTTTGCGCGTCTCGTAGCCGAGCCGGAGCATCCGGATCAAGACCGCGAGCTCGCGGTTGATCGTGCCGTTTGCGCCCCCTCCCCATGCCGGTGCGCGACATAGGCCGTGGCCTCGGGCTGCCCGAGGCGCGATGGCCCGCAAAGAACGCCTTGAGGTGGGCGAAGCGACCGTCCGCCTCCTCGAGGTCCCGGCATTCGGTCGTCTCGCAATGCCCCCGGAGATCCGCCGCAAGCTCCTCGTAGCGCACGCGATCCGCTCGAGACAGCCCGGGCTGCCCGGTCGCGACGCGGCCCTCGCGCCCCTTGAGGAAGCGCTGCGCTTCGGTCCGACTGTCGGTGTCGGCCGGCCATTCACGTAGTACTTCACCCACCAGATCCGCGACTCGATCAGCACGCCGGCCGCCTTGGCGGACTTGTACGTCTGCCCGGTCGGCGGATACTTGGGACGCCACACGCTTCCCATTGCCGGCGGCCGATGCAGATGAGCCCCAGGCGCTGGCGGAGCGCGGCGATCCGGCGTCCGACCTTGGCCGCGCCGGTCGACATGGCTAGGCGGTGCCCCTGCCTGAACCGGGGCGCTCTCGCCGCACCACGACAAAGCCCAATGCCCGCCAGGCGGCCGGCATGCGTCGACGTCGCTCGGCCCGTCGTCGGTCAGGCAACCGCGCCTCAGGCCGTTGGCGGCGCTCCAGTTGTCGCTGGTCCAGGAACACCGGCTCGGGTTCAGGGTCTCGGCGGTCTTGGACACGCCGCTCCACGGGGACCGATGCAGCGGGACGACGCCGATCACCCGCCCGGCGATCCCAGAGGAGTTCCACGTCGTCGCCGAGCGTCTGCGCCAACGTCGCCTGGAAGTGTTGGAACACCCGGTTGGCGTCGCGCCGGACGACGATGAGCGTCGTCATCGCTACTGGATCAACTCGTCCGCCCGCGCCAGCACTGACGGCGGGATCGTCAGACCGAGGGCCTTGGCGGTCTTGAGATTAATGACGAGCTCCACCTTCGTGGGTTGCTCGAGCCGCGGCCTCGGTCTCCCGCAGAACCTCCGCGGCGCCGGGGTCAGTCGGATTCCAGACAACGGCCACAAGGGCAATATTGGGGACGGCCTCTTTGTGGAGCTGTAACCGTTTACCGCTCAGCTCGGGGTGCATCAAGGTCAATCCTGTGACATTTCCGCCGGGCCGGGAGAGACTGCCCACCACCCCGGCCTTCACCGGGTCGCCGGCGATGGCCATCACGACGGGAATGATTTGGGTGGCATGCGCGGCGGCCAGCGCCGCCGCGTTGCTCTCGGTGACGATGACGTCGACCTTGAGACGCACCAGTTCGGCCGCCAGGGCCGAGAGTTTGTCGGTCCTTCCTGCCGCGAACCGAAACTCGAGGGCGATGTTTCGGCCCTCAACATAGCCGTGCTCCCGAAGGCCCTGCCGGAACGTCTCAGCGAGCGGCGTCGAGGATGCGACCAGAAGCGTGAGCACTCCGATCCGGGCGACCTTCGCCGGCGGCTGCGCCTCCGCGAGAAGCGGCACGGCGAGGAGGGCTAGGGCAAGGCCGAGCGTGAGCCCCCGAACCCTCATGGGCGTGCTCCTTTCGTTCGGCGGCTGAGGGCCGTCCCGCCGACCCTACCAAGCCCCCGACCCGGACGCCAGACGGGCCTGGACGCGGGTAACGGCAAGAGCGGGCGGGCCGAGATAGCCATCGCCGGCGCGACGCCGCGTCGTCCACATGCCGACGTGTCGCGCGTTCTGGCAGCCCAGCCTGAGAAAAACGACCCCGGCCGTCCGATTTCCACCTGGCACTGGCCCTGCACCCCGGCAATGGGGCGTCCTATGGCAGCTCAGCACTCGATGAGGCTCTCCAAATGCCCGGTGTGCGCAATCGCACGCCGGCTCAACACGCCGGCTCAAAGGGACATGGCCATGTTGTACTACGTCGTAACTGAAGGCCGCGCGAACATCCTCGACCGCTTAAACCTCCGTAATCGGTCGACATATGGGCTGGACTGGATGGTGTTCTACGCGAGTACCGCACGCGACTCCGTCCGGCAGTGGACGCTGTATAAGGCCGGGACGCATCCGCGGCAAGCCGACCTTGAGGCTGAGGCCGCGGGGTACCGAGCGGCCACCGCCGGCTATGCGCCCGCGTGGGAGGCTGAGCGCGAGGTGATTGCGGTCGATGCCGCTGACCGGCTCCACGCCGTGGAGACCGAGCAGGGCGTCCTGAGCGATGCGCAGGCCGATCTGGATGCTCCACGCAAAGGCCTGCGGCGAATCGCCGCGGCTGCCCCGGACCCACTCCGACCACGGCGGCGCTCATCCTCGGCGTCACCTCGACCTAAGCAAACCGGGCGCCGGCGGACGAAGGCTAAGGCGGACACGCGGGGCCCGACGAAGAACCGGGCGCCGGCGACGAGACGACGCCGCAAGCGCCGCTAGCCGCGCGTCGCACGAGAGTGACGCCATCCTGCCGGAGCCATCACGGGCCGGTTCTCACCCTGAGATGGGCTCCACGGGCGTCCGGGCTCGTCACAGGCCCCTTCCCTGCCCGGGTCGGTTAAGATCGGTGAAGATTCAAGGCGCACCTGAGCTCCTCACACCCGTGGCAACCAATGGGTACTCCCTGTTCTGGCACCGACGATGCTTCACCCCGATTCGGGGGCTACGGGGCGCGTAGTGCCACGTCTCGGAACAAGACGGCCGCGACGGTGACGACGCAGCCAAACTGATCTGGGAACTGTGAGGCGCTCCGTAGCTTCCTCGATCGTGCCCGACAAGGCCGCCGTGGCAGCCGACGCCCCGAATCGATTGGGAGGTGTTCCAGTAGCGACGGGGGGTCGCTTTGTGATGCCGGGGTTCGGTTCTCCGAGTCACGCAACGGTAGATAAACACCCGTTGTGGGTACCCGAGGGGCCGGGCCTCCAGTGTGCCCAAGAATGTGCCCGCGAGCGTTCCGGCCGCCCAATTCCATTCCATGCTCCTATCACTACGCCCAGCCCGCCATACGGTTTGCGACGGGATGAGAGCGGAGCACTCGCCGGGGACCGGCCGGAGACCACCGCGAAGAGCCTCGACGACCGCCGGATTCTCACGCAGCTCACGCGCTCTGACCTGGAGGAGACCCCCCTCCCCCGGACGCCAGACGAGTCCGGCCCTTGTGGTATGCCCCGGCCATACATTTTCGGAGCAGCTGCCGTGCCACGTTGGGCAACGCGATGCACACCCGTCGACTCCCGCGCGTGACACGACGCCCGGCGACGGCTGTCTGCGTGGGCACTTCGGCGAGCCTACCCGGCCACCCCGTCCTGGCCCAACACTTGCTCCGCCTATCCCGGGGTCTGTAGACCCGGGCGGGAGGTGCGGCAATGTGGACGCGCCAGTGCCCCAATTGCGGCCAGCGGCTTACCAAGATCGACCCGATGGAAACCGTCTACTGCCTGTGCGGCTGGGTCTGGTCCTAACGACGCGCCCCGCCGCCACTGCGTCCCGAACCCGCATGGCGGCGTCGCTCTGTGCCTCGCGCACGCCGTCGCCCAATAAGCGCTGCTCGAATTGGATCGGTTGCTCACGATCTTCCTCGAGACGGTCCTGTCGCCCATGGAGCGCGCAACGGGCCGCGGCGACGTGATCAGGGCGGCACGGGATACAGTGCGCGCGGGACTCGGCCGACCGCCAGCTCCGGCCTATGCCAAGGAGGCGGTCGGCTGTGCCGTGTCCGCCAGTGGCCTGATCTTCTTCCCGACCGGATGGCAGCTCCTCTGGGCGCCGGCGTGGTGGGCCGGTGTGGCGGGCGATCGCACGGGGCCAGCAGCTCGACGGAAACGTCTTCGGGCTGTAGGCCGGCCGTCACACCGCCTGCCCACGCCGCCGGGCCCGATAGGCACGCTGGCGGGTTCCCGTCCGAGCCGGCGCCAGTCTCAGAGTAACGGAAGATCGTCTCGCGTCCCCGCGATTCATTCGGGTCCCTGGAGCCGGACTCGCGAACCGGTATCTCCACAAGGTCCCCGGTTCCGTTACGCGTCCGCGCGTTCGGGGGACCCGCCAGGACCTCGCCCTAACGTGAGCCTTTGATCAGTCGACGGTACTCCGCCTCCGGGAACGCCTTGAGGGTTGTGGTTCTCACGTTGCCCTGGGCCGCGAGGGCCAGAGCGTACTTGGCCGCCGTCTCGTCGTCTTTGACCTCCATCACGGCGACGAAATCGTACGTCCCCATCGTGAGGTAGAAGCCGGTCATCTTCCCGCCGATCTTGGTCAGCGCCGCCTGGGCGGCGTCGAGGCGCCGCGGTGACTCCTGGATCGTTCGCCGGCCCTGATCGGTGAAGGTCCCCAGGATGACATATGTGAGCACGGGATCCTCCTCTCGGAATCGAGACAGTCGGATGGCCGGCAGAACGGGCGCCGACTCCGTGCGGTCCTACACGACAATGCGCGACGCGAGGAGCACGCGACCGGTCACCGAAAACGACTGCATCTCGACCACGTGCCGCGTGCGATTCGGCGGGATGGCCTCATGCACCACGGTGAGCTCCAGGCGAGCTGGCGGCTCGGTGAACCGCGGTATCTCCACGCGCAACATCGTGCCGCACTGGGAGCATCGGCCCGACACCGGACCAATGGCCTCGTAGACCTCGAAGCCGTCCCCTCGATGGGCCAGACGAAAGTCGGGCACTTGCGTCGGGAGCCTGTCCGCACTCCGCCGCCCGACGCCGCGGCGCTCGGTCCCCGGTGCGCTGCCGCCGCTCCGGCGCCGCTGCCCGCGACGGCGGTCGACCACTACCTGGACCCAGGCTGACCCCACGAAGCTTCGCCGGAGAGCCGCGAACACTTCTGGCCGGTCCGCTCGCACGACGATCGTCCATCGCGGACGCTCGGGAGTGACGTGCCGGTCCGCCGAGGCGTCCGCCAAGCGCCGCTCCCGCACGGACTCGCTTCGCCCCTGCCAGAAGAGGACACAGAGGGAGTGCCAGGGATTCTCACCGACGACCGAATCCACCTCCGGCTCGTCGCACCCGTAGCATCTATCCTCACCGCCCGACCTCGGGTGAGGCGTGTCAGTCTGGGTCGCCGGACTGAGCATGCCGGCTCTCAGCTTCTCGACGATGCGCTTCTCACGGGCGCGCTGAGAGATCACAGGAAGCCGCCCGTCTCGCGATCGAGACCTTCGGCCATGGCCCGCTCCCACGGGGATCGCAGGATCTCACGATGTCGCACGGAGCGAACTCTAGCCGAGCCTTGTGACTCACCTGGGCCACGCAGGCATCGAGCGCCATAGTGCGTCGCACGTCGTATCGTCAGCAAGCGTGCCATCTATCTTCCCATTCTGCCCCGAGGCTTCCACCCTGAGGCAAGAACTAGCTTGAGAGGTCACATTCCGGTGAACCCGCAATCCGCACGGGTATGTCCCGTCACGCCAAACCCACGACGTCGACAGCGAGGTACTCGACGGCGGCCCATCGCGGAGGTAGGGCTCGAGCCGCGCCGGATGCCCGCGCCATGCGTCCCCGCCCGCGAGACGCGGCCGCAGTCAGTACACGTCCGGACCTCGAGCCGTGTCACGAGCGACGACGACGTGCCACGCACCAGGCGGCCCGCTTCCCGCGCCCGCCGGACGAGGGCGGTGTCCCGTGTGAGAAGCCCCCGGCACTCGGCGAGCGCGACGGCGAGGAGCCGCCCATCCGGCGCGGCGTCCGGATGCCCGGGTGTACGGCGTGTCGTGTCCAGGGGCGCGGCGCCCGCGGGAGACGCCCGAGCATCACGTCGGCGACGAGCCGCAGATCGTCCATTCAGGGCTCCAGGGACGGCGCCGCCGTTGCGGCGCCGACGATGCCATTGTATCCTTCGTCGGGCCTGATGCTCCCCCCGCTCGCCGATCGGCTCTATCACGTCTTCTACGGTAGCCTGCTCTCCCGGGTTCCCGAGGCCACGGCGGTGCGCGTCGGCCAGGCGCTGTTCCGGGCGCTCCCAGTGGCGCCACTCTGGGCCCTCGCCGTCGACGACTCGAGGCTCGCCGTGGACCTCGCGGGGGTCCGCCTGCCCGGCCCCCTCATCCTGTCCTCGATGTACTACGACCTCCGCATCCTCCGGCGGGCGATGGCCCTCGGTTTCGGTGCCGTCACGGCCAAAAGCATCACGGTCCGCCCGCGCCCCGGCCACCCGGAGCCGAACCTGGTTCGCGTGACCACGCCGGCGGGGCTGGGATTCGTGAACTGCAACGGGTTCCAGAACCCCGGCCTCGAGGCCTTCCGATCGGCACTGCCCGGGCTCCGTCACGACCGCCCGGTCATCGTGAGCATCGCCGGCGAGTCCCCGGAGGAGTACCGGCAGCTCGTCGAGGCCCTCGAGCCGCATGCCGACCTCGTCGAGGCCAACATATCCTCGCCGAACACGCGACTCGTCTACGAGCTGTCAGGCTCGCCGCCCCTCGTCCGCGCGCTCCTTCGCCTGGTCCGCGAGGCCACGCGGAAGCCGCTCATCCTGAAACTCTCGCCCGACTTTCCAGACGAGAATCGGAGCGCGATCATCCCGGCCGCCCTCGACGCGGGCGTCGACGCGATCAACTTCGGAAACACCCGCCGCGTCGACGAGCCGCGGCTCTCGCAGGGCTCGGGCGGCCTCTCGGGCCCCGAGCTCTTCCCAACCGTTCTCGAGACGGTGCGGGAGCTCCGCCGCACCGTGGGGCCTCACGTCGGAGTGATCGCGACGGGCGGCATCGACACTCCCGCCAAGGCCCTGGCCGCTCTCGAGGCGGGCGCCGATGCCGTCAGCTGCTTCACCGCGTTCATCACGCAAGGGCCCACGTTCCCCCGTCGGGTGAATCGGGCCCTGCTCGAAATCATCGAGCAGCGCGGTCTCCGGCGTCTCGGCGACCTCCGCGCGCCAGTCTGACCGGCCGCGAAGCATCGGCGGGCCCAGCATGCCGGGGCCCGAGGGCCACCTCACCCCGCGGAGATCGCGGCGGCATGTCCGAGCGGCGGACCGTGACCTCGGCGTAGGGAGCGAGCGGCAGCGAGGCCGCCAGTGCGCGGGCGTCGGCCTCGGACCCAACGTCGACGAGCAGGGTGCCGCCGGGCACCGACACAGGGCGGCCATAAGCGAGGGCGACACCCGACGAGAGCCAGCCCAGCACCATCTCCCATTCCTTGACCGCGAGGTCGAAGTAGTCAGCAGGCGTGAGCCCGCAGGACGGCCGGAGACGACCCTCGATCAGGAACCGCATCCCGCTCTCCTTTCCCGGCGGCGATCAGATGAGTCCGCGCTGCGCCAGGCTCACGTGACTGCCGCGGCCGATGATGACGTGGTCGTGGACGCGCAGCCCAAGGAGGCGGGCGCCCTCCACGAGCTGCCGCGTGAGGTGAACGTCCTCCTTGGAGGGCGTCGGGTCTCCGGATGGGTGGTTGTGGACGAGGATGAGGTGGGCGGTGGCTTCGAGGATCGCCGTCCGGAAAACCTCGCGCGGGTGCACGATCGAGGCCGACAAGCTGCCCTCTGACACCTGGACGTCGCGCAGCAGCCCGTTCTGGCTGTCGAGCAGCGCCACGCGGAAAACTTCCTTCTTCTTTCCCTCGAGCCCGGGACCGAAGTAGCCGGCCACCTCCTCCGGGCTCGACAGGCGCACCCGCCCGCCGTTTGGTCGCGCGCGGAGGCGCCGGGACAGCTCGATCGCCGCGCCCAGCCGAACGGCCTTCGCGATACCGAGCCCGCCCACCCACGCGAGCTCCTGCACCTCGCGATCGGCCACCGCCGCGATGGAACCGAAGGTGGCGAGCAGGGCTTGCGCCTGGTCGAGCGCCGTCTGCCCGGGAACACCGCCCCCGAGCAGGAGCGCGAGACACTCGGAGTCACTGAGGGCATCGGCCCCCTTCGTGAGAAACCGCTCGCGCGGTCGGTCCTCGGCTGGCCACTCGCGAATCGGGGGACGCTGGCCGTTCACACCTCACGGTGCAGAGCAACGTCGATGCCAGGACGAGCGGGGCAAACACAAAAGCCTATCGGCGCGAGGTTACGCGTGGGGACACGCGCTCCCGCGCCACACACCCGTATCGGCCGGTGGACGGAACTGACTCCGCGGCGTCACGGCCGTTCAGCCCGCCGCGCGGAGATCGATCAGGCCGGATCGATCAAACCCGGTGGCCAACCCGGGGGCGCCCCGGCGATCTCGACGATCCGCGGCTCGTTGCCGGCGCCCTGGATATGGACGCGCACCGCGCGGAGCGGCAGCAGAAGCTCGGCCTTCTCCGCCCACTCGATCGCGGTGACGCCGTCGCCGTCCATCAGCTCCTCGAGGCCGAGCCTACGGATCTCCTCGAGGCTCTCGGTGCGATAGAGGTCCACGTGGTAGAGGGGGAGACGCCCCGCGTGCTCGGCGATCATGATGAAGGTGGGGCTCGTCACGGGGCCCTCGACGCTGAGCCCGGCGGCGAGACCCTGGATGAAGCAGGTCTTGCCTGCCCCGAGGTCACCGCTGAGCGCGATCACGGTGCCGGGCGGCGCGCACCGGGCGAGCCCGGCGGCAAGCGCTTGGGTCGACTCGGCGCTTGGGCAGGAGACCGTAACCGGGCTGCGAGCCGCCGCGGGCCGGGACCCGCTCACGCGCCGTCCGCGTGGAGAATGCGGCGGATCGCCGCCGGAATCGCATCGGCCACGTCCCCCGCGAGGAGACCGGCCTCGCCGCGCGCTTCCGCCGCGAGGTCCCCGGCCAGGCCGTGAAGGTAAACCGCGGCGCTCAGCACCGCGGCCGGCGCGACGCCCTGGGCGAGAAGCCCGCCCGCGATCCCCGTGAGCACGTCGCCGGTGCCGCCCGTCGCCATCCCGGGATTGCCCGTCGGGTTCACCGTCACCCGGCCGTCAGGACTCGCCACCACGGTCCGCGCGCCCTTGAGCGCGATGAGGGCACCGCTCTCGACCGCCAGACGCCGGGCGCTCGCGATCCGGTCCGTCTGCACGTCGACGATCCCGCAGCCGAGAAGCCGCGCCGCCTCGCCCGGGTGCGGCGTCAGGAGCCGCGGCGCCCGCGCCTCGCGGCAGAGCCCGAGGCGGCCGGCGAGCGCCGTCAGGGCGTCGGCGTCCACGACCATGGGGCGCGCGACGTCCCGCACCAGGGTCTGGACGGCGGCCTGCGTCTCTGGATCGAGGCCAACCCCGGGGCCGAGGGCCACCGCATCCATGCGCGACAGGAGCTCGACGATCCGCTCCACCGCCTTCGCAGAGAGCGTCCGCGCGGCGGTCTCCGGGAGAGGCTCCGTCATGGGCTCCGGCAGGTGGCCCGCCACCACGGGCTGCTGCGAGGCCGGCGTCGCGCACGTGACGAGGCCCGTGCCCGCCCGCAGGGCACCGAGGCAAGCGAGCACCGCCGCGCCGGTCCTCCCGACGGAGCCGGCGACGACGAGGAGATGTCCGTAGCTCCCCTTGTGGGCGTCGACCGGTCGCCGCGGAAGAGCCTCCCGGACGTCGGCCGCCTCGACCAGGGCCGTCGGGATCCCCTCCCCGAGCCACGCGCGAGGGATGCCCAGGTCGGCGATCTCCACGCGGCCGGCGTACGCCACGCCCCCCGGCAGGACGAGCCCGAGCTTCGGCAACCCGAAGGTCACGGTGACACGCGCCCGCACGACGGGACCCGCGGCACCTTCACCGTCGGACGGGAGCCCCGAGGGCAGATCGAGCGCACAGACGGGCCGCCCCGCGGCCCCCGCCGCATTGATGGCCTCGATCGCCGCCGCGATCGCGCCCGTCGCCGGGCCGCGCACGCCCGTCCCCAGCAGCGCATCGACGACGACGTCGGCGTCCCCGAGCGCGGCGCGGAGGCGATCGGCGGCACTACCGCCCGCGTCGGGCGCCTCGGTCACGCTCTCGCCGGCCCGCCGGAGCGCCTCCAGGTTCACGCGCGCGTCCCCCTGTACGTCGCTGACCCGCCCCACGAGCCACGCGGAAACCCGAGCGCCCCGGCCAAGCAAGTGGCGCGCCACGACGAAGCCGTCGCCGCCGTTGTTACCCTTCCCGCAGACGACCGCGATGCGTCGGCTGCCGACCGGGCCCAGCACGCGCTCGAGCGCGTCAACGGCCCCGCGGCCCGCATTCTCCATCAGCAGGAGGCTCGGCACGCCGTAGTGCTCCGTCGCACGCCGGTCGGCGCGACGCATCTCCTCGGCTATCGCCAGTGGGATCACGTGCCCGGCCTCCCGCACCCGACGCGGGCCGACCTCACGGTGCGCCCTCGCCCTCGGCGAGGACCTGCGCCACCGCCAGGCCCGCGTCGTGGCTCAGCGAGACGTGGAGGCGCCGGACGCCGCGAGCTTCCCCGAGCTCGGCCGTCCGTCCCGAGAGAGCGAGCCGCGGCGGCTGGCCCCGCCCCCGGCGCACCTCCATCTCCCGCCATCGCACCCCCATCGAGAGGCCGGTGCCGAGCGCCTTCAGCGTCGCCTCCTTCGCGGCGAAGCGGGCAGCCAGGTGCTGGGCGGGATCATGGCGGCGTAGGGCGTACGCGAGCTCCGCCTCCGTGAAGACGCGCTGGAGGAACCGATCCTGCCAGCGCTCCATCAAGCGGCGAATTCGCGCGATCTCCACGACGTCGATGCCGATTCCGACGACCAACCCCGGCTCCTCCCCCTGCTTCCGACCCCGGCGTGAAGCGCGTCAGTCGATGCTGGCGCGGATCCGGTCGAGAACCGTCCGCACCGTGGCCGGCGACGCGTCGACAGCCCGCCAGCTACCGCCGCTCAAGACCTCCGTCTCGACCGTCACCGTGACGCGCGTGATCTTGTCGGCCACGGCCTCTACCCGGACCGTGACGCGCTCCGCGACCCGCTCCACCTCCCCCTCGTCCGGCCGCGGCGCGCGCTCCACGCGCGCGGTCTCGATGACGCCATCGGAGGCTCGAGCGAGCGCATGCCCCCCGAGTGCCCGGACCGTCCCCTCCCAAACCCGCGCATACGGCAGGTCCATCACGAGCAGCCTCGGAGTTGCCGGTTGAGCCATCGCGCCCATCGCGGGCAGGAGCCAGGCCGCCACCACCGCTAGCGCCGCGAGCCCCCTGCTCACCCGCAGTCTCATCTACCCGCTCACTGGCGTACCGGGGAGACGAACGTCATGACGTTCTTGCCACCCGGGCGCCGCAAGCCGAAACGCTTGGTCTCCGCGCTGACCGTGGTGCCGGGGGGGAGATGATAGAGGTCTCGCAAGACCCCGGTCACGAGCGGGGTGATCACGCCGTTGCCCCCGTCGGCGTCCATGAGCCCGCCGTCCGAAGTGTGACCGAGGAAGCCGATCGCGTGCGCGGTCTCGTGCGTCACCGTGCGCTGGCACTGGGGGCCTCGATAGATAGGCTGGCTGACCTGAACCTCCGCCGAAGTGAGATCTCCTTCATCGGTGAATTCGACGTAGGTCACCCCACAGATGTCCGATCCGCTTCGAAACCCAAATCTGACGTTGGCCACCCCCGCACTACCGACGAAGGTGAAGGTCACGGCGCCGTCCGTCGCCGCCGTCCAGGTGTTCACCTCGTCGGGTCGGGCCGCGCTGCCGAGGAACACGCGGACAGGAAGGTTTCGCCACCGAATGGTCCGGCCGCCATTGTTCTGGGCGTTGAACTCGAAGAGCGGGGCGTTCTTCGTTGCACCCGTCCCGTTGTCATTGCCACACCCCAAGAGCCACAGGGCGCTCAGTGCGAGGATTCCAGCCACTTCCCAGCTGGGTCGTCGGGTCACGATGTCGCTCCGATCTCCTCGTCAATGGCGGTGGCAATCTCTCGGGCTGCGGCGTCGATTGTCGTCTGGTCGTCTCCCTCCACCATCACCCGGGCGAGGGGCTCGGTCCCCGAGTAGCGGAGGAAGAGCCGAGCGCGTCCGTCGAGCTTCGCCTCCCAGCGCGCCAGGGCCTCCGCCACCCCACGAAGCTCGCCGAGCGGCGGCCTGGCGCGGACGCGGACGTTCAGCAGCACCTGGGGAACCTTCTCGACCTGGGCCGCCAGCACCGAGAGCCGCTGCCCCGCCTCGCGCACCGCCCGAAGCAGCTGGAGGGCGGTCAGAAGTCCGTCTCCCGTCCGCGCGTGGTCGAGGAAGATGACGTGGCCCGACTGCTCGCCGCCGAGGTTCGCCCCGAGCCGCCGCATCTCCTCCAGCACGTAGCGGTCGCCGACGGCGGTCCGGGCCATCCTGACCCCGAGCGCCACCAGGGCGCGCTCGAGCCCGAGGTTTGCCATCACCGTCGAGACCACGACCCCGCCCTTGAGAGCGCCGCGCGCGCTGAGCGCCCGGGCACAGATCGCGAGCACGTGATCCCCGTCCCGGACGGCGCCTGACTCGTCGACGACGATGAGACGGTCACCGTCACCGTCGAACGCGAGACCGACCGCCCCGGGCGTCGCGCGGACGCTCGCCTGGAGCGCCTCCGGGTGAAGGGCCCCCACGCCGCGGTTGATGTTCGTCCCGCTCGGTCGCGTTCCGAGCGTCGCCACGTCCGCCCCGAGCGAACGAAAGAGGCGCGGCGCGACGCGATACGTCGCTCCGTGAGCGCAGTCGAGCACGAGCCTCACGCCCGTCAGATCGAAGCCCGCCGGCAGACTCGCCCGGAGCCCGTCGAGATAGCGGCGCTCGGCGCCCCGGACGGACCGCACGCGCCCGATCCGGGCGCCGGTGGGTCTCGGCCCGTCCGGGTCGGCCTCGAGTCGCGCCTCTATCTCGTCCTCCCAGGCATCCGGCAGCTTGTCGCCCTCACCCGAGAAGAGCTTGACTCCGTTGTCCTCGAACGGGTTGTGGGACGCCGACAGCACCGCCCCGCCCACTGCCCCGAGGGCGGGAATGAGAAAGGCGATGGCCGGGGTCGGCAGGACGCCCGCAACGAGCGCGTCCACGCCCGCCGAGAGGATGCCCGCGACGAGGGCTTGCTCGAGGAGCGGCCCGGACACCCGGGTATCCCGGGCAATGAGGAGAGCGGGCCGGGGCCGGCTCGGCCCGACGCGCTCGGCGAGGTAGGTCGCCGCGACCCGGCCAAGGCGGCACGTTTGCTCTGGGGTCAGCGATCCTGCGTTTGCCACCCCGCGAACCCCGTCGGTCCCGAAGAGCCGCCCCATGGCTACTGCTGCGACTCCAGAGTGGCGCGCACCTCGCTGGGTGTGACCCGCACGACCCGGACTCCCGCGGGAGCCGACACATTGTCCGCGTCGATGCGGGCGACGAAGCGGCCAGGCCGGGCGCTCTTGAGACTCACCTCCGCCCGGAAATCAGCCTCGTGGAGACGCCGCAGGACACTGTCGCGGCCTTCGACCCGGACGACGACCATCTCGACGCCGACCGAGGCCACCTCCACGCCGGTGGGACGATCGACCAGATCGAGCGGTACGGTGAACACGGCGTCCGTCCGCTCTTCGGTCACCACGAATACCCAGAGGGCAAGCGCGAACACCGCCGCCACGAGCTTGAGCGGCCAGTTCCCGAGGAGGAGCGCCCGCAATCCAGTCACGCCTTGCTCCGGGCCGTGAAGCGGCGGACTCCGGCGAGCAGGGACCGGCTCCGGCTCGGCGCCTCGCCCGCGTTGAGCAGCGCGGTGAGGCGCTCCTGCAGACGCTCCGTGTCGAGCCCGCGCTCGATGACGCCGTCCACCGCGAGGGAGATCATCCCGGTCTCCTCGGAGACCACGACGACGGCGGCGTCCGTCTCCTCGGAGAGGCCGACCGCGGCGCGGTGGCGCGTGCCGAGCGTGCGGGAGAGTCCGAGATTTCGGGACAGCGGCAGGAAGCAGCCCGCCGCCGTGATCCGGTCTCCCTGGATGAGGGCCGCACCGTCGTGGAGCGGCGACCCGGGCTGGAAGAGGCTCCCCAGAAGCTCGGCAGACACGACCGCCTCCATCGGTACCCCCAGCTCCGCGTAGGCCCGCAGCCCCACCTGCCGCTCGACGGCGATCAGGGCGCCGATGCGCTTGACGGCCAACGCGTCTACCGCCCGCACCACCTCCTCGAGGAGCTGGCGCCGCGCGGCCGATGCCTGGCCCACCACGCGCTGAAGCAACGGGTTCCGCCCCGCCTGGGCCAGCGCCCTTCGCAGCTCCGGCTGGAAGAGGACGATGAGGGCCAGAACCCAAAACGCCCAGAAATTCTCGAGCACGAACGACAGGCTCCGGAGGTCCGCTTGCCGCGCGGCAAGACGGGCGGCCATCAGGAGCCCGAGACCGGCCAGCATCTGGATCGCGACCGTGCCCCGGAACACGAGGAGGACGCGGTAGAGCACGAAGGCCACGATCACCACGTCCACCAGGTCGCGCACGCGGAACCCGGCCCACAGGTGAAACATGACCCGGCTAGCCCTCGGCTCTCATGAACCGCTCATCCCGGCACGGCGTCGCGGATGGCCTCGGCTACGCGGACCGCCCGCCGCACGGCGGCGACATCGTGGACCCGCACGATGTGCGCACCCGCCATCACGGCCATGACGCACGCCGCCAGCGTCCCTTCGAGACGCTCCCCCGGCGGCACGTGATCGAGGAGCGCACCGATGAAACTCTTCCGTGACGGTCCAACCAGGATCGGCTTCCCGATTGGACTGAGCGCGTCGAGCCGTTTGAGCAGGGTGAGATTGTGCGCCACCGTCTTGCCGAATCCGATGCCAGGGTCCACGCAGAGCGACTCGGGCGCCACGCCGGCCTTCTCCGCGGTGGCCACGGCGGTCTCGAGCCCAGCCCGCACCTCTCCCAGGAGATCGTCGTACCGCGGGTCGGCCTGCATGGTGCGGGGCGTCCCCCGCATGTGCATGACCGTGAGGCCGGCACCGTGCGCGGCACACACGCGTGCGAGCTCGGGTCCGCCGGCCAGGCCCGTGACGTCGTTCACCATGTGGGCCCCAAGGGCAAGCGCGGCCTCGGCGACTTCCGGCTTCGACGTGTCCACCGACACCGGGCAGGGCGGGTCGTGGAGGAGGAGCTGCTCCAGCACCGGCAGGAGACGCGCGCGCTCCTCGTCCGTCGGCACTCCCGGCGATCCCGGCCGCGTCGACTCCGCCCCCACGTCGAGGAGGTCAGCTCCCTCGGCGGCGAGAGCCCGCGCCTGGCGCACGGCCGCGGCTGGGTCGAGGTACCGGCCCCCGTCGGCAAACGAGTCGGGCGTCACGTTCACGATCCCCATGATCAGGGCTCGGGGCCGCTTCGCGTCCCACGCAAACTCGACCCCACGCATGCGGAGTCTCACGGCCGAGACCGCGGCGAAGACCGGCCAGCCGGAACCGTCGTGGCGAGGGCCACGCGATCCGGCCGGACGCTACGCCGGGGCGCCTTCGAGCGCGCCGTGCGGCTCGACGGCGAGGACACGCGTGATCTCCTCAGCGTCGAGCGACTCGTGCTCCAGCAGCGCCTTGGCCAGGCGGTGGAGCCTTGCGATCTGCTCCTCGAGGATGGAGCGCGCCCGGGCCGCGCTGTCGAGGACGATCTGCTTGACCTCGGCGTCGATGAGGACCGCCGTCTCCTCGCTGTAGTCCTGATGACGGGCGAACTCCCGACCCAGGAAGATGTGCTCCTCCCGCTTGCCGAAGGTCAGCGGGCCGAGCTTCTCGGACATGCCCCACTCGCAGACCATCTTGCGGGCCATCTCGGTCGCCTTCTCGAGGTCGTCTCCGGCGCCGGTGGTCTGCTGCCGGAACACCATCTCCTCGGCCGCCCGGCCACCGAGGAGGATCGTGATGCGATTCATGAGGTAGTCGCGCGAGTAGTTGTACTTGTCGTCGGCCGGCAGCTGCTGGGTCAGCCCCAGCGCGCGACCGCGTGGGATGATCGTGACCTTGTGGACGGGATCGGCCCCGGGCAGCGTGTGCGCGACCAGCGTGTGCCCCGCCTCGTGGTAGGCGATCGTCCGCTTCTCCTCCTCGCTGATGATCATGCTCCGGCGCTCGACACCCATCAGGACCTTGTCCTTCGCGCTCTCGAAGTCGAACATCTCCACGACCTTCTTGGAGTGGCGCGCGGCGAGGAGCGCGGCCTCGTTGACGAGGTTCGCGAGATCGGCACCGGAGAAACCGGGGGTCCCACGAGCGAGGACCTTGAGGTCCACGTCCGGTCCGAGCGGGATGCGGCGGGCGTGGACGCGCAGGATCTCTTCCCGCCCCTTGACGTCGGGGCGCGGCACCACCACCTGACGGTCGAAGCGGCCGGGCCGGAGTAGCGCCGGATCGAGCACGTCGGGGCGGTTGGTCGCCGCGATCAGGATCACGCCCTCGTTCGTCTCGAAGCCGTCCATCTCGACGAGGAGCTGGTTGAGGGTCTGCTCGCGCTCGTCGTGACCGCCGCCGAGCCCCGCCCCGCGGTGGCGCCCGACCGCGTCGATCTCGTCCATGAAGATGATGCACGGGGCGTGCTTCTTGCCCTGCTCGAACAGGTCCCGGACGCGCGAGGCCCCGACACCCACGAACATCTCGACGAAATCGGAGCCCGAGATGGAGAAGAACGGGACGTTCGCCTCACCGGCGATCGCCTTCGCGAGGAGGGTCTTACCCGTCCCCGGGGGGCCGACCAGCAACACGCCCTTGGGGATCTTCCCGCCGAGCTTCTGGAACCTCTGCGGGTCCTTGAGAAATTCGATGATCTCGCGGAGCTCCTCCTTGGCCTCGTCGACTCCCGCCACGTCGGCGAACGTGATCTTGTTGTGTTTCTCCGAGATCAGTCGCGCTCGCGCCTTGCCGAAGGAGAGGGCCTTAGCGCCGCCACCCTGCATCTGGCGCATGAAGAAGATCCACACGCCGATGAACAGGATCATGGGAAACCACGAGATCAGGAGCGACATGTACCAGGGGTTCTGGTCCACCGGCCGAACGCTGATCTTGACGTTCTTGTCCCGGAGCAGCTTGAGGAAGTCCTGGGACTCGACGACGTAGGTGCGGAATTCGCCCCCGTCCTTTAGCTTCCCCGTCACGAGGTTGCCCCGGATCGTGACGGACTGGACGAGCCCGGCGTCGACGTTCCTCAGAAAGTCCGAGTAGTTGGGCTCGAACGTAGCCTTCTCGGACAGACCCCCGAACACGTTGAAGAGAAGGACGACGACGAGACCGATGACCATCCACAGAGCAAGGTTCTTGTAGAACGGATTCATCCCCGGTCCGCCGCCCTCCCTCCGGTCACGCCGAGTTCTGCTCGATAGGACGCAAACCTGCGCAACGTAAGCGCAGTATAGCACACGGCCGAAGGCCGACTCGGAGGCCGGCCTCGACCTCCACGCGGCGGGGGCGCCGGGTCGTCAGGGCTCAGGCCGACCGGAGGTCGGAAGGGTCCAGGACGCCCAGGTACGGCAGGTTCCGGTAGAGCCCGGCGAAGTCGAGCCCGTAGCCGACGACGAACTCGTCGGGAATCGTGAACCCGACGTAGTCGAGCGAGACCGGCACTTCCCGGCGGGACACTTTGTCGAGGAGCGTGCAGACGCGGAGGGTCCCGGGCTGCCGGGTCTCGAGGTTCCGGAGGAGGTAGGCCAGGGTTCGCCCCGTGTCCA
This sequence comes from uncultured Candidatus Rokubacteria bacterium, assembly GCA_963805625.1. Taxonomy (GTDB): domain Bacteria; phylum Methylomirabilota; class Methylomirabilia; order Rokubacteriales; family DASRDR01; genus DASRDR01. The sequence continues at coordinate 32,407 of CAWDVE010000013.1, forward strand.
CGATGTCCTCGACGATGAGAACGTCGCGGCCCTCGATCGGCACCGAGAGGTCCTTGGTCAGCTCGACGATCCCCGACGAGCGGGTCGAGGCCCCGTACGACGAGACCGCGATGAAGTCACACTCGCAGGGCGCGTCGATCGCCCGCATCAGATCGGCCAGGAAGACCACTGCGCCCTTCAGCACCCCGACCAGCATCGGCGTCCGCCCAGCGTAGTCGCCCCGGATCTGCCGACCCAGCTGGCCGACACGCGCAGTCAGGTCCTCGGCGGGAATGAGAACGCGCTGGATTCCCGGGGGCACGCGGCGCTACCGGGTGCGCGGCGTCACCAGGGGGTTGAGCCCCCGCTCGTTGCGGAGCTCGATAGCGACCCGCTCGGCGTCGCTCCGAGTCGGGTACGTGCCGACCCGGACCCGGTACCGGGGCCGGCCATCCTCGGTGATCGAGGGAAAGACGTACGCGTCGAAGCCCCGGGCCGCCAGTCGCGCCCGGAGCTCCTCGGCGAGGGACCGGCTCCGGAAGGCGCTCACCTGCACCGTCCACGCCTCCGGCTCCGCGGTCGTGGTCGCCGCCGCGACCTGGGCCGGCGCCGGCCTCGCCGGAGCCGCCGCGGGGGCGCGCGCGACACGCGCGGGCCGCGGAGCCGGCGCGGCCTCCGCGGCCTTCGGGGTGTGGCGCTCCGGCGCAGCTCGCGGAGCCTCCGGTGCGGGCCGCGGGACCTCCAGTGCGGGCCGAGGAGGCTCCGGCGCGGCCCGGGCGGGCTCCGGCGCCACGTTGGCAGCGACGGAGGTTGCCGGCTCCTCCTTGGGAACCAGCCGCTCTTCGATCGTCGGCTTCCCGACCTGGGGCAGATCTTGCGTCGGTGCGGTCAGCGTCCGGTAGAAGGTGACCTTCTCCTCTGCTCGCGTGGCCGCGGTCTTGACCGGCGCCTCGCCCCCGCGCAGTCCTTCCGGCTCCGGAAGCCGGTGCTCGCGCGTCGCGTCCGCGCGGGCCGCCCCCTTGCCCCGGGCCATCTCGCGCCCCACCACGATGCCGGCGGCGAAGACGAGGCTCGCGATCAGGCAGAAAACGGCTCCAAGGACGACGAGCTCACGCCGCCCGAAGCGGAACTCGTGATGTGTACGGCCTAGCCGGCGGGTCGCCATCATGCGACGGGCCTCACATCGACTCCGGGGCCGAGATTCCCAGAAGCCCGAGCCCGTTCCGCAGAACCTGGGCGACCGCCCGCGCGAGCCCAAGTCGGGCGCGCGTCGCCGCGGGCTCCTCAGGCCGAACGATTCGGAACTGGGGCGTATGGGTACCGAGGTGGTGGTAGGCGTGGAGCTGCGCCGCCAGGTCGTAGAGGTACACGGCGATGCGGTGCGGCTCGAAGGCGCGGGCGGCGCCGGCGACCGCATGCGGGTAGCGCAGCAGCGTCTTCACGAGGGCCAGCTCCTCGGGCGCCCCGAGCGTCACCAGGTCGGCCTCGGCCCAGACTGCCGGCGCGACGATGCCGCGCTCCCGGGCGTGGGTGAAGACGCTCGCGACCCGCGCGTGGGCGTACTGGACGTAGAACACCGGGTTCTTCTGCCAGTCCTGCTCAGTGGCGGCGTCGAGGTCGAAGTTGAGATGGCTCTCCGGGCTCCGCGTCACCATGAACCAGCGGAAGACGTCGATGCTCCCGACTTGGTCGAGGAGATCGTCGATGGTCACGTACGTCGCCCGGCGCGTCGACATCTTCACCTCGACGCCGCCGCGCGTGATCGTCACGAACTGGTGGATGAGGTAGCGGATCCGGTCGGCCGGCAGCCCGAGAGCGCCGATGGCCGCCACGACGTCCTTGGCTTCCTCGATGTGGTCGGCGCCCTGGACATTGAGGATCCGGTCGAACCCGCGGACAAGCTTCTCCCGGTGATAGGCGATGTCGGGGAGCCGGTACGTCGGTTCGCCCGTGGACTTCACCAGCACGCGGTCCTGCGGCCGGTCGATGGCGGAGAACCTGAGCCAGACCGCGCCGTCCTTCTCGTAGACGAGCCCGGCCGCTCGGAGCGCCTCGAGGGTAGCCTCGACCTTCCCCTCCGTGTAGAGCAGCGCCTCGTTCGAGTAGACGTCGAAGCGAATGCCGAGGCGCTCCAGGGTCCGCCGGATGTCGGCGAAGATGCCGTCCTCCGCGGCCTGCCGGAAGACGGTCTCGTGGCCCTCGCCCGCCAGCGATTCCCCGTACCGGCCGCGAAGCTCGGCCGCGATCTCCCGGATGTAGTCGCCCTGGTAGCCGTCCTCGGGTAGCGCCGCCGGCCAGCCGAGGAGCTCGAGGTACCGGGCGCGGACCGATTCTCCGAGCACGCGCATCTGGCGCCCCGCGTTGTTGAAGTAATACTCGCGGGTCGTCTCGTAACCCATTGCCCCGAAAAGCCTGGCCACGCAGTCGCCGAGAATCCCTTGGCGACCATGACCGAGCGTCAGCGGCCCCGTAGGGTTGGCGCTCACAAACTCCACCATGGCGCGCTGGCCGCGGCCCTCGTTGTCAGTGCCAAAGCGATCGCTCTCGGCGAGGATCCGCGCCAGCCCCGCCCGGCAGTACGCGGGCGAGAGGAACACGTTGAGGAATCCCGGTCCCGCGACCTCGGCGCGCTCGATCTCGTCCACGCCGGGGAGATGCGCGAGGATCGCCTCCGCCACCTGGCGGGGCGGGCGTCGGTGGGATTTGGCGAGGAGCATCGCGAGGTTGGTCGCGTAGTCCCCGTGGGTAGGATCTCTCGGGACCTCCCACGCGACGTCCGAAGCCGGCACGGTCGGAAGCCCGGCCCGGTCGAGAGCGTCCAGCAGAGCGCCCGACAAGACCGCGGTCACATCCAGAGCCATGGCGCCGTCCACTATAGCCCACGACCCGAGAGGGTCGAAGAAAAAGCGGGGGTTATGGCCTCTCAGCGCAGCCGGAACTCGACGGGCAGGCGGATGACGAGCGGCCGGGCCGCGAGTCCCGGCGGGAACGGAAACGGCACTGAGCCACGCACGGCCGCCAATGCTGCGACGCGAAGCGTGTCCGCGCTCGCCCCCGCGACGACCTCGACGGCGGCGAGTCGGCCATCGGGACCGAGACGCAGCTCGAGCTCGACCACGCCCTGCTGACCGCGGCGCACGGCCATCCACGGGTAGACGAGCCGATCCTGGATGCGCTGGCGGAGCGCACGCACGTAGGACTCGTACTCGGGCGGGATGCCGCCGTCCGGGGCATTCCCCTCTTGACCCTCGCCCGGCGGGAGACGCGCGAGATTCACCCCACCGGCCGGCGCCAGCTGGCCTCCCGCACCCGCCGCGCCGCCCTGCGCTGGTCGACCGCCCGACCCTCTTTCCGCCGCCACTCCGGGCCCCGGATCGCGGGACGCACGTGAGCCGCTCATCGCGAATGCCGGCGGTACCTGGCGACCGTCGACGAGGTCCCGCGACGGAATCAGTGTGGCCGGCTCTGGCGCCGTCGTCGGGGGCGCGCTCATTCCGGTGTCACTCGTCGGACCGGGGGCCACGGTTTCCGTCGGCGGCAGGACCATCGGCAAGGAGACCACCGCCGGTGGCATCGAGGCGGGCTGGGGCGGCGCCGGCGCGGGTCCCTGGGGCGCCGGCGCGTCGATCGACCTGGGCGAGGCCGGCACGGTCGGCGGCCGCGGCACCTCGGGCGCGGCACTCGCCGTCCCGGGCGGCGTCACCACCGGAGCGCCCGCCGCGGCCACCGGCGTGTCCGGCGGCAGCACTGCGCCGGACGGTGCGCGTGTCCCACGGCCGAGGGAAGTCCCGGGCCGCCCGATCCGAGGGCGCACCGCGGAGCTGTCGGCGGCCTCGTGCCGATCGCTGATCGCAACGACAGGGTGGACCAGGTCCACGTAAAGGGCAGCCGGCGGCGGGGCCAGGCGCGGGCCGGTCAGCCATGCTGCGCCGACCACGCCGATCGTGGCGACGGCGGCGCCGTGGGCAAGGATCGAGAGGGTGAGCGCGCCCCCGAGCCCGCGGCTCATCCGGGCTCTCCTCGTTTCACCGGCAGCTTCTCCCGAGAAGCGCGGCCCCCGCCAGCAGGACGACGGTGATGCCGGCCGCGGCGCCCAGGAACGCGGCGCGCGCGGCAAATCGCGTCGGGCGAGGATGGCAGCGCGCCCTCGGCCGCCGTCATGAGCCCGACGAACGGCTCGGTGATGCCCAGACTCCGCGCGATGGTGCGGAGATCCGCGCCGGGGTCGGCGGAGTCGTAGCCTCCCCGCACGTGCATGTTCACCACGTGGCGCGTGACGTCGAGAGCGCCGCCTACCACGGCCGAGGCCAGGACGCGGAGCGGCGCCGCGCTTCGGAGCCACACCGCGTCTCGGCCGACGTCGATCTCGACGCCCTCGATCACCCGCGCCTCCTGCGCCGTGCGCCCGAGCGCCCCATTCGATCCGCGCCCGATGCTTCGTGGGTCGCGCCGCCACCCGCGGAACTCCAGGCGTCCCTCGACCGGGGCGCTCGGTGCAGCATCAAGTGCCGATCGGCCGCCAGTCAGTCAAAGGTGGCGCGGATCCCGGCCACGACGTGCGTCCCGAGCGCTGGGAAGCCCGCCACCTCGGAATAGTTCTCGTTGAAGATGTTGGTCGCCCGCAGGTGCAGCGTGACGTTCGACAGGCACCCCCAGCGCTTGATCGGCAGCCGGTACGCCGCCGCCGCGTTGACGACGGTGTACCCGGGGTTCCGCGGCAGATCCGGCGCCTCGAACTGGCTCGACATCGCCAGCACCTCCCCGGAGAGCGTGAGGCCCGGCAACGGCTCCCAGGTGGCCGTCACCGATAGGGCGTTGGGGGCAACGCGCCGGAGCGGATCCCCCGTCGTCCGATCCTCAGAGTCGGTGTACGTGTAGGCGAGCGCCAGGACGAGGCCGTCGACCGGCATCACGCTCCCCTCCACCTCGACGCCCTCGGAGCGGGCCTTGCCGACGTTCTGGGCTTCGAAGCAGAAGTTCGTGGGATCGGTCAGCGTGGGCTGGATGAGATTCTTGTAGTCGTTGCGGAAGTAGGTCGCGGCGAGCCGTATCCGCCGCTCCCAGAGGTGCTGCTCCACGCCCGCGTCCCAGCTGTTGCTCTCCTCCGGCTTGAGATTGGGGTTGCCGAACGGCGGGCACGGCGCGAAGGCCGGGAAGAACAACTCGTTGAACGTCGGCGCGCGGAAGCCCTGCCCCCAGCTGGCCTTGAGCCGCGTGTCCGTGGCCTTGAGCAGATAGGAGAGCGCCACGCGCGCCGTCGCCTTGTCCTCGAACGCGCTGTTCCCATCGTAACGGACGCCCGCCGTGAGGTACAGGCGGTCGAACAGCGTCAGCTGGTCCTGGAGGACGAGAGCCCAGGAGTCGATGGTCTCCTTGTAGCTCCCCTTGACCTCACCCACCTCGTTCCGGTACTCGCCGCCGAGCGTGATCGTGTTCCACCGGACGGGCTTGATGAAGTGGTACCACTCGGCCTCGAGCCGCCTCGAGGAGATGTCCGAGGTGAAGCCGAACGGATGCGCGGGATCGGCCTCGTCCGTCAACGTGAGCGTCTCGTCCACGGCCGACACGCGGACCTTGTGCTCCCACATCGACGTCCAGGGCTGGCGCCACTCGAGGGAGAGGAGCCAGAGCTGCTGGTCCTGCTCGCGGTTCGGGTCGAAGTCGGGGAACACCGTGGCGAACGGAATCCCGAGATGCCCGTCCTGGAACCGCCCGGTGAGCGAGACCTCGCCCTTGTTCGGCAGCGCGTAGCCGACTCGCGCGTTCACGCTGGTGACGTTGTGCTCGTCGTTGTCGAACTGGCCCTGGAAGTCGAACCGGCTCACGCCGAGGGAATAGCTCCAGGGCCCGGTGCTCCCCGACACGCCGGCGCGCTCCCGGAATGTCTCGTAGTTGCCCGCCTCGAAGTCCAGTAATGCGGACGGCGGCCCCTGTCCCCGCTTGGTGATGACGTTGACCACGCCGCCGATCGCGTCCGCGCCGTAGAGGGTCGACTGCGGACCGCGTAGGACCTCGATCCGCTCGACGTCGTCGAGAGTGAGGTCGGCGAAGTCGAAGTCACCGGAAGTGAGGCTCTTCACTCTCACGCCGTCGATCAGCACCTGCACCTGGGTCGGGTTGGCCCCGCGGATGCGAATGGTCGAGAGCTTCCCGGGGCTGCCCGATGTCTGGACCTGGACACCCGGGATCGTCCGGAGAACCTCGTCCACCGCCCGGTACTCTTGGACCCGCATTGCCTCCTCGGGAACGACGGTCACCGACGCGCCGATCTCCTCGAGCGGCTGCTCGCTCCGCGTGGCCGTCACAACCACCGGATCGGCTCGCCGGACGTCGCCCGCCGGGGCTGCCGGGGCGGCCCCCGGGGTCGTCTGGGCCGTCTCCTCGGCTGCGGCGGATCCCGATCCGAGCCACAGCAGCATCGCGAGCACGCCCCACATGTCTCTACGCGTCATCGCGCACTCCTCTTCCGCGAAGGGGTGTGAGTCTTCACGCATCCCGATCGGTCTCCTGACTCGTGGCTCGTCGCGCCCACCACGCCTTCCCAGGGCAAATGGCCCCAGTGACGTTGCCCCGCCGCGGACACGCGGCGGAAGTGGGGGCGCTCCCCACTCACAGTTGCGGGACAGTGCCGGAATCAGCGTCCGGAAGGACGTCTCACCGGCTTCCCGACATCGGGACGCACATCAGCCGCTCGAGCGCTCACCTCCTCTCAATGGGGTCAGACTGTGACTTCCCGACCATTCGCGCCCGCCGACAAAAATGTCGGGAAGTCACAGTCTGACTCCGAGAACGACGGGGCGGCCGGAGGCGAGGCGCTCCACCCAGACGGGGCAGCCATACGCTTCCTCGAGTGCCGCCTCGTCCAGCACCTCGCGCGGCGGGCCGAGCCGGATCACGCGCCCGCCCGAGAGGAGGAGCAGTCGGTTGGCCAGCTCCCCTGCCAGGTTCAGGTCATGGCTCACGAAGATCACCGTCATGCCCCGCTCACGGTTGAGCCGCCGGAGCAGCCCGACCAGATGCCGCTGGTGCACGAGGTCGAGGTGGCTCGTCGGCTCGTCCAGCAGGAGCGCTCGCGGCTCCTGGGCGAGCGCCCGCGCAAGGAGCGCCCGCTGGCGCTCGCCGCCGGCCAGCGTGTCGACCGGGTGGTCGCCGAGCTCGAGGACCCCCGCGAGGGCCATCGCCTCGCGCGCCCGGGCGAGATCCGCCGGACCCTCGAAGAGCCGCCCCTCGCTCCGGGGGAAGCGCCCCATGAGGACGAGCTCCTCCACGCTCACCGAGAACGCCAGCTGCTCCTCCTGCGGGACGACCGCCACATCCCGAGCGAGGGCGAGGCGCCGTACGGCACCGAGCGGCTGACCCTGGTACCGGATCTCGCCGCGGTCGGGAGCGTGCACCTTCGAGAGGAGACGCAGCAGCGTGGTCTTCCCGGAGCTGTTCGGGCCGACCAGGCCCAGGATCTCGCCCTCCGCCACCTCGAACGACGCGCCAGCGAGACGGAACACGCCGCCGTAGCCGAACTCCACCCCCTTTGCCTCGAACACCGGCGGACCGGCCGCGGCCGTGCGCGAGCTCACGCGCTGCGCCGGCGTAGTCGGGTCCGCAGGAGGTAGACGAAGAACGGCGCGCCGCAGAAGGCGGTCACCACCCCGACCGGCAGCTCGGCGGGCTGCACCACCAGGCGCGCCAGCGTGTCCGCCAGCACGAGAAACGTCGCGCCCGCGCCGGCGGCCACCGGCAGCAGGAGCCGGTTGTCCGACCCGACGGTCAGACGGACGGCGTGCGGCACGATGAGCCCGACGAATCCGATCGGCCCCGTCTGGGCGACGATCACGCCCGTGAGAAGCGCCGCTGCCACGAAGACGATGCGCTTGACCCGCTCGGCCTCGACCCCCAGCTGGAGGGCCGACTCCTCACCGAGCGCGAGCAGATTGAGCGCACGCGCCTGCGCGTAGATCATCGCCGTCCCAGCCGCCGTGCCGACCGCGATCACGCCGACCGCGCGGTACCCCACGATCCCGAGGCTCCCCATGAGCCAGTGGAGGATCCCGCCCAGCTGGGCGAAGTCCACGAGCGAGACGACCAGTGTGATCACGGCCGAGAAGAAGAGTCCCGTGATGACCCCGGCCAGGAGCAGCGTCTGGACGGGAAGCCACCCGCCCGACGTGGCGATGAGGTACACGATGATCGCCGCGATCAGCGCGCCTGCGAAGGCAAAGGCTGACAGCCCTACTGTCGCGGCCAGCGAGCCCTCGAGTCCCCAGAGGTGCCCGAGCACGGCGCCCAGCGCCGCGCCGCCGGCCACGCCCAGCACCGCGGGATCCGCGAGCGGATTCCGCGTCAGGGCCTGGAACGCCGCCCCCGCGACGGCAAGGCCTCCGCCCGCCAGTGCGGCGAGGATGACCCGCGGCAGCCGGAGCTCCAGCACGACCGTGGCGGCGAGGTCCGAGCGCGCCCGTCCCACCAGCGCGGCGACGACCTCGCCGAGGCCGATCGGCGCGGGTCCGGTGGCGAGCCCGATGAGACCCGCGAGAGCCAGTCCACCGGTAACGACGACACAGGCCGCCCCCACGCGGCGCCGGGAGATCACGGCACGCGCTCCGGGTGGATCACGCGGGCCAGCGCCCGGAGGGCCTCGACCATCCGAGGGCCCGGCCGGTGGACGAGGTCGCCGTCGACGGCAAACACGCGACCGTCGCGCAGCGCGCTGACCGAGCCGAGGCGCCCCCAGCCGCGGAGAAGCTCCTCGACCGTCCCCTGCCCGTGGCGCCCGACGATGATCCGGTCCGGACGCCGCTCGACGACCGTCTCCAGCGAGAGGCGCGGGTACGGAAGCGGTTCGGCGCCCGTGACGCTCTCGCCGCCGGCGCGCTGGATGAGCTCGCTGATGAGCGTACCCCCACCCGGCGCGATGAGCGGGTTCGGCCACACCACGTAGAGGACGCGCGGGCGGGGCGAGCCTGCAACCGCGCGTGCAATGGCCTCCGCATCCCGCCGCATCGAGGCCACCCGCGCGCGGGCGGCAACGTCACGGCTGAGCACGCCGCCGATGCGCTCGATCGACTCGAGGACGGTCTCGAAATCGACCGGCCGAATCACGTAGACGGCCAGCCCGAGCGACACGAGCCGCTGGACGTGCTCTGCGTAGTTGCTCTCCGCCGTGGCAAGGACCAGGTCGGGTCGGAGCGCCAGGATCGCCTCGAAGCTCGGCGTGGAGATCCCGCCGACGCGGGGCTTCAGGGTCGCTTCCGGCGGGTAGTCACAGTAGTCGGTGACCCCGACCAGCCGGTCGCCGTCGCCGAGGACGAACATGGTCTCGGTGATGCTCGGCGCCAGCGACACGATCCGGGCCGCGTGATCCGGAATCCGCACACGCCGGCCGAGCATGTCCGTCACCTCGCCGGCCGCGCCGGCGCGCGGCCCGCCCCCAAGTGCCGCCAGCGCCACGACGACGAACAGCAGGGCCCGTGACGCACGCCGACCCCCGCGACGGGCGGCGCATGCCGCCGACGGCATCCTCACCGGAGGCGCTCCGATACGCCGGCTTCCTTGAACGTCGCCATCTCCCGGTAGCAGGCGAGCGCCGCGCGGAGGAGGCCGATCCCGAGCGCGGCGCCGGTGCCCTCGCCAAGCCGCATGCCGAGCTCGAGGTACGGGGTGAGGCCGAGGGTTTCGAGCAGCCGCGCGTGTCCGGGCTCGGCACTCCGGTGCGCGGCGATCAGGTAGCTCCGCGCGGCGGGAGCGAGGCGGGCGGCGACCAGCCCGGCGGCGGTGGCGATGAAGCCGTCGAGCACGACGGGGACGCGGCGGGCCGCTCCCGCCAGGACGACGCCGACGAGCCCCGCGATCTCGAAGCCGCCGACCGCCGCGAGGACACCGAGGGCGTCGCCCGCATCCGGGCGGTTGACGGCCAGTGCCCGCCGGACCACCTCGACCTTCCTCACCCAGACGTCGTCAGGGACCCCCGTGCCGCGGCCCGTGACCATCGCGGGATCGCCGCCGGTGAGCGCGGCCGTGAGCGCGCTCGCCGCGGTCGTGTTGCCGATCCCCATTTCCCCGGTACCGACACAGTCCGGGGCCGCCGCCTCGACGAGCGCTGCCCCTTCAGCGATCGCCCGGACGGCCTCCTCGCGGGTCATCGCCGGTCCCTTCGTGATGCTGCGAGTGCCAGGCGCGATGCGACGCTCGACGATGCCGGCGTGACCGGCCAGCGGCGCCGCGACGCCGAGATTCGCGACGACGACCCGGGCACCGACGTGGCGAGCGAGGACGTTCACCCCGGCGGCGCCTCGCGCGAAGTTCTCGACCATCTGCGCGGTAACGGCCTGTGGGTAGGCGCTCACGCCCTCGGTCGCGACACCGTGGTCGCCGGCGAGCGTGAAGATCACCGGCGCATCCACCCGCGGCAGGGGATTCCCGGTGATCACGACCACCCGGACGGCGAGCTCCTCCAGCCGCCCCAGGCTCCCCCGCGGCTTCGTTAGGCTGTCGAGCCGACGACGGGCCGTCTCGGCCAGCCGCTCGTCCGGCACGACGACGGAGGCGATGAGGCGCTCGAGGGCGATCACGCGGGCCGGCCGCCTTCGGGGGACGCGTGGGCACCGGCGGGCTTCACGACGAGCGGGCAGCCGGCGACCATCAGCACCACCTCGTCCGCGGCCCGCGCCACGGCCTGGTTGACCAGGCCGAGCGCGTCGCGAAAGCGCCGGCCGAGCTCCGTCTCGGGGTGGACCCCCCAGCCGACCTCGTTGGAGACGAGGATGATGAGCGCGAAGCGCGGGCGCCTGGTGGCGGCCTCCAGCTGCGCCGCCTCCGCCAGGAGGTCGGACTCGGTCAGCTCAGGTCTTTGGTGGAGAAGGTTTGCGACCCACAGGTTGAGACAGTCCACGACCACGACATCGGCCTCGCCCTCGAGCCCGGTGAGGGCCGACGCGAGCGCGATCGGAACCTCGACCGTGCGCCAGGCTGGGGGTCGCTCCGCCCGGTGGCGGGCGATCCGGGCCGCCATCTCCTCGTCCCCGGCCTCGGCGGTCGCGACGAACGCAACCCGCCCATCGTGCGCTCGGGCGCGAGCGACGGCGAACGCGCTCTTCCCCGCGCGGACGCCCCCCAGGACGAGGACGGTCCGCGGGCTCACGGCGAACTGGTGCGGGGTCTCCGGCTGGGCGAGATCGCGTGCGGCAACCCGGGCCTCCCTCGAAGACCGGTTCGGAGTGCGCGGGTTCCAGGCAGGTCTCCTGACTCTCGGATCGTCCTACTCCCCGCGCCCTTCCCGGCGCGCCGCGCCAGTGGGCTTTGTTTGCGGGTTTCGTCCCCGATCACAGTGACGGGGTCGTGGCGGTCTCGCACCGCCTTCCCTCTTGGCCCCCAAGGGGGCACACCTGGAACCCCGTGAACGTCGCTAACGCTAGCAGCCGGAGAAAGGCCCGTCAAGAACGGGCCGGAACGGAACGGGCCGGAACGGAGGGGCTCGGAGACCCACGCCGGGTCCGACACCCCTCGTGCCGGCGCGGGGATTCCAGCGGCCGGAAGAGGATGTTGTCGTTGCGGGACGGAGACAGGGCAGAGGATCGGGGACAGACTCCTCATGGACTGCCTCCATTCGTCTACGGCGGGTCCATTGATGCTCTCAGGACGGGCCCACGTCCACCGCATGGGTGGACTGAGTATCCTTCTTATCGGGCGAGCCGGGACTTCACGAGATCGGAGAGCGCCTTGCCGTCGACGGTCTGGCCCTGGAGGCGGGCGCGGACGGCCTTCATGACGGCCCCCATGTCCTTCGGCGAGGTGGCGCCCGTCTCCGCGACGGCTGCCTCGACGGCCCGCGCCATGTCGTCGGCCGAGGCGGCGCCCGGGAGGTACTCCTGGATGACCTTGGCCTCGCGCTCTTCCTTCTGAGCCAGGTCCTCGCGGCCGGCCGCCCGGAACTGCTCGGCGGCGTCCCGCCGCTGCTTCACGAGGGTGTTGAGGACGCGCAAGGCGTCCTCGTCCCCGAGGCTCCCGGGCACCTCGGTCTCGCGAAGCTTCAGCGCCGTCTTGACCATCCGGAGCGCGCCGAGCCGCTCGGCCTCGCGCGCCTTTAGCGCCTCGATCAGATCCTTGTCGATCCGCTGCACGATCGTCATGGGAGCCTCGGGGCACTATAGCATCGCAGTCGTCCCACCAGGACACTCAGCCCACTGCGACATGGGATCAATCGAGGGCTCGTACTACAATCACGGCCAGGCTCGCGCGCAAAGGAGAGAGACCCGATGGCCCCACTGGCTGTGGACCGCACGTACATTGCCGAGAACGCGGCGGAGCTCCGCCGCCTCCGCGCCATCGTCGAACGTCTGAGCGACGCGGACCTGGCGCGTCCCACACCCGGCGGCTGGACCGTCGCCGCCTCGCTCGCCCACGTCGCCTTCTGGGACCAGCGGATCCTCTTCTGGCTCGATCGGTGGGAGCGCGGCGAGTCGCCGCGCCGGCTCGAAGAGGCGGACGTCGACTGGATCAACGATGCCGGGAAGCCTCTTTGCCTCGCGCTCCCGCCACGGGTCGCGGCCCGGCTGACCGTCGAGATCGCCGAGGAGGTCGACCGGCGGCTGGCGGCGCTCAGCGACGAGCGGATCTCCTCGAACCGGGCGGCCGGCGAGCCGCTCTTCCTCGCCCGCGCGCACCACCGCAAGACGCACCTCGACGAGATCGAGCGCGTGCTCCGGTAGCGCCGCCTCGCAGCGGCCGGACCAGCAGGGAATCGGAAGACGGTCGGCGTGAAGCTCCTCGTCCTGGGCGCAACGGGCGGCACCGGACGGCAGGTGATCAGCCAGGCGCTGCAGCACGGCCACGACGTCACCGCCTTCGTCCGCGACCCCGGGAAGATGACGAGTACCCACGGTCGCCTTCGTGTCGTCGTCGGAAGCCTGACGGACGACGAGGCCGCCGTCGCCCAAGTGATGCGCGGTCATGACGTGGTCGTCAGCGCGCTGGGCCGGCGCAAGGCGTTCAGATCCTCGAATCTCATCTCCCGCAGCATGCGAACGATCGTTCCCGCGATGGAAGGCCAGGGAGTGCGCCGTCTGATCGTCGTCTCGGCCTATGGCGTCGGCGATTCGGCCCACGACGCCCCGCTGCTCCCGAGGCTCATGTACCGACTGCTCCTCAGGGACATCTTCGCGGACAAGAAGGCCGGTGAGGATTACCTGCGCCGGAGCGCTCTCGACTGGACGCTCGTGTACCCGGTGGCCCTGACCGATGGTCCCCGAACGGGCAGGTACCGGGTGGGCGAGCGCCTGGTGCTCCGCGGTATCCTGCCCCGAATCGCCCGCGCCGACGTCGCGGACTTCATCCTCACGCAGCTCGCCAGCACCGCCTACCGACAGAAGGTCGCGGTGATCAGCTACCAGTCCGTGCGCCGCCGTGCGCGCGCCTCTCCCGTGAGCTGAGCAAGATCCTCCAAGCGTGGGACCGCGCGGCCGAGCTAGTCTCGAAGCGTGAAGGCGCCTCGGCGGCGCTCGCCGGCCTGCTGGGTCTCCTCGGGGCACTCCTCGGGGCGCGCGTGCGGGACCTTCGCGAAGCGGGCATCCCGACGAGGCCTCACAGCCGATCTGAGGGCAGGCGGGCAGCCCTTCCACGCCGGGACGTCCCTCCCCGTGTGGGGCCGAGAAGCGCGGTAGACTGAGCCACATGGCGCGAGGAGGCACCCGATGAGCGAGATGGGCGCGGTGCGAGGCCACGCGGTCGTCGTCCAGCCCGGCGGCGGGCCGTCCTACTGGCAGCCCGTCCCGGCCAACGGGCACGCGGATCCGACACTCCATCCCGGGGCCACGCGCTTCGAAGGCCTGTCGATGGGCTACCAGACCATTGCGCCGGGCGGGCGGATCCGGGAGCACTCGCACGGCGACCAGGTCGAGCTCCAGATCTGCTTCCGCGGCCGGGGGCGCGTGGTCGTGGACGGGGTGAGCCATCCGCTCGCGCCCGGAACGGCCTGCTTCCTCGGCTACGACGTCCGGCACGAGATCCTGAACGAGAGCGACGAGGAGCTGGTCCTGCTCTGGGTCGTCTCGCCCCCGGGGCTCGAGCACTTCTTCGAGGCGATCGGACGGCCGCGCCGCGCCAGCGAGCCGACACCCGCGCCCTTCGCTCGCCCCGCCGACGTCGTCGCCATCGAGCGCTCCCTCGGCCTCAACGACACCTGAACGGGAACGGGCGAGGCGTTCCGGCACCTCCAGGCACCTCGAGCTGAGAGACCGATGCTCCGCGTCTACGCACTCTGCGGCGGCTATCTCGATCTCGAGCTCGCGCTGATGGTGCCGGACCGCGAGCCCGGGACGCGCTGGACGGTGCCCGTCCCCGCGTTCCTCGTCGTCCATCAGGCGGGACGGCTCCTCTTCGACACCGGCGTCCACTGCGCCGCGATCACGGATCCGGTGGGGCGGCTCGGCGAGAGTCGCGCCCGGCGATTCGGTGTCCGCTCCCAGCCCGGTGACGACGCGGTGAGCCAGCTCGCGCTCCTCGGTCTCCGGCCCGACGACGTCACGTACGTCGCGAACTCCCATTTCCACTTCGATCACTGCGGCGGCAACGAGTTCTTCCCGTGGTCGACGTTCCTCGTCCAGCGGCGGGAGCTGGAGGCCGCGCGCGATCCTGCGGTCCTGGCCGAGAAGCGCTACGCTCCGAGCGCGCCCGATTTCGATCATCCGCTCGCGTACCAGCCGGTTGACGGCGAGCACGACGTGTTCGGCGACGGGACCGTCGTGCTCATCCCGACCCACGGCCATACCCCCGGCCACCAGTCCCTCCGGGTGCGCGCGGGCAAGGGAACGGATCTGGTGCTGGCCGCCGACGCCTGCTACACGCGGGAGAACATGGACCGGGACCTCCTGCCGGGAGTGCTCTGGGACCCGGACGAGGTGGCCCGCTCCCTGGCACGCCTGCGCGAGCTCCGCGACCGTAAGGGCGCCACGGTCATCTACGGCCACGACCCGGCTCAGTGGCAGGACCTGCCTCGCGCGCCGGCGCCGCTCGCAGTCGGCTGACGTGACTGGGAATCGGTCGACGGAACGGTGATGCTCTTCCTCTGGTCCCTCGGGTTCGCGGTGGTAGGTCTGGTCGTCAGCCGCGTCGGCGCGAGGGCTCTAGCTCGCCGGGCTCCGACCCCAACGCCCCGTGTCCTGTGGGTCGCCGGACTGCCGGCGCTCCTGCTCGCCTGGCTCGTCCCGTTCGTGTCGCTCTTGAACGCCTCGGGAACGGCCGAAGGGCCGCCGCGCAAGGCGTTCATGGTCGCCTCGGCGGCGGCGATCCTGGGCGTGCTGGGGAGCGACTGGCTGATCAACCGCGAGGAGAGGCAAGACTCGGCCTCACGGCCACTCGTGAGCTGGCTCCTCGGGGTCGCCGCCCTCGCGCCGGCGTGGCTAGTGGCCCTGTTCCTCGCCGCCCGCCTGGGCCACTGATCCGGCGGCGGCGGGACGGCTACCGCGTCACGGGCCGTGCGACGCCCGACGCGCAGCAATCTGGGGCGCAGACGTCGGTGCGCGGCCCGCGGGCCCCGAGGGCGCGCCGTTCACCGCCCGCCACGCGCTCCTCGACCAGCTCGCGGATCATCCGCACGAAGGCCGGGTGGGTCCGCGCCGTTCCGGCCCGCACGAAACCGAGGCCGAGCGCGGCCGCCCGCTCGCGCGCCTCGACATCGAGGTCGTAGACAACCTCCATGTGGTCGGACACGAAGCCAACGGGCGCCACGACCACGTCCGCGACACGCTCGGCCTTGAGGGCGGCGAGGTGGTCGAGGATGTCCGGCTCGAGCCACGGCTGCTGAGGCGAGCCGCTCCGGCTCTGATACACGAGCGCCCAGGGCTCGTGCGGCACCGCCTCCGCCACCAGGGCGCACGTCTCCCGGAGCTGCGAGACGTAGTCGGAACCGGCCGCCATCGCCGCGGGGATGCTGTGCGCGGTGAAGGCGATCCGCGCCGCCGAGCGGCGAGCCGGCGGCAGCGTGGCGAGCGCCTCTCGCACACGGGCGGCGTTGGCCTCGACGAACCCCGGATGGTCGTGGAAGACGCGCAGCTTGTCGACGATGGGCGCGCTCGGCCCCACCTCGGCCCGCGCGCGGGCGATGTCCTCGAGGTACTGGCGACACCCCGAATAGGAGCTGTACGCCGAGGTGACGAGCGCGAGCGCGCGCTTCACGCCGTCTCCCGCCATCGCCCGGAGCGCCTCGGCGAGGAACGGGTGCCAGTTCCGGTTGCCCCAGTAGAGCGGCAGGCGCAAGCCGTGGGCGCCGAGCTCCACCCGGAGCGCCTCGAGGAGCACCCGGTTCTGGGCATTGATCGGGCTCACGCCTTCGAAGCGCTCGTAGTGGTGGGCCACCTCGCGCTTGCGCTCCGGAGGCACGTTGCGACCCCGCAGCACGTGGTCGAGAAACGGCATGACGTCCGCCATCCCCTCGGGCCCCCCGAAGGAGACGAGTAGAAAGGCGTCGTAGGGCACGGTGTCACTCACGCGGCCATCCGGCCTCCGCTGCCGTTCATTGTGCGTGGGCCGCGTGCGGCCTCGGTCGAAGCGTAACATGGGGTCCGCGACGCGGGTAAACTAGCCCGGGCCGCATGAGACTCGCGTCACGGCACTCGATCCCTGAAAGGAGACCAGCTCGATGACCGTCCCTGCCCGCCCCCTGGTCGTGATCGCCGGCAAGATCAATCCCGCCGGCGTGGCGCAGCTCGAGTCCGAGACCCGCGTGGTCATCACGCCGGACCAGGAGCCGAGGACCGTGATCGAGCTGGCGCTGGACGCCGAGGCCATCCTCTTCCGGGCGGGCCCCCGCTGCGACGACACGATCCTGGGGGCGTGCCCGCACGTGCGGGTGGTGGGGCGACACGGCGTGGGGCTCGACACGGTCGATCTGGAGTCGGCGACCCGGCACGGCGTGGCGGTGGTCCACGCGCCGGGCTCCAACTCGCAGGCGGTGGCCGAGCACGCGCTCATGCTCATGCTCGCGTGCGTCAAGCGCACGGTGGAGATCGACCGGCTGACCCGCAAGGGCGACTGGCGCCCGCGCCACGAGGTGGGTAACACCGAGCTCGCCGGGAAGACCCTCGGCATCGTGGGGGTCGGCAACGTCGGCCGGCGGGTCGCCCGGTTCGCCGGCGCCATCGGGATGCGCGTCCTCGGCTACGACAAGTACGTCCCCGCCGAGGAGGTCCGCCGGCGCGGCGCCGAGCCCGTCGGGAGCCTGGAGGAGCTCTTGCCCCAGGTCAACGTGCTCACCTGCCACACGCCCCTGACCCCGGAGACGCGTCACATGATCGATGAGCGGGCGCTCGCCCGGCTGCGTCCCGGCGCGATCTTCATCAACACGTCGCGCGGTCCCGTCCACAGCGAGCGGGCGGTCTTCGAGGCCCTCGTCCAGAAGCGCCTCAGCGCCGCGGGCCTCGACGTGTTCGAGCAGGAGCCGAGCCCGATCGACAACCCGATCTTCAACCTCGACAACGTGGTGTGCTCGGGCCACGTCGCCGGGGTGACGCTCGAGGCGAACCGCGAGGCCTCCCTCCAGGTGACGGCGGAGATCCTGCGCGTGCTGCGCGGGGAGCGGCCTCGCGACCTCGCGAACCCCGAGGTCTGGCCCCGGCCCGCTCACCGGCGCTGACCCGCCGGATGGAGATCCGACCCTTCGCCGTCGACGTCCCGCAGGCGACGCTCGACGACCTGCGGGCCCGTCTCGGCCGCACGCGCTGGCCCGACGAGGTCGAGGACGCCCGCTGGGACTACGGCGCGAGCCTCGCCTATCTCCGGGCGGCCGTGGAGTACTGGGGCACGCGCTTCGACTGGCGGGCGCAGGAGCGCGTGATGAACGCGCTCCCGCACTTCCGCGCGGACGTCGACGGCCATGGCATCCACTTCATCCATGTGCGTGGGGCGCGCGGCCGCGGTCCCGCCCCGCTGCCGCTCATCATCACGCACGGCTGGCCGAGCTCGTTCGTCGAGATGCTCCCTCTGATCCCGCTCCTGGCCGATCCGGCGGCCCACGGCGGCGACCTGGCGGACGCCTTCGACGTGGTGGTCCCCTCGGTGCCCGGCTTCGGGTTCTCTGACCGGCCCACGAAGCGCGGCATGACCCGGAGCCGCGTGGCCGCCCTCTGGGCGCGGCTGATGGAGGGTCTCGGCTACGCGCGCTTCGCCGCCCACGGCAACGACATCGGGGCGGTCATCACGGGCTGGATGGCCGCCGACTTTCCGGACCGCCTGATCGCCATCCACACGATGATGCCGGGCTTCCCGCCTCCGGTCGTCGGTCCCGACGTCCAGCCGCCGAGCGACGCGGAGCGGGCCCACGCGGAGATCCAGGCGCGCTGGCAGCGGGAGGAGGGCGGCTACAACCTGATCCAGGAAACCCGGCCCCAGACCCTCGCCTACGGGCTCCATGACTCCCCGGCCGGACTGGCCGCCTGGATCCTCGAGAAGTGGCGGGCCTGGACCGATCCGGCGGGCGACGTGGAGCGGTACTTCTCCCGGGATCTCCTCCTCGCCAACGTCACGCTCTACTGGGTGACGGGAACCATCAACGCCGCGAACCGCTCCTACTACGAGCGCGCTCGGGACCCGCGGCGCATCACCTCCCGCATCACGGTGCCGACCGGCGTGGCGCTGTCGACGGAAGCCGTCCAGCGGGTGCCTCGCGAGCGGGCCGAGCGAAGCTACGCCGACATCCGGCGATGGACCGAGTTCCCCCGCGGCGGCCACTTCTTCGCGGCGGAGGAGCCGCGCCTCCTGGCGGAGGAGCTCCGCGCCTTCTTCCGCCCGTTCCGCCTGACGGACCACTGACCCGGCGGCGCGGCCGGGGCTAGACCTGGGCGGTCTTCTCTCCGGCGTCGAGCACGGACAGAAGCGCGGCAGCGCGCTCTCGCTTCCCCGCGTCCTTGTCTCGCTGGACTATGCGCAGGAGGGACGCCCGGGCGGCGCGGTCTCCCCGCTCGGCCATCTCGAACGCGATCACGTCGCGCCGCTCGTAGTACTGCGTGTCGAACTCGCCGATCGTGATCGGAAGGCGCCGCCAGTAGTACTGGAACTCGTCGGACTTCCAGCCGGCGTAGACCTGGTCCCAGGTGAACATGTTCGCGTAGGGGCGGAGGCTCAGGTCGGAGACCGGCTCGCTCACCCGCTGGTAGCGGGCGTCCATCGACTGGCGAAGCCGGTCGGTCAGGTTCGGCAGGCCTTTGTGGACCGTGAGGCTGTGAAAGATCAGCACGTCGCCCGCGGAGAACGGGCTCGCGCGCCAGCGGCCGGCCAGCGGGTCGACGACCTCCAGGCCGCCCGAGCCGTTCGTCACGCGAAAGTCCCGGACGCCGTCCCGGTGCGATCCGGCCGCCACCGTGAGGCTGCCCTGCTCGAGCGGGCAGTCCCCCAGCGGGATCCAGGTCGTGTACGTCGCGGGGGTGCCCTGGATGTGCACGTAGTCCTGGTGGGCTGGCGTCGTCGACTCGGGCCGCTGAGGAAAGATGTTCCGCATGACGAACAGCGGATGAACAAGCACGGGCTCGCCGAGCAGCCGCTCGAAGAATCCCACGATCGCGGGGTGATGCTTGAGCGCGTGGAGCGCTTCCAGCACGTAGAGACGACGGAACACCTCCACGTACTTGGGCTCGGGATCGGTGCAGGCTGCCGCGCGATTGGCGACACCGTCGTCCACAGGGTATGCGGGATCGAGCCACCCGCTCGCCGCCGCCACCGCCCGACATTGACGGCGCACGTCGAGGACGGCCGGGCGCGGGAGGAGCCCCCGGACGAACAGGTATCCCTCGGCGACGAGCCGCTCGTTCAGGGCATCGGGATCCGCGGCCAGGTTCGTCGAGTCCAGGAAAGGCTGCATCGCACGCCTCCATCCAGCGAATCGTCTCGCCGCCGCCACCAGCGCGTGCCGCTCCTCGCGGCTCTCGATGCGCGCCCGCGGTTGACAGCGTACGTCGTTCAGAATGTAATAGCGCGAATTCCAGGCGATGTCACCGACCATCCAGCCCCGTGACCACGCCGCCGGTCGGGATCACGATGTTCATCGCCTGCCAGCTCGCGGGGATCACGGTCAACGAGTTCACCCGGGCGGTGTGGCGGCCGTTCCTGGCGCTCGTCCTGGCGGTGATCGTGTGCGCGCTCTGGCCGGGCCTGGTGCTGTTCCTGCCGAACCTCGTGATGGGGCGGTAGGCGGAACCAGCCGCGCCGCTCCGCGCGACGTGTCGGGACCTCGCCGAAGGAGGCACTCATGCCGGAATCCCCTCGAGTCGCCCAGGATCGGGTCGAGAGCTACTTCAAGGAGCTGAACAACTGGGGCCGCTGGGGTCACGACGACCAGCGGGGCACGCTCAACCTGATCACGCCCGCCCGGCGCGCCGACGCGCTCCGGCTGATCCGCACGGGCCGCACGGTGTCTCTGGCCCGCGACGTGGTGCCGCGCCCCGTGTACATGTACCACGTCACGTTCCCGACCAAGCGCGAGCGGGTCGACGCGGTGCTCGACCGCTTCGACATGGTCTACCACGGCTACTGGATCACGCACGTGGACGCCCTTTGCCACGTCGGCTGGGACGGCGAGCTGTACAACGGCCGGCCGTTCGCCGCGAGCCTCTCCGTCGAGGGCGCGAGCTGGTGCCCGATCGACCCCATCGCCGTGGACGGGATCACGACGCGCGGCGTCCTGCTCGACGTCGCGGCCGGACGCGCGGAAGGGTTCGTGACGGTCGGCCGCCCGGTCACCCCGCGGGAGCTGGACGAGACGGCGGCGCACGCCGGTGTCCGGGTCCAGCCCGGTGACGCGGTGGTGATCCGGAGCGGCGACGAGGCATTCCGCCAGGCGCATCAGGACTGGGTGCCGCGGGTGTCACCCCACCCCGGCCTCCACGTCTCGTGCCTCGAGTGGCTCCGCCAGAAGGACGTCGCCGCCGTGGCGTGGGACATGATGGACGAGCGTCCCAGCGGCTATCCCGGATTCGGGATGGGCGCCCACCTGGCGATCCCGTTCCTGGGCCTCGTCCTCGTGGACAACGTCAGCCCGGAAGCCCTGGCCCAGGCCTGCCGCGAGGAGAGCCGCTACGAGTTCTTCTTCACCGCGACGCCGCTCCGGCTCCGCGGCGCCACGGGCGCTCCCGCCCACCCGATCGCGATCTTCTGACCCACCCGGCCTCTCCCGGAGGAGCGCCCGCGAATGGCGTTTGTGCCGCCTCCGCACACCGCCTAACATCGGGTCCATGCACCTCGGTACCCTGCTCTCCAGGCATGCCCGCTCTCGCCCCGCCCATCTCGCGGTCGTGATCGGTCACGAGCGCCTGACGTTTCGGAAGCTCAACGTCCGGGTAAACCGCCTCGTCAACGCGCTGCTGGCCGCAGGACTCGGAAAGGGCGACAAGCTTGCCACGATCCTGCCGAACTGTCTCGACAGCTTGAGGTCTATCTCGCCGCCACGAAGATGGGCATCGTGGTGGTGCCGCTGAAGCGGGTCCACAGGCCGAATCGCCCCGGTGTGCCGAGAGACCGCCGGCGCATTCTCATCGCCCCGGGCTCAATGCATCACCCGGCCGCCGTCCACGTTGACGAAGATGGGGGCTGATCTCGAACGCGGCCGCACGATCATCCATGATCGTCAGCGACTCTGCCTCGGAACCTCAATCTGGACACGCTGGCCCCAGCGTGTCATGAAGAGGGCTCTTCTTCATGGCGACGCCGCTCCGACCCCGCCGCTCAGTTCCGGGCGAGCTCGGCCTCCGCCTTGCGAACCGCTCCCGTCACGATGTCGGCCACGTGGTCGATCTCCGATTCCGAGATCACGAGGGGCGGTGACAGCGCGATGGTGTCGCTGATGGAGCGCACGATGAGGGCCCGCTCGAGGCAGTGGCGGCGCACGAGAGCGCTGCCGCGCCCGTCGGGGAACGGGGCCCGCGTCTTCCGGTCGGCGACGATCTCCACACCCGTCAGGAGACCGAGCCCCCGCACCTCGCCGACGATCGGCGAGCTCTCGATGGGACGGAGCCGGTCGAGCAGGCGCCGGCCCATGCGCTGGGCGTGCTCGACGAGGTTCTCCTTCTCCAGGATCTCGATCGTCTGGAGGGCCGCCGCGCAGCAGCCGGGGTGCGCGTTGTAGGTGAAGCCCTGCCAGAACGTGAACTCCTCTGGGCGGGTCGTCAGGACCTCGTAGATGCCGCCGCCGACGGCGACGCCGGAGAGCGGCATGTACCCGCTCGTCAGCCCTTTGCCGATCGTCAGCATGTCGGGGACCACGCTCCAGTTGTCGACTCCGAACCAGCGCCCGGTCCGCCCGAACCCGCAGATGACCTCGTCGGCAACGAGCAGGACGTCGTGCGCGCGGCAGATCTCCCGGAGACTCGGGAGGTACGTGGGCGGCGGGACGATGATGCCCCCCGCCGCCTGGACCGGCTCCGCGATGACCATGGCCACCGTGTCCGGCCCCTCGCGCCGGATGAGGGCGTCCACCGCCTCGGCGCACGCCCCAGTGCAGCTCGGCTGCGTCCCGCACGCTTCGCAGCGATAGCGGTACGGCGCCGGGGCCTCGACGAAGCCCTCCATCAGCGGGCTGACGTGTTCGTGGTACTGGCGCAGGCGGGTCGCCGAGAGCGTGCCGTAGGTGGCGCCGTGGTAGGCGCGCGCGCGCGAGATGACCTTCACCTTGCGCCCATTGCCCCGCGCCTTGTGGTAGGAGCGGGCGAGCTTGATGGCCGTCTCGTTGGCCGCGGAACCGCTGTCGACGAAGAAGAAACGGTCGAGCCCGGGAGGCGTGATGCGGGCGAGTCGCGCGGCCAGCTCGATCCCGGCCGGATGAGCAAAGCCGAAGAACGACGTGCTGAACGCGAGCTGGCGCATCTGGCCCGTGATGGCGTCCACGATGTCCTGGCGCCCGTGCCCGCAGTTGACGTTCCACAGGGAGGCGAGACCGTCGATAAACGCCCGCCCCTTCGCGTCGTACAGGTAGATGCCCTCACCGCCGACGAAGATGCGCGGACCGTCCTTCGCGTGCTGCTGGAGGGGCGTCGCCGCGTGAAAAAAATGGGCGCGATCGAGCGCGGTGAGCCGGTCGATCTCCTCGTCGCTGAGCGTCAGGCGTGTCGTCATGTGGCCTCCTCGCGGCGGTACCATAGCACGTGGAGGTTCCATCGATGACGACCCCACTATCGCCCCGCGCCGGCCGCGCACAGACGGTCCTCGGCCTCGTGGCGCCGGAGTCCCTCGGCCTGACGCTGCCGCACGAGCACCTCTTCGTCGACCTCAGCTTCCTCTACCGCGAGCCGCCGGCTGGCGGCGCCCACGGGCCCGAGCGAGAGGCGATCGAGCTCTCGAACCTCTACGAGATCAACTACGACTGGTTCTCGAGCCGCGAGAACCTGAGCCTGACCGACGAGGCGACGGCCATCGAGGAGGCGGGCATCTTCCGGCGGGACGGCGGCCAGACCCTGGTCGACCCCACGACCGCCGGGATCGGCCGGAATCCCCCGGCCCTCCAGCGCGTCGCCAGGGCGACCGGGCTCCACGTCATCATGGGCTCGGGCTACTACACGGAGCCGGCCCACCCGCCCGGGCTGGCGGCGGCGACCGAGGACGCCCTGGTACGCGAGATCGTCCGGGACGTCGTTGACGGCGCCGGGGACACCGGCGTGCGGGCGGGCCTGATCGGCGAGATCGGATGCTCGTGGCCCTGGACGCCCGCCGAGCGGAAGTCCCTGCGGGCGGCGGCCATCGCCGCGCGGGAGACCGGCGCGCCGCTCATGATCCACCCCGGCCGCGATCCGCGAGCTCCGGAGGCGCACCTGGACGAAGTCCGCCGAGCGGGGCTCGACCTCCGCCGGGTCGTCATCGCCCACATCGAGCGCACGATCGTCGCCGACCCCGCGCGGCTCCGCGCCGTCGTCGACACCGGCTGCTACGTGGAGTACGACCTCTTCGGCGTGGAGATCTCCCACTTCCCGTGGGGCGGGCCGGACATGCCCAACGACACCGAGCGCATCCGGCAGGTCCTCTGGCTGGTGGAGCAGGGCTTCGGACAGCAGATCCTGCTGTCGCACGACGTGTGCTTCAAGATCCGACTCACGCGGTACGGGGGAACGGGGCTCGGGCATATCCCTCGCCGGATCGTACCGCGCCTTCGACAGCGGGGTCTCTCCGAGGCCGACGTCCGGGCGCTGCTCGTCGAGAATCCCGCCCGGGCGCTGACGTTCGCCTAGGCTCGGGACCCCACCGCCTGGACGTCCGCCCTGGCAGGCGCTCCGGCGCACTTCGGGCAGGTCGTCGCCCACGAATAGAGGCAGGTCTGCCCGGTGTGAGGCCACTCCTCGTCGCACTCCGCGCAGTAGTGCGGATGCATCGCCGCCTCGGCCGCCGCCGCCTGCTCGCGCCTCCGGGCCCTTCGCGCGGCCACGAGTACTCCGCTCAACCCCGCCACCGCCGCCAGCCCCACTCCGACCACGAGAATCACCATGTGGGCGAGATTCGCACGGGCCCTCCCCGCGCGCCAAAAAATTCCGGCGCCACGGCCGATCGGAGCGCGGGCCCGAAAGGCGGGTGGGGGCGCCCCGCCTCAGCGCCGTCCAGCGCGGTAGTGGTCGGCGAGGATCTCGGCGACGCAGGCAGTCACGCGGACGCCCGTGGGGACGTGGAGGAACTCGTTCGGACCGTGGGCATTCGACCCGGGGCCGAGCACGCCCGTGATCACGAACTGCGCGTCGGGGAACCGCTCGCCGAGCATGCTCATGAACGGGATCGACCCTCCCACCCCCGCGGACATCGGTGGCCGGCCGAAGTGCGTCATGGAAGCGCGCTCGAGAGACTCCACGAGCCAGTCGACCAGCGGCGGAGCTTCCCACCCCGGGCTGGGCGTCGCCGGTGTGAAGCGCACACGCGCGCCGTACGGAGGATCCGCCTCGAAGAGCTCCTGGAGAAGGCGCGCCGCCCTCCTGGCGTCGAGGGTGGGCGGGATACGGAGAGAAACCTTCACGGCCGTCCGGGGGTGGAGGACGTTCCCGGCGTCCGCGATGGGCGGGAGTCCGTCGGCGCCGGTGATCGCGAGCGCCGGGCGCCAGGTATGGGCCAGGACTTGCTCGCCGGGATCGGCGTGCGCGGCGCGCATGCCGGGAACGAAGGGCATCCGGGAGCCCAGATCCCCGAGAGTCGCCGCCACGTCCCGCGCCTGTCGCTCGCGCTCGGGCGGAATCTCGACATGGAGGCCGCGCGGCCGCACCTCCCCGGTCCGCTCGTCCTCCAGGCGCGAGAGGAGCTGGCGCAGGATCCGGAAGCCCGAGGGCACGATCCCGCTCGCGCCCGAGTGGATGCCCTCCCCCAGCACCTCCACCGAGAGCTCGCCGCCAACCAGGCCCCGGAGCGAGGTCGCCGTCCAGAGCTGGTCGTAGTTCCCGCAGGAGGCGTCCAGGCAGATCACGAGGCCCGGCGTGCCGATGCGAGCCTTCAGCGCGTCCATGTAGGCGGGCAGGTCCGCGCTCCCGCTCTCCTCGCAGGTCTCGACGACGATGACGCACCGGGCGTGCGGCACTCCCTGAGCCTGGAGCGACTCCACGGCGGTGAGCGCCGCGAACGCCGCGTAGCCGTCGTCGGCCGCGCCCCGGCCGTAGAGACGGTCGCCGCAGCGGACGGGCGTCCACGGCCCCAGTCCCTCGCTCCAGCCCACCATCTCGGGCTGCTTGTCGAGGTGGCCGTACAGGAGGACGGTCTCGTCCGCCGTCCCCGGGATCTCCATCAGGAGGATCGGCGTCCGACCCGGCAAACGGACAACCTCCACCTGGAGGCCCTCGACCGGACGCTCGCGCGCCCAACGCGCCGCGAGCTCGACCGCCCGGTCCAGGTGGCCGTGGGCCTGCCACTCGCGATCGAACCCCGGCGACTTCGCGGGGATGCGGACGTATTCCTCGAGCGTGGGGACGATCCGCAAGTCCCACGCATCCTGGACGAAAGCACGGAGCCGGTCGGGAATGATCGCGCGAGCGGCGGTCGGCCTCATGACGCCGAGCGTATCACGCAGCAAGCCCGGCGCGTTCTCCACGGGGCCGGAGACACCGGCAACGGCAGCGACCGTGCTTGACGCTCTTCGTCCCGCCGTGCTACCGAGGAGTCTATCGCGACGCTCCGGTCCTGGAATGACGCGCGCTCTCCTCGAGGCCTCGCGCCGGATGAGCGGCAATGGCTGGCGATCGTCGCCGACGGCGCCCTGCTCGTCGCCGGCCTCTTCGTCCTGTACACCCTCTTCGGGGGCGAGGTCCGGTGGAAGACCGCCTTCTTTCGGATCACCCTGACGGAGCCCAACCGCCCGATTCAGATCTGCGTCCTAGTCCTCCTCATCAAGGTTGCCGGCGGCCTCGGCCGGGGTCTTTTCGCTTCCCTTGCAACCACCCACCTCCCCGTCGTCGGTCCCGCCGCGGCCCTCGTCCATGCCCTCGAGCTCCACCTGCGCGCTCTGTTCCTCGCCTACCGCGCGCCGCTCCTCCTCAGCGCGGCGAGCCTCGGCCTATCGCTCGGACTCCTTGAGCTGTACCTCCGATACTTCCCCCTCACCCTGCCCCACGCCCTCGCCAATCACGTTGCCACCGGGTATCACGCCGGCCCCTCCGGGATCTACCGATATGCTCCTGAGCTCCGGACGAGCCTGATGCGCCCGAATCACGAGCGGACGATGTACTTCAACGGATACCGGTGGCACCACAGGACGGATTCGCGCGGGTTCCGCAATCCCATCGAGCGCACGCACGCGTCCGTCGTCCTCCTGGGGGACTCGATCGTCTACGGGCACGGCGTCGAGGAGACCTCGACGGTCCGACACCATCTCGAGACCATCCTCGGCCAGCCGGTGATCAACCTGGGCATCCAGGGCAGCTCGATCCATGACGAGTACCAGGTGCTGAAGGCCTTTGGCGTGAGCCTGCGCCCCCGTTTCGTCTTTCTGTTTTTCTTGGCCAACGACATCGATGACCTCGGACTCCTGACGGAGCGCGAGATGTCCGCCTTCCTGAGCACGCCCATCGCCGATCACTCCACTCCATACTTCCACGTCAGGGCTCCGAAAAAGCAACCATGGCAGGTCGCGTGGTCTCGGGCCTTCGAAGCCCACCTGGAGGACCTGTACGTCGTGAAGGCGTGGGACTTTCTCCGAGGATACGTGCGGGCTCACTCCGACAATCCGGCCGAGGCCTCCGAGGACGCCCTGTCATCGCTGCCCCCGGTCCCCGGCGGTCCGAAGGCCATCATGGCGATGCGATTCCACCTTCATGCCCTGCAGAAGATCCAGAACCTCGCCGACCAGAATCACTTCCAGGTCGTCAACGTCTTCACCTACACCGGCGTGATTCCGGCCGAGGCCACCTATGAGGAGATCCTGGAGACATACTGCCGCACCCACGCCATCGCTTTCCTGAGTCTCAGATCCGCGTTCGAGCGTGCCCTCTCCAACCGCGAGAACGTGTTCTTGAAAGGAGACGGACACCTCTCGGACGCCGGCGCGCAGCTCGCGGCAGAGGTGCTGGCCCGGTACATTGACCAGCACCCGACGCCCAGCCCCGGGCGCTGAGAGCTTCTCAACCTCCCGTCCTTTCTCGCTCGTGTGCGCGCCGAGGCGCGCAGGGGTCGGCCGCGCCCGTCGCTCGCGGACGGTACAATCGAGCGCGTGACCCCGACGGGACGCCGGGCGTGAGCGGGTCGCGCGCGCCCGCGGTCCATCCGGCGGCGCCGCTACCGTGGAGCATGCTCGCGACGCTCTCGGTGGTGACGTTCCTCGTCACGGGGTCGGCGGTCGCCCTCGCTCCGTTCCTCCTCGACATCGCCCGCGACCTCGGCGCGACCCTGGCGGCCGTGGCCAACCTGGTCGCCGTGATGAGCGTCAGCTGGGGCGTGGTGTCGGTCACGGCCGGGGCGGCCTCCGACCGGATCGGCCGGCGGCCGGTGCTCTTCGCCGCCGTGCTCACGCTCGGTGCGGCCCGGCTCGGCCTCGCCCTCTCACACGGCTACGGCGCCGCCGTGATGTGGCAGCTTCTCGCCGGAGTCGGCGGCGGAGGCTTCATGGGAACGGTGTTCGCGACCGTCTCCGACCATGTGGCCCCCGCCCAGCGAGGCCGCGCCCTCGGCTGGGTCATCACCGGGCAATCGCTCTCGCTCGTGGTCGGCGTGCCCCTCGTCACACTCCTCGGCGCCTTCGGGGGCTGGCGCGTGGCGATCGCCGCACACGCGGGTACGGCGCTCATCGCGGCGGCCGCCGTCTGGCTCTCCGTGCCAGGCGGGCCCAGTGTTCCGGCGGCACTGGACCGCTCCCGCGGACAACTGCGCGACGTAGTCGGCACCCGGATCTTCGCGCTCCTGCTGGCGAACACCATGGAGCGCACGTGCTTCGCGGCGATGGCCGTCTACCTGGCGACGTTCCTTCTCATGACCTACGGAGTCGGGATGCAGGCGCTCGCTCTCGCCCTCGCCCTGGTGGCCCTGGGAAATCTCGCGGGCAACCTCCTCGGCGGCTGGCTCGCCGATCGCGTGGTGGCGCGGCCGCTCGTGTTCACCGTGACCTCGACCGTGACCGGCGCTCTCGGGCTGCCCCTGATGCTGTGGCACCCCGGCGTGACGCTCTCCGTGGCGCTCGGGTTCGCCTACTCGCTGGCGAACGCGGCCGGGCGGCCTGCTCTCATGGCCACGCTCTCCGAGGTACCGGCCGACGTCCGCGGGGCGATTCTCGGCCTCAACGTCACGATGTCGAGCGTCGGCTGGCTCGGGGCCGCGGCGCTCGGAGGCTGGCTCGTGGGCAGTCACGGCTTCGAGAGCCTCGGCGTGCTGACGGCCGCGGCCGCCGGCGCGGGCGCGCTCCTCGCGGTGACTGCCTGGCGCGCGCGGCGCACGTAGCGGGTGGAGGCGCGCCGCTCAGGCTCCCTTGCCCGGGGGGGCCCCCGCTGCCTCCCACGCCGTGATCTCCTCCTGCGCGATGCGAAGCGCCTTCAGCGCGACCGGCATCCCGCCGTAGAAGGCCATCTGCATCAGGATCTCCTTGATCTCCGCAGGCGTGACGCCAACGTGGAGCGCCCCCTGGAGGTGGCGGCGAAGGTAGTCGTCCCGGCCGAGCACGGTGAGCGCCGCGACCGTCAGCATGCTCCGCGTCTTGAGGTCGAGCCCCGGCCGCGTGTACACGCGGCCGAACACGAGCTCGTCGGAGAGCCGCAGGAGGTCATCCGCCAGACTCCCGTGGGAGACCGGGCGTTCCTTCCCCGCCCCGAACAGCCGGCGCTTCACCTCGAGGCCCTGCCGGTAGGCGTCGTCCGTCACCGGGCTAGCCTCGGCCACGCTGGGGGCCACGCTGGGATTGATCGGACGGCCTTCGCCCTGTGCGGTCATTCTGTCCTCCTTGCACCGCGCTCGTCTCGGGGACACTGCCTCGGGTGGGGTCCCCACCGCTCGGCCCGGCCGCTCTCGTCGAAGGCCACGCTCAGGCGCGCGCCGCGAGGCCGAGCCGCACGAGCGCCTCGGCGAGAATCTCCGCCAGCAGGTCGTCGAGCGGTCGCCCGAGCACCTCGGCGAGGATGCCGAAGGAGCCGTCGGGCGCGAACGTCGGGAGCGGGTTCATCTCGAGGAAGTGGGGCCGGCCACCGCGGTCGAGGCGGAAGTCGGCGCGGGCGAAGTCTCGGCACTCGAGCGCCTCGAACGCCCGCCGGGCCAGTGCCACCAACTCGGCCTCGAGCGCCGTGTCGAGCGCGCCGGGCGTGACGTGACGCCAGCCCCCCGGCGGCGGCGGGTGCCGCTCAAGGGCGTGGGCCCCGATGCCGGTCGAGACCTCGAGCGCCCGCTGGAGCGTGGGCAAGGCCCGGGGCGGCCGGTGGCCCACCAGCGTGACCGTGTACTCGGGTCCCTCGAGGAACGCCTCGACGAGGGCAGGCTGGGCGTAGGTCGTGACGACGCGGGCGACCTCGCGCACGAGGGCGTCACGGTTCTCCACCCGTGAGCTCGGGCCGATGCCCTTGGCGGTTCCTTCCCAGCGCGGCTTGACGAAGAGCGGGAACGGCGCCGGTAAGCGTGAGTCCGCCGCTGCCTCCGGCGAGGCCAGGCTCGCGTGCGCCGGCACCGGCACGCCCACCGCCGCGACGACGCGATGCGCCCAGAGCTTATCGAGGGTCGTCGATAGGGTCAGGGCGTCGGATCCGAGAGCCGGGACGCCCGCCATCTCGCAGAGGGTCGGCACCCACGCCTCGCGATTCCTAGGACCGTAGCCCTCGGCGATGGTGAGGACCGCGTCGAGGCGCGGCAGCCGTTCCTGCCCGGCCGCCCGGAGGACGGCGTGCGGGTTGCCGAGACGCAGCGGCTCGTGCCCCAGGCGGCGGAGGGCCGCCTCCAGCACGAGGACGGTTGCCTCCGGCTCGTACTCCACCTCGGCGTCGGGCGGGTCACCCGGACGCAAGGGGTAGCTGCCGAAGAGATCGTAGGCCAGGCCGATCCGCAGCGCCGGCACGGACGGTACGATACGGGACCCCCCGGCGGCCCGCAAACCGCCGGGGACCGGCTTACGCCTCGGGGAGACCATCCTCCACGCGCGCGAAGCCCCAGAAGACGGGCTCGGGATGAAGACGTACCCCGAAGCGGGCCAGGACGCCGTCGCGCACGCAGCGCGCGACCCGCACGACGTCCGCCGCGCGCGCGCCCTCGCGAGCCACGATCGCCAGCGTGTGGCGCGTCGAGATCCCCGCGGCGCCGTCCGCGTGGCCGCGCGCGAAGCCGGCTCGCTCGACGAGCCACGCGGCGGCGAGCTTCACCCGCCCCCCTCCCGGCTCGGGCCACCGCGGCATGCTGGGGTCCCCCGCGACGGACGCGATGCGCTCGGCCTCCGCCGCCGGAACCACCGGGTTCACGAAGAAGGAGCCGCAGCTTCGCCGGTTCGGGTCCGCAGAATCGAGGACCATCGATTTCTCACGGCGCACGGCGACCACGCTCTCCCGCACGTCCATCAGCGCCGGCGTCGCGATCCCGCGAGCGGCCAGGTGCCGCTCGAGCTCCGCGTAGCGGACCGACGGCGCCCCGCCCGGGCGGAGCCGGTAGGTCACGCCGAGGATGACGTGACGGTCGGGCGTGCGGCTCTTGAACGCGCTGTCGCGGTAGCCGAACCCGCACGCCGCCGGCGGGAGCGTCACGACGGTGCGGGTGGCGCGGTCCAGCGCGCGCACGGCCGCAACGGTGTCGCTCACCTCCTGCCCGTAGGCCCCGACGTTCTGGATGGGCGTCGCGCCGACGAGGCCGGGAATGCCGCTCAGGCACTCGAGGCCAGCCCACCCCCGCTCGACGGCGAACCGGACGACGTCGTCCCACGGCTCCCCGGCCGCCGCCGTGAGCTCGACCGCGGACCCTGCCTCTCGCACGGCGAGACCCCGGAGGGCGACGCGGAGCACGAGGGCGTCGACGCCTGCGTCGGCGACGACCAGGTTGGAGCCGCCGCCGAGGACGCGGAGCGGGAACCCGCGCCCCTCCGCCCAGCGGAGCGCCGCGAGGACCGTGGGCTCGTCGTGCGCCTCGACGTACCAGCGCGCCGGCCCGCCGACGCCCATCGTGGTGAGCGGGGCGAGCGGCATGCCCTCGCGCGGCCGGACCCGAGCGTCCCGTGCCCCCTCGACCCGGTCCCGAGCCTCGGGCGTCACGTAGACGTCGTCGAGATCCAGCTCCGACAGCGCCGACGCCAGCGCGTTGACTCGATCCCCGAGCGGAGCTCGCGCGTCCAGGAGTATGAATTCGCGACCCTCGACGAGGCAGCGGCCTCCGCCGCGCGCGGGCGGCGTCTCGAACGGCTCGATCCGGACCTCGACGCCGAGGCGTGTCGCGACACGCACCAGCTCGTCGAGGAGGTCCCGGTCATCCACAGTCGCCCTCTCGCGGCGCCGCACGGCGCGCGGTAGCGTCCCTAATCTGGCGGAAGATGCAGGAGCGCCCCTCGCCGAACGGAGCGCGCAGTGAGGTCGGTCATTCGATGATCTGATCCACCCGCGCCAGCATCGAGGGCGGGATCGTCGGCCCGAGGGCCTTGGCGGTCTTCATGTTGACGTCGAGCTCGAAGGTGGTGGGTTGCTCCGGTACACCTTCCCCGCCTGCTGCGCCTCAGCGGCGAGCGGCGCGGCGATGAGGCCGAGCAGCAGAATGACCATGAGGAGTCGCGGAGCCGCCATGTGAGCCCCCCGGTCGCGATCGAGATGACATCAGCATAGCTCGGCGCTTTCCTCCCCGGAAGGACGCCGTATCAAGCCACCCAAGGTGCCATCGAGCACCCGGGAACGCGCCATCGGACATGGAACCCTCGATCCCCTCAAGGCCGGAGGAAGGGTTACATGGTGAGCGGTGGGCCAACCCGGATCCGGCAATGCCGATCAGCAGACGTCAGTCGAGGGAGACGACCCCCTCGGCCGCGGCCGCCTCCCACGCGAGCCGGGGGATCTGGGTCGCGAGCTTCCCGCCGCTCACGTCGATCATGGTCCCCGTGATGTAGCCGGCCAGGTCGGAGGCCAGGAAACAGATGAGATTCGCCACTTCCCGCGTCTCCCCCCACCGCCGGAACGTCAGGGTGTCGAGGAGCCGGCGCTGGCGCTCGGCAGGCAGCTCCCTGAACCGGTTGATCTCAGTCGGGATCATCCCGGGGGCATAGCAGTTCACCGTGACGTTCCAGGGGCCGAGCTCTCCCGCGAGCGCGCGGGTGAAGTAGTGCACCCCCGCCTTCGACGCCGCGTACGCCGCGCTGCCCGTGATCGGGAGGATCGCCGCGAAGGACGCCGCGTTGATGATCCGGCCGGAGCGCTGCCGCTTCATCACCGGCATCACCGCCTGGCACATCAGGAACGTGCCCTTCAGGTTCACGTCGAGATTGAGGTCCCACGCCTCCTCGGACAGGGTCTCGACCGGGCCGCCCGGCGCGACGCCGGCGTTGTTCACGAGCACGTCGATCCGGCCAAGCGTCCGTGCGACGTCGTCCACCACCGCGCGCGTCCGCGCGGCGTCCCGGACGTCACAGATGTACTGGCGGCCGGTCCAGCCCTGACGCCCGAACTCGGAGGCCACGTTGTCGAGGAGGTCCTGGCGGATGTCCGTGACCACGGTGGCCGCCCCTTCACGCGCGAGCGTCTCCGCGATCTCGCGGCCGATGCCACGGCCGGCGCCGGTGACGATCGCGACCTTGCTCCTGAGAACGATCTCCATCTAAGGATCCTCCATCGGTTCGAGGCGAAGCTTCGAGTAGGTCCGTGACTCGGTCACCACGAGGTCGACCCGGCGATCCGTGGCGAGGACCGGCACCGCCGGCACGACCTGGAGCTCGAACGCCGCCGCCACGAGCGGCGGTAGGGGCTCCGGCCACGAGCCCAGGAGCCGGTCGTAGTATCCGGCTCCATAGCCGATTCGGCCGCCGTCCGGATCGAAGACGAGGCCGGGCACGAGGACGAAGTCGATCTCGGCGGGCGCTACCAGGCGGCAGCGCGCCGGAGCGGGCTCGGGAATGCCCCACGTCCCGGGCCGTAGCTCCGTGTCGAGGCCCCGAACCTCGTGGAGCACCAGGAGCCTGGCCTCGCGATCCACGCGCGGCAGGACGAGCGTCCGGCCGCTGGCCAGCACCTGTTGAAGGAAAGGCCGCGTGTGCACCTCGCTACCGAACGAGGCGTAGCCGAGGATCGTCCGGGCCCGCCGGAAGGCGTCCAACACCCGCGTCCGCTCGAGCGCCGCCGCGGACAGCCGCGCCCGCGCAGAAGGTTGGAGCGCGTCGCGGCGCGCCAGGATCTCCCGGCGCAGCGCGGCCTTGGCCGCGGCATGATGAGGATCGAGCTCAGGCTTGGCGTCGACCACGGGCGCAAGCGTACGCCACCCTCGCGCGCGGTGCCATCGGCCGCGCGGGGGGGGCGGTCAGGATCGGGCTATCGTGATCCAGGTCGCACGTGCCACCGCGCGCGGCGTGCCGTCCTCGCCAAGGATTGCCACGGCCGCCAAGCGCTTTCGGCCCTCGCCGCCAAGCGCCCAGCCCATGACGACGCAAGGCTCTCCCACTCGAACGGGACCTATGAGACGCGCGGCTAGCTCGCCTAGGAGCATCGGCATCGCCCGGGTCACGACGATGGACGCCCACCCGCTCGGGCAGTCGAGCGCGGCCCACAGGAACACCGGCCGGACATCGTCACGGCCGTCGGCGAGTGAGGCATCGGGAATCCACGGCGCCGCCACCAGATCGCGACCCGGCACCGGCCCCGGGAAGATCCGCAGGCCATCCCCGGCCGCCCGCGCCGGCCCACACGCAAAGCAGCCCGGGAAGACATGTTCGCGAAACCCAGGGTACTCGCGCGATGCGAGCTCCGCCTCGTCGAAGCCGACGGCAGCCGGTAGGACGACATCGACGGCGGTCGGCACGCCGGTCGCCACGACCGCCCCGCCATCGAGGAGGCTCACGCCGTCACCCCCCCGGCGAACCGCGAGCCCGCGACCGAGCGGAGGTGGTCGGTGGAGCCGCACGCGCGCCGACCCATCAAGCAGGCCGGCGACCAAGCCGCAGACATATCCCCCGTGGCCGGAGTCCGGCGGGCCGTTGAAGCGCGGGGCGATTGTCAGCTCCACGATTCCAGTGGACCCGATGAGCTATGGGGCGCGCAACCCTGGACACCCCGCAGGAGACGCAACGCTCGCAAGTCCTGCGGGACGTCCAGGAAGCGATGGCAAATCTCTCCCTACGGTCCGAGCTCGAATCGCTTGCCGAAGTCGGCCTTGTCGGAATGGGGCAGCAGAGGCACCCCGGCGGGTCTCGTGACCTCCAGGGACAGCAGCGTCCCACCGGTTTCCAGGCTCACGTGGCGCGCACCGGCGCCACCTAGAGGCCGGAGTGAGGGCGAGAACGGTGCCATCGAGAGAGGACAGCGGAATCAGGAGTTTAGGAGCGACAGAGGTCGTTGCCGATGGTGGGCCTCCGCCGCTGGGTGGGGCAAGTCTCGGCGATCCGGGGGCCGGGGTTGGCGCTCGCACGGTTTGCGTGTACCGTTCATCGGCGGGCGCCAGTTGAGGGCGATGCCCTAGCCTCCCCCGACATCGAAGGACAGGCCGATGAGCTCCGGACTCGAGGACCGCTTCCAGACGCTCCACGAAATCGTGCGCGCCGCCCGGCGCGAGCTGCCTCCGGGTCCCTGGGACTACCTGGTCGGCGGCACGGAGACCGAAACGACGCTCCGGCGGAACCGCCAGGCGCTCGACTCGATCGCCTTCCGCCCGCGAGTCCTCCGGGACGTGTCGGCGATCGACAGCACGGGGACGTGGTTCGGCGAGCCGGTGCGCCTCCCCGTCATGCTGGCCCCCATCGGCTCGATCGAGTCGTTCACACCAGGCGGTGCCGCCACGGCGGCGAAGGCCGCCGCGCGGTTCGGCGTCCCGCAGATGCTGAGCTCCGCGTGCAACCCGGGGCTCGAGGCTACGGCCAAGGCGGCTGACACCCTCCGCATCTTCCAGCTCTACGTCCGCGGCGACGACGCGCTGGTGGACGACTGGGTGCGCCGTGCGCGGGATCACGGTTACCGTGGCTTCTGCCTCACCGTGGACAGCGCCTACTACAGCCGCCGCGAACGCGACCTGGCTCGCCGGTTCGTGAAGCCGTGGCGGGCCTCGGCGACCGGCCTCGAGTACCAGCGGGGTCTGTCGTGGGATCAGGTCAAGCGCTTCAAGGACGCCCACCCGGATGTGCCGCTCGTCCTCAAGGGCATCGCCACCGGGGAGGATGCGGAGATCGCCTGCCGCCACGGGGTCGAGGTCGTGTACGTCTCGAACCACGGGGGCCGCCAGCTCGATCACGGCCGGGGAAGCCTCGCGGTCCTGCCTGAGGTGGTCCGGGCCGTCGGGGGCCGCGCGAAGGTGTGGGTCGACGGGGGCTGTGTTCGCGGCACGGACATCGTGAAGGCGATCGCGCTCGGCGCCGATGTCGTCGGGCTCGGGCGGATCGCCTGCATGGGGCTCGCCGCGGCCGGTGACGCGGGGCTCGTCCGCGTGCTGGAGCTGCTCGAGGAGGAGGTGCGGCTCTGCCTCGGGCTCCTGGGCGTGACGCGCTTCGAGGAGCTCGACCCGAGCTACCTCCACGCCGAGACGCCCGTCACCATGCCCTCGGTCGTGAGCGCCTTCCCGCTCCTCGACCTCGACGTCGACCGCTACTGAGGGGTGCCCCGGCGCACACCTGCCGGACGGAGGGCATGGCTTACCGCGTCGGCTCGGACATCGGCGGGACGTTCACCGACCTCATCCTCGCAAGCGAGGACGGCCAGACCTTCCAGGTCGGCAAGGTGCTCACCACCCCCGACCGGCCCGACGACGCCGTCGTCGCAGGGATCGAGGCGGTCCTCGGCGCGGCGCGCGTGCCGGCCGGCCGGGTGTCGCACGTCCTCCACGGCACCACCCTCTTCACGAACGCCATCATCGAGCGGAAGGGCGCCCGGACCGCGCTCGTCACGACCAAGGGCTTCCGCGACGCGGTCGAGATCGCCCGCGAGCACCGCTACGACATGTACGACCTTTACATGCAGCGGCCGCGGCCGATCGCGCCACGCCACCTCCGCTTCGAGCTCGACGAGCGGATGCTGGTCGACGGCACCGTGAGGAAGCCGGTCGACCCCGACGAGGTGCGGCGCCTGGCGGACCGGCTGCGATCGGCGGGGATCGAGGCGATCGGCGTGTGCCTGCTCCATGCGTACGCAAACCCCGCCCACGAGCGCCTGGTGGGGACGATCCTGCGGGAGGCACTCCCGGATGTCGCGGTCACGCTGTCGAGCGAGCTGGTCCCGGAGATCAGGGAGTACGAGCGCACGTCGACCACGCTTGCCAACGTGTACGTCCAGCGTCTGGCCCAGCGCTACCTGGGGCGGCTGGGTGACCGGCTGCGCGGGGCCGGCGTCGGCGGGGGCCTCTTCATCATGCAGTCCAATGGCGGGCTCTGTGAGGCGGAGACGGGCGGCCGGTACCCCGTCCGCCTGATCGAGTCGGGCCCCGCGGCCGGCGCCCTCGCCGCCGCGCACTACGGCGCGCTCCTCGGCCACAAGGACCTCCTGTCGTTCGACATGGGCGGCACCACCGCCAAGGCGTGCGTCATCGCCGGCGGCGAGCCGCTCGTCTCCCCCGAGTTCGAGATCGACCGCCGCTATCACTTCAAGAAGGGCAGCGGCCTCCCGATCAAGGTTCCGGTGATCGAGATGATCGAGATCGGCACCGGCGGGGGCTCGATCGCCCGGGTCGACGCGCTCCGCCGGCTCCTCGTCGGGCCGGAGAGCGCCGGGGCGCGCCCCGGACCGGTGGCCTACGGTCTCGGCGGCACGGAGCCGACCGTGACCGACGCCGACCTCGTGCTCGGTTATCTCGACCCCGACTTCTTTCTCGGCGGTCAGATGCGGCTCGACCGGGACGCCGCCCGCCACGCGATCGCCGAGCGGGTCGGGCGGCCGCTCGGCCTCGGTCCCGTGGAGACCGCCTGGGGCATCCACCAGCTCGCCAACGAGAGCATGGCGAGCGCCGCGCGCATCCACGCGATCGAGCGCGGCAAGGACGTCGAGCGCTTCCCCATCTTTGCCTTCGGGGGTGCCGGGCCCGTGCACGCCTTCGGCGTGGCCCGCATCCTCCGGAGTCCGACCGTGATCTACCCGCTGGGCGCCGGCGTCATGTCGGCGGTCGGCTTCCTCGTGGCGCCCCTGTCGTTCGACTTCGTCCGGACGCTCCCCGGCGCCCTGGACACGCTCGACTGGGATGCCGTCGCGCGGGCGGTCGCCGACATGGAGGCCGAGGGCCGCGCCGTCCTCGGCCAGACGATCCCCGCCGACCAGGTTCGCTTCCGTCGCTTCGCCGACATGCGATACCGGAAGCAGGGCTACGAGATCCGCGTGCCCCTCCCCGGCGGGTCGCTCGACGCCTCCCGGCGTGACGAGATCCACCGGAGCTTCGAGGGCGCGTACCGCGCGATCTACGGCCACACCGTCCGGGATGCGCCGATCGAGGCGGTCTCGTGGCGGGTGGTCGCCCAGGGCCCCCGGCCGACGCTCCGGCTCCCGACGAGCGCCGGCGCGAGCCGTGACCCGAGGGACGCCCGAAAGGGCATGCGGCGCGTCTACCTCCCCGATGCGCGGGGATACGGGGACGTCCCGGTCTACGATCGCTACGCGCTGGGCGCCAGCGCCACGCTGGAGGGACCGGCGGTGATCGAGGAGCGCGAGTCCACAGTCGTGGTCAGCGCGACGGCCCGGATCCGGGTAGACGACGCCTCGAACGTGATCGTGGAGGTCCCGCCGGTCGCCTAAGGGCCTCCTGGAGCGAAGCCGCCATGGAACAGATCACTCTCGACATCCTGTGGAGCCGGCTCGTCGCCACCGTCAACGAGCAGGCCGCAGCGCTCATGCGCTCGTCGTTCACGTCCATCGTCCGCGAGTCGGGAGACCTCTCCGCGGGCGTCTTCGACCGCCGGGGGCGGATGGTCGCCCAGGCCGTCACCGGGACGCCGGGCCACATCAACTCGATGGCGACTGGGATGATCCACTTCCTCGAGCGCTTCCCGGTCGACACGCTCAAGCCGGGGGACGTCCTCGCCACCAACGATCCCTGGAAGACCGCTTCCCAGCTGAACGACATCACCGTGGCCACGCCGGTCTTCAGGCGCGGCCGCGTCGTCGCCCTCTTCGCCAACACCTGCCACGCCCTCGACATCGGCGGGCGCGGCCTCTCGGCCGACGCCCGCTCCGTGTTCGAGGAAGGCCTCGCGATCCCGATGATGAAGCTCCACGACGCCGGACGCCCCGTCGAGCCGCTCTACGAGCTGATCGCCGCCAACGTGCGCACGCCCGAGGAGGTCCTGGGCGACCTCCACTCCCAGGTCGTCGGCAACGAGGTCGGCGCGCGGCAGCTCACGCGCTTCCTCGACGAGTTCGGGCTCGACGACATCGAGGCCCTGGCCGACGAGATCATCGCGCGCTCGGAGCGGGCGATGCGGGAGCGGATCGCCGCCCTCCCCGACGGCGAGTACCGCTATGGGCTCACCATCGACGGCTTCGAGCACCCGATCGAGATCCGCGCGGCCGTCCGGATCCACGGCGACGAGCTGACGGTCGACTTCGCCGGCAGCTCGGGCCCGGTCCCGCTCGGCGTCAACGTGGCGCTGAACTACACCCGGGCCTACACCACCTACGGCATCAAGTGCGTCATCTCGCCCGACGTGCCGAACAACGAGGGGAGCTTCCGCCCGGTGCACGTGACGGCGCCGGAGGGCTCGATCCTGAACGCGCGCTTCCCGGCCGCCGTGGCGGGCCGCCACCTCGTCGGCCACTTCCTGCCCTCGGCGGTCATGGGCGCGCTCGCCCAGGCCCTGCCGAACCGGGTCATGGCGCCGGGCTTCGACGGGCTCTGGGACACGCAGATCACGGGCGTCCAGCGCGGGACGGGCCGCCACTTCTCGTTCACCTGGTTCTCGGCGGGAGGCACGGGCGCCCTCCGCGGCCAGGACGGGCTCTCGGCCACGGCCTATCCGAGCGGCGTCGCCGGCGTGGCGGCCGAGGTGATCGAGACGCTGGCGCCGGTCGTCCTCCGGCGGCGGGAGCTCCGGCCCGACTCGGGCGGCGCCGGGACCTTCCGCGGTGGCCTCGGCCAGGTGATGGAGATCGAGGTCCTGACCGACGAGCCCTACGTCTTCTCCGGGCTCTACGAGCGTACGCGTCACGCCGCGCCGGGTCTCCAGGGCGGCGGCCCTGGCGCCTGCGGCCACATCGCGACCAGCAACGGCGTCCCGCTGCCGCCGAAGATCAGCACGCTCGTGCCCCCCGACACCGTGGTGACGGTCGAGCTGCCGGGGGGCGGCGGCTATGGCCCGCCTGCGGGGCGCGATCCGCAGCGCGTCCTGGAGGACGTCCGCGAAGAATACGTCTCGCTCAAGCGCGCGCGCGAGGAGTACGGCGTCGCGGTCGACCCGGTCACGGGGGCGGTGCTGACGGACGAGACCGCAAAGCTCCGCGCCGCGATGCCGGGCGGCTAGCGCCGCTGCTGGTCAGCGGGCTGCCAAGCGCGCCACCAGGGGCGCCGCTCGATCGAGCTGCCGGTCCGAGACGACGTAGTAGGAGAAGCCGTAGCGCGCGCGGCGCTCCTCCATCTGATCGGCGATCTCGCTCACCGAGCCGATGAAGACGGACGGCATGGCGAGCACGTCGGACGGGGTGACGCCGCTCCAGCCGCGGCCGACGATGAGATCCGACGCGGCGCGCTCACGATTCTCCTCGAACAGGAGGGTCGGGATGAGGCTGAGCTCAATGTCGGGAAAGCGCGCGCCGGCGCCCTCCCGTACCCACGCGAGCTTCTGGGCGACCGTGTCGGCAAGCCGCTCGGACGCGTCGTCCACCACGGTGCCGGTGGCGACGGAGGTCGTCAGGATGCCGACGATGTCGGCCAGGCGCCCGGCCAGCGTCAGCACGCGGCGCCGGCCGCCGCCGATGAGAATGGGCGGACGCGGGCGCTGGGCCGGCTTGGGATGGCCGTCCAGCGAGGCGACCGTGTAGTGCTTGCCGGTGAACGAGAACGGACCCGCGCCGAACAGGCCGTCGAGGATCCGGACCGTCTCCTCCAGACGATCGATCCGGGTGCCGGCCGAATCGAACGTGAAACCGGCCGTGTCGTATTCGCGGCGGAGCCAGCCGGCGCCGAGCCCAAGCTCGAGGCGGCCGCCGGACAGGAGGTCCAGCGTCGCGGCCTCCTTGGCGAGCATCACCGGATGGCGATAGTCGACCGCGAGCACCATGGTCCCGAGCCGAAGGTGCATGCTCAGGGCCGCCGCATTGGCCAGGGCAACCAGAGGCGCCGGCTGGTCCCCGAAGAAGTCCGGCACGAAGTGATCGCGGATCAGGAACGTGGAGAAGCCCACGTCCTCGATTCGCCGGAGGTGGCTCGCCCACGTCGTGGGTGACTGAGGCTCCTCGTGGATGACCCCGAAGCGGAAAGGCCGGGGACTCAGCATCGGGCGCGGCCTCCCTACGTGTCAGGATTCAAAACGTACTAGGAAGCCGCGGCCCGGCCGGCCGGTCCCGAGTATTCTTCCGGCCGCGGGACGAAGACGATCCGCACCCCCGTACCCTCTTGTCCCAGTGCCTGCTGCGCGATCTCGGTCAGGCGACCGGCGATGGCGAGGTTTCGCGGCGTCAGGCCGATCGTGACGGTCCAGGGCTGGCCGCGATGCTGCGCAACGGTCGGGGCAACGATCGCCCCCAGCACGCCGTGAACAGCCTCCGTGACCTTGACCTCCGCGACCACCCGGGCGAGCCGGCGCCGATCGACCCTGTCGACCAGGTGCCCCAGGATGGAGGCGAGGAGCATGGCCCACCCGAGCAGCGAGACCAGCGCGACCGCGGTCAGCATCGGAGCCGCCACCAGGCCTGCCGGGCGACCAGCGCGTGATCCGCGGGCCGATCGAGCCCGAGGCTTCTCCCGGCGGCCGGCGACACGGTGGCCGTCGCCACATCCCCCCCGACCCCCGCGGCGCGAGACCGGAGGCTACCCAGCCACCCGGCAATCCTGAGCCCCGCCTGCACCGCTCCGGCAACCAGCAGCGAGGCGACGACGGCGCCGATGGTCGTCACCACCCCGAACAGGACGAACCCAAGGACACCGACGATCCGAAGTTCCGTCAGGCTCATGTCCATCACCCTCCTCCGCCTCCTGGGACACCGGAGGAGAGCGTTCGTGAAAGAGGGAGACGGTTGCGCGCGTCGCTCAGGTTGCGACAGGATCGGGGCCGACCGAGGCGCCGGTCGGTCCCCGGCAAGTCCTCCCGGGGCCACCACGCGGTCCCGGGGGGAACCGTCAGACGCGCCCCGGCGCCTTCTCGATCTTGGCCCAGGTATCCCGGAGGCCGACCGTGCGGTTCACGACCAGCCGCTCGGCCGTCGTGTCGGGATCGACGGAGAAGTAGCCCAGCCGCTCGAACTGGAACCGGGCGCCGGGCGCGGCGCCGCGGAGGCTCGGCTCCACGCGGGCGTCGGGCACGACCTCCATCGACGCGGGGTTGAGGAGCGCCGTGAAGTCCTGGCCCTCCGCCTCGTCCCCGGGATTCGGATGCGTGAACAGTCGATCGTAGAGGCGCGCCTCCGCGGTCTCCGCATGCGGCGCCGAGACCCAGTGGATGGTGCCCTTGACGCGCCGGCCCTCGCCGGCGCTCCCGCCGCGGCTCGCGGGGTCGTAGGTGCACCGCACCTCGACGATCTCGCCGGTGCGCTCGTCCTTCACCACCCCTGTGCAGCGGACGACGTACGCGTAGCGGAGACGCACCTCGTTGCCCGGGAAGAGCCGGAAGTACTTGGGCGGCGGCACTTCGCGCACGTCGTCCCGCTCGATCCAGAGGACGCGCGAGAAGGGTACCTTGCGGACGCCCATCGCCGGGTCTTCCGGGTTGTTGACGGCCTCGAGCTCCTCCACCTGCCGCTCGGGGTAGTTCTCGATCACGAGCCGGACCGGCCGTAGCACCGCCATGACCCGCGCCGCGCGACGGTTCAGATCCTCCCGGATGCAGTGCTCGAGGAGCGCCAGGTCGACCACGCTGTTGGCCTTGGCGACGCCGATGCGCTCGGAAAAGTCGCGGATCGCCTCCGGCGTGTAGCCCCGGCGGCGGAGGCCGGCAAGGGTGGGCATCCGGGGGTCATCCCAGCCCCGGACGTGCCCCTCCTGGACCAGTCGGAGCAGCCGGCGCTTGCTCATCACCGTATAGCCGAGGTTCAGGCGCGCGAACTCGATCTGCTGCGGGTGGTAGATCTCGAGCGCCTCACACAGCCAGTCGTAGAGCGGCCGGTGGTCCTCGTACTCGAGGCTGCAGAGTGAGTGCGTGATCCGCTCGATCGAGTCCGACAGGGGGTGCGCGTAATCGTACATGGGATAGATGCACCAGCGCTCGCCGGTCCGGTGGTGGGCCACGTGCCGGATCCGGTAGAGGGTCGGGTCGCGCAGGTTCATGTTGGGCGAGGCCATGTCGATCTTGGCTCGCAGGACCCGCGCCCCATCCGGGAACTCGCCCGCGCGCATCCGGCGGAACAGGTCGAGGTTCTCCTCCACCGACCGGTCCCGGTAGGGGCTGTTCCGGCCGGGCTCGGTGAGGGTGCCGCGGTGCCCCCGGATCTCCTCGGCGGAGAGATCATCGACGTATGCGAGGCCGCGGCGGATCAGCTCCTCCGCCCACTGGTAGAGCCGTTCGAAGTAGTCGGACGCGAAGTAGAGATGCGGACCCCAGTCGTAGCCGAGCCAGCGTACGTCCTCCTGGATCGCGTCGACGTACTCGACCTCCTCCTTGGCGGGATTGG
The DNA here is from genome assembly GCA_963805625.1 of uncultured Candidatus Rokubacteria bacterium. Taxonomy (GTDB): domain Bacteria; phylum Methylomirabilota; class Methylomirabilia; order Rokubacteriales; family DASRDR01; genus DASRDR01. The sequence goes on from CAWDVE010000013.1 coordinate 75,672, forward strand.
TGTCGTCGAACCGGAGGTGGCAGGTCCCGCCGAACTCCCGGGCGAGGCCGAAGTCGATCGAGATCGCCTTGGCGTGCCCGATGTGGAGATAGCCATTGGGCTCAGGCGGAAATCGCGTGACGACGCGCCCGCCCCAGCGCCCCGCCCGCGTGTCTTCCTGGATGGCGGCGCGGATGAAGTTGGGCGGTGGTCCCGTCTCGGGTATCGACATGGTGTTGGCGCTCGTCCGCTCGGGATTCGAGACTCCCATCACAGGCGCGCGCGTCTCCCATGATACCGCGACTCACGAAAAGCTTGGGCCTCTGGCCGCCCCTGAGGCAGCATGGGATTCGGAAGGCCCCGCGCGCCCTCCGGTGACGGCCGGGCCTCGATTCTTCCGGGAGGGGAAGCCATGCGAAGCAAGAGTTGGCACTGTTTCTGTCTCGCCATCCTGGCTGCGCTCGTCATCGGCGCGGTGCGCGCGGACGCCCAGAGCCCGGAGTTCGCCGCGAGCTTCGCACGGGCGACGACAGCGCTCTACCAGATGATCAACGTCCCCGACGGGAAGGGCATCTCGCGCGAGGCCCTGGCCAAGGCGCACGGGGTGGCCGTGTTCCCGGAGGTCGTGAAGGGCGCGCTCCTGATCGGGGGCACCGCCGGTGACGGCGTCGTGACGGTGCGCCGGCCGGACGGCTCCTGGAGTCCGCCCGCGATCATCCGGATGGCCGGCGGGAGCCTCGGCTTCCAGATCGGCGCCGAGATCACGGACGTCGTGCTCCTGATCATGACCCCGAAGGGTCTCCAGGGGCTCCTCTCGAGCGAGTTCACGATCGGCGCGGACATGTCCGCGACGGCCGGACCCACCGGGCACCGAGAGGAGCTGTCGACGGACCTCAAGTTCACGACCGACTTGGTGACGTACTCGCGCACCAGGGGCCTCTTCGCGGGCCTATCGCTGGCAGGAGCGAGCGTGCGCGCCCGGGACGACTGGAACCAGTCGCTCTACGGACGAGGCTACACGATCCACGAGATCCTGCTCGGCACCCAGCTACCGGTGCCGCAGGTCGCGCAGGGATTCATCCAGACGGTCGCCGCGTCCACCGGCCCCGCCATCAGCCAGCAGTAGCGGCCCCGTCCTTCGCGTTTGGCGCGCTCCGGCGCGCTCGGGCGGCCCCGGAATCCGGGGCCGCCCACTCGATCTCACCCGGCTTGACCCGATTCCGCAGCGAAACGCGGTGTATCCTGCTTCACGTGATCGACGCCGATGCCTTCCTCGAGCCGGCGCGCGCCCGGGGCTTCGGTTTCTACGCGGGCGTCCCTTGCTCGTTCCTGACCCCGGTCATCAACCGGGTCATCAGCGACCCCACGCTCGAGTACGTGGGCGCGACGAGCGAGGGCGAGGCGGTCGCCATCGCGGCGGGCGCCTGGCTGGCCGGCAGGAAGACCGTCGTGATGTGCCAGAACTCGGGCCTGGGGAATGCAGTCAACCCGCTCACCTCGCTCAGCTTCCCGTTCCGCATCCCGACCCTGCTGGTGGTCACGTGGCGGGGCCAGCCGGGAATCCACGACGAGCCGCAGCACGAGCTGATGGGCCAGATCACTGGCAGCCTGCTGGACGCCATGCGGATCCCCCGTCGCCCGTTCCCGGCAGCGCCCGAGGACGTGGAGCCGGCCCTCGCACAGGCCGAGGCGGCGATGGACCGGTCGGAGCTGCCGTTCGGGCTCGTGATGGCGAAGGACACCGTCCGCGACGGCGGCCTCGACGAGAAGCCGCCCGACCCCAGGCTCCCCGGCGCCCGCCGGGATCTCCGGGAGCACGGCCCCCGCCCTGCCCGGGTCGAGATGCTGCAGCGCTTTCTCGCCGTCGTCGCCGACACGGCCGCCGTCATCGCCACCACCGGGAAGTGCGGCCGTGAGCTCTTCACCCTGGCCGACCGGCCGCAGCACCTCTACCAGGTCGGCTCGATGGGTGGCGCCAGCGCAATGGGTCTCGGCGTCGCCCTCCACACGCCGCGCCCGGTGGTCGTCCTCGACGGTGACGGTGCCGCGCTCATGAAACTCGGCAACCTCGCCACCATCGGAAGCCGCGCTCCGGCCAACCTCGTCCACGTCGTGCTCGACAACGGTGTCCACGCCTCGACGGGCGGCCAGGCCACGGTGTCGGCCAACGTGGACTTCGCGGCCGTCGCCCTCGCGTGTGGCTACGCGAGCGGCGCGAGCTGTGACAGCTTGCGCGGGTTCGAGCAGACCCTGGGAGCGAGCCGCGACGCCCCGGGGCCCCACCTGATTCACGCGCGGATCGCGCCCGGATCTCTCGCGAAGCTGGGGCGCCCGACGATCACGCCTCCGGAGGTCGCGCGGCGGTTCCGTTCATTCCTCGCGGAGCCCTGACCGGATACCGGAAGCGGACGATGGAGGCGTGGGAGGCGAACCTGGTGATGAGTGCCGCGGAGATCGCGCGGATTCTCGCGGAGTGCCGGCGCATTGCGGTGCTCGGGATCAAGCCCGAGTCGCGCGCGGGCGCGCCCGCCTTCTACGTGCCCGAGTACATGCTCCGCCAGGGCTACGACGTCGTTCCCGTCCCCGTGTACTACCCGGAGATCGTCGAGATCCTGGGGCTGCGCGTCCATCGGTCCCTCCGGGACGTGCCGGGGCCGATCGACATGGTGAACGTCTTCCGCCGCCCCCGGGACATCCCGCCCCACGTCGCGGACATCCTGGCGGTGAAGCCGCGCGTCGCGTGGTTTCAGCTCGGGATCACGCACGACGAGGCGGCCGAGACCCTGGCGCGGGCGGGAATCCGGGTCGTCCAGAACCGGTGCCTCCTGGTGGAGCACCGGCGGCTCGCGTGAAGGTGATGGCGGGTCTCGCGGCGCGGCTCGACCCCATCGTCCTACCGGACGCAGACGGCCGGCCGGTGAGGCTAGGCTCTCTCTGGGCTGACGCGCCCGCGGCCCTCGTCTTCCTCCGCCACTACGGCTGAGTGTTCTGCCGGGAGCACGTCGCGCAGTTGCGCGACCACGAGGCCGAGTTCCGAGCGCGTGGCGCGCGCGTGGCCGCGGTCGGCCTCGGGGATCTCGCCTACGCCCGGGCGTTCCGCGACGAGTCCGGAATCGCTTTCCCGCTCCTGATCGACGCGGAGCGGGAAGCCTACCGCGCGGCGGACCTCAGGTCCGCCACGCTTCGCCACCTGCTCCGCCGGGACAACTTCGCCGCCCGTCGCCGTGCCCGGGCGGCCGGCCACCGGCAAGGGCGGACCGGCCAGAACGTGTTCCAGCTCGGCGGGAGCTTCGTCTTCGGCCCGGGCAACGTCGACCGCTACGCGCACGTGAGCGAGACCTTCGGCGACACCGCCCCGGTCTCCCTGCTGCTGGCCGCGCTCGACCGCTGACCGCCAGCCGCCCGGCTCCCAGGCCGGAGCAGCGGACATGCCATCGGATCCGGAACAGGGCTCGCGCCGGCGGTCAGCCGGACTGGTCGAGAAATCGCGCGCGGTGCCGCGGCTCTGGGAGCGGGCAGCTGTCGTAGCGACCGAACAGGCGGTAGCGGGTGCGGGCCACGAGGTCATACCCCAGATCGCGCACCCATCTCGGCACGACGCGCAGCGCCCCAGCAGCCCGCCACGGCCCCCCCAGCTCGCGCAGGATCCACAGCGCAGCGTCGGACTTCTGGAGCAGGCGCTCCTCTGGCCGGCCGTGGGCGATGACGAGATAGAGGGTGTCGAGGTCCCGGGGATCCCGACCGTGTCGGGCCAGGATCTCACTCGCGAAGGCGCTCTGGAGTGCCGCGAAACGAAACCGTCCAGGGCGATCCCGCGCCAGCACGAACCGGTTGAGACGGTTACAGAGGCCGCAGACGCCGTCGTAGAGGATGATCGGCCCGTCCGCCGTGGCGCCGGGCGGCTCACTCACGCCGTTCCTCTCTGACCGGGCTCACCCATCGGGCCCCAGTCTATCCCACGCGCCTTCGGGATCGTCGTGTTGCCCGCGCGATGGCCGGCAGGACGCGCTGGTCGTTCGAGGGCAGACCCCCAGCCCGCTACCAGCGCATGGCGCGCTTCGTGTGACGGCGACCAATCTCGGCGGCCTCGCGGGCCTGACCACCGGCCCCGATGCGGACTCCCTCGGCAATGCGCTCGATCACGTTCGCCGGAGTCACCTGGTCCAGGAACGCGATGCCGGCCACCTGGCAGGCCGCCAGCACGCGGGCCCGGGCCGCGAGCATGTCGGGCGGGTACGGCGGGTCGTGCTGGGTCGCGTGTCCCATGGAGAGCCCCATGTCCCCGGGCCCCCACTCGGCGAACGAGATGCCGGGCACCGTCAGGCTCGCCTCGGCGTTGGCGAGGGCGCGGACGTTCTCGATCTTGAGTCCGAGCATGAGCTCGCCGGCGGGATTCAGCGGCCAGGGGTCCGCCCGGGCCATGTACTCCGCCACCGTGAGGCCCCACATCGTCGACGCGTAGCCCTGTCCTCCGCTCCCCCGGCGCCCGACCCCGAGCCCGTCGCCGACTCCCAGGGTCTGGTGGGGATATCGGGCCGCTTCGACGAAGGCCTGCACCGCCTCCGGTGTCTCGGCGTGGCAGAGGAGGAGGCCGTGGACACCGGCCGCCAGCGCCTGACGGATCATCCACGCGTTGGCGCGCACGACCGCCTCGCTGCGACCGTCGACCGGAAGACTGACGATGACCGCCGGCGTGCGATGGCCGCTTCGCGTGACACCCGCCTCGAGTAGGCCGCGCACGAACTCCCGGAGCTCGGCGGCATCGAACGGCGCGTGCTCGGCGTCGTAGCTGAGGTAGTCCGCCCATGTGCTGGCGGCGGCCCGTCCCGCCTCATAGCCCCCCCGGCCGGGCGCATCCAGATGCTCGTAGTAGATCGGCTGGTCGAGAGCGAGCAGCTCGAGCGCTCGGTTGACTCGCGCCATGGCTCAGCCTTCCCGGAGACCCCGGGCGCGCGCATGCGCCTTAACCTCCGGATTGACGAGCGACGTCGGCCACCGGCCGTCGAGGAAGCGGAGGACCTGGTCGACGGACTGGCGACGGTTGTCGGCCATGGAGCCATCGCCGTGGCCGGCGGTGTGGGACGTGAGCAGAACGTTGGGCAGCGTCAGGAGCGGGTTGTCGGGATGCGGGGGCTCCTGCTCCAGAACGTCGAGGGCGGCGCCCGCAATCCGCCCCTCCCGGAGGGCCTGGGTCATCGCGGGCTCGTCGACGGTTCCACCCCTAGAGGTGTTGACGAAGTATGCCGTCGGCTTCATGGCCTGGAACTGGGCCGCTCCGAACATGCGCCGGGTCCCCGCGTTGAGCAGCACGTGCATGGAGATGAAGTCCGATCGGCGGCACAGCTCGTCGAGGGAGACGAGCTCGACACCCCAGGGCCCGACGGCCTCGGCCGTGAGATACGGATCGTGGGCGAGGTAGTGCATCCGGAAGCCCGCCAGCTTCTCGGCGGTCAGACGCGCGATCTTCCCGAAGCCGACGAAGCCGAGCGTCTGCCCTCGCATGCGCTGCACGGATCCCATCGCCTCCACCGCGGGTGGACGGCTCCATCCGTGACGACGGGCGACGTGGACCTGCTGCGGGAGCTTGCGGGCGCAGGCCATGAGCAGCATCACGGCATGGTCGGAGACCTCCTCGATGCAGAAGAGGGGGCTGTTCGCGACCAGGACACCGCGCCGTGTCGCGGCACCGACGTCCACCCGGTCGTAGCCGACCGTGCACTGCATGAGGAGCTCGAGGCTCGGCAGGCCCTCGAAGACACGCTCCGTGAACGGGAACTGCCCGAGCCCCATCACGACCTCGGCCTCGGCGCACGAGGCGATGAGATCGTCCTCGGTGCCGCCGCGACCTTCCACGACCGCTGCGCCGGCGGCGGCGAGCCGCTCACGCTCGGCCGCCGAGCCGTCCAGCAACGAGCCGATGTTCGCGATCAGCCGACGTCCGTCTCTCATCAGCGTGCGTCCTCCAGATTGGTGGGGTGCCGGGCCGCGCGTCACGCGCGTCGGCGACCGCGACCATAGACGAACTCGGGTCAGCCTCGCAAGAGGGCACGGGCCTTCCCCGACGCCTCGAGGCGCTTGTCGCGAAGCTGACGCGTGTGCCACCATCGAATCGACGGGCGCTGCTGGGCGGACGGATCTCCGCCGACTCCCAGCACCGTCGCAGGGGGAAGCGTCACATGGCGAGCAAGCGGCACCTCCACACATCCCACTGGGGCGCCTTCGAGGCGGAAGTCGAGGGCGGCGCCGTCGTCGCCGTCCACCCCTACCGGAACGACCCGGATCCGTCTCCCCTGCTGGGCAACATCCCGGGGAGCCTCCGGCATCGGGCCCGGATCGCCCAGCCCATGATCCGGGCCGGCTGGCTCGACCGCGGCCCGGGACCCGACAGGCGGCGGGGGGCCGAGCCGTTCGTGCCGGTGAGCTGGCCGACGGCCGTCGACCTCCTGGCCCGCGAGCTCCGCCGCGTCTACGGCGCCCACGGGGGCGAGGCCGTCTACGGGGGCTCTTACGGCTGGGCCAGCGCGGGCCGGTTCCACCACGCGCAGAGCCAGCTCCATCGCTTCCTCAACTGCCTCGGGGGCTACGTCCGGGGCGAGCACACGTACAGCGCCGGGGCGCTCACCGTGATCATGCCTCACGTGGTCGGCGACATGCGCGGGTACCTGGACCGGGCGACCGCCTGGTCGGTGATCGAGCGCCACACCGAACTCTTCGTCTGCTTCGGCGGCATCCCGCTCAAGAACACGATGGTAAGTCCAGGGGGGGCGAGCCGCCACCCGACACGGGACCACTTGCGCGCCGCGAAGGCCGGTGGGGTGGAGTTCGTGCTGGTGAGCCCGGTTCGCGACGACCTGCCGGAGTTCGTCGGGGCCGAGTGGCTCCCGGTCGTGCCGGGCAGCGACGTCGCCGTGATGCTCGGCCTCGCGCACGTCCTGGTCGACGAGGCGCGGTGCGATCGCGACTTCCTCGCGCGGTACTGCGCGGGCTTCGACCGCTTCGAGGGCTACCTCCGCGGGACGGAGGACGGCACTCCCAAGACCCCCCAGTGGGCCGAGCGGCTCTCCGGAATCCCGGCCGGGACGATCCGCGCGCTGGCGCGGCGCATGGCGGCGAAGCGGACGCTGATCAACGCGAACTATTCCCTCCAGCGCGTCGAGCACGGTGAGCAGGCCCCGTGGATGGTGGTGACGCTCGCGGCCATGCTCGGCCAGATCGGCCTGCCCGGCGGGGGATTCGGCCAGGGCTACGGCTCGCTGGGGTACGTCGGCCGGGCGCCGCTCCGCAGCCACCCCCCCGCCTTGCCGCAACTGGCCAATCCGGTCCGCGCCGTCATCCCGTTCGCCCGGGTGGCGGACATGCTGCTCCACCCGGGTGAGCCCTTCGACTTCGACGGCCAACGCCCGGTCTATCCCCACATCCGCCTCGTCTACTGGTGCGGAGGGAATCCCTTCCACCATCACCAGGACCTCGCCCGGCTCCGGCGCGCACTGGCCACGTTGGACACGATCGTGGTCCACGACCCGTTCTGGACGCCGATGGCTCGTCACGCGGATGTCGTCCTGCCGGCAACCGTGACCCTCGAGCGAAACGACATCGGCGGCTCGCCGAACGACCCCTGCCTGATCGCGATGCGTCGGGTGATCGAGCCGTACGCGGAGGCGCGAAACGAGTACGCGATCTTCACTGACCTCGCCGAAGCGCTCGGGGTCGGGGCGCGCTTCACGGAGGGGCGGGACGAGATGACGTGGCTCCGGCACCTCTACGAGGGCTGGCGCGAGAAGGTCGCACACCGGGGCGGGCCGGCGCTGCCCGGGTTCGACGAGTTCTGGGCCACTGGTTCGCTGGAGGTGGCCGACGCCGACACCGACCTGGTCCTGCTGAGAGACTACCGAGCGGACCCGGAGCGCGCGCGACTCGCCACCCCGAGCGGCCGCATCGAGATCTTCTCGGCGACGATCGACGGCTTCGGGTACAAGGACTGCCCCGGACACCCGTCCTGGCTCGAGCCCACGGAATGGCTCGGGGCGCCCCTCGCCGACCGCTACCCGCTCCACCTCGTGGCGAACAATCCCACGACGCGGCTCCACAGCCAGCTCGACGTCGGCGCGTACAGCCAGGCCTCGAAGGTGCAGGGCCGCGAGCCGATCCGCATGCACCCGGTCGACGCGGCGCACCGCGGCATCCAGAGCGGCGACGTGGTGCGGGTGTTCAACGACCGGGGAAGCTGCCTCGCTGGCGCCGTGGTCACCGACGCCGTGCGCCCCCGCGTGGTCCAGCTCTCGACGGGGGCTTGGTACGACCCGCTCGATCCCGCGGATCCCGATGCGATGTGCGTCCACGGGAATCCGAACGTGCTCACGTTCGACCGCGGCACCTCGAAGCTGGCACAGGGCTGCTCCGGCCAACACGCGCTCGTCCAGGTCGAGCGGTGGACCGGCCCCCTGCCCCCGATCCGCGCCTACGACCCGCCCCCGATGGAGCAGCGGCCGGGGCTGTAGCCGGGAGCTGCGACCAGAGAAGCCTGTCCGCCTGGACAGGCTAGCCGAGCGTGTCCTTGTAGACCACGCCGTCCTTCACGATCAGCTTCAGGTTCCGTTCAGGCTCCCGCATGATCCCCAGATCCTCGAGCGGGTTGCCCTCCACCACGAGAAGGTCCGCCCGCGCCCCGGGGGCAACCACTCCCAGCTCTCCCTCGCGCTGGAAAAGCCGGGCCGCCGTCGACGTCGCCGACCGGATCACGTCGACCGGCTGTAGCACCTCCCCGCGGATCGCGAACTCGTCCAGCTGGAACCGGTGCATCGGGCCGAGAAGATCGGTCCCATAGACGAGCGCGACACCCGCCCGGTGGGCCATCTCCACAACGCGCGTGCCGGTCTCGAAGATGGCAAACATCTTCTCCCTGAGCTCCGCCGGAAAGCCCGCCTCCACGCCCTCGCGGATGACCGCATGAACGACCGACAGCGTGGGAATCAGGAACGCCCCGCGCTCGGCCATGAGCCGGAGCGTCGCCTCATCCAACAGGTTTCCGTGCTCGATCCCCCGCACGCCGCATTCGATCGCTCGCGCGACGGCCCGCGACGTGTATGCATGCGCGGTGACGTAGATGCCGGCGGCCTCCGCCTCCTCGACGGCGGCCCGGATCTCGTCGCGTGAGAACTGCGTGTTGGTGATGCGGTCCGTCGGTGACGCGACGCCACCCGAGACCATGAGCTTCAGGTGGGTCGCCCCCTTCCGGATCTCGTCGCGGCACGCCTCGAGCACGGCCGGCACGCCGTCGGCCACCCGGCCGAGGCCGTGCATGCACGTTCCCTCCTCCGTGTCCTCTCCCGGCCCGCGCATGTCCCCGTGCCCGCCGGTCTGCGAGATCGCGTGGCCGGCGAAGAGCAGGCGCGGCCCGACCAGGTGGCCTTCCTCAATCGCGCGCGCGAGGCCCCAGTCGGCGCCGCCAACGTCCCGCACAGTGGTGAATCCCCGCAGGAGCATCTCCCGCAGAACGTGACCCGCGCGGGAGGCGACGTATGTCGATGACCATCGGCGGAGAAGTGCGAAATCGGGTATCACCGCAGTCGCGTGGACGTGGCCGTCGCAGAGACCGGGCATCACCACGCGGCCCCGCACGTCGATCACGCGGCCCTTCGGGGATCGGGGCGGGCGCTCGGCGACGTCGGCGATGCGACCACCCTCCACGACGACGTGCCGGTCCGGCAGGAGCCGGCCGGCGACGGGATCGAGCACGAGCGCGTGGCTGAGCACGAGGTCGGACATGCGGATCCTTTCAGGGTGGACCGATCAGCCGATCGTCACCGTCTTCATGTGAGGGTCGAGGAGGTCCCGGAGGGCATCGCCGACTAAATTGACACCGAGTACCGTGGCGAAGATCGCCAACCCTGGAAACATTGCCAGCCAGGCCGACGTGAACACGTAGAGCTGCCCCTCGCTGAGCATGCCCCCCCACGAGGGCGTGGGGGGCGGCACCCCGAGCCCGAGGTACGAGAGAAACGACTCGACGATGATCATCCGCGCCACCTCGACGCTCGCTAGCACGATCAGGAGGTTTGACAGATTCGGCAGGATGTGGCTCAGGAGGATTCGGAGGCTCGAGCTGCCCAGGCCGACCTCGGCCTGGACGAAGTCGCGCTCCCGGAGGCTCAACACCTCGTTCCGGATGACGCGCGCGTAGATCGGCCAGCTGGTCACGCCCAGGACGAGGACCATGTTGACGAACCCTGCGCCCATGAGCGCGATCACCACGATGGCCAGCAGCATGAACGGAAACGTGAGCGTCACGTTCGCGAGGAAGGTCAGCACGCGGTCCGCGGCACCACCATAGAAACCCATCACGAGCCCGGCGGCTACGCCGATCCCGCCCGAGCAAAGCACCGCCAGCAGGCCGACCGCCAGGGACACGCGGGCGCCATAGATGATCCGGCTCAAGTAGTCCCGTCCCACGTGGTCCGTCCCGAGGGGATGCTCCGCGCTGCCAGCACGCGCCCACATCGGCGGCCGGAGCCGCGCCGCCACGTCCTGGCTGAACGGGTCGTGCGGCGAGAGCTGCGGAGAGAAGAGAGCGCACAGCGCCATCAGACTCACCAGCAGCGCCCCTGCCCACCCCGTCCAGTAGGCACGAAGACGGCCGCGACGCCGGGGCCGCGCCTCATCCATACCGGATGCGGGGATCGAGATAGCCGACGACTACGTCGGTCACGAGGTTGACGAGAGCGATGGCAGCGCCGACGACGACGACCGCTGCCTGCACGACCGGGTAGTCGAGCGTTCGCACCGCCTTCACCGTCAAGAAACCGATGCCGGGCCACGCGAAAACGATCTCAATAACGACTGTCCCAGCCAGGAGTCGGCCGAACTGGAGTCCCACCATCGTCACCAGGGGGATGCTGACGTTCTTGAAGGCGTGTTTCCACAGGATCAGCGTCTCGGCTACCCCTTTGGCGCGCGCGGTCCGGACATAATCCTGCGCCAGCACGGTGAGCATGCCCGACCGCACGAGTCGCATCATGATTGGCGCGAGGTACAACCCGAGGCACACCGCCGGCAGGATGAGGCTGCGGAAGCCCGAGCGCCCCGAGACCGGCACCAGCCGGGACCAGACGGCGAACACGAGAATCAGGAGGATGCCGAGCCAGAACGTCGGTATGGCCTGGCCCACGACCGAGACGATCGACGCCACGTGATCGACCCAGCTCCGGGGACGATAGGCTGCCAGGATGCCGAGCGGCACCGCGAGCGCCACACCGACAAGGAGGCCGGCCAGCGCGAGCTCGATCGTGGCCGGCGCCCGCTCCAGCAGGATCGAGAGGGCCTTGTCCCGGATGATGAACGAATCGCCAAACTCCCCGCGAAGGGCGTTGCCGAGGAACCGCCCGTACTGCACGAGGAACGGGTCGTCGAGACCGAGGCTCCGCCGGAGATCCGCTACCGCCTCCTTGGAGGCCTCCGGCGGCAGGAGCACCTTGGCGGGATCCCCCGCGAGGTGCAAGAACACGAACACGACAAACGAGATCGCGACGCAGGTGAGACCGGTGTCGACGAGCCGCTCGACGACGTAGGTGCGCACGGCGGGATGGGCGCCGGCCGCCGATTATTCGACGGCCGGCGCCGAGACCGATGGACCTCGGGCGGTCAGTTCTTCCAGGTGGCCCGCCAGAACGCGATGGTCTCGTCCGACGCGGCCTTGTAGTTGAGCTTGTTCGACACCGCCATGACCGACGTCTGCGCATACATGGGGAAGACAAGGTAGTTGTCGGCCACATACCGCTGGACTTGCCGGTACGCTTCCATCCGCTTCCCCGGATTGACCGTGTTCCGCCCGATGTCAAGCCACTCGTCGAGCTTGGGATCCCGCACGTACGCGAACGCCTCCGACGAGTGGAAGCGCGGGTACAGGATCATGTCGGCGTCGAAGACCGACCAGCTCCCCCAGCTCGCGAGGTAGATGTCCTTCAGCTTGCCAGTGCGTTCGAGGTTCGACGACAGTCCGATGTCCTCGATGTGCTGATGGTTCGTCTGGATGCCGACCTTGTTCAAGTACCCGGACACGGCATCGCCGACCTGCCGGGACGCAATGATGCTGCCGCTGTACGTCATGAACTCGAGCTTGACGCCGGCCGCCAGGCCGGCCTCGGCCAGCAGCTGCTTCGACCGCGCGGGATCGTAGGTCACCGGCTTGATCGAGGCGTCGTAGCCAAACTTCATCGGGTTGACCACCGTCCCCAGCTTGAGTCCGCGGCCACCCAAGACGTGGGTGATGATGCCGTCCACGTCGATGGCGTGAGAGATCGCCTCGCGGACCTTGATGTTCTGGGTCGGGCCAGCGCCGGCGCGACCTGCCACATCGAAGTTGAGGAAGATCACGCGGATGATCGGGGCCGTCGTGATGTACGCCTTCCCCGAGCCCTCGATCGCGGGGATCTGATCGGGCGGCACCAGACGGATGAAGTCCACGCTGCCCGCCATCATCTCGGCGATGGCGGTCGCAACCTCAGGGATGGGCCTGAAGACGAGAGTCTTTACCGCAGGCTGCTGACCCCAGTAGCTCGGGCTTGCCTCCACGACGAGACGCTGCCCGCGGGCCCACTCGACGAAGCGATACGGTCCGCTCCCGACCGGGTTCTTCGCGATGAAGGCGTCGCCCTTCTCCTTGACGTAGGCGGGCGGAAGGATCGCGAGGTTCGTCAGCCGCTCGAGAAGAACCGGATTAGGCTTCTCAGTCTTGAGACGGACGGTCAGGTCATCCACGACCTGGACCGACGTGATCCCCTTGAAGCGGTCCCGGAGGTATGACTTCTGGGCGGGGTCGAGCACGCGGTCGATGCTGAACTTCACCGCCTGCGCGTTCACGGGCTCGCCGTTCTGGAACTTGACGCCCTTGCGAATCTTGAACTCCCAGGTCAGGTCGTCGACCGTTCGCCAGGATTCCGCGAGACCGCCCACGAGTTTCATGGTCTCGGGATTCCGCGCGATCAAGTGGTCGAAGATGTGCATGAGCACCATGTAGTCAATGGTTCCTGTAGCCTGATGCGGATCGAGCGTCTCCCGATCGGAATCGAGCGCAGCCACAAGCTGACCTCGCGGCTGGGCGAGAGCACCCGCCGGGATCCCGAGCACCACGGCGAGCATCATCGTTAGACCACCCGCGAATCTGCGTCCTCGCATGTGCATCCCCCCTGGAGCCGTTCGAAATCGAGCGCGCCCACCGGCGAGCGCCCACCGCGAGACTAGCGTCCCGCAGACGGACGTGTCAAGGCGACGCGCCCAGACGCGCCCAGAACGGGCGGTCCCGAGCGGAGGCGCCCGATCCTGCGATCGACGACCTTCCCGAGTCGCAGCACCTCGGGCGCTCGGATGCCGACGCTGTAGCGGAACACCATGTGCATGTTGTGGAAGGTTCGACGGCGCCGGTCCGGCTGATTCCATCCCGGCCGGTTGCCCTCTCCCACGAGGAGATCGGGGCTGGGGTCGGTCGTGGTGACGTTCACGCTCACGGTGGGTCTCCTCGTGTCGGGATCGCCGGGCGGCGCGGTGGCGGCCGGCCCGTCATCGCTCCCGGCGCGGGGGGCGGGTACCGATCCGGTCAGGCCTTGACCGCGCGATAGTCTCGGAGCAGGCCGCTGAACTGCTCCCGCAGGCCACACTCGGCGAAGCCCACGTCACCGAGGGCCGACAGGATGGCTTCCGGTGCGACGCAGTGCTCGGTCGTGTCCCACCAGTAGGCCATCAGGGTACGCATGTCCTGGTTGCCCGTCGCCGTGGCGAAGACCACGCCCATGACGGTCTTGATGTAGAAGCGTGACGCCGCCCGGAGGGCGATCGAGCGCGGGCGGGAGATCTCCAGCAGGAGGACGATGCCGCCAGGCTTGAGGACCCGGCGGTACTCGCGGAAGGCCACGCGCAGGTCGGACACGTGGCGGAGGGCGTATCCCATGCTCAGGAAATCAAAGGTGGCGTCCGGGAACGGCAGCTGCTCCCCCACTCCCTGGATCAGGTTGCGGCACGGCCCCTTCCGGGCCTCGTGGAGCATGCCGGAGCTGGGATCGAGCCCGACGACGTAGCCGGTCGAGCCCACCAGGCCAAGCGCACACTGGGTGGTCAATCCGGGGCCGCACGCGACGTCCAGCACCCGCATGCCCGGTCCGAGACCCGCGCCGCGAAGAGCCGTCCGGCGATACCAGAGACCCGAGCCGAACCCGACGACCTTGTCGATTGCCCGGTACCGGTAGGCCGTGCGGTTGAACAGGTCGTTCAGGAACCCCTGCCGCGACTCGTTCGCGTCGTAGTACTCCGACAGCATGGGATGCGGGGGGGTGTGCACGGCCGGCCCTCGATCGTCTGATCTCTGTTCCACGCGAGCAACCATTGGCCGCCTCTTGATATCAGGACGCGGTGAAGCGGGCAAGAGGAGCCAGGATCAGGCAGTACTGATAGGGCAGGAACGTCACCTCGTGGACGAGGCGGAAGCCCGCTCGGTCGGCGTCCCGGAGGAAGATCTCGCGAGCGACGCGGCGCTCGACCGGCGGGCCGACCGGCGTCTCCCGGCGGTGGAAGTCGACGTTCACGAGCCGGCCTCCCGGCCGGAGCAGCCGATGCAGCCGCCGGAGGTAGCGCGACCCGCCCCGGAAGTGGTGGTACGTGTTCACGACCAGGACCAGGTCGCACGAGCGCGCGGGCAAGAGCGGGTCGTCGTCACGGCCGAGGACGGGCGTGACGTTCTTGATCCCTCCACGGCGAAGCCGCTCGATCAGGATCGGCAGCATCCGCGGCTCCACGTCGACAGCATAGACGCGCCCCCGCGGTCCCACGATTCGCGCGAGCCGTCGGACGAAGTACCCGGAGCCCGCGCCGATCTCGGCGACCGTCTGGCCGGAGCGGAGACCGAGCGCCTGCACGAGCCGCGCGGGACGCTGCCACCGCAGGCGACCCGGATCCTCGAGCCGGCCCAGCATGAGCTGGAAGTCTCGCGGATTCCCGTGCGCGCCGAAGCCTCCTGGTACGCCGTGACCGCCGCCGTGGTGCCGCAAGCCAATCTGTCGGTGTCGACCCGGAATTCTCGTCACGCTCATGCCGCGCCCGGAACCTGAAGAC
The DNA here is from genome assembly GCA_963805625.1 of uncultured Candidatus Rokubacteria bacterium. GTDB lineage: Bacteria > Methylomirabilota > Methylomirabilia > Rokubacteriales > DASRDR01 > DASRDR01. Next base: position 90,747 of record CAWDVE010000013.1, read on the forward strand.
GCACCTCGCGTCGGACACCGCGGAGGTCCATCTCGTAGGCCAGGCCCGCGATCGGCGGGTGGGACAGGTACCAGTGGACGCCGTGGACCGCCGCCGGACCCATCGCCGCGAGCACCTCGGTCGCGAGGAAGCTCTCCAGCGGATGCACGGTATAGACACCGACCGCCGTCACGTCCGCCCACATGGCGCCGAGCCCGCGGAGCCGCGCCTGCATGACGCCCATCACGTACGCGGCCTTCTCCCTCAGCGCATCGGGCGACGTCTCGTCGGGGCGGACGACGCTCGCCCGAGAGGCCGGACCAGGCCGGAGCTCCCCCGACCCCGCCGCGACGAACGTCGGCCGCCCGGGCACCTCGACCGCAACGGTATGCGAGAACGCATAGAGCACAGGCTCCGACGGCGGCCCCACCACGGGCGCCACGTTGGTCCGCGCCACGGGGTTCCGCCCATCCACGAGGAGCCCCCACTCCCCGAGCAGCGCGCGGTAGCCCCGGTTGAACTCGGCGAAGCCGGAGAAGGTCAACGGGGTCGGGACGCGCAGCTCGATCGCGCAGAGCGCGCTCCGGGGCCGGCCGAGCCCTCGGAGATGCCGCTCGATCGCCGCGAAGCCATCGCGCCACGGCACTGGCGCCTGGAGTGTCGCGTGAATCACTTCCCAGCCCGGCGTGGCGACCACACCGGACGAGTAAGGCTCGCCGCCTGGCAGGAATCGATAGCTCGGATCGGGGCCCGGAAGCAGGGACGCTGGCGCGGCGGCCATGTCAGCCCTCCGCCGGCAGGCCAAATGCCTGCTTCAGCTGGCGGAGCCCCTCTTGCTGAGGCGTCCACAGCCGGCCGCTGATCAAGCCGCCGTCGACGACGATGTCCTGGCCCGTCACGAACGACGACTCGTCGCTCGCGAGAAAGACGGCCATGTAGGCGATGTCGTCGACCGAGCCCGCCCGCGGGATGGGCTGCTGGGTCGCGAACCGCTCCGTGAGCGCCGAGGCGACGTCATCGGCGCGCTCGGGCGGAAGCCCGAGCGCCTTCAGCAGGATGCCGGTGACGATCGCGCCGGGGGAGATACAGTTCACGCGCACGTTGTGCTCTCCGAGCTCCATCGCCACGCACCGGGAGAGCTGCACGACGGCAGCCTTGGCCGCGCTGTAGATCATGGATGACGAGTAGCCCGCGCGGCTGGCGGCCACGCTGGCGTTGTTGATGATGCTGCCGGAGCGCTGGCGCATCATGATCGGGGCCGCGTGCTTCATGCCGAGGAGCACGCCGCCAAAGTTCACCGCCATCGACCGCTCGGCCGCGTCCAGGGAGATGGTCTCGACGCCGTCGCGCGGGCCGGGGCCGCCGGCGTTGTTGAAGAGGCAGTCGAGCCGCCCGTGACGATCGACCGCGGCGCCGACCAGCCGCCGGACGTCGTCCTCGCGCGCAACGTCGGTCCGGACGAACCGCGCGTGGGGGCCGAGCGCGCGGGCGGCCGCCTCGCCCTCCGCCTCCCGGCGGCCCGCGAGGATCACGGTCGCGCCCTCCTCGACGAACAGCTCCGCCGTGCGCTTCCCCATGCCGCTCGTCGCGCCCGTGACGATCGCGACCTTGCCTTCGAGCCTGCCCATGCGCCTCTCCTAGCAATTCAGGTGGGAGTGTTCAGTGGCGAGTCCAATGGATCTTCAGCCCGTGGGACATCATACCCTCGCGCGGCCTTTCCGACGCCGCGGCCGATCGCGTATCATGCGCCGCGTGGCGTCCTCGATGAAGCTCGGCTTCTCTCTCCCCGTGGCCGGCGCGTGGGCCACGCCCGCCAACCAGGTGCGCGTCGCGCAGGAAGCCGAGCGCCTCGGGTACCACTCGCTCTGGGTGCTGCAGCGCCTCCTCTTCCCGGTCGCGCCGCAGAACGACTACCCGCCGATGCCCGGGCGCCCGTGGCCGGACTGCTTCGAGTCCGTGGCCGATCCGGTGGTCTCGCTCGCGTTCGTGGCGGGCGTGACGTCGCGCATCCGCCTAGGCACGAGCGTGCTCGTCATGCCCTACTACACGCCGGTCGTGCTCGCGAAGCAGCTCGCCACGCTGGACCAGGTCTCGGGTGGCCGCCTCGACGTCGGGCTCGGCGTCGGCTGGTCGCGGGACGAGTACGACGCGGTCGGAGTGCCCTACGACAAGCGCGGGCGGCGCGCCGACGAGTTCCTCGCTTGTCTCAAGGCGATCTGGACCGAGGATCCGGTCGAGTTCCGGGGCGAGTTCTACCGGGTGCCGCGCGCCCACGTCCGGCCGCGGCCGCTCCAGGTCCCCCACCCGCCGATCACCATCGGGGGCTACGGGGCGGCCGCCGTCCGGCGCGCGGTGGCCTTCGGCGACGGCTTCAACGGCGGGAACATGCCACTCGACCGCGTGGCCCCGCTCGTGAAGGAGCTGCGGACGGCCGCGGAGCAGGCCGGGCGCGATCCCGCGCGGCTCCAGGTGGTCTGTCGCGGGACGTTCCATCCCTCAGACGCCTCGCAGGGCCCGAATCGCCGGCCCCTCTTCGGCTCGCTCGACGAGATCCGCGACGACATCAGGCGCTACGCCGAGCTCGGGCTGACCGAGCTCTTCCTGGAAGCGAACGTCCTGCTCCACGCCTGGCCCGTGGAGCGGACGCTCGAGATCATGGCGGCGCTCGCCCCGGCTCGGAGCCTCGAGGCGCCGTGAGCGCTCTCGTCCCCGGAGCGGCAATCGTGACGGGTGGCGGGTCGGGCATCGGCCGTGCGATCGCCGAGGCGCTAGCCACTGGGGGCGCGCCAGTCGCGCTGGTCGACCTCCTCGCCGACGGGGGCCGCGAGACCGCGGCGGGCATCCGGGCCGGCGGCGGCCGCGCGATGTTCCTCGAGGCCGACGTCAGCCACTGGGCCGATGTTGACCGCGCCGTGGCAGAAGCGGTGCGGATGCTCGGCCCGCTCGGGATCATGGTGAACGCGGCCGGGGTCCTCGACGGCTACACGCCGGCCGACCAGATGTCCCCCGCGCTCTGGGAGCGAGTCGTCGCGATCGACCTCACCGGCACGTTCTGGGGGTGCAAGCGCGCCCTGGCCGAGATCCTGCCCGCCGGACGGGGCCGGATCGTGAATGTCGCCTCGGTCGCCGGGCTGGTGGGATCGGGTGGCGGGCCGGCTTACACGGCGGCCAAGCACGGCGTCGTCGGCCTCACCCGTCAGCTCGCCATCACGTACGCCGGCCGCGGCATCACGGTCAACGCGATCTGCCCGGGGGCGATCCAGACCCGCCTCCGGGCCAACTCCGCCCGGATCCTGGGTGCCGACGCGCCGCCCATGACGGGCGGCGTGGGCGCGAGCGAGGCCGCCATCCGCGCCGTCACGCCAGCGGGCCGGCGGGGTACCCTCGCGGAGGTCGCCGCCGCGGCGGTCTACCTCGCGAGCGAGGCTGCCGCCTACGTCACCGGCCAAACGCTCGTCGTCGACGGGGGCTGGACCGCGGCCTGACTCGCCGAGATCGAACCGTTGGCCGTCCCGGCGACTACTTCCGGCCACACTGGGACCGGCCGGTCGAGCCCGAGGATGACCTCACGAGACGCCGGCGCATCTCCATCGTCGTCTTTCTGAACGGCACCGGCGAGCCGACGCTCCCGGAGACGTTCGACCGCGGGGCGCTGACGTTCTATGGGTCGCTCGACGATCCCCGGCCCCGGGCCATCGGCTACCCCCTGCGCGCCGAGACCGGCCTCCTGGTCGCCTTCCGTTCGGACGTCCTCCACGAGGTCACGCCCGGGAGCCGTGGTGAGCGCCACTCGGTCGTCGCCTGGCTGGCCGAAACGTAGCGCGGCCGCCTCCGGCAACGCTGCTAAGATGGGGTCGGACGACGGCCATGCTCATCACCTGCGTCGCCTACCAGGACGGCAAGCGGCTCGCAGAGATCACCCCGCACGAGATCCACGACTACGTGAGCCGGCCCGATTGCTTCGTCTGGGTGGCGCTCCGCGACGCGACCGACAGCGAGCTGGCGGAGATGCAGGAGGAGTTCGACCTCCACCCCCTCGCCGTGGAGGATGCCCGCCACGGGCACCAGCGGCCGAAGGTCGAGGAGTATGGGACCTCGCTCTTCACGGTGATCCAGACGATCGAGCCGGACGGCGACGACCTCCGCGTGGGCGAGGTGGCCGTTTTCGTCGGTCGGAACTACGTCCTCACCGTCCGTCACCGCAGCGAGCGCGGGTTCGCCGAGGTTCGCGCGCGATGTGAGCGGGAGCCCGAGCTCCTCCGCCATGGCTCCGGGTACGTCCTCTATGCCCTCATGGACGCGGTCGTGGACCGCTATTTCCCGGTGATCGACGCCCTCGAGGTCGAGCTCGAGCAGATCGAGGAGCGGATCTTCGCCGGCGGCGCCGCGCGTACCCAGGTCGAGGCGCTCTACGGCATCAAGCAGAAGCTCGTCACGCTGAAGCACGCGGTGGGGCCACTCCTCGAGGGGACCAGCAAGCTCCACGGCGGTCGCGTGCCGCAGGTGTGCACGGGCATGGGCGAGTACTTCCGGGACGTGTACGACCACCTGACGCGGCTCAACCAGTCGATCGACGCGATCCGCGAGATGGTCACAATGGCCATGTCGGTGCACCTGTCCCTCAGCACCATGCAGGAGAACGAGACGACGAAGCGGCTGGCCGCCTACGCGGCGCTGATCGCCGTCCCGACGATGATCGCCGGCCTCTACGGCATGAACTTCGAGAACATGCCCGAGCTGCGTTGGAGCATGGGGTACCCGGTGGCGCTCCTGATCATGGCGGTCATCGACGTCTACCTCTTCTTCCGCTTCCGCAAGACCGGCTGGCTGTGAGCGCCGACTGGCGCAGCAGCTCTTCCGCCCGCCGCGTGTATGGCCCGTTTCGCCGCGACGGGGCGATGCCGGGCGAGACCTCGCACGCGTCAATATCCCCGTGAGGGATCGGTGATGTTGATGAACGGCGGGCCGTCCAGGAGTCGGCGTTCTCCCACTTGCCGACCGGGGCGAGTGCCATCGGTCAATCCCTAGACGGCAGCCTGGGGCGGCCCTTCCATCTGTGCGATGACGCGAGTGGCCGGCATCACTTCTATCGGCCTTCGCGGGTGGATCAGATTCTGCCACACCCAGTTGTGGTGCCGGATGACGGACAGCGAGTCCACGTGCGGCCGGTCCGCGGTCGTGTGCCCGTCCTCCACCACGACGATCTCGTAGTCCCGGCTGGCCGCCGCCCGCACCGTCGTGTCCACGCAGAAGTCCGTCGCGCAGCCCGTGACGAGCAGCCGCGTCACGCGGTGCTTGTCGAGCACTTCGGCCAGGTCCGTCTCGTAGAACGCATCGCAGGCGCGCTTGGGCACCACGAGGTCGCCTTCCTCTCGCCGCAGCGACGGGAGGATCTTCCACCCCTCACGCCCGGGCTCGAACACGTCACCCGGAGGTCCGTCGTGCTGGATGAAGATGACGATCCCCCCTTCCCGGCGGACCGCCCTCGCGAGGGCATTGATCCGCTCGACGACGCCCTCCGCATCGTGCCGGGGCGTGTCCGCCCCGAAGAGGCCGACCTGCATCTCGATCACGAGGAGTGCCGCTCCGGTGAACGGCGAGGGCAGAGCACCGCGCTCGATCATGGCACGCTCACTCCCCGATCAGCTGATCCGCCCGGGCCAGCACGGACGACGGAATCCCAGTCCGAGGGCCTTCGCGGTCTTGGTTGATCACCAACTCGAACCGTGTCGCTTGCTGGATGGGCAGGTCCACCGGCTTCGCGCTCTCGTTTCAGAGGTAGACGCCGCGGAGCTGCGCGTCGGGGTAGCGACCACCCTTCGCCGCGCCCGAGGGCATGGCCTCGTCGAGCCGCCCGCGGTCGTCGGCAGACAGCCGGACGCCCAGCGCGCCCAGGTTCTCCTCGAGATACGCGATCCGCTTGGTGCCGGGGATCGGGACGATGTCGTTCCCCTGGACGAGGAGCCACGCCAGGACGAGCTGGGACGGCGCCACACCCTTCTCCCGCGCGATCGCCTCGATCCGGCCGACGAGCCGGCGGTTGTGGTCGAAGTTCTCGCCCTGGAAGCGGGGGTGCTGGCGCTTCCGGTCGTCCTCGGGAATCTCGGCCGCGGTCTGGATGCGGCCCGAGAGGAATCCCCGCCCCAGCGGCGAGTACGCCACGAACGTGATCCCGAGTTCGCGGCAGGCCGCCAGCGCCTCCTCCGCCGGTTGCCGGTAGAGGAGCGAGTACTCGAGCTGAACCGCACTGATCGGATGGATGGCGTGCGCCCGCCGGATCGTGGCCGGGGCGGCCTCGGACAGACCGAGGCACCGCACCTTCCCCCGCTCGACCAGCCGGGCCATGGCACCCACCGTCTCCTCGATCGGCACCTTGGGGTCGACGCGGTGCTGGTAGTAGAGGTCGATCTCGTCGACGCCGAGGCGCCGGAGGCTCGCGTCGCAGGCCCGGAGGACGTAGTCCGGCCGACCGTCAACTAGGTTGGCGCCGTCGGGGCTCCGCACCTGGCCGAACTTGGTGGCCAGGACCACGCCGGCCCGCCGGCCCCGGAGCGCGCGCCCGACCAGCTCCTCGTTGTGTCCCCACCCGTACATGTCGGCGGAGTCGAGCAGGGTAATTCCGAGATCGAGCGCGCGGTGGATCACGGCGATCGACTGCGCATCGTCGCCCTTCCCGTAGGTGCCGGACATCGACATGCAGCCGAGGCCCAGGGCCGACACCGTCAGCGTGCTGTGGCCGAGCTTTCGATGCTCCATCACCTGCCCCGTCGTGCTGGCGCCGCGAGCCGGGGAATCGGATGGCCCATTGGACGGCCTTCAGCCTGTGAGCCCCGGGAGCTCACCCCTTGTCCGGCTCCGAGCCGCGATCGAGCCGGAGCGCCGCCGAGTTGATGCAGTAGCGGAGCCCGGTCGGCTGGGGCCCATCGTCGAAGACGTGGCCCAAATGCCCCTCGCACCGGGAGCAGAGCACCTCCGTCCGCGTCATGAAGAAGCTGCGGTCGGTGTGGGTCTCCACGGCGGCGCCGTCCACGGGCTCCCAGAAGCTCGGCCACCCCGTCCCCGAGTCGAACTTGGTGCCCGACGCGAAGAGGGGCGCGCCGCATCCCGCGCACTTGTAGACACCCTCGTCCTTCGCGTCATGGTACTCGCCGGTGAAGGCCCGCTCCGTTCCGTGTTTCCGCAGGACCCGGTACTGCTCCGGCGTCAGGTGCTTGCGCCACTCCTCGTCGCTTCGAACGACCTTGTCACTCATCGAAGAGCCTCCTTGTGCGCGGCTCACAGCTCCGGTGTGCGCGTGTCGATCCGAAAGGCGGTGCCAACCGGCTCGACGGGCCCCACGGGCAGTCCCAGGTCCCGGCCGGGCCCGAGGTCGATCGCCAGCGGCCCCTCCTCCAGGTCCGGCGCGATCTCCGCCACGATCCGCATCGGAGACCCCGGCCACCGAAACACCAGCTCGCCTTCCGTCGAGTGGGCCAGGGTCCCGCCAAGCGCGCGCTCCCACTGGAGACGCGCCCGCACCACCGACCGCGCCCGCGTCCGGAGTCCGAGGACCCGAGCCTGGGGCGGCGGCGCCGCCGGGCCCGGCGGCACCTCCCGGGGTCGCCGGCCGTAGCGGCCGCCGGATTGACCCAGCTGGACGACGACGCCAAGGGCCTCCTTGGGATGGAGGTACGCCACCAGCCAGTCGGAGTCCGTCTCGTCGCGCCCGACCAGCCGGTAGCCCTGGGCCTCGGCGCGGGCGGCAGCATCGGCGAGACTCGACACCTTGAAGGTCACATGATGGAGCCCCGGTCCGCGCGCCGCGAGGAATCGGTGGAGGAAGCCGTCGACACCTGCCGGCTCGATCACCTCGATGCAGCCCCCGCCCTCGAAGCTCCACGCCGCCCACCGAAAGCCGCCGCCGGGCCCGCCCGAATGCGGAAGGCCCCCCAGCCGGCCGACGAGGACCTCGGTGGCGTCGGCCATCCGCTCCATCCCGATGGCGATGTGATCGAACTTCGTCCGCGACCCAATGTTCATTCGACCGTGTAGTGTACGCCATGCCACGTCGGCTATAGTGTTCGACGTGGCTCGCACCCCCGCCGATCTCCGAGAGACCATCGAGCGCGCCATCGCCGAGACCGAGGAGCCGGTCACCCGGACCGAGCCGGTCCCGACCGAGTCCGTGAGGCTCGTCGCGGAGCCGGTGATCCTGGTCACCGGGTACGAGCCGTTCGGGATCCACGCAGTCAATCCATCGCAGGAGGTGGCGAAGATCCTGGATGGCCGGCGGATCGGAAATTGCGCCGTCGCGAGCGCGATCCTGCCGGTCCATCACCTCGAGGCCTCGCGCCACGTGTCCGTCCTCCTCGAGGAGATGGCGCCCGTGGCCGTCGTCCACCTGGGCCTGGCCGAGGGCCGGGCACGACTGGCTCTCGAGCGGGCCGCCCTCAACGTGATGGACTACCGCATCGCCGACAACGCCGGATACCGGGCCGAGGGCGAGCCCTGCGTCCCCGAGGGGCCCGCCGCGTACTTCGCCACGCTCCCGTTGCCCGAGATCCTTGCCGCTCTGGCGGCGGAGGGCATCCCCGCCTACGTGTCGAACACCGCCGGGACGTTTCTCTGCAACCAGACCTTCTACGGAACGCTCCACGAGATCGCGATGCGCGAGCTGACCGCCCGGGCGGGGTTCATCCACCTCCCGCTCCTCCCCGCCATGGTCGCTGCCAGCGGGACCGATCAGCCGAGCATGGACCTCCCGCTCATGCTCCGCGGCGTCGAGACGGTGCTGCGGATCGTTGCCGAGACCGTCGCCCCGTAACGGTGACCGTGAGAGGAGCTCGCCCGTGACGACAGGGCTCCGGAAGGGCCGGGCGCTCGCCATCCTCTGGGCCGAGGTGCCGGCGGCTCGCCGCGCGGACCTCGAGGCCTGGGCGGCGAGCGAGCCCCTCGCGCCCACCGATCCCGCGGTAGGGGTGCTGGCCGTCGGGCGCTATGCCGGCATCTCGGGCGCGCCGGCCTTCCTGGAGATCCACGAGCTCCTGAGCGACGACGCGACGGTGGTGGCCGCCAGCGGGGGCCTCATGTCGGCAACACTTCGCGCGCTCGAGCGCCTCGGCGCCACGATCTTCCCGGGCGGCGCCCCCGCCGAGCCCGGCGGGTCGCGCCCGGGCTCCGTCGGTCCCGCCGGCGTCTACGGCCAGATCTTCCCGCCCGGGATCGACGAGCGGGCGGCCGTGCATGGGCTGCCGCCGGCGCTCCAGATCGGGCGGATCGACATCCCGCCCGCGCATGAGGACGAGTTCAACGAGTGGTACAACACCGAGTACCTGATCGGCAACATGACGGTGAACGGGGTCTACTCGGCGCGCCGCTATCTGAACCGCGGGACCGGGCCCCGCTACCTCACCGTCTACGAGTTCGCCCACCCCGAGGTGAGCCGGCAGCCGGCCTGGGACCGCGCGCGCGCCCAGTCAGTCTGGCGGCGCCGGATCGAGCGCCTCTGGGCCCACGCCCCCGGCTCGCCCGGTATCTACCGTCGTCTGACCGCGCGCTGATTGGCCGAACGGCGCGGCTGGAGCTCACGTGACGATCGCGGCCGTCGAGGTGGGTCACTACCGCGTCCCGCTTCCGGTCGTGCTCTCCGACTCGACGCACGGAGAGATCGCGTACTTCGACTTGGTGACGGCGCGCGTCCGCACGGCCGACGGCGGGGAGGGTCTCGGCTACACCTACACGGTCGGCGCCGGGGCCGCGGCCATCCGGGCGCTCCTCGGTGACCTCGTGCCGCTCCTTCTCAGCCAGGACGCCGAGCGGATCGAGGCGCTCTGGCAGCGGACGTGGTGGGGCTGCCACTACGTGGGACGGGGTGGCCTCGCCGCCTTCGCGATCTCGGCGGTGGACATCGCCCTCTGGGATCTCCGCGCGCGCCGCCGCGGACTCCCGCTCTGGAGGCTCCTCGGCGGCCACCATCCGCGAGTGAAGGCTTATGCCGGCGGGATCGATCTCCAGTTCCCGCTCGATCGGCTCCTTCGCCAGACCGACGAGAAGGTCGGCCGAGGCTTCCGCGCGATCAAGATGAAGGTGGGCCGCCCTCGCCTCCGCGAGGACGTCGAGCGCGTCAGCGCGATGCGGGAGCATCTGGGTCCCGATGTCCCTCTGATGGTCGACGCCAACATGCGCTGGACGGCGGACGAGGCGATTCGCGCCGCCCGCGCGCTCGGCGCCCACGACGTCTTCTGGCTGGAGGAGCCGACGATCCCGGACGACGTTCCCGGGCACGTGCGAATCGTACGCGAGGGCAGGCTCCCCGTCGCCGCGGGCGAGAACCTCCGGACGATCCACGAGTTCAAGCGTCTGATCGACGCCGGCGGCGTGACGTTCCCCGAGCCCGACGTCTCGAACGTGGGCGGCGTCACGGCCTGGATCAAGGTGGCGCACGTCGCCGAGGCGCACAACCTGCCGGTCACCTCCCACGGCGTTCACGATCTCCACGTCCACCTTCTGGCCGCGGTGCCGAACGCCTCGTATCTCGAGGTCCACGGCTTCGGGCTCGAGCGGTTCATCGCGCATCCCCTCGAGATCCGGGACGGCGAGGCGATCGCCCCCGACCGCCCGGGTCACGGGGTGGAATTCGACTGGGAGGGCCTCGAAGGCCTCCGGGTCACCTGATCGAGTCGCATTCCGCTCCAAGCCGAACCGACGACTCCTACGGCCTGTACGATCGAGTCATAATGTGATACTTCACGGTAACTTATACATCATACCGTGCGAGGCACCTGGACCGTGTTGATCGACTCGGACGACCTGCCCATCGTCGACGCTCACCAGCACTTCTGGAATCTGTCGCTCGGCAAGCACCCCTGGCTCCGGGACGAGCCGCCTCCGCCCTTCCGCTACGGCGACACGCGGCCGCTCCGGCGCGACTACCTGCCTGCCGACTACCGGGCCGACATACGGGGCCATCGGGTCGTCGGCACGGTCTACGTGGAAACCGAGTGGGATCCGGCGGACCCCGTCGCCGAGACGCGTTGGGTGGAGAAGCTGGCGGCCAAGGAGGGGCTCCCGAGTGCCGTGGTCGCCCAGGCGCGGCTCGACGGGGCCGACGGCGAGGAGATCCTCGCCCGCCAGGCCGCTTGCCCGTTCGTGCGCGGCATCCGTCACAAGCCTCGGGCCGCGCCATCGCCCGACGCGGTCGTCCCAGGTGCCCCGGGCTCGATGGGCGACCCACGCTGGCGCGTGGGATACGCGCGACTCGCGCGCCACGGTCTCTCCTTCGATCTCCAAACCCCTTGGTGGCACCTGCGTGAGGCGACGGCGCTGGCCCGCGCGTTCCCCGACACCCTCATCATCCTGAACCACACGGGCCTGCCGGCCGACCGCAGCCCGGAGGGCCTGCTCGGCTGGCGAGAGGCGATGGCAACGCTCGCCGCCCAGCCGAACGTCGCCGTCAAGATCTCCGGGCTCGGCGTGCCCGGGCGGCCCTGGACCGCAGAGTCGAACCGCGAGGTGGTCCTGCGAACCATCGATCTCTTCGGCGTCGGCCGCGCGATGTTCGCGTCGAACTTCCCTGTGGATCGCCTCGTCGCGAGCTTCGACACGATCTACGCAGGCTTCAAGGCGATCGTCCGCGACTTTCCCCTGTCCGACCGGCGCCGCCTCTTCCACGACAACGCCGTACGGCTCTACCGGTTGCTGCCCCCCCGCCCCTCGGCGCCAGCCGGCGATGCGCGTCAGCGCTCGGGGGCGTAGACGCGAACGGGCGTCCATCGCCAACGTTCGACGAAAGTCCAGCCGCGCCAGGCGAGCGGGCCGTCAGGATCGCGCCCGACGACGAGCACCGCGCACGGGCGGTCCTCGAACGACCGCGCGAGCCGCCCGGAAGCGTTCTCCACCAGCACGTGCTCCAGCCGTACCGCCTCGCCGATCCGCGTCCGGAGCAGCGGCCAGAACGGGTACTCAAAACCGTCCCAGTCGAGGACCAGGCCCACTCGCCCGCATCGCATGTCACGCACGACATCCACCGCAGCTCCGTAGACGGGGTAGAGCTTGGGGTGGTTTCGGAACCGCTGAGCCTCTCGCGGCAGCGTGAGCACGCTACCAGGACCGACGAGAGCGCGGGGCCACGTCACGCCGAGGCTCGGCAGGGCGACCAGGCAGAAGACTGTGGCCCACGTTGCGGCGAGACGGCGGCGGCCCTCGAACGCAATGCCGATCAGAGGGCTCGCCAGAACGAACAGGGGAAGGTGCAGCCGGCTGTTCCACGGTTGCCACTTCAGGGCGACCGCGAACGCGATCGCGCTCGCCACGCTCAGAAAAGCCCAGCCGCGCACCGGTATGGGGAACGCCTCGCGACGACGCCAGATGATCACGACGGCTACGAGAGCCGCCAGGAACTGGAGCGGGTTGCCAACGAAGTCCTCGTGGAGGATGACGGGCCCGACCTGGAACCGTGGGAATGGGCCGCCGAGGGTGGTCCGGCTGTCGTTCGGGTCGAAGCCCATCACCCGATGGATGCCGACGATGGCGTACTCGACCCAACCGTTCACACGCTCTGAGGGCCCAGCCAAATGAAGCGTCGCGTTGCGCAGGACATTCGACACAACCGCGCGAGGGTCAAGCGTCCTGTTGACGTACGTGGTCCAGATGGGCGGCAGCTGGTCGGGACTGCCCGCTACACGGGTGGGCACGGCCGACGCGTCACCCACCAACGGCAATGTCCGGCTGATGTGCCCCGCGTTCAGCGTCACGACGCTCAGGACCACCGCCAGCACGGAGTGCAAGGCCCGTCGGCGACCGAGCGGGAGGGCGATTGCCACGAAGGCGATGAGCCACGGGACCGCAAGAAACGACGCCGGAAGCTTCGTCAGCGCTGCGAGCCCAACGCTGCTCCCGACCAGGGTCGCCGTGCCCACCCCTGGCGCCGCGCGGAACCGCAGCACCCAGTAGCCGAGTGAGAGGAGCCAGAAGCTCGCGACAAGGTCGTTCTGGGTGCTGCTCGCCTGGGCGATGGCCATTGGAAGAGTCGCGCAGGCCACCGCCGCCAGCCCGCGCGCCCGTCGGGCGCCGCCGAGCTCGCCGGCTACGATGGCGGAGCCTACTGCGCAGCCGGCGAACACCAGCCACTGCACGAGGTTCGCCAGGCGGTCGCCGCCAGTCAGGAGATACAGGTGCATGATCGCGAACTCGGCCCAGGGCCCCGACCAGAGCTGACGCAGGATGTGCGTCGGGTAGTGAGCGACCGATCCGTTCTGGCTCCAGTGTGCGACCCGGGGCATGTGATACGTCATCGAGTCCCAGTTGTTCGGCGGCGCCAGCATCGCGATGACTCCGGTCACCACGAGGATCGCTCCGACCGCCCACGTCGCCCCTCGAGGCATCGGCCCCGCACGCGCGGCCGGCTCGCGGGGACGGAGTCCGCGGAAGGCCCATACCCCGATCCCGACCGCGAAGGCCCAGCTCGCGGCGAGCCATGCCGGCGTGAGGTGATGCCAGAGGCTCAGACCTTCGGTGATCAGCGTCAACGCCACGCCGAACGCCGCGGCGCCAAGGAAAAGCCCGTGGCCGGCCATCGTCTTGTGACCCATGCGCGCTCTGCCCGAGGGCTCCGGGACGTCCCAATCTAGCGCATGCGCGACCCGAGATCGCCGCGCCCGGAGGGCCGGAGAGCCGGCCGACCATTGCCGCTGACCGCGCGTCAGCCATTGGAGCCTCGCGTCGGCGAAAGCCCATTGACACCCGGGGCGGCGCCGGGAAACGATTGGGGCGACCAGTCCATGTGCGGCGGCGGTCGCGCGGGCAGGGTCACGGACGAGACGTCCACCTGAGGAGACCGAGCCATGAGCGCTCCGAAATGGTCTGGTTTCGGCCTGAACGTTCCAGGCACATCCCGCCGCAGCTTCCTGCGCTGGTGCGCGGCCGCGTCCGGGGCACTGACGACCGTCGCGACGCGAGGGCTCCGAGGGGCGCCCGAAGCGCTCGCCCAGGCCGCTCCCAAGCGGGGCGGGACTCTCCGGGTCGGCTTCTACATCGAGGCCGCCACCATGGATCCCCACCTGTCCGGCAGCAAGATCGACCGGCAGGTCTACCACAACCTCTACGATCCGCTCCTGGTCCTGGACGAGAAGCTCGGACTCCGCCCCGGCCTGGCGGAGTCCTGGACCCAGCCAGATTCGAAGACGCTTGTCTTCAAGCTCCAGCGGGGCGTGAAATTCCACGACGGCACCGAATTCAACGCCGAGGCCGCCAAGTTCAACTTCAACCGGATGAAGACGGACCCGAAGTCGGTCCGGAAGGGAGAGACGGCCAACATCGAGTCGGTGGACGTGGTGGACTCCCACACCATCCGGCTCAACCTCCGAAGGCCCGACGCCTCAATTCTGGCGGCGCTCACGGACAGGGCGGGGATGATGGTGTCCCCGAAGGTGGTCCAGGAGCGGGGCCCGGACCTCGAGCGGAACGCGCGGGGCGCCGGCACGGGACCCTTCGAGTTCGTGGAGTGGGTGAAGGACGATCACATCACGCTGAAGCGGAACGACAACTACTGGAACAAGCAGGCGGGCCCCTATCTCGACCAGATCCGCTACCGCCCCATCCCGGACGACACCGTCAAGCTGGCGAGCCTCCAGTCGGGTGAGATCGAGGTGATGGACTACGTGCAGCCGCGCGACGTGGCGGCGGTCAAGGCCGACAAGAACGTGGCCGTCGTGGACGTGCCGTCACTCGCCTCGTTCGGCTACATGCTCAATCACACGAAGCCGCCCTTCAACAACAAGGCCCTGCGCCAGGCGGTAGCCTACGCGCTGGACATCGACCAGATCGTCAAGGCGGTCTGGCTCGGCGTCGGCGTCCCGTCGAACGGGCCGATCCCGCCCTCGAGCTGGGCGTACGACAGCAGCATTCCCGCGACGAAGCGCGACCTGGCGAAGGCGAAGGCCAAGCTCGCCGAGGGCGGCCAGCCGGGGGGGTTCACGTTCAGCGTCACGACGAACAACATCCCGATCAACGTGCAAGAAGCCGAGGTGATGCAGGCGCAGCTCGCCGAGGCGGGCATCACCATGAAGATCAAGCTCGTCGATTCCGCCGCGCTCCTGTCGGACGGCAACAACAAGAACTTCGACATGATCAACTACCAGTGGAGCGGCCGGCCGGATCCCGACGGCAACACGTTCCAGTTCTTCAAGACCGCGCCGGGCATCTCGCTCAACTGGTCCGGGATCTCCAATCCGCGGATCGACGCGCTGCTCGACCGGAGCCGCGAGGTGTCGGATCGGGCCGAGCGGAAGAAGATCTTCAGCGAGCTGACGCGGCTCCTGCACGAGGAGCTCCCGATGGTGTTCATCGTGCACCCGATCGAGCCGAAGGCCTTCAGCCCGCGGGTCCAGGGCTACGAGCCCATCCCCGACGGGATGATGCGGTTCAAGAGCGTCTGGCTGAAGTAGACCGCATCGGTGACCGCCATCGGGTAAGCCCGGGCATGCCGGGCGCCTGAGACTCACGCGCATGGGCCGGTTCCTCCTGGGCCGCCTGATCGCCGTGCTCCCGGTCCTCGTGCTCGTCACCGCCGGGGTGTTCCTCCTCATCCACCTCACGCCCGGCGATCCGATCGACGCCATGATGGCCGAGTCGGTGGACGCCGGCGTGAAGGCGGAGCTCAGCCGGCAGCTCGGTCTCGATCAGCCGATCCACGTGCAGTACGTCAGGTGGATGGGCCGGCTCCTCCGGGGCGACCTCGGGCGCTCGATCCGGAACGGGCAGCCGGTCGTCGAAGACGTGGCGCGCCGCCTCCGGCCCAGCCTGGAGCTGGCGTTCCTGGCGATGCTGATCGCGCTCCTGGTGGCCTTCCCACTCGGCATGCTCTCCGCGGCACGCCGGAACACCGCGACGGACGGCGCCGGCACGGCGTTCGCCCTGCTCGGGATCTGCATGCCGAACTTCCTCGTCGCCCTGCTCCTGATCTTCCTGTTCGGCGTGACGCTCCGCTGGCTGCCCGTCTCCGGCTACACCGATCCGCTCGAGGACCCGGTGAACGGCCTCCGCTCGCTGACGCTGCCCGCGATCACCCTCGGACTCGCGCTGGCAGCCGTGCTCACCCGAACGCTGCGCTCGAGCCTCATCGACGCGCTTTCCGAGGATTACGTGCGGACCGCGCGGGCCAAGGGGCTGTCCGAGCGAGTGATCCTCGGCCGGCACGCGCTCAAGAACGGCCTCATCCCGGTCGCCACGGTGCTGGGGCTCCAGCTCGGCGGACTCATCGGGGGGGCGGTGATCACGGAGTACGTGTTCGCCCTCCCCGGCGTCGGCCGGCTCGTGGTCGACGCGGTCTTCGCGCGGGACTATCCCCTGGTGCAGGGGGTCGTCCTGCTGATCGCCGTGGGCTTCATCCTGAGCAGCCTGGCGGTGGACCTCGTCTATGCGTGGCTCGACCCGAGGATTCGATATCGCTGAGCACGCTCCCGCGAGCGCGCGCACCTGGGCCCCGGCCGCGCGGCCGGCCTCGGTGCGGCGCTGGGTGGCGCTGCGGCGACTGGCCAGCGGGCGACTCGCCCTGGCCGGCGCCGCGGTGACCCTGGTCGCGGTGGTGGTGGCGCTGGCCGCGCCAGCGCTGGCCCCCCACAACCCCCTCAAGCAGAATCTCGGCAGCACGCTCGCAAGCCCGAGCCGGACTCACCTCCTCGGGACCGACAACGTGGGCCGGGACGTGCTCTCGCGGGTCATCTGGGGCACGCGCATCTCGCTGGTGGCAGGCTTCGTGTCGGTCGCGATCGCGGCGCTGGCGGGAAGCCTTATCGGGCTCTTCGCCGGATACCGAGGCGGCCGGGTCGATGGCCTCGCGATGCGGCTCATGGACGCGGTGCTGTCCTTCCCGCCCCTGGTCCTGGCGCTGGCGCTCGGCGCCGTTCTGGGCGCGGACCTCACCGGGGTGCTGATCGCGCTCGGCGTCGTCTACACGCCCACCTTCGCCCGCCTGATGCGCGGTCAGGTGCTGACGATCCGGGGGCGCGAGTACATCGAGGCGGCCCGGGCCCTCGGCGCGTCCGGCGGGTGGATCGCCTGGCGTCACGTCCTGCCGAACGCCGCCACCCCGATCGTGGTGCAGGCGTCCCTGAGCGTGGCGTTCGCCATCCTCGCGGAGGCCTCGCTGTCCTTCCTCGGGCTCGGAGTCCAGCCGCCGGATGCCTCCTGGGGCAGCATGATCAACGCGGGGCGCGGCTACCTCCGCCAGGCGCCGTGGGTCGTCTTCGGGCCGGGCGCCGCCCTGTTCGTGACCGTGCTCGGTCTGAACTTCCTCGGCGACGCCGTACGCGACGCGCTCGATCCGAAACTGCGGGCGTGAGGCTCGCGGGCGTCGATAGCGCGTGCGACATCGCCAGCGCGACGCGCCTACTGGTCGGGCTGCCGGTCTTCCTCCGGCGCCGAGCGGTCGCCCAGGAGGCCCACGCAGTCATCCGACGGCGCCTCGAGCAGCGCAGCGCCACATTCCTCGAGAAGCTCAACGCCGGTGGGATGACGTTCCTGGACACCGACATCGTCCGGCTCCTCGAGCGGGATCTGCCGGCCCGCTTCGGCGGGGGGCCGACGGACTTTCAGCTCGTCGAGCAGGAGCGCGAGGACGGACGACCTCGGGTGGTGCTGATCGTGCACCCGGGTGTCGGCGCGGTGGACCCGGCCGCGGTCGCCGAGTACCTGCTCGATCGACTCGGCCGCGGATCCGGAGCCGAGCGGATCATGGCGCTCACGTGGCGCCAGAGCGACATCCTGGAGGTGGAGCGCGGCGTACCCAAGATGACCGCCGCCGGCAAGCTCCTACCGGTCCTCAAAGTCACGGGCCAGCTTCCACGGCCATCGTGATCGACAAGCGCACGGCGGCCAGCCCCATCGGCCAGGACGACGCGCCAGTGCGCGCGGCTGGCCCCCCCGCGCCGACAGGTCATGAGCAACCGGGTAGACTGGAGCGGCTGTCGGGGAACAGCCGTGGCACCCCTACCCCTCTGACCGGAGGACATGCGCATGCCGAATCCGTCTCTGGCCTTCGAGCCCATCACTCAGCTGGCGGCGAGGATCCGTGCAGGCGACGTCAGCCCGGTCGCGCTGACCGAGGCGCTGCTCGAGCGGATCGCGGCGCTCGACGGCCGACTCCACGCCTTCATCGCGGTCACCCGGGAGCGGGCGCTGGCGGAGGCCCGCGCCGCCGAGCTCGCCCTGCGGGGGGGTCAGGACCTGGGACCGCTTCACGGCATCCCGTACGCCGCGAAGGACCTCTTCGACGTCCGGGGCGTGCCGACGACCGCAGGCACCCGGCTCCTCGCCGGGAACGTGGCGAAGGAGGACGCGGCCGTCGTCCGGCGTCTGGCCGGCGCCGGCATGGTCCTCGTGGGCAAGACCTATACGGTCCAGTTCGCCTTCGGCGGAGTCGGCGTGAACCACGACCAGGGCACGCCGCACAACCCCTGGCACGCGACGCACCATGTCCCGGGCGGCTCGTCCAGCGGCTCGGGAGTGGCCGTGGGGGCGGGGCTCGTCCCGATGGCACTCGGGAGTGACACCGGGGGCTCGGTCCGCATCCCGGCCGCCCTCTGCGGCACGGTCGGCCTCAAGACGACCGTCGGGCGCGTGAGCCGCGCCGGCGTCTACCCGCTCAGCTTCACCCTCGACTCGGTGGGACCCCTGACTCGGACGGTGGCAGACGCCGCCCTCGTCTACCAGACGCTGCAGGGCCAGGACGCCCGCGACGAGACAACCGACGGCGTCCAGCCGCACGATGTGCTGGCCCGGCTCGAGGACGGCGTCCGCGGGCTCAGGCTCGCCCTCGCCGAGACGCTCTTCTTCGACGACGTCGACCCCGAGGTCGAGCGGGCGGTGCGCGAGAGCGCCGGGGTGTTCCGCTCGCTCGGCGCCCAGGTCGAGAGCATCAAGGTCCCGGAGGCGGCGGAAGCGATGTCGGAGCAGAAGCGGGCCTTCGCCATCGCGGCCGAGGCGTGCGTCTACAACGCCCGGCTTCTCGACGAGCACTTCGACCAGCTCGACCCTGCGGTGGCCCACCGGATGATCGGCGGGCGCCAGCTCTCCGCTCCCGACTACTTCGCCCTCCACCGCCAGTGGGCCGAGCTCCGGCGACGGCTCGGCGCCCGTCTCGCCGACGTGGACGCGCTCCTGGTGCCGACCACTGCCCTGCCCTCGAAGCCCCTGGCGGAGGTCGACCGGACGATCGAGTCGTACGCCCAGCACAACAGCCGCTACCTCCGGAACACGGCGGTCGGGAACATCCTGAACCTCTGCGGCGTGTCCCTCCCGTGCGGCTTCACGCAGCAGGGGCTCCCGATCGGCCTGATGGTCTACGCGAAGCCGTTCCAGGAGGACGTGGCGCTCCGCGTCGCGCACGCCTACGAACGGGCGACCGAGTGGCACCGGCGCCATCCCGACCTCGCCTGGGCTGCGGGCGGTACGCGCCGCTGAGATTCGGGCGGCGAGGAGTGCGGCCAGGCTTCTCCGCGCTGGCGAGGAGGAGGCCATGAGGGAAACGGGCCAGGAGCTTGGACGGGAGGCGGGGACGAGCCCGGTCCGCGAGCGGCGCTGGGGCATGATCGGCGGGACCCTGGGCTCTCTCTATGGCGTGGGAGCCGCCCTGATCGCCCTCCTCGTCGAGGGGGCACCCTGGTGGCCGACGGGCACCTACCCGCCGTTCTTCACGACGCCACGGCTCCTTGCCTTCGATGTGTACATGATCGCCGCGCTCGTGACGGGCGTCGGCTTTCTGGTCGCGGCGCTCGCCCTCGCCCGCCTGAGCCGGTATCCGCGCACCGACGCCAGCGGTGCCCTCGTGCTGGGCCTGGTCCTCGGTCTCACCAGCGGCGCGATCCTGTTCGCGCGGCTCGTGGCCGTCGTGCGAGGCGCGTAGCGGGCCGGGAAACGACTCCGAGGCGGGAGCGAGGTGGCCGTGAGGCTCATGGGGAAAGTGGCACTGATCAGCGGCGGCGCGCGCGGCATGGGCGCCAGTGAGGCGCGGCTCTTCGCCCGGGAAGGGGCGCGCGTCGTCATCGGCGACATCCTCGAGGCCGAGGGCCTGGCCGTCGAGGCCGACATCCGTGCGAAGGGCGGCGACGCCCTGTTCGTCCGGCTCGACGTCACGGACGAGGGCGACTGGGAGCGCGCCGTCAGCCGGACGGTCGAGCGCTTCGAGCGGTTGAACGTGCTCGTGAACAACGCGGGCGTGGGAGCCGTCGGCCGCATCGAGGACACGACGGCCAAGGACTGGGACCACGTCATGGACGTCAACGCCAAGGGCGTGTTCCTCGGTACGAAGGCAGTCATCCCCGCCATGCGCCGGGCCGGCGGCGGCTCGATCGTCAACATCTCGTCCCAGCTCGGTCTCGTCGGGACCGACAACAGCAGCCCGCAGTACCAGGCCTCCAAGGGCGCCGTGCGCCTCCTGACGAAGGCGACCGCCATCCAGTACGCGCGCGAGGGCATCCGCGCCAACTCGGTCCACCCCGGACCCATCGTGACCGCGATGACCGAGCGGCGCCGCGCCGACCCGGAGCACTACCAGCGCATGCTCTCGCGGATTCCGCTCGGCCGGTTCGGCGAGTCCGACGAGGTCGCCTACGGCGTCCTCTACCTCGCCTCGGACGAAGCGGCATTCGTGACGGGCAGCGAGCTCGTCATCGACGGAGGCTGGACCGCCCAGTAGGCTCGAGAGCTCGGGGCCCGATCAGTCGGACCTCTGACGCACGCACTCCTCGAAGCGCCACCGCCAGGCGCGCGCAGGCCTCATCGATCTCCCGCGGCGTGTAGGCCGCGTAGCCCAGCATGAGCCCGCCCCGCACGGCCCGGCGCACGGGCCGGGCACGATAGGCGGAGAGAGGCGGCGCGTCCACGTCGTGGGCCAGGGCGGCGCGCGCGGCCGAGCGGTCATCCACCCCCACGGGCAGCCAGCCCATCAGATGCATGCCCGCCTCCGCCGGTGCCACCTCGAGGAGCCCCCCGAGTGTCCGCCGCGCGGCGCGCACGAGGGCCGTCTGACGCTCGGCGTAGAGCGCGCGGGTTCGCCGCACGTGCCGTGCGAAGTGCCCGCCGTCGATGAAATCGGCGAGGGCCGCCTGGGTCACCGACGGCGAGTGCCGGTCGGCCAGCGCGCGCGCGGCGACGAAGG
This sequence comes from uncultured Candidatus Rokubacteria bacterium, assembly GCA_963805625.1. Taxonomy (GTDB): domain Bacteria; phylum Methylomirabilota; class Methylomirabilia; order Rokubacteriales; family DASRDR01; genus DASRDR01. The sequence continues at coordinate 111,859 of CAWDVE010000013.1, forward strand.
CGTCGACCAGCTCCGGAGGCACCACCAGGTACCCTAGCCGGAGCGCCGGGAAAAGCACCTTGCTGAACGTCCCCGCGTAGATCACGCGACCCTGCGTGTCGAGGCCCTGGAGCGCCGCGAGCGGGCGCCCGGCGTAGCGGTACTCGCTGTCGTAGTCGTCCTCGAGGATCCACGCCCCGCTCGCGCTCGCCCACTCGAGAAGGGCGAGCCGGCGGTTCAAGCTCATCGTCACGCCGAGCGGGTACTGATGCGACGGCGTGACGTAGACCAGCCGGGCTCCGGGGGCGTCGCGGGCACCCCGGCGGACGTCGAGCCCCTCCGCGTCCACGGGGATCGGGGCCAGGCGGATCCCCGCCGCCACCAGGGCGCCGCGTGCCCCCTGGTAGCCCGGGTCCTCCACCCACGCCGTATCGCCGGAATCGAGGAGCACGCGCGCCGCGAGATCGACCGCTTGCTGGGCGCCGGTCACCACGATGACCTGGGACGCCTCGCAGCGCACGGCTCGCGCCTCGCCGAGGTACGCCGCGATCGCCTCGCGAAGCGGCGCGTGGCCGGCCGGATCCCCGTAGTCCAGTAGCTGGCGCGAGACGCGCCGCCACCGCCGGGCGACCAGCCGCGTCCACAGGTCGAACGGGAAGGCGTCGAGCCCGGGAAGCCCGGGGCGGAACGGATGGGCCGTGATGGGCCCTCCGGCCAGGCTGGCGCGCGTCCCGAGGAGCAAAGCCCCACGCCGCGACAGGCGCGGCCGCCGGCCGGGCCGCTCCGTTCCCGCGGTCTCCGGGCGCGCCCGGAGGAGCGTCTCCGGGAGCATCCCCGCCACCGTCGTTCCCGCGCCCACGCGACCCTCGAGGTAGCCCTCGTCGAGAAGCTGGCCGAACGCGGTGAGCACCGTGTTGCGGGAGGTTCCGAGATCGCCCGCGAGCACCCGCGTCGACGGGAGCCGCGCTCCGGGCCGGAGCCGTCCCGAGAGGATCGCCTCGCGCAGACCGTCGTAGAGCTGGCGGTAGAGTGGCACGCTCGAGGCGCGCTCGAGCCCCAGCGTCCCGATCGTCACGACGGCGCGGCGCTTCGGCATCCGGCCCTCCCTCCCCACGCCCCTGCCCCGTGACGATGTCGCGAATGGAGCTCGGATAATGGCTCCATCGTAGGGGTCGAGACGATCCTTCCGTCAAGGCCACCAGCGGGCGGCGGCGCCGCGGCTGTGACGCGGCCCGCGCACGCCGGCCAGACGTAGACCTCGCGGTGCAAGCCCGCGGTGTAACATGGACCGCCGTGAGCGGCGCCTTCGCCTGCAAGACCGCGCGAAACCGGCGGGTCGAGATCCGCGGCCTTGAGCTTCACCTCCTCGAGTGGGGCCCGGCGGCCCGGTCCGGCCTCCTGCTGCTCCACGGAGGTGCCGCGCACGCCCACTGGTTCGACGCCGTCGCGGTCGCGCTCGCCGAGCATCGACACGTCGTGGCGCTCGACCAGCGTGGCCACGGGGAGAGTGCGTGGGCACGTCCACCCGCGTACGCGACCGAGGACTTCGCGGGCGACATCATCGGCGTGATCGACGGCCTTGGATGGGAATCGGCGGTCCTCGTCGGGCACTCGATGGGCGGTCACAATGCGATCGCCTGCGCCGCGTGGCATCCCGATCGGATCCGGGGGCTGGTCATCGTGGATTCGCGCCCGGCGATTCCAGCCGAGCGGCTCGCCCAGATGAAGGAGCGCGGGGAGCGACCCCTTCGCCAGCATCCGACCATCGAGGCGGCCGTGGCCGCCTTCCGGCTCCTGCCGCCCGAGACGAGCGCCGATCCAGCCCTACTCGCCCACCTGGCGCGCGAGAGCGTCGCGTGGCGGGACGGCGCCGTCAGCCTGCGGTTCGACCCGGCGTGCTACGCGGCGCGCGTACCCGTCGACGGCTGGCCGCTCCTGCCGCGAATCACCGCGCCCGCGCTCGTGGTCCGGGGGGAGCGGAGCCCGATTCTCCCGGGCCCTATGGCCGAGCGCCTCCGCGCCGAGCTGCCCGCCGCCCGGCTCGTCGAGATACAGGACGCGTACCACCATCTGGTGCTGGACCAGCCCGACGCGTTCGCCCACGAACTGCAGGGCTTCCTGGACGGCCTGGACAGCTCCGGGATGGGCGCCGAGGCATCCGCAGCCGGCCGGCCGGCGGCCTCATGACGGAGGCGCGCCCGTGAGGTCGAGCAGCCGACCGCGCAAGGTCTACGTCGTCACCGCTCCCGCGTCGATCCGCGGGATCTACGACACCTGGGACGCGTGCCGGGCGGCCGTGTCCGGCATGGCCGGAGCCCGCTACCAGGGGGTCTCGAGCCGCGCCGTCGCGGAGGCGATGCTCCGCGGCGATGGCCTCCGGCTCGAGCCGGGCGTCTACGCGTTCGTCGACGGCAACGCCATGGGCGGCATCGGCGTGGTCCTGGTGGAGCAGGAAGAGTCGGGTCCGGCGTCGGTCCGCGAGCTCGCGACCACGGTCTACGACGTCTTCGGGCGGGCCGGGATCCCGAGTCTCGACACGCGCTCGAAGGTCACGGCGGCGACCGACAGCCTCCATAACATCCTCGCGGAGCTCGGCGCTCTCCACGCCGCCCTCCAGGAAGCCGCGCCGGGCTCGGCGCTGACCGTCGTCCACGACTACGAGGGCGTGGGCGCGTGGCTCGAGGGCCGGTGGAAGACGAAGAACCCGATGGTGGCCGAGGTGGTCCATGCCTGCCGGGCCCTCATCGAGGCGCGGGGCCTTCGCGTGCGCTTCCGCCACCAGCGTGGCCACGAGTCGACCTTCGCCGGCCGGAACGACTTCGCCGCCCACAACGCGCGGGCGGACAAGCTGGCGACCGAGGCTGCCCTCCGGCTCGTCTGACGCGCAGCCGGGCTCCCGCCACTGGTCACGTTTCATTCTCGGCGCGACAACGGGCATGCGGGAAGGCAGACCGAGCCGCACGGCGGAATACATGGCGCTCTTCCGTGCCCTGGAGCACGGACGGCCGCCGGGAACACGGCTTTTCACCGACCCCTTCGCAAGGGCGTTCCTGGGGCCCCGCCTGCGCTCGCTCGTCACGCTGTCGGCGCTCCCCGGCTTAGCCGACCTGATCTGCGGCGTCATCGACCGCCGGTGGCCCGGCGCCCGCACCTCGGCCATCGCTCGCACGCGACTCATCGACGATCGCGTCGATGCGGCCATCGCCGAGGGCGCCGAGCAGCTCGTCCTGCTGGGAGCCGGCTTCGACTCCCGCCCCTACCGCCTGGCGGGCTGCGCCCGGCTGGCCGTCTTCGAGGTCGATCACCCGGCGACCCAGGCAAGGAAGCGCCAGGTCGTCGGTGACGTCATCGGCGAGCGCGCCTCCTGGGTCCGCTTCGTCCCCACGGACTTCGACCGCGACTCGATCGAGACTACATTGCCGGCAGCCGGGTACGACCGGACCCGGCCTACCCTCTTCATATGGGAGGGGGTGACCAACTACCTCACGGACAGCGCCGTCGACCACACGCTTCGCTGGTGCGCGCGAGCTGTGCCGCCCAGCCAGATCGCCTTCACATACGTCGCCCAGGCGGTCCTCGACGATCCGGCGGCGTTCTCCGGCACGGCCCGGCTGTTCGCCACCCTCGACGCCTCGGGGGAGCGCTGGACCTTCGGCCTCGATCCGTCCAGAGTCGCCGGGTATCTCGGTGAGCGTGGATATCGGCTGGACGAGGATCTCGGTGCCGCCGAGTACCGGGCGCGCTACTTCGGGCCGGCCTCGGCCGGCATGCGCGGGTACGAGTTCTATCGAGTCGCTTCCGCTCACGTTGTCGGATGACACGCTGGCGCGTCTCCGCCGCGTCACGGTTGAACGGCGAGGCACAACATGACGGCGTCGAATCCGCAAGATCTTCCGGCCCTCTTCTTTCGGGTGCTCACCGCGGGCGACGTGGAGGCAGCGGTCTCGCTCTATGAGCCGGACGGCGTCGTCGCGCTGGATCCCGATCGACCGGTGCGGGGACGGTCGGCCATCCGGACCATGCTGTCCGGATTCCTCGCCCAGAAGCCTCGCTGGGTTCTTCATGACGCGGACGTCGTCCAGACCGATGAGGTTGCCCTCGTCCGCTCGCGATGGACGGTCACCGTGACCGACGCGGCGGGCGCGAGCACGAAGCTCGACGTCCAGCCCACAATCGTCGCCCGGCGCCAGGCCGACGGCCGCGGGCTGGTCGTCATCGACCGACCCGCTTGACGCCCTTCCGGGGCCAGTGATACCAGGAACCCGGCGCGACGCTCGCGCCCAAGGAGGCTCCCATGTGCTTCGACCACGATTCGAGGCCGCCCATCACCCCGATCGCCGGTGGCGCGACGGATGCGCGTGACCTGCTCCTCACCTCCGCGGACGGCACCCGCTTCAGCGCCTACGCGGCGCGGGCGGCGCGGCCCACCGGGGCGGGCATGATCGTGGTGCCGGACGTGCGCGGGCTCCATCCCTACTACAAAGAGCTCGTCCTGCGCTTCGCAGAGATCGGCGTCGACTCCGTGGGCATCGACTTCTTCGGCCGGACGGCGGGGACGGGCGACCGCAGCGACAGCTTCGAGTATCTTCCGCACGTGAACCAGACGACGCCCGCGACCCTCCAGGCGGACATTGCCGCCGCGGCGGCGCACCTGCGGTCGAAGGACGGTGGCCACGTGCGGGCGCTCTTCTGCGTCGGGTTCTGCTTCGGCGGAGCGCTCGCCTTCCACCAGGCCGCCAGCGGCCTCGGCTACGCGGGGGTGATCGGCTTCTACGGATGGCCCCTCGGGTTGCCGCGCTGGCCCGATCGCCCGAAGCCGATCGACGCGGTCTCGCGCTTCCGGGCGCCGGTCCTGGCGATCTACGGGGGTGCGGATCCTGGCATCCCGCCCAGCGCCGTCGCGGAATTCGACCAGGCGCTGGCGCGCGCAGGCGTCCACCACGAGTCCGTCACGTACGACGGCGCGCCGCACAGCTTCTTCGACCGGAAGCAGGCGGAGTTCGCCGACGCCTCCACCGACGCGTGGCGGAAGGTTCAGGCTTTCGTCACCCGGTACACGCCCGCCGCCTGAGCGAGCGCTAGAGCCGGGGGGCGACCTCGGCGGCGAGGATCTCGAGCTGCTCGACCTCGTCGAAGACGGGGTTCAACATGACCAGCCGCGCGCCCGCGGCGATGACCTCACGGAGGCCCAGGACGCACTGGTCGACCGAGCCCCACACCGACACCTCGGCGGCCAGCTGGGGTCGGCCGTAGAACCCGCCGAAGTACTCGGCGAGCCGGCGCCCCGCGCGCTCGCGATCCCGGTCCACCGCAACGTACACGCGCTTGCCGATGTCGATCGAGGCGGGGTCCCGCCCGGCCTCGCTGAGGAACCCGCGGAGCAGCACGACCTCCTGCGCGAACGTCGCGGTCGGCGCGGACCCGGCCCCCATGAAGCCCGAGGTCCAGTCCACGGACCGGCGAAGCGCGTCGGGGTGGTGCGCGCCGACCCAGAGCGGCGGATGGGGGCGCTGGAGTGGCTTCGGCTCCAGCGCGGCGTTCTCGAGCTGCCAGAACTCACCGGCGAACGTCACGCGCGGCTCGGTCCAGAGGGCCCGCATGAGCCGGAGCCCCTCGTTGAAGCGCGCCACGCGACGCGCCGCACTGATGCCGAAGGCGGGGTAGATCTTCGGGTTGCCGCCAAGCCCGATCCCGACGTCGAGGCGGCCGTCCGAGAGCTGATCGACGGTCGCGAGGCTCTTGGCGAGATGCACCGGGCTCCGGAGCGGTGTCAGGAGGACGGCCGTCCCGAGACGGATCCGGTCGGTCACCGCGGCGGCCCACGCGAGGAGCTCCACCGGCTCGAGGCTCGGGAGCGCGCCCAGCACCTGCTCCACGACCCAGGCGCTCTCGAATCCGAGCGTGTCCGCGCGCTCGAGAAAGCGCCGCATCCGGGGCCGATCGATGCCCCCGGTCGTCCAGGCCTGAGGGATACCTGCCGCCAATCGCACGCGTGACGTCACACGTCACCTCCCAGGAGGTCAGACTCTACCGTTGGTCGCCGAGCCGCGAGAGGGCGAGCTCGAGCGCCAGCGCCGAGCTGATGTCCGTCAGGTAGCGAGGCGCGGCCTGCCCGAGGTCCTGCCGCAGCTGGTCGAGGGGCACCGACACCACCTCGATCTCCTCGAACTCGTCGGGGTGAGGCGCGGCCACGCATCGAACGCCCCGGGCCAGGAAAAAGGACCCCCGCGCGCCCGACAAGCTCGGGAACACGAGGTACGCACCTAGCGATTCGAACGCCTCGCCGTCGTAGCCGGTCTCCTCGCGGAGCTCCCGGCGCGCGGCCGCCGCCGGCGCCTCGCCCGGCTCGATGAAGCCGGCCGGCAGCGTGTACGCGACATCGCCGGTGCCGTGCTTGTACTCGCGGGACAGGAGAACCTCCCTGCCCGGAGTGACCGCGACGGTCATCGCGAAGTCCCTGAGCTCCATGAAGTACATGTCAGGCGAGAGGCGACCGTCCGGCAACCGGCAGCGGTCACGCCGGATGGAGAGAAAGCCCGACCGGAACGCCCACTCGGACTGGACTGGCTGCCAGCGACCAACACGATCCGGTTTCACCGGGCTACTCCTCTCTCGTTCGGTCCGATCGGACAACCTTGATGGGCGCCTTCACCCCGTCGCGACCGGCAGCGGCCACATGCGCCTCACGGTACGCCGACGAACTCGGGATCCTCCGTCCCGTCGGGACGCAGCCGGAGGTCGTGGAAGCAGAACTGGCCATAGCCCGCGCTCCGCGGCTTCCGCAGGAAGCGCGCGGGGATGACGCGGTCGGTGTCCACGGTGGGAAGGTCGAGCGGCGCCGCGACGGCGATGAGGCGAACGAAGCGCTCCATGTCAGCTGCTCTCGGAGGCGTCACGCCTGACACCTCGTCCGATGAAAGCCTCGGCCTCGAGGAGCAGGCGGCCGCCGGATCGGAACGGCGACATGCGCTCCTGGACGTTCTCTCGCACCACGCGGCGCCGGCTCTCCGGCAGCTCCAGGTAGAACTGGCCGATCCGGGAGGCTCCTGCTTCGATCGGCTGCCAGTAGTCCTCGAACGACTCGAACGCGAGACTGCGCCGCTCCGGGGTGACCGACACATCGTGGAAGCCGGCCCGTACGAGCAGTGCGAGGAGGCGGTCGGAGTCCGCCAGGATCGAGGGGCGATAGAGCGCGTCGCGCTGCTCTGGAAGCTCTCGGCTCAGCGCATCGGCCAGTAGCCCGTAGAAGGGCACGCGGTTGGGCCGCGACCACACCTGCAGCGCGATGCGGCCACCGGGACACAGGACTTGCCGGCACTCCTCGAGGCCCCGAAGCGGATCCGGGAAAAACATGAGGCCAAGCTGACACACGACGGCATCGAAGATCCCTGACCGGCATGCCAGCCGCTGGCCGTCCATGACCGCGACGCGCACTGGGAGGCCGGAGAGCTTACCGGCCGCCACCCTCAGCATCGGCAGCGACAGGTCGACGGCGAGGACTCGGCCCGCGGTGCCGACGTACGACGCGAAGCTGACGGCCGCCTCACCGGTGCCGGCGGCAACCTCCAACACCGAGTGGCCACCCGCCACCCCGGCGGCAGCGACAAGGCACGGAACGTACAACCGTGACCATCGACCCGTGAACCGGTCATAGGCGGAGGCACCGGCGTCGTACGAGCTCGTCGTCACGGACGTCATCGATCCCCCGAAGCGCCGAGTCGCCGCACATCGGTGAGCCGTCCGGTGACCGCGGCCGCGGCCGCCATCGCGGGGCTCATGAGATGGGGGCGGGCCCGGGCCCTTGTCGGCCCTCGAAATTCCGGTTGGAGGTCGACGCCACCGCTCGCCGGGCCGCGCGGCGTCGCCGTTCATCGCGACGCACATCGAGCATCCGGGCTCGCGCCATTCGGAGCCGGCATCGCGGAAGATGCGGGCGAGGCCCTCGGCCTCCGCCGCACGCCGATGAGCCCCGAGTCCGGGACGACCATCGCGGGCACGACCGCCAGAAGGGCGCGGCCGCCCGGCCCGGTCGCGACGACGTGTCGCGTCCAGATCCTGTCGAGTATCGTCCGTCCCGGCATGGCGAAGCCATTGTACGGCGGTCCAGCTGGTCGGCTCGAGCCGCGCCGGCGAGACGGCCACGAACGCGCAGGGCGGGGCGGCCGCCGCCCTTGACGCCTCTCGCGCCCCCTGCGATAGTCCCGGACTGGAATCCATGAAGATCGTCGCCGTCGACAGCGCGGTCCTCGCCGTCCCGACCCCGAAGCCCATGGGGCTCGAGTTCCGGGAGCACCGGCTCGTGGTGGCGCACGTTCACACGGACGAGGGCGTGTCCGGCCTGGGCTACAGCCTCGCCTTCGGCGGCGGTGGCGCCGAGTCGATCCAGGTCTACCTCGAGACGCGCCTGGTCCCTCTCCTCGTCGGCGAGGACCCGCGGCTGGTCGAGCGCCTGTGGGAGCGGATGTATCGCGCCGACCGGGGGATCCGGCGCCTGGGAGTGGCTGCGTACGCGCTCTCCGCGCTCGACATCGCGCTCTGGGACCTCGCGGGCAAGGCGGCGGGCCAGCCGCTCTACCGCCTCTGGGGCGGAGTCACGGACCGTGTGGAGGCCTACGGGAGCGGCGGCTGGCCGTCGTACCGCGTGGACGACATGATCGAGGAGGCGCAGCGCTACGCCGCGGCGGGCCTCCGCTACTACAAGCTCAAGGTCCACCATCCCGACCCGCGGGAGAACCGCCGGCGCGCCGAGGCGGTGCGCCGGGCGCTCGGCGACGGCGTCCGGCTCATGGTCGACGTCAACCAAAAGCTCGACGTGCTGGGAAACCTGCGCCTGGCCGCGGCGCTCGAGGATCTCGACCTCGTCTGGTACGAGGAGCCCGTGCTGGCCGACGACATCGTCGCCTGCGCCGAGGTCGCCCACGCGATCCGCATCCCGGTGGCGACCGGCGAGAACCACTACACGCGCTTCGAGTTCCGCGAGCTGTGCGAGCGGCGGGCCGCCCGGTACCTCATGCCTGACGTTTGCCGGGCCAACGGCTTCAGCGAGACCCTCAAGATCGGTCACATCGCGGCAGCACACCAGCTCCTGGTCTCGCCGCACGTCGTCCACGAGCTGTCGGTTCACGTCGCGGGCGCGCTCTCGAACAGCTTCCTCGTCGAGTACATGGACTGGATGCCGCCCGACCTCTTCGAGGCCGTGCCGCGGCCCGATCCGGCCGACGGCCTGATCCGGATCCCCGAGCGGCCGGGGCACGGCATGACGCTCGCCCCGGGCGCCGAGCGGAAGTACCACCTCCGCTGAGCGGAGCCGTGGCCGAAGGCGGAGAGAGCCCGCGCCACCGGGCCGTTCGCTGGGACGATCCGGCCGCGAGCGCGGAGGCGGCCGGGCGCCTCGCGGGGCTGCCCTTCCTCGAAGCGATCCGGGACGGGCGCCTCCCGGCGCCGCCCGTGAGCCGGCTCGTGGGGTTCACGCTCACCGAGGTCGAGTCGGGGCGCGCGGTCTTCGAGTGCGAGCCGTCCGAATCCCAGTACAATCCGATCGGCACGGTCCACGGCGGCGTCATCAGCACGCTGCTCGACTCGGCGCTCTCGTGTGCCGTCCACACGACGCTGCCTGCCGGCACCGGCTACACGACGGCCGAGCTCAAGGTGAACTTCGTGCGCCCGGTCGTGATCGGAACGGGGTGGCTCCGCGCGGAGGGCCGGGTCATCCACGTCGGCAACCGGCTCGCGACCGCCGAGGCCCGGCTGACGGACGCGGCCGGCAAGCTCTACGCTCACGCCGTCGGCACCTGCCTCGTCATCACCGCCCGGTGAAGCTCGGCGCGGGGCGGCTGGGAGCTCTCGCCGCCGGATTCGCCGTCCTGTTCGTGGGAACGGGCGTCAACTTCGCCTTCGGGATCCTCTTCAAGCCGATCCTGGGAGAGCTGGGGGTCGACCGCTCGACGCTCGCGCTCGCCGCCACCGCGAGCCTCCTCGTGAACGCCGCGAGCCAGCCGGCCTTCGGCGCACTGGTCGACCGGTTCGGGCCGCGGCGCGTCATCCTCGCCTCGATGGCCCTCATGACCGTCGGGACCGCGCTCGTGAGCCGGGTGAACGGGCCCTGGCAATTCATCGCCCTCTACGGCGTCGTGGCGGCCGTGGGCTACACCGGCTGCGGGATCCTGCCGGTCTCGATCCACGTGAGCCGCTGGTTCCCCGAGGAGCGTGGCTTCGTCATGGCGGTGGCCGCCTGCGGATTCTCGCTCGGGCACCTCGCGTTCACGCAAGTGGCGGCCCGCACGGCGGCGGTGGCCGGCTGGCGCCAGACCTACGTCCTGCTGGCGGGTCTGCTCGCCGCCTCCCTCGTCGCCTTCGCCTTCACCCTCCGCGATGCGCCGACCGTTCCGGGCGGGGCGCCTCCGGCGGCCGCCCCATCGCCCCGCGATGCCGCACCCGGGACCCCGGGTGCAGGCGCGTCCCTCGACCGCCGCGCGGCCCTCGCGAGGCCCGCGTTCTGGGCGATGACCGTGGGACTGATGGGCTGCGGGTTCACCGACTTTCTGATGACCACACACCTCGCGCCCTACGCGACGGATCTCGGGATGGCGCCAACCGTCGCCGCAAACGCCGTCAGCCTGTGGGCGGCGGCCAACGTCGTCGGCATCCTCGCTGCCGGCACCGTCGCAGCCCGCATCGGCACCCGCGCTGCTCTCGTCCTCACCTACGCGCTCCGCGCGACCGCCCTCTTCTACCTGCCATTCGTGCGCGAGCCCTGGCAGCTCTATCTCTTCTCGGGACTCTTCGGAGCGACGTTTTTCACGACGGCGCCGCTGGCCTCGACGCTGGTCGGCCAGCTCTTCGGGCCCGTTCACCACGGCGCGATCTTCGGCGCGGCAAACCTCTTCCACCACACCGCGGGAGCCTTCGGCTCCTACGCCGGCGGACTCGTGTTCGACGTCACGGGCAGCTACCGGCCAATCTTCCTCCTCGCCGCGCTCGTGGTCGTGGGCTCGGCCGGCGTCACGTCCCTGGCCCGCCGCCGAGGATCGACCGCCGAACAATCCCGCGCCCGGTCGGGCGATCGAGGGTAATGTTGAAAAGTCAACGGCTGCACCCTCTCATGAGCGCCACAAAGGAGCAACGGTGAGGAACAACAGCGCGAAGCGGAAACTGGCCGCCGGAAAGCCGGTAAGCGTCGTGGCCCCCACGTACAGCGCACCGGGACTCGTCGAGCTGCTCGGGCGACAGGGGTACGACATGATCTTCATCGACTGCGAGCACGGGCCCGCGAGCTGGGACGCCGTCGAGGACATGGTTCGCGCGGCAGAGCTCTGCGACGCCACGCCGATCGTCCGGGTCCAGAGCCACGACCCGTCCACTATCACGCGCGCCCTCGACCGCGGCGCCGGTGGCGTCCAGGTCCCCCACGTCAACACCCGGGCCGAGGCCGAGGCGGTGGTGCGCCACGCGAAATTCTCACCGATCGGACACCGGGGCTTCGCCGGCGGCCGCTCGGCCTTCGGCGAGGTCATGCACGACTACACGCGGCGGGCGAACGAGGAGACCATGGTCGTCGTCATGCTGGAGGAGCTGGAAGCCCTCCACAATCTCGACGACATCCTGAAGACGCAGCACATCGACGTCTTCTTCGTCGCCCCCGGCGACCTCGCCCAGTCAATGGGTCACCCGGGTCAGATGGACCACCCTGCGGTCCAGGCGGCCATCGACGACGCGGTCAAGCGGATCCGCACCGCCGGCCGGGCGCCGGGTGTGCTCTCCACCCCCGCCACCGTCCGGCGCTACCTCGACCTCGGCGCGCTCTTCCTGTACGTGGGGCTCGCCTCGGTCCTCGCGCCCGGCACAAAGGATTTCCTCGGCGCCTTCCCGCGCTCCTGACGGGCGCGCAAGCGCCGCAGACAGGCCAAGAAAGGGTCAAGACAAAGAATGATCACAATGAGGTCCCGCTCTGGCATGGTGGCAGTCGTCGCCCTCGCGGGTGCGTTGGCCGGGGGTGCCGTTGCCCCCGTCGCGCGCGCCCAGTCGGCTCCGGAGCTCAAGACGGACGAGCAGAAGACCCTCTACGCCCTCGGGCTCGCGGTGGCCGGCAGCCTCTCGACGTTCGCGCTGTCGCCGGCGGATCTCGAGCTGGTCAAGACGGGGCTGACGGACGGGGTCCTGAACCGCCAGCGCCAGGTCGACCTCCAAGCCTACGGCACCAAGATCCAGGAGCTCCAGCGCTCGCGGGCATCGGTGGTGGCGGCGGTCGAGCAGAAGGCGGGCCAGGCGATCCTCGACAAGGCGGCTGCCGAGAAGGGCGCCACGAAAACAGCGTCGGGCCTCGTGATCGTGCCGATCAAGCCCGGCACGGGCGCCTCGCCGAAGGCGACCGATCGGGTCAAGGTCCACTACCACGGCACCCTCGCCGACGGCACCGTGTTCGACAGCTCCGTGCAGCGCGGTGAGCCCGCGACGTTCCCCCTGAACGGGGTCGTCCCCTGCTGGACGGAGGGGCTCCAGCTGATGAAGGTCGGCGGGAAGAGCCGGCTGGTGTGCCCGGCCGCCCTCGCCTACGGCGATCGCGGCGCGCCGCCCCGGATCAAGCCCGGCGCGACGCTGACCTTCGAGGTCGAGCTCCTCGAGATCGTCAAGTAGCGGGGTCGGCGGGGTTGGGGGGATCGGCGGGCTCGTCGAGGGGGGCTGCGATCTCCTCGCCGCGCTGGGCGGCGGCCCGCGCGATCACCGAGTTGACCTCCCCGCCGATCAGGAGCGCCATGCCGGAGAGGTACAGCCACAGGAGGAGCAGGATCACGCCTCCGATCGAGCCGTACATCGCGTTGTAGTTCGCGAACTTGCTGACGTAGACGCGAAGCCCGACGGAGAACGCCACCCAGGCGACGCCCGCGAAGGCGGATCCGGGCGTGAGCCAGTACCAGCGCTGGCGGACGGCCGGCGCGAGGTGATAGACGAGATCGATCCCCGTGAGGACGAACAGGAGACCGAGCGGCCACTGCAGGAGGTCCCAGATGGCCGTGAACATGCCGCCGAACCCCGCCCACGCCGCGGCCGCCCGACCGACGCGCTCGCCGAAAACGATGGACAGGAGGGCGGCGAGGGCCAGGACCGAGAACACCACCGTCAGCGCCACGGCGACGAGCTGCCGTCGCCACCACGGCCGCGGGCTGGTCACCCCATACACGACGTTGAGCGTCGTGATGATCGACACCATGCCGCGCGAGGCGCCCCAGAGCGCCGCCGCGACCCCGACCGACAGGAGTCCCCCCCCGGCACCCCGCTGGAGCTCTCGCAGCGTCCGGCGTAGCAGCGAGGCCGCATCGGGTGGGAGGAGATCCCGCACCGGGGCCAGGAATCGCTCCATCAGGTCCGGCCCGGGAAGCATCCCGATGAGCGTCGTCAGGAAGAGCAGCGTCGGGACCAGGGCGAACACGAAGTAGTAGGAAAGAGCAGCCGCCCGGTCGACCAGCTCGTCTTTCCAGATCTCCGCCCAGACGAGCACCGCGAGCTCACGCACTGAGAGCCCGCCGAGCGTCCACGGTGAGACCTGGCGGCGCCCCCGGCGCCACCCCTGTCCCAGCCGCCAGAGTGGGTGCCGGCGCGCGGACTCGAGCATGCTCACCAGCCGAGCAGCTTCCGGGGCATCCGCTCCAGTGTCGTCGAGCGGGCCGCGACGTCAAGTCCGAGGGGCGCTTCCTTTCGTGGTGGCAGGAGTCACGTGACCGAGGCAGGATGGAGGGCACTGTCTCGCGCGAAGCGCCGGCAACTCCCCGCAGGCTGAGAAGGAGAGCGATCGATGCCCAGTGCCCTCACCGTCGGAAGCGTGACCGCGGCACCCGGCCAGCTGGTATCCGGCTGGATCGAGGTGCCGGACGGCGTCGACCCCGGGACTCGAATCCCGGTGACGGTCGCCAACGGCGCCGCCGCGGGCCCCGTGCTCGCACTGGTGGGCGGCACGCACGGCTCGGAGTACACATCCATTCTCGCTCTCCAGCGGCTCCGGCCGCAGCTCGAGCCGGCGCGGATGCGGGGTGCTGCCATCCTCGTCCACATGGCGAATCCTCCCGCATTCTACGGGCGACGGATCTACTACAGCCCTGACGGGAAGAACCTGAACCGCGTCTACCCCGGCAAGCCCGACGGCACGGTGAGCGAGCGAATGGCGCACGCCATCACGCGAGAGGTGATCGACCGGTGCACTCACCTCGCCGACATGCATTGCGGTGACGGCAACGAGTCGCTCCGGCCGTACACGTACTGGATCGTGGGCGGTGACGCCGCCGTCGACGCCCAGTCACGGGACCTCGCCCTCGCCTACGGTCTCGATCACATCCTCGTCGACCACGGACGCCCGCGGGATCGGGCCTCGAGCCTGTTCACCGCCAACACGGCGATCACCCGGGGCAAGCCCGCGATCACGACCGAGTCGGGCGGCCTCGGCGCGACGGACGAGCCGTCGGTGGCGGCCCACGAGGCCGGCGCGCGCTCGCTGCTCGCGCATCTCCATATCCTGGACGGGCCGTCGGCGCGCGTGGCGCACCCCGTCTGGATCGACCGCGCGGAGGTCCTCCGCGCGCCGGTGACCGGCGTCTGGCATCCGGTCGTCCAAAAGATGCAGTCGGTCTCGACGGGCCGGCTCCTCGGGAGGCTGACGGACGAGTTCGGCACCGTCCTCCACGAGGCGCGCGCGCCCTTCGCCGGCGAGGTCGTCTACGTCGTGGCGACGCCGCCGGTTACCGCCGGCGAGCCGCTGTGCGAGATCGGCCGCCTCGCGGAGACATCGGGGGTCGCGTAGAATGTCCGCCATGAGCCCATCAAGCCCATCTCACGACGGCGCCTGGCGTTCCGCTTCCTCGCTCACCCGGTATCCCGAGGCGTTCGGCGTTCGAGGCATGGTGGCCTCCGCCCACCCCCGTGCGGCCATGATCGGGACCGCGGTCCTCGAGCGCGGGGGCAATGCCTTCGACGCGGCGATCGCCGTTGCGGCGGCGGAGGGCGTGCTGCTCCCCATGATGTGCGGCCTCGGCGGCGACGGGTTCGCCGTCATCTACGACGCCCGCCGGCGGGAGGTACTCGGGCTCAATGGAAGCGGCGTCGCCGCGTCGGGCGCGACCAGAGAGTACTACGCGTCGCAGGGCCGCCGGCTGATGCCGCTCGAGGGCGTCCACTCGGTCGCCGTCCCGGGCGCCGTCGCCTTCTACGAGGCGATCTGGAAGCGCTGGGGCACCCTTCCATGGGCGGAGCTCTGGGCCCCGGCGATCAAGCTCGCCCAGGACGGCGTCGCCATGACGGCGTGGGTGAGCCGGTGGATCGGCGAGCGGGCCGACGTCCTCCGCCGCTTCCCCGACTCGGCCCGGCAGTTCCTGCCGGGCGGGCGGCCGCCCGCCCCGGGAGAGCCCTGGGCGGCGCCCGATCTGGCGCGGAGCCTTCGTGCGGTGGCCACCGATGGCGCCGAGACCTTCTACCGGGGGGAGCTCGCCGAGCGGCTCCTCGCCTTCCTCCGGCGGGAGGGCGCGCTTTTCGACCGGGGCGACTTCGCGCGTCAGCTCGGCGAGACCTTCGTCCATCCGGCGATCCTCACGGACTACCGGGGCTTCCAGGTGTACGAGACCGCTCCGGTCTCCCAGGGATTCCTCGTCCTCTCGCAGCTGAACGTCCTGGAAGGGTTCGATCTCGGGAGCCTCCCGCTGGTCGGCACGGACCGGATCCACCTCACGGTGGAGGCGAAGAAGCTCGCCTTCGAGGACCGGAATCGCCACGCGGGCGATCCCGCGTTCGTCACGTGGCCGCTCGCCGAGCTGATCGGGAAGGCGCACGCGGCGCGGCGCCGGGCCGAGATCGACCTGGCCCGGGCGCGCCTGCCCGAGGCGACGCTCGTCCCCGAGCACGCGGCCGACACCAGCTACTTCGCCGTCGTCGACGTGGACGGCAACGCGGTCTCCTTCATCCACAGCCTGTCGGCGGCGTTCGGCTCGGGTGTCGTGGCCGGAGACACGGGGATCACGCTGAACAACCGGACCGGCCGCGGGTTCACGCTGGACGAGGGTCACCCGAACGTCATCGCCCCCGGCAAGCGGACCATGCACACGCTGAACGCCTATCTCGTCTGCCAGGGCGGGCAGCCGTGGCTGGTCGGCGGGACGCCCGGCGGCGACCAGCAGACCCAGTGGAGCACCCAGGTGATCAGCAGCATGATCGACCACGGACTCTCGCCCCAGGAGGCCGTGGAAGTGCCACGCTGGTTCAGCTTCCCCGGGACCGACCCCGCGAACCTCGGGCTCCCGGCGGTGGTGCGGGTCGAGGAGCGCGTCCCCGAGGCGACCCGGCGCGAGCTCGCGGCGCGGGGGCACGTCGTCGAGACGCTCGGCGCCTGGGCGGGCGGTGGCGCCGTCCAGCTGATCCAGGTCGACCCCGCGCGCGGCGTCCTCCGCGGGGGAAGCGACCCGCGCCCGGGCGGCGTCGCGCTCGGCCTCTAGCCCCGCCTCCAGCGGGTGCTCCGAACGCACGCGGCCAATGGCGGACCAGGCGAGGACCCGGTCCGCGTGACGACCCGAGATCCGTCCCTCCGGCGCCTGCCGGTCTTCTACGGATGGGTCCTGGTCGCGACGGCCTTCGTCACGATGGGCGTCGTGGTGAACGCGCGCACGGCGTTCTCGCTGTTCTTCCCGTCGATCCTGGACGAGTTCGGCTGGTCACGGGCGCTCACCGCGGCCACGTTCACCACCGGGCTCCTCGCGTCGAACCTCTTTACGCCTTTCCTCGGTGTCCTCATGGACCGTTTGGGGCCGCGCGTTGTGTTTCCGGTGGGGCTCGGGCTCATGAGCCTCGGGCTCGCGCTCGCGACAGCCACCCGCGAGCCCTGGCACCTCCACCTCACCCTCGGGGTGCTGGTCGCGGGGGCCAGCGTCTTCGTGAGCTACATGGGGCACTCGCTCCTCCTGCCGAACTGGTTCATCCGTCAGCGAGGTCTCGCGCTCGGCGTCGCCTTCTCCGGCGTGGGGGTGGGCTCGTTCCTGCTCCTGCCGTGGATCCAGGGGCTCATGGCGCGCGTGGGCTGGCGGGGCGCCTGCTGGGTGCTCGCCGCGCTCGCCGCGCTGGTCGTCCTGCCGCTGAACGCCCTTCTTCCCCGGCGGCGCCCGGAGGAGCTGGGTCTCCGCCCCGACGGGGACGACGCGCCGGGCGGAGCCGCCCGCCCGGCCTCCATCCATGTCGTCGACCCGGCTTGGGCCGCCACAGAGTGGACGCTCGCGCGGGCCCTGCGGACGAGCCGCTTCTGGTGGCTCTTCCTCGGCTACTTCACCGGACTCTTCACCTGGTACGCCGTCCAGATTCATCAGACGAAGTACCTCCTCGAGCTCGGGTTCTCGGGCGAGTTGGCCGCGTACGCCCTCGGCCTCGTCGGCCTGACCGGAATCGTCGGCCAGATCGCCTGGGGGCACTTCTCGGACCGCATCGGCCGCGAGTGGGCGTGGACGGCGAGCGGAGTGGGGTTCGCGGTCTGCTACCTGGCGCTCCTCGCGCTCCCGGGGCACCCGGCGCGATGGCTCGTCTACGTGATGGTCGCCGCGCAGGGGCTCCTCGGGTACGGGCTCGCGTCGGTCTTCGGCGCGATCCCGATGGAGCTCTTCCAGGGCGCGCGCTACAGCTCGATCTTCGCCGTGCTCAACATCGCCTCGAACGCGGGCGCCGGAATGGGACCCTGGGTCACGGGCTTGCTCTACGACCGCACCGGAAGCTACGCGCCGGCGTTCTGGCTCGCCATCGCCTGCAGCGCGGTGTCGGTCGTCGCCGTCTGGCTCGCCGCGCCCGGCAAAGTACGGCTCGTCGCCGGGCGCGTGCCCCGATGAGAAGGAGCGGATCATGACGGACCCCGCAACGCTTCTCGGCGAGGCGCGGCGCGAGCTCGCGCGCTTCCCGGCCCTTCTCGACGCGGTGGTCGCCGGACTCACGCTCGAGCGCTGGCGGGCGCGGCCGGCGCTGGACGAGTGGGCGCCCGTCGAGATCGTCTGCCACCTCCGGGACGAGGAGGCCGAGGATTTCGGAGCCCGGGTCCGCGTCATCCTCGAGGGGGGCGCGCGGTTCGCCCCCATCGATCCGGAGGGCTGGGCGACGGCGAGACGCTACCACGAGGCGGAGCCGGCGGCCGCGCTGGCCGCCTTCCGGGAGCACCGGGCGGCGAGCCTCGCCATCCTGGCCGCCGCGACGCCGGAGCGCTTCGCGGCATCCGGCGAGAGCCCGTCGGGCCTCCGGCTCTCGGGACTCGATCTCCTCGCCGCCTGGGTCGCGCACGACGGGCTGCACCTTCGACAGCTGGCGGGCACGCTGACGCGAGAGTGGGCGGACCGCTGGGCGCCGCTCCGAGCGGACTACGCCGGCCCGATCCCCTACCCGCCCGACGGGGCACGAACCGACGCCTAGCCGGTCTCGCTCCTGTCGCCGCCGTAGACGTCGTCCGGGGGACGGGCCTTGGCAGCATCAGCCACCCTGCTAGACTGGCCGTCTGATCGGCGCCGCGCCGCCCGCCCGGCGCCATGCATGATGTGACGCCCGACAAGGAGGATCCGCGATGGGTCAGATGCTGACGCTCAGCGCCGAGGACGGACACCAGCTCGCCGCCTACCGGGCCACGCCGGCCGGCACCCCGCGAGGTGGCCTGGTCGTCGTGCAGGAGATCTTCGGCGTCAATTCGCACATCAAGAAGATCTCGGACGGATGGGCCGCCGACGGCTACGTGGCGCTCGCACCCGCGCTGTTCGACCGCGTCAAGCGTGGCGTCGACATCGGCTATGGCCCGGAGGACATCCAGCAGGGCCGGGAGCTTCGCGGCAAGATCTCGACCGACGACAGCGTGCGCGACGTGCGCGCCGCCGTCCGCGAGCTTGCGCGTGCCGGTCTCCGGGTCGGCGTCGTCGGGTACTGCTGGGGCGGGACCTTGGCCTGGCTCGCCTCCACGCGCATCGAGGGCCTGTCGGCCACGGTGGGCTACTACGGCGGCGGCATCGCCGAGACCGCCGAGGAGTCGCCCCGGTGCCCGGTGATGCTCCACTTCGGAGAGACCGACACGGGGATCCCGAAGGAGCACTACGAGAAGGTGCGGCGCATCCACCCGACTCTCCCCGTCCACGTCTATCCCGCCGGTCACGGCTTCAGCTGCGACGCGCGCGGGAGCTACCACGAGCCAAGCGCCCGTCTGGCGCGGGAGCGGACGCTCGCCTTCTTCCGTCAGCATGTCGGCTAGGGAGGCCGCAGCTAGGCCCGAGGTCACCGTTGTAAGCTGAGGCGTCAGGCAACGTGCCTGCGTGGTCCGCGGGGACCCGTCCCGTCGGTCCGGGACTTCTCCACAAGCCCGCTTGACCGGCCGTGGCTCCGTGGTTACATTGTGATCACGCCGTTACGGAGTTGGGAGGAGCACACGCCATGAAGGCACGGTTGGTCCGGATCGGAAATTCCCGAGGAGTGCGCCTTCCCAAGCCCGTCATCGAGGAGGCGGGTCTGTCCGACGAAGTCGAGTTGCGCGTGCGCGATGGGGCCGTCGTCATCACGGGGGCGAGCCCTCCCCGGTCGGGCTGGGCTGAAGCCGCGCGCCGGATGCACACACGCGGCGACGATCAGCTTCTCGATGAGCCCACTCCCACTCGCTTCGATGACGAGGCGTGGCGGTGGCGGTAGGGGCGGAAGTCACCCGAGGCGATGTGTTCCTGGTCGATCTCCGTCCCACTCGCGGGCACGAGATACGCCAGGCCAGGCCGTGTGTCATTGTGTCTCCTGATGAGCTGAACGCACACCTCCGGACGTTCATCGTCGCCCCGCTCACCACAGGCGGGCACGGCTATCCGTTCCGGGTCGAGTGTCGGTTTCAGGGGAAGTCTGGACACGTGGTCATCGACCAGATCCGCACGGTGGATCGGGAGAGGCTGGTCAGACGCTTGGGGCGGCTGGCTCCCGCACCACTCGGCCAGGCGCTGGCCGTCTTGCAGGAGATGTTCGCTCCATAGGTGTGATGACCCTGCGCGAATGGGGGTCCATGGCGGGGTCGGACACGACCTCGACCCGCCGATCTGGCGTCGGGATCGGTTACGCGGTAGGGTCGGGGCGGGGTGCACGGTCGGAACCGGGCCTTCGTCGTCCCTCGGAATGTCGCGGCGGCTCTTGGACGGAGGAAAACACCATGACGCGCGTGGTCCCCGTGCTCCTCCTCGCTCTCCTCGCCGCACCGCTCGCCGCAGAGGGGCAGCCGGCGGGAAAGGTGCACCGCGTCGGGATACTGTCGCCGACCCGCGCCTACGCCGGTCGTGTCGAGGCGATCCGCCAAGGGCTCCACGAACTGGGCTACATCGAGGGCCGCAACATCGTGATCGAATACCGCGCCGCGAGCACGGAGGCCGAGATCGTCACGCTCGCTGTTGATCTGGCGCGATTGCACGTCGATCTCATTGTGACCGGGGGTTCTGCCTCCATCCGCCCTGCGATGCAGGCGAGCCAGACGATACCGATCGTGATGGTGGCGGACAACGCCGATCCGGTTGTGGCCGGGTATGTAGTCAGCTACGCACGCCCGGGTGGGAACGTCACGGGGTTGACGGGGCTCTCTCCCGACGTCACCGCCAAGCGGCTGGAGCTCTTGAGGGAAACCGTGCCCGGCATGTCACGTGTCGCCGTTCTCCGCAATCCACTCAGTCCCGATAGGGAGACCCTCTGGAACGAGACGATGGACGCAGCCCGACGACTGGGGCTGACCCTACAGCTGCTGGACCTGACCGACGCCGCTCGACTGGAGAGCCTCTTCGAGGCGGCTGCCCGGGAACGCGCTCAAGGCTTGATCGTGATTCGCGATCCGCTGACGAACACGTTGCGACCAAGGATCGTCGCGCTCGCCTCGCAGCATCGGCTTCCCGCCATGTATGCGACCCGGGAAGCTGTGGAGGCAGGGGGCTTGATGGTCTACGGCGCCAATGTTTTCGCCCTGTATCGACGGACGGCGGTCTACGTCGACAAAATCCTGAAGGGCGCGAAGCCAGCCGACCTTCCGGTCGAACGCGCCGAGCGGCTTGAGCTCGTGATCAACCTGAAGGCGGCAAGGGCCATCGGCCTCACGATCCCGCAATCGGTGCTGACGCGGGCAGACGAGGTCATTCAGTAACCACTATGGCTAGGCGTACGACGCGCCGATCGGGCCCTGGATGACCCTGCTGGACATCCCCTGCCGGTAAGCAACCGACGATCTCCAAGGCCCTCGCAATCACGGAAGCACTGAGGCGGGAGCGCGAACACTCGCGCACCCTACCCGTCGCCCGCACGTGATCGGCTACCTCGGGCAGCGGCTACTGTGGGCGTTCGCTGTCCTCGTTTCCATCTCCCTCGCCGTCTTCCTGGTCGTGCACCTCTCCGGGGATCCTACGGCGCTCTACCTGGGACCGGAGGGCACGAAGGCCGACTACGACATCATGCGAGCCGCCCTCGGGTTCGACCGCCCGCTGCCGGAGCAGTACGGCCACTTCCTGGCGCGGGCCCTCCAGGGCGATTTCGGGCGCTCCCTCCGGCACCGCCAGCCCACGCTGCCGCTGGTCCTCGAGCGGTTCCCGGCGACGGCCACGCTGGCGGTCGCCGCCATCGTGCTGGCGGTGCTCATCTCGCTCCCGCTCGGCATCCTGGCCGCGGTGCGGCGGGGCTCGCTTCTCGACTCCGGAGCGATGGCGCTGGCGCTCGCGGGCCAGTGCATGCCCACGTTCTGGCTCGGCATCCTCCTCATCCTCGTCTTCGCGGTGAACCTGCGCTGGGTGCCCGTCTACGGCGGTGAGAGCGTGCTGACCATCGTCCTGCCCACCGTCACCCTCGGCATCTGGGCCATGGCCCGGACCGCGCGCATCACGCGGTCGAGCATGCTCGAGGTCCTGAAC
Source organism: uncultured Candidatus Rokubacteria bacterium (assembly GCA_963805625.1). Lineage (GTDB taxonomy): Bacteria > Methylomirabilota > Methylomirabilia > Rokubacteriales > DASRDR01 > DASRDR01. Next base: position 133,728 of record CAWDVE010000013.1, read on the forward strand.
CAGGACTTCCTCCGGACGGCGCGGGCGAAGGGCATGGGCGAGGGGTCGGTGATCCTGCGGCACGCTCTCCGCAACGGCGCGATCCCGATCGTGACGGCCATCGGGCTCGAGCTCGGGAACCTCCTCGGAGGCGCGGTGATCACGGAGGCGGTGTTCGCCTATCCCGGCGTCGGCCGGCTGGCCGTGGAGGCGGTCGTCAACAAGGACGTACCGCTGATCCAGGCCGTCGTCCTCACCGTGGCGGGGGTGCTGCTGCTCCTGAACATCGTCATCGACCTCGTGTACACGGCGCTCGATCCGCGCGTGCGCCTCGGGCACTACCATGCAGCCTGACGCGGAAGCCCTCCCGGTAGGCCTCCCGGGCTCTTCCCTGCGGACATCGCGCCGCGGGTGGCGCCGCACGCGGATCCTCCTCAGATCGGGCGGCGCGCGGATCGGGGCGGCGACTCTCCTCGTGGTGGGGATGTGCGCGGCGGCGCCCGGCCTGCTCGCTCCCGCCGACCCGAACGAGCAGAACCTCCTGGCGCGCTTCACCCGGCCCGCCACCCGCGCGGCCGACGGCACGCTCGCGGTCCTCGGGACGGATCAGCTCGGCCGGGATATCCTGAGCCGCGTGGTCCACGGGGCGAAGACCTCGGTCCTGATCGGATTGTCCGCCGTGGTCGTCGCCGGCGCCGTGGGCACCGGGCTCGGTCTCCTGGCCGGGATGCGGGGAGGTCCCTGGGACCACCTGATCATGCGCCTGGCCGACATGCAGTTCGCCTTCCCGTTCATCCTCCTGGCCATCACGGTCATCGGCGTGCTGGGGGCGAGCGTCCGCAACATCATCCTGGTGGTCGGCCTCAGCAACTGGGTGGCCTACGCGCGGGTCGTGCGCGCCGAGACGCTGGCCGTTCGCGAGAAGGCGTTCGTCGACGCCGCCCGCGCCCTCGGCGTCCCGCTCGGATCGATCGTGTGGCGCCACGTGCTGCCGAACGTCAGCGCGTCGCTCATCGTCGTGGCGACGTTCGGCGTGGCGGGCGCCATCCTCACCGAGGCCGGCCTCTCCTTCCTCGGGCTCGGCGTGCCCCTCGCCATCCCCTCCTGGGGCGGCATGCTCGCCGAGGGCCGGCAGTTCGTCGACACGCGCTACTGGCTCGCGCTCTTCCCCGGCGCGGCCCTGTTCGTGACCGTGATGGGGATCAACCTCCTGGGCGACGCGCTCCGCGACGCCCTCGACCCCTACCTCCAGACCCGTCACACCCGAAGCTCCGTGGACCGCCTGTAGATCCGAAAAGAGGAGGCTTCCGATGATGCGACCGGAGACCACCCCACGCCCGGGCCACCGGGCCGCGCGATTTGCCTCGATCCTCGCCCTCATAGCGCTCATCGCCCTCGCCGGGCTCCTCGCGCCGACTGGGCGCGAGGCCGCCGCCCAGCAGAAGCCCGTCGTCGTCGTGCAGTCGGGCGAGGCCGCGACGCTCGACTGGCACATGCACTGCGACAAGAACGCGCACGAGCCGGATCGCCAGATCTTCGACACCCTGCTCCGGCGGAACACCAAGACCCTCCAGCTCGAGGGGAACCTGGCCGAGTCCTGGCGCCTCGTCAACGACACCACGTGGCAGTTCAAGCTCCGCCGGAACGTGAAGTTCCACAACGGCGAGCCCTTCGACGCCAGCGCCGTCAAGTTCAGCATCGAGCGGATGCTGAACCCCCAGCAGGCGGCACCCGGCCGGACCAGCATCGCGACGATCGACCGTGTCGAGATCGTCGACCCGCTCACGGTGAACGTCATCACCAAGGCGCCGTTCCCCCTCCTGCCCGTCCGGATGAGCCCCGGGCACTGCGGCACGGTGGGCATCGTCCCGCCGAAGTACGTCGCGCAGGTCGGCGACGCCGGCTTCGCCGTCAAGCCGGTCGGCACCGGCCCCTACAAGTTCGTCGAGTGGGTCAAGGACGAGCGCCTCGTGCTGGACGCCAACAAGGACTACCACCGGGGAGCCCCGGCGATCGACCGCCTGGTGTTCCGCCCCATACCCGAGCTCACCACGCGCGTGGCCGCGCTCCTCTCCGGCCAGGCGGATCTCGTCAGCGACATCCCGCCCGACCAGGTCGAGAAGGTGAAGGCGAGCGGGGTCGCCCGCATCGAGGTGTCGACCCTCGGCGGCTTCATCATCATGATGAAGATCACGAACTACCTCATGCCGGGCCCCTGGCAGGACGTGCGGGTCCGGAAGGCCATCAACTACGCCATCGACATGGACACGATCATCAAGACCGTGCTCGAGGGCTACGGGCAGGTGCTCGGCGTGCCGCTCGAGAAGGAAGCCTTTGGATTCAATCCCAACATCAAGTGGTACGGGTACGATCCGGACCGGGCCAGGGCGCTGCTTCGCGAGGCGGGGCACCCCAACGGCTTCGAGATGACCCTCCACGTGCCGAACCGCCGCTACATGAACGACATCGAGGTCGTCCAGGCGATGGCCCAGATGCTCGGCAAGGTGGGCATCAAGGCGAAGGTGGAGGTCGGCGAGCAGAGCGTCTACACGACGAAGTGGCGCCAGAAGCAGCTCCTGCCGGTCTACATGACGGCGTGGGGCGGCGCCGGCGTGTTCGACGGCGACCTCCTCGTGAACTCGCTCCACTCGAAGTCCGCGCTGTCGATCAACAAGAACGAGGCGCTCGACAAGATCCTCGAGGACGCCCAGGGGTCGAACGACCCCGAGAAGCGAAAGGCGCTCTACTGGAAGGCGCAGGAGATGATCTACGAGGAGGCGCCCATCATCAAGGCATACCAGCAGGCCCACATCTTCGGCATCAGCAGCCGTCTGGACTGGACGCCCTGGATCGACAACATGCTGTTCCTCTACGACGCCAAGTTGAAGTAGGCGCCACTCGGCCGCCGCGGGGCTGCCGTCGACGTCACCCCGACAGCGAAACGCCACCGCGGGTGACGCCGGCGGCGCCCCGCGCCGAGGGGCGGCCAGGGGCCGTCGCGTCCCGAGGGTCGACAGGCCCGAGGCGCGATGGCCAGCGCGGTCGGGCTGTCCTCCTCGCCTCCCGCGAGGTTGCACCCCGCGAGGGGCGAGGAGACAGGGGCCCGGAGCCCCGAGACGCAGGGCAAATCGGCGGCAAGACCGGTAACGGCACACGCACACTCGAACGGGAGACGTGATGAGTCAGTTTCGACGGCTGTTCAGTCCGGTGAAGATCGGGCGCCGCGAGGCGAAGAACCGCATCGTGTCCACGCCCCACGGGGCGGCGTTCGGCGAGAAGGGCGGGATCACCGACCGCTACATCCGCTACCACGAGGAGAAGGCCAAGGGCGGCTGCGGCGTCGTGATGATGTTCGGCTCGTCCAGCATCCACCCCACCTCGGTCAACGACTGGGGCGAGGTGAACAACTGGGACGACAGCATCATACCCCAGTTCCAGCAGATGAGCGAGGCGATCCACCGCCACGGAGCGCTCTGCCTCTCGCAGATCTCACACCGCGGCCGCCGCGGGCACTCCTGGTACTCGGGGGTGCCCCTCTGGGCGCCCTCGGACACCCGCGAGGAGCGGCATCGCGAGTGGCCGCACGTCATGACGAAGCGCGAGATCCGCGAAGTGATCGACGCCTGGGCGGCCGCGGCCATCCGGCTCCAAAAGGGCGGGTACGACGGCTGCGACGTTCCGACGTACGGCGGCCATCTCCTCGAGAACTTCCTCTCGCCCCTCACGAACCGGCGGACGGACGAGTACGGCGGGTCGCTGGAGAATCGCACGCGCCTCACTCGCGAGGTGCTGCGCGCCATCCGTGACGCCGTTGGGGCCGACTTCATCATCGGGATCCGCCACAGCGGGGACCACTACGTGCCCGGCGGGCTCAGCCGGGAGGACCTGCTCGAGATCGCGCGGCTCGTCGACGGCCTGGGCATCGTCGACTACTGGATGGTGAGCGGCTCGAACACGGAGACGCTCAAGTACGAGGCGATGGTCACCCCGTCGCTCTACCATCCCCACGGCCTCTTCAACGAGCTCGCCTCGCTCACGCGCTCCGTGGTCAAGGTCCCGGTGATCGTGGCGGGTCGGGTGTCGACCGTGGAGCAGGCCGAGGCGGCCCTCGCCGCCGGCGTGTGCGACCTGGTAGGGATGACCCGGGCACTCATCGCCGATCCCGAGCTGCCCAGGAAGAGCCTGGCGGGGCGACTCGACGACATCCGCGTCTGCGTCGGCGCCAGCGAGGGCTGCATCGGCCGCCTCCGCCAGGGCAAGGCCATCGGCTGCGTCCAGAATCCCGTGATCGGCCGCGAGGCCGAGCTCGCCGAGATTCGCCCGGCTGCGCGGCCGAAACGGGTGGTCGTGATCGGCGGCGGGGCGGCCGGGCTGGAAGCCGCCCGGGTGGCCGCCATCCGCGGACATCGGGTCACGCTGCTGGAAGCCACGAAGGACCTCGGGGGGCAGATCCTCGCAGCCGCCCGGGCGCCGAAGCGCGAGGACTACGCGGTGATCGCCGCGTGGCTTGCCGGCCAGGTCAGGCAGCTCGGCGTCGACGTGCGCCTGAACTCGCACGCGTCAGCCGCCGACGTGCTGGGCCTCGCCCCGGACGCGGTCATCGTCGCGACCGGCGCCACCGCGCGCGTCCCCGACCTGCCCGGCGTCAGCCTGCCGCACGTCACCACCACGGTGGACGTGCTGCTGGGCCGGGTCACGCCCGGTCGTCGCGTCGTCGTCGTCGACGAGGATGGCCACTACGCCGCGCCCACGACCGCGGACCTCCTGGCGGGGCGCGGCTGCCAGGTGACGCTGATCAGCAAGTACTTCATGGTCGGCGAGGACATCGACGAGGGTATCCGGTCGGACCTCTATGCGCGTCTCTTCGGCCAGGGCGTCGTCCTCCAGCCGTTGACGGCCGCGCAGGCGATCGTGCCGGGCGGCATCCGCACGCGCCACACGTTCTCGGGGGCCGAAGCGACCCTCCAGGCGGATACCGTCGTCCTCTCCTTCGGCGGCCAGGCCAACGACAGCCTCTACCACGCGCTCGACGGGCGCGTGCCGGAGCTCCGGCTCGTCGGGGATGCCGTCTCGCCCCGGCGCATCCACGACGCGCTGCTCGACGGCACGCGCGCCGCCCGCGCCCTATGACGCCCAGGACCGCGAGCGTCGTCGTGATCGGCGGGGGCGCCGTCGGCTGCAGCATCGCGTATCACCTCGCCCGGCGCGGCATCCGCGACGTGGTCGTGGTGGAGCGGGAGACCGTCGGCAGCGGCACTACCAGCAAGGCCGCGGGTGGGATCCGGGCTCAGTTCGGCACCGAGCCCGAGATCCGCTTCTCGCTCGAGGGGCAGCGCGTGCTCGAGTCCTTCAAGGAGGAGTTTGGCGGGGACCCCGGCTTCCAGCGGATCGGCTACCTCTTCCTGATCTCGAACCCCGCGGACCTCCGGGGATTCGAGACGCGCATCGCGCTCCAGCGCCGCCTGGGCGTCGACGTCCGCGTGATCACGCCCAGGGAAGCGCAGGCCATCGTGCCGGCGCTCAACGTCGACGACCTCGTCGCCGCGGTGTGGGGGCCCCAGGACGGCGTCGCTGGCCCCGCCGAGGTGACGGCCGGCTTCGCCCGGCGTGCGCGCGAGCTCGGCGCGCGGATCCTCGAGGGCGTCGAGACGACGGGCCTCACCCTCGAGTCCGGTCGCATCCGGGGTGTCCGGACCTCGGACGGAGAGATCTCCGCCCCCGTCGTCGTCAACGCCGCCGGTCCCGCGGCGGCCCGGGTCGGCCGGCTTGCCGGCCTCGCGCTGCCGGTCTACCCGCGGCGCCGCCACATCTTCTACACGGAGCCCTTCCCGGAGATCCCCGGCCCCGTGCCGATCACGACCGACACCGGGAGCGGGTTCTACTTCCGCAAGGAGATGGCGCAGCTGCTTCTCAGTCCCGGAGACGTCAAGGACATCGGCGACGATCAGACCGCGCCGGTCGACTGGAGCATGATGGAGGAAGCCGTGACCAAGGCGATCCACCGGGTCCCGGTGATCGAGCGCGCGCGGATCGCCGGCGGCTGGGCCGGCCTTCGTCCCCTCACGCCCGACGATCACGCGATCCTCGGCTGGGCGCCGGCAGTCGGGGGCTTCTTCCTGGCGGTCGGCTGGGGCGGGCACGGCTTCCAGCACTCGCCCGCCACCGGCCGTTTCGTCGCCGAGTGGATCGTCGACGGCCGGCCCTCCATGGATCTCTCGCTCTTCGACCCCGCCCGCTTCGGCGGCCGGATGCCTCCGCTTCCCGGCGAAGGACCAGACCCGGGGCGGCCGGACGCGGAGTGAGCCGCGTGACGCCGCACCCGGAACGCCACGCCTCCGACCACCACCACCAGAGGGAGCGTGTCCGATGAGCCTCAAGATCGTGGTCCCCGACGACTTCCCGGCCGCCTTTACCGGCTCCTCCGCCGAGCCGAGGCTGCGAGGGCTGGGCGCCGTCACCGTGCACACCGAGCGCGGGGCGGACCAGGAAGCGGAGCTGATCCGCCGGATCGGTGACGCGGAGGTCGTCATCAACATTCGCGCACACGCGCGCTTCACCGATCGCGTGCTGGCCGGGTGCCCGAGCCTCCGCCTCATCTCGATCTGGGGCACCGGGACGGACAACGTCGACCTGGCGGCGTGCCGGGCGCGCGGGGTCGCCGTCACCAACACGCCGGGTGTCAACGCGCACGCCGTCGCCGAGCACACGCTCGCCCTGATGCTCGCCATTGCACGACGCGTCCCGCTGATGGACCGCGACACGCGGACGGGCCAGTGGCCCCGAGCCCAGCTCGTCCAGCTCGAGGGCCGCACGGTGGGCCTCATCGGGCTCGGCGCCATCGGAGGCCGGGTTGCGCAGCTCCTGGGCCCGTTCGGCGTCCGCCTCCTGGCGTCCACCTACGGGCCGGACGCCGGGCGCGCCGCCGGCGCCGGCGCGCGCCACGTCCCGGTCGAAGCGCTCCTCCGGGAGTCGGACATCGTGAGCCTCCACCTCCGCCTCAGCGCCGACACCCAGGGCTACCTCGGGCGGGACCGGCTTGCCCTGATGAAGCCGACCGCGTTCCTCGTCAACACGGCGCGCGGCGGCCTGGTCGACAAGGCCGCGCTGATCGACGCGCTCCGCGAGGGGCGCATTGCCGGCGCCGCGCTCGACGTCTTCCACGAGGAGCCCGTCCCCGCCGGCGACCCGATCCTCGGCCTCGCGAACGTCGTGCTCACGCCGCACAACGGCGGAAACACCCCCGAGGTGATCGACGCCGGACTCGTGCGGGCGGTCGAGAACATCGAGCATTTCCTCGCCGGCCGGCCGCGGGACGTCGTTGTTTCACCGCGTCGGTGAGAGCGACTTGGAGCATGCGCTCTGCCACGAACCCGTCTGACCCGCCCCGCCCCGGGCACTCGCCTTCACCGGCGGCGCCAGATGCCATTTCCGCCACCGAGTACCGAGAGCGGCTCGACCGGACCCGCACGGCGGTCGAGGCGGCCGGCCTCGTTGGGCTCATCGCGTTCGGCGACTGCTGGCGCGGCGCCAACGTCGGCTACTTCACCGAGTTCCGACCCCTCGACGGCGTGTCGGACATCGCCAACGCGCTCGTCGTGCTCCCCGTCGACGGCGAGGCCACCCTCGTCGTCTCCGAGCAGTGCCTCGGGTACGCCGCGAGCGTCACGGGCTTCCCGGTCCGCCCGTTCCGGGACCTGTACCCGGTCCTGGCCCCCCTGGCCCGGGATCCCGGGTGGCGTGTCGGCCTGGCCGGCGCCGCATACGTCCCGGCGAGCGTCAGGGATCGGCTGGTCGACGCGCTCGGCGGCGCCGCGCTCGAACCCACGATGGCACTGGCAGATCTCAAAGCCGTGAAGAGCCCGGCGGAAATCCGGCTCCTCCGGAAGGCTGCGGAGCTCACCGATCTGGCGATGGCCACCATCCGCGACACGCTCGCGGACGGGCAGCCCCACACCGAGCGAGAGCTCGCCCGGCTCGCCGACGCGGCGATGATCGCCGCCGGGGCAGACCGGACGGCCTACGACTCGATGGTCCAGGCCGGCCCACGCTCCGCGTTCAACCTCGCGCGGCCGACCGACCGCGAGCTCCAGCCCGGCGACCTGGTCATGACCGACATCGGCGCCCGTTACAGAGGCTACGTGGCCGACGGCGGCCGGGGCTTCACCTACGGGCCGGTGAGCGCCGAGAAGCGGGCGATCGTCGAGGCCGCCGCAGCCGCCGTGGAGGCGGGACTCGCCGCCGCGCTCCCCGGGATGCTGGCGACCGAGCTGAACGCCGTGATCCAGCAGGCGCTCGTCGAGTCGGGCTACGAGCGCTACTCGGGCGAGGCGCGGGGCCACGGGACCGGCCACGGCACCGGCATGGACCCGGAGGAGGAGAGCCCGTGGATCGGCCCCGGCAACCGGACACGTCTCGTCGGCGGGATGACCTTCACGCTGAAGGCGACGATCACGGTGCCCGGCATCGGCGGCCTCCGGACCGAGCGGATCGTCCACCTCGGCGAGTCGGGCGCGGATCCCCTCGACACGTTTCCGATGCGTCTCTACTGGTAGACGCCGTGGGGATCGCGCTACCATCGGACCAACGGAGGCGCCATGAGCGGCCAGCACAGGCACGATGACGAGCACCGTGAGAAACACGACCACGCTCACGAGCACGCCCATGATGAGCACGGGGGACACTCGACGGACGATCCGGCCCATCCCCACAATGCCCCGCTGTCCGACGTCCAGCTCCGGGTGAAGGCGCTGGAGTCCCTCCTCACCGAGAAGGGCCTGGTCGACCCGGCCGCGCTCGAGGAGCTGATCGATACTTACGAAACGAAGGTCGGTCCGCGGAACGGCGCCCGTGTGGTCGCAAAGGCGTGGACGGACCCCGAGTTCAAGCGGCGGCTCCTGGCCGATGCGACGGCGACCCTGGCGGACCTCGGCTACATCGGTCGCCAGGGCGAGGACATGGTGATCGTCGAGAACACGCCGAAGGTCCACAACCTCGTCGTATGCACGCTCTGCTCCTGCTATCCGTGGCCGGTCCTCGGCCTCCCGCCAGTCTGGTACAAGTCAGCGCCGTACCGGGCCCGCGCGGTCATCGACCCCCGGGGCGTCCTGCGCGAGGTGGGCGTCGAGCTGCCCGACGACGTCGAAGTCCGTGTCTGGGACTCGACGGCCGAGCTGCGGTACCTCGTTCTGCCCGAGCGCCCGCCGGGAACCGAGGGCCTGAAGGAGGAAGAGCTGGCTGCACTCGTGACGCGAGACACGATGATCGGTGTCGCAAAAGTCAAACCGCCCGGGGCTCCCCGATGAACGGCGTCCACGACCTCGGTGGGATGCACGGCTTCGGTCCCGTCGTGCTCGAGTCGGACGAGCCGGTCTTCCACGCCGAGTGGGAGCGGCGGACCTTCGCACTCAGGCTCGCGATGGGCGCCTGGCGCCGCTGGAACCTCGACATGTCCCGGGACGCGCGCGAGCAGATGCCGCCGGCCGAGTACCTCGCGACCAGCTACTACGAGCACTGGCTCTGGGGGCTGGAGCTCCAGCTCGAGCGCCACGGGTTCCTCGCTCGGGCCGACCTCGACCAGCGTGTGCGCGAGGACGTCGATCACGAGCCGCCCGGCGCCGTGGATCCCCTACCTGGAGCCCTCCGGCGAGACGGCGTCCCTCGGCTCCTGAGGAACCGCCGCGGGGCGCGCCTCGATGACCCGGTCCGCCCGCAGTTCAAGGCCGGCGACGCGGTCCGTGCCCGGAACCTCAACCCCGTCGGCCACACCCGGATTCCCCGCTACGTCCGGGGCCGCCGCGGCATGATCGACCGCGACCATGGCGTCTTCATCTTCCCCGACACTCACGCGGCGGGACTCGGCCGGAAGCCGCAGCACGTATACAGCGTGCGCTTCGACGCGCGGGAGCTCTGGGGCCCGGACGGCCACCCGCGGGACGCGGTATACGTCGACCTCTGGGACGACTACCTCGACTCCGCCTGACCGCCACCGCTCACGACGGAACGACGAACCCTTCGCGCTCGGCGGCAAGCGCCAGCCGGCTGTCCAGCGTGTGGAGAATCCGCCCCTGGGGACGCCCCTCGGCCCAGTGCAGCGCTGCTCCGAGCTGGAGCGCGTCGAACGCCCGAAGTGGATGAAGACGCAGCACCCGAGCTGCCAGCGGCTTGACCGCATCAACGTCGACGACGACGTGACAGGCGCGCACGAGGTCGTCTATGCGAGCCTCGGCCAGCCGGGCAGTTCGCTCCTCGAGGGACTTCTCTCGGACGAGTCGCCGAAGCGCGGAAGCCACCTCCACCGGCGCAAGCGTCCACAGCACCATCGCGCGGTCCTCGGCCACCCACACGGCGGCGCGATTGGACGGCTCCTGGGTCACCAGGAGAGGCACCACCGCGGAGCTGTCCCAGAACCTCACCGCGCTTCGTCACGCTCCCGGAGGAGGACGGCCACGACGTCGGCCTCGACCCGCGGCCGCTGGGCGAGCCACTCTTCCGTTGGAGGAGGTCCCGCGCCGCGACGGATGGCGCCCCGCCGCTCGAGCCGCTCGAGCCACTCTGCGTCGCCGGCGGGGAGTGGCTCGCCGGGCCCGACGCGCTCGATCCGGGCGATGACACGGTCGCGGTCGCAGACCAGGATGGACTCCCCGCGCTGGACGCGTCGCAGGTAGTAGCTCAGCCGGTTCTTGAGCTCGGCGATCTTGACCGTCTTCATCGTCGTTCCCACAGGATGGCCTTAAATAGCCATTAATTGTAGCCACCACGTGGCCATGCTGTCAATGATCGCATCCGCATCCGCATCCACGGGAGGTGGCGCGCGAGAAGCCTCGCCGGCAGCGCTCGAGAATCTCACGCTGGTCATCGGCAGGATACCCAGGGCTCGATCCGATGTCGATCCACCTCCCACGCCTTGACAGGCCTGCGGAGCGCGTGGGACGGTGTGTCATCGTGGTTCAGGTGCCTGCCCTGCCGTCCCCCTGCCCCACCTGTCGGTTCGAGAATTCGGCGGGAGCCAAGTTCTGCGGAGCCTGCGGGACCTCGCTGGCCCTCGGGTGCCATCGGTGCCGGGCCCAGAACAAGGGCAAGGAAGCCCTCGTGGTGGCCCACGAGGTCACGGGCTTCCGCGAGCGGCGCACCCGCATCGACGTGGCAACGGAGCTGACGCCGCTCGTGGGCCGTGAACGGGAGCTGGCTCATCTCCGCCAGGCGCTCGAGCGCGTGCGACAGGGTCGCGGTGAGGTCGTCGGGATCGTCGCGGAGGCCGGCGTCGGGAAGTCCCGGATCCTCTTCGAGTTCCGCCGGACCCTGGGCGAGGACGTCCTCTACCTCGGGGCCGTTGCATCTCCTACGGCCAGACCATTCCGCTCCTGCCCGTCGTCGAGCTGCTCAGGCGCGGCTTCCGTATCGTGGAGGGCGATCGAGAGGACGCCATCCGTGACAAGGTGGAGCGGGGACTCCGGGCCCTCGGTGCAGATGCCCACTCGGTCCCCTTCCTCCTGAGCCTCCTCGGCGCGGAGACGGACGACCCCACGATCCGGGGGATGGCCGCCGAGGCCCGGCGCCGCTACACGTTCGAGGCGCTCCGCGTCCTGACCATCGCCGGCAGCGCCCGTCGGCCCATCGTGTTCGCGATCGAGGACGTGGCGTACGGGAGCCTCTTGAAGCCGCGGCGCCGCGCGCTCCACGAGCTGGTGGGATCCGCGATCGAGGAGCTGTACGCCGACCGGCTCGAGGAGCACGTCGCCGAGTTGGCCCACCACTTCGCCCAGGGGGAGGTGTGGCCGAAGGCGTTCACGTACGCGCGCCGCGCGGCCGACCATGCCCGGGCAATCTTCGCCAACCGGGAGGCGATCCACTTCTACACCCAGTCGATCGACGCCGCGGCCCGGATGAGCCCTCCTCCGGGCGACGCGGATCTGCTGGCAATCCACGAGGCTCGCGGAGCCGTCTGGCACCTCCTGTCGAGCTACGACCAGGCGGTGGCCGACTTCGAGACGATGCAGCAGGCGGCCGCCCGGCTCGGCGACCGGGTCAAGGAAGGCGAGGCCCTCTGCAACCAGGCCGGCTCCCACTGGTGGCGCTTCGCGGAGGCCTACAAGGGTCTCGTGGAGAAGTGCGCCCGAGAAGCGATGGTCATCGCCGAGGAGACGGGCGACGAGCGGATCCTGGCCCGCGGCCTCTACTCGCTCGCCATGGTGGACCAGAAAGCCGGGAGCCTTCGCGAGGCCGACACGAAGCTTCTCCGCTCCGTCGAGATCTGCCGCCGGCGGAGCCTAACCGGCCCGCTGGTGACCGATCTCACGTGGCTGGGCGCTCACGCGGACTGGCGCGGTGAGTACCGCCCTTCGATCCAGTACGCCGGAGAGGCGGTGCGCCTCGCGGGGGCGAGTCACGAGGGCTTCTACGAGCTGGTTTCACTCTGCTTCCTCTGTAACGCCCACGCGGGGCTGGGCGAATGGGATCTCGCCTTCAAGGTCCTCGACGAGTTGCGTCAAAAGAGCCGGGAGCGTGAGAGCAAGTACGGCATCGCGCGGGGCATGAACACGGCAGGGTGGCTCCAAAAGCAGCTCGGCGATCTGCGGCACTCGGTCGACCTGAACCGGGAAGCGCTCGATTTCGGTCGGGCCGCGAAGCTCGGCAACCCGGAAATCTACTCGACAATCAACCTGGCGGAGGACCACCTCTGTCTGAACGAGATCGGCGCCGCCGAGACCATCCTGATCGAGGCGGTCGAGCGGTTGCGGACCGGCGCGTTCGACTCGCACCTCTGGAGATGGCAGATGCGGGTCGGTCTCATGTTCGCCCGCCTCTTCCTGGCGAAAGGAGATCTCGATCGCGCCGACACCCACCTCACCGAGGCGCTCCGGACCGCCGAGCCAACCGAGTCCCGGCGCCACCTAGCCGAGGGGTACCGGATCCGCGGGGAGATCTGGTCCGCGGCCGGGCAAGCGGAGAATGCCCGGACCGAGCTTCGCCGAGCCCTGGAGGTGGTGGAGTCGACGGCTAGCCCGCGAACCATCTGGGAGACCGCCGGCGCCCTCGGGCGGGTCCTCGGACCGACCCGGGAGGCGGAGGCCCGTGACGCCTATCGCCGGGCGCTCGAGGCGCTGCAGGGGGCGCTCCCGCGGATTCCCCGCCCCGAGCTCAAGGACACCCTCCTCGGGTCCGAGGCGGTCGCCCGGCTCATCGAGGAGGCAGCTCGCCTCGGTGTCACGCTCCAGCCGGGCTGATCCTCGCCGCCGCCCTTCTCGAAGGTTCCTGGTCCTGACGTCGAGGCGCGATACGATAGCCTCAATCGGAGGAACGCATGGCCAGAGATCGCGCGCCTGACGTCCCTGCCCTCCCGCGTGACGAGGCCGGCGCGCCCGTGTTCGGGGCGCCCTGGGAAGCCCAGGCCTTCGCGATGGCCGTCCGGCTCCACGAGGCGGGTCACTTCACGTGGACCGAGTGGGCCGAGCGGCTGGCGGGGGAGATCAAGCGCGCCCAGGCCGCCGGGGATCCCGACCGGGGCGACACCTACTACCACCACTGGCTCGCCACGCTCGAGCGCCTGGTCGCCGAGAAGGGCCTGGTCGCGCCCGACGAGCTTCACCGGCGGAAAGTCGAGTGGGACCTGGCCGCGCGGGCCACGCCTCACGGGAAGCCCATCGAGCTCCACCCGAGCCGGGGAGCCGAGCGCTGATCAGGGCCCCACGCGCTCACGCCCTCCTGCGCGGGACGGCAGGCCTCGCGCTCGCCGGCTTCTGTCTGCTCGGCCTCGCTGCCCACGCCGCCGACAGACCGACGGCGGACGATCTCCGCACGGCGCTCGAATCCGGCCCCGCGCTCCGCGTCGACGAACAGCCGCTCCGGACCGGGGTCCTGCGGGAGTTCTACGCGTCGATCCGCTTCGAGCCCGTCTGGGGACCTGATCCAGGGGGAGCCGCCCGCACCGCGGTGGCGCTCGACGCTCTCCTCGGAGCCCGAGACCACGGCCTCGTGCCGGCCCACTACGGGCTCGCCGCGCTCAGGCGCCGCGCGGAGCCGGCGACGCCGGCGGCGGCCGTCCAGCGCGAGCTCCTGCTGACCGACGCCCTCTTGCGCTACGCGGTGGATCTCCGGGTCGGACGGCTCCGCCCGACGACGGCGCAGCCGGACTGGGGAATCCCTCCGCCCGACCGCGAGGACCCCGTCGCCGAGCTCGTGGAGGCGATCGAGGCCGGCACGCTGGCCTCGTGGCTCGAGGCCTTGCCCCCTCCCCACGAGGGTTACGCGCGGCTCGTGGCCGCCCTCCGCACGCTTCACGCGACGGCCGATCGGGCCGGCGCCCGCCCGACCGATCAGCGTGCCCGCCAGGTCGCCGTCAACCTGGAGCGCTGGCGGTGGCTTCCGCGGCGCCTCGAGTCCCGCTACCTCGCGGTCAACGCGGCGGACGCAACCCTCGCCGTCGTCGAGGACGGACGGGTGCGGCTCACGTCGCGCGTGGTCGTCGGCGACGAGCTCCACCCCACGCCGGTGGTGCGCTCCGAGATGGGCGCGATCGTGTTCAACCCTCCGTGGACGGTCCCCACGAGCATCGTCGTCGACGAGTTCCTGCCGAAGCTCCGCGCGAACCTCCGGTTCCTCGCCGACAACGACATCGTCATCCTCGACCGGCGCGAGGACCCGTACGGGCTCGCGATCGACTGGACGGCGGTCCCCGCGGAGCGATTCCCGTTCCGGCTCCAGCAACGCCCCGGCGGCTGGAACCCGCTGGGCCGGATGCGCTTCGCCACACCGAATCGCTTCGACGTCTACCTCCACGACACGCCCCTGCCAGAGCTCTTCCCGCGCGCCGACCGGGCGCTGAGTCACGGCTGCGTGCGCGTGGAGCAGGCGCGTGAGCTGGCCGCGCTCGTCCTAGCCGGCCAGGCAGCCGGCCGGCCCGAGGCCCTCCAGCGTGCCATGTCGAGCGGCGCGACGAGCGTCGTCACCGTCGCGCGTCCCCTGCCCGTGTACCTCCTCTACTGGACCGCGTTCGTCGACGACGAGGGCCGGCTCCAGCTGCGAGACGACCCTTACGATCGAGACCCCCGCGTGGCCGCCGCACTGGCGCGCGCCCCGGTGACCGTCGCGCGCTCCGGAAACGCTATCCGCCCCCCGGCCTCGGGTCAGGGCGGGGGATCCGGCATCCGTCGGTGAACTGTCACCCGCACCCCAACCGCCGAGCCGTGTTGCGGCTCGCCGCGATGGCGGCGGCGCTGCCCTGGGCGCGCCGCGTGGCGGCTCAAAGCGCGACGGAGACAGAGCCTCACGCGCTCGCATTCCGAAACCTCCACACGGGCGAGACGGTCGACGTGGTCTACCGGGCGGACGGCCAGTTGGATCAGGGAGCGCTTCGGGAGATCGACTGGGTGCTGCGCGACTTCCGGACCGGCGAGGCGCGCCAGGTCGATCGGCGGCTCCTCGAGCTCCTGCGGCGCCTCCGGTCCGCGCTCGACACGACCGAGCCCTACGAGGTGATCTCGGGCTACCGCTCCCCCGCGACCAACGCCATGCTCCGCCGCGAGGGCCGTGGCGTCTCGCGCGTGAGCCTCCACATGCGGGCGATGGCGATCGACGTGCGCGTGCCGGACCGCCCCCTCACGGCCCTGCGCGACGCCGCGCTCGCCCTCCGGCTCGGCGGCGTCGGCTACTACGCCGCCTCCAACTTCGTCCACATCGACGTCGGCCGCGCCCGGTTCTGGTGAAACGCCTCGACTTGGCCTTCTCGAACGGCCCTCGGCCTGTGTCGATCGGGTCGGATCGGCCCCTTACAGGGGCCACCCGCCGGCCGGTGGGATAGGCGCATGTACGTCCCGAAGCAGTTCGAGGCGCCCGACGTCGCCTGGTGCCACGGCCTCATCCGGCGGGAGCCGTTCGCGATCCTCGTCGGCGTCGATCCGGCCGGCGCCCCGTTCGCCACCCACCTGCCCGTCCTGCTCGACCCGTCGCCAGCGCCTCTCGGCACGCTCTTGGGACACGTCGCCCGGCCGAATCCCCAGTGGCAGCTCTTCGCCCCGGACCGGCCGGTGCTGGTCGTCTTCCCGGGAGCGCACGCCTACGTCTCCCCGTCCTGGTACGCCCAGCACCCGAGCGTGCCCACGTGGAACTACGTCGCCGTCCACGCCTACGGCGTCCCGCGGGTGATCGATGAGCCCGGACGGGTCCGGGCGCTCCTCGACCGCCTGGTGCGGACCTTCGAGGACGGGCGAGCTGCGCCGTGGCGCATGGACACCCTGTCGGACACCTACCTGAGCGGCATGATGCGCGGGATCGTCGCCTTCGAGATCCCGATCGACCGGCTCGAGGGCAAGGCCAAGCTCAGCCAGAACCGACCGGCCGGCGACCAGGCCCGGGTGCGCGCCGCCCTCGCGGCCGAGGACGACCCGCTGGCCCGGGCCGTCGCCGAGCTGATGCCGGAGCCCGACCCGCGCTCCTGAGGCGCGGCGGGGGCGACCACTAGCTACTTTAGCCAGGAAGATCGCTCCTAGCTTCGAGAGGAGAGTGCGGATGTCGCACGCCAGGGTCGCCATCATCACGGGCGCGGGCCAGGGCATCGGCGCCGGGTTCGCGAAGAGCTTCGCGCCACAACGTCCGCATGAACAACGTCCTGCCCGGCTACTGCGAGAACGTGGCGATGTCGGACGCCGCGCTCCGGAGCATTCCGATGGGCCGCACGGCGCGCTTCGACGAGATCGGCCGCGCGTGCGTGTTCCTGGCCTCCGACGCGTCCAGCTACGTGACCGGCCAGAACCTGCTCGTCGACGGCGGCGTCAATCGGGCCGTCCGCTGAAGAAGAGACCCGTGCGCGACGTCTCCGAGGGCTTCGGCGCGCGCCTTCGCTGGTGGCGACACGCCTGTCCCGATGGCATCAGATGTCGGCGACCGGAGGGCTGATCCTCGGGTTCGTTCTCACCCCGACGTATCGCGTGGCCGACGGCCGGGCGGAGGTGCACCTCCACGCCGTCCTCGAGAGCGGCGAGGCCGCGCTGGTCGTGGACGACCGCTTCCCGCCCTATTTCTTCGTCCGGGCCGCCGACCGGGACGTCCTCTACCGGATGGCTCCCGCGGCGCGCGTGGCCGAATCCACGCTCCTGACGTTCTCGGGCGAGCCCGTGCTCCGGGTCGAGGTCGACCTGCCGGGCGACGTCCCCCCGATGCGCGCGCGGCTCGCGGAGGCCGGGGTGGAGTGCTTCGAGGCCGACGTGCGCTTCGCGTACCGCTTCCTGATCGACCACGGGATCCGCGGCGCGTTCCTCGTCGACGGGCCGTTCGAGCGCCGCCCCGGTGTCGGCCGCGTCTACCGGAACCCGCGCCTCGAGCCGGCCGACTTCGTGCCGCGCCTCCGGGTGCTCTCGTTCGACATCGAGACGAGCCTCGACGGGCGGTCGCTCTACTCGATCGCGGCGGCGGGCCAGGGCGGCGACCGGGTCTGGATGGTCCGCCCCGGAGAGACCGGGCCCCTGCCCGGCCTCCCCGAGCACGCGATTGGAGCGCTGGTGCCGAGCGAGCGGGCGTGCGTCGAGGGCTTCCTCGGCCACCTCCGCACGGCGGATCCGGACGTCCTGACGGGCTGGAACATCGGCGACTTCGACGTGCCGGTCCTCCAGCGGGTCGCGCGGCGCATCCAGCTCCGCCTGGCGCTCGGGCGTACCGACGAGGAGGCCGAGGTGAGGCGCGACCTCGGCTTCACCCGCGATCCGCGGGTGATCCTCTCCGGCCGTCAGGTGCTCGACGGGCTCGCGCTCCTCCGGAGCGCCTTCGTCAAGCTCGACGACTACCGGCTCGATACCGCGGCCCAGGTCATCCTGGGGAAAGGCAAGCTCTTCCATGCCGAGCACCGGGGCCGGGAGATCGAGGCTGCGTGGCGGGACGACCCTGCCCGGCTCGCCGCCTACAACCTCAACGACGCGCGCCTCGTCGTGGAGATCCTCGAGCGGACGGGACTCGTCGAGCTGACGGTGCGCCGGAGCCTCCTCACCGGGATGCAGATCGACCGGGTAGGCGCCCAGATCGCCGCCGTGGATTCCCTCTACCTTTCCGAGCTCCGCGCGCGCCGCCGCGTGGCGCCGTCGGTCCACATCGAGGACGCGCAGGGGACGGTCATCTCCGGGGGCCTCGTCCTCGACTCCGTCCCCGGCCTCTACCGGAACATCCTCGTCTTCGACTTCAAGAGTCTCTACCCGAGCCTGATCCGCACGTTCAACATCGATCCCCTGACGCACGTCCTTCCGGCGCGCGAGACCCCGGACCTGCCGCTCGTCCGCACGCCGAGTGGCGCCAAGTTCCGCGCCGACGAGCCGGGCATCCTGCCCGAGCTGGTCGCGCGGCTCTGGGAGGAGCGGGCCCAGGCCAGGAAGCAGGGCGACGCGGTGGGCGCCCAGGCGACGAAGATCCTCATGAACTCCCTCTTCGGGGTCCTCGGGGCTTCGGCCTGCCGGCTCTTCTCGCCGGCGGTCGCCAACGCGATCACTATCGCCGGACAGCACGTCATCCGGCTCGCCGCCGCCGCCGTCGAGCAGGCAGGCCACCGCGTCATCTACGGCGACACGGACTCGCTTTTCGTCGATGCGGGCGAGCCCGATTCGGCCGCGGCCGCCAAGCGGGCCGAGAGCCTGCGCGAGAGCATCGGGGCCCATGTCGCCGAGGCCCTCCGGGCCGAGTTCGGGGTCCGGAGCTGGCTCGAGCTCGAGTTCGAGAAGGTCTACTCCCGCTTCTGGATGCCCGAGGTCCGCGGCGGCGCGACGGGCAGCAAGAAGCGCTACGCAGGACTGGTGGCCGGCCCGGGCGGCGAGACGCTCGAGCTGGTTGGGCTCGAGGCGGTGCGGCGGGACTGGAGCGCGGTCGCCCGGCGCTTCCAGCGGGAGCTCCTCCAGCTCGCGTTCCACGAGCAACCTGTCGAGCAGTTCATCCGCGACTTCGTGGCGGACCTGCGCGCCGGCCGGTTCGACGACCAGCTGGCCTACCGGAAGGCGATCCGGAAGCCGCTCGAATCCTATACGAAGACCACGCCGCCGCACGTCAAGGCGGCGCGGAAACAGGCCGGCGGGCCGGGCCGCATCGTCACCTACGTCGTCACCACAGCGGGGCCCGAGGCGGCGGGCGAGACGACCGCGCCACCGGACTACGACCACTACGTCACCCAGCAGCTCCGGCCTATCGCCGACGCCCTGCTCCACTTCCTGGGCGCTCCCGATTTCGACACCATCGCCGAGATTCACCGGCCCGAGGGGCGCCAGCTCGGGCTCTTCGGGGAGGGAGACCTCTCATGACCACGCCGCGCCGCACCCTGATCCACGCCGGCCATGTGATCGCCTTCGACGGCCGCGGCCATCGTCTCCTCCGGGACGGCGTGGTCGTCCTCGAGGGCGACCGGATCGTCCACGTCAGCCCTCGGTCCGCGTTCCAGGGCCAGGTCGACGAGACCGTCGACGCTCGCGATCGGATGCTCACGCCCGGCCTCATCTCGACCCACGCGCACATCGCGGGCTCCCCGCTCGACCGGTCCTTCATCGAGGACACGGGACGGCCCCAGTTCTACTACTCGGGTCTCTTCGAGACGCTGCCAGTTCGCGACGGCGCCCAGGACGAGGCGGCCAGCCTGGCCTGTGTCGACTTCTCGATGGCCGAGCTGCTCCGGGGCGGAGTGACCACCGTGCTCGAGATCGGCCAGCTCGGCGAGCACGTGGCCGAGCGCGCGGCGCACTTCGGCCTCCGCGTCTACTTCGGGCTCTCTTTCCGCTCGGGGCGGTGGCTCACGAAGGACGGCCGGCGCGTCCACTGGGAGTGGGACGAGGAACGGGGCCGCCAGGGGCTCGCGCGGGCACTCGCGTTCCACGACCGCTTCGACGGCGCCCACGGCAGTCTGGTCCGCTGCTGCCTCGCCCCGGCCCAGGTCGACACGTGCACGCCCGAGCTCCTGCGCGAGGCCAAGCGGGCCGCCGACGAGCGCGGCTGCCCGATCACGCTCCACGCCTCCCAGTCCGTGATCGAGTTCAACGAGATGCTGGCGCGCCACGGGAAGACTCCGGTCGCCTGGCTCGCCGAGCTGGGCTTCCTCGGACCGAGCACGATCCTCGGCCACGCGATCATCGTGGGCGGGTCGTCCTGGGCCAATCACCCGACCGGCGACGTCCGGATCATGGGGGAGGCCGGCTGCTCCGTCGCCCACGCGGTCTGGGTCTTCGCCCGGCGCGGCGTCCCGATGGAGTCGTTCGCCCGCTACCGCGACGCCGGCGTCAACATGTCGCTCGGGACGGACACGAATCCCCAGAGCGTCATCGAGGCCATGCGCTGGGCGGCCGTCCTGTCGAAGACGATGGAGCGCAACACCCAGGCGACAACGGCGGCTCACGTCTTCGACGCGGCGACCCTCGGCGGCGCTCGCGCGCTCGGTCGGGGCGACCTCGGCCGCATCGCCCCCGGCGCCCGGGCCGACCTCGTCCTCTGGAAAGGCCGGTCGTGGAGCATGACGCCGCTCCGCGACCCGGTGAAGAACCTCGTCTACAACGCGACCGCGGAGGACGTCGACCGCGTCTACGTCAACGGGCGCGTGGTGGTCGACGGCGGCCGGGTCCTGGCCGCCGACGAACGGGCAATCCTGGACGCGCTCCAGGCCGGCGGCGAGCGCATGTGGCCGCGGATGCGCGAGTTCGACTGGGCCGGCCGCGGCGCCGACGAGCTCGCGCCTCAGACGTATCCGGAGTGGCGCTGATGCGGCAGTTACCGTCCGAAGCCCGGCTCGGGGCGGGTGCCGTCAGGTGCTGTCCTTGACACGGTCCGAGCCGGCCGCGCACCATCGAGGCCGAGCGGGTCGGAGCTGCCTTCGTCCGTCAACCACTCTGAACGACCGAGAAGGGGCTGCATGGCGACTACTCGCCGAGCCGGAGATCGTCTGGGCCGAGCTCAAGTTCTTGACCGAGGGCCCGCGACTGGCGTCCCGCCAACTCTGGAGATAGGAGACTCGTCATGCTCGTGCGCAAGCTGGGTCGCACCGGGCTCAAGGTGTCCGCGCTGTGCCTGGGCGGCAACACGTTCGGGTGGACCACCGACCAGAAGGCGTCCGAGGCGGTGCTGGATGCCTACGTCGAGGCGGGCGGCAACTTCATCGACACCGCCGACGTCTACTCCCGCTGGGCGCCCGGCAACAAAGGCGGGGAGTCGGAGATTGCACTCGGCATCTGGCTGGCCGCGCGCAAGCACCGCGCGAGCGTGCTGATCGCCACCAAGGTCTGTGGGCCGATGGGGCCGGGCCCGAACGACGCCGGCCTCTCGCGCACCCACATCATGGAGGGCGTGGAGGCGTCACTCCGGCGGTTGCAGACCGACTATGTCGATCTCTATCAGGCCCACTGGGACGACAAGGAGACGCCGCTCGAGGAGACGCTGCGCGCCTTCGACGACCTGGTGGGCCAGGGCAAGGTGCGCTACATCGGCGCGTCGAACTATCCCGCCTGGCGACTCACCCGCGCGCTCTGGGAGAGCCAGCGCCACGGGTACGCGCGCTACGAGTGCTTGCAGCCTAAGTACAACCTGGTGATTCGCGACGAGTACGAGCGCGAGCTCGAGCCCCTCTGCCTCGAGCAGGGGGTGGGCGTGATCCCATACTCGTCGCTCGCGAGCGGCTTCCTTACGGGCAAGTACCGCTCGGGCGAGGCGCTGCCCAAGACGGCCCGGGCCGGCGGCGTGGAAAAGACCTACATGAACGAGCGAGGGTTCCGGGTGCTAGCCGCGATCGAGAAGGTGGCGGCGGCCGGCAACGCCACCCCCGCGCAGGTGTCGCTCTCGTGGCTCGCGCACCGGCCGGGGATCACTGCGCCGATCGCGAGCGCGACGACGGTGGCGCAGCTCAAGGAGCTCGTGGGCGGCATCGAGCTTCGGCTGGATTCGGAGGCGACCGCCGCGCTCGACCAGGCGAGCGCCTGGCGTGACGCGTAGCGCGTGACCTGCTCGGACTGCGGCCAGGCAAATCCGGAGGCCGCCCAGTTCTGCGGTGGCTGCGGCGCGCGGCTCGCCGCGGTCTGCCCAGCGTGCCAGACGTCCAACCCGCCCGGTAACCGATTCTGTCACCAGTGCGGCGGGCCGCTCGCGTCGAAGGCAGCAGCCGAGCACACGGCCCCCGCCGATCAGTTCGCCTCACCGAGCGCCTACACGCCGAAGCACCTGGCCGAGAAGATCCTCACCACCGCCGGCGCGCTCAAGGGCGAGCGCAAGCAGGTGACGGTGCTCTTCGTGGACATCTCCGGGTTCACGTCCCTCTCCGGCCGGCCTCGACCCCGAGGAAGTCCATCGGCTCATGAGCCGGGCCTTCGATCTCATGCTGGCCGAGGTGCACCGCTACGAGGGCACCGTCAACCAGTTCCTCGGTGATGGCATCATGGCGCTCTTCGGGGCGCCCATCGCGCACGAGGACCACGCGCGCCGGGCCGTCCACGCCGCGCTCGGCATCGCCCGCGCGCTCGACGCCTACCAGGCCGAGCTGCGGCCGCGCGGCATCACCTTCCGCGCCCGCCAGGGCCTCAATACCGGCCTCGTGGTGGTGGGCAGCATCGGCAGCGACCTGCGCATGGACTACACCGCGGTCGGCGATACCACCAACGTGGCGGCACGCATGCAGCAGGTGGGCGAGCCGGGACGGGTGACGATCTCGGAGGCGACCCACCGGCTCGTGCACGACTACTTCGAGACGCGCGCGCTGGGCGAGAAGGATCTGAAGGGCAAGGCCGAGCCGGTACGGGTCTGGGAAGTGGTGGCCGCCCGCGAGACGCGCACGCGACTCGACGTGCTCGCGGAGCACGGGCTCACGCCGCTGGTGGGGCGCGAGCGTGAGCTGGGCCAGCTGCTCGACGCCTTCGTCCGCGCCCAGTCCGGCGAGGGCCAGGTGGTATTCGTCGTCGGCGAGCCGGGCATCGGGAAGTCGCGGCTGCTTCTCGAGCTGCACCGCCGGATCGACGGCGCCTCCGCCTGGCACGAAGGCCATTGCCTCTCGTTCGGGAAGGCCATGGCCTTTCATCCGCTGGTCGACCTGATCCGGCGCTGGTTCGGCGTCGAGGAGAGCGACGGCGAAGCGGCCATCGCCGCGAAGCTCGAGCGAGAGGTCGCGGAGCTCGGCGCCGACCTCGGGCCCATCACGCCGTACCTCCGGTCCTTACTGTCCGTCGACCCAGGCAATGACGGCGTACGAGCCATGAGCCCTGCAGAGCGCCGCGGCGAGATCTTCGAGGCCCTTCGGCGCCTTCTCGTCCACGCCGCCGAGCGTCGATCCCAGATCCTGGTCATCGAGGATCTGCACTGGATCGACAGCGCGAGCGAGCAGTTCCTCGCGACGCTGGTGGACAGCGTACCGGCGGTCCGGGTGGTTCTCGTCTTCACCTATCGGCCGGGATACTCGAATCCGTTCGGCGATCGCAGCTACTTCACCCGCATCGTCCCCGCGCCGCTGTCGGCCGACGACAGCGCACGCATGGCGGCGGCCGTCCTCGACACCGAAGTCCTGCCCGACGGGCTGCGCGCGCTGGTCGCGACCAAGGCCGAGGGCAATCCGTTCTACGTCGAGGAGCTGGTCAAGTCACTGGAGGAAGGCGGCGCCCTGCGGCGGGCGAACGGCCGGCTCGACCTGGCCCGACCGGTGGCCGAGATCGACATTCCCACCACCATCCAGGACGTGATCGCCGCGCGCATCGACCGGCTGCCGGAGGCGCCCAAGCGGACGCTCCAGCTCGCGTCGGTGATCGGACGGGAGTTCACCCGGCGCCTCGTGGACCGCCTCGCCGGGATCCGGGAGAGGACCGAGGACTTCCTCCGCGAGCTCACCGCGCTCGAGCTGATCCACGAGCGCCGGCGCTTCCCCGAGCTGGCGTACATGTTCAAGCACGCGTTGACCCAGGACGTGACCTACGCCTCCCTCCTCGTGCAGCGACGCATGGAGCTCCACGGACTCATCGGGCGGGCCATCGAGGAGCTGTACGCGGATCGACTCCCCGAGCACTTCGAGATGCTCGCCCACCACTTCTCGCGTGCCGAGAACTGGGAGCGTGCGCTCGACTACCTGCTCAAGGCCGCCGGGAAGGCGACCCAGGCGTTCGGCCTGCGCCAGGCCCTCGAGCTGTACACCGAGGCGCTCGTGGTTGCGGACCGGTGGCGCGAGCCGGTGCCCGCGGCCACGCTCATGGCGATTCATCGCGCGCGCGCCGAACTCTTCTTCGGCGTCGGCGACTTCGTCCGGTCGCGCGAGGCGGCCGAGGCCCTGCTGGACCTCGCCCGCCGGATCGGAGATCGCGCGGCGGAGGCGGGCGCCTTGGTGCAGATCGCCTCGGCTCTGCAGTGGGCCGAGGACTTCCCGCCCGCGTTCGAGCGTGTGCAAGAGGCGATCGAGATCGCCGAAGCCGTCGGAGCTCAGGCGCCCTTGGGCTTCGCCTTGTACACCCGCGGCTATCTGCATGCCCTCAACGCGCGACTCGATGCCGCCGAGGCCGACGTCAGCCGCGCGCTGGAGATCGGGCGGGCGGTCGGCGATCCCAATCGCCAGGCGCTGGCCTTGCATTTCCTCGCGCTGCGCCGGAGCTGGCAAGGGGAGTACCGGCCCAGTCTCGAGCGCGGAGACGAGGGAGTCCGGATCGCACGGGAGCATCGCCTCGTCATTCCGCTGCTCCGATGCCTGTGGAATCAGGGATTGGCATACAACGATCTGGGGGACTATGACCGGGCACTGGCGGCCCTCGACGAGGGGCTGGCGCTCGCGGAGAAGATCGGCGACGACGCCTACATCCCGCGGTTCCTCAACACGGTCGGCTGGCTGCGCATCGAGTGCGGTGACTATGCGAGGGGTGTCGAGCTGTCGCAGCAATCATACGAGGTCACGGAGCGCTCTTCCCGGGCCGGACACGGCACCGGCGCCGAACGCCGCGCGTTCATTCGCAACAATCAGGCCGAGGCCTGGATGGCGCAGGGGGATCTCCCCGCGGCAGCCGAGGCCCTGGACGAGGCGCATCACGTTGTCTCCCATCCGCCGCCATCGCGCTGGATGACCTGGCGGTACTCGACGCACTGCTACGCGAGCCTGGGCCAGCTCGCGCTCCTCCAGGGTGATCCCGAGCGAGCCCGGCGGCTCGCCGACCAGAGCCTCGAGATCGGCGTGCCGACCCGGTCGCGGAAGTTCGAGGCCTGGGCGTGGCGTATCAAGGGGGAGAGCGCCACCGCCCGCCACGCCTGGGACGAGGCGGACGAAGCGCTGAGGCGCGCACTCGCGGTCGCGGAGGCGATCGGCCAGCCACGCCAGACCTGGCTGAGTCACGTCGCGCTCGGGCGCCTCAACGCGGCGCGAGGCCGGCGGGACGATGCGCTCGGGCGCTACCGCGAAGGCTGGGCTATCCTCGCCCGACTACGCACGGCGACCCGGGATCCCGGCCTCCGGGCGGGGCTCGAATCGTCGCCTCTCATTCGTGAAGTCGAGGATCTGGCCAGGAGGTGACGCTGCCTGTCGAATTCGGCGTGCTGATTCCCGAGCGCACTCGTCCGTCCGCCTGAATCCACCATCCCCGCCGGGCAGTCCTCCCGCCGAACGTCATCATGCGGGCCCGACACCCCTCCCTCGCTGCCCTATCTACAAAGAGACGACCTGGAAACCCGCGCCTTGAGCAACGGCACTACGCCCGCGCGGGCGAGCTCTCGCCCAGACGTACCCGGGCCCTCTCCGGCCGGGCGCCACGTCAGGCGTGGCACCCGCGGCCGCGGTAACGTCGGGGGCCCGGACCCGGAGTAGGATGTCCCCATGCTGAAGGGCCTCGATCCTCTGCTCGGCCCCGACCTGCTTCACATCCTCGCGGCCATGGGCCACGGGGACGAGCTGGTGATCGCCGACGCCAACTTTCCCGCGACGAGCATCGCCCGGCGCCTCGTCCGGCTGGACGGCGTCGACGCGCCCCGCGCGCTTCGCGCCGTCCTCTCGGTCCTGCCGGTCGATACCTTCACGCCGACACCGGCCGCGGTGATGGCCGTCGTCGGCGACCCCGACGCGGTCCCGCCGCCGGTCCGGGCCTTCCAGCCCATCGTCGACGCCGCCGCTGGCCGACCCGTGCGCTTCGAGGTGCTGGAGCGCTTCGCCTTCTACGAGCGGGCGCGGGCTGCGTTCGCGGTGGTCGTCACTGGCGAACCCCGACCCTACGGCAATATTCTCGTGGTCAAGGGCGTCGTGTCCGCTGGCTGAGCCCCCCCGCCCGGCGCTCGAGCCCGCCCCGACGCGCCCGCTCTGCCGCACGGCGCGGGGCGACCGGCCCTCTACGGCACGCTCGATCTACCCGGAGAACCCTGCGGTCCTGCCGTGACGGACCTCTACCATGAACCGGACTCAAGGCGCGTCGCTGACTCGCTCGTCGGCGTCGACACCCGTCGCGTGACGGCCGAGGACGTCGGACTCGGCTTCGAGCCAGTCCGAGAGTTCATCGCCCGACTCCGTCTCTCGCTCGAGATAGCGATAGTACGCTCGCAATCGGATCTCGTCCTCGAGCGACGGCAGCCGTCCAGCTTCGGGCGGAGTCACGACTGGCGCCTCGTCACCCCGCACCGCGGTCTCGATCGTTCGGTGTGGCGCGCTCCGCATCTTCATACGCTTTGACATCGTCTCCCTCGCTAGCCATCAACATGCGGTTCCCGCCCAACCTTCCGGCTATTCCTGCCGGGATCTGCGCGATGGTTCGCCCGCGTGCCCGCCATCGCCGCCGAGGGTGGTGGCCCGTCGCGCCGGGCGAGAGTCTTCCGGTCCAGGCCAATGTCAACCAACAGACCCTCGGTGAAGTGAGCCAGTGGCTCGCCGGCGTGCCCATCGTGCCTTCGAGGATCTCGATGGCCGCCGCCACCGCCCCCGCCGTCCCGGGCCTCTACGCCTTGCCCTGCGAGGCGAACCAGGCCTGAGCCCGCTTCCTCATCTCGTCGGGTGTGAGGTCCTCCTTGCGTGCCGCGAGGTTCCAGCGGTGCCCGGACGGGTCCTCGATCTCCGCGATACGATCTCCCCAGAACATGTCGGTCAGAGGCATGGTGACCTTGGCACCCGCCCCCGTAGCACGTGCGAAGGCGGCATCTACATCGGCCACGTACAGGTACAGGCCGCCACTGTGTCCCTTGAGGCTCGCGGGAACCATGCACCCCCGTTCGGGACTCTCGTCACCCAGCATCAGCACCGAGTCCCCGATCCTGAGCTCGGCGTGCATGACGCGCTTGCCGTCCGGTCCCGGCAGCCGCATCCGCTCCTCGGCCCCGAGAGCGCGCCGGTAGAAGTCGATTGACTGAGCGACATCCTTCACGGTGATGTACGGCGTCACGCTGTGGTACCCCTCCGGAACTCCCATCGTCCGCGTCTGGGTCATGCGGTCCTCCTTCCGTTCGAGCTGGGCGCCACGGAGCGGCCCCCTCGACCCTGGGACGAACGGGCAAGATGCATGCCAGACCTCCGCCTCAGCCTCTCCGCAAAGTCGGAGTGGGCGCCTTAGGCACCGGGCGGTCACATCTCCACGTCCGTTGCGGAGATGCGCTCGTGGATCCGCGCCGCGCGGGGCATGCACGCGCCGACATCCTGTCGAGGTCGCGCCAGCGTGACGCCTGCACCTCGTGACACGAGAACCATTGGCGGGTCAGGGGGAATCGCTGGTTTCAGCGAGCTCGGAGATAGGCCCATCTACCGGTCGTACAGGCCGGGACCCGCGGCCCTGGCCCGGCTCGCGGACTACGCGTCGATCGCGGACGCCGGATCCGGCGCCACCGACACCCTGTTCTTGCCCGAGCGCTTGGCCGAGTACATGGCGGCGTCGGCCTGCCGGAACAAGCTTTCCGCGTCGGAGGCGTGAACCGGGAACGTCGCCACCCCGACGCTCGCCGTGACCCGCGAGAGATCGACGTCCTCGTTGTCGAGCCGCTCGCAGGCCTCGATCGCCTTCCGCACCGACTCCGCGAGACGGTGCGCCTCCTCCGTATCCGTGTCCGGGAGCACGATCACGAACTCGTCGCCGCCGAAGCGCGCGGGGACGTCTCCCGGTCGCGCGAGACGCCCGATCACGCGCCCGATCTGCGCGATGGAGCGCGAGCCGGCGAGATGGCCATAGCGATCGACCACTGCCTTGAAGTTGTCGAGATCGAGGATCACCAGCGACACCGGGCGGCCTCGTGTCATGACGTCTGCTAGACTCCGATGGAAGTGTCGCGTGTTGCCGAGGCCCGTGAGGTCGTCGGTGATCGACGCGACGTATGCCTGGCGATAGAGCGACGCATTCTCGATCGCGATCGCGGCATGGTCGGCGAGAGTCTGGGCCAGCGACAGCTCCGCCTCCGTGAACGTCGAGTCGTCGACCTTGTTGAGGATCTGGATGACGCCGCGCAGCGTGTCCTTGCTGACCATCGGCACGCAGATCATGGTTCGCGGTGCGAGACCGGTCTGCTCCCCGACCCCCGCAAAGTGGCGCGGGTCACGCGCCACCTCGTCGAGCCGCACAGCCTGACGATTCCGGGCGACCCACCCGGCAATGCCGCGGCTAGCGGGCAGCCGCATGCCGTCGATCACCCCCGATTCGATGGTGCGCGAGGCACGGAACACGAGCTCGTGACCGGCCGGATCCAGGAGCAGCAGAGCGGCCGCCGCGCTCGGCACCGTCCTCACCGCGCGCGCCAACAGGCCGCGCATGGCCTCGGCGTCGAGGCAGAGCGTCTCGGGATCGCAGTCCGCGCCGACCTCGAGCGCTAGCGATTCGAGCCGAAGTCGATCGCCGTCCTCGTAGTTCCCGCCTCCGTGGCGGTTGGCGACCTCCAGCACACCGATCACGCGGCCGAGACGGACAAGCGGCACCGAGAGCAGGTTGCGCGTCGTGAAGTGCGTGACGCGGTCGATCTCCGGGTAGAATCGCGGGTCGCCCCGCACGTCGTTGACCACGGCGCTCTCGCCGCTGCGCGCCACCCAGCTCGCGAGGCTCCTCGACGGCGGGAGCCGGAGGCCGACGATCGCGTTCTCGCGGAGCGTCTCGGTGGCGGCGAAGACGAGCTCGTCGCGCTCGGGGTCGTACAGCATGAGCGAGAGCGCCTCGGCCTGCGTGAGGCTCTTCATCCGGTCGAGGACGATGCGCAGGATCTCGGGGAGCTCGAGCGTCGACGTGAGTGTCCGGGTCAGCTCGACCACGGTGCGAAGCTCGCGGAGCTCCTGCTCGATGGTGTGCCCGCTCGCGGCTGCGGGCCTCTCTCGTTTCGGCGGCGTCACGGGTCAGCTCCCCCGCCGCCGCACCGTCGCACCTCGATGGACTCCGTGACGACATCGAACCCGGCCACCGCGGCCCGGCCGGACGTTGGCGGCAGCAGCGTGGTCAGCATCTTGATCGTCACGGTCTTGCCCGCCCCGTTGCGGCCCAGCAGGCCGAAGATCGAGCCAGCCGGAACTCGAAGGCTGAGTGCGTCGACGGCAGTCACCGACCCGAACCGCCGGGTCAAGTCGGCCGTTTCCACGGCAAAGAGAAGGACCCCTCCCGGCGACCCCGGCCCACCGCGATCGCTCGACTTCGTCTCGCCCGACCCATCCCGGCCGCCGAGCGCATCGGCCGGCATCACGCGCCTCGTGGAATGCCCGTGCGCTGACCGTCAGCCCGAACCACCCATGTCCACCTTCCCGTCCCCGAGTCTGGCCGGTATGGCGGCGAGTACGGCGGCGCGTAGGCCGGATAGGCATACGGCGACACCACATAGCACCCCGGAGAGACCAGCAGCGAGACCACAGAAGGCATCGCGGTCAGGACCCGATTCATCGTCCAATCCTCTGGCAGCCCCTGGTGCACCCTCTCACGGCTCGACGGGGCCGGCAAGGACCGAAGGAGTGGAGCCGCACTTCGAACTGTTGCTCCCTCCCCCGGGGACAGGACAGTCGGGGTCAGCCGAACACGAGGGTCGGCGTCAGCGATCTCCACCACGGTAGAGCGTGAGGCCCGGAACATCGCGGAAATCCCCGGGATTCAGCGTCCAGAGAAACGCCTCGTGGGCGAGCGCGCACGCGGCCACACCTAGGTCAAACTCGCGGCCCCGGGCACGGGGCACGGCGCGATAGAGCTGAGCCGCCCGCACCGCCTCGCGATGCCCGAAGAGAGCAGCCTGCCCGGCGGGGAACAGCTCCTCCTGATCGGCGAGCTCAGTCTCAACGCGGGGACCGCGCAGCCACTCGTAGAGGACCAGCGTCGAGATCGCGACTCGCTCCCCCTGCTCGACGACACGACGGAGGGTGCGCGCGGAGCGCCTGGTACCGGCCAGCGCGTCCACGAGCACTGACGTGTCGAGATGTATCACGGGATCTTCGCCACCCCGCGACGGGCTCCCCACCGCCGGCGCGCCGCGCGAATCTCTCTCAACTCGGCGTCCACCTCCGCCGCGGGCCGGGATGGCCGCCGGCGCATCGCGCGATCGAGGACGGCAAGCATGCGCTGCCGCTCACCTTCGCTGAGCCTATCCGCCCGGGCCGCATACTCTCCGATCGCTTCGCGCACGACGCGGCTCTGCGGCTTCCTGACCTTCGTCGCAGTGCGGCGGAGCGTGTCGACCGTCGCCTCGTCGAGGGAGAACGTGACCTTGATCATGTCGACAATACTACCATATGCGGTAGTACCGTACTGACAGCCAGCCGTTGCGGGATCTCCGGCCAGCTCACAGCTCACCTGCCGATGGATGGGTGGCGGCTCACGTCGGACTCTCTGGCAATTGGGTCGAGGTTGCGGCCACCGCGGGAATTCACGCCTCGTGGCCGACGGGTGCGCCTGTAACCCTCCCTCGTTCAGGCGGAGAGCCCGTCCGCGCCGCGGTACAGCCGGACCGGCAGCATCACCAGCACACCCACCGCCATGAAGCTGGCCGCCAAGGCGAACGCCGCGCCGTAGCCGTAGCGGTGGACGAGCCATCCCGCCAGGATCGGCGACGGCAGCACGATCAGCTGGGTCAACGCCGTGCTCAGCCCCGACGCCGAGGATTGCGTGCGAGCGCCCGCCACGTCGAGCACGGCCGCGCTGGTGATGTTCACCAGCGTGTAGAAGAACATGCCGATGGCCAGGACCAGCAGTCCGAGAGGCCAGCCGGGAGCGACCCGCCCCAGCAAGAGATAGAAGACGGTCAGGAGCAGGAACGATGGCACGAGGACTGCCTTGCGCCCAACGCGGTCAGCCAGGACTCCCAGCACGGGCTGGGACACGGTGCCCATGCCATGAAGCAGCGCGACGTAGATCCCGAGCTCGAACGCGTCACGGCCAAGGCCGATCTGGATGTAGAGGGGGAAGAACGTGAGGATCACCTGCCGCGCCATCGCCATGAGGCCGTCGGCGAAGGACACGGCCAGGAACGCCGGGTTCATCAGGATCGTCCGCACGTCTCCCGCGAGGCTCCGCCCCGAAGGCCGCGCGGCCGGCTGGGTGAATTGTCTCGCCAGGCCGAGCCAGACGAGCACGGCCGCCACGATCCCCGCCAGGAGCTGCGCGTGGAGGAAGTCGCGCCAGAACACGACCACGAGCAGCGCCCCAACTGCCAACGGTGTCAGCGTGTCGGAGACCGTGGCACCCATCCCGTGGATGGAGAGGGCCGTCGCCCGGCGCTCGGGAAAGCGCGCCGACAGGGCGCCCATGGCGGGCGGGTGCCACGCCGCGGTGCCGAGGCCGATCAAGGCCGCCCCGACCATGGCGCCGCCCAGGCCGGAAGCCGCCCCAAAGCAGAAGTACCCAAGACCCATGAAGAGGAGGGCCGACGCGAGGATGATGGCCCGGAATCGCGCAAAGGAATCCGCCAGGATACCGGCAGGCAGGTTCATGGTCCCGGAGGTCAGCTGGCGAGCCGACTGGAGGTAGCCGGTCTGGATCTCGTTGAGACCGAGGCCCTGGGTGACAGACGGGAGCACGACCGCGAACATCGTCTGGAACCAGTGGATCGCCGTGTGCCCGCCCGTCACCAGCCAGAGGAAGACGAGGCGTTCCCGTCCCATGCCCCTGAGCGGGGCGAGGATCGCGTGCACCCGGGGCGCCCCGTCAGCCCTTCGAGACGGACGTCCCGGCGCGGATCACTTCCTGCCGGAGCGCGTGGTCGGCGAGGACGAGCGCGGCCATCGCCTCGACCATGGGCACGGCACGGGGGAGGACGCACGGATCGTGGCGACCACGCACCTGGAGCACCGTGTCCTCGTGGCGGACGTCCACGGTGTTCTGCGGGGACATGATCGTCGCGGTCGGCTTGAAGGCGACGCGGAAATAGATCGTCTCCCCGTTCGAGATGCCGCCCTGAACGCCGCCGCTCCGGTTCGTCCGGGTGCGCACGCGGTCGCCGTCCATGTAGAACTCGTCGTTGTGCTCGCGCCCGGTGAGCTCGGTCCCGGCGAAGCCCGAGCCGATCTCGAATCCCTTGCTCGCCGGGAGGCTGAGCGCCGCCTTGGCGAGGTCCGCCTCCAGCCGGTCGAAGACGGGCTCGCCCCAGCCGGGCGGACATCGCCGGACGGCACAGGCCACCAGCCCGCCGAGCGAGTTCCCGTCCTTCCGGGCGGCCTCGACGGCCGCGATCATCCGCTCCGCAACGGCGGGATCGGGACAGCGGATCGGCGTCCGCTCGACGTCCTCCTGCGTCACGCGCTCCACGTCGCACTCGGTGGCGATCCGGCCGACCTTGGCCACCCAGGCGACGACCTCCACACCCCAGCGAGTGTGAAGCAGCTTCCGCGCGACGGCGCCCGCCGCGACGCGCGCGGCCGTCTCCCGCGCGCTCGTGCGTCCCCCTCCCCGCCAGTCCCGGACCCCGTACTTCGCGTCGTAGGTGTAGTCGGCGTGGCTCGGCCGGTACTTCTCCTGCATCTCCCGATAGTCCCCGGGGCGCATGTCCTCGTTCTCGATCTCGAGCGCGATCGGCGTCCCGAGCGTCAGACCCTCGAACACGCCGCTCAGGATCCGGACGGTGTCGGACTCCTTCCGCTGGCTGGTGAGGAGGCTCTGCCCGGGCCGCCGCCGGTCGAGATCCGGCTGGATGTCGGCCTCGCTCAGCGGCAGGCGCGGCGGACAGCCGTCGATCACCGCACCGGTCGCGGTGCCGTGGGACTCGCCCCACGTCGTCACCCGGAAGAGCTGGCCGAAGGTGTTGCCCATGAGTCGGCGCGCCGAGGGCCTAAACCTCGACGTTCTCCTCCTCGATCCGCTTCCGCGCGGTCATGTTGAACCGTCCCTCGTAGATCGGCCGGCCCCCCGTCGTCGGACCCTGATACTGGACGAAGAGCATGGCGCCGCCGGTATCCGTGTGGAGCGGGTCCTCGAAGTGCGGATCCGGGTAGAAGAGCATGGTGCCGGGGCCGTACGTCCGCTCGCCGATCCGGAACTCGCCCTCGACGATGTACCAGACCTGAGCGAACTCGTGCTTGTGGAACGGATGGTGCGAGCCCGGCTCGTATCGCACGAGCCCCGCGTTGGGGTTCGTCGGCCGCTCGGACGTGGGGTGCACCAGCATCTTGCTCCACTGCCCCGGCCACCGAAGCAGCTCCCACGGCCGCTCGTCCACGTGAACAGCCGTGGCCGGCTGATGGCGTTCACTCGCATCCCGCTGCGTCATGGCGCGGCTCCCTTCACTCGTCGTCGAACACCGGGATCAGGATAGACGAACCGACGCCGACCGCCAAGGACCCTGCTGTCGAATCCCACCATCGGCCGTCTCCGCGAGGCGTGATACGGTAGCGTGGGTTCGACGAATGTCGCAAGGTCGCGCGCGGAAGCCTCGTCTTCTGCTCTCCGTCATCGGCGGAGTCCTGGGTATCTTCCTCGTCGTCGTGCCCGCGGAACTGGCTCTTCGCCTGATCGCCGTCTTCAGCCCGGAGACGCGATACCTGGCGACGAGGCGCGGAGGCGAGTTACGGCGGCGCTTCACGAGTCTCCAGGAGTACCTCGCCACCCAGTCCGCGCACGTCGTCCCCCACCGGCGATGGTTCAACCACTGGACTAACGCGCTGGGCTTCAACGACGAAGAGTTCACCGTGCCCAAGCCGGCGGGCCGCTTCCGGATCATGGCCGTCGGCGACTCGTTCACGTACGGTCTCGTGCCGTATCCCCAGAACGTGATGACACTCCTGGAGGCGTCGCTCCGAGCTGCCTGTCCGAACCGCGACCTCGACCTGCTCAACTTCGGGATCGGCGGCACGAACGTCGCCGACTACCGGACCATCATCGAGCTCGGCTACGTCACCTACGAGCCGGATCTCGTGCTGGTCAACGTCTACGCGGGAAACGACGGCCCCGATCTCTACTATCGGACCAGCGAAGGCCTATCGCTGCACTGGCTGCTCCGGCGCTCGTACCTGTGGAACTACATCCGGAGACTCCTCCTGGTCCGCCGAAGCGTGCCGGACGCCGGCGCGCTGGCCGCAAGGGTCCAGGGCCCCACGCCCGCCGGTGACGCGGCGGTCGAGCAACCTCGGGGCGGGCAGGTCGTCGACCCCGCGCACCGGCTGCGGGATGACGAGCCGGCGCTCGTCGGACCGATCTTCGACGAGAAGGTCTTTGCAAGGCTCCTCGCCAGCGAGCTGGGGCGATTCTACGTTCCTCGAGATGCGCGCGCGATCGATCGGGCGTGGTATCCGACGCTGGAGCAGCTCGAGGTGGCGCGTACCTATGTGACAGGGCACGGCGGCCGGCTGGCGATCACCCTCTACCCGTCCGTTCTGCAGGTGGACAAACGTCTCCGCTCGGAGGTGATCGACCAGCTACGCGGTCAGCCGCGTGACGCCAAGATGACGCCTGAGGCCATCGATCCCGCTTTGCCGAACCGGATCCTGCTTGCCTATTGCCGCGAGCACGGCGTCCCCTGCTTCGACCTGACGCCGGCTTTCGATCGCGCCAGCCAGGAGTCGGCCGAGGCGCTCTACAAGGCGCGGGAACTCCACTGGACCCCGCGCGGGAACCGCGTGGCGGCAGAAGCCCAGGCTCGTCACCTGGCACCGCTGGTGTGCGGCACTACCGGAGCCGGTCAGAAACAGGCGAGCGAATGACGGCGCGTCAGGAGCCGATCCGGAGCACCACCCGGGTCATCGGCGAGCCGTCGTCCCCGAACCAGTGCTCCCCTTCCCGCACCAGATCCAGCTCCAGGAGGAACACGCCAGCCTCCAAGGGCGCCCGGAACGTCAGGGTGACCACCGTCTCTTGCCCGGGGCCCACGGGGTGCGGCAGGAGAACTCGCGCCATGCCGCGATCAAGGACGCGGCCGTCAGGATCGGCCAGGTGAGCGCCGAGTAGAAC
The DNA here is from genome assembly GCA_963805625.1 of uncultured Candidatus Rokubacteria bacterium. Taxonomy (GTDB): domain Bacteria; phylum Methylomirabilota; class Methylomirabilia; order Rokubacteriales; family DASRDR01; genus DASRDR01. The sequence goes on from CAWDVE010000013.1 coordinate 168,953, forward strand.
TGCCCCCGGCCCCGATCCCGGATTCCACGTCGCGGTGCCGATATTCGTCAGGCGAACCGTCAGCGTGGGGCTCGATCCCGGCACCGCCTCCAGGTAGCGGCATCCGGGCACGATGCGGGCGCGGTCGATCTCGCTCGCAGCCACCGCCGGCCGCGTGGCCGCGGCAAAGATGGTTCCACCGAGGCCCGGCAGCCGGTTCACAAGCGGGCCGAGCCACCCGCCGGCGCCCCGGCCTCCCTCCCCTCGCGACGGCGTCCAGGTCTGCACCCCGCTGACGCGGAATCCAACCGCCTCGAGAAGGCGCGCAACCTCGTCGGGAGCATACTCGCGCCGATGGACCCACTCGTTCATCCGGAGCGTGCGCCCGATTCCGAACAGATGGCTCTGCGGGGACCGCCCGAGGAGCGCCTGCATGCGGCCCCGGAGGTCGACGACGTTGGGAGTCGTCACGTAGAGTGTCCCGCCCGGTCGCAAGACGCGCCAGCACTCCGACAGGAACAGCGCCGGGGTTGCCAAGTGCTCCAGGATCTCGGTGGCCACGATGCGGTCGAAGCTGGCCCCGGCGTGGGGCAAGAGCTCGCGCTCCAGGTCCACGTCCTCGACCCCGATGCCTCGCTCCGCCATCCACCGCTGGAAGGCATGCGGCACGAAGCGGCCGACACCCGAGATCTCGAAGTGCCCCAGCCGGGCGAGGGCGAGCGCGAGGTGTCCCGGGTAGATGCCGGCGTCGAGGAGCGGGCCCGGAGCGGCGGAGCCAGCCATGATCCACGCGACCGTGTGGACGTACCGGCCGAGATTCTCGAGGCCGTAGGCCTGCTCGCCCGGCGGGCCTCCGCGGATGACCTCCTCCAGCAGCCGGCGGATCTCGGACCGCCCGGGCCGGTCCGTCCCCACCCCGTCACCCCTGGAGATGGCTCAGGCGTCCGGGTGGGTCGTGATGAACCGGGCGGCGCGGGCGGGGTCCACCCCGGGCGCGCGCACCTCGACGCCCGCGGCCTCCTCCTGCAGTCGGAACACCACGTTGTTGTCGAGCCCGCCCCATCCGCGGTTCATCGCCTCGACGGCGATCTGCTCGGCGAGGTTCGTCATGGGCAACGGGACGTCGAACTCCCGGGCGAGCTCCGTGGCGAGCCCGATGTCCTTGCGCGCGAGGGCGAGGCTGAACATCGGCGGGTCGTACGCTCCGCGGAACACCGTCTTCGGCATCCCCTCGTGGAGGTAGTGCATCCGCCCCAGCGCGCCCCGCCGGAGCCCTTCCCATACCGCTTCCGCATCGACGCCCGCCTTGACGCCCAGGGTCAGAGCCTCGGCGACGGCCTGACGGACGCTGTGGCCCACCATGTTGTGGACGAGCTTGCAGACCGAGCCCGCCCCGATCGCCCCGGCGTAGAAGACCTTGTCCCCGATCGCGTCGAGGACCGGCTTGACGCGCTCATAGACCGCCCGATCGCCGCCCACCATGACTGCGAGGTTCCGCGTCGCGGCGCCGGTCTTGCCGCCGCTGACCGGCGCATCGAGGACGTGGATGCCCTTGTCGCGGAAGCGCGGCTCCAGCCGGCGGATCAGCGTCGGCCGGCTGGTCGTGGTGTCGACCCACACGCACCCCGTCCGCATGCTCTCCAGCAGGCCGCCCGGCCCCGTCGCCACCGCCTCGACCTCGGACGGGCCGGGCAGCGACGTGAGCGTCACGTCGGCGAGCCGCGCAGCCTCGGCCACGGACCCGGCCGCCCGCGCGCCGCGCGCGGCGAAGTCCCGCACGATCTCGGGTCGCAGGTCGTGGACTACCAGCGGGTAGCCCGCCTTCATCAGGTTCCCCGCCATGCCGCTGCCCATGTTGCCCAAGCCGATCAATCCGACGGTGTGCACGCTGCCTCCTGTGGTTTCTGTCGCGACCGGATTCGAGCAAATCCGCTCCAGGATACCCGGACCCAGCTCACGACGGGTCGACGATCCTGAACTCTACGGACGCCTCGGTCGAGCGGCGGGGTCGAGGACGATCTCCACGACGTCGACGCCCACCACCTTGACCCGGAGTCGCCAGGGCGGCGGGCCGGCGTCGACGAGCCGGAACACGGCCAGCGTGGTTCCGCGAGGACCCGGACCCCCGACCGGGATGCCGATCCCTGTCCCGACCGCGTAGCTGCCCCCGCTTCCCCAGCCTTCTGCGCCGACTCCGAGCCCCATCGAGAGGCCCCCGGAGGCACCGGCCGAGGAGGGCACGAGCGCTTCGGGCGCGATCTCCGCGTCCCCGTCCCGCACGAGCATCGCCCGCTCCACGCGATACCCCTCGGAACCAATCTCGACGCGTAGCTGATCCTCCGTCACGCGGACGTCTGCGGAAATCGTCGCGCCGAACGGTTGGCGCTCGGGCTGGTACGGGAGCGGCCTCGCGCACCCGGCGAGCGTCAGGATGGCGGGCAGGATCGCTCGCGCCGCCGCCACGGCCACACCACGCCCACATCCGGGCGTCACGCGAAGCGGCCTCTCACGCCGGCTCGGCGATCTCGATGAGGTTGCCGTCGGGGTCGCGGACGTAGACGGACCGGATCGGTCCGGTCGCCCCCGTGCGGGGCACCGGGCCAGCCTCGATCGGGATCCCCGCCGTCTCAAGACGCCGGACTACCGCGTCGAGCGGCTCCTCCGCGATGAAGCAGAGATCGAGCGCGCCGGGCGTCGGCCGCGCCGCCTTCGGCTCGAACTCCCGGCCCGCCTCGTGAAGGTTGATCTTCTGGTCGCCGAACCGGAAGGCGGTGCGACCCTGGCCGAACGTTTCGAGGCGCATCCCCAGCACGCGCGTGTAGAAGTCGACACAGCGGTCGCGGTGACGCGTCGTCAGGACCAGGTGGTCGAGATGGTGGATCACGGCACGGCTCCCCGACGCAGGGTGAGCCGGCTCACTTGGGTCCGAGCGTGTAGGTCCAGCACTCCCCTTCAAGAACGGCCGTCCCGTCCTGGTTGGTGATGGTCGCCTTCAGCTGGCAGACGGGCTTGTCCGGCTTCACGGCGAGGACCTCGACCTCGGCGGTGAGCGTGTCTCCCAGGTACGTCGGCGCGAGATAGCGGAGTGACTGGCTCATGAAAACCGTGCCGGGGCCCGGGAGGTCCATGGCCACGAGCGCGTTGAGCATCCCGGCCGTGATCCCACCCTGCGCCACGAGGCGGCCGAACCGCGTGCGTCCGGCGAAGTCGGCGTCGAAGTGGAGCGGGTTCCGGTCGCCCGTGATCTCCGCGTAGAGCTCGACGTCCCGGGCGGTGACCGTCTTGCTCCGCCGCGCCCGCTGCCCCACGCTGAGCCCCAGCGGGTTCATGGGGTCACCCCGTCAGAACGGGGGGAGGGTCCCATCGGGGTCGAAGGTCATGGCGGCGGGCTCGCCGAGGGGGGTGAGGTCGTCGCGCCCCGGGAGGTCGGCCATGAAGGCCTCCGACACCTCGACCTCGGTCAGGCGAAGCGTGTTCTGGATCCGCACGACCCGCGCGTCCTCCGACCGGTCGAGCCCGAGGCAGGAAAGCGCCACGGCAACCGCCTCCCGCGTGCTGTCGAGCACCACCGGCAGCTTGGGCCCGCCGGGCGAGCAGGCCGTCAGCGCGTTGACGTAGGTCGGCTCCCAGTCGATCTTGTCGGCGAGCCGGCGCGTCGTGAAGTCCGCCAGGCCGATCCCGTTGGCGTTGCCGTAGGTGTTGGCCGTCGTGTCACAGGCGAGGACGAACGTGATGCGGGGGCTCGTGAACGGCTGTTCGAACCACGTGGCGTGGCGGCCGATGACGTTCGTGTCCATGCCGGTGCCGGAGATCTCCTTCCCGATCTCGTCGACGATCAGGAGATCGACCGCCTCGAAGGGCAGCTTCGCCATCCAGGCGCGCGCCTTCCGCAGGAGCTCCCGTTCCCCGGCCTCGAGGTCGCCGGGCAGGAACGCCTGAACGAGGGCCGTCTCGTCGTACCCGTTCTCCACGACGCCGAGGCCGAACGCAATCCGGCCGCTCCGGAGCATCCCCGCGCCGAGCCCCGTGATCATCCGCTCGTAGCCGAGCCGGATGTTCGCCCGGTGGGCCTGCACGGCGCCGCGGTGTTTGCCCGTGCCGATCGTCATCATCTTGAGGAGACCGGAGCCGATGTCCCCCGTGAAGCCGGTGTGGGGCTTGATGCGGTTGATGACGCCCACCCAGTCCGCCTCCGCCGCGTACCGGTCGAGCCAGATGGGCAGGCCGAGCGCCTCGCCGACCTGGACGACGTCCATCGTCGCGCGGACGGGGCAGTCCATGGTCGCCTCGGTCACCCCGTAGTGCTCGAGGACGGAGCGCTGTCCCTCGGCCGTGCCGCCACCGTGGCTCCCCATCGCGGGGATGATGAACGGCTGCGCGCCCAGCGCCTTCATGTGCTCCACGGTCGCGCGGACGATCGCGTCGATATTGACGACGCCCCGGCTCCCGACGGTGAGGGCGACGGACTGGCCGGCCTTCACCGGGAGCGCGAGCCGGCCGAGTGCCGTTCGCACGGCGACGGGCACGTCCTTGATCGTGGGCCCGTGGAAGGCCTGCTTCACCCGAATCATCCGAGGGACGCTCGAGGCTCGCGGAATTCCGGTGAGCTTCATCGGGGCTTGATCTCGATCTCCACGAAGACGACCTCACGGTCGTTCGGATTCCACACGTCGTGCTCGGCGCCGGCTACCCGGAAGTATGCCTGGCCGGGCACGATGTCGTTCGACACCTCCGCCTGCGCGGTCCGGATGCGGAGCGGCCCCACGGTCATCGGGACGACCACGTAGTCGTACTCGTGGCGGTGCCAGCCGGTCGCCTCACCCCTGGCGAATCGCCATTCGGTCACCCGGACCTGATCGTTGTCGACCTGGACTGTGGACCGAGCCTTCCCGCTCATTTCAGCGCCTCGGCTTTCGTCATCATGGTGACAGTCGCGCCCGCGACACGCCCGCGTCCATGTCCCAGTCGCGGCAGCCGACGTAGGCGCCCTCGAGGGCGAAATGAGTCATGTGCTCCTGGAACGTCATGCGCCGGCAGCGCGCGCCGACGCGTCGGTGCCGTAGAGGGTCCGCCGGACACGCTCGGCCTCCTCGGCCGACGCCACGTATTCGGTGAGCCCGTCGTAGACCTTCACGTCGGTCACTTGCTACCCGTCGCAGGAGAAGCCATGTCTGACCCGAAGCGGGCGCGCACGGCGTCGAATGCCGCGTCCGTCCGCTCCAGGGCAAGCCGCACGTCGGCGTCCGTGTGCGCCACCGACAGGAACCAGTTGTGCCAGGGGTGGAGCCATACGCCGCGCCGGGCGGCCTCGCTGGTGAACACGTTGGCCCGGTCGAAGGTCCCCGCCGCCACGTCGGCCGCGAATGTCATGAATGGCAGCTGCACCGGGCCGCTCTGGGTGATCCGGAGCCCGCGAGCCCGCGCCTGAAGGGCGAGCCCCTCGCGGAGGAGGGTGCCCGCGCGAGTCATTCGCTCGATCCCCCGCTCGGTTTCGAGGGCCTCGAGCGTTGCGAGCGCGGCCGCCATGGGGACGGCCGCGAACCAGAAGGAGCCGGTGGCAAAGACCTGCTGGGCCGCGTCCCGCAGGGAATCCCGCCCGAGGACCGCCGCCAGCGGGTAGCCGTTCGCGATCGCCTTGCTGTACGCGGAGAGGTCGGGCCGGACGCCGAGCGGCTCCCAGCTCCCGCCGAGGTGAAGGCGGAAACCCGCGCGCACGTCGTCGAGGACCAGGACTGCGCCCCGACGGTCGCAGAGGGCCCGCACCCCGCGCGCGAACGCCGGGTCGCATTCCTCCTGGTCAAACCGGGCGTCGTGGCGAAACGCGGACACCAGGACCCCGGCCAGGTCGCCGCCGGCCTGATCGGCGGCCGCCTCGACGCTGGCGAGGTCGTTGTAGACGAACGGGATGAGGTGCGCCCGGTCCTCGAGCGTCGTCCCGGCCGGCCGGGGCGTGCACCAGGGGGCCGAGCCGTGGTAGGCGCCTCGCGCGACCAGCACCTTCCGGCGGCCCGTCGCCGCTCGGGCGATCGAGAGGGTGAGGGTCGTGGCGTCGGTGCCGTTCTTCGCGAACATCGCCCAGTCGGCATGCGGCACCAGCTCGACCAGCCGCTCCGCCAGCTCCACCATCCGCGGGGACGGGCCGTTCTGGCAATCGGCGAGGGCCTGCTGCCGCTCGACCGCCGCCTCCACGGCCGGATGCGCGTGGCCGAGGACGATCGGGCCGAAGCTGCAGACGAAGTCCACGTACTCCCGCCCGTCGACGTCCCAGATCCGGCACCCGCGGCCACGCTCGAGGAACTGGGGAAACGGCGCGGGCCAGGTCGCCGCGTTCTGATGCCCGTACATCCCGCCGGGGATCACCCGGCGCGCCCGGTCTCGGAGCGCGGCGTCCCGGCTCGCGACCCGCTCGGCCTCGGCGCGCGCCGGTACCGTCCCGCTCCCGGACACCACTGCCGACTGCCCTGCGTCAGCTGTCATCGCACGATCTCCCCTTCGTCCCGGAGCGCTGCGCCCAGCCGGGCGAAGCCTCCCTCCAGATCAGCAATCAGGTCCTCGACGGCCTCGAGACCGACGTGGAGGCGCAGCAGGAAGCCGGGCTCCCGCCAGGGCCGCACGGTGCGTTCGGGATGCACCGGGACGATCAGGCTCTCGAAGCCCCCATAGCTCGCGCCGATCTTGAAGAGCCGGAGCCCGTCGACCATCGCCGCCACCGCCTTCTCCGCGCCCGTGCCCAGGAGGACGCCGAAGACGCTCGACGCCCCGCGGAAGTCGCGCTTCCAGATCGCATGGCCCGGGTCCTCCGGCAGCGCCGGGTGCAGGACGCGGGCGACCTCCGGGCGGCGCGCTAGCCACTCGGCGACGCGGAGCGCGGCCGCCTCGTGGTGACGGAGACGCACAGCGAGGGTCCGCAGCCCGCGGAGCGCCTCGTAGCAAACGTCAGGCGCCGGGCAGTCGCCGAACGTCGACGCGCCGTCGCGCGCAACGCGGTACAGCTCCTCGGTCCTCGTCGTGACGGCGCCGAGCAGGAGGTCGGAGTGGCCGGCGACGAACTTGGTTAGCGCCTGGATCTCCACGTCCACGCCGTGATCGAAGGGCCGGAAGTAGAGCGGCGTCGCCCAGGTGTTGTCGAGGAGCACGAGGGCGCCGCGGGCGCGGGCCGCGGCGGCAATCGCGGGCACGTCCTGGACCTCGAACGTCTGCGACCCCGGGGACTCGAGGTACACGACCTGCGTGTTCGGACGGATCAGGCCGGCGATGCCCGCCCCCGCCCGGGGATCGTAGAAGGTGACCTCGACACCGTAGCGCGCGAGGATCTGGGTGCAGAACACGCGGGTCGGCCCGTAGACCGTGTCCGCGATCAGCAGATGATCGTCCCGCCGGAGGAAGGCGGTGAGCGTCTGCGTCACCGCCGAGAGCCCCGACGAGAGAAGGAGGGTCCGCGCGCCGCCCGAGAGCTCGGCCAATGCTTCCGCCAGGGCGACGGTGGTGGGCGTGCCGTGGATGCCGTAGGCGAAGGCCGTGAACCGGCGCTCGTGGCGGCCCTCGTAGGCGGCCATCGTCGGATAGAGGATCGTGGAGGCCCGGTAGAGCGGCGGGTTGACGATCCCCTCCTGCCGCTCCGGGTCCCGGCCGGCATGGACCAGCCGCGTTTCCCTCTCCATGGCCCCTCCTCGAGCGCGTCGTGCCCGGCCCAGGCCAGGCGAGATCATTCTACCCGGTGCGACCCGTCTTTCGCTGGCGCAGGTCGCCGACGCCGTTCACTCGAGGGTCAGCCCGCCGTCGACGACGATGGTCGCGCCCGTCACGTACGCAGCGGCCTCGCTGGCGAGAAACACGGCCGCGCCCGCGACGTCCTGGGGACGCCCGATGCGGTCCATGGGGATGAGGCCCTGCTTCGCCCGCCGGTTCTCGGGCTGGGCGAGGAAGGCCCGGTTCAGGTCCGTCTCGATGGTCCCCGGCGCGATCAGGTTGACCGTGATGCCCGTCGGCGCCAGCTCGAGCGCCATCGCCTTCGCGAGCTGCATCACGCCGCCCTTCGTCGCCACGTAGTGAGCGATGCCGCGGTTCACCGTGAACTGGTTCACCGAGCTGACCATGATGATCCGCCCGCCGGCCCGGCGCGTGACCATGTGGCGCGCCGCCTCCTGACCGATCGCGAAGTATCCACGCAGGTTGACGGCGTGAACCCGGTCCCACTCGGCGTCGGTCAGGTCGAGGAACGGCACGCGGGACAGGACCGCCGCGCAACAGACGACGACGTCGAGAGCGCCCAGATCGTCTGCCGCGCGCCGCACCAGGGCTCGCGCCGCCGCCGGGTCGGCGAGATCGGCCGACAGGGCGACGGCGCGTCGGCCGGACGCTCGAAGCCGGTCGACCAGCTCGAGGGCGACCGCCCCGTCCCCGTAGTAGTGCACGGCAACGTCGGCACCCTCGGCCCCGAGGGCCTCGGCGATCGCTCGTCCGATCCCCCGCGACCCTGCGCCCGTCACCAGTGCCCCCTTCCCCTCGAGCGACATCCCGCCTCCCTCGTTCAGTTGGCGTCAGTTGGTGCGTCGGTGACCTTGCGACCCGCGGACCGAATCGTGTCAGGAGAACGAGGGCGCGTCAAACCGGCTTCAACTGATGGCTTGTCAGCGCCAGGGCCCTCGACTACCGTGCTCGTGGGAGCCAGGAATCGTGGCACGTGGGGAGCGGGAGCGATGATCGCGGGGTTCGGCCGGCGCGAACGCTGGGTCGCCTCATTTGCCCTCGGCGCCCTCGCGCTCCTCGCAATCCCTGCGCTCGCCGAGGTCCGATTGCCCCCGGGGTTCGTGAAGGAGGTGTACGTCACCGGCCAGGGATTCGCGACCGGGCGTGGCTCACGAGGCATCCCCGCGACGTCCACTCTCGTCTTCGACCGTTCGGGGAGCCTCTTTCTGGCTCGCACCGGTGCCCGGTACCAGAATTCGGAGACGGACGACCTCACCCCGGTGTACCGGGTGCCGCCGGGCGGCGGGCGCCTCACGCCTGAGACGGAGTCCCGGTACCTCTACGGGCCGCCGCTGCGGAACGCGCAGACCGTCGCCGTCCGAGCGGGACTCGAGCTGTTCGTGACGACCTTCGACCGGGATCGGCGGCTCGGCGTCGTCTACCGGGTGATCGACGGGCGTGCCGAGCTCTTCGCCGGCGGCACACCCCCCCGGGAAGCTCCGCCGCTCCTCCGCCAGCCCGAAGGCGTCGCCGTCGACTCGGCTGGCCGTCTCTACGTCGCGGATCGCGAGTCGGGACGCGTGCTGCTCCTGGACCCCGCGGGGCGCGTGCTCGACCCGCGCTACGTGGTGGTGCAGCGGCCTCGTGTTCTTGCCACCGACGCGACAGATGCCCTCTGGATCGGCGCCGATGGGAATGCCGAGGCGCCCTGGCAGCAAGGTCCCGGGGAGATTTGGCGCGTCCCGCGCGACGGCTCGCCGGCTCTCCTACTCCGCGGACCGATACCCGCGGCGATCGCGGTGAGCCCGGGCGGCCACCTCCTCGCGGCCGACCGCCAAGGAGCCGAGCTGTTCGCCCTCACCCCGGAGGGTCAGCGCGTCCCCTTCTTGACCTACACCCAGGGAGACGCGCCGCGGGGTCTCGCCTTCGCCCCCGACACGCCCGAGACGCGGCGGGCAGGGATCGCCGGTGATCTGTTCGTGGCGACGATCAACGTCGGCGCGTGGCCCGTCAATGAGATCATCCGGATCTCCGGCCCTTTCGACGAGCTGATCCGCCAGCGGGCTGCCGCTTCCCCTTGAAGGGGGAGCGCGCCGACGCTGTTTCTTGGGTCCCTGACTTGGCACTCTGCTAGCATCTCTCCAGCCTGATCGAGGCGAGGGTCGGCGGAACGATGGCCGAGCAGGAGGGCCGAGTGAGGCGACGGGTCGAGTGGAGAACCGCACTCCTCTGCGCCGGGATGCTAATGCTGGCCGCAGGATGCGCGACGCCACCCCGGGCGCCGGCTCGCTCTGAGCTCCTGCGCGGTGTGCTGCCGTCCGCGGTCCAGCTCCTGGCAGAGCGTCCAGGCGGAGGGCGCCGTGCGGCATCCGGCGTCGTCGTCGCGTCGGATTCCGTCCACCGTCGCACCTGGGTCTTGACCGCCGGACACTTCGTCGCGCCCCCGGTTCCCAATGCGGTCTACGTCCGCACGACAGGTGCGCGTGACCGATTCCGTGCCACCCTCGTGCGAGCGGACAGCGAGTCAGACCTGGCCCTCCTTCTCGTCCCGGATCTGGTGCTGCCGCCCGTTCGGCAACGCGAGAACGCCCACCTCGGAGACGACGTCTGGGTTGTCGCATTCCCACGAGGCCGCCAGATGACGCTGGCGAGCGGAACGGTCAGTCAGGTCGGCACGGGCAGCGAGACGGACGCAACCGAGGGGCCGGTGCGGCTGGTCGACACCTCGGTGAGCTACGGCGCGAGCGGCGCCGGCGTCTTCGACGCCGAGACCGGTGAGCTGATCGGCGTGGTGGAGGGGTACCGGACGGCGCAGATCGCGGCTCGCGACGCGCCGGATCGCATCATGGAGATTCCCGTCCCTGGCGAAACGCTCGTGATCTCAACGCAGGCGATCCGCCGGTTCCTGGCCGGCGCTCAGCTCGAAGCCTTCGCACCCCGATGACGATCGGGCACGCCGCCGACCGGCGTGCCCGATGGCGTCCCAACGCTACTGCGAGACCTGGATCTCGGTAACGACCTTCTTCCCGTCCTTCTCCTCGTACGACGCCTTGACGGTGGCGCCCTCCTTCAGGTCGTCGGTGGATACCGATTCCGCCAGCCAGAGCTGGGTACCGTCCTCGAGCACGATGCTGCGGTCGCTCGTGTCCACCTTCTGGATCTTGCCAGAGACTTCTTCCGCCCAGAGCGGCGCTGCGGTGAATGCCAGCAACAGGGCTACGATCGCGAGCTTCTTGAGCATGGAATCCTCCGTCGGTCGCGCGGAATGCGCGCACCGATCCGTGTCTCGTTAGGTTTCGGGCCAGCAGGCCGCAACACCTAGGCCAGACGCGGCGCCGGCGGCGTGGATCCGCTGGCGGGGCTCAGCAGCTCGGGGGCGCGCGCGGATGGGTGCTGCTGAGGCTGGTCCCTCTCGCGAACGAGGGCTCCGACGCCAACACGCGGCCGGTCGGGATCGAAAGCAACTCGCGGGTGACGGGGCGAACGTCGTCGGACTTCGCGTACGCGATTCGAATCGTCTGCAGGATGTCGTCGAGGCCTTGGCCGTCGAAGACACCGGACGTCCAGGGGAGAGGCACGGGATGCGCGTGCGACAGGGCTCGCAGCGCGAGGAAGATGACGACGGGGAAAAGGCACGCAAACCGTCTGCGGATGGTCACGTTCGACTCCAGGATCACAGTGGACTCCTGGTCCGGCCAAGTCAAGCGTCGCCGGTCGCCGGAGACAGAAACGCAGTCCTGAGAACGACCCGTCGCGCGTCCTCCGCCACGACGGTACTCGGGGCCGGGCGGCGCCGTCAGCGGGCGGTGGCCACTCCCGTGGAGCACGAGACACCAGTGCCCCCGAGTCCGCAGTAGCCTCCGGGGTTCTTGGCGAGGTACTGCTGATGATACCCCTCGGCGTAGTAGAACGCCGGGGCGGGACGGATCTCCGATGTGATCGGACCGTAGCCGGCACGGTCGAGCGCGGGCTGATAGGCGTCGCGGGAGGCAAGCGCCGCCGCGTGCTGGGCGTCGCCGTACGTGTAGATCGCCGAGCGGTACTGCGTGCCAACGTCGTTCCCCTGCCGCATTCCCTGGGTAGGGTCGTGGGCCTCCCAGAAGACGCGGAGCAGGGCGTCGTAGGAAACCACCTTCGGATCGAACACAACCAGGACGGCCTCGGTGTGACCCGTGCGCCCCGAGCACACCTCCTCGTAGGTCGGATTCGGGGTCACGCCGCCCGCGTAGCCGGCCGCCGTCGTCCACACGCCCGCGGTCTGCCAGAACTTCCGCTCCGCGCCCCAGAAGCAGCCGAGGCCGAAGACCGCCTGCTCGAGACCCTCGGGGAAGGGCGGCTTGATGGGCCGCCGCGTCACGAAGTGACGGTCGGGCACCGCGATCGGCTCGGTCCGCCCGGGGAGCGCTTCCTCAGTCGTGGGAAAGCCGGCCTTCTTCCGGAACGAGAAGAGCGCCATCGGGACCTCCTGGGCCGGGGATCGTCCCCCGACACGTCCACTCTACACTTAGACGGTCGCTCGAGGCGCATCGGAGCGGCCCCGGTCCAAGGGAGCTCCACGATTGGCGTCCAACGCTCCAGGCGGGCGGCCCCGATCCGTCAGAACGGCCTCCCCGCCAGCGGAAGCGCTCGATACTCGTGCTCCACCCCAGCTCCGGTCAGGCAAACGACGCGGATTCCGGAGGGATCGTCGCCCAGCGGGTAGCCGACGGAGCCCGTCAGCACCTCTACCATGTCCCCGTCTCGCGCCTCGTGGTTCCGGTGCCAGTGGCCGCAGAACGTCGCCTGAACCCCGTACCGGCGAAACAACTCGACCACCGGCATGCGGCGCGTTCGGGGCACGGTCCAGTAGCCGGGCGGGCGGCCGGGCGGGCTCGGCGCCCAGGGGTAATCCTCGTCCGGCTCCTCGGGATGCGCCATGAAGAGCGGCTGGTGAGTGAAGGCGACGACGTGGGAGGCGCCCGCGCGCATCGCGCCCCTCAGCGCGCCCTCGAGCCACGACATCTGGCGGTCGAAGTCCTCCGGGGCCCGCTCGGGATGCTGGAGGAGACAGGCATTCACGACCACGAAGTGTGCGTCGCCCTCCTGGAACGCGTAGAAGTCGGGGCCGAAGTCGGCCCGGTAGCGCGCCAGGCTCTCGGGATCAGGGACCTCGTTGTCCGCGCAGGCGTCGTGGTTGCCAGGGACGTAGTGGATCGGCACGCTCGCCGGTAGCGCGGCCGCGATCCGCTTCACCTCCGCCACCTGGCTCGGATCTCCCGCCGTGTTCACCATGTCGCCGCAGACGACCACGAAACGCGGCCGCGCCGCGCCTGCCATCGCAATGGCCGCCTCGAAGCGGCGCGTCTCCTCGTGAAAATGCGCCACCTTCGGGGCGGCCCGCACGTTGAGGCCATGCCGGCGGTAGCGGACGAGCTCCTCGGGCGTACGGCCGGAGAAGTGGGCAAACTGGCCGAATTGCGGATCGGCCATCTGGACGAAGGTGAGCGGGGCCGTCACGGTGAACTCGGAGGGACTAGAACACTCCCCGCGACGCGTCGTCAAGAGGTCGTCGGCGCAGAGGCCAGCTCCTCCCATGTCGCCCGGACGAAGTCCGGGATCACCAGCCGGACGCCGGCCGCACGGAGCTCGTCCTCGGAGCACGTCGTGGCCACTCCGATGACGCGCATGCCCGCCCGCCGGGCCGCGACCGCGCCGACCGGAGAATCCTCGAAGGCTACGCAGGCGGCGGGCTCCAGGCCAAGTGCCGCGGCGGTTGTCAGGTACACCTCTGGGTCCGGCTTTCCCAGTCGGACGTCGAGCCCGGTGACGCGGACCGAAAAGGCGTCCGTCAATCCTAGAGCCATCAAGGTCGCCACAACGCGCTCCGGAAGCGCCGACGTCGCCAGCCCCCGCGGCACCCCGGCGGCACCGAGAGCACGCACGAACTCCACCACGCCGCGCACCGCCGCCACGCGGCCGGCGGAGGCCTCCTCGTAGAGCGCCACCTTCCGCCCGATCAGGCGCCGCACCTCGTCCGCTGCGATCGGCCGGCCCAACAGCTCCGGCAGCGACTCCCGGACTGGGCGCCCGAGGGTTCGTCGGACTACCTCGGCCTCGGTGAGCGAAACGCCCTCCTCGAGGCAGAGCCGGCGCCACGCCGTCCCGTGATCCCGCTCGCTGTCCACCAGCACGCCGTCCAAGTCGAAGACGGCCGCGCGGGACGTCTCCCCGCTACTCATCTCCGAAACCTGGGCGCGTGTATCTGGGCCACGTCGACCCACCTCTCGCTCGCGGCCGAACGATACAGCGCGTCGACAATCTGGAGCGCCTTCCGCGCCTCCACGCCATCCACCAGCGGCGGCCGACCCTCTCGGACTGCGGCCACGAAGTCTCCGATCTGCTCCGCGTAAGGCTTCACCGACGGTTGAGCAGGGCGACCGACAGCATCCGGGTCGACCGCGACTGTCTGCCCATCCGAAGGGCTCGTGCCCGGGCGCAGCGAGAGCGCGAGGTGGCCCCAGCTCCCGCTAACCGCCGCCGTGGCATGATCGCCGTGGATCTCGACCGAGGGAGGCTGCTCCGGGACGGCGCCCGTCGTCGCCTGCACCGCCGCCATCACACCTCCGTCGAACTCGAGCAGGCCGACCGCGACGTCCTCCACCTCGACCGCGTGCACCGCCGTTCCGATACGCGCGACCGCCCTCCTGGGCATGCCGAGCACCCAGTGCAGAAGGTCGATCATGTGGATCGCCTGGATCATCAGGACCCCGCCGCCCGCCTCCATCCGTCGACCACGCCACGGGGCGTCGTGGAAGTAGCGCGGCGCACGATGCTCCTTCACCGTGACGGAGGCCATGAACACCCGTCCGAGCGAGCCGCTCGAGACGGCATCGCGAAGGCCCCGGGCCGCGGGCGTGAACCGGTTCTGGAAGACGCCGGCCAGCGTGACCCCGCTCGCGCGGCATGCCTCGATGAGCTCGTCGGCATCGGCCAGCGTGTGGGCGATCGCCTTCTCCACCAGCACGTGGCGGCCCGCCCGCGCCGCCGCCCGCACGTACGGCAGGTGGAGGTGGTGCGGTGTCAGCACGGCAACGGCGTCCACGGGCGCCCTCGCGGCGAGGATCTCCCCTGTGTCGTAGACCTCGGGAATCCCGTGCCGCCTCGCGAACGCCCGCGCGCGCCCGGAGTCGGCGTCGGCAACCGCCCTCACCTCGACGCCGGCGACCATCCGCATCGCGGCCACGTGGATCTCCGCCGCCACTCCCGCGCCGATCAGCCCGAACCGGAATGCCTGGGTGGGGTCACTCACCGGGCGCCCGGCCCATCCGGCGACTCCAGTCCTGCGCACCCCAATGCTCCCGGAGTCCGAGGCGCCGCGCCTCGAAGACGTCGCTCTCCATGAGCTTCAGATCGCTCGCGATCGCAGGTCGGAATTCCATCCCGGCGAGCACGTCCTTCTCCAGATCGCATCCAGGGGCGATCTCCCGGAGCTCGACTCCCCGCGGGCTCAGTCCGAAGACCGCACGCTCCGTGACGTAGAGCACCGGCTTGCCACCGGCCCGAGCCCGGGCGCCGCTGAACGTGATGTGCTCGACCGCTCTCCGGAACTTGGTGACGCGGCCCCGCTCGACGACATGGATGCGTCCGTCCTCGATCCGAGCATCGCCCGCCTTCCCGAACAGCCCGCAGAAGACGACCTGCTTCGCGTTCTGCGAGATGTCGATGAAGCCGCCGCAGCCGGGCAGGCGCGATCCGAACTTGCTGACGTTCACATTTCCCGCCGCGTCCACCTCGGCGAACGACAGGAACGCGAGGTCCAGACCTCCGCCCTGGTAGAAGTTGAACTGGGAGATCTGGTCGACGATGGCCTCGACATTCGTCTGGGCGGCCAGGGCCCGGCCACGCATCGGGAGACCGCCGATCGTCCCCTGCTCGATCGTGATCGTGATGTCGTCGAGCAGATCCTCCTGGGCAGCGACCACCGGCACTCCGTCGGAGATTCCGAACCCGATGTTGATGACGGCTCCCGGGCGGAGCTCCATCGCCGCGCGCCGCGCGACGAGCATCCGTTCGTCGAGCGACACTGCGGGCGAGCGGCCCCGGGGCACTCGCAACTCGCCTGAGACGGCCGGGTTGTGGCGCTCGACGCCGTGAATCTGCCAAGCGTCGGGATTCACCACGAGCCCATCCACGAGGATGCCGGGCACGCGAACCAGCTGCGGGTTCAGGCTTCCCCGCCGCACGACCCGCTTGACCTCGGCCAGCACCAGTCCGCCGTTGGCATGGGCAGCCTGGGCGAGGGCGAGCGGCTCGAGGATCGCCGGCTCGTGCTCCATGCTCATGTTTCCGAACTCGTCGGCCGTGGTGCCCCGGATGATCGCGACGTCGATCGGCACCACCTTGAACGATAGCCAATCGGCGCCGTCGATCTCGACCCGCTCGACCAGCTCCTCGGTCGTCACTGCGTTCAGCCGTCCCCCGCTCTGCCGAGGGTCGACGAAGGTGTCCAGACCGACGTGGGAGACGAGGCGCGGCTTCCGGCTCGCCGCGGCCCAGACCATCTGGCAGACGACGCCCTGAGGAAAGCAGTACGCCTGCACCTTGTTGGCCAGCGCCAGACTAGCCATCCTCGGCGAGTCCCCCCATCCGGGCGAGACCACCCGCCGCACGAGCCCCTCATGGGCGAAGTGGCTCGCGCCGGCGTCACCGTCGTCGCCAAACCCGCACGGCTGCACCAGCGTGATCCCACGCGGGTGGCCGTCCGCGAGGAACCGCCGCTCCACCGCGGAGGAGATGGCCTCCGAGAGGAGCAACCGGCCCGCCCCCTCGATGCCCACGACACTGCCGTCCTTGATCAGTGCCGCCGCCGCCGCCGCGGTCAGAACCTTCGAGTGACTCATGGCGACCGGCTCACGGCGACCGGCTCACGGCGAGCATTTCATCGCCGCCAGGCCTGAGCCCAGGCGTCCGCCGTCACGCATAGGCCGACTTCGCCACGGCCCGCGTCTCGACCATCAGCCGGTGCTCGCCCTCGTGTACGACCTCCCCACGCTGGTTGACCAACTGGAGAGCCAGGAAGAAGATCCCGCGGCCCGGGTCCTTGGTCGCGCGCTTGTCCCGGAGTCGGCACCGGACGTGAATCGTGTCTCCCAGAAAGACCGGCTTCCGGAAGTCCCAGGTCCACCCCAGCGATGCGATGCCGGCGAACTGGTCCGCGCCACCGCGCAGCTTCAGCCCCTCCGTGATCGCGAGCCCCAGGAGCCCGTGGGCGATCCTCCGGCCATACGCCGTGCCCTTCGCGAACTCCTCGCTGATGTGCACCTCGCTCCAGTCGTCGGACAGGCTTGCGAACGCCACCACGTCGGTCTCGGTGATGGTCCGCGTCCGGGATCTGAACTCTTCCCCGATCTGGACGTCCTCGTAGTACCGGATCTGCCCCATGAAGACCTCCCTCTCCCCCAGCCCGGAGCGCTCCGGGCTGGCCCGAATCACACCGTCCCGTGGCGCCAGCGTGACCGTCCCGTCAAGCGGGCCGGGCGCGCTCGCCCCGCACCCCCGGCGCCTCGCCATGCCCCCTCCCATGAAGGACGCCCATTTCCTCGAAGATCCGGTAGATACGTTCCGCCTGCTCCCCGAGCTCTGGCGCCTCGCCCAGGGCGAGCGGGCGCGGACGCTCGAGGTCAATCTTCACCTCTCGTACGATACGCCCCGGTGATGGCGACATCACGAGGACCCGGTCGGACAGACCTACGGCCTCCTCCACGCTGTGGGTGATGAACAGGACCGTTTGACGCTCGGAGAGCCACAGCTGCTCCAGGTCGAACCGGACCTGGAGCCGGGTCAGCGCGTCGAGGGAGCCGAACGGCTCGTCCATCAGGAGGACGGAGGGGCTGTGCACCAGCGCCCGCGCCAGCGACACCCTCTGACGCATGCCGCCGGATAGCTGCCGGGGATACCGCATCCGCGCGTGGGCGACCCCGAGCTGCTCCAGCAGCTCGTCAGCGCGGCGCCGCACCTCGCGCATGTCCAGACGCCGGACCCGTCCCTGCAGCAGCACGTTGTCCAGCGCGTTTCTGAACTCGAGCAGGAGGTCGTCCTGAAAGACGATCCCGACGTCGGTCAGCGGCGAGTCGAGCCGCTTGCCCGCCACCCGAATCTCGCCGCTCGTCGGGTCGAGCAGGCCGGCAGTCATGAGCATGAGCGTGCTCTTCCCGCACCCGCTCGGCCCGACCACGCTGACGAACTCGCCGGCTTCGATGCGGACGGAGAGCTCCGTCAGGGCATGGAACGGACGCTCCCCATCGGCCTCGAACGCCTTCGTGACGCGGTCGATGTCGATTGGCTCACCGCGCTGGCTCACCATCGCCCGGACGCTCCGACCCGGACCGACTACCGGATGGGACAGGGCGTCCGCAACGTGCCTGGCAGAGCTTCGTACGTGTAGTACTGGGAGCCGGGCACCTCGGTCGGCAAGCCGAGCACCTGCTGCGCCACGCCGACCGTCCGGGTCCAGGCCTCCGGTTCCGCCTTCCCGACGTACTTCGCTCCGTTGCTGCAGAATAGTGTAATGGCCGCTTTCAGCTCGGCGAGATTCCGTGCGGGGTCCGTGTCCGCAGGGAACGTCTTCACCAAGGCTTTGATGGCGTCGTCCGGACGTTTGATCGCGCCGTCCCAGCCCTCCAAGCTCGCGTCGATGAACTTCTTGACGATATCCCCGTGCTGGGCGAGGAAGGAGTTCGACGCGATGATCGAGGTGCTGACCGTCGCCACACCGTGGTCGGCGAACGGGAAGCTGAGCACCTCCACCCCTCGCTGCTGAAACAGGATGTCGTAGTTGTCGAGCGAGCCCAGCATCGCATCGACTTGCTTCTGGAGCAGCGTCGCGATCATCGCGTTGCCGGGCATGTTGACGAGCTTGACGTCGCTCTCCGACAGCCCGTTCGCCTTGAAGAGAATCGGGATCATCGCAGTCTGTGACTGCCCGGTGGGGACCGCCACCGAGTGTCCCTTCAGCGCCTGGATCGACTTGATCCCCGACGAGGCCAGCACCGTCACTGCGTTCGGGTTCGACTGGTAGATCGTGGACACGACCTTCATCGGGGCGCCCTTGGCGATCAGCTGCATCACTGCCAGAGCGTCCGCGTACCCGAGGTCAGATTTGCCGGAGGCGACCAGCTGCGCGGTGGTCCCGGAGCCCTGTCCTTTCACGAGCGTGACGTCCAGACCCGCGCGCTTGTAGGCACCCTCCTGGAGCGCCAGGGCGAAGCCGGAGTTGTAGCCGCCGGCCGTGAAGTTCAGCTGGAACGAGATGGGCACAGGAGTTTGGGCGAAGGCCAGCCGTCTTGGCGCAGGCACGACTGTGACGGAGGCCGCGATTGACAGGGCCACCGCGACCAGGGCGATGCGACTGCTTCGTCTCCAAGGTGAGCGATCCATGTGCGATCTCCTTGTCTGGAGTGTGCTGGGAAGGACATCTACTCCCGCGCGCGCATCCACGGCATAGCGAAGTACCCCAGCATCTCGATGAGGTAGTTGAGGCCGAGACCGATGACCGTGAGGATCAGCAGGATGGCGAAGATGAGCGGAGTGTCCAGTACACCGGTCGCGACCAGGAGCTGGTAGCCGAGTCCGGAGTTCGACCCGACGAACTCCGCGACGATGGCCGCCGTGGCTGCGATCGTCGCGGCTGTCTTGAGCCCCGAAAAGATCACGTGGAGCGCGCTCGGGAACCGCACGTGCCAGAAGGTCTGCCACGCCGAGGCGCCCATGGATCGAGTCAGGTACAGAAGCCGCGTGTCCAGCGCCTGGAAGCCGGCGATACTGGCCAGGAGGAGCGGAAAGAACGTGAGCAGGACCGTCAGGAGGACCTTCGACTGGATCCCGAATCCAAACCATACGAGGAACAGCGGCGCGATCGCGATCTTTGGCACCAGCTGGATGAAAACCAGCACGGGGTACGCGAGGCGCCGTGCCAGGAGCGACAGGGCCAGCAGGAGTCCCAGGGGAATGCTCAGCACGACGGTGATGGCGAACCCGAAGAGGATCTCGCGCAGGGTGATCATGGCGTTGGCCCACAGCGCGTGCCGGGCCTGGATCAACCGGGGGATGACCGCCTGCGGCGCCGGAACGAGGTAGTCGGGGATCCGGAAGATGGACACCAGGGCGGCCCAGATTGCGATCAGCCCCACGAACGTCAGCACCGGAGCGAAGCCCCAGGCGATGCGGCGCACCCGCGATCCCCGGCGCACGACGGGCGGAACCGGAACATCCGCGCTCACCACCGACCGGACGTCCGTCGCCATGCGTCACTCGGCTGCGAACAGATCCGGCGCCATCGGTCGAAGGTCCGGGCTCACGCGAACCGGAAACTCGACGTGGGCGAGCACGTCCTTCCGGACGTCGAGACCCGGCGCCACCTCGACGAGCACCATCCCGTCGCGCTCCCGGCGGAAGACCGCCCGCTCCGTCACGTAGAGCGCCTCCTGCCCCTTCTTGACGGCCGCCTCCCCGTTGAACGTGATGAGCTCGACGTCCGCAACGAACCGGCGGATCTGACCTTCCCGCTCGATCCGGAGGCCAGCCGGGCCGACCGACGTGCGCAGGCCCTTGGCGGTCAGCGTCCCGCAGAACACGATCTTTCGCGCCGCGTGGACGATGTTGATGAACCCGCCGGAGCCCGGCATCATGCCGCCGAACCGAGCGACGTTCACGTTCCCGAACCGGTCGACCTCGCCGAACGACAGGCAAGCCACGTGGATGCCGCCGCCGTCGTACCAGTCGAAGACCTGCAGGGAATCGATGATCGCCTCGGGACCCACCGCCACGCCGCCGACCGCGGGCAGCCCGCCGATCGGACCTTGCTCGATGGTGAAGGTGATCTGCTGGGCGACGCCTCGCAGGGCGGCCACGTGCGGCACCACGTACATCGGGATGCCCGCCCCCAGATTCACGACGTTGCCGGGCCGGAACTCCTGCACGGCTCGACGGGCGATGACCACCTTCTCGTCGAGCGGCAGTCGAGCCGGGCGGACCGGCGCGCGTATCTCGCCGCTCATCGTCGGGTCGTGCTCGTCCTCGTACTCCTCGGAGGCCACCACGACGTAGTCCACGAGGGGGGCCGGGATGACCACGGCGCGGGGGTGCAGCGAGCCGGTCGCCGCGGTTCGCGTCACTTCGGCGATGACCGTGCCCCCGGAGTTCCTGGCGGCCATCGCCAGGTAGAGCACGCCCAGCGTGAACGGGTTGCGCTCGAGGGACACGTTCCCCTGCTCATCGGCCGTGGTGCCCTTGACCAGGGCCACGTGGACCGGCTCACGGGGATAGAAGAGGGACTCCTCACCGCCCAGCGTTACCACCTGGGCCAGCGGCTCCCGAGTCCTGGGGTTCAGCCGCCCGCCCTCGCGACGGGGATCGACAAAAGTGTCGATGCCGACGGGCGTCACCAGGCCAGGGCTCCCCGCCGCAATCGCGCGCATCCACGCAAAAATGGTCCCCATCGGCAGGTTGTACGCTTCGACCTCGTTCCTCGTGACGAGGACATTGAGCTCCTTATCGGCATCCCGGCTGTACGAACCCCCGATCACACGCCGCATCATTCCGGGCCGGGCCAGACGGTTGACGCCGGTGCCCTTGCCCCCACTGCCGGCCCGGGCGCGCTCTGACATGATGGGGTAGATGACCTGGAGTCCTCGCGGGTGTCCCTCGGCGACGAACCGTGATTCGAGCGCCGCCAGGATCGACTCTGCCTCGAGGCGATAGGTGTTCCCCGAGAGGACGACCGTCGCCTCATCGTGGATCCGCGCGGCCGCCTCTGCCGCGCTGACGAAAGAGGCCATGATCCGTGCCCCCCCCTAGCCTTGTCTCTCGGGGGCCTTGCGGCTCCGGAAGGCGCGGATGCGTG
Source organism: uncultured Candidatus Rokubacteria bacterium (assembly GCA_963805625.1). Classification (GTDB taxonomy): domain Bacteria; phylum Methylomirabilota; class Methylomirabilia; order Rokubacteriales; family DASRDR01; genus DASRDR01. The sequence goes on from CAWDVE010000013.1 coordinate 190,500, forward strand.
CCTCGCGGTCCGGGAACGAATAGCAGAGCGAGATCAGCTCTCGCTCGAAGTCCACACCCACCTCGGGGCTCGTCCGATCAGCCATGCGCAGCGCGGCCTTGAGAAAGACGAGGGCCTCGAGGCGGTTCCGGGCAATCAGCGCCGCGATCCGCTCGGTCTCGGCTTCCAGGCTCGCATCAGGCACAAGGAAGTCGACGAGGCCCATCGCCTTGGCTTGCGTCGCGTCGATGCGCTCGCCCGTGTACAGGAGGTACGCGGCCATGCCACGGCCGACCAAACGCGGGAGGTACTGGGTTCCACCCGCGCCGGGGATCCATCCGAGGGTCACCTCGGGTAACCCAAACTGCGCCGTCTCGGAGGCGATGCGGAGATCGCAGGCGAGGGCCAGCTCCAGCCCTCCCCCCAGGGCGTATCCTCGGACCATCGCGACAACAGGCTTCGAGCAGCGCCGGAGGAGATGGGGCGCCTCCATCTCGACGCTGTCCCGCTTTTCCACGGGAGTCCGTCCTGTCGTCTCGTAGATGTCGCTGCCCGCGGAAAAGGCCCGGACCCCGGCGCCGCGCACGACGGCGACCCGGACCTCGGGATCGTGGTTGATCGTTTCCACATGGCGAGCCAGCAACTGCCGCATGCCGTCCGTCATGGCATTCAGTTTCTCGGGGCGATTGAGGGTCAGCGTCGCCACCCCGTCCCTTGCGTCGTAGACCAAGTCCATCTGGTGTCGGCTCCTCTGATCACCTGGCGCGCCCGCGGGATCACCCCGCGATCGAAGCGCCTCCATCAACGACGAGGTTCTGTCCGGTCACGAACTCCGACTCCGGCGAGGCGAGGAAGACCGCGCATCCGGCCACATCCTCGGGCGTCCCCAGACGGTGGTAGGGGGTCCGGCGGCGCATCTCCTCGAGCTTTCCGGCCGCGGCCACCTCGCGAGTGGCATCGGTCACGATGAATCCGGGGCAAATCGCATTGACGGCAACCCCATGCGGCCCCGCCTCGACCGCGAGCTGGCGGGTGAGGCTCGACACCCCGCCCTTGGCGGCGCAGTAGTCGGCGCGCCCGGGTGCCACTCCCTGGATGGCCAGCCTCGATGAGATATTGATGATCCGGCCCCCCTGGCCTTGCTGGATCAGCTGCCGCAGCGCCGCCTGGCATCCGAACCAGACCCCGGTCAGGTCGACCGAGATCACCCGGAGCCACTCCGCCTCCGTCTTCTCGACGGCCGGGCTCAACGTGGACTGAATGCCCGCATTGTTGACCATGACGTGAAGGGCCCCAAACTCCGCGACGGCGCGTCCCACGAGGGCATCCACATCCGCCCGCCGCGTCACATCCGTCGCCACGAAGGCCGCGCGCCCACCCTCGGTTCGGATGGCTTCCGCGGTCGGAGCCGCTCCGTCAGCCGGGTGCTCCCGGACGTCACCGATCGCCACGGCCGCGCCTTCACGGGAAAACGCGAGCGCGATGGCCCGTCCCAGGCCCGAGGTCCCGCCGGTCACGACGGCGACCCGCCCAGCCAGCCGCCCCTCGCGTGAGGCGCCGGATGGCATCATCGAGTCCCTACAGCAGATCCGCGTGGATCAGCGCCCGTCGGATGAGAACTCGCTCGTCGTCCGATGCCGGAGGGAGCGGGGCTCGGACCACCGCGTTCTTCAGCACCCCCTGGAAGACCAGCGCCTCCTTCATCCGCACCCGGTAGTTCCGGAGAGGCGGCGCGTAGATCGCCTGGCACAGCGGGTCGAGGCGGTCTCGCAACGCAGCGCCCGCGACCAGGTCTCCCCGGCGCACGGCGTCCAGCATCGCGATCTGCGGGGCGGTCGCCGTCGCCCCCATTCCGAGGAGTGCACCGTCGGCCCCGAGAAGATAGGACTCGTAGATGAAGGTGTCGTTTCCGGTCAGGATGGCGAGCGGCCGCGGGAATGTCCGGTTCACCCGCACGATCTGCAGGAAGCGCGTGGCGTCGAAGCTTGCTTCCTTGAGCCCGACCACGCCCTCGAGCCCGGCAAGGAGGCGCAGCGTCTCTGCCGGGTAGACGACCCCCCCGAACTGAGCGGGCCGATGGAAGAGGATCACCGGGAGCCCGCTCGCCTCGACGATCGCCCGATGATAGTCGACGGCCGCTCGGGCCGGCAGCCCTTCTCCGCCGAATGCCCGCGGCGGGAAGATCAGGAGACCGGCCGCCCCCGCTCGGCTGGCGCTCCGCGCCTGGGCCACCGCGTCCTCCGTGAACTCGCTAATGATCCCGGCGACGACGGGCAGCCTGCTACCGACCCTCCGCACGACCCGCTCGAGCACCTGGGCGCGCTCCTCCGGGTAGAGAAGCTCACCCTCCCCCGCGCTCGAGTTCACGACGATCGCCTTCGGGCCGTCCTCGGCAATCCAGCGGACGTAGGTGTCCATCGTGTCCAGGTCGATCGCCCCATCGTCCCGCATCGGCAGCACGGGCGCCGCGATGTAGCCCATGACGTCGAGCGTGCGTACGGTCCCCATCGCGTCATTCATCCTTTCACTGCGCCGGCGGCCAGGCCGGTCGCCAGGTAGCGCTGCACCGCGAGCCCGAGGATCGCCGTCGGCAGGAGCACGAGCATCCCCGCGGCAGCGACGCGATCCCAGTACACCGCGCGCTCCGTGATGAACCCGGAGATCATGACGGGCAGCGTGCGCGCGCCGCGTCCCGTCAGGATCACCGCGTAGATGAAGTCGTTCCACGAGTAGAGGAACGTGAGGACCGCGGTCGCCGCGATTCCCGGCGCCATGATGGGAATCACCACGCGCCACAGGGCCTGGAGCCGTCCGCAGCCGTCCACCTGGGCCGCTTCCTCCAGCTCCACGGGCACCCGCAGCACGAAGCCCCTCAAGAGCCACACGCTGAGCGGCAGCGTCAGAGAAATGTGGGTGACGATGAGACCGAGCTGGGTGTCAAGGAGCCCGAGCCGGGAGTAGATCACGAAGAGGGGGATGATCATCGCGATCGGCGGCATGACGTGGACGCACAGCACCGCGAGGGACAGCGACTCCCGCCCGTGATACCGAAACCGCACGAAGCTGTACGCAGCCGGCAAGCCCAGCGTGATGGCCCCGGCGCTGCTGCACACGGCCACCACCAGGCTGTTCCTGAGATATCGCGCGAACGGATGGAGCGTCAGCACCTCGCGGTACCCGGACAGGGACGGCGTGAACAGCCAGGCGGGCGGGAGCTCAATCAGCAGCGTCTCCGGCAGGATCGAGAGCCGAACCAGCCAGAGGATCGGGAAGGCCACGTAGCCGACGAGCAGGACGCTCCCGGCCACCATGGCCGCCCGGCGAAGTCTCTGCCAACCCGGTCCAACCAAGGCTAGTCTCCCCGCACACCGCTCGACGTGCGGTAGTAGACGACGGCGACCGTCGCCATGGTCAGCACCATCCCGACGGCGACCGCCGCCGAGTACCCCATCTGTCCGTAACTGAACGCAAGCTTGTTCACGAGGATGCTGAGTGTCTCGGTGGACTCCGCCGGCCCTCCGCCCGTCATGACGAAGACGATGTCGAACACCCGAAACGTCGCCACGAATCGCCAGAAGATCGCCACGAACACGACGGGCGCCAGCAGCGGGAGCGTAACGTGGAGGAAGCGGAGCGCCGCCCCGGCCCCGTCGACCCGCGCCGCCTCGTAGTACTCCTCGGGAATCGACTGCAGACCGGCAAGAAGCAGCAGCGTCACGAAGGGCGTCTGGTTCCACACGTCCGTGACGATCACCGCGATCATCGCCCACGGGGTCGCCGCCAGCCAGACCACGGGGTCCACCCCGACCCGACCGAGCGCGTAGTTGACGATGCCGTAGGAATAGTTGAACAGGATCCGGAAGGTGATCCCCAACACCACCGGCGTCAGCATGAGCGGGAACAGAGCAATCGCGCGGAGAAGGCGTCGTCCCGGTAACCGCTGGTTCAGAAACAGGGCGATCGCCATGCCCAGGGTCAGCTCCAGGGTCACCGCACCCATCACGAACACGCTGGTCTGGGTCAGGGCATTCCACACGAGCGGGTCTTGGACCGCCGCCACGTAATTCGCGACGCCGACGAACCTGCCCCCCGTCGAGAACTCGAAGAGCTGCATCTGACGGGTACTCAGATAGAGCGAGTACAGCACCGGGTACAAGAACACCGTGACGAGAAACAGGAACGTGGGCGCGATCAGCATGTACGGATACAGGCGGACTATCCGGATCCGCCGGCCGGCGATCGCTTGAGTTGGCGGCATTCGGCCGCCCCCGGCGGCCGGCCTGGATGCCGTACCAGCCGGCGCCTGGGCGTTGCCCGTGAGCACTCCAGCCGCGCTCATGGCTGGCTCAGTTGATCGACATGCCCCCGTTCACGTTCAGCGTCACGCCCGTGATCTCGCGCGCGTCGTCCGATGCCAGGAACGCGATGGCTGCCGCGATGTCCTCGGGCTGCTGGAGCCGCTTGAAGGGCGCGCCCTGTATCTGCTGCTCGATACGCTGCTCCTTGCTGATTCCGAAGTGCTTCATGTATCCACGCCCGATGTCCTCTGCCATGAGGGTGGGCACGAAACCGGGGCAGACTGCGTTGACGTTGATGTTGTAGGGCGCCAGCGCGATCGCGGCAGACTGGGTGAGGCTGATGACACCCATCTTGGCCGCGCCGTAAGTCATGCAGTTCGGGACCGGCACGCGGGCCGCGGTCGAGGATAGGTTGACGATCTTTCCGCTGCGCCGGGCCATCATGACGCGGGCCGCCGCCTGCAACCCGAAGAACACGGCCTTCAGGTTGATCCCCAGGATTCGGTCGTAGTCCGCCTCTGTGATCTCGAGGAGCGGCGCGATGTGCTGGACGCCCGCATTGTTGACCATGACATCGAGCTGGCCGAGCTCCGCCACGACGCGCTCGACCATCGCGCCAACCTGCGCAACGCTGGTCACGTCAACCGTCATCTCCGCGACGCGCCGGCCGGTCTTGTTCCGCACGGCGACGGCCGCCTCCCGCATCAGCGTCGGATTGATGTCCGCCAGCGCGACGTCACTGCCTTCCTCCGCCAGGCGGAGGGCCGTGGCTCGCCCGATGCCACCACCGGCGCCCGTGATCAAAGACACCTTGCCCTCGAGACGCATGCACCACTCCTTCCGTTGGGGTCAGATGGGAGCCCGGTCGATCCGCCGCTGACAGCCGGACCGGCTCGGGCTCCCGGAGACCGAACCACGCCTACTTCAGATATCCGCCTTCCTTCAGGATCCGGGTCCACTCTGCCGCGCAGTCGTTCATCGCCGCCTCGGGGCTCTTCTTCAGGTTCGCGGCGAGGTTCACCTCTCGCGCCCAGACCTGTCGGAGCTGCTCCGTGTGGGGCATCCGCGGGAACAGCGTGGCGAACGTCATCGTCTCCGCCATCAGCGGGAAGTCCTTCCGGATCTTGAGGACCTCGGGGTCGCTGTATACCGCCTTCTGGACCGGGTCTCCCCCGTTTACCGCCCAGATGGCGGCGCCTTCCTTCGAGGCGAGGAAGCTCAGGAACGTCTTGGCCGCGTCCTTGCGGGTCGAGCTGACGGGCACGATCCAGCTCTCGGCGCTCATGAAGGCGCCACGCTTGACCGTGTTCCCCTCGCGGCGACCCGGGACGACCGTCGCGGCGATGTCCTTGCAGATCTTCGGGCTCTTGTCACAGGACGTGAGCAGATCGAACGCGGCCGACCACTGGACGGCCATCGCCGCCCGCTCCGCCTGGAGGTACTGGTTCTTCTCGAGATAGCCGATCGCGTCCGAGTCCGGCGGCGCCAGCTTTTCGGTGCGAAGAATGTCCACGAAGTACTTGAGGGCGGCGATGCCCTGCGGGCTGTTCATGACTGGACGGTTGTTCGCGTCCAGCCACGTGCCCCCGAAGCCAAGGAAAAACGTGGCGAACTCGATCCCGCCGCTGATCCCGGGCACGCCAGTGCGAAGGACGGTGCCGTAGCGCTCCACCTTGCCGGCGGCATCCACCTTCTGCAGCTTTCTGAGCGCCGCGAGATACTCGTCCCAGGTCTGGGGCACTTCCACGCCGGCTGCCTTCAGGAGGCTCGGCCGGTACCACAGGTAGACGGGGTGATACTCCGTTGGCAGCCCCCATAACCGTCCCTCGAACGTGCTCGTCTCGAGCCCTTTGAGGTCCGCCAGCTGCTCCTTCGTGAGCATGGTGTCGACTGGGGCCATGGCGCCCGCCTTGGCAAACTCGGGGACCCACTCGCCGGGGAGCCACACCACGTCCCACGCGGGAGCCTTCGACAGAAGTGTCGTGCTCACCTTGGACCGATAGGCGTCCCGCGCGATCTCGTCGATCTCGACCTTCAGGCCCGTCTTCTGCGCGATGATGGGGGCGGCCCGCTTCAGGTTCTCGGCTTCCGGGCTCGTCCAGACGGCGATGACAACCTCCTTGTCCGCCGCCACGGAGGCGCCCGGCAGGAGGCAGGCAGTCACGAGCGCGACGAGGAAGAAGACGCCGAGGGCCCGGCTCGACATGCGACGCTGCATATTCGCTCCTTTCGGCTGAATCGGGAGTGTGTCAGGTGCCCGGTGACGGTGGATCAGGGAACGACGCGATGTCCTCCGTGCACGACGGCTACACGGAACCCAGAATCTTGACCGCTCCAGCGTGGCAGCGCCGCGCGACCTCCAGGGGGTTCTCGCGCCACAACCCCTGGCTCAGGACCTCGACGACGAAGTACCCGGCGTAGCCCTTGTTCAGCACCCGCGCGACGATCTCTCCGAGCGGACCGGCCCCTTCCCCGGGAGGTAGCCGTCCGTCGTCCAGTGCCTGCTCGCGCGGCCCGGGTGGCACGTCCGCCAGGTGGACCAGATAGAGGCGCTCGCCCGGGATCTCGTCGAGCATCTCGAGCGTCGAGCCGCCGCGGTGGAAGTGGAAGGTATCGAGCAGGAGACCACCGTTGTGGCAGTCGGCCCGACGCACGACCTCCCAAGCTTGGGCTAGCGTGTGGAACCGCGGGGCGAACCCGAGGACCTCGAGAGCGACCCGCACCTCGTGGCGCGCAGCCATCTCGCAGATGCGCCGAAAGTCCCGTACCGCCTCGTCGACGGTGCCCTCGTCCTCGTAGGCCGAAATGGCCGCGACCGTGTCGCCACCCAGGGCTCGGGTCCAGCCGAGCAGGCGATCCGCCCGCGCAAGCAGCTCGTCGTCCGAGACACCCTCGGGCCGCTTGAAGGTGTTGAGGAGCGGCACGCCCCCAGTGAACTGCCATTGCATCAGGGAGCCGGTCTCCGAGATGGTGAGCCCGTGTCTCTCGTTGAGCCGCCGGACGTCGGCGATGGTCCGGTCACCCGCCACGTACTCCTCGACCTCGACTCCCCGCAGCGCCCATGCGCCGAAGCCGGCGCGGGCCGCCAGCTCGGCCTTCTCCTCGAAGCGACCGACCGGCCTGAGCGTCCCCGCGTGAAGGCTGAGGCGCTTCGGGTCAACGTTCCTCATGGTCTCTTCATAATCCGGTCGCGCTCCCTCGCCATCCGGAGTCGCGACCTCGAACTCCTTCTGATCCGATGCGGAACCTCTGCGTTTGCGATCTGATATACCAGATTGAGATGGCAAACTGATATCCCAGTCTCAAGGCCGTTGTCAAGCCGGTCGCGGATGGCCAGCAATCACGGAGCCAGTGCTCTCGTGCGAGACGGTCGGCGTACGATTCGGACCCCGAGGGAGGATGCGCGCTTTGACAGCCCGTTAGTCGCTGTGATATCAGAGCAGGCGTGCCAGGCGTGAAGCATCCGAGGGAGCGTGCGCGAGGACGGGCCCTCCCGCCCTCACGGACCCTGCCGTCACGACCTCAGAGTCTCAACGAGCTCGTCTACCTCGAGCTGCGCCGCCAGATCCTGTGGGGTGAGATCAGGGCCGGAAGCGCGCTGTCGGTGAGGAGGCTCTCGGAGGAGTTCAGCGTGAGCCCCATGCCGGTCCGGGACGCCATCCGGCGGCTCGCTATCGAGGAGCTGGTAGAGGTCACGCCTCGGAGCTCCACTCGCGTCAGCCTCATCTCGCCCGACACGGTCCGGGAGATTGCGGAGATCCGGAGCCGGCTGGAGGCGCTCGGGGCACGCCTGGCCCTGCCTCACCTGACGGCTGCCGACGTGGAGCGTCTGCGGGAGCTCGTGAAGGAGATGCAGGTGGCGGCCGCCCGCAGTGATCCAGAGGATTGGCATCAGGCGAACGCCGAGTTTCACCGCGTTGTCATCCACCGCTCCGGTAATCGCCTGCTGGCGCGCATGACGGAGGGGCTGTGGGACCGGAGCATCCGGCACTTCAGCGGGCGGGTGCTGAGCCAGGCGCACTTCCGGCAGCTCCGTGACAAGGAGCATCAGCGAATTCTTCAGGCGATCGTGAAGCGTGATCCGGATGCGGTCGAGGAGGCCTGGCGCCATCACGTCTATCAGTCCGGGCTCGAGACCGTGGATTACCTTCGTTCCCTGGCGGTGAGCACCGTCTCATTCCTCGAGCGTCGCGGGCTCGCGCCTGGCGCGTGGTCGGAGGCGCAGACGGAGCGCAGGCCCCGTGGCCGTGGGCCGGGACGATCCGTCGTCCGACGCCTCCGACCCGCCGACTGATCGCCCAGCCCGTCGAGCCGTGCGGCGACCGTTCACGGTGTCGCGGCCTATGATGAGCGAGCGCCCGGCAGGGTCCCCCGGCCCCGATCGACAAGGAGCCCGCGCGTGCGCGTGACCGATCTCTCGGTGCGGCTGTACCGCATACCCCCGCCCATCCGCATCCAGGACTCGATCCAGCGGGTCGCCCACTGGGAGTGGATCGTCACCACGGTCACCACCGACGCGGGCCTGACGGGCACCGGATTCGCCTACACGGGCGGTCTCGGCGGCAGCGCGATCCGGGAGCTGGTGGACACCTATCTCGCGCCCCTCGTCCGCGGCCAGGACCCGCGAGACGTGGAGCGGATCTGGACCCGATGCTGGTGGGAGCTCCACTCACTCGGCTCCGGCGGCCTCACCCGGTACGCCCTCGCCTCGGTCGACGTCGCGGTGTGGGACATCCTGGCCAAGCACGCCGGCGTTCCGCTCTACCGGCTGCTCGGCGGGGCGCGCGACCGCATCCGGGCCTACGGCAGCGGCATCAACATGCACCTCGACGGCGAGCCGCTCCTCGACCAGATGCGCGGCTTCCTCGACCGCGGCTACCGCGCCGTGAAGATGAAGGTCGGGCGGGACAACCCCGAGGAGGACGTGGAGCGGGTGGGCGCCGTCCGGCAGCTGGTGGGCCCCGAGGTCCTCCTCATGCTGGACGCCAATCAGAAGTGGACGGCGGGCGAGGCCATCCGGCGGGCACGGATGCTCACCCGCTTCGCCCCGTTCTGGCTGGAGGAGCCGGTGCTGGCGGACGACCGCATCGCGCACTGCCGGGTACGGGAGGGCGCGGGCATTCCTCTCGCGGCCGGCGAGACCATGTACACGCGCTACGAGTTCGCCGACTTCATGCGGAGCGGCGCCCTCGACGTCGTCCAGGCAGACATCGTGCGGGTGGGCGGCTTCACCGAGTGGCTGAAAATCGCGAAGCTCGCGGAGAGCTTCAACCTACCGGTGGCGCCTCACTTCGTCCTAGAGCTCTCGATCCACGGACTGTGCGCCGTGTCGAACGGACTGATCCTCGAGGACCTGCAGGGCGGGTCGTTCACCGACCTCGGACTTCTTACGGAGCCGATCCGGGTCGAGCGGGGCGAGCTCGCTCCTCCGGCCCGCCCGGGTCACGGCATCGTCCTCGACGACGCGGTGCTCCGCCGCTACGAGGTCACTGGCAAGCCGACCGACGTGGCGCCGACGCGCAGCTGAAGGCTATTCCCCCGCGCTTCAGCCGCCGACACATCCTCGCGGGGTGCCAGGCCGGGTGGTCTCTCCGAGCGCGGCGCCCGCTGCCTACGTCTGCCCGGGCAACGCGGGCGCACCATCGGCATACGGCTCGAGCGCGGCGTACACGACGGTGTTCCGTGGCGTCGCCACACCGAGCTCGCGACCCATCCGGGACACCGCGCCGTTGATCGCCTCGAGCTCCAATCGCCGCCCCTCAACGAGGTCGAAGTACATCGAGCCGCGGGCGGACGGATTGGCCTCGGCCAGCTTGCGAAGCCACTCGAACAACTCCTCAGCCCTACCCTTCGGCAATGGAACTCCCTTGGCACGTCCGACAGCCGCCACCTCTTCCATGAGACCCCGCGCCAGGGCCGCGGTCGGTGGACGCGAGAACAGCGGACCGAGAGGCAAGCGTGTCAACGATACGAGCCCGAGCGTCACGCTGGTGAGCACGAGCTTCTCCCGGATCTCGCGGCGGATGTCTTGGCTGGCCTCGGTCTCGATCCCACCTCGGAGCAAGCCGTCACGCAGGAAGTCGCGCAGGTCGTCCACCCGCCGACTGGCGCCGCCCGAGCGCTCTCCGAACTTGACGTGCATGCGTCGCACCTTCTGCGCGACGACTCCGGGCGCGACGAGCGTCCCTCCGGCAACGGACACGCACCCAAGCACGGGAGCCTCCCCGACCACTGCGGCGACCTGCTCCGCCGCCTCCACGCCGTTCTGAGGCGGCAGGATCACCGTCCGCGGCCCGACGAGTGGCGCGGCGTGATGGGCCGCCGCCTCGACGTCGTAGGTCTTCACACAGAACCAGACCAAGTCGACGGGGCCGACCTCGCGCGGGTCGTCCGTAGCGCCGACCTTGAGATTGAACTCACCCTCGGGAAGCAGTTTGACGGTCAGCCCATTCGCGCGGAGCGCTTGCAGATTCGCCCCGCGAGCGATGAAGGTGACATCCTTGCCGGCCCGGGCCAGAACCCCGCCTATCAGTCCACCGACCCCACCGACGCCAAGAACGGCAACGCGCATGGCTGACTTCTCCGCTGGCCCCTAGCTCGACGGGCCGAGCGCGGCCAGGAGCCGGTCGATGAAGCCGCCGAACGCACCGTTGCTCATGACGAGGACGATGTCCCCGGGCCGGGCGCCGTCGGCCACGGCGCGGACCAGCCGATCGACGTCGGCCTCGGTGCGAGCGTCGACGCCCCGGGCCCGAAGGTCGGCGACGACCCGATCGGCGTCGAGCCGCTGATCCGCGGGCACCATGTCGTGGGGCTCCGGCACCTTGAGCGCGACGCACGCGGCGCCGGCGAGAGCCTCGACGTATTCGTCCTGGTGCAATCGACGGCGGCTCGTGTTCGACCGGGGCTCGAACGCCGCCCAGAGCCGCCGACCGGGGAAGCGGGCCCGGATGGCGGCGATCGTCGCGCGGACGGCCGTCGGGTGGTGGGCGAAGTCGTCGATGACGACCACCCCACCTACCTCCCCACGCACCTCCTGCCGACGGCGCACCCCCGTGAAGGTCGCGAGGCCCCGGGCGATCTCCTCGAACCCGAGCCCGAGAGCCCGTGCCGCGGCCACGACGCCGAGCGCGTTCTCGACGTTGTGGGCTCCGCCCCCGGGCAGGGACGCGACCCCGAGGGCGCGGTCTCGCTCCAGGACACCGAAGCGAGCACCCGCCGGCTCGTGCACCAGGTCGGTCGCCGCGTAGTCCACCCCGGACGCGTCGCCAGAGCTCGCCGGGAGCCCGTAGGTCACGACTCGGGCGGCAGAGGCCCGCGCGATCCGGAGCGCGTTCGGGGACGCCGCGCTAACCGCGAGGCAGCCGCCCGGCGGCAGGAGGCGTACGAACCGCTCGAACGCCGCCTCGTAGTGGGGAAGGTCCCGGAAGATGTCCGCGTGGTCGAACTCGATGCTGGTCAGGATCGCGGTGCGCGGGCGATAGTGGAGGAACTTCGGCCCCTTGTCGAAGTAGGCCGTGTCGTATTCGTCCCCCTCCACCACGAAGTGCGGGCCCGCGCCGAGCCGGTAGCTCGCATCGTAGTTCCGCGCGACCCCACCGACGAGGAACGACGGGTCCCGGCCGGACGCGGCCAGCACATGCCCGAGGAGCGCCGTCGTCGTGGTCTTGCCGTGCGTCCCCGTCACCACCACAGAATGGCGCTCCCGCAGGAAGAACGCGCCGAGCGCCGCGGGAAAGCTCATCTGCGGCAGCCGTCTCGCGCGCACCTCCGTGGCCTCCGGGTTCACCCGGCGGATCACGTTGCCGATCACGACCAGGTCGGGCTTGACGATGTCGAGGTTGGCGGGGTCGTAGGGGGTCAGGACCGGGATCGCCCAGGCGCGGAGCATGTCGCTCATCGGCGGGTAGACGTTCTGGTCGCTTCCGGTGACCTCGTGGCCTGCGGCCTTCAGCATGCCGGCGAAGGCGCCCATCCCCGTCCCGGCGACGCCGATCAGGTGGATCCGCCGGGTCGTGACGGGATCAACGTCGTCGAGAACGAGGCCGTCGTCCGGGGTCGCCACGAGACGAGCGTATCACTCAGCGGATCAGATCAGCGAGCTCCGGGACTACCCACTGGGGCCGCTCGCCCCGCTGGACGCGGGCGATGTTCGCGTAGGCGTTGCCGAACCGTCGCGGCCAGCTCTGCCAGGTCGGGCCGGCCATGTGCGGCGTCAGGACCGTGTTGGGCGCCGAGAGCAGCGGATCGTCCACTGGCGGCGGCTCCGCGGACAGGACGTCGAGCCCCGCGCCGCCGATGCGCCCGCTGCGGAGCGCCTCGGCGAGGGCGGCTTCGTCGACCAGCTCGCCGCGAGCGGTGTTCACCAGGACCGCCGTCGGCTTCATCCGGCCGAGGGCCCGCGCATCGATCAGGTGCCGGGTCGCGCTCGACAGGGGCACGTGCACGGTGACCACGTCCGCACGGGCGAGCAGGTCCTCGAGCGACACGAAGGCCACCCCGAGGTCACGCTCGCGCTCCGCGGGGAGGCGGACCGGGTCGTGGTAGATCAGCGTCGACTCCCACCCCCGGAGCCGCAGGGCGACCTCCTGGCCGATCCGGCCCATCCCCACGATTCCGATCGTCGAGCTCCACAGCTCGTAGAGCCGCTTCACCCCCGAGCTCCAGCACCCGGCCCGCACGCTGGCGTCGAGCTCGGTCAAGTGCCGGAGGGTCGCCATCATGAGCAGGATGGTGTGCTCGGCAACCGCGATGGCATTAGCACCCCCGTTGACGGCGACGGGCACGCGGGCGGCCCGGGCACCCGCCAGGTTGAACCGGTCGTACCCGACGCTCAGAAGCTGGACAAGCCGGAGCCGCCGGGCGCCGGCCAGCGTCGCGTCGTCGAGCGGGCCGATGAAACCCATGAGGTAGTCCGCGTCGGGCAAGGCGTCGGCGAGCCGGTCGGCCGGGACCAGCCGTAGCTCGAACCCGGGAGGGAGCATCTCTCGCCCGATGGCGACCACGTCGGGCTCGAGGTTCCGATTCGGCGGCATCAGGATGACAGGATCGGGCATGACTCCTCCAGGTTGAGCGGTCCGCGTTGTCGGAGTGGAGACGGATTCGGTATCGCAGGGGCGATCTCACGATGCGGCACCCGACGGTTCCGGTCCATTGCCGGGCGGTCGTTCTCCGCGGCTCCCGGCAGGTGCGGCATTCGAGTCGCCACGCCTGGCGAGCGGCAGTCCTATCCGGCGGCGTCTCCCTTCGGCGCGGCCTTCCGCACGAGCTCCTCAAGCGCTTCGTATGGCTGCGCGCCGACGACGCCGTAGCGGCCGGCGACGAATGTCGGCACGCCCGTGATGCCGTACTGGCGCGAAAGCGCCCAGTCCGCGTCGACCGCGTCCTTGAACGTCCGCCGCTCCAGCACCTCTCGAGCACCATCGACCGACAGACCCAGGCGCTCGGTGATGTCCAGGAGGACCGCAGGCCGGGAGATGTCGCGGATCTCGACGAAGTAGGCTCGAAACAGAGCGTCGTGCATGGTCTCGCCGCCGGGCTGCGTGTCGGCCCACTTGCCGAGCTCCTGGGCGAGGCGGCTGTTGTACGTCATCGTGCGCTCCCCGTAGGGGAGCCCCTCGGCCGTCATGCGCGCCTTCATCTGGGCGTGCATCGCTCGCAGGTCGAGGTTGCGCCCGGCGAAGAGATCGGCCAGCGCGCGACCCTCCGCGGGAGTCTCCGGGTGCAGCGGAAAGTGCACCCACTCGATCTTCACTCCGTGCTCCTTCCTGAGCCGCTCAATACGCACGGTACTGAGATAGCACCAGGGTCAGACGTAGTCGGAGAAGATCCGCATCGTCACTGGCTGGATCACGGCGCCTCCTGTCGTTCAGTGGCCTCGCGATCACCGGGCGTCGCGCGGCCAGCAAGGAGCTCGAGACGTTCCACCTCTCCCTTTTCATTCTAACTGCTCCGTCCCGGGCGCCGGGCGTGAAGGCGACCCCGGCCGCCCCTCTCGCCCGCGGGCAATATGTGTCTTGTCTCGGAACGGCTCCCCTCCGTATAGTCGGCAAGTGATGCGGGTACTGTCTCCGTGAACGAGTCGCTCGGGCGCCGCGTCTTCAATCACACGCTGTCCACCTTCTTCCTGGGTTCGGATGTACCCACCTGGCGGCGGCTGCTCCGTGACAACCGTCCCGCCGTGGATTCCGAGTTCCTGCCTCGGGCAAGCCTCATCACCGCGGCGAGCCTATACAACTCCGTGATGCAGGCCCGCGAGGAGAGGCGTTTCGGGACCGCCGTCGCGACTGTGACCGTGCCGCCACCGGTGATCGTGCTGGGCCACTGGCGCAGCGGGCTCGCCCATCTGCAGCGGCTGCTCGCGCTGGACGATCAGTTCGCCTTCCCGAACCTCCACCAGGTTCGCCACCCGCGCACGTTCCTCTCGACCGAAGGGACGCACACTCGACTGACCGGCTGGATGCTACCGGCTCGCCACCCGAGCAACGGCTTGCCCGTCGCCCACGCGCTGCCCGAGGACGACGAGTACGCCATGGCCAACCTCACGGGCGCCTCGCCGTATGTCGGAGGACTCTTTCCCCGGCGGCGCGCGCACTACATGGCGACGTACCTCACGCTGGACTCGGCATCCGCCCCCGAGGTCGCTGGCTGGAAGCGGGCACTGGGCGGGTTCGCCCGCAAGCTCACCTGGAAGTGCGGGCGGCGCCCGCTCGTCCTCCGGTCCCCGCTACACGTCGGCCGGCTCCGGCCCCTGCTGGAGGTGTTCCCCGACGCGAGGCTCCTGCACGTCTGCCGCAACCCCTACGCGGTCTTCCGTGTCACCTGCAGCTCGACCGCAGCCGCCGGGCCCTACAACCGTCTTCAGCGCGCACCGGCGCTCGACGTGCCAACCTATGTGCTGGAGCGCTACACGCGCCTCTACGACGCCTACTTCCGGGAGCGCGCGTCCCTCCGCCCGGGTCAGCTTCACGAGGTCCGGCTCGAGGACATCATCAAGAATCCGATCCGTACGTTGAGCGCGTCGTACGAGGCCCTCGCGCTGCCGGGATTCGACCGCGTCCGGCCCCGGCTCGCGGAGACGTTGCGCGACGACCCGGGCCTGGACGCCGGTGTCGGCGCCGCTGAGTTGGAGCCGTCGCTCCGGGCACGGGTGGGCCGAGCCTGGCGTCGAAGCTTCGAGACCTGGGGTTACCCTTGCTGACCCCCGGACGCGCCGCGATGTCGGCCATCGTGATCTCGCGCGACGACGAAGCCATCATCACGCGCAGCGTGGCGTCCGTCGTCGGGCAGGTCTGTCCAGAGCCCGTCGAGATCATCGTAGTGGTCTCCGGGCACGATGGGACGGTGCGGGTGGTCCGCGAGCGCTTCCCGGAGGTGACCGTGATCGCCCTACCGCGCCCCGCCCTGCCCGGCGAGGCGCGCAACGCCGGGTTGCGAGCCGCCCGGGGCGAGTTCGTCAGCTTCCCGGGGTCGCACGTGGAGCTGCCGCCCGGGAGCCTGACCGCCCGCCTGAATGCGCACCGGCAGGGATTCGCGATGGTCACCGGAGCCACGCTGAACGGCACGACGACGCCGGCGGGCTGGGCCAGCTACTTCCTCGACCATTCGGGGAACCTGCCACACGGCGAGCCAACCGCGCTCCGCACTCCGCCGGCCCATTGCTCGTACACCCGGGAGGCTCTCGCTCGGGTCGGAGGCTTCCCTGAGGGCGTGCGCGCAGGTGAGGACACCTCCGTCAACACGGCGCTCTTCGACCTGGGATACCGGGCGCTCCGCGACCCGCGAGTTCTCCTGATCCACCACAGTCCCTGCCGCACGCTGCGCCTGCTGCTCCGGCATCACTTCGCGCGTGGGCGGGGTGAGGGACAGGTCGCGATGCGCGAGGCAGCCCGGACCGGCGTCTGGCGGGATGGCTTCAGACGGCTGTGGCGTCTGACCCGCTTCGAGCCGACGATGCGGCTTGCGGAGATCACCCGCCGCGTCATGACATCGGTCGAGCCGTACCCGAGCTCCTACGCGCGTGCTCTGCCCCTGGTCTCCCTCGGGGCCTGGGCGGCCTGGCTCGGCATCTGCCACGCGGTCGCCCGGACTCGTCGCGAAAGCGGAAGAGCTTGGGCGGTCCCCGCGCTCGGATCAGCCCGCCGACCCGATCTCGACGGCTGACGCGCTCCTGAGGTGCAGGATCTTGCCGCTGGCCGTCGCGGTCGGCGGGCGGCGCTCAACCTCGAGCAGCCCGGCCTGGCGCCACTGGAGCGCCATGACGCGCTCGGCTCCCGATCCCCCGCCGATTGCGTCCAGGAATGCGCTCTCCACGAAGCGCTCGTCCAGCGGGCCGATCGCCGGGTGGACGCGCAGGATCAACCGGGCCTCGCCGCCCGCCGCTTCAGCCTCGACGAGCTGATAGTCGGTCGGCCCGCCACCGAACCGCGCCGGCAGGACCTCGTCGAGCACCCGCGTCACGTCCGCGTCGTAAAAGGTCATCCCGCCCGCCGTGAGCTTCTCGAAGCTCCGCACGTGTGCGAGATGAACGCTCCAGCCGAGGATGCCGAGTGGGCAGCGGCACGTGCGCGTCGTGAGACGACCCCGGTCGCCCAGCGAGGCGTTCAGCAGAACCACGGGCGCCGTCGGCCTGAGAGCGGTCGCCAGCAGGCCGTCCTCAGGCAGACCCGAGCTCCCGGCCGCCCCACCGGGCTGGATCAATGCCACCCGGTCGAGCTGCACGTGGAGATCGGCCGGCGCCTCCGGCGCGAGGCACTCGGTCGCGATCCCTCCAGCCTCCGTGCTGGCGTAGCCGGACATGACCTCCAGTCCCGACGCCCGCAGGGCCGCATGGCGGGCCGGAGTGAGCGGCTCGCCGCCCACCGTCAAGACGCCGCCACGTAGATCCAGGCCCGCGGCCCGAGCCGCGCGGCAGAGCAGGATGGCCGGACTGACGAAGGACACGAGATGCGGGACTCGGCCAGCACGCAGGGTGTCGGCCATCCAGCGGGCGATCGGGAGCGGATCATCGAGCGTCGCGAGCTCGGGGCGAGGCAGGGGCGCTCCGGCGAGGAGACTCACCCAGCGCAGGGCGAGACTGCTCCACGCGTAGCGCGCGTGGAGCCCTGGCGCACGCGGGTCGACCTGTAGGAAGCACCGCTCCGGTCGGGCTCCGAAGCAGGCCAGGTGCGTCATCTGCACGATAGCGGAGCTCCCCGGCACGGTCCACACCGCGTGGCGCCAGCCCCGGCTGCCCCGCGCCTCGAACGCGAGGCACGTGTCCACCGCGCAGTCGCGGACATGACGGAGATCCACCGCGACCGCAGTCGCGGCCCCGCGGCTCCCGCTCGTGTATCGAAGCAGGTGCGCCCGCGACAGGGGGTTCCGGAGCTGACCCGGCTCGATGCGAAAAGCGACCGCGCCGCGAACGACCGGCCGCCGACCCTTCAGCTCGTCCACGGTGAGATAGACACCCTGACGGAAGAGGATCGCCAGGGTAGCCTCGAGGCCTTCCCGCGCGACGAGACCCGCCAGATCGCCGCCCTCGATGCCGGCCGCACGCAGGAGTTGTAGGTAGGGGCTCGCCGGCTGAGCGAAGATCGCATGCCGCATCAGCTCGAGGAAGTCGGCCGCACGCCGCGCGATCCGCGCGGCGACGGTCCGCCGCGCCTGCTCGGCATCGATCGGGCGCCAGAGGATCGTCGGCAGCGTGGCGAGAAACCGTGCCCCCGCCAGGAGTTCGCTCGAGGTGAAGCCCGGGCCGGCGCCGGGGACCTCGCTCGGCATCGAACGCCCCTTTCGATCGAGATCCACGCGGCTCAGGACCGAGGCGTCAGGCCGGATCGAGGGCCGCGACGAGGGCGTCGTGGAAGCGGGGTCGGAAGTCGTTGATACGCACCTCGGCCCGGCCGCGGGGCCCCGCGGTCCGGTTCGTGCAGAGCGCAACCACCAGCCGGCGGCTCAGATCGACCCAGAGGCTCGTCCCCGTGTAGCCCGTGTGGCCCACCGCGCCGGGAGGCCGATCGCCGAGACGGTGGCCGGCCGAGCCGGCCGGGCGAGAATCGCCGGGCCGGCGGGTGTCGAATCCGAAGGCACGCGTGCTCCCCGGCGTTTCTGCGTCACGCGAGAGCGCGCGCGCCCAGCAGGACGGCGGCGCGAGCCGCCCCGCGCCACCCCAGTCGTCCAGGATCGCCTGACCAAGGTCTGCCAGCTCGGGGGCGGTTCCGAACAGACCCGCGTGGCCCGCGACGCCGTCCATCACCCATGCGTTGTCGTCGTCGACCTCGCCCGCAGGAGACGGGTGCGGAGCGAAGGACTCCCAGAGCCCCTCCTGCCCCGGGGCCGGCTCTCGGGGTCGCGTTCGCCCGGTCGGCGCGATGACGGGTCCGTGCGACGGCGCGGCGAGTGCGCCGACCCGGGATGCCTCCGGCGGGCGGCCAGACAGGCGATGGTAGCACACGCTCAGTCCGAGCGGCCTCACGACGTGCTCGACGAACAGCGCGTCGAGCGGCGCCCCTGCCGCGGCGGCAAGGAGCTCTCCGAGCACGACAAACCCCACGTCGCTGTAGAGAGCCCGCACGCCGGGCCGCGCCTCGGGAGCCACCGCAAGCGCGCGGGCGACGGTCTCGGCCCGGGCTGCGGCCCGCACGCCAGGAGGGCACCCGGGCTCGAGCAGCGCAGGCATGCCCCGGAGCACGGGCACGAACAGCGGCGCGAACCCCGGGAGACCAGCCCGGTGGGTGAGGAGATCCCCCAGCGTCGCGCCAGCGCGCCCCACCGCGGCAGCGGGCGCGAGCCGCCCCACGGGAGTCTCCGGGCCGAAGATCCCATCGCGCCAGAGCGTCAGAAAGATCGCGGCGGTGGCAACCGGCTTGGTGAGCGAGGCGAGGTCGAACACGGTGTCGAGAGTCGTCTCACCCGCCACCAGCGCGAGGACGCGACGTCCCTCGTGGAGCGCGACCGCCGCCGCGCACGGGAAGACGCCAGTCGCGACTCCCTCGTCGAGGAGCGCCTGGAGGCGCGCGGCCCCCGTCACCCGACGCGCTTCTGCTTCCGGGCGAGGTAGTCCACGAGGACGTACTCGCCCAGCCGATCCGGCTGGACGAAGAACGCGCGACCCCGGTTGATCCGCGACATCTCACTGACGAAGCGGACCAGCCCGGGGCTGTCCTCGAGCATGAACGTGTTGATCGTGACGCCCTCACGCGCGCAGCACACCACCTCGGCCTGGGTGAGCTGCCAGGTCCGCCGGGTGGTGGGGTAGTCGAAGTAGGCCTCGTTGCCCTCGAGGTGAGCGGTAGGCTCGCCGTCCGTGATCATGACCACCTGGCGGTTCCCGCCTCGATGACGGCCGAGCAGTCGACGCGCGAGCTGGAGCGCGTGCTGCATGTTCGTGCCGTAGTGGCGGTCGGTGAGGACGACGGACGGCACGTCGTCGGGATCGAGCTCCCGCGCGTAGAGCGAGAACCCGATCACGTAGAGGGCATCCTGCGGGTACTGCGCTCGGATGAGGGCGTGGAGCGCCAGGGCGACCTTCTTCGCCGCGGTCCAGCATCCGCGGTAGATCATCGAGCGGCTCATGTCGAGGAGGAGCGCGGTGGCACACCGCGTCGACAGCTCCGTGCGGCGGACGGCGAAGTCGGCCGGTTCGAGGCGCAGCGGCAGGCCCGGGCCCTGTCGCCGCAGCGCGCTCCCGAGCGTCTCACGGAGGTCGAGCAGGAACGGGTCGCCGAACTCGTACACCTTGCTCTCGTCCGTCGGATCGCCGCCCGCCCCGCGCGCGTCAACGGGATGCCGACCCGGCCGGTCCCGCCTGAGCTGGCCGAGCACCTCGGCGAGCGCGCGCTGGGCGATCTTGCGGATCGCTTGCGGCGTCAGCACCCACTGGCGTCCTCGCTGCTCGAGATAGCCCGCGGCCTTGAGCGTCTCGGCGAGACGCCGGAGCGCCTCCGCTTCCTCGGCGGCCTGCTCGCCCAGCGCTTCTCGCACCGCCGCGGGATCGACCCGGTCGACGCGCCCCGTTCGGTCGGCGTCCTGGAGATCCTGCTCCAGCCGGTCGAGGCCGTGGAGCTCGCGCATCAGCCGCAGGGCCTCCTGGAGCGAGAGGGGCGTGTCGCCCTGCGTCCGGTACCGCCGCGCGCGCTGGCCAAGGCCGAGCCGGTCGAGGTGCTCGCCCAGCTCGGCGAGGGCTTCCTGCATCCCGGGGTCGTCGAGCATCGCCTGCTGGAGCGCCTCGAGCTCTCGCCGCTGCTCCGGCGTGAGGCTCTCGAGGAGCGACTGGAGCTGGGCGGACTGGCGCGCCAGCCGGTCCAGCAGCTGGTCGAAGCTCTGGACGCCGGGGAACATCTGGCCCCAGCGGTCCATGAACCCCTGGACGTCGGGCTGCCCGCCCGTGGCCTGCTGGCGGAGGAGGCGATTGAGGTCGCCCAGCATGTCCCGGAGACCCTCCGTCCCCTGGGAGCCGAGCCCCTGGAGCCCCTGCTTCAGCTGGCCGAACAGGCTCTGCGTCATCTCCTGGCGAAGCCGGAGCATCAGCTCCTGGAACTTCTGCCAGGCCTCCGGATCGACGAACTGGTAGTCCTGGAGCCCGCGAACGGCGCCGCCGAGATCCTCCGGCAGCGCGTCCAGCGCCGCGCGACGCTCGGCCGCGATGCGCTCGAGCTCCTGACGATGGGCCTCGGCCCCCGGCTCTTTGCCCTCGGCCGCCTGTCGCGCGGCGTCAACGCGCCGGTCGATCCCCTGCCGCTCCGTGTCGAGGACGTCTTGAAGCTGCTTGCGGAGATCGCCAAGGACATCGCCCAGGTCGTGACGGTCGAGGAGAGATTGGCGTTCCCGTCGAAGTCGCTCGAGGAGGTCGCGCAGGCCCGGCACCTGTTCCCCGTCACGCGTGCGGAAGCCCTGACGGAGGAGCTGCTCGAGCGCCCGCCGGAGATCCCCGTCGGCGACGAGGTCGTCCGCCATCGCCGCGAGGAGGTCGTCCGCGTCGAACTCCGGGAGCGACTGGGAGCCGTCCCAGCGGGAGTAGCGGCTCCTCACGCCTTGTACCGGGGCCCGCCGGGGCCGCGGTCCTTGTTGAGCTTCCGGTTCAGGTGCAGGCCCTCGAGCACGAACTCCACCGCGGCGGCGACGCGAGCGGGGTGGCCGGCGGCACCGAGCCGCGACATCGCAGCGCCGAAGCCGGCCGCCCGCCCGGCCTGGCGCTCGTAGTCGGCGGCGGGCATCGCCTCGCCCACTTCCCACGTGAGCCCGCGGCCGAAAGCCTCGAGCAGCTCGCCGAACATCGTGGCCTGGAAGTGCCGGTTGAAGACCGTGAGCACGGCCTTCTGGGCGAGCCGCTCGACCACTTTTGCCTCGTCCCCGTCCCCCGCCGTCTCGAGCTCGATCTTCCCGGCCGTCGACGCGAGCGTGGCGCCCAGGTCCGAGACCCTGGGCACGGCGAGCGGCTCGCGGAGCCGCACCGCCCGGCGAAGCGCGTTCGACACGAGGTTCTCGTAGTTGCAGATCGACACGCGGACGCTGACGCCGCTCCGCTGGCTGATCTCGGCGCTCCGCCGGGCGAGGTGCGTCAGCTCGGCGACGATCTCCTGCATGTACGCCGGAACCTCGACCTGGTAGCCTTCGGGGGCGAAGCGCGTGGCCTCCTGCTCCACGATGCCGATCTCGTGGGCGAGCGTCCGCGGGTAGTGGGTACGCACCTGCGAGCCGAAGCGGTCCTTGAGCGGGGTAATGATGCGCCCGCGATTCGTGTAATCCTCCGGATTCGCCGAGGCGACGACGAGAAGATCGAGCGGCAGGCGCACCAGGTAGCCCCGGATCTGGACGTCCCGCTCCTCCATGATGTTGAGGAGCCCCACCTGGATGCGCTCGGCGAGGTCGGGGAGCTCGTTGAGGACGAAGATGCCGCGGTGCGTCCGCGGGAGCAGTCCGTAGTGGATCGTCAGCTCGTCGGCGAGGTACCGGCCCTCGGCGACCTTGATCGGATCCACCTCGCCGATCAGGTCGGCGATCGTGATGTCGGGCGTGGCGAGCTTCTCTCCGTACCGGCGCTCCCGGGGCAGCCACTCGACGGGGGCGCGGTCGCCCAGCTCGGCGACGAGCTCGCGCCCGGCCTTGCTGATGGGCTGGAGCGGATCGTCGTTGACCTCGCTGCCGGCGAGCGCCGGGACGGCCTCGTCGAGGAGCGACACGAGCGACCGGGCCAGGCGGCTCTTCGCCTGGCCTCGCTCCCCGAGCAGGATCAGGTCCTGGCCGGACAGGAGCGCGTTCTCGACCGGGGGAAGGACGGTCTCGTCGAAGCCGACGATGCCGGGAAAGATACGCTCGCCGCGCTCGAGCTTCCGGATGAGGTTCTGACGGATCTCGGTCTTGACGGAGCGCGGCGCGTAGCCTGTCTGCCGAAGCTCGCCGACGGTTCTCGGCTTCGTCATGCCCGCGGTCTCACTATGCGGCGCGGGAGGGCTCGTGTCAAACGAACGCGCCCGGTCCCTTTCCCGGCGCGCGAGGCCAATGCTACACTGCCCGTCATCGAGCCACCCGAAGCGCGGTAGGAGGTGCCACTGTGACCACTCGCCTGACCCGTATCCTCGTCGCTTCGCTCGCCCTGATGTGGCCGGGCTTCGCCTTGGCCCAGGGCAAGGACGTCACCCTCACCTATCTCGAGGGGCAGGTCGTCACGACGATCGACCCCGCCAAGCACACCGACGAGAGCTCCCATCACGCGATCATCAACATGTACGATCCCCTGCTCTACCCGAAGGTCGCTGAGGGGTCGATGGAGCCCGGCCCGCACGTCGCCGAGTCCTGGCGGGTGACCGACGGCGCCAAGACCTATACCTTCCAGATCCGGAAGGGCATCCGCTTCCACGACGGCAGGGAGCTGAACGCCGACGACGTAGTCTTCTCCTTCCAGCGGATGGTCGCCCTGAAGAAAGGCTTCTCGTGGCTCTGGAACGGCGTCCTGACCTCCGAGCAGGTGCGCGCGGTCGGCCCGCAGACGGTGGTCTTCACCCTGAGCCAGCCGTACGCGCCGTTCCTGTCGACGCTGACCCAGCTTTTCGTCGTCAACCGGGACCAAGTGCTGGCCAACAAGAAGCCGGGGCCGTATGGCGACGCCGGAGACTACGGCGAGGCGTACCTCGGGGACAACGTGGCGGGCTCGGGCCCCTACACGAAGGAGTCGTGGGACCGGGCAACCACGCTCGTCATGAAGGCCTTTCCGGGCTACTGGCGGGGGTGGAAGCCGAACCAGATCACCCGCGTGATCTACCGCACCGTGCAGGAGGAGGCGACCATGCGGACGCTCCTCCTCGGCGGGCAGGCCGACATGATCGATCAGTGGCGCACGCCCACCACCTTCGAACAGCTCAAGAAGACCCCGGGCATCGTGGTGGACGAGACGCCGAGCGCTCAGCTCTATCACATCGAGCTGAACACCCAGCGGGCACCGCTGTCGGATGTTCGCGTTCGCAAGGCGCTCGCCCTCGCGTTCGACTACAAGACGGCCATCGACCAGGTGTTCAAGGGTGCGCTACTGGCGCGGGGCCCTCTGCCGAACCGGGTCTACGGCCACAGTGAGAAGGTTCAGGCCTACGCGCAGAACATCGAGCAGGCCAAGCGTGAGCTGGCGGATGCGGGGGTCAAGCCCGGTCAGCTCGCCTTCGATTACTGGTTCCCGACGGGGAACGAGCTCGGTCGGCAGATCGGGCTCCTTGCCCAGGCGAACTTCGCGGCTATCGGCGTCAAGCTAACCCTCAAGGAGACGCCGTGGGCGCAGATGGTCCAGGCGGCGGCCACTGCCGAGACCAACCCCGATGTGGCCTCGATCTTCGACACGCTCAAGTATCCGCACCCCGACAGCCACACCTACGGGATGTACCACCCTAGCGCATGGGGAAGCTTCCGGACGATCAGCCGTTACAAGAACGACGAGGTCACCCGGGTGCTGGAGCAAGCGCGCGCGACCGTCGAGCGCGATGCACAGCTCGCGCTCTACAAACGGAGCCAGGAGCTGGTCGTCCAGGACTACCCGAGCATCTACGTGGCCAATCCGCTCCACCGCATCGCGTTCCGCGACTACGTCAAGGGCTATCGCTACGTCGGTCTCCTCGGCTACGACGTGGCGTTCTACGACTTCACCATCGAGAAGAAGTAGCGCCCCCGCCCGGGGGCGGCGACGACCGCCGCCCCCGGCTCCCCATGCACGAATTCCTCATTCGCCGGCTCGCCCAGGTCGTTCCCACCATCCTGGGACTCCTGGTCCTGATCTTCGTGGTATCCCGGGTGATCCCCGGCGACCCCGTCCGGCTCACCCTCGGCCCCGAAGCCACGAAGGAGCAGATCGCAGCCTACCAGGAGAAGCTCGGCCTCGATCGTTCGCTGCCCGCACAGTTCGGGTACTACGTGGCCGGGCTCCTCCGCGGGGACCTCGGCGAGTCCATCCGCACCTACCGGGACGTCCGCCTGGATATCCGGGATTTCCTGCCGGCGACCGTCGAGCTGGTGACAGCCGCGCTCCTGGTCGCGGTGTGCCTCGGTGTGCCCTTCGGGATCCTGTCGGCGGTGTATCCGAACACGTGGGTGGACAACCTGAGCCGGCTGGTGGCGGTGCCCGGCGTGGCCCTGCCCCGTTTTTGGGTCGGCATCCTCCTGCAGGTGGGGCTCGCCTACCAACTCGGTCTCTTCCCGATCGTGGGCCGAGCATCGCGCGCGCCCCTGTCGATCAGCGGGCTCTACCTGCTCGACGCGGTGCTGACCGGTGACGGTGTTGCCTTTCTCGACGCAGCCTGGCACCTGGCCCTCCCCACCCTGACGCTCGCCCTACCGACACTGGCTCAGGTCGCGCGCCTCACTCGCGCCGCGATGATCGACGTGCTGCGGCGGCCCTTCATGCTCGTCCATGCCGCTTACGGTGTGCCCCCACGCCGCCTCGTATGGCGCTACGGTCTGCGGAACGGCCTGACATCAATCCTGACCCTCGTGGGGATGACCTATGGGGCGCTGATCGAGAACGCCTTCCTCGTCGAGGTGGTGTTCTCGTGGCCCGGGCTCTCCGCGTATGGCGCAGCCGCGGTCCTCGCCAAGGACTTCAACGCGGTGGTGGGCGTCACCCTCGTGGTCGGGCTCTCGTTCGTCCTCGCCAATGTGCTGGTGGACCTCCTGTACGGCTATGTCGATCCCCGCATCCGCTACAACTGACCTGCCCGGAGTCCTCGCCGACGCCCGGTCGCGGCGGCCGGCCCGGTGGGTCCGTCGGCTGCTTCGCAATCCCCTGTCGGCGGCTGGGGCGTCGATCGTCCTCCTCCTCGTGGGCTGCGCGCTCGTGCCAGGGCTCCTTGCGCCCTTCCCGGAGGATGCGGGGCCAAGCGTCCACTTCGATCGGGCCTCTTGGCCTCCCGACGCTGTCCACTGGTTCGGGACCGACGAGGTGGGCCGTGACATCTTCAGCCGCACCGTGTACGGAGCCCGAATCTCCCTCGCCCTCGTCGCGGTGGTGCTCGGAATCGCGCTGGGCGTCGGAGTGCCCCTCGGCTTGATTGCCGGCTACTGGAATGGGCGCTGGCCGAGCGCGGGAATCATGCGCGTGACCGATGTCTTCCTTTCCGTACCGCCCCTCGCCCTCGCCCTCGCGGTGACCGCCGCGTTCCGCCCGGACCTCGGGAGCGCGATGGTGGCCATCTCGTTCACGTGGTGGCCGTGGTTCACCCGGCTCGTCTACGGCGAGGTCCTGTCTCGGCGGGAGGAGCCATATGTCGAGGCCGCCCGGGCTCTCGGACAGCACGACGGCGTGATCCTGATCCGTGAGATCCTGCCCAATGTGGTCTCCCCTGTGGTGGTCAAGGCCACGCTCGACGTGTCCTTCGTGATCCTGCTAGGCTCGGGTCTCGCCTTCCTGGGGGTGGGTGCCCAGGAACCCACCCCGGACTGGGGGGCCATGGTGGCACGCGGTCGCACGTTCCTGCCCGCCCACTGGTGGATGTCCACCATGCCGGGGCTGGCAATTTTTGTGGCGGTGATGGGGTTCAATCTACTCGGGGACGCGCTCCGCGACGCCCTCGATGTCTGGGACCGGTGAGAGCGCGCGACGGCCTCTGCCGGTCGGAGAGGGATCGATGACTCGGTCACGTGACCGCTACCGTGTGGGTGTCGACATCGGTGGGACCTTCACGGATTTCGTCCTCGTGGACGGGGAAACCGGGCGCGTGCGCCTCCACAAGTGCCTCACCACACCCAAGGACCCCTCGGCAGGCGCCCTCGAAGGCCTGGAAGAGCTCCTCCGGGCGGCCGGCCTCGGGTTCGTCGAGGTCGGTGCCCTGGTCCACGGCACCACCCTAGTGACCAACGCGATCATCGAGCGGAACGGGAGCCCGCTCGGTCTCCTGACGACGCGTGGGTTCAGGGACGTCCTCGAGATGGGAACCGAGCAGCGCTATGACATCTACGATCTGTTCCTGCGCTTCCCGGAACCGCTCGTCGGGCGGGCCCTCCGCCGGGAGGTCGACGAGCGTCTGGACCGCGACGGGCGCGTGGTCGTGCCGCTCGACCAGGAGCAGGCCCGCCGCGAGGTCGCCGACCTCGTCGAGGCCGGGATTGAGGCCCTCGCCGTCTGCTTCCTCCACGCCTACCGCAACCCGGCCCACGAGCGCGCCGTGGCCGACATGGTCCGGCGCGAGTTCCCCGGCTTGGCCGTGTCGCTCTCCTCCGAGGTCGTCCCCGAGCTCCGGGAATACGAGCGGAGCGCGACCACCGCGGCCAACGCCTACGTGCAGCCCCTCATGGCCCGGTACGTCGCCAAGCTCGAAGCCGCCCTCGCCGAGCGCGGCTTCGCCGGGCGCTTCTACCTGATCCAGTCCGCGGGCGGCATGACGCCGCCCGCAACCGCGCGGCGGTTCCCGATCCGCCTCCTCGAGTCAGGGCCGGCCGGCGGCGCGCTGGTCGCCGCCTTCTTCGGGCGGCAGGTCGGCCACCCAGACGTTCTCGCCTTCGACATGGGCGGGACCACCGCCAAAGCCTGCCTCGTCCAGGACGGCCGGCCCGACGTCGCGCCGGCCATGGAGGCCGCGCGTGTGCACCGGTTCAAGCGGGGCAGCGGCCTCCCCATCAAGGCGCCCGTGATCGATATGATCGAGATCGGGGCGGGTGGCGGGTCGATCGCCCACGTCGACGCCCTAGGCCTCCTCAAGGTCGGTCCGCGGAGCGCGGGAGCCGACCCGGGGCCGGCCTGCTACGGGCTCGGAGGGAAAGAGCCGACGGTAACCGACGCAAACCTTCTGCTCGGCTACCTGGACCCGGGGTTCTTCCTCGGTGGGCGCATGCGGCTCGATCGGCCGGCGGCAGAAGGAGCGGTGGCGGCGCTCGCCGGAGAGCTCGGCCTCGATCGGATGGGCGCCGCGTGGGGCATCTACGAGATCGTGTGCGAGAACATGGCGGCCGCCGCGCGGGTGCACATCGTGGAGAAGGGCCGCGACCCGCGCCGGTACGCGATGGTGGCCTTCGGAGGCGCAGGGCCGGCGCACGCGGCGCGCGTGGCCCGCATCCTGGGCATCGGGGAAGTCATCGTGCCGCCCGCCTCGGGCGCCGCCGCGGCCCTCGGCTTCCTGGTCGCGCCGATCAGCTTCGAGTTCGTCACCTCGCTCCCGGGGGTGCTCGGCGAGCTGGACCTCACGGCGGTCAATCGCCTCCTCGGCGACCTGGAGGCGCAGGGGCGCGCCCTTCTCACGGAGGCCGGCGTGCCAGCGACCGACGTCACCGTCACGCGGCGTGCGGAGATGCGCCTTCTCGGGCAGGTCCACGACATCGCGGTGGCGCTTCCGGCGGGTCCGCTTCGGCATGATGACCTCCCCGCGATCGAGGCCGCCTTCGTCGCCGAGTACGGGCGGCTCTACACCCACGTCTACACGGGCACCGTCATCCAGGCGATCAACTGGCGCGTCCTCAGCGCCGGGCCGGCTCCCACCGTCCACGTCGGCGGTCAGGACGGCGTGATGGCGGGTGCCACCGCACGGAAGGGCGACCGCCCTGCCTACTTCCCGGAAGCCGGAGGCTTCGTCTCCACACCGGTATACGACCGGTACGCGCTGGCCCCGGGTGAGATCCTCCTCGGCCCCGTCATCGTCGAGGAGCGCGAGTCCACGACGGTGGTGCCGCCGGGCGACCGGCTCGAGGTGGACCCGCGCGGAAACCTCCGGATCCGTGTCGCCCGCACCACCTCGCTCGAGCCCGTCGTACCGGCGGGCCTCGACCTCATCCAGGCGATCGCGCGGATCGAGGCCGACCCGGTCGGGCTCGAGATCATGTGGAGCCGGCTCATCAACATCGTCGAGGAGTGCTGGCTGACCGTCTGGCGAACAGCCTTCTCCCTCATCATCGGCGAGGCGCAGGACTTCGCCTGCGAGCTGCTGGACCCTCGGGGCAACTCGCTCGCCCACTCGCCACGGGCGATGCCCGTTTTCAACCTGACCCTCCCCCGCGCCGTGCGCGCCATCCTGGAGCGGTTCCCGGCCGAGACGCTCGCCCCCGGCGACGTCCTGATCACCAACGATCCGTGGATCTGCGCCGGGCACCTGTTCGACGTCGCCATCGTGACGCCCGTGTTCCGGGACGGCCGGGTGGTCGCCATTCTCGGGACGATCGGCCATGTGACGGACATCGGGGGCACCCGGGACAGCCTGAGCGCGCGCGAGATCTACGAGGAGGGGTTCCAGATCCCGCCGATGAAGCTCTACCGGGCCGGAGAGCCGAACGAGGATCTCTTCCGGCTTCTGGCCGAGAACGTCCGCAAGAGCGAGCAGGTCCTCGGGGACCTCCACGCGCTGATCTCCGCCAACGCCACCGGGGCCCAGCGACTCCTGGCCTTCATGGAGGAGTACGGACTGGAGGATCTCGAAGCGCTGGCGACCGTGATCCAGGACCGCTCCGAACGCGCGATCCGCGAGGCCATTCGCCGGGTGCCGGATGGCACCTACCGGAGCGAGATCTGGAACGACGGGCTCGGCACGCCGCTCCGCTATCCCATCACGGTGACGGTAAGGGGCGAGACGATCGACGTCGACTTCGCGGGGGCCCCGCCCCAGCAACCGCGGGGCGGCTCGAACTGCACCTACAACTACACGGCAGCGCACACGGTGTACCCGCTCAAGTGCATCCTGTCGCCCAGCGTGCCCAGCAATGCCGGGTGCTACCGACCCTTCCGCGTGACGGCCCCCGAGGGCAGCATCCTGAACTGCACGAAACCCGCCTCGGTCAACGTGCGGACGCGAACAGGCTGGTACATCGCGCCGAACCTGTTCATCGCGCTGGCGGGGGCGGTGCCGGATCGGGTTCAGGCGTTCACGGGTCTCCCGGCTTCCATCACCTTGTACGGTCAGGGCCCGGACGGCCGCTTCTACAGCGACCACCTCTTCCAGGGGGGCGGCCAGGGTGCTTCCGCCCAGGGCGACGGCAAGTCGGCGCTCCTCTGGCCGACCAGCGCCGCCAACACGTCGGTCGAGCTCTTCGAGACGCGAACCCCGATCCTGGTGCTCGAGAAGCGCTATCTCTCGGACAGCGGCGGCCCCGGCCGACACCGCGGTGGGCTCGGCCAGGTCGTCCGCGTGCGGAAGCTCGCCGACGACGGCCGGCCGGCCTATGCCGGCCTCTTTCCCGATGGCGTGCTGACGCGGACGGCAGGCCTCTTCGGGGGTCGTGCGGGCGGCGCCGTGCGGGGGGTGCTCCTCGACGCCGCCGGCGCGGTGGTCACCGACTACGGGGTGGGGAGCCTGGTTGCCCTCGAGCGGCCCAACCAGATCCTCGAGCTACGCCTGGCGGGCGGGGCCGGATTCGGCGACCCGCGGGAGCGGCCGCTCGAGCTGATCCAGCACGACCTGGACCACGGCTACGTCACGCCGCGAGCGGTGGTCGAGGACTACGGCTGCAAGGTGGCGGCGGACGGACGCGTCGTCCCGGCCACCGGCTCGCGTATGTCAGACGACCCAGCGCGGTAGTCGCGAGACCCACCCTTCATCGGGGTCCGGCCGCGGGATCGGTCACAGATGACGCTCCACCCCCGGATGGACGGGCGTTGACCCACGGCGTGCGACCCCCGCAGCCGCGCGTTCAAGCCGCGACGGCGGGCTCCAGGAAGGACAGCGTGCCGGCGCCGCCGTCGAGGCGCGCCCGCGTGCCCAGCGCGACCGGCACGTTGACCGCGTCATGGCCGATGGGAAGCCCGCCGACGCACGGAAGGCCCGTCTCTCCCGCCAGGCTCCAGAGCACGTCGCGAAGCGTGAACTCACCGCCCGGCTCCTCGCAGTCGGTGAAGTCGCCGAGCGCCAGGCCTGCCACGCGCCCGAAGACCCCCGCGAGCCGGAGATGGGTCCACATGCGGTCGATCCGGTATGGCCGCTCCCCCACGTCCTCGAGGAGCAGCACCGCGCCGGTGAGGTCCGGCAGCCACGGCGTGCCGAGAAGGCGGGTGAGGATGGAAAGGTTGCCGCCCAGAAGCGGCCCCTCGGCGACACCGCCGATGATCGGTGTCCCGCTAACGGGCGCGGGCGGGGCCGCACCGTCCTCCAGAATCGCGAAGAAGCGTTCCATGACGGTCGACGGCTGCGTCGCGAGCTGGGTGACGACCGGCCCGTGAACACTCACGCGACCGCAGACCTGAAGAGCGGCGTGCAACGCCGTGATGTCCGAGAATCCGACTAGCAGCTTGGCGGGGCCGGGACTCGAAGGGACGCCACCGGCGATCGGCCACACACGGGGCAGGAGCCGCATGCTGCCGTAGCCGCCACGCGCCGCCACGATGCCACGGATCCGGGGGTCGGCGAGCGCCGCCACGAGCTCCCCCCGGCGCCTGCCATCGTCTCCGGCGAGATACCGGACGCGGCTCAGGAGGCCGCAATCCCACGCCACCTCGTACCGGCCGGCGAGGATCCGGAGGCCCGCGTCGAGGCTCTCGCGATCGAAGGGCCCGGCCGGCGCGACGACGGCGACACGATCCCCAGGCGCGAGGGCGCGAGGCTTCACGAAGGGCGCCGGTCCGCTCACGCCACCGACTCGAGACCCGGCGCACGCACGCGGATCATCTCCCCGAAGGTATCCTACCTCATGAGCACGACGACGCCGGCGGAACCGAGGACTCCGCGCCGCCGCGAGGACGGCGCGGAGTCCCCAAGCCGGCCGAACTGACGGAACTAGGCCGTGACCGCGACGAACAGGTCGCCGTCGCCCCGATGGACGAGCATCAACATCGGCGTGCCCTTCGCCTGCCTGTCGATCTGGCGGCGCATGTCCGCGATGCTGTGGATCGCCTGCCGGTTCACCTCGACGATGACGTCCCCCGCCCGGATCCCCGCCTCCGCGGCGGGGCTGTCCGCCTCCACATCGCGCACGATGACCCCACGCTCGTCGCGAAGGCCCATCTCGCGAGCCAGGCGCGGAGTCACCGGCTCGACGGTGAGACCGAGCGCCGCCGGCACCTTCGCCGCCTCGGAGGCCGCCGCCCTGGACTCCGCCTGCTCCCCCACCTTGACCGTGAGCTTCATGACGTTGCCGTCGCGCACGGCGGCCAGCGGCACCTCGCGCCCGACGGCCGTCGTCGCCACGGCGTTTGGCAGCCGGTCGGCCCGGGCCACCCGCTCACCGTTGAACTCCAAGATCACGTCGCCCGGCTTCAGCCCGGCCTTGGCGGCGGGCGAGCCTTCGGTCACTCCCGACACGAGCGCCCCGGCGGCCTCGGACAGCTTCAGACTCTTCGCGAGCTCGGGGGTGACGGGCTGGATGCTGACACCGAGCCAGCCCCGCACCACGCGCCCGCCGTCGGCGAGCTGGGTGAGGACCGGCTTGGCGAGATTCACCGGGATCGCGAAGCCGATCCCGATCGAGCCGCCGGTCTGGCTGAAGATGGCGGCGTTGATCCCGACCGCCTGGCCGCGTGCGTTGATCAGCGGGCCGCCGCTGTTGCCGGGATTGATGGAGGCATCGGTCTGGATGAAGTCGTCATAAGGGCCACCGCCGATCACGCGGCCGGTCCCGCTGACGATACCGGTCGTCACGGTCTGCTCGAGCCCGAAGGGGTTCCCGATGGCCATCACCGGCTCGCCGACCTGCAAGGCCTCCGAGTCCCCCATCGGGATCGTCGGCAGCCCGCTGACCTCGATTTTCAGCAGGGCGAGGTCGGTCTTGGGATCGCGCCCGAGCACCTTCGCGGCAAACTCACGGCCATCCGACAGCTTGACGCGAATCTCGCTGGCCCCGTCGACGACGTGGTTGTTCGAGACCACGTAGCCGGCCCCGTTGATGACGAATCCGGAGCCCAGGCTCCGGACCGGATGGGGCCGCCGCTCGAACTGCCGGAAGAACTGGCTGAACGGATCACTGGGATCCATCCCCGGAGGCAGGGACGGGCCGGACTCGACTCGCTTGGTGCTCACGTTGACCACCGCCGGCTTGAGGGCCTTCGCCAGGGTGATCCAGTCCGGCGCGGTGACGGCCTGGCTCGAGACCTTCGGCGGCTCGTCGGTCCAGAGCTTGGTGGCGGTGGTGCGGCCAAGTCCGAGCCGTGGGACCGCGGCCACCAGGGCCACGGCTGCCAGAACGGCGAGGCTCGCGACAATCGCGCCTCGGCGGCGAAGCATTCCAGTCATCGGTCTCTCTCCTTCGCGTGTGCTCGGGCGCGCCGGGCCGGCGACATGCCGGACGCCGAGGCGTCGCCCAGATCTGCCCTCGATCATGAACGCCGAAGATGAGAGGCCGATGAGAACTGGATGAGATCTTTCTCAGGAACGGGGCAGCCGGATCGTGAAGCGGCTCCCCGCCCCGGGGGTCGACTCCACGGTCAGGGTTCCGCCGTGGGCCGCTACGATTGATCGGGCGATCGCGAGACCGAGCCCGGTGCCCTCCGTCTCCCTCGCCCGGGCCGCCTCC
Organism: uncultured Candidatus Rokubacteria bacterium; assembly: GCA_963805625.1. Lineage (GTDB taxonomy): Bacteria > Methylomirabilota > Methylomirabilia > Rokubacteriales > DASRDR01 > DASRDR01. Next base: position 223,655 of record CAWDVE010000013.1, read on the forward strand.
AGCCGGACGAATGGATCGAACACCCGCTCCACGTCGGCCGGCGCGATCCCCGAGCCGCTGTCCTGAACGGAGATCTCCACCCAGCCGGACGCCGACACGGCCGAGATCTCCACCTTGCCGCCGGACGGCGTGTACCGCACGGCGTTGTCGACCAGGTTGAGGAGCGCCCGCTCGAGAGCGACCGCATCGCCCGTCACGCCGGTGGGCTCCACGACACCGAGACGGACGGTCACACCGCGCCCCTGGGCCAGCCGGGCGCCGGCATCCAGCGCCCCGAGGACGAGCGCCTCCAGATCCACCGGTCCGGACCGCACCAGGCCGCCCGAGGAGGCCCGCGACAGCACGAGAAGGTCCTCCGCGAGCCGAACGAGCCGCTCGACGCTCTCGAGGGCCGACTTGAGGACGCGCCGGTACTCCTCGGGCGACCGGTCCGCACGGAGGCCCACCTCGAGCTCCCCGCGGAGAGCCGTCAGAGGCGTGCGGAGCTCGTGCGCCGCGTCGGCGGCGAATCGCCGCACCTGCACGAAGGCCGCCTCGAGCCGGACGAGCATCGCGTTGAGGGTCTCCGCCAGGTGGTCGAGCTCGTCCCCGGCCCCGCGAACGGGGATCCGCTCGGTCAGATCCGCCGCGGTGATGCGCCGGGCGGTCCGGGACATCGTCCCGACCGGGGAGAGGGCCCGGCGCGCCACGAGCGCCCCGCCCGCCGTGGCCAGGCCGAGTCCGAGCGGTATCAGGGCGAGCAGCGTCCGGAGGTACTGGTTCAGCGCCTCGTACGTGCGCCGAAGCGGGATACCGACCTGGATCAGATTGACCAGACGCCCGTTCCGCATCACCGGCATCGTGAGCACGCGTACCGGCTCGCCCGACTCCGTCTGGACCGTCTCGAATGTCGGGAGTCCCCGCCTGGCGTTGGCCCGGGCCTCCACGGAGAACGGGAGCACCCGGGATCCGGCCGCGGGGGTCTCGGGATCGGTCACGCCTTCCGGATCGAGGAGCCGCAGGAACCTGTCGAAGAAGTCGGGGCCGAGGAGCGCGCGGAGCCTGGCCTCCGAATCCGTCAACGCCGAGCCCCGAGGGTAGCCCGTGTCCCTCACCACCTGCGCGACGACCAGCAGCGTGCTGTCGACGTCACTCTGAAGCGTCCAGCGAAGCGCGGCATAGGACAGCGCGCCGAACACGAGGAGGATCGCGAGGAGGACGCCGCCATACCAGAGCGTCAGCCGCGCGCGAAGGCCCAGCGCCTTCGCCCGGGGACTCACGGCTCGACCCGCAAGACGTACCCGGCGCCCCTCGTCGTGTGGAGCAGACGCACCTCGCCAGGGAGATCGATCTTCCGTCGGAGATACCCGACGTACACGTCGATGACATTGCTCTCCGGATCGAAGTCGATGCCCCACACGTGCTCGGCGAGCAGGGGGCGGGTGAGCACCCGGCCCGCGTTGCGGAGGAAGTACTCCAGGAGGGCGTATTCCCGCGCAGTCAGCGAGATCGTGCGGTCCCCCCGCGTGACCTGGCGTGTCGCGGGATCCAGCCGGAGATCCAAGAGCTGGAGAACCGGGGGTCGCTGTGCGGCGCGGCGCCGAAGGAGGGCACGCACGCGCGCGAGGAACTCGTCGAACGCGAACGGCTTCGTGAGGTAGTCGTCCGCGCCCAGATCGAGGCCCGCGACCTTGTCGGGCACGCTGTCGCGAGCCGTCAGGAGCAGGACGGGCGCGGCCATGCGGTGGTCCCGCAGCGCGCGAAGGACGGCGAACCCGTCCCGCTTCGGGAGCATGACGTCGAGCACGATCAAGTCGTAGGACGTGCCCCCGAGGGCCAGGTCGAGGGCCGCCGCCCCGTCCGTCGCGACGTCCACGGCATACCCTTCCTCTGCCAGCCCCTGGCGTATGAAGCTTGCGACCTTCCGCTCGTCCTCGACGACCAGGATGCGCATGGTGTCCGGATGGCCGGGCACGGCCGACCCCGGTCTCCGCGCTCCATTGTACGCACGGCGTCATGGGCCCCAGACTCCGGGCCACGACCCACGCCTGCCGATACCGAGTCGAGCGGCGCCCTGCTAGACTGAGGCGCTCGCGTCGACCCCCAGGCCCCACGCCCCGGAGGACACGAATGGCCGGCTTCGCCGAATACGAAGCGTACGACGCCCTCGGTCTCGCGGACCTCGTCCGCCGCCGGAAGGTCACACCCACGGAGCTGCTGGACGCCGCGATCGCCCGAGTCGAGGCGCGGAACCCGACGGTGAACGCCGTGGTGTTTCCGCTGTACGACTACGCCCGGAAGGCGATCGCCGACGGCTTGCCCGACGGGCCGTTCCGAGGCGTTCCGTACCTCCTGAAGGACCTCACCGCGTCTCTGGCCGGGGTGCGGACGATGCGCGGATCGCGTTTCTTCGCGGACACGCCGCCCGCCGCCGCCGACAGCGAGCACGTCGCGCGACTCAAGCGCGCCGGGCTCGTCGTCTTCGGGCGGACGAGCACGTGCGAGCTCGGGCTCTCGCTGACCTGCGAGCCCCAGCTCTACGGTCCCACGAGGAATCCCTGGGACCCGACCCGCATCTCCGGCGGCTCGAGCGGCGGCGCCGCTGCGGCCACGGGCGCCCGCATCCTGCCGATGGCGCATGCGAGCGATGGCTTCGGGTCGATCCGCGCGCCAGCGGCCTGCTGCGGGCTGGTCGGGCTCAAGCCCACGCGCGCCCGGAACACGATGGCGCCCTATATGGGCGAGGGTCTGGGCGGACTCTCGACCGAGCACGCCGTGACGCTGACCGTCCGCGACTGCGCGGCGCTCCTCGACGCGACCGCGGGCCCGGGGGCGGGCGACCCGTACGCGGCCCCACCCCCCGCCAGGCCGTTCCTTGCCGAGGTGGGCGCCGCGCCCCGCCGCCTCCGGATCGCGTGGACGCTGCGCACGCCGAACGGCGCGCCCGTCGATCCCGCGTGCACGGCGCTCGTCCGGGAGATCGCCGCGCTCTGCGCCGACCTCGGCCACCACGTGGCCGAGGCGGATCCCGACATCGACCGCGACGCGGTCGTCCCCACCTTCCTGACGATCGCGACCGCCAACTCGGCGGTGAACGTCCGGAGTCACCCGACAGCGGGCCGGCCGCCCCGCCGCGGTGAGGTCGAGAACGTCACCTTCGACACGGCAGCGCGCGGAGAGCACGTCGCGGCCCAGGACTACGTCCGGGCCACCCAGGCCGCTCACCGGCTCGGCCGCCAGATGGCCGCCTTCCACCAGAGCTACGACGTCTTGCTCACCCCGGGGCTCGCGACGCCGGGCGCCGTTAAGCTGGGGTGGATCGACATGATGCTCGAGGAGGTGGACGAGTATTGGCGGCGGGTATTTACGTTCTCGCCATTCACCGTGTGGTTCAACATCACGGGCCAGCCCGCGATCATGCTTCCCGTGGGCCAGGTGGAAACGGCCGGTGCGCCGCGCGGCCTGCCGCTGGCGGTCCAGCTCGCGGCACGCTTCGGCGACGAGGCGACGCTCTTCCGGCTGTCAGCACAGCTCGAAGGCGCGCGCCCCTGGTTCGACCGGAAGCCCGCCCTGGCTGGCTGAGCGAGGGACCTCGGGCACGCTTGGACCCGGGCGCTCCGAGGGCTCCGTCGGTCCTGACCGGACCGGGGTGAGCCAGCCCTACCGGCGCCGGAACAGCAGCACGGTGGCGATGCCTGCCGCTCCGAGCGTGGCGTAGAGGAGTCCCGGCGAGCCGGTCGCGAGCAGTGTGGTGGCGGCCAGCGGACCAAGGAAGCCCGACCCCACGCGCGCCGCATTGATGATCCCGATCGCGCTGGCATCGGCGCGCCGCGCGACCTGCGCGACCATCAGCGGGAAGAACGGAGCGATCGCCAGGGACTGTACCCCGCGCAACACGACGAAGGCCCAGAAGGAACGCGTGCTGCCGAGCAGCACCAGCGCGATCGACGACGCCACCAGCAGTCCCGCCAGGAGGCGCCGCTCCGAGATCTGCTCGGCGAGGACCGGCGCCGCCAGGCCACCCACGGCCGCCGCCGCGCCGGCGACGAAGATCAGGAGGCCGCTCGCCTCCACCAGGTCGTCCATGCCCACGCCGAGTCCCGGCAGCACCCTGGGGAGGACCGCCGCCAGGAACGTTTCCTGGGACGAAGCCACGAGGACCAGAGCCGCCACGAGGGTGATGTCCCGGGTCAGCATCCGCCGGCTCGCGCCGGCCTCGTGCGGCACCGCGGAAGGGCTCGGCATGCCCCATTGGAGGAGCGACGCCGAGATCACCAGCACCATCGCGCCGATGAGGTAGGTCAGCCGGAACCCGAGCCGCGCGGCCGCGACGGCTCCCGGCAACGGCCCCACGAGGGTACCGAGGACCAGGGCCGACTGGATCGCCGCCAGGCGACGTCGCATGACTGTCGGGTCCGACTCCCGGCCGGCGATGACGAAGGCCAGTGTGGAGAACGATCCGACGGTGCCGAGCAGGAGGCGCGCGATGAGGAGCTCGATGACCGAGTGAGCCATGGCCGTGGCCAAAAAGCCCAGCCCCTGGAGCGTCTGGACGAGGACGCACACGGCCTTGGGGTCCGTCCGCTCCCCGTAGCGCGCCCAGATCGGCCCCGTCACCACCGCCGCCAGCGACGGGACGCCGAGGATCCAGCCCGTCCAGGCGAGCGTCCCCGCCGGCCCGGACGTGCTCAGTCGCTCGACCTGGAAGGGCAGCGCCACGAACACGAAGCTCCACGCGAGGGAGCCCAGGAAGGTGACCGCGATCAGCACGGGGTCAGACTTTGACTTCTAAACAATCAGCGTGGGTCAGGCTTTGACTGCTGGGCAATTCCGGTTCCGACCCGCTCGGGACCCGGGGCCCCGGAGCACGCCCAACCAGGAACGTTCAGAAGTCAAAGTCTGACCCCGCTACGGCCAGAGCGGGAGGCCGGTTAGTCCCGCCGTCTCCGGCTGACCCGTCATGAGGTTCGCGTTCTGGACGGCCTGGCCCGCAGCGCCCTTGCCGAGGTTGTCCAGGGCGGCGATGGCCAGCGCGAGGCCCGTCTCCCGGTTGACCGCATAGGCCACGAAGACCACGTTCGATCCGGTCGTCCACTTGGTCCGGGGACTCCGGCCGCCCTCTATCCGCACCACCCGGACAAACGGCTCGTCGCCGTACACGGCCCGGGCGGCTTCCTCGAGCCGGGCCGCGGTCACGACGCCCCGCGGCCGCGCGTAGCAGGTCGCGAGGATCCCGCGCGTCATCGGGACCAGGTGCGGGGTAAAGGCGAGCGTGGCCCGCCGGCCGCCGAGCCGCGTCAGGGCCTCCTGCATCTCCGCCGCGTGGGGATGGTCGGCAAGGCCGTAGGCCAGCACGTCCTCGTTGGTCTCGGCGTAACCGAACCCGCCCGCCCCACCGCCGCGGCCGGCGCCGCTCACGCCCGTCTTGGCGTCGATCACGAGGCCCTCCGGCTCCACCAGCCCCTCGGCGACGAGCGGCGCCAGCGCCAGCAGCGCCGCCACCGGATAGCAGCCCGGGTCCGCGACGCGGGATGACCGCGCGACGGCGGCGCGAGTGCCCGGCAGCTCGGTCAGCCCGTAGGTCCAGCCGTCGACGAAGCGGTGGTCTCCGCCCACGTCGACGACCTTCACGTCCCGCGGAACCCGCGCGAGCGGCTCGCGCGACTTGCCCGTCGGCAGCGAGGCGAAGAGAACATCGACGCCGTGGAGCTCCTCGGGGACGAACGGCTGAATGACGAGACTGCCCGTCGGGTGCCCGGCCAGAGCCGGGAACTGCTGAGAGAGCCTCTGGCCCGCCGTGGTCTCACCGCTCGCGTAGACGACCTCGAACGCCGGATGGCCCACGCAGAGTCGCAGGAGCTCGCTCCCGCCGTACCCGCTCACCCCGACGATGCCGACCCGCGCCCCCATGGTCCTCTCCTCCTGACGAGCACCCATGGTAACGGCAGCCCCGCGGCGAGGCAATCAGGAAGCCGCTATACTGGGCGGGCGCGGGCCTGCCGACCCGCCGCGTTCACCGCTCGGCCACCGACACGAGGACACGCCATGCAGATCGGGCTCTGCCTTCCCCACTTCGGCCGCCCTCTCGAGACGAGCCGCCTCCTCCAGGTGGCGCAGCGGGCGGACGCCCGGGGCCTGGACTCCCTCTGGGTGACCGACCACGTCATCGTGCCGAAGGACGTCTACATCATCTACCGAGAGGACATGCTCGACCCCCTCGCGGTGCTGCCGTGGCTCGCGGGCGTCACCGAGCGGATCATGCTGGGGAGCAGCGTGATCATCCTCCCCTACCGGTCCCCGCTGCCCGTGGCCAAGCTCCTGGCCAGCGTCGACGCGCTCTCGGGCGGCCGCCTGATCTTCGGCGCAGGCGTCGGCTGGATGGAGGGCGAGTTCGCGGCGCTCGGCGTGCCCTTCAACGAGCGCGGCAGCCGGACCGACGAGGCGCTCGAGCTCTTCCAGAAGGTGTGGACGGAACGTGAGCCCGAGATCGATACGCGGCGTCACCGGCTCCACGGACTGGTCGCCTCGCCGATGCCGCTCCAGCGCCCGCGGCCCCCGATCTGGATCGGGGGCGCCAGCGAGGGCGCGTACCGCCGCGTGGCGCGCTTCGGCGAGGGCTGGCACTCGACCGCCGCGACACCGGAGGCGTTCCGCCAGGGTGCCGATGCCGTCCGGCGCTTCTGGACCGACGCCGGCCGTCAGGGCGCTCCGGTGCTCTCCCTCCGGATCCCCTTCTGGCTCGACGAGATCCACCGGCCCGGATCGGACATGGGCTATCTCCGCGGCCGCCCCGCGATCCACGGCACCACGCGGCAGATCGTCGAGGCGCTTCGCGAGTTCGCCGCACTCGGCGTGAGCCACGTGGCCCTCGACGTGTCGCTGACGACATATCCGGCGATCCTCGAGACGATCGACGTCCTCGCCCGAGAGGTTCGGCCAGCGCTCGGCGGATGACGACGAATCACCTGGCGTCCGGACGCGCGCACGTCGTGGGCCGGCTCCTTCCCCACACCCGCATCGCCGCCGCGCAGCTGCTCCTCGTGGTGGCGGTCGCGACCGGCCCCGCGACGGCCGGCGCCCAGGTGTTCCTGGCGACCCGCCCGAATCCCGAGTTCGAGGTCGGGCCGCTCTTCATCCGGGCGAGCGTCGGGCCCGCGCTTGGCCCGGTGACGGTAGACGTGTTGTGGAGCCTCGCGGTGCCGCCCACGCGCAGCGCCCTCGGTCTCGAGCAGGACATCTACCTGCTCTGGCCCGCCGAGCTCCGCGGGGAGGAGAAGCGTGCTGGCGACGCCGCGCTCGGCGAGTACGTCCGCAGCCGAGGCTTCACGGTGACGGGCGAGGGTCGGCTTCCGCTCTTCGTCGAGGAGCTCTACCCCGCGCCCGGGGCGACGTCGCCCGCCCGCGAGATCGGCACCGCACCCTTCGTGTCGTTCCGCCAGGTCGGTCTCGAGGCCCTGGGGGTCCAGCCCACCGCTTCCATGATCCGGATCCCGTGGACACCCGATCTCGTGAACCGCGTCCGCCTCATGAAGCTCCGACTGCGATTCGATGGCGCCATGAGGCACAAGCCCGCCATCTGGATCGAGGATCTCGTCCGGGGGCCACGCCACGTCCTCGCGCTGAGCTTCAACGACGTCCGGAATCCGGCGCTCTTCCCCCTCTACCTGGAGAATCGCGCCCGGGCCCTCGAGCTCGCGAGCGAGCCGTCACAGATGCTCGTGCGCTTTGGGGACGCGAAACACCTCCGCATCGACGAGATCTACCCTCGCGCAGGTACCCACGAGCCGACCGACGGGGCGCCGGGCAGCGAGACCGTCTCCGTCTTCCTGGACACCTCGGAGGGCTCGCTACCTCAGCTGCTCACCATCCAGTTCGGATACACCTCGGGACTCCAGGCCTGGATCCCGATCGTCATTCCGCTCGTCTTCTTCCTGCTCGGTCGCTCGGCCGGCCCGATCATCGAGCGGGTTGTGCGGGCGGTCGGCCACCGCGTGTCCGCCCGCCTGCGTTTCGGGCGCGGCGCCAAGCCCGCCGGTCGGGCGGAGGGCGCGTTCCTCTCGCGCGAGACTCTCGCACGGATCGTACCCGGGCGGACCACGCGCGAGGAAGTGCTCGCGCTGTGCGGCCATAAGACCCTCGAGGAGCAGGAACGGCTCGGCGCCCCGGACCGGCATACCCTCGTGTACCGAGGCCGCCGGATCGTGCCGAGGCAGGAGCGGCGGCTCCTGTGGTTCGTCTCGAGGGTCGGTGACTGGGAGCTCGAGGAGCAGCAGGTCGAGATCGCCCTCGAGCAGAACGTGGTGCAGGACGTCCAGGCGCGGGTCCGCCGGGCGCGCCTCCCCCACCCCAACGCGGCTTGACCCGAGCCGCCGCGGCTGGCCTGCGCCGGACGCGGATCGCTGCCTCTCCGAGCGCTACGCTACGCCTTCGGCTTGACCCAGGTCTCCGACCAGGCGAGGCACGCGCTCGACGACTGCCGGTCGCCTCGAGTCTCGGGCCAGACGCTCCCCGACGCGACCTGCCCGTTGAGCGTCACCTGGGCCGACCGGGCCGGGAAGAACGTGCTGAACACCCCGATCGGCCGGTTCGCGGACCCGGGTGGCATCGTGAGTACGAACGGGTCGTAGAAGTCGTACCAGGCGAGGACGATCTCGTCGTCGGCCGAGACGACGCGCTCGGTCGCCACCCCGCGCGGGTCCCCGTCTCGCTCGAAGGACGCCTCGATCACCGGCAGCGTCGGGTCCGCCGTGGGCGGGAACAGGATCGACTCGATCTCGCGCTGGAGCCAGCGCGTCATGGCGATGTTGTCGCTGTAGATCCGCGGCTTGCCCCCGGTCAGCTCCGCCTGGACGAGGAGCACGTGACCCGGGCCCGCCGGGCACCACAGCACGCGCCAGTGGCTCCAGCGGTCGGCCAGAGTCTTGCCGCCGTCGTGGCTCAGGCGGACGAAGGAGTTCTCACCGGTCATCAGGACGTCGTTCGGGTCCACCGGAGTGGTCATGTTGCGCTCCTCGTGAGTGAGTCTCGGATGAGAGTGACGGTCTCGTGCCGATCCCGGACGACGACCGGGACGTATCGTAGCACGGCCCCCGCGCGCGTCAGATCGGCCGCCTGGCCGCCGTGCCGGCCAGCGCGGTCGCGACCGCCCCGAGGACGCACGCCCCCGCGGCGACCGCGAAGACGGCACTCGTCCGGCCCGTGACGTCGATGACCGCGCCCGTGACGACGTCGCCGAGCGCCGCCATCCCGTACCCGACGCCGTTCATGAACCCGACGCCTGCGCCGACGCTCCGGGGGCCGAGGAGCTCCGCCCCCAGCACGGTGAACGAGGGGAACGGGCCGAACACGAGAAACCCGGCGGCGAAGAGCAGCACGAGACTGCGGGCATCTGGCGGGACGCCCATGAGCCCGAGCGTCGCCCCCGCCGCGAGGACGAGACACAGCACGATCAGCCGGGAATGGTTGCCGCCGAGGAAGCGGTCGACGGCGTCTCCCCCGGCGAGGGCCCCGAGGGCCATCCCCACCGGCAGGGCCAGCGGGATCCACGCGACCCCCGGACTCGCCGCACTTCCGGTGCCCAGCAGGTGCGACGGCACCCACACGAGGAGACCGAGGCGGGCCCAGTTCGCGAAGCCGAATCCGAGTGACGCGAAGAGGAACGCGCGGTTCGAGAAGGCGGCGCGGAGACGGGCGCCGAGGGACGCAGTCGCCTCACCGGCCACGCTGGCGGGACGCGGCAGGGGGCCAGACTCGCCATCCTCCGCCCGCGGCGGGAGGCCGAGATCCTCAGGGCGATCCCGCGCGAACAGCCAGACCACCGCCGCACCCCCGAGGAGCAGGAGGACCGGGAGCCGCAGGACCCAGCGCCACGAGAGCCACGTGAGGACGAGCGCCGCCGCTCCGAACGTCACCACCGACGAGAAGCCGGCCGCGAAATTGAAGACGCCGAACGCCCAGCCGCGCTCGCGCGGCGCCCACCAGGCGGCGATGAGGCGGCTTGCCGGCGCGAAGCCCATCGACTGCGCGGGGCCGTTCAGGGCCCAGGGAATCGCGAGGCTCCAGAAGTCGCCGCCGAAGCTCGTGAGCCAGTTCAGGGCGCACGAGCTCACGGCACCGAGCGCGACCAGGCGCCGGCCGCCCACGCGATCCGCGAAGTGCCCACTCACGAGCTGTCCGGCCCCATAGAGGATCAGGCCGGCGCCGCTGATCCAGCCGATCTCGGTGGCGCTCAGTCCCAGCTCGGCCCGGAGCCCCGGAATCGCCCAGCCGAGGTTCTGCCGGCCGGTGTAGTAGACGAGATAGCACACGCTCGTCGCGAGGAGCACCCGCCGCTGCGCGCGGCGGAACGCGGGGGACGCCGGCTCGGGCGAGCCTACGCGGGAGCTCCGGACCGTGGGCTCACCGGACGGCGGGCACGGCGGCGAGCGCCTGTCGGAACCGCCGCGCGTATCCGACCACGTCGCGGCCGAGCCCCCCTTCGGCCCGGCCCTGGCTGACCTTGACGGGCACGACGAACGGACCGTCCTCGGCGAGAATGCGATCGAACGCCTGCTCGAGCTCGGTCTCGTTCCGAGGCTCCAGTACCTTCTCGATCCCCGCCCCCCGGGCCATCTGGGCGAAGCTCGATCGGTGCGCGGTCGCCGTGGGCTGGCCGCCCGTGGTCATGTGGACCTCGTTGTCCCAGATGACCAGTGCGAAGTTCGCGGGCTGGAGCGTTGCGATCGTGCAGAGCGACCCCAGGTTCATGAGGAGCGACCCGTCCCCGTCCAGGCACACGACGCGGACGTCCCGGCGGGCCAGCGCGATCCCCAGCCCGATGGACGAGCACTGGCCCATGGCGCCAAACGTGTAGCAGTTGAGCGGCCGGTCGCCGAGGCGCTGGAGGTCCATCGTGGCCTGGCCGAGGTTCGAGACGATGACCTCGTCGGTGAGCCGACTCACGAGCAGGCGGGTCGCGGTCGCGCGATCCACGTCGCGACTCAGCCGAGCTTCCCGCCGGTGAGCTCGGCGGGCAGGACGAAGGCCACGGGGAGCGACTGCGTGTAGCTCAGCTTGATGAGGCCGTCGGCCTGGGCCTCGAGGTCCGCGACGGAGCGCGGCATGACGTGCCGGATGCCCATGGCGTCGAGGAGGCGCTCGGTGGCCTGGCCCATGGGCACCTGCGCGGGATTGAACTCGCCGAGGTCGCCCCGGTGGCTGATCACGAGCACGACCGGGAGCTGGGAGGCGATGTTGAGGGAGCCCAGCGTGTTTATGCAGTTGCCGAGCCCGCTGTTCTGCATCAGGAGCGCCCCCCGCTGCCCCCCGAGCCAGGCCCCGGACAGGATCCCGAGCGCCTCCTCTTCCCGGGTCGCCGTCACGACGGTGCACGCGGGATCGGCCCAGAGGTGCTCCAGCACGTGCGAGACGATGTAGTCGGGCACCGTCGCGAAGAGGCGGATGTCATTCCGCCGCAGCACGTCCGCCACGTGCTTGGACCAGCTCAGATCGGCCATGCCTCCCCTCCCAGGCGCCGACGATAGCATGGGGCGGGGCCCCGACGGAACTCGCTCACACGACCGCGCCGAACAGCGCGCCGATCACGGCCGTCACGGCCATCGCGAGAGCGCCCCAGAACACCACGCGGGCCGTGCCCGCCCACGGGCGCGCCCCTCCGACTCGGGCGGCAAGCCACCCCAGTCCGCCCAGCAACACGAGCGACGTGCTGCCCACCACCGGAGCCAGCACCGTCTCCGGGCTGAGGGCGACGGTCACCAGCGGTGCCGCGGCGCCCACGGCAAAGCTCGCGGCCGACGCAAGGGCGGCCTGCAAGGGCCGCGCACGGAGCACCTCCGAGATACCCAGCTCGTCACGAGCATGGCTCGCCAGGGCATCGTGAGCCGTCAGCTGGACAGCCACCGTGTGAGCCAGGTCCGGGTCGAGACCGCGGCCGACGTATATGGCCGCCAGCTCCGCGAGCTCCGCATCCGGCTCCGAAGCCAGCTCTTTCTCCTCTCGCCTCAGGTCAGCGCGCTCCGTGTCGGCCTGCGAGCTGACCGACACGAACTCCCCGGCGGCCATGGACATCGCGCCGGCGACGAGGCCGGCCGTGCCCGCGACCAGCACGCTCGAGGTGCCCGCGTGAGCCGCCGCCACACCCAGGACCAGGCTCGCCGTCGACACGATCCCATCGTTGGCACCGAGGACCGAAGCCCGAAGCCAACCGATGTGTGCCGTGCGATGTGTTTCAGCATGACGAGATCGCATGGCGTTTCCCCTCACTGCCCTCTTGATGCGACACCCCGCACGAGTCACAGCACGAGTCACAGAAAGACAACCGCGATTGTCCCGAGTCCCAGCATAGCCGGGCCGGGACCGACGGGACAACGGAGGTTACGTGGGTTGCCGGGGCGTCTGTCACGGCTTCTCCGCCGGGTATCCTTGCGGTACTGTACGCGTCGGGCCGCGAGTGGATCCGCTCGCGGGACGGAGGGGACCATGCGTCTCGTCGGGAAGGTCGCGCTGGTGACGGGCGCCCAGCAGGGCATCGGCCGCGCCGTCGCGGTGGCGCTCGCGCGCGAGGGCGCCGCCGTGGGTGTCAACTACCTCGACGATCGCCAGGCCGCCGAGGCGGTCGCCGGCGAGGTCCGCGGCGCGGGTCGCCGCGCGTGTCTCGTCCCGGGCGACGTCGCCCGGGCGAGCGACGCGGAGGCGATGGTGGGCGCCGTGGCACGGGAACTGGGAACGCCGGCGATCCTGGTCAACAACGCGGGGGTCTTCCCGCGTATCGACTTCCTGGCCATGACCGAGGCCGACTGGGACCACGTCCTCGACGTGAACCTCAAGGGCAGCTTCCTCTGCGCCCAGGCCGCGGCGCGGCGGATGGTCGACGCGGGGCTGAACGGCGCCATCGTGAACCTCTCGTCGGTGGCCATGCGGGGGACGCCGCTCGGAGTCCACTACGCGGCGAGCAAGGCCGGTGTCATGGGGCTCACCCGCGCCATGGCGCTCGCGCTGGCGCCCCATCGAATCCGCGTCAACGCGATCGCGCCGGGGCTCACGGACACGGCGCAACCCCGCTACGGGAACTCGGAGGCGGAGCTCGTGGAGCTCGGCCGCCAGATCCCGCTGGAGGGCCGGATGGCGAGACCGGAGGAGATCGCCCGCGTGGCCGTGTTCCTGGCCGCCGAGGAGTCGGGCTGGATCACCGGCCAAACCATCCACGTCAACGGCGGCGCCTTCATGGGCGGATAGGAGGCAGCGATGCGATACCGGTGGCCGGACGGTCAGCAGTGCGCGGTGGTGCTGTCATTCGATTTCGACGCCGAATCCGGGTTCCTCTTCCGGGAGCCGGACAAGGCCAGGCGGAGCCTGGCCGGACTCGAGGAGCGGCGCTTCGGGCCCCGGGTGGGGGTCGACCGGATCCTCCGGATGCTCGACCAGCTGCGGCTCCCGGCGACGTTCTTCATCCCGGGCTGGACCGTGGAGAACCACCGTCCGCAGGCGCTCCGGATCAAGGACGCGGGCCACGAGATCGGCGCCCACGGCAACGTCCACGAGGCGGTGGACGGCCTCGACGCGGCGCAGGAAGAAGCCGTGATGCGCGCGCAGCTCCGGATCCTCGCCGATCAGCTGAGTGTGCGTCCGGCCGGCTACCGGTCGCCTTCCTGGGACGTGAACGTCCGGACCCCGGACATCCTGAAGGCCCACGGCTTCCTCTACGACAGCTCCCTCATGGGCGACGACGTCCCGTACCAGCTCGAGACGAGCCACGGCCCGCTGATCGAGGTCCCGGTGCAGTGGATCCTCGACGACGCGCCGCTCTTCCGCCACGTGTACGGGGCCACCAACGCCATCGCCGACCCAGCGCGGGTCTTCGACCTGTGGAGCCGTGAGTTCGCGGGAATCTACCGCGAGCAGGGGTGCTTCGTCCTCACGTGCCACCCCTTCGTGATCGGGCGGGCCTCGCGGATCATGCTCCTCGAGGAGCTGGTGGCGTACATGCGCCGCTTTCCGGGAGTCTGGTTCACGACGGGCGAGGCGATTGCCCGCTGGCACGAGAAGCAAGGGCCGGCCGGGCACTGAGTCTTCCGGCCGTGGCCGGAGCGTGAGTCCGGCCGGCTCAGTCCTCGTCGGCCGCCGCGCGCGCGACGGCGCCGCGATATTGGCGGAAGTGCCGCCACGCCTGACGGAGACCCCCGACCCCGGGCCCCGGCAAGCCGGTGCGGCCCGGCTTTCGGCCCGGGCGAACCATGGCCCAGCGGCACACCGCGCCGAGATAGCGGGCGCGGGCGCCGAGTGAGTCGTGCAGGAGGAACAGCACCGCATTCCGGCTGATCGGGTCGAGCTCGTCCACCCGCTCGGCGGCGCGGAACAGGCGGCGCCCCGCCACCGTCTCGAGGTCCCGCTCGAGCCCGTCCCGCGGCGCACTGCGCAGGAAGTCCGGCGGCATCGGCAGCCCCAGCTCGCGGGACAACACCGCCGCCGGCACCCAGAATCCCCGCGGCGCCCGCATGGCGACCACCCACCGTGCCAGCCGCTCCCAGTCGAGGTCGGGGCAGCTCCGGAGGATCGCCAGGATGTCCCAGCCGGCACGGAGTCCGTGCGAGAAGCAGTGCTGCGCGCAGTGGACCACCGAGTGCAGAAGCAGGCCCTCCGGATCGAGCGTGTCGATCTCCTCGGCCGACGCCAGGGGGCGAGCGCGTCCCAGCATCTCCCCTTCTGGCAGCCCCCAGTGAGGCGCGGAGATCCGGGTGTGGATCTCCACCAGGATGCCCTGGACCGTCACCGGGGCGAGGTGGTGCGTCGACGTCGGCCGGGCGTCGGGAACGCCGCGAAATCCGAGCTCGAGCAGCCGCCGGCGGAGGGCCGGCCCGCGGTCGGGGCCGACGTAGAGGTCGATGTCACCGGTGGCGCGAGGCGGAACCGGGGTCCCTTCCTCGCGAGCCCGGAGGGTCAGCGCCATCCCCTTCAGCAGGACACCCCGCGCGCCGATCGAGCGGAGGCCGGCCTCCAACTGCCGGAGCACGTCCCGCTGCACCAGTTCGCGGATCCCCTCGCGCACCGCCGCTGCCCGCAAGGCCTCCGTGAAGAAGGCGGGCGCCCAGCGCGCGAGTTCCGCATCGCCCAGCGCGGGCGTGAGCGGCCGGGCCAGCCCGCACGCCGCCAGGTACGACGCCCATCGCTTCCAGTCGACGTCAGGCCGGGAGAGGATCCGCGCGGGCTCCTCCGTCCACCGCGCCCCGGGCTCCGCCGCGGCCCGGAGGAAGACCCGGGCGGCCCCCGGCCCGTTGATGTACCCGGCGTTAAGCTCGCCCCGCCGCCGGCTGTCCTGGATCACGAGCCACGCGGCCCGCCGCTCCGCGGCGAGCCCCGGGTCCACGAGCCGCAGTCTCAGCGCCGCGACCGCGCCCGCGTCGGACGTGATGTGGAGGCACAGGTCACAGATGCCGAGATAGCGCGCCCGGAACGGGAAGTGCTCGAAGCCGGGGAGCGCCCGCAGCTCGTCTCGCAAGCGGGCCGGCCCCGACGTGCGGATCGTGTCGAGGATCGGGTCCTGACGATGACGCTCCAGCAGGGTCCCGAGCGTCTCGGTCCGGAGCGAGCCGACGATCAGGGGCGACGATTCCGGCGCGAAGTAGGCCGGCCCGTTGCACGCTGTCAGGCGGCCGTCGTCCGTCACCGCCGGAATCGCGCACGCGGAGCAGAAGCCGTCCACCGCGCCGCCCATCGTCTCGGTCGGCAGGCCACGCGCCCGGCCGACCGCCTGGAGTCCGTAGAATCGCAGACGCGTGCCGCGAAGGCCCTCGAACGGCGCGACCAGCGGGGCGAGCCCGTCCTCCCCTGCCGGCCCGGCCGGCACGACCAGGCTGATCCGGACGGGCAGGCCCACCTTCTCGGCGGCGCGGGCGATGAGGAGCGCCGGGGTCGGGCCCTGGAACTCGTCGTGGTAGCGGTCGACGCTGACGGCCAGCGAACCGAGGCCAGCCCTCCGGAGCGCCTGGACGCCGTGCCACGCCCGGGCGGCGGTGCGCCCCCAGGATCCGTTCGTCGTCAGCGACGTGGCGACGCCGAGTTGGCGCGCCGTCCGGACGAGCCGCAGGATGGTCCGAGGGCGGAGCATCGGCTCCCCGCCCGTCAGGTTGATCGCCCGGACGTCGCCTGCGGCCGCCTCACGGACACGGTCGAGAAGCTCTCGCTCCGTCGGCTCGTCCCGGAGATCGGGGCTGCTCTCCACGCTGCAGTGGCCGCATCGCATGTTGCAGCGGCGCGTCACCATGAGAGCTATCGACGTGGCCGGCGGGAGCGTCTTCACTCGCATGCGGGCCGAGCTCATGCCGGGGCGCGAGATCCCACGAGCGCCTCGACGGCCTCGGCCATCCGGGGAAGCGGTCCGCGACCGAGATCGAAGGCCGGGACGCGGTCGGCGAGGGGCGCGAGGATCCGGATGGCGTCCCCGAGCGTCCGGCGGGACCGCTGGTTCGTGTAGGGGACGAGCGCCAGCAGGGCATGCGCGGGAGCGATCTGCTGGGGGCGCGCAGGCTCGGCGACGCCACCGCGCCGGGAGAGAAACACGATGGCGGCGAGCCGCACCGCCGTGGATCGCAGGCACGGCTCGATCTCGTCGGGATGAAACAGTTGCGAGTCGGCGAGCGCGACACTGGACGGGCCGCGCATGACTCGCTCGAAGAGGTCGTCGCCCAGGAGCGCGCGGCTCGTCGACCTGAGGGACACGCGTCGCGGAGCCGGCCGTGCCTCGGCCGCCGCCGGCTCCACCATGGCAACGTCATCGCCGAGCAACGCGGCGCCGCGCGCCCACAGCGCGCAGGCGAGCGTCGACTTGCCAGCCTCGCCACGCCCGGCGAGCAGAATTCCCCGGCCGTTCCATGCAACCAGGGCACCGTGCGCGATCACGACGGGCGACTCCACGATCGCCGCGACCGCTCCGTACTCCACGGCGCTGACGGCTCGGGCAGCGCTCGGCACGCGCAGATCAGCGCCCGCCGAGGACCGGACCCACCACTCCAAGTCTGCCCCGTTGTCATTCAGGCGGTCGACCCGCCAGGCACGGCTCGGCTCACCCTCTTCGTGGGTCGCCCAGGGGCGGAACACGGTCGCCGCCAGGGTCCGGACGGCGGGGTCGTCGGACGTGAGCTCGAAGCGCAGGGGTCCCGCCGTCCAGCGAATGGGCGGGCCAGCAGACGCCTGGGTCACGAGACCGGCACGATCGCCCCGTGCCGGATCAGCTCGTCGAGGAACGACGAGACGTCTCGGACAGCGGCCTCCGGGGCCAGCGCCGGGAACCGCTCCCGCAGGGCAGCCGTGAGGTCCTCTGGGCGAGCGGGAGTGGCGAGCCGCTCCCAGAGCCGGCTGCCAGTGGGGTTCAGTACGAGGGCACTACGGGACGTCCGGTGATAGAGCACCACCCGATCGCCGACGGGGGAAACCTCGACCTGCTCGGATCGCGCGTAGGCGGGATCCACGGCCTCGCTCACCACGCGAGGCGCCGGCGCATCTGGCGCCCCGCCCTACCCTCCACCGTCCACATCAAGCGAATTATCGACTCCCGCATAGAGGACGTCACAGCACCCTAGCATCCGGGACGCGAGGCTCGTCAAACTCGTCAACTCGCCAGCTCAGAGGCCCGCGCGGATAGCCTGCCCGAGGCGGCGGATCCCCTCGGCAATCCGTTCCGGCGGCTGGAGACTGAAGGAAAGGCGCAGGTTGTGGGTGCCACGGCCGTCGGGAAAGCACTCGGTCCCGGCCAGCGCGACGACGCGCTCCTCGACCGCGCGCGCCTGCACCTTGGTCATGTCGGCCCTGGACGGCAGGGTCAGCCAGAGGAAGAACCCGCCCTCGGTCCGGGTCCACGTCACACCCGCCGGCATCTCACGCGCGAGCGCCTCGTTCATCGCGTCGCGCCGCGCACGGTAGGCAACCCGGAGCGTCTCGATGTGAGCCGCGAGCCCGCCTCCCTTCATGAACGTCCCCACGACCATCGACGCGAAGCCGTTCGTGCTCCCCTCCGCCTTGAAGGCGAGCACGCGCTCGATCACGGCCGGATCGGCGAGGACGAACCCGAGGCGGACGCCGGGCGCGACGATCTTCGAGAAGGTGCCGAGCCGCACGACGAGACCCTCGCGGTCGAGCGCGTGGAGGGTCGGGATCGGCTCTCCCTCGAACCTGAGGTCCCGGTACGCGTCGTCCTCGATGATGGGCACGCCGTGGCGCGCCGCGATGTCGAGCAGGACGCGGCGCCGGCCGAGCGACATCGTCACCCCGGCCGGGTTGTTGAACGTCGGAATCGTGTAGATGAACCGCGGCGGAGTCCCCGCCGCCTCGAGCCGCCGCACCTCTCGCTCCAGGCCCTCGACGTCGAGCCCCTCGTCGTCGAGGGACACCGGCACCGTTCGCACCCCTTGGAACCGGATGTGGTGGATCGTTCCCAGGAAGGTCGGCGCCTCACAGAGACACACGTCGCCGGAACTCGCCAGCGCCTGCACCACGAGCGCGATCGCCTGGGAGGAGCCGTTGGTCATCACGAGGCTCCCGGCCTCGACGAGCCGCCCCTCCTCGGCCTCGAGCTTCCGTCCGAGCTCGGCCAGGAGGAGCGGGTTGCCCCCGACGTTGCCGTACTGAAGCGCCACCGCGTACCTCGCCGGGTCGCGAAGCGACTCCTCCGCCGCCGCGGCAAGACCGGCAGCCGGGAACAGCGACGGGTCGGGCATGCCGTAGGCCAGCGAGATGATGTCGGGCGGGACCGCCCCCGCCCGGGGCATGGGGGTGGCCGCGCGCACGCGCGCGTTGAAGCGGTCCGGAGTCCAGGCAAACCTGCTCAACTCCGCCGTCGTGCCGTCCTGCCGCGCATCACGAGCCATCAGATGCTCCTCTCCGGGAGATCGTCAGCGTCCACCACGGTGTCCCACGGTACCAGACGGAAGGCGCGACCGCACCCATCCGCCGAGCACGCCGTCAGAAGCCACGGATCCTGTCGTGGAGCCGCCGCTCGCGCTTGGTCGGCCGCCCGAGTCCCGGCAGCCGGACCACGGCCTTCGGCGGGCGGACCGCCCGAGGAGGCGGTGGCGGCGAAAGATCGTCGTAGAGCGCGCGGGCCTCCGGAGCCGGACCGCGCCGCTCCGTCAACAGCTTCACCACCGCCTCACGCCGCCACTCCCCCAGCGTCACCTGGATCCGATCACCCGGGCGGATCGCACGCGCCGGCTTCGCGGCCTGACCGTTGACGTCGACCTTTCCGCCGTCGCACGCGGTCTGCGCGAGGCTGCGGGTCTTGTAGAACCGGGCCGCCCACAGCCACTTGTCGAGACGCATCGCGTCCATCAGGCGTCCTGCCGTCGGGAGAGCGTCGATTCGACCGGTGGCGCCCCCGACGCCCCCGCGGGCCGCTGGTTCAGGAGGTGCACGACAGCGCTGTCACCACGGTATTCGATCAGACTCCAGGCGGCGTAGTCCTGGGCGAGGCGAAAGATATTACCGAGCGGCAATCCCAGAGCTTCCGCGAGGATCACGCGGTTGGTTCCCCCATGGGCGATGACGGCGATGCGCCGACCGGCATGCCGCTCGACGACCCTCCGAAGAGCGGGCACGGCGCGCGCGCGCAGTTCGGCCAGGCCCTCGCCCTCCGGGAACGGCATCGCGAATGGATCGGCGAGCCACCGGTCGCACAGCTCCGGCTCCCGTGCGTGGATCTCGGCAAACGTGAGACCCTCCCAGCGCCCCATGGCCATCTCGCGGAGCGTCGGCACCGTGACCACGCTCGTTCCGCGAGCAGCGGCAAGCGGCGCCGCGGACTGCTGCGCGCGGAGCAGGTCGCTCGCATAGACCGCCTCGATCGGCTCCGCTCTGAGGCGCTCCCCGAGCGCAGCCACCTGAGCGAGACCGCCGGGCGACAGGCCGATGTCCGTGTGCCCGAAGAAGCGCCCCTCCGCCGCGTGGAGCACCTCGCCGTGGCGGGCAAGGTACACCCACGTCGACGCCATCAGATCAGCTCCAGGAAGTCGAGACTCACGCCGAGCGTGAGGACGACGGCCTCGGTCCCCTCGACGACCGCTCCGAGCGTGTCGCCGGTGAACCCCCCGAGTCGGTGGCGCAGATAGGCGGCCCAGGCCCATGCCATGCCACCGGTCACCGCGAGCGCGAGCGCGCCCCAAGCTCCGAGCGTCGCGATCGAGACCAACGCCGCAACCAGCCCACCCGCCACGAGGGTTGGCCACCGGGCACCCGCCGCGAGCGCGTGGCCAGCCCCTTCCGGGCGGGCGGGTCGGCCAAGGGCCACGAGCAGGAGCGGGCCCGCCCGGCCGAGGACCGGCGCCAGGACGAGCGCTCTCCAGGCGAGGCCTTCCGGCAGGCTCGCCAGTGCTGCCGCCTTGAGACCGAGCACCAGGACGATCGCGGTCACCCCGTACGGCCCGCTGCGGGCATCCCGCATGATCGAGAGCGTGCGCTCCCGGGACCAGCCCCCGCCGAGGCCGTCACACGAGTCAGCGAGCCCATCGAGATGGAGGCCACCGGTCAACCCCACCCACAGCGCGACGAGAAGCATCGCGCCGACGCCCGGAGGCACGACGCGATCGACCGCGAACGACGCGAGGGCGAGGCACGCACCGACCGCGAGTCCGACCACGGGGAACCAGCCGGCCGCACGGCCGACGTCGCCGGCGACCCGGCTCTGCGGAAGCGGCAGGACCGTCAGGTAGCGGAAGGCGACGAGGGCACCGCCGAGGGCCGTCATCGATCCATCGTCAGCGGAGCAATGGCCGGGTGGTCGCGTGAACCGCCCGGTGGCTCATCGGCGGCTAGACGGGGTAGACGCCGTTCCGGCGCGGCGGGAAGCGGTGCCGCTTGGTGCCCGCGTAGCCGAGGCGCTTGGTCAGCTCGCCGCGAAGCTCCGACGGCGGGACCACGGCGTCGACGAGCATCTCCGAGGCGAGCCGGAAGACGTCGATGTCCTTCTGGAACTCCTCGCGCCGCTCGCGCACGAACGCGGCACGCGCCTCACCCTCGAGCTCCATGATGCGATTGTAGTAGACGGCGTTGATCGCGGGCTCGGGTCCCATGATCGCGATCTGGGCCTGGGGCAGCGCCAGCACCGCATCCGGTTCGAACGCCTGGCCGCACATCGCGTAGAGGCCGGCCCCATAGCATTTCCGGACGACGACCAAGATCTTGGGAACGGTCGACTGCGACGTCGCGAAAATCATCTTGGCGCCGTGCCGGATGATCCCCGCCCGTTCGACCTTCGAGCCGACCATGAATCCCGAGACGTCCGCGAGGTATACGAGGGGAACGTTGTACGCATTGCAGAGCCAGATGAATCGCGCCGCCTTGTCCGCGGAGTCGACGAAGAGGACCCCGCCCTTGACCTTCGGCTGGTTCGCGACGATCCCGACCGCCCGTCCCCCGAGCCGCGCGAAACCGGTGATGATCTCCCGAGCAAAGAGCGCCTTCACCTCGAGCCACGAGCCCGCGTCCACGAGCCCGCGGATCACCTCGTGCATGTCGAAGTACTTCCGCTGATCGTAGGGCACGATCTCGTCGATCGGGCGGCTCGGCTCTGGATCGGCCGGCGCGACGTCCGACACCCGGTCGCGGTGACTCTGGGGCATATAGCCGAGATACCGCCGGGCCACGGCGATGGCCTCCTCGTCGGAACCCGCCAGGACGTCCCCGCACCCCGACTCCTCGCAGTGCATCCGCGCACCGCCGAGCGCCTCGTGATCGATCTTCTCACCGATGGCCATCTCGACCATGCGGGGTGAGCCCACGTACATCGACGCCTTGCCCTCGACCATGATCACGACGTCCGTGAGCGCGGGCAGGTAGGCCGAGCCAGCAGGCGACGGTCCGAAGAGGATGCAGACTTGGGGAACGACGCCCGAGAGCTGCACCTCATTGTAGAAGATGCGGCCGGCGTGGTGGCGGCCGGGGAAGATGCGGATCTGCTCGGAGATACGGGCGCCCGCCGCGTCGACGAGGTAGATGAGTGGTATCTGGAGGCGCGCCGCCTTCTCCTGGATACGGATGATCTTCTGGACTGTCTTCTCGCCCCAGGAGCCGGCCTTCACCGTGAAGTCGTTGGCCATGACGCAGACCGGCCGGCCCAGGACCGTGCCCACTCCGGTGACGACGCCGTCGGCGGGCGTCTCGGGCTCGG
Source organism: uncultured Candidatus Rokubacteria bacterium (assembly GCA_963805625.1). Classification (GTDB taxonomy): domain Bacteria; phylum Methylomirabilota; class Methylomirabilia; order Rokubacteriales; family DASRDR01; genus DASRDR01. The sequence continues at coordinate 245,784 of CAWDVE010000013.1, forward strand.
CGGCGCGGGCGAGGAGCCAGTCCTCCTGGAACTCGGTGCCGGGGTCGAGGAGGAGGTTGAGGCGGTCGCGGACGAAGAGCTTGCCCTCCGCCCGGAGCTTGTCGCGGTACTTGACGTGCCCCTGCCGGACGCGCGTGATCTCGTCCCGGAGGCGCCGCTCGCTCACGCCCGGCATGGTAGCACGGCGGTCGGGCGCGGCCCGGCGTGCGCCGGGAGCTACTCTTCGCGGGAGCGGATCGCGATGATCAGGACGCCGGTCAGGTGCGGCAGGCCACCGATCAGAGCCGGGCGCCGGGGCGGGACGTCCATCACGGTCGCCAGCTCTCCGACCGGCCCGCGCTTGATGCGCACCAGGATCCGGACGATCGGCCGCCTGATGCCGAGCGGCTGGATCTCCATCTCGCGCCCGCCGGGGAGCGCGAAGCGCTGCAGCATGCCGACGGGCATCCGCGTCTCGAAGGCGCTCACGGGCTCATAGTGGGAGTACTGAAACACCTCCCGGAGCCGCGGCACCCAGAGCTGGAGACGGACCGGCTGGCCGCACCCGCTCTGAAGCTCCGCGGGAGGTCCCGTCCCCGGCGACGGAGCGGGGTTCGCGACGTCGGGTGTGGGCGGGAGCCCGGCCTGGGGCGCGCTACCGGGAGGGCCGCCAGGAGGACCGATCGGCGGCCCCCCCGGCCGCGCGATCCCCGCGGGCGGATTCGATGCGAACATCACGAGCGCGTACACGCAAACCTGCTGGGCGGGCGGTCCACCCGGAGCCGCCGTCGGCGGCGGAAGGACCCCCGGTGGCGGCAGCGGGGGAAGCTGGGCACGAGCGGGCCCGACCGCGACGAGAAGCCCCACGAGGGCTGCGACGAAGAGAGCGAAGCCCGGACCGAGAACCTCGCGAAGACGCTTCCTCGCGTGGTGCAGGCGGGACATCACGGTCCCCATGGGAATGCCGAGCACCTCCGCGATCTCCCGGTACTGGAGCCCTTCGATGTCGCTGAGGATGATAATGGCTCGGTGGTGCTCTGACAAGGAATCGAGTCCTTTTCGGATTCGCTCACGGGTCTCCACACCGGTTGCAACGTCCTCAGGATCGGGATCGGTCGACGTCGCCGTGCGCTCCCACTCCTCCGGGGGGACGTCCTCGGCGCCGAGCGATTTTGCCCGGGTGGCCCGCTGGCGTTTCCGGTCGAGTGCAACGTTCATCGTGATGCGGAAGAGCCAGGTGTAGAACGCCGAGTCCCCCTTGAAGGCCGGCAGGGCGCGGAAGGCCTTGACGAAGGCCTCCTGGGCGACATCGAGCGCCTCCTCCTGATCCCGGAGCACCTGGTATGCCAACCGGAACACCTTGCGCTTGTACTTCTCGACCAGGGGCTCGAACGCCTCCGTGTCGCCGGCCTGGACCCGCCGGACCGCCTCGCGGTCGTCTTCGCTCACAAGGCCGACCCGGCGGGGCGCCGGGCCGGAAGGCGTCCCGCCGCCCACCGCCATCGAGTCCAGACGCCGGTCACCTTCTCAGACTCCTCGGGCCGGTCGCGCATTCAGCGCCGAGCGACGCAGGCGAGGGCCGCATCCAGCCCCAGGGTGTAGCTGTGGACCCCGAAACCGGCGATCTGGCCCCGGCAAGCCCCGGCGGTGACGGAGCGGTGACGAAAGGGCTCTCGCCCGTGGACGTTGGAAAGGTGAACCTCCACGGCAGGCAGCGTCACCGCGGCGAGGGCATCCCGGATCGCATAGGAGTAGTGCGTGAGTGCGCCCGGATTAATCACGATCGCCGCAAAGCCCTGGTCCGCAGCGCCCTGGATCGCGTCGATCAGCACGCCCTCGTGATTCGACTGCCGGCACTCCACCCGGACGCCGCGCGACGCCGCGTGGGTCGCGATCGCCGCGTCGACCTCGGCCAGGGTCGTCGTCCCGTACACGCCTGGCTCGCGCTGGCCGAGCAGGTTCAGGTTCGGGCCGTGGAGCACCAGGATCGCCGTCATGTCGGGTCCCTCCGAAAGCCGGGTCGCCGCGCTCCCGCTCGGACAGCTTCAGGCCGCCTGGGCGCGAGCCCGCCCCATCGGAGACTAGCACAGGGGCGATCGCACCCGAGTGCGCGGTCCTATCCCCGCCCCTCTTCATTCTTCCACGGAGCGAGCCAGGCCTCGAGAGCGCGGAGACCCCAGGTGCTGGCGAGCGCCGGGATCGCCGTCAGTGGCCGTGGAGGCCTGTGGCCTCCAGCACCGACTCGGCGACGTAATAGAGGAGGACGCCCCCGAAGACGGCCAGGGCGACTCCCCAGCTCCGCTCCTTGTTGACCTCGGGGATGAGGTCCGAGGCCGCGACGTAGATCGTTACCCCGGCCGAGAGCGCCAACGCCTGTCCCACGATCCCGCTGAACAGGTTCAGGAACACCACACCGGCGATGGTCGCCAGGCCCAGCACTGCGGAGGCCAAGAGCGCGGCCCGCCGGGACGCGCCGGATGCCAGCATGAGGGACCCGACGGCGAACCCCTCCGGGAGCTTGTGGAGCAGCACCGCCCCGAACAGGATGAATCCGAGCGGCCGGCTCACCAGGAAGCCCGACGCGATCGCCACCCCGTCGAAGAACGTGTGGATGCAGAGCCCGGCCAGGGCCAGGTATCCCACCGCCGGGTGGACGAGGGCGTCGTGGTGGATCTCCTCCCCGAAGTGGAAGTGCGGGGTTAGCGTGTGCTCCGTCAGGTGCACCACGAAGTAGCCGATCAGGACGTACAGATAGAGGTGGGAGCCCTTCTCCAGGCTTTCGGGCACCATCCGGAGGAACGCTACAGCGAGCATGAAGCCGGCGCCGAGCGCCAGAAAGTACTGGAGGAACGCCCGGTCCCAGTGGCGGCGCCGGGCCACGAGAGCCCCGCCCACCACGTCGGCGAGCCCCGCGACCGCCCCCAGGATCAGGGACAGCTCACGCGGGGACACGCCGGCGACCCTTGGACGCTATCATTGCAAAGACGTTGCAATACAGGCTGTTGGGCTGTCAAGGGAAACATTCCTTGCCGCCCCGTCCTCAGATCCGGTAAGGTACCGAATTGCCGAAGCGAATTCGGCTCAACCTCATGATCTCCGGCCATTCCCCGTCGTTCGGACGATGGCTGACCGGGACAGGCCTCCTCTCGGACGCAGAGCTGGCGCGGGCCGAGGCACACCGTCAGTCCACCGGCGAGCATCTGTCCGATGCTCTGGTCCGGCTCGGGCTCTCGAGCGCGGAGGAGGTGGGCCAAGCCCTGGCCCGTCACCTCGAGATCGCCTACGTCGGGCGTGAAGAGTTCCCCTCGAGCCCGCCATTCCTCCAGCGGCTGTCGCCCCAGTACATGCGCCAGTACCGCTTCTGCCCCCTCGCCGTCGAGGACGGCGTCCTCGTGGTGGCGTGTGCCGATCCAACCGACCCGACGGTCGTCGACGAGCTCCGCGGAACGCTGGGAATCGACATCCGCCTGGCCGTGGCGACCGAGACCTCGATCCTCGAGGCGATCGAGCGGTACTTCGGTGCCGGCTCGACGGCGGTCCAGAAGGTCATCGAGACGATTGGCGACGACGAGCGAGCGGACGAGGTGGGCAGTGAGGATGTCACCTCCCTCCGAGACATGGCATTCGACGCGCCGGTGGTCCGTCTGGTCAACCTCCTCATCGAGAACGCGATCAAGGCGAACGCCTCCGACGTGCACATCGAGCCGTTCGAGGACAGCCTCCGGGTCCGCTACCGGATCGACGGCGTGCTCTTCGACGCCGAGACCCCGCCCAAGCGTCTCCGGGCTGCGATCACCTCGCGGATCAAGATCATGGCGGAGCTGAACATCGCCGAACGCCGGCTGCCACAGGACGGGCGTATCCGCATGGGCCTGGAGGGACGCCGGCTCGACATCCGCGTTTCGACCATCCCAACCCTCCACGGCGAGAGCGTCGTGATGCGCATCCTGGACAGGGCGGCGATCCTCCTCCCCCTCGACCGTCTCGGCTTCGACGACCGCGCCCGCCGGGCGATCGAGCACGTCATCGAGCTTCCGCACGGCATGCTGCTGGTCACGGGCCCGACGGGCTCCGGGAAGACCACCACCCTCTATGGCGCGCTCCATAAGATCAACTCACCAGATAAGAAGATCATCACCATCGAGGATCCGGTCGAGTACCAGCTCCAGGGCATCAACCAGATCCACGTGAAGCCCAAGATCGGATTGACGTTCGCCGCCGGCCTCAGGCACATCGTCCGCCAAGACCCCGACGTGATCATGGTCGGGGAGATCCGCGACCTCGAGACGGCCGATATCTCTATCCACGCCGCGCTGACGGGGCACCTGGTCTTTTCGACGCTCCACACCAACGACGCGCCCGGCGCACTGACCCGGCTTCTCGACATGGGCGTGGAGCCGTACCTCGTGGCCTCGGTCCTGGAGGGCGTCCTGGCCCAGCGCCTCGTCCGCCGGGTGTGTGCGGGCTGCCGCAAGCCCTACGAGCCCGACGCGGGCGAGCTCCGGGCGCTGGGCATTGACCGTGTCCCCGCGGGCGCGCGGCTGTCGCGCGGGACCGGCTGCGGGGATTGTCGCGGCACGGGCTACCGGGGTCGCACCGGGATCTACGAGTTCATGGGGATGAACGAGGAACTCCGCGGCCTAGCTCTCCGAAAGACCCCGGCACACGAGATCCGCCAGTGGGCGGTCGCTGCCGGCATGACGACGCTCCGTCAGGACGGCTGGCACAAGTGCCGCCTCGGCGTGACGACCGTGGAGGAGGTCCTCCGCGTGACCCACCAGGACTGGGAGGCGTAGTGCCAACCTTCGCCTATCGTGCCGCCGACCGGACCGGGCGGACCGTCGACGGCATGATGGAGGCCTACGACGCCAACGCGGTCGTCGAGCGCCTCCACCGGGAGCACTATTACCCGCTCCGGGTCGAGGCGACGGCCGAGCAAGGCCGGCCTGGCTGGCGCCTGCTCGGCGCGCCGCGCGTACCCTCGCGCGACGTCCTCGACTTCACGCAGCAGCTCGCCACCCTGGTGGAGGCGGGCCTGCCACTCGAGCGGGCCCTGGTCGTGCTCAGCGAGGTGTCCGCCAGCCGGCGGCTCCGGCAGATCGTGCAGGACGTGACGCAGAGCGTCCGGTCGGGATCGACGCTCGCCGACGCGCTGGCCCACCACCAGCCACGCCCGTTCTCGCGTCTGTATGTGAATACCGTCCGTGCCGGCGAGCGCGGCGGCGTCCTCGAGATCGCCCTCCGCCGGCTCGCCGAGCACCTAGAGGGAGCCCGAGAGCTCCGCGAGGCGGTCGTCTCGGCCCTGATCTACCCGGCGCTCCTCCTCGTCGTGGGCACGGCCGCGGTCATCTTCCTGCTGACCTTCGTCCTGCCGCGCTTCGCGGTCATCCTGGCGGACCTCGGCCAGACGCTCCCTCTGCCCACGCGCCTCGTGATGGGGGTCAGCGAGGTGTTCGTGACGTACTGGTGGGCGGTCGCGGCGGTGGTGATCGCGGTCGCTGGCTTCTGGCAGGCCATGGCCCGGTCTGAGGCGGGCCGGCTCCAGCTGGACACGGGGCTTCTCGCGCTCCCGGGCGCGGGCGCGGTGCTGCGAAAGATCGAGGTGGGGCGCGCCATCCGCACGCTCGGCACTCTGCTCTCGTCCGGAGTGCCCCTGCTCGGCGCGCTCGACGTCGCCCGGGAGGGCGCCGGGAACCGCGTGATCTCGAACGCTCTCGTCGCCGTCCACGGAGGCGTCAAGCGTGGCGAGGGGCTCGCCCGGCCGATGGCCGAGACGGGCGTCTTCCCGTCCCTGGTCGTCCACATGGTGCGAGTGGGCGAGGAAACCGGTCGGCTCGACGACATGCTCGGGCGGGTCGCCGGCACCTACGAGCGCGAGGTTCGCGTCGCGGTCCGCCGGCTGGTGGCGACGCTCGAGCCCGCCATCATCGTCGTGCTGGGCGCCGTGGTGCTGACGATCGTGCTCGCGATCCTCCTAGCGATCCTGAGCGTGAACGAGCTGCCTCTGTGAGGTCCCTGATGCCCATTCCGCGAAAACCCGATCGTCCGCCCTCCACCCCGCCAGGTGGACGCCGCCGCCGGCCGAGCACCCTCGATCAAGCTGGGTTCACGCTCATCGAGCTCCTGATCGTCGTCATCATCCTGGGCGTCCTCGCCGGCCTCGTGGGCCCGCGACTGTTCGGGCGGGTGGGCCAGTCACGCCAGGCGGCCGCCCGCGTGCAGATCGAGCTGCTCGGGGCGGCCCTCGACCAGTTCAAGCTCGACGTCGGGCGCTACCCCTCGAGCCAGGAGGGGCTCCAGGCGCTCCAGCAGAGCCCCGGAAACGCGCCCGGCTGGGAGGGCCCGTACCTCAAGAAGGAGGTTCCCCGGGACCCGTGGGGGAGCCCGTATCAGTACCGGAGTCCCGGCGAGCACGGTGAGTACGACCTCTCCTCGCTGGGCTCGGACGGCGCCGAGGGAGGGGACGGCGAGGCCACGGACTTGACGAGCTGGAGTGAGGGCAAGACCCGGTGAGCCCGCACGCTCCGGGACGCGACGCGAGGGGACTCACCCTCATGGAACTCGTCGTCGTCCTCGCGGTGCTGGCCACCGTGACGGCCTTCGCGCTGCCGTCCATCCGTCGCGGCAGCGAGGGTCTCCAGCTCCGGGCGGGGGCCGGCCGCGTGGCGTCCCTCCTGCGCGAGGCACGCCAGCAGGCCGTCACGCACCGGCGGCCCACGCGGGTCGCCCTCGAGCCGAACCACCGCGGCGCCGCCCTGGCGTGGGACGGAAGCAACGAACCCCTGCGCCGCGTCGAGCTGCCGGATCGGTTCCGTCTGGAGGCATCCGCGGGCAGCGAGACCCTCACGTTCTCCTCGCGCGGACTGGTCCGCGACGCTCGGTGGGTGGTGGCGGGTCCCGGCGGCCGCCGCCTCGTCGTCGAGGTCCACGGCGTGACCGGGCGGGTGGCGGTCGCGCCCCCCGCGCCCTGAGCCCGTCACATGAGACCATCGGTCGGCGCCCGCAGGCAGGACAAGGGGTTCACGCTCCTCGAGGTTCTCGTGGCGCTCTTCGTCCTCGCGACCACGGTCGTGGCGGTCCTCCAGCTCTTCGGGGGCGGGCTCCGGTTAGCCCGGGCCGCTGGCGACCACGCCGATGCCGCGCTCCTCGCGAGCGCAAAGCTCGCCGACCTCGAACCTGGCCCCCTGGCCGAGGGGTCGACCGAAGGTTCGGACGGCCCGTACCGCTGGACTCGTCGGGTGACGCTCGACCCGGCGCTCCTTCCCGTCCAGCCCGACACTCCGGAGGCGATGCTCATCCGGCTGGCGCGCGTGAGCGTGGAGGTCCAGTGGGGACAGGGCCGCCGTTTCGAGCTCGCCACGCTCCGCGTCTGGCGGATCGGCTCGTGAGCTGGCGGGCGCTCCGGGCGAGTCTCCGCCCCGACGGCCGGGGCTTCACGCTCGTCGAGGTCATTCTCGCCGTGTCCATCCTTGCGGTCGTCATCCTCCTGGCCACTGCCGCGCTGCGCGTCGGCCTCCGCGCCTGGGAGGCCGGACAGCGGCGCGCGAACCTCCAGCAGGAGAGCCGCGCGCTCGTCGAGTTGGTCAGCGAGGCACTTGCAGGCGCATCGGCCTACCGCGGGCGCCTGGGCCAGAACCCCGAGCGTATCGTGCTCTTCGAGGGGGAGCCGGAGGAAGTGCGCTTCGTGACGAGCGCGCCGCCGCTTACGCTGGACAACCCGGTCGCCCCGTTCCATGCGGTCGTCCTCGGGCGCAAGGGGCAGGACGCGTTGCGGCTCATCGAACGGCTCGTGCCCTCGGACGAGCCATTCGCGCCCGGGCCCGAGCGCGTCCTGTCCCGGTCCGTCACCCGCTTCAGCCTCGCCTACCGGGACGAGGCCGGGGCGTGGCAGGAGCGGTGGGACGGCCGCGAGGCGGGCGGGCTGCCGACCGCAGTGCGGCTCGAGCTCTCGGTAGCCGGCCTCGCCCGGGCGACACCCGCGCTCGTCGTCGCGCTGCCGATGGGAAAGCAGGCCCAGTGACGCCAGCCTCGCCTCCCAACCGGACCCGGAGCGACGCGGGGGTCGCGCTGATCGTGGTGCTCCTCCTTCTCGCGCTGCTCCTCACCATCGTCGCGGAGTTCGCCCAGGCGATGCGCCTCGAGGCGGTGACGGCGACGAACTTCCGCTCCTCGCTGGCCGAGACGTGGCTCGCCGAAGCGGGCTACCAGCGGGCTCTCGCAGAGATCCTGCCCGATGCCCTGGCGCACGAGCTCGACCCCGGCGGTGCCCTCCTGTTCCGCCGGGCTCGACTCGGCATCCCCACGATGCCCGAGCGTCTCGATCTCCGAATTGACCCGGGTCGGTTCTCGTACCGGATCACCGACGAAAGCGCGCGGCTCAACCTCAACCGGGTAACCCGCGAGGTCCTGGACCGCCTCCTCCAGGAAGCCGGCGCCGAGAAGACCGTGCGCGACGAGATCGTCGACTCGATCCAGGACTGGCGCGACCCGAACGAGGAGCACCGCTTGAACGGGGCGGAGAGCGACTACTACCTCGGCCTCGCCGTCCCTTACCGGTCCAAGAACGCGGACTTCGACAGCGTGGACGAGCTCCTCCAGGTGCGCGGCGTCACGCAAGCGCTCCTCTACGGCCGCCCCGAGACCCCTGGGCTGGCGGAGCACCTCACCGTCTTCGGCACGCGCGGCGTCAACGTGAACACGGCGAGCCCTGTCGTGCTGCGGGCCCTGGGCTTTGCGCCCGCCGAAGTAGAGGCTCTGATCGGACGCCGCCCATATGCCGATCTGACCAGCCTTCCGCCGGGGCTCCGGCGCGGCAATCTGCGGACCAACTCCGACACGTTCCGTATCGAGGCCTGGGCGGGCGGCCCGGCGCCCGCCGGCCGCGTCCTCACAGCAGTCGTCGAGCGCCAGACCGGAACGGGACAGGTCCAGGCGGTGCCTCGCGCCTGGCGCTGGTCCGAGGTCTCGCGGCTCGCCACGGCGCCTGTAGAACCCGACCCGGGCGACAAGGTGAGCCGGTGAGCGACGTCGTCGGTCTCGCGCTCCGGGACGGACAGGTCGACGTCGTCGCTCTCCGGGAGAGACTGGGCGCGCGACGGCTCGTCACGGCCTTCAGCGTGCCGGCCGAGGAGGACGCCGCAGGCTCGATCCGGCGTCAGCTCCTGGAGGCCGGCGTCCGCGCCCGGCGCGCGCAGGTGGGTCTCCCTCGGCGCGCGGTGGTCGCGAAGGCAGTGGAGCTGCCCGCCGTCCCCGGCGTGGACCTCCGGCAGATGGTGGGGTTCGAGCTGGAGCGCCATCTCCCCTTCCCGCCGGCCGAGGCGCTCTTCGACCTCGAGGTCCTGGCCCGCGAGGCCGGCCGGCCGCTCCGCGTGCTGCTCGTGGCCGTCGAGCGACGAAGCCAGGAGCGGATCCGCGGGCTCCTCCGGGACGCCGGCCTCGCGCCCCGGTTGGTGGGCGTCGCCATCCACAGCCTGGCCCGTCTGGTGACGGGCGATCCCGCGCGCGGCCGGATCGTGCTCTGGCTGGAAGCGGCCGACGCGGAGCTCGCCGTCGTCGTCCACGGGCGGGTCGTCGGGAGCCGCGCCTTCCCTGTGCCGGCCGACCCCGAGGCCCGCGGACGCACGCTGGAGGCCGAGCTCGGGCGAACGCTGGCGACGCTGCCGGAGAGTGACCGGAGCGAGGTCGTGGAAGTCGTCGTCGGCGGGCTCCCTCCGCCGGCATTCGAGATCGAGAGGCTGCCGATGCGGGTGGGTATCGACGCCCCACCGGGCTTCGCGGCAATCGAGAGCGCGAGCCTGCCCGCTCTGGCCGTCGCGCTCGAGCGCGCGGGCGGGAAGACCCCGGTGGCGAACCTCCTGCCCGAAGAGCTTCGCCCGCGCCCGTTCCCCTGGCCGCTCGCCGCCACGGCCGCGCTGGCCCTCCTCGCCTTCGGGATCGGCGCCGCGATCCCTGCCGTCACGTTCCTGAAGGAGCGGAGAGCCCTCGCGACGCTCGACGCCCGCATCGCCCGTCTCGCGCCCGAGGTCCAGCGGGCCGAGCGGCTCGCCGCCGACGTGGAGCGCGCGCGGCGCGAGCGGACGACCCTCCGCGGCTTCGAGGAGCAGGGACTCCATCCCCTGCCGGTGCTCCAGGAGCTCACGGACACGCTACCCGGCGACGCGTGGCTGACGAATCTGTCCGTCGACCGCAGCGGGCTCGAGCTGGGCGGCTTCGCGAACGCCGCTTCGCAGCTCATTCCGCTGCTCGAGGCCTCGCCCAGTCTCGAGCGAGTCGAGTTCACCTCGCCGGTGACGAAGGGTCGGGACCGCGAGCAGTTCCGGCTTCGCGCCACCTGGGAGCGGAGCGGGGGAGGGCGCTAGGGTGCCTGCCCTCCGTCCGCGCGAGCGCCGTCTCCTCGTTGCCGCGGGGCTGATCGGGATCGGGGTAGCGGGCTACGTCTACATCGTCGAGCCCCTGATCGAGGCGCACGCCGCGACCCGCGAGCTGGTGGTCGCCCGGCGCGGCCTCCTCGCCCGCCAGGAGCGCCTCGTCGCCCGGTCGGAGGCATATGACCGGGAACTGGGAGCGCTCCGCACTGAAATCGCCCGCCGCCGAGGCCGACTGCTGGCCGGCGACAAGGCGCCCGTGGCGGCGTCGGAGGTCCAGAAGCTGGTCAAGACGACAGCGCAGGAGGCTGGCATCGAGGTCCGCAGCGAGCGGATCCTCGCCCCGGTGGATCGCGGGGGGTACGCGGAGGTTCCAGTCGAGGTCACGCTCTCCGGCCCGATCCGCGGCCTGACGACCTTTCTCTACCGTCTCGAAGAGGCGCCCATCCTCCTGGCGCTGACCGACCTCAAGGTGCGTGCCCCGGCGACGGGCGCGATGCGCGATCTGTCGGCGACGATCGCGCTCAGCGGATTCATCCCGGCGTTGCCGAGCTCGGGCCCGCCGCCCCGTCCGGCGACCACCGCGCCAGCCGCGCGACCCGGAGGCTGAGCCGTGGCGCGGCGCGTCCTCCTGCTCGTCGACGGTCTCCTGCTCGTGGCCGCGGCATTCCTCGGAGTTCGCCTCTACGAGGCCTGGGGCGCGCGCACGCCCGCCGCACCGCCGGAGGCGCCGCCGGCGGTGTCAACCGAGGCGGCTCCGCCGCCGGCCGCCACCTCGCCCCGGACTCCGCTCACGGCCTTCGCCGTCGTCGCCGAGCGCAACCTCTTCAGTCCGACGCGGACCGAGACCGCCCCGGAGCCGCCCCGCCCCGCGGCCGGGGCCGGAGCGCAGGCCCCCCCGGCGCCGAAGCCGCGGCTCTACGGGGTCGTGCTCCTCGCGGAGGGACGGGGCCGGGCCTACCTGGAAGACGTGCAGCGGCGACGGGTCTTCGCCTACTCGGTAGGGGACGTCGTCGGGGATGCCCGCCTCGAGCAGATCAAGCCGGATCGGGTAGTGCTGCGCCGAGGTGGCGAAACCTTCGAGGTGCTGCTTGCCGATCCTTCGAAACCTCGGCAGTCCAGCGTACAATCGCCAGGGGCTGGAGGAGCGGGCCGTCCGGCAGTGGCGGGGCCACCGGTGCCCCAGCCGACCACGGGCATCCGTTCCCCCGGCCGGCCGCGGGTCGCCGTGCCGCCTCCTGCGCCGCCCAGTACGGAAACGCAGGAACAGCCGACCGAGGAAGAATGATAGAGAAGCTGGCGCGCCGCCGGATCGCGGTCCTCGGCCTCGCCGTCCTCGGCGGATGCGCGGGCCCCGGAGCCAGCGGGCCCAAGCCCCCGCCCAGCTCCCAGGTCGCTGTGACCGTGACCGCGGAACCGGCGCCTGCCGATCGCCCGGTCGCCTTGCCCAGCGTCCCGCCTCGTCCCGAGACGGAGAGCGGGGCGACCGTTCCCCCGCCCCTCGGTTCGCCCCCAGCCGCTCCGGAACGGGGAACGACGGCCCAGGCGGCGCCCGGCCGACCCATCACGCCACCGGCCCGGGCCGGGCGCCAGATCGTCCTCAACTTCGACAACGCCGACATCGAGGCCGTCATCCAGGCGGCGAGCGAGATCGCCGGGTTCAACTACACGATCGGTCCTGGCGTCGCCGGGAAGAAGGTCACGATCCAGACCTCGGGCCGGATCCCCGAAGAAGAAGTCTTCAACGTCCTCCTGGCTGTGCTCGAGGTCAACGGCGTCACGGCCGTCCGCTCGGGCAATCTCTACAAGATCCTGCCGACCACCGCGGCCCGAGAGCGGCCGGTGCCCACCGTCATCGGTGCCCAGGCGGACCCTACTCGGCGCGACGACGAGGTGATCACCCAGATCGTGCCCCTCCAGTACCTCCCGGCTGACCGGGTCGCAGCGACGCTACGGTCATTCGTCCAGGGCGGCAACCTCGTCGTCCAGGGCAACCTCCTGATCGTCACCGACACCGCCGCCAACGTGGCGCGCATCCTTCAGATCGTGCGCGTGCTCGACGTGGAGGTCGCGACCGACGATCTCCGGCTGATCCCCGTCCGGTACGCCGACGCGGTCGAGCTGGCGCGGATGCTGAACGAGTTCTTCAGCGGCCGGCGCGTCCGCACCTCGGTGGCCGCAGTCCCCGTGCCGGCTCCACCGCGCCCCGGGGCGCCGCCCGCAGCGCCGGGCGTGGCCGGAGCCGCTGGAGATTCCGGGGACCGCTCCCCCCTGATCCTCGCCGACAAGCGTACCAACGCGCTGCTCGTGTCCGGCCGGCGGTCCGACGTCGAGCTCGCGTCCAAGCTGACCGGCCAGCTCGACGTGGACACCCAGGCCAACAAGCGCGTGTTCGTCTACTACGTGGAGAACGTCAAGGCGAAGGAGCTGACCGTGACACTGACGGAGATCTTCGGCAAGCCCGGGGAGGGTGTGGCGCGGCCCCTGCAGCTGGGAACCGGAGCCAGCCAGGGGACCGGGGGCGCGCCCCAGCCACCTTCTCCTCTCGTGACGGTCGTCGCGACAGGGACCGACCTCGAGCCAAGCGTCGTCGAAGGCCAGGTCAAGGTCGTCGCCGACGAGCCCAACAACGCGCTCATCGTCACGACATTCCCACGCAACTGGCCCCTCATCGAGGACACGATCCGGAAGCTCGACCGGATACCGAAGCAGGTCCTCATCGAGGTGCTGGTCGCCGAGGTGGGGCTGAACGACGAGAACCGCCTCGGTCTCGAGTGGACACTCCGGACCCAGCGCGACGTCACGATCGGCGGTCAGCCCTACAACGTTGGCTCCGTGTCACGCGTCGACGTTGGGCCGCCGTCTTCGCTCCCCGGCCAGACGCCGACGGCGACCCTGCCTTTCCCGACGGTAGCCGTGCCACCCGTAGCCGGGCTTACCTTCCTCCTGTTCGAGACCGACCGATTCCTCAGCATGCTTAACCTCTACGCCAACTACGGTCAGCTGACCGTGCTCTCGAGTCCGACGATCATGACCTCGGAGAACAAGAAAGCCGTCATCAACGTGTCGAACTCCGTGCCCATCGTCACGCAGCAAGTCGTGTCCCAGACCGGGATCGCGACCACGTCCCCCACGCCCCAGCAGGCCCCGACGAACGTTCTCACCCAGGCCGTCGAATACCGGGACGCCGGCATCATCCTCACGGTCACGCCCCGCATCAGCGACAGGCGGGTGGTCGCTCTCGATGTGAAGCAGACCGTCAACGACGTCGGCGATCCCCGGCCGCCGAGCGGCTCCCCAGATATCATCAAGCGGGAGGCTGAGACGTCCGTGGTCCTGCGGGACAACCAGACGCTGGTATTGGGAGGACTCATCCGAAGCCGGCGAGCCAGCACGAAACAGGGTATCCCATGGCTGTCCAAGATCCCGGTCATCGGCTTCCTGTTCGGCGCCACCGTCGATCGAATGGAGCGGACCGAGCTCCTGATACTGATTACCCCTCGCGTGATCGGGGACCCCAGCGAGGGCCAGGAGATCCTCAAGCAGGTGCGCGAGCAGCGCCCGGGCTTGGAGAAGGACCTGCGTCTTCACCCGAACATCCTCCGGCCGGAGGCGGAGCCGGCGACGCCATGAACGAGGCCCTGGTCGCACGGGCTGCCCGCCGCCGCTGGTCGGCCCGCGTCCGTCACAGCGTCACGGCCCTGGTCATCGCGACCCTCCTGGGAGCCTGCGAGGGGGGCTCCGGCCAGAGCGGGAGCGCGTTCGTCTTCCTGACCGTCGACAGCTTCTCGCTCAGCGTGGGTGGAACGCCCATCTCGAGCGTCCCCTCCTCCACCGCCACGGGGACGACGACGATGGCCTGCGTCACCCTCCGCAATAATCTCAAGAACCCGACGGTCACCGCGGGCACCGCCCTGGATAACGTGACCGTCCGGTCGTACACGGTGACGATCACGCCGCTGACGGGTGGAAGTCTCGGGGGTCCGTTCACTTTCGGGACCGCCGTGCTCGTTCCCGCGGGCACAGTTGCCACGGGCGTTGTCAGCAACAACACGGCAACGTTCGCCGTCGTGCTGGTTCCGTCGGGGTCGAAGGGCAGCCCCGGGACGGCAGCCACGGTGGAGATCACGTTCCGCGGACGCGACGGACGCGGGCAGGCCGTCGAGGCCGACGGCGCCGTCACGGTCCTGTTCACGAGCGGGCTCGAAACGGACTCGACCTGCTCGGGCACGACGGGCGGCACCGGAGGAACCGGCGGCACCACCACGTCCTGACCGGCTCCGAGTGGACGCCGCCGCCAGGCGGCGCCGGACTACCAGCGGAAGAGCGAGGCCCCCCAGGCGAAGCCTGCCCCGAAGGCGGCGGTGAGGACTAGGTCGCCCTCCCGGATCCGCCCCGCGGTGAAGGCCTCGTGGATGCAGATCGGCACCGAGGCCGCCGACGTGTTCCCGTACTTGTGCACGTTGTTGAACAGCTTGTGCTCCGGGATCTTGGCGTGCTCGGCGATCGCGTCGAGGATCCGCTGGTTTGCCTGGTGGAACAGGAAGAAGTCGATGTCCTCCGGCGTCAGGTCGTTGGCTTCCAGCGCCTCCCGCAAGACCTCCTTGAAGCGCCGCACGGCGTGGGTGAACACGGCTCGCCCGTTCATCGAGGGCCTCGCCCGCCCGTCGTCGATCTTCTTCTTCGACACGATCGGGTAGGTCGACGAGCCGTAGATCTCGCCGAAGAGCTTGTCGAGGATCGTGCCGTCCTGGTGGAGGTGGTGCGAGATGAACCCGCTCCGCGAGCTGGCGTCGACGGATTGGAGCACGACGGCCCCGGCACCGTCCGCGAAGAGCACGGCCATGTCGCGGCCCCGATCCGAGTACTCGAGCATCGTCGACAGCCCCTCGGCGCCGACCACGAGCACCTTCCAGTAGCTGCCGATTCGGATGAACGCGTCGGCCACCGCCAGCGCGTACACGAATCCGGAGCATCCTTGCTGGAGGTTCAGCACCGGCGTCGATGAGAGGCCGAACTTCGCCGACATGACGGCGCCGGTGTGCGGGTACGCGTACTCGGGGATGGTCGTGGTGACGATGATGAAGTCGATGTCGTCGATCTGGAGCCCGGCGTTCTTGAGGGCCATCTCGGCCGCCTCGCGGCCGAGGTCGGCGGGCGTGAGGTCCGCGTCGATCTTCCCGTCGACACCGTGATCGTAGACCTCGCGAACGTACGCGGCCTTGTCGGGCGCCTCGGCGAGTCTCTGCAGGAATCGGAACGTGCTCGGCAGCACGCGGCGTTCCTTGATCCCGGTGCGCTGGGTGATCCACTCGTCGGAGGTGGTAAAGCAGCGCGCGAGCAGGTGGTTGTCCACCACGCAGTCGGGCAGCGCCATACCCGTCCCGATGATCTTCGCCTTGCGCATGGCTACCTTTCGCGATCGGAAGGTTACAGGCGCCGCCAGCCTACTACCCCCTCTCGAAAGCTGTCAAGGATTGGGAATCTCTTCCGCGGCGGGAGCTTGCGTCTGGTCGTCCTACCCGCCCGTGAACCGCGGCGGCCGCTTCTCGAAGAAGGCGCGGACCCCTTCTCGATGGTCGGCGCTCGCGATCATTGACCCCTGCGTGAGCGCCTCCCAGTGGAGCGCCGACTCGAGGTCGAGGCCCGGGGCGCGGTCGAGGAGCGCCTTCGCCGCGGCCAGCACCTGGGGTGGGCCGTCCGCAATCCGCCGCGCCAGCGCGTAGGTCTCCGACTCGAGGTTGCCCGCGGGCACGACCCGGTTGATCAGCCCGATTCGCTCCGCCTCCCGCGCGTCGATGATGTCGGCGGTGAAGACCAGCTCCTTGGCTCGCGCGAGGCCGACCCGGCGCGGAAGGAAGTAGGTCCCCCCGGCGTCCGGGATCAGGCCGATCCGGGCGAACACTTCCCCGAAGCGCGCCCGGTCGGACGCCACCACGAGGTCGCATGCCAGCGCGAGGTTACAGCCGGCTCCCGCCGCCGCCCCATCGACCATGGCGATCGTCGGGGTCCGGAACCGCCCCAGAGCCAGGATCACACGGTTGATGGCCTCGACCCGGGACTGGCCTTCCGCGGCCGTCATCGGATTGTCGCGCATGAACTTGACGTCACCGCCCGCGCAGAAGTGGTCGCCGGCGCCGCGAACCAGCAGCACTCGAACGCCGGCGTCTTGATCGAGCTGCGCGAGTGCGGCCTCGAGGTCCCGGCGCATCGTCATGTCGAGCGCGTTGCGGACCTCCGGCCGGTTCAACGTGAGCGTGGCCACGCCGTCGGCGCACGCGGTCAGGATCGTTCGCGTCTCCGGGACCATCCGAGCCCTCCTCTACCCCGGTCAGACGCCGGGCGCCGAGACCGCGACGACCATCGCGGGCGGCCGCCGAGAGACCGGACGCTCGCGAATCACCAGAACCATCAGCGTGGCGGCGAACGCGACCAGCGCCGCGCCCAGCGAGCCGACGCCGAGGAGAATGCCGAAGCACGCCAGGACCACGCGAGGGCCCCACCGATCGGCGAGCCGACCGACGATCGGCCCCCTGGCCCCGTTGAAGAGAAACGACAGCGAGGCCACGAGGGAGAGCGCGGTCCGGTCCCAGCCGAACTTCGTCTCCATCGGCTTGATGAAGACGCCGAAGGCGCTTCGCACCCAGGAGGCGGCCAGGAGCGCGAGCGCGGTGCCTCCGATGATGACCCACGCGTAGTGCACGCGACCGGCGCCCCGCGTCGTCATCGGCTCCACTCCCGGAGCCAGGCCGTCTTCGACCCTCGGTCGTGCCGCCTCATCAGCGCGACGACCTCCTCGCGCGTGGGCATGGCATCCACCGCGCCCCGGCGCGTGCACGTCAGGCCTCCCGTCGCGCTGGCGACGAGGAGCGCGTCCTCGATGGGCGCCCCGGCGGCCAGGGAGGCCGCGAGCGCGCCGCTGAAGGCGTCGCCGGCGCCCACCGTGTCGATCGCCTCGACCGGGAAGGCCGGCACCCGGACGGTTCCGCCCGCCCCGACGGCGATCGCTCCCGCCTCGCCGAGCGTCACGACCACGGTGGACACTCCGCGGGCGACGAGCGCGCGACCCGCGGCCTCCGCGTCGGCCGGGCTCCGGACCTCGCGATCCGTGAGCAGCCCGGCCTCGATCTCGTTGGGCGTGAGGTAGTCTACCAGCGCCAGCAGATCGGCAGGAAGCGGAAGAACGCGTGCCGGCGCGGGATTGAGCATCGTCCGCTTCCCGAGACGCCGCGCCTCGCCGAGCGCCCAGCGCACCGTGTCGATCGGCGTCTCGAGCTGCAGAAGCACGACGTCGGCGCTCCGGAGGAGATCCACGTGGCTTCGGGCCCGATCGGGCGTGAGCAGGTGGTTCGCCCCCGGCGCGACCGCGATCTGGTTGCGCCCCTCCGGGTCGACCGCGATGAGCGCGACGCCCGTGGGCGCCTCGGTCGTGCGCCCGATCGGTCCGGGCGGAAGGCGAGCCTCCGCCAGGGCCGATGCGAGGCGGTCTCCCATCGGATCGGATCCGAGCAGGGTGACGAACGCCACGTCAACCCCGAGGCGGCGGGCCGCCACCGCCTGGTTCGCGCCCTTCCCTCCGGGCGACGTAACCAGGGTGCCGCCCGACACCGTCTCCCCGACACCCGGGAGCCGCGGGACGGTTACCGTGAAGTCGAGGTTGGAGCTTCCGATCACGCAGACGGTGGCCACGACACCTCCCCCTGCTGGGCGAGCGACAGGACATTGAACGGCATACAGTGCGGGTGGCGCGGCCTGGACCCTCCGCGCACCCAGCATCGCTCCGTTGCGTCGTCCTCCCATGATCTCGGCCCGGAGACGGCTGGGGCACCCGGCCACCCATGCTCCTGGCGTCTCGCGCCACCCCGATTGACGCCCGAGCAGCGGCGTCTGATATCATCGAGACGGCTCGGGACCGGACGACGGGCCGGAAAGGAGAAACAAGGATGAACATCCAGATCACCTACTGCACCGAATGAGACTACTACCCACAGGCCTCCAGTTTGCAGGCCGCCATCAAGAAGGAATTCGGAGTCACCGCTAGCCTCCAGGGCGGACACGCCGGGGTGTTCGACGTGACGCTCGACGGCAAGCGTATCTACTCGAAGGACGAGACCTACCGCTTCCCCACGAACGAGGAGGTCTTCGCCGGCATCCGAGCGCATCAGAAGGCCTAACGGCCAGCCTGCCACTCACGCTCGAGACCCTCGCGGAATCGAGGGTGAGCGATGCGGGTGAGTTCGCGGGCGCGCTGGCCGACGCTCAGGCCCCGCAGCTCGGCGCGTCCGAACTCGGTCACGACGCAGTCGACGAGGTGGCGCGGCGTCGTGACCGGCGTCCCGGCCGCGAGTTGGGTCACGATCCGCGAGACCTCCCCGCGCCGTCCGGTTGACGGCAGCGCGATCACCGACCGGTTCCCGCCGAGGGCCGCTCCCGCCACGAAGTCGAACTGGCCCCCGATCCCCGCCACCTGGCGTGCGCCGAGCGCCTCTGCATTCACCTGCCCCGTCAGATCGAGCTCGATCGCCGAGTTGATCGAGACGAATCGCTCGAGGGCGGCCACCGCCCGCGGATCGTGGATCGTCGTCGAGGGCTCCATGTACACGCGAGGGTTCTCGTGGACCCAGCGGAACAGCGGTTCGGTGCCCATGATCTCGCCGAGGTCGAGACACCCCGGATGGCGGCGATTCCGCGCCCCGGTGATGACGCCGCGCTCCAGGAGCGGCAGCATGGCGTCGAACAGCGCCGAATGGACGCCGAGGTCCCGGTGGCCGCCCAGCCCCGAGACGATCGCCTCGGGCGTCGCGCCGATGCCCACCTGGATGGTCGCGCCGTCGGGCACGATCTCGGAAACGTGGGCGGCGATCCGCCGCTCCACCTCCCCAATCGAGGGCGATGCGTATGGGACCAGCGGACGGTCGGTCTCGACCCAGGCTCCGACCCGGTCGAGGGCGATCGTGCTGTCCCCCAGGGTCCTCGGCATCCGCTGGTTGACCTCGGCGATCACGAACGGCGCCGTGCGCGCCACCGGCAGCAGGTAGCTCGTCGACACGCCGAGGGAGAGCCGGCCCGCGCCGTCGGGCGGCGCCGTCTGCAACAGGACCGCGTCGGCCGCCCAGGGCCCCGACGGCCCGAACGCCCACGGGGCGTCGAAGTAGCGGAGTGGGACGAACTCCGCCTGGTCCCGTGCAAGAGCGTCGCGGAGGGCGGGCATCGCGTGGAAGGTCACCCAGCGGAGGCGCCCATGGTGCTCCGGGGCGCAGAACGGATGCCCGCCCAGGTGGAGACCGCCCATGAGCGTCAGCGGCCGGAGGCGCTCCGCTTGACGCAAGATCTCGTCGATCAGCGGCGTCGGCTCCCCGCAGCCGGGTGGAACCAGGACACGCATGCCCGGACGCAGGCGCCCAATGGCCTCCTCGACGGTGACGGAGCCGGCCACGCGACGCGAGGGCTGGCTCAGGCCGGCCCGGCCAGCGCTCGACGAAGACCGTCGAGCGTCAGGACGAGCGCGCGGAGACGCACCTGATGGAGATCGCCGCCGGGACGGTGCTGCGCTTCGCTGACGCGCTCGACCGTCGCCACCCCGATTCGGGTGGGATAGACGGGGTTCGGTCCCTCTCCCTCGGCATTCGCCATCACGAGCGCCGCGCCGACGTCGGTCCCTGCCCAGAGCCGGACCGCGCGGGCCAGGTCAGCGGCTGACTCCGATGGCACGCCGAGCCGTCGTCGGGCCCCCTCCAGGGTGGTCACCAGGGTCTCGAGCCGGCTTGCCATCCCAGACACGCTCGTGAGCCGCTCCGACACGAGGCCGCCCGTTCCAACCTCGACCAGCCCGAGCGTCCGGCCCTGGTCGGCAAGCCGGGTCGCGACGGCGCCCTCCAGGCTCTCCCCGTCGGTGCCGAACACGGTATCTCCGAGCCGAGCGCAGATCTCGGCCTCTACCGGCGCAATCAAGGCGCGCGCCGCCGCTTCGTCCGATCCCTTGGCCGCGATGCGGACGTCGACCTGGCCCGGATGGGCCATGGTCCCGACCGTGGGATTCGCGCCCTTGGTCATGAGGTCCGCCAGGAGCTCACCCACTCGGCTCTCGCCGAGCCCCGCCACACGCACCAGCCGCGACACGATCGCCGCCTGGAGCCCGTAGCGGGCTCGGACGTGCGGGAGGGCGCCGGTGCGCAACAGGTACTCCATCTCGCGGGGCACCCCCGGAAGAACGATGAGAGTGCGCTCCCCCTCCTCGAGGATGAAACAGGGAGCGGTACCCACCGGATTCGGCAGCGGGATGGCCCCGCGAGGGATGTAGGCCTGCTTCCGGTTCGAGGGCGACAGTGGCAGGCCCCGGACCTGGAAGAAGGCCTCGATCTGGCCCAGAAGCTCGGGGTGGAACTCCAGATCCCGGCCGGTGGCCCGCGCGACCGCCTCCCGGGTGATGTCGTCCTCGGTCGGCCCCAGTCCCCCGGTGGTGATCACGACGTCGGCTCGCCCGAGGGCTGTCTCCAGGGCGGCAGCCACCCGGCCGAGGTTGTCACCGACGGTGGTCTTCTGAAAGAGGTCGAGCCCGAGGGCGGCCAGCTGGCGAGCGATGAACGCGGCGTTGGTGTCGACGATCTGACCCAGGAGGAGTTCCGAGCCGACGCTGACGATCTCTGCGCGCATGGGGTCGCGCCGGCATGGTAGCACACCCCTTGTCCAGGGCCGGGGGGCCGCAGAAACCGGCTGGATGTTTGCACTTGGACGGTCTGACCGGGCTTCAGACTTACCGGGCTCCGAGGTCTTCTCGCGGGCCAGTCAGAATATTCGGTTGAATCCATACAGGGTTCCGGACCGTCACATAAACGAAGATGCGAAGCCTCGAAAAAGATGGCTCCGTGGAAACTTTCCGGGCACCTCATCCGTCTCATAGTGAGCACACGAGGGGAACCAGTCCGTACAGGGACCAGAGGAAGGTGAGCGATGCTCGAGCGTGCTACTGCACATGACCGCAACTCCTCGGTGGCCGTGTCCAGAATGAGACAGGCCAAGCCCGAGGAGGGGCTGAAGCAGCCTCCGGGGGAGCTCGTCCCCGCGGACAGGGTGGAGGAGATTCTCCACGGACTCGACCTGCCCGCCACGGGCGAGACGGAAGAGAACTTGGCGGCTTCGCCGGAGGAGTACGACCGGGGCACCGAGGAGGACGAGGAGCCGGCCGAGGAGAGTGCCAGCCCCGAGGATCCCGTCCGCCTCTATCTCCGTGAGATCGGCCGCATCCATCTCCTGAACTCCGAGCAGGAGGTGCGGCTCGGGCAGCAGATCGAGAAGGGTCAGGAGCGGGTCCGCCGAGCGATCATGGCCGTCCCGATGGTCCGGGGACAGCTCATGGACTTGGCCGAGCGGCTGCGGAAGCACGAGGTCGAGTCCGATCAGTACCTGGAGGCGCTCGACGGAACAGAGCTCACCGAAAGCGAGCTGCGGCGGGTCCAGAACGTCTTCACGCAGATCCGCCGCCTGGACCGGGAGCTCGGAGAGCTCGAGGCGTCCCGGAATCGCGCCCGAAAGGACTCGACGATCAAGGCGATCCAGGAGTGGATCGCCCAGAACCATCAGGATCGGGTGCGCCTACTGGGCGACCTCCCGCTGAGACCGATCGTCGTCGACCGCTGGGTCGGACGCCTGCGGACGCTCGGCCAGGAGCTGGCCGGCCTCCAGAAGCAGATCGAGGCCACGGCGGACAAGGCGACGAAGAGCGAGCTTCGCAAACGCGCCCGGGTGATCGAGGCCGAGGTAGGGCTGCCCGCGAAGCGCGCGGTCGGGGTCACGCGAGACCTCGACGCGGGCGAGTTCGAGGTGCGCCACGCCAAGAAGGCCCTGATGGAGGCGAACCTGCGGCTCGTGGTCTCGATCGCCAAGCGCTACCTGAACCACGACATGCCGCTCCTGGACCTCATCCAGGAGGGCAACATCGGCCTCATGAAGGCGGTGGATCGGTTCAAGTATCGCCGGGGCTTCAAGTTCTCGACCTACGCGACCTGGTGGATCCGCCAGGCGATCACGCGGGCGATCGCGGATCACGCGCGAACGATCCGGATCCCGGTGCACATGATCGAGACGCTGAACCGTCTCGCGCGGGTGAACCGCGGCCTCTATCAGGAGCTGGGTCGAGAGCCGACCCCCGAGGAGCTGGCGAAGCGGTGCGAGCTGCCGCTCCGCAAGGTGCGGCTGATCCTGGAGTCGTGCAAGAAGCCGCTCTCGCTCGAGACGCCGATCGGCGAGGACTCCGACCTCGGGGACTTCCTGGAGGACAAGCGCACGCCGTCGCCGGTGGAGTCGCTCCTGTCGGACGACCTCACGGCGCAGGTCGAGCGAGCCCTGTCGGGTCTCTCCGAGAAGGAGGCGCAGATCCTCCGCCTGCGCTTCGGAATCGGCGAGGAAGGCGAGCACACCCTCGAAGAGGTGGGTCAGCGCTTCGACGTGACTCGCGAACGCATCCGCCAGATCGAGGCCAAGGCGCTCCGCAAGCTGCGGTCGCCCCTTCGTGCCCGAGGCCTCCGGAGCTTCGTCGAGAACTAGACGGGGGCCTGGCCCTCGCCCGGACCGTACCACCGGCCGGCCAGTCCTCGGACTGGCCGGCCGGTTCATTCTCAGCCCAGTGTCGCGACGACCTCCCCCTCCTGGACCGTCTGGCCCTCGCTCACTCGAAGCTCCTCCACGACGCCTGCGCGCGGTGCCTCGACGGGTATCTCCATCTTCATCGATTCCAGGATCAGGATCGGGTCGCCGGCCGCGACCGTGCTGCCCGCGCCGGCGACGATCTGAAACACCACGCCCGTGATGTGGGCGCACACGTCCTCTGCCATCGTCCTAAAGCCCTCCCTCGAGAAACCGCGTGTGCACCGCGCCCGCCCGGAACGCCGGATTGGACAGGATCCGCCGATGGAGGGGAAGGGTGGTCTTGACCCCTTCGACCCGGTAACGCTCGAGGGCATCCGTCATCCGGTCCAGCGCGTCGTCCCGATCCCGGCCTGCCCCGATGATCTTCGCGAGCAGCGGATCGTAGTGGACCGTGACCACGCTCCCCGGCTCCACTCCGCATTCGTGGCGAAGCCCGGGCCCTTCGGGGAGCTCGAGCGCCGTGACGGTTCCCGGGGATGGCAGGAAGCCTCGGTCCGGGTCCTCGGCATAGATCCGACACTCGACGGCCGCACCCCGCACCTGGATGTCCTCCTGAGCCCAGCCTAGGCGATCCCCCGCGGCGATCCGGAACTGGGCCTCGACGAGATCCCGCCCGACGACCTCCTCCGTCACGGGATGCTCCACCTGGAGCCGGGTGTTCATCTCGAGAAAGTAGAAGTGGTCCCCCTCGACCAGAAACTCGACGGTCCCGGCGTTCCGGTACCCGGCCGCGGCCGCCACGCGCACGCCCGCCACGTGAACCCGCGCCCGGAGGCCGGCGTCGAGCCGGGGCGCAGGCGACTCCTCGATGAGCTTCTGGTGCCGCCGCTGGATCGAGCAGTCACGCTCGAAGAGGTGGATCAGTGCGCCGTGCTCGTCACCGAGCACCTGGACCTCGACGTGCCGGGGCCGCTCGACGGCCCGCTCGACGTAGACTGCCGCGTCCCCGAAGGCGGACCCGGCGCGCCGCTCTGCGGCGGCGAACGCCGCGTCGAGCCGTTCCGGGCCGGGAACGAGCGCCATACCGATCCCGCCTCCGCCGGCGGCGGCCTTCAGCATGACCGGATAGCCGATCGCATCGGCGATCTCGCGGGCCGCCCCCGCGCTCGCGACAGGACCGTCCGATCCGGGCAGTACCGCAACGCCCGCCCGGGCGACGAGGCGACGCGCCTCCGTCTTCTGGCCCATCATCCTGAGCACGTCGGGAGGCGGACCCACGAAGGTGAGGCCGACTTTCAGGCAGGCCTCGGCGAACCGCCAGTTCTCCGACAGGAATCCGTACCCCGGATGGACGGCGTCCGCCCCAGCGTCCCGAGCCGCCCCCACCACGCGCTCGATCGAGAGGTAGCTCTCGCGTGCGGGCGCCGGGCCGATCGGGAACGCCTGGTCGGCCGCCCGGACGTGGGGCGCACGGGCGTCCGCCTCCGAGTACACCGCGACCGGACGGATCCCGAGCTTTCGGCAGGCCCGGATGATCCGGAGCGCGATCTCGCCACGATTGGCCACCAGCACGGTGCCGAACAGGATCAGACCTCCCCGGGCCGGGACGCGGGCCTTGGCGCGCCGGCGGGCTCGCCCTCCACCCGGGTGACCTCCGCCTCGCGGATGCGCCAACGCCCGCCGGCCCCGGCGGCCCATCGGGCCTGCACTACCAGGGTCGTCGGCCCCACAAACTTGGTCTTGAAGATGTGGTGGGCTCCGATCCGGGCGTGAGCAACCAGCTCGAACCCCTTGAACGGGTGCCCCAGCAGCCACTCGACGAGATGCGGCGGCGTGACATCAGCTCCGGGGGCGAGGTCCTCGCGTGCCTGCAGGTCACGGCGGACGACATGCTCGGCGTGGCTCCGGGCCGCCTGCTCCGGCCCGGTTCCCTCGCCCAGCCGGCTCTCGCTCACGCCAGGCTCCCAGTCACCCCGCCGGAGGCGTCCAGCTTGTCGCGCAGCTCGCGCTCCCAGGCCGCGATCCGCGCGCGCGCGCCTGGTGTCTGTGCGAGCGCATCCAGCACGGCCTCTCCGTCACTCATATGGCGACGCTCGTCGGCGAGGCACCGCTCCAGGATCCGTCGCGTGGGAGGCTCGTACACGGGGTTGACCCGGTCGAGGTGGGCGGCGTAGACGGCGACCAGGTGCGGCTTCAGGACCCGATACACCCCGGTCAGCCGCTCGATCGTCTCCGCCCAAGCCTCGGGTCCCTCGAGCGCGTCCAGGAAGCGCACGAACTCAGGACCCGGCGGCTCGGACACCTGCGCCGGAGCTCGCAGCTCGGGCAGCCGTTTCCCCCACTGGTCCGCGTGCTGGGCACAGTCCCACACCTGGCGGCCGAACAGCAGCTTCGCGGGAACCTCTGGCGTGAGGGCGATCCAGCCGGCCATCACGCGCATCATCCGCTCTTCGGCGTAGCGGTAGCGGCGGACGCGGCGGGCAGTGGCTTCGACGCCCAGGTGGCCGGCCAGCTCCCGGCCGGGCTGGTCCGCGGGCGAGGGCGTGACCCCGGTCACGGGCTAGTAGACGGGACTGCGTTGCGTGCTCTTGACGAGCCGATCGATCTCCTCGTCGGTGAAGCCGGCGAGCCTCCGGTACTCGGTCGCGATCGCGATCGGCACCTGGTCGGCCGGTCCCTCCCGGCGCATGCCGCCGAGGTTGAACCGGTCGTCGATTGACTCCTGGAACTCGACAGCCCGCCGACGGCGCTCCGGATCGCCCTCGGTCAGCTTGTTCAGCCAGTAGGAGCCCATCCGCACGTGGGTGATCTCGTCGGCCAGCACGTAGTCCACCGACTGGGCGATCGTCGGATCCGGCAGGCGGCGGGCGATCTCGACCAGCTGGACGAACACGTCACAGGCGAGCCCCTCGAGCCCCCGGTTGACGCCCGCCACGCGCGCCGCGGCGTCCTCCGCGCAGGCGCACCGCCAGAGAATCGTCGTCTCGGGGAACTCGCCGATGTAGCCGCCCAGGTGCTCCAGCAAGCGGCTGAACACCTCGACGTGGCGCGACTCGTCCCAGGTCTGGCGCGCCATGTCCATCGTGAACTCCCACGGCGCATCGGGAAAGTCGTAGACCGTGCGGCCCGCGCCCTCCATCGCCTGGAGCTCGCCGACGAGGATCCCGTGGATGCGCTCCCGGATCGACTCCACCGACGACAGATCCGGCATGCGTGGCAGACCCTGCTCGGCCCGGATCTCCCCGACCCTGCGCGCGCGCATCCGGACGAATCGGTCCTCCCGCGCCAGCTTGTCGTAGGCGATCGGCCGCTCCATGCCGGGGATTCTACCCCACGGGCCCGGTGGCGCCTAGGTCGGCCAGGACAGGACGTCCTCGCCCGTCACCGGCTCTCTCGTGACCGGGCTCGCCGCCGCGCCGCCTCGAGAAGGGTGCCCCGGACGAGGGCCTGCGGCCCGAAGCGCGTGCGGACCTCGTCGGTGACGCGACCCAGCCGATCCGTGCGGTCCGGCTGGCCGAGCAGGGGGAGCTGCTGCGGGTCGGCGGCGCTCGCGAAGCCCGACACGGACAGGCCGATCAGCCGGATGGCCTGGGGTCGAGGAACCTTGGAAAACGCAGCCCAGACCCGCCGGAAGATCTCCCCGCCGTCCGAGGTGGGTGCCTCCCCGGTCCCCCGACGGGTGAGCGTGTGGAAGTCCGCGAACCGGAGCTTGAGCGTGACGGTGCGACCGCGAAGCCCGGCCGCGCGCAGCTCGGCCGCCACCCGGTCCGCCTGGGCCAGGAGAGTCGCCCGGAGGAGTCCGACGTCCCGCGTGTCGCGCCCGAACGTCTCCTCCGCACCGACGGACTTCGGATCGTGCCACGGGACCACGGGGCGCTCGTCGATCCCCTGGGCCAGCTCGAAGAGGTGCGCGCCGGAGGCGCCCAGCCGGGCCTCGAGCCGCCCCCGACCCAGGCGGACCAGATCCCCGATCGTGCGAACTCCGAGGGCGGCAAGCTCCTGCTCCGCCGCCGGGCCCACGCCCCAGAGCCGGCGCAGCGGCAGATCGCGCAGGAAGGCCGCCTCCTGGCCCGGCTCAACCACGACCAAGCCGTCCGGCTTCTCCAGGTCGGAGGCGATCTTCGCGACGAACTTGTTCGGGGCGACGCCCGCCGACGCGGTCAGTCCCACTTCGTCCCGGATCCGCGCCTTGATCCGGCGCGCGATCTCCACGCCGGTGCCGTGGAGTGCTCGCGAGCCGGTGACGTCCAGGAATGCCTCGTCCAGGGACAGGGGCTCGACCAGAGGGGTGAAGTCCCCGAGGATCGCCATGATCCGCTCGGACTCCCGCGCGTACTTGTCCATGTCCACCGGCAGGAAGGCAGCCGTCGGGCACAGGCGGTAGGCGCGCCCGATGGGCATCGCCGAGTGGATCCCGAACCGGCGCGCCTCGTAGGACGCCGCGGAGACCACGCCCCGTCCGCGGGGGTCGGCGCCCACCACGACCGGCCGCCCGCGAACCTCGGGCCGGTCGCGCTGCTCCACGGACGCGTAGAAGGCGTCCATGTCGACGTGGAGGATCACCCGCGAGGCGCGCGCCTCGCGCCCGGCCCCCGCGCGGCCGGTGGTCAGTGACCGGCGGGACGGCGCGCCCGAAGCCCCCGCCACAGCGACAGAAACCTCGCGGACGACACCTTCGCGGCAGGTCGTGGGATTGCCCGGATCACGAGCGCGCCTCGGGCTCCACCGGCTGGTCCAGCGCGCGGCGGAGCCCCTGGACCTCCGCCTCGAGCGCGTGGATGCGGTCGAGCATCTGTTCGATCGCGTTGGTGAGCGGGTCGGGCAAGTCGGCGTGCTCCAGATCGATGCGCGGGGCGACGCGCTTGCCGTCGCGATAGATCACCTTGCCCGGGACGCCGACCACGACGGAGTTCGGGGGAACATCGGCCACCACCACCGATCCCGCGCCGATTCGGGCCCCCTCCCCCACCCGGAGTGCGCCCATCACGGCGGCGCCGGTGCCCACCACGACGTCTCGCTCGAGCGTGGGATGCCGCTTCTCGCGCTTGAGGCTGGTGCCGCCGAGCGTCACACCCTGGTAGAGGGTCACGTCGTCGCCGACCTCCGCGGTCTCGCCGATCACGACCCCCATGCCGTGGTCGATGAAGACTCCCGCGCCGATGCGCGCGCCCGGGTGGATCTCGATACCCGTCAGGAACCTCGAAGCGTGCGACACAAGCCGCGCCGGCACTACCCATCCCACGCCCCACAGCCGGTGCGCCAGCCGGTGAAGGGCAAGCGCGTGGACGCCGGGGTAGCAGAGCACCACTTCCAGCCGGCTCCGCGCCGCTGGGTCGCGCTCCATCGCCGCCGTCACATCTCGCCGAATCGCGTCAAACATGCTTCGCCTCCCGGAGCCCGCCCGTCCGGTAGTGCCGGAGGGCGCTCCTGAGCGCGTCCACGACCATGGTAGCCGCGTGACGCCGATCCTCCGGCAGCCCCCCGAGCGCCGATTCGACGGCCTCGGGTGTCAGCTCGCCCAGCGCCTCGATGGGCCGATCGCGCACCAGCTCGGTCGCGATGCTCGAGGCCGCGATCGACGGACCGCAGCCGTAGGTCTGGAACCGCGCTTCCCGGATCCGGTCACCCTCGATGCGAAGGTAGAAGCGCGCCAGGTCTCCGCAGCTCGGATCCTCGCTCTCTCCCACCGCATCCGGGCTCCGCATCATCCCGACGTTCCGGGGCGCGCGGAAGTGGTCCAGGAGCGTCTCGCTGTACATCGTACCGTGGACGGCCGGCTACACCGTCTCTCTCCGTCAGGCCGCCCCGGCGGGCGACATGGCCCGGATCCGCTGAACAAGAGCCGGCAGGACGTCGAGGACGTAGTCGATCTCCTCGGCCGTCGTGCCCGCCCCAAGCGAGGTCCTGACGGCGCCGAGCGCCCAGTCGACGGGGATGCCCATGGCGGTGATCACGTACGAGGGCTCGAGGCTCCCGGAGGTGCACGCCGAGCCCGCGGAGACCCCGATGCCCTTGAGGTCGAGCCCCAGGATGAGCGACTCCGCCTCGAGGCCGCGGAAGCTCATGTTCAGTGTGCCAGGTAGGCGACGCGTAGGATGACCGTTGAGCCGCACGTCCGGCACGGCTTGCCGCACCCCGTCCCACAGCCGATCGCGCAGGTCGGTCACGCGGAGAGCCTCCTCGGCCATGTAGCGCGCCCGGAGCTCGACCGCCTTGCCAAACCCCACGATGCCGGGCACGTGCTCGGTCCCGGCCCGCCGCCGCCGCTCGTGGTCGCCGCCGTGCTGGACGGACACCATGCGGGTGCCCTTGCCGATGTAGAGCGCGCCGATGCCCTTCGGCCCGTAGATCTTGTGCGCCGACATCGACATGAGGGTGATCCCGGATTCCCGTGGAAACAGGGGCAGCTTCCCAAACGTCTGGACCCCGTCGGAGTGGAGCGGGATGCTTCGCTCCGCCGCGATTCGCCCGATCGCCTCGATCGGCATCAGCGTTCCAGTCTCGCTGTTCGCCGTCTGGATCGAGATCAGGATCGTGTCCGGACGGAGCGCGCGCCGCACGTCGTCCGGATCCACCAGACCCTCGCCGTCGACGGGCAGGTACGTCACGGCGTGGCCGACCTGCTCCAGCGCCTGACAGGTACGCAAGAGGGCATGATGCTCGACCACGGTCGTGACGATGTGGCCCCCCGGACGGGCGCCCGCAACACCCTTGACCGCCAGGTTGTCTGATTCGGTGCCGCCGGACGTGAACACGATCTCCTCCGGCGTGACCCCGAGGAAGCCTGCGATGCTCTCGCGCGCGGCGTCGATGCCGTCACGAGCCTCCCGCCCGAAGCTGTGGATGCTCGAGGCATTGCCGAAGCGCTGCGAGAAGTAGGGCAGCATCGCCGTCAGGACGTCGGGGTGGACGGGGGTCGAGGCGTTGTGATCGAGATAGACGCGTCGCATGACGTTCCTCACCTCGTGACGCGGCTGGCCCGCTGCCGCGCAAGCGCCCGCGGAGGGCTCGGCGCGTTGACAGCGTACCGACCGGATGCTAGCGTTAGCGCGCAATGAGCGGCGAGGTCGCGAGCCAGGATCTGCGCGGCCGCAAGCTCGGGATGCTCCTCTCCACCGACCCGCGGCACCCCAACCTCGAGACCGGTCTCGGCCTCGCCCGGGCGGCGCTGGATCGCGGCGTGGATCTCTACCTCTACATGGTCGACGACGGTGTCCGCAACATCGACGACGAGCGCGTGCTCGAGCTCGGCCGCCGTGGCGCGAAGCTCTTCGTATGCGCCTACGGCTGCCAGCGACGGCGCCTGCCCATCACGGACAAGGCGACGTACTGCGGTCTCGTCGTCCTCACCGATCTCATCAATGGCACCGAGCGCTTCGTCGCGCTCAACTGACCCGGCCCGCAAGACCGTCGACGTCACGTGATGCCCGAAACCGAGATCCCCGTTCTCGTCGCCGTGTCGGTGGACCCGGAGACGTCGCACCGCGCGAACGAGGCCGTGCGTATCGCGCTCGGTATCCTCGCGGGGGAGAACGCCGTCACGATCGTCCTCCTGGGCGCAGGCGCCAAGGTGCTCGACGCGGACGTCGAGGACTACGTGGACGGGGAGGATCTCATGAGGCACCTGGGCACGCTCAAGAAGCTCGGCCAAGCGTTTCACGTCGAGCGAAGCGCCATGCGGTCCAACGGGGGCTGGAATCCGCTCGGCCTCGAGCTGCTGCCGATCGACCGGGCGGAGCTCGCGGGCCTTCTCGCGGGAAGCCGCCGGGCGCTTCTCTTCTAGACCGCCGTGCCGCACGTCCTGCACCTGGTCAAGGACCCCGGGAACTCGACGGCGCTCGAGGTGATCGGCACCCAGGCAGCGGACCCGAGCGTCCGGCTCTCGGTCGTGCTGATGCACGACGCCGTCCGCCTCACCGAGCCGCTGCCCGGCCGGATCTACCGCCTGCGCGACGGGCATCCCGACCTCCCTCCGCAATCCGGCTCGGATGCGATCGGTCCCAGCGAGCTTCTCGACCTGATCTTCACGGCCGATTCCATCGTGACCTGGTAGCGCTCCCGTCCCTCACGGATTCGCGCGGAACTCCTCGAGCCACGCCATCTGGATCGCCTCGAGCTTGCCTTCGGTCGACGCCTTCGGGTCGTCGGCGAACCCGGGCAGCTCGGTGACCCACCGATGGAGGTCGGTGAACCTCACCGTGAGGGGATCGGTGTCCGGATAGCGCTCCACGAGTGCGAGCGCGATGTCCTCGGTGTCCTGCCAGCCGATGCTCATGGTCCCCGGCCCGTCACTCCACGATGTCGACGACCACGTCACCCTGCACGATCGCCTGGCAACCGAGCCTCGAGTGGAGGGTCAGACCCGTAGCCGTGTCGAGGCGATCCTCCTCGTCCGGCTCCATGGGCGAGAGGTTCTCCTCGCCCTGGCGGACGACGACGTGGCAGGTGGTGCAGGCGCAGTTGCCCCCGCAGTTGTGGTCCATCCGGACCCCGTGGTGGAGTGCAATGTCGAGGAGCGATCCGGGCTTCCCGTGATCGCCATACGGGAAGTCCTTGTCGTCGACCTCCACGGTAACGTCGGCTGGCTTGAAGGTGACCCGGTACCGGGCCATCGTCAGCGCGCCTCCCCCGCCGGCACGTCGGCGATCCGTCGCTCCTTGAGCGTGTCCCGGAGCACAGAATCCATCAGCCTCTCGGCCAGTTGCTGGGTTTCCCGATTCACGCGTTCCGTCGCCTCGCGGATCGCGCCAGCATCCTCTTCGTGACGCGCGCCCGCGAGCGCCGCCACGGCTTCGCGGATCCGCGCGGCCTCCTCGGCCCCGAGGAAATCCGCCCCCTGGACCAGCGCCTTCTCGGTCGCGCGCAGCACCGTGTCGGCCTCGTTCCGGGCGTCGATCAGTCCGCGGGCGCGGACGTCGGCCTCCGCGTGCTCGAGCGACTCGTCGATCATCCGCTCGACTTCGGCGTCGCTCAGCCCGTAGGTCGGGCGGACCTCGACGGAGGCCTGGGTGCCGCTGCGGACCTCCTTCGCCGTCACGCTCAGGATGCCGTTCGCATCGATCAGGAAGGTCACCTCGATGCGCGGCAAGCCCGCCGCCATGGGCGGGATCCCCCTGAGGTCGAATCGCGCGAGGCTCCGGTTGTCCGTCGCCAGGTCCCGCTCCCCCTGGACCACGTGCATGTCCACGACGGACTGGCCGTCGACCGAGGTGGTGAACCCCTCGTGGGCGGACGTCGGGATTGTGGTGTTCCGGGGGATCAGCACGCTCACGGCGCCGCCCAGCGTCTCGATCCCGAGCGAGAGCGGCGTGACGTCGAGGAGGAGCATGTGGGTCGTCCCGCCGGCGAGGATGTCAGCCTGAACGGCTGCTCCGAGGGCCACCACCTCGTCGGGGTTCAGCTCGGAGTGGGGCACCCGCCCGAACAGCTCCTGCACCCGCCGCCGCACGAGGGGCGTCCGCGTCGCCCCGCCCACGAGGACGACCTCGTCGATTCCCTCGAGAGCCAGGCCCGAGTCGGCGATGGCGACCCGGCAGGGACCTAGGGTCCGCGCCACGATGGGGCCGATGACCGACTCCAGCTCGGCCCGAGTCAGCTCCCGCCGGTAGGTGAGGCCGTGCTGCGGCAGCGGCAGGGTGAAGACCGTCCGCTCCTCGCTGGACAGGAGGATGCGGGCCGCCTCGATGCCCAGGCGGATCTCCTGGAGCGTGTCCGCCTCGCCGGCGACGTCGACGCGGTGGCGGGCCCGGAGCTCGTCCACCACCAGATCGACCAGGGCGCGGTCGAAGTCGTCCCCGCCCAGGTGGGTGTCACCGTTGGTCGCGAGCACCTCGAAGATGCCGTCCTTGACCTTCAGGATCGAGACGTCGAACGTCCCGCCCCCGAGGTCGTAGACCGCGATCACGCCTTCCTTCCGCCGTTGGAGCCCGTACGCGAGGCACGCCGCTGTCGGCTCGTTGACGATCCTGAGCACGTCCAGGCCGGCAATACGGCCCGCGTCCTTCGTCGCCTGTCGCTGGGCGTCGTTGAAGTAGGCCGGGACCGTGATGACTGCCTTCTCCACCGGGCGGCCGAGATGCCGCTCCGCGCGCGTCCGGAGGTCGCGGAGGATGAGGGCCGAGACCTCGGGCGGAGTGAGCTCGCGGTCACCGATCCGGATACGGACGATTTCCTGGCTCGGCGTGATGTGGAAGGGGAAGTAACGTAGCTCCTCACGGACGTCCTCGAAGCCCTTCCCCATGAAGCGCTTGATGGAGTACACCGCACGCTCAGCGTGGCGCACGAGCATCCGCCGCGCCGCATCGCCGACAACGGGACCCGCGGGCCCGAACGCGACGACCGAGGGTACGAGCCCACGGCCATCCGCGTCGCGAATCACCTGGGGCACGCCCCGGTCCATGTAGGCGACCAGGCTGTTCGTGGTCCCGAGGTCGATCCCGACCACCAGCTCCTTGACGCCTGGTGGGTCGGGCCGGGCTCCCGGGGCCACGCCGATCGTCAGGTCCGTCATCGGTCCGTCTGTCCTCCATCCATTTGGACGGTGAGCGTGACCCCCAGGTCGCGGAGGACCGTCCGCAGATACGCGCGGGTCGCGAGAATGTCACGCATCCGGCCGAGCACCCGACGGCGCGTCGCGGCGTCGCCTGCATCCCATTCCGGGAAACATGCGGTCAGCTCCGTCTCCGCGCCGACGCGCCGAGCCGCGAGCTCCGCCTGCGCCCCTTCCAGGCGGGCGCGGAGCGCGGGCGCCTCGTCGGCGTCAGCCGTCTGGAGCTCCATCCGCGCCTCCTGCACTTCCAGGATCTCCTCGAAGAGATCGGCCGGCGGCTTCGCCTGCCCCGCCGTGCCGAGCGCCATGCCCTCGAGCTCCAGGAGGTAGTCCACGCGAGTCACCGGATCCCGGAGCGCGCGGTACGCGGCGTTCACGGCCGCGGAGGCCTCGAGACTGATGGCCTGCTCCTCCGGAGACCGCAGGCGGAAGTAGTCCGGATGGAGGCGCCGATTCAACCCGTGGAAGCGCTGCTCGAGGTCGGCCCGATCGAGGGCGAGCCGGCGTTCGAGCCCGAGCACGGTCCAGTGGTCGCTCCCCGCCGGAAATGGCTGGAGCCGGCCGCACTCGGAACAGACCTGCCCGTCGGCCGCGACCGCGCCGCAGCTCCAGCATTTCGATCCGTTCCGCTCGTCCGCTCCTACCACCACACTCGCCCCCAAACACCGACCGGGCCTCGGAGGAGGCCCGGTCAGATCGCTGTCCCGCTCCACCTCGAGTCAGGTCGGGATGCCGCTCGCCCCGCCCCCCGTCGTCAGAGACTCAGGCCGTGAACGACGTGCCGCAGCCGCAGCTCGACTTCGCGTTGGGGTTGACGAAGGTGAAGCCACCGGTCAGACCCTGGGTGACGTAGTCCAGCGTCGTCCCGTTCAGGTAGAGGTAGCTCTTGACATCCACGACGACCTTCACCCCATCGACCTCGAACTCCTTGTCGTGCTTCCTGAGCTCGCTGTCGAACTGAAGATCGTAGGTCATGCCCGAGCACCCGCCCCCGCGCACACCCATACGGAGGAACGCGTGGTCGAGGCTCTGGGCCTTCATGAGCTCCTTGACCCGGTTGACCGCCACCGGCGTCATCGAGACCGCCATGGTCGTCCGTCCTCCCCTCGCTCCGCTATTCCTGGCCCTGGGCCGTCACCGCCTGCCGCTCGGCCCACTTCTCCTGGAAGTCGCGGATCGCCGCCTTGATCGCGTCCTCGGCCAGGACCGAGCAATGGATCTTGACGGGCGGCAGCTTCAGCTCGTTCACGATGTCCGTGTTCTTGATCTTCAGGGCATCGTCGACGCTCTTGCCCTTGAGCCATTCGGTGGCAAGGCTCGAGCTGGCGATGGCGGAGCCGCAGCCGAAGGTCTTGAACTTGGCGTCCTCGATGACGCCGGTGTCCAGGTTGACCTTGATCTGGAGCTTCATCACGTCGCCGCACTCGGGGGCGCCGACGAGCCCCGTCCCCAGCCCCGGAGTGTCCTTGCCGAAGGACCCGACATTCCGGGGGTTGCTGTAGTGGTCGATCACCTTGTCGCTATAGGGCATGGGCGCCGTCTCCTTTACTCAGCCTTCCACTGGATGGACTTGATGTCCACGCCTTCCTTCGCCAGTTCGTAGAGCGGCGACATCTCGCGGAGCCGCTTCACGACGTCGATCGTCCGATCGGCCACGACATCAACCTCCTCGCCGGTGGTGAACCGATGCAGCCCGTACCGGATCGAGGAGTGCGCGAGATCGGCTCCCACGCCGAGCGCCTGGATGACGTACGACGGCTCCAGGGTGGACGACGTGCAGGCTGACCCAGACGACAGCGCGACTTCCTTGTTGAGTCCCATGAGGATCGATTCACCCTCGACGTAGGCGAACGAGATGTTGAGGGTGTGGGGCAGCCGGCGCTCCGGGTGGCCGTTCAGGTACGACTCGTCCACGGACGAGAGGATGCGATCCTGCAGCCGGTCCCTGAGCTGGGCCAGCCGCGCCCCCTCCTCGGACATGACCTCGCGGCAGATCTCGGCCGCGAGGCCAAAGCCCACCGCTAGCGCCACCGGCACCGTCCCGGAGCGGGCGCCGCGCTCGTGGCCGCCACCGTCGATCATGGGGGCGAGACGGACGCGCGGGTTGCGCCGGCGCACGTACAGGGCGCCAATGCCCTTGGGCCCGTAGAGCTTGTGCGCGGTGCAGGACAAGAGGTCGATGCCCATCTTCTCGACGTCGACCGGAATCTTGCCCACGGCTTCGGTCGCGTCCGTGTGGAAGAGGACACCCCGCTCCTTCGCGACCCGGCTCAGCTCCTGGACCGCCTGGATGGTCCCGATCTCGTTGTTAGCGAGCATGATCGAGACGAGGATGGTCCGGTCGGTGATGGCCTTGCGGAGCGCGTCGGGATCGACCACGCCCATCGCATCGACCGGCAGGTAGGTCACCCGGGCGAGTCCCTGCTTCTCCAGTCGCCGGCAGGGATCGAGGACCGCGCGCTGCTCCGTCACCGTCGTGACGATGTGGTCGCCCTTCTCCCGGTACATCTCCACGACGCCCTTGATGGCCAGGTTGTCGGCCTCGGTTCCCCCGGATGTCCAGACCAGCTCCTTGGGGTCGCGCGCGCCGATCAGCCGGGCCAGCTGCTCGCGAGCCCGCTCCATGCCTCCTTCCGCCTCCCAGCCGAAGGAGTGGTTGCGGCTGCCGGGATGCCCGAACTTCTCGGTGAAGTACGGGATCATCGCCTCGAGCACCCGGGGGTCAACGGGCGTCGTCGAGTTGCTGTCCATGAAGATCGGGAACTTCACCGCCATGCGCCGTCTCCTCAGTGCTGCGTTCAGTGCCGCGTTGCGACGAGCCCCGCTGCGACGGTCGGCGGCTCGTTCAGGGTATTCATCGTCTCTAGGGTCATGGTCTCCAGGAATCGCTCGATACCGCTCTGGATCGCCAGCACCGGACGCCGGATGTTGCAACGCTCGAGCTGCGGACACTTCATCGTCCGGTAGCAGTTCACCAGACCGAGGGGACCCTCGATCGCCTGGAGCACCTCGCTCACCCGAATCTGGCTCGGGTCCCGGGCGAGGACGTAGCCCCCCTTGGGCCCGTTGACGCTCGCGATCAGCTTCCCCTTGGCGAGGCGCTGAAGGATCTTCGCGAGGAGCTCCGATGGGATCCCGAGGTCTTCCGCGATCCGCTTGGTATTGACCACGCCGCCGTGCTGGTGGAACGCGATATAGTGAACCGCCATCAGCCCGTAGTCAGCCTTCCTGCTGAACCTTAACACCGACCCTCCTGATCGCCGACCTAATTGGTCGGAGTTAAAGATGACATGCGGCCAGGATCCTGTCAAGGCGTCAACAGCCTGGAATCGCTGCCGATTTGGCGACGGGGGACGGCTCCTGGCGGGGAACGGCAATCAACGTAGGATAGTGTCAATCAGCGGACGGAGGACGCCCGCACAGACGGCGACCCATCGCCGCCGGTGCCCATCGCCGAAGGCCCCGGGTGATGCCCCGCGGCAAGGACCCGGGCGAACGGGAGCCGCCGGTCAGCCCCGGGGCTGGTCCAGCGAACCCGCCTCCCGAAGGATGCGGGCTGCCTCCTCCGGGAGCATGTCGGTCACGGCGATGCCCGACACATCAGTTGCGTGCTCCGGCTCGACCAGGATCTCGAGGTGCCAGTGGTAGTCGCGCTCGATCGTGTCCCATTCCCCCTGCACGATCTTGACGGCGAGATTCGGCGCGGTGTGGAGCGTGATCTCGTAAGAAGGATCCCCGATTCCCTTGGCCAGGAGCCCGCACAGGCTCTTGAGCAGGCGGGCGAGGTCTGCCACCTCGTCGGGCGAGACCGCCTCGAAAGCGCTCGCGTGCCGGCGTGGCAGGATCCGCAGCTCGAACGGCACCCGCGCCGCATACGGCACGAAGGCCGCGAAGTGGGGCGTCATCTGGATCAGCCGCTCCCCGGTAGCGGCCTCCTCCCGGATCGTGTCGCAGAACACGCAGCGCCGCTTGTAGGCGTAGTACTCGCGAGCCTGGGTCAACTCGGTCCGAAGGTCGTCGAAGACGATCGGCGCCGCAAGGATCCGCGAGTAGGGATGCCGGATCCGGGAGCCGGGTTTCCCGTGCCGGCGCGTCACGACGACGTTCCGGATCTTCAGGTCCCGCTTGAGGTCCTTCACGCGATCCCTGTACATCCACAAGACGCGCTCGATCTGGATCTCGTCGGCGCTCTGGAGCGTCATCCCATGGTCCGGGCTCTCCACCACGATCTCGCTGGCCCCACGTGTCGAGATCCGGTCGAACATCCCGATGCCCTCGCGGACCATTTCCTCCTCGATGACGAAGTAGGGGTCCCGCTCCGGAATGACCCGCACCTCCCAGCCGGCCTTGTGGGACCCCTCCGCCAGCGGACGGTAGGAGGCGATCTCGGGAGGTGTCAGGTGCTCGTTCCCCGGACAAAATGGACAAGCACCGTCGTCAGAATCCCCGTTGTTACGTACCCGGGGCCGGACGAGTACCCACTTCCCGGTCGCCGGATCCTTCCTCAGTTCACCCCGCATCTCACCCCGCATCGACGCCAGACCCTCCACTTCGAATCAAAAAGGCCAACGGTGACGACAGGATATGTAGTCACGCTCGACATTGTCAAGGAATGCGACCCCTCGAGTTCGTGTGACCGCGTCGCGTCGGCAGCCACCGCTCAGTAGAACATACGTGCAGAAGCTATGCCGGTCGGTCTGTCTTGACCGTGACGGAAGACGAGGGTGGGTGCCGGCGATCGGCTCAGGTCGACCGCCTCGCGTCCTGGATCGCGCGCCAGACGCGCTCCGGAGTCGCCGGCATGTCCAGGTGCCGAATCGCTTGACGGCCTGCCCGACGCCGAACGGCCCCATCACAGGTTTCCCGTGGAGGACGCGAGATCAGCAGACACCGCGGACTGGCCCGTCACTGCGGGACGCTGGACGATCAGCCGTGTGGCCGCTCTAGCGCGGCTCCAGCGCTGCGACGGCACAGCCGGTGGACCAGGCCGGAACCGGCTGATAGGCCAGCAGCGTGCCCCGCGCGTCACCCGCTGCGGCGGCGACGGTGATCCACGTGCGGATCTCGTGGCCGCCCGGCCCGGCCTCCGCCTCGAGCGCCTCCCGCGGATAGCGCAGGAACGTGTCGATGCGGCCACCGATGCCTGATAGAGGCTCACACCCACGCGAACCTGCCCCGGATGCACACCCTTGTCAAGCCGGGCGCGCTGGGCCAGCTCTTCCGCGAGAATGTCGACCGGCGCTCCCCCTTCGGTTGCGGGTCATCCGGCGCTCGTCTATGATCGGCGCGCGATGACACCGGCGGGGCGCGAGCACGATCGCCGGGCCGGCGGGCAGACATGCTGATCCGGGGCGGCACCGTCGTCGACCCCGGCCAGGGGGTCCACGCCCGCCGGGACGTGAGGCTTGACGTCGAGCGCATCATCGAGCTGGGCGACGGGCTCACGCCCCGACCGGGCGAGGAAGTGGTCGACGCCCGTGATCGGCTGGTGCTCCCCGGACTCATCGACCTTCACGTCCACGTCTTCTGGGGTGCCACCCACTACGGGATCGAGCCGGACCCGCACTGTCTTGGCACCGGGACGACCACGGTGGTCGATGCGGGCTCGGCCGGAGCGCACACGTTCGCCGCGTTTCGCCGCTACGTTATCGACGTGGCGGCCACGCGCATCGTCCCCTTCCTCAACATCGGAGCGACCGGAATGGTGTCGCCGGCCGTCGGAGAGCTCGAGGAGGTTCGCCACATCGACCGGGCGGCCGCGCTTCGGACGATCGAGGCCCACCGCGATCTGATCCGCGGGATCAAGGTCCGGTTGTCCCGTGATCTGGTGGGATCCAACGCCCGGATCGCGCTGAAGACGGCCCGCGAGACCGGCGAGGCGGCGAGCCTTCCGATCATGGTCCACGTCGGGGACACCCCGATCCCCCTGGCGGAGATCCTGAGCGAGCTGCGGCCGGGCGACGTGATCACTCACTGCTACCACGGGCGCGAGGAGGGGATCCTCGACGATCGGGGCGCGGTGACCCAGGCGGCTCGCCGGGCAGCGGCCCGCGGGGTACTGTTCGACGTGGGACACGGGAAGGGCTCGTTCAGTTTCCAGGTCGCGCGGCGAGCCATGGCTCAGGGGTTCCGGCCAGGGACGATCTCCAGCGATCTCCACGTCTACAATCTCGATGGCCCCGTGTTCGATCTGGCCACGACCATGTCGAAGTTCTTGCACCTCGGCCTCTCCCTCGACGAGGTGGTGGCCATGACGACGGACGCCCCCGCCCAGGTGATCGGGCACGACGGTGCGCTGGGCACGCTGCGCCCGGGGGCGGCAGGAGACGTGACGCTGCTGGCGG
Organism: uncultured Candidatus Rokubacteria bacterium; assembly: GCA_963805625.1. GTDB lineage: Bacteria > Methylomirabilota > Methylomirabilia > Rokubacteriales > DASRDR01 > DASRDR01. The sequence goes on from CAWDVE010000013.1 coordinate 285,605, forward strand.
TCCGGGAGGGACCGGTGACGTTCGAGGACACGGTGGGTGAGCGTTTGGAAGGCACCCGGCGACTGGTCCCATCCGGAGCGGTGCGAGCCGGCCGGTGGGTGCCCCCGAAGGCAGCCGAGCAGTAGGCGGCGAGCTACAGGTGATCGATCGCGTGGGAACCCAGGCGGTCCTGCGCCCGAACCACCTCAACCCGCCGTTCAACAATCCGAAGAACCGGCAGGCCCTTCTCTACGCGGTGGGCGACCAGAAGGATTACCTCGCCGCCATCATCGGCAACCCCGAGTACGAGAAGTCCTGCTGGCAGATCTTCATGTGCGGGACACCCCTCGGGAGCGACGCGGGAATCGGGGCGTGGACCACCAACTCCCGCGAGAAGAACATCGAAACAGCGAAACAGCTCCTCAAGGAGGGCGGCTACAAAGGCGAGACGGTCGTTCTCCTGGATCCCGCCGACACGCCTATTGCCCATGACGGCCCCTGGATGATCCTGTTCCCCGGCACGTTTCTGGCCGTCGTCGTGCTCGCCGTGAACCTGGTAGGGGACGGCTTTCGCGACCTGCTCGACCCCCGCTTCGCCCGCCGGCTCTGACGGCGGCGACGCCGCGCACGCGAGGCCGTACGAAATCGCTCGTCGATCCCCCGTTGTCGGGGCGACGGCCTGGCGGCTCCCCTGCCCCGGGCTGGGTTATCCTGGCAGCATTCCGACCTCAAGGGAGGGCCACATGCACAGTTGGCTGCTCGCACTGTCGACGACCTTCATCGTGCTCGCCTCCCTCGGCGGCCGGCCCGCGGAGGCTCAGTCCTTCTTCGAAGGCAAGACCGTGCGGGTCATCGTGGGTCTCGCTCCCGGGGGCGGCTTCGACACGTACGCCCGGGTGATCGCGCGGCACATGGGCAAGCACGTTCCGGGCAACCCGACCTTCGTCGTGGAGAACATGACTGGGGCCGGGAGCCTCATCGCGGCCAATCACGTCTACAAGGTGGCCAAGCCGGACGGCCTCACGATCGGCAAGTTCAACGGATCTCTCATGCTGGGTCAGGTCTTGGGGCAGGCCGGAGTCGAATTCGACGCCAGGCGGTTCGAGTTCATCGGCGCGGCGGTGAAGGAAGACGTGGTGTGCTCGCTCACCAAGACCAGCGGTGTCACGAGCCTGGAGAAGTGGATCGCCGCGAAGACCCCCGTCAAGCTGGGCGGCCTGGCGCCTCTCGCTTCGCCCGACAACTCCGCCCGAGTCCTGAAGACCGTCCTCGGGCTACCCGTCCAGGTCGTCTCCGGATACCGGGGCACCGCGGAGATCCGCCTCGCGGCGGACTCGGGCGAGCTGGCCGGGGCGTGCTGGTCCTGGGAGTCGATGCGGTCGACCTGGCGCAACGGACTCGACTCGGGTGACGTGGTCGCGGTGCTGCAGATGACCGGCAAGCCGTTCCCGGACCTGCCGAACGTTCCCCTGGCGATCAATCTGGCCAAGACGGACGAAGCGCGCCGGCTCGTCCAGGTCGGGATCCAGAACAGCGGCGCCTTCGCCCGCCCCTTCGTCCTGCCGCCTGGAACGCCGAAGGAGCGCGTTCAGCTCCTGCGCCGCGCCTTCCATGAGACGCTGAAGGACGCGGCGTTCCTCGCGGAGGCGGAGAAGGCCAAGCTCACCCTCGACCCCGTGACGGGGGACGAGCTGGAGAAGATGGTCGGCGACCTCTTCGTGCTGGACGCCGCGCTCCTCGCCAAGCTGAAGGACATTCTCTACAACTAGAGTCCCGGGGCGCGCGCTCGTGGTATTGCCGGCCGTACCGGCGAGCGCCTGACTCCTGGACCGGCGGGCTCGGCCCGGCGAAGACGGTCGTCGGAAGCCGTCAATCGTTGACGGTGGTGGTGAACCCCGCGCGCCGGGCCCAGTACTCCCACGCGCGGTTCTGGGACCGCGCCCGGAAGTTCATCTGCTCGGTGAGCCGGACCTCGCCCTCGGTCAGATAGGTCACCTCGCCGAGATCGCGCGCCTCCTTGACCAGCGCCGCGTTGACCATGAGGTAGATCGAGACGAACACCGTCGCCTTCAGGTCGTGCGCGGCCACCACGGCGCCGTGGCCGCGCATCAGGCATACGCGGTGCGGCCCGAGGGTCCGAGCAAGGGAGTCGCCCATCGCGGTGGTAGTCACCAGGAGGTCGGTGTCACCGAACTCGTCCCGGACGTCCCAGACCGGCACTTCTTGGCCGATGCTGCCCGCCACGTGCAAGACCGGTCTGATCGCGGTGCCGGTGATGCCGAACGGGATGAGCGAGCGTGCGTGGTTGTGGCATACCGCCATCACGTCGGGCCGCGCTCTGTAGGCCGACCCGTGGATGGGCCGCTCCGAGTACATCGTCCGCCCCCGGGGATCGATCGGCCGGTTCTCGAGGTCGAACTCCATGATGTCGCCGCGCTCGACCAGCTCGGGGCTCCGCGAGCGGGCCAGGAAATAGCGGTCCGGCAGCCGCGGGTGCCGGATGCTGATGTGACCGAAGGCGTCGATCACGCCTTCATTGGCGAGAATCCTGTTGGCGATGACGAGGTCGTCCAGGGCGGCGTCGTAGTCTGTCGCGTCTGACACCGGATGGTCTCCTCTCCAGCTAGCCGTACCCGAACCAGGTGAGCAGGCCGCCGGGCGGAAACGGCACCCCCAGCACCCGCTCGAACAGCCCGTACACGAAGATGAACCCGCCCAGGCTCACCGCCAGGCTGGGCACCCATCGTTCACGCGCGCCGAGCTTGAGGTAGAGGAACGTCGTCAAGAGGGTAGCGCCCGCGAAACCCACCAGCCAGATGGCCACGAACATCCCGACGATCCACGCGGCGATCTCCGCGGTGCGCCACCCGGCCATCGCCGACGGCACGCTGGGTGTGGCCTCGGCCAGGCCGGGACCCGGATTCTCCGGGCGCCCGGAGAGGTCGCGTACAAACTGCATGATTGCCAGACAGAGGGTCGGCACGGTCACGGCCCACGGGAAGAGACCGGCGCGCCACCCGAAGCTCCGGCTCTGCCAGAGCGCCCAGGCGAACAGAAGCACGACGGCGAGGCTGAACGCCGCCCCCTCGTCGAGCCGGAGGCGGCGGGGCGCGCCCGCCCTTGCCGTCTCGGCCGGCGTCCGCCGCCGGCCCCGCCTGCGCACGAGCGGGACCACGAGGCCGACCACGGCGATCCCGATCAGGAGCAGCACCCCGGGCCGGAGGAGCCAGGCCGCGCCGTAGTTGTCCGTGGACAGGAACAGCCGGTTCTCGGCGAGAGGTCCCAGGACGAGCCCGAGGAGGAGCGGCGGTCGCGGCCATCCAAGCCGCGCCATCGCGAGCCCGAGCGCCCCGAACACGAGCACGACTCCGAGGTCCTGAAACACGTTCTTCTCGGCGAAGGCCCCGACGTAGACGAGCGTCAGGATGAAGGGAACGAGCAACGTGCCGCGGATCCGGGTGATGCGGGCCAGCTGGCCCATGAAGAGGAGGCAGACAGCGACCGTGATCACGTTCGAGATCACTATCGTCCACACCATCGCCAGCGTCACGGCCAGATGACCCTTGGGGGCCGGCGCGAGCATCGTCGGCCCCGGCACCAGGCCCTGGATGATGAACGCGCCCATGAGGATGGCCGTGCTCACGCTGGCCGGCACGCCGAACGCGACGGTGGTGATCAGGCTGCCGCCGAGCGTCGAGTTGTTGGCGGCGCCCGGGCCGAGGACACCCTCGACCGCGCCCTTCCCGAACCGCACACGATCGGGTGAGCTCTGGACCGCGTGAGCATAGGCCAGCCACTGGGTGGTCGCTGCCCCCAGGCCCGGGATGATCGAGGCGAAGGTGCCAACGGCGCTGCACCGAAGCACGAGGAACCAGTGGCGGAAGGTGTCGCGGACGCCCTGCCACACCCCTCCGACCTGGCCCACGGTCACCTGGGCGATGCTCGAGCGCTGGACTGCCAGATCGACGAGCTCCGGGATCGCGTAGAAGCCGATGGTGACCGGCACGAGGCCGATCCCGTCCCAGAGGAAGAGCTGGCCGAAGGTGTACCGCTGCGTGCCGGTCATCGGATCGAGGCCGATCGTGGCCAGCCAGAGGCCAATGCCGCCCGCCACCAGCCCCCGGAGCAGCGCCTCACCGCTCAGCGAGGCCACGAAGGTGATCCCCAGCACCGACAGCATGAAGAACTCGGGGGAGCCGAAAGCAAGCACGAGCGGACGCACGATCGGGATGGCCAGCCCGAGGACCAGCGCGCCGAAGACGGCCCCGATGAGGGAGCTCATCATGGCCGCCCCCAGGGCCCGGCCGGCTTCTCCGCGCTTCGCCATCGCGTGGCCGTCCACGATCACGGCGGCCGAGGTGGGCTCGCCCGGGATGCCGAACAGGATCGACGTGATGTCGCCGGTCGTGTTCGTCACCGCCAGCATGCCGAGGAGGAAGGCGAATGCCTCGACCGGGTTCATCTTGAGGACGAAGGGCAGCATGAGGGCCAGCGTGGTGGGTCCGCCGAGGCCGGGGAGAATGCCGACGGCGAATCCGATGGCCACGCCGATCAGCATCAGTCCGAAAGTGGGCCAGGCGACGACCTGGGCCAGCCCGGTCAGGGCGGCGTGAACGAGATCAGCTATCGGAGCAGCTCCCGCAGCTTCGCCACGACCGTGGCGTTGAGGCCGAACAGCTCGTTGACGACCTGTTCGAACTGCTCGCCCGCGATGGGGTCGACGTCGAGCTTGCTCCGGCCGGCGTCGGTCAGGAACTCCGGGTTCCTCAGCGTCGCCAGGAACGCGGCGCGCAGAATCCGCGCGAGCTCCGCTTGGATCCCGGGTAGGAGTGCATAGGCTCGAGCGATCGTGCCGGGGACCATGATCCCGGCGCGGATCAGCTGTCGGGCCTCCTCGGTCCTCGCGAAGTCGAGCGCGAGAGGAACGTCGGGCAGCTCCGGCAGCGGCTTCGTGCCCGTCTGCCCGCATAGTACTCGTCCCGGGCCGTGGCCGGCCTTGCCAGAGTGCCGAGGCTCAGGAAGACACAGCCACGGAAGCCGCGCACGCATCCCTCTCAACGGTTCACTTCCCCACGGCGAGTGGCTCGGAGTGCTGGGCGCGCAGGCGCGCGTGCGTCCCGGTTCCATCGATCCCGTGGGCATGCTAGGTTATCGAGCCGAGACGCGTCAACTCGGACGATGGCCACGCTCGCGCTCACGCTCGCCTGCGGCGACTACGACCGCACCCTTCCCCTCCGGACCGGCGCCGTGCGGCCGGACGGCGTGGAGCTCGAGGTGCTCGCGCTGGAGCCCGAGGAGATGTTCTACCGGATGGCGCGGCGTCGCGACTTCGACGTGGCGGAGTTTTCGCTGGCCACCTACACGGTGCTACGCGGTCGAGGCGAGCCATTGGTCGCCATTCCGGTCTTCCCGTCCTTCGCGTTCCGGCATTCGGCAATCTTCGTGCGCAGCGACGCGGGCATCCGGGAACCGCGCGACCTCGTCGGGAAGCGCGTGGGAGTGCCCAAGTACCACATGACGGCCGCGGTGTGGGTGCGGGGCATCCTGGAGGACGAGTACGGCGTGTCGCCGAGCGACCTCCACTGGTTCGAGGGCGGGGAGGGCACGGCGGTGAAGGAGGTCGACGTGACGCTGCCGCCCGGGCTCCGCCACCAGGTGGTACCCGGCGACCGGAACCTCGGCCATCTCCTGGCCGCGGGAGAGCTGGACGCCTTCATCGGCGCCCGCCGGCCAGCCAGCGCTGGCAGCGCCAAAGAGCCCCCACCCGTGCGCCGCCTGTTCCCCGACTTCCGCCGTGTGGAGCGAGCCTACTTCGAGAAGACGGGGATCTTTCCGATCATGCACACGGTCGTCCTGAAGGAGGAGCTCGTCCGGGAGCATCCCTGGCTCCCACGCTCGCTCTACGAGGCATTCGCCGAAGCCAAGCGCCTCGCCTATCGGCGAATCGCCGACACGGCGGTTCTGCCCTACGTCCTGCCGTGGCTCGTGGCCGAGGTAGAGGAGACTCGGGCGCTGATGGGGGACGATCCCTTTCCGTACGGCGTCAGCCGGAACCGCAAGACCGTGGAGACCCTGGCCGGCTACTCGTTCCGTCAGGGCCTGGCTCCGCGCCGTCTCGCGGTGGAGGAGCTCTTCTGTGAGTCACTGCTCGACACGTAAGGCACCCTTCGAGCTGAGGTCGCCCTCAGGGGCTTCGCCCGGCATGCAGACGATCGAGCTCTACGACGCTCTACTGGCAGGCGAGCGTGCCGCCGACCCGGGAGCAGTTCGGGGGGACGGGCGGCGGGACCGGCTGCTGCCGCTGAAGGAGCTGGAACTGCAGGCTCCGCTCCTGCTGTTGCTGCAGGCTCCCTCCCTGGCGCTCCATCTCCCGGCGGACCTCGCCCTGCTGCGTCGTGACATCCTGTCGCTGGCGCTCTATCGCCCCCGTCAGGCCGCCCGACTGGGCGGTCGCCACCGCCGCGAAGATCATCACGAGGACCGCCGCAACAGTCAGTCTCATGGCTTCATTGTCGCGCCGAAGGGCTCGGCGTCAAGTAAGCCGCGCTGACCGAGATCGCGCGTGGAGCCGAGTCGGGTGGATGCAGGCTGAGCTAGAATCGGGACCCATGGCAACGGAGTCCGCACGGAACATGCGGCTGCTCGCCCACGACCAGCTGAACGGCTTCGGCAACTGCGGCGAGGGCATGGCCATCCAGCTCACCCGGGATGGCCGGCGGGTCCTGTGGCTCGCCCACGAGTCGCCGCCCAAGAACGTGACGGCGGTGGACGTGACGGAGCCGCGGAAGCCCGGAATCATCTTCCAGAGCGACCTACCCCATGGCGAGATGCGCTCGAACTCACTCGACGTGGCCGGGGACCTGCTGATCGTTGCCTATCAGACGAGCCGCCCGGGCTTGCAGCCGGCCGGATTCGAGATCCTCGACGTGGCCGACCCTGCGCGCCCGCGGACCGTGGCGACGTTCGACGCATCGGGACCCGCATCCAGGGGGGTTCACCATCTCTGGTTCGTGGACGGGAGCTACGTCCACCTGAGCGGCGGGGCGGCCGATTTCACGCCCCGCAACCGGAAGGACGACCAGTGCTACCGGATCGTGGACGTCCGCGATCCTGTTCGGCCGCGCGAGGTCGGCCGCTGGTGGCTGCCGGGGACCCGGGACGGCGACGCGGATCCCCCGCCCGCGAGGCACCCGAAGTTCGACACCGGCTTCCGCGCCCACAACACAAACGTCTACCCCACGCGTCCGGATCGAGCGTATGTCGGCTACATCGACGGGGGCGCCGTCGTCCTCGACATCTCCGACATGGCGCACCCCCGGCTCGTCAGCCGGTGGGACTACCATCCGCCCTTCGCCGGGTTCACCCACACGCTTCTGCCGCTCTTCGACAGGGAGCTCATCGTCGTCTCCGACGAGTCCACGGCCGACGGCGCCGCCGACTGGCCGAAGCTCGTGTGGGTCCTCGACGCGCGCGACGAGACGAACCTGGTGCCGATCAGCACCTGCCCCCTGCCCCCCGTCGCCGAGTTCGGCGGACGCGGCGGCCGCTACGGGGCGCACAACCTCCACGAGAACCGGCCAGCGCCCGGGTCCTGGGTATCGGAGACGGTGATCCTGGGAACCTTCTTCAACGGCGGCGTCCGCGCGTTCGACCTCTCCGACCCCTTTCGACCGGAGGAGGTCGCGCACTTCGTGCCGCCAGCCCCGGGCGGATCGCCGCGCGGCGCCGCCCAGCTGAACGACGTATTCGTCGACGAGCGCGGGATCGTCTACACGGTCGACCGGTTCACCGGAGGCCTCTACATCCTGGAGATGCGGCTCTAGGCGACGGCAGTTCTCGGGGGGGCGAGCGCCGAATCGGGCGCGGCGTCGACGCCGCGAACGGCAGCGCTCAGAGGCCGAGGAACCGTGCCGCCGTGCCCCCCTCGACGAGTGCCCGCGCGCCCGGATCGAGCCCCGCCTCGCCGAAGACAAGGCCTGCGCCGACGACAACTGCCTCTCCTGGTCCGCGCCCGCGGCACGCTCGCCGCCGGGCCGGGATTGACACCGTCGCAGCCCCGCCCGTACGTTGGACGCGCCGTGTCGAAGGGAGCCGCATGAAGATCAGTGCGTTCCACCTGATGCCGCACCGCGAGCTGCCGGCGGACTTCGAACGGCGCTACGAGTCCGTCTGGGTGACGCCTCCATGGTGGGAGCTGGCCGACGCCCGCCGCGTGGGCCAATACTACAACTGGACGCTGGACGAGCTCCTGCACGCGGCCCGGTCCGGCTTCGACGGCCTCTGCACCAACGAGCATCACCAGAACGCCTACGGTTTCATGCCGAGCCCGAACCTCATGGGGAGCGTTCTCGCGAAGCTCACACAGGGCTCGAACGTCGCCATCGTCCAGATGGGCTCCACCCTCCCCACCTCGAACCCGCCCATCCGCGTCGCCGAGGAGTACGCGATGCTGGACTGCATCAGCGGCGGGCGCCTGGTGGCCGGCCTGCCGCTCGGCAGTCCGATGGACGTGAACCTCTGCTACGGCATCACCCCGATGGAGCAGCGGGAGCGCTACCGGGAGGCCTTCGCCCTGACCCTGAAGGCCTGGCAGGCGCGGGAGCTGTTCGCCTGGAACGGCCGGTACTACCAGCTGGCCAACGTGAACCTCTGGCCGCGCCCCGTCCAGGAACCCCATCCACCGGTGTGGGTCCCGGGCTCGGGCAGCGTCAGCACCTTCGACTTCGCCGTCGAGCACGACGTCTGCTACTGCTTCCTCAGCTACTCGGGGGCGCGGCCGGCCAAGACCCTGATGGACGCCTACTGGGAGGTGGTTTCGAGGAACGGGCGGGAGCCCAACCCCTACCGCGCCGGCTTCCTCCAGCTCGTCGCCGTGTCCGAGACGGACGCCCGCGCCGAGGAGGAGTACGCGCGGCACGTCGAGTACTTCTACCACAAGTGCCTCCATGTGCCGGCCCCGTGGTTTTCGCCGCCCGGAAACCAGGACTACCGGAGCCTCCTCGCCACGGCGCGGAATCCGGTGCGCCGCACGGAAAACGCCAAGGACCTCCGCTACCGTGACTTCGCGGAGCGGGGCTACGTCATCGCCGGGAGCCCCGCCACCGTCCGCCAGCGCCTCGAGGAGGAGGTCGTGAAGGGTCTCCGTGTCGGGAACCTGATGCTGCTCGTGCAGATCGGGTCGATGCCCCACGAACTGACCCTGAAGAACATCACCCTCCTCGCCACCGAGGTCCTTCCGCATCTCCGTGGCATCTGGAACCACGAGGGGTGGGTGAACCACTGGTGGCCCCTGGAGCTCCGCGACGCCACGCCGGCGCCGATGGCCCGAGCAGCCGTCTGATGGCTCCGACGGCACGGACCGTTCCCGTCTGGCAAGACCAGGTCCACATGCGCGTTCTGTCCAAAGGCCGCGGACCCACGGTCGTCTTCTTCCACGGTCCCTGGGGCCTCACCTGGAATCCCTTCCTGGACGAGCTGGCTCGGAGCTTCACGGTCCACGCCCCGGAGCATCCCGGCACCAGCCCCGGGCGACCCGACGACATCCACCATCTCGACGGCATATGGGATCTGGTCCTCTGCTATGACGAGCTGCTGGATGCGCTCGGGCTCTCTCGGCCCATCCTCGTGGGCCACTCCTTCGGTGGCATGGTCGCCTGCGAGGCTGCGGCCGCCCGCCCGGCTCGTGTCGACCGCCTGGTGCTCATCGACGCGCTCGGGCTCTGGCGCGACGACGTCCCGATTCCCAACTGGATGCTCCTGAATCACGGGGACCTCGTCAGCCACGTCTTTCGCGACACCGACGGCGAGGCCGCGCGGCGAATGTTCGCTCCGCCGGAGGATCCCGACGCCCGGGTCATGGCCCGCGTGGGACTCCAGTGGGCCATGGGCGCCACGGGAAAGTTCCTGTGGCCGATCCCCGACAAGGGGTTGAAGAAGCGCATCCACCGGATCCAGGTCCCCACCTTGGTCGTCTGGGGCAAGGAGGACCGGATAGTCCCCCCAATCTATGCCGAGGAGTTCGTGCGGCGCATCCCCGGGGCGCGGGCGGAGACGGTGAACCAAGCCGGGCACGCGCCCCATCTGGAGCAGCCGGATGCGGTCGTCCGCCTCGTCCGCGGCTTCCTCGGCACGTAGCTCTCGGACTCCGTCGGCTCGACCGGGAAGCTCGAGAAGGCCGGCACCCGGACCCTGCCCGCCTCCTGGCGCAGTCGGTCGCAGCGAGCGTGGACCGCCCCTTCAGGCTCGGTTGTCCGGCTCGTGAGACCGCGCTAAGCTTAGGCGGCGACGGCGGGCCCATCGCGGGGGAGGCGCAGCCATGGCGGACGACAGGTACGACCGGACGACCCAGGACGTCGGCAACATCGTGGCGCTGGAGCACGTCAACGTCAAGATTCCCGACCAACAGCTCGCCACCCTCTTCTACGTCGTGGGCCTCGGGCTCACCCGCGACCCGTACCTCATGACCGGCCTCGAGAACATGTGGGTGAACGCGGGGCAGCAGCAGTTCCACCTGCCGACCGGCATGCCCCAGGTGCTTCGAGGTGACGTGGGCCTGGTCATCCCCGACTTCGACGAGCTGCCGGGTCGCCTGGCCATGGTCAAGGGGCGGCTCGGGACGACGCAGTTCGCCTATTCGGTGGAGGACAAGCACGTTCGCGTCGTCTCGCCCTGGGGCAACGTGATCCGCTGTCATCCGCCCGGTCCCTCCTTTGGAGACATGACGCTCGGCATGCCATACGTGGAGTTCTCCGTCGAGCAGGGCGCGGCGGACGGCATCGCGCGCTTCTACCGGGATGGATTGGGCGCGCCGGCGGTGGTGGCGCGAAACGGTGGCGGCGGGGTGGCGCGGGTCACCGTGGGACCCCACCAGGAGCTGATCTTTCGCGAGACGCCGGAGGCGATCCCGCCCTACGACGGGCACCACATCCAGATCTACATCACGAGCTTCTCCGGCCCGCACCGATGGCTCGCCGAGCGGGGCCTCATCACCGAGGAGAGCAGCTGGTACCAGTACCGGTTCCAGGACATCGTCGATCCCGATACCGGTCGGGTACTCTTCACGATCGAGCACGAGGTCCGGAGTCTCCGCAGCCCGCTCTACCTCCGCCCGCTGGTCAACCGGAATGTCGCCCAGCGGCAGCCCACCTACCAGCGCGGGCGCGACGCCTTCGTGCCTGGAATGAGCTAGCACGGGCTCGGGAAAGGCTCGCCCAGCCGGCCGGCGGCATCACGCTCGACACCTCACGATCGTTCCGTTTCCAGCGGCACTACATCTAGCTCGCCGGGATCGACGGCCACCATGTTGCCCCATGGCTCCTAGATGAAACGTGAGGCGATCGAGCAGTGAGACATGAGCTGAGGTTCCAGGTCCTCATCTTGCCGAACACGTCCTGGGCCGAGATCCTGAGTCGCTTCAGGCATGTCGAGGACCTGGGGTTCGATCTGGCGACCACCGCCGACCACTTCGTCGACTGGAACAACCCGGCGGTGCCCTGGCTGGAGGCGTGGACCGTACTGGCCGCCGCGGCGCGCGAGACGACGCGGATTCGGCTCGCGACCTACGTCAGCCAGATCCCGCTCCGCAACCCCGCGATGCTGGCGCGCCAGGCGCTCACCGTGGATCACATCTCCGGTGGGCGGCTGGAGGTCGGCCTCGGCACCGGCCTGGCCATCGATCCGGCCTACGAGATGATCGGTATCCCCAACTGGGAGTCGAGGGAGCGTGTGGCGCGCTTCAAGGAGTACGTGCAGATCGTCGATCGGCTACTCTCGCACGAGAAATCCAGCTTCGAGGGCAGCTACTATCGCGTGAAGGACGCGGCGATGAATCCCCGCCCCGTGCAGCGGCCGAGGCCGCCGATCGTCATCGCCGCGCTCGGGCCGGCGATGCTGCGGCACGCCGCGCGCTACGCCGACAACTGGAACAGCCTGAGCTTCGCCGCCAGCTTCGAGAAGCAGCTCGCCGAGACGGCCGAGCGCATCGCGCGGATCGACGACGCTTGCGCCGCCATCGGCCGCGATCCGTCGTCGCTCCGGCGATCCTACCTGATGTTCGACCCCGCATCGCGGGCCACCGGTGGCCGCATCGCCTACTACGAGTCCGAAGATCTCTTCGTCGACATGGTGGGCCGCATCAGGGAGCTCGGCATCTCCGAGCTCGGCCTCTACTACCCCGTCCTGGGGGCGCAACGGCCGATGTTCGAGAAGATCGCGCGCGACATCATTCCGAAGATGAAGGCCCCTGAGGCGTTCGTGACGGGATGAGCTGGACCAGGCCCGCCTGTCCCGGTTGACCGGAAAGTTCTAGCCCTGAACCACTCAAGCCACGATCGATGCCATCCCTACTGGAAGATCTCGTTGAACCGATCCTTCAGGTTCTTCGTCTCCTTCTCGATGGCGTCGTAGTCGATCGGCCACAGTTTCACCTGGCTCAGTGGCGGGTTGCCGGGTGGGGGTGGCACGTCCACCCGCGCTGCATAGATGCCCTCGTCCGGGAAAAGCTTCTGGACCGAGTCGCCGATCATGAACTCGGCGAAGGCCTTTGCGGCGTTGGGATGAGGCGAGCCCTTGATGACGGCCGTGGGGGCCGCGACGGCGAACGCCCCGTCGGCCGGGATGACGGTCCGGATCTTGTGCCCGGCCTTCTGGTCCACCCACGCGTACTGGTCGGCCCCCTCGGCGGCGATGAGCCGCTCACCCCGGGTCAGCACCTCCGAGACCTGCTGGTGCCCCTGGACGACCATGACGTCGTTGGCGCGCAGCTTCTGGTAGAACTCCCACCCGTACTTGCGGGACAGCGTGCCCACCACCATGAGCTGGATCGCCGTGTACGAGGGGTCCGGCATGACGAGCACGCCCTTGTACTTCGGGTCGGTCAGATCCAGCCAGTTCTTCGGAGCCTCGAGTCCCTTGTCGGTCCGCATGATGATGGCCGCGAGGTTCACGCGCTGGGCGATGTGCTGGCCCTTCGGGTCCTTGACCGCATCGGGGATCTTGTCGAAGTTCTTCGGACGGAACGGGACCAGCAGGTCGCGCTTGGCGAGCCCGTTGACCTCCGCGGGGTCGGACACGGTCAGCACGTCGGCCAGCACCCGCTTGGCGTCGATCTCCTGCAAGAAGCGCCGGAGGACGGCCGACCCACCGGACCGGAAGAGCTCGACCTTGATCCCCGTCTCGGCCTGGAAGAGGTTGGCGACCTTCTGCGCCGCGACGATCGGCGTCGAGGTGTACCAGCTGACCACCCCCTCGCGCTTGGCGGCCGCGAGGTCCACGGCGTCCGGGGTGAACCCGGCCGACTGGGCCGCGGCGCCGGTCGCGAGCAAGAGCAAGACGGCGCCCGCAAACCATCGAGTCCCGTGCATGGCTGCCTCCCTCAGGCCCCCCGGTAGATCGGGGCCGGCTGGCTGAAGAACGCCTCGAGAATATGGTACGGGATGCGGAAGTTCTTCTGGTGGAAGCTCGCATGGGCGATGCCCGGCATGACAGCGAACTGCTTGTCGGGGTTCGGAAGGCGCCGGAAGAACTCCAGGAGGTCGTCGAGCCCGGCGATGCCGTCGTACTGTCCCCGCATGATGATCGTGGGCGCGGTGATCAGCGCGGGATCGACTACCGGCAAGTTGGCGCACATGTCGACGTACGTGCCCGTCGGGACCGAATCGTCGAGGGCGAGAATCGCGTCCGCGAACGCCTCGATCACCTCGTCGTCGGCCGTGCCCGGATGATCCCGTGTGAAGATGCTGCGCACGAAGGCGCGGTCGATCGGGCGCCGGTTCTTCGACCGGAACTCGGGGAGCCGCTTGCGCCGCTCCACGAGCGTCGGACTCCCCTCACCTGTCCAGACGAAGGCGTCGAGCGCGAGGCGCTGGACGCGCTCCGGATGGCGCTGGGCGAACAGGGCGGCGCGGAGAGCCCCCGACGAGATGCCGTACGTCAGGTAGGCACTCACGCCACGGGTGCGGGCGATGTAGTCCGTCGCGACCGCGAGGTCGTCGGCGCCGGTCGCGATGTCGGAGTTGATGTCGCGGTGCTTGTCCGACCGTCCGTAGCCCTCCATGTCGACGCACCACGTGTCGTAGCCGAGCCGGGCGAAATGGTCCATCGCCGAGGAGTCAGGCCGCCCCGGGACCTGGAGGTCGAAGGTCGGCTGGGAGCCCATCGAGGAGCCGTGGACGAAGAGTATCGTCCCTCGCGGCTCCGTCGATCCGACGGCGGCCTTCTCCCAGAGAAACAGGCGCACCGGCCCCTTGTGGGTCCAGTGCTCGCGTCCGAGAACGGCGGGCTCGGCAGTCATCCGGCGGCTCCTTTCTTCGTCCCAGTCTCTGGAGTCTGGGAGGTCATTTAGGCTTCGAACACGGTGCAGGCGTGAGGGTCGAAGTTGATCCGTAGCGCCTGGCCGACCTGAAGTGGCGCTTCCGGATCGGCCTGGACGCGGACGCGCGTCCCATCCTCCAGCACCAGGTGACAGTCGATGAGGTTACCGAGAAACGTCAGCTCGGCCACCTTGCCCCGCAACACGCCGGCGCCGGCGGCCGCAGCGACCGCCCCGTCGAGGGCCAGGCGAAGGCTCTCGGGGCGAATCGCCACCTGAACCTCCGCCCCCGCTTCCAGGATGGCTGCCAGGGAGACCCGGACGGGCTCGCTTCCTGCGACCGAGACCAGGCTGTCGTCGACCGCCGCGCGCACGACCCGCCCCGGGAGCAAGTTGACCAGGCCCATGAAGTCCGCCACATCGCGGCTGGCCGGCCGCGCGTAGACGTCGCGCGGTGGGCCGTCCTGGAGGAGCGAACCGCCGTGAAGCACCGCGATCCGATCGGACAGCGCCATTGCCTCGGCCTGGTCGTGGGTGACGTACACGAAGGTGATGCCGGTCCGTCGCTGGAGCTCCTTGAGCTCCCAGCGCATTCGCTCGCGGAGCTTCGCGTCGAGATTCGACAGGGGCTCGTCCAGCAGGAGGATCTTTGGCTCGACCACCAGGCTCCGGGCCAGCGCCACGCGCTGCTGCTGGCCGCCGGAGAGCTCGCTCGGGAATCGCTGCTCGAGCCCCTCGAGGTTCACGAGCTCGAGCACCCGCCCGACGCGCTCGCGGGCGTTCGCCCGAGGGATCCGCCGGACCTCGAGACCAAACGCAACGTTCTCGTACACGGTCTTGTGGGGCCAGATCGCGTAGTTCTGGAAGACCATCCCCATTCCACGCCGCTCAGGCGGGACGACGGCGTCCGCTGAGGAGAGGGTCAGGCCGTCGACCCGGATGACCCCCGCATCGGGCTTGAGGAAGCCGGCGATGAGCCGGAGGAGCGTCGTCTTGCCACAGCCGCTCGGGCCGAGCAGGGTCAGGAACTCGCGGTCGCGAACCTCGAGGCTCAGCTCGCGCACGGCGGCCACGGGACCGTATCGCTTCGACACGCGCTCGATCGAGATGCCGGCCATGGTTCAGGGAGGTTGGGCTAATGCACCACGCCCGCGCGCTCGAGGCGAGCACCGGCACGACCCAGCCGCGTCGCGAGCCAGATGGCGGCGCCGATGATCACCATCGTCACGATGGCGAGGGCCGCCACCGGCCCGAGGTACCCCGTCTCGTAGAGGTTGTACACCGCCACCGCCAGCGTCATGGAGCCGGAGCTGAAGAGGAGGACCGAAGCACTCAGCTCCTGGATGGCCGGCACGAACACGAGAAGCCACCCGGCGAAGAGCCCGGGGCGTGCCAGCGGGAGCGTGATGCTCCCGAATGTCCGGAGCCAGCCCGCCCCGGTCACCCGCGCCGTCTCCTCGAGCGAGGTGTCGACCTGGCGGAACGCGGCGTTGGCTGACCGCGTCGCGAGCGGGACGTAGCGGGCGCTGTAGGCCAGAAGGATGATGAGCAGCGTGCCGTATATGGGGACCGGTACCCGGAGCCAGAACTGGATCAGCGCCACCGCCATCACAATGCCCGGCAGCCCGAGCGGCACGAGCGACACGTAGTCGAGCAGCTTCCGGCCGGGCAGCCGCGTCCGGAGGTCGCCCCAGGCGATCAGGCTTCCGAGGAGCACCGTCAGCGTCGCGGCCGCCGCGGCGAGCATGAGGCTGTTCACGATCGCCCGCCGGGTGACGTCGTACTCGAAGAGGATGAAGCGGTAGTGCTGCAGGGTCAGGTTCTGCCAGAAGTCGAGCCCCCACGACCGGCTCACGGAAACGGCCAGGAGCGTGAGGTACGGCGCGAGCACGGCCACGACGAAGACTCCGATGCAGAACGCGAAGGCTCCCCAGCGGGCCCCGCCGAGCGGGACGACCTGCGGCCGGTTGCCCTTACCGCCAAGGGTGACGTACGAGCGCCGGGCCAGGTAGCGGCGCTGGAGCGCGAGCGCCACGACCGTGATCGCGACGAAGACCAGCGAAAGGGCTGACGCCAATCCGTAGCGCGGCGGGTGGTCGAAGAGCGCGTAGATCCGCGTGGGCAGGGTGAAGATGCGCCCGGGCAGCCCGATGATCGCCTGGGAGCCGAAGAGCGCGATCGCGTTGACGAAGGCCACCAGGGCGCCAGCCAGGATCGCGGGGGCCACGAGCGGCAGGGTGACGGCGCGCGCGGTCCGCCAGCGTCCCGCCCCCAGGATCCGGGCCGACTCCTCCATCGACGCGTCGACGGACTCGAGCGCGCTGGCCGCCAGCAGGTACACGAACGGGAACGTGTGCAGCACGGTGACGAGGACCAGCCCGGCCATCGAGTGGATGTTGAACGTGAGCTGAGGCAGGCCCAGCACGTCACGGACCCACTGGTTGACGAGCCCTGCATTCGGGCTGAAGAGATTCACGAACGCGATCGCGGTGAGATAGGGCGGCGTGAGGTACGCGACTGTCGCCGTGGCGTGGATGAACGGCTTCGCCGGCACATCGGTGCGGCTCACCGCCCAGGCCATCGGCAGTCCGACGGCCACGCTCAGGAGCGCCGTCCAGGCGCCCAGGATCAGCGAGTTCTTGAGGGCCTGGACGTAGAGTCGCCGGGACAGGGCCTCGCGGAAGTGGCCGAGGCTCAGTCGCCCTTCCTCGGTGACACTCGCAAAGAGCAAGGAGATCAGCGGCAGGACGACGAGGATAGCGAGGGCGACCACGGCCACGGCCATCGCGACGTGCTCGCCTCGAACCGGCCACCGGACGGCCAGGGACGCCGGTGACGCGACAGCGCGGCTCACGACAGATCCCTCGGACCCACTCCTGCCGGGTGCCGCGTCACACCGGGCCCCCGCGGGACCTCAGATGTAGACCCCCTTCATCTGGGGCTCCGGGTATCGTGTGCCCGCGCCGGCGCCCGGCGGCATCGCCTCGTCGATCCGGCGGAGGTCGTCGGCGTCGAGATGGACACGGATGGCGCCCACGTTCTCCTCGAGGCGATCGACGCGCTTCGTGCCGGGGATGGGGACGACATCCCGTCCGCGGGCCAGGAGCCACGCGAGCGCGAGCTGGGCGGGAGTCGCGCCCTTGGCCCGCGCAATCTCGGCCAGGCGCCGCACCAGCCGCGCGTTGTGCTCGAGATTGGGCCCCTGGAACCGTGGGTGCTGGCGTCTGCGGTCGTCGGCGGGGATGTCGTCGGACCGCTCGACGCCCCCCGCGAGCAAGCTCCGCCCGAGCGGCGAGTACGCGACGAACGCGATCCCGAGCTCTCGGCAGACCGCGAGGGCGTCCTCCGCCGGCTCCCGGTACAGGAGCGAGT
The DNA here is from genome assembly GCA_963805625.1 of uncultured Candidatus Rokubacteria bacterium. Taxonomy (GTDB): domain Bacteria; phylum Methylomirabilota; class Methylomirabilia; order Rokubacteriales; family DASRDR01; genus DASRDR01. Next base: position 303,264 of record CAWDVE010000013.1, read on the forward strand.
ACTCCATCTGCAACGCGGCGATCGGGTGGACGGCGTGCGCCCGACGGAGGGTGGCCGGGGCCGTCTCGCACAGCCCGAGAGCCCGGATCTTGCCCTCCTCGCGAAGCCGTGCCATCGCGCCCACCGTCTCCTCGATCGAGACCTTGGGGTCCACGCGGTGCTGGTAGTAGAGGTCAATCGTGTCGACACCGAGTCGCTTCAGGCTTGCCTCGCAGGCGCTCCGGACGTATGCCGCGCTCCCATCCACGAGGTTGCCGGCGCCGTCCGGGCTCCGCACCTGCCCGAACTTGGTGGCGATGACGACGCCACCCCGGCGGCCGGCGAGCGCCTGTCGGAGGAGCTCCTCGTTGTGCCCCCACCCGTACATGTCGGAGGAGTCCAGGAAGTCGATGCCGAGATCGAGGGCGCGGTGAATCACCGCGATCGATCCCGCGTCGTCGCTCTTTCCGTAGGTCCCGGACATCGACATGCAGCCGAGTCCGATCGCCGACACCCTCAATGCGCCGTGCCCGAGCAGCCGGTATTCCATTCAGCGGTCCCCCATGTTCGTTCGAAAGCGGCGTCTCAGCCTACTCGAACTGCGCGAGGGAGATCAAGGACGAGGCCGGGCGCCGCGCACGCGGCCATCGACCGGATCACGCCCTCGGACGCCGGTCGAGAAGAGCACCCGACCCATGCGCCCGGTCGCAGCTCACCCTGAGGCGACGATCGGGAAGCCTTCCGTGTTCTGGGAGCGCGAGCGACGGGAGGCGGCGGGCCGGCGATCGGCGTGGACGCGCCGGGCGATCCGCGTGCGGCGCTCAGGTGCCCTGGAGCACCCCGGCGAGCGCCTCGGCCACAGCCTTGCGGATGTCCTCGATGCGGTAGGGCTTGGCCACCACCCCGACCACGCCAGAGGCCCTGACCCGGTCGGGGTCGAGCTGGTGCCCCCAGCCGGTCACGAGGATCACGGGCAGCCCCGGGTGGAGGGCTCGGGCCTGAGCCGCCAGCTCCCAGCCCGAGAGCACCGGCATGCCGAGGTCGGTGAACAGGAGGTCGGGGGGATCGGTGCCCACACGAGCCAGCGCCGCGCGCGCATCCGTCATGACCTCCACGACATGCCCCCCCTCGAGGCGAAGGATGTCCGCCAGCATCTGGGCAAGCACCTCCTCGTCGTCGACCACGAGGATGCGCACGCTGCCGGTCTCGACGGGTCCCGGCTCCTGCACCGGCACCGCGGGCCGCCCGCAGAAGACGGGCAGATGCAGCGTGACCGTCGTCCCCACGTTTTCGCGGCTGTCGATCCGGACCCGGCCACCGTGGCGCGAGACGATGCCGTACACGACCGACAGCCCGAGTCCCGTGCCCCGGGCCCCCTTGGTCGTGAAGAAGGGGTCGAAGGCGCGCCGCCGGACCTCCGCGGACATCCCGACGCCGGTGTCGCGCACGAAGCACTCGACCGCCTGGCCGTCCTCCGCCTCGAGCGAGCGCACGCCGAGGGTCACGGTCCCGCCGGCTGGCATCGCGTCCAGCGCGTTCAGGAGCACGTTCAGGAACACCTCGCGCAGCTCCGCGGCATTGCCCCGGACCGGCGGCACCGGCTCCAGAGCGAGCGCCACGTTGATGAAAGCGCCGCGCGCTTGCGCCTCGTCCTTCCAGCGCGGACGAGCGATCTCCACGACCTGCTGCAGCAACTCTGCGATCTCGACCGGCTCCGCCTGCTCCTCGCCCTTGGCGCGTGCGAACCCCAGGATCCGGCGCACCGTCTCCGCCCCGTCCAGGGCTGCCCCCTGGATGATCTTGAGGCCCTGCACGACCTGGGGATCCGATGTCCGCCGCTGCAGGAGCTCAGCCCTTCCGAGGATGGCCGCGAGGAGATTGTTGAAGTCGTGGGCAACACCGCCCGCCATCTGCCCCAGGGCTCCCAGCTTGGCCGTCTGGACCGCCTGCTCCTGCGCGGCCTCGAGCTGCGCGTAGGCGGACCGGAGGTCGGCATACAGCTTCGCGTTTCCGATGGCGATCGCCGCCTGCTGCGCCACGGCGCCGGCGAACCGGACCTCCTCGGGACTGAACTTGTACTCCTGCCGGATACAGATCCCGAGGATGCCCCAGACATCCTCACCGAGGATGACCGGGGCGGCCAGCACCGCGCGGATCCCCTCGGTGTTGAACAGAGCCAGCGCGTTGCGGCTCCCGCCGAAGCGCGGATCAGCCGGCAGGTCCGCCGTCCACACCGGCGTGCGTATCAGCGCCGCGTCACCGGTGGGCTCCTCGCCGGACTTCAGTACGAGTGAAGTCTCGCGATCGGCAGACAGTCCGCGGGCGCGCACGTAGTGAAGGGTGTCGCCGTCCATCCGGAGGATGCTCACGGCATCGGCACCCATCGCCTCGGACACGCGCTCGACCACGAGGTCCAGCACCCGGTCGAGGTCAAGCGTCGCGGTCACGGACCGCCCGATCTCCGCCAGGGCCTCGGCGCGCGCCCGGTGCCGTTCCGCCTCCGCCAGCAGCGCCTGCGTCTGACTGAAGAGCCGCGCGTTCTGGATGGCCGTCCCCACCTCGAGGCCGATGCTGCCGAGGAGCCGAAGCTCGGTCTCGGTGAACTCCGGCTTCCGCTGACCGATCAGGACGACCGCACCCAGCCCCTGGCCCTTCGACAGGATCGGGATCAACAGGACGCCCCCCACCGTCGTGCCTTCGGGAACCCGATCCCAGTACGGAGCGAGGTCGGTCGGCTCGTTCAGGAGCATGGGCTGCAGCAATCGAAGCGCCTGGCCGCTGTGGCCCTCGTCCATGCGCAAGGGAATCGGATTCGCCGCGTAGCTCGGTCTGAGACCCCGGTGCGCGACGAGGATCAGGTTGTCCCGCGACTCGTCCAGCAGCCGGATCCCACCGGCCGTGAAATCGAAGAGAGCCATCAAGCGGTCGAGGATGGCCTCGAGGCTCTCCCGCAGATCCAGCGACGTGTGAGCCGCCTGGATGATGGTATTGAGGACCTCGAGCTCCTGTCGCCGCCGCTGCGCTTCCTCGGTCCTTGCGCCCAGCTCGGCGTTCCGGCGAGCCAGGGACTCCGCCATGAGGTTGAACGAGCGGCCCAGATCGGCGACCTCGTCCGTCCCCTCGGCCGGCATGCGCAGACCGAAGTGCCCCTCCGCCAGCTGGGCGGTCGCCGCCTGGAGTCGCCGAACGCGCCGGCTGGCGCCCCGCGCGACCAGGACGACCGCCACCACGAGGACGACCGCACCGGCACTGCCGTAGACCAGCGTGGACTGCGTGAGGGCCCGCACGGGACCTTCGATTTCAACGATCGGTGCAAGCACGCCGACCGACCAGCCGTGCGCGCCAACGACCGAGCGGACCAGCAGTCCGTGGCCTCCATCGGCCAGGTCGACGACCTGAGGCTCGTTCGGACGAGTGCGCAGGATCGCCCCGAGCTCACCGGGCCCCTTCCAGAGCGCGGCCAGGCTCTCCGCCGCCCCCGGCGGGCCGAGAATGGCGCCGTTACCGTCCACGAGAAAGCTCGTCCCCGGACGCCCGGTCAGCGCACCCGCCAGTGTCGACGTGAAGTATGACAGCGGCAGGTCCACCATCATCACCCCACGGAATTCTTTCCATTCGTTGTAGACCGGCAGGGCCAGACGCAGGACGGTGATCTGCAAGGTGTCCGACTGCTCAACGGACACGGCAACGCCGGTGTCAGGCCGAAGTGCCTTGGCCCGCTGAAAGAAGGGCCTGCTCGCATAGCTGTGTACCGTTCCTCTTGGCCCCCCGGGCTGTCGCGCTGACCAGTTCCTTTCCGGTCTCGTCCAGATAGCGCGCCTCGGCCACCACCTCGTCACGGCGACTCAGAAACTGGCCGAAGTGCTCGGCCAGCTTCTTGAGCGCGACGTCGGCCTCCTGCACGAGCCGGTACTCGAGCTGGGTTTGGTAATCACGCAAGGCAGGCGAGCTGGCCAGGTCGTACAGGTCCAGCTCGCGCTCCCGGAGAAACGGCCTCAGGCGAAGCGCCACCTGACGCAGTCGCACCTGAAGCTCCTCGCGGACCTGGAGCTCGAGCGTCGCCTTCGTGCTGGAGTACCAAACATAGGCCAGCCCTCCGAGCGGAACGAGGACCAGCGGGATGACCACCAGGGTCAGCTTGGTGGCGATGCCGAACCGCACACGCCGCCACCCCGGCCGGGACGGGTTGGGGGCAGCGCGAACCCCTATCCCTTCGGGGACAACCTCAGCTCCGATTCCAGGGGTCATTGCCCCAACCCAACTCCCCCGAGACGCAGGATCGTGTCCGCGGATGGCACAAAGCCCGTGACGTGCTCGCGCACCCCGTAGAGGTCCACGACCTGGTAGAGAGGGATCGTGAGGCCCTGGTCGTGCGCGATGACCTGAACCTCGCGGAGGAGCGACGCGCGAACCGCCGGGTCCTGCTCGCTGTCGGCCCTGTTCAGGAGCTCGAGGGCGCGCGGCTGCGACGCGCGAGCCATCGGGTGAGCGGGGTCCAGGTGCACTCGCAGCTGAAACGCGGCGTCGAAGATGAGGCTCGTGGGATCCAGGATCAGGAAGTTATGCTGGTCGCGCTCCTTGATCCACCGCGACATGGTCGGTGCACGGCCTTCCACACTGAGCTCGAGCTTCACGCCGAGCTTCGCCCATTGCTGGGCCAGGGCCGTCGCCAGGGTCTGGGTGTCGTGCGTCGCGAGACCACGCAAGCGAAGCCCATTAGGATAGCCCGCCTCAGCGAGCAGCGCTTTAGCCTTGGTGGGGTCGAAGGGATAAGGCTTGAGGCCTGGGTGGAAGCCGAAGTCCTCCGGCAGCGTGACCGTAGCGATGGCTCGCCCGTTCCCCCTGGCGATGTATCGCACTAGTCCCTCCACGTCCGTTCCATAGAGCAACGCCCGGCGAACCTCGACGCGGGCCAGCGGTCCGGTGCGATTGTCGATGAAGACGTCCATGAACCGAATCGAGTTACGCTTGACCAGACGCACCCCCGGCGCTCGCAGCAGGGAGTCCACTTGCTGCGGGAGAAGGTTGGTGACGATGTCCACACTCCCCGTCAGTAGTTGGCGGAGGCGTTCCTCTGCCTCCGGGATGAACTGGAAGACTACTCGCGGAGTCTTGGACACACCGCCGTGGTAGTCAGCAAACGCCGTGAGCACCGCCTGCGTCGTGTTGAGCTCCGAGAGCCGGAAGGGGCCCAACCCGATTGGCTCGCGGAAGAAATCGGCTTCAGCACGACCCCGCAGCTGATCGGGTAGGATCATGCTGAACTGGGAAAGACGCGCGGGCAGCAGCGCATAGGGGCGCTTGGTCGTGATTCGCACCGTAAGCGTATCGATCGCCACGATGGTCTCGAGTTCGCTGAACTCGTGTCGCCGAGGAGAGTTGACCTTGGGGTCCAGGATTCGCTCCAGGGAGTACACGACATCGGCCGCGGTGAGCTCGCCCCCATCGTGAAAGCGCACGCCCGGGCGCAGCCGGAACTCCCAGGTGAGCCGGTCCACCGGTCCCCACCCCTCGAGAAGCGGGGTCCGGATCTTGCCGTCCGGATCCCGGTCGAACAGCGGCTCGAAGATGAGCCGGAAGAAGCTCTGCGCCTGGGTGCCGTAGACCTTGAACGGATCGAGCGTCGCGGGGGGGGCCGTCGCGTCGGCGACGACGAGCTCGCTCCCGGGACTACGGGGCGCGCCACTCACCACCGACGCTGGCGCGAGAAGCAGGGCCAGCACGATTGCAACCGCCCATCGATTTCCCACGGGGGCCATATGGCGAATTTCCCTCCCGGGTGGGGTCAAGGCTCACGGGCCCAGTCGCCCCCCGGCAGGGACGAGTGCAATGGGTGTGCCACCAGTGATGCGCTTCCCCCGGGCCTGGGCAGACGGTCGCTAGTGCGGCGAATGTGGGCGATTTGAGCGGGTTTGCTTCTGATGGGCACTCCGAGGAGACGCCCAGAAGCGTGGTGCCCCGTCAGATCGTGGCAGTTCCCGGGCAGCTTGCATGCGTCGTTACGGCAACCTTCCTTCACTTCATGTCGCTCTACTACCTCCTACCCACTCTGCCTCTGTACGTTCAAAGTCTAGGCGGCTCCAACTCCGGGGTTGGTCTCATCATCGGCATCCTGGCACTCACCTCCCTGGCGGCGCGGCCCACGGTGCTCGCGGGATTGGGCATCGGCAGCTCGCACACTATGCTGATCAGCTTGGTGGTGGACCGCGCACCGGGCAGGAATCGGGCCAGCAGCGTGGCGGGATTCGCCGCGTGCTGGGTGCCGGGAGTCGGGGGTGGGACGATCATCATGGGCCGCCTGGCGGACGCCGCGGGCTTCGAGGTAGTGTTCCTGGTGGCCGCCGGCTCCCGATGCTGGGTCTCGCCGGCCTCCGCAGACTCCGTGACCGTGAGGGGGGAGGCGCTCAGGCTCCGAAGTAGGTTCCCAGGGTCTCCAGCCGACCTCCGAATGGCGCCACCTCGTCCGGATCGATCTCGACGTCCAGCACGGTCGGACGGCCACTCTGAAGGATCCTTCCGATGAGCTCCCGGTTGATCTCGCCCGGCTCCCGGATGCGAAAGGCCTGCGCTCCCAGCCCCTCCGCCACCCGGGCGCAGTCCACGCGCGGGTATCGAGTGGCCACGTCGGGCAGGTCCATCATCCGAAGCGCGTGATAGGCCATGCCATACCCGGCGTCGTTCAGCACAACCCAGATCACCTGTTTGCCGTAGTGGACCGCGGTCGAGACTTCCATCCCGTTCATGAGGAACCCACCGTCACCCGTGATCGAGACGACCACGCGGTCCGGCGCCGCGAACTTCCCGCCGATCGCGCCCGCCACCCCGAAGCCCATCGAGGCCATACCGGTCGCACAGAAGAAGGTCCGCGGGTAGAGACTCTGCCAGTAGTGAATCGCCCACGACCGGTTCGCCCCCCCGTCGACAAACACCAGGGCGTCCCGCGGCAAGGCCTCCTGGAGATCCCGCATCAGGCGTTGCGGCTTGATCGGTACCGCGTTCGAGTCCATCACGCAGGCGTTCAGAACTCTCGGACGGTCCGGGGGCGGTGCGAGCTTGCCGTTGCCGCGCCGCCAGTGCAGATACCGTTGTTGCTGCCGGCGAATCTCGTAGCAGAGCTCGGTGAGTCCGGACTTGGCATCTCCGATCACTGGCACGGTGACATCGTAGTTCTTGCCGATCTCGTACGGGTCGATGTCGACGTGAAGCAGTGCCTCGCTCGGCTGGAGCCGGCGATCCCAGCCCAACGTGCCCCATTCGCTGAAACTGGTCCCCACGGCGAGGAGGACGTCCACGCCGCTCTCCAGGAGATGCCACTGCGCTAGCGGCGACCCCGAATACCCGAAGGGTCCCACGGAGAGCCGGTGGTCCTCCGGGAACGCGCCCTTTCCCTTGGGAGTGGTCGCGACGGGGATGTCCAGCATCTCGGCGATGGCCCGGATCTCGTCGGACGCGTTCGAAAGGATCACGCCGTACCCGGCGAGGATCGCCGGCCGCCGCGCTCGGAGGAGACGCAGCGCCGCCTGCTTGATCGCCGCCCGGTCGTAGGTCCGACTCGAATGAATGGGCGTGGTCACTTTCGTAGGCCGCTGGATCGTTTGATCCTGCACGTCGGAGGGGAGGCTCAGATGGACCGGCCCCGGGCGCCCCCCGAGCGCCATGCGCAAGGCCTTCTGCCACACGGCGGGAAGGCGATCAGCCCTGAAGACGAGCGTGCTGTAACGGGTGACCTGCTTGAACACATCAACGATGTCGATGCCTTCGGTGCTGGACTCCTGAAGGGCTCCTCTGCCGAAGGACTTCGTAGCCACCTGGCCCGTGAACACAACGATCGGCACGGAATCGGCGTACGCGGCGGCAACCCCCGTGATCAAGTTGGTAGCTCCGGGACCCGACGTCCCCACGCAGGCCCCGAGCCCGCCGCTCGCACGCGCGTAGCCGTCGGCCATGAACGCGGCTCCGGCCTCGTGCTTGGTCATGACGATCTGGGTCCGGCGTCCCACGGTGGCTGCGAAGAAGGGGAAGACAGCGCCGCCAATCACGCCGAAGACATACTTGACGTCTGCGTCCGCGAGGGCTTCGACGAGATACTCGGCAGCCTTGCACTCCGTCGGCGGCCTTCCCAATGCCCCGTTTCCCCTGCTCTTGGATTCAGGGGCCACCTTCACCGTCGAGTCACCACGGCGTGCTCCTCGTCATAAGGGAGCTGGCCAGCCCCACCGGTCAGACCGGATGCGCCGACGACCCAGTCGCGTTCGCCTGATGCTACATCCGGGTTGCCCCGAATGTCACGATTTTGCAGCAATAATTCCCGATGCCTTGGATCAGGCCCGTATCCGAGCGGATACGTGCAGACCAGAGCGGCAGGCCACAACCGGGCGGCCGACGATCCGGGGGAAAGGCCTTCAGGACCCGGCGAACGCCCGCTGGACGACGCCCCGCACGTCGGCGGCCACGAAGGGCTTGCTGAGCGTCGGCGCCCCACGTTGGATCACGAACTCCATGGCGGCACCGAGCGCGTCGCCCGCGAGGAAGACGAATCGGGTGTAGAGCGTCGGATACCGCCGCTGCACCTCGCCAAACAGCGTGGGGCCGTCCATCTCGGGCATGGGGAGATCGCTGACGACGAGGTCGTCCGTACTGGCATCGATGTTGCTCACTCTTCCGGCTCGACGGCGTGGCGGATTACATGCGAGAGAGCGGTAGACTCTCACCGGGGTCGGGGATGTTCCATCGCTTGAGCCTCAAGACGATCCTGATCGGTGGCGCGGTGCTCGCCGCGGCAATTCCGGCCGTGCTGGTCGGGATTGCGCTGGTCAGCTCGCTTCACGACTCCGCGATCCAGGAAGCCACCGCGCGGTACGAGCTGCTCGCCCAAGGGCTCGCCTCGGAGCACGACCGGTTCCTCACCTCGCACCGACAGGCGGTCCAGATGCTGACACGTCACATGGAGGACCAGCGCTCCCTCGGCGACGGCGAGGTGGCGCTGCTCCTCGCTCGAACGAGAGCCAGCTACCCTGAATTCGAAGCCATCGCGCTCGTCGATCGGTCGGGCCGGATCGTCGCGTCGAACCCTTCGACGACCGAGGACGGCCGCAGCACGACCGGGATCGACGTGTCCGACCGGGAGTGGTTCCAGGAGATCGTCCGCAGTCGCCGGATTGTCGTGCACCCCGACGTGGAGGCGAGCCGGATCCGTCAGAGCAGTCTCGGCCTCCCGATCGGCGCCCCCATCTCTGACGGGTCCGGCGGCTTCCGGGGAGCGGTCGCCGCGTGGCTCCGGCTGGACGCGATTCAGACCCTCACCGACCGGGTCCGCTTCGGCCACACGGGGCACGCGCAGATGACGACGGCACGGGGCAGACTCCTCGCGCACGAGAGCCCGGCCTATGTCCAGGAGCGTAAGGACTTCTCCCTCCTGCCGATATGGCCCATTGTCGCGTCCCGAGACTCCGGTCAGATTCCGCGGTACGCGGGCATGTCCGGCATCGAGCGTCTGGCGGGCTTCGCGACCGTGCCCGATGTTGGATGGAAGATCTGGGTGAACCAGGCTCATGCCGAGGTCGAAGCCGATCTGAACGCGACCTACCGCCGCCTGCTGGGCTGGACGGCGTTGGCCCTCCTGGCGACGGTGGCGCTGGCCATTTCCGTCGCCACCTATGTGTCCCGTCCCCTCGCGGCTCTCCGCAACACGGCCGGCGCCATCGCGGCGGGCGACGCGACACCGCAGGTTCCTCAGGGCGGCCCCCCGGAGGTCGCGGCGCTGGCGCGCGCCTTCGAGGCGATGCTCGGAAGACTGACCGCCGCCCAGGCGGCCCTGGAGTCGCGGCTCGGCGAAACGGCGGCGCTCCTGGCGATCGCCAAGGTCATCGGCGGGACCCTGGACCTTCCCGAAGCGCTCCGACGCATCTGCCGGGAGCTGGCACGCCTGACGGGCGCCGGGACCGTGGCCGCCCACCTGATCGACGCGGAGCGAACCCAGCTCGAGCCGGTTGCGGCCTATCACGTGCCCAGGCACCTGCTCGAAGCCGTCGCGGCGAGCCCGGTTCCACTCGCCGAGCAGGGATTCCGGGAAACCGTCTTCGAGAGCGGCCGAATCGCTTGGAGCAACGATGTCACACATGACCCGCGCTTTGTCTTCCCGCTCTTCCGCGCGTTTCCTCACCAGTCGGGACTGATCATCCCGCTCGTCCTCGACGATCAGGTCGCAGGCACGCTCTACCTCGTCTGGTGGGAAGAGCGCCGCCGGTTCGACGACGCGGAGCTCGCCGTCCTCCAGGCGGTCGGGCGGCAGGCCGGGACACTCCTGCGGGGCGCGCGGCTCCACGCGGCGACCGAGCGCCAGGCGCGCCAGGCCACCAAGCTCTACGAGGTCGCGGGGCAACTTGCCTCCTCCCTCGATCTCGACCGGGTCCTGGACCGGGTCGCGGAGACGACACTCGATCTCCTGGGCTGCGACGCCTCGGGCTTCTACGCCTACGACGAGGCGCGGGGCGGACTGGTCCTCCGGCGGGGGCTCCACCTCGATCCCGAGCTGAGCCGGAACCTCGTGCTCCGACCCGGGGAAGGCGTCGCGGGCCGTGCATTCGCCGAGCGGCGCCCCGTGTGGACGCGGGATCGTGAGACCGACTCCGCGCTCGAGTACTCCCCGACAACGGGCGCCCTCGTCCGTGCGAAGGCGCCCCGTGCCTATCTCGCGGTGCCGGTCGCCAGCGGCGACACCCTCCACGGCGTGCTCATCTGCCACCACCTCCGGCCACACACCTTCACACCCACCGAAGTCGAGCTCTTCTCGATTCTCGCCGCCCACACGGCCATCGCCCTCGAGCGCGCCCGCCTCTTTCACGAGTCGGAGGCTCGACGCCGAGACCTCGGCACGCTCGTCGCCGTCACCCAGCGCGTCACACGCGGCCTGGACCTCCACACGGTCCTCCGGGGTATCACCGAGGCGGCCGCGGAGCTGTTCCACGGTGAGGCAGGCTTCCGGCTCGTGGAGGGCGAGTTCCTCGTTCGAGTGGCGGTGACGCCCGGAGCCGAGGAGACCACCACAAGGGAGCGGATCCGGATCGGGGAGTCGATCAGCGGCCGGGTTGCAGCCACCGGTGAGCCGATCGTCACCGCCGACAGCGCGGCGGACCCATGGCTCTTGCCCGAGCACAGAGTGCGGACACGGAGCCATCAGATCGGTGCCCAGATGTCGGTCCCGGTTCGTATCGGGCATCGGATCCTGGGAGCGCTCAACGTCTACCGCGAGCTCGGCCATCGATTCGACGACAACGCCCTCGCGCTCGCGACCAACCTGGCCGCCCAGGCGGGCATCGCGATCGAGAACGCCCGGCTCTTCGAGGAAGCCGAGCGCCGGCGACGAGCCGCCGAGAGCTTCACCGAGGTGGGCCGCGTCATCTCGCAGTCTCTCGACCCGCGAGAGGTTGCGGAGCGGATCGTCGAGAGCGTCCGCCGGCTCTTCGATGCCAGTGTGGCTTCGCTGTATCGCGTCGACGGTCCGACGGGTGATCTCGTCGCCCTCGCCCTGTCCGGCGACCTGGGACCAGGCTGGCAGGTCGGCTTGCGGCTCCCCGGCGGGACCGGCGCATCCGGGGTCGCCGTGCGGGACCGGCGGCCGGTGATGTCCGATGACCTGCTCAAGGACGCTCGAATCCCGATGACTGGGGAGATCCGGGCCCTCCTCCAGACGGCAAGCTTCCGGACCGCACTGGCGGTTCCGATCATGTTTCGGAATCAGGTGATCGGCGCCCTCTCCATCGGGCGGCTGGAGGGTCAGACCTTCCAGGGCGACGAGATCCGCATGGCCCAGGCCTTCGCCGATCAGGCCGCCCTCGCCCTGGAGAACGCCAGATCGGCCACGGAGCTCCGGACCGCCAGGGACGCCGCGGAAGCGGCCAGCCGCGCCAAGAGCGAATTCGTCGCGAACATGAGCCACGAGATCCGGACCCCCATGAACGGAATCACGGGAATGACCGAGCTCTTGCTGGACACCGAGCTCGATCCCGAGCAGCGCGAGTATCTCCAGATGGTGAAGACGTCCGCCGATGCGCTCCTCGACATCATCAACGACATCCTCGATTTCTCGAAGGTCGAGGCGGGCAAGCTCGAGCTGGACTCGGCCCGCTTCTCCATCCGCTCCACCCTGAGCCATACGCTGAAACCGCTGGCCTTCCGCGCCCACCAGAAGGGGCTGGAGCTCGCTGTCGACGTCGCCTGGGACACGCCCGACGCGCTCGTCGGGGATCCCGGCCGCCTGCGCCAGATCGTCCTGAACCTGGTCGGGAACGCGCTCAAGTTCACGGAGCGGGGCTCGATCGTCGTTCGGGTGAACGCCGAGGGAGAGACGACCGATACGGTGGAGCTCCACGTCACGGTAACGGACACGGGGATCGGAATCCCGCCGGACAAGCAGGCGCTTGTGTTCGAGGCCTTCGAGCAGGCCGACAGCTCCACGACGCGCCGCTACGGTGGCACGGGGCTGGGGCTGGCGATCGCGCGGCGCCTGGTAGGCATGATGGGAGGCCGGATCTGGGTCGAGAGCGCGGTCGGCAAGGGCAGCACCTTCCACTTCACGGTCCGCCTGGGTATCGGGCGGCCCGACACGGCGACGGCGCCGCTCCCTGCCGAGCGGCTCCGCGGGCTGGCTGCCCTGGTGGTCGACGATCACGCGATCAACCGGCGCATCATCCTCGACATGCTGACCCACTGGGGCATCACTCCAGCCGTGGTGAGCAGCGGCAGCGCGGCGCTGGCGGCCGTCGAGAGAGCGCGCGCCGGCGGCGCCCCCTTCGCCCTGGTGCTGACAGACTCGGAGATTCCGGGGATCGACGGCTTCACGCTCTGCGAACGGATCAAGTCCGACCCCGCCAACGCGGGTACGACCCTGATCATGCTCTCGTCCGCGGGCCGGCCGGGGGACGCTGCTCGGTGCTGCGCGATCGGCATCAGCGGATACCTCAGCACGCCGGTCACGGAGGGAGAGCTGCTCGACGCCATCCTGACGGCCACCAGCGCTCTGCCCAAGCCGGGCCAGCAACCGCACCTCGTGACCCGTCACGTGCTCCGGGAGCGTCGACATCGTCTCCGCATCCTGCTGGCGGAGGACAACGTCGTGAACCAGCGACTGGCCGTCCGGCTGGTGGAGCGCCAGGGGCATGCGGTCGTGGTGGCCGGGACCGGGCGGGCCGCGCTGAAGGCTCTCGAACGCGAGCGCTTCGATCTCGTGTTGATGGACCTCCAGATGCCCGACATGGATGGCCTCGCGGCACTGACGGCCATCCGGGATCTCGAGGCGCGGGCATCCACCGGCGACTGGCAGCCAACGGCAGGCTCCTCGTTCGCCGCGGGCGGGCGGATTCCGGTCATTGCCGTGACGGCGCACGCCATGCAGGGCGACAAGGAGCGCTGTCTCGCGGCCGGCATGGACGGCTACGTCACGAAGCCGATCCAGCCGGCGGCGCTCGCATCCGCCATCGAGCGCTGGCTCCCCCAGGAGAGCCTGCCTGCGGCGAAGCCTGCCTCGGCCCCCGTCGATCTCGTCGCTGCGCGACGGCTCGCGGGCGGGGATGAAGAGCTCCGCGCCGAAGTAGCCGCAGCGTTCATGGAGGGCTGCCGCCAGTACCAGGCCGAGCTGCGCGATGCCGTCCAGGCAGGCGACCCGGTGCGAATCGAGCGGATCGCTCACACCCTGAAGGGCGCGGCGGGGGCCGTCGGGGCCACGACGGCGCAGGGACTCGCAGCCGAGCTGGAGGGGCTCAGTCGGGGCCGCTATGACGACCGCGTGGCGACCCTCTCCGGGGAGCTCGAGCAAGAGCTCGGCCGTGCCACGGCGTTCCTGGCCGCTCAGATCGCGGCGCAGCCCAGCTGACTCCCCAGCCGGCCCCGACAGTCAGGTCGGCTCGCCGAGCGCGTCGCGCACGGCGTCCAGCAGGGCGGCCGGATCTACGGGCTTCTTGAGAATCCGGACCGCGCCTGCTGCCGCCGCACGGTGCTCCAGGGCGGCATCGCCACTGCCCGTCACGACCATGACCGGCATGGTGCTCGTCCTGGACGACAGCGCGAGTCTCTCGGCCACCAGGACTCGCCTTACCGGCATGAACGCAGGGCCTCAATCGGCCCGTCGCTCGTTCGGTCGGCACGATCAGGCTCCCGGCCCCCCATGTCCACAGGGCCGGTCGAGGCCTGAGAGATCTCACAGCCCGTCGCCCTCGTTTCCTCACGTACAATGCGGCCATGGCGTCCCAGGGCAGACCAGTCGAGGCCCGGCGACCTCCGAGGAGCGGCAATCCTTGTCTGGCCGGTGATACTATGGGCGCGGTCGCCCAACCGCACCCGGAAACGAAGCAATCGAGACGCGTGACTTTCAGAGGAAGGGGAAGCTAGCGATGCGCCGACCGAACCGGAGCGCCGCCGCGGCGGCCGTCGGGCTGGTCTCGCTCCTCGTGCTGGCCGCCACACCGCTCGGAGCCCAGGAGCGCCCGGAGCATCCCTTCGCGCTGACGTTCGCAAACCTGCGAGGCGGGCGCGTGTTCACCGACAAGGGGTGCGGTCTCTGTCACGCGATCCGTGGCCTCGGCGGGATGGCGGGTCCGGACTTGAGCCGCATCGAGCGCAAGGGCTTCTTCGATCTCGGCGCCGCCATGTCCAACCATCTGCGCGGGATCAACATCAGGAAGCCCCCTCTCAGCGCAGAGGACGTCACGGGTCTCATCTCGTTCCTCTTCACGCTCCAGTACCAGGACGTGCCCGGCGACCCCAAGGCCGGCGAGGCGCTCTTCGGTACCAAGGGCTGCGTCCAGTGCCACGAGGTGGGCGGCAAGGGAGGGCGACGCGGGCCCAGCCTGGACTTCCTGAAGAGCGCCAACTCGCCCGTGCTGGTGGCCGCCGCCCTCTGGAACCACGGTCCCGATATGGGCGCGAAGCTCGAGTCGAGCGGCATCCAGCGCCCGACGTTCGAAGGACAGGAGCTGGCTGACATCATCTCGTACATCACCGCCGCCGCCCGGGACGGTGGAGGCGGAGCCGAGCGCGTGGTTCCGGGAGTGCCGGAGCAAGGCCAGAAGGTCTTCGCGGCGAAGCGGTGCGTGGCCTGCCACTCGGCCGCTGGGAAGGGCGGGAAGGTCGGACCGGAGCTGGCCCGTGGCCATCACGTCAGCCTCACCCAGTTCGCAGGGCTCATGTGGAACCACGCGCCCGGGATGTGGGCCCAGATGGAGGCGCGTGGGATCCAGGTACCACGCCTCAAGGGCCAGGAGATGGCGGACATCGTCGCCTTCCTCTACGTCTCCCAGTACTTCGACGAGGCCGGGAATCGCGACCGGGGCCGCGCGGTCGCTGAGACGAAGGGTTGTCTCGCCTGTCACGCCGCCGGCGGCCGGGGCGGCAAGATCGGGGCGGATCTGGGGACGTACCGGGCCGCTCGCTCGTCGTCCGCCCTCGTGGCCGCGCTGTGGAATCACCCTCGGTATCTCGAAGCCCGCCGCCAGGAAGTGCCCTGGCCGTCGCTGACAGGGACGGAGCTGGCGGACTTGAGCACCTACCTCGGCAGCCTGCCGCGGCCGGCGGTTTCCAAGACAGGCCCACCCAGCAACTGAGCAGTCCCGCTGGGGCGGCATCGCCCCAGCGGGACTTGTTCTCCATTGCCGTCCCGCGACGCTCCCGAGCTCTGCCCGATACGGTCCCCTGATTTTTCCGACACTTACCCCCGAACGAATCTACTGGCACGTCCGTTGCTCACCTGGCAGGGACGCGCTGTCACAGTCCACTCGAGCGGGGAGGAAGCCATGGTCCGTCATTGCCCCGAACCGAAGCGGCGTCCACTGGTAGCTCACGCGCTCATCCCCATGGTAGCGCTGTCCTTGCTATTCACCGTCGCGACCTTCGTCCTGTTGAGCCTGCCAATGGGAATGCGTCACGGCATGTAACGACCCGTAAGGAGAACACTCCCATGAGACGAACCTGGATCTGGACACTGGCCGCGCTCGTGCTGACGACAGGGGTCGCCCTCGGACTCCTCGTCGGGCAGCCCGAGGCCCAGCAGAAGAACGTGCTGGTCGGCAAGAAGGTCGCCGCCGGGCCGACACTAGACGGTGTCATGGACGACGTCTGGAAGACCGCCCAGCCCCTCACGGTAAAGGCCCTCGGGGGAAAGAACCTGCCGGGGGGATCGACCGAGGTGACCATGCGCTCCCTGTACACCGACGACATGGTGTACCTCTTCGTCGAGTACAAGGACGCGACCGAGAGCGTCCGCCGCGAGCCGTGGCAGAAGCAGGCCGACGGGTCGTGGCAGCAGCTGAAGGATCCGAACGACAAGGGCGGCGACAACAACCTCTACTACGAGGACAAGGTCTCGATCTTCTGGAACATCAACTCGCCGGCCTTCGAGCAGAAGGGTTGTCTCTCGGCCTGCCACACCGGTGAAGGCAAGCCGTACGGCAACATGTACACCCCGAGCGCGGCGGAGCGCCTCGACAACTGGCACTGGAAGAGCGTGCGGACCGGGACCCTGGGCCAGGTGGACGACCAGTACGTGGACGGCACCCGGTACGACAAGGAGAAGGCCCCCGAGGCGGGTCGCAAGAGCGATCCGAAAACCGCCGGCGGCTACAACAACAACGTGAGCGACGACAAGAAGGGCCCCAAGTTCGCGCTGCCGGGGAACAAGCCGGCGCCGCCCTATTGGATCGTCGACGCCGAGAAGGAGCCCTTCGACGATTCGAAGTACAAGGCCGGGGACGAGGTGCCAGGGATCGTCGTGGCGCCCTTCACCGGCGACCGGGGGGACGTCGCAGCCAAGTCCACCTGGAAGGACGGCGTGCGCAGGCTTGAGATCGCCCGGAAGCGCGCGACCGGAAGCGATTTTGACGTGCAGTTCACCGACAAGAAGGAGTACGCTTTCGCCGTTGCGGTCTTCGACAATGTGCAGGTGCGACACGCCTACACGCCGGGCGTGCTGAAGCTCGTTCTCGAGTAGGTCGACGGAGAGGATCGCCGGGAGGGGCCACCCCCTCCCGGCGTCGCGCCGACGCACGGGGTGGGATGCGAAGCCACCTTCGGGCCGCGGCGCTGGTTCGCTGATCGCCTGGGACTCGGCAGGGAGGAGGGCCCTGAGTGACGTGTTGGTGACGTCGCGTTTTCCCTCGTGCGTTGTCATCCTCGTGGCGGGCTTGCTGCTCTGCCGAGTCTCGGCGGCAGCGTCCGAGCCCGTGTTCAGCTCGACGCAGGATCCGGTCGCGGGTTCCCGGATCTTCGGAGAAAAGGGCTGCGCACGCTGCCACGCGATCAACGGTGTCGGTGGTAAAGTCGGTCCGGATCTCGGGAGACTGCCCCGCGCCCGATCGTTCTACGATCTGGCCGCCGCCATGTGGAACCACCTGCCGCGCATGGCCGAACGCATGCGCCAGCTCGGGATTCCCCGCCCCCGCTTGGACGCCCGTGAAACCGGTGATCTGGTCGCGTTCCTGTACACGCTCAACTACTTCGATCCGCCCGGTAATCCCGGGGCCGGGCAGCGGCTCTTCACCGAGAAGAAGTGTGTGGTCTGCCACCAGGTAGGCGGGACCGGAGGGGTGATCGGGCCGAATCTCGACGCGCTGGGACAGTACGGGTCCCCGATCTTCGTCGCCGCGGCCATGTGGAATCACGGCCCGGGCATGGCCGAGGCGATGCGCGCCAAGGGCGTCGCACGGCCCACGTTCAGAGATCGCGAGCTCGTCGACCTGATCGCGTACATCCGGTCCGCCGGCCCGAAAACCGGTGACGAGCCGCTCTACGTCCTGCCGGGCCGAGCCGAGACGGGCCGACGGCTGTTCACCGAGCAGCGCTGCGCCGACTGCCACGGCCCCGCCGGAAAGGGTGGCGGGATCGGGCCGGACCTGGCGGGGCGTGGCGTGCAGCGCAGCCTCACGGAGTTCGCAACCTCCATGTGGAACAAGGCGCCGGCCATGACAGAGGCCATGCGCGCGCGGGGTATCCCCGTCCCGCAACTCTCCGCCGAGGGGATGGCCGACATCGTCGCCTACCTCTACGCGGTCGGATACTTCGCGGTCCCCGGCGATATCCAGCGAGGAGCCCGGATCGCGCGGGACAAAGGGTGCCTCCAGTGCCACACGGTCCGGGCACCGGGAGGGACGGCGCCCACCGATCTCGCGCGCGCCGCAGGGCTGGAGTCTCCGGCAGCGGTCGTCGCAGCGCTCTGGAACCACAGCTTCGCGGGGGCAGGGCGACCC
Organism: uncultured Candidatus Rokubacteria bacterium; assembly: GCA_963805625.1. Classification (GTDB taxonomy): domain Bacteria; phylum Methylomirabilota; class Methylomirabilia; order Rokubacteriales; family DASRDR01; genus DASRDR01. The sequence goes on from CAWDVE010000013.1 coordinate 321,476, forward strand.
GGGGCCTGGCCGGAACTCCGTCCGGCGGAGGTGGCGGACCTGGAGGCTTACCTCCGGAGTCTGGGAGGGACGCGCTAGTGCCGCGGCGGCGGTGGCTCCCCCGGCAGATGGTGCCCTGCGCCCTCATCTTGGCTGGTATCGGGGCCGCGTCGTTCCAGGCGGTGGCCCAGCAGCCCTCGACGGGCCCGCCGGGTGGAATCGCGCCGGTGGCAGAGAGCTGCGTCACCTGCCACCTCGAGATCGGGGACGAGCGCCTGGCGGCGCCCGTCAAGGCGTTCCCGAAGGACATTCATGCCGCCAAGGGCTTCGGGTGCACGGCTTGCCACGGAGGCGATCCCAAGGAAACCGGCATGGAGGCGATGGATCCCGCCAAGGGCTACATCGGCAAGCCAGGCCGACGGGAGATCCTCCAAGTCTGTGGCCGCTGTCACTCGGATGCCCGGTTCATGAAGCGCTACAATCCGAGTCTGCGCGTGGACCAGGTCTCCGAGTACTTCACCTCCGTGCACGGAAGACGGCTCCGGGAAAGCGGTGACGCCAAGGTCGCCGTCTGCACCAGCTGCCATCCCGCCCACTCGATCGCCCCCCCTTCGGATCCGCAGTCCAGCGTGCATCCGCTCCGCGTCGCAGAGACCTGTGGGCGCTGCCACGCGGACCCCGCGCACATGGCCGGCTACAAGATCCCGACCGATCAGCTGCAGAAGTACAAGGGCAGCATCCACTGGGCCACGATGTCCCAGAAGGGCGACCTCTCCGCCCCGACCTGCAACGACTGTCACGGGAACCACGGGGCCGCCCCGCCGGGCGTGTCCTGGGTCGGCAACGTGTGCGGCCAGTGCCACACGGTGATGGCGGAGCTCTTCGCCAAGAGCCCGCACGCGAAGGCCTTCACCCAGATGGGCGTGCCCGGCTGCGCCGGATGCCACGAGAACCACGAGATCAAGGCCGCGAGCGATGCGATGCTGGGCATGGGCGACGGCGCCGTGTGCGCCGGGTGCCACGCCTCTGACGACAAGGGAGGATCGGCCGCAGTCCGGATGCGGGCGCTCATCGACGGCCTCGCGGCCGAGCATGGGCGGGCGCAGGCGATCCTGTCCCAGGCCGAGCACGCGGGGATGGAAGTGAGCCAGGCCCAGTTCGACCTCAACGGGGCGAAGGACGCGCTGGTCAAGGCGCGGGCTGCCGTCCATGCGTTCGCGCTGACCGCGGTGCAGAAGGAGGCGGAGGCCGGGGTGGCGGTGGCGACCAGGGCTCACGCCCGGGGCGTCCGAGCCCTCGAGGAGCTTCGCTTCCGCCGGGTTGGGCTGACCGTCTCCGTGGCGATCATCGTGGCGCTGATCGCCGGCCTCGCCCTCAAGATCCGCGAACTGGATCGCCGCGCCGCGCGGCGGGAGTCGCAAGCGAAGGAGGACATGCGATGACGGATGGGGTGCTGGCGGAGGAGCGGAACCGGCGGGGGTTCCTGAACTGGTTCCTGGGCACCAGCGCGGTGGGATTCGCGCTCTCCGTCCTTTATCCGCTGAGCCGCTACCTCGTTCCCCCGCCGACGGGGGAGTCCAGCGCCGTCAGCGTCACCCTGTCCATCAAGCCGGACGACGTGAAGCCGAACTCGGGGCAGATCTTCAAATTCGGGAGCCGGCCCGGCCTGCTCGTCCGGACGCCGGCCGGGGAGCTTCGGGCCTTCTCGGCCGTCTGCACCCATCTGAACTGCACCGTCCAGTACCGGCCGGACCTGAGCCACATCTGGTGCGCCTGTCACAACGGCCACTTCGACCTGAACGGCACGAACATCGCCGGGCCGCCGCCGCGTCCCCTGGAGCCGCTCGTCGTCAACGCTCGGGGAAACCAGATCGTCGTGACCAAGGGCGCCTGAGTCATGGCGGCTCCTGGGACGACGCGCGGCCGGCTCTGGCACTGGCTCGACGCGCGTGTCGGGTTGGCCGACCTCGAGAAGCTCGCGAAGAAGAAAGCGGTGCCGCTGCACCGCCACGCGTTCTGGTACTACTTCGGCGGGATGACGCTCTTCCTTTTCATGGTCCAGGTTTCGACGGGAATTCTTCTCCTCCTCTACTATCGTCCCAGTGCCGAGGAGGCCTACGAATCCATTCAGTTCCTGATGGCCGAGGTGCAGTTCGGATGGCTCGTCCGCTCGATCCACGCGTGGGCCGCAAACCTGATGATCTTCGTCCTCTTCGTGCACCTCTTCAGCGTGCTGCTCCTCAAGGCCTATCGCGCACCGCGAGAGCTGACCTGGGTATCGGGCGTCGTCCTGATGGCGCTGGCGATGGCGTTCGGCTTCACCGGCTACCTCCTCCCCTGGAACGAACTGGCCTACTTCGCGACCAAGGTCGGGACCGAGATCACGGGCGCGGTTCCTCTGGTCGGGGCGTTCCTGCTGCGGCTGCTGCGCGGAGGAAGCGAGGTCACCGGAGCCACGCTGACGCGCTTCTACGGGATCCACGTGGCGATTCTTCCGGCCGTCACCATGCTGCTCCTCGGCCTGCACCTCTTCCTGGTGCAGAAGCACGGGATGAGCGTGCCCCCGAGCATCGAGCGCGAGGGAAAGCCGGCCCGCACCATGCCCTTCATGCCGAACTTCCTGCTCCGCGATCTGGTGGGGTGGCTCTCGGTCCTGGCGGTTCTGGCGGCGCTCGCCGCCTTCTTCCCTGCCGAGCTGGGCAAGAAGGCCGATCCGTTCGCGTCGGCTCCGGCCGGAATCAAGCCCGAATGGTACTTCATGTTCATGTTCCAGACGCTCAAGTACCTGCCCGCCACCATCATGAAGATCGAGGGCGAGATCGTCGGGGTGCTCGGCTTCGGACTCGGCGGGCTGTTCCTCCTTCTCATCCCGTTCCTCGATCGGCGGGCTGATCGAGGAGACCGAACCAGGTTGTTCACGTGGATCGGGCTCGCGATCATCGCGTACATGATCGTGCTGACCTATCTGGGCTACACGGCGAGCCCCACCAAGTGACCTGCCGGACGATCGTCCTGGGAACCGTGCTGGCGGGCGGCGCCGCTCTGGCACTCGTCTCCGGGGCGGGCGGCGCCTCATCGCCCGGGGACCCGACGCGGGGCCAGGCGGTCTTCGCCGCCAAGCAGTGCGGGAGCTGCCATCTTCCCGGCGCGCAGGGACCGGGTCTGGGCCCGGCCCTCGAGGTCCTGCGACGGCCGCAGGGCGCGTACGAGCTCTGCGGCCGGCTCTGGAACCACGCCCCAGCGATGCTCGCCCACCTGGCGGGACGCGGAATCGAGTGGCCGGTGATCGACGCGGCCGAGATGGAGGACCTGATGGCATATCTCGGCGCCGACCCGGCCCGAGACCCCACGCCGAACCTTCAGGTCGGTCAGGTGACGCTCCTCCGCAAAGGCTGCCTGAAATGCCACAGCCTGAGGGGCGAGGGAGCGCACCTCGCGCCCGAGTTAGCCCGCTCCCGAGTCGTCGCCGATCCCCCGGCCACATGGGCGGCGCGGATGTGGCGCCACACGCCAATGATGGCGACGAAGGCCCAGGAACTCGGTATTCTGTACCCAAGATTCGCCGCGCACGAGATGACGCATCTCATCGGCTTCCTGAGAAACATGGCGGCGTTACCCTGAGGGGAGGAGCGAAGCGATGTCACAGTACCGATCCAGTGGTCTGACCCTCGTCGGCGGTCTCTTGCTGGCTGGGTCGCTCGTCGTGCTGGCCGATGCCCAGGTGAAGGCCCCGCCAGACTTCACGTTCGAGCAAGGAAAGGAGAGTCCCGGGACCGTCAGCTTCAGCCACGACAAGCACAAGGAGTCCGGCGTAGACAAGTGTCAGGCCTGCCACACCAAGATCTTCAAGATGAAGAAGGGCACGTCCGGGCCCCTCGTGATGGAGAAGATGAAGGCTGGCGAGCAGTGCGGCACCTGCCACAACGCCACGGCAAAGGTGGCCGACAAAGTCGTGTTCGGGGTCTCGGACAAGGAGAACTGTGCGAGGTGCCACAAGAAGTCATAGCGGCGGAAGTCCGTGCACCATGCCCACCCTCCTCCGATCGCCCCGCCGGTGGCGGGGCGATCGGCTCGGCGGCGACGCCACCCCGGTGGTGCCGGAATTTCAGCCGTCCCCCGCGGACAACCGGGTGAGCCCGGGCTATCGGGATCTTGACGTGCCGGCCACCTGGGACCGCTGGCTCCGACCCCGGAGGCGCCTGCCATCGGGACGGGCCCGACCCGCCAAGAGACACGGCTAGTGTCCGAGACCGTCGCGGCTAACCCGCCGAGCCGGCGTCGCGGGCGCCGCGTGCACGTGGTCCTCATCGTGACCGTCCTCGCGCTGCTGGCGGGAGGCGTCGCCCTCACCGGGCTCTGGGAGTTCAGCTCGAGCCCCATGTTCTGCAACTCGTGCCACATCATGAAGCCCTACGTGAGCGCCTGGCAGACCTCGAAGCACAACCAAGTCGCCTGCGTCCAATGCCACTATCCGCCGGGCTTCCGTGACACGATCTGGGTCAAGTACCAAGCGCTCACCCAGGTGGTGAAGTGGGCGACCCACACGTACAGCTCGAAGCCGTTCGCCGAGGTCGAGAACGGGAGCTGCCTCCGCTCGGGCTGCCACTCGGAGCAGGCTCTCCAAGAAAAGGTCACGTACAAGCACGGCATCGCCTTCCAGCACACGCCACATCTCACCCAGGGGCGGCGCGGCCTCCAGCTCCGCTGCACGAGCTGTCATACGCAGATGGTGGTGGAGCGGCACATCGACATCGCCGATACGACGTGCTTCCTGTGCCACTTCAAGGGCACGAAGGCAGCCCGCGAACTCACCCCGTTCGCCGGCTGTACCGGATGCCATCAGCCGCCGAAGGGAGACATCCGGATCGGCTCGCTGCGCTTCAACCACGAGGAGGTGCAGCGGCGTGGTGTGGCCTGCCAGAAGTGTCACCTGACCGTGGTGCAAGGGGACGGGGTGGCCCCCCGGGAACGCTGCTACACCTGTCACAACCAGCCCGAGAAGATCGGGAAGTACGCCGACACCGCGGTGGTCCACCACGTCCACGTGACGACCCACAACATCGAGTGCACACGGTGCCACACGGAGATCACGCACCGGCTACCGCCTCCCATAGGCCTCCCAGGGGTAGCCGACGGTGGCACGAACCGCCTCGAAACGCTGGTGAGTCGATGAGGCGGCTGCTCGTGGCTGTCCTCGCGCTGGGACTCGCAGGGACGGCGCCGACCGGCGGCCTGCGCCCCGCCGTAGCCCAGGCGCCACCGGCCAAGTCGCCGATGGAGCGCCCGGAGGTGCGGCCACCAGAGCGCCCGCACGGACCGGGAGAGTTGGACTGCCTGTCCTGTCACCAGGGCAAGCACCGCGGCGTGCTGAGCATGTACCTGGGGATGGGCGGGCGCGGCACCCCCATGATCCCGAGCCACATGGTCCAGGTCAGGGTAGAGTGCGTGGCCTGCCACACGGTGCCCAAGGAAGAGGCGACACAGTCGAGCATCGTCGGCCAGACGTTCAGGCCAAGCGAGCGGGCCTGCGTCGACTGTCACGGGGAGGCATACCGAGGGATGCTCGGACGGTGGAGCACCATCCTGGCCCGAATGCGGGACATCGTGGGGCCCAAGCTATCGACCGCGCGGGAGACGCTCACCGCGGCGGATCCCAAGCACGCCAGGCTCGCGCGGGCCCGACAGCTCGTGGACGATGCCGAGTTCAACCTTCGCTTCGTCGCGCTCGCCAAGGGAGTGCATAACGTCTTCTACGCCGCGGACCTCCTGAAGCTTGCCAACGGCTGGGCCGACGAGGCAGCGACCCTGGTGGGAAAGCCGCTGCCGAAGGGCGACGACCTTCTGGTGCGCGGCGGCTACTGTGCGGTGCTGTGCCATGAGCAGGCGGGCGTCAAGCCCAAGGCGACGGTGACCTTCAGAGGGCAGCAGCTGCCGCATGACCGCCACGTGAACGAGCTTGGCGCCACTTGCACCTCGTGCCACTCGGCCGAGACCCACCGGGCCGTGACAGCGACTCCCGCGACGTGCGCCGGCTGTCACCACGCGCCCGCGAACGAGCGGTGCGAGTCCTGCCACCGGGCCCAGGCTGCGCTCTTCCGCGGACAGGTGCAGGACGCGCCGCTACAGATCGAGCCGGATGTGATGGCGGCCGCCGTGACCTGCACGGGCTGTCACGACTGGAGCCGGAAGCATTCCCGGCAAGCCGTCGGAGACAAGTGCGTGGAGTGCCATGAGGCATCGTACCGGGCGCGGCTCGCCGAGTGGACGACCGGCTTCGATCGTGGCACCGCCGACGCGGCGGCCACGCTGCGGCGTGCGGAGTCCGCGCTGGCCGTTGCGCGCCGGGCCGGCCATCGCTCCGCGGAGGGGGAACGTCTCGTCAAGGAGGCGCAGCAAGCCCTGGCCCTCGTGCGGCGGGCGCGGCCCGTCCACAATGCGCTCGCCGCCGACGCACTGCTTGACGTGGTGCGGCAGAAGGCCGAGGCGGCCAGGGCGGAGGCCGCCCGCCGCTGATGGGCAAGGAGACGGCCCAGACATGACCCGCGGTTGGCGGCCGCCTCCGCCCGACCCCGTCCGCCCAGACTGGCTCGTCGCCGGCCTGGCGGCCGTCGGCGTGATCCTGGCCGGCTACCTCACTTGGACGAAAGCAACGGGCGGGAGCGCTCTCTTCTGCACCGCGGCGGCCGGCTGCGAGGTTGTCCAGGCAAGCCGATACGCGATGCTCCTCGGGATCCCGACGGCGGCGTGGGGCGCCGCCCTCTACACCGTCGTCGGGGGGCTCGCCCTGGCCGGGCTCACGGCACGTCGTTGGCTGATCGCTTTCCTGCTGGTCGCCGGCGGCATGGGGTTTGCGGGCTACCTCACCTACCTTGAGCTGTTCGTGATCGCGGCCGTCTGCTGGTACTGCGTGGCCTCGGCGGCGATCACGCTCGCACTCCTCGGATCCTTGCTCGGCCGATGGCCGCGAGGGCGGCGACGAACCGGGGCCGCCCGTCTGGTCACGCTGGGGGCGGGCGCCGCCGTGGTCGCGGTCGTAGTCGGCCTTTCGGTGCACGCGCTGACCGCGCCCGGCGGCGCCTACGCCTACCAGGAGGCGCTCGCCCGCCATCTGGCGCAGAGCGGTGCCGTGATGTACGGGGCGTTCTGGTGACCCGCGTGCAAAGAGCAAAAGGCCCGGTTCGGGCCCGCGGCTGACCTTCTTCCGTACGTCGAGTGCGACCCGCGCGCGCCGAGCGCACAGCCCGAGCGCTGCAAGCGGGTCGACGTTCGCGGCTACCCGACCTGGGTCCTCAGCGGGCTTCGACACGAGGGCGCGATGACACTCGACGAGCTCGCCCGAGCCTCCGGATTCGTGTGGCGGGCGCCGGGGTAGGACCCTGCTGGACACCGGGACGGCTCCTCGTGGGCAGTTCGTCCTCCAGTGCTACCCGTAGGTGAAGGGCTCGTGGTTCATCCCGTGGCAGAGGAGAAAGCACCGACCGGAGCCCGATCCGTTTGTCTCATACTCCAGGCGACCCTGGTTCTGGGAGGGCTGGACAACCGTCCGGCCGTCGGGATCGCGCAGCATGAAATTGATCAGGTGGGGGTTCCGCCGGGAGCCGTGGGCGTCGTGGCACACCGCGCAGGAGGCCTGGGCTCGGACGAGGTGGGCCTGATGAGGGAACTTTCCCGCTTGGTTGGCCAGGAACGCCGCCCGGTTGTGGCACTTGTAGCAGAGCGCATAGGCATCGGGCGCCTCGGGTGATGGATCGTTGGTGCGGAACTGGCGCTCGAGGATTGGCGCGAACGTGGAGCCGTGCGGACCCCGAGGGCGGTCCGCCCCCACGGCATCGTCGCTGTGACAATCGGAGCAGGTGACTCGGCTCGCGGCGGTGTAGCCGGCCTGGAAGCCCGAAGCGCCCGGATTCCGCCCGCGGGCGGCCACCGGGTGGAACGAAGCGTTGCCAGGATCCAGCTCGAGCCGCACGTTACGGACGTTGTCCTGGCGAACCATGCCGCGGGTCGTCTGGTCGCGAAGACCGTGGCAACGGTAGCACACCTCGGCCTCGCTGGCGGCCTCGTCGACGAGGCTCGCCGACTGCGTCACACCTGCCACCCCACGGAGCGGACCGGGCAGGCCTGGAGGCGCCACCCGCTCCCCGGTGGCCTCATGCGGGTTGTGACAGTCCGCGCAGGTTGCGTGCCGGGACATCGTCCGCGGGTCCTCGACCGGATCGTGGATCCCGTCCGTGGACGCGACGGGGTGAGCGCTCGCCTTGGCGATGGACGCCTCGACGTTCTTGCTGGCGAGGTTGCCATTGTGACAGACGAGACAGACGCCGCGCTGGGTCGAACGGGCAAGGAGTCGCGCAGCCTGCCCGGCGCTATGGGGCCAGTGGCAGTTCTCGCAGGCGTTGGTCGCCACGGTTAGATAGGGCGAGGTCGGCCAGGGGTCGGTGCCCCGGCCGTTCCACTCCTTGGTCGAGGTCGCATGACTCGACCCTGGCCAGTTCGCGAGCGTGTGGCAGGCGGTGCACAGCCTCCCGCCGCGATCGTCGATGCGGAGGAAGGCGCGGAAGCGATTCTCGTGCGGATCATGACAGGTCGTGCACTGAACCTGGCGTCGGGCGTCCAGGGCGACGCCCGGTGGAAGCCCAGTGGGATCCGCCAGCTCCCCGTGACCCGTGCTGAGGGCGCGCCCGTACTCGAACGAGATGGGGTGGTCGTCAGAGAGGTCGGTCCCCAGGTCGGCCCGCCCGCGGAGAGGGCCCAACGCCGGCCGCCCAGACCGCGGTGCGACTCGGAGGAGCCCGAGTGCGGTCGTGCCGTCATGGCACGACAGACACAGGCGGGAGGCACCGTTGGGCTGCCTCGGTTTCACCTGCAGGGTGGAGCTCCCATAGAGCCGGTAGGTTACGGGCGGCAGGGCGCGGTTCCACAGGGCGCGCGTCGTCGCGGCCCGGTGCGGGACATGGCAGAAGATACAGAGCTCCGTCGTCCCGGTGGCGCGCACCGGCCCGCGCCCAGTGGCCGACAGGTTGTGCACCGTGTCCACGATCGCGGCCCGTACCGCGCCAGGCACGAGGAAGAGAAGTGCGAGCACGATCAAAGCCGGGAGCGTCCCTCTCCTGTCCACGGCCAATGGCGAGGCCTCGCCCCTAACCACCAGCCTCCTCCGGTTCGCCTGGGGTCCGCGGCAGGTACTCGAAGACCTGGATGCGGCCGTTGTAGGCATCGGCTACGTAGATGCGGTCCATCGGGTCGATGAACAGGCCTCCGGGCAGCCAGAACTGCCCACGCCCGGCCCCGGCCTCGCCAAAGGTCAGGAGGAGACTGCCCTGCCGGTCAAACACCTGGACGGCGTCGAACAGGGCCTCGACCACGTACACGTGCCCGTCGCTATCGAGAGCCACTCCTTTGGGGCTCGCGAAGTCGCCGGCGGTGTCGCCTTGGCGGCCGAAGTAGCCGCGCAGCACGCCGTCGGGCCCGAGCGCTTGCACACGGTAGCCCAGCGCGTCCGTCACCCAGAGGGTGCCGTCGGGCGCCAGCGCCAGGTGGGTGGGGTAATTGAACTCTCCCGGATCCGTGCCCCGCACACCATAGGCGCCCACGGGACGACCGGCACCGTCGAGCACCCAGATCTGATGGGCCGCACTGTCGGCCACGTAGAGGCGGTCACGCGCGGCGTCGTAGGCCAGGCCGGCCGGCCGGCGAAAGCGAGGATCCGCGATGACGACCAGGGGCTGTCCGTCCGCCGCGTGGACCGACACCACGGCCAGCGCGGAGTCAGCCAGGAATACGTGACCGCTCCGGGGGCCCGCCCCCAAGGCGAGGGCCACCGGCGAGGACAGCGGGCGTCCGCCCACCTCAGTCACGCGGGTCACCCGCTTGTTCGGTGCGTCCCAGACCCACAGCGCCGGCGCCCCGGGGTCGGCCATGTAGAGAATGCCGTCACGTGCGGCGATGCCGGTCGGCCGCACCAGCCTACGGCCCTCGGCGCCGGCCACGACGCGCACCGCCCGATCCCAGAGCGATGGCTGAATGCCGAGGTCCTCGGGTGCGGCCACGGCGGCCACCCAGCGGATGCGCGGGCGAGCCGGCGGGGCTGGCCACGCCACCGGCCCGCCTCCAGTCTCCTGCGCGGGGTCGGGCGGCCGGGCGGCTCGCTCGCAGGCGGGCGCGAGCAGGGTCACCCCCGCCAGGAGGGCCAGGACTAGGCGTCTGGACATGGCGGTCCCCGCCTCAGAAGCGGCGGATGACCTGGACGGTCACCCGGTACTCGCGTGTGTCGGTGTCCCCGCGCTGCCGGTCGAATAGCTCGACGGCGGGGGCCACTTCCAGCTTGCGGAAGCGCCAACGGACGCGCACGCGAGCCTCCCAGGCCTCCTCCGTGGGGAACAAGGTGTCCTGGAGCCGCTGATAGCCGCCCCCGGCCTCGGCGATCAGATCGCCAGGCAGCAGCCAGGTGAAGAGCGCCCGGCCAGCCAGCCGCTGGCTTGTCCGGTCCTCGCTCCGGTAATATTCCACGGACTCCTCGCCAGTCAGGGTCAGCGTCACGTCCCGCGCCAGGGTGATGGTGACCAGCTCCGTTGCCAGCAGGCGGTCGTAAGCCAGCTGTGTCGAGTCGTACCGTCGGGCCTCGCCGAGAAGGCTGGCGGTCAACCAGGGCCCGTCGTGGCGCAGCTCGACGCCCACGGCACTCGTCTCCTGGTCGTCCAGGAAGCGGTCGTCGTGCCCCGAGAGGAGGTGCTCGTCGGAGCGGTCGTAGAGGGCGAACGCTCGGATCCAGCCATAGTCCACAGAGACGTCGGCACGGAACCCGACAGTTGCGAAAGTGAGGGAGGGCGAGACCTCGAACCGATAGTCGACCGCGATGATGTCGCCAGGATTCAGGCCGGGCGTCGTCCCCGCACAGGGCAACGGCACGATCTCCGTGCGACTCCCCACCGTCCGCAGCGTGTAGTCACGACCCTCGACCAGCGGCGTGGGTGGCCCCGGCGCCGGGAAGCACCCCAACGGGAGTGGCCCCGTAGCGACCTTCGTCACTACCACGGACGTCTCGATCACGAACGGGTTCCGGAGGCTGATGGGGAGGGCGAACGGACTGGTCAGTGTGTGGGGTTCCTGAGGCACGAAGGTTTCCGGGCTCTCGAAGTGGTCGGCCTCGTACTCGAGGTTCCCGCCGAGACCAACCTGGAGCTGCCCGTCCCCCGGCAGGCGCTTTGTATAGACCGTGGCCAGGCGCCCGGAAACCCGGTCCCGTTCGCCACCCTCGAGCTGCTGGACGGTGCCGTCGATGGCCGCCGTCGTGCGCAGGCTCTCCCACAGCTGGTGGCGCAGGGCGGCGGCGGCCGTGTGCACTGTCTCGGCTCCGCCCACCGAGTCGGTGTAGGTGAAGAAGTAACGATAGGAGCTCTGCAGGGTCGGCGTGTGGTCGATCCGGAGGCCGGCGTCGAAGAGGGCGGTCGTGAGATCGATTCCCGAGACCCCGTCGGCGTCACCGCCGTCGCGACGGTACGCGCGGGCCCGCACATCGCCGTGCCACGTGCGCTCGGGCCCCAGGTCTATGCCGTAGGCGACGTTGGCTTCGTGGCTCTGATAGTCCAGGTTCGGGAAGACGTGGTCCACGAGGTTGAGGAACTCGTAGCGCAACTCGAGGTCGCTATCTATCCACCCGCGACGCCCCTGATAGGTGACGAACGTCCGGTCCTCGTCGCGGGTGGCCACGAAATCGACGCCTTGCGACTCCTCGTCGACCAGCTCCTGCCGCACCGTGAGCACGGAGGGGATAGGCAACCAGCGCGCCTCCAGCGTCGCGCCGCGCGTCTCCAGCTCTAGCTGGCTTGCACCCGGACGCCCGAGCGGCAACAGCGACTGGGAGCGGGTGGCGAAAAGCCGGAGGGCCAGTGGCTCGTCCCGCAGGAAGTCGGCGGCCAGGTCGTACCCCCACAGAGTACCGTCGCTGAACGCAATGTCGCCTCCCCCCACCCCGGTGACCCACTCCTGGGAGAGGCCGAAAGAGCCCTCGACCGAGAGGGTGAGCAGGCGCGGGTCGCGGATGTGGATGGCCGGATTCCGGATCGTCAGGATCTCTTGGAGCAGCGCGTCCTCGAAGCGCTCGGTCGACCCCCGCCCTTGCTGGGCTCGCTCGAGGTCGTAGGTGAACAGCATCTCTAGACTCCCCTCCCAGGGGCTCGGGATGATCATCTGCGCAGCTGCCGGTCCGCCCGCGACGAGCACGACGACCACCAGCGCGACCCGCGGCAGGCCCGTCGGTCTGGGCCGCCTCACCGGGCTACGTGACAGCGGGTGCAGGTCTCGAAGCTGATGCCCCAGGCCGTGCGGCCGTCGTGGCAGCCGCCGCACGCCTGGCCCTTGGCCATAGCATCATGCGTGAGAGGTGTCGCGGCCGTCCCGATCTCCCCGGGGTGGCAGACGTAGCAGCGATAGCGGATCCGGTGGATCCAGTGTGGGAAGGTCGCGGGTGGGGGCTCCGTGGGTCCCGCAGGCGCCCGCTTGAGCACGACGAGGCCCTCTTGGGCGGTGGCGCGGGTGGCCAAGGCGCCTGCCAGGATAGCCGGGAGAACGAGCGCAGCCCATCCGAGGCGACGCGGAAACCAGGGGGAGTCGAACGGGTGACATGGGCCGTCCCCCGGCCGACCGGCAATCGGGACGTTCATGGCCCTTAGCCTCCGAGGCCCGGATGACACTTGACGCATGCATCGGACGGGAACGCCACGGTACCGTGGCACCGCCCGCACAGCTGGCCGCCATCGATCTGAGCCATCGAGATCGGAGTGACGCCCGCCTCCTGAGCGAACGGTGTTGGGTGACAGCTGTCACAGACCAGGAGCGCAGTGTGGCTCGCGTGGCGGAACACAACCTTGAGCTCCTCTCCCCCCTTGGGTGTTCGCTCGACGTCGAGGTCGAGGACCTCGGGCGGTGCCGCTCCCCCGTCCGGCCCGTTCTTGGGGGCCAAGAGGCCGTCGGCAAGGGCGCGAGTCCAGTCGGGCACCTCCTCGTTCACCGGGATTCGTGCCTTGGCCTCCGCCCACGTACGGGCCTGCTCGAGCGGTGCCCCGGCAGGCGGGCGCTGCCAGCTGTCACGGGCGGGAATCCGCAGGTGGCAGCGCGCGCAGTTCTCGAAGGAAAACGCGACCCTGCCGTGACACACACCGCAGGCCGGGGGCTCGGGGATGGCGGACGCCGTGGTGGCGGTGGTGCGCATCTTCTGTGACCCGCCGCGCAGGTGGCCGATCCCCGCTGAGAGCCACTCCACCGGGAAGGTACCCGGATGGCAGCTCGTGCACGCCAGCCACTGGGTGTGGATGGCGTGGGGAGCCTGGACCTCGAACAGTCGGCTCGCCCGGTCGGAGACGAGGCGGACGTCCAACTCGTAGACGGGTCTGGCGGGCGAGTCGGGTGCCAGGGCGGCCTGCGGATGGAGGAGGCCCTGGCCCACAGCCGCCTCCCAGTCAGCCCCGCCACCAGGGTGGGTCGGAAGCAGTCGGCGAGCGTCCTCCCAGGTCCGGGCCTCCTCCAGAGGCGATGTCGCCCCTGTCCGGCGGGCGTCCTGGCGACGCGCTTCGGCCGCGGCCCGCAAGTCCGCCACCTCGCGCCTGAGTTCCTCCACCTCGCGAGTCAGGTCCTGCTGGATCCGGCGGGTCGGCGGGAGGGCGCCTGGCTCGGGCACCCCGTCGAAGAAATAGGGCAGGATCCGCTGCCGGGCTTCGGGGCTGCAGGCTGCGAGCGCCGCCAGGGCCAGGCCGAAGCCCACGGCCAGGCGCGCCCCCCGCTTCGCGTTGCGGCAGCCGCCGCTCACTTGATGTGGCACTTCAGGCAGAGGTACTCAGTACTCACCCCGCCCAGATAGCCGAGGAGGAACTTGTCATCCACGGCCGCCCGATTGTGGGGATCGTGGCACGATGAGCACTCCATGCCCGTCCGGCCGACCACCGGGCCGTTGGCCACGCGGCCGAAGCCGTCGTCGTGGTAGAGGCGGACGCCCAACGTGGTGGGGTCGGGCTGCCAGTCGCGCAGGGCCACCTCGCGCCCGGTCCGGACGCCGTTGTAGGTATTGCGGGCCTGGCGGTAGGGGTAGGGCATGGCCACCGGGTGATTCCCCGTTAGGTTGCCGCCGGACCCGATGTTGGCCGGGTTGAGCACGCCGATGCGACCCTGAGCGAAGTTTTCCGGAGCCCCGTTCCACCACCCGACGTCGCCGACCGCAACGCTGCCGTCGTGGCAGGACAGGCACTTGATGGTCGGCCCCCCGAAGGTGTCGCTACGGAAGGTGGGGAACGGTGTGCCGGCAGTGGTGGAGGGCACGTCCCAATGAAACGTGTTCGGCGATAGCCGTTGGTTCCACAAGAGGCGCGTCGAGCTGGCCCGGTGCGGCGTGTGGCAGAAGGTGCAGAGACCCGAGGCCGGCGACCCCTGGCCGGCGAAATCGTGCCTGGTCCCGCGGATCCCAGTCCCGGGAGCCTGGGCGACGGCCGGCGGGACGAATACGGCGCCCGCAGCGAGCAGCACCAGAACTACGACCCGGCGGTGGCAAGCGGTCACGGGGGCACCTCCGCGCGCACGGCCTCAACCTCAGTCTCCTCGGCGGTAGTGTTGACCAGACGGTAGACCTCCACGCGGTGGTTCATGAAGTCGGCCACGTAGATGCGGTTCTCGCGGTCAATCGCGATGGCAGTGGGATTCTTGAGCATGCCCGGAAGCGGCCCTCGGCCGCCAAAGAACAGGAGCACTCGGCCGCGCCGATCGAAGATCTGCACATTGCTCCACCCCGAGTCCACCACGTACACGTGCCCGAACGTGTCGAGCGCCAAGCCCTTCGGTACGTCGAACATCCCCCACGCCGTCCCACGGGCACCGATCACCCCCACTGGCCGACCCTCGGGGTCGAAGATCTGTACGCGCCCGTTGATGGTGTCGGTCACGTAGAGCCTACCGTCCCGGTCCACGGCCGCATACGTCGGGAACAGGAACTGCCCTGGGTCGACGCCCTTGCCGCGTCCGATCACGCCCACCAGGGACCCGGTCGCGTCGAAGACCTTGACCGTGTGCTCGGTCGAGCGGCTGGAGCCCGTGTCGACGACGTAGAGTCGACCTCGGGCCCGATCGAGCGCCAGGCCCACGGGGCGCTCAAGCGTCGGGTGCCCGATCGTCGCGACACGCTGACCGGCGAGGTCGAACACCTGGACGACGCGGCGCACCTGCTCGGCGACATAGAGGCGACCGTCCGCGTCCACGGCGAGCCCCGTCGGGCGCCCCAGGGGCTCGTCGCCCCCGACGCGGCTCACGCCCCCGCGCGCGAGGTCGAAGGCAAAGACGGCGCCCTGGGCGGGGTCAGCCACGTACAGACGGGTACCGTCGTCCGTGACCGCCAGCCCGAGTGGCTCGGCCAGGCGGAGGGGTGTGGGAGATTCCCCGCCCAGGAAGTCGAGCCAGCGCCGACGCGACCCTGGGACGTCCCCCTCCCCGATCAGGCTCCGAACGTGCTCGATGCGGGCGACCTCCGGGGGTGGCGGCCAGACCGGACGGGTCGGCGGCTCCGCCACGGGTGGAGCCGCGCACCCAGCAGCCAGGAGCCCGGCGGCTAGGATCCGGGCAGCGGTGCGCGAAAGCGCCACCCTCACCTTCGGCGGACCCGACCGGGTCATGGCCCCATGCTAGCGCAGCGTCCGTCTCCGCTCCAAGGTCCCGGAGCGCCGCCGCGGCTCCTCAGCTGACGAGAGCCGAATGCATCATGTGGGCGTTGGGCGGTTCGTGGGCATCTTCCACGACGGGGCGAGGTGCCGCCGCGCCAGCATCTCCGGATCCAGGCGGCATTCCAGCGCCACGTGGAGAATGCCCTCTCGAAGACCATTAATCTGCCCGAGGAATCGAGCGCCGACCCAAACCCCGAGCGATTGAGGAGGCGTCCTCACACCAATTCTTGCGGGCTCGGCGATCCTTGACCCTCTGAGAGCCTCCAGGTACGCTCGGTCCACTCTTGGCGTGGCAATACACTGACCGGACTGCGTGAGGGAGGTCCGGCCGATGAACTGTCCCCGGTGCCAGCACGAGAACGAGGCGGGCGCGAAGTTCTGCGAGGAATGCGCCGCGCCGCTGGCCCGGGCGTGCGCCAATTGCGGTCGGCCACTGTCGCCGACAGCGAAGTTCTGCCCCGAGTGTGCGCACCCAACCGGCCCATCTGCCGCGTCGGCTCCGGCTCCGCGATTCGACGCCCCTGAGTCCTACACCCCCAAGCACCTCGCCGAGAAGATCCTCACCTCCAAGAGCGCGCTGGAGGGCGAGCGCAAGCTGGTGACGGTGCTCTTCGCCGACCTCAAGGGCTCGAGGCGCGGCGCCTGGGCGACCGCGCGGTCGAATCCTCTCCGGAGCACCACGGGTTCGCGGCCCATGCGCGGCACCTGCTCGGCGACATCGCGAACCATCCCGACCGGTTCGACGCCCAGAGCGGCGAGGCTCACTACCGCGAGGCGCTGGCCCTCGCCGAGCCGCGCGGCATGCGCCCCCTCGTCGCGCACTGCCACCTGGGCCTCGGCGAACTCTATCGACGTGCAAGCAAGCGCCCGCAGGCGCAGGAGCACCTCACCACCGCGACGACCATGTACCACCAGATGGGCATGAATTTCTGGCTGGAGAAGTCAGAGGCGGCGATGGGACCGCCCCATAGGGACTCACCGGTGCCCCCGGCAGTCACCCGCTGAGCCCGACCCGGTGCAGGAGGTTCGAGCGTGGCAGCGAGGCTTCCCTACGTCGAGCGAGAGCAGGTGCCCGCCGAGGTGCAGGCGACGTACGACCGGGTCGCGAAGTGCGGCGGTCGGGGGCTGAACTTCTACCGGCTCATGGCCCACCATGCCCGGTCGGTGCCCCCGTTCGCCCAGTGGTACGCAGCGCTCCGCGAGGGCGCCCTCGATCCGAAGCTGCGGCAGCTCGCCTACGTTCGGGCATCGCAGCTCAATCGGTGCCGCTACTGTATGATGCACCACTCGGCCCTCGGACAGAGGCTCGGAGTCTCTCGGGAGCAGCTCGAGGTCCTGCCCGACTTCGAGACGAGCCCCCTGTTCTCGGAGCTCGAGCGCCTGGTGCTCCGCTACGCGGAGCAGATGACGGTGCGAGTCCAGGTCGACGGCACCCTCGTCGAGGCGCTGCGCGGCCATCTCTCGCTTGAGGCGCTGGTGCACACCCTGAGCATCGCGGCCGCGAACTTCACCAACCGATTCAACGAGGCGCTGGGGACCGAGCTGGAACCACATCCTCGACTGGGGACCAGGCGGGCTCCTGGAGACCTTGGCGACTCTCCACAAGGCGGGGATTCAGACGGCAGGCGCCGGCCGGAACGACGGAGAGGCTGCCGCGCCCGCGCTCGTGGAGCTGCCCCGCATAACCGGATGCTCTCCCGATCGTCTACGGCTGGGCCACGCCGGGACCTACCCAACCCCCCCGGGAAGTGGAAACGCCGTCGGTCGAGGCAGCGCCGGCAGGAAGTAACGGCGGAGCGCCGCGTCGCAGACCGCGTAGCCCCAGTTGATCAGCCGCTGCCGGACCTCGGGCTCCATCCGCGCGAGTCGCGTGTCGATATCGGCGAGCGCCAGCGTCTGGTTGACAGGGCACGGCAGCGCGGCAGCTGCGCCGTAGTCGGCGATGTTCGTGCGAATCCCCCAGTAGGCGCCCGTCCGCAGCTTGGCCTCGAGCGAGCCCACGACCTGGCGTTTCCGCAGACTTCGAACCTGATTGTCGATGAGCGAGTTGATCCGGATGCTGTGGCGTACCCAGTCCCGCTCGGGTTCGGGCTCTGGTTGCATCTGGCCCCCACCATCGCTCACGAACACCGTCCGGTATCGCTTCCAGACCGTCTCGAGACCGAGGTTGTCGTACACGCCGCCATCCGACAGCACCACGTCGGAGGTGTACGGCTCCCGGTGGAGTGGCTCCGTACCGGGCGTGAATTCGTTCGGATCCAACTCGAGGGTCGCCGGCGACAGAACCGGTGGGAACGCGGAGGAGGCCGCCACTGCGACGGCCAACTGGATCTTCGGGCTCTTGACCTCGCCGACCCGGTAATCGCGCATGTAGGGCTTCATGAAGCGCCACAGTGCTCCGGACTGGACGTTCGTCGCGTTCAACACGATCCGTGGGGGATCATCCGGCAAGTCCTGGAGAGTGGCTTCGCCGAATAGGTGGCGGCGATAGGCGTCAGTCACCCGGTCAGAGATCGTCCCCGGCAGGACCAGGCCGATGACGACGGACCCGACGTCGATCGTGCGGCCCGCGAGCGCCCGGATGGGCCCGACCACCTCCTCGACGTAGCGGCGCGCGATGCCCGTGGCGCCATCGAAGTCTAGCCGTCCCCACTTGAGTCCCAGCGCGGCACCGGTGATGGAGCCGCCGGAGACGCAGGAGATTCGAGCCAGCGTCTTGAGCAAGCCTGCCTCGTTGAGCCGCCATATCGCTCCTGCGTGGAACAGCATGGCGCGATACCCGCCGCCTGACAGACAGAGGCCGCGCCCGTCCTCAAGCTTGCTGGTTGCGGGTCGTTCCTCCTCCGAGAGGACGGGAGACAGCGCCTCGGCCAGTATCGTGCCAGGGTCAGGCATCGCGGTCCTCCTTGCGCGTCGAGTCGGTCCAGCTCCGCGCTTCCGCCATCATAGCCTCACCGGCGTCGTCGACTCCCAGTGCGCGAGCGCCTTCTCAGGCCCCCGGATCTTCTTGGTCTCGTCCAAGATCTCTCGCTTCCGCTTCAGCAAGTTCAGCTCGTCGCCCTTGTCGATCTTTGCCTTCTGCACCGTTGCAGCCGAGGCCGCAAGCTGAGGGTGCCGCCCCACGCCGGGATGGCGCGGGGTGAGCCGGCGCTCGGGGTCGCCCTCGGGGCCTGGGGTCCAGCCGCCGGGGGAGGCAGGAGGAGGCCGGACCTCAGCTCCGCCCGCGGAGGTGGCACCGGAGGTGTTGCTAATCGTTCCTTCTATGCGCTGGCTATGCGCTGGCGGTGGGCCCCACTGGCAATGTGGGCACACCACACGGCGTAGGTTAGGTATTCCTAGTCCTGGAGCGCTGTCAAGCTCGGCGGGGCGCCTCGATTCTTCGCTCGGGGTCCTCGCGAGCGCGATGGATCGCGGAGGCTGCAGGGGCTGTCCAGACGACCCCCCGAACACTCGGGCCGCCGACCAGGAAGGGGCCACCGCCGCCATCACACTGAAAACCGACCTGGGTCTTGGCTTGACGGCAGTCGTGGCTTGGCGCTTAGTAGACCCCCAGACGGTGTCCGATCCGGCGAGATCCGCATGGTTCGGACGATGACTCGGAAAAGCGAGAACCGAGTATGCACCGCGACAGGTTCATCGGCGAGAGGTCCTAGCGACGCGACGCGCCCAGCTGCGTGCGTGCGGCTGGCGGCGGAACCCGAGGGAGGTGGCATGGCCTACACCGACATCCTTTACGAGAAGGAGGGCGGCGTCGCCTGGATCACCATCAACCGCCCCGGAGTGCGGAACGCCTTCCGCACCCGTACGGTGGCTGAGCTGACCGACGCTTTCGTGGATGCGCGGTGGGACCGCACCGTCGGCGTGGTCGTGTTGACGGGGGCCGGCGACAAGGCGTTCTGCTCCGGCGGCGACCAGAAGGAACGGGGGCAGGGAGGCTACGCCACGGACCAGCGCCCCATGGACGTGGAGGCACTGCACAGCGCGATCCGTCACATCCCGAAGCCGGTGATCGCGATGGTCAACGGGTTCGCCATCGGCGGCGGCCACGTGCTGCACGTGCTGTGCGACCTCAGCATCGCGTCCGACACAGCCATCTTCGGCCAGACGGGGCCGCGGGTGGGGAGCGTGGACGCCGGGCACGGGACGGGTTACCTGGCACGGGTGGTGGGGGAGAAGAAGGCGCGCGAGATCTGGTACCTCTGCCGGCAGTACACGGCGCAGGAGGCGCTCGCGATGGGGCTGGTGAACAAGGTGGTGCCGCTGTCGGAGCTCCGGGCAGAAGTGGAACGCTGGTGCGCGGAGCTCCTGGAGAAGAGCCCGACCGCGCTGGCGCTCGCCAAGCAGTCGTTCAACATCGACTCCGAGCCGCGGGCCGGTGTCGCGCAGTTCGCCCACACCGCGCTGAACCTCTACTATCAGACCGAGGAGGCGCTGGAGGGCCGCAACGCTTTTGTGGAGAAGCGCCCCGTGAACTTCGGCAAGTTCCGGTCGTAACCTCTGTTGCCGCTGCATGTGTTGCCGCTGCATGGAGACCACCCTCACCGAGGCGAGGATCCGGCAGGCCAGGGCCGGCGGCTTCTGGCGCGACGAGAGCGTCGAGATCTATCTCGACCGGTGGGCCTGCGAGCGGCCCGATCGCACGGCGATCGTCGACGGCGCGGGCCGGCTGAGCTACGCGGCCCTGGCCCGGCGCGTCGAGCGCGTGGCCCACGGCCTCCGCGGCCACGGAGTCGAGCAGGGCAGCGTGGTTTCCTGCCAGCAAGGACATCATCATCCGCGGGGGCGAGAACATCCCCGTGGTGGAGGTCGAGAGCCTCCTCTACACGCATCCCAAGATCGCGGGCGTGGCCATCGTGGCCATGGCAGACCCTCGCCTCGGCGAGCGGGCGTGTGCGGTCGTGATCCCGCGCGAAGGTCAGTGCCTCACGCTCCCCGAGGTCATCGCCTTCCTCGAGCGCCACCAGCTCGCGCGCCAGAAGTTCCCCGAGCGCCTGGAGGTCGTGAGCGAGTTCCCGATGACCCCCAGCGGCAAGATCCAGAAGTATCGGCTGCGTCAGCTCGTGGCGGAGCGGATCGCGGTCGAGCGGGGCGACGCCCCCGGTCGTGGCTGATCCGCCCCGAGCCCGGCAGGCTCGTTCTCCCTGGTCGGTCGATTCGCGAGGAGAGCATGCGATGGAGCTGAACCTGGCAGGCAAGAGTGTGGTCGTCACCGGCGGGGGCTCGAACATCGGTCGCGCCATCAGCCTGGCTTTCGCCCGCGAGGGCGTCCATCTGACCCTCGCGGAGATCGACGAAGGCCAGGGCCAGAAGGTGGTCGCCGAAGCCCGGAAGCGGGGCGCGTCGTCGGCGACCCTGGTACCCACGGACGTGACGAAATGGGAATCGGTCCAGGCCATGGTCAAGGAGGTCGAGGGCCGGCTGGGCCGGGTGGACGTGCTCGTGAACAACGTCGGCTGGACCTACGACCGGCTCTTCGTCGAGAAAGAGCGGGCAGAGTGGGAGAAGGAGATCCAGCTGAACCTCTGGGGCATGATCAACTGCACTCGCGCGGTGCTCGACGGCATGATCGCGCGTAAGGCAGGCGCCATCGTGAGTCTCGGCTCCGACGCCGGCCGCATGGGCGAGTTCCGCGAGGGCGTGTACGGCGCGTGCAAGGCCGGGGTGATGGCGCTCAGCAAGAGCCTCGCCCGCGAGGTTGGGCGCCACGGCATCCGGCTCAACGTCGTCTGCCCGGGTATGACCATCCCGGCCTCGGAAGAGGACTTCGGGGCCCGAAGCATGTGGGCGGCCGAGGCGAACCGGGCATGGAGCGCGCCCGAGATGCAGGCGCGCATCGCCAAGGCCTATCCGCTCAGGCGGACTGGTAAGCCGGAGGACGTAGCGCCGGCGGTGGTTTTCCTCGCCTCCGACGCGGCCGGCTTCATCACTGGACAGACGCTCTCGGTCAGCGGCGGCTATACGATGATGTGACCCGCTCCTTGGAGCACTGAGGCGGAAGAGGACTACATGGACCTCGCGTTCACCCCCGAGCAGGAGGAGCTGGTCCGCGCCCTTCGCACCTTCGCGAAGAAGGAGCTTCAGCCCCGCTCGTCTCATTGGGATAGGACCGGCGAGTTCCCGTGGGACGCCTACCACCAGATGGCGGAGCTGGGGCTCCTGGGCCTCCGGACGCCGGCCGCCTACGGGGGCCAGGACGCCGACCTTCTCACCTTCGGCCTCGCCATGGAGGCGATCGCGCGCGGGGACTTCGGCTGCACCTACGGGATGCAGCTCGCCGGCCTCTCGGGAGAGATCCTCGGGCGGAACGCGAGCGAGGAGATCAAGGCCCGCTGGCTCCCCCCGATCGCGCAGGGGAAAGCGGTCATCGCGCTCGCCCTCACCGAGCCCGGGGTCGGCTCCGATGCGGCGAACCTCGCCTGCCGGGCGGAACGCCACGGGGACGAGTACACGATCACCGGCGAGAAGTCCGGAATAAGCCTCGGCATGGTCGCCCAGGCGGCCATTCTGTTCGCTCGGACCGACCCGCGGGGCCGGGCCCGCGGTGTGACGGCGTTTCTCGTCCCTCTCGATGCGCCGGGCGTGTCGCGGAGCCCGCTCCGGGACATGGGGACGCGCGCGATCGCGCGCGCCGTGCTGTCCTTCGACCAGGTGCGCGTGCCGCCCTCGCACCGGCTGGGCCCCGAGGGCACCGGCTTCCACCAGGTGATGCAGGGGTTCGACTACAACCGTGTCGGAATCGCCCTCGCCTGCCTCGGCGTTGCCCAGGTCTCACTCGAGGAGACCATGGCTTACGTCAAGGAGCGAAGCGCCTTCGGACGGCGGCTCGCGACGTTCGAGGGCGTGTCCTTCCCGATCGCCGAGGCCGCAACCCACATCGACGCCTGCCGCTGGCTCTGCTATCGCGCGCTCTGGCTCGCCGACCGCGGACAGCCCTACACGAAGGAGTCGGCGATGACCAAGTGGTGGGCGCCCCGTCTCGCGGTCGAGACCATCCACCAGTGCCTACTCCTGCATGGCCACTACGGCTACACGGACGAGCTGCCCTTCGAGCAGCGGTTGCGGGACGTCATCGGGCTCGAGATCGGCGACGGCACGGCGGAGGTCATGAAGGTGATCGTGGCCCGGGAGCTCATGGGCCGCGAGAGCCTGCCGTACTGACGGTGGTCATCGACCAAGACGCTCGAAGGGGGAGCCAGGCCTCCCCTTCTCGTGCGGCCGAAACCGCGGCCGGTCGACCTAGCCTTTGTTGTGCCGGGCGTAGAGGGCGGTCGCCCGGAGCTACTCCACGGCCATGCCGCCGCCTTGGAGGGCCGGACGGGCGCTGGCGCGCATCCTCTTGAGCAGCCGATTCGCGATGGGATGGACCTTGGGGTGGACGCCACCGTTTCGGTTGGCGGCTTCCTGCCAGGCGTTGGAGCGTTTGGCGTAGACCGCGGCGTCGTCCAGCTCCCGGCAGTCCAGTCGATCCTTGTTGATGTCCACCACGATGGTGTCGCCGTCCTCGATCAGGGCGATCGGGCCGCCGAGATAGGCTTCCGGTCCGACGTGACCGATGACCAACCCGACCGAGCCGCCGGAGAAGCGCGCATCGGTCATCAAGCCGATGGTAATGCCCTTTTGGCGGCAGAGCGTCGTGATCCGCGATGTCGGATCGAGCATCTCCGGCATGCCGGGCGCCCCGCGCGGGCCCTCGTAGCGGATGACCACCATGTCCTGGTCGGCAAAGACCTCGGGCGTGTGCTCCAGAGCGGCGATCAGCTCGTGCTCGCGGTCGAAGACGCGAGCTCGGCCGACGAACCGGCCGTCCTTCACACCGCCTTCGACGCCCGCGACTTTGATGATAGCGCCCCCGTCAGGGGCCAGGCTCCCTTCGAGCAAACGCAGCCCGCCGGTCTTCTTGAATGGCTTGGCGACCGAGTAGATCACCTCGTGATCCGGCTTCGCCGGCGCGAGCCGCCGCACCTGCTCGGCGAGCGTTTCCCCGGTGCACGTCACGGGGCGGTCGTCGACCAGACCCGCGTCGAGCAATTCCTTGACGATGACTGGCAAGCCGCCCTTGGCGTCGACGTCGACCATCGAGTACATCCCGAACGGCCGAGCGTTCACCAGCACCGGCACGCGACGCGACAGCGCGTTGAACTCCTTCTGGCTGAGGACGTCCTTCCACAGATCGATGCCGGCCGCGCGGGCGATCTCGACGGCGTGCAGCGCCACGTTGGTGGACCCACCCATCGCGATCGCCACGATCAGCGCGTTTCTGAGCGACGTGGGCGTCACGATGTCACGCGGCTGGATGCCTCGCTTGGTCATCGTCAGGAGGCAATCGACCAGCTGGTCCGGAAACTCTCGCAGCCGCCGCTCGTCCTCGGACGGCGGCGAGACCATGTGCAGCGGCTCCATCCCCAGCACCGCGATGAACGACTGCATCGTGTTGTAGGTGAACATGCCGCCGCAGCTGCCGTATCCCGGACAGGCGTGGAGGGCGATGCGCGCGCGCTTGGCCGGATCGGCATCGCCCGCGACCTGGAACGCGGTGACGAGGTCGATACGCTCTCCAGTGGCCGGGTCGATGCCGGGCCTGATCGAGCCGTCCGAGACGATCACCGCCGGCTCGTTGTGCTCCAGTATCGCCGCCAGCGTGCCGACCGGAGGCTTGTCGCAGGCGACCACGGCGATGATCCCCTTCACGTCGTTGCCGTTCAGGTGCATGTCGACGCTGTCGTTGGTGACCTCGCGGCCGATCAGCGAAAAGCGCATGCGGTCGGTGCCGTTCAGCTGCCCGTCCGACACCCCGAGGCCATAGGCCGGGGGAATCAGGCGGATCGGCAGGTCGTCCCGAAGAACGCGGGCCGAGATCGCGGCCTGGATGGCTTCGACCTTGCGAGTGACCCCGAGGTAGCACTGGCTGTCCCCGAGAGTGCCCGTCACCGCCCAGACCGGGTGGTGGATCTTGTACGGGTCCTGGCCCAAGGAGCGCGCGGTCCCGACACGCTGCACGTCGCGCCCCGGGTTGGCTGACACGAAACCGGCCTCGGAGCTACTGGGGCGCCCTTCACGCGCACTCGGCATCATGACCTCCGATCATGGGATTCACGCTCGATGGTTCCGTGTAGCCCCCAAAGTCGACATCGACGGTGCCGACAATCTGACCTGCGTCGTTGATTCGCACTTCGTCCTCGGTGAGCTTGAAATAGGATCGCGGCATCAGCATCGCCGCCGTGGCGCCCAGCTCGCCCGCGTGCCGCGCGAGCTCGATCGATTCGGCAAGGCTGTTGCCGAGATCCCGACCAGGACCGGGGCGCGCCCATTGACCGGGGCGCCCTTTGACAGCCTTCACGACGACCTGGGTGAGCGACCGGCGCTCATCGAGACCCAGATGGGCGAACTCACCGGCGGACAACTGGGTGCTGAACCCGTGAATCCCCGCCTCGACGAGCCATTCGATCCGCTCGCGCACGATGGCGAAATCGATCCGGTCGCCATCCCGGCTGAAGGGTGTTGGCAAATTCGCGAACATGCCACCGATTCTCTTCATGGCGAGCTCCTGGCGAAGGGCTCGAACCGATACCCTAGGCTTAGATCACCACACGCGGACCAGGCCCGCAACCCCACGCCGGGCGCGCCCCGCGAAGCACGGCTCGGAACGTCAACAATCCCAGTTACTAGCGACCAACCGCAGGGCGCATGCGGTCTCACATCCGAGGCCGGCCGGCTTTCGGGGTCATTCGCGCCACTCCCACGGCGGAACCGGCCGCCTGTCGGCCCACAGTCCGGCACGCGCGGCCCGGGCCTCCGCCTCGAGCGCAGCCAGCCGGACGTCGGTGGAGTACCGCCGGAAGAACCTAGACGGCGACGCAGCGGGATCGGGCGGATCCGGATCGTGTCGTCGTGCGCTGACGCCCACGGAACTCCAAGTAGCGGTGGCCACCCGGCAACTCTCGAGGCGAGCCACGCGAGCCCGGTCTCCTGTGGCCGGGGCCGGGCCATCAGCGCCGCGACGCGCGTCCGCTCGGGCGGTCACGGTCCTGGCGGCCGCGCCCTCGCGCTCACACTCCTCGCTGTGGCATAATCGGCTAATGAAATCCGCTTGGAACCATCTCCAGGTCAACATCGAGCCGCGCAATCGCGCCTTCTACCAGGAGCTCTTCACGCTCCTGGGCTGGGAGAAGTGGCACGAGGACGAGAACATGCTCGGCATGGGCGTCGAAGGCAAGGGCTCGTTCTGGTTCGCCTCGGCGCCCGACAGGCAGAAGACCGACTACGATCAGCTCGGCGTGAATCATCTCGGTGTCCGGGCCGAGGAGCAGAAGGACGTGGACACCGTCGCGGCCTTCTTGAGGCGGAAGAACGTACCGTCGCTCTTCGGGACGCCGTGCCACCGCCCAGAATTCGCCGAGGGCGAGGGGCAGACCTACTACCAGGTCATGTTCACCTCGCCGGACAACGTCCTGCTCGAGGTCGTCTACATCGGGCCGAAAGCCGCGTAGCCTAGGGGCGGACGCGAGTCTGCCGATCCTCCCGAAGCGGCACCGCGCGCAGCAGTCCGTAGCCAACTCCCGTCGGGCGATGCGCCCCTCGGCCTCCGGCCTGGTCCGCTCGAGCATGAGACACAAGGGTACTGGCGTCCCGTGTCGCTCACCGCGGCATGTCCCTTCGTCCTTCCGCCGGACAGCCTCCACGGTGAGCCCACCCGGCGAGGCGAGACGCCCGGCGAGGCAGGTTCTCAGGGCCCGGGCCCGAGTCCCGAAGCCGGACGCGAGTCCGCCGGTACTCCCACGGGGGAACCGCGCGAAGGGTCCGCCCACAGCCCCCGTCGGGCGATGCACGCATCGGCCGCCAGCCTGGCCAGGGCGAGGTCCGACGAGTACCGGCAGAACCCACCACGCGGAGCCCGCGCGGACGAGCTCCTGGTCGAGACTCCGGCCGTCGGGCAGGCGAACCTCGGCCACGAGGCGGCCGTAGCGATCGCGGTCCGTCGCCTGGACGACGACCAGCTTCCCGAACGTGAGCGCCGCCGCGCCTCGTCGCCGAGCTGCGGGAGCGTCCGCCGCGCCTCCGCGACGACGGTGGGGACCGGCCACTGTTATCGTGATCTCCATGGGAGATGCGCCCGAACTGCATGAGCAGCTCTACGAGCGCCGCATCGTCCTCGTGACTGGCCGGCTCGACGACGGCGTGGCGGCCCGAGCCGCGGCGGCGCTCCTGAGCCTCGACGCGGCGGGGAATGCAACGATCGACGTCCACGTGGATAGCCCCGATGGCGCGCTGGAGGCCGCCTTCGTGCTCATCGACACGCTGGGCCTGATCCGGGCACCCGTGCGCGCGCTGGGTCGCGGACTGGTCGGCACGCCGGCGATCGGCGTCGTGGCCGCGGCCGGCTACCGCGCGGCCTCGCCGCACGCGCGGTTTCGGCTCGCTCAGCCCCCCGTGCGGCTCGTCGGAACACCCGACGAGGTCGATGCCGGCAGACGCTGGCATCGCGACCTGCTCGTGAGGTTCCAGGCGCATCTCGCCCGCGCCACCGGGCGGCCGGTCGACGCGATCGCGGACGACATGAGAGCCGGACGGACTCTCGACGCGGCGGAGGCGCTCGCCTACGGGCTGATCGACGAAATCAGCCCCACGTCACGGTGACGGGTCGGCCCGCCACTCCGCGGCTCCCGAGTTCCTAGTCCGCCGGCCCCAACGAGCTGCGAAGCTAAGACATCATCGAGCGGCTCGCGCCGGCGAAGTGGAGTTGTTTCTATCTCTACGTCACGCTCGACATCCTCAGCCGGTACGTCGACCGGTGGATGGTCAGGACGACAGCGGGCGGAACGGCGAGTAGACCCAAGGCGAGACCGAGCACGAGGACCCCGTCTAGCATGGCGTCCTTCTCCAAGCGGGCACGGAACCGCCTGCCTCACCCTATCGCCGACCCAGCCCCGGACGCCAGACGCCCTCTGAGGCCCCCAGGCAGACGGAACTCGCCACGTTCATCCAACCGATGCTTTGCACGACCCTGCGCGCCCCGAACCGTCTCGGTGACCCGCGTGCGGCCCTGGAGAACCCTGGTTGCCGTCCTCCTCGGGGGCTTCGTCCTGAGCGGCTGCGCCCAGCCGGTCGCCATCCCGAGGCCGACCGACGCGCTCCTGCCACCGCCGCCCGCGCCGCTCATCGAGCGTCGGTGCTGGCGTTCGAAGTCGACGTGCGTATGGGGCGACTCCTTGATCCACTAGGGCTAGCCGTCGAGGGTCTCGCCCCAGGATCGCAACGCGCGCATCCTCATCAGTCAACCGCCGGGCGATTGCCAGACCGATACCGCGCGTGCCGCCGGTGACGAGCGCAATCCGCCCTGAGAAGTTCACATCCATTCCTCCCGAGGCGACAAGACCCTTCGCCGCCTTTGACGCCGAAGTCAGCGCGGTTCCGCTGGCTCATAGCGTCGCAGAGGGTTCGCCGTCCGATGCGATGCGACATGCAATAGGTCACCACACGCGGACCAAGCCCGCAACCCCACGCCGAACGCGCCCGCAAAAGCACGGTTCGGAACGTCAATGATCCCCAGTTACTCGCGACCCACCGCAGGGCGCATGCGGTCTCACGTCCGAGGCCGGCCGGCTTCCGGGGGTCATTCGGCGCCACTCCCAGGGCGGAACCGGCCGCCTGTCGGCCCACAGTCCGGCACGCGCGGCCCGGGCCTCCGCCTCGAGCGCAGCCAGCCGGCCGTCGGTGGAGTATCGCCGGAACCACCACGCGTAGCCGGCGCGGACGAGCTCCTGGTTCAGGCTCCGGCCGTCGGGCAACCGCACCTCCGCCAGCAGGCGGCCGTATCGATCGCGGCCCGCCGCCTCGACGGCGACCACCTGCCCGAACGCGAGCGCCGCCACGTATTGCTTCGCGCGCTCGCCCCAGGGCTGCCCACGCTCCGGCGCGTCGATGCCCCGGAGCCGGACGACCTCGCCGCGGCCGGCCCGGAGAACGGTGAGCGTGTCGCCGTCGGCGACGCCGATGACGCGAGCCGTGAACGTTTCCGCCGACGCCGCCCGAGCCGCCCGAGCCGGCAGGATCGGCGGAGCCGGTGGAATCGGCAGAGTCCGCAGAATCGGCAGATCCGACAGGGTGGGGAGAGTCAGCAGAGTTGGCAGCGTCAGCAGCGGCAGCAGCGCGGCAAAGGCGAGCGCCCGCGTTCGCGGTCGCGTGCGACGGGCCCAGGCGCGCGAGACGGTCGCCGACTCCCCTACCCGCGCGGCACCCGCGGCGGGGCGGTGACCTTCCGGTACAGTAGCCGCAGCGCGGCCGTCCCCTCGCTGCCATGGATCACGTGGACCCGCACCGAGAGGACCTGGCCGTCGACGGGGGCGCGCACCTCGACGAGACGCCGCCCCTCGTCGCCAAGCCGCGCGAGCGTCCGCCGGGCCTGCGCGACGGCGTCGCGAGCGGACAGGAGATCCGTCTCCGTCTTGGCGAGGCTTCCCGGGGTGGCCAGTCCGGCGCCCACGAGGGCGCGCGCCTGGTCGGCGGCGGTCTCTCGCAGCCGCAGGGTGGCGAGACGCTCGGCCAGCTCGGCGATCGCCTGCTGGCGCTGCCGCTCGAGCTCGGGGTCCTTCCAGGCGAGCCGCGCGAGGAGCTGCCCCTGCTGGACGCGGTCCCCTTCCCGGACGAGGAGCTCCCTCGCTGGGTCCGTGAGGTGGCCGATGAAGAGCTCGGTCACGTCGTCGAACTCGATCGTCGTCGCTGGCGCCACGGGCGCGGCACGCAGGGGCGGGGGCGCGGGCGCCGCCTCCCCGGGCGCTGCCTCCGCCGGCCGGATCGTCTGGACCAGGACGAGCCCCGACAGGACGAACAGGGTGCCGATCCTCGGGTCCTCCAGATCGCGCGGGCGGGCGAAGCGAAGCTCCAGCGCGCTGAGGCCGGTCCTGAGCGTCTCGTAGGCCTCGGGGTCGGGCTTGAGCGTCACCGCGTCCGGCGTCCGCACGACCCCGTGGAGGTACGTCTCGCCATCGGGGGGAATCTCGCGGAGAAGGTCACGGAGCAAGCGCTGGCTCAGGCTGACGGGCCGGGTCACAACGGTCACCGCCCGCCCCGCCTGGGCGACGATGCCGCTCGGATAGACGTTCGCGCTCTCGTTCGGGCCCACGGTGTGGATCGCGCCCGTCTCGGGGTCGAGGACGATCAGCGTGCTCACGTTCTCGATCCCGAGGATCCGGACGCGCCGGTGGAGACGGCGCTGCGAGAGCCGGAAGAGGCCGTCGAGGTCGGCCCACACCTCACGCGTCCCTTCCCAGCGGCGGAAGTCGACGATCGCCCCGGGGGTCGTGCGCGTCAGCACGTGGAGCGACCGCGCAAAGCCCATCTGATGGAGGGGCCAGAGGACAGCCAGCCCGAGGAGGAAGCCGGCGCCGAGGATGGCCTCGCCGCGCGAGCCCTCGGCGGGACGAAGCGCCTCGCGGCCCGGGAAGACCGCGCGCACAGGGCTCGGGTAGCACAGCGGGACGCCGGGCGGGTTGGCGGCGTCCACCAGGAGATGGCTCAGGTAGCCGAGCGCGAACGCGAGCGGCCACCGCGGGTCGAGCCACGCGAGCGGCCAAACGAGCGGCAGGACCGGGAGGGTCGCCAGGGCGAGGCCGAGGAACGAGTGGGTCAGCGTCCGGTGGCCCACCCGGCGCTCGAGCCAGCCGGCCAGCGGGCGGCAGCAGCGGCCGATCGGCGACGTGGGCGTGTCGATGTCGGGCAGCAGCGCCCCGAGGAGGACGCACGCGGCGACCACGGGCGTGAGGGTGATACCGAGCACGGTCCCGGTCGCGATCGTGAAGACCAGCCCGAAGGTCGCGTGGGTCGGCGCGCGCATGGGGCGTCAGGGTCCTGCGGCCGTGAGCCCGACCGCCCGGTAGAGGGCGAGCGCCGCCAGCTCCGCCGACTGCCGGGCCTGGAGGAGCTCGAGCCGCGCCCGGGCGAGCGCGCCCTCGGCCTGGAGGAGCGGCGCCAGGTCGCCCGTCCCGTGCTCGAACTTGATCCGCTCGAGGAGCTCGAGCTTGACGGCGTGGGCGACCGCGGCCTCGCGGACCTGGACCGTCGCGCGCGCGGCGGTCACCTGGTACGCGGCCTGGACCACCTCGGCGACGACCTCCGCCTCGGTCACGGCAAGCGCGCGCTCCGCCTGCGCGAGGCCGAGCCGGGCGCGCTCGGCGTCCCGGGTGCCCTCGCCGAGGAACTTCGAGAGATCGAGGGCGAGCCCGACGGCCGCGCGGTCCTGGCCGGTGAGGAAGTCGTAGCCCTGGTGCGCCGTCACGCTCGGGACGAGCCAGGTCCACCACTCGGTCCCCCGGACGTCGAGGCGCGCGAGCGCGACCTTGGCGCGCGCGTCCTGGAGCCTCGGCGCGTGCTGCCGGGCAAGCGTGAGGAGCGTCTCGATCGGGAGGTCGGCGGGGTCGATAGCCGGCGAGTTGGCCGCCGCCGGTCTGGTTCCGCCGGCCACCACGACGAGCGTGGCCAGGCACACGAGCCGGAACACGCGGCTACGCATGGGAGCTCCTCCTCGAGGCGGGTGCCGCGAGCCTCTCAAGCGCCACGACGCAGGCCTCGGCGATGATCTGGCGGACGACGGCTGGCGGCGGCCGCCGGAAGGCCGGGAGCGGCTCGACCAGCGGCGCGTAGGAGAGCATCGTGACGGGCCGGCCGCCGACCCGCCGCGGGGGCCGGATCGCGCGCTCGCGCGCTCTGATGTAAGCGCCCAGGGCCCGGGCGAGCGAGGTGATCGCCTGCCGGGCGTCGTCGTGGCTGGAGACGTCCGACACGACGACCCGGTCGGCCCGGGTCCGCAGGCCCGCCAGTCGGACGAACGCCCCGCCGTCGGCGAGAACCCGGCCGTCCCACTCGACCGGGGTCATGAGCCCCGGCAGCGCGGCCGAGGCGCTCACCGCGAGCGCGACCTCGACGTCGGGGGTCGCGTCCGGGCTGAAGCAGAGCGGCCGGGCGTGGGTGAGGTCGGTCGCCTGGATCGTGCACGGCAGCCGGAGGTCCCGGAACCGGGCGTGGCCGAGCAGGCGGTCCACGGTCTGCCGGTAGGGCGCGACGCTCCACCATCCGGGCGGCTGTCGGTGGGCGTGACGGCGGAACCAGTTGGCCACGATCCGCCGCTCCGGCCACGTGTAGCGGAGGAAGTCCCGCCGGCGGAGCGTCGTCCCGAGCCGGGCGATCTCGGCCGCGGAGTAGCCGGCCGCGACCAGCGCGGCGACGAAGGCGCCGATCGAGGAGCCCGAGACCTCGACGATTGGGAGCCCGAGGCGCTCGATCGCCTGGAGCGTGCCGACGTGGGCGTAGCCCCGTGCCTCGCCGCCGGAGAACGACACGTGGAGCGTGGGGCCGTTGCGGCGGGTCACCGCTCTCGTGTTCGTCACGTCAAGACCGCCGCGTGAGGAGGACGCGGACGACGAAGAAGAGCGCGCCGAGCGTCCCCGCCAGGATGTAGAGGTCCCGGTCGTCGAGCCCGAGGGCAACGAAGCGCGTGGCGACGAGGCCGGCCGCGACCAGGAGCAGGACCGGCGTGAGGTCGAGGTAGCGGAGGCCGGCGCCGTGCTGGAGCGCGCGGATCGCCTCGAGCGCGACGGGCCCCTCGCCCGCGACCTGGCGGGCCATCTCGACGATCGCGTGGGGGTTACCGGCCGCCTGCTCGAGGACGGTCGCCTCGAAGAGCGCGACGTCCGGGATCCGGGCGCGATCCACGCTGGTCCACAGGAGCGCCTTCGCCTCGTCGCGCGTGAGCGGCGGGAGGTCGAGCCGCTCGAACGCCCACCAGAGCTTCTGGAGCCCGGGGCGGCAGTCGCGGGTCGCCCCGAGGACGACGGCGGCGTCCAGGCACGCCTCGAGGACCGGCGCCATCGCCGGCGTCGCCGCCTCGAGCTGGTCCAGGATCAGCACCGTCGGACGCGTGCGGAGGCTCGCCACCACGATCGCGGTCAGCTGGCGGACCGTGACGCGGCCGAGGAGCCGCGCGCACTCGGGCCAGGCCGTGGGGGCGCGGGCGCCGTCCGCGAGGACGAGCTGGCCGCGCGCGTGGAGGCTCTCGCCGAGCCCGAGGAGGCTGAGGCGAAGCGGCTGGACGTGCGGCACGTAGACGGCCTCCGGGGACTCGGCGGCGACCGCGCGCAGGAGGTGCGTCTTCCCCGCTCCGATCTTGCCCACGAGGAGCGTGTGGCGCCCGCGCGCGACGTTCGCGAGGAGGCGCGCGCGCTCGGTCTCGCGGCCGATCACAGGCAGCTCAGGCGCGAGAGGTCCCAGGGCTCGGCATCCTTCGGGCGTGGGCACTGCAACCCGGCGTACGTGAGGGCGTCGAGGCTCGCCCAGCCGAGATGCACGACCAGCTCGTCGGCGCCGTGGCTCAGCACGAGCCGCGCGCCGCCCGCGGGGTCCTGGGTGAGCGTCGTGATCACGTCGTAGTGCCGCCAGTCGAGAGCGCAGAGCATCGCCATGTCAGGCCTCCTCAGGTTCGGATGCGGCCGCGGCCCCGTCGGCCGTGGCCTCCCCGTGCATGACCGGGCAGCGCGGACCATCGCCCGCGCGTCGCCGCGGCCGGGGAACGAGTGGATTCGACGACGCGAGGCTCATCCGGAAGCGTGCGAGCTCGGCACGCTGGACGCCGTTCAGGCTCGCCTCGAGCGCGCGGGCCTCGGTGCGGAGCGCGTCCACGCGGCGCGCGAGCAGCGTCGCGCGCGCGGTCGCCCGCGTCTCGCGGGTCGCCTGGCGGTCGGCGTGGCCCTCGAGCCGGAGGATCCGGCGGACCTTGCGGGAGCGGATCATCGTCGTCGTCATGCGGGATCGCCTCCTCGAGGGAATGGGTGGAGGAATCGGTGGCTTTAAGGGCCAGCTCACCCTGGGCGCTCGGGGGCTCGATCGGGGCGGCCGCTGCCGCGGGGCGCCCGGCCTCCGCGGAGAGGTCGGCAGAGAGGCGGTCGGCACACCCGCAGCGCCGGTGCTCGCGGGGCGGAACCGATTCGGCCCGTCGAGCGGCTCGGGCGCGTCGGCGCTGGCTCATCGCGACCCTCCGCCGGGCGAGCGGCCGCTCGCGGTTGTCGCTCGGCTGTCAGGGGTTCCGCCGGGGGCGGCGTGGCGTGCAGCCGTCGCTCGGCCGCGGTCCGGGGTCCCTCCGGCGTCCGCTTCGCGCGCGCTCGCGCGATCCTTCGCCGGTGGCGCCGGCGGTCGCCACCAGGGCTGGGCGGCGAGGAGTTCTCGGATGGCCACGGGGGTCGCGATCGTCTCGCGCCAGGCCGACCCGGGGTCGTGGCCGTCGGGGTGGTCTCGCTCTTCCGTCCGGTCCCGTTCTTCCGTCCGGTCCCGTTCTTCCGTCCGGTCTCGTCCTTCCGTCCCGTCCCTTCCGATCCGGCGGTCTCGTGCGCGTGCGCACTCTCGGTCTCGGTCTCTTTCTCTTCTCGGTCTCAGTCTCCCGAGGGGCGAACCCGGCGATTCTTCGGGTGTTTCCATGTCGAGTTCCGTCGGGATTGGCGCACGGGGCGTTCGGTCGGGTCCAAGTTCCGTCGCCGACGTCGCGGCAGCCCTCCCGGATCTGGACGGGGCCAGGACGCCGGCGAAGCGATCGGCGAGGTCCGTGTACCGGCCGTCGACCGTCGGGTACTTGTCGATCGCGAGCTCGATCAGCCGGTGCTGGCTTCGCCGGCCCCGGTGCCCGGGGTACCAGACATAGCGCTTGCGCCGGAGCGACCGGCAGAGCTGCTCGACGTGCTTGACCGGCAGGCGGGTCTCGATCGCGAGCTGCGGCCAGCTGGTCCGGATCGCGCCATTCCGGGGGCTCGCCCTGAGACAGAGCCAGACGAACATGGCGAACTCGTTCCACGTCATCCACCGGGACAGGAGGTGCTCGTCGAGCGAGCGGCGGAGCTTCAGGAAGTGGTTCGCGCCGGCCGGTTGCCTGCTCATGTGAGCCTCAGGGCGTCGCTCGGCCTCAGCACGCCGGGCGGCAGGTCCGGCTCCGCCGCGAACGTCAGGCACTCGATCCCGTCGACGACGAAGGCGTGCCGGTAGTCGAGGAGCAGATACGGGTACTCGGTGGTCGTCACCGCGAGGCCTGTCCGCTGGACGGTCCGCCAGAATATCTCGGGGCTCAGGTGGATCTCGACCCGCCCGGCCGCGTGGGGCCAGATCCCGAGCACGATGTCGTAGTGCCGCGGGATATCGAGCTTCGCGAGGAGCCGCCGAATGGTCTCGCGCATGGCGGCGGCCGCGGGCCCGATCACGCGCGCCTCCGTCGGAGCGAGAGGCTCGGGCGGGATCCC
This sequence comes from uncultured Candidatus Rokubacteria bacterium, assembly GCA_963805625.1. Classification (GTDB taxonomy): domain Bacteria; phylum Methylomirabilota; class Methylomirabilia; order Rokubacteriales; family DASRDR01; genus DASRDR01. Next base: position 356,418 of record CAWDVE010000013.1, read on the forward strand.
CGGTGTCGCGCCGGCTCGCCCGAACCGCGGGTCGCGGAGGACCGCGGCCACGTCCGCATGGCGCGTGAGAATCCACAGGCCGTGCGGCGTGCGGTGCATCGGGTCCTGCTCGCGCAGCTGGCGGTAGTAGCCGTAGGGATCGGTGAGGCGTGTCGTGCTCAAGGGCCGGAAGAGGTCAAGATCGATCGCCGGATCGGTCGCCGTCGGGGTCGTCCGCGTGTGTGTCGTCATGGCCGACCGAGGAGGGCAACCCTGGTGCCAGACGGCGTCACGTCATTGCGCGCGTCCCCGAAGTGCGTGAGCTTTCAGACGAAGACTCGCTGACGCCACGACTCGTGTCAGCGCGCGCCGCGCGTGGAAATCCGCCCCGTGCGCGCTTCGAAGCGGATTCGGGGTGGATTCGAGGCGGATTCCGGAGCGGATTCCGGGGGTCGACTCCGGAGCGAGTTCCGGACGGCAATCCGACGCGACCCGCGGGACCGTCGACGCGCGGCTCCGCCACTCGGGGCGCGCCGTCTCCCTCATCGAGGGCGGCGCTGGTCCCGGAACGGGCCCCGCTCAGCGGCTCATGACCACTCGCGCCGCGTCAGGTGCCGCCCGGGCTCGCGAAATCCCGCTGCCGTCGCCCGCGATCCAGCTCCCGGCGATGGATATCCCGCGCGTGCTCACGCGCGAGGGTACACGACGCGTGCCCCCGCGTCTTGACAGCATATGCACGCCGTCATAGCCTGCGCCAAGTGCTCCCGGCAGAGTCCAGGCTCTGCGAGTATCAGGGAACGGGGAGGCAACATCGTGGCAGATCACAACGATCCCAATGCGGTCAACTCGATCTTCTCCGACATCGACGTCAGCGCAGCCGACCTCTACGATCTCTTCGGATTCCCCAGCAATGACACGGCGGCCGCGGAACACGTTGTCATCGCCCTCACGTTCGCCTCGGTTCCGGGCACCGGGGTCTTCGACACCGACATGCTGTACAGGATCCAGCTCCATGCCGCGCCGAGAGTCGCCCGCTCGGTCGACGACCACAGCCTCGAAGCCCTACTGAAGTACTTCGACTCCCTCAAGGAAAAATACCTGGGGGCGCGGAACACCTCGGAGATCCGGGTTACCGTGGATGCGGCCCGACGCGCCACCGTGAAATTCATCAACTTCCCAGGCGGCAGCTTTTCGACCGTCGTCGATATCAACGAGGTCCTGACCATCCAGTCACCAACCCGCCACTCGATCAAGACGTTCATCGGCGGTCGCGATGATGCATTCTTCAACGATCTCACGGGATTCTTCCGCTCCATCAACTATGCGCCCCAGTTCTATCACGTGCCTCACACGATGACCGAGGCGCGGGAGCTGAACATTCCGAAGACCCTCCTCGAGCTGGAGGGCAACGACCTCTTCAATCACGACTCCGGCGACCCCGAATGGGGCTATGGGCTCAAGAAGGATCTGCCTCCGGGTCCCCATACCTGGAGCGGCACCAGGTTCCGGAAGGACGCCCGGGGCAACTTCCGGTTCGTCTACACCGGCAAGGACTGCCAGGCGGGAAAGAACGTCAACGCCATCATCCTCGAGATCCCCCTTGCCTTCATCACCGAATCTCCCGCCGAGAACCGGATCGTCAACACCTGGGGGGAGAGCTGGGTTCTCAAGGCCGCTCACAAGGTCGAGACGATCCCTGACGACCCCCTCTGGCTAGAGCATCCCGCGACACTGCTCGACACCTTCCGACTCGACAAGGAGTTGAAGAAGTACAAGCTCGTCGACACCGACGGCCAGCCGTTCGCCGATGCGGGGCTGAGTGAGCGCGAGGACAGCCGGCAGCTCGGCGCCAACAACTTCTGGCTGGCGCCCCACTTCGTCAAGCGGCTGGCCCATCTCGGCTGGGGCTTCGGACCCTCCATTAGCGCCCTGGGTCTTCAGACCGCGTTCGACCACGACAACTCGTCAGTCTCGGTGCACCGGAAATACGCGTCCGTCCTGGAGGCGTTTCCACGGGTCACGAAGATCCTGTTCCAGGAGCTGAACATGCCCGACAACACGTGGAACACGAAGGGCCTCCCGATCACGCTCCGGCGTCCGTTCGAGATATTCGTTCCGAACGTCTGCGCCATCGACATGGACACGACCGGAACGTGGCCGTTTGGGCGACGCCTCGAAGACCAGGTGGCCACGAGGTTCCTGTCGCTGTTCCTCGACATGCAGGCTGAGTTCAAGGGCAAGAAGTACCACATCGACTTGCTCAACGACCAGTCCCTGTGGGATGGAGCGCCGATCGAGCCGAAGACGCCGCCGAATCCGTTGAAGAACGACAAGGAGTTCTTGAACCACTTCCCGTATCTGGCAGAGCCGTGGTAGCAGCCGATGCACCTCGCGGCAGCGAGGGTCTCTGACTTCGAGATCGAGCTCGGACGGCTCGACCGGAATCTCGCCGAGCTCGGAAGCGACGCCCTCACCGCCGGCTCGCATACCGCCACGGCAACCAGACACGCCTGGCTGCTCTATCAGCGCGCCTCGCTCACCGGTGACCTGGCCGGATGCGAGGCCGCTGGAGAGGCGGCCAGCCGCGCCATCGGGCGGATCGGCCCGGCTTGGGATCTCTGTCTTCTCAAGGCGACCGTGGATTTCACCCTTCACCGCATTGCCGATGCCAAGCGGGACCTGGAGGCGGCCGGCGGCCTCGGCGACACCGTTCACGGCCGGGCATTACACGCGGACATCTGCTTCCAGGAAGGCCAGTACGCGTGCGCGCGAGACGGCTACGAAGGGGTGATTCGCGACGATCGGACGTGGGACAATCTCGCCCGTCTGGCCCACTTGAGAGTGACCATGGGCGACGCCGACGGCGCCGATCAGCTATACCTCGAGGCCGAGGACGAGCTCAGCGCGAAACAGATGCGGCAGTATGCGTGGGTGGAGCTGCAACGAGGCTTGCTGGACCTGCGACGTGGACGGCACGAGGACGCCGCGGAGCACTATCGACGGAGCGGTCGCGCGTATTCCGGGTATTGGCTGATCGACGACCACGCCGCCGAGCTCTTGGCCGCCCGGGGACGTCTCGAGGAGGCGGCCGGGCTGTATGAGAGCGTGATCGAGCGCGTGCCGAGACCGGAGCTCCAGCACGCGCTCGGCGACCTGTATGCGCTGATGGGAAAGCTTGAACAGGCGCGAAGGTGGCACGATCGGGCGCTCGCCGGGTACCTGGAGTCGACGCGCCGCGGCGGCGTTCACTACTATCATCACCTCGCGGATTTCTACGCCGATGTCCTGGACAACGGCGCGGAGGCGGTCAAGTGGGCGCGCCGCGATGTCGCGCTGCGCCGGAACTTCGCGACCGAGGCGGCGCTGGCGTGGGCGCTACACACGAGCGGCCAGCCGTCCGAGGCGCTCGACACGATGAGTCAAGCTCTCTCGTCGGGAGTGAGAGACGCCCACCTCTTCAGTCGGGCCGGACGGATCCACCTGGCTCTGGGAAGGGTCGCCGAGGGCGGGCGGTACTTGCGGATGGCGGCCGATCTCAACCCCCATCATGAGAGCTTTCATGTCCATCGCTGACGTGATGGGCGCGGGCAGCGACGAGGACTACTTCCGCGAGATGGAGGACGGCGTCGGTCTCACTCCGGGTCGGAACACCTTAACGAGCCTCGTGAAATACGATGACGGCACTCCCAGGAGGCGGACGCACGATGTGCTCCCTACACCGGCCCACGTGCCGGCCCACGTGCCGGTTGACGGCGGCGGTGTGGCGGCATAGCATGCCACTAGTCGGGCGCGGTTGGCGCGCGCGGAGGCTGTCATGTGCGCGGTGTCTACGCCTTCAGTCTGCGGGGCTCGGCAGCGCTGGCGCAGCTGAATGACCGTTGTCGTCGAAGGTGATGCGCACGACTGGCGCGCGGCTCTTGCTACTCAGCCCGGAACTCACATGTCTCCACCTGGTCGGGTTCATCGCGACAAGAGTTAGTCCCCCTCGATGAAGGAGCGGACATGGCAAAGAAAAAGTCCGCCACAACGACTGCAGCGGCGCCGCCTCCCGAAGGAAGCTTCATCTTTCGAGGGACGGTGCAGCGAGCCAAGGACTCCACGGTTCCTGACATAACGCCGAACGCACGCACCTGTGTCGTTCGAATAGACGAGGTCATCGCGGCGCCGCCGGCACTGGCCCGCATGGCCGGACGCGAGGTGACCGTCATTGGCACGAGGCCGATGAAACAGGGCGAGCAAGCCATGTTTCACACCGGCAGCGTGAGCTTTGGACAGGAAGTGGCGGTGCGCGCGGTGCAAACGGAACCATTAGCAGCGGGTGCATCCTCGAAAGGATTCACTGCCGCACGCGCCGCGGCTGCGCCGTTGGCAGCGACCTCCACCGCCGCCGTCGATCCCGTTCAGGCCCATCGCGACTTGCTGCTGAAGCGCAGTCTGGACAGCGCGGATGTAGTCGTGGCCGGAACCATCGTCCAAGTGAGAATGGCACCTGAAACGCAGGCACTTGCTTCGCCTGCCACGAGCGCCACCGGGGTGCGCCTTTCGGCGGCTCGGCGTCGCCTGGCCGCGGGTCCGGCGCCCGGCGCTTCAACACGCCTGCCACGCATCACCGAGCACGACCCGCTCTGGCACGAGGCCGTCGTCAACGTCGAAAGTGTTGAGAAAGGATCGACCGGCCAGAAGCAGATTGTCGTTCGGTTCCCCGGTAGCAACGACGTCCGCTGGCGGAATCACCCAAAGCTCCGTCCCGGTCAACAGGGCGTGTTCTTGCTCAGCGAGCCTGCCGAGGCAGGCCCTGGCGATCGCGCGCTGTCAGCACGCCGTCGCGCGGGTGTTACGCGTCTGACAACCATGGCCACACCCTTGGCCCAGAGTGGAGCCCTCCAGGCGATGACCGACCCTCAGCCCATCGTCGCCATCGATAGAGTCCGACAGTTGCTGAATCAGCCTTCGCCGGCCGCGCGGGTGACAACGGGCTCGCCCAGGGGCCCCGTCCGAGCATCAAGATCCCGAAAAACACCGCGAAAGCGCCGTTCGAAGAAGGGCTGATCACTCGAGATCACCGGCAGGAGATAACGTCATGCCAAGCGGCAAGAAAGTGATCGGTCGATCGGCAGCGAAACGGGGGCGCACGCGAGCAGGCAACCGTGCCGCACCGCAACACGGGCGACGAGGCAGGGCAGGCACGTTGCCGGGAGGTGGCCAGCTGTTGCTCGTGAACATGATCCCTCGATCGCTCAGTGACGAGACCAATCAGGATAGCGAGCCGTCGCTTGCGGTGAACCCGCAGAACACAGATCAGATTGTAGGCACCGCCTTCACGCCCGATCCTCTGGGTGGCAATCTGGCCCCAGTGTTCATTTCCACCGACGGCGGCAGCACGTGGCGACTGAGTTCTATCGTGCCCAGCCAGACGCAGACCGGCGATATCTACGTGGGGTTCGGGCCGAGCGGCCAGCTGTACGCCGGCATCCTACGCTTCCCCTCGCCAGTCAACGATATCCGCATGAACATCTTGCGGACGACCGACGTCCAGTCGGCAACCCCGATGACCGTCCTCGTCGATCGACTTGGCGCCGATCAGCCATTCTTGCAGACTCGGCAAGAACAGACCGGCGGAAACGCCGGGTCGCAGGATCGTGTCTATGTCGGCAGCAACGATTTTGCCGTGCCGCAGAGCACATCGACGATCGACTTTTCGCTGAACGCCAGAGCCGCCCACGCTGTTTTCAAGAACGCGCGGATCGATAGGCGCCCCAACACCATGCAGAACGGTCCTCAAGTCAGGCCGGCCTGCCATCCCAACGGTCGGGTCTATCTCGCGTTCATGCGCTGGACCGCGCAGCAAGGCAACTGGCCGGCCAACACGCTCGTTGTCACCGGCGATCTGATTGTCGTCCGCGACGACAGTGGTGGCAACGATGCGCCGCCCTTCACCAGCTTGCGCGATCCCGTCGACCACCAGCCCGGCGTGCGTGTTGTCCAGGCGATCACGTTTCCCTTCCACCATGATGAGAGCGGCGTGCCCGGGCAGCAGCGATTGGGCGGCGACGTCGCCATCGCGGTCGATCCCACAGACGAGGACATCGTATACGTGGCATTCGCTTCGCTCGAACAGTCTGGGTATACCGTCCGCGTGCGGCGGTCCACCGACGGTGGCCTGACGTGGTCGGATGATCTCCGGCGGCTTCCGCGTGCGACCAATCCGGCCTTGGCCGTCAACACCGATGGCACAGTCGGCCTGCTTTTTCAACAGCTCACCGGAGTCAGTGCCCTTCGCTGGGTCACGCAGTTCGCACGGTCGTCCAACGGCGGTACGGACTGGACCTCATTCGTCCTCGCCGACACTCCGGCCAATCAGCCGGTGGCGGACTTCAGCCCGTATCTCGGAGACTACGACTGCGTGCTCGCAGTGGGGAAGGATTTCTGCGGGATCTTCTCGGCCAGCAATGCGCCCGATCCCGCGCATTTCCCCAATGGCGTGATCTATCAGCGCAACGCCGATTTCGCGTCCCGCCGGCTGCTGGGCGTCGACGGTTCGACGACAGTCGCCCGGTCGATCGATCCGTTCTTCTTCCGTGTGAGCGAATAAAGCGTCCCGACGCCTCCGAATCCGTTCGTCCTTGCCGCCCAGCTGACTGGCGGACGATCCTGGGACCGTCCTCCTCACCGCTGTACACGAGCAGTTCAGGGTCGAGCGTCGCTGGGATCCCGGTCGGTCGCCGCACCTCGTTGACGGCGGATCCGGTCTCATTCCCCGTAGCAGCGGAGCACGCCGAGTCGCAGTCCACGAGCCGTGAGATCCGCGAGCACTCCCCGAATGACCCGAATGAATGGAAACGCGTCGCCGACCAGCCGTCGCGGATGGCCACCGATCACCGCGTGCCGTGCGTGTCTCCAGGCCGACGAACCGCGACATCGGTACCCGCCACGGCTACCGCTCTGGGAGGACCTCGCGATCTCCTTGGCATTCCGTGGTCTCGCCTCTGCGGAGAGCGCGGAGTGAGACCATGGCGACCTCACTCGACCGCTCGGGTCACGCTTCCCGCCATGATCAGCCGATACTGCCGCGGGCTCGTCCCGACCATGCGCCGGAACACCCGGCACAGGTGCGCGGCGTCACTGAATCCCACGAGCTCGGCGATCGCCTCGACCGACTTGCCCTCGCCCGACCCGTAAGACTCCTTCACCAGCTCCACGCGCACGCTCCTCACGAATCGCCGCCAGGTCATCCCGAGCTCCTGCTGCACCAGGCGGACGAGGTACCCTCGCGCAGTGCCGAGCGACGCCGCGATCTCGCCGAGTGAGCACCGCCCCTGGTAGTGCTCGCGAACGTGCTCGATGGCGTAGGCCACCTGAGGACTGAACCTCAGGGTCGCGAGATTCAGGCCGGCGATGGTCGTGGCGATCCGGGAGGCCAGCTCATGCAGTCGAAAGGGCCGCTGAAAGATGGCCACGATCCGTCGTGGGTCGACGTGAAGGGCACCGGCCGACCCCGCCTGCTGCGCGACGAGAATGACTCTGGAGCCGCCTTCGTCCAGGCCACCGAGGCCCCGACACAGATTGGCATACTGCGTCCAGCCTCCCTGGTCGAGACGCTCCCACAGCACCATGAGCATCGGCGCGTGGCCGCTGACGAGCTGTCGGGCGGACTCCGCATCCGGGACCGACAGCACGCGACCTCGGTTCCTCAACAGCACCCGTAGCACAGCCGACTCACCACGATCTCCGCCCACCAGGAGAACCTCGCGTGATGGCCGGATCGGGACAGCCGTCGCCTCGTGAATCGACCCCAGGAGATCGCGCAGGTCGAAGGGCTTCACGAAAAAATCCGAGGCGCCGCTCTTCATGCAGTCGACCGCGACGCGCAGGTTGTGCTGGCCCGTCAGCACGATCACGGGAATAGGCCCCTGAAGGGGCTCGACCTTCCGGAGTAGCTCGCGGCCGTCCATGTCCGGCAGCCCCAGGTCGAGGAGCATCAGATGAACCGTCCGCGAGGAAAGCACGGACAATGCCTCTCTTCCATTGACGGCAAGCCGCAGCTGATAAGTGTCCTCGAGGACATTCGCGAGGAACTCCCGCACACCGGGATCATCCTCGACGATGAGAACCGTAGCGGGGGAAACCGCCTGAGACTGCATCAAGTACTCCGCCGCAGACACCAGCCCTGCGGACATCGAGTCGAGGGTCGACTCTGGTTAATGGCTATCGCACGGAACGTGACCTGTCAAGGGGCCAGTCCTTCCAATGCGCGTTGCGGGACCCGGTCGCGGGGTCGCCGTCCCCAGGGAAGGGACATGCGTTCAAGAAAATCTCACTTCCATCTCTTGTCAGCTCGGAGCCCGGGGTTCCAACATGCAGCAAGGGGGATCCTGGAGAGGAGGAAAGGCAGTCGGGACGAGCCAAGATCTGGGTAGGCCGAGTGACACGCCGATGCGTCAGCCGGAAGGAGTGTCCTATGGCACAGCAAGACGAGGCCTTCGTCCGAGCCACTGGTGAAGCAAACGAAGTCTTCGAGAAGATTGGGAAGGCGGTCGAGGAGAAGGTCAAGCAGCACGCCCGTGAGGTGAACGTCCTCGAGATCGCGCGATCGTCGGGCCTCGAGCTGACTGAGGGGTCGCTGACCGAGCTACAGATCCCGACGGTCATCCCCGTCCACCCGTTCATTCCCTGGCATCACTGGTTCCCGTGGCGACCGCTCTGGTGCTGGTGGTGGCATTTCCGGTACCCGTGGTACCGCTGCTGCCCGTACTGGTGGTACCGATGCCACTGGTATCCATGGCACTAGCCCTTTGACCCGAGACCCCATCGATGAGGACCCAGCGGGGCTGCCGGCCTCTGAGCGCCGGTGGCCCCGCTGATTTGAACGGGACGCCAGCGGTCGAGCGCGATCGCAAGGTGCCCTTCCTCGTCGCCGATCCGATGATCCCGGGATTCTCGAGGCTGCGCGCGTCCCTCTGGCGTCTCGCTCACATCCCACTGTCAAGGAGACATCCCCATGCCTGAGGCGGGCAAGGCTCGAACGACAAAGTCCCACGCACACCCCAAGCCCGACCTCCCGCCCGACGAGCGCGTGCTCACGCGCCGTCAGGCCGAGTATCTCGCGGAGACGGCGCAGCTGGAGCTGAGGCAGCTCGAAGGACGCCACCTCCGGGAGCTCGATGAGCTGCTCAAGTTTCGTATCGACCCCACGCTCCTCTTCTTTCGCAAGGTCTGTGGCCGGGTCGTCCGCAAGGACCCGCTCACGGGCATTCTCTATGGCGTGCCCAACGCCACCGTCTACGTCGAGGACACGGACTGCTCGTTCCTCGGCTTCTTCCCGGTCGAACACCCCTGGTGGTGGCTCTGGCCGATCGTGTGCCACCGCGAGGTCATCGCCACGGCGCACACCGACGCCTGTGGGAACTTCTGCGTCTTCATTCCGCGGTGGGACATCGACCGCATCCTCCGCCTCCGCCGGAAGCGCATCTGCTACCCGGACATCTTCCGTCCGAGCATCCGGGACCTGATCCCGGAGCTGGTATTGCGGCCCCGCCCGGTGGACCCCAACCCGCCCGACCCGCCGCCGTTCAATCCCGACATCATCGAGCGCATCGCGCAGATCGCCGCCCTCGGCGGCCCCGACACGGCGCAGTCGGTCCTCCGGTTGCGTGCCGGCGCCAGCTTCGGAGACGACATCTCGGTGCTCGAGGACGTGCTGGATCGTCCCGCCTTCGCGGAGCCCCTGCCGCCCCCCCTGAGCGAGGAGGCAGTGAAGCGCCTCGAGCAGATCGAGCTGGCCCCCGGGCGTGACGAGGCGGCGAAGGCGCCGACGGCGGCTGGCCTCACCAGCATCCTCGCCGAACGCGTCCTCGGCCCGTTCATCCGCTGTCACGACATCATCGTCGCCGAGTGGCAGACGATCGTGGACATTCCCGACATCACCTTCCGCGTCGAGCAAGACACCGACGGGGACGGCGACGAGGAGGTGATCCACAGCGAGAGTTTCTTCGACGTGCGCTGGAACGCTGGCTACATCGGGCCCGTCACCCTCTACGCCAACGCCAGCGCGCTCATCTCGCACGTCTGCCAGGGCCCGTCCATCCCCTGCGTGAATGTGCCCTCGATCAACACCGTCGGGCTGATGCCGCTGATCGCGACGCACCACAACAACGCCACGGGCTACGCCACCCGCGTCAACCGGCCGCGGCCGCTTGGGCTCTCCTCGAACCCCCAGGTCAGCCCCGGCCAGGCACCCTACGCCGGGACCCTTCAGCTGCACGGCTGCCACCACATCACCAACGGCGTCTTCTACCGGCTGCTCTACAGCTTCAACGGCAACGCCGAGGTCCCGTTCCTGGGCCTCGAGTGGTATGCCCCGCGCCTGGGCGGGGGGGCGCCGATCCACTTCGTGCCCGACAACCAGGGCTGGTACCCGATTGTCCCGGCCGCGCAGCTCGTCTTCCCCCACTGGCTGCTGAACTGGCCGACGAGCGCGGGTGGCACCTACGACATTCGCCTCCAGATCGGCGATGGGGCGAAGAACCCGGTGGGCGCCCCGAGCGCGGTGGTGAAGATGCGCATCGACAACAGCCCGCCCAACGTCGGCTTCGTCGAGCTTCGCTGGCGGCCGGTGGCCGGCGCGTACCTGCCGCAGAACACCTACTTTTCGCCGTTCACCTGCATCGTCATCCAACGCCCGCCAGTCGACATCGAAGTGGAAGTGCGCTGGTTCGCCAGCGCGACGCACTTCCGTAACGCCTTCCTGAGCGGCTCCGGCTGTGGCGGCGGCAACCCGGTCCCGCAGCCGCCTCCCTCGAACTTCGACCACTGGCACCAGAACTTCGGTGACAACGCCGTCTTCCGGATCGCGAGCTTCGTCGTCCCGGCCGGCGTCCCTCAGGGGGCCTACGGCTTCCGCGTGGACGCCTGGGGCCGCGCCTTCAATGCCGCCGGCGACGGCGGCGGTCCGGCCACCAACTGGCTGACCAACTACAACTACTCCTACAACGCCGTCCACCTCCCGGTCGCGATCATCGACGCCTGAACCGACGCCGATTTCGGAAGCCGCGAGCGGCTCAACCGCTCGCGATCCACGGGATCGAACCCGCGGTACCGGAGCGCCTCCGCGAGGGGCCGCATCCGACCGACCTGGCGTGAGCCCGCTGACCAGAGCCGCTTGGGGATGCCTGCGGGCATCCGCCGCGCGGTGGCTTCGGTCAGCCCGAGGTCCCGCAACGGTGGCGCACCCCGCTCGGAGCTCAGGCGTTGCCATCGAGCGCTGCCAGGGCATCGGCGAAGCGCTGCGTGACGCGCTCGAAGCCCCGCGCGGTGGGATGGAGCTCGTTTGCCCACCACGTCTTGTAGTCAGTTCCGACGGACAGTGTCTCGCGGATGTCGACGTACTTCACGTGAGAGAACTCACTCATCGCGGCCACGTTCTTCAGCTGTGTGTTGAAGCGGTCAATCAGCTGCTTGGCCAGCTTGATCCGCTCCTGAAGATCGTCAAAGCCCTTCTCGCGGAAGCCCGGTTCGAGCCAGGGTCCGGGCAGGAACCACCAGCCCCCGAGGAATCCCCGGCCATCGGGAACTGGATAGTCATACCCGTGGATCAGAATCGGCAGATGCCGACCAAGGCGCTCGTCGCACACCTGGGTGATGGCGTTGAGCATCGTAATGTACGCGAGGCGGACTCGCTCGTCGATGACACCCGCCACGACTTGAGCGTTGAGACCCCGTGTGGCCGAGCGCGCGTGGTTCAGCAGCATCCCGAACTCGTCGCCCGCCACGTCGTTCCCACCACCGGACAGCAGAACGGCCTTAGGCACGACTCCCCGGCGAATCAGCTTCTCCAGTCTCCGTGTCAGCTCCTCGAGCTGCCCTCGCCCGTAGGCCATCTCTTCGACGCGGTCTCCCTTGTGCGCAACCGACTCGACGTCGTAGCCGTGATCGTCCTCCAGCAGGCGAAGGATGTCGTTCAGGGGGTAGTCGAACCAGGAGTCACCCTCCGCCACCAACACACCGGCCGTTGCCGGACCCCCGACCGCCCGCAGCCGTGCGGGGTCAATGGTGACGGCGGCCTTCGCTCGTGGCGGCGCCGGCACCGCCCGCATTGCCTTGGCGCGCCTTCGCAGCGCAGCGGCTCTCAGCTCCAGCACCGCCCGGGCCTCGACACGACCAACCGCGAGTGCCTTGCGGGCCAGGCGATCAGTTGGCATCTACGGTACCTCCTTTCGATTCTGACCTCGGTCGCATCCCCGCTGCCGTCGGCGCGGGCGAGCGTGCGTCACTCGCCGTAGGACGGGGGCTCCTTCAGCCGACCTCTCACGTCGCGTGGGACACCGTGAGCGAATCGCGGAGAGCTGTGGTCTTGGGTGTCTTGGGTGAGCACGGTCGCGGGTCCCTCCCCGGAGGGGTCACGGCACGTCCTCCGCGCTGATCTGCTCCGCCGGCACGTACGTCGGGATGGGCAGCGGCGGGTTGACCGGCGCCTGGCGAAACTCGGGGTTGCCGGGCAGGCCCACCCACACCTTCCAGCCGGCGCCCTGAGCGTACTCGCGATAGCCGCTGTAACCCGACAGGCTGGGCGTCCACTGGGCGTCGCTGCCCCCGACGCGGACGTAGAGGTCGCCGCGCCGCCCTTCGACCCGGGCCGCGTAGACGCCCGCCGCGCGGGCATTGTCCTGGAGGTGCAGCGCGCTGCCCGCATGCACCCCCGCGACCTTCCGGGCATTGATCAGCGCTCGGATCTTGTTCTGCAAGTCGGCGCCCCAGTCGAAGTAGTGCTTCCAGAAGACCGTCGGCACCCCGGGATGGGTCAAGACGTGAGCGTAGGCCTGCTCGACCTGCCAGTTGTTCGCGAACACGTCGAACTCGTGACCCTTCTCGGGCGTGCCGTCCTCGTTCGTCCGGTACCCCAGGTCGTGGTTCTGCACGAATGTCACGGCGCGGTTCCTCCAGGGCAGACCGTCGGTCGTGTCGCCCACCATGCCGATGCCGTTCCCGTATCCGTAGAGCGCGAAGTAGCGACCCTCGCGAAGCTGTTGCAGCGTGAACAGGGTCGTGAAATCGAACACGCTGCTCGCCGACCGGAGATGATCCGCGCCGGTCGCGGTCGCGTCCGTGGCGGTGTACCAGATCCAGCCCCGCTGCTCGTTGTGGGCCGCCCAGTCGTACTCGCCCACGGAGAACGTCGGCGTCGTGAGCCGATTGTAGAGAGCGACCCACCGCGCGTGATAGCCGTGCGCCACGTCGAACCGCCAGCCCCGGTATCCCGCGGACTTGAGCTGGCGCAGGTAGCGCACGATGTCCTGGCGGACCCGGCGGTCGGTGTGGGCGATGTCACGGAAGCTCTCGTAGCCATACGTGGTGCCGCCATGCCGCGTGTACTCGCTCGGGCGCTCCTCGCATCGCCCGCGCTGCTCGACGGGTGTGTCCGCGATCCCGGAGGCGGGGTTCTGGAAAGCCTCGTCCGTCTCGCAGATCGCCCAGGGGCCCCAGTCGGGATTCTTGAAGTCCGCCCAGCCCGTCAGCCCGTCGCGGTGATTGATGACGACGTCCGCGATCGGCTCGACGCCACTCTGGAGGAGCGCTTCGAGCATCGCCCGGTGCTCAGGGAAGGACCCGTAGCTGTTGTCCAGTCGGAAGTACTCCTTGGGGTTGTAGCCAGCGCTGAACTCCCCGGCGAACGACGGGGGCGCCAGCCAAATCAGATCGAACCGTCCCTCGCGAATCGTGGCCGCGTTCTCGCGCACGATCCGGTACCAGGACGTGCTCCCAAAGGTGGGAAACTTCCCGGGATGTCCGTGGCGGTATGACTCCCAGTAGAAGCCCTGGAGCATGACGCGATCGTCCTCGAACCCCGCCTGCGCGGCGGCGGGCGCAGCGCTCACCAGCACCAGCACGACGGCGAGCGCGACGCGGCGGATCACCCGATCGATCGCATAGGCCCAGCTCCGCCGGTCACCGTGTGGGGAAGCACGAGACGACCCCGACCGCCCGGGAGCCGGCGCCGAGCCCGGCGATCACGGTGCGCCCCCGAGAAGCGGGCCCCGGCGCAAGTGGGGGAACGCCACGCGTGGTCACCCGCGGCCTGGTGGCCGGCGCTTCCCGGCCCACGGATCCGGTCCGAGCTCAGGATCGAAGGCACGCAACGGGTGGCGGACCGGGTCCAGCCTCTCTCCGTCGTCCCAGGGTTCGAAGGCGTTCCGAATGTTCGCGAGCCCGCTGTCGATAAGCTCTGGATGGTGTCGCAGCAGCACCGTTCGGAAGTCTGCCGCGTCGATCCAATCCAGGCCTTCCTTCGTGTACGTCTCGGCGTTGTAACAGGTCGTATAGAAGCGATCTGCTTGGAGCCGCCGGGTGGCGTTCAGGATGAAGATCTGAAATAGCGTCTCTCCGAAGCCGAAGTTGGTTGGCCGGCGACTCGGCGATTGTTCGGCCAGCGTGCCGATCAGCAGGTCGAGTGCCTCGACGTCCCCTCCGTATACGGCCTCGAGCCGACCGAGCTGCTCTTCGTCATCGGTCAGGTCCCTGAAGGTGCGGATCGGCTTCAGCAGGAGCTGCCGGCGAAACTCGTTATACCGCGGCACGCCGCGCTCCCTCGCGCGCAGGATGTCGATGGCGCCCAGATCCAGCACGGGGTGTCCCGGCACGCTGAGCTCCTGCAGAAACCGCGGGAAGTTGTTCAGCTCGAGTGCCCCGGCCGACTGCTTGCCGAAGGAGTACAGGAGATTCGTCATGCTCACCCGGCCACTGAGGCGGCTGGATCCCGCCTGGCGGGTCATCGGCATCGGCACACGCTCGATCACCGAGTCGTCCCGGTAACGACGGAGCTCGATCGCTTCCGGGAGAAGCGAGTGCAGGCGATAGACCTCGACGAACTCCTCCGTCAGGCTGAAGGGCACGCCGTGCTTGTCGATCGGATTGCCCACGACCCCGCCGAGCTCGGGGTGCCTCAGGTTGACTCCCGCCACGGTCTTCCGGCTCTCGCGACTTCGCAGGAGGTTCGTCATCAGTCCGTACCAGTTCGCATTCAGGGCGGCGTTCAGGGTCCGATTGGGCAGGATCGCCGGCGTCCACTCGATCGTGTGTATCTTGGCTATCACCGCGGCATTGATGAGGCGCGCGACGTTGAACACGCGGGCGTCCTCCCAGCGGGGGTGCCGAGTCTTGAGTCGCACACAGATCGCGTTGTGTTCCTTGGCGAACAGCGTGTGCAGTAGGCTCAAGCCCACCCACCAATTGCGGACGAATCCGGTCTCTTCGATGCCGTCGCTCCCGGTCGGCAGCCGGCCGTCCGCCTCGAGCCTCAGCTTGCCGTCGAGGCCGGAACGAAGGCGGCGCTGAGTCTCCCAGTCGCTCCCGTAGATCTGTGACGCATCCCACCAGTGCGTCACCTCGTTGAGGTACGTGACCGGCGTCTCCTCCCCATCCGGCAACCGTGTCGGGTCCGGCTGGGTCCGGCCGACCGTCATCTCCCGCAGGAGGTACCTGTCGCGCAGGCTGTCGTCATTCGACAACGGGATCCGGTGAACGGCCTGCTGCAGATTGTCGCCATGGCTCACCCAGTCATGGGTCTGGAACTGGATCCAGGCGGCGGCGAGGAGATTGAGGAAGGGCACCTCCTTCATCGTGTCGCCACGCGTCAGGAGCACGCGACTCACCTCGCGCGGATTGGGGGTCGAGAGCCGCGCTCCGCCCTCAGGCCGAATGGCGCCCGTCTCGACGTTACGCGAGAAGCGCGTGCCCGCCGCCCCCTCCATCGGGTTCTGCAGATTGTTCCAGCTCCCGTCGGCCGTCCGGTAGCTCTCGACCCCGGCGGGGGGAACCTGCCCCCTTGCCTGAAACGCGGTCAAGCTGCCCTTCGGGTAGGCGTCCCTCAATCGCTGACGATTGAGCTCGTCGCGCATGTGGGCGAGCGTCAGGATGCCGCGAAACAGCGATCGTCGGGACCAGTTGGTCCATACTTCGTCCTGGTAGCCCGCCAGTCGCCCGTACACTCGGGTCAGCAGGCCGAACAGCGCCGCGCCGAGGACACCGAGTCCACTGCCCAGGACGAGCAACGGCCGGCGAACCCGGGGGAGGCCGCTCGCCCCGGCCGGCAACGGAAGCGCCCCCGCCGGCGGCGTCGAAGGCGCGAGGACCGCGGCCCGGTCGAAGAAGCGCAGCGCCGGACCGGAGGCCCCGATCCGCGAGACGGCGTTGGCGTGTGCCCGTGCCCGCAGCTCCCGCCAGTCCTCGCGCCCAGGCTCCCGCGCCAGGGCCGCATCGTAGTGCTCGACCGAGGCCGCGTAGTCCTCGAGGTGGAAGCAGGCCAGGGCCATGAGCGCCCGGCTGGACCCGCCGGGGTCTTCTCGCGCGGCTGCCTGGAGGGCGACCATGGCGCCGCGATGGTCACCACTCTCGATCAGTCGCATCGCCCGCTCACGGTCGGCTCTCCACCCGGGTCCGGCCGCGCGCTCCATGTCACGCTCGGCGAGGCCCCACCCGGTTTTGCCCCCGCCGTGCCCGCCTCGTCGTGGCGGGATCGTTGCGATCGTCGCGCCAGGGCGGGTGATGGAGAGGAATCACGAAGTCGCCGTTGTAGGACGCCACCCCGTTGTCGAACGTGATTCTGCCGATGTGGCGCGAGTTCTCGATCGTCCGTCGCTGAAGCACCGGAGTTTCGCCGCGGTGCTTCTCGTTCAGGTCGGGGTAGCTCTGCGGCAGACCCGGCTCGACGAACAGGACGTCCGATTCCGCGACGCCGAGCTGGTCCGCGACGTGCGCGTGCGACGCATCCCAGGGAGTCGGCCCGCCGTCGGGAAGGTCGGCCAGGTGCCAGGCGGGGGCGGCGGCCAGTCCCAATCCGCCCGGCGGGGCCGCCGGGTCCCAGAGCGGCCGCAGGTTGGCCCACGGGGCGACGGCGGCCAGGGTGGTCGAAGGGCGGAGCTTCACCAGGATCCGGTTGGCGTTCGCCATGAGAGCTCTCCTCGGTCGGTCCGCGGCGGCGCCGGCTCGATGCGCGTCAGCCGACCTTGCGCCCGTTCACGCGGGTGGCGGTCGCGGGATCGTTCCGGTTCCCCCGCCAGGTCGGGTGGTGGAAGTGGATCACGAAGTCGCCGTTGTACGACGCGACCGCGTTGTCGAAGACCATCCGTCCGATCCGGCGCCAGTTCTTGAACGTGCGCCGCTGGAAGATCGGCAGACCGCGCGTCGTGCCTTCGTCGCTCACCTCGATGTCGAACACGAGCGACCGCCTCGGTCTCGGATCGCCCCGGTCGAAGATCTGGGCCATGACCTCGTCGCGGAAATCCAGCCCCTCGCCCTCGATCCTCGGCTGCTCGGCGGCGACCAGCAGGCGCATGAACTCCGGCGCGCGCGTCGGCTCGGCCGGCGGCTTGCCCAGCTCGGCGATCTCGTAGAGCTGGCGGATGGACGGCTCCTTGTCGGCGCGCATGAAAACGACGCCCGTGGTCAGCAGGATGGGCACCCCCAGACCGCGGCGCCAGGCGCGGGTGTCGGGGGCGTTGCGAAGCTCGGCGTCATTGATGTAGTCCGTCCGCGCCCCGCCCAGATCCTGTTGAGTGATGAAGCTCGCCGGCCGAAGCGGCTCGGCATGGTTCGGGTCGAGCGTGGGGTAGATCTTCCCGACCAGCGAGAGCGATCGATAGTGCCCCCGCCGGGTCTCCGTGCAGCAGGTCGAGTAACGCCCGATCGCCAGGCCTCGGCTGCCGGGCTTGAAGTAGCCGGTGTAGGGCGTCTCCTGCGTGATCTCCCACCGGCCGGTGAGGCAGATCCCGTTGGGGTGCAGGAGGCGCCGATAGCCCCGGCGGTCCGGTCCCCAGCGCAGGTCCGCGCGGGAATCGACGGTTCGTCGGGCGGCGGCGAGGAACTGGTAGGGCTTGCCGAACGGCGCCAGTCCGGCCAGCACGCTGGCGAGCGTCACCGGGTAGACTGGCAGCGGCGGCTCGTTCCTCCCCCCCCACACCTTCTGGTAGGGGTTGGTGAATACGGCATCTCGCACCTCCGAGAACCTCGCTCCCAGGTAACCCGCGTCCTCGTCCGTGAATCCCTCCGGCCCCAGCCCGTCGGCTCCCATTCGTCGCTCCTCTATTTCTTCCGGCGCGGCCACGGGAACGTGGCGCCCGGATAGAACTCCTCGTCGCCGGTGGGCTCGAAGCGCTTCAGACCGTCGGCCTCCAATCGGGCCTTCTGCAGGGCGAACATCACGTCCCGGCGCGCGCGATTGATGCCGCCGAGCGGCTCGTGCTGGGGCAGACTGTGCCAGGGATTGAAGCTGATGTTCTGACAGAACTCCCCCTGCTCGGTCGAGGCAAAGTCCTGGGGCGGGATGCGGATCGTCGCGAGCTTCTCCCACGGGGAGTCCTTCTCGTCCCACGGGATCAGCGCGTTCTCGATCGGCTGGCGGTCGGTCGACCACCGCTGAACCTTGAAATCCAGAGACAGCCCGCCGCCCCCCCAGGACGGACTCAGCTGATCCTTGAGCCGCGCCATCAAGTAGTCGTCGGAGGCGCGGTCCGCCGTGGGCGGATGAAACTGGACCGGCGCCGGAGGGAAGGCGGCATATTTCACCTCCAACTGGCCCAGCCGGTACGGCGTGGCGCTGAACCAGCGGATGTCGGCGATGCTGGGGTACACCTTGCGGCCGACCAGGGTATTCCACGCCCCCCGCGGATGCGTGAGCAGGTGGCCCAGCACCGGAAGGCTGCCGAACGCGTGGCTCCCGCCCTTCACGATGGCGGCGAACAGGTCGTGAAAATGCCGCGGGTTGCCGGCGAAAAAGACGTCGTGGCCGATGAACAAGAAGTCCTGGGTGAGCTTCTCCTCGACGTCTTCCCGCCCCGGGCCCGCGTATCCCGGCGATGGAACCGCGAACTTCTCTCCCCGCACGCCGAAGAGCTTGATCGCCATGCCGCGGAAGTCCTTCGCGGTGTCCGGGGTCGGATGATCGGCCGCATTGGAGAAGCGGACCCACGCTTTGAAGGTCCGGTCGGCGGGCGTCCGGCCCTTGAACACCCCGACCTTGAACTTTTCCCAGAGATGGTCCTCGACGAGGAACTGCGCCCGCACGCACGCGTTGGTCTTGGAGTGTGTGTCGCGGAGGTGCGCGGACGCGTTCCCGTATTGATCGTCGAGCTTCGCGGTGAGCAGCGCGACGGTGGCCCGGATGGTCTCGGCCTCGTTGCGAGGCACCGACCACGGCTCCAGGACGAACCACGACAGGGCGAGCCAGCCGAGCGCCACTGCGCCGACCCGCCAGCCCCACTTCCAGGCTTTGCCGATCCACTCCTTGGCCGTTCGGCGCCATCGCGTCCAGCGGCTCTCCGGCGGTCCGAATCCTGCGTCGGCAAGGATCACGTCGGCCGCCTTCTCACCGATCATGAAGACGGAAGTCACAATGAAGAACCCGGGAATCCTCGGAAACACCGAGGCGTCGACCACGCGCAGGTCCTTGGTCCCGTACACCCGGAAGTTGCCGTCGAGCACCGCCATGGGGTCGTCCTTCCGACCGATCTTGCAGGTGCAGGACGCATGGTGGCCCCAGGCGTTGTCCTTGACGAATTGGGCGAGGTCCTCTCGCGCCTGCTCATCGGGCGCTTCCTCTTCCACGAAGTGGCCCCGGACGTGGGAGTTGATGGCGCGGACGAACTTGACGCCATCCACGACCGACTCGAGGTCTTCCTGCCAGCCTTCGGTGCCCTCGTGGAAGTAGCGGAAATTGATGTCGGGGGTATCGCGCGGGTCGGCCGATCGCAATCCGACCGTGCCTCCCGTGTTGTTCGTGTGCGCCTTCAGGACCGCCCAGGTCAGGTAGTTGTGGCTGCGAACGATCTCCTCCGAATAGCCCGGCTCGTAGCCGCGGAACTTCCCCACCAGCGCGAAACAGAAGAGATCGGGCAGCGGCCGGCACTTGTCGGATCTCTTGATCACCGCGAGAACCGCGCCGTTCGTCGTGTAGACGCCGCGCCTCCTTTGCCACATCCGGTACTGCCCGTCTTTGCTTCCGAAGAGAGCGCCTTTGAGGACCGCCCAGTCCTTCTCCATCCGGTTGACGACGCCGACCTCGTACCGGTCCTGCAGATTCCTTCCCACCCCCGGAAGATGAACGCGCACTGCGATCCCGTGTCTCTCGAGCTCGTCCCGCGGTCCGATGCCCGACAGCTTCAAGAGCTGCGGCGTGTTGAACGCGCCGCCCGCGAGGATCACCTCGCGGGTGGCGCGGGCCGATCTCGGTTCGCCCGGTTTGTCGCTCGGTTTGCCGTGCGCCCGGTAGAGCCGCTCGCCTTTGAGATACTCGACGCCGACCGCCCGATTCTTGTCGTCGAAGAGCACTCTGGTCGCCAGCGCATCGAGCTCGATCGTCAGATTGTCCGGAAAGCGCCGCTTGACGTCGATCAGGAATTCGCGCGTGCCGTTCCGCCGGCGACGGACCGTCGCCAACGGTGGCAGACGAAGCCCGACGGCGTCGTCCTTGACGAGGCGCCAGTCGTTCGGATCGAAACGGCCAAGCAAGAACCACCAGACGCGCTTGAACGGCAGCTCCACGGCCTTTGCGGCGGCCTTGGTCGACCTGACGATGACCCTGACCAGTCGCTTGTCCCGCTTGAGAGCCTCCACCGGCACCGCGACTTCGGTGCCCAGCCAGCCCCGGTAACCGTGACGCGTGGGATTGAGACGAAGGAGGTTATACAGCCACCGCCATGGAAACCGGCGGTAATGGCAGTTCTCCATGCGCTGGTAGTACTTGCGCATGTTCTCGGCCTTCCAGGTGGGATCGCCGGTGAGCTTGGCGAGGTCGTCCCAGTCCTTGTTGTGCGGGTAGACCATGATCATGGCGTTGTGCGACGTGCAGCCGCCCAAGGTCCCGGCTCGCGGATACCAGATCCAGGGCTCGTCGTTGAACACGCGATGCTTGGGGTCTCTGCGCTGCTGCTGGTCGTCGCTGTAGTGGCGCACCCAGAAGTCCCAGCGCAGCGCGTCGGCTTCGGTCGAGATGCCGTGAAAGCACGGCACATCGTAGTCGTCCGGTAACGCCACTCGCTCTGGGTCCCATCGCACGCCGCCCTTGAGCTCGTACGGGTCGCCGCCTGCTTCCAGGAGCAATACCTTCCGTCCGGCCTCCGCCAGTCGCGCGGCAACCGTCCCGCCGCCGGCGCCAGATCCCACGACGATGTATTCGTACTGAGGTTCCGTCATCGTCCCTCCGCCTGCCACCTCAGAAGGTCTTCAAGAACTCGATCAGCGCCAGCTTGTCGGTGTCGCTCAGATTGGTGCCGAAGTAGTGGCCCCGGTTGACGACGTAGTCCGGGCACTTGCTGAGCTCCAGCAGCGGGTCGATCAGGTTCGCGAACGCCTGCTCCTTCTGCGCGGCGGTCGCGTTGTCAGGCAACGCCTTCAGGTCCCTCGCGGCCTTCTTGCCCAGCCGCAACAGCTTCTTGAAATGATCGGCCCGCTCCCGGTGCCCCGTCCCTTCGGAGACGAACGGCACGCTGGCCAGCAGTCCGACCGGCGTGCCCTTGGGAATCGGGCCGATCTCCAGCCCGTACTTGCTAAAGAACGCGGGAAACGACGCGCTCAAGACGTCCATCACTCGGCTGAAACTGGTCGGAAGATATCCCCACGACACTCTCAGGTAGCTGTCGGCGGTCGTGCGCTGGATGTACCCCGGAACCTTGTCCCCCAGGACCGAGTCCTTGCGGCGCTTCTCGGGCCACAGCATCTGCTGGATCGAGTCGTTGAACGACGCCATGCGCGCCTCGACGCTGGGCTCTCCGTAGAAAGTCCCGACCGCGTTGTTGAGCAGGAAGGGCGCCGTCGACCACAGGCTGATGAGCGACGCCGGTCGCGTGTAGCCCCGCCCGTCTCCCGGCATCTCGTACTCCCACGGCTCGCCGGTCTTGGGATGGTGGACCGTGAACTTGCCCACCGCGGGCAGCTCCTTGTACGTCGTCGACGTGAAGTTGTCCCAGATGTCGCCCCGGAGACCGTTCGTCGCGAGCGGGCTGCACGCGTTGGTGCCGAGCTCTGTCACCGCGATGCGCCGCTCGGTCGACAGGAAGTTGTCGGCCAGAAAGTCGGGCTCCATGACCTTCTTCCGCATCCACTCGAAGTAGCCGGCGGAGTTCTCGATGATCTGGTCCTTCTTGCACGCGGTTCCAAGCGGGCACAGGTCCGCCGGCTGCTTGCCGGAGTGGCAGCGTGCGCAGTTCTCGGCGAAGACGATCTTGCCGCGGTTGAGCTTGTTCTGATCCGTGGTCAGATAGGTCTTGCCGCCCGGCGCGTCCTTCAAGTGGTCGGGCCGCGCGCTCGCCAGGAAGAACAGGGCAAGGTCGGGCGTCTGCGCGACGTTGGCGTTCCAGTACGTCGAGTTCTTCTGCAGTACGGCGATCTCGATCGGGGTAATCCTCTTGCCGGGAATGTTCCCGATCAACGGCCTGAAATGGAGGAGCCACTCCTCGCTGAACAGGCCGATGTTGATGTAGACGCGGTTCAACGCGCCGAGAATCCCGACCGAATCGGCGCCATCCTTGAGCACATGAGCGGTCAGCACGGTGTCCGGCGGAATGAAGTACTTCGAGAGCGTCTTGGTGTTGGGGTACTCGTTGAACTGCTTGTTCAGAACCTCCCCGCCAGTTAGCTTCTCCGGATGGAACTCGGCCATTTGCAGGCGCGCCGCGATGCTGTAGACCGCGTTCATCGTGCGGGGGTTGTTGATGTTGTCGCTCGAGACGAGCGACGTGTCGAGGGAGCCCGGCAGAGAAGTGTGAAACAGCTGGAAGACGAAGCTCTCGTGCCGACCCTTCGGATTCCAGAAGAAGATTCGGTCGATCCAGAAATACTGCGCACCCGGGTTGGAGTTCAGGTTCTTCCACTCCGGATTCTCGGGGTCCTTCGGCGGATCGATCGGACTCGGACCGACGTGGCAGAAGCCGCACGACATCCCGACACGGTATGGCCGCACGAGGCTCTTGTCGTTGTAGTACTCGGGATCGGTGTGGTACCGGATCGGATCCCATCTCTTCTTGGCCGCCTCGTCGAACGCCGGATTCGGGAAGAGACGCAAGCCCACGACACCGCTGGCGTAGCCATAGTAGGAGCCTACGGGTACGGTCTTGCCCCGGGCTCCGACCCTCACCCCGGGATACTTGCTCTCGTCCTCGAAGGGGTCGGGTTGGCCGACGCGCCGGTCCAGCCACAGGCCAAATCGCTTGGCATCGCCGCACTGGCCGTAGGGCTCCTGGTCGGTCTTCTTGTCGGCCTTCCAGTCGCAGCCCTTGGGATCCCACGGCTGGAAGCCCGGTTCGTTCACCAGTCCGAAATACTTCCACCGGTTGGCCCGGGACGCCTCGTAGAACTGGCGGTCCTCGCCCTGACAGGCGTCGTCCTCGTAGACGTAATAACCGGGCGGATACGGCGCCGCCGCCGGTTTGCCCGTGACGTATCCGGAGGGCGCGCCCTTCGCGTATGGGCCAGCGCCCTCCGTGCCGTAGCCGTACTCGGCCCTCTTGTTCCCGCAGTACCGGATGCTCGGATGGGAAGACACGGTCTTCAACAGATCGAAGGCACCGAAGGAGTTGTTCCCCAAGAAATCCCACAGCGTGTCGTTGCCCGCCGTCCAGACGACCCAGTTGTTGCGTCCCCTGTTGTAGGCCTTCCACGCCTCGTCCTTCGACAAGTGCGTTTCACGCAGGGCCGCGTACACGGCATCGGCATTCAACCCCCGGTCCATGGCCCGCAGGTAGTCACTGTCCGACCCCGGCAGGTCCTTGGCGACGAGACCGGCCCTCATCGCCTCGTCCTTCACAGAGCCGGGCCCCGGCCCGCCCAGGAACCTCACCAGAAGAACCGCTACCCCTATCGCCACGATCAGAACGATCACGCCAAGCAGTCGCCACAGCCATCTCAGCGGAGAGCCCTTCGCCATCTCCCGACGTCTCCTTCCCTTGCTGCCGCCGGAGCTTCGCAGCCTCGCCTGGAACCCGACCGCGCGATCAGCCCTCGAGCCGCGCTCGACGGCACCACCGAACCAGGAGCCACGCGACGATCACCGCCACGATCAGCATCGCCATCACGATCATCATGATCGGCCCGCAGATCATCGCGACCGTTTCGGTCAAGAACACGGTGATGTCCTTGAGCGCCCCGAGCGTTCCCGGGACGCCGAGAGACTCTGCCGGCGGGGGCATTTTGATCTGGTCCTTCTCCCACTTCGGGGCCAGATACGGGAACTCTTTCCGGAACGGCCGGTCGTTCTCCGTCGCGCGCGGCCGCTGCGGGCTGTCGATGAACGAGCTCTCGATCAGCGGGCAATCCCCCTGCTGACAGGTGAGCAGGGCGACATCGTCGGTCAACAGCCGTCCGTTCGGGAAGCCAACCTTGTATTGCTTCGTATAGATCATCACGTCCGGAAAGTAGTCGTCTGAGCGGATCTTGAACAACGGTTGAAAGGCGTTCACGAATGCCGGAAAGCACTCCATCAGAAATCTCTCGATGCGCACTCTCGTGCGATTGTGCTCCTCAATCGCCGCCACGTGCCGGCTGGGGTGGAGCGTGTTCAGGTATTCGAACCGGCCGACCTGCGTCCGGTTGGACCGGCCAACGTGATCGATCTGGACGCCATCCTTGAGCCGGGTCGAAGTCCCCCATAGGAGCCAGTCCTTCCGGTCCTTGTCGGGAAAGGAGGAGAACGGAATGCTCAGGATCATCGCGATCGTGTTGCGGTTGAAAAAACGCGGGAAAATGAACGGATCGTCGAACACGCCAGTGGCCAGCCGGATCTTCTCGCTGTTCTGCAAGCCGTCATACTTGACGCTGCCGAGCGTGGCGTCGTTCTTGAGGCGGATCTTGATCGTGACGTCTTCCTTGATGCGGCTGGGGTCCTTGACTGTTCCGCCGTAGCGGGTTCTCTGCTGAAGGTTGTCGATGGTCACCTCGCTGTGCACGTCCATGTAGATGGCGAACTCGAAGGGCTCGAGCTGATACGGCGGCGGGGTGGTCAGCGCTCGCCGGACATTGAGCATCACGACCAGCTGATCGCCGTCCGGGAAGGCGAAGAGGTCGGTGATCCCCGATTCCAGCACCTCCAGCACGAGCGGATCGGCATGGTCCGAGCCACTGAGCGCCGCCGGCAAGCACAGCACCGCGAGACCGAGGGCCAGCATCCCCGCCCTTCGCATGAGCGCTCTCCTTACGGCCGGCTCTGGCCGGCGCCCTGCCTCGATGCTCATGTCCAATGCAACGCCGCGATCAGGTAGAACATGCCGGCGACCAGGATCCCCGCCGAGCCGTAGCGCACCACGCCCGCCGGCACCCCCGCCGCCAGCGACGCCGTGCGCCGACGAACGTAGGCAAGTCCGAAGAACATCGGCAGGACGACCATCTGGTGGCCGACCTCCACGCCCAGGCTGAACGCGACGATCGCCAGCCCGGTGGCAAGGCCGGCCATGCCTTCCATCGCGCTCAGCAGGCCGCCGGCAAAGCCGAGACCATGGAAGAGGCCGAAAAAGAACGCGACCAACAGCCGGCCGGCGCCGCGGCCGCGCTGCGGTTCAATCACGTTCTCGAGGGCGACGAGGACGATCGAGGCCGCGATCATCGGCTCGACGATCTGTTCCGGCAGCCTGACGACATTCAGCACCGAGAGCGTGAGCGTGAGCGAATGGGCGAGCGTGAACGCGCTCACGACCTTGACGAGGTCCCACAGCGTCGCGACGGCCAGCGCCAGGGCCGCGATGAACAGAAGGTGGTCGTAGCCCGAGAGGATGTGCAGGATGCCATGGCGGATGAACTCTCTCGCCATCCGTACCTGGTCGAGGCGGCCCCACCGCCCCTCCGCCATCGCGCGGAGGTCGATGACGAGCGGCTCTCTCGACGTGAGCAACAGGCCCTCCACCGCCGGCTGCTCGTCCTGCTTCACGCGCACCACGTAACTCGCCTCCCACGGATTGCCCGGCGCGAACTCGAACTCGCGCAGCACGCTCTGCTCGACCGCGAGGCGCACCGGCGTGCCGTTCACGCCCCGATACTCGAGCTCGTAGGTCGGGCGGCCCTCGGCCCCGCCGAGGACGCTGACCAGGAGCCCGTGGAGCGGCCGCTCGTCCGCGGCGATGCGCAGGTGCGCGAGCAGATAGTCGCCGTG
Source organism: uncultured Candidatus Rokubacteria bacterium (assembly GCA_963805625.1). Lineage (GTDB taxonomy): Bacteria > Methylomirabilota > Methylomirabilia > Rokubacteriales > DASRDR01 > DASRDR01. The sequence continues at coordinate 382,519 of CAWDVE010000013.1, forward strand.
CCGACGCACCATCTCGAAGGCCGAGGAGACTCTCGACTCGTCATGGGCCGCGGCCACCAGCACCTCCTCCATGGACACCCGGGCGGTCACGCGGACGCGTTCAGGCAACACGACGATGTCCAGGGCCCCCTGCGCCACCGGGTGCGCCCCGGCGCCCCGCGTCTCGAACGCCCCGAAGGCGAGCACGCTCGCGAGGATCAGGCCGAGCCGTTCAGTGATGCGCATGGAAGTTCTCGTAACCCGGGTTCAGCTCGGCGACCATCTTCAAGAGTCGCTTGCCCTCGGCGATCCGGCCGGCGGCCAGCGAAATGATCCCGGCGTGGAAGAACACATGCGGGTCTTTCACGCCGGAGGAGAGTGCCGTCTCCATTACGGCCAGCGCGGGGGCGAACTGGCCGTCGCGGTACAGCGCCCATGCCAGGCCATCCTGGGTGACGAAGTGGGGGCGCAGCTCCGCGTCCCTGCGGGCCCACTTGAGAGCCTCGGCCCCGTCCTGGCGCACATCGGCATAGAACCTGGCAAGGTGATGGTAGTAGCGGACCTCGCCGCGCCGAGCCGCGTCGAGATAGGCGGCCAGCGCGCGATCATGCCACGGTCCCGCCTCGCCGGCTCGTCCCATGAACAGGAACAGATCGCCGAGCGCCTGGGCCACCTCGGGCCTCGGCGAGCGCGCGAAGGTTTTCCGGTAGAGGGCGACCGCCTGGTCGAACTGGCGCTGCGCCGCCAGCAGCTCCGCGAGGTGCGCCTCGACCAACCAGTAGCCCGAGTAGGCCTTGTCGGCCTGCTGGTAGTGAGCCAGCGCGCGGTCGTAGCGACCGCGGTTGAACTCCAGGAGTCCTCGCTGCACCCCCACCCACGCATGGGAACGCGTCTGCGTCGTCGCGATCTCGGCTTGGGCTTGCTCGTATAGCCTGTCGGCTCGCTCGGGGTCCCCGAACTTGGCTTCCCAATAGGCGAGGCGCGCCAGGTTGTCCCACGTAGGGCTTTCCTCGATGGCACGGAGGTATCCGCTCCTCGCCGCCGCGTATCCGCCTTCCTGGAAGGCGACGCCCGCCTGCATGGCCACCACTGGCGCGCCGTCGACAAACCTCGAGAGCGCCACGAGGTCGCGATGCGTCTCTTCCAGCCGATGAAGCCGAAAGTCGAGATGGGCCTTGAGGAGGTAGAGGTTGGCCGTCGGGCCGACCTCTCGGAAGGCGCGGTCGATGGCGGTGTCCGCCATCGTGAAATCGCCCGCCCCCCCCGTCAGCATCGCGCGCTGAAAGAGCCGGTAGGCTAAGCTCGTCGCCCTGTCGAGATTGAGCGACGGGCCGAACGCACCGTTCTTGAGCTCGGCGATGCTCTTGTCGATTCGCGTCAGCTCGACATCGTAGTCCGTCGCGGGTGTTGGCTCGCGCCGGACCAGACTAACCAAGGGGACAGACAACAACATCGCCGCGGCGGTCGCGAGAAGCGGTTTGAGCAATCGCATCAGCGGGGCTGCCGGCGATCCCACGCTTTACGCGATGGACGACCGGGCCCGGGGCTTCGGTGCTCCACCCCTTCCCCTAACGGCCCGGTCCCCGAAGGAGCGGAGGCCGCCAACGCTACTCCCGAGTCACGGCACCGAGACCTCCCGCTCTTGAGGATCGCTCGAATGCGCGCACCGTCGGAGCCGTCGCGCGCCGCGCGAGAAGAAGTCGGCAGGACGCTCGGGCGCCTGCTGCTTCGCGACCACGATCCGCAGGGCGCCCCGGAGAACACTAGACCGGGCTGAGAAGCCATCCCGAACACACGTCACCGTGTTCACGAGCGGCCATCACACCCTTTGCGCGTCGTCGTGCGGTTCCTGGATCCCCTTTCCGGCGCTGAACGCCGGCCCCTCCGGAGTCCCCGGCCACGCGCCCATGCTGCGCAACGAGCCATCTCGGCCACGTGACGACGAACCCCAGACGTTGCAAGCCCTCCATTTGAGCTACGCGCCGAAGCGAGATTCGGGCCAACGACCCTGGCAGCTCCAGTGCGCCGGTTCGGGCTGGTGCGCCGGGCACTTTGATGCCATGTCCCCGTGTGATGCCGGCAGCACGCCTCTCGCTTGGGTGCCCAGAAACAGGGCATGCGCTCTCTAAACCGGTGCCGGTATCCGTCCGAACCGTAGAAGAATCACTACGTTCCAGGACACTGCACACTAGACTGTGCACCCTGCACTGTGGACTGTGCAGGCTGGCGCGCGCTACGAGTGGTTTCCACTAAAGGCAGCTGGAAGAACTCGGTGGCGCAGTCCCGGACGCCACGTCGCCACCACCATCGCCGATGTGGATCCAGGGATCCATGGATCCATGGCACGACCCACGAGCGCCCGATCGACCGCTTCGCTCAAGCGCGGGCGGCGCTGCACCAGGCCCTACGAACGTGGGCCCATGATCCTCACGCGCAACCAGAGCTTCGGCAGCTGAGGGGAGATCTCAGGCGACCGTGTCATCACCACCTCCCGTCCTGGACCGCATCCTCCATCAAACCGGCACGCATCGGCCCCCCTGAGGTGACGCGCGCGCGCCTTGAATTGCACAGTGGAGTGTGCAGGGTGCACTGTGGGCTGTGCAGTCGCCGTAAGTGCCTGGAATCTCAATCTCTCGTGCCCAGAAACCTGTGCGGGTAGCCTTCGCCTGCACACTGGGCTGTGCAGCCTCAGTCCCGGTGGCGCCCCACATGCGAGAGATGTAAGCGTGGATGCCAGCAGCGTTTACCTTCGGCCCGCAGTCCGAGGCACAGTTCGTGCACGTAGGATGCGGCGCTCGTCCGGACAGTCGGACAGGAGGACTGATGCGAGGCTCAGCCCGACGCGCCCAGATCAGGAAGCGGCGTGGGCTCGCGCCGCCTATCCCGATCGGGGTCGCCGCCAACGTTGCGACGGTGACCGCCCCGGAGAATCCTCTCCGAACGGGGATGCCCGCGCTCGATGCCATTCATTCTCGACTGACGATCGCCTCCCCGCAGAGCCCGGGCCGGACCTACGCTATCCTGCGCACCACGGAGATCGATTCGTATGAACTCGAGGCCGCGATGGCGGCCGGGGTGCCGGCGCCTGGTCTCCTGGCACCGGTGCCCGTGGGCGACAGCTTCAAGGGGACCTCGCGGAAGACCGCGAAGCTGTCGATCGCGACCGCGTCGGCGGAGTCGTTCAAGGATCTCAAGAACCTCATCGCCTCCCTCCCGGCCGACAGCACCATGGTGGCGCTGCACCCCCCAATCACAACTTCATCTACATCGAATCGGGTCAGCAAGGAGAAGCGGAACGTCCGGGTACGGGCGTTCCTCTACGCCGCGAGCCGCGAGAATGACAACGACTTCCACCTGATCGTTGGGCGAGACCCGGCGACGTCGCCAGAGATGTACATGACGGTAGAGTTGTCGGGACTACCATCGAAGACGGCAAAGTCTCACGCGAAACTGAAGGCCGCTCGTGACGCGTACAAGGCCTTCTTCGGAACCAGTCTCCCGGGCATGACCTACGACTTCTATGATCCACCGATACCGGTCCAGATCGAAGGCTCCCTCCTCTTCGACATCAATCACGCCGTCGGCCAGCGTCCGGGCCCGCAGAGCTTGAAGAGTCGGATCCCGACGATCTGGGAAGTGCACCCAATCACCGGCATCGCGTTCGAGCCATGAGGGAGGACGGTGTCTCGTAAGCGGACGCGACGCTCGACCTCGCCTCGGCGGAAGCGGACGACGCGGACCATGACGCCCCGCCGGGGAATGCCCACCCCCGACTCGGTCCAGGCCGTGGTGCCCTTCACCTCGCCGACAGGACGGACGTACCGGATCCTCAAGACCACAGAACGCGACGCCTACGACGAGCTTCGAAAGCCGAAAAAGACGAGGCAGCCTGGCGGGCGTCGCAGCCTCCAGCCCCCCGAAGAGCCTCGGTCAATGGCGTAATCGACCGGGGGCCGCATCTGACGCGAGGTGCAAGATCGTCGCAGGTGCGAGGCTCAACGCCCAACTGGGATGAGCCCGCTGGTCGCGGATGAGCCTTACGCGCCGTCGCTCTCCGTCCGTCCGATGATCCGCTTGATTCTGAATGGTGGCAGCACCGTCTCGTCAGGCGGTCGTTCCGCGCTAGCGCGATGCCGGTCCGGCGGATCGCAAGTCTCGGCAGCCATCGGCCGGTCCAGACTCACTCGCGGCCCGCAGCTGCGCTTGGGGTTACGCCGGCCGTCCGGCCGACGCGCGCAGAGCGACCGTCCTGGGCGGTTGGTCCGGTCGAGGGCGAGACGTAACGGGCAGAACCTGGGGGGACGCCCGTGGCCTAACTGCGTCTCCCGGCGCGCCAGGTGCCCAGTCCACAGTGCCCAGTCCACAGTGCAAGGTGCACAGTCTAGTGTGCAGCGCTCGCGAACCCAGCGATTCTCCGAGAGTTTGTAACCCCGTCAGGTGCCCGGGGGAAGATCGCTGCCCTGTGTACTGTGCACCCCCGCCTGAGCCGTCTACGCCATCGTGAGACCGCAAGACCCCCCGAAGTATCCGACACAGCAGCTAGAACTGGCCCGCGCGACACGCCAGGTGTCATTGGCATGCATCTCGCTTCACGTAACTACGACGAGAGTCACTTCGCTCAGAGGATTCTAGTGTGAGACAGCATCAGCGCCGCGGACGTGGTCCATGCAGCGAGCCAACTCGGCGACGATGAAGCCGCCGATTGCTGGCACGGCCGCCGCCGCGCAGCGGCGACGAGACGGGCGGATTACGCGAATGCGGTCGGTCGCATCGCTTGACCACGGCCGAGGTCCCGAACTAGGCTGGCGCTGGAGTCGAAGTCCGTGGGACGTATCAGTCGCGTGCCTCCTAACCAGCGTTGTGTCGGCGGGATTCGCCAAACTGGCCAAGTGTCCGAGCCCTACCCGGAACCGCGGGCGGCGCGCGACCTGCCACGGACACCCCGGTTGAGACGCGCGCCGAAGCCATCCTCGAGGACATTCAGATCGCTCGGCATGCCGAGGGCTCGCGGCGGTCACATCACCTAAGGAGGTCACAATGGACGAGGTCTTCCCCGTTCTCGCCGGCATCGCCCTTGGGCTCGGAACCTACGCGGTGCGGCCGACATGGCTGAAAGCGATCCTGGTCGGGATACTCGGAGTGGGTTTCGGCGCCGCGGCGAGCTGGATCAGCGGTGAACTGGCCGTGAGTCGCCTCTATCTCCTCGTGGACATGGCGCAGGTCCTGGTGGCGGCCCTCCTGTCGGGAGCCCTCGCGCGGAGGTGGATGCGCCGTCGCGCGCGATCACTGGCACGCTAGTCGACCATCCACGTACGCCCGCCCGGTCGACGCGTCGGCGCCCGCCCTTCCGGGGGCGTCGAGGCCGACTGTCAGCAGTGCATGGATGGCGTTCCGTCGTAACAGCTTTGCGCTGTCGGGAGAGGGGAGAGGAGCCTTCTCCGCCGACTGACCGACTCGTCACCGTGGCTCAGGGATGATGTATGGGAGGCGTCCTGACGCGATGAAGAGAACGTTGATCCTTCCGACGATGAACGCCTTCCTGGGCGACCTTCGACCCGGCAGACGCAGCCCAGGCCACTGACCACAGGAGGAGCACGTGATGGCACAGGAGACAGCACGCGAGCCTGACGGAAGGGACGCGGCGAAAACGCGCGACGTGGGTCGACCCGTCCGCGCGACCGCGAGAGCGGCGAAGGCACGCGCCGCCGCACGCCCCGACCTGGACGCTCGCAACGAGCGCATGGTCGGTCCACGAAAGCCGATGGGCCCGCCTCTCGCAGAGCCACCAGCAGGCCTTGCGCGCCGCCGTGCGGCCGCCGGGCCACGCGCCGCGGGCGCCAGACCCACGGACCCGGCCAGCCCCGCGGCCCCGAGGAGCGCGTCCCGCCGGACGCGGGCGTCAGCCAGGACTCGGGCAAGGAGAGCTACCGCCGCGAGGAAGAAGAGGAAGAGCTAATGGCCGCCAATGATCTGCGCGTGTTTCGCAACGTCGGACTGCCGGATGCGTCAACGAGCCAGGCCACGTCGACGGTCGGAGAGCCTGCCGTCGCCGTTTCAGGGCTGCAGGCGTACATGACCGGAAACTGGTATGCGAGCCGGTCCGTGGACGGCGGCGTGACATGGACCCACGTCGACCCCTTCACGAGTCTCCCCTCGGCGGCCGGCGGTTTCTGTTGCGACCAGCTCACCCTTCACGATCGGCGCCGCGAGCTGTGGATTTGGATTCTCCAGTACATCCCCACCAACAACACCAACGTCTTTCGCCTTGCGGCGACGCGCAACCCCTCGTTCCCCGCTGCGGGCTGGTATTGGTGGGACATCGCTCCCGCCACGCTCAATGGTCAGTGGGCAAACCTCCAGTTCGACTACCCCGACGCGGCACTGACCAATGACCATCTGTGGGTCACGTTCAACCTCTTCGATGCCAACGGCCAGTGGCAGCGCGCAGCGGTCATGAAGTTCCCGCTCGCCACTATCGCCAGCGCGGGCATTCTCGGGTTCAGCTGGTGGTCATCCACCCAGCACGGCTCGCTGCGGCTCACGCAAGGCGCGGGCCAGTCGATGTACTTCGGCAGCCACACATCGACCGCTCAGCTGCGGCTCTTCAAGTGGGACGACGCGAACAACACGATCAACTGGTGGGACGTGACCGTCGGGCAGTGGACCGCCGGCAACTTCGCCTCGATTGCGCCGAATGGCGTCAACTGGCTCGGCCGCGTCGACCCTCGCATCACGGGTGCCTGGGTCGCGCAGAACCGCGTGGGGTTCATGTGGACCGGCGGCACGCAGGCGAACCGACCCAACCCTTACATTCGCGTCGTCAGAATCAACGAGACCACCAAACAGGTCGCCGACGAGCCGGATATCTTCAGCAACCTGAACGCGTGGGCGTATCCGTCCGCGAGCCCGAACGAGCGGGGCGAGCTCGGACTCTCGGCTTTCTACGGCGGGCCCACCCGGCATCCCAGTCCGGTCATCGGGGTCCGGGACGACCCGGCGAACGCCTGGAAGACGCAGTTCAGCGTGGGAGCCACCAACTCGCCGACCACGGCGGCCTGGGGAGACTACCTGAGGTGCCACGCACACGCCCCCTACGGCCACACCTGGATCGCCAGCGGCTACAGCCTCCAGGGGGGCTCCAATCGACGGAATGTCGAGCCGCGATACGCGCACTTTGGGTTCGAGAAGGACACGCCGTAGGCGTCCGAGGTGGTGCACACGTGACTGCCGGCAGTGGTCGAAGCTCCGTGTGCACCGCCCGCGAACGGCCGAACTCCAGCCGCCGCGTCTTCCCCGGGCGCCGCTCCAGGCGGAGCTGCGCCAACCGCACGCCCAGTGCGGCCAGCACACCGCTCGCGCCTCGGCGCGGTGCTCGAACCCACGATGACGTCGTCCGCGTACCGCACAACGACCACCTGCTGGACCCAGAGTTCAAAAGGAGTCAGCCATGATTGACCGAGCCGTGCGAGGACCCGCGATCCACTGGATGTATTGCGCAGCATCGATCGCACTGGTGGCACGCTGATGGCCTTTTCACAAGAGCGGCAACCAGCACAGTCTTTGCGAGGCGCGGCGTCGATCGGAGCGGCGACTTTCAAATCGCTGGCGGTCGACCTGAAGACCTTGAGGCGATTGCCGGCGTGGAGGCAAGGCGACCGGCCCCAGGAAGTCAACCCCCGGCAGCATCACGATCGGGAAGCTCGTGTGGTTGAGATGCTCAGGAGGCGAGTACTCGATCCGACTCCCAGAATTGATCCCCTCCTCGGGTTTCAAAGAAGAGCCCTCGAAAACCGTCTTGCCTTCTCGACGGTGAAGGAACTCACGCCTGGCCCGGTCAACATCGAAGGACAGGGGTTTACCGGAGTCAATCCGCCAGATGTTACGGGGGATGTCAGCAAGGATCACTATATTCAGGCAATAAACAGTGCGGATGGCACCTCATACACACTCTACAGGAAGGCCGATGGGTCGGTTGAGGCCGGACCCTTCCTGTTGAGCGACTTGGGTGGCCAGGATGTGACTGGCCTGGGCGACCCGATCGTCCTCTATGATCACTTGGCAGATCGGTGGCTTCTCAGCGAATTTACCAAGACGCCAGTCAATGCGGTCCACGTCTATATCTCGAAGACGCCCGATCCTGTCGTTGGCGGCTGGCATCACTATCGCTTCGACACTCCCACGTTCCCCGACTATCCGAAGTTTGGCGTGTGGCCCGACGCCTATTACATGACATCCAACGAGAGCGATGGACCGGCAGTCTACGCTCTCGATCGGGCGAAGATGCTCGCAGGCACGGCTCAACCAACCCTGCAGCGATTCGTAGCCGACCAATTGCACGGTTTCGGTTTCCAGGCACTCACGCCCGTTGACCTGGATGGCTCAACGCCACCCCCGCCAGGGTCTCCCTTCTATGTGATGCGCCACCGAGATGACGAAGTGCACAATGTGAATGCCAACGTCGTTGGCCAAGACTTCCTGGAAATGTTCGAATTGCGGATCGACTGGGCCAATCCAGCCAATTCGAGCATGGTGGGCCCGAACAGCCTCTCCATTGCGGAATTCGACTCCGATCTGAACGGATTGACCTCCTTCAGCTGCTTTCCGCAGATGGGATCGAGTATCCGCCTGGACCCTCTCCGGGAGGTCATCATGAATCGACTGCCGTATCGAAACTTCGGGACTCATGAAACCATCGTGGGCTCCTTCGTGACTGATGTTGATGGTCAAGACCACGGCGGAGTGCGTTGGTTCGAGCTTCGAAAGACCCCGGGTGGAAACTGGGTCGTGCACCAGGAAGGAACGTATGCCCCTGATGGGCATAGTCGCTGGATGTCCAGCATCGCAATGGACGGAAGCGGCAACATCGCGATCGCGTACAATGTCACCAGCGCCACGATGTTTCCGAGCTTGAGATATGCAGGGAGATTGGCTTCGGATCCGATGAGCACCATGCCTCGCGGAGAGCTGACGTTGATCGCTGGCACGGCCCCCAACGCCAGCTTTCGCTATGGCGACTATTCCACGCTGAGTGTCGACCCCACGGATGATCATCTGTTCTGGTTTACCGGAGAGTACAATCCAGCAAGTACGTGGTCCACGCGCATTGGCACGTTCCGATTTGCTGAACAGTAGCGCGTCGTGCTGCGCCTGAATACGAGAGATGTCGACCTCGGGTCAACGGCAGCGGGCTTGCGGGGGTGCCAATGCCAGGGCGCCCGCTGCCACCCACCGGACGGGCAGTTCCCGTGAAGGCGGTTCTGACGGCTGATTCAACGCTGGGTACGAATCGAAGAGACAGTAGAGGCACATCTTGTCACTGACCTATTGGGGAGCATATGGGGGGGTCACGTTCATAGCTCTCCTGGGTCTCGCGGCCGATGCGAGCGGGCAGGGTGAGCGCCGGCAGCAGTCTCGTCAAGTGGTTCAAGACCATCTGAATTCCCTTGGCAGCGTCAGAATGGGCAAGCGGCTCACACTCGAAGACCTTCAAAACGAAGATCTTCGCAAGATATTCGATCGATGTGACTTCTTCCTGCTGCGCTATCCACGGTACCCGGTCGAGGTCGTTCCCGTGACGCCACTTCGGGTGAACAATCTGTTCATCGTCTGCGATGGACACGTCACCCGAGTGTCGGATGAACCCGAGCTGAGAGATTTCTTTCTGCAGCGGTTTCCGGTCGCGGCGGATGACACAATGATGGCCGACGGAGCTCGCTCCTGGCTGTTTCTCGCACAAGAGTTACAGCAGGACGGATTCCTTTCATTCGGGAGTCCTTCCATCAGGACGACCGGCTCCGTGTCTGAAGGATTCGTGGATGTCACGAAGGACAGTGGTGAGGGCAGACTGAGTGTTACCATGGAGTTTACCGGGGGCAAGCTCTCGAACGTGAGTTCAGGAGGGCAGGCAGTTCCTGGAGCTCGAAGACTGAAATAGGAACGTGGAAGCGTCGCGTAACCAGGAGGACAGGCATGTGACTGCTGCGCCTTCTGTCAGCTCGATCCGTCCCGTCAACGTCGACGTTCGGCCGGCCTGGTCGATGACGGCCGGCATGATCACCCTGGCCCCAGCGCGCCCTGGTGCTCGACCCCCAGCGCACCGCGCCGCGTCCACGCCTGCGGACCTCCGATCGGCTGCCTCGGGTCCGGCTGTCGCGTCTGTGGAGCGGTTGGACGGATGCCGCTCCGTGGTCCCCCCTCCGCCGTGATCCGGATGGCAGCGGTCCGGCTTCAAGCTTCGTGAGTCCCCCGAGCGAAAGGGCGACTCGAGAGCGAGCCAGGTCTCGAAAAGGAGGAGAACGTGATGGCCGACGAGGATGTGCACCGTGTCGAGCTCCGAGCCCACACCGTCGAGGAGCTTCGCTCCTTCCTCGACGGGGCAGGTCTGGATCTCGGCTGTCGTCCGGTGGTGCGCCGAGAATCCGGCGGTTTGGTCGCCGAGGTGTACGCGACCATGCCTCAAATCGAGCGGCTGCGAACCGCGAGGAGCGCTTCGCGGGTAACCGTGAGCGTCATCGAGAACGCGACGCAGACCGGCCGGGCGCGGCAGGGTGAAGTCGGTTCGGGGAACCGCTTTGCCGGACGGCGGGCGCCGCGCGGCCTGGGGATCAAGGAGTAGCATCACTTGGCCTACATGAACGTCGAGGAGATCGAGGACGCAATCGCCACACTCGCGGCGTCGAATGGAAGCGTGGCGGAGCTGGTGCCTCTGCCCAACACGACTCCGGAAGGCCGGCAGTCCCACGCCATACGGATCGGCCCGTCGGATGCGCAAGCGACGAGCGCCGTTGCCATCACGGGAGGCATTCATGCCCGCGAATGGGTCCCGCCCGATGCTCTCGTCAATCTCGCCGCCGACCTGCTAGAAGCGCACTCTGGTGGAACAGGGCTTCGCTACGGCGGCCAACGTTTTGGGGCGGATGAAATCCGGAACCTGGTCGAGGGGCTTCAGATCGTCCTCTTCCCGTGCGTCAACCCGGATGGGCGGCACTACAGCCAGACCGCCGATCCGATGTGGCGGAAGAATCGGCGGCGCGTCCGCCCCGATCTCGGCTCGCGTTGCGTCGGCGTCGACATCAACCGCAACTTCGATGCCTTGTGGGATTTCCGCCGTCACTTTGCGCCGGATTCCGGCGTCAGCGCGTCGGACGATCCTTGTGATCCCCAGGTCTACGTGGGACCCGAGCCGGCATCCGAACCGGAGACGCGTAACGTCGTTTGGTTGCTCGATCGCTATCCGGGCACTCGTTGGTTCATCGACGTGCACAGCCATGTGCCCGCGATCTACCATAACTGGGGCTTCGACGAGAACCAGACGTCGGATCCCTCGATGAGCTTCCGGAACCCCTTGTTCGACGGTGATCGCGGCCGGGCCGGTGACACGTATCGGGAGTTCATCCCGGGCGATGACCTGGAAACGATGTTGGCTCTGGGCGGCAAGATGAATGACGCGATCGCCGCAGCGAGCGGAACGGCCTACGAGTTCAGTCAATCGTTCTCTCTCTATCCGACATCCGGGGCCAGCGACGACTACGCCTACAGCCGGCACGCCGTTCAGGCCGCAAACCAGAAGATCCTCGGCTTCACCGTGGAATGCGGCCGCTCGTTCCAGCCCCCCTGGTCGGACGCGGAGAACGTCATCCGCGAAGTGTGTGCCGGGCTGCTCGCCTTCTGCGTGGCTGCGACCACGGGGTTGTGGCCCACAGGACAAGACTCCTGATCAACGACAAGCCTCTCGAGTGGGTCACCGAGCCCGAATACGAGGATGGACGGATCCCGACCCATCGCGCGATCCATTGACAGGCACCCTGCATAGGAGGGCCTATGAACGCGTGGACACGGATCGTCACGGTCGCCGCAATGCTGGGTGCGACGGTGATGCTACCCGGCGTCGGCCTGGCCCAGCAAGCCGCACCCGTTGTGCCCAACCCGGATCGACGGGATCTGTTCCAGCTCAACGAGCTGGACAGCTACCGTCGATTCTCCCTCGTCTCCAACTTCGAGATCGTCGGCCACAGTTACTTCCGCGGTCCCTGGGTCGCGCCCGGTGGGCCGGGGGCGGCGTTCAACACCCTCCGGATCTGCGGGAACGTCGCGTACGTCGCCGGCTACAACCCCACCGTGTTCGGGGCCCTCGTCGTGGACGTGAGCGATCCCGCACACATGGAGCCGCTCGCCTTCATCCCGGGTAACCCGGGGACACGGAACGCTTATCTCCGCGCCGACTGTCAGCGGAAGATCGTGGCGCTCGGTCACAGCACGAGCGCCGAGAATCTCGCCCAGCCCCCAGCGGGAGCGCAAGTCCGGAGTGGCGTCAGCTTCCACGACGTCTCCGATCCTCGGCGGCCGGTGAAACTGGGCGAGTGGAACAACCCGGGGGGCCTCACCCACGGAATGGAGATGGATGACCGATACGTCTACGTGTGCGGGACGGCCGACCGCTCGAAGCGTCGTCACGAGGAGCTGAACGTCCTCGACTACTCTGACCCTGGCGCCCCGAAGCTGGTGGGAAGCTACCATGTGATGGGTCAGCGTGAGGGGGAGACGTTCACCGCGATGAACCAGCTCAATCCCAACGGGACCCAGCAGTTCGTCACGTGCCACGAGGCGATCAAGGAGGGGACGCGCCTCTATCTGGCCTACCGTGACGCGGGGGTCATCGTCCTCGACATCACCGATCCAGCCCGACCCACCGAGCTCGGCGCCTTCGACTACTCACCCCCCTTCAACGGCGACCCCGGCAATCCGCCGGGGTGCTGCCCCGGCGCCCACACGGCACAGCCCGTGCCCCACGAGGGGAGTACTTGGCCGCGGCTGCTCGTTCTAACCGACGAGCACTTCTCCTGCCCGCCCGGCTTCGTCCGGATCCTCGACATCTCGAATCTCCGGGCGATGCAGGTGCTCTCGACAATCCACGTCGCGGGGGTGGACGATCAGTACGATCACGCGACGGGAAAGTTCCTCTGCCCGCCGGGGCAGCAGTCCGCGCACCTGCCCTACTTCGACCCGCGCGGGCACGGGAGCCTTTTCTACCAGGCCTGGTACGATCAGGGCCTTCGGGCGTTCGACATCTCCAATCCCTTCAGCCCGAAGGAGGTCGGTTACTTCATCTCGCCGGACTTCTCGGTACCGAAGCAGGTGGGCCGCCACACGCGTGAGGCCTACGTGGATCCGGCGACGAGCCTGATCTACGTCACCGACGGCAACGGGGGCGGCCTCGCCGTCCTCCGGTATATCGGGCCGATTCCCTCCCGGCCCCCGGTACCTGGCGCTCGCTGACAATCATCGATCCGTCGGTAGATGCGCAACTACGGAACTTGGCTTAGCCGGACGCGAGGCGTAGCAGCCCGCGCGCGGCGAACCCGAGCATGAGGATGCTGGTGGTGCCCTGCGTGACCGCATCCCACAGCGGGGTCGCGAAGCGTGCGCCCATTCGTACCGCGCTGCAGAGCACCAGGCCCCACACGCACGCCCCGAGCACCACGCACGCGGCGACCACGAGCGCGCTGCCGAGCGACAGCGCCCCCACACTCTGCGTGTTGCCCACGACGGCGATCCAGAACGCCACGTTCCACGGGCTGGAGAGCGCCATGCCCACGCCCAGGAAGTAGCCGCCGCGCGTGGAGTCGAGCGCACGCCGTTCGGGCAGTGGCTGGTCGGCGCGCCACGCCCTCCACGAGCGGACCGCACCGCACAGGAACATCCAACAGAGCATGAGGAGGAGCACGCTGCTTGTGACGATCATCCCGGCCCGGACGCCGGGGAGTGCGACCACGACTCCGGCACCCAGCGTGATGAGCAGGGCCCATAGGAAGTCGGCCGAGGACGCACCAAGCCCAACTGCGTAGGCCGGCCAGAATCCGCGCGACAGCCCGCGGCGGATCATCTCCGCGTTGATTGGGCCGGGTGGCCATGCAACGCTCAAACCGAGTGCGAAACCAGTTGCAGCCAGAGTGGTAACGTCGGCACTCACGGTGTTCGAGCACCCGTCCAGTCCATGAGTTCGTAGACCGAGCGCACGTCGGAGACGCAAACCAGCACGTAACCCTACTCCCGGAGTGCTCGCTCCGCCTCGTCGAGCCAGCCGGGAGCGTCGATGCGCTCGAAGATCTCCCGTGCGTTCTCCGGCTCGTAAACCCGGCACTGCGCGAGCAGTGGCGCCCGCTCGGCCTCGCCACTGCCGAGGACGTACTCCATCGACTGCGCCATGCTGCCGCTATCCCAGCGCCGCGCGCGCAGCGTGCAGCAGCGCTTCCGGCGTGTCGGGGTTGATCGAGCAGTCGGGACCGAGCAGCAGTGCGCGGCTGTTCGTCTCGCTCACCGCGGCCCGCGTGCGCTCGGCGATCACCGCCGGCGTGAGAGTCGCGATCAGCGGCTTGGCTGGCAGCCCGCCCATCACCGCTCGCCCCGTCCGGCGGTGCGCGTCACGGAGCGAGGGGTTGCCGTCGCCCAGCGCCCACGACAGCGCGTGCGCCGGATAGTCGAGGAACTCGTCAAAGTGGATGCCGGGACCGCAGACGTGGAGCGCATTGAACGGCGCCGCCGCCACGGCCGCCAGCACGCGCAGGTCATACGGCCGCTGGAAGCGCCGGCATTCCTCCGCGGAGAGCAGCCCGAGCCGGGCGACGTTGGTCGCGTAGAACAGCCCATCGGCGCCGGCGCCCAGCGCCAGGCGCGCGTAGCCCGCCAGCGTGTGGGCGATGGCGTCCAGGGCCGCCTCGAGCGCCTTCGGCTGCTCGCGCCCGATGGCCAGCGCCTGCTTGACCCCGCCCGGCAACAGATAGGGCACCACCATCATGGGCGCGAACACCGTCCAGATGATGGGCGGATCACCGCCTACGCCGGCACGGATCCGTCGCAGCGCCTCCAGTTGCTCGCCGAGCGCGCCCGTCGACGGGTTCGCCGGCTGCAGGCGGGCCAGGTCGGCGGCATCCGCGCAGGGCGCGTGCGTGCGGGTGTACGGCGTTGCCCGCTCGCCCGAGGGCTGGTACCGAAACCCCCAGGCCTCGGCGAAACATTGCGCGCGCGACTGCGGCTTGAGGTAGTCCCAGTCGAACTCCCGGGCCAGCCGCAGCGACTCGGCGACGAAGCTGTCGATGGCGTTCTCGGTGGCGAAGTTGTGCAGCCAGAACGAGAGCGGGACCCGGTCCACCGTCTCGCCGCGCAACGCCGCCTTCACCCGGTCTCGCTTGGTCATCGTCGCCCGGCACTTACTATAGCTGAGGAGAAAGCCCCAACACCCTCGAGCGCCCCCGAGCGCCCATCGCAATGGTCACGAGGACGGCGAGCCCGAGAAAGGCGAGGGTCCCCGCGATGTTGATGATCGCTACTTTGAGTGTCGGCTTGATGGCCATCTTGCAGGTGCGCACGCCCCAACGCAGGATCTGGCTTCAGAAATCGCCTTCCGCAGCGCCGTTACAGCGCCACGGAACATACTGTAATCCCATTTACGGGAACGAGCGCTCCATCCGAGCGATCACCAAGCGAGAGGGGGCTTCGCGCCAGCCTGACGCACCTGTCATCGCCCCGACTGTTCGCCTTGCGATCGTGGGTGCGGATCGGTGGGCGCGCACGGCAACCCTATCCATCGTGAGGACGATGGTGATCAGACATGGGACCAGCGGACACGTCGAATACCGCATGTTGATCCCGGCTCTCCCGGTCACCGCGCCTGCAGATGACGAAGCGCGATGGCCCGAGACAGCCGCCACGCCGTGCTTGACACTGGCCGGATCGATGCGTATACCTCATATGAGATGGCGCCCTCACGGTCCGATCGTGTCTCCGAGCTGTCAGCCCGTGTCGCGGCCGAATGCGCGGGGGGAGGACTTCGCCGAGCCTCCCGGGCGATCACGCGGTTCTACGAAGCCGCCTTCGCGCCGCTCGATCTGACGGGTACGCAGTTCTCCATCCTCGTGGCCGTCCACCTGCGGGGCCGCGTGCCGCTGAGCCGGCTGGCTGAGGGCCTGGTGCTGGACCGGACTTCCCTCTACCGCGCGGTGAAGCCGCTCGTGCGACGCCGGTGTCTTCGGATCCTGCCGGGGCAGACTCGACGGGAGCGGACCGCCACCCTCACCGAGGCGGGCCGCCGGCTCCTGGCGGAGGCGCTCCCGATCTGGGAGCACGTGCAGGAACGGTTCGTCGGCGCATTGAGCCCCCAGGCCTGGGCGGCGCTCGCCGCAGGCCTTCGGCAGGTGGTGCCCACGGTGCAAGCCCTCGAGTCGGGCGCGGCGTCGGCGGGGTCACCTCCCGCTCGCCACCAAGCCGGACACCGGTAAACGCACGCCATGAATCCGGTCGCGGCCGCATGGCGTCCCATATGATGCGTATGCCTCGTTATACGGGAGGGTTGATGCGACACCTCATTGGCCGCCGCGATCTGTTGAAGCTCGGTGCCGTGACCACGGTCGGCAGCGTCCTGCCCCCGCCGAAACCGGCCGCGGCCCCGCAGACCCCCGAGGAGGCCCGCGTTGTTCAAGGGACCACCGGGCTCAGTTCCAACCGCACGCTCGAGGCCTTGAAGGAGGCGATGCGCTGGCCGACCCCCGCACTCCCGGTGATCCTCACCCTGACCGGCCAGTATCTCGCCTCCGGGCGCGACGAGGAGGCCTACGGCTACTTCCGCGAGCGGGCCGCGGCGGCGCCGCACGAGGCGATTCTTCTAGCGCTGGAAGGGACGTTCCAGGCTCGCCTGGCCGGCCAGGTGTTCCTCCTCCGCCGGGCCGCGTGGGTCAAGGACGCGGTCGCCAAGCTCGATCGTGCGGCGGCAACGGGCCATCCCGTGACTCGATACCTGCGGGGCGTGACCCTGGCCGAACTGCCCGCGCGATTCGGCCGAGCGGAGTCCGCCGTCGCGGAGCTCGAGTGGGTGCTCCAGCAGCGGGACACGCTGCCGCCGGGCCTCCGCCGGAGTGTCTACCGAGGGCTGGCGCGCGCCTTCACGACCCTCGAGCGTCGCGACGAGGCTCAGGCTGCCCTCGCGCAGTCCGGGTATCCCTCACTGGACCCCACGCTCCCCCAGTTCACGACAGACTTCTCCGTGTCGGCGCGGGACGGCTTTCGGTTCCGCCCGCCGCGACTGGTCGAGGTGGCGCCTCGGATCCACGTCGCACAGGGTTACGACTTCGCGGACCTCGCCTTCGTGCTGACCGATGCCGGCATCGTGGCCGTCGATGCCGGCACCACGGAAACCACTGCCCGCGCCGCGCTCAACGCCATGCGTCGCCACACGTCGCAGCCGATTACGCACGTGGTTCTCACGCATGCACACTGGGACCACATCGGCGGGCTCGCTGCCCTGAGAGCGCCGGGCGCCCGGGTGATCGCGCAGGCCCGGTTTGCCGAGGAGCTGCAGATCGTCAACGAGACGGGGGTGCCGTTCCGCTACTTCTTCGGGGGCGAAGGCCGCCGACGGTACGACGTCGTGCCCGATCACCTCGTCCATGCGCGCGAACGCCTGACGGTGGGCGGCACCGAGTTCGTCTTCCACCCGGTCCACGGAGGCGAGACTGCCGACGCGCTCCTAGTCCACCTCCCTGCGGCTGGTGTGCTGTTCGTCGGGGACGCGTTCATGCCCTACCTTGGCGCCCCGTTCCTCCCGGAAGGCTCGGCCGAGGGTCTCTTCGAGACCATCGCGCTCATCCGGTCCCTCACCCCGCGGACGCTCGTCCACGGGCATCCGCCGCTGACCGAGCTCTTCACGGTCGAAGCCCTCGCGGGCGTCGAGACCGCATTGCGCGAGGTCTATGACCGGACCTTGGACGGCATCGCGGCTGGCCGAACGCTCGCCGCGATGCTGCAGGAAAACTGGCTGCCGGTGTCGCTCCGCGCCCACCCGAACGCCGTGCTGCCCTTCCTCGTGATCCGCGACAACTTCGTCCAGCGTGTCACCCATCAACGGACCGGCTACTGGAAGGCGGACGGGGACGGGATCGAGGTCGTGGAACCGCGGGAGTGGGCCCGCATGCTGAACCTGCTGGCGGGTGGCCAGGAAGGGGCATTCGTGCGAAGCGCTCGAACCCTGCTCGAGCAGGGCGACGAGACCCTGGCGCTCAAGCTCACGGACCTCGCACTCCTCACCTACCCGGCGAGCCGCGTTCTGTCCGAGCTGCGCCGCCACGCACTCGACCGCCTCCGCACGCGGTACCAGGCGCTCAATCCCTTCAAGTTCATCGTCTATTCGGAATGGGCCGGTGCGGATCTACCACTGGTTCCGTAGGGAAGGCTTGGATGGTGACGCAAGCCACCCACTGGGCCAGATGGACCCAATCCCCGCGGAGTGGTGGACTCGCCGAGTTCGGGGGGGGCAGTGACGGCCACGACGGCGCCTCCGCCGAGTCGGAACCAGCGAGCGCTCCATGCGGTGCAGGACCAACCGGTGCAGAGCGAGCAAGCCGTGGCCGCGAACCTGATCGCCCTGTACAAGGCGCTGGGCGGGGGCTGGGAGCCTGTGCCGCAGCCCCAGGGGTACTAGGGCATCCCCGAGCTCCGCGTGCAAGCGGCCAGATCCCTCGTGACCAGGCGAACAAGTCCACGACGAGGCCTCTGTCGAGCGTCGCTGACCCGGGGCGAGGTGGGCGGCGTTTTCTTCGCTGGGCCTGTCGATCTCGAGCCGACCCGTTCGACTATCCAGCGAGGTGAGAGTGCTCACGTTCCGGATGCGGCGCCAGCGCCGCGCCGCGACACGAATCCCAGGTGGCCGGTGGAGCCGCCACACAGGTAAGGAGGGACCCGACATGAAACAGCCTTGGCTCAGATTGGCCATTAGCGCCCGACCAAAGTAGTGCATGCAGGTTACGGGCACTTCAGCAGCGGAGGATCCACGCCACCGGCGAGCGATATACGACGGGCCGAGCATGGGATCACGAGCGACACGTAGAAGAGTGAACACGGCGCGGAGGAGGCGATGATCACGGGGCTGCGCGGAGCATCGATCTGGAGCGAAGACATGAAGCATCCGCTGCCGTTCTACCGGGACGTCCTGGGGTTCGTCGTGACGGTCGAGATCCCGGGCTTCGTCGAACGCGGCGGACTCTGGCTGGGCACGCTCAGTGAGGTCCGCGGCCACAATGCCGATCCGGTGCGGCACATGGTGGGCCTCGCGACCACGACGGACTGTACCCGTTTGAAGACCGCCGACGTCGAGTTCATCGAGGACTCCACGGACTACGGTGCCCTGCGGCTCGCGACTGGTCAGTAGTAACACGACATGGCTACGTCGCGAGTCCATTTTGGTGTTCTATGCTGGGCGCGGCGTGCCATGTGGATCGGCGACCTGATCGGTGAGAAACGGGATCCCAGCGGAAGCATGCGAAGGGCGGACTCCTACGGGCGCGTGGAGACACACAATGAAAACACATAGAAGGCTCCCTCGGGTTGCGTCACAAGCCGAATGGCAAGTCGCTCGCGACAAGCTGCTCCGCAAGGAGAAGGCGCATACGCGCGCACGAGACGCGCTCGCTGCCGAGCGCCGTAGGCTCCCCATGGTCAAGATCGACAAGAACTACGTCTTCGAGGGTCCAGACGGCAAGGCGCGGATGGTGGATCTGTTCGATGGCCGCCGACAACTCATCCTCTACCATTTCATGTTTGCCCCCGGCGTGGACGGCTGGCCGGAGGCGGGTTGTCCAGGTTGTTCGTTTTTTGTGGACCAAATCGGCCATCTCGCCCACCTGCACGCCCGCAACACATCATTGGTGCTCGTGTCCCGCGCTCCACTCGCCAACATCAAGCGGTACAAGCGGCGGATGAGATGGACCGTGCCGTGGTTCTCCTCGTCAGCCAGCGACTTCAATGACGACTTCGGTCTCACGACGGATCGCGGCGAAACGTTTGGCCTGAGCGTGTTTCTTCGGGACGGTCAGACGGCCTATCGCACCTATTTCACGAACGGGCGCGGTGTCGAGGCGCTTGGCAGCCCCTGGACCTTTCTCGACCTGACGCCATTCGGCCGGCAGGAGACCTGGGAGGATTCACCCAAAGGGTGGCCGCGGACGCCACCGTATCAATGGTGGCGGCGACACGATGAGTACGGCGCGTAATCCAGCGAGGTGCTCTGTGGCTTCCCATGCTTGATGCGCCTGTCAAGTCGACGCTGACACGAGAACGCTGGTTTGTGGGCAGCGCGTTGCTGTTCGTTGTCACGCTCTGTTGGTCGTGGGTCGTCACGATGGCCGTGGACATGTATGGACGCATGACCGGTGCAGCCGCTTGGATGATGACCGCACATTGGGACTGGCTGCACGTCGGGCTCTTGTACTCGATGTGGTCCGCAATGATGGTGGCCATGATGTTGCCGTCCACGGCGCCCGCGCTTCTGCAGTATGCGAGAAGCGTCCCCGTCGAATCAGAAGGCACGCGCCCGGCGTCTAGCATCAGCGCGTTCGCTGCCGGTTATGTCTTCGTCTGGATGTTGTTCAGCGCCGCAGCGACGATTGTGCAGCGCGTGATGACCGAGGCCCAATTGTTGACGCCCATGATGGAACCAGCGATGCCGGCGCTCGCTGGCGGTCTGTTACTGGGTGCCGGCCTGTATCAATTCCTGCCAGTCAAGCACATGTGCTTGTCGTTTTGCCGCTCGCCTGCAGCCTGTGTCGATCGCCGGCGCACGGGCGTGGTTGAAGCGTTCCGCATCGGCGCGCGGCATGGGCTCTCGTGTCTTGGGTGCTGCTGGGTCTTGATGCTGCTGCTCTTTGCAGGCGGCGTGATGAATCTTGCGGTCATTGTGGCGCTGACCCTGATCGTGTTCTTCGAGACGGTGGCGCCGTGTGGCATGCGGAGCACTCCGGTGAGCGGCGGCTTGCTGATCGGGCTGGGACTTTGGATCATCGCCCGTTGACAGGCCCCGCAGGTCGGGTGGCGGGCTCCACAAGTGACAGGAACCGCCGACATCATACGCCGAACATGACGCGCCTCCTGTTCGAGAAGCGGACGCTCCAAGGGAGCAACCTGCGAAAGCCGCACTCGGGGTGATTCGGCGCCATTCCAGGGTCTTCTGGGATATCGGGGGCTACGCCGAATCCTCTAATCTTGCGGTGGTGGCTTCAACGAGATTCGAGCGCCTTTGTATGCTCGATTTTCGCGGGGTTCTACTGTGATATGGGACAACCTGAAGCTCGCTCGGGCGCCGGACAAACGGCCAGTTCCGGCGGCCACAATCGCGCCTGGCTGGCTCACCTAGGCCCACATAGCCCCAGCGACGGTCAGCGCAATTCCAGGCCGCCGAAATGCCCACTTGTCCGACCGCGCACACCGCCGCGTGTCGCGATCGAGCTTTCTCGTCTGTCCCCGCTACGCCGGCCCGCGCCGGATTCTGGGCGCGGTGACCGAACCCCACGCCGTGCGCCGCGTACTCGTCGCGCTTGGACTAGTCGCGAACCCGTCGTCGGGCCGACCCATCCCCGCGACCTGACCCCC
The DNA here is from genome assembly GCA_963805625.1 of uncultured Candidatus Rokubacteria bacterium. GTDB lineage: Bacteria > Methylomirabilota > Methylomirabilia > Rokubacteriales > DASRDR01 > DASRDR01. The sequence continues at coordinate 403,909 of CAWDVE010000013.1, forward strand.
GCGCTCGATCACGCCTCGGCACCGCGGTCCCCGTCTGCCTGCTGACCCGGAGGAGCGGGCTCCGGGCCTCACCGCTCCGACCTCCCGCCGCACTTGCTAGACCCGCCAGCGACGCGCTATCGTTCCGGCGTGCCGCTGGAGGCGCGGCCGACGTGGCCGACGCCGCAACCGGGGGGGACGGGGCGCGGAGGGGGGACGCAGAAACGTGGCAAGGGCCATCAACGTTCCAGAACCCGAAACCGCCAGCCCGAGGGCCGCGCTGCCCGCACCGGCCGGTACCTGAAGCTGAAGATCGCGTCCCGGGGCCTACATGAACAAGCGCTCGGGGCCCTGGCTGGACGCTCCCGCGGATCTCTGCTCGCGGTCCTCCCACACCTCCGCGCAGCGGTGGCCGGCCCTCCAGCGAAGATCCTGCAGATCGCGGTTGCGCTCCGGCATGCGCGCGATCTCGGTAGCGACCTGCGCCGACATCGAGCTGAACACGCCGACGTCCCAGGGCATCGGCGCGCCGGAAGGCCAGCGGAACGTGCCGTGACAGGCGCTGATGAGAAGCCCGCGCGCCCCCGTCTCGGACCGCGACCTGCGGCGCGCGAGCACGACGCCCGGACCCTTCTTCCCTTCTCGCACCAGGTCGGGCGGATCCTGCAGGTCGCCGTCCGTGAGCACGACCGCATCACCGCTGCTGAAGCGCACCGCCGCCGTGCTTGCCGGGTGGTGACCGAAGTTGCGCGACAGGTGCACCACGCACACGTGCGGGTCGTGAGGCGCGACCTTGCCAAGGATCTGCGCGCTGCCGTCGCTGCGGCCGTCGTCGACGAACACCATCTCGATCGTGTGGCAGGCTCGCGGTCGCGGCGAGGAGCCGCAAGTAGAGCGCGCGCAGATTTTCTTCTTCGTGAAGACCATACCCGCGATGGATATAAGCGCCATTCGGCTCGCCGCTCAGGTTAGTCGATCGTGCGCGTGCGCTCAATCACAGTGACGGAATCGCGGCCCAGGTATCGACTCGCCTTCGCAACGGTCGCGCTCGGCATGGGAATGCTCGCCACGCTCGTGATCGCCGAGATTGCGCTGCGCTCCAGTGGGCACGAGCCCTGGAAAGAGCTCGACGGGCACCCGGGTGTGCCGCGAATGCACGAGCCCGACCTCGACCTCGGCTGGCGCAGCAAAGAAGGGCGCTACGTGTTCGGAACGACGCCCATCCACATGACGTTCTGGCCCGATCACACGCGCGCGACCGCTGCGGCCCCCGTACGCGCCGACGCCGCGGTCGTGGTGCTGGGCTGCTCGTTCGTGCAGGGCTGGGCGTTGTCCGACGAGGAGACGTTCGCGTGGAAGCTGCAGGAGCGTTTCGCGCGCGCCCGGGTGCTCAACTTCGGGACCGCCGGTTACGGCACCACGCAGTCGCTGCTTGCGCTCGAGCGCTATCTTGAGGAACGCAAGCGCCCGCATGGCACCGCGGCGGCCAAGGGGCCGCTCATAGTCGTCTACGGGTTCAGCGATTTCCACACCAGCCGCAGTATCGCCGAAGCTTCGTGGCTCAAGGCGCTCGCACAGGCCTCGCGCGGGCAAGGCACGCCCTACGCAACCCTCGGCGGCGACGGCGAGCTGCAGCTTCACCCGCCCAAGACGTATCCGGCCTGGTGGCTCCATCGCCGACTCGCTACGGTGGCGATGCTCGAACAGCTCTGGGCGTCTTTCGATGCGATGAAGCGCACTTCGCAAGCGAACGCGGTTTCGAAGAAGCTGTTGCTCGAGCTCGACAAGGTCGTGCGGCAGAGCGGGGGAACGCTGCTCGTGGCATTACTCTCGCAATTCGGTCCCCGAAGCATGGCGCCGTTCCGCGCGCTACTCGCGGAGCACGGCATACCAACGGCGGACTGCGTGCATCAAGGAGTGTGGGCGAGGGAGATGCAGGTGCCGGTCTACGGTCATCCCAACGCCGAGATCAACGCCTACTGGGCCGGCTGCATCGCGCAGGCCATTAGCGGCATGGTCCCCGAACTCGCCGGCGGCGGCACGTAGCGGTTTCGGGATACGCGGGCGTCGTACCTCCGCGCGACGACGGACAGCTCTGGGGCCGTCCCGCCAACGGCATCGAGTCCCGCTACCTCCTCACCGGGCTCGCCCAGTGCGGGCGATGTGGCGGGAGCCTCATCGTTCACGGCCGAGCTTCAGCGCGCCGCCGAGCCAACGCCTATTTGTGTAGCTACCATCACCTGCGCGGGAACACGGTCTGCCCGGGCGGCCTCGTGCTGCCGATGGAACCGACGAACCAGACCATCCTCGCGACGATCGAACGAGAGGTGCTGCACCCGGACGTGGTCCAGCGGGCAATGCGCCAGGCGCTTGGGCACCTGAATGCCCCGGCCGATACCGCGGTGCCGCGCCAGACCGCCTCCAGGCCGAGGTGGCGGTGATCGACCAAGAACTGACTCGGCTCGCCGCGGGCGTGGCCCAGGGCAGCGACCTGAAGGTGCTGCTGGAGGGCATCCGAACCCGGGAGCAGCGCCGACGCACTCTCCAGGAGGAGTCGACGCTGCCACCGCAGGACGGTGTCGGGGGTCACGATCACGAGGGGCTGCCCCCACCCGGCCCAGACCCTCGCGAGCCAGACCCAGAAGAGACGATCAGTCGTGTGAAGCTTGGGCCCGGTCACCGTTCGCTTGTACACGGCGAGCTGCTGGCGCAGGGCGAGGTTCTCGAGGGCGAGCTGCCGGTGGCCGCCGCAGAGGAACGGGAGGAGTCGAAGCACGTGGAGCAAGAGGGTGATCATCGAACTGAGATTCTCTCCGGATCAGACCTGACAGATCAACGACTTGGCCCCGGACGGGGTTTTGGCGAAGGACAGGCGGTGAATACGACGCCGGCATCTGCTGAACGTGCGAGCTTTCGACCCGCCCGGTGAGCACAACTCGCGCATTTGACAGGGACCGACGCTGTCGACTAGCCTCGACCCAGTGGGTCGACCACTCAGGGCGGCTTGGAATGGAGCAGCACGAATGTGTTCACCGGCTCGACGTTCGAGCCAGAAGCGTCGGATGGCAAATCTCCACGCATGCGCAACCAAGCCCGCACGTGCCCACGACCATCAGGAGCTGACCTGAGAAGCCCGAGAAGGAGATCCCCATGTTCTTATCGTCGTTTTTGATCCTATTCATTGTCCTTTTCGTCGCATGGGTCCTTGGGTGGTTTGTGTTCCACGTCGCGGGAAGCCTGATTCACATTCTGGTGGTCGTCGCGGTCATCTCCTTGATCGTTCATTTCGCACGGGGCCGCCCGTAGGGCAATCGGATGTCCGTCCTCGGCAGGCGCCGGGAGGCGGCTCGCTGCGCCCCCTCGTCATCGCTCCCCTGACCCCCGTCTCCGACCGCGCTGGACCCTGGGGCCGGAGAAGGCTTCGCTCATGGAAAGAGGCCATGGGACGGGCGCAGTGATCGCGCGGCGAGCGTTCGTGAGGCTCGGGCGGGCCGCTCTCGCCTGGCCCGCCATCCTGACCGCCGGCCGCGTGATAGCCGATACCCTCGCTGAGACTCTGGTCGAGTTGGAGCAGAAGACGCGAGAGTACCAGGACACCCTCGCACGACTTCTGGGCCGGGAGGAACAGGCGGTCATCCGAGCCACAGCCACCGCTGAGCGGTACCGGACCCTTCATGTCGAGGGACTGGTCTCTCGCCGCGACGTGGAGGGCGCCGAGCAAGCAGTGGCCGAGGCGCGAGACCGCGTCCACGAGACGCGGAGCCAGTTGGCGGACTCCCAGCGGATCGTGGTGGAAGCACAGGCGCTCCAGCGCCTGGCGGCGCTCCCCCCGGTGTCCCTGGGCGAGGAGCGATCGACGTCGGACGTGCTCGAGTACCGTGGCGCCAGTCCCTGGACGCTGGCTCAGATTGCGAGCCTCGAGCAATTCTTCGCCGTGCGGTTCGGACGGTCTCTTCCCGTGAGCGCCCTGGGGCAGACGCCGTTGGTCGACCATCTCCGCGCGCGCGGTATCCCTTTCCTGGCCTTCAGTGGTGCCAGATGGTAGGGGTCAAGATTCTCGGCGAGGCCGCGTCCTAGAGATGTGACAGGGGTAGCGAGGAATGATTGTCTACGTCCAGGTGGCGTCGGCGGAACTCGATGGGCAGCGGTGGTACACGGTCGCCGCGGGGCCCAATCTGGGGCTGGCCGACTGGCTGGCCCGCGCGCTGGAGGTCGAAGGGCAGTCAACGGCCCGGGCCATCCCACACGACGAGCTTCTGGAGACGGGCGGCGAGCTGGCCGTCGGGATGGCCCATAACGACCTGATCAGCCTAGATCCGGAGTTGCTGAAGTAGTCACAAAGACGCCCCCGCGCGGTGCGCCTCAACACCGCCGGGGGCGGCGTGACAGCTGCTCCGACTCTGCCGTTCCTCTGCGGCGAACGAGGTGGAGCAGGTCATGGACGACGAGTGTCTCCGGATCAGGCCCGACGCATCACCCGTTTATCCGCCGGCCGGAGTGTTGGCGAAGGACAACCTCAGGCGCTGGGAGTCACGCGCCGTGCCCTCAGAATGCCCGTGGAGAGGTGAGCGGTCGGCGCCCTCCGCTGTCTTTCAGGTACTTATAATAAGGAGCTCCGAGTCGGTGGAGAGGATAGCCAGGTCTTCTCGTCCAGGCTGCTGTTCAACGTCTCCATCGTCTTCCAGAACTGGTAGAAGTCTGTGTCCTTGTTGCATGCGCGGGCACAAATGGCGGTGGCTTTGGCGTCGGCCGCGCCCTTCGCCTCCTGCGCGGCCTTGTAGCCGACCGACGAGGTGGCCAGCATGTCGCGCTCTTTCTGCCCGCGGATCTCGGCGGCGCGACCCTGACCCTCGGATCCACTGTGCTCAGCGATCCGCTTCCGCGGGCCTTCGACGCCGATCAACACACCGCGATCGGAATCGACGGCAGACGGCCCCCGGAGGCGAGATGTCCCCGGAGGCCGTCGGAATCGCCGGATGCTCTGGCCGGCGGGTTAGAAGTCGCCGCCGCCCATGCCCCCCATGCCGCCACCATGCGGCATGGCCGGCATGGCCCCTTTCTCTTCCGGGATGTCCGTGATCAGTGCCTCGGTCGTCAGGAGGAGCGACGCGATTGAGGCGGCGTTCTGCAGCGCGATCCGCTCCACCTTGGTCGGGTCGATGATCCCGGCGTGCATCAGGTCCACGTACTCGTTCTTCTCGGCATCGAAGCCGTACGCCAGCTCCTTGGCAGCCTTCACCTTCTCGACCACCACGGAGCCCTCCAGCCCCGCGTTCTCCACGATCCGCCGGATCGGCTCCTCCAGCGCCCGCCGCACGATGTGGGCGCCGGTCGCCTCGTCCCCCGTCAGCTTCAAATGGTCGAGCGCTTTCGCGGCGCGGAGCAGTGCCACCCCGCCGCCCGGCACGATGCCCTCTTCCACGGCCGCCCGCGTCGCGTTGAGCGCATCCTCCACGCGCGCCTTCTTCTCCTTCATCTCGGTCTCGGTCGCGGCGCCCACCTTGATGATGGCGACGCCGCCGGCGAGCTTGGCCAGCCGCTCCTGCAGCTTCTCCTTGTCGTAGTCCGAGGTGGTCTCCTCGATCTGCGCCCGGATCTGCTTGATCCGCCCCTCGATCTCCTTGGTCGACCCCGCGCCGTCGATGAGCGTGGTGTTATCCTTGTCCACGACGACCTTCTTGGCCTTCCCGAGGTCCTCCAGCTTGATGTTCTCCAGCTTGATCCCCAAATCCTCGGTGATCGCCTTGCCCCCGGTGAGGGTCGCGATGTCCTGGAGCATGGCCTTCCGCCGGTCGCCAAAGCCCGGGGCCTTGACCGCGCAGCAGGACAGCGTCCCGCGGAGCTTGTTCACGACCAGGGTCGCGAGCGCCTCGCCCTCGACGTCCTCCGCGATGAGGAGGAAGGGCTTGCCCGCCCGCGCTACCTGCTCGAGCAGCGGGAGCATGTCTTTCATCACGCTGAGCTTCTTCTCGTAGATCAGGATGAGGCAGTCCTCGAGGACGGCCTCCATCCGCTCCGGGTCCGTGACGAAGTAGGGCGAGAGGTAGCCCCGGTCGAACTGCATCCCCTCGACGACCTCGAGGGTGGTCTCCATCGCCTTGGCCTCTTCGACGGTGATGACCCCGTCCTTGCCGACCTTCTCCATGGCCTCGGCGATGAGATTTCCGATGGTCTTGTCGTTGTTGGCGGCGATGGTCGCGACCTGGGCGATCTCCTTCTTGTCCTTGGTCGACTTGGTCATCTGCTTCAGTTCGGCGACCACCTGCTCCACCGCCTGTTCGATGCCCCGCTTGAGCCCCATCGGGTTCGCCCCCGCGGTCACGTTCTTGAGGCCCTCGCGGACAATGGCCTGGGCGAGCACGGTCGCCGTCGTCGTCCCGTCGCCCGCGATGTCGGACGTCTTCGAGGCGACCTCCTTCAGCATCTGGGCGCCCATGTTCTCGTAGGGGTCCTTCAACTCGACTTCCTTGGCCACGGTGACGCCGTCCTTGGTGATGGTCGGGCTGCCGTACTTCTTGTCGAGGACCACGTTCCGGCCCTTGGGGCCCAGCGTGGCTTTGACGGCGTGCGCCATGATGTTGACGCCGCGCAGAAGCGCCGCGCGAGCGTCCTCGTTGAATAGGAGTTGCTTGGCCATGGGTGGGTATCCTTCCTCCCGAGTGTGTGCGAATGGGGTGACCGTGGCGAGGCCGCGAGGGTCACGCGCTGAGGATACCGAGCACGTCCTCCTCCCTCATGGTGAGGTACTCCTGGCCGTCCAGCTTGATCTCGCTCCCGGAGTACTTGCCGAACAGGATCCGGTCCCCCGCCTTGACGTCGAGCGGGAGCTTCCGGCCCGCCTCGGTCACCTTGCCGGTGCCGACCGCGATGACCTGGCCCTCCTGGGGCTTTTCTTTGGCGGAGTCGGGGATGATGATGCGCCCGTGCTTCTCGTCCCCTTCCGCGAGACGCTTGACGAGAATGCGGTCATGGAGCGGGCGCAGTGTGGTCTTCGTGACCGGGGTCATCGGCGGTTTCACGACCTGGGTCGTCGGAGTCTTCAGTGCCTGAGCCATGGTTCGGGACCTCCCTCTTCGCGATGGGTATGAGCGCGGCGAGTGGTGCGTCGATCCCTCCTAGTGTATCACTATCCTAGTACAGTAATACAATCGCGATCACGTCCACTGGTTCCGCTGGCTGGGCGTCGAGGGTCAGCCGGTCACAGGAGGGGAGCGGCGGCATTGGGGGGACGCTTGACTCACCGTCCTTTAGTGTACTAATGTATTAATACAGTACACAAGCATTGCGCGCAGCGTCTTCGACTATCTGTCGCGGCATGCGCATTTATTGGAGGACGGCTCTCCGGATGCCGGATCGAGCGAGCTCGAGGTCTGCCGAGCGATTGTGACGCTTTGTGAGCTCGCGGCCCGGCTCCCCTTTGTGGTCGACCCCGCCGGGCTGCCGCCTGCCCAGCGTGGCGGCTCTCCTGAGCAGCGGTACCGAAGCAGTGACACCACGGGCCCGCGAAAAGCCGTCCTGATGGCGAAAGCCCGGCGGGAGGCCGAGGCCCAGCTACGGCCGCTCGTGACTCCCGGGGACCGGATGCGGCTGCTCGCCGCCTGCTCGATCTCCCAGAAAGGGGCGGAGGAATTCGAGACGACCGCCGCCGCGGGTCAAAAGCCCGGCAGCTAGCCGACCCTGCTCGGTCAGATGCCGGAGCACGCCGATCGCCCGATCGAGCGTAAGTGAGGATGGCCACGCATGTCCGAACGTCAGGATCTGCACGATCACATCACCCGCGCAGGCTCATGGATCGAGGCAGCCGGTGAGTTTCAGAAGTATCGGCGGCACCGTCACGCCGAATTCTCGTTCTCTACATCGCGTTCAGAAGTCTGTACGGACATCATCGTCGAGCGACCATCATCGTCCACCGCAGGCCGCGTCAATGACGACCGATGAACCGAGTGAGGCCGCCGTGTGTGTGACCCCGAGTGCGAAGCGGGCGGAGGAGTGCGCGGTCGTGTTGGCGTCGCATGGGATTGCTCACCGCCTGGAGCCGACTGGCGCCGGCTGGATGGTGATGGTCGCGGCGGGTGACGCAGAACGGGCGAGCCGCGCGCTGGTCGAGTATGACCGGGAGAACCGCGACGAGGCGCCGCGTGATCCCTCGCCGCCCCCTTACGGCACCACCGGTATCGGGGGGGTGATCGCCGCGCTGCTGGTTGGGTTCTTTGCGGTCACCGGCCCACGTGGGCCCAACGTCTGGTTCGACCAGGGCAGTGCCTCTGCCCGCCTGATTCTGTCGGGTGAGGTGTGGCGCACGGTGACCGCCCTGACGCTCCATGCCGACCTCGCCCACGTGCTCAGCAACGCCCTCGCCTGCCTGGTCTTCATCACCGCGGTCGCCTGGTGGCTCGGGCCAGGCGTAGGCACGTGGCTCGTGCTACTGGCCGGGGCGGGGGGGAACGCGCTGACGGCGCTCGCGCATGGGCCGTCGTCCGTCTCGGTCGGCGCCTCGACGGCCGTCTTCGGCGCCCTCGGCATTCTGGCCGTTCGCCAGTGCGTAGCGCGCGGGCGGGGCCGGGCGTCGGGGCACAAGGGCTGGGTGGTGATCGCCGCCAGCCTCGCGCTGCTCGGTATGCTCGGGACCGCTCCAGGGTCAGATGTACTCGCCCACGTCTTTGGCCTCCTCGTTGGGGGCCTTCTGGGCATTGGCCCGGCACTGGCACAGCGCCAGCCACTCGGCCGGTCGAGCCAGTGGCTCCTGGCCCTCGCCGCCGGCGCGCTCGTTCTCGCCTGCTGGAGGATCGCCCTGGCTGCCGTGCGCCCTCCCTCGCCGCCTGCGCTGACCCGGTAGTGACGCTGACAGGAGCGGGGTAGCGACGACGCAGCTCCTCGAGGCCCTCCGGTGGAATGTTGTGGTGAGCCACGAGGTCGATTCGACCCTCGTCCATCCGAAAGACCGTCGAGTACACCGCGTCACAGAGGCGCACGACGTTCCTCACGATCGTGTCGAAGACCGGCTGGACGTCGGTCGGCGAGCTCGCGATGACCCGCAGGATCTCGGCGGTGGCGGCCTGTTGTTCCTGTGCCTCCGCCAAACGCTTCTCGAGGTCGCCAACGCCAGAGCCTTCGTTCTTCCGCGACTTGCGGGTGGCAGGCAGCTTGGCTTCGGCCTTAGTCTTCGCGGGCTTCGCATCCCGACGCATCGGCCTCTCCTTCACCGCGCGATGGTCGGCGCCAGGCTACGCCAAGGCATTCGTCGGGGCAAGTCCGAGTGGCCTGTGTTCGATGATTCCGGCGAGCGTGCCAGCGTCTTCTCAATTGTCCTTCACTCCGACAATTCTCGCCGCACCGTTTCCTTGTCGAATCCCGCCCCAGCGAGTTGCCGCAGAACCATCGCGACATGCTTCTTCGTCAGGTCCTGTGGCCCATGTCCCGACATGGTGATCTTCAGGCCACCACGAACGAACTGGCGGTGGCTGGTGGCCTTCCCGGGTAGCTCCACGAACCCGTGCTCGACAAGCCACCGTTCCAACTGCCTACGAGTCACCTCGCGCGTCATTAGATGAGCCGCTTGGCTCAGAGCGTGCCCCGAATAGTCAGGCGTGTCCCTGGATCACTTGGTTTGAGGAACATCGTCAGCTCTTGAGTCGGGGACAGATTGCGCACCCCGCCCGGACCGGGTGATCACACTTTCGTCGCGCGCGTCATGAGATAATCCTGCCGAACGATGTTGTCTTCGAAAAACTGATCCACGATCTCTTCAAACTCCCGGCGGAAAGTGGCAAGTCGGTCTGGGTCACTCCTGAGCGCTTGGACCACTCCGCCGACCGGTCCGATATTCACTTCGTAGAAGACGCGAAAATGCGCCGGGCTCAGGGTTGGGATGCGCATGACGGCGCGATCGAACACGAGATCTTGGACGGCGGCACCCAGACGGCCTCGCACGATATTCGGATCGCCCCACTGCGGCGGGGGTGATACGAACGCCGGGGGCGGGGGCAGGTATCGCCCTATCAGCATGAAAAGCCGCCCGACGCACAGTTCGGGCGGCCAGGTCGAGAAGGCGATGACACCACCGGATTTGAGGACGCGCAGCATCTCGCGCGTGGCCACCTCGTGACGTGGTGCGAACATGTGGCCGAACTGGCTCACGACCGTATCGAACGCGCCATCTCCGAAGGGCAGGCTCTCGACGTCTCCTTCATGCCACTCGATGTCGACGCCGGCGATGGTCATATTCTCCCTCGCCCGCTGGAGCAACTCCGGAGTAAGATCAATTCCCGTTACCCGTGCCCCACGGTGCCGGGCGGTGATCGCCACGACCCCGGTGCCGCATCCTACGTCGAGAACCCGCTGGCCTGGCCGTACACCCGCGAAGCCCACCAGCCGGGGAGCGGTGGTACACGTCACCAGCTCAAATGGGCTGAAGGAAGCCCATGCTTGCCGTTGGCCGCTCTTGAACTCCGCGAGCTCATCCATCCCAGTCCCCCTACGACTTCACGCCCAAGGGAATTCCTAGATCACTTAGTTCTAGGACGTCTCGTTAGGTTCTTGTGTCACGCTCTTCGCGATCGCAGGGAAAATCATCCGCGTTCATTAGATGCGCAATGTCCCCGTGCCCTAAGCTCAGATCCAGCGCGCCGCGGCCGCGCCGGTGTCCTCCGGGCGGCTGTTGAAGGCGATGGCCGCGCCCGGAGCGGCGCGGTGAATGGCGTTGACTAAGGCCTCGAACAGAACCAGCCGGCTCGGCGGCAAGCGGACGCCCGCTCCGACCACCACGCAGTCGTAGTGGCCCTCGGCCAGGCGGCGCTCCACGGCGAGTGCGGCGGTCGCGTCGGGATTGATAAAGCAGTTCTCGGCCTGCCAGCCGCGCTCGGCCATGTCGGCGAGCGCGACTTCTACCCCGGCGTGGATCTTCTCCGCAGTCATGCCCCGCGGCAGCGCCGGATCCGAAAAATCCACCGTCGCCGGATCCAAGCCGACCAACAGAACTCGTTTCATCATCTCACGCTCCCCCCGCGCAGCTGCGTCCGCCACCATTCCTACTCTAGCTGGATCATGTCCCTAGATCACCGTGATCTAGGATCATATCTTCTGAGGAGCGGAGTCAGCCACTGGAGCAGCCTCGTCATGCTCGAAGCACTGTACTATCACGCTTCCGCCGAAGCTCGACGCTAGTTCACGTCGTCTGGGACTCCGGCCGGGCCAGTGCCGGAGAGGAGCGCTCGCCGAAATTCGCTGGAGTGCGTTTTGCCTCGCGGTGCGGACCCCGATCGAGGCCCGGATCAAGGCGCTGGCGTGGACGTACTTTCTTGACGATCCGCGGGCGCCGCTGCCCACCGAGGGGACGCCGCCCCCCGAGCCCACGGGGCCTGTCGGTCGGGTTCCGGGCCTCACCTCCCCGACCTCCCGCCGCTCTTGCCGGGCGTGCCAGCGACGCGCTATCGTTCGGGCGCGCCGCCCGGCGGCAGGGCCGATGCCGTGAGCCCGCGAGCGGGGGGGACGGGGCGCGGGAGCAGGGACGCAGAAACGTGCTTTGGACTTCCTACGTTCTGACCCCCGGCGGAGCGAGTCGCCCTAGCGAAGAGGGGTCGAGCCGGAGCTGCGTGTAATACGTCCGGCTGCCCCAGGGGTGCTGATACTCCGGCCGGTAGTTCGAGCGGCCGCCGCGTGCAGCCGGGATCGGCGGGGGCCCGCGCCGACCATCTCGTAGACGTGGACGGGCGCCTCCAGCCCCTTCACCGGCACCGGCCCGAGGGGCTTCACCTCGATGTAGCCTTCCGCCAGCCGCAGCGTGTCCGCGGTGAGCCGGATGGTACCGGGGAGGGCGAGCTGCTCCATCCGCGCCGCCAGGTGCGTCGTCTGGCCCACGGCGGTGTAGTCCATGCGGAGGTCGCTGCCGATGGCCCGGACCACGACCTCGCCCGAGTTGAGGCCGACCCGGATCTGCACCTCGACGCCCTGAGCGTGGCGAAGTTCCTCGGCGTAGCGCCGCATCGCGGTCTGCATATCGTGGGCCGCGTAGCACGCCCGCACCGCGTGGTCCTCGTGGGCGACGGGCGCGCCGAAGAGCGCCATGATGCCGTCCCCCATGACCTGGTTCACCGTGCCCTCGTAGCGGTGGACGGCCTCCATCATCCGCTCGAGGACGGGATCGAGGAGCTTCCGGGCCTCCTCGGGGTCGCGGTCGGCGAGCAGCTCCATCGAACCCTTGAGGTCGGCGAACAGGACGGTGACCTGTTTCCGCTCTCCTTCCAGCGCGCTCTTCGAGGTGAGGATCTTCTCGGCGAGGTGCTTCGGGGTATAGACCTGGGGCGACGGAGATGGACCGGGTGAAGGGTCTATCGGCTTGCCGCACTCCAGACAGAACTTCGCGCCGGCTGGCAGTGCCGTGCCGCACTGGGCGCACGTGGGCGCGAGCCGGCTCCCGCATTCCAGGCAGAACTCCGCCGGCGGCGGGTTCTCATGCTGGCACCGGGGACAGTGCATGTCCCAACGTCTCCACGCAGAGTGCCGCCAGACTAGCCCAGCCGAACTCGGGGAGCAACCAGACCGGTCCTGCCTGGGGGACGCCCTGGCATACGCCAACGGTCCCTTGACGGGCGCCGAGCACCCAGTCGACCGCTCACCCCCACGCCCAGCACCGCCCGGCATCACCGCGCAACTGGAGAGTCCAGTTCGGAAACTGAAAGACCAGGGAATCCCAGCGCTCGCTCCGCCACGCCTCGCCGATCCGTCCCCGTTCGAGGACAACGTGTTCTCGCCCCAGCTGCGTCAAGTAGGAGCTCATCGCCAGCCCGGCCTGACCGCCGCCGACAATGACCGTTTCGTTCTGTTCGTTCATGAACAGTTCGATCGAAACCGCAGGACGCAAACAGGTGAACCGTGTGCGACGCCCAGAAAGCTTGCTGCGCCAACCATTCCTTTACCCGTCGGCAGTGAACGTCGCACTGAGGACGGCGAGGGCAGGAGGAGGACCAAGACCAACCGAGTCATGGAGGACCTCCCGATGGCCGCGATGCTACGGCGCCGATGGTCAGCTCTTCTTCGACGTCTGCGCCATGAAGCCGCTGAACTGTGGCACGACCTTGGTGCCTTTGCACTTCGGACACGTGGGCTTCGTATTCTCGCGCTCGGAGATCGTCATGATGAGCTCGAACGGCTTCTTGCACGTCTCGCAGAGGAACTCGTAGCGCGGCATGGCGTTCACCCCGTTCAGTTCAAAGACGAGAGGCGCCCTCTCGTCATCCAGCGTGGACCCGAAAGACCTCATCCCGTCGATGAACCGGAGCCTCCATTTTCATCGCGACTACGCTGCCGCGCGGAGCCTCCGCCACCGCCTCATGCTCGATCTGGAGTGATTCGACCCATTGCGTCAGCTCGGTCGTGCGGCCGGCCATGTGAACCTGATCACCGACGTGCAGATCTCCATCCGTCAGATGGATGACGGCGACGCCGATCCGGTCGAGATAATCCGTCACGACGCCGATCTTCTCTTCCACGGCATCGCCCTCCCGTGGCAGGAACGTGAAGACACGAACGCCCCCGCGGGGCTATGAAGCCAGCGCGGGGGCGAAAGGTTGTCCGGGATGCCACGCCAGGGGCATGATACTTCTCTCCAAGGAGCCGGACGGCTCACACGATTCGAGTCGCTAAGGACAGTATCTCCGGCGTCAAGGCCATGTCAACGGCTCCGACCCCCGCCATGCAGTCCCTACTCCGCGTTCCGAGACCTCCCCCTCTTCCTCGAGCCCAGCCTTCCAGGCGGCTGCCTCCCCTGTGGCTCTCCTTCCCCTGTGGCCCTGCGTACCCTCAAGGGAGCAGCTCAGCGACCCTTCCTCCCTGCGACACGGGAAGCGGAGCCGTCGGTTGACCCCGACGCGGCCTTGAGGGCCTTCCTGACATCCTTCCGGGGCGTCCCCCTTCTCGAGTGTCAGGCGGCCGCCTTGGTCGGCGTTCAACTTCTCGCGCTTCTCCTGGAACTCCTCGACGGATGGCACGAGCTGGGGCGGCAGCTCCGACTCCGGCCCCCCCGCCATCCGCATCCGGGTAAGATAGACGGCGAAGGCAGCGGCGCGGAGGCTCGGTCGGCGGGCATGGCTCAGGTCGAAGCAATCGTGATCCTCGTGCTGCTCGCGGGCGCGACCGCCGGTCTCTGGTACGCGTGGCGTCGCTGGCTCCAGGCCTGCCCGCACTGCGGCTGGGTCGTCCGGCGCGTCCACCACGGCTGGCTCCGTTGCCCACGGTGTCACAAGCAGTATGCTGGCCGGACCCGGCACCGGTCCCATTGATGCCCGGCGGCTCTTCAGAGGCTCACCGCGCCCTCTTCGCCGCGCGGGAAAAGCGGAGGCGCCGGTTGACGGTTCCGGCCGCAGTCTTGAGAGCGCCCGGCGAAGGTCCGTTGGGTCTGTGTGGTTTGCCGTTCAGGGCGAAAGGCGTCGTGTCCGACGTCCATCCTACTTCCCGACCCGAACCCCTACCTCGTCCACATGCCTGAGCAGATCCGATGGATCCTGATACACACGATAGGCACCGGCCCGTTCGAGCTCCTCCTGCCCATACCCTCCCGACAGCACGCCGACCCCGAGAGCCCTTGCCCGGCGGGCCGCGAGGAGATCCCAGACACTGTCCCCCACGACGACCGATTGGCTGACCTCCACCCCGAGCCGAACGGCCGCCTCCACGAACAGGTCCGGGTCCGGCTTGGCATGTGCCACCTGGTCTCGCGTCACAATCGGAACACCCGATGGAATCCCAAGAAGCTCCAGCGCGGGGCCAGCGCTCTCGATCCGGCCACTCGTCGCGATCGCCCACGGCACCCCGACCCGCGAGAGGTAGTCTAGGAGCTCACGCGCTCCAGGAAGCGGGCGCACCTGATCGACCTGACGTCGATAGGCTTCCACGTGGCGTCGTTGGAGTCGTGTCGCTTCCTCGGATGTCAGTTGATGCCCGGTCTCCCGGAGGAGCGCGTTCACGAAGAGTCCCCCGCTCATCCCAATCCGCCGGTGGATCCGCCAGACCGACAGTTCGATCCCCGCTTCCTCGAGGGCCTCACGCCACGCGAGGACGTGCTGGTACACGCTGTCCACTAACGTCCCATCGAGATCGAACAAGAAGGCCGGGCCAGTCGTCGTAAGCATTACGATCCTCCGGTTCTCCCGGATCACTTCGTGCCAGGAACGCCTGCAATCAAGAAAGGCGCACTATGGGTGCCTTTCCAGCGGCTCGCGTAGCTTCTAGCCTCCTCTGACAACTCCCCCGCGTGACCCAACGGCAGAATCCCCATCATGCGCGTTCCACCAGACGACGAACCGACGCCGGGACGCGGTCCCACGTCACGTACATCGCCTGAAAAGGTGCCTGGGCCGTCCCGATCGGCGGTCCGAACGCGACGAAGCCCAGGTGACGGTACAGCTTGGCCTGGTGCACGGTTGCCGAGATCAGCGCGAGGTCGTACCCCTGGCGCCGACCCCATCGGGCCGCGCGCACGAGCAGCTCGCCGAAGACCCGACCCTGGCGGTGCCGTGGCGTGATCATCAGCAAGCGAACCTCGCACGGCTTGTTCGCGGGAGGAAGATAGGAATCGAGGTCGGGCAGCTTCCGGTCCAACGAGAACGGCCGTTCGCCCGAGATCATTACCATGCCGATCAACCGCCGTCCTTCCAGACAGACGAACGGCGTGCTTCGCGCCATCAGACGGTCGACGAGCCGGCCTTCAGGATTCGGAGGATGCTGCGGGATCTCCTCGACGAATGTCTGGTAGTTGAGCCGATGGATCTGCTCGAACTCCCAAGGCTCGCGGGCGATCCGGTAAGTCCGGCGTGGACGGCGCCTCACGTCGTGCCGGGTCATGACATCGCGGCCCCGAGGCCGAGCGCGCGTCGGATGTGTCCACGGTGGGCGACCAGGACCACCACTGCGAGGGCCGCCAGGACCGCGAGCTCCACTCCGGGACGACGGAGAGCAAGCCCCGTCACGGGAGCGAGAGCGTACGCGACCAAACCGCTGGGAACGAGCCGCCGGCCGCTGGTGACATACGCGAGGCCGAACACGACCGCCGAGACGAGCAGGACCCACACGTCGTAGGCGAGGAGGGCGCCGATGGAGGGCGCGATCCCCTTCCCGCCTCGAAACGCGAGCTGGATGGGGAGGACGTGCCCGACGACCACCGCCACGACGGCGATCCCCAGCGCCAGGTCGTCGAGGCCGAGGGCGCGCGCGCCCGCGACCGCGGTGACGCCCTTGAGCAGGTCGAAGGTCAGCACGAGCACGAACCCGCTCGGACCGAGCAGGCGCCCGGCGTTCCGGGCGCCCGCGCTCGCGGAGCCGGTCTGCCGCACGTCGCGGCCAGTGCGCCAGCGGACGAGGTAGTAGCCCGCGCACAGCGAGCCAAGAGCGTACGCAAGGCCGATGCCGACGAAGCTTCGCACGATCACGCCCGGGCGCTCCGGGCCCGCCCCTGCACGTCGGTCCCTCCGGCCAGGATCAACAGATCGCGCGGACGCTCCACCGGCATCGACCTGACCTCCCCGACAAACGTCGCCCCTCGGTCCTCATACAAGATGGTACGCCTGCCGAGCGTGCTCGTCCGACGAGCTCGCCGACGCCCAGCTCGAGGGCACCCGCAAGGCGTACCTGGCCCACGTCACCACGATCCCGCTGCTCATCATCGACGATCTGGGGATGCGGAAGCTGCCGCAGACCGCGGCCGAGGACCTCCTGGAAATCATCATGCGCCGCTACGAGAGGGGCGTCGACGCTCATCACCTCGAACCGTCCCGTCGAGGACTGGGGGAAGCTCCTCGGCGACACCGCGGCCGTCGCCGCCTTCCTCGATCGCTTGCTCCATCACGCGCACGTCCTGACCTGTGGTCCGCGGAGCTGCGCACCCGGCTGCAGGCCGAGCGCGGCGAGGCATGAGTCAAGAATCGAGGACTCGGGTCGACAGGCGTCCGAACGTTGCTGCTTGCAGTCGCGGTCTCACGCGACCGCTAGGTGGGCCATCTGACCAAGGAGGGGGTGCCATGGAGCCATCCCCGCAAGCCAGCTACCTGTTCGATCGCGGTCAGGCAGACCAGGACCGGTTGATCCGGTCATCAGAGGTCCTCGGTGAGTTCGTCGCCGGAGGCTTGCCTGCGTGCTGGTCTTGCGTCGGGTGGTCGGGCCATCGACATCGGCTGTGGGCCGTTGGGTGCATTGCCTGTCTTGGTCGACCTCGTCGGTTCCGAAGGTCGAGTCGTCGGCCTCGACACCTGGGACGTCCATGTCTCCGAAGGCGGCGTTCTGTTCGTCGGTCCCATAGGAGGCGCCGCAGAGTGGGCCAAGTTGGAGGCGCATCGATTGCTCCTGGAGTTCGACGAGACCGGGATCCTCCGCAAGCACGACCATCAGATCACCACCAGATGGACGCCCCCGTGATCGCGGCGACCGGCTCGCCTGGTGGGAGGCCGCGACGCACGCCGGGGCGGCGCCGGCAACCACGTTTAGCCAGGCATGTATACGGTTTCGTATACTATGACAGCAAAGCAGATGGGCGCACGCATTCGACGGTTACGAACGCGTCAGGGGCTCAGCCAGGCGACCCTGGCCCAGCGGGCTCGCCCGACCCGCGTCTACGTCACACGGCTCGAGGCTGGGCGACAGGACCCGTCCCTCAGCACAATCAACGCGCTCGCCAAGGCCCTCGGCGTGCCGGTGACGGCGCTGCTGGAGTAGGCATGATCGCGTTCCTAGGTCCGCTCCTCCTGTTCGCTCTCTACGTCGTGTTCGTGGCTTCTCTGTCCCGCACCGCCGGCGATGTGGGCCTATGGCGAAAGGCCGCGTCCATCGCCATCATGGTCCGCTTGGGCATCTTCTGGGGCCTCCTGGCCTTCCACTGGCGGGGCGCGCTGGGACTGTGGGCGATGCCGCTCCTTCTGGTGCTCCTGCCCGAAGGATTTCTCCTCCCGCGCGATTTCGCGTGGACCCTGCCACGTGCGGTGTTCGTCACGGGGCTACTCGCGGCTGGCACCGCAGTGTGGACGGCGATAGCCGTAGGCCTTGTCCGAGGGCTCCGGCCCTCATCGGCGTGCCGGTGACGGCGTTGCTGGAGTGACGTCTGCCGAGCGCGCGAAGGGAGGCACGACCACGAAGATGAGCGACAAGAAGACGAACAATACTCAGTTTGTTCAGATCACCACGTCGGTGCACGGCGGCGAGATTCTGCTGTACGCCCTCGATGCGTCAGGCGATGTGTGGCGCTTCGATGACAAGACACGCCAGTGGGTGATGCTGCCCCGAGACCGAAGGTAAGTTTTGGTAGAAGTCATCGGTGTCGAGGCGGGGAACCGCCAGGCTGCCTGCGAGAGCACGGCCGAGCGTCGTCACGCCCGATTCGGAGGCCCCTGTCACAATGAATGCGCCGAACTTGATCAGCATCCGGATGATCGCCGCAGCCTAGCCCAAGCCCACTTTCCTCGCCGTCACGGGATGGTCCTTCCAGGCGGTGCGATGGATGTTGACCTGGCCACCCCGCGCGAACTGCTCCACGTGTCGGCGGCCGCTGCGCCCTACCTTGAAGTATCGCTTTGGGGGGCGTTGCGAGTTGTCCAGCTCCCAGCGCGGGATGTACTCCGAGAGCAGCCAGCCACCGCAAAGCGACTCGTGGATCCTAAGCTCGCAATCTTCGTCGGTCTGCGCCAGCGTGCTCGTACCCTCTGCGTTCAGCACCAGCCCGTGAGTCTGCGCTTCGCCCAGCATCCACCGGAACGGCACCGCCGCGGTTTCCTTCTCCTCGTCGCCGCCACCGATGTCGGAGTGGCAGCCCCGAAACCATACCTCTTCGACGTCTTGCGTCCGGTAGCCCGAGTGGGGCTTGACCCCGAGTCGTCCCAGATCATCGGCATCGATGTTGCCCCAGCTCGTCGGGATGAACCACGATCGCTGCTCGTGCAAGGCGAGGGCATGTCGCACGATGTGGACAATTGGGTTGTGCCGCAGGTGCGGCAGGCTCTTGGGCCAGACGCCGCCGTAGGACTTGACCGTGTCCCAGAGACCCAGGAAGTGGATGGTGCATGTTCTGTGCTCGTTGGACTCTCTGAGGCGCTGCAGCTCACCTTCGTCCTCGTCATGCGGTTCGTACAGAGCGTAAGCCCTCGTGAAGTACTGCTGGAAGCGGTCCGGTGATTGCGCTACCGACTGCGAGGGCAGACCGCAGCGGTAGACGAGCCCGGCGAGCACGCGCACGGTGAACGCGCCGCGCGAAAAGCCGATGAGGAACACCTGGTCGGCCGCGCCACCGTACGATTCCCCGAGTGCTCGGTACATCTGCGCGACGTTCTCGCGGAGGCCGTAGCCGAACGTCAGACCGAACAGCTTGCTGTGCCACCCACCCACCGGGGGAGGGAGGATGGTCAGCGCGGCGTGCCCGTCGGGCGCCGAAAACTTGTAACGCTGCACCGCCTTCTCGAGTTGCGGGCTGGTGCCGATGCCTTGGTCGTAGAACACAAGCTGCCCGCTGGGGTTCGACAGGTCGACGCTCCGTACCAGGCGAGTCACGTTCGACACCTGCCTCGCAAAGGCGTTCCCCGTGCCATCGGAGCAGATCACAATGTTTCTGCTCACGTGCCCCTCCCGGTGTGTTGCGCGTGGGGATGCGCTCGAGTTGGCCCTGGGGCCGAAACTACCACGGAGTCGGTGCCGTCTGCTGGAGGAGATGACGGCCTCGAAGAAGCCCGGCGTTCCGGCCTCCTAGACGCAGAGGGCCGTCTGCTGCGGCTACGCGCGCTTCTCGATGGCACGGTTCAAACCCGTCAGGATCGCCGACAGGCCCCGCTGGACCAGCCCCTCGAACTCGGCCTCGAGCACGGCGGCGCCCTGCAGCGCGCCGAGCTAAGGTGCGCCCCGGGCGCCGCGCGAACCCGCCGACGCCGGCCAGCGACGTCGCGAGCGTCTGCGGCGTGGGCACGGGGCCGTCAGCGAGATGCGGGCGGGGAAATAAGCCTCCACGACATATGGTGCTGGTACTCCAGTAACTGCGCCGAGTTCCTTGGCACGCTCGAATACATCGCGCTCGGTGAAACCGATCTTGACCAGCCCGGGCATGTACGGAGTAGACAAGAGGTGGATAAAGCCACTTCCACCATGCAGTTCGATTCCTTCGAACACGGCCGTACAGCTGCTGCATCGTGGATTTCCCTCCAGGCCCTCGATGAAGACAAGCTCCGACTGACGACAGTTCGAATAGTGCAGCTTGATCGCAGCCCATGCCATGGCTGCCCCTCAACGCTGAACCGGTTCGACCTAGCGACGAGGCGGACACGGGGACGGGAAGCTACGCATCAGCGCACGTCACCGGCCGCCAGCACTCCTAGCGCCCGCGGCGGGCGCGCTTCCCGGCGGCGTCGGCTGGAAGGTCCGCCGGCTCGAAGAACGGGCGGATCTCGCACTCGCTCTGCCCGCCGAGGCGCCCCGGGGCGTCGACCTTCACGAATCGCTTGGTCCACTCGATCGCTTCGCTTTTCGACGCGAACTGGAGGATCGCGTAGCCGGCGACCAACTCCTTCGTTTCGGCGAAGGGCCCGTCGGTCACCGTGCGCTTCCGTCCGGAGTACCGGACCCGCGCCCCCTTCGAAGTGGGCTGGAGCCCTTCTCCCGAGAGGATCATGCCGCCCTTCATCCCCTCCTCGAAGAACGCCCCCATGGCGGACAGGAGCTTCTCGTCGGGGAGGACGCCCGCCTCCGTGTCGGTGTCGGCCTTGAGGAGGCCGATGTAACGGGTGGTTCCGGGCTTCCGGGCGGGCGGGGCCGCCGCGCGGAGCTCCTCCTCCTTCTTCCGCCATCCGTCGGGTGTCTCGGCGGGATCGACCGGGAAGTCCGGCAGCTCGAATAGCTGGCGAACCTCGACCTCACCCTCCTGGAAGGGCGCGCGCTTGGCCCATTTGATGGCCTCCTCCAGCGACTTCGCTTGGATCAGCCAGAAGCCGGCGATCAGCTGCTTCGTCTCAGCGAAGGGCCCGTCCGTGACCGTGAACTGACCGTTGGCATAGCGGACGCGCACGCCCTGGGAGCTTGCCCGGAGCCCGTCCGCCTCGAGCAGCGCGCCGGCCTCGAGCAACGCCTCGTTGTACTTGCCCATCTCCGACAGCATCGTCTTGTCCGGCAAGACTCCCGCCTCGGAGTCCTTGTTGGCCTTGACCAGCATCATGAATCGCATGACTCGAGCTCCTTCCCGATTTCGTGCCGAGCATCCGGAGCGTCGTCGCCGGATCCTTCCCCTTCATACTGCTTACACCCGGTAGTCGTCGTATGCGCGGGCGAATCGACATCGGTCAAGTCGCCGACCCTTCATCTCCCATGACCATTCTTCCGCGGAAAGGTGGTCGAGTGCCGCGAGCCCAACGATTCCCATGGCTTGGACGTCTGACTGCCGCGGCCCTGCTACTGTCACGATCGGAGACGGGGTCGGGCGACACGCCGGTGCAGGAACGGACGGGCCAGCCCCGATGCTCGATGGTCTCCCGCGGCGCGTCTCGGGGATCGGTGGTCGAGGAGCCGCCTAGCCGGCGCGCAAGATCTTCCAAGCCACCCCTGTCCCCGGGACGTACCATCGAGGTATGAAGCGGCGTCCCCGCCGACCACGCCGCGCCGGGTCCAGCACGTGGCCCTCGAGGGTCGCCGAGGCAGCGGGCGCCGACGGCGGGGCGGGCGCTCCCCGGGATCACGCTAGGAGGGCTGACGATGACACCAGTGCAGGCGAAAACGCAGACAGGCTTCGTGACCGTTCTCGCAGCGCCGGGCCGCTCGCCCGAGATCCCTGACACGATGGACGTCTACGGGTGGCTCGTCGGGAGCTGGGACCTGGACGTCCGCCGCTACCGGGGTGTCGACGTCGCCGGGCGCGGCCTCGAGGGCGAAGTTCACTTCGGCTGGGTGCTGGAGGGCCGCGCCATTCAGGACGTCTGGATCATGCCTCGACGCTCCGAGCGCACCGGGAGCGAGGAGAAGACCCAGAACATGTACGGCACCACCTTTCGCATGTGGGATCCGGCGATCCAGGCCTGGCGCATCACCTGGAAGAATCCGGCCGCGGGGCACTATGAGGAGCAGATCGGCCGCCGGATCGGCCCCGACATCGTCCAGGTCGGCGCCCGGGCCAACGGCACGCCGACGCGCTGGATGTTCACCGAGATCACACCGGAGTCGTTCCGGTGGCTCGGCGACGCCCTGGAGCCGGACGGCAAGACCTGGAAGCTTGAGGCGGAGTTCCGTGCCAGGCGGCGCCGCTGAGGCGATGGGTCGGGGGCGAGCGGCGATCCGCCCCGGGGCGGGATCGGCTTTGAGAGAAATGGCGCGTCCTCCGACGTGGAACCGGCTGAGACCGTCGCCCAACGTCAGACGCGCGAGGAAGAACGGCGCGAAGACGGGCTCATTGAAGTCATGCGTTGGTGGCGGACGAAGCCGAGGTCCCGATTCCGCGCCATTGATCCGGTGGTGGCGGGCGGCCACTGCGATTCGCGCTGAGCAGCGATCGTAGTCGCCACACACCAAACAGAAACACCGGAAGTGGGAAGAGGGCAAACAGGTACGCACCACCGAAGCCGCGCACGACCACAACGTCCTTGGGGTCCATCGGGGTGAACCAGCACGGCACCGTGCTGCCGAGCGCCCATCGCTGCAACTCTTGCTGCGCGTTCGAACCGCTGCCAATTTGAAGCCGCGACCCCGTATCGAAGCCGGTGGAAATCGTCTCGACGCCGGCGGCCCGGTAGCGCAGCGCCAGCCGCTTGTCGAAGTGGGTGGTCATCCGTGTCGTCGGCGATCGGCCCGTCCCGGTCGTGGTGGTCTCGATTCTCACCCTACGGTCGAGCACGGTACAGGTCGTCTCGGGCCACGAGAGGGATCGCCAGTCGCGCCGGGCCATGCTCGCGAAAATGGTCCAGAAACCGAGAGCGAGAGCCACCGCCAGGACGGCGGCGAGCGGCCCGACGCCTCGCGCGAGGACGCTTGGGACCGCCCGTCCTCGCCACGCGCTCGACGACCTGCGGCTGGCGTGCATGCGGACGAGAAGCCACAGCATCGGCACCGCCATGACGAATCCGAGCACGATCAGCCCGACCGAAGTGATGCGCACGCCCCCGAGTACGACGCCATCGGACGACGGTCGCGTCCCGATTTCGGTCGAGATGCCGTCAAGATAGGACACCTGGGCATAGAAGTCCTGGAGCGCGATTCGCGGGCTGAGCACATGGCCGCCCGCATCGCGGGGCGCAACCACTCGGAACGAGAAGCTTCGGTCCGCGCCGGCCGGTAGGGCCACGCTGGTCTCGATCGACTTGTTCGCCACATCCACCCGTGCCCCGTCGAGCCCGCCGAGGTCAACGAACATGCCTTCGAGCGGGAGCGTCACCCGTAGCTGCGCCGCGACGCTTTCCGCCTCTCCAGTATTGCGCAGCGTCACCTGGTAACGGACGACATCACCCTCGAGCGGGGCGCTCGGATCGACGGCGATGGTCGAGCGGCTGAAGTCCGGCTTCGGCACGGCGGTTCTCCTCAGGCGCGTCGATCATAGCTCAGCACCCGAGCGTTATCGGCTGAGCGCGTCGAGTGCCTCTAACGTGACCGGTTTGGCCAGGAGCGCGTCGAAGCCGAACACTCCACGTCTTGAAGGTCAGGGCGACCTGGCGCCCGAGACGGAGCCTCAGCAGGGCCGACGCAGAGGCGATCTTCGCTACAGGAGACTGCGAAGACCGGCGATCGCGCGGTCGCAGGCCGGCGCCACCGCCTCGGCGACGCCTGCCGTCCACAGGGCGGTGACGATCGCCGTGAACACGTCCGCCGTATAATGAGCCCGCAGGACCAGCACGGCCCCCGCCTCGAACAGGACGATCGCCACGCCCAAGACCGCCAAGCCCTCGCCGCCCAGACGCGCCAGCTCAAGCGCGCCGTAGGTCGCGATCGCGGTGTGCCCTGAGAAGAACAGGTCGGTGGCGGTCCCGTAGGTCACGAGGAGCGACGGCACGCCCGGACGGCGCCAGATCATCCCCTCGGGGGGCGCGAACGCGCAGAGCCCCTGACAGAGCTGACGCAGGGCGAAGAGCAGCAGGAGGCCGATGAACGGGCGGAACGTCGGGCCGAAGATCGCCGCGCCGAGCAGGAAGAGGCCGAGCGCGTCGATCACGAGGGAGCTCGCGATCAGCAGCGCGTCGGCCACGCGCGGGTGCGCGAGGAGGTAGCGGTTCAGCGGCGCCGTCCACGTGTGCACCACGTCCCCGATGCCGCCAACCGGCCACGGCCGCTGGCCGATGAGGCGCTGCGTCCAGAACCAGAGGCCGAGGCCCACAGCGACGAGCACCGCGCGGGTCAGCCACAACGCCGGATCGGCGCCGGTCACGCGATCCCCATCGCCTGCATGTCGCGCGCGAGCGTCCGGCGGCCGGCGAGCAGCACGACACCTGCGAGCGCGAGCATCGCCCCGGTCACGAGGACGGGCACCGTGAGCCCCACGGTGTCCGAGGCGACCCCGATCAGCCACGGAGAGGCGGCGTCGCCGAGCAGGTGCATGACCATCGTGGTCATTGCGAAGCCGCGCGCCCGGAGGTCCGCCGGCAGGACGTTGGCCATGGCCGCGTTCAGCGGCCCGATGTTCACGAAGAGGAGCACCAAGGTCACGAACATCGCCGGCCAGAACACGCGTGGCGACGGCGCCAGGATCGCGGGCACGGTGAACGCAAGCGAGGCCGTGAGGGTCCAGCCGGAGACGAGGAAGTGCGCAGCCGGCGCGCGGCGCGCGAAGGTGTCGCCGAGCCGTCCGCCCACGAGCGTCCCGAGGAAGCCCGCGATCACCAGCAGCAGGCCGAAGGTCGAGGCCGCGGTCGCCAGCGGAATGCCGCGCTCGCGCACGAAGTACGTCGGCATCCAGGTCGCCAGCCCGCCCATCGCGAACGTGTAGATCACCTGAGCGAGGGTGTTGCAGACATAGCTGCGCCGCGCCAGCAGCGCGCGGAGCGACGCTCCGAGCGTCAGAGGCGTGCTCGCCGTCACGCCACCGGGATCGTACGCGCCGCGCGCCGGCTCGCGGATCGCGAGCAGCAGGAATGCCAGCAGAAGCCCGGGCGCCCCGGCGAGGAAAAAGGCGGAGCGCCAACCGTGCCGCTCGCCCACGAGCCCGCCGACGATGTACCCGAGCGCCGTGCCGACCGGGATCGCGGCGTAGAAGATCCCCAGCACCCGCGCCCGTCGCTCGGCCGGGTAGCAGTCCGACAGGAGCGAGGGCGTGACGACGGCGTAGCTCGCCTCGCCCACCCCGACGACGGCGCGTGCCAGCAGAAGCGCCAGGTACGCCGGCGCCAGCCCGGAGGCCACCGTGGCGGCGCTCCAGACGAAGACCCCGACCGCGGCGAGACGCGTCCGGCTGCCGCGGTCCCCCAGCCAGCCGACGATCGGGCAGACGAGCGCGTACGTGACGATGAACACGGACTGCAGCAACCCCCCGGCGGCATCCGAGAGCGCCAGCGAGGCGAGGATCAGCGGCAAGGTCGCCGCCCCCACGTAGCGATCGACGTAGTTGAGCCCGTTGAGCCCGGTCAGGATCGAGAGGACGACGCCCGGCGAGCTGCGCCAGGAGGGACTCACAGCCGCGCCACGTCACGCGCGAGCGCCTCGCGCTCGGCCACGAGGTCCTCGTGCAGCCGGCGGTCCGCGAGGAAGCGCGCGAATGCGCGCGCCTGCCGCGCCGCTCGCTCGAGTCGGGCCCGCCAGGCGAGGGCCACGAGCCCCGACGGCACGAGCAGGAAAAGCACCACCGCGAGCCCGAGACTGCCTGCGAGGCGCCAAACGACCCAACCCTCGGCGGCCCAGAGCATCGGGTAGAGGACGAGTCCGACGGCCATCTTGTCGGTCGCCTCCTCCTCCTCGGTGGCACGGAGCCGCCGGACCACGGCGTCGGTGAGAACGTACGGGGCCGCGTGCAGGACCATGCCGACGATCGCCAGCGGGAGGCTCACCGCGAGGCGGGCGGCGTTCGTGACCACCCAGCGCAGCACGACGCGGACCGTGTAGGGCCGACCGAGCTCGTCGTCCGCGAGGCCGGCCTCCGCCAGCCGCTCGCGATAGCGCTCGAGACGCCCGCGAAACTCAGCGACGCGATCGGGCGCGCGCGTCGCCAGCTCCCGCGCCGCCTGCATCACGCGGCGGCGCCAGGCAAGCGACTCGGCCGCGGCGGCCGGCACCGGCAGGCCGGCCGACCGTCGGACCACGCCCTCCAGCACGCCGAGCAGCTCGACGGTCTGCTGGTCTTCCGCCTCGATGATCTCGGCGCGCAGCGCCTGCGTGAGGCGCTCCGTCAGCTGGCGCACAGCCGCCTCCGGCGCCGCCGCATACTCCGCCAGGCAGTCGTCGATCGCCACCGGCATCCCGATCGCGACGACCGCGGACGCGTCGCGAAACGTCCCCGGGCGCTCGAAGACGAGCCCGACCGGCAACAGCACGGTGCCGTGCCGCTGGCCGCCCGTCTCCGCGCCGAGCAGGATGCGCGCGGCCCCGGTACGGAGCGGTAGCAGCGTGGGCCGCGGCTGGGTGCGCCCTTCCGGGAAGATGAGGACGACACCACCCGCGCGCAGGGCGGCGATGACGGTGGCGAACATCGCGTCGTTCTTCCGGGGGTCGTCCCCCGACTCCGCGCGGCGATGCACGGGCACCGCCCCCATGATCCGGAGGAAGGGGCCGATGAACGGATGACGGAACAGCGGGGCATTCGCGAGCACGGTCACCCGGCGTGGAAACGTGCCGAGCACCAGCATGGCGTCCACCACGGAGTTGTGGTGGTTGGCCGCCACCAGGAGCGGACCCCGCAGGGGGATCCGCTCGGCGCCGACGACGTCAACGCGGCGATAGAACAGCCACAGCAGGAGCCGGATGACGCCTCGGACGGCGCGGTAGCCCATGGCGCTCCGCCCATCCTAGCATCGCGGATACGCGCGACCGCGACGATCCGTCACGCCGCGCACCGTTCCCGGTGAATCACGACGGTCTCAGGGCAGTGCTCGAGCTCGACTAGGCATCGCGGCCATAGCCGGCCCCCGTCGAGTGTGCGCTCAGCGAGGGGCGGAGGCGCCTGCCTTCTCCCACGCGGTGATCTCCTCCTCCGCGATGTGGAAGCCGAGGAGCGCCAACAGCGACGCGATCCGTTCGCGGTCGTCGGCGGCGTCGGTCAGATCGGCACGTCGAGACCGAGTCGGTGTCAGCCGTCAGCCGACCAGGAGCGCGCGAATGCGAGCGGCGATGACCCGCTCGTCCCCGGGCCGGAGCCCGTTTGGATCCACCAGCAGGATGCCGCGGGACGTCTCGCGCTCGCTGAGGTGGACGGGCGGCTCTCCCTGCTGGAGCGCCCGGCTGAGCGCCACAGCGCTTCGCCCCATGGTCGCCTCGTCGAACACCAGCTCGAGGAGCGGGGCCCGGCCGGTCTCTCGGGCGGGGCGCACCCGCGCTCGGACGTGCGGGACGCCGACCAGGTCGTCGGCCAGCGCTGCCAGCCGGGATTCGCTCTCCGCCAGCTCGGCGTCCACGTCCAGGGTGGCGAAGCGCTCGAGGGCCACCAGGAGCCCGACGATCTCCTCCTTGCCCGCCTTGAACCCGCGCCCGAGGCCATGGTGCGGGATGCCGCGCAGAGCCGCCCGCGGGATCAGACTCTCCGGGGGATCCCAGGTCTCGGGGGCGACGTCCATGTCGAGCTGCTGGAGCGCCGCCGCCGCGATCAGTGGCTGGCGCCCGGACAGGATGCCGGTGCTCTGCGGCCCCCGGATGGCCTTGCCGCCGCTGAAGGCGACGAGCGCGGCCCCCTCGCTGATGAAGCGGCGGAGGTTGCTGACCGGCGGGAGCTGGGCAGCGGCATCGACGATCACGGGCAGACCGTGTCGCGCGGCCAGCGCGGTGACCAGGCGCAGCGGCGGGTCGTCCGCCGGCGTGGCCGTGTACGCGATCGCCACCACCTCGGGCGTGATCGCGGCCTCCAGCTCCCACTCCTCCACGCCCCGCACCCCCGCCCCCATCCCGCGGTCGTTGAAGCCGACCTCGCGGATCCGCGCACCGGCCGCCCGGATCGCGTGGTCGTACCCCGTGCGGTGGGTCCGGCACATCAGCACCTGGTTCGGCATGCCGTCCGTGTCCGGCAGGCGGTCCATGCGGGCGGCGTCGAGTCCGGTCAGACAGGCGGCCGTGGCGAGCGTGAGGGCCGCCGCCGCGCCGGTGGTGACGAGCCCCGCCTCGGCGCCGGTATGCGCGGCGATCACCGCGCTCGCGGCCGCCTGGAGCTCCGCGATGTCCACGAAGCTCCCGGCCGCCTCGCGCATCGCGTCCAGCACCTCGGAGGGGATCAGGCTGCCCCCGAGCCGCGTGACCAGACCGGCGCCGTTGATGCGCGTCCGGATGCCGAGCTGCCGGTAGACGTCCATGCAGCTACTCGATCTGACACCTGTCGTGTCGGCCGCGCCGAACCAGGACCGCGTCAGCGCAGCGCGTCAGACAGGGCTCTCGTATCACCGGGCCGTCCGTCTGTCTCCTGGAGCATCGTCGCTGCGTACACCCGCCGCCCACAGGTCCGAGCATCTCGTGATGCCCGTCGCGCGCCCGCACGCCGCCGAACGCCTTCACGACGTCAGGCGCAGCGAGCGCCAGAAGGCGGATCGGCGGGCTGGCGCCGCGACGCCCCGGGGCGGGCCGGTGCGTCATCGGAGCGCGTGGAGCGCTCGGTCCAGCACGACCGCGATCTCTTCGACCTCCCGCTCCGTCATCGGCGTGGACAGGCAGCCGAGGCCGTTCGTGTTGACGACCACGCCCGCGTCCAGCAGGGCGTGGCACAGGCGGTCGGCCCGCGCCCCCGCCTCGGGGTCCACGTCGCGGTAGTTCCGGAGCGGCCGGCCGGACAGGACGATCTGGAACAGCGACGCGGCGCCCGTCACCTGCCCCGCGACCCCGTTCGCCCGGAGCACCTCGGCGAGCCGCGCCCGGAGCCGCGTCCCAAGCGTTTCCAGCCGCTCGAACTCCGGCTCCGTCATCGCGTGCATCGCCGCGAGCCCGGCCGCCATCGTCACCGGGTTCCCGCTGAACGTCCCGCCGGACAGGATCCGCGGGCCGCTCGTGCCGGGATCGAACACGTTCATCACCCCCGTGCGGCCGCCGGTCGCGCCGACCGGGAAGCCGCCGCCCATGATCTTCCCGAGCACGGTGAGGTCGGGGTCCCCCCCGTACCGCCCCTGCGCGCCCCGATATCCGACCCGGAACGAGATGACTTCATCGAAGATGAGGAGGATGCCGTGGCGGCGGGTCACGTCGCGGAGGAAAGCGAGGAACCCGTCGGCGGGCGGGATGAACCCCATCTGGTTGGCGAGCGGGTCCACGATCACGGCGGCGAGCTCGGTGCGATGACGCTCGATCAAACGCTCGCAGGCATCGCGGTCGTTCCAGGGCAGGACGAGCGTCTCCAGCACGCGGTGCTTCGGGATGCCGCCGGAAGACGGCACGCTGGCGGGCGCCTCGTCCGGCCCCCAGTTCTCGGGCCTCGAGTTGAAGCTCACCTGGACGTCATCGTAGTAGCCGTGGTAGGCGCCCTCGAACTTCGCAATCCGGTCCCGTCCCGTATAGGCGCGCGCGGCCTTGATGGCCATCATGACGGACTCGGTACCGGAGTTGCCGAACCGGATCCGCTCGAGGCCCGCGACCCGCTCGCACAAGAGCTCGGCGAGCGCGACCTCCTCCGGCGTGGAGCTCGCGAAGGCGCTCCCGCGCGCCAGCTGACGCGTGACCGCCTCCACGATCGGGCGGAACCCGTGGCCATGGATCAGGGCCGTGAAGTTGTTCAGCGCGTCGAGCCGCCCGATGCCGTCCACGTCCGTCACGCGACAGCCCGCGCCGGAGGCGACATAGCACGGGTGCGGCCGGATGCGCATGTTCGCCTTCGAGGTGCCGCCGGGGATGACCTTCCGGGCGCGCTCGAAGAGCCGGGCGGATGCCGAGCGGTCATCGTGTCCCTTCGTCACCTGCATCTCCTCCCTGGGCCGGCGCGTTCCGACGGGTCGCACGGCACGCCGGGCCGGCCGCGCGTCGCGGCCCCACTGTACCACCGTGGCGGCTCGCCCGAGGGCACGGCAGGCGCTCGCGAACGCAGCCGAGCCTCCCGCCCCTGTGATTCAGGCCAAACCCTGGGGCGGAAGGGGACGGGGACGGCTCCAGAATCTCGTCGTAGAAGCCGGACAAACGGGTACTTCGGCGGCCTAGAATCGCGTCGAGATGGCCAGGCCGGGCCTCGGTATGGGGACGCGTGGAGAACGGTCCCAAAGTGGGCAGTTGTCTGCTACCCTGACCGCGCTCCAGCAAGGGAGCCGCATGCAATGAAGTGTCCCCGGCAGCACGAGACCGCCCCAACGATGAAGTTCTGCGGGGAGTGCGGCACGCCCCTCACAGCGGCCTTGGCAAGCTGTACCCGCGCACCGGCGACCACGCGAAGGCCGAGGAGCACTTGCCTACCACGACGGCGATGTACCGTGGGCATGAGCTTCTGGCTGGCGAAGGCGGACACGGTTGGCGCCGGAGGGGACCCATGACGCCAGTTGCAACGGTCGGCCTCCTGGTCCTGGCCCTCCTCGCCGCGCCGCTCGCCGCCGAGGGGCAGCCAGCCGACAAGGTCTATCGGATCGGGGTGCTCAGGGCCGGAGCTCCCGCGATCCCCTCCAGGCCATCCTTGTCGCTCGACGGCTTCCGAGAACGTCTGCGCGAGCTGGGGTACGTAGAGGGGCGAAACGTCGCGATCGAGTACCGGTGGGCGGGAACGCCAGATCTGTTTCTGGACCTTGCCGCTGAGCTCGTGCGCCTCAAGGTCGACGTCATCGTCGCCGGATCTTTCCCGGGGGCTCGGGCTGCCAAGGAAACGACGAGCACGATTCCTATCGTGACGATCAGTGCGGATCCCGTCGGGACCGGTCTCGTGGCAAGCCTGGCACGGCCGGGCGGCAATGTGACCGGATTCTCCTACATGACGCCCGAGTTGAGCGGAAAACGCCTCGAACTCCTGAAGGCGACGGTTCCCGGGCTCACCCGAGTGGCCATGCTCTGGAACCCGGCTAACTCACACGAAGTGCTGGCGTTCAAGGAACTGGAACTTGCAGCTCGGCCGTTGGGAGTGACCCTTCAGCCGGTCGAGGTGCGAGCAGCCCATCAGTTCGAGTCCGCATTCTCGGCGCTGATGCAGGGACACGCCGACGCGCTCATCGTCTTCGAGAACGTCGTCAACATTACTCAGCGACGGCTCATTATCGACTTTGCGGCGAAGAGTCGGTTGCCGGCGATGTATGAGCGCAGGGAGTTCGTGGATGACGGGGGGCTGATCGCCTACGGGCCCAGCGTCCCCGAGATGTACCGTCGAGCCGCGGTCTACGTGGACAGGATTTTCAAAGGGGCCAAGCCCGCCGACCTGCCTATTGAGCAACCCACGAAGTTCGAGTTCGTCATCAACCTCAAGACCGCGAAGACGCTCGGCCTTACGATCCCACCTTCGGTGCTCGCGCGGGCGGATGAGGTCATCCAGTAAATGCTTAACGGGGGCGAGTTGCCACGGTGGATCATCATCGTGCGGCGTGACAAACCTGGGCTCTACGAGCACCTACGCGAGAGCTACGAGGGAGATGCCAGGGTAGAGGTGATCTTGGACCGGCGACTGGCGGCCTCGACGGAGATGCCTGCCGAGGCGAATGCGCGACGAGCGGAGCGCAGAATTCGCGACCGGCGCGCTGCTGCGCAAGGCGATCGGCGCCAGGCGGCGCGACGTCAGCCGCTCGCACTCTCGCAGCATGACTTCTGGGTCACCGAGGGGTTCTTCATGGTCCGACGTGTAACCGATACGTCGGCATGACCCCGCCCATCTGGCTCGATGCTGCCGGCCGCCCGAGGCCGACGCGGGCCTGCTGGACCTGTGGCCGCGAGGTGGCCCCGATGCGGTTCCGGACCCGTGACCTTCGCCCGCACGGCTGGACGCCCCCGCAAACCCTCCACGTCCCGGACTGGTGCGGCTGCACGCGAGGCCCCCAGGGTATCGCGCTTCCTGTTCCCGTCGAGAGCCCGGCTGGCGCCCAACGGCCGACGTGTTTAGTTTGTCGAAGAACGAGGCGGCGTGCGAGGCATCAGGTGTCTCCTCTCGTGGGGGACAGCGCCTGGAGCACGGCGGCCTTGAGCGTCTCCAAGCGAAAGGGCTTGGCGATGACCGGCACGCGCCATCCGCTCGCCCGTCGCATCACGGCCGGGTCATCGTAGGCCGTGACGAGGAGGATGGGCATGGTCGGGGCGCGGTGCCGGATGGCCTCGATGACGTCCCAGCCGCTCACGTCGGGCATGGCGATGTCGGTGAGCACGAGATCCCAGCCGCCCTCGTCGAAGCGAGCGAGTCCACTCCGGCCATCCGCCGCGGTCTCGCAAGCATACCCGAACTCCTCGAGGAGGTAGCGGATGACCATCCGGACGCTCGGATCGTCGTCGATCACGAGTACCCGGGACGGATGCGCTCGCTCCATGGAGTCGGAGCAGCCGATGCAAGCCATGCCAACGGCCGAGACGGGCCCGCCCCGAGCCTTTGGCCCGCCCAGGGGCGCCAGGGCATGGCAAAAATCGTCACCAGGGGAATCGCGCCATGGCCCCTTGGGCGGTCCGCTTCGCCGGCTCCAGCGGCTCCAGCGCCCGTGTCTGTGAGCCTCCGCTGGCGCCCACTCCCGGCTCGCGGTAGGGTCGGCGGGATGGCGGCTGCGTGCTAAGGCAGCGTCCACCCTTGACAGGACACTTAACGGATAGTTAAGTTGACGCCACAGAGGCTCAGCACCGTGCTTACCCGGTTCCGGGAGTCCAGGGACTTGACACAGCGCACGCTGGCGAAGCGCGCGAAGGTGACGGAGGCCTATGTGTCACAACTCGAAAGCGGCAATCGCAGGAATCCCTCGCTGCCCGTCCTGAAGCGGCTCGCCAAGGCCCTCGGCGTGCCGGTGACGGCGCTGCTGGAGTGACGGATGGGAGGGCGAGATGCGCGTGCCGGTGCGGGGTAACTCGCCCATGAAGCCCTTCACCCGGATTGCGGTGGTCGTGCTTTGGCTGATTGCCTTGCTGCAATTGCTGCGGTTCATCTTGCGCTGGGAGGTCACCTGGAATGGCGCGCCCGTGCCGCTCTGGCTGAGCGGGCTCGTGGCGGCCCTCGCCGTCGGCTTGGCGGTCATGGTCTGGCGGGAACGGCGGCGGTAAGAACCAACACGCAGCCTCGGCGTGGTGCGGACACACCGCCCGGGGCTGGCCCATCACCCCACACCCGGCGTTCAACGAACGCCAGTTTTTCGCTCACAATCGCAAGGTCGACTCCTTTAGTTGTGCTAGCGTGACCTCCATGCGGCCGCCACGTGCCGGCGCGTTGCGATACGCGCTCCTCGCGGCCGCCCTCGCTTTTGCCCTCGTGAGGCCGGGGGCGGGTTCTGCGGAGGACCCTGCACCGGCCAAGGTGCTCGACTGGGAGACAGGGGCCGGCAAGAGCTACCTCGTTCCGGCACTCGAGATTCCCGCCTTCGGCTTCTTGCTCAACCTGTTCGACCGGGCCGTCTACGGCCCGCCGGATTACGACACCGACGGGGAGACGATCTGGAAGAACCTGCGGACCGCGCCGGAGTACGACAAGGACCCGTTCAGCGTCAACCAGCTCGCCCACCCGTATCAGGGCAGCCTGTACTACGGATTCGCCCGATCGGCCGGCCTCAACTTCTGGGAGTCGATGGGATACACCCTCTTCGGCAGCTTCCTGTGGGAGACCGCCGGCGAGACCACGCCACCCTCCATCAACGACTACGTCACGACGACCATCGGCGGGAGCTTCGTGGGTGAGGCGTTCTTCCGGATGGCGGGTCTGCTGCTCGAGCACGGGGGGGAGACGCCGGGATTCTGGCGCGAGCTGGGCGCGGCGGTGCTCTCCCCGTCAACCGGCTTCAACCGCCTCGCCTTCGGCGACCGGTTCAAGCCCGTCTTTCCGAGCCGCGATCCGGCCATCTTCATTCGCCTGCGGCTCGGCGCCACGCTCACCACGGATGTGACCAACGCGGCGGGGACCTCCGAGGGAGTCAAGCGGCAGGAGGGCAGCGGCGATTTCTTCATGACCTATGGTCTCCCCGGCAAGCCCGGCTACAAATACAAGCGCCCCTTCGACTTCTTCCACTTCGAGTTCACCGCGGTTCCGAACGCCAGCACGGCGGCCAACGCTATCGAGAACGTCACGGTTCGCGGCCTCCTTCGCGGAACGAAGTATGAGGTGGGCGACGACTATCGCGGCGTGTGGGGACTCTTCGGCGGCTACGAGTACCTGTCGCCGCAGGTCTTCCGCGTCGCGACCACGAGCCTCACGCTCGGCACGGTCGGCCAGTGGTGGCTGACCCGCACCCTGGCCCTTCAGGGGACGGCCCTCGGCGGCGCGGGCTTCGGCGCGGCCGGCACCGTCGGCGACGAGGACGAGCTGGACTACCGCTATGGCATCGTCCCGGAAGCGCTCCTCAGCCTCCGCCTGATCGCCGGCGAGCGCGCGATGCTGGAGGCGTCGGGGCGCCAGTACTGGGTCGTCGGCCTCGGCGCCGGTGCGTCGGAAGGCGCCGAGGAGTATGGGCACGAGCTGATCAACCGCGCCAACGCGAGCCTGACCGTGCGCATCTACGGCCCGCATGCCCTCAGCATCGGCTACGTGATCTCGACGCGTGATTTCCGTTTCCCGGGTGGCGGAGACCGCCACCAGGCGGTGCAGACAGTCACCCTCTCTTACAACTTCCTCGGCCACACGCGGTTCGGCGCCGTCGAGTGGCGCCCCAGCGAGATGCCGTCCCGCTGAGCTAACGCGTCGTCCCGCCCCTGACCAGGTGCCAGTATCGCCCTTGGGAACGTCGGCAGTGTCATCGCGACTAATCTAGTACGCGGGGCAGCCGACCCCGCTCGACGAACCTCTGAATCCGTAGCGGGCGCCGATTCCTACGGACAGTTCCGCGCGAGCCGATAGCCCGCGGTCTCGGCCTCGGCCGCGCTCCCGAACGGGACACGATTCTGCGAGGCGACCGCTCCGTAGTCGGGACAGTCGGGTAGCCCGGGGCTAGGATCGCGTTGAGATGGCGGGCGAGGGCATCGGGTCAACCCAGGGGAAGGACAGTCGGGAAGTGGCGGCTTGTCCGTACCCTAACCGCGCTCCGACAAGGGAGGCGCCTGGCATGCAGCGCGCCCTCCAGACCGAGCTGGCCGGGCTGGAAGGTCTCCGATCCGTCGGCGCCCGGGACCTGCAGGACATCCAGCGGGAGGTGGAGGGGCGACTCACGGACTGGCGCGGACTCCTCCGGCGCCAGATCGCCCAAAGCCGCCAGATCCTCAGGAAGCTCCTGGTGGGGCGAATCGTCTCCCATTATCTGGCGGGCCGCAGTGGCGTCCGGGGTAACGGGACCCAAGCCGCGATCGCCGCGGGGTACGCCCCCCGGAGCGCCGCCGTGCAGGCACACGCCCTCCTCAGACGACCGAGGATCCAGCAGGCCCTCGCCGCCCGTTGCGCTAAGGCGGATATCACGGCGGACCGCGTGCTCGAGAAGCTGCGGCGCGTCGCCTTCTCCGACATGGGCGACGTGGCGGACTGGAATGCGGACGGCGTGCGGGTGATTCCGCACGATCAGCTCAGCGAGGATGCGCGGCGAACGCTAGATGAAATCGTGGAGCACACGACCCGGCGCATCACGACGCGGCGGACGAAAGCCCACGGGAAACCCGGCGAGCCGGGCTTTGTGCCGGAAGGCGAAGTGGAGACGGTGACGGAAGAGCGGCAGACGCGCGTGAAGCTCCACGACAAGATCGCGGCGCTGGTGACCCTCTCAAAGTACCTCGGCCTCCTGAAGGACCGGAGCGACGAGCCGGAGCGGCCCCTGTTCCCCAAGGGGTTCTTCGAGGCCAAGGTGCTGGGCCACGTGAACCGGATCAAGGGGTTCCTGCCCGAGGACA
Organism: uncultured Candidatus Rokubacteria bacterium; assembly: GCA_963805625.1. GTDB lineage: Bacteria > Methylomirabilota > Methylomirabilia > Rokubacteriales > DASRDR01 > DASRDR01. The sequence continues at coordinate 439,879 of CAWDVE010000013.1, forward strand.
CAGTCCTCGAGACGACGGCGACTCCGGGAACCCCGAACCAAGCGCAGTATGCGAAGCCCAGGTCAAGTACAAGTCTCGACGGGACCTCCGACTACTGCTTCGGCGGAAGAACCGGGTTCGGATTCGCCTGAACGTTGCCCGTCTTCTGATCCTCGATGTTGACGCGGGGAGTCCCCTTTGGGGCCCATTCCCCTCCGGGCGTGACCGTCTTCGTCGTCACCGTGACGAAGACGGTCTTCTCGTCCGTGACTTTGCCGTTGAGCGTGGCGAGGTTGATGCTTTTCAGCACACACTTGACGCTGTGGGTCCCCCCACCCTGGATATTGTAGGAGGTCGTGCGACTGTCCCCTTGCCATTGGCCGTTCGACACATTGACGAAGTCCTTCACGGTCCCGTTGTCGGAGATGATGACTTGCAGATCGTTCTTGTCTATCTCGTCCAGGGTCATCTTGTAGGAACACTTGACGGTGACTTTGCTCCCGTCGGGTGTCTCCTTCGGTGTCGCGGAAAGGCCGGTGACCTTCCACAGGTCCGCCGCCGCCTCCGGCACCGCGCAGGTCATGAAGGCCAAGGCCATGGCAATCGCCGTCACCCTAGGTCCTTTCATGGCTCACCTCCAGCTGCTGGGCTCAATCGCCCTCCTATCACATTACCGCCCCCGGCGCCCACCGCGAAGCCCGTCGTGTCGCCGTCCAGGCTGAACGGTGCCGTGAGGTCGAAGCTCACGGATGAAGGCACGGGCCCGATGAGCGCGGGGCGGTGTCTGGTACAGCCAATCCTGTTCCGGCGGGTGAGTGATATCTGAGTTGTGGCGCCCCGGGATGCTGCCCGGTGGGGAGATTGACGCAAGACGTTACGCCACCCCGGCACCCTGAACAGGCCCCTCCCGACCCCGGAGAGAGAAGTGGCGCGCCTTCGAGGATTCGGCCTATCCTCATCCGCGATGGGTCAGATTCGGGCCCACTTGCCCCGTGGTGCTCGTCCTCGCCGTACGCGTCGACGAGCGCCTCCTCGATGAGGCGACGCAGGCGGGCCGAGGCCCGCGACGCGCGCGGCCGTCGTCCGGCACCGCCTGCGGAAGTCACGGTCGGCCCGACGCCATGGAGGTACCCGCCAGCTCAGCCGGCTTCGCGCCCACCCAGCCGCTCGACCGCATCGTGCACCACGCAGAGCGCCCGGTGCATGCGCCGGACTCGCTCGTCATCGGAGAAGATCAGGAGGATGCCCCGGTTGAACAGCGTCAGCTCGAACGCCCGGCGCTCGTAGGCCACGTGTAACCGCTCGTACTCGATCGGCTCCCCCGCGTCCGGTTCGCCCCATTCACCGGCAAGCTCCTCCAAGCGTTCCCGCTGGATCGCGTCGATGAAGACGGGCGGCAGGGTCTCCTCGCGTAGCGTCGTGCTCGGGGAGCTGGCCGCATCCGCCACGCGATCCAGCATCGCGCGTGCGTACGTCACCCGCACGATGCGGCCGGCCACGCCTGCCGCCATGGCGCGATCCTCCGGCCGGGCCGACCCCTGTCCCTCCGGCGTCTGGTCCCAGGGCGTCCCCTCCCACTGGTGGATGACCCCGTTGTCGCCACACGCCGGGCACTCCCACGAGATCCGTCCGGAACCAACTTCGATGACTGCCCAGATCTGTCCGGCACAGGGATGCCGGCCCGGGCGCCGCCGGCATCTGACGGACGTCTGCCGCAGGTCGCCGGGCGGTTGACTCGTCAGGGCTGAGACGATCGCGCCGAGATGATTGACCAGGGTTTTCGCCGGGTCCGGCACGTCCACCAGGCAACCCTCGGCATCCAGGTAGTCAGCCATCGCCGTGATCCAGGGGTTGCCTATTCGTCTCACTCGCCTACCACTCCCACAGCGCCGTGAGGGGGACTGCGTGGAGATTCGGACCGAAGGCCACCGCCTGGCGCCCGAGGTACAGCACGAGGCCGCGATGGAACCGGCGACCGGCGATGTCGGCCAGCGCCTTGAGTCCCTTGAAGTCCTCGGCGGTGGCGGTTTGGCTGGATCGTACCTCGACGCCGACCACGTGGCCATTCCGCTCGAGGACGAGGTCCACCTCGGCCCCCTTGGGCGTCCGGAAGTGAAAGAGGCGCGGGGGATCCGGGTTCCAGGACGCCTGTTTGAGCAGCTCGAGCCCGACGAAGTTCTCCAGCAGGCCGCCCCACAGGACCGGCTCGCCGAGGAGGCGCGCCTGGGTGAGCTGGAGGAGCGCCGCGGCGAGGCCCGTATCGACGAACGCCACCTTCGGCGCCTTCGTGACCCGGCTCCCGAGATTCGTGGCCCAGGCCGGCATCAGTCTGACGAGGAACGTCGTCTGGAGCAGGGTCATGTACCGCTGGAGCGTGGCGTAGGGAAGCCCAATCCCCCGGCCGATATCGGCGAGGTTCAGCAAGCTCGCCGTGCGCGACGCCAGGAGCGTCAGCAGATCGGGCATCGCCGTGAGCTTCTCGATGTGGGCCAGCTCCCGGACGTCCCGCTCGAGGACGGCCGTGACGTACGACGCGAACCACCGCCGGCGCCGGGCCTCGGGCCGGGCATAGGCGTCCGGGAAGCCCCCCCGGAGAATGCGGCGCGTGATCTCGGTGCGGTCCGGCGGGCTCGGCGCCTTCGGAAGCCGAGCGGCGAAGGCAGCGTCCAGGAAGCCCTCGCGCCGGCCCCCGATCTCCCCCTGAGACAGCGGGTAGAGCGTGAGGAGCTCCATGCGCCCGGCGAGGGATTCCGAGATCCGGGGGACGACGAGCACGTGGGCCGACCCCGTGAGCAGGAAGCGGCCCGGCCGGCGCCGGCGATCGACGGCGGCCTTGACGGCCAGGAGCAGATCCGGCGCTCGCTGCACCTCGTCGATGACGGTCAGCTCGTCGAAGGAAGCGAGGAAGCCCGTGGGATCCCGCTGGGCGGCCGCCAAGGTGGTGGCCTCGTCCAGGGTGACGTAGCGGTCCGGCGGGACGAGCGTCTGGGCGAGCGTGGACTTCCCCGCCTGGCGCGGCCCGACGAGACACACCACGGGCGTATCCCGCAGCGCGGCCGTGATTGTCTCGGTGATATGCCGTCGAAGCATGGGTGTATTATACCCATTGAATGGGTGATTTTCATCCACCAGAAGGTACCCGCACCGTGTGTGGAGGCGGTCGGCTCACCGGTTCATCCCTGGTCTGGCCCGGGACCCCGAGCCGACCGCAACGGCGGCCTCGCCAGTGGGCTAGGCCTCCTCGAAGCGCGGCGGCCGCTTCGCGAAGAAGGCCTCGAGCCCCTCGGCGAAGTCGCGCCCGTCGGCGATGCGGGCGAGGTGCTCGAGCTCCCGGTCGAGATGGTAGTCGAGCCGATCCACTCCCGCCGCCTGGTTGAGCAGCGCCTTAGCGACGCCGTAGGCTCGGGTCGGGCCCTCGGCGAGCCTCCGGGCCAGCGCACCCACTTCGTCCTCGAAGGCCTCGGCCGGGTGGACGGCAGTGATCAGGCCCATCTCCAGCGCAGCCCGCGCGTCGAGGCGCGGGTTGAGGAGGACCAGCTCCATCGATCGCCGGAGCCCGATGAGCCGGGGCAGAAAGAAGGTGGAACTCTCAGCGCCGGTGAGACTGGTTTTCGGGTAGGCCCACTCGAACGTGGCGCGGGCGCTGGCCAGCACGAGATCGCAAGCCATCGCGATTCCGAAGCCGCCCGCCGCCGCCATGCCGTCCACGGCGGCGATGAACGGTTTCGGGGCCCGCTTGATCTCGGAGATCGTGCTGTGGATGTACTCGAGGATCTGCTTGAAGATCTCGCCGTACCCGCCCGGGACCTCCCGGGCGTCCGGCGAGAGGTAGCCGAGCTCGGCCCGCTCGCCGCCCGCCCGGATGTACTTGAGATCGGCCCCGCTGCAGAAGACCCCGCCCGCGCCCCGGATCACCACGGCGCGGATCTCGTCGTCGCGGGCGTACCGGAGGCCCGCTCTACGGAAGTCCTGGGCGGTCTCCACGTCGAGCGAGTTGAAGCGCTCTCGCCGGTCGATGGTGATGACACCCACCGCGCCGTCGCGCTCCATCCGGATGTGCTTCATGCTCGGCTCTACGGCCATGACCGTCTCCTCAGCAGATCCGAGGCAGCGGCTCCCCCTCCGGCTCGGAGAGCAGCCGCCGCCCGAAACCCGTGTCCAGGATCACCGCGCCTGCGTGCTCGGCGATGCATGTCCCGATGACGGCCGCGTTCTCCCCGAGCGGGTGGGCGCGGAGCGCCGCCAGCACCCGCTCCGCCGCCTCCGGCCGGACGCCCAGCACCGCCTTGCCTTCGTTGGCGATGTGGAGCGGGTCGATGCCCAGCAAGTCGGCGGCCGCTCCGACCACCGGCGACACGGGCACGGACCGTTCGTCCAGCACGATGCCGACGCCGCTCTTGTCGGCCATCTCGTGGAGCGCGCTCGACAGCCCTCCGCGGGTCGGGTCCTTCATCGCCGTCACTGCGCCTCCGCCGGCAGCGAGCGCGCGGGCGACGAGATCGTTGAGCGGGGCCACGTCGGAGCGGAGGTCGGCCTCGAGTTCGAGCCCCTTGCGCAGCGCCATGATGGCGAAGCCATGGTCCCCCATGGTGCCGGTGACGAGGATGCGGTCACCGGACCGGAGACCCGAGTCGGGCACCACGCGGTCGGTGAGGCCGATGCCCGTCGTGTTGAGCACGATGCCGTCGAGCTCCCCTCGGCCCATGACCTTGGTGTCGCCCGTGACGATCACGGCGCCTGCTTCACGGCAGGTGCTGTGGATGGACGCCTGGATGCGCTCGAGATCCGAGCGGGCGAAACCCTCCTCCAGGATCACGGCGCAAGTGAGGGCCAGCACCTGGGTGGCGCCCATCATGGCCAGGTCGTTCACCGTCCCCGCGATGGCCAGCCGGCCGATGTCGCCGCCCGGGAAAAAGACCGGGTGGACCACGTGGGAGTCGGTGGTGATGACGAGCCAGCGGTCGCCGACCCGGAGCGCGGCTCCATCGTCCATCGCGGCCAGGCCGATCCCGTCCACGGGCGTCTCGGCGAAGCCATTCACGAAGAGGCCCTCGATGAGCGCCCGCATGGCCCGGCCGCCGGCCCCGTGCTTGAGGCTGATGCGCCGGTCGAGAAGGGGCGGCCGCGCTCTCACGGCGCTCCTCCGAGATCGGGGTGGCCGCCGTACTGGTGCCAGATCCTGCAGGTGCCTTCGCTCGAGACCATGCAGGCCCCCACCGGCGTCTCCGGCAGGCACTCCTTGCCGTACAGCGCGCAGTCTGTGGGCGAGGCGATCCCTGCCATGATGTCGCCGCAGACGCAGTCCTGGACGAGCGCAGACGGCGCGTAGTCCCAGAGGCCGGTCACGTCGATGCGGAAGCGCCGCCTCGCGTCCATGTGGGCCCACTCGTCGCGGAGGCGGAGGTTGCCGTTCGGCACGTGGGCGATGCCGCGCGCCGTCCCAGGGGTGCCTGGCCTTGCCGTCGCCGTCGCTGTACTCGTACCAGGAGCGGGTGACCCACTCCGTGATCTGCTTGTGGTCCATCGGGTGGACCGTCGAGAGATCGCGATTCAGGATCACGCCCCGCGGCAGCCAGAGCCGCGCCGCGTCGCCGCTCGTGTCGATGGGGTAGTCGCCGTAGGCGAGATAGTTGCCGACGCCGGCACCGAGCCCGGCCCAGTCCTTGTAGAACGGGGCGATGGCCAGGACGTCGGGGACGTAGACCTGGTCCACAAATTCCTTGGCGGTCACCAGGAGCTGATGCTGGAGCGCCAGCTTGTCGGCGTTGAGCGCGGCGGCGCTGTTGGGGTCCAGCGGGATGGCCATCCCGCCGACCAGGTAGGTCTGCGGGTGCGGGTTCTTGGACCCGAGGATCGCGTGGATCTTGATCACCTCGCGCTGCCAGTCCAGGGCCTCGAGATAGTGCGCCACCGCCATGAGGTTGGCCGCCGGCGGCAGCTTGTAGGCGGGGTGGCCCCAGTAGCCGTTGGCGAAGAGGCCGAGCTGCCCAGACTCCACGAACTTCTTCAGGCGATCCTGGACGGTCTTGAAGTAGGTTGTGCTCGACTTGGGCCAGGGCGAGAGGGACTGGGCGAGCTTGGAGGTCTCACCGGGGTCGGCCTTGAGCGCGCCCGTGATGTCCACCCAGTCCAGGGCGTGCAGGTGATAGAAGTGGATCACGTGGTCCTGGACGTACTGGATCCCCGCGATCAGGTTGCGGATGATCCGGGCATTATCCGGGATCTTGATACCGAGAGCGTCTTCCACTGCGCGCACGGCGCAGGCGGCGTGAACCGTCGTTCAGACGCCTCAGATGCGCTGGGCGAAGAGCCAGGCGTCGCGCGGGTCCCGCCCCTTGAGCACCAGCTCCATGCCACGGAACATCGTGCTCGAGCTCCAGGCCTCCGCGACCTTGCCACCCTCCACCTGCGCCTCGATCCGGAGGTGCCCCTCGATCCTGGTGATGGGGTCGATCGCGATCTTCGGCATCACGTGGCCTCCTCTTTCGATTGCTGTCCCTGTTCCTTCGGCCGGGTCTTGGCGCGGATGGTACTGACGACGCCGTGGGCGGCAAAAGCCGCTGCGGTGCCGCCCACGATCCAGCCGCCAATGCGGTCCACCGTGGTCTGCACGCCGGCACCGGGCAGTGGCGGCAGGCGCCGGTAGAACGGCGTCATGGTGTCCCAGAAATCCCGCTCGGAGCAGCCGACGCAGCCGTGCCCGGCCCCCACCGGCCAGCTCGTCCCGTCGTTCCAGCGGACCACGGGGCAGTTGTGATAGGTCTCGGGCCCCTTGCAGCCCATCTTGTACAGGCACCAGCCTTTGCGGTGGCCCTCGTCGCCCCACTCCTCCACGAACTGGCCGGCATCGAAGTGGGCGCGCCGCTCGCACTGATCGTGGATGCGCTCGCCGTAGGCGAACAGTGGCCGGCCCTGCTGATCGGTCGCCGGCAGCGCGCCGAACGTGAGGAAGTGGACGATGGTCGCGGTGATGTTGACGGCATTGGGCGGGCAGCCGGGCAGGTTGATCAGGGTGAGGCCCGGCACCGCGTCCTGGACGCCGACGGCCCCGGTGGGATTGGGTTTGGCCGACGGCCAGCCCCCGTAGAAGGCGCAGGCGCCCACCGTGATGGTCGCGGCGGCGCTGCCGCACACCTCCTTGGCGATGTCGAGCGCCGTCCGGCCGCCGATTGTGCAGTAGATCCCGCCGTCCCCGGTGGGGATCGAGCCCTCGACCACCACCAGATACTTCCCCTTCTCGCTCCTCACCGTGTCCATCAGTGACTTCTCCGCCGCCTTCCCCGACGGCGCCATGATGGTCTCGTGGTAGTTGACCGAGAGGATGTCCAACGCGATGTCGCCCACCGAGGGGCGGCTCGCGCGGAGGAAGGACTCGGTGCACCCGGCGCAATCCTGGAACTCGAGCCACACCAGCGCCGGACGACGGACCTGCTCGAGCGCCGCGGCGACCCGCGGCAGGTAGCGGTCAGGCAGCGCCAGGACGGCCGTCATGGCGGCGCAGAACTTGACGAAGCTCCGCCGCGGGACCCCCCGCTCCGCCCAGCGCGTGGGCGGCCGCCCTCCCCAGCCCCGGGGCGTCGCGGTCTTCGGAACGATGGAGCCGTTCAGGTCGCCCCACATGACGCCCTCCCCGTTGCGGCGGCCGCGACTTCCCGCCGGAGCCAATCCACCCACGCCTCGATCCCCTGCCCGGTCCTGGCCGACAGCTCGAGCACCGGCAGGGCCGGATTGACGCGCGCGACGTTGGCCCTGAAGCGGGCCAGGTCGAAATCCAGGTGCTCCAGGAGATCCGTCTTGTTCAGCAGGAGCAGCTGTGAGACGCGGAACATCAGCGGATACTTGAGCGGCTTGTCCTCGCCCTCCGTCACGCTCAGCACCATGACCTTCTTGTCCTCGCCAACCTGGAACTCGGCCGGGCAGACCAGATTGCCGACATTCTCGATGAAGACCACGTCCACACCGTCGAGGGCCAAGGCGGGGAGCGCGTTCCGGATCATCCGGGCGTCCAGATGGCATTCCCCGCCGAAGTGCGGATCCGTGTTGATCTGGACCACCGGCACGCCCAGCGGCGCGAGGCGGTCGGCGTCGAGCGTTCCCTGCACATCGCCCTCGATCACCGCGGCCCGCATTCGGCCCCTCAGCGCCCGGAGGGTACGCTCGAGGATCGCCGTCTTGCCACTGCCCGGAGCGGACATCAGGTTGACGACGAACGAGCCGTGGGCATCGAACTCCCGCCGGTTCTCCCGCGCGATCAGCTCGTTGGTGTCCAGCACGCTCCGGAGCACGCTAACCTGCACAGGGCACCTCCTCGCTCGTCTCGAGGCTGATGACCTCCAGCTCACGCCCCGAGATCAGCTCGACGAGCCCGGAGCCGCAGCGGGGACAGCTGAAGGACAGCACTTCGATCTCGAAGCCCGCGGCGCAGTCGGCGCAGGTGGCCCGGACAGGGATGTGTTCTATCACGAGGACCGCCCCGTCGAGCGCGGTCCCCGGAGTCAGCAGGTCGAAGTAATGGCGGAGGCAATCCGGGACGACGGAGGTGAGCCGCCCGATCCTGACCGTGACACACGATACGGGAGGGCGCGGCCCCGCGAGGCGGGCCAGGGCGTTCGTCGCCACCTCGATGATCCCCTCGCAGACCGACAATTCGTGCATGCCCGGTCTCCCGTCCGCATCAGCCTCACGTCGGTCCGCGCGCGGCGACCTGGGCGAGAGTGGTCTCGTCCATCATCGCCTGGAGCGTCGCGCTGACCCGGGCCCACTCGCTCTGCAGTCGGCAGGGATGGGGGTCGCCCGCACGGCGGGGCGGGAAGATGCACCGCCGGAGGACCACGGGCCCCTCGATGGCCTCGAAGATCTCCCTCAGCCGGATCTCCTGGGCCGGTCGCGCCAGCGCATAGCCGCGAACGGCGCCGCGGTGGGACGAGACCAGGCGGTGACGCCGGAGCTTCTGGAGCGTGCGGGCCAGAAAGCCGGCGGGCAACTGGCCCGCCTGAGCGATCTGGCGAAGAAGCATGACCGTGCCCCGGGGCTGTCTGGCCAACACGATCAACCCCTCCAGGCCATACTGACTCTCGCGACTGAGAATCACCGGAGTCAAAAGACCTCACGGGTCGCTTGAGGAAAGAGTGGATCGGCCCGCGCGTAGGGTCCATGAGCCAAGAGCCTCATTCTTCTGAGGCATGGGCCTCACCTCGGGTCCAGGACAGGCCTGTAGGTCGTGGGCCGCCACGACCGGAGCTTGACCGCGATCGTGAGGTGGATCAGCAGCGACCCGGGAACCTCGCGAGATCCCTGGCGCCTGGTGCACGGCCGGCATCTTCTGCTTCACCCGGTCGTGGAACGAGTTCCTCTACGCGCTCATCTTCATGTCGTGCGGCTCGATGAAGATCATTTCGGTCGGGACGGTCAGCGACCTGGTCAAGGCGGACACCCTGTTCTGGGGATCGCTGATGGCCTCCGCGGTGCTCGGCTCGGTCCCGATCGCCATCCTGTACTCGTTCTTCGTCAAGCAACTACGTGTCCGGGCTCACCGCCGGGGCCGTGAAGGGATAGGCAGGCACCGCCCGGCCTGGGTCGCGCCCGACACCGGCGGGGGTTCGGGTCAGGCGCCCAGACGGCCCCCGGAGGCGCCGGCGTGAGTTCCGGTCAGGACCCGGCGGACATCGTCGGCGTAGGTCACCCGGCGATGCACGAGGCCTATCTCGAGAAATACTCCGAGGGCGCTCCCGCCCCGCTGGCCAAGTGCTCCGAGCTCTACGGTTCCTCGCCAGAAAGCGCAAGGAAACGGCGGGTGGTGGCTCGAACCCGTGTTTCAGCCTTGAGGATGGCCCTGGCTCGCGCAGCTAGGGGTACGGCCGCGGCGGCTTCTATAGCTACGACTGGCTCGAGTGAAAAGCACCGAGCGCGTCAATAACCCACATCATTTCCTCTCGAATACCGTCCGCTGATGAGTGAAGATCTCACGCTCAAAGACCAGCTGATTGCATGAGTACCAGAAGGAGACGATCTGATACCGGAAGTTCTTGTCGAAGATATACTTGGGCAGCAGCTTCAGCACGAGCCAAAGTTTTCTGAAACTGAACTCGAGGCTCTTTCTCCCCCACTCTTTGAGCGTCTGGATATAGTCCAGCCGTCCGTTGTTCGCGGATATGAAAGTAAAATAAGGATCGGCGCACTTCTGCAGCTGCTCAAGGCCGCTGGGCAGCCAACTGCCGGGATAATACTTCTCCAAGTGCCCCATCACCCAATTGTCCGACAGTTTTTGCGCGTTCACGTCACACTCTTCAGGCCTTGGGACGCGTTTGCCCCAGAGCATGGTCTGGACATACAAGCGTCCGCCGGGTTTCAACATCTGGGAACATTTCGCGAAAAAGCCATCGTAAATCTGATCCTGCTTGCCCGCCTCGAACTCTTCAATGCTGCAGAAGTGCTCGAGTGGACCCACGGCCACGACCGCGTCAAAGACGCCTTCGTTCGAGTCCAGCTCCCTGAAATCCTTCAAGATGGCGTTCAGCCCGTCGGCTCGACATGCCGCGGCCTGCGCCGGAGACAACGTAAGCCCAAGCCCGACCGCGCCCCGCTCTCGTATGGCGTTTAGAATCGGTCCCCAGCCGCAGCCGACCTCAAGAACCCGGTCCCCTCTCTTGACGTGAAGGCTGTCAAGAATGAAATCATGCTTCTTCTTCTGCGCCTGTTCGAGCGTCAGGGTAAAGTCACCGCCATACATGGCGCCGCTGATATCGGCATGATCTCCGAGGCTCAGACGGAAGATGTCATCCATGTAATCGTACGTAGCCTCGATCTGCTTCTGCGTTGCCATAATAGGTTAACCTTATCATGGACACGGCAAGCAGCTTCAGGGGATCGACTTGCGCTGGTCCTCAAGGATCTCCCAGAGCCTTCCGCGCGGCGTCCACTTCGCCGTCCTGCATAGTGGGCCCTGTACTCTCCGAGATCAGCTTGCAGGCCAGATCCCTCTGCGCCACTCGTGATAGTGCTGATCCAGTAAGCATTGCTACTCTCCCGATCTCCCCGGATCACTCGCTTCCAAGAACCTTCACATTCTAGAGGAATCCGATGCGCCTGGCGCCTCCGCCCTCCGCACCGATTTCCAGAATCGCGACCACATACGACCACGGGACGAGAATCTCGAACCCCTCGTGCTTGCTGCCCGTACCGTCCCAGCTACCATCGGTCCTCGCCACTATGCCCGCCAGGTGGCCGAAGTTCACCACGGTGCAGGCGATGGCGAAAGCGGGCGCTCCGCGAGGCTGATTCAACTCAGGATCCAAGACTTGGCGGCTCCATGAAAACTTCTCGAACCAGGCACCCTCGACGACCAGCTCCACACGGTCGCCCTCCCGGATCGGCATACCTCACATCTCCCTGTTCATGAATCACTTGGATCTAGGAACGTGTTACCCTTCCCACTTCGTTCCACTCTGAAGTCGCACGGTTCCGGCCCTACTGGTACTTTGACAGACATCGCTGGGTCTGACAGCCAGGTCATGTATCTTGCCATCAACCAGCCGGAATCCCTCGCGTCCGAAGCTTCCCTGCACTTTGCTGACGATCTCGATCGGAAGCCGGACCATTCGGCTATGAGTCTCGGCATCTTCCTAATGATCAAGTGTGCCGCGGTGTCCACGGCATGGGGAATGGAATCTGGTATCCCGCGTACTCGTTAGATCGGCTGCTCGCGGTAGCGGTCCCGTCCGAGCGGAGGGCCACGGGTGGCCGTGGCCCTCGCCCCTGCTCCTGGCGTTCGTCACCCCATGGCTTACTGACAGATTTGCTGGCTGTAGGCGGGAATCCACACCGTGGCGCGCTGCCCGTTCTGGACCGTCCGGGTCTCGTAGTGGCCCTGGACGGTCACGGTCTCACAGTTCTGACCGCCGGTCGGGGCCGACCCCTGGGCAGGCGGCTGCGGCGGCCCCGCCGGCGGGCTGCCGTAGCTCAGGCTGGTTGACGGATTCACCTGGCCTCCTGTCCCGGGGTCAGGCGGCGGGGTGTAGGCGGGGGGTGAGTATGCCGGGTACGAGTATGCGGGATAGCTGTAGGCCGGGTATGGGTAGGTAGGGTACGCGTAGGGATACGCAGGGTACGCGTAGGCCGGGGGATACCAGTAGGGGGCCGTAGCGAGGGTACCGATCCCCAACCCGAGGGCGAAGCCCCCCCAGCCCCAGCCCCAACCACCCCCGTGCCCACCATGCCAGCCCCCACCTCCACCATGCCAAGCACCACCGCCGCCACCACGAAATCCACCGTGCCCCCCACCCCGCTGAGCCTGAGCAGGGCCCGCGAGGAGCGGCACGAGAAGCAGGGCCGCGAGCGCGATCGCCGTCAATTTCCTCACGTTCTTAGCCTCCTCTACAGTTGTTTTGACGGCAATATCGCGCCTTCGATTCCTAGGTTCCGTCAATCCCGGCGACCACCCCCCGCCGCCATCCCGGTCTGCCCACCGACCCGCGGGGGCCGGTTCTCACCCAGCGCGCCCGGCCCACTCTGGCCGGCCTGCCGCGCGCTAGAGTCCAGCCACCCTGGGACTGAACCGGACGCGGAAAACTAGCGACGGAGGGGCTACTCGCCGTCGCTGCAGCAGCCGGAGCGCAAGATTCCGCATGGAGGGTACAGGCGGAAAATAAGGTATTCTCGGCGAGCATGAACGACCCCGCCCAGGCGCCGCGCATCGAACCGCGCTGGCCCCCTGCCCTCGTGATCCTCGGGGTGACCGTCTTGCTCCAATCGCTGCACCCCCGCCTCCGGGTGTTGCCGGCCTGGTTTCACTACACCGTCACGATTGCTTTGCTCGTCCCGATGGTCGGCGTCGCACTGACCACGGCCAGAGCGCCGTGGCCACGTGTCGAGCGGACGATGACATTTCTCTTTTTCGCGACCGTTCAGGTCGCGACCCTGGTGGCCCTGGGGCGATTGATCGGCGAGATGGTGTACGACTCGAAGGAGGTCAGCGGGCTCGTGCTACTGGCGTCATCCATTGGGGTGTGGGCGCAGAACGTGCTCGCGTTCTCGTTGCTGTACTGGCAACTCGATCGAGGCGGGCCGCACGCTCGGGCGAGTAATCTGAGTCAGAAGCCGGACTGGCTCTTTCCGCAAACGGGAGTACCCGAGGACGTGCTGCCCGGTTGGCAGCCCACGTACGTAGACTACCTGTTCCTGGGATACTCGACGGCGACGGCATTCAGCGCCACCGATGCGCTGCCGCTGACGTCTCGCGCCAAGATGCTGATGATGCTTCAGAGCATGATCTCGCTCGTGACGATCCTCCTCGTCGCCGCACGCGCGATCAATATTCTCCAGTGAGACGGTGACCTGGCAGGATGCGCCCTTCTATCTTGATTCCAATACCAAAGGGCGCCTTTCCGGATGAAACCCCCAATTCGAGTTGACCCGCTTCCGTGGATTCCGTTCCCCTTGTGGGGAGCGGGAGCTGCGCAGTAGATTCAGTCCTCGCGGCGTTGGGCGGCGAGTCGTTCAGTGCTCGGTTCGCTCACTTCGGTTCACCATGTTCATGCCCCGGCAAGGAGGAAGGAGACGACTCGATGTTGGCTCAGCTCTCGCTCCGTGAGATCTCGCACGTGATAGCGCTGTCCATGGCGCCGGCCTTTCTTCTGGCGGCGGTCGGTGCGTTCAGCTCATTGGTGGTAGGCAAGATGACGAGCATCGTCACACGTATCCGCATCCTGAATACCATCGAGGATACCGATCGAGCCCGTGCTCATCTCAAGGCGGATATTCCAAGGCTCAAGCGCTGCGCGAAGCTGATGGACCGCGCGCTCACATGCTTGGTGGGCAGCGGCTTGGTCACGGCGTCTCTCATGATCCTCGCGTTCGCCGGGGCTGTCATGAAGTGGCAGCATGAAACGGCAGTTGCCGTGCTCTTCATGATTACCCTCGCGCTCATCGCAGTCGCGTTTGGCTTCCTCTTTTGTGAGGCCCTCATCTGGCACGGCGAATTTGATCATCAGGCGTGAGGTTGCCGCTCCGGGGGGTGCCGACGCACCCGGCCCCAAGGCAGGCCGTCGATGCACGCGCAGAGGGCAGCGGTGGAGGCCGGAGGCCTCATGTCGTACGGGCCGAGCGCTCACTCGTGGGAAAATTGTGGGAGCGGGACAACCACGGGGTGGCTCCGGCGCGGTTGTCATCGGCCAGAATGCCGTCGCGAGACGGCCCGGAACTCCCCGGATTCATGGCGATGACGTCCAATGGTGGCCGATAGACCCCTCCCGGTCACAGAACTGAAAAGCCCGGGTGCATCTTGGTCCCGGAGCCTGGGGGTCTGCAACGAAATGCGAACCCGTGTTTCAGCCTTGAGGATGGCGACGAGCACTGCAGCCGCACGCACTTCTCGCGCGACAGCTACGTTTGGTTGGGATGCATACCGGGCCATGTCCATCTCAGGTTTCAGTAGACTTTCTGAAGACTTGTAAAGCGGGCTGGCACTCGTCACCGGCTTTGTCCCGAGACTTGAGAGCGCCTTCTAGACCGGGGCGACCGCGCCCGCTCGAACCTCCGGCGATCTACCAGGTGTGGCCCCGTCTCCTGACACAGGCGCGGTTGACTGGCAGGCCGGGCGGGAGCCTCCGCGAGTGCCCCCCAGGCCCTCCGCCAATACTCTATGCGAGCCTCCAAATTGCCAAGGTCATCGAGGCCGGACGCGACCGGGACGCCCTCCTGACGTACCTCAGAAGCCAGCTGCGTCATCGGAACATCCAAAGGGCGATGGGCTACTACATCCACCTCTTCCCGGGCGGCCAACGGGAGATCACCAACCGCCCGGACGACGACATCGGCCGGGACTGGCCGTCGGTCTTCCGGTCCATCCGGCCGAGGGATGCGAGGCCTCTGGATTCGTCGCAGACCATCGTAAATCCGTCTCACTTGGCGAAAACGTCGCAATCGAGGGCCCCTGGAACGTGAGCGAAAGGTCCGTAACGGTATATAGTTCGCCCACCTGACGCCCCTGCAAGCAGACGAAAGAGTTTCTTTCGTCCAAGGGCGTGACGTATCGGGAAGTGAACGTGGCGGAGGACTTGGAGGGCCGGGATGAGCTGATCCGGCGTACCGGTCAGCTGGCCGTGCCAGTGACGGTGATCGACGACGAGGTGGTGCTGGGCTTCAACCGGCCCCGGCTCGTCGAGCTGCTCGGCCTGGACGCCTAACCTACCTGGGCCGGAAGCAAAGCTGGCCGGCGGGAGTCCCCGCCGGCAGCTCAGCTCGTCCCAAGAGCGGAGGGCCGGAGCCCTCCGCCGCGCGTCTCACTGGGGATACTTGTCGCGAAGCTTCTTGAGGTGCTGCCGGGCGACGTCCACCCACTCCTTCTCCGTGGCGACCGTGGACGCGATCCCGATGTACCGATCCCATTGCGCGATGGCCTCGCGCGGGTCCAGCTTCTCGTAGGCGAGGGCAAGGTTGTAGTGCGCCGCCGTGTGTTTCGCCTCGACCTCGATCACCTTCTTGTACTCGGCGACGGCGTCCTTGTAGAGACCCTTCTCCTCGTAGATCTCGCCGAGTCCCATGCGAGCCTCGAGAAAATACTGGTCCAGCTCGATCGCCTTCTTGTAGGCGCTCACCGCCTCGTAGTAGAGCCCCTTCTCGGTGTAGTAGATCTTGCCCAGGGCGAACTGCACCCGGGCATTCAGGGGATCGAGCGAAAGGGCCTTCTGGTAGTGGGCGATGGCGGCCTCATGCTCGCCCTTCGCGGCCTTGGCGTCCCCGAGGCCCACGTGCGCGTCCGCGTAGTGCGGCCTGATCGTGATCGCACGCTGGTAGGCCTCGATCGCCTGGTCGAAGAGCCGCCGCGGGCTAGACATGAACAGGTCCCCGAGCGCCTTGTACGGCTCCGGGATCCCGGCATCCACCTGGGTCGCGGCCCGGAACTGCGCCGCCGCCTTCCAGCGGTTCCCGAGGACGAGGTGCACGGAGCCCAGCTGGTAGTGTGCCAGAGCGAAGGTTGGGTCGACCTCGACCGCTCGTGCCAGGAGCTCCGCGGCGCCTTCGTTCCCCTCCTGGGTCCCGGAAAGGGCCGAGCGGCGCCCCTTGGCGAAGGCCTCGAACGCCGTGAGGTTCGTCGTGGGCTTGGCCGCCGCCACCAGGCGGTCGACCTCGTCCGCTTTCAGTCCGAGGTTGAGCGCCTTCGCATACGACTGGATCAGCGTGGCCTGCGTCTCGATGAGCTTGTCGCTCGGGCCCCGGACCGGATCGAGCGTCTGGCTCTGCCCCGTCTTCACGTCGATCAGCCGGGGCGTGATCGTGATGCCGTCACTCGCCGTCCGCTGGTAGTCGCCGAGGAAGACGATCTCGGCCTTGACAGCGCGCCCGAGGGCAAGGGGGCTCCGATCGGTGGCGCTCTCCGCAGCGGTCCCGCGAGCCGCCTGCCCGGCCCGGCTCCGGTCGATGGGCAGGAGCGCGGGTGTGCCCTGGGACGCCACGAAGAGCGTCTCGGCGATGGCCTCGCCGAACCAGGCGTCCGTCTCGGTCGACTGGTACGGCAAGATCAGCACGGGCCTGGGCTTCGCCCACGCCGTCCCCCCGAGTGCCGCCCAGAGGGAGCACGCCGCGAGCAGCCCCAGCATCGGCCCCCGCATTCGATGGACCCGGCGTCCGGTGCGTCTTGCCATCGTGGCTACCTCCTTGTCCTCCACCACGCGAGCCGCGCGAGAGCTGGGCCGACCCGGCGCATCGCGATCTCCGGCACCAGCGCCACGGTCACGAGGCCCACCAGCCACGGCCACAGGTCGGTCGGGATCCGGGAGCGACGCCGGTTCAGGGTGAAGACCTCTTTGGCGTCACTCAACGGACCACCACCGGTCAGCTCGCTCACCTCCCGCAGGAAACCCTCGTTGGCCCCCAGCTCGCGATACTCCTGCGCGTAAGGCACGACGGTGCCGACGATCTGCGAGCCGAAGCTCTGCTGCTCCCGACGGGTCGTCAGGCCGGCCAGGTACACGCCCTCGTCCCGCGCCCCGAAGGTGCCGCGGTACCGCCCGGGTGCGACCTGCTCGAGCTCGACCACGGACTGCCGCTTGTCAGGATTGACCACCCCGAGCTGACCGTCCAGGAAGTTGATGAACTCTCCCTTCGGATCGATCCCGTCGACGGTGACGACCGCCTGGCCGTCCCGCCGGTCCACGCTGACGGTGGTGTCGCTGCGCGTGTTCGCGCGCAGCGTCCAGCGGACCACCTGCGCCCAGAACTTGTTGTACGCGCCCCACCGGAGCCAGAGAATACCCCACTTCGCCCGGGCGTCGGCAGTGAAGGCCACCGACCGTCCGAGCCCGTAGCGCCAGGCAGCCAGCAGCGGGTCCTCCTGGTGGGTCATCAGGACCTGGTCGGCGGTGCCCTTGATGCTGGTCGCGACATAGCCACCGAGGGGGGGCGCCTTCGGCCAGTCGATGTCCTGGATCGTCTCGTGGGACGGACTCGTCACGATCGCCTTGAACGGCTGCTCGATCAGCGACGCTTTCGATGCGAGCTGGGTCTCCAGCGTGAAGATTCGCGGGACCGTGCTGGTCTCCTCGGTGAAGTAGAAGCGCCCGCGCCCCCACTTGGAGACGTCGTTCATCAGCTGGACGTCGGCGTCGGAGCCGATCGCGACTCCGGACACCGTGATCTTGTCTTTGACCATGCGACGGATCAGGGCGGCGAAGTCGCCGCGCGTCATTTGCCCGTCCGACAGGAAGATGACGTGCTTGAGCAACGCGTCGCGGTCGAAGAGGGCCTTGTACGCCTCGCGCACCGCCGGGTAGCCGTCGGTGCCGCCCCCGGCCTTGATCGCCGAGATCTCGCGGTGGATCGCCTGCTTGTTCTTCGCCGGCTGGATGGGCACGTGCCACACGAACTCGGTGTCGAACGAAAGGACGCCGACCTCGTTCCGCTCGTCGAGGAGGTCGACGACCAGATGGGCGGACTCCTTCGCGACCTCGAGCTTGTTGATCTTGTCGTTGTCCTTCATGCCCATCGCCATGGAGCCGGACCGGTCGATCACGAGCATGACCGCAAGGCTCGGGATCTCGACCTTCTGCTTCACCTCCATGGTGACCGGCAGGGCCTCCTCGATGGGCGTGCGGTAGAAGCCGCCGAGCCCAAAGCTCTCCTCACCGCCGATCATGATCAGGCCGCCACCCTGATCCCGGACGTAGTCGCGGACGAGGGTCATCTGCTGGCGCGTCATCTTGAGCGAGGACACGTTCGACAGGATGACTCCGTCGTACTTCTCGAACGCGGCCATCGTCGAGGGCAGGCCCTCGGGGCCGACGAGCCGCACGTCGAAGTACTGGGACCGGAGAGCGTTGGCCAGATTCTGCGCCTGCGACTCCTCCTTGTCGACCAGGAGCACCTGCGGCTTGCCGCGCACCACGGTGATCCCGATGGCGCGGTTGTTCTCCTCGATGACGTCGCCCTCGACCTCGACCAGCGCCTGGTAGACGTGCACCCCGGCCTGCTCGAGCGACTGGCGGTAGGTCAGGACGTTCTTCCCCGCGTTGAGGCGCACTACCTGCGAACCGAGGAACTCACCGTTCCGGTAGAGTGACAGCCGGCCGCTCGCTTCCTTGACCGAGGTGACGACAGCCTTCGCGTAGAACGGCTCGCCGAACTTGACCTCGTTCGGCAGGAGCAGCTGCTCGACGACGATCTCCTGGGGGAACGTCAGACCGACCGGCGAGTAGTAGATCGGGATGCCGGCGTCCTTGGCTGCCTGGGCGGCCACCACCGCCTTCCCGGCGTTCTCGCGACCGTCCGACAGGAGGACGATCCGGTTGGCCTCCCCACGCGGAAGCGAGGCCTGGGCAAGCTGGATCGCTCGCGCGAGGTTCGTGATCCGCCCGCCCGCCGTCGGCTGCGGACGGGCGAAGGTCGGTGTCGGCCGGAGCGCTTCCGCCAGCTGCGGGTCTCCCGCGAAGGTGATGAGCCCGGCCCGGTCCCCGGCCTTCATGCCCTCGAGCGCCGCCGTGGCCCACCGATAGGCGGTCTCCCGCGCGGCGAGGCTGACGCTGTCGGACATGTCCAGCACGAAGAAGACGTTCTGCCGGTCCAGCCACCGGGTGAACTGGGGCTGGGTGAGGCCCCAGGCGAGCAGCAGGAGCGCGACCCCGCGGCTCGCCAGCGCCCAGCGGTCCGACGCGCGCAAGGGCCACGACAGGCGCCCCGCGGTCTGGCGCCGCCAGTAGAGGAAGCCCTCGAACGCGAGCGTCAGCATCGCCAGGCCCAGGAGGAACGGCCACAGGTCGCGCTGGTACGTGAAGCTGTCCCCCACCCCGCCCGCCGTCGGCGGCGGCGAGACCGGAAGAGGCTGGGGGCGGATGTTCGACTCGGTGCCGTCGAGAAGGTTGACCGCGAACCGCACTTCCCGCTTCCCGCCCGTTGTCAGCGTGTACAGACCCACGCGGTCCGTCTGCGAGAACGACAGGGCGCCCCGCGTGATCTCGGCTTGGTGCGTGGCGCCGCTCGGGTCCCGCACCGTCCCCTCCTGGACGCCGTGCTCGACGGACAGGAGGAAGGGTGTCCCGGCGGTGACCATGAGATCCGAGCCCTCGAGACCCACGGGCTGGAGCCATCTCAGGCTGTTCGCCAGGATCAGCGGGAACGCGACCCGCAGCGGGAGATCGGTCTTGAAGAGGTCGAAACCGACGAACACGGCCTTCCGCTGCGGCTCCTCCAGCAGGAAGATGAGGGGACCGCCCACGGATTCGAGCAGCGTCTTCCCTGCCGCCAGCGGCCGCACGCGGAGCGCCTCTTCGACCGCCACCTTCGACAGGTCGACGAACCGCATCACGGGGTGGTTCCGAGCCCAGTCGAGCACGACGGGCTGCTCCATCGTGCCGAGGGACTCGATCGGGACGTCGCCGGGGGTCGAGTTCACGAGGACGAAGCGGCCGGCGCCGATCTTCGCGGGCGACGTGCCGTCGAGCACGACCACGTCGAAAGTACCCATGCCTCCGGAGTACTCGCCGGGAGTCTTCGTCTCGAGGATCACCTGCGGGTCGGTGCGGAGTGCCTTCTCCAGGAACAGGTTGCCGGGGCTCACGAGGAGGACGCGGAGCTTCCGCGGCTCCGGCACCACGGCGTGGACGGTGTTGTCCGCGTCGAGATCGTCCCGGACGTCGGCAACGGCCTTGACGACCGCCCCGGTCTGGAGGGTGAAGGGAACGATGACGTTTCGCTTCACCTGGGGATCCAGCGCGATCGTCTGCTCGCTGATCTTCTGGTCGTCGACCGTCAGCGCAAGCGGGAATGAGACGCGCTCATCGGAGAAGTTGGTGACGGACAGGAATGCCTGGTAGTCGAACGCGCCGTAGTAGGCCTTCCGGACAGCGAACTGCGTGATCCCGACGTTCCGGGCGCCGCCCCCGACCGTGACCCACCGGACCCGCGGGTCGGGGAACTCCCGGACCTGTGCCGGGTCGAACGCGCCGTCGGTCAGCACGTGCACGCGGACCCGCGGGTCAACCGGGGGCACGAGGGCCAGCGCCGTGCGAATCGCCTCGCTCAGGTGGTTCGGCTGGTCGCGCGCTTCGAGGTCGAAGACGGCCCGCCGCGCCCGGTCGCGGTCGCGGGTGAAGTGCAGCCGGATCGTCGGCTGCGAGCCCGCCTCGATGACCATCAGCTCGGCGCCCTGGCCCGCCTCGGCGATCAGGCTCGCCGCCTGCTGCTGGGCCTCGCGGAGGCGGCTCGACCCGACGTCCCGCGCCTTCATGGAGGCCGAGGTGTCCACCACGAAGATCAGCCGCTCGGCGCCCTTCCCCTGGAGCGTCAGGGTGGGCCGGGCGAGCGCCGCGCACAGGAGCAGGAGCGCCAGAAGCTGGAGCAGCAGCAAGGGATCGAGCTGCAGCCGCTGGAAGAGGGCCGACGCCTGCTGGTCCCGGAACACGGGGGACCACAGGAGGACGGAGGAGACGCGGCGCTGCTGGCGGCGGACCTTGAGGAAGTACAGGAGGAGCAGCGGGACCGCCAACCCCAGCAGCAGGAAGGCCCAGGGCTGCAGGAAGCTCACTGGAGCAGGCCCCCCTTCAGCCGCCGAAGCAGGAGGTCCTCGACGGGCATGTCACTGGCGACGCGGACGTAGTTCAGCTCGTTCGCCCGGCAAAATCCCTCGATGCCCGAGATGAACGTCCCCAGCTGGCGCTCGTACCCTCGCAGCACCTCGGCGTCGACCGACACCTCGCGCATCTCGCCGGTCTCGGCATCCACCAGTTCCAGGTCCCCCCCGAGCATCGGGCGCAGCTCGTCCGGGGACAGGAGGTGGAGTACGTGGATGTCGAAGCGCCGCTCCATCAGCGCCCGCAACCCCGACGCGTAGCCCGCCGGATCCAGGAAGTCGGAGATCACCACCGCCACTCCGGCATCCTTCGCGCGCTGCGCGTACTGCCGGACGGCGTCGTTGAACGCCGTGCCTCCGCCGGGCGTGAGATTGGCCAGGAAGTCCTGGATCGGGAGAAACTGGTTCCGCCCTCGAGTCGGGAGCCATCCCTCGGCAACACGGTCCCGGAACACCGCCACGCCCACGCGCTCGAGGTTCACGAACCCGATGAACGCCAGCGCGGCGGCCAGGCGAACGGCGTACCGGAACTTGTTCGGCGTGCCGTAGTCCATGGAGCCGCTCGCGTCGAGGATGAGGTGGATGCAGAGATCCTCTTCGTCGATGAACACCTTGAGATAGAGCCGGTTGAGACGGGCGAACGCGTTCCAGTCGACGTAGCGCAGGTCGTCACCGACCTCGTACGGCCGGTAGTCGGCGAATTCGACGCTCGAGCCCCGGCGCGGGCTCTTGCGCTCACCCTTCACCGCTCCCACGTGCGAGCGCTTGGAGACGAAGCCAAGACGCTCGAGCTGCATCAGGAAAGAGTTCGAGAAGAAGCGCTCGGCAGCCGCGGCCGGTGCGGCGGCGGAAGCCGGGCGGGCGGCGCGCGCCATGTGGTCAGCGTTCCTCGAGCGCCTGGAAGTAGTCCCGCACCTGACTGCGGTAGTCGAGCGGGATCGCCTCCTTCGCCAGGGCCTCCTCCATCATCTTCCGGTACTGCGTCACGACGCTCATCGATGGCAGGCGGGAGGGATTCTGGGCACCCTTGCCCAGCATGTTCGTATCGTAGGACTCGCGCCGGCCCTTGCGCATGGCGCCCTCGACACCGATGTCGAAGGGGTTCTGGCCCAGCCGGTTCGTGGGATCGCCCTTCCAGCCGGGATTCGTCCCCTTCCCGGGAAGCGATCCCTGGCCTTCGCCGAAGTCGGGTTCGTCCTCGCCCGGACGGCCCGCTCCGCCACGCTCGTCGCGACCGCGCCCGCGGTCCTTCCCACCCTGGAGGCCCTTGCCCCCGCGGTCCCGCTCGTCCTGGGCCCGCATCTTCTGGAGCGCGCGCTCCATCGCGTCCATGGCCTTGTCCATCTGGCCCCGGTCGAGCGCCTCGGCGCCCTCCATCATCTCTTGGCCCCAGTCGCCTTCCCCGCCCGATCCGCTGCCGGGGCGCCGGCCCATCCGGTTCATCTCCTCGAGCAGCTGACGCAGCTTCTCCGGCGTCATCTGTCGGGGATCCATGCCCGAAAGGAGGCTGCGCGACTTGCGGAACATGACCTTGTACTGGCTCTGCGTGAAGTCCCGCTGGAGGTCGGGGAGGCTGTCGACCCGCTCGAGGAGCCGGATGCGGTCGTCGCCCTGCTTCAGGAAGCTCGAGAAGTCCGGGCGCTTCGTCGCGACGTTCGTGTCCTTGAAGGCCGCGGCCAGATCGCCCTTGGTGTGCTCCCGGCTCTCCGGGTTGGGGCGCGTCTGGTAGTCGCGGTCCTGCATCTCCACGCGCTCGACCTTCTCGCTCTTCTTCTGCGTGGGGCGCTCGATGGCCTGCTGCGGACCGGCGGCCTCGGGCTTCTTCTCTTCCTCCGTCGCCGGCGTGAACGACGGCATGGAGACGTCGGGGATCGGGATCGGCGGCAGATAGGGCAGGACGGCCAGCGCCAGCACCGGAGCGGGAAGGAGCTTCAGCTCCCGAGGCCAGCGCCACGCAACCGCCCGCCCGAGTGTGATCTGGGCAGCGTGCGTCTCGGCGTCCGCGATCGCCGCGTCGGCCAGCGCGCCGCGGTCCGGGCGCGCGAGGAGATCGTGAGCGGTCGCGAGCCGATCCTTCAGGCCGAACGCGCGGTCCGCCAGACCCAGCGCGTCCACCGGAGGCACTCTGAGGAGCATCCCGTACAGGACGCCCACCAGCGCCCCGCCGGCAGCCAGGCCGCCCGCCAGCGGCAGGGCCCACGGCCCCACCATGGCCCGGAGCGCCACCGGCACGACCGCCAGGCAGAGCCCCCACGCCAGGCCGCGCACGCCGTAGAACAGCGCACGGCGCTGTCGTATCAGCCGGGTCAGGCGGGTGATCGTGAGGCCGAGCGCTGCGCCATGTGCCATGAGCGTCTCCTCGGGGAGCGGGCTAACGGAGGAACACCTCCTTGCCCTCGCGAGACGATGCCTCGACGGCCTCGAGCACCTCCGACAGTAGGCGATCGGCCTCGATCCCCTCGGCCTCGCCCTCGAAGTTCAGGATGACCCGGTGGCGGAGCACGGGAAGCGCGATCGTCTTGATGTCGTCGACGCTCACGGCGAAGCGACCGGCCCGGAGCGCGAGCACCTTGGCCCCGAGGACCAGCGCCTGGGCTGCCCGGGGGCTCGCCCCGTAGCGGATGTAGCGCCGCGTGATGTCCGGAGCCTCCTCCCACTGGGGATGGGTGGCCATCACGAGCGTGGCGGCGAAATGCCGAACGTGAGCCGCGATCGGCACTTCCCGCACGAGCTCCCGGGCGGCGAGCGTCTCGCTGCCGGTCATCACCCGTTCCACGGACGGATCGTTCGAGGTCGTCGTGCGATCGATGATCTCGTTCAGCTGCTCGAGCGCGGGATAGCGCACGCGGAGCTTGAACAGGAACCGGTCGAGCTGCGCTTCCGGAAGGGGGTACGTCCCCTCCATCTCGATCGGGTTCTGGGTCGCCAGCACGAAGAAGGGGGGCGGAAGCCGGTGGGTGACGCCCGCCACCGTCGCGCTGCTCTCCTGCATCGCCTCGAGGAGCGCGGACTGCGTCTTGGGCGTGGCCCGGTTGACCTCGTCGGCCAAGAGGATGTGCGCGAAGACGGGACCCCGCTCGAACTGGAAGTGCCGCCGCCCGTCCGCGTCCTCGACGATGATGTTCGTGCCGATGATGTCGGCCGGCATCAGATCCGGCGTGAACTGGATGCGCGAGAAGGAGAGGTCGAGGCACCCGGCCAGGGTCCGGACGAGGAGAGTCTTCCCCAGCCCCGGAACTCCTTCGAGCAGGACGTGCCCGCCCGCGAAGAGCGCGACGAGAACCTGGTCCACGATCTCGTCGTGGCCGACGATGACCTTGTGGACCTCACGCTCGAGTTGCCCGTAGCTCTTGACGAACGACTCTACCCGTTCCCCGGCCATCCCCTGTCCTCCGGTCGATGGAATCGGTTCCGAGCGCCTGCTACGGGACCCATTATAGGCCGGGCGGTCAAGCGGGCAACCGCTTTGTGCGGCGCGAGGGCACCATGGACTCCCCGCGCGTCGAATCGCTCGCCGCGACGCCGTCGAACGTGCGGTCGCGAGCCCGGGCGCGATCTCACGGATCGAGCACGATCCGCGCGTCCACGATCGTCGCGCCAGCTCCGAGGGATCCGACGATCACGGGGTTGAGGTCGAGGGCGGCGAGGCGCGCGCCGAGACCCGCCGCCAGCGCGGCGGCTCGCATGACCGTGTCCACCAGGCCCGCACGATCCCCGGGTGGGCCGCCCCGGTACCCCCCCAGGAGCGCGTCGAGCGCGCGGCACTCGACAATCAGCCGCTCGGCGGCAGCCTCGTCGCAGGGGGCCGGCGCCATCGCACGCTCCCCGTAGAGCTCGGCCCGCACGCCCCCCGGCGCCACCATCACGAACGTGCCCAGCTCCGGGTCCCGCACCGCGCCGACCAGCACCTCCAGCCCCTCGACCATCGGCTGCACCAGGCAGGCCTCGCCGAGCGGCCCGAGCGCCCGGACCGCCGCGACCAGCTCCTCGAGGGTCGCGACGCCGAGCCGCACGCCGCCAACCTCCGTCCGGTGAAGCGGGCCGAGCACCTTGACCGCCACGGGATAGCGAAGACGCGGCGCCGCCGCCCGGGCCTCGTCGGCGTCCCGAACGATCACCTCGGACGCCATTCGGAGCCCGGCGCCGTCCAGCAGCGCGCGGACCGACGCCCAGGGCAGCGCGCCCGCGCCCTCCGGCGCCACGACGGTCGCCACCTCAGGCACGCGACGGGGCACCCGGGTCCGGACCGAGCGAAAGGCGAGCGCGGCGCCGAGCGCGGCGGCGCAGCTCGACACCGTGGCGAAGAGCGGCACGCGCGCCTCGTCGAGCGCCCGGAACCCCTTGCGGACGAGCCGTCCCCCGGGCCAGCAGACCACGAGGGGTTTCGTCGCCCCGCGCGCCGCCTTGATCACGTGCTCCGCCCGGGCCGCGCCCCCGCCCGCGGTCGCCATCGTCAGCGGCACGACGACGACGTCGATCCCCGGGTCCCGCGCGACCGCGGTGAGCACCTCGCCGAACGTCTCGTCCGGAAGCCCGGCCGTGATGTCGAGCGGGTTGGCGACGGTGACGTAGGGCGGGAGCAGCGCCTCAATGCGCCGCACCGTCTCCCCCGCCAGCGGGGCGAACGCGAAGCCCCGCGGCTCGAGCGCGTCCGCGAGCAGCACCGCGACGCCGCCCGACGACGTCGCCATCGCCATGCGCGGCCCGTCGAGAGTCGGCACCCGCGCGAGGTGCGCCGCCGTCTCGACGAGATGGTCGAGCTCGGTCACCTCGAGGAGGCCCGCCGACCGCGTCCAGGCCCGCCATGGCTCGCGCCCGCCCGCGAGGGAGCCGGTGTGCGAGCGCGCGGCGCGGGAGCCGGTCGAGGAGGCTCCGAGCTTCAGCGCGACCACCGCGATGCCGCGGGCCGCGGCCCGCTCGACGGCGGCCGCGACGCGGGCGGGCTGCCGCACCTGTTCGACCAGGCACGCGATGGCGCGGGCCCGGCCGTCGTCGACGAGCCAGTCGAGGTAGTCCGCGAGCGAGAGGTCCGCCTCGTTGCCCGTCGAGACGAACAGACCCACGCCGAGGCCCCGGTCGGCCGCGCGGTCGAGGAGGCAGCCGCCGAGCCCGCCCGACTGCGAGAGCACCGCCACCGGACCCGGCACGAGGGCGTCGAGCTTGCCGACCGTCGAGAAGGTGAGCGCCACTCGGTCCCAGGCGTTGACGAATCCCACCGTGTTCGGCCCGAGGAGCCGCACGCCCACCCCCCGGGCGCTCTCCACCAGGCGCGCCTGCTCCACCGCTCCGGATTCCCCCGTCTCGGCGAAGCCGGCGCCGAGGACCACCGCGAAGGGAACGCGGGCGCGGCCGCACGCGAGGATCGCGTCGGCGGCCTGGGCGGCGGGCAGGCCGATCCAGGCGACGTCCGGTGCTTCCGGCAAGGCGTCGACGCTCGGATAGGCGGGAAGGTCCCCGATCACGCGATGGCCGGGGTTCACCGGATACATCCGGCCCGGATAGCCGTGACGCCGCAGGAAGTGGAGCGGGCGCGCGCCCGGGCGCGAGAGGTCGCTGGGCACTCCGATCAGCGCGATCGCCCGCGGCGCGAACAGGCGCCCGAGGTCCGCCGCGCGCCCCGTCACGCTCGGGCCTGCCTCCGTCATGGCGCACACCTTAGCCCGAAGCCGCGGCCTTCCCAAGACCCGGCGGCGGCAAAGCGTCGCTCACGCTTCACGGGGTACTCGCACACGCCGCCTCCTGCATTGCGCGAGGCGCAGCGCCACCGCATAATGCGTCGGCGTGAAGGTCCTCGTGACGGGCGGCGCGGGCTTCATCGGCTCCCACGTGGTGGATCGCTGCATCGAGGCGGGGCACGAGGCCGCCGTCGTGGACGACCTCAGCTCGGGTCGACGCGAGAACGTCAACCTCGCGGCGCGCCTCCACGTCGCCGACGTTCGCAGTCCAGCGCTCCACGACGTCTTCCGGGCCGAAGCGCCCGAGGCCGTGATCCACCTCGCGGCCCAGGCCGCCGTCAGCCGCTCCGTCGCGGATCCGCGCCTGGACGCCGAGATCAACATCCTGGGTTCGATCAACGTCCTCGAAGGCTGTCGGCAGTTCGGCGTGCGGCGCGTCGTCTACGTGTCGACGGGCGGCGCCGGCTATGGCGACACGGACGTGATCCCGACGCCCGAGGACCACCCCACCCGGCCCATCTCCCCGTACGGCGTGTCGAAGGTGACGGCCGAGGTCTACCTCGCCTGCTGGGGTGCGCTCTACGGACTCAGTGGGATCGTCCTGCGCCTCGCCAACATCTACGGGCCCCGTCAGAACCCGCACGGCGAGGCTGGCGTGGTGGCCATCTTCACGGACCGCCTCCTCCGGGGTGAGCCGTGCGTCATCAACGGCGACGGGCTCCAGACCCGGGACTACGTCTACGTGGGGGATGTCGCCGAAGCCGCACGGCTCGCGCTCGAACGGGTCGACGTGACGGGGCCCGTGAACATCGGCACCGGCGTCGAGACGTCGGTCGTGACGCTCTTCGAGCGCCTCCGGGCAGCAGCGGGCGGCGGGGTCGATGCCCAGCACGCGCCCGCGCGACCCGGCGAGCAACGCCGAAGTCTTCTGGACGCCTCCCGTGCCCGACGGGTCCTCGGCTGGACCCCACGGGTGACGCTCGACGAGGGCCTCCGCCGGACCATCGCGTCGGTCCGGATCCGCACCTAACGCGGCCAAGACCCTGACCGCTCGCGCTGAGCAGTGCGCGGCGCGCCTCTCGAGCGCGGGGCTAGCTGGCTCCCGCTTCGCCGGTCTGCCGTTTCCCCTGACCGGCATCCGACGCCTTCACTGAATAAGCTTGTCCGCCCGCAGCAGCAGCGACTGCGGGACCGTGAGGCGGAGCGCCCTCGCAGTCTTGACGTTGTTGTTGAGTCCATGTCGCAGCGCTTCCAGGCACGGGTCCTCGTTGGGAAAGCCCCCTGCGACCACACCGATCCTCGGGATCGCCGGCTGCGTCTCGGCAGCGAGCGGCGCCGTGAGGAGAGCACAGCTCAAGACGAGGAACCATGCGGGCTGCAGTCTCATGTTCATGTCCAGCTAACGTCGGGCATCAGGCGCGACCGGCCATTGAAGCCGCACCGTGAGCGTACGTGCCCCGACTTCTGGCCACTTGCTGACAGGCTCGACCCGCGCGGCGCCGCGACGCTTCACGGGTCGGCTACCGGGGATCCTCACGAAGGCCGAGCGCGTACTCGCCCACCAGGACCCGGTGGATGTCGTTCACCCCCTCCACGACCTGGAGGAACTTCGCGTCCCGCAGGAACCGGCCCACCACGTACTCCTCGGACACGCCGTACGCCCCGTGGATCTGGACCGCATCCGACGCGGCCCGGAACGCCATCTCCGAGGCGTACAGCTTGGCGATCGACGATTCCCGCCGCGCGCGGCGCACGCCCTGCCCCTTCAGCCAGGCCAGGCGATAGGTGAGGTACCGGGCCGACTCGATGCCGAGCACCATGTCGGCGATCTTCGCCTGCACGAGCTGGTAGCGGGCGATCGGCTGGCCGAGCACGACGCGCTGCCGCGCGTACGCCGCCGACGCGTCGAGACAGCCCTGCGCCAGCCCGACCGCGCGACACGCCACGGAGAGACGCCCGTTCTCGACCGCGCAGAGGGCGACCTTGAGCCCTTCACCTTCCCGGCCGACCAGGTTCTCCGCCGGTACCCGGCAATCCTCGAACACGAGCTCGCCCACCTGGGCGGGCCGGAAGGCGAGCTTGTGGCGGATCGGCCGCTCGCTGAAGCCCGGGAACCCCCGCTCCACGACGAAGGCGCAGACGCCGCGCGCGCCCTTCGTGCGGTCGAGCGTCGCGAAGGTGAGGTACCACTCGGCCAGGCCGACGCCGGAGATCCAGATCTTCGAGCCGTTCAGCACGTACTCGTCGCCGCGGCGGACCACCGTGGTCTCCATGGCGGCGACGTCGGTCCCCGAGTGGGGCTCCGTCACGGCCGTTCCAGCGAAGGTCTCGCCACGGGCGAGCGGGACGAGATAGCGCTGCTTCTGCGCCTCGGTCCCGAACTGGAGGATGCCCGAGCCCACCAGCCCCGCGGCGCGTCCCATCGCGGATCCCATATGGATGCAGACGCGCGACATCTCCTCGATCCCGAGCGCCATGGTGAGATGGTCGATGCCGGGCCCGCCATACGCCTCGGGGATCGTGCCTCCCAGGAACCCAAGAGGGGCCATCTTCCGGACGATCTCCACGGGGTAGCGCTCCTCCCGGTCGTAGTCGCGCACGTGCGGCGCCACCTCCTGCTGCGCGAACTCCCGGACGAGCGCCTGGTAGCGCTGCTGCTCCTCGGTCAGGCTGAAGTCCACGCGTTCCTCCGAATCAATGCGGGCGAATCAATGCGGGCGAATCAATGCGGGCGGGTCAATGCGGGCGGGTCAATGCGGGTGATGGGAGAGCGCGAGCGTCCGGAGACCATCGGTCAGCTCGCGGGCGCTCTTGAGCTCGCCGACGCGCCGGCAGAGCTCCCAGGCCGATCCGGCGCCCCCGGCTCCGAGGTCGGATCCGGCGAGCGCGACGAACTTCTCCCGGAGCGCGCTCTCCGAGTACGGGCGATCGAACTCCCCGAGCGGCTGGTCGACCTGCCGGGCGAGCATCCGCCCGTCCGCGAGGCGCATCTCGACGCGAGCGGGCCGTGCGTGCGGGGTGAGCGCGGTCAGCGCGGGATCCTCCACGACCTCCACCCGCCGGGCGAGAGCGCGCACGCGGGGGTCAGACAGAGCGGGCTCTCGGAAGGCCTCCACCCCGCAGTCGCCCCACTTTCCGAGGACGAGCCGGACGGCGAGGGTGTACGGGATCGAGAACTTTGCGCCGAGCGCCCCGACCGGGTCCTGGTCGCTCATCGTGGCGCCGAGGGCCGAGGTCGCGACGCGGATCGACGCGATCCGCTCGGGCGCGATGGCGGTCATCTCCAGGAGCTCCTCGATCGCGTCGACGGCGGGGTGATTGTACCGGCAGCAGGCGTGGCGCTTGAAATAGTTGCGCGAGATCTCGAAGCGCTCGCCGAGCCCGTCTAGGACCGCGGGCGCGGCGAGTCCGGAACCGCTGATCCGGCCGAAGATCTCGGTGAGCATGTCGGGCAGCGGCGTGATCCCGGCGACCGCGAGGTCGGCGGCGAGCCAGCCGTTGGCGCCCGCCACCCCCGCGTAGGCGTTCCGCACGGTCGCTCCGCCGAGCGCCGTACGCCAGGACGTCCCCAGCGTGAGGCCCGCGGCCACTCCGAGCGCCCGGGCGGTGACGTCCTCGTCCAGCTCCCGCAGTCGGGCGACGGCGGCCGCTGCACCCAGGGTTCCGTGGACGCCGTGCATGTGCATCCCCGGGCGGACCGGCGCCCCGCCGCCCAGCCGTGCCGCCACGTCGTAGCCCACCACCAGCGCGGCGAGAAGGGCCCCGCCGGACCGGCCGAGCCGCTCGGCCTCCGCCAGAGCGGCCGGCAGCACGTGGATCCCGGGATGACCCCGCGCGAACCGGTTCCCCTCGTCCAGCTCGAGCATCGTGCCGGCGAGGCCGTTGGCCACGATCGCCCACCATGGCTCGACGAGGGCGAAGCCCTCCCCGAGAACGGTGGCCACCCCCATGGCCCGGTCTGCGCCAGCGTGGAGCCGTCGAACCTCCGGCTCGTGGCTCCCTCCAAGGATGGCGCCGATCGTGTCCGCAATGACCAAGGCCGCGCGGTCGCGCACCGCGCCGGGGATGACGCCCTCGGAGGTCCCCGCCACGAAGCGGGCGAGCCCGGCCAGAACCGGCTCCATGCAGGTCTCGGCGACGCGCGGTCTCAGCGCCGCGGGGCCTGGAATGGAAGGGGCTCGCGCCCGGCGAACGGGTTCCGGCCTGGGGGCCACGTCTCACGGGGCTTCTCGTACGTGACCTCGAGCATGTGGCCGTCGGGATCCTCGAAGTACACCGACAGGTTCGCACCATGGTCCATGGTCGCGCGCACGGCTACCCCTCGGGCGGCGAGCGAGCCGTGGAAGGCCTGGAGGTCCTCCTCGCGCTCCACCTGCCAGGCGACGTGGAACAGTCCCACCTGCGCCGGCGCCTGGGGGGCTGCGTCCGGCCCCACCTTCCAGAGGCCGAGATCGTGCGAGTCAGTGTTCCCCGGTACCGAGAAGAAGACCATTCGACCCGGCAGCCGGCCGGTCACGACGAGTCCGAGGACGCCCGTGTAGAACGCCTCGGAGCGATCCAGATCGCGCACCTTGAGGACCACGTGGCCGAGCTTCTTCAGCGCCATGGCGGCCTCCCCTCGAGCGGTCATGATAGCGGAGCCGGGGGACCGCTCCAACCCGCCAGGCCTCCCGGCGGCCGTCCAGGCCCCCGCAGGGCCCCGGACCCCGCAACGATCGGCCAGCGGAAGCCGTCTCATCAGTAGAGCGGGTAGGTCCCGGCGGTTCCCGCCGGAGGGGCTTGCCGCGTGGGAGCCCATGTTAGGATCAGGACGGACGGTCCGAGACATCGCCGTCTCCGGACCGGAGGAGAGCGACCGGGCGTGGAACTCATCCCCCACGTGACGCGCTGCGACGAGTGCGTGGAGCTCCTCGTGGACTACATAGCGGGAGAGCTCCCACCGGAGCGCTCGAGGGCGCTCGAGATCCACCTTGACCTGTGTCCCTCGTGCGTTTGCTTCGTGAATACCTACCGGGACACCGTCAACATCGCCCGCACGCTCCAGGCCGAGGACATCCCTCCCGAGCTGACCCAGCGCCTCATCGACTTCCTCCGCAAGGAGAAGGAAGCCCCGCACCGACGCCCGGATTGACGCCTCCGCGCCTGGCCTCGCATACTCGGAAGCCAGAGACGCGCTGACGCGTCGGTCACCCTCGCTCTGGAGGTCGGCCAATGCCCCGCGGGATGCGCTTCGGGCTGTGCACTGACCAGAACCTGCCGTTCGCCACGCTCGTCGAGCGCTGGCAGCACTTCGAGCGCCTCGGCTTCGACAGCGTGTGGGATTGCGACCACTTCAACCAGCCCAGCCGGCCGACCGGGCCGTACTACGAGGGCTGGACCCTCCTCGCCGCGCTCGCGGCCCGCACGTCGCGCATTCGCATCGGGGTCCTCGTCAGCTGCAACACGTTCCGCCATCCGGGGCTCCTCGCGCACGAGGCGATGACGGTCGACCACGTCTCCAATGGCCGGCTCGAGCTCGGTCTCGGTGCCGGGTGGTTCGTTCCCGAGCACGAGCAGTTCGGCATCCCGCTCCCGCCGCCCGGGGAGCTGGTCGGCCGCTTCCACGAGGCCGTCCAGATCGTCGACGGGCTCTTGCGCCACGGCCAGCTCACGTTCGCCGGAAAGTACTACCGGCTGACGGGCGCCCACGTCCGCCCGAGCCCCATCCAGCGGCCGCGCCCTCCGCTGACGCTCGGCGCCCACAAGTCGCGCATGCTCCGGATCTGTGCGGAGTACGCCGACGCCTGGAACTCGTTCGGCACCCTGGGTGAGATGCGCGAGCGCAACGCGATCCTCGACGAACACTGCGCGGCGATCGGCCGGGATCCGGGAACGATCTGGCGATCGTTCTACGGCTGGGCGTCCAAGATGAAGGAGCAAGGGCTCGCCGACCCCTGGTCGAGCGTCGGCGCCTTCGAGGAAATGGTGGGCCGCTACGGCGAGGCCGGGGTCAATGAGTTCCTGGTCGACGCCCCGGGCCTGGAGCACTTCTCGGTCCTCGAGCGGGTCGCCACCGACGTCATCCCCCGGCGCCGCGCAGGCCAGTGACCCGGGCCCTGGCCGGGGCCGCGCGTCACGCGTGAGACATCGGATCGCGCGCGCCGGGGCGATCGCCTTCGCGCTGGCGCTGATCGCGGGTCCCGCGGCCGAGGCCGAGGAACCATCCGAGGCGCTTTGGCTCACGCGGCTCGAACTACGGCAACACGGCCCGAATCGCCTCCCACAGGTCAACCAGATCAAACGGCTTCACGAGGGTGGCGTTGGCCCCGACCTCCGCGGCGACCGTCGCGGTGGCACGATTTGCGTAGAGCGCGTCGGCGCTCGTGACGATGATGGGAACGGTAGGGTACAAGCGGCGCACCGCCCGAATGAATCCGAAGCCGTCGAGCCGAGGCATGGCGACGTCCGTCACGACGAGATCAGGGACCCACTCCTGAGCGAGCGCCAGCGCCTCCTGGCCATTCGCTGCCGACAGCACGCGAAAGTTTCCTTCCTGTAAGGCGTCACGTAGGGTCTCCAGGAGTACGGGATCGTCGTCGGCGACCAGCACCACCGGCAAGAGGGTGGTAGCCTGGTGCCTCGCCAGCGGCGTCCGGGCATCGGTTACCGCCATCACTCGCCCGGCCGACACGTTGAAGGCGGGTTGGCGCCGCATCGCCATCGGACCTCCGATCCGCGACCACCGGGGTCGCCTCGAGCTCGCTAGCGCTGGCGAGGGTGCAAGAAGGATGCCCTCGCGCTGGATGAGCCAGAGGCACAAAGCGCGACCCATCGCTTGTGTCGGTCAAGATGTCTCCACGACGACACTTTCACGGCCGGATCCTGTGGCGCAGGGGAATATCGATGTCGGCGGCAGCGACCACGACGCTACGCCATCAACTGAGCAACGCTTTGCCTAGTCTCCATGTCGAACGACACCGTGTTGTGCACGATCTTGCGCAAGCCGGATGTCGAACGCCAGCCGAGTGACGGTGCGCCTGCCATCGGCGTCCGTGCCCCCGAACTGGTCGAGGCAGCTGACGAATGAGACTTTCACGATCGCGTCGACTACCACGCGAACTGCGGCCT
Organism: uncultured Candidatus Rokubacteria bacterium; assembly: GCA_963805625.1. Lineage (GTDB taxonomy): Bacteria > Methylomirabilota > Methylomirabilia > Rokubacteriales > DASRDR01 > DASRDR01. Next base: position 473,698 of record CAWDVE010000013.1, read on the forward strand.
CGTCAGCGCCCCCCGTGTTGCCGCCGCTCTTGCTGGAATGGTAAGACTGGACACGAGCGATACCGGACGGGCCGAATCCACCGTCGTGATGGACCCCACGACACCGCAAATCTAGCTCCCGCTCTCGCTCCCCAGGAACTCCAGGAACGTGCGACAGAGCGGGGAGCGCGACCGACTCGCGTGGGTGACCACGTAGAAGTGACGCGTGACCGTCAAGTCCTTGAGCTTCACGCAGCCGAGGAGCCCGTGGCGGCACTCGTCCTCGGCGGCCCGGCTCGACATGACGGACAGCCCGACGCCGGCCTTGACGGCCTGCTTGATGGCGCTGGTCGAGCCCATCTCGGCGATGACCTGCATCTCTCCCAGGCTTCGCCCGGCCGCCTCCAGCGCACGCTCGAGCGCCTGCCGGGAGCCCGATCCCGGCTCGCGCACGATGAGAGGCTCGGCCCGGAGCTCGTCGAGGGTGGCCTCATGGCCGCCGATCCACCGGTGCCCCGGCGGGACGGTCAGGACCAGCTCGTCCGGCATGAGGGCCCGCGCCTCGAGCCCGCGGTTGCCCGGGTCGGCCCCCACGATGCCCGCCTCGACCTGGCCGTCCAGCACGGCCTGGACGATCCCGCGCGTGTCCGAGATCTGCAGCGTGATGGCCACGCGCGGGTGTCGCTCGCGGAACCGGCCGATGACGGCCGGGAGGACATACTCGCCTGGGATGGTGCTCGCGCCCACGCGGAGCGTGCCGGTGACCTGACCGAGGAACTGGTCGAGCGCCTGCCGCGCCTCGGTCCGGAGCCCGAGCATCTGCCGTGCGTAGCCGTAGAGAAGCTCCCCGGCTCGCGTCGGCACGGTCTCCCGGCTCAGGCGGTCGAACAGTCGGGTACCCAGCTCCTCCTCGAGGAGCCGCACGTGCTCGCTCACGGTGGACTGGGTGAGTCGGAGGGCGGAGGCGGTCCGCGAGAAGCTCCGGAGCTCGTACACCCCGGCGAAGACCTCGAGCTGGCGAAGATCCATGGGGCCGCGACGTGCTCGCGTCAGGCCTCGGCGCCGAGGGCCCGTGCCTCTTCGTGGAAGCGCCGGACGTTCCGCAGCTTGACGTCCTCGTAGCCGCGCACGATGTCGGGGAGGCGCGCGATCCGCACGGCGCGCTCGTGGCGCTCGGGACCGAGGTCGCGGAGCGCGCGCTCCACCATGCCCCGGTACTCGGCGACGAGCGCCCGCTCGACCCGGCGGACCCGTGCGAAGCCGAACGGATCGAGCGCGGTGCCCCGGAGACGGCGCAGCGCGACCAGCAGCCGGAACACGCCCTCGATCCACGCGCCGAGCGAGAGCTTCCGCTTCATGCCCAGCGCCCGGAGGATCGGCGGCTGGAGCTCATAGCGCACCTTGGCCTCGCCCATCTCCGCCTGGATCGACGCGCGGACCTCGGGCCGCAGGTGGAGCCGCGCCACCTCGTACTCGTCCTTGTAGGCCATCAGCTTGTAGAGATGGCGCGCCACCGTCTCGGCGAGCTTAGTCTCGCCAGGCACAGCCGTCCGCTCCGCCTCGGCGACCGTCCGGACGAAGTCGACGTACCGGCGCGCGTACTCCCCGTCCTGGTACGCGATCAGCTCAGGGACCCGGATCTCGAGCAGCCGCCGCAGCTCGCCGCTCGCTCCCAGGGAGTCGATCAGAGCGCACGCCTCGAGCCCGAGCTCTCCCCGCACGGCCACGGCACCCGCGCGGCCGCGCTCGATCGTCCCCACCCATCCGGGATCGGCGACCAGAAGCCGGCCGACGCGGAACGCCTGGGCGTTCATCTCGACCTGGACGCCGTTGATCGCGATGGCCTCCTCGATCGCCGCGGCCCGCACGGGGATCGCCCCCGCCTGGTAGGCCGCGCCCAGCAGGATCATGTTGGCGGCCATGTGGTCGCCGAAGAGGGACTCGCCCAGGCCGAGGGCGTCGACGAACACGTTCTCGTCCTTCCGGGTCACCCGGTTGACCGACGCGATGAGCCCGCCCGGGTCGGGGAACGCGACGTCGGTCGAGGCCACCATCGCGCCCGTCGGCACCTGGGTGGTCGAGACGACGGCGATCGTGAGATCAGGCCGCGCGCGCAGGAGATTCGGCGCCGAGGTCGCGACGAGCAGGTCGAAGCCCAGGTAGAGGTCGGCCTCGGCGACGCCCACCTTGCCGGCGATGTCGGCCGCGGTCTCGCCGATGCGAAGGTGCGAGACTACCGGCCCGCCCTTTTGGCTGAGACCGGTCTGGTCGAGGCCCGCGACGTGCTTGCCGTCGAGGAGTGCGGCGGTCCCCAGGATCTGGTTCACGGTCACGACGCCGGTGCCCCCGATCCCCATCAGGAAGAGGCTCGCCGTCCTCCGAACGCGCAGCTCGGGCTCAGGCAGGCTCCGGTCGACGACGTAGCGCTTCCGGGGCCTGGGGCGCAGCCCCCCCGCCGGCACCACCGTGAGGAAGGAGGGGCAGTCACCCCGGAGGCACGAGTAGTCCTTGTTGCAGGACGACTGGTGGATCTGGGTCTTGCGACCGAACTCCGTCTCGACCGGCTGGACGGACAGACAGTTCGACTTGACGCCGCAGTCGCCGCATCCCTCGCACACGAGCTCGTTGATGACCACGCGCATGGCGGGATCGGGAAGCTTGCCGCGCTTCCGGAGCCGCCGCTTCTCGGCGGCGCAGCGCTGGTCGTAGATCAGGGCCGTGACCCCGGGCGCCTCCCGAAGGATCCGCTGGGCCTCGTCCAGGCGGTCCCGGTGCCAGACCTCTACGCCGGGCGCCCAGCGCGCGCCCTGTGGATACTTTTCCGGCTCGTCGGTGAGCACCAGGATGCGCCCCACGCCCTCGGCGTCGAGCTGGCGGGTGAGCGCCGGCACGGGCACCGCCCCCGCCGCGTCCTGGCCGCCGGTCATCGCGACCGCGGAGTTGTACAGGATCTTGAAGGTCACGCGGGTACCCGCCGCGACCGCCTGGCGGATCGCGAGAGATCCCGAGTGGAACAGGGTGCCGTCGCCGAGCTGCTGGAAGAGGTGCGGCACGTCGACGAACGGCGCGAGGCCCACCCACTGGACGCCTTCGCCTCCCATCTGGGTGATCCCGATGACGTTCCGCCCCATGTTCATCGCCAGGCCGTGACAGCCGATCCCGCCGGCAGCCATCGAGCCCTCGGGTACCACGGTCGACCGGTTGTGGGGGCACCCGGAGCAGAAGTAGGGCGGGCGGGCCAGGGTGAGCGAGATCGGCCGCTCGCGCGCCGCCTCGATGACCGCGACGCGCGCCCGGACGGAGTCCAGAGCGATCCGGCGCTCGAGACGACGGGCGACCACCCGGGCCACGACGTCGGCGTCGAGCTCCCCGTCCGCCGGAACGAGGATCTGGCCGGCGTCGTCCCGCTTGCCCACGATGCGGGGGCGGTCGGGTAGCTCGTAGAGCGCCTCGCGGAGGAGCAACTCGAGGAAGCCGCGCTTCTCCTCGACCACGAGTAGCTCCTCGAGCCCGCGGGCGAACTCCCGGACGATCCCCCGTTCCAGCGGGTAGAGCATCCCGAGCTTGAGGAGCCGGATCCCGTGACGGCGAAGCGCCGCGTCGTCGAGACCCAGGTCGCCCAGCGCCTGCCGGAGGTCGTAGTAGGTCTTGCCCGCCGACGCGATGCCGAGCCACGCGCCGGGCGTCTCCACCGTGATCCGGTTGAGCCCGTTGGCGGCGGCGAACGCCCGGGCGGCCTCGAGGCGTCCGTACACGATCTCGCGCTCGGCGTCGAGCGTGTAGGGCGGCAAGAGCCCCGGGATCTGGCGCACCTCCCACGGGCGCCCTTCGTAGACGAATCCCGGATCCGCGATCCTCACCCGGTCGGGATGGACTTCTGCGGTGCCCACCGCATCGGCAACGTCGGTCACGACCTTGAAGGCCACCCAGAGCCCGGAGTAGCGCGACAGCTCGAAGCCGAGGCGCCCGAGGTCGAGGATGTCCTGGACGCTGCCGGGGAAGAGTACCGGCATCTGGAAGTCGTAGAAGGCGACCTCGGAATGGGTGGGCAGGGTGGACGACTTGGCCTGCGGATCGTCGCCGGCCAGCGCCAGCACGCCGCCGTGCCGTCCGATGCCCGCGAAGTTCGCGTGGCGGAGAATGTCGCCGCTCCGGTCGACGCCGGGCGCCTTGCCATACCACATGCCGAGCACACCGTCGTGGCGCGCGCCCCCGTAGAGGTGAGCGAGCTGGCTGCCGAACACGGCGGTGGCGCCGAGATCCTCGTTCACGCCCGAGATGAAGACGACCTGGTGCTCGCTCAGGAGGGCTCGGTGGCGCTCGACCGTCTGATCCAGCCCGCCGAGGGGCGATCCCCGGTACCCGGAGATGAGGGTCGCCGTGTCGAGGCCACGGCGGCGATCGGCGCGGTGCTGGTCGAGCGGGAGGCGCACGAGGGCCTGGACGCCGGACATGAAGACGCGGCCGGCCTCGAGTCGATACTTCATCTCGAGGGAGAAGGGCTCAGGGGCCTTCAGGATCGTTTCCACGCCGCCGCTCCTCGACTGCCCACCAGAAACGCGAAAGGGGCCCGCCGGCCCCTCGCCGCTCGCTCGCGTCCACCCGACGTCCCGTGCGTCAGTGGCAGCCGCACCCGCCCCGGCCGCACCCACAACCACCGCCGCTCGCCGGGCTCGCCGAAGCCACGAACCCCTGCCCGCTCTTGAACCCGAACAGGGACAGGAGACGCGTCACGTCCGTGCTGTCACAGGCCGGGCACGCGACCGCCTGTTGTGAGTGCACGAGACGCTCGAACGACCGACCGCAGGCGGCGCAGCGGTACTCGTAGATCGGCATCGAGCTTACTGCCCGCCCCGCTGGACGTAGCTCTTCACGAACTCCTCGGCGTTCTCCTCGAGGATGTCGTCGATCTCGTCCAGGAGCTTGTCGAGGTCTTCCTTGATCTTCTTGCCCTTCTTGGACACCTCGGGGTTCGCAGCCGCCCCCTCGCCGTCCCCGTCACCCTTCGGCCGCTCGACCTTCTTCTTCTGTTGCTCGGCCATGTCGCCCCCTTACACCTTGGGCAGCACGATGCCCTGCTGCGCCTGGTACTTTCCCTGGCGGTCCGCATACGAGACGGCGCAGACCTCGTCCGACTCGAAGAAGATCACCTGGGCAATGCCCTCGTTCGCGTAGATACGGGCCGGGAGCGGTGTCGTGTTCGAGATCTCGAGAGTCACGAACCCCTCCCACTCCGGCTCGAACGGTGTCACGTTCGTGATGATGCCGCATCGCGCGTAGGTGGACTTGCCGACACAGATCGTCATCACGTTGCGCGGGATGCGGAAGTACTCGATCGACCGGCCGAGCGCGAACGAGTTGGGCGGGATCACGCACATGTCGCCCTGGAAGTCCACGAAGGACCGCGAGTCGAACGCCTTGGGGTCGACGACCGTGTTGAAGACGTTCGTGAAGATCTTGAAGGAATCCGCGATCCGGATGTCGTAGCCGTAGGAAGACAGGCCGTAGGAGATCACGCCCGTGCGAAACTGCCGTTCCTCGAAGGGCTCGATCATGCCCTTGTCGACGGCCATCCGCTTGATCCAGCGATCGCTTTTGATCGTCACGCCGACACCGGCGCGGGGACGGCCGGCCGATCCCCGTAGCCCAGGCTCAGGGTAGCCCCCGGCACTAGGGCAGTCAAGCCTTTTACCACTCTCTTGCCGCCCGCGGGGCCGACGGGGGAGCGGTCCGCCCTGTGCTAGAGTACGTGTCGATGCGCCCCGAGGAAACGCCCGAGCCCGTCCTGACGCCGCGCCTGCGTCTCGGGTTCGGGATGCTCGCTTTCGGCCTCGGGCTCATGTTCTTCTCGGGCAAGGTCCTCCCGAGCCCACTGCCCGCCGGCATCGCGGGCGGGATCACGCTGGGAATCGCCGGGCTCGTCGTGGTGATCGTGGACGCGCTGCGCGAGCCGCCGGAGGGACCGACTCAGTCCCGGTAGGCCGGGCTGCGCCGACTCGCGGGTCGGCCACCCCCGCTGCCTCGCTTCTGGAAGCAATCACGGCAGTAGACCGGCTTCCCCGCCGTCGGCCGGAACGGGACCTGCGTCTCCTTGCCGCACTCCGAGCACACGGCGGGGTGGAGCGCGCGGTTCCCGGTGTCCGAGCCCGCCGATCCGCCACCCCCTGCCCCGCCCTTCCGCGTGGTCCGGCAGGTCTTGCACCGGGTTGGTTCGTGCTCGAATCCCTTCTCGGCATAGAAGCTCTGCTCACCGGCGGTGAACATGAACTCTTTGCCGCAGTCACGGCACGTCAGCATCTTGTCCTGGAAGCTCATGGTTCGTGCGTCTCCTTTGACTTACGCGGGGCGGAGGGGTGTCCGGGGCGGTCGCGGCTCAGTCTCACCTCCCTGGAAGGATCGAGGTACCCGGCGCGCGGGGGACGGGGGGACACGCGGGAACGGATCCGAGCGGCTCGCTCAGCGGCGTGTGAGGACCCAGGATCGAGGCAGAGAGGACACGCTTGAAGACCGGTTGCTGAATTTGCGGGGACGATAGCAAGGGGGTCTGCCGGCGTCAACTCCAAAAAGCGCCGCCTCTCATTTGGGCTCGCCCCCGGGTGTGTCTCAGGGAAGCCGCTCGACCTGCGCTCCTCGGATGTCGGCGCGCAGGACGTGTCCGCGCCCCACGTGGCCCGCGCTTGCCAGCGCCGCGGTCATGGCCCCGGCGACCCCGTCGCCGCTGCCCGTAAGCGCCAGACCCAGGACGGACGGCCCCGCTCCCGAGAGGGCCGCGCCCAGCGCACCCGCCCCGCGTGCGGCGGCCAGTACCCCGTCGAGCCAGGGGAACATGGCGCGGCCACGGTATGGCTGGTGCAGCCGATCGCTCATCGCCTGCCCGACCAGGTCCCAGCGACCCTGTGTCCACGCCGCCACCAGGAGAGCCACGCGCACCACGTTGTAGACCGCGTCCGGCCGCGGGTAGCTCGCTGGCAGCGCCGCTCGAGCCGCCGCCGTGGAGGCCTCGAAGTCCGGGACGAGCACCGCGAACTCGACCTCTTCGGGCACCGGTAGCGACACGATGGCCCGCGTCTCGGCATCCCAGCAGGTCACCGTCACGCCGCCGTGTAGAGAGGCGCCCAGGTTGTCCGGATGACCCTCCTGCCCGACCGCGAGGTCCATCACAGCGTCCCGCCCGAGCGGATCCCCGAGGAGGGCGTTGGCCCCGAGGATGCCGGCGAGCCACGCGCTCCCGCTCGATCCGAGCCCCCGGCCGGGCGGGATGCGGTTCCGCTGGCGGACGGCCAGCCCCCGGAAAGGCTGGCCCGCGGCCTCGTAGACGAGCCGGGCACCCCGCACCACGACGTTCCGCCCGTCCCGGGGAAGACTCGCCTCGCCCTCGCCCTCGACCAGGACCGTGAGCCCGTCGGCCTCGGCGAGCTCGGCGACGTTGTGAAGGGCGAGCGCAACCCCCAGGACGTCGAACCCCGGCCCGAAGTTGGCCGAGCTCGCCGGAACGGTCACGCGGACGCGCACGGATCAGGCGCGCGGGCGGTCGCGACCGGGAAGGCCGGAGCGCCCTACAGGCGCTTGAGGAGCCACTGGGGCGTGAGGCTCAGCGCGTACGAGTTGAGGACGATGAAGTAGTTGGTGGCGACCAGGACGCCGACGACGACGAGGAGGGCGCCCGCAGTCCGCTCGACGACGGGAATCCACGGGCGGAACCGACGGAACGCCGCGAGGAACGCCCCGAGGGCGACCGACGAGAGGACGAACGGCAGCGCGAGCCCGGCGGAATACGCGACGAGCAGCGCCACTCCGGACGACACCGTCTCCGCCGTCCCGGCCAGCGAGAGGATGGATCCGAGAATCGGGCCGACGCAGGGCGTCCAGCCGATCGCGAACGTCACGCCGACGAGCCACGACCCGATGAGGCCGGCCGGCTTGGAGCGGAGCTGGAGCTGCTGGTAGCGCCCCAGGAAGCCGAGCGGGAGCATGCCGGCGACGTAGAGCCCGAAGACAATGATGAGAAGCCCGCCCACGAGGCGGATCCGCTCGCGGTAGTCGAACAGGAGCTGTCCGAGCGCGCTGAAAGACGCTCCCATGCCGACGAAGACCATGGAGAAGCCAACCACGAAGGCCAGGGAGTTGGCGAGGATCCACCGGCGGCCCCGCGCGTCCCCGGCCGCCGACTGGAGCTGGTCGATAGACATCCCGGTGATGAAGGAGAGGTACGAAGGAAAGAGTGGCAGCACGCACGGCGACAGGAAGGAGAACAGCCCTCCCCCGAACGCCACCAGGATTGACAGCTCACCCGCCATCAGCTGCGCGCCACCGGCCCGCTGGGGCAGTTGTAACAGACGCCTCGCCGGGGCGCAACGGGCGCGCGGGCCGGCGAGTCAGCCCCGCGGGAGCTGGGCGAGCACGGACTTCGGGATCACCAGCCGCACGCCCATGATGGGCCGCGGCGAGGTGCCGACGACGAGGTCGCCCACGAGCGACAGGAGCATGTACGCGTCCTCCTCGTCCATCCCGTGGTCCTCGACGAGGTAGACGACACCCTGCTCGACCGCGTCGCGCGCCGCGGTGTCGAGACCGGGACCGAAGCCGACGATGTGGAGCGCGGTCGGCGTCTCGATGCGGGGCCGGGCGACGGTCTTCGGCAGCACCCCGAAGCGGAGCCGCGCCGTCGCCGCGCACTCGACCCCGGTTCCGCAGGCGATCCCGTCCGAGATGATCGCGTGCGGGTCGCCGAGCGCGAACAGGGCGCCCGGGACGAAGACCGGGAGGTACACGCGGTTCCCCGCCGCCACCTCCTTCTGGTCGAGGTCGCCGCCGTGGAAGCCCGCGATCCCCGCGCGCCCCCCCGCGGCCGGGGTCGTGGAGAAGGTGCCGAAGTTCGGATAGGCGGGAATGCGGAGCCCGTCGAAGAGGACCGCCCCGTCGCGGATCGGGATGCGCTTGATCCGGGGCGTGGGGAAGCGCTCGGGCAGGAAGCCCGCATTGCGCTGGATGGCGACGAACCCCTCGGCGGCCGCCACGATCTCGAGAATGTCGATGACGAGTGTCTGCCCCGGCGCGGCACCCTCGATGTAGACGGGCCCCGTGGCTGGCGGCGTCGGGTGCCCCTCCCACTCAGGCGTGAACGGGTCGGGGACCCGCGCGATGTCGCGCTCGCCTCCGAAGGCGTCCTGGACCTCGATGAGGAGCTCCTCGCCCGGCTTGATCCAGAGCGCCGGCGGGTGCGTCGGATCGAAGTGGAAGATGGCGTGCTTGGCCGACAGCCGCTTCATGGCCGAGCTCCCACGCTCGCGTTCATCCGAGTCCCACCACTCACGCCCTTCCTACCTGCTCCAGCGGGCGAAGATGCGGCGCATCTCCGCCTCGGCAGCGCGCACGGAAGCCTCGGGAGTCTGCTCGCCGCGCGCGGCGCGCGCGAACATCGCGGGAATGACCCCGCGCTGCAACGTCTCGTCGATGGCCGGCGTGACGGGGCCCGGATGCCCCGGCAGGGCGCTCCAGCGGTCGGCCTCGGCGAGAAGCGCGTAGCGGTCGGCGGGCTGGGCGGGCACGCCCTTCCGGGCCGGGACGGCCTTCACGCGGCCGAGCTTCCGCCGGAGGTCGTGCACCGCCCGGGGGAAGCACGGAAGATTGTAGAACTCGCTGGCGCGGAACCCCTCGTCGGAGGCGGCCAGGAGGTCGACCAGGAAGCGCTTGGCCAGCTCGATCCTGTCGGAGAACTTCCAGATCACGTAGCAGTGGAGCACGTTCGCCGGCGCCAGACGCCCGGCAGGCCCGGCGGCAGGGGGCGCGAGGACCACCTGCTGGGCGAGCAGGGGGTTGCTCTTCTCCATGCTCCGGATGGCCGAGATCGGGTTCTGGATGATCGAGGCCTGGCCCCACACGAATGCGCGATTGTTCGAGGCCGCGTCCCACATGAACACGTCCGAGGTCATGGACTCTCGGTAGATGGTCGCCATCAGCTTGACCGCCTCGATGGTCGCCGGAGAGTTGATGGCGACCTGGCCCGCCTCGTCCTGCTCGGCGGCGCCGAACGCCCAGAGGAGACCGCGGAGGGTCATGTTGCTGTCGGGCTCGGGCGCGAGGCCGAACCCGGCCGGGACCCCGCGCTTCTCCCGGATCTTGCGCGCGCCCTCACGAACGAGCTCCCAGGTATCCGGCTTGGTCCCGGCCTCTCCCCAGAGATCGCTCCGGTAGTGGAGCGGCGCAGCGGCCCAGCTCTCCGGCAGGGCGAAATGCTGCTTGGTCCTGGGGCTGAACGTGCCCTTCTGGACGAAGGCCGGGAGGTGCCCGAACCGGCGCTCGCACTCCGTCACGACGTCGGTCAAGGGTGTCACGTGCGGCTCGTACCCGACCGGCGACTCGGGGAACGCGAAGAGGTCATGCCCCTGCTGCGTCGCAACCTCGGTGTCGGCGCGCACACGGAGCTCGCTCAGCGAGAGATGGTCGATCTCGACGGTGACGCCGTTTCGCTGGCCCCACTCGCGGGCGAACTTCCGGTCGAACCAGTCGTCGTAGGCAGGGACGAAGTGCACCCACTGGGCGATACGGAGGACCGGCTGTGCCGCCGGGGATCGCCGTGGGAAGGCGACGGGCAGGCCGCCGGCCGCGATCGCGGTCGCCGCGCCGGCCAAGAGAGCGCGCCTGCTGGGACCCGTAGAACGCGGCACGGTCGATGTCCTCCCGTCGAACGCTGGGGTATTTAGCCTCCGGGCCCCCGCTCTGTCAAGGCGTGATCGTCGGTTTGACGGGATAGGCGGCGGACGCCTCGAGATCCAGCGGACCCAAGGGCGGCCCGCCGGATGCCCCGGGCACCGTGATATCCTTTACGACATTCGAAGACTGCCGTCGTGAGCCCCAACGTGGGGCCCAACATGGCGCGCCGCCGTCATGGTGTGGAGCCGAAGCTCCAAGAGGAGGGGCAGCATGCAGACTCGTCGCCAGTTCATGATCCGGGGAGGCAAGCTGGTCGCTGCGGCCACCGCAGCCACCGCCGTCGGACCGACGGTGTTCACGCGCGACGTGCGCGCCGCCTCCACGCTCAAGATCCTCCAGTGGAGCCACTTCGTGCCGGCCTACGACGCCTGGTTCGACCCGTGGGCCAAGAAGTGGGGCGCGACCAAAGGGATCGAGGTGACGGTCGATCACGTCGGGTTCGCGGACGTCGTGCCGCGGGCGACCGCGGACGTCGCCGCCCAGTCCGGTCACGACATCCACATGTTCATCGGCCTCGGCAGCGCCTTCGAGGAGCATGTGATCGACCTCACGGACGTCCAGACCACGCTCGAGAAGAAGTACGGGCCCCAGATCGAGCTGGCCAAGAAGAGCACGTACAACCCGCACACCAAGAAGCAGTTCGCCCTCTCCGACATGTGGGTGCCCGATCCAGGGGACTACCTCAAGTCCCACTGGACCGAGTTCGGCATGCCCGAGGGGCCGGTGACCTGGGAGGATCTCGTCAAGGCGGCGCCGGAGATCAAGAAGCGGCACCCCGAGATTCAGATTCCGATCGGAATCGGGCTCTCGCAGGACATCGACTCGAACATGGCGGTTCGCAACATACTCTGGTGCCACGGGGGCTCCATCCAGGACAAGGACGCGAACGTCGTGCTCAACTCCCCGGAGACCCTGGCCGCGCTCGAGTACGCGAAACGCCTGTACTCGGTGGGCATGACGCAGGCCGTGCTGAGCTGGAACGCAGCGTCGAACAACCAGGCGCTGATCGCGAAGGAGACGACGTACATCCTGAACTCGATCTCTGCTTACCGGACCGCCCAGGACAACAAGCTGCCAGTGGCGGATGACATCTACTTCACAAGAACCCTGAAGGGCCCAACGGGGATCCAGCTCGGTTCCGAGCACGTCATGTCGGGCTACGCCATCTGGAAGTTCTCCAAGAACCAGGATGCGGCCAAGGAGTTCCTGGTCGCGCTGGTCGACGCCTCCCGCGAGTCCACGATGTCGAGCAAGCTCTACAACTTCCCGTCCTTCTACGGCGCGGTCGCCGAGCCCAACACCCCGATGAACAAGAAGATCGAGTCGGGGGCGGCCTGGCTCGTGAAGCAGTGCCAGGCGGATCCGTTCGGCTCCAAGCCTATCGACAAACTGGCCTTGCTCACGTCCTTCGACCGGACGTCCACCAACCTGGGGTACCCGGGCTACGGGAACCCGGCCGAGGGCGAGATCTTCGACACCTACGTGCTCACCGACATGTTCGCCAAGGCGGCGACCGGTGTCCTATCTCCAAAGGACGCGATGGCCGAGGGGAACACGCGGGCGAAGGAGATCTTCAACAAGTGGCGCAAGAAGGGCTTCGTGGCTGGCGGAGCGAAGGACAAGTAGCTCCCCCGATTGCGCTCGAGGATTGGAAACCGGCGGCCAGACACCTGGCCGCCGGTTTGCCATTGACAGGATGCGATGGCCGTCGCTGAGCCGGTAGCTCTCGCGCCAACCGCGAGGTCGCTCGGAAGCCTGAGCCGCCTGGATCGGACGCTCGGGGCCGTGATGCTGGCCCCGGCCTTGATCTACATTGCGGCGCTCGTCGGGCTGCCTTTCCTGCTCGCGGTGTTCCTGAGCCTGACCAACTCGTCGGCGGGCAGCCTGGACTTCTCCTTCGTCGGGTTCCAGAACTTCGCGAGCGTCATCCGGAACCCCGTGTTCCAGCGATCCCTCAAGAACACGTTCATCTTCACTTTCGTCTCGCAGCTGACCGTGATCGTCTGCGGCAACATCCTCGCCCGCGCCCTGATGAAGCGCTTCCCCGGCAGGGCGCTCGTGCGCTTCATCATCCTGATGCCCTGGGCGGCACCGGTGTCCCTCGCGACCCTGGGCTGGCTCTGGATCTTCGACTCCACCTTCAGCGTGATCAACTGGATGCTCAAGGTCGTCGGCTGGCTGGGTCCAGGGCAATGGTACTACTGGCTCGGCGACACGACCCTCGGGATGGTCGCGATCATTACGATCCATGTCTGGCGGATGCTGCCGTTCTCGACGGTGATCCTGCTCGCGGGCCTCGGCTCCATACCGCCAGAGGTTCACGAGGCGGCCGACATCGACGGCGCCGGACCGCTCGCCAAGACCTTCCGGGTGACGCTACCCATGATGCTCCCGATCCTGACCGTCGCCCTTCTGTTCGGTGTCGTCTTCACGTTCACCGACATGAGCGTGGTCTACCTCCTGACCCGCGGCGGTCCTTATAACAGCACGCACGTGCTCGCCAGCCTCGCCTTCCAGGATGGTGTCCTGGGGTCCGACGTCGGCCGGGGCGCCGCCATCGCCATCTTCCTCCTGCCCATGCTCGTGGTCATGGCGGTACTGATGCTCCGCGTGTCACGGCGGGCGGAGGTGAGCTGAGGTGGCCCGCCAGGGCCGGCGAAAGCTGCTGGCCCTCGTCGGCCACCGGGCCCTCGTTCTCTTGTTCACCCTGTTTGCGGCGTTCCCCTTCTACTGGATGTTCGTGACCAGCTTCAAGCAGAACAGCGACCTCTACGTCGGTGCCACCAACACGGCCCACAATCCGTTCATCTTCAACGCACCCCCGACCCTCGAGCACCTCCAGATCCTATTCCAGCGGACGCTCTACCCCGTCTGGCTCATCAACACTCTCTTCGTGGGCGTGGTCGTCGTCGCCATCACGCTCGTGCTGACGGTACCCGCTGGCTACAGCCTTGCCCGGCTCACGGGACAATGGGGGGAGCGGCTCAGCATTGGCATCTTTCTCACTTATCTCGTGCCGTCCACGCTCCTCTTCATCCCGTTCTCGCGCCTGGTCTCGGTCCTGGGCCTTCAGAACAGCCTGTGGTCTCTTGTCCTCGTCTATCCGACGTTCACGGTCCCCTTCTGCACATGGCTTCTCATGGGCTTCTTCAAGTCGCTGCCGAAGGAAATCGAGGAATCGGCCATGGTGGACGGCTGCAGCCGGGTGGGGGCGATCTGCCGGATCGTGCTGCCGCTCTCGGTGCCCGGTCTCCTGACCGTCGTGATCTTCGCCCTGACTCTCGTGTTCCAGGAGTTCGTGTACAGCCTGACCTTCATCTCCTCCGTCCAGCGAATGACGGTCAGCGTCGGGGTGCCGGTCGCGCTGATCCGCGGCGACGTCTACTACTGGGGGTCCCTGATGGCGGCCTGCCTCATCACCAGCGTGCCGATCGCCATCCTCTACAACTTCTTCCTCGACCGCTTCATCGCCGGCTTCACGGTGGGAGCGGTGAAGTGAGAGGCCCCGCCCGCCCCTCCGCCGCCCGGTGAGTCCACGTCTTGCCGGCGTTCGACGAGTGGGGCCACCGGACGTTCGCCAAGGCGTGAGCCTGGCTGGTGGTCTAGCCGCGAAATCGGTGTTCGACTAGCGCTACGCCTCGACCCCGAGGACGGGCTCCGTCGTGATGCCCCCCAGCCGCGAAGCGTCCGCGCCACCGGGTAGCGGCCCTGGTCGGCGCCGTGCGCTCGCTCCGCCGCCTCGCGCTGCTCCGCGCACAGCTTGACGCGTGTCTCCTACGACTCCGGCGCCACAGACATGCGATAGATGGCGGTGTGGCGGATGCGAGCGATGGGACGGGTGCCGCCAGCGACGATCAGGAGATCGAGGTCGACCCAGCCACGCCCCTTCCGCTCGTAGAGCTGGGCGACGTGACCCCGGGTCTCGAGCCGGTCCCGCGCCCGCGCCAGATCGCAGTGCGCCACGTCGCTCGAGACGTGGATCCAGGGGCCGAGGGCCACGTTCTCTGAGAGCGCCCGATTCGCCTGGCGGAGGAGGAGGCCCGGATGGGCGATCGCCTCGGGGCCACGATAGCTCGGCGACGGATCATCGAGATCCGCCGCAGCCCGGGCGAGCACCGTCGTGTCCAGGAGCAGCGCCGGAGCGCCGAGCGGATCGAGGCGGGCGAGCGTCGCCGCGGTCGCCGGTGGAGGCGATGCCGGGAGCGGCGCCGCCGGGTATCCACGAGGATCGGCCGCGATGACAGGTCCGCCCCATGCCAGGCCCGCGGTCAGGCTCGCAGCAACGTCACCACGAGGGCCGCGCGCCTCGATCTCGGCGACGACTTCCCCCGCTTCCCCTCGCCCGGATCGTCCGACGATCCGTCCCGAGAGCGCCAGGAGGTCGCCGTCGTAGACGGGTCGCGCGAACCGAACCGTGGCCGTCCCCCGCCGGAGCCAGTCGACACCGAACGTCTCGACGACGACCCGCGCGAGGTATCCATAGATCGTGACGCCGGCGACGAGCGCGCCCGCGTACCCGTGCTGCCGAGCCACGGCGTCGTCATGGATGCGGTTGGCCGCGTCGCGGAAGAGGTTACGCGCGTGTACGCCGCGCTCGGGCAACGCCGCGCCGGGCACGAGCTCGTGCGACACCGCCTCGCCCGTCACGAGGCGGACTCTATGCTCGCGGATGGCCCGCGTCAACGCGCAGCGGCAACGAGCGCCGCCTGCTTGACCCTCCCCGGGGGGCGGGCTAACGTGGCGCCATGATGGTGGGGATCCAGGCGGACGACCTCACGGGCGCGTGTGACACGGGGGCACCGTTCGCCGTGCGCGGGCTCGAGACCCTGGTCGTCATACAGGACGGAAAGAACCCGCCGGCCTGGACTGACACGAGTGCGGACGTCCTCGTCATCGACACCGAGACTCGAGAGCAGTCGGTGGAGGAGGCGCGCGAGCGAGCCCGCGCAGCCGGCGCTGCCCTCAAGGCCGGTTCGCCCCGTGTCCTCTACAAGAAGGTCGACTCCACGCTTCGCGGGCGGGTGGCGGCCGAGATCGACGGGATGCTCGACGGCGCGAGGCTCGGGCTGGCGCTCCTCACGTCCGCCTTCCCCGCCCAGCGCCGCACGGTCATCGACGGGTGTGTCCGCGTCGGCGGCCGGCTCGCCGACGAGACGCCGATCGCGCGCGACCCCGCCTTCCCGCGCACGGGGGCGAGCGTGCTCGGGCTCCTGGCCGCTGGCGGCGTGCGGCCGACCGCCGCCTTGCCGCTCAGGACGGTGCGTCGAGGCCGGGATGCCGTCGCGGCGCGGCTCCTGCGCTTCGGCGGGATCGGCGGACGGGTTCTCGCCGCGGACGCAGATACCGATGCGGATCTCTCGGTGCTGGCGGAGGTGGCCCGCGGCCGGCCGGTACTCCTGGCCGGGTCGGCCGGGCTGGCGACGGCGCTCGCCGAGTGCGAGAGCCCCGCGGCGTCCGGCGTCCAGCGGGTTCTTCCCCGCCGGCCCTTGGTCGTGGTCGCCGGGAGCCCGCACCCCGCCACCCGGGCGCAACTCTCACGGCTCTCACAGCGGGCGGGCCTCGACGTGCTGGCGCCGCCCGAGAAACAAGGAGTCGACGATCCCCTTCGGCGCCGCGAGACGGCCGCCCGCCTGGCGGACGCCGCGCGACTCCGCATCGAGCGCAGGAGGCCGGGCGCGATCCTGCTGACCGGCGGCGAGACGGCGATCGCGGTGCTCCGGACCCTCGGCGCCAGCGGGCTCCGTCTGGCCGGGGAGATCGAGCCCGGCCTCGCCCTGGGAACCCTCGCGGGCGGGCCGTTCGACGGCCTGGTCGTGATGACCAAGGCGGGCGGTTTCGGCGACGCGGACGCGCTGGAACGCGCCTGGGAGGCCTGCGCGTGACCCGGCCGGTGCTCGGCATCACGATGGGAGACCCCGCCGGGATCGGACCCGAGATCGCGGCGAAGGCGCTGGCCGAGCCCGAGGTGCGGGAGAAGGCGCGCCCGCTCGTCATCGGCGACGCCCGGGTGATGGTCTCGGCCGCCCGGGTCGCCCGCGTCGATCTGGAGGTGCGGGCGCTCGCGCGCGTCGGCGAGGCCACCTTCGCGCCGGACCGGATCGAGGTGCTGGATCTCGCCAACGCCGACCCCGCGGCCTTCGCCGTCGGCCGGGTGAGCGCGGTCTGCGGGCGCGCGGCCTACGAGTACATCGAGCGCGGCGTGCGACTCGCGCAGGAAGGCGCCATCGCCGCGATCGTCACTGCTCCCGTCAACAAGGAGGCGCTCGCCGCAGCGGGCGTCCGCCACTCGGGGCACACCGAGATCCTGGCCGAGCTCACCGGAACGAAGGCCTACGCCATGCTCCTGATGGGCAAGGAGCTCCGCGTGATCCACGTGACGACCCACGTGGCGCTCCGCCGCGTCCCCGAGCTCGTCACGCGGGAGCGCGTCGCGCGGACGATCCGGCTCGGTGACCGGGCGATGCGGGACCTCGGGATCGCTCGCCCGCGCATCGCCGTGTGCGGTCTGAATCCCCACGCCGGCGAGAACGGGCTCTTCGGGGACGAGGAGCAGGTGGCGATCAGCCCCGCAATCGCCGATGCGCGCGCCGAGGGCATCGACGCGACCGGCCCCTACCCCGCGGACACGCTCATGAGCCGCGCCGCCGGAGGCGAGTTCGACTGCGTCGTCGCCATGTTCCACGATCAGGGGCACACGCCCGTCAAGGCGCTCGGCTTCCGGTACGACGAGGCGAAGAAGGCGTGGACCGGCCTGTCCGGTGTGAACGTGACCGTCGGGCTCCCCATCCTCCGGGTCTCCGTGGATCACGGCACCGCCTTCGACCGGGCGGGCACCGGGACCGCGAATCCGGAGAGCATGGTGGAGGCCATCCTCGTCGCCGCCGAGATGGCGCGGAGCCGCGAGCGCGCGGCGTCCCAGCCCTGACCGTGCCGCTCTACCGCATCGCGGTTCTCGCCGGGGACGGCATCGGGCCCGAGGTGATCGCCGAGGCACTCAAGATCCTCGACGCCGTCGCCGTGCCGGGGCGGCTCGAGTTCGTCTTCGAGGAAGCGGCCGCGGGAGCGGACTGCTACCGGCGCACCGGCGAGGAGCTGCCGGGCGAGACGCTCGAGGTCTGCCAGGCGGCGGACGCGATCCTGTTCGGCGCGGCGGGACTGCCCGACGTGCGCTTCCCGGACGGAACGGAGATCGCGCCCCAGCTCGCGCTCCGGATCGCCCTCGACCTCTACGTGGGCCTCCGGCCCATCCGGCTTCACCCGGGAGTGCCCACGCCCCTCCGGCTCGGCGAGCGCGAGCGGATCGACTATGTCATCCTGCGCGAGAACACCGAGGGGCTCTACGCCTCGCGCGGGGCGGGCGTCCTGGTCGGCGGCCACGTCGCGACGGACACCCTCGTCGTCACGCGGCCCGGCGTCCTCCGGATCTGCCGCCAGGCGTTCAAGGTGGCGCGCCGGCGCCACGGCGCCCCCCGGGACGGAGTCCGGCGGGTGACGCTCGTCGACAAGGCCAACGTGCTCAAGAGCTACGCCTTCTTCCGCGCGCTGTTCGACGAGGTGGCGGCCGACTACCCCGACGTCCAGGCGGAGCACGCGTACGTCGACGCGATGACGATGTATCTCGTGCAGCGCCCGGGCCACTACGACGTGATCGTGGCCGAGAACATGTTCGGCGACATCCTCTCGGACCTGGCCGCCGCCACCGTGGGCGGGCTCGGCATGGCACCGTCCGGGGACATCGGTGACCACCACGCCCTGTTCCAGCCCTCCCACGGGACGGCGCCCGACATCGCGGGCAAGGGTATCGCCAATCCCCTGGCGACCATCCTTTCGGCCGGGCTCATGCTGGAGTGGCTCGCGGAGCGCGACGGCAACGATGACGCCGCGAGCGCGGCCGCGCGGATCGAGGCAGCCGTGGACGCGGTGACCGGCGCCGGCCGCGTCCTCACGCCGGACCTCGGCGGTCCCGGCACGACGGGCGCCGTGGGTGACGCCGTGGTCGCGGCGCTCGCCGCCCTGCCCGCCCGGACCTGACCGACCGGCAATGCGGGCGATCGTCATCCACCGGCATGGCGGGCCCGAGGTGCTCACCTACGAGGCCCACTGGCCCGACCCGGTGGCCGGACCGGGCGAGATGGTCGTCCGCGTCCACGCGTGCGCCCTCAACCCGCTCGACATCTTCACCCGCGAGGGCATGCCCGGAGAGCCGACGCCGCTCCCGCACATCACGGGGGGCGACATCGCGGGCACGGTCGCCTCGGTCGGACCCGGCGTGGAGTGGCCTCGTGTCGGGGACCGGGTCGTGCTCAACCCGTCCTGGGGGTGCGGCGCGTGCGAGTACTGCCGGGACGGCGAGGTCCCGAAATGCATCCGCGTCCACATGCTCGGCGAGATGGATCCGGGCGGGCTGGCGGAGCTACGTGAAGTGCCCCGCGCGCCAGGCGATCCTCCTTCCCGAGCACTACCCCTTCGAGGAAGCCGCGTGCCTCCCGATCACCTTCGGCACCGCCTGGCGGATGCTGGTGACCCACGCGCGGGTCCAGCCCGGCGAGGACGTGCTCGTCCACGGCGCGGTCGGCGGCGTCGGCCTCGCGGCGATCCAGATCGCCAAGCTGGCGGGCGCGCGTGTCTTCGCCACCGCGTCGACGGCGGAGAAGCTCGAGCGCGCGACCGAGCTCGGCGCCGACGTCGCCATCAACTACGCCGAGGACCGGGAGTGGGACGCGACGGTCCGCCGCCTCACCGGCAAGCGCGGCGTCGACGTCATCGTCGAGACGGTCGGCACGGCGACGTGGGAGCGCTCGATCCGCGCCCTCGGCAAGGGCGGGCGCCTCGTCGTGAGCGGCGCCACGTCGGGGCCGATCGGCCCGACGGACCTCCGCTATCTCTTCCGCCGCGAGCACACGATCCAGGGCTCGAACGGCTGGACGCAGAACGACCTGCTCACGATCACGCGTCTGGCCTTCGCAGGAAAGCTGCGCCCGGTGATCGACCGCGTGCTGCCTCTCGAGCAGACTGCCGAGGGTGAACGAGCCTTGGAGCGACGCGAGGTCATCGGCAAGGTCGTGATCCAGCCCTAGGCGGGACGCTCCCGGACCCTCATCGCGCGGTCCGCCGCTTGACCCCCGGCCGGCCACCGGACTACCTTCGGGGCCGTCAACCTCTGCTCGCTGGACCACCGGGGCCATCAGCCCGAGTTCCGGAGACTGATCAATGGGAGTTCGCGCAGCCAGGATCCGAGGTCAGTCGAGGGCGCCCGCCAAGGGCGATCCAGATCGCCGCCGCGCGCTTCGGGCGGGCCCCCGATCGCCAGGCGACCCCCCGGCCATACTGCAGGCCATCGCACGGACAGCCGCCCGCCTCTGCGACGCGTCAAATGCCCACATCTACCGACTGGAGAGTGACCAGCTCCGGCTGGAAGCGATTCAGGGATCCGAGCCTGAGCGATGGCTCGGTCAGGCGGTCCTGGTCACCCGGGAGCTCCCGAGCGGCTGCGCCGTTCTGGACCGCCGCACGATCCACGTCCGCAATGCCCAGTCGGCCACCGCGGAGCGACGATATCCGGGGCTCAAGCACATACCCCATCTCCGCACCATGCTCGCGATGCCGCTGCTACAGGATGGTGCCGCCGTCGGGCTCATCATCATCTGGCGGGCACGCGTCCGACCGTTCACCGCGAAGCAGATCGAGCTCCTCCGGACCTTCGCCAACCAGGCGGCGATCGCCCTCGAGAACGAGCGCCTCGCCCAGGCGCTCGCCGCGCGGAACGCCGAGCTGACCGAGGCGCTGGAGCAGCAGACGGCGACCAGCGAGATCCTGCGGGTCATCTCGAGCTCGCCCACCGACATCCAGCCGGTGTTCGACACGATCGTCAGGAGCGCGGCGACGCTCTGCGCCGCGACGACCGCCGGCCTGTTCCGGTTCGATGGCAGCCTGATCCATCTCGGGGCCTACCACAACTGGGACCCGGAGATGCTCGAGAGTGTCCGGCAGGCCTTCCCCGGCCGCCTGGCCGAGGCACCCTGACTGCCCGCGCCATTCTCTCCGGCCAGGTGATCACGTGCCGGACATCACCGTCGACCCGGAGTTCGCCGCCCCGAGCATCGTCCAGGCCGGATTTCGATCCGAGGTCTCGGTGCCGATGCTCCGTGCGAGCACGCCGATCGGCGCCATCACGGTCACGCGTCAAGAAGTGAAGCCATTCTCGGACAAGCAGATCGAGCTGCTCAAGACCTTCGCCGATCAGGCCGTCATCGCCATCGAGAACGTCCGCCTCTTTCAGGAGCTGGAGGCTCGAAACCGAGACCTCACGGAGGCGCTGGAGCAGCAGACGGCGACGAGCGAGGTCCTGAAGGTCATCAGCCGCTCGACGTTCGATCTCCAGCCCGTGCTGAAAACCCTGATCGAGAGTGCCGTGAGACTCTGCCATGGGGAGAAGGGCTTCATCTACCGGCAGGACGGGGATGTTTATCGCGCGGTGGCAGCCCACGGCGCCTCGCCCGAGTTCATGGAACAGGTCGTGGAGAGGAACCCGATCCGCCTGAATCGGGAATCCGCGACCGGAAGGGCAGCGCTCGAGCGCCGGGTCGTGCACATCCCCGATATCCTCGCGGACCCCGAGTACAAGTGGGCCATCGATCAGCTGGGCGGGGAGATCCGCACGATCCTCGCCGTCCCCATGCTCAGGGAAGCTACGGTCATCGGCGTGATCGTGATCCGGAGGATCGAGGTCCGGCCTTTCACCGACAAGCAGATCGAGCTGGTGAGGACCTTCGCCGACCAGGCCGTCATCGCCATCGAGAACGTCCGCCTGTTCCAGGAGCTGGAGGCCCGGAATCGAGATCTGACCGAATCCCTCGAGCAGCAGACGGCGACGAGCGAGATCCTGCGGGTCATCTCGAGCTCGCCCACCGATGTCCAGCCCGTGTTCGACACGATCGCTGCGAGTGTCGTCAAGCTCTGCGACGGCCTCTTCAGCGGCGTGTTTCGCTTCGACGGTCAGCTGATCCACTTCGTCGCGCACCACAACTTTACAGACGAGGGGCTCCAGGCGTTTCGCCGCACCTACCCGCGGGCGCCGAGTCGGGAGACGCAGGTCGCAACGGCCATCCTGGACCGCACCGTCGTCGAGGTGCGTGACTTCGAGAACGACCCCGACATTCGCCCACCGTCGCTCGCTCTCGCCAGAGCCCTCGGCTATCGTAGCAACCTGTCGGTCCCGATGGTGCGCGAAGGAAATCCCATCGGGGCGATCGCCGTCGCGCGCGCCGAGGCGGGGCCGTTCTCGGACAAGCAGATCGAGCTGCTGAAGACCTTCGCCGACCAGGCCGTCATCGCCATCGAGAACGTCCGCCTGTTCCAGGAGCTGGAGGCCCGGAACCGTGATCTCACCGAGGCACTGGAGCAGCAGACGGCGACGAGTGAGATCCTGCGCGTCATCTCGAGCTCGCCGACGGACATCGAGCCCGTCTTGAACACGGTTGCTGAAAACGCCGCGAGGCTGTGTGAGGCGATCGACGCTCAGATCTTTCGAGTGGAGGGGGATTTCCTGCGTCAGGCTGCCTCGTTCGGATCCATTCCGGTTCATACTGGACGCGCCATCAGTCGCGGTTGGGTGACCGGACGTTCCGTCGTTGACCGAAGAACGATTCATGTCCATGACCTCGCGGCGGAATCGGAGGCGGAGTTCCCCGTCGGCAGGGAGGCACAGGAGCTCTTTGGCCATCGGACCACGCTCGCCACGCCCCTTCTGCGGGAGGGGCAGCCGCTCGGGGCGATCCTCATTCGCCGCATGGAGGTCCGGCCGTTCTCGGACAAGCAGATCAAGCTCCTGGAGACCTTCGCCGATCAGGCCGTCATCGCCATCGAGAACGTCCGCTTGTTCAAGGAACTGGAGGCCCGCAATCGCGATCTGACCGAGGCCCTCGAGCAGCAGACGGCGACCAGCGAGATCCTCCGCGTCATCTCGAGCTCCCCGACCGACGTCCAGCCGGTGTTCGACACGATCGCGCGGAGCGCGGCGCGGCTGTGTGAAGCCCTCGACGCCGTCGTCTACCGAGTCGACGGAGATGTCCTGCGCCCCGCGGCGCATCACGGCTCGATCACGACCGGCTCCGTGCCACTGATCCCGGGAACCCTCGGCGGGCGCAGCGTGATCGCGCGACGAACCATCCACGTCGCCGACGTCCGGGGGGAGGTGGACGAATTCCCGGAGGGAGCCGCGATTGCTCAGCGGGAACGGACCCAGTCGATGGTCAGCGTTCCATTGCTGCTGGAAGGCAACGCGATTGGCACCATCGGGGTCCGCCGCATCGAAGTCCGGCCATTCAGCGAACAGCACATTGCGCTCCTCGAAACGTTCGCCGCTCAGGCGGTCATCGCCATCGAGAACGTCCGCCTCTTCCAGGAGCTGGAGGCCCGGAATCGCGATCTGACCGAATCCCTCGAGCAGCAGACGGCGACGAGCGAAGTCCTGAAGGTCATCAGCCGCTCGACGTTCGATCTCCAGCCCGTGCTGGAAAGCCTCATCGAGAGCGCGGCCAGGCTCTGCAACGCCCACCGGGGCTCGATCTATCGTCAGGATGGCGACGTCTATCGGATGGCCGTGACCTACGGGGAGTCTGCGGAGGCCATCGAGGTCCTGAGGCGACACCCCCACCGCCCGGATCGAGAGTCTGGAACGGGCCGGGCCCTCCTCGAGCGCCGAGTCATCCACATCCACGACGCCATGGCCGATCCCGAGTATCGCTGGGCCGAGACCGAGAGAGGCGCGGAGGTGCGGAC
The DNA here is from genome assembly GCA_963805625.1 of uncultured Candidatus Rokubacteria bacterium. GTDB lineage: Bacteria > Methylomirabilota > Methylomirabilia > Rokubacteriales > DASRDR01 > DASRDR01. The sequence goes on from CAWDVE010000013.1 coordinate 497,170, forward strand.
GATCCTGGCCGTCCCCCTGCTGCGGGAAGCCACCGTCATCGGCGTGATCACACTCCACAGGGTCGAGGTCCAGCCCTTCAGCGACAAGCAGATCGAGCTGGTGAAGACCTTCGCCGACCAGGCCGTCATCGCCATCGAGAACGTCCGGCTCTTCCAGGAGCTGCAGGTCCGGAATCGCGATCTGACCGAGGCACTGGAGCAGCAGACGGCGACGGGTGAAATCCTGCGCGTCATCTCGAGCTCGCCCACCGACGTTCAACCCGTGTTCGATACGATCGTGCGGAGCGCTGTCCGACTCTGCGACGGGCTATACGGCGCCGTCAACATGTTCGACGGCGAGATGATCCTCCACCCTTCTGCCAACTACAACTACACGCCCGAGGCGATGGCCGCCGTGAAGCGCATGTATCCGAGGCGCCCAAGCCGCCAGCAGCTAGTCGGTCGAGCCGTTCTCAGCCGAACGGTGGCCCAGATTCCCGACGTCCTGAACGATCCCGAGTACGCACCGGACATAGCGCTGGCCGGAGGCTGGCGTAGCGCCCTCGCCGCGCCCATGCTCCGGGACGGGCATCCCGTCGGCACGATCCTCGTCACACGGACACAGACCGGGCCCTTCTCGGAGCGCCAGATGGAGCTCCTCAAGATCTTCGCCGACCAGGCGGTCATCGCCATCGAGAACGTCCGGCTGTTTCAGGAGCTCGAGACCCGCAACCGCGATCTCACTGAAGCGCTGGACCAGCAGACCGCCACGAGCGAGGTCCTGAAGGTCATCAGCCGCTCGACGTTCGATCTCCAGCCGGTCCTCCAGAGCCTCATGGAGAGCGCGGTGAGGCTGTGCGGCGCCGACAAGGGCTTCATCTACAGGCAGGAAGGGGACGTCTACCGCGCGGCGGTCGCGTACGGGGAATCGCCGGACTTCATCGAGGTGGTGAAGCGGCATCCTCATCGCCCCGGCCGGGAGTCCGCGACGGGCCGGGCCCTCCTCGAGCGCCGCGTCATTCACATCCACGACGCCATGGCCGATCCCGAGTACCGCTGGGCCGAGACCGAGAGAGGTGCCGAGGTCCGGACGATCCTGGCCGTCCCCATGCTGCGGGAAGCCGCGGTCATCGGCGTCTTCATGATCAGACGGACGGAGGTTCGGCCTTTCACCGACAAGCAGATCGAGCTGGTGAAGACCTTCGCAGACCAGGCCGTGATCGCGATCGAGAACGTCCGGCTCTTCCAGGAGCTCCAGGGCCGGAATCGCGATCTGACCGAATCCCTCGAGCAGCAGACGGCGACGGGCGAGATCCTGCGCGCAATCAGCGGTGCGCAGACGGACGCGCAGCCCGTGTTCGAGGCGATCGTGAGGAACGCCGTTCGACTGTGTGACGGCTTCTACAGCGTGCTGTTCGCGTTCGACGGCGAGTGGCTTCGGGTGCGGGCGCTGCACAACATGTCATCGGAGATGCTTCAGGCTTTCACGCAGAGGTACCCGATGCGGGCGGAGGAGCGAAGGGGCATGGCGGCCCTGGCCGTCGTCGAGGGACGAATGGTCCGCGTGCGGGACATGCAGGAAGATCCGGAGGTCCCCCCGGAGTCGCGGCGCTTCGCGAAGGTGATAGGCCACCGTTCGTTCGTTGCGGTGCCGATGCTGAAAGACGAGCGATCCGTGGGCGCCATCGTCGTGTCCCGCAGGGACGTGGCGCCGTTCTCGGACTCGGAGGTGGCCCTCCTCCAGACGTTCGCCGACCAGGCGGTCATCGCCATCGAGAACGTCCGATTGTTCCAGGAGCTCGAGGCTCGGAACCGGGACCTCACCGAGGCGCTGGAGCAGCAGACGGCCACGAGCGACGTCCTGAAGGTCATCAGCCGCTCGACGTTCGATCTCCAGCCCGTGCTAGAAACTCTCATCGAGAGCGCGGTGAGGCTCTGCGGCGCCAACACGGGCTTGATCGTCAGGCAGGACGGGGAGCTCTACCGCGTGGTGCTCGGCTACGGGATGACCCCGGAAGCCATCGAGCTCCACAAGAAATACCCAATGAGTCTGAATCGGGAGTCCGCGACGGGCCGGGCCCTCCTCGAGCGCCGCGTCATCCACCTCCACGACGCCATGGCGGATCCCGAGTACCGCTGGGCCGAGGCCGCGAGACGCCCCGGGGTCCAGACGGCCCTGCCCGAGGTCCGGACGATCCTGGCCGTCCCCATGCTGCGGGAAGCCACCGTCATCGGCGTCATCGTGGTCGAAAGGGCCGAGGTTCATCCCTTCACCGACAAGCAGATCGAGCTGGTAACCACCTTCGCCGACCAGGCCGTCATCGCGATCGAGAACGTGCGGCTGTTCCAGGAGCTTCAGGCCCGGACCCGAGAGCTGACGCGGTCCGTGGAGGAGCTGGAGGCCCTGGGTGCGGTCAGCCGGACCGTCAGCTCCACGCTCGACCTCCCGACCGTCCTGACCACGATCGTCAGCCGCGCGGTGCAGCTGTCCGGAGCGGCCGGCGGCGTGATCTACGAGTACGACGAGACCACTCAGGCGTTTCCGCTCCAGGCGAGCCACCGAATGGAGGAGGAGCTGATCGAGGTGCTGCGCGCCGCCCCGATCCAGCCCGGGGAAGGCGCCACCGGCCAGGCGGTGCTGCGCCGCGAGCCGGTCCAGGCGCCCGACATCGGCGACGAGAAGGCCTACGCCACGACCCGGCTCCGGGCGGTCCTCCTCCGGCTCGGCTATCGTTCGGTCCTCGCCGTGCCGCTCCTGTCCGAGCAGCGAATCCTGGGTGTCCTGACGGTGTGGCGACAGGCAGTTGGACTGTTCCCGGACGAGGTCGTGAAGCTTCTCCAGACCTTCGCCTCCCAGTCCGCCCTGGCCATCCAGAACGCCCGGCTCTTCCGGGAGCTCCAGGCGAAGAGCCGGGAGCTCGAGGTCGCGAGCCGCCACAAGTCGGAGTTCCTCGCGAACATGTCCCACGAGCTCCGGACGCCGCTCAACGCCATCATCGGCTACAGCGAGATGCTCCAGGAGGAAGCCCGGGACCAGAACGCCGAGGGCTTCGTCCCCGACCTCCAGAGGATCAATGCGGCCGGCAAGCACCTCCTCGAGCTCATCAACGGCGTGCTCGATCTCTCGAAGATCGAGGCCGGGAAGATGGAGCTCTACCTGGAAACCTTCGAGGTTGGGCCACTCGTGCGCGACGTTGCAGCCGTGCTCGAGCCCCTCGCCCAGAAGAACGCGAACCGCCTCGAGGTCCACTGCGCCCCGGAGATCGGGGCCATGCGCGCGGACCTGACCAAGCTTCGTCAGGCGCTCTTCAATCTCCTGTCGAACGCCTGCAAGTTCACCGAGCGCGGCGTCGTGTCCGTGGGGGTCGCGCGGGAGGCGACCGCCGACGGCGACTTCATCGTCTTCGCGGTGAGCGACACGGGGATCGGGATGACGCCCGAGCAGATGGCGCGGCTCTTCGAGGAGTTCGGCCAGGGTGACGCCTCAACCACACGCCGATATGGGGGAACTGGGCTCGGGCTCGCGCTCTCCCGGCGGCTCTGCCGGATGATGGGGGGTGACGTCGCAGTAACGAGCGAGCCGGGGCGCGGCAGCACGTTCACGATCCGGCTGCCAGCAGAGGTGCCGGAGCCGTCGCGGGAGATCCCACCCCCGGCCGTGCGCGACGCGGGCCCCGCGGGCACGAGCACCGTGCTCGTGATCGACGACGACGGCGCGGTGCGCGACCTCATGTCGCGGTTCCTGGGGAAGGAAGGCTTCCGCGTCGTGGCCGCCGGCGGCGGGGAGGATGGCTTGCGGCTCGCCCGGGAGCTCATGCCCGACGTGATCACTCTCGACGTCCTCATGCCCGGCATGGACGGCTGGTCGGTACTCGCGGCGCTGAAGGCGGACGCCGCCCTGGCGGAGATCCCGGTGGTGATGCTCACCATGCTGGACGACCGGAATCTCGGCTACGCCCTCGGCGCCGCCGACTACCTCACCAAGCCGATCGACCGGGAGCGGCTCGTGGCCGTGCTCGAGCGCTACCGCCGGGACCTCCCCGTCCTCGTGGTCGACGACGACCCCGATTTCCGTGAGCTGGCGCGACGGATGCTGGAGCGCGAGGGTTACACGGTGGTCGAGGCTGAGAATGGGCGCGCCGCCCTCGACCGGCTCCGCGACACCGTCCCCGGCGTGGTCCTCCTCGATCTCATGATGCCCGAGATGGACGGGTTCGACTTCGTCGCCGCGGTCCGGGCGGACGCGGCGTGGCGGTCCGTGCCCATCGTCGTCATCACGGCCAAGGACCTCTCCCCCGAGGACCACGAGCGGCTCAACGGCTACGTGACGCGCGTCGTCCAGAAGGGCGCCCTGAGCCGCGAGGCACTGCTCGGCGAGGTGCGCGATCTCGTGACCGCATCGGCCCGCCACGGCCGGGGGAGGCGCTAGTGGCGAAGATCCTTCTCATCGAGGACAATGAGATGAATCGCGATATGCTTTCGCAGCTGGTCCCGCGGGCTCCGAGGTCCTGGCCGCCCGCGATCCACCCGCGCAGACGCACACGGAAGCAGACCAGGGTTGTGTCGTAGCAAGGGAGAATCGGTCCATGGGCAATCTCACGCGCCTGCTTCTTGTCGCAGCCACACTCGTGGCGCTTCACACGACATCCGTGCGAGCGGAGATCACGATCGGATCGGCCGGCCCACTCAGTGGGCAGTGGACGGGAACTGGCGAGCAGCAGCGGCGCGGCGTGGAGATGGCGGTGGCCGACCTCAACAGCCGGGGCGGTGTCCTCGGCCAGCGAGTCAGGCTCATCGTCGTCGACGACGCCTGCGACCCCGATCAAGCGGTTGCGGTCGCGAATCAGCTGGTCAGTGAGCGCGTCGCGATGGTCGCCGGCCACCTCTGCTCCGGGTCCTCGATCCCCGCCTCGAAGGTCTACACGAAGGCGGGCATCGTCATGATCTCCCCGGCCTCGACGAACCCGAAGCTCACCGACGAAGGCGGGGCCAACGTGTTTCGCGTGATCGGTCGGGACGACCAGCAGGGCTTCATCGCCGGCAACTACCTGGCCGACCACTGGGGAACGAAGAAGATTGCGATTCTCCACGACGGCCAGGCGTATGGCAAGGGCCTCGCCGAGGAGACCAAGAAGCGGTTGACCAAGCGCGGCGTGCAGGTCGCCATGTACGAAGAGTACCCGCCCGGCGCGAAGGACTACTCGGACCTGGTCTCGAAGCTGAGGGACGGGGAGATCGCCGTCGCCTACGTCGGGGGTTATGTGACCGAGGCGGCGCTCATCCTCCGCCAGGCCCGCGATCGGGGCTATGGCCTCGAGCTCGTGTCGGGTGACGCGATGGCCAACGACGAGTTCTGGCTGATCACAGGTCCGGCGGGCGAGGGTACCGCGTTTACCTTCGGCCCCGATCCGCGCCGGAACCCCGAAGCGGCCGCCGTCGTCGCACGGTTTCGTGCCGCGAAGTACGAACCCGAGGGCTATACGCTCTACGCCTACGGGGCGATCCAGACGTGGGCCCAGGCCGTCGCGCGGGCAGGTTCCTTGGACTCGAGCAAAGTGGTCGCGTCTCTCCGCAGCCACCAGTTCGAGACCGTGCTGGGCAAGATCCGCTTCGACAAGAAGGGTGATCTCACCTCCGCCGGGTTCCTCTGGTACGTCTGGAGGCAGGGAAAATACGTGCCGAAGCAGTAGGTGTCTCGCCCGAGTCCGTCGAAGACGGGGTGGTCGTGACAACAGTTTCCCGGTCGACGAAGAGGCGCGGTGCTTAGGAACCTCGGCGTCCGCGGACGGCTGCTCCTGGCCTTCTTCGGGATCAGCGCTTTCGCCGTCCTTGCCGCGGCCGCCGCCATGTACTCCTTTCTCCAGGTGGGTCGGACACTGGACCGCATCACCGCGCAACGACTGCCTCCGGTCCTCGCGTCCCTGCAGCTATCCGGCCAGGTCGAGCGGATCGTTGCCGTGGCGCCCGCGCTGCTGACGGTCACGTCGGCGACACAGCACGAGCCCCTGTCGAAGACGATCGCCACCGAGGCCGACCAGCTGAGCCGGCTCGTCGCCGAACTGGAGAGGGGAGATCTCGCCCGCCCGGCCATACCGCAGATCAAGTCGGTCGTGGCGCGGCTCCGCGTCAATCTCGATACCCTCAACGCACTGGTGGCGAACCGGCTCGCGGCTCGCCAGCGCAAGAGGGATCTACTCGGGGAGCTGTCCGGGGCCCACATCGCCACGCAGCGGGTGCTCACGACGGGCATCGCGGTGATGGACGCGAAGATCTCGCACTCGCGTCGGACGACGAGGCAGGCGCCCGTGGCCCCCCAGGCGCTCCTGTCGTCAGTGCTGTCCCTCGATGAACTGCTGTCCTCCGTGGCGCTCCGAGACGTCCAGTCAACGGTTGCGATCATCAACCACACCCTGCTCCAAGCCGCACTGGTCGAGAGTGCCGCCGAGCTCCAGGTCCTGGCGTTCCCGCTGCGCCGGTCGCTGAGCGCGCTGGAGACCGCGTCCGCCGACGTCGACCCGACGCTCCGGCAGCTCCTGGCTCCCCGAATCGAGGAGTTCCGGAGCTTCGTCACCGGACCCAACAGCATCCTCGATGTGCGCACGCGCGAGCTCGACATCGTCGCCGACGGTGAGCGCCTGCTTGCCGAAAACAGGACGCTCTCCGGTGAGCTGACCAAGGCGGTGAGGACGCTTGTCGACGGTGCGGAGCAGGACATCGGCAAAGCGAGCCTTGAGGCGCACTCCGTCCAGCGATTCAGCCTCGGCATCGTGATTGCTGCGGTCGCGTTGAGCCTGACCAGCTCCACGCTCATCGTCTGGCTCTACGTGGACCGTAATCTGATCGCCCGCGTGGCCGCTCTGAGGGACAGCATGCTGGCGATTGCGGGCGGCAACCTGCAAGCAAACATCCCGGCCCAGGGCCAAGACGAGCTTGGCCGCATGGCTCAGGCGCTGGTCGTCTTCCGCGACACCGCGAGAGAGGTCGAGGCGGCGAACCTCAGGGAGATTCGAGAGGCGCGGGGGCGGCTCACGGATGCGATCGAGAGCATCTCGGAGGGGTTCTCGCTCTATGATGCGGATGACCGGTTGGTACTGTGCAATAGCCGCTATCGTGAGCTCTTGTATCCGGGCCTGAGCGATACGATCACACCTGGCATGTCCTTCGAGATGATCGTTCGGCAAGCTGTCGAACGGGGCTTGATCCGCAGCGCCGAGGGACAGAAAGATGCCTGGGTCACGGAGCGCGTGGCCCAGCATCGCAGTCCCGGCAGACCCCTCGTGCAGCGGCGCAGCGATGGCACGTGGATCCGGATCAACGAGCGACAGACGGAGGACGGCGGCACCGTCGGCGTGTACACGGACATCACCGAGCTGAAGCGGCGAGAGGAGGAACTGGAGCAGGCGCGAGACACGGCACAGCAGGCGACCGAGGCCAAGAGCCGATTCCTCGCCAATATGTCCCACGAGCTCCGGACCCCGCTGAACGCCATCATCGGCTACAGCGAGATGCTCCAGGAGGAAGCCCGGGACCAGAGCACCGAGGGCTTCGTCCCCGACCTCCAGAGGATCAACGCGGCCGGCAGGCACCTCCTCGAGCTCATCAACGGCGTGCTGGATCTCTCGAAGATCGAGGCCGGGAAGATGGAGCTCTACCTCGAGAGCTTCGACATCCCGACCATGGTGCGCGATATCGCCGCCATGATCGCTCCTCTTGCCCAGAAGAACTCCAACCAGCTCGACGTCCGGTGCGACGAGACTGTCGGCGCCATGCACGCCGATCTGACCAAGGTCAGGCAGGCTCTGTTCAATCTGCTCAGCAACGCCTGCAAGTTCACTGACCACGGCATCGTCTCCCTGTCAGCGGCGCGCGAGGCGGCCGACGGCGGCGACTGGATCGCCTTCCACGTACGCGATACCGGCATCGGCATGACATCCGAGCAGCTGGGCCGGCTATTCCGGGAGTTCTCCCAGGCGGATGCGTTGACGACACGTCAGTACGGCGGCACGGGGCTGGGCTTGGCGCTGAGCCAGCGGCTCTGCCGGATGATGGGGGGCGACATCACGGTGGCGAGCGAGCCGGGGCGCGGGAGCACGTTCACCATGCGGCTGCCGGCCAACGTGGTCGAGCCCAGGGAGGCGGCACCCCCTGCCGGCTCCGCGAAGCCAACCCAGGCGCGGACCTCCTCGACCTCATGATGCCCGAGATGAACGAGTTCGAGTTCGTCGCCGCCGTCCGGGCGGACGCGGCGTGGCGGTCCGTCCCTGTCGTCGTCATCACGGCCAAGGACCTCACTCCCGAGGACCGGGAGCGTCTCGACGGCTCCGTGCCACGCGTCCTCCAGACGGGCGCCCTGAGCCGCGAGATGCCGTTCGGCGAGGTCCGCGATCTCCTGGTCGCGTCGGCCCGCCACAGCCCGGGGAGGCGATGATGGCGAAGATCCTTCTCGTCGAGGACAACGAGATGAACCGCGACATGCTCTCGCGCCGGCTGGCCAGGCGCGGCTACGAGGTCGTGGTGGCAGTGGACGGCCGGGAGGGGGTGGCGAAGGCCCGGGCGGAGGCCCCCGCCCTCGTCCTCATGGACATGAGCCTCCCCGTGCTCGACGGCTGGGAGGCAACCCGGGAGCTCCGCGCCGACCCGGCCACCCGGTCGATTCCGATCATCGCCCTCACCGCCCACGCCATGGCCGGCGACCGGGAGAGGGCCCTCGCCGCGGGCTGCGACGATTTCGACACGAAGCCGATCGAGCTCGAGCGGCTTCTCGGGAAGATCGAGGCGCTCCTGGCCCGATGACCCACGACCCGGCCAGCCTCGCGCACCTCCGCCACGAGCTGCGCACGCCGCTCAACCACGTCCTCGGTTACAGCGAGATGCTGCTCGAGGACGCGGGCGATGCGAGCGCGCTGGCCGCGGAGCTCCGGCAGGTCCGCAGCGAAGGCCGAGCGCTCTTGGCCGTCGTCGAGGAGTCGCTGTCGCCGGCCCGCGGCGAGGAAGGCGGGCCGGATCTCGGCCGCTTCGCCTCGGCGCTGTCCGCCCCGCTCAACCGGCTCGGAGAGGCAGTGGACCGGCTCGGACGGCTGGCGAGCGAAAGTGGCTCTGGAGCAGTCTCGGCGGACGCGGAGCGCATCGCCGCCGCGGTGTCGAGGCTGCGGACACTGGTCGAAGGCTGGGGGGCCGGACCCGAACGGGGCGCCGGGCCGAGTCCGGCCGTCGCGGCGCCGTCGGGCGCGACGGCCCTGGGGAAAAGTCGGGCCGCCGTTCGCGGCCCCGCGGTAGCGCCAGCCACAATCCTGGTCGTCGACGACGACGAGGAGAACCGGGAGCTGCTGACGCGGCGGCTCGCCCGGGAGGGTCACAAGGTCCGGGCAGCCACGGGCGGCCTCGAAGCGCTCGCCCTCCTGCAAAGCGAGCCCGTGGATCTCGTCCTCCTCGATGTCATGATGCCGGACCTCGACGGGCCCGCTGTGCTGGAGCGGCTCAAGCAGGACCCGGAGCGGCGGCACATCCCCGTCCTGATGATCTCGGCGCTCAACGAGACGGCGAGCGTCGTGCGTTCGATCGAGCTCGGGGCCGAGGACTACCTGCCGAAGCCGTGCGACGCCGTGCTGCTGCGGGCGCGGATCGGGGCCTGTCTCGAGAAGAAGCGCCTCCGCGACCAGGAGGCGCGGCACACCGTGGAGCTAGCCGAGTGGAACCGCACCCTCGAGCAGCGCGTCGCGGAGCAGGTGACTCAGGTCGAGCGTCTCGGCCGGCTGAAGCGGTTCTTCTCGCCCCAGCTCGCCGAGCTGATCGTGGCGGGCGGGGCCGATGACCCGCTCCGCACCCACCGGCGCGAGATCACCGTCGTCTTCCTGGACCTCCGCGGCTTCACCGCCTTCGCCGAGACCGCCGAGCCGGAGGAGGTGATGGGCGTCCTCCGCGAGTACCACGAGGCGATGGGGCAGCTCATCCTCGAGCACGAGGGCACGCTCGAGCGCTTCGCCGGCGACGGCATGATGGTCTTCTTCAACGACCCGGTGCCGGTCGAGAACCCCGCGGAGCGCGCCGTGAGAATGGCGGTGGCCATGCGCGACCGCGTCCGTGGGCTCCGGAGCGCCTGGCGGAAGCGCGGCCACGACCTGGACCTCGGGGTCGGGATCGCGCAGGGCTACGCGACGATCGGCGCCATCGGCTTCGAGGGTCGCTGGGACTACGGGGCGATCGGCACCGTGACGAACCTCGCCGCGCGGCTCTGCGCCGAAGCCCAGGGCGGGCAGGTCCTGGTCACCTCGCGCGTCGCTGCCAGCGTCGAGGGGCTCGTGGATGTCGAGGAGGTCGGCGCGCTCGCGCTGCGCGGGCTCACGAAGCCTGTCCCGACCTCCAACGTCGTCAGGCTTACGCAGCCGTCCTGACCGACGCGCCAGCAGCCGCGCCCGAGCGATCATCCGCGACTCCCCGCTCCGCGCGCTGGTCACCCGCCCGCGCCGCGCCCGACGCGGCGGCCCTTGTCGCGCCGCGACGGTCGCGCGTACACTCGCTCCTGGGGCACCCGCCGCCTGGCGCGGCCGGCCCGACCGACACCGCCCCCGGAGGACCGCGCTCGATGCTTCCCGACACCCTGGGCCACATCTTCGACGTCCCGCTGCGGCTCGCCCCGTCGTCGGTGGCAGTCATCCAGGGCGACACCACGTTCACCTACCAGGAGCTCGACGCCTGGTGCAACCGCGCGGCGAACGCGCTGGCGGGACTCGGCGTGCGCCCGGGCCACCGCGTCGCGCTCATGTTCTCGAACGACTGGCGGTTCCTTCCCGCGTTCCTCGGCCCCATGCGGATCGGTGCGGTATCGGTACCGCTCAATATCCGGATGGGGGACGAGGCGCTGGCCTACGTGGTCCAGAACGCCGAGGCGACGGTGCTGGTGGCCGGCCGAGATCAGGCGGAGCGCGCCCGGCGCCTCGCGAGCCAGGCCAAGGGACTGGCCCACCTCGTGATGGACGCGCCGCCCACCGACGGCACCCTCGAGTGGGACGCGTGGCTCGCCGCCGCCTCCCCGCGCTTCCGGCGGCGCCGGCTCGATCCGGATTCGGTCTGCATGCAGCCGTACACATCCGGCTCGACCGGCAAGCCCAAGGGCGTCCTCCTGGCCCACCGCGGCCAGGTGTGGAACGCCGACATCATCCGGAAGATGGCGTGTCTCGACGACACGGAGCGCGCGCTCGTCGCCGTGCCCCTCTACCACAAGAACGCGATGATCGGCGCGGTGAAGCCGTTCCTCCTCGCGGGCGGGTCGCTCGTCATCCTCCCCGGCTTCGACCCCGTCGAGGTGATCCGCGCCATCGACCGCCACAAGGTGACCTACCTCACCGGCGTGCCGGCCATGTACAAGCTCATGCTCGCCGAGAAGGCCACCCTCGCGCGCCACAGCGTCCGCTCGATCCGCTACGCGCTCTGCGGGTCGGCCGAGGTGCCGGAGGAGCTCCTGATCGAGTTCCAACGGGTGTTCGGGGCGCCCATCGGCGAGTCGTACGGGCTGACGGAGGGCGGGCCGGTGCCGATGGCGAACCCGCGCTACGGGCTCAAGAAGCTCGGCTCCTGCGGCGTCGACGTCGCCAACTGCCAGAACCGCATCGTCTCGACGGCTGACGGGGTCACCGACTGCGCGGTCGACGAGGTGGGCGAGCTCGTCACGCGGAACCCCGGTCTCGCCAAGGGGTTCTGGAAGCTCCCGCAGGTCACGGCCCAGAAGATCCGCGACGGCTGGCTCTACACGGGCGACCTGATGCGCCGGGACCGGGACGGCTACTACTACTTCGTGGGCCGCAAGGACGACATGATCAACGTGGCCGGGGAGAACCTCTACCCGAAGGAGGTCGAGGACGTCCTGCTCCGGCACCCGGGGCTCAAGGACGCCTGCGTCGTATCCGCGCCCCACGCGACCAAGGGCGAGGCGCCGGTCGCCTACGTCGTCGCTCGCGATCCCGGGGCCGCGCCGGACGAGGAGGAGGTCAAGCGGTTTTTCCTCGAGCGCGGCGCCCCCTACGCCCACCCCCGCCGTGTCTTCTTCCTGGACCGGCTCCCGCTCGGCGGGACCGGCAAGCTCGACCGCTCGGCGCTCAAGCGCCTGGCTGCCCAGCTCTCGCCCCTCGAGTCCCTGAGATGAGACACCACGCCCGCGTCCTCGTCACCCACCTGTGGATCCATGCGGTGGGGGGGTCTGGGGCCACAGGCCGAAGGCCGTGGAACGGAGCGCCGCCGCTCCCCCCCAGGGTGAACCAGTGAGCGAGCACCTTCACGTCGACCAGTCGCCCTTCCATCGCCTGATCGGGCTCGAGATGGTCCGCGCCGAGGCCGGCACGGTGGAGATGCGCCTGCCCTGGCGGGACGAGCTGGGCCGCGCCGACGGCTCCGACTGGTTCCACGGCGGCGTGATCTCGGCCTTGATCGACATCGCCGGCGACTATGCCATCGCCTCGAAGCTCGGCCGGGGCGTGCCGACCATCGACCTCCGCGTCGACTATCTTCGCCCCGCCCGCCGCGGCGACCTCCGGGTGCTCGCCCGTGCGGTCAAGGTCGGGCGCACCGTGGGAGTGGCCGACGTCGAGCTCCGGGACGCCAACGACGCCGTGGTCGCGATCGGCCGCTGCGCCTACTCCACCGCCGGATGACACGACCGGTAGACCGCCGCGGCCCGCCGCAGCAGGCCGCCACAGGCCGAAGGCCGTCCAAAAGGCCGTCCAACAGGCCGTCGAACGGCCGCAGGCGCGAGGCGCGCCGGCCGTGTTGAAAGGAGCGAGCCCCGTGACCAAGGCCCGCGTCGTGCTGGTCCATCCTCCGTCGAAGATGTTCCCCTACGAGGTCTGGCCCCCCGCGTTCGATGGGCTCGACGTCGAGATCGTGGCGGTCGAGTGCCGGGCGCGGGAGGAGGCGCTCGAGGCGGTTCGAGGAGCGGACGTCGTCATGATCGGCGGCTTCCGGGTCGATGCCACGATGATCGGGGCGATGGATCGGGCTCGCGCGATCTGCGGGTTCGGCCACGGCTTCGAGGGGGTCGACGTCGACGCCGCCACCCGCGCGGGCATCCTGGTTACGAACGCGGCGCACATCTGCCACCTCGAGGTCGCCAACCACGCGGCGGCGCTGATCCTGGCGCTGAACCGGAAGCTCGTCCAGTACGACCGCGCGATGCGGCAGGGCGTGTGGGACCGTCCCGCCGGCCGGCCGATCACACCGCTCGACGGCGAGACGGCCGGGCTCGTGGGCCTGGGCGCGATCGGCCAGGCGCTGGCGCGGCGCCTCCAGCCGTTCGGGCTTCGCGTGATCGCCTACGATCCCCACGTCGAGGAGCACGTGCCGCGGGAGCTCGGCGTGCGGATGGCCGGTGACCTCCACGCCCTCCTCGGCGAGTCGGACTGGGTGTCGGTCCAGGTCCCCCTCAATTCCGAGACCCGCCACCTCCTGGGCGAGCGCGAGTTCCGGGCGATGAAGCGGACCGCGTACCTCGTCAACTGCTGCCGTGGAGGCGTCGTCGACGAGGCCGCCCTCACGCGCGCCCTCGAACAGGGCCGGATCGCCGGCGCCGGCCTGGACGTCTTCGAGCAGGAGCCCACCGATCCCGCCAACCCCCTGCTGCGTCTCGAGAACGTCGTCGCCACGCCCCACGCCGGCGGCGAGTCGACCGAGTCCGCCGCGCTGTCGGCCCGCGTGGCAAGCCGTCAGGCTGCCGCGGTCCTCCGCGGGGAGTGGCCGGACCGCGTCGTCAACCCCGCCGTCTACGGACGCCTCTGCATGGCTGGCAGGCTCTCGCGATGAGCGCCCAGCCAGGTCTCGAGCGGCACCCCCCCGCCCCCGGGTCGGTGGGGCGGGGTCGGGGGTGGGGGTGGGGGTGGGGGGCGTTCCGATGACCGGCCGCGCGACGGAGCCGACGACCTGGTACCTCTTCTCGGTCAACGCCGATACGCCGCCGACCATGACGATCGCCTCGGGCGAGGAGGTGACGCTCGTCGTCCGCGGCGCGTTCGCCGACGTCCGGGACATCCGCGACGTGCCCACGCCCTTCACCCCGGCGTGCGACGGCCACCCCCTCGCGCCCATCGCGGGACCGGTGCACGTCCGCGGCGCCGAGCCCGGGGACGCGGTGGCGATCGATCTCCTCGAGATCACGCCCCACGGGGACGGCATCACGGCGATCCTGCGCGACTTCGGCGTGCTCCGGAAGGAGTACGGCGAGCCGAAGGCCCTCGCCTGCCCGGTCCGCGACGGTCACGCGTGGTTCGGCGGCCGCATCCCGATCCGGCTCAATCCGAACCTGGGCACCGTGTCCACGATGCCGCCCGAGGGGTACAAGCCTTCCTACGCGGGGCCGTACGGCGGCGACTTTGACCAGAAGGACGTCAAGGCCGGGAGCCGAGTCCATCTCCCGGTCATGGTGCCGGGCGCCCTCGTGTTCTTCGCCGACCCGCACGCGGCGATCAGCGACGGCATCGTCACGGGCACCGGCGTCGAGTGCACGTCGACCGTGCGGGCGCGCATCACCCTCCACAAGCGGCGAACGGTGGCGCGCCCGATCATCGAGGTGGACGGCACCGTCCAGGTGCTCGGCTTCGGCCCGACGGTGGAGGAGGCGACCGAGGATGCGACGCGGGCGGCCATCGACGTGGTCGCCCACGGCGCGCGCATGGATCCGGAGGAGGCCTACATGCTCCTCTCGATCATCGGTGAGCTCCGCATCGGGACGTCGCCCCGGCCCGTCATGGCCGCGCGGCTCATCATTCCCCTCGAGACGCTCACCGCGGCGGGCTGGACGTCGCCCTGGTGAGCCTGCTGGTCATCCGGGACGTCCGCGTCTTCGACGGGGTATCGGAGCGCGCCATCGAGCGCGCGTCCGTGGTCGTCGAAGGCGCGCGGATTCGCGAGGTCGTCGTCGGCACGGCCGCGCTGCCCCGCGACGCCCGGGTGCTCGACGGTCGCGGGGGCACGCTTCTCCCGGGCTTCGTGGACATGCATTCCCATCTCGTCTCGGAGCTCGGGGCGCGCCTCTACCTCGCGAACGGCGTCACGACCGTCCGCTTCGCCGGGAACGACCCCGACGCGGTCCTCGCGCTCCGGGACGCGGTCGAGACCGCGCGCATCCCGGGGCCGCGAATCTTCTCGCTCGGCCCGCTCCTCGACGGGATCTCCCCCGACTATCCCGCGATGTCCTGGCCTCTCTACTCCGCCGTGGAGGCACGCCTCGCCGTCCAGCGCCTCAAGAGGGACTACCGGGTCGACGGGATCATCCTGACGCAGAAGCCGGCCCTCGAAGTCGCCCGCGCCGCCGTCGACGAGGCACACCGGCTTGGGATCGGGGTGACGGGACAGACCTGGAGCCTGACCGGGCGCGAGGCGATCGCCCTGGGCTACGACGGCCTCGAGAACACATCGCGGCTCCCGGAGGCCCCGCGCGCCCTGCCCGAGGTCGCGCTCCTCCGGTACCGGACCATTCCCGAGCGGTCGGCCATGCTGGCGCTCCTCTGGGCTCGCGCCGAGGGGAGCCGCCTGGAGCGCCTCGGTCACCAGATGGTCAAGAACGAGACCTATCTGGTACCGACGCTCGCCGGGATGGACGCAATCCTGGGACGGTACACCGCCCGCATCCGTCGGGACGGCGACACGCGCCGGCTCCCCGCCGGAGCCCGGCGGGACCTCGGCAGCTGGCTCGGCCAGCGATTCTTCGGCGCCGCATGGACGTCGCGCGACTTCGCGAACTGGACGCGTGGCCTCGCTCGCTACCAACGCTTCATCCGGGACTACGCGCGGCTGGGCGGGCGTGTCCTCGTCGGAACGGACGCCCTCAAGCCCTGCGGCGGGTTCCTCTTTCACGAGGAGCTCCACCGGCTCCGAGCGTGCGGGCTGTCGAGCGCCGCCGTGCTGCGGGCCGCGACCGCGGCCGCCGCGGACACGCTCGGCCGACCCGACCTCGGCCGCATCGCGCCGGGCGCCCAGGCCGACCTCGTCCTCGTCGCCGGCAACCCTCTCCACCGTCTCGCCGACGCCCGGGCCGTCCGGGCCGTCGTCGTGCGCGGGCGGCTCCTCGAGCCCGACACCCTGCTCCCCCATCCTCGAACCCGAACCTCGTGAGGAGGCTCACATGACCATGCTGCGTATCCTCGGAGTCCTGTTGCTCGTGGGGGCGGCCACGCTCCCGGCGAGTCCGGCCGCCGCCCAGGACGTCGTCATCGGCGTCGCTGCACCCATGACCGGAAACCTGGCCCAGATCGGCAAGCAGTTCGCGGAGGGCGCCCAGCTTGCCGCGGATGAGGTCAACGCCCGAGGCGGGATCAAGGGCAAGAAGGTCGTCATCCGGGTGGAGGACGACAAGGGCGACCCGAAGGAGGCGGCCACCGTCGCCCAGAAGTTCGCCTCGGACGACGCGATCCTCGCGGTCCTGGGCCACTACTCGTCCTCGGCCTGTTTCGCGGCAATCCCCATCTACACGAAGGCGCGCCTCGCCACGATCACGCCCTCGGCGTCGCACACGGACCTCACCAAGCAGGGCGGCAAGTACATGTTCCGCATGTGGTCGCCGATCTCCGTGTACGTCCCCGACCTCGCCCAGTACACGGTCAAGAAGCTCGGCAAGAAGAACATCGGCGTGGTCTACGTCCAGAACGACTGGGGCATCCAGACGAAGGACTACTTCGTGAAGGAGCTCGAGAAGCTCGGCGCGAGGGTCGCCGCCCTCGAGGTGGTGTACGACAAGGACACGGACTTCAAGGCCCAGCTGACGAAGGTCAAGGCGGCCAACCCCGATGCCCTCGCCATCCTGACCTACTACACCACTGGCGCCCTCGTGACGCTTCAGGCGCGGAACCTCGGCATCACGGCGCCGCTGGTCGGCACCGGCACCCTCTACGAGGACAAGTTCATCGAGCTCGCCGGCAAGGGCAACGCGGAGGGGCTCGCGGTGAACACCGAGTTCAACGCCGACGACCCGGCGCCGGTCGTCAAGAACTTCGTCGCCATGTACCAGAAGCTCCACCCGAACGAGAAGCCCGAGCCCTACCACGCGACCACGTACGACGCCGCACGGATCATGCTCGGCGCGATCGACAAGGCCGGGACCGACCGTGACGCCATCCGCGATGCCATCGCCGCGACCAAGACGTTTGCCGGCGTCACCGGTACGTTCTCGTTCAACGACCAGCGGGAGCGTGAGGCGAAGGACCAGGTCTACCTCTTGGTGAAGGACGGCAAGTGGACCTTCATCGGGCGGCAGACGTACTGAGCCGCTGAGCTCACGCACCCCGACCGCCGGCCGGACTCGTGCCCCTCGACGGGTCCGGCCGGCGGTCAGCGCTCCCGTGCCCGACAAACCCCCTCCGCCGCCGCGCCGGTTCGGCTACTACGAGCGCCTGACCCGCGCCCAGCAGCGCATCTACCGGGACAGCGACGCGGTCACGAGCCTGCGTCTTCCCGGCGCGGCCGAGCTTCACCCTCGCGTGGCGGCGCTCGACGCGTCCCTCATCTCCGAGGACCGCCTCGCCGTCCAGGTGGCGTCCCAGATGCTCTTCACCGCGCTCACCCAGGCGTTCGGCATCGGGCCCTGCCGTCTGGAGGTGCTGGCCGCCCGCCCACACGGTCGCTGGGGTGAGCTCCAGGGCCTCTACATCGAGGACCGCCGTTTGCCTCGCGTCCAGCTCTGGATGCGCACGGCGCGTCAGCGGCGAGTCGTGGCGTTCCGGACGTACCTCAGGACTCTCCTCCACGAGCTCGGCCACCACGTCGACTACCGGTATCTCAAGCTCGCCGATTCCTTCCACACGCAGGGCTTCTACCAGCGCGAGTCGAGCCTCTTCCACCAGCTGGTGCCGGACGCCCGCGAGGAGATCCCGACCCAGGACCCGGCCCCGACCGACGACACCGAACGCTAGGATCCGGCGGCCGCCCAGAAACCGCAACAGAAGTGTAATATTCCGGTGCCGGGGAGATCCGGCGAGTCGAATCCTCCGTGAGCGAGCCGAAGATCCGCGTCTCCGCCTGCCTGCCGGCGGCAAGACGACGCTCCGGATGGTGGCGGGGTTCGAGACGCCGGACGACGGGAGCGCGATCGTCGACGGCCAGGACCTGCTGGCGCTTCCGGCTCACCGTCGTGGTATGGGCGTCGTCTTTCAGAGCTCCCGTCGCAGCCTGCCGCCTGCTCCCGGCGACGGAGTCCGGCGGCACGGAAGCTCCCGTATGACCGAAACCGACTGGAGATCGGCATGGAACTGACAATCCTCGGAGCCGGCACTGCCGTACCCTCACCGGGCCGGAGCCCGGCGGGTTACCTCCTGCGCGTCGGCGGGATCCCGCTCCTGTTCGACCTGGGGCCGGGCACCCTCGCCCGTCTCGCGACGGCCGGCGTGAGTCACCGGGAGCTCCGCCGGGTGTTCATCTCGCACCTGCACTCCGACCATGTGCTCGATCTCGTGACCCTGCTGCAAGCGAGCAACGCGACGCCCGGCTGGAGGCGGGAGGATCCGCTCGAACTCTACGGCTGCCGCGGGCTCGCCACGCTCGTCAGCCAGGTGATGGCGGCGTTCGACGGGACGACCCCGGAGGGCTTTCCGCTCCGCATCATCGAGCTCGGCGAGGAACGCCACGACCTCGGGGGCTTCACGGTCGAGACCGCCCTCACCGCCCACACCGAGACCAGCCTGGCCTTCCGCATCGAAGCCGACGGTCAAACGGTCGTCTATTCGGGTGACGCGATCGAAACCCCGGCGCTCGCGCGACTCGCGCAGGAGGCCGACGCCTTCGTCTGCGAATGCTCCTTCCCGCGCGGCTGGCGGACGGCCAACCATGTCACCGCCGATGGCGCGGGCCGCCTGGCCCAGTCGGCCGGCGCCCGACGGCTGGTGCTCTCGCACCTCTACCCGCCCGCGCAGGAGGCGGACGTCGCCGGGCAAGCGCGAGCCGAGTACGAGGGGGAAGTGATCGTGGCAGTCGACGGCACCGCGGTGGACTTGAGGCCGCGATGACGGCAGCGCAGCCAGGGCGCGGCCAGCCGGCCGGTGGCTCACGACGGGTCTGGCGCTGGCGCCATTCTTCCGGTTCGGGCTGGCCTTCGAGGTGGCGTCCTCCTCCGCTCGAGCCTGCTCGTCGCGAGCGCTCCGGTCGCTGAGCCTCGGTGAGCGGCGCCGTGCTGTTCTCGGACGCGATCTTCGACTCGGTCTACAGCTCGCTCAGCCGGGCCTTCGTCCACACCTCGACCTACAGTTGAGAACGGGCTCGCCATGCGGGCGGGGTTGGCCACCCTCGACGTGCTCGAGGACGAGAAGCTCGGTGCTCGCGCGACCGACCTTGGCGAATACCTGCGACGGAGCTCTACGGGAACACGCAGCGAAAGAATGGAGCGGTGACCGTGGAATCTCCCGTCATGCGGTAGTACGCGGTCACGTAGCCGAACCGGTCTACCTCGTAGTTCGTGACCTCCGGGTGGGCCCGCATGCACTCCTGGGCCCTCGTCTGCAGCTCGCTTTGGCGCTCTGCGCTCACTGTCGCCGATGTCGCGCAGGCGTTCAGAAAGAACGGGAGCAAGGTCAACGCCAGGAGTGTGGGCTTCACGAGTGGTCTCCTTTCCCCGAGGTGATCGATCGAGGGGGATGACACCGCCAGGTGCAGTCATCACCGAGCCTCGGCAAAGCCGTCGCGACCCTGTCGCTCTCGGGTTCGCGACTCCGCCCGCGCCGCGCACCCGATCTGCGCCAGGAACAGGGATGTAAGGAGGTATGCCCCGCATCGTCCTCGCGATCTGTTCATCCGCCTGCCCCCCAATCGGTCGCCGCTCTCACGGGTCCGCCCCGCTCGTGCACCGTAAGGAGCGCAAGCAGGGTGCCAGCTGCGTCGGCGCGAGGACTGATCGTGAAATCAGCGACTTGGGCGTGTCGACACTCCATGACGAGCCGGCGGCGCAGGCCCTCAGCCGGGGCCTGGGTGGGGGAAAATTCGGCAAGCCGTTCCGGCCGAGACGCTTCACGTCGGTCGGGCGGGGCGTACGGAAGCGGGCGCGCGGCCCGAGAGCGCCGCTCAGCCCCGTGAAAGGGAGCGGACCGGTCCGGTGCCTGGCGGTCAGCCGGAAGCGGGGACCTTACATCAGGAAGTAGCGGCGGTTCATCGGCAGGTCGTCGTCGGGGATCGGCGGGAGCGGCTGGCCGTCGATCTGGATCTCCGCCGAGCCGGGGTCGATCTCGATCCGTGGATTCGCCTGGTTGTAGAGCATGTGGCGCTTGGCCACCTGCCGGGTTCCCGCCACCGGAATCGCCCGCCGCCGGGTCCCGAGCCGCCGGCGAAAGCCGCCGGCCGCCGCCGCGGCGGAGACGAAGTCGATGCTGAGGCTCGCGGCCGCCAGCCCGCTGCCCCCCCAGTGCGGCGCGTAAATCTGGGGCTCGGTCTGCGCGACGGACGCGTTGCCCTCGCCGAGGGCGCCCCAGGCGGGGTAGCCGCCCTTGATCACCAGCTCCGGCTTGACCCCGAAGAACTCGGGGCGCCAGAGGACGATGTCGGCGCTCTTCCCCGGCTCGAGCGACCCCACCCACCGGTCGACGCCGTGGGCGCGCGCGGGGTTGATCGTGTACTTCGCCAGGTACTGGAGGATCCGCGGGTTGTCGTGCAGCGGGCGCTCGGCGCGCATGCGCTTCATCTGGTGCGCGAGCTGCCAGGTCCGGCGGATCACTTCCCCGATCCGCCCCATCCCCTGGGAGTCCGAGTTGATGATGCTGATCGCCCCCAGCTCGTGGAGCACGCTCTCCGCCCGCATCGTGGAGTCGCGGACGCGGTCGGCGATCATCGCGCGGTCGCTGGGCACCCGCGGGTTCATGCCGTGGACCGACCACATCATGGCGTGATGCTCCGCCACCACGTTCCGGCCATACGGGATCGTCGGGGTCGTCGACGAGCCGATGACGTGGCCGATCCCCGCGATCGCCAGGATGTCCGGCGAGTGGCCGCCGCCGATGCCCTCCACGTGGTACGCGTGGATGCTGCGCCCGGCAATGGCGGCGACCGTCTCACCGAGCTCGCACGACTCGTTGATGCCGTCGGTATGCATCGCGATCTGGACGTCGTACACGTCGGCGACGGTGAGCGCCTCGTCGACGATGCTCGGGTACCCCGCGTAGTCCTCGTGGACCTTGAGCCCACAGGCGCCCGACTCGATCTGGCGCTCGAGCGGGGCCGCGGTGTAGCTGGCCGCCCGCCCCAGCACGCCCAGGTTCACGGGAAAGCCCTCGAAGGCGAGGAACATGTGGTCCAGGTTGAACGCGGGGTTGTCGTTGAGGCCGCCGGTGATCAGCGTCGTCATCCCGGCAGCCAGCGCCGACGGGATGAGGCGCGGCTGGACCAGGTGGACGTGCGTGTCGATGCCGCCGGGCGTCGCGATGAAACCCTGCCCGTAGACCGGCGCGGTGTTGGAGCCGATGAGGAGATCGGGGTTGTCGACCACGTCCGGGTTGCCGGCCCGGCCCACACCGACGATCACCCCGTCCTTCACGCCGATGTTCGCCTTGAACACGCCGAGCACGGGATCCAGCACGATCACGTTCGTGACGATCAGGTCGAGCTCGCTCGCGGCCGGCAGCTCGGCGCTCATCATGATGCCGGTGCGCAGGGTCTTCGCCCAGCCGCGCAGCACCTCGTCCCCGTAGCTCGACTCGTCCCGCTCGATCCGCGCCAGGAGGTCCGTGTCCCCGAGACGCACCCGGTCACCAGTCGTGGGGCCGTAGCGCGCCGAGTACTCGGGGCGGCTCAGCTCACCGGCCATGAGGCCTCTCCGGCGTGCCGGCCTCCCGGTGGCCGTAGCCGCCCTCGCGCACGCGCGCCAGGCCCTCGGCGAGCCGATCGGGCGTGGCGGCGCCCTCGGTCAGCCGGTTGAAGCCGCGCACCGCCCGCTGGCCGCCGTACGCCACGAGCCGCACTGTCCGCGTCTCGCCGGGACGCCAGCGCACCGAATCGCCCGCGGGCACGTCGAGGTGCATGCCCCAGGCCCGGCGCCGGTCGAACACGAGGCGGCGGTTGATCTCGAAGAACGGAAAGTGCGAGCTGATGAAGATCGTGTGATCCGAGGTGTTCGTCACCGTCACCTCGGCCGTGGGCCGGCCCGCGTTCAGCGGAATCGCGCCCTCGGCGAACAGGATCTCGCCCGGCTTCATGCGGTCCCCTTCCTGCCCGGTCCGATCGGCCGCTCCACGTGGAGGATCCGGGTTCCGTCCCCGAACAGGCACTCGAGCTTGACGGTACCGACGAGGTCGGCGACACCTTCCAGCACGTCGTCCTCGGTGAGAACGCTCCGGGCCGCAGTCACCACCTCCTCGTAGGAGGCTCCGCCGCGGGCGGCCTCGTGCATCTCGTCGCAGATGAGAGCCAGGGCCTCCGGGTATGTGAGCCGCCAGCCCTTGGCCCGCCGGCGGCGCGCGAGCTCCGCGGCGGTGAAGATCGTCAGGCGATCCAGCTCGGTCGGTGTCAGGCGCATGGGTGCACTCCGTCTTGCCGGTCCTGCGGCTCGGCGGTTACGGGCGCCGGCATGATAGACGACGGGTCCCGGCCAGACAACCGCGGTCAGACGTCGCGCGCTCCGAGCTTCAAGAGCTCGCCGATGGCGGCCGACGCCTTGAGTCCGGAGCCCGTGAGAACCAGCACCGTCGTCTCCCCCGGCCGGATGGTTCCGCTCGCCTGGAGCCGGCTCAGTCCCGCGGCGGCCGCGGCCGCCGTGGGCTCGACGTAGAGCCCCCGGCGCGCCAGGTCACGGAGCGCCTCGACGATCTCCGCCTCGTCCACCGCGACCACGGCCCCGCCGCTCTCGCGCACGGCGCGCAGGACCTCGGCCACCCGCGTGGGCTTGGCCGACGCGATCCCCTCCGCCACCGTCGGAGCGATCGAGGTGGGGACGAGGTGCTCGACGCCCGCGAGGAAGGCTGCGTGGTAGGGCGCGCAGTTCGCTGCCTGGACGCCGAAGAGACGCGGAACCGCGCCGATCTCGCCCCGGCGGAGCAGCTCGCCGAAGCCGCGGTCGCACCCCAGCACGTTGCTCCCATAGCCGAGGGGGACGACCACGTTGTCGGGCGGCCGGAAGCCGAGCTGCTCCCACAGCTCGTAGGCGAGCGTCTTCACGCCCTCCACGAAGAAGGGCTGCCAGTTGTGGCTCGCGTAGAAGATCTCGGCGCTCTGGCGGAGCGCGGCGTCGGCCACGTCCTGCCTGGAGCCCCTGATGGTGACGACGTCGGCGCCGCACGCGGCGATCTGGGCGATCTTCGGGTAGGACGCAGTTTCGGGCACGAGGATGCGGCACGAGAGGCCGCTCCTCGCGGCGTACGCCGAGAGCGAGGCGCCGGCGTTCCCCGACGAGTCCTCCAGCACCCGCCGGATGCCGCGGCTCTTGAGGTAGCTCACCATCACGGTCATGCCGCGGTCCTTGAACGATCCCGTCGGCATCGTGAACTCGAGCTTGAAGAGGACGGCCGCGCCGCCCCAGTCGCCCGGCACGAGCGGCGTCCAGCCCTCACCGAGGCTGACGGCATCCTCGGCCTCGACCAGGAGCGCCTTCGCGTACCGCCAGACCGAGTGGCGCGAGGTCTCGATCTCCTCACGCCCGAGCCCCGGCGCCGGCCCCAGGTTCAGGTAGTGGCCGTTATCCGCGCACCACCGCGCCTCGGTGAGCGGATACGTGCGTCCGGTGGAAGGGTCGACGTAGTTCACGGTGTCGGAGCGACGGGGAGTCCCCGGATCAGCCCACCTCAGCCGGCATCTCGCCCCGCACCACCGTCGAGCGCCTCGACGACGTCCTGAGCGGTGATCGGGAGCGACGTGAACCGATGCCCCGTGGCAGCGGCGACGGCGTTCGCGATCGCGGCCGGCACCCCGATCACCGGAGGCTCCCCGACCCCCTTGGCGCCGAACGGTCCGTGCTCGGACGCGACCTCCAGGAGCACGGACTCGACGAGCGGCACCTGGTCGCTCTGCGGCAGCGCGTAGTCCATGAGCGTGGCGGCCAGCAGCTGGCCCTGGGCATCGTAGGGCATCCGCTCGAGCAGCGCCCAGCCGATCCCCTGCACCACCCCGCCCTGGATCTGACCCTCGACCGCGGCGGGATTGATGGCCCGGCCGACGTCCTGCACGGTGAGGTGACGCGTCACCCGGACGGCCCCGGTCTCCGTATCCACCTCGACCTCGCTCAGGTGGGCGGCGAAGGCGGGCGAGCGCGCGACTGTCGCGCTCCCGCCCCGGCCGTACACGGGCTCGTACTTGGCGCCGAACTGCATGCTCGCCTTCGCGAGCTCGCCGAGCGGAACGGCACGGCCCGGCACCCCGCGCACCCGGACCGCGCGGTCGACGATCTCGAGATCCTCGACCGCCGCCTCCAGCCGGTCGGCGGCGATGGCCAGGAGCTGGCGCCGGGCGTCTCGGGCGGCACGCTCGACGGCCAGGCCCACGGTGTAGGTGATTTTGCTGCCGCCGCTCGCGCCGGCGTAGGGCGCGGAATCGGTGTCGCCGTTGACCACCTGGATGTCCTCGACAGGCAGACCGAAGGCCTCGGCCGCGATCTGTGCCAATGCCGTGTTGGTCCCGCTCATGTCGACGGTCCCCACGAGGATGCTGAGCGTGCCGTCCCGATCCAGCCGACAGGCCGCGTTGGCAGGCTCGATCCCGCCCATCCACCCGCCGATTGCCACCGCCGCCCCTCGCCGGTAGCGGCCGTTGGCGGGACTGGCGGGCGCGGCCTGCCGCCCGCGGTCGACCCGGAGCCGCTCGAGGCACTCGACGAGGCCCATCTTGGGCCATGGCTGTCCGTTCACCATGGGGTCGCCCGGGCGAGAGGCGTTCCGGAGCCGCAGGTCGATGGGGTCGAGACCCGTCGCCCGCGCCAGCTCGTCCATGACGGACTCGATCGCGAACGTCCCCTGCACCGCGCCGGGCGCGCGGTAGGCGCCGTTGCCCGGCTTGTGGGTGAGCACCTCGTAGCCGCGCAGCTCGAGATTCGGCACCTGATAGTAGCTGCCCATCAGCAGGAGCGCGATCCCGAGCGGCGCACCCGCGTAGGCGCCGGCATCGAACACGGCCCGGCCCTCGAGGGCCGTGAGCGTCCCGTCGCGCCGCGCCCCCACCTTCAGCTCGATCACGGCGGGCGGCGCCGGCGTCGTCGCGAGGAACTCCTCCGTCCGCGTCATGACGATGGAGACCGGCCGGCGGAGCCGGAGCGCGAGGGCCCCGGCCAGGGGCTCCAGGAGCACGAACTTCGCCCCGAAGCCGCCGCCCAGCGGCGTCGCCACGATCCGCACCCGGTGCTCCGGCAGCCCGAGCACCTCGCACACCTCCGACCGCGTGAAGAAGAGCGCCTGCGTCGCGGTCCAGATGGTGAGCGCGCCGAGCGGATCGACGTCGGCCACCACGGCCCGCGGCTCGAGGTAGCCCTGGTGGACCATGGGGGTCTCGAAGCGGCGCTCGACCACCACGTCGGCCTCGGCGAAGCCGCGGGCGAGGTCTCCTCGGTGGAACCGCTGCGTGCTCACCACGTTGGGGCCGACCGCCTCCCGGAGCTGCTCCCCGCCGGTCGCCGCCCCGTGCATCGCGAGCTCC
The DNA here is from genome assembly GCA_963805625.1 of uncultured Candidatus Rokubacteria bacterium. GTDB lineage: Bacteria > Methylomirabilota > Methylomirabilia > Rokubacteriales > DASRDR01 > DASRDR01. The sequence continues at coordinate 522,715 of CAWDVE010000013.1, forward strand.
GCCTCGCCTCCGGCGCCGGCCGCGGCCCGCACGCGCGGGGCGTCCAGTCGCATGGCGCCCCGCGCGTCGAGCGCCGCCGGGAGAGGCTCGTACTCGACCTCGACGAGCGCGGCTGCGTCCTCGGCGATCGCCGCCGTCTCGGCGACGACGGCGGCCACCGGATGCCCCACGAACAGTGCGTGGCCGAGCGCGAGGGGCGACTTACTCCGCGCGGTGGGATCGACGTTGGCGAGGCCGAGATCGGCGGCAGCGAAGACGCCCAGGACCCCGGGCCGGGCCGCGGCCTCGCTCCCGTCCACCCGCGCGATCCGCGCGTGGGCGTGGGGGCTCAGGACGAGGCGGGCGTGAAGCATGCGAGGCAGCTGGAGATCGCCCGCGAAGCGGGTGAGGCCGGTCACCTTCTCTCCGCCGTCGAGGCGGCGAACGGACCGGCCAATGGACGAACCCTGGGTCATGTCGGGGCTCCCTTGAGCGAGTGGGGTCGGCGACACCTCCTCGATCTTACTGCGAGGGATGCGTCAGGGCGAGTGGATGCGCCTCACTCGACCTCAGGGCGCGAGCAAGGCGTCGACCGACCACAGGCCGGCCCCACCCAGGATCAGCGCGAGCGCGACGCCGAGGACCAGGAGGTGGAACTCGAAGCCTTCCCCCTTCTGGCTGCCGTACCAGTTCATGAAGAATCCGTGCGGCGTGTGGGTCGTCAGCACCGCGACCACCATCACGCACGCGATCCCGAACGCCGCCACCCGGGTGAGCAGGCCGATGGCGAGGCCGATCGGCCCGAGGAACTCGGCCACGATGGCCAGGAATCCGAGCGGCGCCGGGAATTTCTGGTTGAAGTACCCCATCGTGCCCTTGAAGCCGTAGCCCCCGAACCACCCGAGCGCCTTCTGGGCGCCGTGCGGGAACATAACGATGGCGAGGGTCCATCGGAGGATGAGCTGGATCACGCTGGCGTCGGTCGAGAGCAGCCATCTCATTGGCGGACCTCCTACTGGGAAGTGGTGGTCCCGAGTCAGGATGCCCGTTGGGGCCAGCATCCTGGACGCTCTCGGTCACGGATAGAAGGTGCGGCGCCCTTCCTCTCGCGTCCAGACCCGGAGCAGGTGACGCTTCCGGCTCGGCTCCGGCGCGTCCCGGAAGTCGGTGCGGCTGTGGGCGAACTCACGGTTGTTGAGGTACTGGATCTGGCCGCGGTCGATCGTGAACTCCACCCAGAGGTCGGGCGAGTCCACGACGAGGCGCATGGCCTCGAGCGCGTCCTTCCCCTCCCGGTCGAGCGGCGTGCCGGCCAGCTCGGCCCCCGCCTCGATCAGCCGCTCGTTGAAGCGCCCCACGAACGAGCGGCCGTCGTACTGGAAGATCGGCTGCGCGCCCACCTTCGAATCATCGGGCGCATGCTCGGCCTGGCGGTCCCACGGGAACGGCTGGTAGAGGCGCGGGAGGAGGTCCGGGTGGCGCCGCCGGAGCTCGTTGTGCACAGTGCACAGGCTGACGAAGCGGCTCACTCCGCCCTCCTGCGCCGGGTTGATGCAATAGAGCCCGACCAGGTGGGGCGGCAGATCGAGCCACGGGCCGTCGGTGTGAAACGTCAGGTCGAGGTTGGTGATCGACCGCCGCACTCCGTACTCGAGCGGCTTCCCCGTGTCCCGGACGTCGTACAGCATGGCGCCGTTCCACGCCTGCGCAACCGGGCGCTGGAGGAGCTGACTCAGGAGCCAGCACAGCACTCGGTTCTCCTCCGGCTCGTATCGCTCCACGGGCAGCCGATCCACCACGGCCAGCCCGATGCCGGTGGAGAGCCGGGCGCGGACGTCGTCCATCAGCGCGCCACACGCGGGGAGCGCGAACTGGTCGGGGCTCAAGAGGAGCATCGGCAATGGGTTCCGGCGAACCTGCCGGACGACCTGATCTAGCTCGTCGACGCACCGGGGCGACAGCGGCACCAGCCAGTCGCGCGGGGACAGCGTCTCCCGACGCCATGTCCGCCTGTCCCGAACGTCGTGGGTCAGCATGAGTGGCGCGAGACCGGGCATCGTCAGGAAGCCTCCGGCGCCACTATAGCTCTGTCGCGTCCGGCCGGCATCCCGCCCCAGCCCGGCGGTAGAGCCCGTCACCTGCGGGCGCGGACCCCGCGCCCCGCACCCCTCGGCGCGCTCCCGCTACCCCTTCAGCAGGGACTTCAGCAGCGTGCTCACGCCGTTCCAGATGATCTGGACGCCGATGCACAGCGCGATGAAGGCCGAGAGGCGAAGGAGGACGCTGGTCCCCGTCGGTCCGAGCACCCGCGCGATGCCCTCGGCGAAGCGGTAGCAGAGGAAGATGAAGAGCGCGATGAGGGCCACGCCGATGACCATCGCCACGATCATCGCCACGATGTTGATGCCGGTCTGCGACGTGTTGGCGCCGAGGGTGATGGCCACCGACATCGAGCCCGGTCCCACTGTGAGCGGCAAGGTGAGCGGGTAGAAGGCCCGCCTCGCCAGCTCCTCGGGTCTCCACGTCGTGGCGGCGGGCGCCGCCACCTCCTCTTCACCCTGATGGAGGAACCTCCAGCCGAAGGACATGATCAGAAGGCCGCCTCCGACCTGCACGATGGGAAGCGACAGCCCGAAGAAGTCGAGGATGTACGACCCGATGAACATCGACACCACCAGGATGAAGAAGACGTTCACGGCGATCCGCCAGGCCAACGCCTTCCGCATGGCCGTCGAACAGCTGGCCGTGCTCGCCAGGAAGATCGGCACGCTCGCCGGGGGATTGGTGATGGACGCGAGCGCGGCGAACACGAGCGCGACGACCTTCAGCGCCAGGACGAGCTGGGTCACAGGCCGAGCACCGCGCGCCGGCGTCCGGGCCCATCGAGGACTTGGTCCAGCACCCAGTTGTTGAGTCGGTGCACCGCCGGCTCGCGGAGCGCGAACGGGCCGGGCCGCCTCAGGACGGAGGTGAGGCCGGCCTGCTGCGCCTCGCAGATGTCGTTGTCCTCGGCGATGCCCGTCTCCCATCGATGCATGTACTTCTTCACTCCGGCCTCGAAGTCCGCCCGCGCCACCGTGGTCCGCGGGAAGCAGAAGCCGACGCCGAGCCGGGAGCGCGCGGGCCCGAGCGGGACGACCCGGAGCCACCACATGCAGTCCTGCGTGCAGGCGAACTGGGTGGCGGGGTGGAGCATCGTGAAGTACGTCCCCCGGGCGGCTCGCCCGGAGAGACCGGGCACCGGCGGGAACGGCGCCGTCTCGCCGGGCAGGACGGCGATGCTCGTCTCCTGCGGGATGTGGATGGCGTCCCAGTGCCCGCGGGTGTCCTCCTGCACCGCGTACTGCTGCCCGAGGCTCGCGTGATGGACCGTCCCGGTCTGGGCGTGTAGCACCACGCGGGGAGCGTCTCGGCCTCGCCGACCGGCCGGCGGACGCCGCGGTACTGCGCGGGATCGAAGAGATCCATGGAGACCGTCCTATCGCGTCACGGACGTCGCGTCCACCCGGGGCAAGGGCACGGCGCGGCCAAGGCGGTCATCGTCATCGGGTCGCCCGGAGCGACCCCAGCGCTCCGGCCAGGCGCTCGTAGTCCGCGGCCACGTTGTAGAGTTGGGCGGAGACGCGGAGGATGCGGCACGCGAGCGCCGGCCAGGTGAAGACCGGGAGCTCGAGTCCGAAGCGATCGAAGAGGGCGGTCTGGAGCGGGTCGCGCTCGCCGTCCACCGGGGCCGGGCCAAAGCCCGGCGGCACGGGCAGCGCGACGAGGGATCCGATCATCGAGTCCGGCGCCGGAGGCGGCACGCCCAGTGCGGCGGACAGGCGGTCGCGGGCCGCGAGGGCAGTGCTCCGGTTGTGCGCCATGAGCGCTGGCCAGCCACCGGGGAGGAGCGACCCCATGTAGCGGATGGCCTCCGGGACGGTGAGGTAGGCCGTGGGGTCAGCCGTGCCCGTCCAGTCGAACTCGAGCCGGAACGTCGAGCGGTCCGTTCGCGGCGAGTTGGCGCCGTGGCTGATCACCAGCGGGCGCACCCCCTTCTGGCGGTCACGCCTCACGTGCAGGAACCCCGAGCCCTTCGGCGCACAGATCCACTTGTGACAGTTCCCCGTGTAGTAGGCGGCACCGAGCGCTCGAAGGTCGAGGGGGACCATCCCGGGTGCGTGCGCGCCGTCGACCAACGTGTCGACCCCGCGCGATTCGAGCCCGCGGACGAGTCGCTCGATCGGAAGGATCAGGCCCGTCGGGCTCGTCACGTGGTCGACGAGCGCCAGCCGTGTCCGCGGGCTCACCCGCGACAGCACCGCTTCGAGCGCCCGCTCCGGGGTGGCGGCGGGGAACGGCAGGGTGGCCACGACGACGCGCGCGCCCGCGCGAGCCGCGACGGCCTCCAGCGCGTTCCGGCAGGCGTTGTAGGTGTGGTCCGTGGCGAGGAGCTCGTCGCCCGCTCCGAGATCCAGCCACCGGAGCACCGTGTTGGCGCCCGTCGTGGCGTTCGGGACGAAGACGAGGTCGTCCGGATCGGCGCCCACGAACGCGCCGAGCGCGTCTCGCGCCTGGTCGAGCAGCCCCTCCAGCTCCCGGCTCAGGAACCGCACCGGCTCCGCCTCCAGGCGGTCGCGGAGACGCCCTTGCGCGTCCAGCACCGCGCGGGGGCAGGCCCCGAACGAGCCGTGGTTCAGAAAGGTGACGTCGGGGTCGAGCGGCCAGAGTCGGCGCCAGCCGTCGGAGGAGGGTCCTGGAAGGGTCACGACCCGCCATCCTCGGCCACCTGACGCGCCTCGTCAACGGCCACCTCCCGCCGGACGAGAGCCCCGCCCAGCCGGGTGGAACCTCCGGTCACGCCTCGGCGTTCCCCGGATGGGCGGCGGGGACCGACCGCGCTACTTCGGCACGCCCCGGCGGTACGGGCTCTGAAATATAATAAAATTAATAAATATATGTTATATGGAATGTGCGCTGTGTGTGTGCGACGCGTGGGGATGAGGACGTGAGAGATGAGTATGAACGCAGTGCACAGAGTACGTGACGAGAGTGCGGCGGCGATGAAGCGCGAAGGCGATCGACGAAGCGCCGCACCGGAGCGTATGGAAGAGGGTCGTGCACGAGCAGGCGCTAAGGACGACGGCGGAAGACGTGAGCGACCTACTGGCTATCATGCTCGGCTCATCGTGATCGCGATATGATGGCTTTGACGCGTTCACGCTGATGGCTGATGTTTGGTATGATTTAAGAGAACTGTCAGAACAAGATTTGATGATGGTGCAGGAAGTACGGTGATAAAAATTTATGTTTGTGTTATTAATATAGTTAATGTTAAGTATGGTTGGTTGTGTAATTGTGTGGGTTTGGTATGTTGGTGTATGGCCGCCGCGGTGGCGAGCGTGCCCGGTGGCACCGCGGACCACGCACCAGACCTCGGGACGGCGACCGCGCGCGCGCGGCGGTGAGGAGAAGCCCCAGGAGCTCGGGCCGCGGAACCGAGGTGGCGGAGATCGAGCCGCCGGCCTACGATGCGCCGCCGAGGAGATGACGTCCGCGCGGGCCAGACCGCGGCTCGACGGCGAGCAAGGTTCCCGCGCATTTTACAGTGGTTCTGGCTGACCCTCTCCGCGCTCTGCTCCTAGTCTACTTCTGGCGCATGGACGGCGAGCAGCTCGAGATCCTCAAGGAGCTGATCGCGTCGGTCGTGCCGCTCGGAGTGCTCACCGCCGTCGTGCTCGCCGTGATCCTGTTCGGATCTGCACCGCCACGGAGTCGGCGGCGATCGGCGCGCTCGGCGCCTCTACTGGCCGTGATGTCGAAGTTCGCGCGCGAGGCACTGTGGTGGAGCCTGGTCGGGGCCATTCTCGGCTTCGGTCTCGGATGGTACGAGGGTAGAGCTTCGCGTCGCTGCTCGTGGCGGCTCGATCAGCGGAGCTTCCTGGACCGTGGTGCCGACCTTCGACCGTGGCACGTGAGAGCTCGCCCAAGCAGTCGACGTTCCTCACCGCGAAGACGACCGCCATGGTGTGCTGGCTGTTCGTCGGCTCGGCGCTGTTCTCGGCCGTCTTCGCGCTGCACGGCGGTCAGGGGCTGATCGAGCGGTGGGTACTGAGCATGAACCTGTCGCCGCTCGGCTTCAGATCACGGCGCAGCTGATATCTTCCTGCTCGGCTGGCCGCTCGAGTGGACCGAGATCATCGTGATCTTCTGCCCGATCTTCATTCCGCTGCTGAGCCACTTCCACATCGATCCCATCCTGTTCGGCACATGGTCGCGGTGAACCTCCAGGCCGCGTTCCTCTCGCCGCCGGTGGCGATGTCCGCCTTCTACCTCAAGGGCGTCGCGCCAAAGCACGTGACGCTGAACCAGATCTTCGCCGGGCATGATGCCGTACATGATCATCGTGTGCATCTGCCTGGTCTTCATGTACATCTGGCCGGGCATGACGCTCTGGCTGCCCGAGTTCCTGTACGGGAACTGAGATGCCGGAGCGGGCCCCTCTTCGCCTATCCTCGCGAGCACTCCAGCCGGCCGGGCTAGTTCTTGGAGGACCAGCTAGGACATGGACCTGACGAACCTCCACGCGCTCTCCGCATCGGACGGGGCTCGGCTGATCCGGGAGGGGGCGATCAGCTCGGCGCAGCTGGTGGAGGCGTGCCTGGCGCGGGTGCGCGAAGTCGAGCCGGAGGTCCAGGCGTGGGTGTTCCTCGATCCGGGCCACGCGCTCGAGCAGGCGCAGGCGGCCGACCGCTGGCGGCGCGAGGGCATACCGGTCCTCACGGTCGTCGGCGTGAAGGACATCATCGACACCGCGACATGCCGACGAGAACGGCTCGGCGCTGCACGCCGGGCGCACGCCTCGCGCGCGGCGCGGATCGTCGTCGACACGAGCCTCCATGCCGACGACATGGCGCTGGAGGACGCGCAGCGCTTCATGGTCGAGCGGGCGAACCTCACCGAGCCGACGGCGCGGGCCGAGGTCGCGCGCTACGCCGCCTGGCCCACCCAGGCGTCGGCCTACCTGGTGGGCTGCCTCGAAATCCTCGCGATCCGGGCGCGCTACCTCGCGCGCGTGGGCGGCAGCGGCGCGGCGACCCTCCGCGCCTTCCACGACCGTCTGGCAAGCAGCGGGGGACTCCCGCCCGCCCTGGCGGAGCGCGCGCTCACGAACGAGCGCTGAGCGGGCCGCGCTCCTCGGTGGCGCGCGGGGCGGAGCTTGTCAGGGCCTCGGCGGCCACGAGCGCGCCGATCAGGCAGAGAGCCAGGAAGAAGTAGGGCCCGTCGCGGTCGATCCACCCGCCGGCGAACAGAAGCCAGGCGGCGGCGAGACCGACGAGACGAAACCGGGCCCGGGGTCCGGATCCTGCCGGTAGCGAGCGGAGAGCGAGCAGCCCTGCCGCCGGAACAGCGTAGACGAGATGGTGGACCTCAGAGAGCGGGGTAATCAGCGGCTGGGCGAGGAGATAGAGGCAGAAAATCCAGAGCTCCTGCCCGGCCGTTCGCCGTCGCCGGGACAGGATCTCCACGACGGCGAGCCCGAGCAGCGGCAGGCTCGCGCCCACCGCCCGTCTCCAGAAGGCCTGGTCCCACGCCGGCACGAGCGCCCCGAGAGCGCCGTTCACCGAGAAGCGGACGCCGCGATGTGCAGGGTACTCCGAATGCAGACGCGGCAAGAGGACGGAGTGTAGATAGTTCCGGTAGGCCTGTCCGCCCTGCGCGCCGGGGAAGACGACGGGAGCGAGCACGAACGCGGCGCTCAGGCCAAGGCACAGGACAATCGCAGCCCATCGTCGACGGATAGCCAAGAAACCGAGAAACAACGCCGGGGTGAGCTTCACGGCGATGGCGGCCGCCAATGGCCACGCCGACCCGAGCGTCCGGCGCCTGAGATACGCTCTCAGGCTCAGCACACAGAGCAAGAGAATCTGGAAGTTGACTTGTCCGTTGAGCAGGTTGTTCTGGATGGGATCGAAGAGCAGGAACCAGAGCGCGACCAGCGGGACGGTCAGCGGCACGTCGGGCCGGATGACGCCTTCCGCACGCGCCAGGCCAACGGTCACCCGGACCGCGCCGAGAAGCGACGCCACGCTCGCGAGGAACCACACGATCGTGGCCACGTCTGGCGGCACGGCCGTCAGCGGCCCGAGCACTGCGGCGAGGAACAGCGGGTACATGTACGGCAAGGTCCCGCCGATCGCATACGGGTTCCGCCCAGCGATCAGGGCTCGGGCGGCGTCGAGATACATCGTGAAGTCGTTGCCGTTGACCCGATGCGCCTTGTGGAGCACCCCGAGGGCCAGGACCACGACCGAGATACCCCACAGGCACGCGCTGCTCACCCGGGCGAGACGGCTCGAGAGAAGGGCACCCACGCCGGACCACTCTAGCCGCGCCGGGAGGCTGGCGGCAAGACGGCTGGACGCGCCTCATGGACCGGCGGGCGGCGACGGCGAGCGTGTACACTGACCCGGGTGGCGTGGCAGCTTCTTGAGCGTTCGTGCCGACAATCCTCGCGAGCGGAGGCGGTCTTGATGAGCGCACGAAAGATGGACCGAGCGGCGATCGGGTTCGACGAGATCGTCGGCAGCTCGGCGGCGACGTCGGGGCTTCTCGACGTTCAAACGGTGGGAGCGGGACCGGCGGGCAGCCTGCCGCTGACACCGGAGATGCTCCTCGACGGGCCGAGCGGCGATCTCTTCGGCTGGACCCAGAACGCGGGCATGGGGTGGGATCCCCGCGAGCTCGGGCGCCCCCAGTTCCTGATCCTCTCGACCCAGGGCGGCATCCGCGCGCCTGACGGCCGGCCGATCGCCCTCGGCTACCACACGGGCCACTGGGAGGTGGGCCTCCTGATGGAGGCGGCCGCGGGCGAGCTGCGCCGGCTCGAGTGCCTGCCGTTCGCCGGCTTCGTCACCGACCCCTGCGACGGCCGGACCCAGGGCACGGTCGGGATGATGGACAGCCTCCCGTACCGGAATGACGCCGCCCAGGTCTTCCGCCGGCTCATCCGCTCGCTCCCGACGCGGCGCGGCGTCCTCGGAGTCGCCACGTGCGACAAGGGCCTCCCCGCGATGATGATGGCGCTCGCCGCGATGCGGGATCTGCCCTGCGTCCTGGTCCCGGGCGGGGTGACCCTCCCTGCCCGCGATGCGGAGGACGCCGGCACGGTGCAGTCCATCGGCGCGCGCTTCGCCCACGGCGAGATCACGCTCGCACGCGCGGCCGACATGGGCTGCCGCGCGTGCGGGTCGGCGGGCGGAGGCTGCCAGTTCCTCGGGACGGCGGCGACGTCTCAGGTCGTCGGCGAGGCGCTCGGCCTCGCCCTGCCCCACTCGGCCCTGGCGCCGTCGGGCCAGCCGATCTGGCTGGACGCGGCCCGGCGATCTGCGCGCGCGCTGGTGGAGCTCGAGGCGCGCGGGCTCGCCATCCGCGACATCCTCACCGACGCGGCCGTGCGGAATGCCATGATGGTCCACGCGGCGTTCGGGGGATCCACCAACCTCCTGCTCCATCTCACGGCGATCGCCCATGCAGCGGGCCTCCGGCGCCCCACCGTCGACGACTGGACCGAGATCAATCGCCGGGTCCCGCGGATCGTCGACGTCCTGCCCAACGGACCGCGCTACCACCCGACGATCCGCGTCTTCATGGCCGGCGGCGTGCCCGAGGTGATGCTCCACCTCCGGCGACTCGGGCTCCTCGAGCTCGGCTGCCTCACCGCCTCCGGTGACACGCTCGGGCGAACGCTCGACTGGTGGGAGAGCTCCGAGCGCCGCCTCGCCCTGCGGGAGCGACTGCGCGCGCAAGACGGGGTGGATCCCGACGACGTGATCATGTCACCGGAGCAAGCGCGAGCCCGGGGGCTCACCAGCACGATCACGTTCCCGCGCGGCAACCTCGCGCCCGAGGGATCCGTGATCAAGAGCACCGCCATCGATCCCACCGTGGTCGACGCCGACGGCGTCTACCGGAAGACGGGGCCAGCGCGCGTCTTCACGACGGAGCGCGCGGCGATCGCCGCAATCAAGAGCACGGGGCCCGAGCGTGTGAAGGCGGGCGATGTCCTGGTGCTGATCTGCCGCGGACCGCTGGGCACGGGCATGGAGGAGATCTACCAGATCACGGCTGCGCTCAAGCACCTGTCGTTCGGCAAGCACGTCGCCGTGCTCACGGACGCGCGCTTCTCCGGTGTCTCCACGGGTGCGTGCGTCGGGCACATCGCGCCCGAGGCGCTGGCCGGCGGCCCGATCGGCAGGCTTGTCGAGGGAGACCGGGTCCGGATCGTGATCGACCGGAACCGGCTCGAGGGCTCGATCGACCTGGTCGGCCACGGCGACCGCGAGTGGGACCCCGCGGAGGGTGCCCGTGTCCTCGCTGGCCGGCCGCCCCGACCCGACCTCGCGGCTGATCCCGATCTCCCGCCGGAGACCCGGCTCTGGGCGGCGCTCCAGGCAGTCGGCGGAGGCACCTGGGGCGGGTGCGTCTACGACGTCGACGCGATCACCGAGGTGCTCGGGCGCGGAGCCCGCTGACGCGCGTGGACGGTCGGCGGCGCCCGGATCCCCCCGCCGGGATGCCTGGCGCAGCGTCGCCCTCCGCACGGGCCGATCTCCTCGCATCACTCCTCATGCCGAGGGACAGGGCGCATTGAGCAATCGGCCCCTGGGGGCATCCTCCTCCTCGGCACGCTCACCATCCTCGGGGGCGACAACTGGCCCGCCAGTCTGGGGACTCACGGGCGGAGCGCCCGAATCGATGCCCGGGCATCAGGCCGTCTCAACAGCCAGGAGGGAGTCGAGATGACGGCCGTGGCCCTGTCCGTCCACCAGCGTTCCTCCCATCCGGTCCTGCGGCTGCTCCCGGTGCTCGCCATGCTGGCGACCGTGGCGGGGTGCGCCGCCGCTCCCCGGATCGATGTCCCGGCCGAGCTTCCCCTCCAGACCAACGACCAGCTCTTCACCATCCGGTGGGCGCTCCAGCGGGAGGCCTCCGTCGTGCGGGCGGTGGGACGGACGACTCCCTCGATCGACGCCGAGGCCCGGCTGACTCTCGCCTTCTTCGGCCTGGACGCCGGGGGACGCATCGTCAGCCGCGGCACGACCTACCTGCGATCGGAGTTCGGCACCCCGTCCATCCCGTTCGCCGTCGAGCTCACGCCGACCGGCAGCGAGGCGAGCTTCGAGCTGCGCATCCTGGACTACCACGTCCCGGGACTTCGCACGAACTGAGCCGCGGCCGCTCGGCCCTCTCTCGCTGCCGCTCTCACACGGCGGCGATTGCAGCAAGCAGGCGATCGCCTCTTGTGGATCGCGGGAGTCCTCGACTATCCTGAGCGCGCCCGGACAGGACATCCCTGCCGCGTCGTGCGCGGGGCCTCCCAGAGCCGGACACGGACGCCCCACGTGACGCCAGAACCGCCCTCGGCACAGCTCGCCCACATCGGCGGGTCCGGCACGTGGGCTTTCCCTTACCCGGATGGCGCCCTGGACGGCCACCCGCACCTGTCGGTCGAGGTGGTGCAGGCCGGACATCCGGGTTGCGACCCCGTATGGCCCGTCGCCCTCCTTCCGCCTCTGCCGGCTGACCGACGGCCGCACGCGCCGGTCGACGGACTACCTTTACGTATGGATGCACGGAATCGACCCTGAGAACCGATCGGAAGCCCCGGGCACCAGCGGGCGGGCCAGCGAGCGCGTGTTCGACGTGCTGCGGCGCGCCGGGGTCCGTCGCGTGATCGTCGACAACAGCACGGGCGGCGTCGCCGAAGACCTCCGCCCCTGGGACCTCGCTGTGGTGGGCGACGTCCTCGACCTCTCCAGCGTCGTGCCGCGCCCGGTGCCCCCGGGGCTCATCCGGTTCCGCGAGGCGCTGTGCCCCCGGCTCGGCCGCAACCTGGAGGGGGCCGCGCAGCGTGGCCTGCCGCGCTTGGCGGCGCAGGCTGGGGCCGGCGTGAGTCCCAAGGTCAAGCCTGGCGCCCTCTACGTTCACAGCCCCGGCCCCTGGTTCGAGACGCCGACAGAGGACCGCCTCTACCGCCGGCTCGGGCTCGATCTCGTGGGCAAGACGGCCGGCCCCGAGTATCGCCTGGCCCGGATGTACGGCATGTGTCTCGGCATTCTCTCGATCGTGGTCAACCCGGCGGAGGGGCTCGGGGAGTTCGAGCACGCCGACCTCCGCGCGATCTATCGCCGCTGCGGACCGGCCATGGCCCGCATGGTCGTGGAGGCTCTCGCCGAGGCCGCCGCCGAACCCCACCGCGCCGACGGCTGTCACTGCGCCGATGAGCGCAGTGGCTCGCTCTTCCGGGAATTCTCCGTTCACGCCCGCTATGGAGGAGACCGCCACCATGGCTAGCCACCGCACCCTGCTCCCGCTCGCCCTCTCGCTCCTCCTGGGTCTCGGTTGGGGCCTCGGCTGGACCGCGCCGCCCCCGGCCGCCGCCCAGACGGAGGTCCGGACCCAGCTCGGGTGGCTCCGCAACGGGGAGTTCGCGCCCGTCATGGTCGCCGAGGCCAAGGGCTTCTTCACCGAGGAAGGCATCCGGCACCGCATCATGGACGGCGGCCCGGGCAAGAACCCCGTGCCCATCGTGGGGGCGGGGCAGGCGACTTTCGGGATCACGGCTGGCGGCAACAACGTCTTCCAGGCCCGGCTCGCGAAGGATCCCGTGGATGTCGTGGCGGTGGGAACGCTCCTCCAACGGGGCCCCTACAGCTACATCACCCTGGCGAATCTCGCCGACCCTGACCCGAAACCGAAGGACCTCGAGGGCAAGGTCGTCGGGATGCAGTCCGACGGCGAGATCTTCCTCAAGGCGTTCGCCAAGAAGCACGGAGTGGATCTCTCGAAGGTGAAGGTGGAGGTCGTCCAGGCCAATGCCGAGCCGCTCCTGGTGGGCCGCGTCGACTTCTTCACGGGCTGGGTGACCAACCAGCCGTACCTGATCGAGCAGGAGATCGCCAAGCCCGACGCGATGCCCCGCCTCCGGGGCAAGACCTGGAAGGCGATGCGCTACGCCGACTGGGGGATCCGGAGCTACTCCGACGTCATCTTCGCGACCGGGAAGACCGTCCGCGAGAACCCCGATCTGGTCCGGCGTTACGTGCGGGCGGTGGCGCGGGCCATGCAGTACATCCTCGAGAACCCCGAGGAGACGGTGCAGATGGTGGCGAGCTTCCCGGACCAGGTCGAGAAGGCGGACAAGCTCGCGTGGCGCTGGAAGATCCAGAACGCCCTGTTCACCAGCGAGGACACCAAGAAGAATGGTCTCCTCTGGATGAACCCGGCCGTCTGGGACGAGATGATGGCCTTCTACAAGGAGTACGAGCAGATTCCGCGTGTCGTCCCGGCTGACGAGATGATGACCAACGGGTTCAACCCCGGCATCAAGCGCTGACCGGGCGGCGAGTCGAGAAAAGGTCCGCCGGGACGTCCGGCCGCGCGCCTGGCACCGCGGCTGGTCGATCGGAGCCTGATCGCGTGCTCCCGATCTCGATCCGCGGCGTCTCCCGCCGCTTCGACGCGACGCTCGCGCTGGACCGAATGGATCTCGAGGTGCGCGCCGGGGAGTTCGTCGCCCTGGTCGGCCCCTCCGGCTGCGGCAAGACGACGCTCCTCCGGATCGTCGCCGACCTCGAGTCCCCGTCGAGCGGCGAGGTCCGGATCGGCCCCCAGCCTGCCGGCGCCGCCCGCGCGCAGCGCCTGCTGGGGCTCGTGTCGCAGCGGCCCGCCGTCCTGCCCTGGAAGCGCGCCATCGACGACGTCCTGTTCACCCAGCGCATCGCGCGGCGCGCGGGCTTCCCCGCCGGCGAGCTCCTGCGGGAGTTCGGGCTCGAAGGGCACGAGGAGAAGCGCCCTCACCACCTCTCGGGCGGCATGCTCCAGCGAGTCAACATCGCGAGCGCGCTGGCCCACGATCCTCCCGTGCTGCTGATGGACGAGCCTTTCTCGGCCCTCGACGAGATGAAGCGGGAGGAGCTCGGGGAGTGGCTCGGCCAGGAGCTCGCGCGGCGGCCCAAGACGGTCCTGTTCGTCACGCATCACATCGACGAGGCGGTGCTCCTGGCGGACCGCGTGCTGGTCTTCTCCCCCGCCCCGGGCCGCGTCCTCGAGCTGGTCCCGGTGCCGGCGGCGCGCCCCCGCGGTCCGGAGTTCCGGCGCGATGCGGGATTCGTGGAGACGGCAGCCCACATCCGGCGGCTCCTCTTCCGGGCCTCGGGGGCCGGCGCCCGGGTGTCCGCCACGGTGCCGAAATGACACGCGCCCTCGGCCGAGCTCTGGTACAGGTCGTGATGCCGGTCGTCTCGATCCTGATCCTCTGGTATCTCGCGATCCTGACCACGGGCCTGCCGGCCTTCGTCATCCCGCGCCCCGAACGTGTCTTCCAGGCGCTGGTGGCCGATCGGGGGCTCATCACGCGTCACCTGATCGAGACGCTGAAGGCCGCGGCGGTGGGGTACGTCCTCGCCAACGTCGTGGGGATCGGTCTCGCCGCACTGCTGGTCGCGCTCCCCGTGGCGCGCCAGCTGGTCATGCCGGCTGCGATCACGCTCCGGAACGTGCCCTACGTGGCTCTGGTCACGGTCCTGTCGCTGGCGCTCGGTGACACCCTCGGCTCCAAGGTCGCGATCGTCGTGCTGGCGGGATTCTTTCCTGTCATGGTCAACACGTACCGGGGCTTTCTGGCCGCGGATCCGGTGGTGCTCGACCGGATGCGCGTCCTCAGCGCGAGCCCGCTCGAGACCTTCCTCCACGTTCGCCTGCCCTACGCGCTTCCGTACATCGTCTCCGCGCAGGAGATCACCGGCAGCGGGAGCATCATCGTGGCCATCGCCGCCGAGTGGATGATCTCGGGCTCGGGGCTCGGCTACGTGATCAACCGCGCCATGCAGCAGTACCGCGGCGACCAGGTGTACGCGGTCGCGCTCCTGGCGGCGCTCCTCTCGTTCCTCGTGTACTCCGCGGTCCACGTCATAGGGCGGCGCCTCGACTGGCAGGGAGCCGCGCGGGACCGCGCGTGAGCGCCTCCGCTCCGTGATGCGCGCGTCCTCGCATACCTGGGGTCTCGCCGCGGTCGCAGCGGCGGGCATCGTCGCCGTCAGCGCCGTCGTGGCCGCAACCGGCGTCCTGCCGGGCGAGTCGGCGGTGCGTGCCGTGGTCCGCGGAGCTTCGTCCCCCGAGATGAGGTCCCTTGCCCGTACCATCCGCCCCCTGGGCACGTGGTGGGGGATCGTTCCCGGGGTCCTGCTGCTCCTGGCCATGTCGCGTCACGCCCGCCGGCGGTGGTGGCTGTGGGGCCTGGCCCTCATCGTGGCACCGCTGGCCGGCGAGGCCCTGCAGGAGCTGGTGGGTCGGCTCCGGCCCCGGGGCCCGGCCCTCGGCTTTCCGAGCGGACACGCCACCGCCGTCGCGGCCTTCGCTGTCGCGACGATTTACCTGGTCGAGCGCTCGAGACTGCCGCGCGCCCTGCGGGCGGCCATCGCGCTCCTGGCCGTGATCCTGACACTCGCCGTCGGACTTTCGCGGATCGTGCTCGACGCCCACTGGCCCCTCGACGTCGTCGCGGGATTCGCGCTCGGCGCCGCCGGCACCGCCGCCGCGGCCTGGTGGGACACGTCCCACCCGCCAGAGCAGCCAGAGAAGCCTCCGCGTAGCCGATAGCGCCTCGGTTCAGATTGAGACTCTGTGCCATCGCCAACCGCCACCTCGAGGGCACCCAGCGCGCGTACCGGGAGGCCGGGCTCGAACACGCGAAACGGGAGCTCCTTCCTCGCCACGCATGCCTGTTCAGATGTGGGCCTGATCTGGAAGACGCTCTCCCAGGTGGCGGACATTCCCGTCATCGGGACCCCGCTGCGGTTCATCTCGTCGGCGCCGGCGGGGTGCCTCGCGCCGGAGGCCCCATCGGGCCCCGGCACGTCGCCCGCGATCCGCTCGGATCCCGCGCTCCCCCGGCCTAACCGCGCTGTACACGGTTCCCAGCTGAGCCCACGCGCCCGTTCACCCATACAATTGGGCAGGCGCGGGGCGGGCCGGGCGGTCGGCAACCACGTCCGGTGCCACGAGCCGGCTCTCCGGAGTGGCGGGTCGGCCGGCCGACGCCTCCACCGGCAGCTCGAGCGGTCTCCCTAGAGGACGAAGGCGAGGGTCTGGATGCAGAGATGGCAGCCCCGGACGCTGACCGGGGTGGCGTTCCTCCTGGCCGCGGTGCTGTTCTTCGCCCGGCTCGGCGACCTGCCGCTCATCGACCCCGATGAGGGGCGAAACGCCGAGGTCGCGAGGGAGATGGCCGAATCCGGCGCGTGGGTGGTGCCGACCTTCAATGCGATTCCCTACCTCGACAAGCCGGCGCTCTACTTCCGCGCGGTCGCTTTCTCGTTCAGCGCCTTCGGGCGCAGCGAGACCACCGCCCGTCTGCCCTCCGCGCTGAGCGCCGCGGCCCTGGTCGTCATGATGTTCGTGTTCTGCCGGCGCGTCTATGGCGAGCGGACGGCCGCGTTGACCGTGCTCGTCCTGGCGACGACCCCCCTCGTGATCGGCTTCGCGCGGCTGGTCATCTTCGACATGCCGCTCGCACTGTTCATGTCCGCTGCCATCCTGGCCGGCCACCTTGCCGAGGAAGACGCGGAGCCGACGCGCCGGCGATGGCTCCTGCTCGGCGCGGCCTCGAGCGCGGTCGCCACCCTGATCAAGGGGCCGGTGGGATTCCTCGTGCCGGGCGCGGTCCTGGCGGTCCTCCACCTCGTCGAGCGGCGCCCGCGGGCGATCCTGCGCATGCTGGCGCCGGTGAATCTCCTCGTCTTCCTCGCCCTCGTCCTGCCGTGGTTCGTCGCCCTCCTCCACGAGCACCCCGAGTTCCTCCACTACGGCCTGGTCGAGGAGACCATGCGCCGCTACCTCACCACGACCTTCCGCCGGAGCGAGCCCGTCTACTACTACGGGCCGATCCTGCTGCTGGTCTTCTACCCGTGGAGCGTGCTCTTGCCCGAGGCCGTGGTGGCGGCCTGGCGGAGCCGCGCCCGGTGGACGCGGACCGACCGCTTCTTCATCGTGTGGGCGGTGGTCGTGGTGGTCTTCTTCTCGAGCTCGCAGTCCAAACGCCCGGGCTACATCCTCCCGGGCATCGTCGCGCTCGCGGTCCTGACGGGGCGCCTGTTCGACCACGCCCTCGCCGGAAGGGAGAACCGGGCCGTCCGGCTCATCCTCCGCGGAGCGCTCGGGGTCGCGATCCTCAGCGCTGTCGCTGCCGGCGCGCTGTCAGTCAACCTGGGCGGACCGGAGCGCCTCGAGACCCTGCTCGGCTTCGAGAGCAACGAGTTCCGCCGGCTGCAGCCCGACGTGGGCATTCTCGTCGCGTCCCTCCTGGGCGTGGCGATCATGGCCTCCGCGGTCCGATTCTGGCGCGATGTCCGGCTGGCCCTCGGGGTGTTCGCGCTCCCCGCGGTCCTGTTCCTGTCGGCCGGTTTCGGCACGGCCGCCCGCTACGCGGAGGCGAGCTCGGCGCGCGCGCTGGCGCGCGCGATCTCACCGCTGCCGCCCGGCGCCACGGTCGCCTGTCTCGAGTGCTTCGCCGTCGGTCTGCCCTTCTACGTGGGTCAACCGGTGATCTACATCACCCAGCGTGGCCGAGGGGGGCTGACCAGCAACTATGTCCGCTACCGCCTGAAGCACGATGCCAACTGGCCGGCGGTGCTCGTCCGGCTGGACGACCGGACGCGGTGGCTGGCAAGCCAGACGGTGCCCGTGTACGTGCTGACCAAGGACCACGGTCGGCCCTTGCTCGACGACATCGCCAGGTCCCGGGGTGTCCCCGTGGTGGAGCTCCGCCCGGGCTGGTGGGGCGCCCTCGTGCCTCCGCCGACTCGGTCCTGAGATGTGCGGCGTCTGCGGCATCGCGGCTCCCGGCGGAGGGCTCGACAGCGCCCAGGCGAGCCACCACGTCCGCGCGATGGTCGACGCGCTCGCTCACCGGGGACCGGACGACTCGGGCCTCCACGGGACGAGCGCGGCGGTGCTGGGAGCGACGCGGCTCGCGATCCGCGGCCTCGCGGACGGCCGGCAGCCGATGGTCGACGCCGGGAGCGGGGTCGTGGTGGTCTGCAACGGCGAGATCGACAATCACGCGAGCCTCCGAGCGTGGCTGGCGGCGCGCGGGCGTCCCGTCGCCTCCGCCACCGACGTCGCGGTCATTCCCGGTCTCTACCTGGAGCTGGGGGACAGCTTCGTCGAGCGGCTGGCCGGGGTGTTCGCCGTCGCCATCTGGGACCCCCGCGAGGGCCGGCTGCTCCTGGCCCGTGACCGGGCCGGGGAGCGCCCCCTGTTCTACTGTCAGGCGAACGGCATGGTGCGCTTCGCGACCGAGATCGCGGCCCTGAGAGTGGACCCCGCCCTCGAGCTCACGCCGGACCGGAGTGCCCTGGCCCGCTACGTCCGGTTCGGATACTTCACGGCGCCCGAGACGCCGTTCACCCAGGTCCGCAAGGTCGCACCGGGAGAGGTGGTCGTCATCGAGCCGGACCGGGTGACGCGACGCCGATACTGGCGCTGGGCGATCACGACAGCCCCGAGACGGGTCCCGACGGTCGAGGCGTTCGATGAAATCTTCCGGGAGGCCGTCCGCCGCCAGTCCGACGCCGAGGTCGAGTGCGGCGTGTTCCTGAGCGGGGGGCTGGATTCCTCCCTCGTCGCGGCGGTCGCGAAGAGCCTCGCGCCCCGCCGCCGGCTCCGCGCCTACACGCTCCGCTTCGCCGAGACCTCCTACGACGAGGGAGTCTTTGCCGAGCAGATCGCTCGACACCTCGGGCTCGACTGGACCCCTGTCTCCGTCACGCCGGAGGTGCTCCAGGAGGGCATCCCGGAGCTCATCCGCGTCGTGGGCGAGCCGCTCGCCGATCCGGCCTGGGTGCCCACGGCCCTGCTCGCCCGCCGGGCGTCACGGGACGTGAAGCTCGCGCTCGTCGGCGAGGGTGCGGACGAGCTGTTCGGAGGGTATCCCACGTACGTCGGCGCCACCCTGGCCGAGCGCTACACGCGCCTCCCCAGAGCGGTGCGCGCCGTGCTTCGGGCCCTGGTCGACCGGTGGCCGCCCAGCGACCGCAAGGTGACCCTGTCCTATCTGCTCAAGCGGTTCGTGGCCGCTGCCGAGCTCAAGGCGGTGGATCGACACCGGCACTGGACGTCGAGCATCTCCCCCGAGCTCCTCGAGCGGCTGGGCATCGAGCACGACACGTCCGACGCGCCCGACGTGGACGGGGAGGTCCTCGACGTCCTCCAGCGAATCGACCTGGAGACCTCCCTGGCAGAGGGGCTCTTGACGAAGGCCGACCGCGCGAGCATGAACTCGGCCCTCGAGCTCCGCGCTCCCTATCTCGACCAGGCGGTCATGGAGTTCGCCGCGACGCTCCCCGTCGAACAGCGGGTGCGGGGCGTGGCGACGAAGGTCTTCCTCAAGCGCTTCGCGCTCCGTTACCTGCCGTCCAGGATCGTGTCCCGCCGGAAGCGTGGGCTCTCGGTCCCGCTGGCCCGCTGGCTCCGGGGGCCGCTCCATGCCTGGGCGGCCTCCCGTCTCGGCGACGATCGGCTCCGCATGGCGGGAGTGGACCCGAACGCGGCGGTCGCACTGCTCGAAGCGCACCGGAAGCGCCGCGGTGACCACGCGAGAGCCCTCTGGACGCTCATTGTCCTGGCGGAGTGGGTCGCGTGGGCGTCCTGCCAGGGCAGCGCTCCTGGGGGGGCCAAGTGACGCGTTGCCGTCACCGGCGGGATTCGTGCCCCGCCGTCGCCTGGTTCTTCGCTCGGACGGGAGCGACGAGGCGTTGCCGCGGCGCCTATAACAGTCGGCGCAGCCGGTCGGCGATCTCGGTCGGGCCGACCGTGGCCGGGAACACGAGATCCGCACCCGAGCGCGAGGCCGTACGCCCCATTCGAGCCGCCGCCTCCGCGACGAGAACGAACGGGACCTTCTCTGCGACGGGGTCGCGGCGCAATTCCGCGCAGAATTCGAGGAGCTCCATGTCGGGAACGGTGCCGGCCAGAACGACGAGGTCGGGGCCTTCGCCCAGACGCGCCAGGGCGGTGGCGCCGTCCTCGACCTGCACGACCTCGTAGCCAGCACGCTCCAGCGCACCCTTCAAGGTCTGGCCACGACGCATGGCGGATCGCTCGGTCCCCGATGGCTGCTCGGTCCCGGTTCCCCCGCTCACCAGCAGCAGTGTGCCCATGGTCGATACCGAGATGGCTTGAATGCGAAGGGCGTGCCACGGCGGGGACGCCCCCGCAAGCCGCCGTTGAACCTCAAGTGGATGGACCAGGCCAGCCGCGCCGGCATGGCGGAGCGCCACACCGTGTCAAACTTCGGCAACGGGGGTGACCCCGCGCGTCAGAGCACCGAGCCTCACCCCGAGGCACGGTCAGGACACGGCGGTCGACGGGGTTGACTTCTACGGGCACGCCTACCACGCTCTAGCGCGTGAAGCCCGTCACGCGCGTCCATTCGGCTCGCTCCCGCCGATGAGTCCCGGCCACAACGGCTGTCTCTGCGATCTCGACCCGAGCGTGCCGTACGAGGGGCCGAGCGCGGCGATCGCGACGCTCGGGGGAAGCCCCACGTGGGGCCTCGGAGATCGCTTCCACGAGCTGGCGGCAGAGCAAGGGCACGCTCGGCTCGGGGTCCATCGCCCCCGGACCCCGTACGGTCTCGGTCCGCAGATCGAGCACTACCGGGCGCCGGGCGGCCGCGAGTTCCTCCGCATCCCGACCTACGGCCAGGTCGTCGGCGAGGACCCGCTGCTCCGCGCGAGCGAGTGGAAGACGTTCTGGATCCTCTGGCAGGCGGGCGTGCGGGTCCTCCTGGTCGGCGGCACCAGCGGGAGCTGCGACTGGCGGCGGAGCGTGAGCGACGAGGACGCCGTCCGCCCGGGCGACCTCGTCCTGCCGCGGAGCTACCTGCCGCGCGATACGATGCCGACCGGGCTCCCGGGCACCGAGCTCGAGTTCTGTCTCGCCCGCCAGGTCGCGATCATGGACGACCCCTTCTGCCCGGCGCTCGCGGGAGCGATCCGCGAGGAAGCCCATCGCGTGCCGGGGTTCCGCTTCCGGCGCGTCCACGGCCCCGAGGGAGGCGTCGTCCTCAATCGCTGGCTTGCTGGCAATGGCTTCGAGTCGCTGGCGAGTTGCCGGGAGCTCGAGCTGTACGGGCGCCTGACCGGGATGCCGGTCATCACCGGCGACTGCGTCAGCCCGGTGCTGGCCCGGGTCTGCGGGATGCATCTCGGCTACTACCACGTCGTCGCCAACTGGGGAACCGGGCTCGAGCCCGATGATCCCACCATCACGCTCGACCGGCTGTACCTCGAGACCCTCCCCCGCGTCGCGGCCACGCTCGAGCTGGCCCTGCTCGGGCGCCTCGACGAGCCGGCCGCGTGCCGCTGCCGGGCGCTCCTGCGCTCTCGCCCTCCGGAGTACGCGCGGGCGTTCTCCCCCCGCCGTGAGGGCGCGCCGGCTCGGGCTGCTCCTCCCCTCCTCGGGCACGGTCCAGGAGGTGGGACACGATCGCCGCCGCGCTCGGCGTGCCCGTCGTGACCAGCAACCAGGCGGCGCTCGGCGCCGCGCTGCGCGTGCTCGACGGGGACCGCGGGTGAGCCGCCGGGAACAGGCGGGCGGAGCGGGCCGGGACGACGCTCAGGGATTCAGCGCCTTCCGCCGTTCCAGCTCGGCGGCCACCAGCCGAGCGACGTTCTCGTGGCCGGCGGCCCTCAGGTGGCCGTCCAGCACGTAGTAGTCGGCCGGCCCGAGCGCGCGCGACACGTCGACGGCGTTGACCCATCGCGCGAGCGCCACGTATCGCGGCTGGGCGAGCCAGCCGCGCAGCGCGCCGACGAACCGCCGCGACGTGCATCGGGCCAGCCGCCCGATATACAGTGAGCGATGCTGGTGAACTCGGACGCGGCCAACAGAGAGCGACGGACGCCGAGCGACGGGCCGCCCGGAGCCGCGGCCGTCGCTCCCCTGGAACGGCTCCGTCCGCTCGTGGTCCTCCTCCTCGCCGCGCTGGTCCTGTTCACGGCTCGCATGGGGGACCTGAGCCTCGCCTCGCTGGAGGATGCCTTCTACGCGCGCGAGGCGGTGGAGATGGCCCGGAGCGGTCGCATCTACACCGTCACCTGGAACGGGGTGCCCACGCACCAGCACCCGCCGCTCCACCTCTGGCTCGTCGCCCGGACCTTCGACGCCCTCGGCGAGCGCGACCTCGCCGCGCGGCTCCCCACGGTGCTGCTGGCGCTCGGCACTCTTGCCCTCACCTGGCGGATCGGCGTGCTCACCGTCGGACGCGCGGCCGCCGTCGCCGCGACGGCGTGTCTCCTCGCCACGCCGATCTTCGTCGACAACGCGCGCCGCCTCATGATGGAGGTGCCCCTCACGTTCTGGATCACGGCCACCGTATGGGTGTACCTGGAGGCGCGTGGCCGCCCCCGGTGGCAGGTCGCGCTCGCGGTGCCCCTCGGCGCGGCCATCCTGACGAAGAGCGTGCTCGGCCTGATGCCGCTCCTCGCGCTCGTGGGCGTGCTCGCCAGCGAGGAATTACGCGCGCCCCTCCGCCGGCCCTGGGCGTGGATCGGTCTCGGACTCGGCCTCGGCATCGGCGCGTCGTGGCTCGTCCACCAGTGGTGGACGCAGGGACCGGACGCCGTGGCGTCGCACCTCCTCGCGCACGTGGTCCGGCGATCCTCGCGGTCCTTCCGTCTCCGCGCCCTCTACGCCTACCCGCTGATCCTGCTGAAGTTCTACCAGCCGATCATCCTCCCCGCCCTCGTGGGGCTCTGGCTCGTCCTCCGCCGGCCGGGCGGACTCCGCTCCCGGGCCTCCGTCCTCGCGGCCTGGATCGTGCTCCCCGTGGTCCTCTACAGCCTGTCGTCCTTCCGGACGCCGCGCTTCATCTTCCCGATCCTGTCGCCGCTCGCGCTCTGCGCCGGTCACGCCCTCGTCCTGATCGTCCCGCGCGTCGCGGCTCTCCTCGCATCGGTCCTGGTCCCGGCCGCCGCGGTGATCGTCGCCCTCCTCTTCTGGTGGACCCCGTCCCTCCTGACGCGGGACCCGAATGCCGCCTTCAAGCGGAACGCGGGGACGATCCAGGCGCTGGCGCCCGCAGGCGAGTCGGTGCCGTACCTCGGGAGCCACTACTGGGCGTCGGCAAACCCACTCCTCTACTATGGCGAGCGCCACCTCGCGCTCTCCAGCCGGTCAGGCGCCGAGGCGGTCGAGGCGGCGCGGCGCCACGGTGGCCGGCTCATCCTGGTGACGCGGAAGCGGCTGCCCGAGCTGGCGGGCCTCGACGCCCCCCACGAGACCCTCCTTGAGGGGCGCGACTGGGTCCTGCTTCGTTTCACCGCGGCGGGCGGCAGCCCGGGCGGCTGAGGACAGCCTGCCCGGCGCTCAGGGATGCTCGAAGCAGTAGTAGATGTAGTCGAGGTCGCCGGGCGAGCGCCCGAGACGCTCGAGAAGCAATCCCGTCTCCGCCCGGTGTGCCGTGCCGTGGTTCACGACGTGCGTGATCGCGTGCGCCAGCACGACCTGGCGCGCGTTCCCGCGGAGATCCGTGTAGCGGAGCACCCGATCGGCGTCGGTGTCGGAGAGCCCGGCGACGTACGCGCGGAGGGCCCCGTGCGTTGCCGCGTAGGCCTCGCGCCAGGGCTCGGCGATGGTCTGGTCGTAGGGCGGCGCCTCGCCGCGCCACCGCGCGAGCCAGTTACGCTGCGCCACGAGCGTGTGCCGGACGTTCGCCGCGATCGTCCCGAAGTACGCCTCGCGCGGCCGGGTGAGCTCCTCGGTCGAGAGTCCGTCGAGCGCTGTCAGGATCCGTTCGTCCGCCCACTGGTTGTAGGCGACCAGCCGGCGCAGCTGTCCCGAGTCAGCCATGCCCGTTCCCTCCCTGCGTGAATGTGTCGTCGCGGCCCTGATCACCGTCCGGCCGCCGGAGGCAGCGTAGCATGCCGCCCGGCGACTGGACGGGCGCGCATGGCGGGAGATCCCCGCCTGTGGCAACATTTCGGACGGTCGGGCCGTGCCGCCCCGCCCTCGACGCCACCCGCGACGCGAGCATGACACGAGGAGACTCATGAAGATCACCGACGTCCGCACGATCCCACTGTCAGGGGCCACCCACGACACGGGCTGGCCCGGCGGCACCCGGACCGACGAGCAGATGAACACACTCCTCGAGGTGACGACCGACGAGGGTCTCAGCGGGATCGGCAGCGTCTTCACGAGCCAGGCCCTGGTGGAGGCGGCGCTCCAGCTCCTCCGGCCCATGCTGATCGGGGAGACGGGCCTCGAGGCCGAGCG
The DNA here is from genome assembly GCA_963805625.1 of uncultured Candidatus Rokubacteria bacterium. Classification (GTDB taxonomy): domain Bacteria; phylum Methylomirabilota; class Methylomirabilia; order Rokubacteriales; family DASRDR01; genus DASRDR01. The sequence continues at coordinate 547,015 of CAWDVE010000013.1, forward strand.
GGTCGCCGAAAAGCTTCGCCAGATGACCTTCTGGCAGGGGCGGGGGGGCAGCGTCGAGCACGCGATCAGCGGCATCGACATCGCGCTGTGGGACCTCCAGGGGCATGCACTCGGTCAACCCGTCTCGCGGCTCCTCGGCGGCAACTATCGGGATCGCATCAAGCCCTACGCCTCGATCCTCTTCGACCACCCCCCGGTGCTCCGCGAGAAGCTCCTGGTCCAGACCTCGCGCGGCTTCCGCGCGATCAAGATGGGCTGGCGCCCGTTCGGCCGCGTCAGCCGGAAGCTCGACGAGCTGCTGATCAAGACCGCGCGCGAGACGGTGGGAGAGGACGTGGAGCTGATGGTCGACGCGGGCGGAAGCGAGCAGTTCTGGCCCCACGGCGTCTCCTGGGCTCGCGAGACCGCCAGGATGCTGGGCGACTACGGGATCGTCTGGTTCGAGGAGGCTCTCCGCCCCGACGACGTCACAGGCTTCAAGGAGCTCCGCCAGACCTCGCCCGTCCTCGTCGCCACCGGCGAGGTCCTCACGCGCCGCCAGGCATTCCAGCCCTTCATCACCGAGCGGGCGGTCGACGTGATCCAGCCGGACGCCACCAAGTGTGGCGGGCTCTCGGAGGTGCGCCGGATCGGCTGGATGGCGCAGGACCACGGGGTCCTCCTGGTCCCCCATGGCTGGAACACGGGCATCGGCGTGGCCGCGGACCTGGCGCTCAGCGCCGCGATGCCGGTCGCCCGCTGGGTCGAGTACCAGACCGGCGTGCCGTACATCGAGGACATCATCGATCCGCCGTTCCGGCTGGACGACGAGGGGATGCTCCGGGTGCCCACGGGCCCGGGCCTCGGCGTGCGGTTGAACCGGGACGCGCTCAGGCGCTACACGCGATGACGAGCTGGCCCGTCCGCCCCGGACGCGCGCGCGCGCGGGGCATCGTGGCGGCCCTGCTCCTCCTTACCGCCACCGGCTGCACTGGGGGCGGACCTGCTCCGGCCCCCCTGCCGGGTACCCAGGCCCTCGTCCGGAGCGAGCTCTACTTCGGCCGGCTCAAGCCGGACGGCAGCGTCGTGACGGACGCCGAGTGGCGGACCTTCGTCGCGGAGCAGGTCGTCCCCCGCTTCCCCGACGGCTTCACCGTGCTCGACGCCCTGGGCCAGTACCGCGGCCGCGATGGCAAGATCATCGCGGAACCGACGAAGGTCCTGCTGATCGTCCACGGGCCGGATGCCCGGCCGCGCGCATCGATCCAGGAGCTCCGCGACGTCTACCGCCAGCTCTTCCAGCAAGAGTCGGTGCTCCTGATCGAGAATCCCGCCCGCGCCGGCTTCTGACGAGGTCAGACCTTGGCGACCCGGCAATCCGACACCCTGCCCTCACCGGCCTCGGCCGGCCGGCCCCGGACCGTCGATGAGAACGGCGCCTTCCGTCCACCCTGGTGGGGCAGGAACGGCCACGTTCAGACGATCTGGGGCCCCCTCTTCCGGAATGAACGCCTCTCGCTCCGCCGGGAGCGGCTGGCGACGCCCGACGGCGACTTCGTCGACCTCGACTGGCTCGACGGCGATGGAGACGCGACCGGAGCACCGAGACTCCTCGTGCTCCACGGGCTCGAGGGGTCATCGCGATCTCACTACGCGTCGGGGCTCCTCCGGGCGGGGCGGGCGGCGGGCTGGCACGGCGTCGTGTTCAACTTTCGCTCCTGCAGCGGCGAGCTGAACCGCCTCCCGCGCTTCTACCACTCCGGCGAGACGGGCGACCTCGCCTGGGTGGTCCAGACGCTCGTCGCGCGTGCCCCCGGCGTCCCGATCGGCGCCGTCGGTGTCTCGCTCGGCGGCAACGTCCTCCTCAAGTGGCTCGGGGAGGTGGGCGGGGCGGCGCCGGCGGAGCTCCGGGGCGCGGTCGGGATCTCGGTCCCCTTCGACGTGGCCGCCTCCGCGCGTGTGCTCGACCGCGGCTTCCATCGTCTCGTCTACGCCGCCAACTTCCTGAAGACGATGCGCTCGAAGGTGATCGAGAAGGAGCGGCGGTACCCGGGCTTCGTCGACGTCGCGGCGATGCGCCAGGCGCGAACCTTCGCCCGGTACGACCGGGTCGTCACGGCGCCGTTGAACGGCTTCCGGGACGAGGTCGACTACTGGACCCGGGCCTCGAGCGGCCCCTACCTCGCGCGGATCCGCCGCCCGACTCTCCTCCTCGGCGCCCACGACGACCCGATCGTGCCCGGACGGACCCTGCCGGATCCCCGGGACCTTCCGCTGGACGTCCGGACCGAGTTCACCGCGCGCGGCGGCCACGCCGGGTTCCTCGAGGGCCGATGGCCCTGGCGTGCGGGGTCGTGGGCGGAGCGGCGCGCCGTGGAGTTCCTGACTTCCCTGCTGCGAGGTTGACGGGAGCTTGCTACGATGGCGCGGGCGCCCGTTCGATTCGCCCCGCGCCGATCGCCGTGCCGCCGGGAAGCCGCGCCCCGAGGAGTTGTGCCCCAGGGAACCGTGCCCGAAGGAGCCATGCAAATGACGCATCCCGAGCTGACCTCCCCGCTAGGCCCGCGCGAGGTGGCCAACGCGCTCCGGGCCACGCTCCTCGCCGTGCGCGTGGAGTGCACCGGGCTGCCCGGGGCCATGCTGCGCTGGCACCCTGCTCCCGGCGAATGGTGCGTCCTCGATGTCCTCGGTCATCTGATCGAGGCCGAGGAGCGCGGCTTCGCGGGCCGCGTCCGGACCCTCCTCGCCGAGACCGATCCCGAGTTCCGGACCTGGGACCCGGACGCCGTTTCGCGGGACCGGCGGGATTGCGAGCGCGATTTTTCGGCACTCCTGGCCGAGTGGACGCGCCTCCGGGAGGCGAGCACCGCGCTGGTCGACACACTCCGTCCCGGGGATCTCTCGCGAGCCGGCCGCCACCCCCATGTGGGGCGGCTGTCCATCGCGGAGCTCCTGGCCGAATGGGTCCACCACGATCGCAATCACCACCGGCAGATCCTGGCCAACGTCCAGGCGTACGTCTGGCCGCATATGGGGAATGCCCAGCGCTTCTCCCGACCCGGCCCATGACCGGGCGGGCCGGGAACGGACGCCGCGGCACCGCTCACGCTGACTGACCAAAGGAGCCCGACCGTGCGCATCGTCATCCCCGAGGGAGCCGAGTTCGTCCAGAAGCCCGAGCACCTCGATCCCCTCCGCCGCCTCGGGGAGCTCGTCGTCTCTCCCGGCCACCCCCGCGACCGGGCCGACTTCATCGAGCGCGTCAAGGACGCCGACGTGGTGGTCCTCGACTACACGCTCATGGACGAGGAGGTGCTCGCCCGCTGCCCGCGCCTCAAGTTCGTCGCGTTTCTCGGGATCGGCTACGCGAGCTGCATCGACATCGAGGCCGCCACGCGCCGCGGGGTCGTCGTGAGCAACACGCCCGACTACGGGGCGACCTCCGTCGCCGAGCACTGCCTGGGAATGATCCTCGCGCTCACCCGCCACATCGCCACGTCCTACGTGTCCCTCAAGGAGGGCCGCTGGGAGCCCGGGCGGTTCCAGGGCTCTGAGCTCCGGGGCAAGACGCTCGGCCTGGTCGGCCTCGGCCCCATCGGCCAGGAGATGGCCCGTCTCGGGGCGGGGGTCGGCATGAAGCTCGTGGGCTGGACCCGCCACGCGACACCGGACCGCGCGAAGCACGGCCTCGTCCTCGTCCCCCTGGCGGAGGTCTTCAGCCGCTCGGACGTGGTCTCGATCCACCTCTCGCTCCGGCCGGAAACGGAGCATCTCGTGTCGCGGTCCCTCCTCTCGCGGATGAAGCCGGACGCCTACTTCGTGAACACGGCACGCGCGAAGATCGTGGACAACGCGGCGCTGGCCGATCTCCTCCGCGCCGGACGGATCGCCGGCGCGGCGTTCGACGTCTACGACGAGGAGCCCGTGCCCCCCGGTCCCCACATCTTCCGCGACCTGCCGAACACCCTCATCACGCCCCACATCGGCTACAACACCCACGAGGCAAGCCTCAACATGCTGAACATCGCCATCGCAACGATCGCCGCCCATCTGAAGGGGGAGCAGCTCCACGTCGTCAACCCGGACGCGTTCGCGCACCGGAGCGGGCGCTGAGCCCCGTCTGCCCGCGTCCCGCGCCGATGCGGGAGCGCCTGGCGCTTCACACCTGGACGCTCGACTCCTCGCCCTTGCCGGACGCGCTCCGGACCGCGCGCGATGCGGGGTGGCCGGCCGTCGAGCTCCGGCGGCTCGACTTCGCGCGCGCCGCCGAGGCCGGCCGGCCGGCCGAGGCGGTGCTGGATCTGGTGCGCGCGAGCGGCCTGGTCGTGGCATGTGTCGGCGGCCAGCTCGGCTGGATGTTCGCGGATGGCGCGGAGCGGGCGCGGCTCCTCGCGGCGATGGCCGAGTCCTGCCGGTGGGCGCGGGCTCTCGGGGCCTCGACCGTCATGAGCCCCGCCGACCTGGGGACGGGCGACCTCGCCCGGGCGGCCGCCGCCGTCCGCGAGGTGGGGGACATTGGTGCCGCCCACGGGGTCCGGATCGCGCTCGAGGCCCCGTCGCAGGCCGCCCAGCTCAACACGATCGAGCGGCTCCGCGAGCTGCTCGCGCGGGCGGACCATCGATCCTGCGGCCTTCTGCTCGACGCGTATCACCTCCACCGCGGCGGAGGTGGGCTCCGCGCTGTGGAGGATCTCGATCCCGGCGAGATCGCCTACGTCCAGTTCAGCGACGTGCCGGCGTCGGGGCTCCAGCCCGGCCAGACCCTCGACCGCCTCCCGCCGGGCCGGGGTGTCGTCCCGTTCCGCGATTTCTTCCGGCTCATCGCCGACTCGGGCTACGCCGGGTACTGCTCCTACGAGGCGCCCAATCCCGCTGCCTGGGCGCGGGACCCCCTGACCGTCGCCCGCGAGGCGCTCGCCGCGACGCACGCCGTCCTTCCCTGACGGGGTCAGACCCCAGCATGCCCACAGAACGCTCCACAGTCATGAGATCCGGGGTCTGACCCCGCAGGAGGACGCATGACCCCGAGGGGACTCGAGCTGAACGTCATGATCGAGGGCCAGGAGGGTCTCACCTGGGAGCGCTGGCAGCGCCTGGCGCGGGCCGCGGAGGACGGCGGATTCGGCGGGCTCTACCGCTCCGACCACCTCACCGGGCTCTTCGGGGACTCGACGCGACCCTCGCTCGAGACGTGGGCGTCGCTGCCGTGGCTCGCGACCGCGACGAAGCGGATCCGCTTCGGCCCGATCGTCTCCCCCCTGACGTTCTACCACCCCGCGCTCCTGGCCAAGCGCGCCGCCGCCATCGACCAGCTGGCCGGCGGCCGCTTCGACCTCGGCATCGGAGCGGGCTGGAACGAGATGGAGCACCGCATGTTCGGGATTCCGTTCCCGCCGCTTCGCGAGCGCATGGACCGCCTGGAGTCCGGGGCGCGGGCGATCCGCGCGCTCTGGCACGGGACGCCGGTGACGCTCGATCAGCCCTACTCTCCGCTCGTCGAGGCGCAGAGCTTCCCCCTCCCGACGGGCGTGCGGCTAATCGTCGGTGGGCGCGGCGAGCGGCGGACGATGCGCGTCGCCGCCGAGCTCGCCGACGAGTGGAACGCGACGCGCGTGACCTTCGACGAGTATCCGCGGAAGCTCGAGGTTCTGGCCGGCCACTGCCGCGCCGTCGGACGGGATCCGGCGACGATCCAGCTGTCGCTGATGGCCCCGATCGTGGTGGGCCGCACGCGGGCCGAGGTCCTAGCCCGGCTGGCCCGGGGCCGCGAGTGGTTCCCGCGCGTCCCGGAGCACGAGGCGGAGTGGCGGGCCCAGAGCTTCCTCTTCGGCTCGGTGGACGAGGTGGTGCGTGACCTCCGTCGCTGGCAGGAGCTCGGGATCCGGCGCGTCATGCTCCAGTGCCTCGACATCGACGACCTCGCCGCGCTCGAGCTCGTCGCCCGCGAGGTGATCCCCGCCGTCGTTTGAGCCGGAGTGCCTGAGTCCGATGACCCCTGACCGTCCGCCAGCGTCAGCGCCGGCCCCAGCGTCGGCCAAGATCTCACGCGCGGGCCGCCTGCGCGCTCAGCTCGCCCGCGGGCGCCTCACGGTGCCGAGCTGCTACGACGCGCTCGGCTTCCGCATGATCGCCCGGGCCCGCTTCCCGGCGGCCTTCCTCAGCGGGTTCTCGGTGTCCGCGGCCCGGCTCGGGGTTCCGGACGCCGGCCTCCTGTCCTACGGCGAGATGGCGGCGCAGGCCCGCGACGTGGCGGCGTCGGCGTCGATTCCCCTGATCGTCGATGGCGACACGGGCTTCGGCAGCGCGCAGAACGTGCAGCGCACGGTCCGAGGCTTGGCCGCGGCCGGCGCCGCGTGTCTCATGCTGGAGGACCAGGAAAGCCCGAAGCGGGACTTCGGAGCGCCCGGCGCGGTGGCTCCGCGAGCTGACGCCCTTCGCCGGGTGAAGGCGGCCGTCCAGGCTCGCGAGGCCGGCGCCGAGATCCTGATCATCGGTCGCACCGACGCCCGCAACGCGGCCGGGCGAGCCAGCGGGCTGGACGAGGCGCTGTGGCGCGCCGCCGCGTTCGCGGACCTCGGCGCCGATCTCGTGTTCGTCACCGGGCCGCACGACGCAACGGAGCTCGGGCGCGTCCGCGGCGCCGCCCGGGTGCCACAGATCGTTCAGGTGGACGAACCGGGTCGGACATGGCTCGGGCCGGCCCAAGTCCACGAGCTCGGCTTCGAGGTCGCGCTGTACGGGATCTCGCTCGTGCTCGCGGCCGCCGCCGCGTTTCGAGACGCGCTGGCCGCGATGGCCGCCGGCCGGCCGCTGCCGGACGATCGGGCCGTCACGTCCGGGGAGATCGGCGACATCGTCGGGGTAGCCGACTACCTCGCCGTCGAGCGCGACCTGGAGAGCTGATGAGTTGACGAGTCACCGGGCCGGGTCTACCGTCAAGACAGGCGACTCGCGAGAGCGCCGGGCGTGACTCGGCGGCGAAACCGCCGTCACCGTCACGCCGCCAACAGACCGCCAACAGACCGAAGGAGGCCCATCATGGCGAAGGTGCTTCATTGCGGAGACTTGATGCCAGGCTGCAAGGCCGTGATCGAGGGACACGACGTCGCCGAGGTCATGAAGAAGGGGGCGGAGCACGCCAAGACCGCTCACGGCATGAGCACGATTCCTCCGGACATGGCGAAGAAGGTGGAGGCGGCGATCAAGAACAAGTAGCTCGCCTTCCCGCTAGCTCCCCGTGGCGGGCGGATTCGCCGTGCGGCGGCCGCTCCGTCATGGGCGAGACGCCGGCGCCCAGGCCAGAGCCCCGTAGTTACCGCTCCGCTGGCTGACGCGCCGGCGATTCCCGCCCGTCCGGATCGCTCGCTATCCTCCGAGCTGCCAGCGCCGGATCGCCTCGATCGGACGCAGGAGCATGAGAATGTTGAGCGTGAGATTGTCCCGGATCCAGACGGCCAGGATTCCCTCGAGGAGCCCGATTCCCACGACGAGCAGCCACACGGGCAGCCTCGTCGCGAGCACGCAGCCGAGCGTCACCGCCAGGATATCACCCACGGAGTTCAGCACGCTGTCGCCGTAGTAGCCGAGCGAGGCGGTGGCGGCGCGATAGCGCTGGATCACGGCGTCGGTGTTCTCGAAGACTTCCCAGGAGCACTCGAGCGCGAGCGCGACGACGACGCGCGTCCGGGCCGGGAGCCGCCGGCACACGAGTCCCACCAAGCCGAGGAGCAGGACGCCGTGCGTGACGTGCGTGAGCGTGTACGGATCGGTCAGCTGCTGCGAGTTCTGGTCGCTCTGGACGTCGCCCGACCACAGCCGGACGGGCCCGTGCCGATACACGAGTGGCCGGCCCATGGCGAGCAGGAGCGTCGCGCTCAGCGCCACGATCAGGCTCACGATCGCCACGTCCGTCCACACTGGCGGGGCCGCCCCATCCACGCCCGGCCGAGACCAGGCGAACCGTCTGCCCGCGAGCAGCAGCGCCGTCAGGAGCAGAACCAGAAGCGGCGGAAGGACACCGTCCAGGATCACGCGCCCGGAGACTCGCCTTCCATCGGACACGCGGGATCGCGGGCCCACTCCTCGAGCGAGCCATCGTCAGCGGGACTGAACTGACGGAAGGCATTGAGCCGGGCCTCGTGGGCGCGCCAGTCGAGCGCGCCCGCCAATACTCGCGAGTGCACAGGACCGAGGTCCGGCGTCGCAGCCGTCCGGGAACCTCGTCGGCCAGCGCGTCCGCGCGAGTCGCTCGGAGATCTTGCAGGACCCCGTCGGGGACGTGCCCGTGACGGCGCCAGCAGTGCCCATCGCGCGCGCCTAGTATGCCTTGACCCTCTCCCGGCCAGGAGGGCAGAACGCGGCCCACCGACCGAGCCAGCCGGCCCGGGGAGGACCACATCCATGGCGGAACATCACCGGATGTTCGTCGAGGCAGTCCCCGCTGGGACGGCGCTAGCGCCCCCGGCGAGCCGCCACCGCGAAGTCGAGGAAGTAGCGGTCGAGATCCTCCAGCGTGGCTCCGTACTCGCGCCCGCCGTCGGCGGCGTCGCACAGCACCTCTCGGGCCCGCGCGATCTCCTTGAGCCGGCCCCGCCAGCGCGGGTCGGCCAGCGTGAGATCCAGGAGCTCCAGCGCGCGCTCGAAGGCGGCGGTCCGCTGCGCCGCAGCGCGGCGACGCATCCGTCCTACCTCCGCCCCGACGTTGGCCAGCTGCTCGGCAAGGGACAGCTGCTGCCAGCGGCCGCCGGCGAGACCCGGGTGACGGGGAGGCGGCGTCGTCATTCCCGGACCAGGCGATCCACGATCGCTAGGATCCGCTCTCGCCGCGCGGCGTCCTCCACCGAGCGAGAGCGATTCCCCTGCAAGGGTCTGACGTTGATCATCGAGTCGAACTCGACGCGCTCGGCCCCGGCGGTGTCGGGATACAGGTTGATGCCCCACAGATCCGCCTGACGGGAGCCCTGATCCAGGAGGGCTGCCTCCTCGTCGGCGTGTAGCTCGCCGCCGATTGCCATGATGCCCTGCTCCACGTCCACCACTGCCTTCACCATCTCGCCGAACTGCTCCCGCGCAAGGCTCCGCACCTCGTCGAGCGTGAGGGGTTCGCGGACGATCTGGATCGGGATGGCCACAGGACTCCTGTCCGGCCGCCGCCTCGGCGGCGGATCGCGAGCGATGCTATCCCGCGCGGTCCTCCGCAGCAACCCCGGGCGACGCCGACCGGTCCCAGGCCACGAACCGCCGCATGCTCCCGCTCGCCCGCCGGGTGGCGGGCTCGATGGCGAAGCCGGCGGCCTCGATGGTCCGCTCGGTGTCCCGGTTCGGCCGGCAGCCGCCGGCCACCCGGGTCCACGCGGGCTGGATCAGGTCCTGCACCCGAGCGCGCCAGGGGCGGTCGGACCGCACGTGCTCCAGCATCCGGAGCGCGCCGCCCGGGCGGAGGACGCGCCGGACCTCGGCGAGGCCCGCCTCCGGGTCGTCGACGCTGCAGAAGACGAGGCCGCTCACCACCGTGTCGAAGGCCTGGCTCCGGAACGGCAGGGCCTCGGCCCGGGCCTGGACGAGCCGCGCGACAGGGGCACGCCGACGGGCGCGGCGGAGCGGGTCGCGCGCGGGGTCGACGGCCACGGTGCCGACCGGAAGGAGCGGCAGGTTCCGGCCGGTGCCGCAGCCCAGGTCGAGGACGCGGCCGCGGGCGCCCTCACAGAGCCAGCATCGCCAGCGCTTGAGCCCCGTCCACTCGGCAAGCGCAAGGGTCGCGTCGTAGAGCCACGGGATCTGCTCGAACCCCCGCCCCGGTGGACGCGTTGAGCGCGCCGCCCCGCTGCCCGACGAAGCGGCGGGGCGGCGCGACACTGGAGTCAGTTCGGCCGGCGGTGCGACTGGACGTGGCGGTACATGCCGGCCACGTTGAGCGGGAACGTCTCCTTGTAGCCTCCCCACCCCTCGTATTTCGGCATCGTCACGGCCTGGACCACCTCTTGCTCGCTCTTCCCTTCCCGCGCGAGCCGGAGCACCTCGTCGCGGAGCTCCTCCATGTACACGCGGAAGGCGCGCACGTCGTCCTTCGTACCGACCGGGCCGTGGCCAGGGACGAGCACGTCGAAATCCATCGCCTCGACGCGCCGGAGCGACTCGATCCACTCCTCGATGTAGGCGTCCGGCCAGTCCCGGAACCCGATCGCCTTCACCGGGATGAAGTCGACGGCGAACAGGAGGCGCTCCCTCGGGAAGCGCATCACGACGGAGTTGTCCGAGTGGTTCCGGCCCACGTACAGGAGCTCGACCATCGTGCCCCCCAGCTCGATCGTCATGCGGTCGGAGAACGTGGCCTGGGGCACGGCCGTCGGCCGCTTCTCGGCGACGATCGTCCGCCGGGCATTCTCGTGGGCGATGATCCGGGCGGTGTCCGCGAAGACCTCGCCGCCCGAAATGTGATCGGCGTGGTCGTGGCTGTAGACCACGACTCGGATCGGCTGGGAGAAGCTCTTGGCGATCTCGGCCTTGAGCCAGCGGGCGGCATCGGCGTTGATGGGGTCGGTCGCGATGACACCCTCGGGCGTCACGGCGAAGACCGAGTAGTGGAAGTTGTTTCGGAAGCGGTACACCGGCCCCACGAGCGGGGTGATCTCCCGGACCGGAGCCGTGGCCTGAGCGGATACCAGCTGGGCCCGGAGGGGCAGGACTGCCAGGCCGAGGCCCCCGGCGAGGACAGCGCGGCGCGTGATCGTCATGAACGCCTCCTCTTTGTATGCGAAGGGTTAGAGCCGCGGGTGCCCGACAGCCCCGGGCATCACCCGCCGGTCGACACTCATTCAACTGGCCGGGGCCCCCGGAAGTTCAAGGCTCCGCCGTACCCGGGGGGCCGCCCCGCGCCCGGCCCGGCAGGCGTCAGTGCATCAGGAAGCCACCGTCGACGGTGACCGCTTGCCCCGTGATGTACCCGCCCGCCGCGGACGCCAGGAAGACGATGACGCGGGCGACGTCGTCGGGGTCGGCCAGCCGGCCGAGAGGCACGGTGGCAGCGCGCTGCTTCATGAACTCGCCGGCGGCGAGACCCTGCTGGCGAACGCCGATCAGGTCGTCGAGCCGCCAGTTGAAGTCGGTGTCGACGATCCCCGGGCAGACCGCGTTGACGCGGACGCCGTGGCGGGCGAGGGCGCGCGCCGCCTGCTGCGTGAGCGACAGGACCGCCGTCTTGCTGGCCGCGTACGGGGGCGAGAGGCTCGCCGAGCCGCGGCCGGCGATGGACGAGACGTTCACGATGGCGCCCGCGCCCTGGCGGATCATCACCGGCGCAGCCGCCTGCATGCAGAAGAAGAGGCCGCGCGCGTTGACGGCGAAGGTCTCGTCCCAGTCGCGCTCGCTCACCTGGCCGAACGGGGTCGGCCGGATCACCCCCGCGTTGTTCACGAGGACGTCGAGCCGCCCCAGGCCCTCGGTGACGCGCGCGACCAGGCGCTCGATCTCCGGCACCGCCGAGACATCGGCCGGAAGCGCGAGGGCCTTCCGTCCGAGCGCGCGCACCTCGCCGGCCACCCGCTCGGCGGCGTCGGCGCGGAGGTCGTTGACGGCGAGGTCGGCTCCCGCGCGAGCCAGGGCGAGCGCCGTCGCCCGGCCGATCCCCTGCCCCGCCCCCGTGACGAGGGCGACCTGGCCCGCGAGCGACTCGCCCGCCGCCCTCTCAGGCACGGATCTTCTCCCGGCGCGCGCGCACGGCCTTCGCGAGGTCGTCCAGCACCGGCAGCGTGTCGTCCCAGGCGAGGCAGGCGTCGGTGACGCTCTGGCCGTACACGAGGGGCTCGCCGGGGCGGACGTCCTGTCGCCCCCCCACCAGGTGACTCTCGATCATCACCCCGAAAACGTGGCGGAGACCGTCGGCGATCTGCCCGGCGAGGTCGCGCGCCACGGCGGGCTGCCGCGTATGGTCCTTGCCGCTGTTCCCGTGCGAGCAGTCCACCATGATCCGGGGAGGCAGCCCGGCCCGGGTGAGCACCTTCGCCGTCTGCTCGACGTCCTCGGCGTGGTAGTTCGGGCGCCGGTGGCCTCCGCGAAGGATCACGTGGCAGGCATCGTTGCCGCGCGTGACCACGATGGCTGCCAGCCCCTGCTTCGTCACGGAGAGGAACTGGTGCGGGTGCATCGCCGCCCGGATCGCGTCGACCGCGATCTGGACGTTGCCGTCCGTGCCGTTCTTGAACCCCACCGGCATCGAGAGGCCCGACGCGAGCTCGCGGTGGACCTGGCTCTCGGTGGTACGGGCGCCGATGGCCCCCCACGACACCAGGTCGGCGATGAACTGCGGAGTGATGGTGTCCAGGAACTCGCATCCCGCGGGGAGACCCATGTTCGCGAGATCGAGGAGAAGGCCCCGCGCCAGGCCCAGCCCGTCGTTGATCGCGAAGCTCCCGTCGAGCCTGGGGTCGTTGATGAGCCCCTTCCACCCGACGGTCGTCCGCGGCTTCTCGAAGTAGACGCGCATGACGAGCAGGAGGTCGGCGGCGAGCCGATCGGCGGCGCCCCGGAGGCGCGCCGCGTATTCGCGCGCGGCCTCGACGTCGTGGATCGAGCAGGGCCCCACGACGACCAGGAGCCGGTCGTCCTCGTCACGGAGGACGCGGTTGATCGCCTCGCGCCCCTCGGCGATCGTGTTGGACGCCTCCTCCGTGATCGCGAATTGCTCCATCAGGATGGCAGGCGGGATCAGCGGCCGGAGCCGCTCGATCCGGAGGTCGTCGGTCGGACGCAGCATCACAGCTCAATCTCCGCCTTGATCGGCAATGGTTTACGCCCCCAGGACTCCGTCGGCGCATGAGGTCCGCCGATGGCAATCGGCCCGACCGTGGGGTCGGGCCGTCGTCACGACTATAGGGGCAGCTCCGCCCTGCCGCAAGCTGCTTGGAACCTGGGAAGCGTGAGGAGTGCGGAGGAACGGAACGCCCCGAGGTCCGAGGCCGGTTGACGCGACGCGCGAACGCGTAGCACAGTGCGGAGTGAGGCCCGACTCAGGGTTCCCGTGCGTGCTCCATGACGCAATCGACGCCACCTCATCCCGTCCTCGACCGGTACTACGGCAGTGCGGCGGATCGGCGATCGTTCGTCGCCGCGCTGTTCGACGGCGCCGCTCGCCACTACGACCGTGTCGGGCGAACTCTCGACCTGGGCTCGGGACCGTGGTATCGACGCCAGGCCCTCCGGCGGGCCGGTCTGCGGCCCGACATGAAGCTCCTGGACGTCGCGACCGGCACGGGTCTCCTGGCCCGCGGAGCCGCGCGCATCCTCGGCAACCCGGGTGGGGTGGTCGGCGTCGATCCGAGCGCCGGCATGCTGCGGGAGGCACGGAAGGCGCTCACCGGGCCCCTCGTGCGGGGGTGGGCCGAGGCGCTGCCGTTCAGGAGCGACCACTTCGACATGCTCAGCATGAGCTTCGCCCTGCGTCACGTGGCGGAGCTCGAGGTGGCCTTCGGAGAGTATCTACGTGTCCTGAAGCCGGGGGGTCGCCTCCTGCTCCTCGAGGTGTCTCGTCCCCGCTCAGCCGTGACCCGCTGGGTGATGAGGGTCCACCTGCAGCGGGTCCTGCCGTGGCTCATGCAGATCAGCACGGGCAGCGAGCCCGCTCAGCTGCTCATGAAGTACTACTGGGACACGATCGACCGGTGCGTCCCGCCGGAGACGATCGTGGACGTCCTGCGCCGGAGCGGCTTCGTCGGCGTCGAGCGTCGGGTGTTCTTCGGCTTCCTCAGCGAGTACGTGGCGTCCAAGCCGGGCGGCGGGCGACCCGTCCGCGCCGTCAGCGGATAGCCAGCGTGGAGGGATCGATCCCCCCCAGCCCGTAGCGGCTCAGCAGCCGCAGCAGGCCCCGGCTGTACCGGGAGGTCGTGGCGGCCCCGCTCGCCTGCAAGCCGATGTGGCGCTCGATGTGATGCTGCGCCCTCTCCCGGACGAACCTCGATCCGTGCCCCATGAACGCTCGCCCGGACCGCATGAGGGCCGCGAGCCGCCCATCGTAGAGGTAGGCGACCAGGTCCTGCCAGGCGGCCAGCATCGCCGTCTGGACCTCTGCGTAGGAGGCAAGCGCCGAGTCGAGCTCGGCCGGTGACGGGGGCTTGCGCCGCCGAATCACTGGACCGAGACCTTCGGCCACGAGCTCGGCCGAGCGCAAGGCGAGGAAGACCCCGGGCGAGAGCATGGGATCCACGAAGCCGAAGGCGTCTCCGACCATCACCCAGCCCGGGCCGTGGCCACGCCGGGAGATCAGCTGATAGTTGGCGTAGGTGGCAACGCCCGTGACCCGTCGCCCCTCCCCGACCACAGAGCGGAGCCAGGAATCCCGGTCGACGGCCTGATCGAGCCGCTCCTCCGGGGTGCGTCCGAGCTTCGCGGCGTCCTCCTGGCCCAGCACGATCCCCACCGACAGCCGATCCTCGAGCGGAATGCACCAGCTCCAGCCCGCCGGGCCGCGCGCGATGAGCACCTGCCCCGGCGCGTCGTCCCAGCGGAAGCTCTCGAAGTGGGCGAAGTGCGCCACGTCCTTTCGCGGCCCGAGCTGGGCACCGATTCCCAGCGCACGGGCCCCGTGACGGGCTCGGCCCGTCGCGTCGACGATCAGGTCTGGCTGACGGCCGCCCAGAACGGGCGCCGCCGCCAGGGTCTCGGGCGCCAGGGCCAGTTCCGCTCCGGTCCCGTCGGCGAGCTTGCGCTCGAGCCGGGCCCGGCCGACCACGTGGTGGACGCCGGCCGCGAGGGCCCGGTCGCGCAGGGCCTCGTCGAAGCGCGGGCGCGGGATGTTGTAGGCGTACGGGAACACGGACGGCGCGAAGCGGGCGAACGTGAAGCTGAATCGGTCCGTCGGCGACCAGATGAAGGAGACGCCCGGCTTCACGCGGCCGAAGGCCGCCATCTCTTCCTCGACGCCGAGACGCTGGAAGATCGGCACGACGGCCGGCACGAGCGATTCCCCGACCAGGAGCTCCGGGCGTCGGTCCTCGTCGAACAGGGTGACCTCGGCCCCCTCGCGGGCCAGCAGCATCGACAGGGCTGATCCCGACGGTCCGGCGCCGATCACCGCGACCCGGAGGCGACCAGGGCCGTCGGGTGACCTTCGATGCGTGTCGCCCAGCCCACGCATGGGGTTACGACCGCTCCGCGGGAACGCGCGCCTCGGTCGGAGGCGGGCGCCTGAGGATCTTCCCGCCGGGCGTCTTCGGGATGGCCGCCACGACCGTGAACTCGACGGGCACCTTGTGCGAGGAGAGCGCGCGAGCGCAGTGTGCCCTGAGAGCGTCCAGGTCGCAGGCGGCGAAGCCCAGCACGATCTCGGCCCGAGGGACTTCACCCAGGCGCGCGTGCGGGTGGCCGAACACCCGGGATTCCCTGACGCCCGGGAACGCGTTGATGCAGGCCTCGACCTCCTCCGGAAAGAACTTCAGTCCGCCGACGAAGATGACGGCCTTCTTGCGCCCCTCCAGATAGAGTGCCCCGGACCCATCCACCCGGCCGACGTCGCCCGTGAGGAACCAGCCGTCCCGCGTGACCTGCTCGCGAAGCTGCCACGGGGCGTAGTACGCGGAGAAGAGCCCACCGCCCCGGAGCGCGATCTCCCCGACAGCGCCGGCGGCCAGCGTCGCCCCACTCTCGCCGAGTACGACGACCTCGTAGCCCGGGACCGCACGACCCACCGAGGTGGCGGGCAGCCCGTCGCCGGGGACGTTGATGCAGGGCAGGCCCGCCTCGATGATCCCGTAAGCCTGAGCGACCGGGACGCCGTGGACGGACTCGAAGCGGTCCATCACCGCCGGCGTGATCGGGGCGCTGGTCGACAGGGCCAGCCGCAGGCTCGTCAGGGCTTCGCTCGCCGGCAGGTTGGCCAGGCGCTCGAAGTGAAGCGGCGAGGCGTAGAAGACGGTGGCCCGGAGTCCCCGGATCGCGTCGATCACGGTTCCGGGCAAGGTGTCCGGACACAGGAAGACGTGAGTCCCGGCCCGGACGTAGGCCACGATGGTCACCGCGAAATGGTAGGCCAGCGGCAGCACCCAGAGAACACGATCGTTCTCGGTGAAGCGAAGCACGCGGTCGGCCGCCTCGACCCGGGCAAGGGTGGCCTCGTGGGAGAGCACGACGCCTTTGGAGCGGGCCGTGGTCCCGGAGGTGAAGCGGATGAAGGCGGGGTTCACGCTCGAGAGCCCCACCGGCCCCTCGGCCTCGCGATCGAGCCACTGGAACGTGAATCCCTGGCACGGCCCGCCGGCGAGGAGCGCGCGCTCGTCGGAGCTCGGCAGCGAGTCCGCCCTGGGCCAGGCGAGACAGCCGTTCACGTCGACCTGGCTCAGGAGCTCGGCCGTCTCGGTCGGCGTGAGGTGCTCGGCCACGGGCACCAGCGAAGCGCCGGTACCCAGGACACCGAAGGCCGCGGCCAGATACGCGAGGCCGTTCGGTGCGAGGAGCCCGATCCGCTGTCCCGGCTCGACGCCCCGGGCGCGGAGAAACACGGCGACCCGCTCCCCCTCGCGGGCCAACTCGCCGTACGTCAGCATCCGGGCGGACCGGACATCGGTCACGGCCGGACGGTGTGGATGCCGCGCGGACGTGGCTCCGAGGAGCTCGTTGAGATTCATCGAGCGCTCAGGGCCGCGCGGTCCATTCCATCCCCTCGGCGATTGCCTCGACGATCCGCGTGACCTCGTCCTCGCTCACGACCCCCTCGATCCACGAGACGACGAGGTTGTCCTGCCCCGCGCACCGGTTGAAGAACACGCCGATCCCGGGCCGGAGCGGCACCGCCGGCACATGATAGGCGTTCAGGACGCGGCGATCGAAGCATCGATCCAGAGACGTCGGGAACGCCGTCACGTCGGCACAGTTGAACGAGAAGATTTCGCCGCCCTTCGTCCATGGAAGACTGCGCAGCACCCTCGAGAGGGGGCGGTACTTGAGAAACTCCATGCTCACCTCGTTGGCCTCGATCTGACCGTCGCGCACCGCGTCGGCCATCTGGCGGCGCAGGCTCCGGGCCAGGCTGGACGGGTCGGCGGTGTCGGACGGCCGGAACCGCGCGAAGTGGAAGGCGAGGAGATTCCCGAAGGTCGGTCCCGCCTCCCCCTTCGGGCGGAGATCCACCGCGATCGGCAGAAGGAACGGGACGTCCGGAAGGCCCCGCCGCTCCCACAGATGCGCCATGGCCCGGCCGACGACGGCCACACGCCAGGAGATCTCCCGGCTCGTCGGCCGGTGTCCGTTCCTGTTCGTCCCCCCGAAGGTCACGCGCCGGAAGCGCGCCCCTCTCGAGGCGACCCGTGCGGGGGCCGGTGAGACCGGGGGAACGGGAGCCAGGGTGCGGATGTACGCCAGGCTCTGGCGGCCGAGCCGCGCACGCTCTCCGAGAGGCCGCTTGTCCGGGGACGGCACGAAGGCGGGGAGCGCCCCGTTCCACGGCCACTCGCCCTCGAACCGATCGAGGTGGCAGAGGTGCGCGAGGAGGTTCTGAGCGCCTCGCGGGTCCATCAAGGGATGGAACCACGTCAGGACCAGGAAGCCCCGCTCCGGCCCGTCGAGGAGCAGCACGCGGAGTGGCGCCTCGCGCGCAGGATCGACCGGCGCGTTGAGCTCCGTCGTCAGCGCACGCTGGAGATCCTCAGGCGTGGCGACGGCTCGCCGGCTGATCGGCGGGCGGGTCAGCCTCTCGCGCGGACCGGCCGCCCAGTGAAGCTGGCCCCACGGAAACGGGCGGCGCAGGCGCGCCCCGGGCCACGGGCACGCGTCCAGAAAGCGATCGAAGGCGCGACCGATCCGCTCGAGGTCGACCGGGCCATCGCACTCGACCACCAGGAGGGCATTGTTGCTCAGCCCCATGCGGCGGCCGCGCATGTGCATCGCCATCAGGACGAGGTCCGCCCCGCGGAGGGGAAGCCGACGACGCAACGCTCGCTTCATAGGTCACGTGACGCCGTCGGGCCCGGTTCGGCCCGGATGCGGCGAAGGGGTGGCTAAGCCAGGCTCCTCCGGCGGGACACGTAGCCCGCCAGGGCACGGAGGGACGAGACGTTCTCCGTCCGGAGATCCGCGTCGGGCATCCAGAACCCGAATTCGGCCTCGACGAAGAGCAGGATCTTCAGCAGTCCCATGGAGTCCACGCCGGCCGCCTCCAGGTCGTCGTCCGGCTGGATCGGACGGCCGCGGGCCATGATGTGAGCGTTGACGAAAGCAGCCAGGGCGCGGGCCACGCCGTCCGCGTCGGCGGATGGCCCGGGGGTGGGCGAAGACTCCGTGCGACCCGGATCAGGCTCCGGGTCGCGGAGATGCAGTCCGGCCCATGATCCTCCCCTCGGCACGGCGCGGTAACACTACCGCCGGCGCCGCTCCCGGGTCAACCCGCGGCCGACCCGACTCCGGGGCGGTCGGGACTGGTCCTCGCGGGCCGTTGCCGGGGGCGTCCGCGGGAGGGATCATGGGGGCCGTGAGGCTCGGCTGGAAGGCCCGCGCCACGCAGTGGGGCAAGGCTCCGGGAGCCCCGGAGGACATCCAGTTTCTCCGGGGTCCGCAGCGTCGGAGCTTCGAGCTCTGGCGGACCATCCGGATCTTCTTCGAGTTCCTGCGCGGATTCCGGACCCTTCACTTCGTGGGCCCGTGCGTCACCGTCTTCGGCTCGGCGCGCTTCCCCGAGACGCATCCCTACTACGTCCTGGCCCGCCAGCTCGGGGCGCGCCTCGGGCGCGCCGGGTTCACCGTCATGACGGGGGGCGGCCCCGGCATCATGGAGGCGGCAAACCGGGGGGCGCGCGAGGTCGGAGGCCGCTCGGTCGGCTGCAACATCGAGCTGCCGCAGGAGCAGCGCCCGAACCCCTACCTCGACCGCTGGCTCACCTTCCGGCACTTCTACGTGCGGAAGGTCATGCTAATAAAGTACTCGTACGCCTTCGTCGCGCTGCCGGGCGGATTCGGCACGCTCGACGAGATCTTCGAGACGGCGGTGCTGATCCAGACCGGGAAGATCCGGGACTTCCCGCTGGTCCTCATGGGCCAGGAGTTCTGGCAGCCGCTCCTCGACTTCGTCGAGGTGCGCCTCCTCCGCGAGGGCCTCGTGGACCCTATCGACGCCAAGCGCTTCACGGTCACGGACTCGGTCGAGGAGGCCGTGACGGCCATCGTCGACGCCGCGACGCGCCACTTCGGGCTGACCTACCACCCGCCGGTCAAGCGGCGCTGGTTCCTCTGGGAGTAGCCCCCCCACGCCGCCCTGGGACGAGCAGCGGCCGGGCGCGCGGCGAACCGGTCAGTCGAGCGTGACGAGCTCGCGGTAGTCCGGGACGGACGCCTCCCAGCCGAGCTCGCGGCGGATACGCCCCGCCAGCGTCTCCGCGGGCCCGAGCTCTCCATGGACCACGAAGACGTGCCGCGGCCGGCGGGCGGCGGTGCGGAGCCAGCGGAGCAAGCCGTTGGCGTCGGAGTGAGCGGAAAGCCCGTGGATCACCTCCACGTGCGCACGAACGGGGACGTCCTCGCCGAAGATGCGCACCGTGCGAACGCCGTCCTGGATCAGCCGGCCGCGCGTCCCGGGGGCCTGGAAGCCGACGAGGAGGACCGTGGTCTTCGAATCCGGGAGGCGGCGGCGGAGGTGGTGCAGGACGCGCCCTCCCGTGACCATGCCGCTCGCGGCGATGATGATCGCGGCGCCGCGGACGTCGTTGATCTTCCGCGACTCTTCCACGGAGCGGGTCAGCTGGAACCGCGCCGTGTGGAGCGGGCAGGTTCCCGAGATCACGGGCTTGGCCGTGTCCGGATCCAGGTCCTCCGGGTGGGAGCAGTAGAGGCCCGTCGCCTCGATCGCCATCGGGCTGTCCACGAAGGTCGGCAGCCGGGGAATGCGGCCCGCATCCTCGAGCGCCCGGAGGTGATAGATCAGCTCCTGGGTCCGGCCGACCGCGAAGGCCGGCACCACGAGCGCGCCGCCCCGGTCTACCGCGGCCCGGACGACGCGCTCGAGCTGGTCGGGAATTGACGTGGGATCGTGGAGCCGGTCGCCGTAGGTCGACTCGACGAAGATGTAGTCGGCCTCGTCGATCGGCTCCGGATCGAGGAGGATCGGCGCCGCATAGCGGCCGATGTCTCCCGAGAAGACGAGGCGCCGGGGAACCGCGCCCGCGGCGAACTCGAGGTGAACGGCCGCCGACCCGAGGATGTGCCCGGCCCGCCGGAACGTCCCCTGGAGCCCGGGGAGCAGCCGGATCGGCTTGTGGTAGTCGATGCCCTTCACGGTCTCGGCGGTCCGGGCGCCCTCCTCCGCGGTGTAGAGCGGCAGGGCGGGTGTGTGCTTGGACGTCCCCCGCGCGTTGTGGTACGCGGCCTCCTCCTCCTGGAGGTGGCCCGAGTCCGGCAGGAGGACCCGCGCGAGATCCTCGGTCCCTCGAGTCGCGGTGATCCGGCCTCCGAAGCCGTCCTTGACGAGCCTGGGCAGGTACCCGATGTGGTCGATGTGGGCGTGGGTGAGGGCGACGGCATCGATCCGCGCGGGATCGACGGGCAGCTTGTCCCAGTTCCGGAGGCGGAGGTCCTTCAGGCCCTGGTAGAGACCGCAGTCCACCAGGAGCCGCCGGTCGGCCGTCTCGACCAGGAACTTCGAGCCGGTAACCGTCCTCGAGGCACCCAGGCACTGGATGGTGGCGATCGGCGCGCGCGTGGGAATGGTCGACCTCCTTTGCGAACGGACGAGCTCGGTGACCGAGCACCTGCGACGAGCCTATGCTCGGGCGGGCGCCTCGTCAAACACGCCGGCCCTGATTCGCATCGCCCATCGCCGCGGGGAACTCGTGCTCTTGACGGAAGGCGGGTGCGGTGCGATAACCCCGAGCGATGACCGCGCGCCGCGTCCTCATCACCGTGCCCCACACCTATCAGCGCGACGCCCCCTACCTCGGGCGTCTCGAGGCCGCCGGGCTCGAAGTCGAGCGCCGCATCGGCCGCCACGGCAAGATGACGGAGGACGAGCTGCGGGAGGCCCTGCCCGGCGTCTTCGCCACGCTCGCGAGCAGCGAGCCCTACACCGAGCGCGTGTTCCGATCGGCTCCCGACCTCCGCGTCGTCGCCCGCTGGGGCGTGGGCTTCGACGCGATCGACGTAGACGCCGCGACCCGCCACGGCGTAGTCGTGTGCACCGCGGTGGGCGCCAACCACGAGGCGGTGGCGGACTACGCGGTGTCCCTGATGTGTGCGCTCCAGCGGGGACTCCTGCGGAACCACCACCTGATCACGGGCGGGCAGTGGAAGACCGAGTTCCGGCCGGGTCTCTGGCGCGCCACGGTCGGGGTCGTCGGCCTGGGCCGCATCGGCCAGGCGGTCGTTCGCCGGTGCCGCGGCTTCTCGATGACGATCCTCGCCTACGAGCCCTACCCTGATCGGGACTTCGTGCGCGAGCATGGCGTGGAGCTCGTGTCGCTGGAGGAGCTCCTCCGCCGCGCCGACCTCGTGACCCTCCACTGCCCCGCGACGGCCGAGAACCGGCACCTGATCAACCGCGAGCGCTTGGCCCTGATGAAGCCCACCGCCCACCTCGTCAACACCGCGCGAGGGCCGCTCATCGACGAGAGCGCACTCCACGAGGCGCTGGTCACCGGCCGGATCGCGGGCGCCGGGCTCGACGTGTTCGAGAAGGAGCCGCTGTTCGACTCCGCCCTGTTCGGCCTCGACAACGTCGTGCTGAGCCCTCACGTGGCAGGGATCGACGAGACGTCCGAGGTCGCGATGGCGGACCGCGCCATCGACGCGATCCTGGCGGTCTGGCGAGGCGAGGCCCCGCCGAAGGAGTGCGTCGTCAATCCCGAGGCGATCCACCCGCGCTGACCGCAGGGCGTCCGGCCGCGCAGTGTCCCTGAGCGCTTCCGGCGGGACGATGTCGACGTTCGAGCTGCTCCTCGACTGCGTCACCGCTCCGCGGCGGGACGAAGCGCGCGCGCGGCTCCGCCGGCGGCTCGGCGGGCCGATCGACTGGGATGCGGTGCTGGACTCCGCGCGCCGGCACGGGATCACGCCGCTCGTCTACCTGGAGCTGCGCGCCGCGCCCGACGGTCTCGTGCCGCCCGACGCGCTCGCACGGCTGCAGGCCTTCCACTCCGGGAACACGCGCCGCTGCCTCCTCCTCACCGGATGGCTCCGGCGTGCTGTCGACGCTCTCGCGGCCGCGGGCGTCCAGGCGATTCCCTACAAGGGGCCCGTGCTCGCGGCGCTCGCATATGGGAGCATCGCCAGCCGCCAGGCCGGTGACCTCGACATCCTGATCGATCCCGGGGACCTCGGCACCGCCAAGGAGGCGCTCCACGCGGAAGGATTCCGGGCGCAGATCCCGCTCGAGGGCTGGCAGGAGCAACAGCTGGTGCGGTCCGCGCACCCCTACGGCCTCGTCCGGGACCATGAGGGCATCGTGCTCGAGCTCCACTGGAGCGTCTCTCCGCGGTCCCTCTCGGCCGGTCTGGGCGGGAAGCTCCCGCGCGAGCGGCTCGAGGAGGTGGCGGCGGCGGGCACGACCTTTCTCACGCTCCCGGTGGACGTGCTCCTCGTCGCGCTGTGCGTCCATGGCGCCAAGCACGTGTGGGAACGGCTCGGCTGGATCGTGGACGTGGCGGAGCTGATCCGGAGGCGGCCGGGACTCGACTGGGCCGGGGTGCTTGCCCGCGCCGGCGAGGCAGGTCACCTGCGAGAGCTCCTGCTCGGCTGCCTCCTGGCGCGGGACCTCCTGGGCACGGATCTGCCCGAGATCCTGTGCCGCCGCCTCGCCGCCGATCCATGGCTCCCGGCGCTCGCGCGCGTGGCTCGCGCCCAGCTCGCCCTCACGGCTCACGGGCGCCTCGGTATCGCCGAGACGGCGCGGTTCCACCTCGGGGTCCGCGGAACCTGGCGCGACCGCCTCGCCTACTTCCGGTTCGCGATGATGCCGACCGTGGCCGACTGGACGGCCGTCCCGCTACCGCGGTGGCTCGCGCCCCTCCACTATCCCCTGCGGGCGGCGCGCCTGCTCCGGGGCGGGGCGTCCCACGGTCACCACTGACTGAGCGCCCGTCAAGGGAGGCTCGGTGCGGGTGGACGGCGGCGTCAGGGGATCAGGAGGACCTTGCCGGTCGTCCGGCGCCCTTCCAGGTCCCGGTGCGCCTGGGCGGCCTCGGCGAGCGGGAACGTCGCGCCGATGCGGAGCTTGAGCTCGCCCTTCTGGATCCAGCCGAGGACTTCGCCGGCGCGCTGCACGAGGTCGTCCCGCGACGCGATGTAGTGGGAGAGGTTCGGCCGGGTGAGGAAGAGCGAGCCCTTGGCGTTCAGCACCTGGGGGTCGAGCGGCGCCACCGGCCCGCTCGATGCCCCGTAGAGCACCATGTACCCGCGCGGGGCCAGGCAGTTGAATCCCTTCTCGAAGGTGTCCCGGCCCACCGAGTCATAAACGACCTGGACCCCCTTCCCGCCGGTCAGCCGCTTCACCTCGGCCTCGAAGTCCTGGCGCGTGTAGAGGATCACGTCGTGCGCGCCTGCCTCGTGCGCGAGCTTCGCCTTGTCCTCCGTGGAGACGGTCCCGATGACCCGGGCGCCCGCGCGCTTCGCCATCTGGCACAGGAGGAGGCCGACGCCCCCCGCCGCCGCGTGGACCAGGCACGTGTCCCCGGGCTTCAGCGGGTAGGTCGAGTGGGCGAGGTAGTGAGCCGTCATGCCCTGGAGCATCGCGGACGCCCCCGCGCGCGCGTCGACCCCGGCGGGCAGCGCGACGACCCGGTCGGCCGGCACGACGTTGTGGGTCGCGTACGATCCCGGCACACCGGTCCACGCGACACGGTCCCCGCCGTGCACGGTGGTGACCCCGGATCCCCGCGCCTCGACCACGCCCGCCCCTTCGAGTCCAAGGGGAACCGGGAGCTGGCCCTTGTAGAGCCCGGAGCGCTGGTAGACGTCGATGAAGTTCACGCCGGCCGCCTCGAGACGGACGAGGACCTGGCCGTCACCGGGCTTGGGCATGGGCAGTTCCTCGAGCCGCATGGCCTCCGGACCGCCGTACTCGTGGACGCGGATCGCACGCATCAGGGAACCCTCCTCGTGGTATTGGCTCGTCGGGCCGGCTTGCGGCGCGGGCGCTAGCGCCGCCGCCCGCGGCGAGGGCGCGCGCGACGCCGCCGGGACGCCGCCGCCCGCCGGGGCTTGCTGCGCTCGGCGGCGGCCGCCGCCAGGAGCCGCTTCGCCTGGCGCCGCCCGAGCCGGCGGAGACCGACGAGCGCCGCGCGATTCTTCCCCGCCGGCGTGGCGCGGCCCTGCTCCCACTGGACGACGGCGGCGGGACTCACGCCCACTAGGCGCGCCACCGCCGCCTGGCTTAGAGCGAGCCGCTGCCGGAGCTTCCGGATGAGACCGGGCGACAGCCGCGCGGCCCGTGCCTCGTCCTCGGACACCGCGGGCTGCCACCCGCGGCCCGCGAGGGACTCCGTCCAGCGCGCCGCCACCTCGCGGAGCGCCCCGACCTGCGCGCGCAGCTCCCGCACCGCCTGACGCAGCCGCCGCACGTCACGCCGGAGGGGCGTCGCCACGCTCCGGATGTGCTTGCGCGCACCGCGCGCGATCGCGTCCTTGATTGCCATCTCGATTTTGGCCAAGCCGGGCTCCTCCGGGATTCTCGCGTTGAGTCAAGCGATTCGTCGCGTTCGACGAGTCGACGCTAGCAGCGAGGGATGGGGCTTGTCAAACGACGGGTGCGGCGGGCGATCCGGAGACCCTTCGCGGGCTTGGCGCGTTAGAATCGTCCGGGACTACTACGACCTCGCCGCTGGCCGACGGCTCGAGATCGAGACGCTCAACGGAACGGTCGTTCGGCTCGGCCGGGAGCGCGGCGTCCCCACCCCGGCCAACTTCGCCGTCTATGCGGCGCTCAAGCCGTACGCGGCCGGCGCGCCGGCCGCCTGAGCCCCCGGCGTGAGGAGCCGCGACCCGCGCGGGCGCCGGGCGCGGAACAGGCCCGCTCCCCGCTGACGCCCGCGTGCTAGGATGGGGCATCCGCGCCCCGGGCGCGGGAGCCCGCGGCGCACGTGCCCCCCGCGCCGGAAGGAGTCGCGCATGTCCGGTCGGCCGTTCCTGCAGATCCCCGGCCCCACCCTCGTTCCCGAGCGGATCGTGCGCGCCATGTCACAGTCGATCATCGACCACCGCGGTCCGAAGTTCGCGGCGCTGGTCGGCGAGATCCTCGCCGGGCTGAGGACCGTGTTCCAGACCGAGCGTGGCCAGGCGATCCTGTACCCGGGCTCGGGCACGGGCGGCTGGGAGGCGGCCGTCGTCAACACGCTGTCTCCCGGTGACCGGGTCCTCGGGGTCGTCAACGGCCACTTCTCGAACCACTTCTGCCGGACCGCCGCGGCGCTCGGCATCGAGGTGGACCGCCTCGAGGTGCCCTACGGCGACGGCGTGCCCGCGGCGCGCGTGGCCGAGCGGCTCCGCGCCGACTCGACCCACCAGGTGCGGGCGGTCCTCGTGGTCCACAACGAGACCTCGACGGGCGTGACGAGCGACATCGCGGCGGTGCGCCGGACCCTCGACGAGGCGCGCCACCCGGCGCTGCTCCTCGTCGACGTCGTCTCGTCCCTGGCGTCGATCGACTTCCGGTTCGACGAGTGGGGAGTGGACGTCGCCCTCACGGGCCCCCAGAAGGGGCTCATGCTCCCGCCCGGGCTCACGATCCTGGCGGCGAGCGAGCGGGCCATCCGCGCGAGCCAGGCCGCCAAGTGCCCGCGCGCCTACTGGGACTGGGGACCGGTGCTCGAGCGGAACAAGCGCGGCGAGTTCCCCTACACGCCCGCCACCGCGCTCCTCTTCGGCCTCCGCGAGTCGATCGCCATGCTGGAGGAGGAGGGCTTGCCGCAGGTGTTCCGGCGCCACGCGCGGCTGGCCGAGGCCTGCCGGCGCGCCGTCCGGGCCCTCGGGCTCGGGATCCTGTGCCGCGACGAGCGCGAGCACTCGAACACGCTGACCGCCGTGGTCATGCCGCCCGGCTTCGATTCGGACGCGTACATCGTCCACGCCAACCGGACGCTCGACATGTCGCTCGGCATCGGGCTGGGCGAGGTCAAGGGCAAGGTGTTCAGGATCGGCCACCTGGGGAGCCTGAACGAGCTGGAGCTCCTCGCCGGGCTGGCCGGCGTGGAGATGACCCTCAAGAGTTTCGGCGTGCCGGTGACCCTCGGAGCGGGGGTCGCCGCCGCCCAGTCGTACCTGATGGAGAGCCGACCGAACTGACCAGGAGACCGTCGCGTCCCCCCGGGCCGAGGGCCGTCCAGACGGTCCGGAGGCCCGAGGCGCGACGGCGAGCTCACCGAGCCAAAGGAGACGCCCCCATGAAAGGCCGCCTCGCCGTCATGACGAAGTTCAGTGCCGACTTCGACATCCGGGAGTACACCGTCCCGGAGGTCGAGCCCGACGCCGCCCTGGTCCGGATCACGCGCGGTGGGATCTGCGGGTCGGACCTCCACATCTGGCGTGGTGAGCTCCAGGACCTCATCGGGGCGCCGGATCGCGGCCAGACCTTCGGCCACGAGATGTGCGGCGTGATCGAGCGGCTCGGGAAGAACGTCACGACCGATTCGACGGGTGCCCCCCTCAAGGAGGGGGACCGGGTCACCTATTGCTACTTCTACCCGTGCGGACGCTGCCCCGCCTGCCTCGACGGGCATCGGGCCGCCTGCCCGAACAAGCGGCGCGGGACGCGGTACGCGGACGACCCGCCGCACTTCGTGGGCTCCTACGGGGAGTACTTCTACCTGCGCCCCGGCCACTTCGTGTACCGGGTGCCCGACAGCATCTCCGACGACGTGGCCACGCCGGTCAACTGTGCTCTCGCCCAGGTCCTGTACGGGCTGGACCGCGTGCGCGTCCGGGTCGGGGACACGGTCGTCCTCCAGGGCGCGGGCGGGCTCGGGCTCAACGCCGCCGCCGTCGCCAAGGAGATGGGCGCAGCGCAGGTCATCGTCATCGATCAGATCCCGGAGCGGCTCGAGCTCGCCCGGCGGTTCGGCGCCGACCACACGCTGAGCCTCCAGGAGCTCTCCCGGCCCGAGGACCGCGTGGCGGCGGTGAAGGAGCTCACGCGGGGCTGGGGCGCCGACATCGTCTGCGACTTCGTCGGGTTCCCAAGCGTCATCCCCGAGGGCCTCCAGATGCTGAAGAGCGGGGGCACCTATCTCGAGATCGGCCACATCAGCCCAGGGCACAAGTTCGAGTTCCACCCGGCGTCCATCGTCTGGCGGTCCCAGACGATCGTCGGCATGATCCAGTACGAGCCGTGGGCGATCCAGCGAGGCCTCACGTTCCTCGAGCAGAACCAGCGGAAGTACCCGTTCACCGAGGTGATCTCGCACGTCTACCCGCTGGAGAAGATCAGCGAGGCGTTCCGCGAGGCGGAATGGCTGGGTCGCCAGCACAGCCCGCACAAGATCAGCCGCGCGGCGATCGCGCCCTGGGGCAAGTGAGGGCGGTCCGACCGCGGATGGCCCTCGGGAGCGAGTGATGCCGGCCGAACGCATCGAAAACTGGATGATGGAAGAAGTGAAGAAGTTCATGGAGCAGGCGTTTCTCGAGAGCACGGTGGACTACTTCCCCCGGGGGAACGGCTCCGCGGTGCTCTTCCGGGCCGAGGGACGGCCGTCACATACGGAACCGCGGAGGCTCCTCCATCAGCTCTGGATCGACAAGAGCTTCTTCCTGCGCTGTGCCGACCGCACCAGCCTGCAGAACGCCCTCGAGGGGGCCGACGTGATGGTATCGATGAAGAAGGCCGGCGACAAGATCGTGGAGCTCCATTGAGGAAGCCCGGCCGGCGGGCCGCGTCGTCCCCCCGGAGCCGAAGGCCGCCCGCTCGGCCGAAGGTCCGACGTCTGGCGGCAAATCGAACGCCCAACCGCCTCGCGTTCCGCCCGGCCGCCCGGACCGACGTCCCGACGATCCTCGGCCTGATCCGGGGCATCGCCGAGTACGAGCGCCTAGCGCACGAGGTCGAGGCCACCGAGTCCTTGCTCCACGAGCACGGCTTCGGGCCGCGTCGCGTCTTCGAGGCGATCCTGGCCGAGCGCGAGGGGCGGGCGGTGGGATTCGCCCTCTACTTCTTCACCTTCTCGACCTTCACGGGTCGGCCGACGCTCTACCTCGAGGATCTCTTTGTCGTCCCCGAAGAGCGGCGGGGTGGCATCGGCAGCCGCCTGCTGACTCGTCTCGCCCAGATCGCGGTCGAGCGGGATTGCGGTCGGATGGAGTGGTCGGTTCTCGACTGGAACACGCCGGCCCGGGACCTGTACCTCAAGCTCGGCGCCAAGTCGATGGACGAGTGGACGGTCTTCCGCATGACGCCCGAGGCCTTCGGCCGCCTCGCGCGCGAGGGCGTGACGGGCGGATCATCGGAATAGCCGGCTCGCGGCCGCAGCCGGGCAAAACCGGATGCTTGGGCGACGACGGCGCTTGCTACGTTCCACCCCACCATGATCGGCTCTCCTCCCGATTCCGGCGCGCCCTCGACGGTCCCCCGCAGAAGGGTGCCGGCGAGACGGGGCGCCGCCCGCTTCCTCGTCCCGGCATTCGTCCTCCTGATCGCGTCGCTCACCCCGAAGGCCGAGGCGCAGCCTGGTAGGGTCTGGCGGGTCGCCGTGCTCACCGGCGCCGTGCCGCGAGAGGCCCCGGCGCCGCACGCCCTGGAGCAGCGGCTGGCCGAGCTGGGCTACGTCGAAGGCAAGAACCTCCTCATCGACTTCCGTACCGCGGGGGGGCAGCTCGACCGGCTACCGGCGCTGGCCGCCGAGCTGGTAGGCCGCAGGCCGGATGTCATCGTCGCGATCTCCACGCAAGCTGGGATCGCCTTGAAGAACGCGACCCGACAAATCCCTATTGTCCTCGCCGCCGCCGGGGACCCGGTGGGAACGGGAATCGTTCCCAGCCTGGCGAGGCCGGGGGGGAACATCACCGGCGTATCGCTGCTCAACGCCGAGCTGAGTGGCAAGGCGTTGCAGCTCCTGAGGGAGGGGGTGCCGGCCGTCTCGCGCGTCGCGGTGTTCTGGAACTCGGAGAACCCGCTTCACCAACAGGTCCGTGCTGCCACCGAGGCGGCGGCCACGACGCTCAAGGTCACCCTCCATTTCCTCGACGTGCGGAGACAGGACGATCTGCCGAACGCGTTCGACGCGGTGACTCGACAGCGCGCCGAGGCCCTCCTCGTGTTTCCCGACGTCGTCACCCTCGCCCACCGAAAACCGATCATCGCCCATGCCGCCAGGCGCCGGCTGCCTGCCATGTATCCCTTCCGGGAGATGGTGGATGACGGCGGACTGATGTGCTACGGCCCGAGCCTGGCCGAGAGTGGGCGAGCGGCCACCGACTACGTTGACAAGATCCTGAAGGGCGCGACCCCCGGGACCCTGCCCATCGCCCAGGCGACGAGGTTCGACCTGCTCATCAACCTCAAGACTGCCAAGGCGCTAGGTCTGACCATCCCGCCCGCGCTCCTCCTCCGGGCCGACCAGGTGATTCACTGACCCGAGCCAGGCGGGGTCTGGAACGCCGGCTGTCACGCCTCGTCCATCGTGAGCTGGAGACGGTGCGCGCCGAGGACGGCGTCTGCGGCGAGGCCATGGCCCGCGAGGTCGGCGGGCTTGAAGTAGCGGCCGGCGATCGCCTGGGCGAACCCGATCCCGCCCGTCTCGACGAGGAGCACCCAGGGCCACGGCTCCTCGCCCTTCGCAACCTCGCCACCCTTGAGCTTCCCCTCCGCCGTCTTCACCTGGGTCATCTCCGGAACCGTCCGCAGGAGATGCACGCCCACCACCCCGGTCTCGTCGAGGAGCGCCGCCGGCGCAGTCTCGCGAAGCCACCGCTCGGCCGCCGCCTCGCGGCCGGGCGCGGGCCGCGCCCGGAGCGTCAGGAGCCCGCCCCCCTGCCCGCGCCCCGTCGTGAGGATGACCTGGCATCCGAAGCGAACGGTGTTCCGGAAGTGCGGGAGCACGCGCTTCGTCCACTCGGTGGGGAAGTTGAGCCGCAGGATGTACGCCGCGCTCCGGACGGTCTCCACGCTCTCGGTCTCGTAGATGTCGAGATACTCGCGCGGCCGGTCGGCGCTGTCGTAGCGCCGGCCGCGCAGGAAGCCCGGGATGCCGACGCGCTCCGCGACGTGCTCGCGGTCGTGCCAGCGGATCATCTCGAGGTCCCCCTCGGGAGTCATCGCGTGCCAGATGATGAGGACGCCCTGCCCGGTCAACGCCATTTGGGGTCTCCTCGCTCGGGGTCGATGCTGATCTGGAGCTGATACGCGCCAACCGCGCGCAGCTCGGCGCCGTGGGCGCGGAGGCTCTCCGGCCCGAGCGGCCCCGCCCGGAGCCCGTCGAGGACCACCGCGTCGTCCGCCTCCACGAGAAGGCACCACGGCTCGACCGCGCCCCGGTCCCGGTCGCCCGGGCCGCGGAGGCGCTTCTCCTCGGTCGCGATGCTCGTGACCTCGGGCGTCGCGGCCAGCACGTGGACGGAGACGACGCCGGTCACGTCCTGGAGCGCGGCGAGGCCGGGACCGGCCAGCGCCGTCGGCCTGTCAGCCGCCCCGCCCGCGGCCTCGAGCTGGAGGGTGAGGAGCACGCCTCCCTGTCCGCGGCCCGCGCTCGTCGCCACCCGGTATCCCACCCGCAGCGTGTTGATGAAGTGCGGCACCACGCGGCGGGTCCAGGGCGTGGGATCGTTCAGGCGGGCCAGGTACGGAGCGCTCCGGAGCGTCTCCACGTCCTCCACCTCGTAGAGATCGAGGTAGTCGAGCGAGCGCGCGAGGCTCCGGTAGCGCCGGCCGCGCAGGAAGCCCGGGACGCCCACCCGCTCGGGGATGTGCTCCCGGTCGTGCCAGCGCCAGTACTCCGCCTCCCCCTCCGGCGTGATCGTGTGCCAGATCGCGAGGACGCCCCGACCTAGGAGCGGCATCCGATCCGCCTCAGCTCGGCTCGCGGCTCGGCGTCACGGGGCCGCGGCCTCGAGCGTCCCGCGGGCGTGGGCGGCCTCGGGCGGCCCGATCGGCCGGACGACCGGAAGCGTGGCGCCCGCCGCCCGGTACGCCTCCACCTCCGCCCGGGCGCGCCGCGCGTCCCCGATGGCGCCGAGCGCGTCGACCAGGCCGGCCGGCACGGCGTCCGCGTCACGCCCCGGGCTGCGGTCGCGGTCGAACGCGGCCAGCGCGTCGCCGAAGCCGCTCGCCCGGAACATGGTCCGGTAGTACGGCAGCGAGAGGTAGCGCACCAGCTCGTCACGGAACAGCCGCGCCGCGCCGGGGTGATCATCGGTGACGGCGAGCGGGACCGGGGCCACGATCTCGAAGCCC
This sequence comes from uncultured Candidatus Rokubacteria bacterium, assembly GCA_963805625.1. Lineage (GTDB taxonomy): Bacteria > Methylomirabilota > Methylomirabilia > Rokubacteriales > DASRDR01 > DASRDR01. The sequence goes on from CAWDVE010000013.1 coordinate 578,330, forward strand.
TCGAGCGCCTTACCGGCCCGGGCGCGCCCACGGGCGAGCGCGGGTACGACCACGTCGCGCACGTACGCCGGACACGCGAGCCAGAGCACCACGCCGTCGGCGATTTCCCCGGCGAGCTCGAGCATCGGGGGCGCGAGGCCGGCCAGGAGCACGGGCGGCGCCGGCGCCCGGAACGCGCCGGTCCACCGGACGCGGTAGTAGCGCCCCTCGAAGAACGCCTGCCCTTCGAGCGCCGCCCGGAGGACCGTCATGTACTCGCGCATCACGGCGAGGGGCTCGCCCATGTCGAGGCCGAGGGCCCCGACCATCGACGGCCGGTGGCTCAGCCCGATGCCGAGCCGGAAGCGGCCGCCCGACAGCTCCATGAGCGTCGACGCCTCCTGCGCCATGGCGACCGGATGGCGCGGGTAGATCGGCACGACACCCGTCCCGAGCCCGATGCGCTCCGTCGCGTGCGCGTACGCCGCCAGCACGAGAAAGCCGTCCCGCCCCAGACCGTGGGTCAGCCACACGCTGTCGTAGCCGAGCGTCTCCGCGCGGTGCGCGAGGTCGGTCGCGGTCGCGAGGCGGTCGCGGGGAGAGAGGTAAGCACCGAGGCGTCGCGCGGAACCGGTCACGGCCGCCTAGCATAGCAGAGTCGATCGTGAGCACGGGGACGCCCCCCACTACCGACGTCGCGGGCCGGTTGCGCCGGCGCGGAGAGGTTCGGTACCATCGGCGCCGTGCTCCTCCAGCAGGCGATCAACGCGCTCACGCTGGGCAGCCTGTACGCCCTCATCGCCATCGGGCTCGCGATCACGTTCTCGATCCTCGACGTCGTCAACTTCGCCCAGGGCTCGCTCGTGATGTGGGGCGCCTATCTCGGCGTCGTCTTCGCGGTCGGCCTCGGCCTCGGGCTCTGGGTGCCCATGCTCGGCTCGATGTTCCTCGTGGGACTCCTCGGGATGCTCCTCGAGCGCACGGCGCTCCAACCGCTCCGCGTCCGCAACGCGCCGCCGATCGCCGCGCTCCTCGCGACGCTCGGCGCGGCCACCATCCTGGACCACCTCATCCTGATCGTGTTCGGGCCCGACACACGCGCCTTCCCGAGCCCGTTCCCGGTGCGCATGGTCGAGATCGGGGGCGCCCAGATCTCGACGCTCGAGCTGACGATCACGGGCATCGCGCTCCTGCTCCTGGTCGGGCTCCAGGCGATGCTCAGACGCACGCGCCTCGGTCTCGCGATGCGCGCCATCGCCCAGGACAGCCGGGTCGCCGGGCTCATGGGCATCGACACCAACCGGGTCGTGGCGCTCGCGTTCGGGGTGGGCGCCGCGATCGGCGGGGTCGGGGGCGTGCTCACGGGCATCTACTACAACTCGGTCGACATCAGCATGGGCTACTCGGCGGGCCTGAAGGGGTTCACCGCGATGGTGATCGGCGGCATGGGAAGCCTCCCGGGCGCGATCCTCGGCGGATTCCTGCTCGGAACGGCGGAGACCGCCGCGACCACCGTGTTCTGGTCCGGCTACCGGGACATCGTGGCCTTCAGCCTCCTGATCCTCGTCCTCATCGTGCGGCCATCGGGGCTCCTCGGCACTCCCGAGATCCGGAAGGTCTGACCGCTGACGCGGCAACGTCTGGTCCTCGGCGCGCTGCTCGCCGCCGCGCTCCTCGTGCCCGCGGTCGTCCGGTCGCCCTACGTGCTCCACGTAGCCGTGCTGGCAGGGATCTACGTGATCCTGACGCTCTCGCTCAACCTCGTGACCGGATTCTGCGGCCAGTTCTCGCTCGGCCATGCGGGCTTCTACGGGATCGGTGCCTACACCGCCGCCATCCTCGCCGTGAACTGGGGGAGCCCGTTCGTCCTGAACCTCGCGGCGGCGGCCGGCGCCGCCGGCGCCGCCGGATTCCTGATCGGCCTCCCGACCCTGCGGCTCGGCGGCATCTACCTGGCGATGGCGACGCTCGGGTTCGGCGAGATCATCCACCTGATCCTCCTGAACTGGCTCGGGGTCACCCGGGGCCCGCTCGGCATCCCCGCCATCCCCGGCCCCGCCGTCTTCGGAGTCGACCTCGGGACGCCGGCCCGCCAGTACTACGTCGTGCTGGCGCTCGTCGTGATCGCGACCGTCGTCGTCTCCCGGCTCGTGGACTCGGGCTTCGGCGAGGCGATCCAGGCCATCCGCGAGGACGAGGTCGCGGCCGAGGCCCTGGGCGTCCCCACCACCCGCCTGAAGGTGGTGACCTTCACGCTGTCGGCCGCGCTCGCGGGGGTCGCAGGCGCGTTCTTCGCCCACTACGCGACGTTCGTGAGCCCCGGCTCGTTCACCCTCATCGAGTCGATCCTCGTTCTCTCGCTCCTCGTCTTCGGCGGCATGGGGAGCGTCGAGGGCTCGATCGCGGGCGCGGTGGTCCTGACGGTGGCGCCCGAGGTGTTCCGGTTCCTCGCGGAGTACCGCATGGTGATCTACGGCGCGATCCTGCTGGGTCTGATCCTCTTCCGGCCGCAGGGGCTCCTCGGCGGATTCTCGCTCGGCCTCACCCGGCGACCACAGGCCGCCACAGGCCGCCACAGGCCGCCACAGGCCGAAGGCCGTCCGATGAAGACCGTCCGATGAGGCCGTCCGATGAAGGCCGTCCGATCAACGCCGGTGTCGTCCAATGAGTGAGACGGTCCTCGAGGTGCGCGACCTCTCCGTCCGGTTCGGCGGCATCCGCGCCGTCTCGAGCGTCTCGCTGGCGGTGGGCGCGGGCGAGATCCTCTCGATCATCGGCCCGAACGGCGCCGGCAAGACCACCATTTTCAACGTCGTCACGGGCCTCTACCGGCCAACCGCCGGCGAGGTGCGCCTCCGGGGCCGCCCGATCTCCGCCCTCCCGCCCCACGCGCGCGCCCGGATGGGCGTCGCCCGGACCTTCCAGAACATCCGCCTCTTCCGCGACCTCACGGTCGGCGAGAACGTGCGCGTCGCGCGGTACGGACGGGCGCGGACCGGCCTCGTGGGCGCGCTCCTCAGAACGCCCGGGTTCCGCCGCGACCGCGGCGAGACGGACGCGAGGGTGGAGGCCCTGCTGGACGGCGTCGGGCTCCGGGGCCGGGGCGGCGAGCTGGCCCGCAACCTCCCCTACGGCGACCAGAAGCGCGTCGAGCTGGCGCGCGCGCTCGCGGCCGAGCCGAGCGTGCTCTTGCTCGACGAGCCGGCGGCGGGGATGAGCACCGGGGAGGCGGACGCGCTGATGGCGCTCATCCGGGGCCTCCGCGACCAGGGCCTCGCCATCCTGCTCGTGGAGCACCACATCCGGGTGGTCATGGGTGTCTCCGACCGCGTCGTCGTGCTGAACCACGGCGAGCTCATCGCCGAGGGCCCGCCGGCGGCGGTCCGCCGCGACCCGGCGGTCATCGCCGCGTACCTGGGAGAGGGCGCGTGAGGCATGCGCCGAGCGCCGTCGCCGCCCGCGCGCGGCGTTCCCGGAGGACAATGAGCCGGTGAGCGACTGGGTCAGCGAGCCATGAGCGCGACAACCTGGGCGCTCGCGTGGATCGCGGCGGGGGCGACGACGCTCTTCGCGGGCGGGGCCCTCTACGTGAGCCTGGTCGAGCACCCGGCGCGCCTCCTCACGGGGCCGCCGATGGCGGTCGCCCAGTTCCGGATGAGCTATCCCCGCGGCGCGCGGCTCCAGGGCGGGCTGGCGGTGCTGGGGGCCCTGGCGGCGATCGGCGCGTGGCTCGGCGGCGCCCGGATCGGCTGGCTCGCGGCCGGCCTGCTCCTCGGCCTGGTCGTGCCGTACACGCTGGTGGTCATCCTCCCGACCAACAAGCGCCTGCTCGACCGCGCGCTGTCCCCCGACGCGCCCGAGGCGCGGCAGCTCCTCCGCCGCTGGACCGCACTTCACGCGGTGCGCACCGTCTTGAGTCTCGCCGCCGCGGCGGCCATGGCGCACCTCCTGGCCCACGGATGAGTGCGCCCCACGGCGAGGGACCCGGCGCCCCGGCCTCGGTCCCCCACCTCGAGATCCGGGCGCTCGCCGTCCGGTACGGGGCGATCCGCGCCGTTCACGACGTGTCCCTCGAGGTGCGGCACGATGAGATCGTCACGCTCGTGGGATCGAACGGCGCGGGGAAGTCGTCGACGCTCAATGCGATCGCGGGCTTGGTGCACCCCGCCACCGGCGAGATCCGCCTCGCGGGAGCCCGGGTCGACGGCAGGCCGCCCTGGGAGCTCGTCGCGCGCGGCGTGAGCCTCACCCCCGAAGGCCGGCAGGTCTTCCCGCGCTTCACCGCCGAGGAGAACCTGGCCGTCGGCGCCTACGCCCGCCGCGACCGGGCCGGCGTGGCGGACGACCTCGAGCGCGTGTTCGCCCTGTTCCCGGTGCTGCGGGAGCGCCGCCAGCAGCCGGCGGGGACGCTCTCCGGCGGCGAGCAGCAGATGCTCACCATCGGGCGAGCGCTCATGGCACGCCCGCGGCTTCTCCTCCTGGACGAGCCGTCGCTCGGGCTCGCGCCCCTGATGGCCCGCCAGATCTTCCAGACCATCGCCGAGATCCGTCGCCAGGGGGTGACCGTCCTCCTCGTCGAGCAGAACGTCCATCTCGCGTTCACCGTCGCGGATCGCGCCTACGTCATGGAGACCGGGCGGGTGCGCCTTCAGGGCACGCCGGCCGAGCTCTCCCGCGACGAGGCGATCGTCCGCACTTACCTGGGAGGCTAGCCGCATGTCCGACCGATCCGATCGAGCTGATCGACACCAGGTCCTCTACTGGAATCGCGCCACCCCCGAGCTCTACGCCGTCATCCGCGAGCAGGCGCCTCCCGAGCTCGAGCCGGTGTTCATCGAGACGGAGGACCCCGCCGAGGCGCGCGGCAAGCTCGCCCGGGCGGAGTTCCTCATCATCGCCGACTGGGCGCTCGGCCCGGCCGATCTCGAGGGCGCGCCTCGCCTCCGCATGGTCCAGCACCAGGGCGTCGGCTACGAGCGCATCGACACGCAAGCCCTGGCCGCCCGGAAGATCCCCCTCTGTCTCTGCCCCGCCGGCACCGCCACGGGCGTGGGCGAGCACACCATGACGCTCATCCTCGCCGTCCTGAAGCAGGTCGTGCGCGCGCACAACGCCCTCGTCCAGGGCAAGTGGCTCCAGTGGACGCTCCGGCCGCTGACGCGCGACCTCGAGGGGAAGACCCTCGGGCTCTTCGGGTTCGGCCGGACGGGGCGCGCCACGGCCCAGCGGGCGCTCGGCTTCGGGGTGCGGATCCTCGCCTGCGACCCCTACATCACGCTCACGCCCGAGGAGCGCGCCCGGTACGGCGGGCATCGAGCTGGTCTCGCGCGAGCGGCTCCTCCGTGAGTCGGACGTCGTGGTCTGCCACGTGCCCTTGACCGACGAGACGCGCCACATGGTGAACCGGGCGTTCCTCGGCCAGATGAAGCCGAGCGCGTACCTGATCAACATCTCGCGCGGCGGCGTCGTGGACCAGGATGCGCTCGTCGAGGCCCTCCGGGAGCGCCGCATCGCCGGCGCCGGGCTCGACGTCTTCACGCCCGAGCCGCTCGCGCCCGGGCATCCCCTCACCACCCTCGACAACGTCGTGCTCACCCCGCACGTGGGCGCGGGAACGCTCGACGCCTTCCGCACGAAGATGCGGTTCGCGATGGGCAACATCCAGCGCGTCGTCCAGGGAGAGCCGCCGCTCGAGCGCGTCCCCGGCACCTGACGGGCGGTCGCGGAGATCGCCCTGCCATCGCTCGCCGGCATCTTGCTCCTGCTCGCCGCCGCCTTCCCCGCGGCCGTGGCCGGGGGCGCGCTCGGCTTCGGGACCGGGCTCGTCATGCTGCCGCTCGTCGTCTGGGTGGTGGGCGTGCGCGCGAGCGTCCCGGTCCTGACGATCGCCCTCATCGTGGGCAACGTCTCGCGCGCGTGGTTCAGCCGGGACGAGCTCGACTGGCGTGTGATCGGGGCTTACCTCCTGGGCGCGGTGCCGCTCGCGGTGATCGGCGCCGTGCTCTACACGGCGACCCCGCCCGAGTGGCTCTCGCGCCTCATGGGGCTCGTGCTGCTCCTGGCAATCCCGCTCCACCGCTGGCTCGGGCGAGGTCCCCGCCGGATGCGGCTCCAGCACTTCCCGCTGCTCGGCGCGGGGACCGGTCTCCTGTCGGCCCTCGTGGCCGCCACCGGCCCCGTCAACATGCCCTTCTTCCTCGGCTACGGGCTCCGCCGCGGGGCATTCATCGGGACGGAGGCCGTGTGCGCCGCGGCCGTCCATCTCACCAAGACCGCGATCTACGGCCGCTACGCCCTCGTGACCCCCGAGACCGGCGCGCTCGGCCTCGCGATGGGCGCGGTCATGTTCGTCGGCGCGTTCGTCGGCCGCCGGATCCTCGAGCGGATGAGCGACCGGTCCTTCGTGCTGGCGCTCGAGGTCCTCGTCGCGGGTCTCGGCCTGCTCTTCCTCGTCCGTCCCCCGCACTAGACACAGGAGGGTCCTGATGACCATCGAAGCCGGGCTGGTGGGTGAAGTCCAGATCGTGGTCCAGCCGGCCGACACGGCGGCCGCGCTCGGGAACACGGGCGTCGACGTGCTGGCCACGCCACGCCTGGTGGCGCTCCTCGAGCTCGCGGCCATCCGCGCGGTCGAGGCTCAGCTCCCGCCCGGGGCCGGGACGGTGGGGACGCGGATCGACGTCCGTCACCTGGCGGCCACGCCGGTCGGCATGCGCGCGACCATCCGCGCGACGCTCCGCGAGGTCGACGGCCGCCGCTTCGTGTTCAACATCGAGGGCCACGACGAGGTCGAGCGCATCGTCGAGGGGACGCACGAGCGGTTCCAGATCGACCCGGCGAGATTCCTCGCCCGCATCGCCGCGAAGGGCCAGCGTTCGAGCTAGCCACCCGCGGCGGTACATCACGGACGCTCGGAGAATCGAGGCGTCAGTCGGCGAGGACGACCTGGTCGCGGCCCTCGCGCTTGGCACGGTAGAGCGCGGCGTCGGCGGCCCGGAGGAGCGCGCTGCCCACCCCGCCGTGTTCCGGGAACGCGGCCACGCCCATCGAGCAGCGCACCGGCTCGAGGGGCCGGCCCTCGTGGGTCACCCGGAGCCCGCGAATCGCCTCGCGGATCTCCTCGGCCCGGCGCTGCGCGTCCACGAGCGACGCCGCCGGCAGGATGAGCACGAACTCCTCGCCGCCGTACCGGCACGCGACGTCTCCCGCCCGCGACGCGCTGCGGAGGAGCGCGCCGAGGCTCGACAGGATGATGTCGCCCGCTTCGTGGCCGAAGCTGTCGTTGAAATGCTTGAACCGGTCGATGTCGAGGAGGATCAGGGACAGCGGCCGATGCTCGCGCTCCGCTCGGCTCAGCTCCCGATCGAGCGTCTCCTCCATGTACCGGCGGTTGAACAGCCCGGTCAGCGGGTCGCGGATCGACTGGCCCTGCAGGGTCTCCCGCAGTCGGACGTTCGCCAGGGCGAGCGCGAACTGCTCCGCCACGGTCACGGCGAGGCGCACCCGGGCCTCGCCCAGGCCTCCCTCGACCGGCACGCCCGGGGGCACGGCGAGGGTGAAGAGGCCGAGCGTCTCACCCTGAGCCGCCAGCGGCACGCAGACGAACGCCGGCGGCGTGGGCTCGCCGAGGTGGAGACACGCCGGGCTCGCCTGGCCGTCGTCCACCCGGTAGACCCGGCCCCGGCGGAGAGCCCAGCAATCGTCGAGCTGGAACCGCTCCCGCCCGCCCGCGAGCGGCGGGCCCCAGACCGCGACGGCCCACAACCCGTCGCGCGAGGCGGGCGTCACCAGGATCGCCCCCGACGCGTCCGGGAAGAGCCGGCCGCAGAGCTGACCCATTATGCCGTGCGCCTCGTCCGGGGTCGCGCAGGCCTGGAGGAGCTCGCTCAGCTGCCGCAGGAGCTCGACCTCCCGCGTCCGCTCCGCGACCAGCGTGTCGACGCGCCCGGCGAGGGAGTGCCGCGCCTCCCGCTCGGCGCTCACCATGGCGCTCACGCGCGCGGCCATCCCGTTCAGCCCACGCGCGAGCGCGCCGATCTCGTCCCCGCCCGCCACCTCCGCGCGCGCCTCCAGGTCGCCCGCAGCCAGCCGGCCAGCCGCGTCGGCCAGGAGCTTGAGCCGGCGGAGGACGATCCACTCGCTGCCGAGCCACGCGGCCGCGATCGCCACCACCGCGACGAGCCCCAGCCCGAGGAGGTTCCGCACGAACGCCCGGTCGGCGGCGGCGAACGCCGCCTCTCGCGGGAGCGACACGCTCAGGTACGCGCGCCGAGTCCCGGCCGGCCCGGGAACGGGGGCAAACCCGAGCAGCCGCACCACGCCGTCGGCGCCGGCCACCTCGGCCGTGCCCTCCCCCTTCTCGGCCACGGCCGCCGACACCACCCCGGCCTCGGGAAGACGCTGGCCCACCCAGCGCCAGGGATCCGGATGCCGCGCCAGGATCGTGCCGCTGTCGTCCGAGAGGGCGACCGCCCAGTCCGCCGGCAAGTCGACCGCGGCGAAGCGCCCCACCCACCCGAGATCGAGCGCTGCGAACACGACGAACTGCGTCCCGCCGCCCGGATACGGCACCGGAAGCGCGGCGACGAGCTGCGGCTTTCGCGTGGCGAGATCGAGCTCGTGGTCTCCCGTGGCAAACGCCTGGGTGCGGACGGCCCGATCGAACCACGGCCGGTCCGTCACGTTGAGCGGCCGGGACAGCGGCACGGCGCTGCACCTGACCTCGCCGCCCGCTCCTGCGACGCCGAGGGTCGTCATGTCGGGGAATTCCCGGAGGAGCGCCGCGTAGCGGACACCACACGCCGTCGAGTTGCCCGCGCGGGTCTCGGGCTGCGCCGCCAGGGTCACGAGAAGCCGCCGCGCCTCCCCCAGCCGCTGCTCGTGCGCCCGGACGAGGCCCCCGGCGAAGCGGAGCGCGGCCTCGCGCCCCTCCTGGGCGGCCTGCCGCCGTTGCGCGACGTGGGTGTAGAGGGCCAGCCCAAGGGTCGGGAGGGCGGCCAGCACGATCAAGGCCACCAGGCGCTCTCGGAGGCTCCCGAATCGCATCGACACCATTGTCGCCGGCGGGGTTCTCTCCTTTCTCTATCACGACTCCCGGGTACAATCTAGCCCGTGCGCCCGCCCCGGGACGCCCTGCTTCTCCTCGCGCTCGCGGGGCTCCTCCTCCTCGTCGGCCTGGGAGCCGTGGCGCTCACGGACCGCGACGAGGGCGCCAATGCCGAGGCGGCCCGCGAGATGCTGGAGGCGCGCTCCTGGATCACGCCCACCCTCGGCGGGGTGCCGCGCTTCGCCAAGCCCGCGCTCGTCTACTGGCTCACGGCAGGGGCGTACGCGGTCCTGGGAGTGGGCGAGACGGCGGCGCGCCTCCCGTCGGCCGTCGCGGCGCTCCTCCTCGTGCTGGTCCAGTACGCCTTCGCCCGCTGGGTCTTCGGGAGGGACGTGGCCTGGCGCGCCGCGCTGGTGCTGCTCCTCTCCGTCGAGTACGTCGCGATCGGCCGGATGGCGCTCACCGACGCGACGCTCGCGCTCTGGACGACCGTCGCGGGCTACGCGTTCCTCCGGGGGTGGTGGGGAGGCGCACCACGCGGCCCCTGGTACGCGGTCGCCTGGATCGCCGCCGGTCTCGCGGCGCTCGCCAAGGGGCCGGTGGGGCTCCTGATCCCGCTCGGCGGGGTGGTCGCCTACCTCCTGCTCGCGAGTGGCCTCGGTCAGGCGTGGCGGGAGGCGTGGCCCCTCCGCGGGCTGGGGCTCTTCCTCCTGGTCGCCGGACCGTGGTACGCCGCCATGTTCTGGCTCCACGGCTGGGACTACGCCGCGCGAGCCCGGGGCGAGACCCTCGGCCGCGTGCTCCGGCCCGTGACCGGGCCGGGCGGGACGGCGCTCTTCTACGTCCCGGTGCTGCTGCTGGGCTTCTTCCCCTGGAGCGCATTCCTGCCGGAGGCCGTCGTCGCGGGGCTCCGGCAGGCGCGCGTGCGGGCCCGACGCACCCGGCAGGAGGCGGTGACTGTCTTCGCCGGCGTCTGGTTGCTCGCGGGCCTGGCGCTCTTCTCGGTGGCCCAGACCCGGCTCCCCCACTACGTCCTCCCGCTGTTTCCCGCGGCCGCCCTCCTCGTCGCGGCGTCCTGGCCGGCGCGGCCCTCGCGCCTGTCCCGGAGCCTCCTCGGCGGGACCGGTGTCGCCGTGGGCGCGCTCCTGGCCGGGGCGTGGCTCGCGTCGGACCAGCTCGTGCGCCTCCTCGCCCCCGCGTACCCCGCGGCCGCCGGCGCGCGCCTGCCCGCGAGCGCCCTCCTCGTCGCGGTCCTGGTCGCGGGCGCCGGCGGGGTGGCGCTCGTGCGCGATGGCGCCCGTCTCTTCACGACGCTCGCCGCGCTGAGCGTGCTCGTGCTCGCGATCGGCTTTCAGGTCGCGCTCCCGGCCTTCAGCCGGGACTTCGTCGCGCCCGCCGGCGAGCTCGCGGCCCGGGCTGCCCGCGCCGCGGGGCCGTGCGACACGCTCGCCGCGGCCGGCCCGTACCGGCCGAGCCTCCTCTTCTACGCGCGGCGGCCCGTCGAGTTCCTGGGCCGGCAGGGCGACGCCCGCCTCGGGGAGCTCGGGACACGCCCCGGACGGCTCTTCGTCATCGCGCCGGCCGCGCTCGTGCGGACGCTCCCGGGCGCCGCGGCGCTCTCCGTCCTGGAGACGCGGGGCGGCTACGTCCTCCTGGCGAGCGACGCGGCGGCGCGCGGATGCGTCGCGTGAGCGGCCGCGGGCGCCTCGGTCCCGTGCTGCTCGTCCTCGCGCTCGGCGCGGTCCTCTACCTGCCCGGGCTCGGGCGCGAGATCCTGCGCCACCCGCTGGAGGCGAAGTACGCGCTGGCCGCGCGCGAGATGGTTCGCGGGGGGCCGTGGCTGGTGGCCCACCTCTTCGGCGAGATCTATCCCGACAAGCCGCCGCTCTTCTTCTGGGCCGCCGCGGCCGTGGCCGAGCTGCGGGGCGGACGCCTCGACGAGGTGTCGGCCCGGCTGCCCGCGGCCCTGGGCGGCCTCGCGAGCCTCGTCTTCACGCTGGCGCTCGGCGCGGCGCTCTTCGGCGCGCGAGCGGGCCTGCTCGGCGCCGCCGTCCTGGCCACGAGCGGCCTCTTCTTCTGGTACGCGCGGCAGGGGCACCCCGACCAGTTCCTGATCGCGGGGGTGACGCTCGCGTGCCTCGGCCTCTGGCGGAGCTTCACCACCGCGCGGGGACCGCGCCGCACCGCCTGGATCGCGCTCGCATACGCGGCGATGGCGCTCGCCGTGTTGAGCAAGGGACTCCTCGGGCTCGTCCTCCCCCTGCTCGCGGGTCTTCTCTACCTCGCCCTGACCGGGCCGCTCCGGGTGGTGCCCCGGCGGGTCGGGCTCTGGCCCGGCCTTCCCGTCTTCGTCGCGGTCGTGCTCGGCTGGTACGGCCCTGCCGTCTCACGCCACGGCCTCGGTTACCTTCGCGAGACGATCGTGCACCAGCAGGTCGAGCGATACGCCCGGAGCTGGGTGCACCACGGCCCGTGGTACCAGTACTTCGCCGACTTCACGACCGGGTTCCTGCCGTGGAGCCTGTTCATGCCGGGCGCCGTCGCCCTGGCGTGGGCGGCCTGGCGCGGCGCGAAGGACCGCCTGCGAGAGGCGCGCGCGGCGGACGCCCCGGACGGCCAGGCACCGGCGCCGTTCCTGTTCCCGCTCTGCTGGTTCGTGGCGGGGTTCGTGTTCTTCAGCCTGTCCACCGGCAAGCGCGCCGCCTATCTCCTCCCGCTCTATCCCGCGGCGGCGCTGCTCGTCGGCTGGATGTGGGCGCAGGCGATCGCGGAGGGACGGCGCTCGCGCTGGCTCGCGGTGCCGGTCGCGCTCCTCGCGGGCGTCGCCGCCCTCCTCGCGGGGGCCGCAGCCATCCAGGCGCTGGGCGTCCTCGTCCTGCCGCGGCGCCTCATCCCCGGCCGCATGGTGGACACGCTGGTGCCCGCCGATCCCGCGTGGCAGGTCGTGGCCGCCGTGGTGCTGCTCGCCGGGGGCGCGGCGGTCTGGCTGACGTGGCGGCGCGGCCGTCCCGGGGCGACGTTCGTCGCGATCGTCGCGGCGGCCGCGGTCTGCCTCCTCGGCGTCACGCTCGTCCGCGCGCCCCAGTACGAGGCGCGATACCCGGCGCGCGCGCTGGCCGCGCGCATCGCCCTTCACGTGCCCCCGGGTGAGCCCGTGCTCTCGCTCCTCGGCGACTACGACTTCCTGGTGGCCTTCTACCTCGACCGCCCCATCGCGCCCTTGCCGGGTCCCTCCGAGCTCCTGGCGGCCCGTCGCGCGGCCCCGCGCCTGGCCCTCCTCGACAACAACGACCGGGCGCTCCTCACCGAGCCGGGCGTCACAATCCTCACCGAAGGACGCCTAGGTCCGAAGCGCATCGTCCTCGTCCGGCTCGACCGGCACCCCGGCTGACGACCGCGGCCCGCGCGTGAGAAGTGCTCTCCATCAAGACCGACGCTGCCACCTTCGCGGGTCTCGCTTGGCGTGCATGCACGCGACCACGACGATCGTGTCTCCGTAGCTACGATAGAAGAGACCATAGGGGAAGCGCCGCGGAATCAGAGCGCGGCGAGTGCTCCGGTGGATGACGGCGAACGCCTCTGGCTGCGTCACCACGCGGTCAAGCGCCAACCCGAGCGCCACAAGAACTCGTCGCCCAACCCCGGCCGCTGCTGCTCGTACCACTCGTACGCGGCCTCGATCTCAGCGGCAGCCGCAGGCCGGACAACGACGTGCTTCACCGACTCCGACTGCGGATCCGGCTCAGCACCTCGTCCCAAGGGATCCCGACGGGGCCGTCATGCTCAAGCTCGTCCAAGCGCCGGTCGAGTTCCGCACGCTGGGCATGCGTCAATGGTACAGCCTCGGGTCGGGACGCTAGGCTGTCCCAGAGTTGTTCCAACAAGGTCAGCCGTTCGTCGGGAGTCAGTGCTGCGATGTCAAGACCTCGTTCGCTCATGCCGCAAGTATAGCCTCTTCGCGCGCGAGCTGGTTTCTGCTCCGCCGAAAGATCTCTCGCTCGCGCTCCTCGACCTGCCGCCGACGTTCCCGCTCGGCAAACTCCCGCAGCGCGGCCGAACGAGCGCCGAGCGCGGCCGGCGGGGAGACGCCCCTGAGGTTTTCATCCCGAGCAGGGTTCCCGGCGCTCAGCCGAGCCCGCCGGCGAGCCGGCGGCTCTCGGGCCGGAGGCGAAGCCAGATCGTCGAGATGAGGCCGATCGCCCCGCCGGCCCCGAGGAGGCAGTAGGCCCACCCCCACTCCGTGTAGGGTGGGCCGGGATTCGTCGCGTCGAGCACCTTGCCGAACGCCCACTGGGCGACCGCGCCGGCCCCGAACCCGAGGAGCGACCGCAGCGCCAGCGCCGAGCCGAGCACCGACGGCGCGACCGTCTCGGTCAGCGCCACCGAGAGCACGGGTGAGTCGCCCACCGAGCTGAACCCGTACACGAGCCCCACGAGCAGCAAGAACCAGAACGGCGCCGCCACCAGCCACCCGAAGGTCATGGAGCACACGGTGCTCACCGCCAGCATCGCGATGATCACCGTCGTCCGGCCGAACCGGTCCGAGAGGTGGCCGGCGGTGGAGGACGCGACGAACCCCGTGAGGTGGAAGAGCGCGCCCAGCCGGGCGCCGCCCCCCGTCGCCCGCGCGAGGTCCTGGCCCTGGAGCATGAGGGACGCCGACAGGAACGCCGGCGTCCACGCCCACATGCCGAGCAGCTCCCACGAGTGGCAGGTGTACCCGGCGGTCAGGAGGAGCGCCGCGGGATTGCGGAGGAACTCCGCGGCGAACCCCTGGCCGGCGCCGCGTGGATGGACCCGGTTCGGCATGCCCCACACGGTCCAGACCGCGGCGACCGCGCCGAGGACGGGGCCGAGCGAGGCCACCAGCAGCGCCGCCCGCCATCCGAACCGGGCGAGCACGGCGCCGGTGATGAACAGGGAGCCCGCGTAGCCGATGGAGGTCGCGGCGAGGAAGAACCCGGTCGCCCGGCCGCGCTTGGCGGCCGGGAACCGCTCGGCGATGAGGATCAGCCCCGGCGTGTAGTTGCCGCCCATCGACAAGGCGGTGAGGCCGTAGAGCAAGGCGGCCGAGCCCGGGCTGTCCGCGAGGAGCGCGAACGCGAGCGCCATGGGAGCCCCGGCGACGCTCGACCAGAGGAAGGCCGGGCGCGCGCCGACCCGGTCCGAGAGGAGGTTGAAGCCCACGAGCGAGCACGCGTAGCCGATCTGGAAGGCCGAGCCGACCGCGCCGGCCGCGGCGGCCGACATCTGCCACTCGCGCTGCAGCACCGGGAGGACCGCGGCGTAGCTCGTGAAGACCAGGGCGACCAGGAAGCGCGACAGGCAGAGGCCCGTCAGCCAGGCCGTGTCGCTGCGCCGGTAGCCTTCAGGGCTCACGCCCCGCCCCCGGCCCAGCCCTGCGGTCTCGCCGCAACCTGCTGCGGGTCCCGACGGCGGCAGATCGTCACGAGTTCCGGAGTCGCCAAGCCGCCGCGGGTCCTGCCGGTTCGCCCCGGTCGCGCCTCGGCGCCGTCCCCCGTACATCATCTCGGGCTTCTCGGCGCGCCGGGGCCCTCACCGGTGCCACCCGCGACGGGCTGGCGATCACACCGGATCCGCGGCGGCCGGCAGGGCAGCGCCGCCGTGTGGGGAGGGGCGGCACTAGCGCGTGGGCGCGCGCGGCTGGAGCGGGATGATGCCGCCGTCGACGAGGATCGTCGTCCCGGTCGTGGCGCGCGCCTCGGCGGCGAGGAAGAGCGCCGCCTCGCCGCAGTCCTCCGGCGTCGGCAGATCCGGCGTGGTGACCTCGTGGCGCCCGGCCTCGAACACGCTCGGCGGCCACCCCACGAAGTCGGTCTCCACGAGACCCGGGGCGATCGCGTTGACGCGGATCGCCGGCCCGAGCGCGCGGGCGAGCGATCGGGTCATCGAGTCGACCGCCGCCTTCGACGCGGCGTAGGCGAGCGAGGAGCCCTTGCCGCTGAACGCGGCCACCGACGTGATGTTGATGATGACGCCTCGCCCCTGGGCGCGCATGACGGGCGCGGCGTGCTTGATGCAATACCAGACGCCCATCACGTTGGTGTCGAGCACCTTGCGCCAGATCTCGTCGGTGAGCGCCTCGAGATTCCCGTGCGACACCGGCGTCGTCCAGCCGGCGTTGTTCACGAGCACGTCGAGCCGCCCGGACGCCCGCACCGCCTCGTCGACCAGGCGCTTGCAGTCGGCCTCGCGGCGCACGTCGGCCTGGACGGCGAGCGCGTGGCCCCCGCCCTGGCGGATCTCGCGGACCGTCGCCTCGGCCTTGTCCTTGGATTTCTGGTAGTTGACGACGACCGAGGCGCCTTCCCGCGCGAAGGCGAGCGAGATACCTCGGCCGATGCCCGTGCCGCCGCCGGTCACGAGCGCCACCTGTCCCTTGAGCCTCACGCGCGAGTCCTCCTCGGATGGGTCAGCGGCCGGGCTGCACGATGAGCGGCGCGCCCTGGCCCGGCCCGGGGGCGATCGCCAGTCCCACGGCACTCTCCTGGTACGGGATGCCGCGCTCCGCGAGCCGCCGGGCCAGCGCCGGCAGGTCTCCGGTCCGGAGCCGCAGCGCCGTGAACGTCGGCTTGGGGTAGCCTCCGCCCAGCGGGCTCAGCTGGATCATGAGCCCGGCCAGACTCAGCTGGACGACCGAGCCGTCCTCCGGCGCGAAGCCCCGGGTCATCCCGAACAGGTCCTGCAGGCGCTGGGCTGCCGCGCCCACGTCGGCGACCTTCCCATGGACCGCCGCGAGCGCGAGCGGCGTCTCGGGCAGAGGGGCTTCCGCCGACGGCGTCGCCAGCTCCACCAGGAGCTTCTCGCAGGAGCGCGGGTGGACGAAGGCGACCTTGCCGGCGAGACCCTGGCGCGGCTTCCCGTCGATCATGTCGACCCCGGTCCCGAGGAACCGCCGCACCTCGCGCACGACGTCGTCCGACTCGAAGCAGACATGGTGCAGGCCTTCGCCGCGGCCGGCCAGGAAGCGCGCGACCCCCGAGTCGGGCGTCGTCGGCGCCAGCACTTCCACCTCTCCCGGGCCGCAAGCCAGGAGCGCCGCCCGGACACCCTCCTCGGGCAGATCGGCGGAGCGGAGAAGGGGGAGCTCGAGCGTGTCGCGCCAGAAGGCGAGCCCGGCGTCCAGGTCCTGGACGACGACGGCGACGTGGTGGATGCGGGTGATCACCGCCCCTCACCCTACCCTACGCCCCCGGGAATGCAAAGAGGCCCGGGGCCCGGCCACGATTCATGAACCCTCCGGGAGGGAGGCCTCCGTCGATGTCGAGGCGATGAGGACACGAGCCCTGGCGCCGTGCGCTACGCCTGCCGTGTGAAACATGTTAACATGCCGCCCATGAAGACGATGACGGTGCGAGATATTCGCTTGAAGTGGCCGGAGGCGGAACGCGCGCTGGCGCGAGAGGGCGAGATCATCGTCACCCGGGACTCGAAGCCAATCGCACGCATCCTGCCCTACGAGGCCTCTCCGCGTGCCCGTCGCGTCCGCTTCGATCCTGACGCGCAATTACGCTGGCTCGGCCGGTTCTGGCGCAACCGCCCGCCAGGCCCGTCCACGGACGAGCTGCTCCGCCGCGACCGGGAGGCGTAGCGTCCGGTGAGCCTCTACCTCGACACGAGCTGCTTGCTGAAGACGCTCTTCCCCGAGCCCGAAGCCGAGCGGGTGATGCGGCTCGTCGCCGCCGAGGAACACGTCGTCGTGTCTACCCTGGCGCGCCTGGAGACGCTGGTCCAGATATACGCGAGGGGCGCCGGCGGCCTCCTCGAGGACACCGCCGTGCGGTCGCTCGCCGCCCGCCTCGAAGCCGTCCTCCGCCAGGCGCCCTACGAGGTCGTTCGGACGCCGGCGGAGGTGGTGGACGTGGCCGAGAGACACCTGCGGTCGCTCCCGCGAGAGGCCCACTGTCCGACGTCGGACCGGCTGCATCTGGCGGTGATGAGGTCGCTCGATGTGCGCCGCCTCCTCACCAACGACGATGCCCAGGCCCGCGCGGCCCGAGCGCTGGGGTTCGCCGTGATCGTTCCGCGCTGATCGGCGCTACGCGCCCCGGAGCTTCAGCAGCGCCACCGTCGCGACGGGGCGCGCGAAGCCCTTGAGGGCGAGATCCCCCACCAGCTCGGCCTCGATGAGGTCCTCGACCGCCGCCACCACACGCTTGGTGGCGAGCACCTGGCCGGGCCGCGCCTCGCTGCACAGGCGGAAGGCGACATTGGTCACGCTGCCGATCGCGCCGTAGTCCCATCGACCCTCGAACCCGATGGCGCCGATGGTGGCGAATCCCTTCGCGAGCCCGAGGCCGACGTCGAGCTCGTAGCCCCGCTTGCGCCAGCCGGCCGCGAGCTCGGTGACGCGGTCCCGCATGGCGAGCGCCATCCGGACGGCGCGCTCGTCCGGGTTCGGGACGACCACCGGGTCGTTGAAGAAGACCATCATGCCGTCGCCGGCGAAGCGCTCCAGCGTCCCCTCGTGCGCCACGACGAGCGTGCCCATCTCGTGGTGGTACTCGCGGAGGACGCCCATCACCTCTTCCGGCTCGGCCGTCTCGGCGAAGGCCGTGTAGCCGCGCAGGTCGAGGAAGACGACCGTGACGTCGCGGCGGTGGGTGCGGAGCGGGTCGTCGGCTCCCCCGGACACGATCAGCTCCGCCAGCTGCGGCGAGAAGAAGCGCTTGAGCTTCGAGAGCCGCTCGAGCTGGCCGACCTGGTCCGTGACCCGCTGCTCGAGCGTCTGGTTCAGCTCGGCGAGCTGCGCCGACTGGGCCTCGACCGTGTCGTAGAGCTCCTTGATCCGGAGGAGCGACCGCACGCGCGCGAGCAGCTCGGGCAGGTTGATCGGCTTGGTGAGGAAGTCGTCCGCCCCCGCCTCCAGCCCCTTGATCCGCTCCGAGGACGGGTCGAGCGCCGTGACCATCACCACCGGCATGATCCCGGTCGTGCCGGCGGCCCGGATCCGCTGGCACACCTCGTAGCCGCTCATGCCCGGCATGACGACGTCCAGGAGGACGAGGTCCGGCCGCTCGGCCTCGACCTTCGCGAGGGCCTCGGCGCCGGACGCCGCCGTCACCACCGCGTAGCCCTTCACCGTCAGGAGGTCGGCGAGGAGCTTGACGTTCTGGGGGGTGTCGTCGACGACGAGGATCTTGGCGGGCGCGGACGCCATCAGGCGCCTCCCCGGGGGCCGGCCGCCAGGACCCCCGCCACCAGCTGGATGAAGCCCTTCACGTCGATCGGCTTCGACTGGTAGGCGTCGAAGCCGGCGGCCAGGATCCGCTGCCGGTCCTGTGTCATGGCGGAGGCCGTGACGGCGACGATGGGAATGTGGCGGGTGCGCGGGTCGGCCCGGAGGTGGCCGAGGGCGTCGATCCCGTTCATGCCCGGCAGCTGGATGTCCATCAGGATGAGCGCCGGCTGGGACTCCCGCGCCAGCTCGAGACCGAGCTCCGCCGTCTCCGCCTCGAGCGTGCGGTAGCCCTTGAACTGGAGCACGTCCCGCACCAGCTTCCGGTTCTTCTCGTTGTCCTCGACGATCAGGATCAGCTCGCCGGCCATGGCCTCACGGGTAGGTTGAAGGTGAAGGTCGAGCCATCCCCGAGGCGGCTCTTGACCCAGATCCGTCCGCCGTGGAGATCGATGAACCGCCGCGCGAGGGCGAGCCCGAGCCCCGTCCCCTCGCGCTTTCGCGCGTAGTCCGTGCCCACCTGGCGGAACTCCTGGAAGATCGCCTCCTGGTCCTCGGGCGCGATCCCGATCCCGGTGTCGGACACCGAGATCTCCACCGCGCCGTCGGCCGGCACCGCGCGCACGGCGACGCGCCCCCCCTCCGGGGTGAACTTGACGGCATTGGACAGGAGGTTCAGGAGCACCTGCCGGATCTTCCGCTCGTCGCCCACGAACGGCCCGAGCCGGTCGTCGACCGACACGTCGAGCGCGAGCCCGTGGCGGGTCGCCCGCTCGCGGACCAGGATGACGGCGCTGCCGATCGCCGCCGGGAGGTCGAAGCGCGAGAGGTCGAGCTCCATCCGCCCCGCCTCGACCTTCGAGAGATCGAGGATGTCGTTGATGAGGGCGAGGAGATGGCGGCCCGAGGAGAGGATGTCCTGGATGTACTCGGCCTGCTTGTCGTTGAGCTCGCCGAACATGCGCTCCCCGAGGACCTCGGAGAAGCCGATGATCGCGTTGAGCGGCGTGCGGAGCTCGTGCGACATGTTCGCGAGGAACTCGGACTTGTGGCGGCTGGCCGCCTCGAGCTCCCGGCTCTTGTCCTCCAGCTCGCTGAAGAGCCGGGCGTTCTGGATCGCGATGGCGGACTGGGCGGCGAGCGTCTTCAGGAGGTCGACGACCTCGGGGGCGAAGCGTCCCGGATTCTTCCGGGCCACCACGAGACCGCCCAGGACGCGGCCCTCCCGGACCAGCGGCACCGCGAGGACCGCCCGCAGGCCCGATCGCGTCATCGCGTCGCGCAGCCGGCTCTCGTACGCGCCGGGGTCCAGGATGTCCGGGATCTCCACCGGCTGCCGGGTGACGGCGACCCGCCCGACCGCGCCCTCCCCGATGGGGATCGGGGCCGCGCGCAGGACCGTCACGAGCTCGGGGTCGAAGCGCTGCGTCGCGCGCAGGTGGAACACCCGCTGCGCCTCGTCGTACTCGTAGATGCCGCCGCCGTCGGCGCCGGCCAGGAGGTCGGCGCGCGACACGATGGTCGTCAGCACCGTCTCGACGTCGAGCGTCGAGCTGACCGCCTGGCCGACCGCGCCGAGCGCCTGGAGCTGCTCGACGGAGCGCGCGAGGTCCTGCGTGCGCGCCTGCAGCTCCTGGAAGAGCCGGGCGTTCTCGATCGCGATGACCGCCTGGCTGGCGAAGGTGGACACGAGCTGGATCTGCTTGTCCGTGAACGGGCGGATCTCGCGCCGGTACATCATGATCGAGCCGATCATCTGGCCCTCCCGCACCAGCGGCACGCCGAGGACGGTCCGGACTCTCTCCGTCCGGACGATCTCCTCGAGCTGCGGGTCCTGCATGACCGCGGTCGTCGTGACGTCCTCGATGTGCACGGGGTGCCAAGGGCCCTCCGGCCGGAACATGGGCCGGCCTACGCGATAATCTCGGGTCCGGAGAAGCTCCGCGAACACCGGCCCCACCCCGCGCCACGCCGCGGCGTCGAACGTCTCGCCTTCCAGCCGGAAGACCGCGCCGAGCTGCGACTCAGAGAGCGCGCAGGCCTTGTCGAGGATGGTGTCGAAGACGGGGGCAAGGTCGGTCGGCGAGCTCGAGATGACCCCGAGGATCTCCGCCGTCGCGGTCTGCTGCTCGAGCGCCTCGCTGAGGTCGACATTCCGCCGCTCGAGCTCCTGGAACAGGCGCACGTTCTCGATTGCGATCACGGCCTGAGCGGCGAACGTCTGCAGGAGCTGGACCTGCTTCTCGGTGAACGGCACCACCTCGGCGCGACGGATCAAGATCGCGCCGATGGGGACCCCCTCCCGCAGGAGCGGCGTCGCGAGGGTCGTGCGGTGGCCGTAGCGCCGGGCCATGTCTCGACCCCGAGGATACTCGTCGCCGGCGGCCGCCAGATCGGGCACGTGGATGGGACGCCGATCCACTACCGCGCGGCCGGTCACCCAGTCGCGCCCGATCCGGTAGTCGTCAGTCGGGTCGGCCTTCGGGATCGGGCCGTAGCCCGCCTCGTGGCGAAGGGTTTCACCGTCCACGCGGAAGATGACCGCGTCACGCGCCGCGCAGACGCGCGCGGCGTTCTCGGCCACCGCGTCCAGGACGGGCTGGATGTCCGTCGGCGAGCTCGAGATGACCCGCAGGATCTCCGCCGTGGCGGTCTGCTGATCGAGGGCCTCGCTGAGCTCGCGCGTCCGGTCCTCGACCTTGTGCTCGAGGTTGGCGTACGACTCCTGGAGGTGGGCCGCCATGCGGTTGAACTGGTCGGCGAGCCCCTCGAGCTCGTCGCCCGTCTTCACGTCGATCCGCTGGTCGAGCGCGCCCGCCCCGATCCGCTCCGCGCCCGCCTGGAGCGCCCGGATCGGCGTCGTCATGCGCCGGGCCAACAGGAGGCTCGCCAGCATCGAGAGCGCGACGCCGGCGATGAGCAGGCCGACGGTGCGGTACGCCGAGGCATAGAGGGGCGCGAGGGCCTCGCCGAGGGGCTGCTCCACGAAGACCCACCAGCCGAGCGGCGAGATCGGCGCCGATGCCGTCAGGACCTGGCGCCCGCCGGAGTCCTGGGCCACGGTCATCTCCCGGTCCGGCGAGCCCGGCGCCGGCGGGCCGGCCAGCGCCGTCCGGACCTGATCGAGCCGCGAGAGGTCGGTCTTCTGAAGGACGAGGCTGATGTCCGGGTGGGCGACGAGCTGACCCCGGCCGTCCACGACGTAGGCGCGTCCCGTCGACCCGATCCGGATCTGGGAGACGACGTCCCAGATGAACTTCAGGTTGACCTCGGCGACGGTCACGCCCGCGTCGCCGCCGCCGGCCACCGAGAGCGTGAGGTAGGGCTCGGACTCCTTCCGGAAGTAGACGGGCCCGAAGTACGGCCGGCCCGGCCGCGCCTCCTTGAAGCGCGGATCGGTGGAGAAGTCGGCCTGGCTGCCCACCACGTCCATTGCCAGACGGGAAACGCGCAGCTGTTCCCGGCCCGCGGTGTCGAGCTGGCTCACTTCGGTGACCGCGGGCGCCTGGCGCTGGAGGCGGATGAACTCGAAGCGCCGCTGCTCGATCGTCTGCCGGGTGCCGACCTGGCCCTGGCTCGCCCATCCCACCTGGCGCTCGATGTCGCGGACGAAGGCGTCGATGCGCGCGGCGGCCCCGGCCGCCTGCTCCCGCTGGAGCGACACCACGGCCGCCAGGTTCTCGCGATAGGAGAAGTAGAGCTCGACGAGGCCGCTGGTGAGCAAGGCGCCGCTCACCAGGATCGCGAAGAGCACGACGTACTTCCAGAACAGCCGGCCTCGCGGCCGCACGGGTGGCGGCATCCCCCCTCCGCGGAGTCAGTCGGGTGGCTCGGTGGCGGGCCCATTCTAGCGCGGACCGCCGGCTGGCCACGATGGCCGCGGGCGGGGCGCCGGCGCCGCCCGCCGGGCGGAGAGGAGGGCGCCGGCTGGCCGGCTGGACGCCGGGCGAGGGCGGATTCCGCCTACTTGGCCGTCGGCTGCCCCACCCGCACGATGCTACAGCCGTAGAGGTATCCGAAGAGATGGGTGTGGCCGCGACGGTCCCGGCGACGCCGGTCGTCGACGAGCGCGCCCGGGCTCTGCCGCCGCACCGCCTGCCGCCGGTCGACGATGACGTCGATCCCGCTCCCCGCGAGCATGCCCGCCAAGTAGTCGACCCGCGACGGCAGGCGGGGCGGGACCACGATCAGGAGGCGCCCAGCCACTCCATCGCTCGAGCTCCCCTCGTGATGCGGGGCACGCGGATCGTCCATCGCCCGTTCCTCCAACATTCTCGGCAACATTCTCGGCAACATTCTCGGTCCCATCATGGAGTTCGACAGGCAGGGAGCTGAAATGAATCCCGGGAAAGGCCGCAGATGCAGGGGCACGTAAAGGGAGTCCCGCGTGGAGTGGAGGCAATCACACTGTAACTACTACACGCAGCCTCCTGGTCCTGTCACCAGGCAAGAGATTGCTATGCAATCTCTTGCACATCTGGGATCGGGATGACTCGAGCGGGACGGCCGGTGAGGCCGATGCGCCCCCTAATCAGGAGGGGGACCTTTGGGAGGGGTAAGTCCACACTCGGTCAACTTGTTGAGGAGCGTCTTGTAGGAGACCTTCAGGATGCGCGCAGCTACCGTTCGGTTCCAGCGTACCCGCTCCAGAACCTCGGCGAGGGCCTTCCGCTCCGCATCCCGGGCTGCCCGACGCGCGATGGCCTTGAGGTCGAACAGGCCAGCCAGGGACTGGTCGGTCGCGGCCGCGGCTGGGCTCCCGGCGCGCCCGGGGTCGGGCGTCGCCGGAGCCGGCGCGGGGTCAGCGCTGGACGTCTGGATCCGTGCCAGCAGCTCCCGGTGAGCCCGGCGCGGGTCCCCGAGAACAACCAGGCGGCGAACAAAGTTCTCCAATTCGCGCACATTGCCGGGCCATGCGTAATCGCCCATGAGCGTTACGGTCTCGGCAGGCAACTCCGCCTCACGGGCATACTGAGTGTTGAACCGGGCAAGGAAGAATTGGGCCAACCCGGGGATGGCCTCCACGCGCTCGCGCAACGGGGGGACGTGCATCTCGACGACGTTGAGCCGGTAGTAGAGATCCTCGCGAAACTCACCGACTTGGATCGCGGCCTCGAGATCGCGGTTCGTGGTGGCGATCAGCCGGACGTCCGCGTGGATCAGCTCCCGACCACCGACGCGCGTGAACTGAAGGTCCTGAAGGACGTGGAGAAGCTTCGCCTGGAGGGGACGTGGCATCTCCCCGATCTCGTCGAGGCACAGCGTCCCGCCGCCGGCGAACTCGAAGCGGCCGGGCTTTCGGCGGTAGGCGCCGGTGAACGCTCCCTTCTCGTGGCCGAACAGCTCGGACTCGAGGAGCCCGCCCGGCAGCGCGGCACAGTTGACCAGCACGAACGGCCCGTCACGCCGCCTCGAGGCCGCATGGATGGCGCGCGCAACCAGGTTCTTGCCGACCCCGCTCTCGCCGCG
Source organism: uncultured Candidatus Rokubacteria bacterium (assembly GCA_963805625.1). Classification (GTDB taxonomy): domain Bacteria; phylum Methylomirabilota; class Methylomirabilia; order Rokubacteriales; family DASRDR01; genus DASRDR01. Next base: position 602,023 of record CAWDVE010000013.1, read on the forward strand.
GATCAGGACCGTCGCGTCCGTGCGGGCGACCTCGCGAATCACCTCGAGCAAGGCCCGCATCCGCGGGCCCAGGCCGAACAGCGGGAGGTACTCGTCGAGGCTCCGAACGCCCGATTCTGATTCGGGTGCGGATGCCTCCGGCCCATCCGGGACCGCGCGAGCGCGTGAACCGCGCGCAGCGCCCTTTTTCATCAAGAACTCGCCCTCATCCGGCACGTTGGTTGGGTTGTGCAGACACTCCTCTTACCTTATTCTCATATCATCTAATTGCATATTTTTCTGTTCTAATGATAAGCTCAGGGAGCGTTCAATCGGGAGGGGCAGTCTGGAGGGACCGTTTCAATCGGGAGGCACGATGCACATCGTGATCATCGACGACGAGATTGTCGTGGCCGAAACCCTCGCCGAGGCGGTCAGAGGGCAAGGGCACACCGCGGCCGTCGCCCGCTCCGGCTCGGAAGGACTGGCTCTGCTCGCCGAGAAGACGCCCGATGCCGTGTTCCTGGATCTGGTCATGCCTGGATTGAGCGGTGTGGAGCTGCTGCGGGAGATCCGGCGCGGCAATCCGGAGCTGCCGATCGTCGTGGTCACGGGCTGGGCGGGACCCAAGGATCTCGATGAGGTCAGGCGCCTGGGGGTGACCGACATCGTCGAGAAACCTTGGGCGCTCAAGTACGTCGACGAGGCACTCCGAACCATCGGAGCCAATGAATGAGTGTTCGGCGCCCTGCGCCCGCAGTGGCGCGGACGCGACAGCTCTGAGAGCATTCGCCTCACGGAGTAGCGCCGTCCGATCGGGGGCAGTCATCGGATAGCAGCTCGCCCCCACGCTCACCGACACGATCTGCCGTCCCCGAACGAAGCGCCGCCCTTCCGGCAACGGGGCGTTCGCGGCCCGATCAAGAATCCTGGCAAGCATTCCTGGCTCGGTATCGACCAGGAGCAGGGCGAGGATCTCCCGCGACAGCCTCGTGGCGACGAACCTCTACACGGTCTGCTACGGGGCCGCGACGCCGGTACCTGCAGAATGGTCGAGTTCAGCGCGCCGAGCTTCAGCGCGGCGGAGAACGTGAGTCCAGCCAAAACATCCCGGTGCGCCGCGCGGGAGACCTGACCGGAACCGTCACGGTCAACCTCACGACGAGCAACGGGACGGCCCAGCAGGGTCAGGACTATTCGAACGCCAGCCAGCTGGTGACCCTCGGGCCCAACGTCGCCAGCGCGGTCGTCGGCGTGCCGATCGTCAACAACGGGACCCGCAGGACCCCCGCACGGTGCTCCTCAGCCTCACCGGCCCTGGCGGCGGGGCCACGCTCGGGCCGCTCAGCACGGCCGTGCTCACGATCAACACGACGACCCGCGGGTCCGCTTCAGCAGTACGACGCCGATCAGGTACGCTCACGTTCGGCACCAACGAGACGAGCAAGACGTTCACGGTGCCGGTGCATACGAATGCGGGATCCGCGGCGAACAAGTCCGTGACCCTGACGCTATCGAGCCCGTCGACCGGGGCCACCCTGGGCGCGCCTAGCCCGGCGACACTCCGGAGCGTGAGCGACTGAGCCCGGTCCAGGGTGTGATGTTCAGCGCCGGCCCTGGGCGGGAGGCTTCGCTCGTCAGCTGGCCGAAGCCTCGACGGCAGGTTGAGCAGACTCGGCAGGAGCTGCGGCGGCTTCGCCACGGTGGGCGCCGAGGCGGCGAGCCGCGGTGTGTAACGTGTGGCGCCGGCGACCGGGCGGCGCGTCTTGGCGTTTTAGCTTTCCGGCCACCGTCCGGAACCGCCCCGGTGGAACTGCAGCACGGATCCTTCGAACCCCCCGCTCGCACGCGGCTCTCTCGCCGGGGACTCCGCGGGCCCGCCAACGGTTGTGGGCACTCCCACCGCGACGACCGGGCACGCGTAGACGTACGCCACGACTCGTGTCGCGGCACGGCGATCGCGGTGGCGCCGCTCCGCGGCGGCCGCCTGACGGGCACGCCGACGGTCTCCCTGACGTCGGTCGACGATGACGCGAATGGTACTCCCCGCCAGCACGTCCTTGAGGGTAGCCGCCCGCGATGAAAGGTCGCGCGGCACGATGACCACGAGGTTGAGATCCATCTTCGGCGCGCATACGCTCCGTTCCACGCGGTCTCTCCCGACGGAGTCCCCAGCAAGTTTGTCGCCACCCCCCACCCGGAGGCCTGGTGACTCCACGCCAAGTCGCCAATCCCTCCACCAGACGGCCCGACAGGAGGCTTTTCCACCGCCAGGACCCAGGGCCACGCGGCTCGCCGAGCAGTAAGCTCGATGCCCTCAATGCGAAGGCCGTTGCACAGGGAGTGCACTAAACTGCCGTCATCTGCCCGTAGGACCGACAACCGATGCACACCCGGAGTCCACAGTCCACCGGACCGCCGCAGTCCTCCAGGAACGAACGGCCGCTGGCGTCCCTGAGGCGGTCCTGATCCGCCCATCTTGACAGGCCACCGATGAATCTTGACAGGCCACCGATGAACCGGTGAGGATGCTGCGGATGAGCCACCCTCGCGGTGCCGGCGTCCCGTGGATCTCCTGGTGGGCCGGGTTACGCGGGCCAGACCAACGGGCGAGACCGACCCGAGCGTGGCGGAGATCCAGGCGCGCCGGGGTCCACGCGCTCAGCGCCGCGCTCGGCCTGGCTCTCCTCGCGGGTCCGGAAGCGGCGTTGGCCCAGGGGCCATGGACGTTCACCCCGTCCCTCCGCGTCGCGGAACGGTACACCGACAACGTCTTCGGAACGGCGGACGATCGCAAGTCCGACTTCATCACCGAGATCACACCGGGGATCGCCCTCTCCTACGAGGCGCGCCTCTTGCGGATGTCGGCCAGCTATTCAGCAACCGGGGAGATCTACGCCGACAACTCTGATCTCGACAACTTCGGCGAGAACCAGAACGGCTCGCTCGGACTCGACTACCGGCCCGAGGAGCGCCTGGGCCTCCGCCTCGCCGGCTACTATGTCCGGACGAACGATCCATCGTCGTTCCTGGTGGCGCCGGCCGCCGCGCCGCCTGGTACCGTTGTCGTCCCGACCGTCGAGACGACCCGCCACGAGACCGCCGTGTTCACACTCTCGGCTGCGGGCGACTACCGCTTCACTTCGCGGTTCTCCGGCCGGGCCGGCTATGCCTTCTCCTACCTTAAGCAGGAAGGGGAAGAGGACGGCCGCTCTCATACCGGGGACCTCGGCGGGGACTACCAGCTGACGCGGCAGGATGTGGGGTTCTCCACTCTCTCGGTCTCGGCGCTCGACTCGACCGAGTCCGACACGAGCGCCGCACTCCTCCTCGGCTGGCGCCGGCAGTGGTCGGCCAACCTCACGACGAGCGTGGCCGCCGGCCCCCGCATCACCGATGGCACCTGGAGGGGAGCCGCCGATGCGTCGGCCACCTATCAGGCCGCGCGCGAGTGGTCGTTCACGCTCGCCTACTCGCTCGGGACCGGCCTCGCCGTGGGGACCACGGGGGCCCAGACCGTCTCGGCGCTCACCGCGTCCACCGCCTACCAGGCGTCCCGGGAGCTTTGGTTCACCGCGAGTGGGGGATGGACCCTGACGTCGCCCCTCGATGGGGGGCCGGACGAGGAGACGACCAACGCCTACGGCGCGGGTGTCTCGGCGTTATATCGGCTCACGACGTGGCTCACGCTCAGGCTGAGCTACCGGTTCTCCCTCGAGGATCAGAGCCGGGGGGATTCGATCCTCACCAACGAGGTGACCCTCGGGCTCACGGCGGCGTACCCGATCCGGTTCTGACTGGGCCGGATCGCTCTCCCTGAGGTCCCCTCGGCAGAGTCTCTTCGGATGGGAAGACGCTCATCACGTGGCGTCCCCGCCGGGCCGATGGGCAATGCCCTTCACAATGGGTAACGCGCTACCCAGGAAGAGCAACCGCGAACTGAGGGATGCCTGCCATTGCCCGTTCGGAACACTCCCCGATGCGCAAGTATTTTCAATGGTTCTCGGGATGACCTCGGCTGGCACGGAGGTTGCGGAACAGTCTCCTCGCCAATGTGTGGGCTGGAACCGGTCACTTGATCAAGGAACGCGCAGTCCTCGTCCTAGAGTCCGACCCTGTGAGCCAGCATGGGCTCCAGACGGCACTCCGGAACCTCGGGTACCGGGCGGTGCTCGCGGCCTCCCTCGACGACGCGGTCGTCGCGCTCGGCCGGGACGACTACGTGTGTTGCCTCCTCGCCGCGCGGTTCGAAGGGCGGGACGGGTTGGATCTCCTCCGCCGGCTTCGGGACGATGGACGCTCGCCGGCCCCGGTGATCCTCATCGCCGACGAGCAGGACACGCGACGGGTCTCCGAGGCGGCGGCGCTCGGCGCGGAGGACTTCCTCCCGAAGCGCTTCCACCCGGCCGACCTCGAGAACATCCTCAAGGAGGTCGAGGCCCGCCCGCGGGCGGCGACCCCCCCGGCGACGTCAGCGACGCCAGCGACGCCAGCGACGGAAGACGGCGACGACCCCGCGGCCCAGATCCGCCGCCAGGTAGCGCTCTGGCAGAGCCCCCGGATGGCCGAGGTCTGGGAGACCATCCAGCAGGCCGCGCGGGTCGACGTCACCGTCCTCATCGAGGGCGAGACCGGGACCGGCAAGGACGTAGTCGCACGGGCGATCCACCAGCTCTCGTCCCGCCGGGCGCAGCCCTTCGTGAATGTGAACTGCGCGGCCATGCCCCGGGAGCTCCTCGAGTCCGAGCTCTTCGGCCACGAGCGAGGGGCCTTCACGGGCGCCCACCAGACGCAGCCGGGGAAGTTCGAGCTCGCGAACCGCGGCACGATCTTCCTCGACGAGATCGGGGACCTCCACCCGGCGCTCCAGGCCAAGCTGCTGCACGTCCTCCAGGACGGCACCTTTTCCCGCGTCGGGGGCCGGGCGCCGATCGAGGTGGACGTGCGGATCCTGGCCGCAACGAACCGGGACCTCGAGCGCGAGGTCGAGGCGATGCGGTTCCGGGAGGACCTCTTCTACCGCCTGAACGTCATCCAGATCATCGTGCCGCCCCTCCGCGAGCGGATGGAGGAGCTGCCGCTCCTGGCCGCGCACTTCGCGCGGCGCTACGCGAAGCTCTTCCGCCGCGAGGGCTTCGTGCTCGCGCCGGCCGCGATGGAGCGCCTTAGCCACCACCGCTTCCCGGGGAACGTCCGGGAGCTCGAGAACCTCGTGAAGCGGATGATCGTCCTCGACGACCCCGGGCTCGACCGCACGCCGTTCCTGCGCACGGGCCGGGCCAACGGGGACGACCCCCGGGCGGGGACCGGGCCGGGCGGCGCGAACGGCGAGCCCCAGCCGACACCCCGGGCCAGCGTGGTGCCGCTCAAGGAGGTCGCCCGGGCGGCGGCGCGGGCCGCCGAGCGCGAGGCGATCGCCCGCATCCTCGAGGAGACCGGCTGGAACCGCGTCCGGGCCGCCAAGATCCTCAAGATCAGCTACCGGGCACTGCTCTACAAGATCAAGGACGTGGGGCTCGGCCAGCTGCCCGAATCGAGCCAGTGAGGGAGCCAATGAACGGACGATTGGTGATGGCGCTTCAACGAGTCCTCGTCCTCGCCCTTCTCGTGGCGTGGGCGCTCGGAATCACTCCCGCACTCGCCCAGACGCCGGCCCCCGCCGGCGCGGCCGCCGCCCCGAGCGCCGCCCCCACCGGCGCGCCAGATGACTCGCCAAACAGCGCGGTCGACCCGAACGAGTACCGCATCGGGCCGGAGGATGTCCTCCAGATCTCCGTTTGGAAAAACGACCCGATGAGCTCGAGACAGCCGGTCCGGCCCGACGGGAAGATCACCCTCCCCCTCCTGAACGACGTTGCGGTGGCCGGTCTCACGCCCATGGAGTTGCGCGAGCTCCTCGTCCAGAAGATCGCCGAGTACATCCCCTCCCCCGAGGTATCGGTCATTGTCCTCGAGCCCCGGAGCTTCAAGGTCTCGGTGATGGGCGAGGTCCCGAAGCCGGGGCGCTACGAGCTCCGCAGCCGGGTGACGGTTCTCGACATGATCGCGCTCGCCGGCGGGCTGGGCCAGTTCGCCTCGCGCACGAAGATCGTCGTCCTCCGGCCGGACGGCAAGACCACGACCCGCCTGCCTTTCAACTACAACAAAGCTGTCTCGGGTAGCGGCGAGCAGGAGAATTTTTACCTGCGCAGCGGCGACGTCATCGTCGTGCCGTGACGGGCGGCGGATTGGTGAGGGCAGGCCGTGGCTGACGAAGCGCCTCGGAAGGGCCAGGCGGTCGAGCGGGCCCGGGCGATCTGGCATCGCCGGTGGTGGCTTGCCCTCTCGGCCTTCGTGCTCCCGATGGCCGCGGCGGTGACGGCGATCCTGTCGATGCCGAGCGTCTTCGAGTCGAGGGCGCTCGTCCTGGTCGACCGCCAGCAGGTGCCCGAGGAGTTCGTCCGATCCACGGTCACGAGCGTGCTGGAGGTGCGGCTCCGCACGATCAGCGAGGAGATCCTGAGCCGGTCGCGTCTCGACGCTCTCATCACCCGGTTCGGCCTCTACCCGAAGCTCCGGGACCAGGCGGACCGGGAGCTCATCATTGAGCAGATGCGAAACGACATCCGGCTCCAGCTGTTCGACAGCGAGCCGCAGAAGCGCAGCGGGGCCACCATCGCCTTCAGCATCAGCTATCGGGGGAGCGACCCGCAGACCGTCGCCCAAGTCGCCAATGCGCTCGCCTCCTCCTACATCGAGGAGAACCTGAAGGCGCGCGAGCGCCAGGCGACCGGGACCGCCGAGTTCCTCCGGGTCCAGCTCGAGGACACGAAGCGGCGCCTCGGCGAGCAGGAGGCGCGGGTCAGCACGTTCAAGGGGCAACACCTCGGGGAGCTGCCGGAGCAGCTCCAGACGAACCTCAGCGTGCTCGGCCAGCTCAACGAGCAGCTCCGGCACAACACCCTCAACCAGATCCGCCTCGCCGAGAAGAAGGAGCTGCTCGAGCTCCAGCTCCACAGCGTGAGCCCGGAGACGGCCGGGGTGCTGGGGTCGTCCGGGGATTCGGTCATAGTGGTCGACCCGCGGCAGGTGCGGCTCGCCAAGCTCCGGCAGGAGCTGGCCGATCTCCTGACGCGCTTCACCGAGCGATACCCCGACGTCCAGCACGCGAAGGCCCAGATCGCGGCCCTCGAGCGCGAAATCGCCGCGGCGCCCGCGCTCGCACCGGACCGGCCCCCCAACCGCCCGGGCATGGGGCCGGGCCCGGCCGGGCCAGCTGGGACGAACCCCTTCGTGACCAAGATCCAGCAGGCGCTCCGCGAGACGGACGCCGAGGTGAAGGTTCTGAAGGACGACGAGCGCCGCCTGCGCGCCGCCATCACCACCCACGAACAGCGGGTCGCCAACGCCCCGAGGCGGGAGCAAGAGCTCCAGGAGCTTTCGCGCGACTACGTCACCACGAAGGAGCTGCACAAGACCTTGACCAGCCGGTACGAGGAGGCCCAGCTCGCCGAGAACATGGAGCAGCGCCAGAAGGGCGAGCAGTTCCGGGTCCTGGACCCCGCCGTGGCCTCCCCCAAGCCGGCGGCTCCCCAGCGTTTGAGGCTGCTCGGGACGGCGCTCGCCCTCTCGCTCGGCCTGGCCCTCGGCCTGGTCTTCCTCGCCGAGCAGCTCGATACCTCGTTCCACGCCATCGACGAGCTCCGCGCCTTCACGCCGGCGCCGGTGCTCGCGAGCATCCCGCGCCTGGTCAGCGAGGGCGACCGCCGGCGGCGGCGGCGCCGGATCCAGGTGGCCGCGGTAGGCGTCGTCCTGGGCGCAATCGTGCTGGCCGCGACGGCGCACCTCGTCGCGCGGGACAACGACCAGCTCGTCTGGCTGGTCACCCGCGGCGGCACCGCGAGGGGGAGGCTCTGAGCGCCGTGTACCGCGCCTTCTACGGCCTCGCGGAGATGCCGTTCAACATGACGCCTGACCCGCGCTTCCTCTACCTCACCGCGGGACACCGCGAGGCGCTCGCCCAGCTCACCTACGCCGTCCGGGAAGGCAAGGGGTTCATGGCGCTGACCGGCGACGTGGGCACCGGCAAGACGACCCTTCTCCGGGCTCTCCTCGAGCAGCTCGACGAGAACACGGCGGCGGCGGTCGTCGTGAACTCGACTCTCCCCTTCGACGGGATCCTCGAGTACGTGCTGGAGGACTTCGGCGTGTCGAAGACGGGCGCGACGCGGGCCCAGCGCCTGGTCGCCCTCAACAGCTTCCTGATCGAGCGCCACCGTGCTGGCCAGAAGTCGGTCATCGTCATCGACGAGGCCCAGCACCTCGTCCCGGCGACGCTCGAGCAGATCCGCCTCCTCTCGAACTTCCAGACCACCCGCGAGATGCTCCTCCAGATCCTCCTCGCGGGCCAGCCCGAGTTGAGAGCGCGCCTGGACCTGCCGGAGCTCCGCCAGCTCAAGCAGCGGATCGCGCTCCGGTGCGCGATCCGCCCCCTCACCCCGGACGAGGTGCGCGCGTACGTCCGCTTCCGCCTGCGCGTCGCGGGCGGCCGGGACCTCGACCTTTTCACGGACCAGGCCGTCGCCCGGATCGCCCAGTACTCGGACGGGATCCCGCGGGTCGTCAATGCCCTCGCCGACCATGCCCTCCTGATCGGCTATGCCGAGCAGCGGCGGCGCCTCAACCGCGACACGGTGGACGAGGCAATCGGGTACCTCGAGGACGGAGCGCCGCCCCCGCACCGGCGTACGCGGAGCGGAGCATCGCGTCGACGGAGGGCCTCCCGGTGGGCTGTCGCCGGCGCGACGGCGGTCCTCGGCGTAGGGGCGGCCGCCGTGGCGGTGGCCGCCCTCGGCTGGAAGCACCTCGCGGTCCCGCTCGCGGCCCAGTTCGAAGACCTCGTCCAGGCCGCGCGCGGGCTCTTCTGGTGAGGCTGGTATGAGCAAGTTCTTCAAGGCCCTCGAGCAGGCCGAGCGCGACCGTGCGCTCAACCAGCAGTCGGCCCCAACGGCCGCTGCGCCCGTCCCCCGCGTCCCCGCCGCGCCCCTACCCGAGCCGCCCGCCGCGGAGCCGGGTCGTCGGCTCACCATGCCCTCCCCGGCTTCGGCGCCAGCAAGCCCCCCCAAAGAGTCCGCCCCGGGCCTGACCGCCGTCAGTGTGCCGCCCGGCATCGACCCCCACCTGGTGAGCCTCCTGGAGCCGGGGGCCCTGGAGGCGGAGCCCTACCGAGCGCTCCGCCATCTGGTCGAGCAGCGCCGGCAGCTCACGGGCCTCTCGGTCCTCGTGGTGGCGAGCCCTGGCACCGGCGACGGGAAGACCACGACGGCGATCAACCTTGCGGGAGCCCTCGCCCAGGACCCGAAGGCGCGCGTCCTCCTGATAGAGGCGGACCTCCGCAGCCCCGCGCTGGCGGCCCGCCTGGGGCTCCACGGTGCGGGGAGCCGCGGTCTCGTCGAGGCCATCCTCGACCCCCGGGTCGCGCTCGACGCCGTCGTCGAGCCGTGCCCTCCCTTCAACCTGGACATCATCCCGGCCGGTCATCGCCGAGGGGTCCCCTACGAGCTTCTCGCGTCCCCGCGGTTCACCGAGCTGATCGAGGCGGCCCGCGCCCGCTACGACTACGTGCTGATCGACGCTCCGCCCCTGGTTCCCTTCCCGGACGGCCGAGTCTTCGCCAGCAGCGTGGACGGCTACCTCCTGGTCGTGTCCGCCAGCCACACGCCGCGAAAGCTCGTCGCGGACGCCCTAAGCCTCCTCGACCCGGCCAAGCTCATCGGCCTGGTCTTCAACGGGGAGGAGCGGTCGACCGGCCGGGACTACTACCCCGAGCGCCGCCCGGCGACGCCGACCTCGGGTGGGAACGGGGACTCCGGCCGGGGCTGGCTCGCCGCCGTGTTGCCGCAGCGGCGGCGGAGGAGACGCGCCGCCAGGGCGGGCCGAGGGCCCTGGTCGTGAGCGTGGACAGCGTCCCGTTCGTCGACCTGGTCGCCCCCCACCGGGAGCTGCGCGAGGAGCTGCAGGCCATCTTCGAGGAGGTCCTCGACACGGCTCACTTCACGGGGGGCCCGCTGATCGAGGCCTTCGAGCAGGACTTCGCCGACTTCTCGGGATCGCGGTTCTGCGTCGCGGTTGGAAACGGCACGGACGCCCTCCGCTTCGCGCTGATCGCCGCGGGCGTGCAGCCCGGGGACACCGTGGTGACCGTGCCGCTGACCTTCATCGCCACCACGGAGGCCATCTCACAGGCCGGCGGACGGTTCGACCTGGTCGACATAGACGAGCCCACGTACACCATGGACCCGGCGAAGCTGCGGACGTATTTCGAGCGACAGTGCCGGCGCGACCGGCGGACGGGCCGGCTCGTGAGCCGGCGCACCGGTAGCCCGGTGACCGCGATCGTCCCCGTCCATCTGTACGGGCAGATGGCCGACATGGACCCGATCATCGAGCTGGCAGCGGAGCACGAGGTCGTGGTTGTCGAGGACGCCTGCCAGGCCCACGGCGCCGAGTACTTCTCGAAGCGGGAGGGTGTGTGGCGCAAGGCCGGCTCGATCGGCCGCGCCGCCGCGTTTAGCTTCTATCCCGCCAAGAACCTCGGCGCCTGCGGCGAGGCGGGCGCCATCACCACCGGTGACGCCGAGGTTGCCCGGATCTGTCGGATGCTCCGCGACCACGGCCAGTCGGCGAAGTACGCCCATGACTTCGAGGGCTACAACGGCCGGCTCGACGCGATTCAGGCGGGCATCCTCCAGTTGAAGCTCCGCCATCTCGCGCGCTGGAACGAGCTGCGGCGCGAGTGCGCGCGCCGCTATGCCGAGCTGCTGGGCGATGCCGCCGGGATCCTCGCCCTGCCGTTCGAGCCGACGTGGTCGCGTCCGGTCTACCACCTCTACGTGATACGGGTCCCGGACCGCGACCGCGTTCAGCAGCATCTGGCCGCTGCGGGCATCGGGACCGGCATCCACTACCCGACCCCGCTGCACCTCCTGAAGGCGTACGAGCGCCTCGGCTTCCGGCGTGGCGATTTTCCGGTCGCCGAGCGCGCGGCCGCGGAGATCCTGTCCCTGCCGATGTTCCCCGAGCTGATGCCCGAGCAGCAGAACAGGGTAGTGAGCCAGATCCGCTCGGGAGCACGATGATCGGCGTCGTGGCCAGGGCTGAGGAGAGTGAGGTGGCGCGCGAGTTCTTCGAGCTGTTCAAGACGCCATGGGAGTTCTGGCGCCCCGACGGCCGCTACGACGTGCTCGTCGACACGCACGACGGCACCTCCGCGCATCGGCCTGCGCGGATTGTCTTCCTCTATGGCAGCACGGCCGGCGCGTTCGACGATCAGCGAGTACGTCACCCCGCCCCACCGCGCGAGGGTGCGACCCTCTGCTGGCGCGGTGACTGTTTTCCTGTCTACGGACGGTGCGCCCCCCTTTGGCCCGACGGTACCTCGCCCGATCTCGTCTTCCGGGACACGCGGGAGCCGGCCACCGCCGTGACGCACGCGGACGAACGCATCGTCGTGCGGATCGGCTACGATCTATTCCACGAGGTCCGCTTCCTGCTCGTCAATGGCCAACCGCGCGCGCAGGCCGGGGTCCCGACGGTCGACCGACACATCTCCCTGCTGCGAGAGTGGATCGTCCGCTCCGGCGTCCCGCTGGTCGAGATCCCGCCCGCCCCCCCGGGTCACCGCTTCATGGTCTGCCTGACCCACGACATGGACCACCCGGCGATCCGGTTCCACCGGTTCGACCACACCATGATGGGATTTCTGCACCGGGCCGTGGTCGGGTCGCTGGTCGGCGCGTGCCGGGGCCGGACGCCGCTGGCGGATCTCCGGCGCAACATCGGGGCAGCCCTGACGCTGCCCTTCGTCCATCTCGGCTGGGCCAAGGACATCTGGTCGGGGTTCGACCGCTACCTCGACATCGAGCGCGGGCTCGGCTCCACCTTCTTCGTGATCCCGTTCAAGCGGGACCCGGGCCGGACGGTCGACGGCCGGGCTCCGCGTCTGCGCGCCGCGGCCTACGGGGTGGCCGACATCGCTGACCAGGTGCGGGGCCTCGACGCGGCGGGCGCCGAGGTCGGGCTCCACGCCATTGACGCCTGGGTCGATGGCCCGCGGGCCATCGAGGAGCGTGCGGCGATCTCGCGGGTCACGGGCACGCCCACGGCCGGAGTCCGGATGCACTGGCTCTACTTCGACGAGGGCACCCCCGGACGGCTCGAGGAGGCAGGGTTCGCGTACGACTCCACGTTCGGCTACAACGAAACGGTCGGGTTTCGCGCCGGGACTCTGCAGGCGTTCAAGCCGATGACCGTGCGACACCTCCTCGAGCTCCCGCTCCACGTCATGGACACGGCGCTCTTCTATCCCTCGCGCCTCGGCCTCACGCCGGCCGCCGCCCACGACATGGTGTTCCCGCTGGTGGATGAGGCGGAGCGCCATGGCGGGGCGCTGACCATCAACTGGCACGACCGGAGCCTTGCGCCCGAGCGTCTCTGGGGCCGGTTCTACCTCGAGCTCGTCGACGAGCTGAAGCGCCGCTCGGCGTGGTTCCCGACGGCCGCCCGGGCGGTGGCATGGTTCCGGCAGCGCCGAGCGGCTGTGCTGACCTCGCTCCGCGGCGACGGCGGCGCACTCCGGATCGCAGCATCCGTCGCCGGGGCCGCCGAAGTACCCGGGCTGACCGTACGGGTGCACACATCGGCTCCCCTCGATGGCGCCCCAACGCCGTTGCCGCGGCGGCGGACGACCTTCACCGACCTACCGCTCCGGGACACCCTGGACGTGCACGTGGCCGTGTAGATGCTAAGCGGGGATCCTCTCGTCGTCGCGCAGATCGGGTGCGGGTACTGGGGGCCGAACCTCCTCCGGAACTTCTCCACCCTGCCGGGCTGCGAGGTGCGCTATGTCGCGGACCCGAGTCCCGCGCGCTCCGCGTTCGTGCGCGACAACTTCCCCCGGACCCGCGCCGTGGAGTCGCCCGATCTCATTTTCGAGGATCCCGATGTCGCCGGCGTGATCCTGGCGACCCCGGCCGCCACGCACTTCTCACTTGCCCGGCGTGCGCTCGAGGCCGGCAAACACGTCCTCGTCGAGAAACCGCTCGCGACGCGCGTTGCCGAGGTCGACGAGCTGGCCCGCCAGGCCGGGCTACGTGGCCTCGTCCTGATGGCCGGCCACACGTTCGTCTACAATCCGGCGGTCCGCTATGTGAAGCGGCTCATCGACGCGGGGGAGCTCGGCGAGGTCCGCTACGTGTACAGCCAGCGCCTGAACCTCGGCCGCATCCGTTCCGACATCGACGCCCTGTGGAACTTCGCCCCGCACGACATCAGCATCATCCAGTACTGGCTGAGCGACGAGGAGCCGTCGTTCGTCTCGCGCCAGGGGATCGACTGCATCCAACCCGGCATCGACGACGTCGTCTTCCTCAACCTCGTGTACCCGAACAAGATCATGGCCAATATCCACGTGAGCTGGCTCGATCCACAGAAGGTCCGAAAGATGACCGTGGTCGGCTCCCGGAAGATGGTGGTCTACGACGACGTGGCCGACGACAAGATCGCCATCTACGACAAGGGCATCGACAGGAAGGCGGTTCTCGGCGAGCACATGGATTTCGATCACCCGATGCGCGCGGACTTCAGCTACCGGAGCGGCGACATCCTGCTTCCGCAGGTCCACTTCGTCGAGCCGCTGCGGCTGGAAGCCGAGCACTTCCTCGATTGCATCAGGACCGGCAAGGAACCGGCAACCGGTGTCACCCATGCTCGAACGGTGGTATCGGTGCTCGAGCGCGCGGATGCGGCTCGGATGGGAGTCGACCCTCGGTACGCTCGCGGGGGCAGGGGACCAAGCGAGCGGTGAAGCAGAACGTCATCCTGCTCGGTAAAGGCACGTTGGCGGTCAGGATCGCCGACTGGTTCCTGGCGCAGCCCGACTACGACCTGCGTCTCCTGGTGCCGGTGGTCCCCGAGCCAAGCTGGACCGACTCGCTATCGACCTGGGCGGACTCCCACCGGGTTCCGGTCGTGCGGTCCGGACACTACAAGGACATCCCGGGTGTCCTCGGCGACACCTGGCAGATGGACATCGCCCTCTCCGTCTTCTACGACAAGATCATCAAGGAATGGTTCATCCGGAAGTGTGCGAGGATTCTCAACTTGCACAACGGTCCGCTGCCGAGATACCGCGGCGTGTCCCCCATCAACTGGGCGCTCAAGAATGGCGAGCCATTGCATGGCGTGACCATCCACGAGATTACCCCCGGAATCGATGACGGCCCGATCTGCTCGCAGCTCCTCTACTCGATCTACCCCGAGTTCGACGAAGTGCGGGACGTGTACGCCAGGGCTCTCGAGTACGGGTGGACGCTCTTCACCCAGACGATGCCGCTGCTGCAGAAGATCACGCCGACCGCGCAGGACCATGCGCAGGCGACGTACTACACCGTGCAGCAGAATGCCCACCTCGGCGACCGGAGGGGCTTCACGCGGGCCGAGAGCGGCGCCTCCGTCAGACACGCCGGTCACCACGACCGGGCGCCGGCGAACCCGGTGGCTTGACGTCGGACGAGTGACCGCGAGGCCCCGGTGAAGACCTGCTCCGTCGTCGGAACGAGACCGAATTTCGTGAAGGAGTACCTCGTCAACCGGGAGCTGAGGCGCCGGGGGATCAAGGAGATCCTGATCCACACGGGGCAGCACTACGACTACGAGATGTCGCAGGCCTTCTTCGACTGCTTCGAGCTGCCGGCGCCGGATCATCATCTGAACATCGCCAACCGCGACAACGTGAGTTTCTCGGCCAGCGCCATCGTGGAGCTAGCGGCGGTGTTCGACACCGAGCGGCCCGACTGCATCCTGGCGTATGGCGACGTGAACTCGACGATGGCCGCTGCCATCGCCGCCAGCAAGCTGCGCATCCCGTTTGCCCACGTCGAGGGCGGGATCCGCACCGTCGACCGCCACAATCCCGAAGAGATCAACCGCCGGGTTTCGGATGTCCTCGCCGACGTCATCTTCTGCTGCACGACGACCGACGTGGACAATCTGAAGCGCGAGGGGTACGAATCCCATCGCATCGAGCTTTCGGGCGACCTGATGAAGGACGCGATGATCCTCACGCTCGCGAAGCACGGGATCGAGCCGGTCCGGGGGGACTATCATGTCCTCACGCTGCATCGCCAGGAGAACCTCACGGACCGTAAGCGGCTCCACGCGATCATCGAGGGCCTCGTCAAGGCCGAGCGACGGATCGTCTTCCCTGCCCATCCGAGAACCGTGCAGGCGCTCCAGAGCTTCGGTCTCATCGACCTGGTCCGAGGCTCGCAGATCGAGCTGTGCAAGCCAATGGGGTACGTGGATTTCGTCCGACTCGCAGCCGGAGCGGACAAGATCCTGACCGATTCCGGTGGTGTCCGCCGCGAGGCGTACCTGCTCCGCAAGCCCTGCATCGTGCTCATCGAGCTCTCCTGGTTCCCCGAGATCGCGCGAGCTGGATGGAAGGTGTTGACCCCCCCGGATCCCGGCCGCATCGCCGACCTGATCAGGACGTTCGAGCCGAGCGGACCGCACCGGGAGCTGTTCGGAGACGGGACCGCCCACCGACAGATCGTGGACGGGTTGGTACGACGCTATGGCGGTTGAGGGCGCAGGCGCGGCGAGAGTGGCCATGCTGGCCCACACGTACTACCTGGGTGACCCGCGGGTCCGCCGGGAAGCCGAGGCGTTGGCTGCCAGTGGCGTCGAGGTTCATGTCATCGGTCTCAGAGAGGAACGTGCGCGAGACGGTGTCCGTGAACCACGCCACGCTGTTATCAGCGGCGTTCACGTCCATCGGCTTCCGATCCGCCGCCGGCGCGGGGGGCCTCTTCGATATCTCTACGAGTACGTGGCGTGCGCGGTGCTGGGCGGCCTGACCCTGGCCCGACTCCACCTTCGCGGCAAGCTCAGGGTGGTCCACGTCCACAACATGCCTGATTTCCTGGTGTTTGCCGCCCTCGTTCCCCGGCTGGGTGGAAGCACGGTGATCCTGGACGTGCACGACCCGATGCCCGAGCTCTACATGAGCTGGAACCATCGGCCCGGGGGCCCTGTGGTCAGGGTTCTCCGACTCCAGGAGAGGCTCAGCCACGCCTTCGCGCATCGCATCATCTCCGTCAACGAGAGCATGAGAGCGAACCTCGAGGTCAAAGGAGTCGCGGGAGAGAAGATTCTCATCGTCAACAACTTCCCGGACGAACAGCTGTTTCCGGTCCGTGACGTTCCGAGATCCTGGCCGCGAACCCGAGAGCGCCTGGTGGTGCTGTACTGCGGGACGGTGACCGAGCACTACGATCTCGGGCTCGCCGTCAAGGCCATGGCTCGACTTGCCGGTGAGGTCCCGCTCACGCTCAAAATCCTGGGCGAAGGAAACAGACTGAAGGAGGTTCTCGATCTGGCGTCCGACCTTGGCGTCAGCAAGTCGGTCGAGCACCTCGGGCGGGTTCCGATCGACCGCGTGCGCGACGAGATGGCCAAGGCGGACGTAGGCATCTCGTGCCATCGCGCCGGCGTCTTTGGCGACCTGTATTTCTCGACGAAGATCGTCGAATACCTCACTCAAGGGCTGCCGGTCCTGTCGCCTCGGACCCACACGATCAGCAACTATTTGCCCGACGAGGCCATGTTCTACTTCGAGCCGGGCAACGAGGCCGCGCTGGCAGACAGCCTTCGCTTCATGTGGCAGAATCCCGACGAGGTCTTGTGGCGCCTGTCCCAGGCGAGAAAGCTCTTACCGAGCCTGTCCTGGCAGGCCGAAAGAGAGAAGCTGCTCTCCTTCTACGCCGAGCTCCTCGATGGGCGGACCCGCACGGCATATGCCGGATCAGCGGGATGAAGCGCCGGAGCGCAGGCCCGTCCCCTCGGCCGTCGTGGCCGGCGAGCGGCATGGCCCTCCGGGCGAGCCTCGGCACGCGTCCCGCCCTCCCCCATCATGGCTGAGCCGCACGTCCTGTCCGTGGACATCGTCGACGTGCGCTTCGGCGAAAATGTCCGCGTCGTACGGCCGGTCAACCTGTACGGATGCTCGATCGGCGACGACACCTTCGTCGGACCGTTCGTCGAGATCCAGCGCAACGTGGTCATCGGAAGGCGATGCAAGATTCAGTCGCACTCCTTCGTGTGCGAGCTCGTGACGATCGGCGACGACTGCTTTATTTCGCACGGGGCGAAGTTCATCAACGATCCGTTCAGGAACGACGGCCCGGCGCGTGGAGATCGACGCCTCTGGCGCGCCACGCGGGTGGGCCACCACGTCAGCGTCGGCACCAATGCGACGATTCTCCCGGTCGCGATCTGCGA
The DNA here is from genome assembly GCA_963805625.1 of uncultured Candidatus Rokubacteria bacterium. Lineage (GTDB taxonomy): Bacteria > Methylomirabilota > Methylomirabilia > Rokubacteriales > DASRDR01 > DASRDR01. The sequence goes on from CAWDVE010000013.1 coordinate 619,321, forward strand.
CCACGTCGTGGTCGGAGCCGGAGCCGTCGTCACGAGGGATCTGACGGAGCCCGGCATCTATGCCGGCAACCCGGCGCGCCTCCTGCGCCGCCTGCACGCCGAGACGGGAGGTCGGGCCATCTCATGAGAGTCCCATTCGTCGACCTTCACGCCCAGTACCTGTCCATCCAGGACGAGATCGACGCCGCGATCCGCGCGGTGATCGCCGATTCGGCGTTCATCCGTGGCCCGCACGTGGAAGGGTTCGAGCGCGCTTGGGCGGAGACCCTCGGGGTCAAGCATTGCGTTTCCTGCGCCAACGGCACCGACGCGCTCCTGATCGCGATGCGCGCCCTCGGCGTGAAGCCGGAAGACGAGGTCATCACCACCGCCCACACCTGGATCTCCACGTCGGCGATGATCACCCAGGCGGGCGGGCGGGTCGTGTTCTGCGATGTCGACCCGGTGACCTTCACCATCGATCCGGCGGAGATCGAAGCGCGGCTCACGCCTCGCACCGTCGGCATCATCCCCGTACATCTCTACGGGCAGCCAGCCGATATGGACCCGATCATGGTCGTCGCACGACGGCACGGGCTCTGGGTCATCGAAGATTGCTCCCAGGCTCACCTCGCCCGGTACAAGGGCCAGCTCGTGGGGACGTTCGGGAACATGGCGACGTTCTCGTTCTATCCGAGCAAGAATCTTGGCGCCTATGGCGACGCCGGATGCATCACCACCAATGACGATCGCCTGGCCGACTGGATGGCCGCCTTCGCGCGCCACGGTGGCAAGAACGAGCACTTGATGGAGGCCATCAACAGCCGGATGGATGGGCTGCAGGCGGCGATCCTCAACGCGAAGATTCCCCACTTGCCGGCGTGGATCGAGGCACGGCGCGGGGTGGCGTCGGCGTACGACCGCCTCCTGGCCGGCCTCGGTGACGTCGAGACGCCGAAGGTCGGCCCTGACCGCGACCATGTCTACCACCTCTACGTGATTCGCACTGACCGCCGCGACGCGCTGAAGGCGCATCTCGCCGCCGCCGAGGTGGCGACGGTGCTGAACTATCCCAAGGCGCTGCCGTTCTATCCGGCCTACGCCTATCTCGGGCACACGCCGGACGACTTCCCGGTGGCCTATCGCAATCAATCGCGCATCCTCTCGCTTCCGATCTACCCGGAGATGCCGCTCGAGATGATCGGGTACGTGGCCGATCAGATCCGCGGCTTCTTCGCACGGTAGCCGGCGAGCCGACGCGTGGGGCCGTCATGACGTCCAGATGGTGCCTGGTGACCGGAGGCGCCGGCTTCGTCGGCTCCCGTGTGATTCGCGCGCTCAACGAGCGCGGTAGCGACCGCATCGTCGTGGTCGACTCCTTCTCGCGCCGACCCGAGAAGCTGGCCGGCATGTCCGGGCTGCGCTTCGCCGACTTCCTCGACTACTTCTCGGCCGATCCCTTGGCTGTCGAGGACCTCGACCGGCGCCTTCCGCCGCTGGAGGTGATCTTCCACGTGGGCGCCTGGACCGACGTGCTCGAGACCGACGTCACGAAGATGCTGCGCTACAACTTCGAGCACTCGCGGAAGTGGCTCGAGCTGGGCCAGCTCCGCGGCGTCCCGGTCATCTACGCGTCGACCGCCGCCCTGTACGGGAAGAGTCGCGTGTGCCGAGTCGACGACCCGGGCTGCGAGCGTCCCTTCAATGCCTACGGGTACTCGAAGCTCGTGCTCGACCGCTGGGTGCGTGCGAACCTCGAGAGTTTCAAGTCATCGGTCGCCGGCTTCCGGTTCTTCAACGTGTTCGGCCCCGGTGAGGAGCACAAGGGGCACAACGCGAGCATCCCGACCCGCTTCTTCCAGTTCGTGCGAGATCGCGGGCTCATCGAGCTCTTCGACGGCGACATCCGGCGCGATTACATCCATGTCGACGATGTGGCGCGGGTCCTCATCCGGGCGTGGGAGTCAGGACACCCCTCCGGTGTCTACAACCTGGGGAGCGGCCTGGCGATTTCTCACCGGGAGATCGCCGACGGCGTCGTGGGCGTGAGCCGAGGTGCCGGCGTGCACCTCGACTCCGATCCGATCCGGACCGTGCCGATGCCGGGCACGCTCCGGGAGCGGTTCCAGTTCCACACGCGCGCCGAAGGCGTGCTGCCGTGGGTCGCCGAGTTGACGGCGCTCCCCCTCGAGAAGATGGTCGCCTACTGGACGGATCGCTTGAGGGCGCACTCGGGATCCGAAAGATGACGGACCGTCATCCGCTGTTATGCATCCTCGTCACGCCGGCCCGGAACGAAGCGGCCTTCATCGAGAAGACCATCCAGTCGATGGTGAGCCAGACGGTCCACCCGACCCGATGGGTCATCGTCAACGACGGGTCCACGGACGACACCGGAAAGATCGCTCGTCGCTATGCGACGGCTCACGACTGGATCGACGTGATCGACATGCCCGAGCACAGGGACCGCAGCTTTGCGGCCAAGGCCCAGTGCTTTGCCGCAGGCTACACTCGGGTCAAGACGATCGACCACGACATCGTGGGCAACGTCGACGCCGACATCTCGTTCGAGAAGGACCATTTGGCCTTCTTGCTGCAGCGGTTCGCTGAGGACCCCGGGCTCGGTGTCGCCGGCACGATCTTCAAAGAGGCCAACGGATACAGCTCCGAGACCGACAGCTACGAAGGCCACACTCACGTGTCCGGACAGTTCCAGCTCTTCCGGCGCCAGTGCTTCGAGGACGTGCGCGGCTACGTCCCGAACAAGGCCGGTGGTATCGACTGGATGGCCGTGATCACGGCTCGCATGAAGGGGTGGAAGACTCGCTCATTCCGGGAGAAGTGCTTCTTCCACCACCGTAGCCTCGGGACGGCGGACCGAAACGGGCTCAGTGCGAGGTTTACCTACGGCGAGCGCGACTATTACATCGGTGGGCATCCGGTCTGGGAGCTGTTCCGTGTCGCGTACCAGATGACGAAGCGGCCCTACGTCGTGGGCGGCCTCAGCATCGGGCTCGGCTACGCGTGGGGCGCGCTGAGACGCACGAAGCGGCCAGTCTCGGATGACTTCGTGCGCTTCCACCGCGGCGAGCAGATGCAGAAGCTTGCAGTCATCCTGAAATCACTGCTCAGGCTCAAGCGGATCGACAAGTTCCAGGTCATCCCAGTTGGTGCGGACACTCAGGTGGAGCGGCGGCGCCGGACATGATGGAGGTGCTGCCCCTCGACAGGATCCGGACCGCGGTCGACCGATTCGTTGCCTGGCTCGATCGGTACGGCGAGACGTCCCACGACTGGCAGGACTTCTTCGCCGGGCCCGTCGGCCGACGCGCCAAGGCGCTCTACTACCGGCAACCCGCTCTCGGGACGGTCGCGGTCGCCCCGATGATCCTCTGTGAAGCGTTCGTTCCGGCGGCTCGCCGCCTCTTCTGGAAACGGCAGCGCTTCCCGATCGCAGACGCGCATTACGCGATCGGCTTCCTGTATCTCCTCCAGACGTCGGGGGACGAAGCGCACTACCGTCGCGCCGTGCACTTCCTCGAGGTCCTCGAATCCACCCGCTGTCCCGGATACGCGCGGCACGCGTGGGGTTACCCGTTCGATTGGGTGACGCGCACGGGCACGATCCCGGCGGGTACCCCGCTCGTCACGACTGTCGGCTACCCCTATGAGGCGTTCCGGCAGGTGTACCGTATCGACAAGGACGACCGCTGGCGGCACGTCATGCGCTCGATCGCGCAGCACGCGCTGTTGGACTACCGGGACCGGGAGACGTCGCCCGGCGCCGCGACGTGCGCCTACACACCACGTCCAGACGATCGGGGCGGCATCGTCAACGCGAGCGCGTATCGGGCGGCTCTCCTCACCAAGGCCGCCCACGACTTCTCCGAGCCGGAGTACAGCCGAGCTGCCGAGCAGAACCTCCGCTTCATCCTCGAGGCCCAGAACCGTGACGGCTCCTGGTACTACGCCGTGGATGGCACGCGAGACTTCGTCGATCACTTCCACACGTGCTTCGTCCTCAAGGCCTTGGCGGCAATCGAGACCGTCACCGGAGATCCTCGGTGCACCGAGGCGATCGAGCGCGGCGTCGGGTACTATGTCCAGAACCTCTTCGACTCGGACGGCCTGCCGAGGCCGTTCTCCAGGGCGCCCCGACTGACCGTGTACCGCCGGGAGCTGTACGACTACGCCGAGTGCGTCAACCTCGCGACGCTGCTCCGAGGTCGCTTCCAGGAGCTGGACGGTAGGCTGCTGACCGTTGTCAATGACCTGCTCGACCGCTGGCAGACGTCCTGGGGGGCGTTCCGATCTCGTCAGCTCCTCGTCGGCTGGGACAACGTTCCGATGCACCGCTGGGCGCAAGCCCAGCTCTTCGGAAGCCTCTGCTTCGTGCTCCATCGCGGCACGGAGGCCTGAGCCATGTGCGGGATCTGCGGACAGTTCAACTTCGGGGATCGGGCGCCCGTGGTGCGCCAGGACATCAAGGCAATGGCCGACACCATCGTTCATCGAGGCCCCGACGACGAGGGCTACCTGGTCTCCGGGCCCATCGGCCTGGGCTTCCGCCGACTGTCGATCATCGATCTCGCCGGTGGGCACCAGCCGATGGCTGACGCCGAGGAGACCGTCTGGGTCATCTTCAACGGTGAGATCTACAACTTCCGCGAGCTACGCCGGGAGCTCGAGAGCCGGGGCCACCGCTTCCGGACGAGCTCGCGACACCGAAGCGATCGTCCACGGCTACAAGGCAGTGGGGCACCGGCGTCTTCGACCAGCTCAACGGCATGTTCGGCGTCGCGATCTGGGACGTGCGGAGGCAGCGCCTGGTCCTGGCCCGGGATGCCATGGGGATCAAGCTCGTCTACTACGCCGTACGGAACGGCATCGGTCTGGTTCGGCTCCGAAATGCGGCCGGTGCTCGCCGCGCTCGGTCTGCGCCCGGAGGTGGATCCCGTCGCCCTGAATCTCTTCCTCCGCTATCGCTACACGCCGTCGCCACTGACGATCTTCCAGGGGATCGAGAAGCTGGCGCCCGGGACGATGCTGGTGGTCGAGAATGGCCAGGCGAGGCGGGAGCGCTGGTACCGCTACACGCCGGTCCCGTTCCCGACGCCCAAGGGCGAGGACGAGGCGTGCGAGGAGCTGGTCGGGCTCTACCGCGACGCCATGCGGCGGCACCTCATCAGCGACGTGCCGGTGGGTCTGCTCCTGAGCGGCGGCATCGACTCGGGCCTGCTCCTCGCGCTGATGAACGAGCAGGGCGGCCCGTGGCCGGCCTACACCGTCGGCTACGGGGAGAGCTTCGAGGACGACGAGCTGGCCGATGCGGCGGAGACAGCGCTGGTCCTCGGCGCCCGTCACGTCCAGGTCAAACTGGACCGTGAAGAGTTCGAGCGGTCGCTGCCCCGGATCGTCGAATGCCTCGAGGAGCCCATCGCGACGTCCTCGATCGTCCCGATGTACTTCGTCAGCCAGCGGGCCCGCCAGGACGTCAAGGTGGCCCTCATCGGCCAGGGGCCTGACGAGCTGTTCGGCGGCTACAAGCGGCATCTCGGTGTGCGGTACGGCGACTACTGGCGCCTGTTACCGCGTCCCGTACGCTCCGTGCGTCGGCTCCGCGATCACGCACTTGCCCCGGAACGAGATGCTGAAGCGGGGCGTGCTCTCGCTCGGGTTCTCCGATCGGCTCGAGCGCTACCAGCACGTGTTCTCCCTGGGGCCGGCCGAGACCGTCGATGGGCTCTTCCGGGACGGACTCCTGCCGCCGAACCCGGGGGACCGGATCCTCGATTGCTGGAGCGATCTGCTCCCGCAGATGGAGCACACGGACGAGCTCGGCGGCCTCCAGCTCCTTGAGCTGCGATCCTCGCTGCCCGACGAGCTCCTGATGTACGCCGACAAGCTCTCGATGGCGCACAGCCTGGAGGTCCGCGTCCCGTACCTCGACCGGGTCGTCGTGGAGTACGTGCAGCGCCTGGGCGCGGGACTCAAGGTGCGCAATGGCAGCCGCAAGTGGCTCCATCGGCGGGTCTGTCGCGCCTTCCTGCCGACGCGCATTCTCAAGCGCAAGAAGCGCGGCTTCGCCGCGAACGTCGTCGACGGCTGGTTCCGGTCGTCAGTCTCCGGAAGGCTGGAGGAGCTCTTGCTGGATCCCGCGTCCGCGATGTACAGCCTGCTACAGCCGGAGGCTGTACGGCAGCTCTTCGAGACGCATCGCTCGAGGAGCCAAGATAACCACAAGCTGCTCTTCAGCCTCGCGCTCTTCGAGCAGTGGTTGCGGTCGGCGAACCGAAGTGTCTCAGTATGAACACGGTCTTTACCAAAGACGCGCTCGTCAACGGCCGCCAAACGCGGATCCGCTGTCTCGAGATTGATGGCCAGACGTACTCGTTGTCGGGGAAACTGATCAAGGTCGTCCGCCTCGAAGACGAATGGTATCAGGACGTGCATGATCCTGAGTCCGTCATCTCGACTCTCAGGACGGCCCGCGTGGATGCCGACCTCTTCACATTCTGGCAGCGACTGCCTGACACTGAACCGCGATTCCAGTTTCACCAGGAGTGGGAGAGCATTGCGGCTCTACCCGTGGGGGACTTCGACAGCTGGTGGAACGGACAGATCACGTCACGCACTAGAAACCTGATACGCAAGGCGGCGAAGGCCGGCCTCGAGGTTCGCGAGGCCTGCTACGACGACGATTTCGTCCGTGGGATGACCGAGATCTTCAACGAGACACCGATTCGACAAGGCCGACGCTTCTGGCACTACGGCAAGGATTTCGCCACGGTGAAACGACAGTTTTCTCGCTACCTGTTCCGAGAGACTCTAATCGGAGCGTATTACCTCGGTGAGTTGATCGGTTTCGTCATGCTGGGAGATGCAGGGCGGTACGGCGTCACCGGCCAGATCATCTCCAAGATCCAGCATCGAGACAAGGCGACGAACAATGCTCTCATTGCCAAGGCCGTAGAGATCTGCTCACAAAAGGGCCTCCCGTACCTGGTCTACTTCAATTGGGGCAGCGGCTCGTTGATGGAATTTAAGCGGAGGTGTGGATTCAAGGAGACCAGGATCCCGCGCTACTACGTGGCACTGACGGAGACAGGTCGAGTCGCCATGCATCTTGAGTTGCACCGCGGATGGCAAAGCACTGCTTCCGCTGCCCGTGAGGAACCGGCTGAAGAGTCTCCGAGGCTGGTGGCTGAGCCCGAGTGGCGGTCGCGAAAAATAGAGATGCCTGGCATCGCGGGCCTGATCAGTCTGAAGCCGGGCAATCAATGCCAGCGTCTCGTGGAGCACATGGTCGCTACCATGCGGCACGAAAGCTTCTACACGTCGGGGAGCTACGAGGCTCCCGACCTCGGAGTGTTTGCCGGCTGGGTGGCGCTCAAGGGATCATTCACCGACTGTCAGCCAATTGTCAGCGAACGTGGCGACATCGCGCTGCTGTTCGCAGGTGAGTGCGTTTCTGACTCGGTTGGCCGTGCGAGCGTCCAAGAGCGAAGTAATCGGGTCGCAGGCGATGATGCCTCATGGCTGGTTCGCCTCTACGAAGAGCGCGAGGAGTCTTTCTTCGAACAGCTCAACGGACTTTTCAGCGGCCTCTTGATCGATCGCCGACAGGGAAAGGCGATCCTCTTCAATGATCGCTTTGGGATGGAGCGAGTGTACTACCACGAGGGACGAGATGCTTTCTTCTTTGCCAGTGAGGCCAAGGCTCTCCTTCGTGTGCTTCCCGAGTTGCGCGCGTTTGACCAGGACGGCATGTATCAGTTTCTGCGCTACGCCTGCACGCTGGGCGAGAAGACCCTCTTCCGAGATGTGAAGTTGCTCCCCGCGGCTTCCATTTGGGCGTTCCGAGGCGGGGCGCTGGAGCGGCGTCAGTATTTTGCTCCGAGGACGTGGGAATCCTTGTCGCCCTTGTCTACAGGTTCGTTCGATACCGCGTTCGAGGAGACGTTTACTCGGATCCTTCCCCGTTATATCGACCCGATGAGCGAGATAGGCATCTCCCTCACTGGCGGTCTCGATACCCGCATGATCATGGCCCGGTGCCCGCCGGGGGAATCGGGGCTCACGTCCTACACCTTCGCGGGCGTCGATGGTGAAACACTCGACGCTCGGATCGCGGCGCGGGTAGCGTCGGAATGCGGCGTTCCTCATCACATCCTCCGGCTCGGGCAGGACTTCTTCGACGAGTTCGCGGCGCTCGCCGATAGAACGGTGTATGTCACCGACGGTTGCTTCGGCGTGTGTGGCGCGCACGAGATGTACTTGAATAGCCTCGCGCGGCGCTTGGCGCCCATTCGACTGACCGGGAACTTCGGCGGTGAGATCCTGCGCGGCGTGACGACCTTCAAGCCGATCGGCCTGTCGGCCGATCTCGTCAGTCGCGAGCTTCGCGTCCAGATCTCCGAGGATCAGGTCTGCCTCAACAACGACGAGACCCATCCGGTCACGTTTGCCGCCTTCAAAGAGATTCCCTGGCATCTCATCGGCGTCACACGGGCTGCGCAGTCCCAGATCATCACCCGTACGCCGTACCTGGACAACGATCTCGTGGCTTTGGCCTTCCGTGCTCCTCGATGGACGAAGGGGTCGTCTTCGCCGGCGCTGCGGCTCATTAGGAATGCCCACGCTGCGCTCGGTCGGATCCCGACCGATCAAGGCCTCGTGCCGGCGTCGCGGCTGTCGTCTCTGCTCAAACCGATGTGGTATCGCGCATGCTTCAAACTCGACTACCTGCGTAGCGACGGAATGCCTCATTGGCTATCGTCGCTGGACGCGCGGCTGGAGCGGGTGGGTCTTCACGTGTGGGAGCCTCATCCTCATCGCTATCTCCACTACGGCAGATGGTTCAGGGGCGGGCTCGCCGGATACGTGCGCGAGCATCTGTCGGCCATCAAGGCGTCCCACAGCCGTCTGTGGAACCCATCCTTTCTTGAGCGGCTTGCGGGGAACCACATCGAGGGAAGTAAGAATTTCGTTCAAGAAATCAATGCCGTTCTGACCCTTCACGCAGTCGAACGACTTCTTTTCAATCAACCTCTCGCGAGAGACTCCCAGTGAGAGCCGTCAAGACGCACGTCCAAGGCCTCCTCGGGAAACTCGGCCTGTATGATCGACTCAAGGCGTCTTACCTCTACGATCTCTACTGGCTGATGGCCGACAGGTCGATCATTGACGCGAGGCGTTCGGAACTCGCTTTCTACCAGAGGACTACTGCGAGGCATTCGGCCTGGCGATCTGATCTTTGATATCGGCGCCAACGAGGGCTACAAGACGGATGTATTCCTCAGAATTGGCGCCCGCGTGGTTGCAGTGGAACCGGACCAGCACTGCCAGGAGGTGTTGAAGAGGCGATTCCTGGAGCACCGTGTCCGTGCACGCTCCGTTGCAATTGTGGGCGCTGCCGTAAGCGATCACGATGGTGTCGACACGATATGGACCGACGCGCCCGGGTCAGCCAAAAACACACTGAGCAAGAAGTGGGTTGAGCTGCTGAGGAAGGACGAGGGCCGTTTTGGCACGCGCCTTGCCTTTGGCAGCCGGCAAAATGTTGAAACGCTGCGCCTCGAGACGCTCATCACTAGGTACGGCGAACCGTTCTTCATCAAGATCGATGTTGAAGGTTACGAGCCTCAGGTTCTCCGCGGTTTGGGCCGCCCGATTTCATATGTGTCGTTCGAGGTCAATCTGCCTGAGTTCAGACCTGAGGGTCAGCAGTGCATAGAACTGCTCGCAGCGCAAAGCGCCGACGGCAGGTTCAACTACGCGGTCGATTGTCATCGCGGCCTCGTGCTTCAGAAGTGGGCCGACAAACGGGAGTTCCTGTCGGTATTCGGCGAATGCAATGAAAGCTCGATCGAGGTCTTCTGGACTATGAAGGGCTAGGTCTCATGCCTCCCCTCTTCGCGCTCCTCCTCACCATTGCGTTCGTGACGTTTCTGTTTGCGCGAGATGTCAAGGAGGCTCGCGTGACGGGATCCCTGTGGATCCCTGTCTGCTGGATGCTGCTCACTTGTTCTCGGCCACTCTCGGCGTGGCTGGGTTTTGGAGGTGCGTCGTACGCCCGTCCCTCGGATCTGGCTGAGGGAGGCCCTTTGGATCGGCTGGCATATCTCTCGCTGGAGCTAGCGGCCTTGTTCGTTCTTGTCCGACGACGGGTACCCCTTGGGACCGTGCTGTCTCGCAACCTATGGTTGACCATCTTTCTGGCTTACTGCGGCCTTTCCATTGTGTGGTCGGACTTCCCCTTCGCCTCGTTCAAGCGATGGGTGAAGGTCTTGGGTCTGCCGATGATGGTGCTCCTCATCGCGACGGAGCCTGACCCTCGAGAGGCCTTCGCGCGAGTCATGAAGCGAGCAGCATATGTTCTGATTCCGTTCTCGATCCTGCTGGTGAAGTACTATCCCGGGCTCGGTCGAGGCTATTCGCCATGGGGGGGGGAGGCTTTCAACACTGGCGTCACGACCAACAAAAACGAGCTGGGCTACGTCTGTCTGATACTGGCCTTCTTCTTCTCCTGGCATCTCCTGACGACCTTACGGGACGAGCGGACGCGGAGACGGCATCGGGAGATCGTTCTCGCGGGCGTTTTCCTGGTCATGACTGGATGGCTTCTCTTCGCGGCCAAGTAGCGCGACGTCTGTGATGTCCCTGGTGGTCGGGCTATCGGTTGTGCTGTTTCTCGGGCGCCGTTGGGTGAACGTCAGACACGCCGGCAGTTATCTCTTGGTGGGACTACTGATCTTATTAGTCTTTACCTTCGTCGTCCCCATGACCGATATTCTGATCAGCGCGCTCGGTCGCGACAGCACCCTGACCGGGCGTACCGAGGTGTGGGAAGCTCTGCTCGCCGTTCCCGTGAACCCAATCGTAGGTGTTGGCTTCGAGAGTTTTTGGCTCGGCGAGCCAGCCGAACGGCTCTGGGCCACGTATTGGTGGCGTCCGAATGAGGCCCACAACGGATATCTCGAGACCTATCTCAATCTCGGCTGGGTCGGCGTCATTTTACTGGCCGGCTGGATACTCTCAGCCTTCCGGAGCGCAAGCCGCACCCTGTCCTATGACTTCGACTTCGGCCGGTTCCGAACTGGGGTTCTCGCGATCGCGCTCGTGTATAATTGGACGGAAGCGGCCTTCAGAGGCACTCACCCGCTCTGGCTCTTGTTTTTTGTGGCCGCGATGGATTGCCGGGGCGTCAAGGCTCGGTACGGCGAACAAGTTCCGAGGGCGAGTTCACAAATACCGATCGCGCCTGGACGCGTGCCCCACTCCGTGCCAGAATGACACAGGTGGACTGACAAGAAACGCCTGTGCTGCACGACATCGTATATGAAGTGCGATCAGGCCGCGACGTACAAGTGCTCGATTCTGCAGTCGGTACGAGTTGCGGCCCGTAGACTATCAGGATCTGGCATCATCTGTGCTTTCGTGAAGCGACAGGCGAATCACTGCCGCGTCGCCATCGAAATCTGACGATCCCGGATAGGAGCTGCGAGAGCTGCCTCGCATCGCGAGTGCAGGGAGGTCTAGAATGCCGCATCGAACGACGGAAAAGGTGAGCCTCTCAAGAGGCTTTGGGATCCTTGTCTGCGCTGCCATAGCGGTACTATCGCAGTCGAGCACAGTGTTCGCCAAGAACATCACGGCCGCCAGCTGTGGTCAGTCCGCCGTGCAGACTGCCATCAACTCGGCGCTCGATGGTGACACGATCGTCATTCCGGCAGGTTCCTGCACGTGGACTAAGACGGTCGTGGTCGGGAACGTAGATACCCACGCTGGCGTGATTCTCACCCTGCAGGGCGCGGGCATTGACCAGACCATCATCACCCACAAGGTCGATCCCAATGCTGCAACCACGTACCCGTTCCTCTCCAATGCCTTATCCTTCAATTCAAAGGACGGCGGCATCTCCCGTATTACAGGTATTACGTGGCGCGGCGGCGGCGTGAGCGACCCCTACAACAAGGGGATGATCAATGTCTTGGGCCCGTCCAGCCAGTTCCGCGTGGATCACTGCAAGTTCGTTCCGAATGGGACCTACGCTCTCGGCTTCGACGGCTATGTCCGCGGCGTAGTCGACCATAACATATTCGATGTGTCTGCTGCGCGTGGCTACGGAATTTATAGTCCATCATAGTGGTTGGGGCGGGAAAGGGGGCTACGGCGACGCATCCTGGGCAAGTGCCGATTCATTCGGAACCGCTGAAGCGATGTTCGTCGAGGACAACACGTTTACGAACAATCAATCCGTCGCTGGCTGGTATTTCGCCAACGACGGCTGGAGCGGCGACCGGGTCGTCTATCGCTACAACGCCTATACGAACACGGTCTGGACCAACCACGGTAGCGAAACAGGAGGACGTTGGCGAAGTGAGCGGCAATACGAGGTATATAACAACAGGTTTTCGCTGACTAATGGCGCTGGTGTATCTACACTCGTGGGAAGTCGGGGTGGCACGGGTGTGGTGTACAACAACACCGCCTCGCTCACGAATGGCGCATACATCAACCACTTTAGCGACTTGTCAGACTATCGCGCCACCGACTGGACGCGGGCCTATTCGCCGTGGGGCTGGTGCAACGGGGCGAACGTCTGGGATGGCAATTCAGACAAATCTGGGTACCCGTGCCTGGACCAACCAGGCCGGGGCCGCGGGAACCTGCTGTCGGGTATCGACCCGACCCCGCAAGCGTGGCCGCAACAGGTGAGCTCACCGGTATACGCGTGGAATAACACCGTTAACGGCGCGCTAGCGAAGCTCGTCTCGAATGCGCCGGCGGTGGTCGCCGAGAATCGCGACTTCTTTAACAGCGCCAAGCCCGGCTACACGGCCTACCAGTACCCACATCCCCTTGTCACGTCGTCAGCGACGCTTCCAGCACCGACGGACCTCCAAGTCACGCCGTGATGGGATCCCTCGGCCGGTGATGGGAGGTTGACGCCCAACGTGACACGAGGCCAGCGCGTAGCACTGTAGGCGGGCAGTCCCAGTGTCGCCACGTGTTCGGGAGTTAGGCCCACAGGCTAGCTGACTCCGCTCGATTCGCCCGCCTGGTAGGCGCAGTTACAGCGATAGCACTGTGTACACGCCTCCTCGTGCTCGTCGCTTTCTGGCCGACCTGGCTCTGGCAGTCCGGTCACATCCAGGACGACTGGAACAAGCTGGCGATCGATTGGATCGACTTCGGAACGTTCGGTTTCACCCCCGGGGTACCCAGCATACAGCGCGGACCTATGTTTCCGGTCTTGCTGACCCCGCTTTACCTCCTATTCGGTGAGCACTATGCGGCGATGGAGTATCGCCTTGCTTCTCTTCGATACTGGCACGGTCCTCCTTCTCATGTTGCTCGGACGTAGACTGTGGGGACAGAGGGCCGCGCTCCTCGCGGGTTTCTTTCATGCGATCTACCTTGCCGATCGTTTATTACACAGCGAACATCGAGCAGTTCACCACCGTTCTTCCCGTTCGTATTTCTGTGGTTCTACCTTGTCTCGGTCGGGCGACCAAAAGGAGGTGGACACGCGCCACTACGTCATGTTGGGGCTGGTGGCCGGCATTCTCATGCTGAGCAAATCGGTCTACCTACCCGTGGTCATCGGTTCGGCCGCTGGTCTCCTGTGGTTTGATCGGAAGCGACATTTAAGAGTCGCTCTCGGACACGTGACGGTTCTACTCGTCGTGGCAGGTCTGCTGCTCGCACCCTGGAGCTATCGTAACTATCTCGTCAGTGAAGGCCGATTCATTCTGGTTCAGTCATATTTCTGGGAACCTTTCTGGCAGAAGTTCGTGATCTCGGACCTTGACGCGCGTGAAGGCATGCTGCGGCCAGCGGGAAGAACGCTCCAGTATCTACTCGCTCGACAGAAGGAGCTCATCGAAGGATTGGGAGATGGCAATGTCGAGCGACTCTCCGGGCCCGCCAAAGAGCTCTATCGCGAGAACGCCTTCAAGGGACAAGTCCTCGATTGGATCAGAAGGAATCCGGCTTCATACGTACGGAACGTGCGAAGCAATGTGTGGTACTTCTGGGTCGGCGCGGAGAATCTTCAGAAGACGCTGCTCATGGCTGGCATGCAGCTGCCTCTGCTTGGCGCTGCGACTATGGGTCTGTGGTTGCGTTCCGATACCGTCGGATTCGTACGTGTGCGATTCGGCGTGGCACTCGTAGTGATTCTGTGGGCCGAGCACACGATTATCTTTGCTTGGGGACGTTTCTCTCTCGACACCGTTCCGGTGCTGGCCGTTCGTCTTCGGAGTAGGTCTTGATGCCTGGTTCAGCCGCTGGGAGCAGCAGCGCGCGGCGGGAGGGGCCGCGGCGTCGAACTGTCGACTATCCAGCGCCGACTCGATGTGTCTCCGACTTGAGCGTCTGTTCGAGGGTCGTCGTCGGCGTCGTGAGCGGCCGCGCCTCGACAATGATCTGATACGCGAACAGCCGTGGCCGTAGCTTGATGAGGAGCATGTTGATCTTTTCGAGCCATCGCGCCGTACGCGGCGAGAAGCCGAGGCTCCGGAACGGGAATGGGATGAAAATCTGACGCTGCACGAGGAAGCCGGTCTGCTCAAGCAGGTTCAGGAACGTGTGGACGGAGAAGAGCCGCTTGTGCGACACGTCCAGGATGCCCCGCTGGCCATAGTTGAAGTGGCCCACGAGCAGCATCAGACGCACGATGAAGAATGCCACGTTCGCGGTGCTGCAGATGAACCGTGGGGGGTGCTTGTATGGGAGGCCTGAGAGCTGGAGCAGAAGTCGCTCGGGCACCGTCAAGTGCTGGAGTACGTCCAGCATCAGGAGCACATCGAAGTCCCCTTCACTGACGAGGGCAACGAGGCGACTCTTCCTCGGCATCGGGGTCGATTTGTTCGTAGCGGAAAAGACTCGGTGCGACTGTGGACGGCGGAAGCATGTCCACTCCAGTCACGCGACAGCCGCGCCGCGCGAGCTGCTCCCCGGCGTACCCGGTGGAGCACCCGATGTCGAGCACCCGCGAGTGGTCCGGAATGAGGTCAGGCCTACTGCATACGGCCGAATGTGGCGTGGGTAGCTCTGACTTGGAATCATAAAGCGGGTGGATCGACTTGGTGGTGCGCTTGTTGAAGACGACGTCGGGATGGTATCTCACGTCGTAGAACAGGTGGTACTTCTGAAGCATGAATCGAATGCTGGCCTTGATAACGTTCTTTGCGTACCGGAATCCGTCGACGTGACAGATCTCGTCCCCGTATCTGGTAGGGATGTTAACTTCGACGAACTTGGCGCCGTCGTTGATGAGCTGGAGGAGTATCTCAGTGTCGAAGTGGAAATCGTTGGTATTGAGGGCGAACCCAATCCGTGAGAGTGCCCGCGTGGAATAGGCCCGATACCCCGTGTGCCATTCGCTGAAATGCACGCTGGCCAATCGATTCTGAATGGTGGTCAGGATTCGGTTCCCGACGTACTTGTACGCGGGCATCCCGCCCCGAAGGGGCGAGTAGCGCGTGCCAAACCGCACACCCAGAACGCACCCTACGTCCGGGTCCCTCTCGAACGGGTGGAGTAATTCTGGCAATGCCCGTGGCGTGTACTGGTTGTCACCGTGCAACATCACCACCACGTCGAACTGTTCACGGATCGCGTAGGCGTAGCCGACCTTCTGATTACCACCGTAGCCTTGATTGATCGCGTTCCTGACCACACGCACGTTCGTCAGGTTGTGTCGAGCAACGTAGGCGCGCGCGACCTCGACCGTCCGGTCCTGGGAAGCGTCATCGATTAAGAGGATCTGGGTGTCGTGGCTGTTCCTGTACGAGAGAGGAATGTCGTCAAACACACTCTCGATGTGGCGCTCCGCGTTATAGGAGACGATGAAGATTAGAAGTTTAATGGCGAACCATCCTTATGATTCCGTTTCGCTCGCGATATGGGTGTGAAAGATCAAGCAAGGAAATTGCCAGAGGCGGATTGCATTCAACTACCCGATTTAATGGATGTTTCTGAAAGGATGGATCCATACTGAGGTAACCATCCGGCTGCCCGGAACATGAAAGGTCTTGCACACCCTGGGCAGCTATCCTCCATTATCCTAGGTGGCGTGCCCGGCCCTTAGCAGCCCGTGGTGGAAGTGCCGAGACTCAGCGAGCGGGCGCGACGATCCATGGCGTGGGCAGGACGGGGCGGATCGGTTCCCAGATCGTCCAGAGACGCGTCACGGGCGCCCAGAGGTGATCGGCAAGTGCTCCGAGGGCGATGTCGAGCGCACCCGGGGCGAAACGGCGTCCCTGCAGCCCTCGCGGCGTGCCGCGCCCGAACGCGTGCCGCATGACGAGGCCGAGATTGAAGGCGCTCGCGTGCACGAGCAGTCGCTTGAGGATGTTCGGGTGCCCGCGCAAGTGCGTGCGCCGGAGACCGCCGGTGTCATAGACGTGGGCGAACGAGCGTTCGACGTACTCGCCGCGGCAGCGCAGCAGCCGCTTGCCGCGCGCGCCGCGCACCCGCCGGCGATTGCCGTAGACCGGACCCTGCGCCTCCGGCGTCTTCGTCCAGTCCCGGCGGCCACGCTCGGGCTCGGCGATGTAGGATCGGACCTCGACCGCCTGGAGGTCGACCATCGTTTGGTTGCTGTGATACCCCTTGTCGGCGACGATCTCGGTCAGCTCCGCCGGCGCGTCGCGCTCCGCGTGCGCCGCCTCGATCTGTTCCGCGGCGGCGATGGCGGTCTCCACGAGGCTCGTCGTATCCCCGACATCCGCGCCCTGCAGCGTGACCGCCACGAGCGCGCCGCTGTCCAGATCCACGGCGTGCTCGGCCTTGTGCGCCAGGTGCGTGCGCCCGTCTTTCATCTTGGTGATCTTCGCGTCCGGATCGAACGGGTTCTGCCAGTCCCTGTTCGACGTCCGCTTCTTCCGCCGGCGATCGAGGCGCGCCAAGGCCTCACGGGTCGGCGTCTTGATGCCCGACTCGACCGCGAGCCGGGTCAGGAACTCCTGGTAGCGCTCGCCGGTGTCGCGCCGCACGATGCTGCGCATGGCGGCGTTCGCCTCCAGCGTCGTCGCGTCGATCGCGACGGTGCGCCCCGTGAGCAGCCCGGCCGCGACCAGGCGCTCCTGCACCCACGTGAAGATGGCCCGATGGATCTCGACGGGGATCAAGCGTCGCGTGCGCGAGATCGTCGAATGATCCGGGGCCGCGGTGTCGAGGCCCAGCCCGACGAAGCTGCGCACGGCGAGCGAATCGGCCGCGCGCCAGGCGATGCCCCGCTCCGAGTCGAGCCCCTCGAAGTAGCCGAGCAGCAGCAACCGGAAGTACCGTCCCGGCAGCAGGCTCGGTCGCCCCATCACCGGCGCGTAGCATGGCCGACACTGCGCCTCCGCGAACCGGTCGAAGCCGGCCTCGTCGAGGATGGCGTTCAGCCGCGCGTAAAAGGGATGGCCCGGCGACACCGGGAGGTCGCGTGGTCGGAATCCACATCAGCGCTTGCTCGCTCGTGCGTTTGCCCATCGCCATGCGTCGCAGTGTACGCGGCCCACACGCGGCCATGGAAGACCTATTCGCCGACTTTCACCACGGGCTGTTAGGGCGGTGTGTTCACGTTGCGGCTCTACCCGACAGCCCCCTGGGTAGAGTTCCATGTGCCCGCCTCCTCGTACACCGCCAGCGGTCGGCGCCGACGGCGATGGTCCGCGCCCAGGGGGCCGCGTGATATGCCCGGGGACGGTGATTCTGCGCCCGGGCTGGCCGGCAGGCCCGGGTGTCGGGGAGCTCCAACAGACCGAGGACGCCGAGCACACGTAAGTTCACGAAGCGACACCGTCACAGTCGAGCCGGTCGACCTGGCCCTCGCGGGCGTCGTCGACCGCACGGATCCCGGGCTCTCGGTGGCGCCGGAGGCCCCTCGACGGTCCGATCCCGCGGCGCGAAAAGCACCTCGCGGGGCCGCCGCCGCCGGCGCCCACCCGCCAGTGCCCGGCGGGCAAGGTACACCTCCGCGTCATGAAAAAGTTCCAGGATCTGGCCGGCGACTGGCACTTCGCGGACTACTCCGCCGATGTACCTCGACGAGGTGTCGGCACGTGAGGCCATCCGGCTCGGGGTCGGAGTCGAGGTGGCCGAGTGAGACACGAGGACTGCGGGCAACAAGCCGGGGCATGGGCCGTGTCCCGAGTCGAGCCGCGTGGGGGGCCCGCGCCAGGTCGTCCAGTCTCCAGCTCCACGCGGTGCCGCTCCGTGAACGCCACCCCCGAGAGGCCAACCCCCGGCCGCGGGGGGCGGCCGTCGCCAAACCTGTCCGCGCGCCCCGCGCGTTTGGCACCTCGTGATCAGGATGTCGGGCGTCTCCAGCGCGCGCGGGACCGCCATCTCTGAGTGCTCCAAAAGAGACACGCGCTCTGCGCTGTCGCGATGATCGCTGAGTCGAACATGGACGCTGCTCTTTCGAGACCCTCAGCGATCGGTATGAGGCGATGAATGCGACCGTGCTGCTCTTTGGCGGTGAAGAATCGCGAGTGCTCCGAGCGACGTTCCGAGCAACAGGAAGGTCGAGGGCTCGGGCACGGTGAACCTATATACCCAAATTGGCGTGCCGATGTTGCATGCGGGCAGGCCGAAGCCTGGCCCGCAACCAGGCTCGACCACGCCCTGGCCGACAAAGTCGAAGCCGTCGCCGACGTTCAGATGCCCGGTGGCCGTGAATGGGGCGGGCAGGCTCGCGAACGGCTCCGTCGTCAGTGTGAACACGCCGCAGGTGGGCAGCGGAGGCGCGCCGCACACGGTCCCGTCGACCTCGACGTTCGCATTGCCTCCAAAGGAGCTGCCGAGCGGGATTGTGATTGAGCTGCCGGGCCCGCCGGAAAAGGAAAATGGCAGTGTCACGGACACGGAAAAGCCGTCTCCGTCAAAGCTGGCGGAGATGTCTGCCGGATAGAGATTGACGAATCCATCAGTGGCGATGGGCGTCGCGTGTGCTGCGCTGGCTAGCCCCGTCACCGCGGCGAGCGCGATCGCTACAAGGAGCGTTCCCATGGGCGCCTCCCTGAAAGAGGAATTGGCGAGGACTGTGCACCGCTCCCTATCGTATGTCAATAGACCACTGGTCCGTATCTCGGAATCAGAGTCCCCAGCCCGCTGGCTCCCCGATGCTCTGCGCGATCCTCCGCGCCCCGGCCCGCCTCGGTGATCCGGCTGATGTCTGAGGCGGAACGGATGGGCAGCGCGCTCAGGTAGTCGACGGCTCACCTCCAAGAAGGCATCGCCCCGCGCCACGGCGCGACTTCGACGGCCTCGGAGTCCGGCTGGCGCCCGAGGCTGGGTCCGCGGTAGGGTCGGAGCGGCGGCTTCTGGCTTCGGAGACGACGGGGAGATCCCATGAGGCTCCCTGATTGGCGGGGCATCTCCGCGGCCCGGTTGCGGCGGCGACTTGTTTAGAGTAAAAATCACGGAGGGTGCTCCCGAACCTGCTGCGGTGTGTCTCGTTCGCAATACTGTCCGCGGTCGCTGGCTGTGACCTGGCAGTGAACGAGCCGCCGAGGAGCTCTCTGCCGCCAACGATACTCGTGCCGTTGCCCGAACACCGCGGGCTGGCCGCGCGCTACCCGAGGGACACACGGCTGGCGACCGATCCGGCCGTGGTCTTTGCCGACGATGTCGAATCGTCCACCACCGGGGTGCTGCCGGACGGGTTGGCCGCCGAGCAACGGACTGCCTGGAACAACCCGTGGGATCGCGCGTGGGGCGGTTCGCGGATCACCGATGATCCTGAACACGTGCATGCCGGGCACCGGGCGCTCGAGTTCCGCATGAACGGGCCGGGGGCCATCGGAGTGGGGAAATACATTCGCCGCGGGTTCGACCGACTCTTCTTTCGTTACTACATCAAGTACGACGACGCATTCCCCGGCGCACACCATGTGGGCGCTGGGATCGCGGCCCGCGCGCCGGGCGTGCCAGATGCGAATCCTGGCGTCAAGCCAGACGGCACCAATCAGTTCGATGTGTTGCTTGACCACTGGAGCTTTGACGCGGGGGGGCCGCCGCCCGGACACCTGGTGGCGTACGTGTACCACATGGACCAACAGCACCAGTGGGGAGAACAGTTCTATCCCTCAGGCAGGACACTACCGGGAGTAAACGGTGCGCGGGGGATCTTCGGCCCCTCGTTCGTCCCGCGGAAGGACTTCGTACCCGTGCGCGGCCGCTGGTATTGCTACGAGTTCATGGCGCAGGCCAACACGCCGGGACAGCGCGACGGGCGCGTGGCGTTCTGGGTCGACGGACGTATCGCCGCGGACTTCCCGAATCTGCGATTCAGAAGTGTGGACGCACTCAAAATCAACCGTGTGGACGTCGGCATGTATGAAAGCCGGCACAACGGACTCCACCGCGTATGGATTGACGATGTCGTCGTGGCCACAGCCTATATCGGGCCGATGACCGCAGATCGGTAGCAACCGACGACGTGGTGCAGCGGCGTGGGACGTGGAATACGCCTTCACCACTGTAGAGGGCAGAGCGCAGGGCGTTGACGTCGTCGCCTGCCACCGCAATTTGCGAGGGGGTCCGCTATCTCGACGTTGGCGCGGGGTACGGCGGGTTCCCAATTGGCTTTCAGTCGAGCGGGGGGCCGCCGATCCCGATTTGCTGGCTGTCTCGGGCGCGCTGCTGCGCGACGCCCCGTGCACCGCCAAGATGATCCCGAGGGACGCGATGGACGCCGCCTTCAGGGCGTCGCTCGGCAGCTTCGACGTAATTACCTGCAACGACGTTATCATCGCCCGGAAAGCGGGCCTGGGCGACATGCACGAGGCATTCGCGGGGGTATGCGTCCAAGATCGTCCACACTCGAATCGCGTGCCCCGTGGCCAACGTGTCAAGCAGGAAATCCATCGTCCAACGCTCGTCGGGCCGCGTGGCCGGGTTGCCGACCCCGACGCGAGCTCACGCTCCGATGCCGCTTCGGCCGACACCGCTTCGACGTCAGGCCCTCGTCGGTGTACAGCCGGCAGATCCGCTTGTGATTCACCCGCCAGCCCTCACGCCGGAGCAACACATGGAGCCGCCGATACTCGTACCGGACGCGCACCGCCGACAACTCCCGCAGCCGGCTTCGGAGGGACGCCTGGGGCGGTCGCCCGATTGGTCTGGATGCCCGACGCGCGACGCTCAGGGCGCGGTAGGCACGGCGCAGGTGGAGCAGGAGCGTGAACCGCGTGGTGCGCTCGGATCGACGCCCACATCGCCTGGCTGGCGCGCGCCCTCCGGGACCTCGAAACGGATCTCCACGGCCCCCTCCGTGCCAGGCCGGCCTGGCGCGCGAGCGAGAACCTGTTGACCTCGGTGCCCGGGGTGGGCCCCATCACGGCCTTGACGCTCATCGCCGAGCTCCCGGAACTCGGCCGGCTCGATCGCCGCCGCATCGCGGCCCTGGTCGGCCTCGCCCCCTTCAACCGCGACAGCGGCACCCTCCGCGGTCGGCGCATGATCCGCGGGGGGCGCGGCACCGTCCGCCGCGTCCTGTACATGGCCACCCTCACCGCGATCCGCCACAACCCACGCATCCGCACGTTCTACCAGCGGCGCCGCCCCACCGGGGCATCCCGGGACGGTGGCCCTGACTGCCGCGCAAGCTCCTCCACCATGCTCCACGCGATGCTTCGCGATCACCAGCCATGGCTACCCGCTTGACATCAAGCCAGTCGCTCAGGCCCGCGCGCCGGCTCGCCACCGACCGCGTGCCAGGCACCACTCAAGGGCGGCCAGCACCTCACGCTTCAACGGATGTCCGGTACCCATGATCGCGATCAGCCAGGCGGACGTGGAGACCATCGCCACTAGGGAAAGGGTCAGCGGCAGAAAGGTCAAGCGATGGGAACCCGCCTGCATCGCGACCACGGCGGGGATCAGGGTGCACGCGGTGACCATCGCGCTGGGCCGCATGGCCCGCACGATATCCAGGAGCGAGATCCTCAGCAGCGGGCAGAGGTAACCCAGGTAGATTGCGCCACCCAAGACCATCGTGGCCACCTGGGCTCCGGCGACTGCCATGAGCCCCCACTGCACCGCTACCAGCACGAGGAGAATCCTGACCGGCTGCATGAGCAGCTCGCCGGTCAGGATCTTTCTCACGTGTCCCAGTCCCATGATGACCTGAGTCGATGTCAACCAGATCGCGTAGACGGCGCCAGACACGCATAACGCGGCCGCGATCGGAGCGGCCTCGATCCAGGCGGGCCCGAACAGCACGCGGATGAGGGGTTCTGCGGTCAGCGCCAGGACCCCGTAGAACGGCCATGCCACACCGGTCATGTACGTGACCGATTTCAGATAGGCTCCCTTCAGGTCGCCTCCTGCTCGGTGGGCGGATGCGAAACCGGGGAGGAGTACGCGGTACACGGTGGTGCCGATATCGCGGTTGAAGAGGGCGACCGTGCCCTGGGCGCGCACGTAGAGGCCGACGGCCGTGAAAGTGAGGTAGCGGGGCACGATCAAGTTTGCCGCTTGCATGCCGAGCGCGCTCGAGAGAGACGCGAGGGTCGACTGAAAGCCGAAAGGGAGTACGCGCCGCCACTCGGTGAGACGCAGTCGAATCCGCGCGTCCGCCCATCGAAACCGGAAGACAAGCGCCAGTATCACAACATTGCTGGCGAGAGATCCCCAGGCGAGGCTCAGGTAGCTCGCTCCCAGAGCGGCCAGCGAGACCGCAACGACGGCGTAGACCAACGCGGCGGCGATACCGATCCGACACAGGAAAGCGAATTCCATGTGGCGCTGCAGCCTGGCCATCGCCGGCGCGGTCAAGGGTGCGACGACAAGACCGACCGCGAGAAGCTGAAGGACGGGAATCAAGCCGGGCTCCCGGTAGAAAGCGGCGATCGAACCCGAGCCTAGCCAGACGACGGCGGCGAAACCCACGCTGAGCAGGACAGTCAGCGACATCGCGGTGCCGTAGCGCTCCTCGGTTAGGTCCGGCTCCTGGATGATGTACTGCGTCATGCCAAGGTCGCGCATGCTCTGAAGGATCAGGAGGATTGATGTCCCAACGGAGAAGACCCCAACTTCGGCGGGCGTCAGGAGCCGTGCGATCACGACCGATGACGCGAACTGGATTCCTGTCGAGACGTACCGTTCGAGCAGCGCGAGCAGTAAGGATCGGCGAATGCTCGTCGGCACGGATTGCGTTGAAACGGGTATCATCCAGCACTTCCCGTCGCCCTGTGGCTCGCTGTGGCGACCGTGCCGATCCTCGTCAACAAATCACGGGCGAGCTCACTGCGGGTATGTCTGACCAGCCAAGCCTGGAGATCGGCGCTCGTCAGGTCCTCGGGTTCATTCTGGACCATGTTGTCCAATACGGCCCCGAGTGCGTCCAGATCTCCAATGGGAACCACGGTCCCTGCCCTCAAGTGCCGAACTAACGTCTCGACCTCGCCCCCTCGGCCAACGACGAGGATCGGACGCCTTGCCGCGAGATACTCGTAGATCTTCCCCGGCAGGTAGCGCGCAAGCCGCTGATTGTTGAGAATCAATAGCATGCGGGCGCTTCGCATGATCCGAATCGCCTCATCGCGGGGGACCTGGTCGATGGCTGACACCACTTCGCGGTGCGGGAACGCCTCGAGCCGTTTCCTTGTCGAAAGGGATTTGTGCCCGACGAAGCTCACCCGCAGTTCAGTCTTCAAACTCGGGGACCGATCGATGACGTCAGCCAGCATCGCAAGAAACGCGTCCGGGGGCGTGTGATCGCCGAGATTGCCCACAAAGGCGAGCAGCGGTGAGCGCACTAAGGGAACAGCCAGCAAGGCCTCCGGGGAGTGGTCCACAGGTTCCCAGCCGTTCGGCACCACGGCACACCTGACGCTGTCGAGATCCGGGAAGGTCGCCAGGTGCTTGGCTCGCTGCGACTCTGTGGTGAAAATGACGAGATTGGCCCCTGCCAGCGTGCGCCGTTCCCACCATCGGTCAGCCCTTCCCGTCCTGACGAACTCGAAGGGGCAGTTGGTCCACTCATCCCGGTAATCGAGCACGAGCGGAGCCCGGTAGTGTCGCGCGAGGTAATACCCCGCGACATGAAGTGAAAAGGGCGGCCCGGACGCGAGAACGACGCTGGGTCGAACGGGGCCGAGCAGACGTCTCGCGGCCGCGACGACGTCGAGCGCGGTCAGGAAGCCCCCGTCGACATCGAAGACGTACCGCCCCGCCTCCGGGATCCTGGCAACCCGGGTGTCCCGCGGCAGCGCTTCCAGAAGCCGTTGGCCCGCCGCTTCCGCAGGCATCCCAGGGTCCCTCCCGACCACTACGAAGCGCCAGCCGAGAGCCACTCCGTGCCGGACGAGCGAAAGCGGCCGATACGTGCCGCCCGACACCACCGGGGGGATATACCACGCAAGCAAGAGCATCGTCGCGCTGTCGGCGGCCGAATATCGGGCTCCGCGTCCGATCGACGCCGACAGCTCAGTGGCGACCCATCGTCCCGTGCCGCAGGAGACGCGCCAGGCCTTGCGCACGAGGTTCGCCATGATTGGTGTGTCAGCGGATCTCAAGACCCGCACTGAATGCGAGGGTCGAGCGCCAGGGGCGGACGCCGTCGGAACAGGAAAAAGGATGCACTATCACGGGCATAGAAGCTTTCGTCAATATAGTCACAAGTGCCAGTTCCATCGATGCCAACAGCTACATGCAACAATGTTGCCAGGAGGAGTATGAGGCGTAATTGCCTGATCACGGAGGCCGTCCGACCAAGGCCCGTGTTTTTCCGATCGTTCAATGAAGCGACCTTCCCGACCTAGGCACATCTCTTCACAATGTCATGGCCGCGAAGCATGCCGAGTCTCTGGTCCTTGGACCGTCGGATGCCTTCGGGCAAGAGTTACTGCGGCATTAGCCGGGACGGCATTGCCGGACCTGGGGGTCCAAGCTCAGAACATTCACACACCCTGTCGTGCACCGCGGGCATGCGCTCGTTGCAGCGACACCGCGGGCGCTAATCTCTTAGAGCACACCCCAAGCGTGATAGGCTAACCGCGAAATGCCGATTGACCGCGCCTCGTCGGCCAAGGAACCTGTCGTTGACCTCGTGGCTGGCGCCCGGCCCAACTTCATGAAGCTCGCGCCGGTGGTGTGGGCGCTTGCGGCGGAGGCCCATCTGCGCGTCCGCATCGTCCACACCGGGCAACACTATGACGACGCGATGTCAGCGGTCTTCTTCGAGGACCTCGGCATCCCAGCCCCGGACGTTAACCTCGAAGTCGGCTCTGGCACCCACGGCGCCCAAACCGCACGCATCCTAGAGCGCTACGAAGCGCACCTCCTCACGCGGCGTCCGGCGGCCACCGTGGTATTCGGCGACGTCAACAGCACACTCGCGTGCGCTCTGGCGGCCGTCAAGCTCGGCGTGGCGGTCGTGCACGTGGAAGCAGGGCTCCGCAGCTTCGATCGCACTATGCCGGAAGAGATCAACCGCCACCTCACCGACCAACTCGCGGATCTCCTGTTGGTCTCCGAGCCGAGCGGAGTCGCGAACTTGCGGCGAGAGGGCGTCCCTGATGCCAAGGTGCGCCTAGTCGGGAACGTGATGATCGA
Source organism: uncultured Candidatus Rokubacteria bacterium (assembly GCA_963805625.1). Classification (GTDB taxonomy): domain Bacteria; phylum Methylomirabilota; class Methylomirabilia; order Rokubacteriales; family DASRDR01; genus DASRDR01. The sequence continues at coordinate 644,863 of CAWDVE010000013.1, forward strand.
CACGCTGCGTCGCGAGTTGCCGCGGGCCCGCGCGCGCGGTACCGCTGCGCGCCTGGGGCTGGGAGAGTGCGCATACGGCCTCATCACGATGCACCGTCCATCGAATGTGGATGACCCGGTGACGCTTCGTGGGCTGATCGAGCTGTTTCACGAGCTGGCGGCCGCGCTGCCGATGGTGTTCCCAGTTCATCCGAGGGCGCGCGAGGCCGCGCGCCAAGCCGGCTGCGGCGAGCGGCTAGCGTGTGGGCCTAGCCGCCTTATCTGCTTGCCGCCCCAGCCTTATCTCGACATGCTGGCGCTGGTTGCTGGCGCGCGGGTCGTCCTCACCGACTCCGGCGGCCTACAAGAAGAAACCTCCGTGCTCGGGATCCCATGCCTCACACTGCGGGAAAACACAGAGCGACCGGTGACAGTTGAGCTCGGGACGAGTCGATTGGTCGGCAAGAATGCGGCCAGGATCCGGGCGGCGTTCGAGGACGCCCTACGTGGCGATTGGCCTCCTGGCGGCGACATCCCCTACTGGGACGGGAGGGCCGGCCCTCGGGTCGCCGCCGCCCTAACGGAATGGCTCGGAGTCGCGGTCGGACCCCGACACGTTAGCAGCTGAAACGTCTCCGCATGGAGCGGTAGGAGGCCGGCGCCATTAGCCTGACTTGGCAAAGTGTTCCAGCCGAGGGTTGACGAGACCCGGAGCTTGGGTCGCCTGAGCCTTTCCTGCTTCAACGCGCAAGCAGACGCGCCCAAAAGCCTTTCTCTCCCGGACCGATGGTCCGCGAATTCCGGACGACGTAAGGCTGCTTCCCCCACCAGCGTTTGAGGACCTCGGAGCTCTCGGCGAGCATGCGATAGATCGCGAACCGCTCGGTTCGTGCGATGCGCTCCCAAACCGGCTCTTCGTCCAGGAAATCCGCGATGATCTTGCCGGTCCAGAGCTGGATGTCATCGATGATGATGACGCCGCGGAGCTTGAGCAAGCGGGTCATGTAGTACCAATCGATGCAGGGCGCGGGAAACGCGTGGTTGCCGTCGACCAGTGCGAGATCGAGCTCCGGTACCGGGGCGAGCGCCGGCAGCACGACTTCGGAGCTTCCGACGATCGGCGAATAGCCGACGACGTCGATCCCATGTTCCTTGCAGTAGGCGCGGATCCGATCCGGCTCGCCGGGATCCGGGCTGATCGAGCGGTGTTGCGCGCCGAGCGCCAGAAAAATCACCGTGCTAATGCCCGACCCCGTTTCGAGAGTCTGAGAGCCAGGACGCACGCGCTCTTTCAAATAGGGAACCAAGTGCGGGTGAACGCCGTAGCTCGTGACTCCGCCCCTGCCGTCGGCGTGAAATTGAGGCTGGGCCTTCAAGAGCTCTTCGATTTGCTCGAACGCGGACATGGCCCTCATGCTGCCACCCTTCCCGCCGAACGACGCCAGCGCGAGCGCCTCGGCCCAGTGGACGCGTCAGTCGCGAACGGAGCTCTCATGAACAGCGGACACAAACTCGCGGCCGAGCACGGTCGCGATTTCCGCCGTCGCTCTCGTGCTCGGAGCGCGCGCCGACACGCACTCGCTCGCCGGGCCTGCCGCCCCGGCCGGCCGGTGCCCACCATAGCGCGACGGGAGGGGGAACCAGGCACTGGGACGACGCGGAAAGGGGCTCCGCACATGAAGAGGCCAATGCTGTACTGACGTTGCATCTGACGGACCCGCCTTTCACGCTGACCGAAGGTCATCGGCGACGCCTGATCGCCGATGGGATCGCTCGGAACGTATCTGGGTCACCAGGAACGCGGTGAGCGATACCCTCCTGGTGACCCGAGAGCGAGCGAAGACACGTGGGCCTTCCGGAATACCGTGACCTCGACTCGTTCAGCACGTGGTTCCATATGGCGTGAATGCCGACGTCAACCTCGATGCTGATTCGTCTGGACCGTCACGCACTTGCCGACCTCGTGATCGAAGTGAGTGGCGATAGCGGTCGGCGCGAATTCGCTCCTGGCTCGTGCAAATCCCGTCGCCGCCATCGCCTGTCTCGTCTCGGGATTCGTGTACAAGAACATCAGTGCGCTCGCCAGTTGCTCGGGCGAATCTTCGGGCACGAGGAGTCCTGTCTTCCCGTGCATGACTGCTTCGGGGATGCCGCCGCCTGTGGATCCCACACCGGGGACGCCAAACGCCGCCGCTTCGATGAAGCCGATCCCGAACCCCTCGTGCTGCACCCTGGAGTCGACGCGGGACGGCATGACGAACACGTCGGCGCGCTGGAGAAGCGGCCATTTCGCCTCGTCGCAGACCGACCCCATGAAACGCACGCTGTGCTCGATGCCGAGCGCGTGCGCCATCCTCTCGAGGGACTGTCGTTCGCCGCCGTCTCCGACGACGACGTATTCAAAGGGGACCCCTGCCGCATCCAGGATCTTGAGAGCCCGCAAGACGATGTCGATGCCCTTGCTTCTGACCAGACGGCAGATGGTGATCAGGTTGTATCGCCCGCCCGCATTGGTCTTGTGCAAATGGCCTCCCCGGATCGCCTCTTCCGCGACCGGAGGATGGACGACGATGAGTTTGTGCGAGGGCAGACGCCAGGGGTTCAACAGGGACCGCGTGTGCTGTGAATTCGCGACTATCCATGCGGCTCGCCTGAGCATCATGCCGCGCCTGACGGTGTCGTTGAGCCTGCCCGAGTAGCGGCGAACCTCGAAGTCGTGGGCGATGATGCCGTAGGGAATTCGCCTCTCGGCTAGGAACAGCGCGAACGGGTACAGGTTGAGGTCCAGATGTCCGAACACGACCATCTGTGACTGCTCGGGGTTCAGCATCTGCTGGAGCTGATTGATCGACCTGACCGAGGCGTCGAACACTCGCGTTCGTTCGACGAGCCGACGCAGGGTCGGCGATTGGAGGCAACGCATCATTTCCAGGACGCTGACGACCCCGGAAGCGATGCGGTTCTGTGGCCTCCGGTCGTAGGACACGCGAAACGGCGTGACCCAGGGTTCGTATCCCGTGAGGAACCTCAAGCGGTCGCGGTCGTCCGGGGGTATGACGGCGAGCACGTGCACGTCGGCTCCGAGCCGAATGAGCCCCCGAGCCAGGGTGTCAAGATACGCGGCGATACCGCCGGGCTTGGGCTTGTAGTCCGTGGCGATGAACGTATACCGTCGGGCCCTGGAGCCTGGTCTTGATTCGCCGCTCAATGCCATCAGGGGCCCGGGCATCGCGTCACGCTCCGCTCCAAATGACGTGCAGTGATGCGCCGCCGCCGCCCTCGAGCCGAGCTCAGTGTGGTGTGGCAACGGCTCTCCGTGCTTCGAGGAGCGATCGGAAGATCTCCAGGCCGTAACCAGCGAAGTACGCGGCCGCGCCCGCATCTTTCATGAGTTCGGGGGTGCGCGCCTTGCCGCGGACAAGGGAGACAAGAGCGCGCCGAGCATAGAGGGCCGTGCGCTTCATCGCGCCCAGTGCCGGCCGCACCCGTGCCTCTCGTCCTTCCTGGAGATCTTCGAAGATCGCCTTGCTCCTGCCATCAGCCAGGCTGCGACGGAGGAGCCAGCGGCGGGTCACGCGCTCCACCTCGACCCGGTGGTACACGAGAGCACCCGGTTGGTAAACCACCTTGATCCCCTGCTGATTCAAGCGATAGAAGAGCTCCGTCTCGTCGAGGGAGATCAGGTTTCTACCCGTCCGTCCGAGTCGTGTGGAGAAGCCGCCGCACGCCACCAGCAGCGCGCGCTTGATGGACATGTTGAGCCCATAAGGATACACCGGATACGTGATGTGCTGCCTCAGGTCACCGAGATCCAAGGCGCCGTAATAGCCTTCCAATGACTGCGGAAGCCACTCGGGGCGTCGGGTTGGCCACCGCAACTTCACCCGACCGCCGACAGCCCCCACATCGGCATCGGAGTCGTACGCGGCCCACAGCTCCGCCGCCCAGCATGCGGACGCGCTCGCGTCGTCGTCCATGAACGCAATGACATCGCCGCGCGCCTCGCGGACACCGCGGTTTCGCGCGTGGGACAGCCCCAAGCAAGGTTCATGGACGTACCGCAAATTGGCGCAGCACGCGGCTCGGTTCTCCACCACGCGCCTCGTCTCGTCAGTCGAACCATTGTCAATGACGAGGACCTCATAGGGCACAGGGGCAGCTTTCTGAGACATGAGACTGTCGATCGCCTCGCTCAGGAGGCTGCAGCGGTTCAGCGTACAGACCACAACTGAGAGGCTCATTGGCGCCTCCGACCCTCGCTTTGCCAGGCGCGGACCGGAGCCAGCTGGCGGTCTTCGAACGCATCAAGAGGCTGGTGCGGTCCCCGCGGGCACTCGTCGGCGCTCGGCTGGAGTTTCGTGGTCGGTGGGCGGATGGCAACGTCCTGCACCCTGTCGCGACGAGCCCGGACGCACCGGGTCATGCGCGACCCCGTTATCCACGGCGAATCGTCTTTGAGGTGTGGGTAGGCTCGTACGCGGCTCCCAGGCCGTCGAGCATGATTGCTACCTCGCTCGATTGACCGTGCCTTGACGATGGGGATCACTTGAGCCTTCCGACCGCACGCATCCGTCGTGGTATCCGGCCGAGCGCGGACAGGCGTCTGTGACCACGCCTCAAGAGGGTGAGGAGCAGGTCTCGGGCTGGGACATCGTCGAGAGCTGTGCGGCGTCCATCCAGGTTGCCATCTCGCAGCAGCGCGGCGAGGGACTTGAGCGCAAGGCCAGGCGAGCCCGCCCGGCGTTCTTCGTCGAGCAGGAAAGAGAGCAGCGCCTCGCTGACTCGGTTGGTCAGCCGGTCATCCGTGCCCGCGGGGATCGCCGACCCGAACTGGAGGCCGAAGCCGAGCGACCGCACGGCCGATGCCGTCAAATCAAGCGGTCGTTCCTCCCGGCACGTGTCGATCAGTGTCCGGGCTTCCTCGAGTGCCCCCTGCGCCAGGGCGAGCCCGGCGCACCTGAACGCCCATTCCGCGACGGCGCCGTCGCCGGAGCAGGTACACCCCTCGGTGAACTCCGGGTGAGGCCGGGGCACGCGCGGGTCAGCGGCATGGGCCCGACGGATGACCTGGAGCCCGGCGTGGAAGAAGCTTCGCGTGCTCCTACTGAGGCTGCCGGGCACGAGCCGATAGACAGCGAGAGTCCGGGCGATGCGACCGAACCTGACTCCGGCCCGCGCAATCCGTACCCACAAGTCCCAGTCGTGGCAGTGGCGCATCGAGGCATCGAACCCGCCGACCCCCTCGACGACAGAACGGCGGGCCAGAACGCCATGGCAAGGAAAGAGATTGCCGTGCGCGAGCCGCTCGAACAGGAGTCCCCCTCCTGCTCCGTCGAGCCAGTCCAGGTAGATACGTTGCCGTGCACATCGCTGTACGACCATCCGCAATGGACCGCGCCTAGCGAGCCGTCCCGGTCGAGCTGGCGGCTCATGACAGAGTAGGCGTCAGGCAGCATCCAATCATCCGCATCCAGGAAGTGAACGAACTCGCCCGAGGCCATGCCGAGGCCCGCGTTGCGGGCGGCCCCCAGCCCCGCGTTCGCTTGGTGAACAGCCACGATCCGGGCGTCCCGGCACGAATAGTCACGGATGACATCCGCCGAGTCGTCAGTGGAACCGTCGTTCACGACGACGGCCTCCCACGCGGTGAAGGTCTGCTCGCGGAGACTGTCGAGCGTCCTCGACAGGGTGAGACCGCCGTTGAAGCACGGAACGACGACAGTCAGGCGTGGGCCGGGCATCAGGTGCTGCGTGCCGGCCACCACCCTTGCGTAATCTGGCGGCGAAAGACGAAAGGCCACCAGATCGGTGATCGGTCGGGTCCAAGAACGCTGGCCGAGATCGCCAGAGCGAGGGGACGGAACCACTGCGAGAACATGTCTCCGCCCGCGCGGTGGAACGGTAGCGTCTGGCAACCCGCGTATCCCAGCTGTTCTCCCCGGCAGTCTGACCGCAGAGCGCGTTTCAGGGCGCCCAGCCGGGCCCGGAACCCGAGCGTGGCCGGCCCGACGGCGGCATGGAGCCAGGCCGCTCGGCCACGGTCGACGGCCGGATCATGGCGGTTCCGGAAGGCGCCGTCGGGACGCTGGTTGCGAAGGAGCGCGGCGAGCGCGCGGGCCAGCGCCGCCTCGATGTCCCGACGCCGATAGTCCGCGAGACGGTGCATGTTCGCCAGAATGTCGAGGGCGTCCAGGTCCTCGCACGGCCCTCCCCCTGTCATTCCCGGGAGGAACAGGCCATCCGGCTGCTGCAGATCCAGCGTGAGGTCGACGATGGCATCGATGGATGGCACAGGAGAGCCGGTCGCGTAGTAGAAGACATAGTGGTGATAAGCCGCCGCCACCAGATGAAGCCTGCGCTGCGGCTCCGGGAGCGCCGGCGCGCCCCACATCCCGGTGCTGGGGTCCTGATGGTCCTTCAGCCACGTGACGAGGCCGCCAAAGCCGTCGGGCCAGCTCGCCGGTGACAGCGGTACGTCGGCGGCGGTGACGCCAGCGGCGGCCAGCAACCAGTACCCGATCCACTCGACCCAGTTGCTTTCCCGCCAGGGATTCGTCCAATCGAGCTTGTCGATCCACGTGTAGACAGCGTCGTCATCGCGCCATCGTTCGAGGAACTCGAGCGGAGCAGTCGGACGCTCGCCGAGGGCATCGAGGGCCATGACCGCGAGGAAGGTGGTGTGTCCCCGCAGGTAGTCGGCATCGAGGTCGGTCCCGGGGGGCGGCGTCAGCCGTGGGTCCTCGAACCAGCCGTCGGGCCGCTGATGATCCCGGATCGCACGCACTACCACCATCCGGCGTGCCGGCGCCCAGGTGTCGAGCCTTCCAAGCACCTCGGCAGCCAAGGTCGCGCAGGCCGAGCCGATCAGGGAAGGGGCGGCTTCCGGCGAAAGACGGAAGGCGCCCCCGCCGCCGTCCTGGCTGTCGATCCACCGCGCTGCCCGATCGACGAGGTCGCGCCCCATCGGGGTGGTCTGCCCAGCCGGCGTCATGGGGGTCATGCGCTGTTCCGCTGTCGGCCCACGTAGTCGCCGATCTCCACGACCACGCCACCAGCCGGTCGCAGCACGAAGGCCGTCTCATGGAAGTGGGACGCGAACAGCGCCCGCAGTTCGTCTGGCTCGTACTCGTGGACGTGGTAGGGATTCGGCGCGCGGCGCATGTCCGGCACCGGAGAGGTCACGATCACAACGCCGTCGGCAGCCAGCATGCGAGCCGCTTCATCGACGAACGCTTTGCCGACGGCGACGGGAACGTGCTCAATACCCTCCAAGCAGACGACGACGTCCACGGCTCCTCCGCGCAGGGGTAGCGCGGTCATGTCGCTGCGACAGAATCGAGCCGACTATCCAAACCGCCGCTGCGCGAAGACTACCGCGTCCTCGCTCATGTCAATACCGAGAGTCCAACGAGCGGAAGTCAGTAGCGAGGTACCCCAGCCGGTGCCGCACGGGATGTCGACGACACGCCGGCCCGTCACGTACGGCTCGCAAAAGGCGTACCGCTCGCGCAGAGCCTGCTTCCACGGGCTCCGCTCGCGCCGCCAACCACGGCACGAGGCCTCTGCGCCAGGAGAGCACCCAGCGGTCCCGGAGTCCCGGATCGTCTGGATGTGCTCGCTCGCTCATTGTACTGGCAGCTCCGCCGGCATGCGCCCTTATCACCCGCTCGCCCGGCTACCCGAGCGGTCCCCAAACGGGGGATCGATTCTTGTCTGCGCAAGGCGCTCTTTCGCTCATCTGTCACTCAGCTTGAGGTCAGTCTGGCTTGAGAATGCGTTTGACTCTCCGAACGCCCCGCTCGCCGAGGGTACGACGGGCAGCACTCTTGACGTGCTGCACGCCCCTATCACCGAGCAGGCGCCGAGTCACCCTCGCCCCCAGTCGCATGAGCTCGCCTCGACCGCGCGTCGCGCCAGCTCCTGTGCCCTTCCGATTTGCCAGGAGCTCCTCGAGAGACGGCGACAGGTACCCCTCAGGTCCTGCTCGTTGCGCCAGCGCCCGGTAGTGCGCCGCATACTCTCTTCCGTCGAAACCGTCACCGTCTCCGAGCTCGCTGATCTCTACGACTCGGTTCTCGTCTCGAGAGCGCTTCGCCGCAATCAGGAGCTTGATCCCTTCCAAGTGCCACTCCGGTGGGATCTGTGTTCTGCCCGTTGAGGCGAGCTCCACAAAGGCATTGGCGAGACCCTGATAGTGGGACCCCCGACCAAGACCGATGTCCAGATGAACGGTGAGGGCGCCAGCCGAGGTCAGAGCGGTGACCACCCAGGGACCCCGTTCCAGCCCGATGTGCACGGCAAGCTCCTGGCCATCCTCGAGCTCCGCCCAGGCACACTCGGTCGGTCCGAATGCGCCCCAGCGGACACGTCGAGGACGCGCACTGAGGAGGTTCAGCCCGATGTCGGTTCCGTGCAGGCCGTACTCGAACAGGCTCCGCCAGCCGAACACGACGAGCCCGGCCGGCGTCCCGGTCGAGACGTGGCGCCAAATTGCCTCAAGCTCGGAGCACCAGACGAGGCTCGAGCCGCACAGGATCCGGGCGCCGCCTCGCACGTATCGCTCGAGAACCCGGACGTCCGCGAGCGTGCCGACGGCGGGCTTGTCCAGATAGACTGTCTTGCCGGCCTCGAGCCACGGGATCGTCTGCTCGAGCCGTCGATCATACCGGGTACCACACAGGAGCACGGCATCGACCTCGTCGAAGAACTCCTTCGCGTCGTCGAACACGCGCGCGCTGCCGAGGCGCCGCGCGAACTCCTCGACATGGCTGCGAGGCCAGGTGGCCCCCTGATCGGTGATCGCAACGACCCGCGCCCGCCCCGTGGCGTTGACGTAGTTCGCGATCGCCCACGGGTGGGTTGTGTCGATGTCGATCAGTCCTACTCGGAGGGTCGGTGGGACGGTCATGGCTCGATCTCCGGGCGGCCGGTGCGCCACGTGATGTGCTGAGGGAGATGGGTTCGCACGGATCTGAAACACGCCTCGAGCAGAAGGTTGGCCAGGAAGCCGTCCTGGAGACCGCACGCTGATGGGGCGCCGTCGCACACCTGGGCAACGAAGGCCCGGGCCTGGTGGTGGATCGCCTCGTCCCCTGCACGGGTCATGTCCTCCGTGCGAGTCCCGATCCGGTAGGTCCCGCTCTGGAGCCGGTCGTACAGCTCGATTGCGAGGCCGCCGGTCCCGAACAAGGAGAACTGATACTTGCCCGCGCGCCTCGGGACGGCGGTCTGGCTCTGGATGCACACGCCCGTTGCGCCGTTCTCGAACGTGACGATGGCGTGCATCTGGTCCAGGCAGGGGTGGCCGAGGTGGGCGCGTGTCCCCCCCTCGGCGTAGACGCGCACCGGCCTGGACTGGGCCAGGTAGCACAGCATGTCGAGGGTGTGGCATCCGTCGCCCAGAACGCTGCCACCTCCTATCTCCGGAAGGTGCTGCCACGATATGGGATCCCACCGGTCGTCGATGAACTGGCCCACCACGAGCTCGGGCTGCGGGAGGATGTCGCGCGCACGTTGGACCGTGGGGAAGTACCGAAACTTGTACCCCACACTGATGAGGTGTTCACGTCCCTCGACGCCTGAGACCAACTCCTCGCATTCCTTCAAAGACATGCCCAGGGGCTTCTCGACCAGCACGTGCTTCCCGGCGAGCACCGCGCGTCGGCAGAGGTCGGCGTGTGAGTCGTGGTGGGTAGCGATCACGACTGCATCGATGGCGACCGACTGAAACAGTTCGTCTGGCTCCGTCGTGACGATGCTGCCGCCGAAACGCGCGGCCAGCGCTTCGGCCTTCCCGCGTGTCCGGTTACAGAAGCCGACCAGCCGGACCCGCCGGAGGCGCGAGAAGGCCTCGGCATGGTACGCCCCGAAGTGGCCACAGCCGACGATCGCGATCCGGGCGACCGCCATCAGGACACCTGCGCGTGCACCGGCGGAGAAGGCCGCTCGATGTCGCCGTCCTTCAGCTTGAACAGGGTGTCGCGGATCACGTCCAGCACCTCCATCGTCGGGATGATCTGGGCCGCGTCGATACGGGTCGGAACCCGTTGGCGGATGGCCCGGAGGAAGTCATGGAGTTGCTCGCCGAACCCCTGGTTGTCCGCAAGAAGAGTGCGCGCGCCGTTCATGGCGTAGCCGCGGTGCAGGTCGCCGAGAAAGATCGAGCCGCTCTCGCCGACGATCACGGTCTCGATCGAGGTGACATGAGAATTGAGGCTGTGGACGAAGGAGCCGACGGCGCCGTTGTCGAAAGTGACAGCCATACTCAATTCGTCGATGTCCTGCCAGCCCGGGTTGGTCCGCGTGGCGAAAGCAGCGATCTCCGCGATCCTGAGACCCGTCATGTACAGGATCGCATCCACCTCGTGGACCGAATTGCCGTGAAGGAGCCATCCGCCCGCCTGAGCCGGGTCGTGTGCCCACGGCCGCCCGGCGTCGCGCTGGTAGACGAGACGTCGCCGGCTGACGTGCCGCACAGGGCCGATGGCACCGGCCGCAATCGCCTGGTGAGCGCGGTGCACATTCGGCCAGAAGCGCATGATATGGCCCACGAGCAGGCGACGCTCGCAAGCGACCGCCCGCTCGCAGAGCGTGCGGCTCTCCACTGCCGACAGGGCCAGGGGCTTTTCGACGAGAACGTCCTTGCCAGCCTCGAATGCCTGGAGCACTTGCGGGAAGTGACGGTCGTGCGGTGTGGCGATTACAATCCCCTCGATCGCCGAATCCGCCAGGAGGTCCTCATAGGAAGGTGCCACCCGCGCGCCACGCACGGTAGCGGCAAGGTTTGCCGCTCGTGTGGCGTCGCTGTCGTGAACCGCGACCAGTCGCGAGCGTCTCTGCTCCACGATCGCGGCCGCATGGATCCTGCCCATCTGGCCGCATCCTACCAGCCCGAGCCCAACCGGCCGTTCTCGCCAGATCATGTCGCGTCCCTCAGGCTCCGCTGTCCGGGCGGATCACGCGCATCTCATAGGGCATGTGGACCATGCCTCGAATGTAGCGGTCGCTCTCCACCTCGATCTCCCAATTGTTTCTTCTCCAGTCGTAGATGTCGAGCATGTCGGAGCCACAGACGAGTGCAGTGATGCGATACACACCAGGGGCCAGTGAGACGGAGGGGAAGCGCACCTCGACGATCGTCGGCTTCTCGATCCGTCCGAGCTGGTACCCCGCGTACCCACCCTCCCCGCTAGGCGTGCCCGTCCTGGCAGAGGCGGCGACCACACCGTGCGCCGAGTTGAACCCCAACTCCACCACGGGACTGTCGACGGCCTCGCGTGGCACGAGATGGATGCGGACCCTGAGCTCGTCGCCCAAGCGGAAGCGTGCCGTGGAACGGCCTTCGCCGTCCAGAAACTCCACATCGGTGATCGTCACGCGGCCATTCCCCGCGCGCAGCACTTCACGGATCCAGCCCGAAGGCCGCCGACGGTACTCGGCAAAGCAGTCGTGGATGCCGCCCGACAGGACCAGAGTGCCTCGCTCGAGCAGCAGGCCTCGCGTGCACACCCGGCGGACGAGCTCCTCGTTGTGACTGACGAGGATGACGGTGCAGCCGGACTCGCACAGACGGCTCACGTGCTGGAGGCACTTCGCCTGGAACGCCATGTCGCCGACCGCCAACACCTCGTCGACCAGGAGGATGTCAGGTCGGAGGTGGGCCGCCACGGCAAAGCCGAGGCGGACGTACATCCCGGAGCTGTAGAACTTGACCGGCGTGTCGATGAACTCGGCCAGCTCGGCGAACGCCACGATATCGTCGAACTGACGCCTGATCTCGGCCGTCGTCAGACCAAGGATGGCGCCGTTGATATAGACATTCTCGCGTCCTGTGAGCATCGGGTGAAACCCCGCACCGATCTCGATGAGCGCCACCACGCGGCCGCGCATGTGGATCGTGCCCAGGTCGGGCCGGATGATGCCGTTGAGCAGCTTGAGGAGGGTGCTCTTCCCGGCACCATTGGCGCCGACCAGTCCCAGACATTCCCCGCGCCGCAGCTCGAAGTTCACGTTATCCAGGGCCCAGAACTCGTCGACGCGGAGTGTTCCGTTGGCCGACCGAAGCCCGACTACATCCCGCAGGATGTCCCGTACCCCGTACCACATCGAACGGCGCAGGTTCCGGCAGAAGCGCTTGGAGACGCCATCCACCCGAACGACGAAGTCCTCGGTCACCGGCTACACCCTCTCGATGATGCGCGGCATCGCGACGTGAAACGCGCGCCAGGCTAGCAGGAAGATGATGACGCCCATGCAGCTCGCAAGGACGAGTGTGACCGGGTGGCTCAGGGTCCCGCGGAACACCAGATCACGAGTGGCAATAATGAACGGGCTCGCGGGGTTGAGATAATTGACCAACGTAGCAGGCCAGCGAGTCGGCGGTGGGTACACGACGGGGGCCAGGAACATGCCGAAGGTCGTCACCAACACCACCGCGTTGGCGGTGTCCCGGAACACGCCGTTGAGCGGCGCGAGCAGAAAGCCGAAGCCGAGGGTCATGAGCGCGAGCGGGACAAGCGCCATGGGCACCAGGACGGCAGCCCAGGACGGGGCAATTCCGAACCACGCCAACGCGGCGCCGGCAAGCAGCGCGCGCAGCATGAAGTCCAAAACGGCTTGACCGAACGCCGCAACGACCAACGTCTCCCTCGCAAAGTCGATCTTGGTGACGAAGTTCCCGGCCGCGGTGAGGCTCTGGGCCGTGACCAGGAGGCCGCCCGCGAAGAGCTGCCATACCGCCAAGCCCAGCAGGACGTAGACCCCGTACGGGACATCGGTCTCCGGGATCGGCACGACCTGGGCACGGCGGAGGTAGACGAACGAGCCCACGATGAGGATGGTCGGCAGGAGGGCCCAGACGTATCCGAGCACAGACTGCCGGTACTTGGCGGAGAAGTCGCGGACGAACAAGCGCCAGACCAACTGGCGGCCTGCGACGAGAGACCGCGCCATGTCGAGCCAGATCCTGGGTCCCCAGCCGAGACCCCGATCGGGCGTGTAGATCACGTGTGGGAGGCGGCTCACGGCGCGGCCTCCTTCGGGGCCAAGGCATCCGTAAGCGGGAGCATGGATCGGTTGTAGGTCTTCACGCTGGGACGAACTTTAGCTAGAGACCAAGAGTCCAAGAACGGCCGCCCGAGGATCACCCTGTTGTCTCTTGCCGCTAACCTCCGCACCGTGGAGGGCGCAACCGTGGACCTAGCATGTGCAGTCCATCGGCCGCGAAGGATTACCGGTCCAACATCAGCGGTCAATTGGCGCATGTCCCACTTTCTTGATGGAGCGCCTCGCGAGCAACTGCAACGAGACGCTGCCGAACGGCCTCAACCGAGTATCGTGTTCTGTAAAGCTCGCTCCCGGCTGCCGTAAGTCGCTCCGCCAAGCCAGGTTCCTTGAAGATCCTGATGCAGGCGCGGGCGAACTCCCCCGCATCGTCCACGAGGAGAAGCTCGCGACCATCCTTCACGTCATAACCAAATGCGCCTAGTCGCGTTGATACGATCGGGATCCTACGAACAAATGCTTCGCTGATTTTGATTCTCGTCCCCCCCCCGAAACGGACAGGGATGATCATTGCCGTCCAGGTTGCCATCTCTTCGGTCGGGTCGGCCACGTAACCAAGTGCGACACCGGGTAAGCCGCGGGTCCGCAAGAGCTCGCTGCTCTCGTCGCCAATGAGGCGCAGCTCAGCATGTGGCAAGACGCGCTCGATCTCTGGCCACACGAAGCGGCCGAACCATTCCACGGCATCGCGATTCGGTTGGTATCCGAGGTGCCCGATGAAACCGAATCGGGGGGGCACTGTCGGATTGCGGCGAACAATGACGTGTGAATCGTCGAACGTGTTGGGGATGACGTGGACGCGAGACTGAGCACGTAGATAACGGCGATCATCCTCGCTGCAGACGATGAGATGGCGGAAGCGCTCATCGAGCAACGTCTCTCGCCGGCGCCACTGCCACGCGCGCCAGAGGGCACGAAAGCGCTCGCCTCGCCTCGACACGACGGCCTTCGCCGACTCGAAGCGACTGAGCAGATCATCAACATCAAGCACACCTCGGGGCCAGCACCACCGGCCGAGCATGTTGGCGCATCGGAGATGATGGATCCACACTAAGTCGGCGTGGGCGAGTTCCTGCTCAACAACGTGTCGGTCAACGTCGCGGATGCAGAATCCATCAGTGTCCATACATCGCGGGCTGAGGTTGCGCCGAAGGCGCGTCAGAACCTGCGCTGGGCCTCCGGCGTCGTAGCGCACGGTAGGCGCCAACTCCAAGATGCGAGCCGTGTGTGCCACCGCCTCCGCGCTCCAAGGGCGACGCGTGATGGGCAGGAATCTCACGCGGCCCACGGTCCGTAGCGCATCGAGAGTGACACGCGTCCGCAGTCCTCCGCCGCACACAGCACCATACGGCTGGTTCTCTCCTATGAACACGATACGCGGATCGGACGGCACTCTAACGGCCATCAGGGGTGGACCGGAACGGGGTGCGCGAGGGCCTTGCATTGGGTGGGGAGGAAGCCGGCGAGAGCGAGGTCGCTCGCGCATCACGCCAACGGTCAGTAGCCAAGCGGAAGGCTCCTTGGTCACCGACCGTCGGCCGCTCGAGCCAAGATAGCAGCCTGTCCCAGAACCTGGCCAGCGTCCATCTTGCCCGTGGCACGTAGATCTGAGCTCGCTTGGCCAGGCTCCAGCCGAAGAGCCGTCGGATCCAGTCGTACTTCCACGACAACCGGGGCGTCTCCAGCCTCCCGCCGAGTTCCGTCGCCAGCTGCTCCACCTCCTTCACGATGTCGAGCCGATCGGGGTAGAAGTGAAGAAGCCAGTTCTGGAGGTACGTCACGCACGCGGCTCGGACCCGCTCGCTGTCCTCGAGCGACCGCAGGTACGCGATGTGCAGCCGCATGGAGACGAACTGGGCCTCCATCTTCCGGCTGGATCGGCCAATGTAGCTGAGCCGACCGGAGCCCGACATGCGGTAGAACACTCGCCCCTCGGGCACGAAGCGGATGCCGTCGCTGGCCAGCAGGACCCGACAGAAGTACTCACCGTCGTCGTCGCCCAGGAGGCGCGTGTCCCACGGCCCGGCGGTGTCGGTCAGCTTCCGGCTCACGAGCCAGGTGGCCGTTTGCATGTGGAGGTTCTGCCCGAGCTTCCGGATCAGCCATTCGACCGGGGGCAGGTCGCACCAGAGCGCCGTGGGCGTGAAGGTGGCGCGGTGGGGTCGGTACATGAAGTAGCCCCAGCCCGAGGAGAGCAGCATCCGGTCACTACACCCTCCCTCGAGCGCCTCCATCTGCCGGGATACCTTGTCGGGGGACAGGAGGTCGTCGGCGTCCAGCCACTGGACGTAGTCACCCTGACACAGGGAGAAGGCCCGGTTCCGGGCCGCCGCCGCCCCCTGGTTCTCCTGGGTCACCACGAGCACATCCGTGGCGGCGAATCGTCGGGCCACCGCCAGCGTCCCGTCGGTGGACCCGTCATCCACGACGACGATCTCCTTCCGGGGCCACGACTGGTCGAGCACCGACCTGAGCGTGTCGGAAATCCACGCCTCGGCGTTGTACGCGGGGATCAGGATGGACACGAGCGGAGTCATCGAAGGGCCTCGCGGACCGAACCGCCCCGGACCTCTTCGCATCCGGCCAGCTCGTCGTCGCCGACGACGGCGAGCCGCACCCCCCGCGCCGCCAGTTCGGGGACGAGCCCGCGTGGGTAGGAGTGGTCCTTCCCACCGGTCAGGAGCGCGACCTTCATGGCACCAGCGCCAGCATCGCCGGCTCCGCGCAGGCGTGCTGCACGCATTCGAGCAGGCTGCCCCCCTCGAAGTGGACGCCGCGAATACCGGCCGCCGCGGCCGCTTCAAGATCGTGGGCGGCATCGCCGACCAGGACCGAGCGCGCGGGGTCGAACCCCCACTCGGCGAGGGCGCGCTCGATGAGGGCCGGCGCCGGCTTCCGGCAGCGGCACGGACGGCGGTATGCGCCATGGCCCTCGGTCGGATGATGCGGGCAGTGGTACGTCGCGTCGACATGGGCGCCGGCCGCGGCGAGCTCCCCGTCGATCCAGGCGGTGAAGGCATGGAAGTCCGCCTCGGTGTAGAAGCCACGAGCGATGCCGGCCTGGTTCGTGATGACGAGCACGAGGAACCCCCGGTCGTTCGCCCACCGGATCGCCTCCCGGGCGCCCTCGATCCAGGCGAACTCCTCGGGCCGGTGGACCCAGCCGCGGTCGACGTTAAGGGTCCCGTCCCGATCGAGGAGGAGCGCGGGCTTCCCGCGCCACGCGGCGACCGACGCCCGCGCGGCGCCGAGCGCCTCGGGGACGCCGATGTCGACGAAGAACCCGTCGTAGCTGGCGCCCGCGAGCCGTCCGTCGGCAGCCAGGTCGGACAGGAGGTCCTGCTCGAGCGAGGATAGTCCCGCCGGGAGCCGCTCGACCGCCTCGCGTCGCATGACGTAAACGCCGCCGTTGATCGCTCCGGGACCGGTGCCCCCCTTTTCGGCGAACGCCTCGACGCGACCGCCGCGGACCCGCGCTGCCCCGTAGCGCGCGACGTCGTCGACCCGCCGCAGGGCGACCACCGCGAGCGCCCCGTCGCCGAGCCGCGCCGCGAGGTCGAGGTAGTTCAGGTCGAAGAGGGTGTCGCCATTGAGCAGGAGGAAGCGCTCGTCGAGGCGGTCCGCGGCGAAAGCCAGGGCCCCGCCCGTCCCGCGCGGCTCCGGCTCGACGGCATACTCGATATGAACGCCGTGGGCCCGGCCGTCGCCGTAATGGGCCTCGAACGCCGGGGCGAGGTGGCCGGTCAGGAGCAGGACCCGCCGGATCCCATGGCGCGCGGTGTTCCAGATCACGTGGTCGAGGAACGGCAGGCCGGCGACCTCGAGGAGGGGCTTCGGGGTGTGGCGCGTTGCGGCGCCGAGCCGGGTCCCGAGCCCCCCGGCCAGGATGACCGCCTGCTTCACCATGGATTGGCCGGTCAGCACAGGACCCGCTCGAGGAGTTCGCAGATCGTGTGGCCGATGAGGATGTGGCACTCCTGGATCCGCGGCGTCGAGGCCGATGGGACGCAAAGGCAGACGTCGCAGAGGTCACGCATCTTGCCGCCGCTCTCGCCGGTCAACCCGATCACCGTCATCCGCGTCTCCCGTGCGGCCTCGATCGCGCGCAGCACGTTCTCGCTGTTCCCGCTGGTCGAGAGCGCGAGGAGGACGTCCCCCGGCCGTCCGTGAGCGGCCACCTCCCGGGCGAACACGTGGTCGTAGCCGTAGTCGTTGCCGATCGCGGTGAGCGACGACGTGTTCCCGTGGAGGGCCATGGCCGGGAGCGGTCGCCGATCGCGGAAGAACCGCCCGGTGAGCTCGGCCGCGATGTGCTGGGCGTCGGCGGCCGAGCCGCCGTTCCCGCACGCGAGGAGCCGGCCGCCGGCGGCCATCGACCGGGCGATGGTCGCCACGACGCGGTCCACGTCCCCGGCCAAGGGACGGAGGGCCATCGCCACCCGCAGGTGCTCGTCCCAGATCGTCTCGATCGCACGGCGATGGCTCACCTGAGCGTCCATGTCCGGACCCCCGGCTCGACGAAGGTGAGGTTGACGAGCTGGCTGCCGGCCTTCAAGAGCGCCTCCTGCACGGCATAGCGCCGCATCGGGTCGCAGAGAAAGAACATGAAGCCGCCCCCGCCCGCGCCGCTCATCTTGCCGCCGAGGGCCCCCGCCTGGATCGCGCGCTCGTACAGCTCGTCGATCCGGGCGCTGGTGATGCCCTTCGCCATCTGGCGCTTGCTCTCCCAGGCGAGGTGGAGGAGCTCCCCCAGCTCCCGCAGGTCGCCGACCAGGAGCGCCCGCTTCATGTCGTGCGTGAGGACCTTCAGCCGGTCCATCGCGTGGACGCTCTCGACGCGTCGCGTCTCGTAGTTCTTCATCTGGTTCCGGATGATGTCGTCCGAGAAGTGCCCCTCGCCGACGTACGCGAAGACCAGGCTGTGCTCCAGCTCCCAGATCGTCTCCGGGCGGAGGCGGAGGGGGACGACTAGCACCGTCCCGCCCGGGTGGAACTCGATCAGGTTGAAGCCGCCGAACGTCGTCGCGTACTGGTCCTGCTTCCCCCCTTGATCCCGACCTCGAGGCGCTCGATCCGGTAGGCGAGGTCCGCGATCTGGTAGGCGTCGACCGGGAGGCGCAGCCACTCGGCAATCGCCGACACGAGCGCGACCGTCACCGCCGACGACGAACCCAGGCCCGAGCCGGGCGGGGCGTCGTTGTGGAGGACCACCTCGAGCCCACCATTGAGCGCCTTCTCGCGGCGGAAGTGATCGATGATCCCCTTCGCCAGGTCGAGCTGACCGTCGTAGACGAACGGGTCGTCGATGCTGTAGCTGACGCTCTGGTCGTAATCGATGCTCCGGACGGTCACCTGCTCCCCATTCGGGACGACCGTGGCCGTGGCATAGCGGTTGATCGTCGCGCTGAGGACCACGCCGCCACGCTCGTCGCAGTACGGCGGCACGTCCGTCCCCCCGCCGCAGAAGCTGAGACGCAAGGGAGCCCGCGCCCGAATCAACATCTCATGCCTCCCTCTCCGTCCGACCCGACCAGCGACCCAGCGCTGGAGCATGGTACAGTAGCCCCTGGCCCGCGGTCGCACGTCGGCCGGAATTCGCGCGCCCTCATCCTGCCTCGAGGGCGTTCTCTCCGGCGCTCACGGCACCTCCTTGAACCCGCACGTAAGTCCCGGCAATCGTCTTGCCGATCTGGTCCCAGGAATACCTCTCGAGCCCGATCTGTCTGATCCGACGCCCGGTCTCATCCAAGTGACGGTATAGATCGCTTTCGAAGTACTGTTGGATCGCCCGGGCGACATCCTGAGGGTTCTCGGGCTCGGCAAGAACGCCCGTGACTCCCTCGACGACCTCGGTCTCAAACGAGCCCACTCTCGTCGCGATCACCGGCAGGCCGAACCGGTAGGCGAGGGACAACGGGCCGCTCTGATAGATGGCCCTGTAGGGAAGCACGAGCGCATCAGCCGCTCTGAACAGAACCGGTACTTCGGCATCCGGGATGAAGCCGTCCCGCATCAGTACCCGCGAGCGCTCGGCGTGCTCACGCAGACCTGACTCGAGATTCTTCCGGTACTTCATAGACCCGAGTTTCGCGCGACCGGCGACGACGAGGCGATACTTCTCGCCTTGCCGGGAAAGAATCTTCAGGGCTTCGAGCAGGATGTCCAGTCCCTTGTACGGAGCAATCTGACCGAAGAAGAGAAGAACCCTCTCGTGTTCGTTCAGCCCATAGGACGCTCTGGCTTCTTGCCTCGACAGTGGCGTGTCAGGAACATATGTGTTCAACCCGAACGGGATCACCGAGATCTTTCGTGGAGAGACGCCGAACTCGGTGACCAGCTCCTGTTTGGACTGCTCGGTGTGGACGAGAAGGTGGTCCATGAGGGAATACATGGCCCGTAGAGTGATCCTGTTCAGCCAGCCGTCATGGCCGTCTCTTTTCCGCGCATTCACGTTGTGCACGGTGAGGATCAGTCGTTTTCCTTTGATCCTGTAGAGGACGTTCATGAGGGTTCGATCCAGGAGCTCCCACTTGTTGAGCCACAGTATGTGGAAGAGCGTTGATCGAGTCCGGTGCGCATGCTGAATCAGTTTTTGGTAGTAGCGTATGACTCGAACGACCTTGGTATGGAGTTGAGCGGTAGGATCTTGGTTGCCGCGCAAGTTGAGATACTCGATCCTGTCGTGTCGGAGACCGCTTGCGCCCTCCATCTGGTCATTCCCAACGAACTCAACGGCGATTCCTCGGTCCGCAAGCGCAGCGGCCAGCGGAACGGCATAGTTCGGATCGTCACCGCCGGTGAGCAAGGAGACGCGCATCGCGGCGGCTCAAGAGCTCAGGCTCTGAATGGGAGGACGTAGAAGCGGTAGTACTGGAGCTTCATGAGGCCCTCGGAGACTTCCTGGACGCCGTGCCACGTCTCGCTCCAGCTCTCGGGCGTCTTCAGGCCGAAGACGGGGACGCAGTGGACCTGGATCCCAGCGGGCCCGAACACCGCCCGGTACGTGAGGGCCGAGCGCCGGCTTCGGAACCCGGGTGTCACAAGTATCACTGATCCAACGCGCTCCCCGATGAGATGGTCCCGGAGCTGGGCCGCGGCGTTGAGGGTGATCGGCTCGACTTCCCGGATCGGCAGGGCCTCCCAGGCGCCGAGCCGCGCGTAGCGGGCCATCACCTCCGCGATGCCCTTCGACACGAGATTGGGGCCTCCGGTGTCTCCCAATGCCTGAATCGGGACCAGGGCCTTCGGGGCAAGCCCAGCGGCCTGGAGCGCCGCCGCGCGCTCGAACACAAGGTAGTCCGGATCGAAGTTCTCCATCAGGATCAGCTCGCTCGGCGCGACCTCCTCCGGGCAGACCAGGCTCCGGCCGAGCTGGGCCGTCCAGACTCCGCGCGTGGCCGCTGCCGCGAGGACCACGAGGGCGAGCACCGCCAGGCGGAGCTTCCACGTCGTCCGGGTCGAGGTCCGCGTGTGAAAGAAGTGTCGCCGCCACGTCATCCCCCAGCGTCACGCGGCGCGGGTGTCGGCCCGGTCCGGCGCGGCCGGCTCGACCCGGTGGACCAGCCCATCGTCGTCGCCGAGCTCCACGTAGGCGACCCGGGCCCGCGCGCTCTCCTCGCCCTCGACGCGCCAGCCGTTGCCGTCCCGGACGAGGGTCATCCGGCTCCGCGCCCGCCACCAGCGCTCCACCTCGCCGGGCAGGCCGATCCAGCACCGCCCCGCCTCCCGGAGGCGGGCCAGGTGCTCGAGCCAGGCGCGGTATGCGTGCCGGGCCCCGGCGGGCTCGAGGTAGTCGGGATGGACGAGGAAGCTCGCCAGGCCGTGACGCGCCATGACCGCTTTCAGCTGCTGGCGCCAGACCTCGTTGGAGAAGTCGTGGAGCACGTGGAAGAGCGAATAGTCCTGGGTCGTCGTCAACGGCAGCTCGACAATTCGGCCAATGAAGTACGGCATCACCGTGCAGCAGCCGCCGCGCTGGACCTCGAGGTGCCCCACGTTCGGCACCGACATGTCGTAGGCGATCTCGAGCGCGTCGTACCATTCGGGCCGCCGGTAAAGGACCCCGGACCGGAACCCCCGGGCACCAAACTCCCGAGCGTACGCGTTGATCCGGAGCGCCCGGCGCCGGAACTCGTCGCGGTCGGTGAAGAGGCGCCCGTCGTGGTTCAGGTCGTGGATGTTCACCTCGAACCCGCGACGGCGGATCGCGTCGAGAACCCCCGGCGGGATCTCGTAGCGGCCCTCGGGCACGAGCTGGAACGATGCCCGCATCCCGTGGGCCTCGTCCGTATCCATCAGCCAGCCGCAGGCCGCGAGCCCCGCCGCGGTCTCGACGTCGTGGGTGAGGATGACGGCGCTCGGCGCGCCGTCTGGCCAGAACCACACGAACGGCAGCCGGGAGATCCCCTGGCTGCGCAAAGCCAGGAGCACGAGCCGCTCGAGGATCCGCTCGACGGTGTCGTCGACGGGCCAGCGCGGGAACGGCCGGGCCTTCCAGTCGCGGAAGTACGTCCGCTGGAGCGACCGGCGCAGCCCGGATGGCATCAACCCGCGCAGCCCGTAATACACGGCGGCTTGCCAGGACTTCGGGCGGAAGCCATCCGGTCCCGCCAAATCGCTCGCGTAACGCTCGAGCCGCAGGTTGTCGATGACCTCCGACGGGTCGAAGGGCACGCGCACGACGCCGCCGTCCGTCGTGACCGCCGACAGGGTGTCGTAGAGCCCGTTGACCGGCACCCGGGCGCGAGACCCACTGGAGGTCTGGCCGTAGCAGACCGTCTCCGGGCCGAACCGGAAGTAGCCGGCGTCCGGGGACAGGTCGCTGGCCAGCCCGAGGCGCACGAATTCCTCGGGGCAGCGGTAGTAGTCGATCAGAGCGCGCTCGAGCACCGGTTCGATCCTCACCCCACGTGGCGGTACAGGCGGTCGCCGGTCGCGCGGAGAAGCGCGTCGGGCAGATGCGTCAAGAGCCGGCCGGCGAGCCGTCGGCCAAGGCCCGGGAGCCGTCGCCGCTCCGGCGGACCGGCCGACCATCGGAAGTAGGCCAGCGAGGATCGCACGGCCCCCCAATGCTCCTTGAAGGTGATCAGGCCGGTGTCGTCGCAGTCGGTGCGACCGAGGTCCAGCTCGAGTGCGCCGTCGGCCTTGGCGTCCTGGATCGTCCGCCAAAGAAGGAGCGGCATGCCACCGAGGTGGTGGAAGCGAGCGTCGGAGCCGCCGTACTTGTAGACCACCGCCCGCCCGAAGCGGAGGGTCAGCATCCCCGCGACGGGTCGATCGCCCTGGGACACCACCCGGATGCTGAGGGCGTCGCCGAGAGCGGCGGCCAGGTTCTGGAACCAGTCGAGCGGCTGGGGCGGCAGCCGATGGCGGCGGCGGGTGAGCACGAGAAGATCGTAGAGCTTCCGTACGA
Organism: uncultured Candidatus Rokubacteria bacterium; assembly: GCA_963805625.1. Classification (GTDB taxonomy): domain Bacteria; phylum Methylomirabilota; class Methylomirabilia; order Rokubacteriales; family DASRDR01; genus DASRDR01. Next base: position 667,316 of record CAWDVE010000013.1, read on the forward strand.
GGGCCTCGGTGCGCCCGACGTCGTGGGTTAGCCCCGCCCGCTCCGCCCGCCGGATCCGCCGCTGCACCGAGTCCCGGTGGAAGCTCCGGAACAGGTCGCCCAGGCACGGGCGAATGTCCAGCGTGTGCGCATAGAAGGCCTGGGATCGCGTCAGGCCCGCCAGGTCCCGGATACCCGCATCCCCCGCCGCCTTCGGGCGGATCTCGACGTACTTCCAGCCCTGGGAACGCGCCTGGCCTTGCAGGAACTGGCCCAGCGTGGCCAGCTGGGCCGGCCCATCGACCAAGGGCGCACAGTGGTCGGAGAAGGGGAGCGACACCAGGCGACGCCCGGTGAGCCAGCTCTCGACCCGGCAGAAGACCATCCCGTCGCATAGGGGACCCCCAGGAGGGGACGTGGTGTACGCCACCGGCTGGTAACCGTAGGAGCGCCGGAGCGCGGCCAACCAGCCCCGCGTGTGGAACACCGAGGCGGCAGCGTGGCTTCTGGTCAGGTCGTCCCAGCGGGGGTCCTGAAGGGGGTCGAGAGCGTGGACCGCAACGGGTGTCATAGCTCAGCCGTGAACGATGATCTAGCAACGAGGCTGCCATGGTCTCTCATGAAGTCAACTAATTGATTTATTGTAGTTTTAGAGATTTTGTAAACATCCCGAGGAAGGACCGTCATGAGAACTGGCCAGTCGACTCCCTGGATTGGGAAAGTCTCTTCACATAGGGCACACGCACACACCCGGGCTCGCCGGGAGGTGCTCCCCCGGCCATGGGCGCTCACCCCCGGACCCGTCCCACCTTCACCTGCCCCCGGGCCCGGCCAGCCCTCCCCGCCTCGGCCCGCTGGAGGAGCCACACGACGCCGCCCACCACGAGCAGGGTGACGAAGAACAGCGGGATCCCGCCCCGGCTGTGGACGACGCTGCCCGTGATGAAGCTCTTGTCGACGTGGATGGCGAGGAGGGATAGCACGACGATCCGGACGGCGTTCTTGACGATGGCGATGGGCAGAATCGCCAGGGCCAGCGTGCCCCGCGCCCACCCGGTGCGCAGGAGGAGGTGGCCCGCCAGTACGCCGGTGATCGTGAGCGCCAGGAACGACCGGATGCCGCTGCACTCCTCCGCCACCTCGATGGCGAGCCCCGGGAGCCAGAAGAAGAACCCCTCCCGGTACACCGGGACGCCGACAACGTTGAAGAGCACGTACGTCACCTCGGCCGAGGCCTTCTGGAGCGAGACGATGGTGCTGTGCAGGAGGAAGGGGGGGAGCGGCACCATGAAGAGGAGAAAGGCGACCGGAAAGGCAGCCGCCTTGAGGGCATCCACCCCGTAGCAGAGCAGGAACGTCCCCGAGCACAACAGGACGAGCGCCAGCATCGCCAGCGATACGAAGATCTGCTCCGGGTCGGTGACCGGACCCGACCGCGCGATCCAGGACAGCGCGACCCCGGCCAGCATCAGCACCCCGCCCCCGCCGGGCGCGTAGGCCACACGGGCGAAGATCGCGCCACGGTCGAGATAGACTAGAACGGCGCTAACCAGGGGGATGAGGACGACGTGGGAGTAGTGCTCGTACTGGCCGGAGCGAAGGGATACCGCGATCACGGTGCTGAGCGGCTGCCAGAGCCAGGCGACTGACAGGCCCACGAGGACCAGGAACGCCGCGTCTCTCACCCCGAGGATCGGCCCCACTCCGGCCGGCATCGCCACCGGCACCGGGGGGGACGGCCCCCTGGCCGCCACCGCCGCGCGGCCGGCTCCCTCATCGCTCGGGGGCGTCATCTCGGTGCCGCCGTCTCGTTCAGTGGGCGCCCGTGCCGGAGATCACCGCCCGCGGCGTCGCCAGAAGAATCCCGAGATCGGTCGAGAGCGACTGCGTCCGCGCGTAGCGGAGGTCGAGGCGCACGATCTCGTCGAACGTCGTCCGGCTCCGCCCCCGGACCTGCCAGAGCCCCGTGAGGCCGGGCCGCGCCTCGAAGATCCGCCGGCGATGCCAGGGGGCATACTCCTGGAGCTCGTACGGAAGCGGCGGGCGTGGACCGACTAGCGACATCTCACCCCGGAGGACGTTCCAGAGCTGGGGTAGCTCATCGAGGCTGCTCTTCCGGAGGAGGCGTCCGATGGGCGTGACGCGCGGGTCCCCCACCAGCTTGAACAGGCCCGCACCGTTGGGCGGTGTGGCATGCCGGCCGTCCGTGATGAACCGGCTCACGAACTCGCGGTGCACGGTCTCGTCGGCGTTCACGAACATCGTCCGGAACTTCAGGAAGGTGAAGGGGCGGCTCCGGTATCCGACCCGCACCTGCCGGAACAGGACGGGCCCAGGAGACGTCAGCCGGACCAACCCTGCGATCAGGAGCCCGAGCGGCGCCAGCGCCACCAGGAGGGCCGCGCTCCCGACGAGGTCCAGGCCCCGCTTCAGCATCTCGGCCCGGCGGCGGGCCCCCCGCGGCTCCCCGAGCTCCGGGTAGAGGAGCGGCTCCACGAGGCTGCCGGGGTTGCCAGCGGGCGACCCGCTCGCCCCCGGGGCCACCGCCGCGGCCTCGGCAGGCGCAGACTCGGGGAACAGACGGCCCTCGAGCGTGACGGTTTCCCCGGCCGGCCCGGCCGGAAGGTGTCGGCCGAGCGCCCGCTCAACCCGGGCCCGGACGCGCTCGACGGCGGCCCATGGTCCGCGCTGAGGCAGGTCGGGGAGCAGAACGCCGAGGACCGAGGGCGGCCTGATCCAGCCCGCTACGTCGATCTCGCGCGTGGCCGCATCCACGGTGTCGCGGACGATCCGGCCGAGCGGCGAGACCGACGGATCCAGGGATCCTGGAGCGCGCAGGACGAGGATCCCGAACGACCGGCCCGAGCGCTCGGCCCGCCGGCGCTCGAGGAGGACGAGGCGGCTGAATGCATCGGCGGCGAAGAGGGGGCGTGCCGCGGGCATCCTCCCGCCGGCACCGCGGCGCCTGGCCACATCGTGAGGCAGCGCCTCCTCTCGGTGGCCCCGGTCGTCGTCCGAGCGGCTCACGGCGCTGACGGCAGCACTGCCGCCGTGGGGGAGTGCCGCTGGGCGCGACGGCGGCCCTTGACGGCGACGATGCGGCGCCGCGCGGTGGCGAGGCCACTGGACCCGAGCCCCATCGGGGCCCCACGGCGCTCGACCGATCGCTGAGCGGCCTCGAGCATCCGGACGACCCGCAGCCCGCTCCGGCCGTCACTCAGGGGCCGGCGTCCGTTCGCGATGCAGTCGAGGAAATGGCGCGTCTCCCGGTGGAGCGCCTCGCCCTCCTCGATCCGGGGCGCCCACATGTCCCCGCTCCGGTAGCTCACCAGGAGGTCGTAGATCCCCTGCTGGCTCGTGATCTCGACCCCCTTGTCGTAGACCTTCAGCTTCTCGGCGGGCTCGAGGTCGTTCCACACCAGCATCTTCCGGTCCCCTCCGAGGAAGGTCGTGCGCACCTTCATGGGGGAGAGCCAGTTGACGTTCACGTGGGCGATGACGTCGTTGGGGAAGTAGAGCGTGATATAAGCCAGGTCCTCGTGGCCGTTCAGGTGAGCCTGGCCAGTCGCCACCACCTGCTCCGGCTGGAGGCCGAGCACGTGATCGATGATGGCGAAATCGTGGGGCGCGAGATCCCAGATCACGTTGACGTCGTGCTGAAAGAGACCGAGGTTGACCCGGGTCGAGTCGTAGTAGTAGAGGCGCCCCAGGGCGCCCTCGTCCACCAGCTGCTTGATCTTCCGCACCGTCCCCGTGAAGAGGAATGTGTGGTCCACCATGATCACCCGCCGGCCCCGGTCGGCTCGCGCGATCAGGTCCTCGGCCTCGGCCGCCGTCGCCGTGAAGGGCTTCTCCACGAAGACGTGCTTGCCGTGGTCGAGCGCCTGACGCGCGAGCGCGTAGTGGCTCGAGACTGGCGTCGCGATCGCCACCGCGTCGATACCGGGGGCCGTCAGCACCTCCGCCGCGTCGGCCGTGGTGGCGATGCCAGGGTAGTGAGCCTGGGCCCGCGCGAACGCCCCCGGGTTCTGATCGCAGATGGCAATGACCTGGCAATCCGGTTGAGCGTGGAAGTTCCGGACCAGGTTTGGGCCCCAGTAGCCGTAGCCGATGACGCCGAGTCGAAGCATGCGAATGATCCTCAGATCGGGGCGCGCCGCGAGACCGCGGCCGCCTCGGCTGTCCGTGGCCCGAGGGAGGTGTTCGTAGGCATCCCGCCCGCGGCTGCGCCGGCGCGCTCCGCTGCCGCCCCGGCTGGACGGGGACTCTTGACCGCCGACCTCGTCGTCTCGGTAGCTCCGGGGGCCGCGAACAGGGGGTGGAAGCGGGCCCGAGCCCCCGATGCGCCGAGGCAGTAGACCCTCACCCGCAGACTGGGAGCGAGCTCGGCGGGCAGCGCAGCGCCAAGGGCCCGGAGCACCTTGGTCCCGACCAGACGGGCGGTCTCGGGATCGACGGCCGTCTCGGCCAGAAGGGCGGCTGCCCTCCGGTTCGCCCGGTGCCATCCCACGAGATCGCTCTCCCGGAGGCAACGCGCCAGCGCCGGGGCGAGCCCCGTCGCCTCGACGCCCGGGCGCCGGGTCCGGCCGGTCGATGCTCCCACGCCACCACCTCCGACATCCACGACGACGACAAACAGAGTGCCCACCACCCGCCGAGCCCGCCCCGCCTCGACAGCAAGGAGGTACCGAAAGACCGGCTCATCCCAGCATGCCGTCCCATCGCCGTCGCGTACCATGCACGCATTTTCCCACTCGGGCACTGCGGTCCGACGAGCACCACACGCCCGGTGGCGAGGAAGGACAGAGCAAGGCCCGTGCTAGGTCTCCCTGGTGAGTGGCTAGCCTCCTCGCGGATGGCCACGGCCTAGTCCTATGACCGCGCTGCTGTAGGAGAAATCTCACCGATACGGGGAGCGACGGGGACCGCTCTGCCGCAGGCAGACCCTCGGTGAGTGATCGCTCGTCCGTGAGACCGTGCACTGGAGTCGTGCGAGAAGGGCTCCACGTTCATAGAAGCGGAATCGCCCTGCATACGGAGCGAAGGGAGCCTCAGCTTGCTCGAGGAGGCCGAGTGTGCAATGTCTTGCACACTCGGCTGGCGGATCTGATTCAGAGTCGGCGGGAGGGGAATGCTCTGGGGGTCTTCATCAAGACGATCTGTCCCGGACCTTCACTTCTTCCCCTGCCCTTCGAGAAGGTGGCCGAGATGGAAGTAGCCGCGGTTATCTGCAGCGCACAGGTCCCCGTGCCGCTGCACGCTCCGCCCCACCCGACGAACCTGGCGCCGTTGACGGGCGTCGCCGTCAGGGTCACGGCCGTACCGCTCGCGTAGCTTTCCGAGCAGTCGGAGCCGCAGTCGATCCCCGCAGGGCCGCTGGTCACTGTGCCGGGGCCGGACTTGGCCGCGGAGAGCGTGTAGGAGGCGGAGGGTGCCGCAACGGGTGCCGCAACGAAGGTCGCGCTGACGCTGACCGGCGCGTTGCCGGTGAGCGTGCAGGGGTCGGTGCCGGCGCAGCCGCCCCCCCCCCAGCCGCCGAACGTCGAGTCGCTCGCGGCGCTGGCGGACAGCGTCACCACGGCGCCGCTCGGGTAGGTCTCGACGCAGTCCGTGCCGCAGCTGATCCCGCTCGGGCTGCTATTCACCATGCCTTTTCCCGTGCCGGCCAGGCTCACCGTGACGACGAGACCCGTGGCGAGGGTCCCGCAGGCCTCATTCGAGTACGCCGAGACGCTCGTGTCGTTGTAGGCCTGGACCCGGTAACAGTAGGTGGTGCCCTCGAGGGCGCTGGCGTCGACGTACGAGGTGATTCCAGCTCTGGAGGTCGAGCTCGCATAGGCGCCGGCCGTGCCCGTCTTGCGCTCGATTCGGAACGCGGCCTCACCTCCGGAATTGTCGGCCCACGAGAGCTGGAACTGGCCAGCGCCGGCTACCCCGGGCGCCAGGACAGCGGCCAGCGCGAGCAAAATCGCCGGCCCACGGGATCGGAAGCGCGAACTCCAGCGCTGGAACGATGATAGGAGCAGGCTGGACGACCCTAGGACAGGCATGGCATCTCCCTCCAAAGCGGGAGGCCATTCCCCTTAAGTACCTCTTCCCTTCGGCAGCCCGGCTCCCAGGCCGTCTGGCCTGGCCCGTGGCTTTGCGTCCCCGCCTCGCGACGGGTTTGCCCTTGTCGGGGGAAGGTCCCGCTACTACCGGTTACTTGTTATTTCCAGACACTCTTTGTAGCTTGCAAGAGAGATGCATACCTCTCACGGACACCGCAGGTCGGCAGAATTTGTTAAGTTCGACAGGCCCTTAGCCAATGGAGCGTGGCTCCGTAGGTGCCGGGCGCCGCGACCCGGCACTTACAGGCTTGGGTCGGAGGCCGCGTCAGGTTGACCAGAGGCTACAGATTTGGCACTGGGGACAGGCACCGCCATCCGAGCCGGCGCGGGTCGGGCACCGCTAACCGGCGCTTCCGGTTACCGGAGCGGTCTCCATCCCGCTGCGGGTGGGCGCCGCACGGGGACAGCCTCTCGGAGACGCGCAAGAGCCGGACGGTGGAGTCGAGCACCGGACACGCCCTCGTCCAGGAACTCCGCGACGATCTCGTCGCCCCGTTTTGCGGCCCAGGCGCGTAGCTCCGTCACCTGTGACCTGAGAACCGTACCGCTCGACCTGTTCTTCGGTGCTGACCCGCGCGTACAGGCAGACTCTCACGCTGCCTCCGGCCCGCTGCTCACCTGGGCCTTCGCCATCAAGAACTCGAACAGTCCTGCGAGGCGGGCCCCATCCGGATCCGCTACCGGGATGAGGATCACCGTGCGCGCTCGATCATCGGGGGAGACGGCGCCGTCGTCAAGCGGGCCCCGCTCCTCGCCACGCCGTCTGTTCATCGGAAATCCATCCTCGCGCAGCCCGTCCGACGTCGCTGGCTGGTACGACTCGGGTCTTGCCGGGCGTCGGGGCTATGCGCGCTGGCGTCACGCCAGACTTCTGCGATAGCAGGCGGGGGCGGGTGGAGGGGAGCATCGCCATCCCGAGGAGTCGGCCCGACGCGACCACCATCCGGAGCTGCATCGCGGTCGTCGACGGGGTTCGCCCGGCAGTCGGCGCACGGCCGCCAATACCTGCCCGAGACGGCGACTCGCCCACGGCGGGGAGACGCGGTCATACAC